>NZ_JBQSXI010000001.1:275000-2552500 GCF_052378035.1 Pseudoalteromonas sp. AOP31-A2-14 | reverse complement strand
AGGTTGAAGATTGAGTAACATCAATTGGAGGACCGAACCCACTAACGTTGAAAAGTTAGGGGATGACCTGTGGTTAGGAGTGAAAGGCTAATCAAACCGGGAGATAGCTGGTTCTCCCCGAAATCTATTTAGGTAGAGCCTCGGACGAATACTTACGGGGGTAGAGCACTGTTAAGGCTAGGGGGTCATCCCGACTTACCAACCCTTTGCAAACTCCGAATACCGTAAAGTACTATCCGGGAGACACACGGCGGGTGCTAACGTCCGTCGTGAAGAGGGAAACAACCCAGACCGCCAGCTAAGGTCCCAAAGTCATAGTTAAGTGGGAAACGATGTGGAAAGGCACAGACAGCCAGGAGGTTGGCTTAGAAGCAGCCATCCTTTAAAGAAAGCGTAATAGCTCACTGGTCGAGTCGGTCTGCGCGGAAGATGTAACGGGGCTAAACTATGCACCGAAGCTGCGGATTCATCTTAGGATGAGTGGTAGGGGAGCGTTCTGTAAGCGGTTGAAGGTGTGCCGGGAGGCATGCTGGACGTATCAGAAGTGCGAATGCTGACATGAGTAACGATAATGCGGGTGAAAAACCCGCACGCCGGAAGACCAAGGGTTCCTATCCCATGTTAATCAGGGTAGGGTAAGTCGACTCCTAAGGCGAGGCCGAAAGGCGTAGTCGATGGGAAACGGATTAATATTTCCGTACTTGGTATAATTGCGATGGGGGGACGGAGCAGGCTAAGCAAGCATGGCGATGGTTGTCCATGTGAAAGTGAGTAGGTTAGTGACTTAGGTAAATCCGGGTTACTGTTAGACTGAGACACGAGACGAGCCACTAAGGTGGTGAAGTTGTTGATGCCATACTTCCAGGAAAAGCCTCTAAGCTTCAGATTATACCGAATCGTACCCCAAACCGACACAGGTGGTCAGGTAGAGAATACTAAGGCGCTTGAGAGAACTCGGGTGAAGGAACTAGGCAAAATCGTACCGTAACTTCGGGAGAAGGTACGCTCCGATGGGTGACGGGATTTACTCCCTGAGCTAATTGGAGCCGCAGTGACCAGGTGGCTGGGACTGTTTATTAAAAACACAGCACTGTGCAAAATCGCAAGATGACGTATACGGTGTGACACCTGCCCGGTGCCGGAAGGTTAATTGATGGGGTTATCCTTAGGGAGAAGCTCTTGATCGAAGCCCCGGTAAACGGCGGCCGTAACTATAACGGTCCTAAGGTAGCGAAATTCCTTGTCGGGTAAGTTCCGACCTGCACGAATGGTGTAACCATGGCCACGCTGTCTCCACCCGAGACTCAGTGAAATTGAAATCGCAGTGAAGATGCTGTGTACCCGCGGCTAGACGGAAAGACCCCGTGAACCTTTACTACAGCTTGGCACTGAACATTGAACCTACATGTGTAGGATAGGTGGGAGACTTAGAAGATGAGACGCTAGTTTTGTTGGAGTCGTCCTTGAAATACCACCCTTGTAGTTTTGATGTTCTAACGTCGGTCCCTGAATCGGGATTACGGACAGTGTCTGGTGGGTAGTTTGACTGGGGCGGTCTCCTCCTAAAGAGTAACGGAGGAGCACGAAGGTTGGCTAAGTACGGTCGGACATCGTACGGTTAGTGTAATGGTAGAAGCCAGCTTAACTGCGAGACAGACACGTCGAGCAGGTACGAAAGTAGGTCATAGTGATCCGGTGGTTCTGAATGGAAGGGCCATCGCTCAACGGATAAAAGGTACTCCGGGGATAACAGGCTGATACCGCCCAAGAGTTCATATCGACGGCGGTGTTTGGCACCTCGATGTCGGCTCATCACATCCTGGGGCTGAAGTCGGTCCCAAGGGTATGGCTGTTCGCCATTTAAAGTGGTACGCGAGCTGGGTTTAGAACGTCGTGAGACAGTTCGGTCCCTATCTGCCGTGGGCGTTTGAGAATTGAGAGGGGTTGCTCCTAGTACGAGAGGACCGGAGTGAACGAACCGCTGGTGTTCGGGTTGTCATGCCAATGGCATTGCCCGGTAGCTACGTTCGGAACTGATAAGCGCTGAAAGCATCTAAGCGCGAAGCAGGCCTCGAGATGATTTCTCACTAGACTTTTAAAGTCTCTGAAGGGCCGTTGAAGACTACAACGTTGATAGGCAAGATGTGGAAGCATGGTGACATGTTAAGCTAACTTGTACTAATTACCCGTGAGGCTTAACCATACAACGCCAAACGCGTTTTGTGTGACAGTTTGACAGAAGTTAATATGACTAAAGTAGATATTACGCAGAAAGACTTAAAAAATATTATCAGAATTTCCAAATTCAGTTAGTTTGTAGTGATACGAATTAACGCCCAAATTTGCTTGGTGACAATAGCGTTTTGGACCCACCTGACTCCATGCCGAACTCAGTAGTGAAACGAAACAGCGCCGATGATAGTGTAGCATTTGTTATGCGAAAGTAGGACATTACCAGGCTTCAAATTGTAGAAAGCCCGGCTCATTGAGTCGGGCTTTTTTACGTCTGGAGTAAAGTAAAAACACCAAGCCAATACCCCAATCCAGGACCCCGTAGCGAACTCAGTAGTGAAACACAGCCGCTCTGGGCGAGCCCTTGCAAAGACAGTGTCGTATTTGTTATGCGACTCTCTACCGGTGTCGGCACTACGCATTACCCGGCTTCAAATTAAAGAAAGCCCAATTCGAAAGCGTCGGGCTTTTTACGTCCACGGGAAAGTGAAAAGAACACCAAGAATACTTCAGTGCCTCATATTCCCCCTTCAAAAAAGAACCTCATAAATTCTACTTTAAATATTAATTGAAATATTTACTAACCTGCTCATAATAGACGAGTGTTTAGGAATGAGGTGAAAATCCTTAGCTGTTCCCGCAACTGTAAACAGTTCATACTGTAAGTCAGATACTAAACACCTTTATTTCATCAATGAGCGGGTAAACTCACTTTATACGCAAGTCTTTGTACTGGTGTTTACTGTATGGGTTTTACGCTTCGAGCAGAGACATACATTGCAGATAAACACACCGCTAATAACAGTGAATGAGCTATCGTGGGCTGTTGCTGATACAGAAGTTCTTAAAAGTATAAACTTATCAGTAGATCACGGTAAGTTTATTGGTTTACTGGGACCAAATGGGGCTGGAAAATCAAGTTTACTTCGCTGTATTTATCGCTATTGTAAGCCCAGTAAAGGCGATGTACGACTTTCAGGGCATGATATTTGGCAACTTAATTCAGATGATTATGCTAAGCAGGTTGCTGTTGTTTTACAAGAAACGCCTTCACAATTTAACCTTTCTCTTTTTGATGTGGTAAGCCTTGGCCTAACGCCACACAAACGCCTTTTTAGTGGCACAACAAATGATGATAAAAAACTTATTCAGCAAGCAATTGCACAAGTTGATTTAACTGAGCATAGTAATCAAGTATTTGATTCGCTTTCAGGTGGGGAAAAACAACGTGCGCTGATAGCCCGTGCGATAGTGCAAAGGCCACAACTTCTGATCATGGATGAGCCGACCAGCCATCTTGACGTGAAATATCAAATACAGTTAATGGAGCTGGCAAAGTCTTTAAATGTTACCGTACTTGCTTCATTCCACGATTTAAATTTAGCCGCTAGTCTTTGTGACGAACTCCTTGTTATAAATCAAGGAGAAATAGTTGCAGCAGGCAAACCTCAAGAGGTTATTACTGAGAAAATGCTTAGTGAGGTTTTTGGTGTATGCGCAAAAGTATCAACTCATCCGCAAAGCCGTGATAAGACCATTCCACATATAACTTACTTTTACGGTTATCAAATTGGAGAGCGTGATGCAGCTAAAAAATAAGTTCAGTCTTATTTTAACCATAACGTTAAGTGTATTGAGTATTTTTGCTGCTTTAAATTTTGGTGCCGCGCCTAGTAAGTTTATTGATGTTTATAACAGTGTTGTTGGGCAATGGTTCGGTCAGTGGTTTGGGCAAGGAAGCGAACCTTTTATTGAGCGAATTATTTGGCAGCTACGTATGCCTCGCACATTATTAGCATTCTTAGCGGGATCTGGTTTAGCAATTGCAGGGCTTATCCTGCAAACAGTGACACGTAACCCACTTGCCGATCCGTATTTATTTGGTATTTCTTCAGGTGCCTCATTTGGTGTGGTGTGTTTTATAACGTTAACTGGCATTAGTGCAGGTTTTTCAATGTCACTAGCTGCATTTGTTGGCAGTATGCTAGCAATGGTTTTATTAGTTGTTATTGCTGGGCGTAAAGGCTCAGGGCAAGTTGAAACTATGTTGCTGGCGGGCGTCGCGCTATCATTTTTGTTCAGCGCATTTACCAGCTTATTGCTTTATTTTAGCGATCCGCAAGCGATCACTGCTATTTTATTTTGGAGTCTTGGCAGTTTTTCTCGTGCGCAGTGGCACTCATTGTGGCTACCTGCTTTGGTAATACTCAGTTGCACTGCTTTGATGATGGGCTTTAGGCGTCAACTTAATGCTATGTTACTTGGCGATGAAAGTGCGGCAACACTCGGCATTCCAGTTCAGCGGTTTAGATTATTAATGTTGATTTTAAGCTCGTTGATCACCGCTGTATTAGTGGCTTTATGTGGTGGTATTGGTTTTGTTGGTTTGATGATCCCCCATATTGTACGCTTTTTTGTCTCTCAAGGTACGGTAACTGGGCTTGCTATGACGGCCTTTGTTGGCGGTACTTTTATGGTTTGGGTTGATGTGCTCTCACGCAGTATCATGAATAACCAAGAGTTACCTATTGGTGTGATCACCTCGGCGATAGGTAGTGTATTCTTTCTATCTTTACTGTGTTTTAAAAAACGAAGGTGTTAATGATACAACTTTCAAAGCTTAGCCTTAATTATAGCAATACTATTAGTTGAGTTACGCTGATATTCTAAAATAAGATGACTATGAAAACGATTATGATCCAAGGCACGACATCTGATGCGGGTAAAAGTACCTTAGTTGCAGCGCTTTGTCGGGTATTTGTAGATCAAGGTATTAAAGTAGCGCCGTTTAAACCGCAAAATATGGCGCTCAATAGTGCTGTAACAGAAGATGGCGGTGAGATTAGTCGAGCGCAGGCACTACAAGCAATAGCCGCTAAAGTCGCGCCGAGGATTGATTTTAACCCTGTTTTACTCAAGCCGAATAGCGATACTGGTGCACAAGTGATTATTCATGGTAAAGCGATTAGTAACATGGAAGCAGACGCTTATCATAACTATAAACAAGTAGCGATGAATGCGGTGCTTGTCTCACAACAACGTTTAAGTGAAGAGTTTGAGCTATTAGTAGTTGAAGGCGCGGGCAGCCCTGCTGAGATAAACCTACGCGCAGGTGATATCGCCAATATGGGTTACGCTGAAGCAGTTGATTGTCCTGTAATCATTATAGCTGATATTGATAAAGGCGGTGTTTTTGCGCATTTAATTGGCACATTGGCACTTTTAAGCGAGTCAGAGCAAGCCCGGGTGCAAGGTTTTGTGATCAACCGTTTTCGAGGCGATTTAAGTTTGCTACAAAGCGGCCTTGATTGGTTAGAGGAATATACTGGTAAACCTGTACTTGGCGTATTACCGTATTTACATGATTTAGCACTCGATGCTGAAGATGCTCTCGTGGTTGATAATCAAGTGAACCAAGGGAAAGTAAAAATAGCGGTGTTACTTTTGCCACATATTAGCAACCATACAGATTTTGATGCCCTGCGATTAAACCCTTATATTGATATTAACTATATTCGTCATACCCAAGTAATCCCAGATGTTGATTTAATTATTATTCCAGGCAGTAAAAATGTCATTAGTGATTTGGCTTTTTTAAAAAATGAAGGGTGGGAGAGCCAAATAAAACGCCACCTTCGTTATGGTGGCAAAGTATTGGGGATTTGCGGTGGTTTACAAATGTTAGGTACGGATATTTTTGATTTAACAGGTGTTGAATCTAGCCAAAAACACGCTAAAGGTTTAGCACTTGCACAGCTTAAAACACAACTAGGTGTGCAAAAAGTATTGACTCAAGCCTCGGGTGTTATTTACTTAAACACTAAAAAGGCAAGTGTTAAAGGCTATGAGATACATGCGGGCAGCAGCCAAGGTCCTGCACTTGAACAGCCTTTTTTAAAGTTTACTGAGCATCCGCATAATGTAGCACATGATGGCTTTATATCTGATGATAATAATATAGCAGGCACTTACTTACACGGCCTGTTTGATAACAGTAGCGCCACTCAATTAATACTTGATTGGGTATTGCCAAATAGTGGTATAACTCAGTTAATAGACATAGACACACATCGCGAACAGCAATTAACGCGCTTAGCGAATATGTGCAAAGAGCATTTAGATTTAGACAAAATAACGCAAATTTATCAAAACTGGGAGGGAGTTGATCATGAGTGACATAAGTAACGACAAGCACCAACAACGCCAACAAAAAGTAAAAAGCAAAGTTGATGAGCGTATTGCTGCCGCACAAACAGAAAAAGGTGTTTTTCAGGTTATTACCGGCAATGGTAAAGGTAAATCAACCTCAGGTTTTGGCACGGTAACACGCTGTGTAGGCCACGGCATGAAAGCCGCTGTGTGTCAGTTTATTAAGGGGACTTGGCCGTGTGGTGAGCGTAATGTGCTACAAGGCGCAGGCGTTGAGTTTGCTATTATGAATACTGGTTTTACTTGGGAGACGCAAAATAAAGAATCAGACACGGTTGCAGCGCAAACTACCTGGCAAGAAGCTAAACGAATGTTGGCCGATGAATCAATTAACTTAGTGTTACTTGATGAAATCACTTATATGATCACTTACGGCTACATTGATTTAGATGAAGCGCTGGAGGTTATCGCTAACCGTCCGCCAATGCAGTCTTTAATCATTACAGGGCGTGGCGCGCACCGTAAATTAACTGATTTAGCTGATACCGTCAGTGAAGTGCGTAATGTTAAACACGCATTTGATGCCGGTGTCAAAGCACAAATAGGCTTTGATTACTAATGGTTAGGCTTGTCCTTATTCTGTTCGTCGCCATACAAAGCATTAACCTTGCTTTGGCTTCAAGCAAGCAGCAGTTAAGAATCATCGCCCTGGCACCACATATTGTTGAGAATCTTTTTGAAATAGGGGCCGGTGAGCAAATCGTAGGTACTGTAGAATATTCAGACTTTCCAGCAGCAGCTAATAATATCCCTCGTATTGGCGGTCATCAAGGTATTCAACTAGAAAAGCTATTAGCGCTTAAACCGGACCTGGTTCTGGCATGGAAAACGGGTAGCAAAGCGGAAGATTTAGCGCGTATTAAAAGTTTTGGTATTGAAGTTTCATATAGTGATGCCAGTGAGGTTGATAAAGTCCCGTATGAACTGCGCCGCTTAGGTGCACTCACCGGGCGCGAGCAATCAGCTGAGCAGGCCGCAACTAAATTTGAAAATAACATTGCTGTAATTAAAGCCAAATATAAAGATAAAAGTAAGGTGGCGATATTTTATCAGCTATGGCCAGAGCCGATGATGACGGTTGGCAAAAATACTTGGATCAATCAATTGATCGACATTTGCCAAGGCCGTAATGTGTTTGCAAATAGCCGCACAGATTATCCGCAGATCAGCATTGAAAATGTTGTTGTCGCAAAGCCTGAGGTAATTATCTTACCAGATGAAAAATCACAAAAGCAGCAAGCCGTGATTGATTGGTCACAATGGCCTGAAGTGCCTGCTATACAACATAATCAGTTTATTAGTGTTAATGCTGATGTATTACACCGCTTTACAACACGTGTGCTCGAAGGGCTGGATGATATGTGTACTAAAATAGATGACTCTCGCGCCGTTTCAAGGAGGCTATATGAGTAATTGGCAAAGCTTTTTAAAAACTGAGTGTGCAAAACCCTACATGCAAGAGACTCTTGACATCGTTGCGCAAAAACGCAGTGAAGGGGCTGTTGTATACCCGCCAGCATCACAAGTGTTTAGCGCATTTGATGCAACACCACTGAGTGACATTAAAGTGGTCATACTTGGACAAGACCCATACCATGGTGAAGGGCAAGCGCATGGCTTGTGTTTCTCAGTATTACCTGAAGTAACTAAATTACCACCTTCACTTAAAAATATTTATAAAGAGCTGGCAACTGATATTGCGGGCTTTAGCATCCCTGAGCATGGTTACTTACAACGCTGGGCAGAGCAAGGGGTGTTTTTACTAAACACGGTACTAACCGTTGAACAGGGCCAAGCACATTCACACAAACACCTTGGTTGGGAGCAGTTTACCAGTGAGGTAATTGCGCATATAAATCAGCATTGTGAAGGTGTGGTGTTTATCTTATGGGGCGCACATGCGCAAAAAAAAGGTAAAAGTATTGATAGTTCACGTCACCTTGTTTTAAATGGTCCACACCCCTCACCGCTATCAGCTCATCGTGGCTTTTTTGGCTGTCAGCACTTTTCAAAAACTAATCAGTTATTAATAGAGCAGGGAAAAAGCGCGATTGATTGGCAGGTTTAATGCAAACAACTCATGCATGTGCATGCAATTAGTATTAAAAAGGCCCTTTAATAATATTAAAGGGCCTTTTAGTTGGTTAGGGTGTATTGCATGATTAGTTAAAAATCTAACTCATCAACTGCAATACTATCTGTAAAGTAGTCGAGCTCCTGTAGTTCTTTGCGCAAACGATGCTTGTCTTTCAAAGCTTCTATTTCGCGCCACTTTCTTTTTTTATTTTTCTGAGAGGTTTTTCTTGTTGTACTAGGACCTTCTAATATCTCTAAAATATCGTCTAGGCTATCCATAACTTCTCCTATTGAATTTTGAACCTCAAAAATACCTATATCACAGGCAAAGCTAAAATAGAATAAAAAAGTGACATTAATGTTACAGATAAATGATAAATTAGTGAATAGGGATTAGCTTTACTGTTTTTTTAAACATAAAAAAACGCCGCAATTGCGACGTTTTCTATTTTAACAATGTAACTTGAAAAAGCAGTTACATTGCTTTAAAGCGTGCTTCTAGTTGCTCTTGTGCATCTGCAAATGAGCGGATACCTTCGGCTAATTTTTCAGTAGCCATCGCATCTTGGTTATGTAACCAGCGGAACTGTGCTTCAGTTAAAGGAGCTGGTTTTGGCTCTTTAGCAATATCACTTTCAAGTAAGTATTCTTGCGCACCTTCAAGGTTGCCTAAGTCTTCTAAAAGGTTAGGGCTGATCGTTAGCTTGTCACAACCAGTTAAGGCAATGATTTCACCGGTATTTCGGAAGCTTGCGCCCATAACCACGGTTTTATAATCATGGCGTTTGTAAAATTCAAAAATACTGCGTACAGATTGCACACCAGGATCTTGTAATGGATCGGTTGGTTTTTCCATACCGTTGGCTACGTGCCAATCTAAAATACGGCCAACAAATGGTGAGATTAAAAATACGTTAGCATCGGCACAAGCACGGGCTTGGGCATCACTAAATAGCAAGGTTAAGTTACATTTAGTGCCTTCTTTTTCTAGTTGCTCAGCAGCTTTAATACCTTCCCATGTTGAAGCAACCTTGATTAAGATTTTATCTTTGCTTACGCCTTCTTTCTCGTACAGGCTTAACAAGGTATGGGCTTTATTGATTGTTGCTTGTGTATCAAACGATAAACGTGCATCAACTTCGGTAGAAATATAGCCAGGTACAATCTCGCTTATCTCTTTACCTAGTAATACCGCAAAGTAATCACAGGCCAATTCTAATTGCTTAGCAGGGTCTTGCTCGGTTTCTTTAGCGTAACTCCACGCTTTATCTAAATATGGCTTGTAGGCTTCAATTTCGCTGGCTTTTAAGAGCAATGAAGGGTTAGTTGTTGCATCTTCCGGTTGGTGTTTTTTAATCGCTTCAATATCACCAGTGTCAGCCACGATAGATGAATGTTGTTTGAGCCTTTGTAGAGCTGAAGTCATTTGCTTTCCTCATTCCAAGCAAGTTAAAAGAAAAATCTACTGTAACTACCTTATACTGCAGCACTGTGACAGTGCTTTATAGGTCTTATGTCCGTATCAGTAAAGAACGAAGGTGCATTGCTTAATCTGCGATGCGAATAAGGTAGGTATCATACCAATCAATGCTGGCAGATTGATATAAACAAAACGTGCTTTTCGTTCCATTTAATGTTGAAATTGACATTAAATAATTTCCAAGTCAATAGCTAACTATGATCACTGTTATTTCACCTGCAAAAAATTTAGATTACGAGAGCCAAGCAAGTACCGATAAATTCACGCAACCTGAGTTACTTGAACACAGCGAAGAGTTAATGGTTGTATGTCGCGAGTTAACACCAGCACAAATTAGCAGTTTAATGAAAATTAGCGATAAGCTCGCAGGCCTTAATGCTGCGCGCTTTAGTGAATGGTCGCAGCCGTTTACAACAGATAACGCTAAACAAGCTGTGATGGCCTTTAATGGCGATGTATATGGCGGTTTAGATGCCAACAGCTTAACTGCTGGGCAACTTGATTATGCACAAAGCCACTTACGTATTTTGTCAGGTTTGTATGGGTTATTAAAACCACTAGATTTAATGCAAGCGTATCGCTTAGAAATGGGCACAAAGCTCGATAATAGTCGTGGTAAAAACCTGTATGAGTTTTGGGGCAGTATTATTGCAGACAAACTTAATACTGTACTTGCAGAGCAAGATAGCAAATATTTAGTTAACCTAGCGTCAAACGAATATTTTAAAGCGGTTGATAAAAAAACCTTAAACGCGCAAATCATTACTCCGCACTTTAAAGACTGCAAAAATGGTCAATATAAAATTATCAGCTTTTACGCGAAAAAAGCCCGCGGCTTGATGGCTCGCTACATTATTGAGAATAAAGTTACCCAATTAAGCGATTTAAAAAAGTTTACTGTTGATGGTTACTACTATAGCAGTGAAGCAAGCCAAAAAGAGCTTGAGCCGGTATTTTTGCGTGATGAGCAAAACTAATTTCTACCAGCATTAAACGCTTAAAAAGCCATGCATTGCATGGCTTTTTAGTTTTGGCGCTGATTTTGCACGAACCTGATCCTATATGTAGAACAATCAGGGTTTAATAATGTTAAAAATACCTTCTATCAGTGAAGCTGAAAAATTAATAGAAGAAAAACTCGGTGGTTGGTTTGATGTTGTCATAAGCCATATCCCTAACTTCATTGTGGCAGTGATGATTGCCATTGTATTTTCCATCCTAGCGCGTTTTTTAGGTTCGATGATGCGTAATTTATTGCGCCGCTCTTTGGATTCCAAACAAATCGCTGATTTAATGGCCTCAATATTTAAGGTGCTGATACTGTGTGTGGGTTTATTTATCGCACTCGATTTTATGGGGCTAAAAGGCACAGTAACCTCACTGCTTGCAGGTGCCGGTATTGTGGGGCTAGCGATTGGTTTTGCCTTTCAGGATATGACCGAAAACCTTATAGCAGGTATTGCCATGGGTATTCGCAAGCCTTTTAAAACCGGCGATGTGATTAAAACCGATGATGTATTTGGTACTGTTAAGTCAATAAATTTGCGTAATACGCTGGTTGAGAACTTCTATGGACAATTAATTTTAGTGCCTAACAAAATACTGTTTCGCAATGTATTACGTAATTACAGCACCTTAGGTGTGCGCCGTATTGAAGTGCCAGTAGGAATTTCATACGCAGATGATCCAGAGCAGGCAGCCGAAGTGATCGTTAAAAAAATTAATGAATTTGATTTTGTCATTAAACAAGAGGAAACGGCCGTTTATGCCGACAGTTTTGGCGACAGCAGTGTCAATTTGCTGGTGTGGTTTTGGATCAAATACCCCGGTGAGGCGGATTATATGACGGTCCGCCATAAAGCAATCGTGGCCGTTAAGCAGGCGCTTAATGACGCTGATATTAGCATTCCATTCCCAATTCGCACGCTTGACTTTGCTATTAAAGGCGGTGAAAAACTCGATGCGATGATCAGTGATAAACAACAGCAGACAGAGCAATAGACTGCTTTATTTAATAACTAACCTGAACTGTGGTGAACTATCAGCAGGTAAAAGTTACCTGCTGATAGGTCTGATTTACATAACGGTGTTAGATAATCATGAAGGCTTTAATAACTTTATGGATAATTAACTGCAACTTTTTAAAGACAGTTAGCACTAATAGGGTAAGATTGCTAAATTCTCGTTTATTAATCTATAAGGAAATTACGATGAAAAAGCTCATCGCAACGTGCACGCTATCATTATTAATATTAACCAACACCAGTTATGCAAAAGAGCAGCAAATAAGCTCAGTTGAAAGAATGTTTGCAGTAATGGGCATGGATAAGCAGATGACTGGCGGTTTTGAAGCCATGTTGCCAGTCATTGAGCAAATGGCATCACAGTTACAATTGGATGATGCGGCGAAAGAGGAGCTGAAAAATATTTATCGAGATTGGTTTAAATACGACTTTGACCAACAAGCAATTTTAACTAAATTGGTTGCAGTGTACTCAGAAAGTTTTACTGATAAAGAAATTAATGAGTTAATCGCATTTTATGAAACACCTACAGGGCAAAAATTTCTCGCTAAATCACCGCAACTAATGCAGATCGGTGCACAACTTGGTATGCAAGAAGGTCAGTTAAAACAAGCTCTACTGCTTGAAAGGCTACAACCTTTCTTAGCAAAGCATCAAGGTAAGTAAGAAACTACCGTCGTGATTGCGGCTGCTTTTTAAGCACTTATTAGACACAGCTTCAAACACACGCTAGTGTCTAGTAAGTGATAATAAAGCAGGCTTTAGTAATGGCTAGTCAAACACAGGGTACTGAACAGCCCGAAAATCCATGTATTCGCCACTGCTGTTTAGATAATAATGATATATGTCTTGGTTGCTTTAGAACACTCGCTGACATTTTAGCGTGGCATAGTGCTACTTTAGAGCAAAAACAGCAGATCCTTAATGAATGCCAAATTCGCAAAAGCGCTAAGCAAAAATAACCACTGCGTAGAACATCTTTGAGTCTGAAAAAGCGATTCCAAACTTCAATCTAATTAGCACGATTTAAGCAGCACCACTTACTCTCATAACGTAATCAATTGTATTTTGATTGCATACGTATTCAATTTTTATTCTGTTAGAACTATTCTATTGTTAATCGCTTGTAAATGTAAAGGCACCTAAATGACAACATAAGGAAAACACAATGAAAATTAAAAAAATAGCAACCACGATAGGGCTAAGCGTTGGCCTAAGTACTGCATCGATTGCAAATGCAGCACCCACCACATTCGTCCATTTATTTGAATGGAATTGGCAAGATGTCGCCCTAGAATGTGAACAATACCTAGGACCTAAAGGCTATGCCGCGGTTCAGGTCTCACCACCCAATGAGCATATCATTGGCAGTCAATGGTGGACGCGTTATCAACCTGTCAGTTACCTGTTACAAAGCCGAGGCGGTAGCCGTGAGCAGTTTATTGATATGGTTAATCGTTGTGATGCCGCTGGCGTTGATATTTATGTAGATACCTTGATCAATCATATGGCGGCAGGCAGTGGAACAGGCACCGCTGGTAATACCTATGGTAATAAACAATACTCAATTTATAGCCCACAAGACTTTCATGCTAGTTGCACTATTAATGACTCTGATTATGGAAACGATCGTTACCGAGTACAAAACTGTGAGCTAGTCGGCTTGGCCGACTTAGACACAGCTGCAACGTATGTTCAAAACACATTAGCGGCTTACATTAATGAATTACAAGCCATTGGTGTTAAGGGATTTCGGTTTGATGCAGCTAAACACGTTGCTGCCAGCGATATTCAAAGTTTAATGGCGAAAATAAATGGTTCGCCAGTAGTGTTTCAAGAAGTGATAGATCAAGGTGGCGAAGCAGTAACAGCTTCAGAATACTTAGCCACTGGTTTAGTCACTGAGTTTAAATACAGCACAGAGCTTGGCAATACCTTTAGAAATGGCTCGCTTGCATGGTTAAGTAATTTTGGTGAAGGCTGGGGATTTATGCCAAGTGCATCAGCTGTGGTATTTGTAGATAATCACGATAATCAACGTGGTCATGGTGGCGCTGGCAATGTAATTACCTTTGCCGATGGCCGTTTGTACGACTTAGCAAATGTATTTATGTTGGCTTACCCGTATGGTTATCCAAAAGTAATGTCTAGTTATGACTTTCATGGTGATACAGATGCCGGTGGCCCTAGCGTGCCAGTGCATAACAATGGGAACTTAGAATGCTTTGCAAGTAATTGGAAATGTGAACATCGTTGGTCATACATTGCCGGTGGCGTAGATTTTAGAAATAACACGACAGATAACTGGGCAACAACCAATTGGTGGGATAATACACATAACCAAATTGCGTTTGGTAGAGGAAGTTCAGGCCATGTTGCAATTAATAAAGAAGATTCAACACTTAATGCTACAGTACAAACAGATATGGCTCCAGGGCAGTACTGCAATGTGTTAAAGGGAGAATTAGCGAATGATGCAACAAGTTGTACTGGTGAAGTTATAACGGTTAATGCAAATGGCACTATTAACTTAAATGTAGCAGCGTGGGATGCAATGGCTATTCATAAAAATGCCAAAATAACCCCCCCCAATCCTGAGAGTGATTGGCAGCGCACTGTGGTATTCATTAGCGCACAAACGCAAAGTGGCCAAGATATGTTTATCCGCGGCGGGATTGACCATGTTTATGCAAACACAAACCTTGGGCGTAACTGCCAAACAAGTAATTTTGAATGTGCGATGCCAATTCGCCACAATAATTTAAAAAATGCCACTACCAGTCCTTGGAAAGCGAACGACAACTACCTAGATTGGTACGGTGTTGAAAGTGGCCAAAGTAGTGAAGCGCAAGGCACGGCAACCGATTGGACCACTAATATTTGGCCCGCAGCTTGGGGAGCAGAAAAAACCGTTGCTAACGATGGCTTTGGTGTTACACCGCTAAATATTTGGGGAGAGCATTATTGGCTGCTCGATGTTGATATGGATTGCAGCAAAGCGGTTAATGGCTGGTTTGAGGTCAAAGCGTTTATTAAAAATGGTCAGGGCTGGGAGGGCGATATAGCGCAAGCAAACACCCCTTATGTTAGCACTAATCATGTTGCTCAATGCGGCAAAATTAATAAGTTCGAGTTTAGTAATTCAACTGTAGAAATACGCAACTTCTAATTTTATTACAGGAACACCCCAGCTAAACCATAAGTATGCGTTTAGCTGGGATTTTACTTTGTAAGTCATGTTCTGGAGATTAGCTTTTTTGTGTTTTAATACACCTTAGTTGAACTATTAGTAAATCAGTTGCTTTAGTGCTTTAATTCTACAATCTTTAGCCTAGCGCCTCTAACCTAATTTCCTAATCCCTTATCTGCATTTTATTTTCAATAATTGCCACACCTTGAGTATTTTCTAAAAATTTTTGTGCCAACGCGCGTTCAAAGCCGGTTTCTGCTTGGCCGTATAAGGCTACTTTGTTGCCATCAACGTGGACTTGCAGTTGTGATAAGTTGAGGTTTGGATTGCTGCGCAGTTTATTAACAAGTGTTTGCTGTAGCGTTGGTTGAGGGGAAACGCTACTGATCATAATTGTGCTGGTGGTTGCACTGACTTGTGTTGCACAGGCGAGTAAAAATACACAGCAAAGTGATACCAAAGATATGGTTAATTTAAAGCGGTTCATGTTTCCCTCACAACGTTTATTGTATTTGCTTAGTAAATAGTAATCCTACTCTCTCAAAAACTGTTCCAATAACAACTTATTGAAATTAAAAGTTATTAATTTTATAAAAACATGCAGCTGAGAATTTTTTACATTCCACTGGGTAAAAAAGTAAGGTGCTATGTAATCTGCTGCTTCGGAGTCACAGTCGATTACTAAGATTGGGGCTGTTGTGAAGCTTATCAGAGGTATCTCAATGAATTGGCTGGTATGAAAGGTTTAAAAGTTATTAGTAAAAGGCAGCACAAAAACTAAAAAGCCGAGCTTAGGTAGTTGCTCGGCTTTGTTAATTATCCAGAATTTAGGTTAATTACTGTTATTTTTTCTTTTTGACTTTCGTTTTTGCTTTTTTACGGGCTTTTATTTTAGCCGGATCTTTAAGCTTTTTGATCGGTAATTTAGCTTCTTTATGTTGTGGCTCAAGACCTTTGATAACACGACGTTTCAGCTTTTGCTCAGTGTAACGCTCAACTTTGGCAACAATTGCAATATCGTGGGCTTCCACTAATGAAATCGCGATGCCTTTTTTACCGGCGCGGCCAGTACGGCCAATACGATGCACATACACATCTGCGGTGCGCGGCATATCAAAGTTAATTACATGGCTGATGTCTGCAACATCAATACCACGGGCGGCAACATCGGTTGCGACTAAAATTTTAGTACGACCAGAATGGAAGTTTTCCATCGCTTTCATGCGCTTGTCTTGCGGCATTTCACCACGCAGCCATGCAGCTTTAACACCGTTGTTAGTTAACTCACCAATTAAGGTTTCAAGGCGCTCACGGGTTTTTACAAACACAATCGCTTTGCTAACATCTGGGCCATTCAGGGTATTAACCAGTAATTCCAGTTTATGATGGTAGTCATCAGCCAAATGGATCCACTGGTGAATTTTAGCTTTTTCTTTACGTGATGACTCCGCTTCAAGCAGTGCAGGGTCATTTAAGATTTGTTCTGCAAAACGTTCAACACTGTCACCTTCAAGAGTGGCTGAGAACAAAAAGCATTGGCGACGGTTTTTAGCTTCTTCACAAATGCGCATCATTTCTTTACGAAAGCCCATGTCTAGCATGCGGTCGGCTTCGTCTAAAATAAGCATTTCGACATTTTCAGCGTGGAAGTTTTCGGTTTCTAGGTATTCCATTAATCGCCCTGGCGTGGCAATTAAAATGTCGTTATTTTTTTCAAAAATTTCTTTGTGCGTACCGTAGTTAATACCGCCAGTTACTACGCCTATTTTAAGGTGAGTGCCTTTGGCAAGTAGTTCACACTGTTCATGAATTTGATAAGCTAACTCGCGCGTTGGTGTCATTATTAACACGCGGGCAAAACCAGGTTCACGACGCGGAAAATCAAGTAAGTATTGAATCGCTGGGATCAAAAATGCCGCTGTTTTACCAGTACCTGTTGGTGCAGAGGCTAAAATGTCACGCCCTTGTAGCGCTTCAGGAATTGCTTGTTGTTGAATGCTGGTAGGGGTTTCATAACCCATTTTAGCGACGGCTTGTAGTAGCTTGTTATCAATATCAAAATCAGAAAATTGCATAGAGTGTCAAAAATAGAGGACAATTGCCGTTAATTATACGCGCTATCCGCCAGTTGGTGAATGAAAAGGTGAAAAAATGTCAGGCTTTGTTTTTAAGCAGTTTAAAGTTAACCAAACACGTACAGCCATGAAAGTATCAACTGACGGTATTTTACTCGGGGCATGGGCTGATTTAAGTGATGCTCAGCGCTTACTTGATATTGGCAGTGGCACTGGGTTATTAGCGCTAATGTGTAAGCAGCGAAAACCGAGCTTACTAATTGATGCTGTTGAAATTGACCATGGCGCGGCTGTAGATGCTAAAAACAATATAGCTCAAAGTCCATGGCCAGATATAACGCTTTTTGAAGGTACTATACAAGATTACCAAAGCGGCCAACCTTATGATGTAATCATCAGCAATCCACCTTATTTTAACCATAGTTTGAAAGGTGATAATCGAGCCCGAAACTTGGCAAGACATACTGATGAATTAAGCTTTACTGAGTTGCTCGAAGCATTTAAGCGATTAAGCCATAACAAATCGCGGCTTCATGTGATTTTACCCTGTAAAGAAGCTGAGGAGTTTATTGCTATAGCAAAGCAGTCTCAAGTGTATTTACAGCGGCGCTGCAAAGTAAAAACAACATTAAAAAAAAGCGCAACGCGCAGTTTAATGACCTTAGGGTATGCGCAATTGGATTGTGTTGAATCAGCACTTTGTATTTACAATGAGATGAATGAGTACAGCCAAGACTACACTAAATTATGTCGTGACTTTTATTTAAAAATGCGCGGCTGAATAAAAACTAGGAGCAAAGTTGTTTTACTTCATCAAGCTGAATTTGCACAAGTTTTGGGTCGTTAATAAGTTGTGGTAGTAGGGTGGTTAAGGTCACTTTGGATAAATCAGCACTGATATAATTAATAATTTTAAACTGCTGTTTAACGGTTAAGCCAACATAGTCTTGCAATGTGCCTTGATGCTTGATGAGCACTGGAATAACATCTTTTTTATTATCATCACAGCATGCCAATGTTAACTGCGTTAGATTAAATAAGTTTGCATGTAACTTACCACTTTTGATAAGTGGCTCAGCTTGATTTGGGATAAAAAATAGCTGTTGATGGGGCTCTGTGCTTATTGTGCCTGCACTTTTTAGCGGATTTATTTTCCCCTGTTTAAATTCAATCATATCACCAGTAATTAATGTGAAGTTAGACATAATTTATATTGCTCTTGTTTTTTATTAATTAGATAGCGTTTTATAATGCTTGAATTCAAGTATTAAGTGCAATCATTATGCAGCCACCAGAACTTCTGATTGCCCCGTAAATAATTCATGAGGGGTTTTATACCCTCTTGTTTTTCTTGGCCGATGGTTGAGCTTATCAACTGCCGCCTGTATCTCTGCTTCACTTAGCGCCATAAAGTCAGTTCCCTTGGGGAAGAAGCGTCTAAGTAAGCCGTTGGTATTCTCATTTATGCCCCGCTCCCATGATGAATAGGGATGAGCGAAATACACATCAGCTTCTAATTTTTGTGCAACATGCTCATGGTGAGCAAACTCTTTTCCATTATCTAACGTCACGGTAATAACCTTACCTTTATATGGTGTCATACACGTGATCAGCGCATCGGCTGTTATTTTCGCATGCTTGCTTTCAATTCTGTGAACGACTGTATATAACGTTTTACGTTCAACCATTGTGACAAGCGCATTTTTACGCCCTTTACCTATCACTGTATCGCCCTCCCAATCACCAATCCTAGACTTTGAATCCACAATACTTGGGCGTTCATCAATGCTGACTCGATTAACTATCTGTCCACGTTTATCATAGCTTCCATAGCGTTTTTTATACTTTTTACATGCACGAGTGAGTGTCTTATGTAGCTTGCCACCACGAGCCTTGTCTCTGTAAATATATTGATAAATTGTTTCATGATGTAAAACGACCTGTTTCTCTAAAGCTAAGCGGCCTGCCACTTGCTCAGGGGAAAGTCCGTCATGCAACAATTTATTAATCCAGTGAGTGACGTCCTCTGTTAACTTACTTGCTTTGAAAGATGACTTACGTCTTTGTTCAGCAAAGTTATTGGCTTGGTTAGGCCGATAGCCTTTAAGTCCTTTATTGCGTTTTAGCTCTCTAGAAATAGATGACGGTGAACGAGTTAGTTCTTCAGCTATCTGCTTTTGGTTATTTCCTGCTTTTATTAACGCGTAAATCTGGTATCTTTCTTCTTGTGTCAGCTGTTTATATTTCATTAAAGCAATTTCCTTTGGCGAGAAAATGGCCGAATTATAACAGCTGGCCATCTAATCTGAGAAATTGCACTTATTATCCGAATTTAGGATGCTTTAAAAAGTGAATAACTTTTTCGCTTGGCATTTCGCAGGGTTTTAATTGCACTGAATTTTTAAGACGATAGAAGTTGAGGCTGATAAAGTCATTACCAGCAAGCTCTTTGGCAAATATTTTATCAGATTGACCTTGATTGAATACCTGACGAGTTAGACTGTAGCGCGCACCGCTGTATAAAACCTCGCTGTAACCAATAGGAATTTTATCGATTAAATGGGCTATTTCTATCATGCAACTGAGCTATTTGATGAAGGTGGGGTTGTGCGCCAAATAACACCAAAAACTTTTTTAAATAAGTACAAAAATAGCAATGGAATAAGTAATAGCTTGAGGGATAGCAGCGCGACTAGATTAAGAAAGTCCATAAATAAGTTTTCAACTGACTCAAGCATATTATTAATACCGGAAGTAACTGCATCTATAATTCGGCTGATATTACTGTTGCTATTACCCGATAATTGATCGTTATAGTCTGCGAGCTCGCGCATTAACGCTGCTTTTTCCATACCTAGTTTTGCCAGTTGATTGTTCAAATTACTCTGCTGTCTTTTTAAATCTTGCTGTTTAATTATTAATGGTTTTGCTTCATCAAGCTCAGTTAGGGTTAGTTTTTCGGTTAGGGTGCGCGTCGTTTGAATTGCATCAATCTTTTCAGTTAAATTAGTTATATCGCGTTGGTTGCTCTTAACTCGGTTTGTTAGTTGCATTATTTGTGTATTTAACAGCTCAACTTCATCAAGCAGGGTTTGCTTTTGACTATTAATCTTGGCTTTTACTTGCGCTGAAAGTGCTGACGTTGAGCTTGCACTCGCTTGTATTACGGCCACTTTATCTTCTACGCTACTATTTTGGCTATCAATTTCTTTATCTAAAAACGCATGGCTAGCAAGTCCTGTAGCAAGTATGATAGCAGGCACTAAAAACCTTAATATAATCAAACTAGTAAGTAGTCTGCTGTTGATGTTTTTTAAATAACCTCGGTAGTCACAAGCAATATAAACCACAGCACCTACACTAAAGGTAATATTAAATAACAGCCCTGACGACACTGTGTAAAGGATGCGCTGAATAAACAACGAACCAATAGCAAAACGCATAACGCCTGCTATATATTCAGCTAAGTCATTAACCGGATCGAGTAGTTGTGCTGGTTCTATACTAGCAATGCCAATACCGACTTCTGCCGATTGTAATAGCGAAATAGCCCCATTAACGCCACGGGCTGAGGCGTATACTAATGATGACTGTAGTAAAGTTTGATCAATAAAATCAATTATGTATAAATTAAATTGTGGTAGCCAACATAGTGTTACAAGAAGTATTAGCATTAAGTATTTGCAATAGCTATAAGGCTTAATTGATTGCATTTTAATTAATCCGATGGCTCAGGCTTATTTAACGTAACCACTCGTTGTGGAAATGGGATTTGAATCTCTGCGGCTTGAATTGATGCGTATACACCGCCGTTTATTGCGAGTGTAGTTTCGATTATTTTAGTCGTTGGTGCCCAATAGCGATAGCTAATAGTGACCCCTCTATCAGCAAAGCGTTCAATGCCCACTTGTGAACTCGGTTTAGTGGCAACCAGTTCATGCTCGATGAGCACTTGATTGATAAGTTTAATTGCTTCATCGGGGTTGGCACTATACGCAATATCTATTTCTCCTTTAACCAATGAGTAGCTAAATGAGTTGTGCAATATTTCTCCAACAATGTGTTTGTTGGGGATAGTGATCTCGACTTTTTCTTCGTTGATTAAAATAGTATAACCCAGCTCAATTGTTTTTACCTGACCGCTTACGCCTTTAACTTCAATGGTATCGCCAACAATAAAAGGGCGAGTTGCAATAATCGCCAGGCCTGCTCCATAGTTTGACAGCATCCCTTGTAAAGCTAAGCCTGCTCCAAGTGATGCTGCACCAATTGCCGCTACAAACGGAGTAACGCTGATACCAATTTTACCCAGTGCGATAATAATGAACATAATAATAAATAGTACTTTAACCACATTACTAATAAAATTGGTTAAAGTTATATCAATATTGTGTCGCTGCATTAACTTGGTAACAACCTTTGCTACTTTTTGCGAAACCCACAAGCCAAAGATTAATATTAGTACAGCACCAACCAATTGCATGCTGTACTCCACTAAGTACTCGCTGACCATGGTGTAATACTTTTCAACTTGTTGAAGTTCGGAGCTGATCATTACTTATCCTTTACGTAAATCTAGTTTTAGCTAACACATTAACTATAACAGAGCTTGTCTTATAATAGGATAGAGCAAAGGTACAATAAGAGCGCTAAGTAGGGCACATAGGGCCATTGCAACGGAGGCAAACGCGCCAATTCGAGGATGCTCACTAAGTACAGCCGCAGTACCAATAGCATGACAAGCTGTACCAATAGCCACACCTTGTGCTTGGTGATTAAATATTCCCACGGCCTTTAAAAGTAAAGTGCCAAATAAAGCTCCCAATAAACCAATAAAAATAACCATAGCTGCGCCTAATGAGGGTATGCCACCAAGTGCATCCGTAACGAGTAGGGTAATCGGAGTTGTTACCGAAAGCGCCGCGGTAGAGGCTGCTAATTCTGAAGGTACTGAAAATAACGCGCTTAACAGTACTGCGATAAAGGTCGCGTTGATCACTCCAAGGCTACAGCAAACGAACATGAGTGAAAATTGGCTACGTACTTGCTTAAATTGCTGATATAACGGTAAAGCGAGTGCCACAATGGCTGGCTCAAGTAGCCAGCGCAGTAATTCACTATGCTGATTAAATTGCGTGTAGGGTAGATCGAAGCTCAATAATATGAACGCAATTAAGGTGATACTTAAAAATACAGGATTAGTGAACACCTTTAAAAAGCTATTACTTGTTTTGCTATTTATTATTCGTAGCAGTATAAACAATAATGCACATAAAATAGGTGTTAACCACCAAAGTATATTATTCATTATGTTTGCCTTTGAATCTACTTATGATGGAGGCAACGAGCAACACGCTGGTTAGCGGTACCAAGATAACCACAGAAATTAGAAATGACCAGTGAGCATTAATTATATCCAAGTGCTCAATAAACCCAACGCCAGCTGGAATGAAAAATAACGGCATAAAGTTTAAAAGAGGTGAGGCGCAAGGAGCAACTTGATGTTCTTTAATTATTCCTATAAGTAACAGCGCTAATAAAAAAAGCATCGCTAAAATAGGTGCCGGAAAATTGCCGCCAATAAAGTGCATAATTATTTTAGCCAGCGCTAAGCAGCTTAAAATAATAATACTGCTGAGAATATATTTAAGCATTATTACCAACGTTTAGAGTTATTAAAAATCACATTATTATCGCCTTTCATTTTATTAATTGCCTTACGTGTATTTGGGTTGAGTAATAACCTAATTTGGCTCCATGTTTCCTTAGCTAAAATAGATCTTTCATTTTTATAATAGCTGGCTTGGGTAACACGTTTAATTGCCCCAAGGGCATCGGGTGAGCGAGTAAGTAAATTATCAATTAATAGTTGGCAGGTTTTTTCAGGCTGTTCACTTATTTCGGTAATCAGCCCGAGCTTTTTAGCTTCTATGGCACTGATAGGCTCGGCGCTTGAGGAAAGCCATAATGCTTGATCTTTTTTTACTAAGCCGGGTAATACTACATTTGCTCCCATGTCAGGGCAAAGACCCCAGCGAGCTTCCATTATTGCAAGCTTTGCTTGGGTATGAGCAATTCTGTAATCTGCACCTAACGCGATTTGTAAGCCACCACCGAAACAATTTCCGTTAATAATAGCAATCACGGGAATGCTTAACGATTGCCAGCCAAGCACCACTTGCTGCGCTAAATTTCGGTTTCCCGGCAACCACTTAAATAATAGCTTAAGTATTTGTGAAGGCGATTTCATTACACAAGAGATATCAAGGCCTGAACAAAAATGTTCGCCATCGCCTTTGAGCACCACCACGCGAATCTTTTTATTCTTTTTAATGGTTGTTATGGCTGCTTCAAGTTGTTTAAACATCAAGAAGTTGAGGGCATTTTGCTTATTTTTACGAGATAGCGTGACACTCGCAACACTACCTTTTACATCAAATTCAATCATGTAATCATGTCAGCCTCTCTAAACAGTTAATTTTGAGCTTACGAGTTAATTAAATTGATGTAAAGCGAGTTATATGAATGTGCTACCACATAATTTGTGGCTATTTAAAAGGGGGTGGGCGTTACAGCCATAATAGTTACTACTTTTTCGGGCTGTTTAGGTGCAATAAAAGTAACGCAAGCAGCTCTTCCTATCTCAGTGTTTACTGTGGTTACTCAAAAAGAGGGAAATTACTGTGAGTTTATAATGCGTACCAAAGTAAATTAAGAAATAAAACTAAAAACACCTGCATTAGGTGAGCTGATTGAACGTTGAAAGCAAGTGTAATTACACCACAGGACCTAAGGTATTATTATTGATATGGAAAATAACACCTATGCGCAAGTTAGGCTGGTGCGGGTAATTGGATGTGATTGGGTGTTACTGTGTTATCTAAATGTTCGCGGCCACTATTTTGTAAATTAGTATAAGCAGTACATGACTTGAATTCAAGTATTAAGTGCAATCATTATGCAGCCACCAGAACTTCTGATTGCCCCGTAAATAATTCATGAGGGGTTTTATACCCTCTTGTTTTTCTTGGCCGATGGTTGAGCTTATCAACTGCCGCCTGTATCTCTGCTTCACTTAGCGCCATAAAGTCAGTTCCCTTGGGGAAGAAGCGTCTAAGTAAGCCGTTGGTATTCTCATTTATGCCCCGCTCCCATGATGAATAGGGATGAGCGAAATACACATCAGCTTCTAATTTTTGTGCAACATGCTCATGGTGAGCAAACTCTTTTCCATTATCTAACGTCACGGTAATAACCTTACCTTTATATGGTGTCATACACGTGATCAGCGCATCGGCTGTTATTTTCGCATGCTTGCTTTCAATTCTGTGAACGACTGTATATAACGTTTTACGTTCAACCATTGTGACAAGCGCATTTTTACGCCCTTTACCTATCACTGTATCGCCCTCCCAATCACCAATCCTAGACTTTGAATCCACAATACTTGGGCGTTCATCAATGCTGACTCGATTAACTATCTGTCCACGTTTATCATAGCTTCCATAGCGTTTTTTATACTTTTTACATGCACGAGTGAGTGTCTTATGTAGCTTGCCACCACGAGCCTTGTCTCTGTAAATATATTGATAAATTGTTTCATGATGTAAAACGACCTGTTTCTCTAAAGCTAAGCGGCCTGCCACTTGCTCAGGGGAAAGTCCGTCATGCAACAATTTATTAATCCAGTGAGTGACGTCCTCTGTTAACTTACTTGCTTTGAAAGATGACTTACGTCTTTGTTCAGCAAAGTTATTGGCTTGGTTAGGCCGATAGCCTTTAAGTCCTTTATTGCGTTTTAGCTCTCTAGAAATAGATGACGGTGAACGAGTTAGTTCTTCAGCTATCTGCTTTTGGTTATTTCCTGCTTTTATTAACGCGTAAATCTGGTATCTTTCTTCTTGTGTCAGCTGTTTATATTTCATTAAAGCAATTTCCTTTGGCGAGAAAATGGCCGAATTATAACAGCTGGCCATCTAATCTGAGAAATTGCACTTATTATCCGAATTTAGGTGAAAAATAAAAGGTATGACTTATAAAGAATAAAAACTCGTTATTTATAAAAAAGTCAGGAAAATCTGACTTTTTTTGGCAAAAATTTGTCCAGGTTTGGTATGATGTAGGCATTAGATGTATAGAGGTTGTTGGTTATGTCAGGTCCGCGGTTATACAGCGAAGAAGAAGTTACGCATCAAGCGTACGATATTTTTTTAGAGTTAGCACCCGATAACCTTACTGAGCAAGATGTTGAAGACTTTAATCAGCATCGCGAGGAGCTTGGTTTTATTGAAGAGGGTGAACCTGACGAACAATGGCAAGACTTTGTAGCCCTCGAAATAGAGTCTGAGAATTTTTTACAAGTGTTGGTAGGCTTAGAATTTGATAATCAAGATATACTTTTTGCTAAAATTTTAATTAGTCGTGACAAAGATGCACCGTTTTGCCATATTCTATGGAAAGATAGTGAATAAATATCATGAAGTATTTTTTCGTTTTTGATAAGTTTAGTTGATGCGCAATAGAGTGAAGATTTATTCAGTTGGATTACTATTATGCTTAATGTTTAGCATTAGGTGTTTTGCTGTCGATCCATTTGAAGATTTCAACGAATATGGTCAACTCTCTGACGAGGAAATACATAAACTTCATGAAGGTGAAATGCTTTATGGTGATACCGAATTTGGATTTATCGTTAGTAGTGGCAATACCAAATCTACTAGCTTTAAGTTTAAAGGTAACCTTTATCAAGATCTTAAAGAATGGCGAAATCAATTCAAAATAGATACCCTTTATAGACGAGACAAGAATTCAGAGACGGGTAGTGACGACGTTTCTGCAAACCGTATTTTTCTCTCGGCTCAGGGTAACTATAAAGTAGGGATTAAAAATGCCTCATTGTTTATCTATGGTGACTATGAAGAAGATCAATTTAGTGGCTTGGAGTTTAAGTCAACTATTGCAACAGGTTACGGCAATAGACTCTATCAAGGCGTAAAAAATAAAGTCGATTTTGATATTGGTCCTGGCGTATATCGTTCAGTAGCTGACACTGAGTCAGATATTAGCAGTGAGGATGACACTAAAACAGGTTACTTAATGCGACTTGCCTTGCAATGGGAGCGTACGGTGTCAACACGCACTCGCTTTAATCAAGACATTAGTATTGAACAGTCGCTGTCAGGGCTCAACTCTCTGCTAAAATCTGAGACCGCATTAATAAGTCAAGTTATGGGAGCGGTGTCGTTAAAATTTGCGTATTTATACCGATACAATTCTAAACCAGAAGACGACCGATTAAAGTATGACTCTGAACTCAGTGCAACAATGGTTTATAGTTTCTAGGGTCTTATATGGACTCCCTATTAATGTCAAAAATAAAATTGAAATAAATTAGATGCTAGCTTATATACGGGCTCAAATTGAGGAGCTACCCCTGGCCTCAAATGTATTCGCACCTTCATGACTTTTCTGTTGAGCAGTTTTTCAAACTTCAGACCCTAACAGTCTATTGAAGGTCGGTCTTACCTATTTCAATCGATCTTTCTGACAAGTCTTTAAGCCACAAGTAATTGTGGCTTAAAGACTTGTTATGCTTTTGCATTGCAAAAGCCGTTCTGATTGTTTTATTTGCTAACGCTATAGCGGCTACTTTTTTGCCTCGACGTACACTTAATGCTTTTAACCATATATCTTTTTGGCTACGAACTTCTCTTTTTTCTAGTTGTGAAACAACAGCTAATGCGCCTTTATACAAAGCACTACGCAGCTTCTTATTTCCTACTACTTTAGATATCGAGCCTATATTTTGTTTTCCCCCGCTACTATGCTGTACTGGTGTTAGACCAAAGCAGGCCGCAGCTTCTCGACCATTTTTAAAATGGGTTATATTACCTAGTGCTATTTTAATCAGTATTGCACAGACAGGTCCCACGCCTTCTAATGCTTGCAAACGTATACAGGTTTGATCTTCTTTAATTACTTCATGCAATTGCTTTTCAATCAGCTTCACCTCTTCAATCGCCTCAGTAAAACGCTGATAAACTCGGTTAATTGTGAAGCGAAAAGCGCCTGTTAGGCTGTTTTCAGCATCTTCTAATATCTCAGGTATCGCTTGGGTCAACTTCGTATCCCCTTGAGCAATTGGGTAACCAAACTCTAACAATAAAGCTCTTAGTTGATTACCTAAACTGACTTTTTCTTTGACTAATAAATCACGCATACATTCAATGCCTTGTAAGCATTGCTCTTGCACTGAAAGTAAACGACTTCCTTTTATATGAGGCTGTCTCGCTGCAACTGAAATAGCCAGCGCATCATTTGCATCGGTTTTCTGCCCTTGACGAAACGCTTTTACCTGTCGCGCGTTAATCGCTTTGATCTGGTGCCCTGCCTGTTTAGCAAATTGCGCCCAATAATGCGTTCCGCCACATGACTCCATAGCAACTAAAGATTGCTTTTCTTTAATTAATAACTCTTTAAGCTTGGCTCTGCTTATTGTTTTGTTATAAATAACTTTGCCATTGCTTTGCGTTTTGCAAACTTGAAATAAATTTTTTGCTAAATCAATCGCTATCACATTACAATTCAACATGTATGGGCTCCTTAGTAAAAGTTTGGACACTTATTACGTTACTTCTGATGGAAGTGGGAGTCCATACATCTGTTGACCTTTGCGAATTTAAATTCGTTCAAACTAAGGACGGTTTAATCGCGGCGCAAGGTTTGTAATCTTGTGGGCTAATTAAAAACTGAGTATCAAAGAATAAATCGTTCTTAGGCTGCCCCTGCTTGGTATTGATCCTACTTTATCGCCTATTTATGGGTAATAACCAAACCACATAGACGCTGCCTTGACCAAATACTAAATAAATTGCTGAAAATTCAACCTTGAAAGGTCAGCAGAGCCTAATATAAAAGAGAAAAGTAATGTATCAACATAAACAATATGCCCTTTTTATTTTTGTGGTACTGGGCTGGATTGGCGGCTTTGTCGCGTTAGCTTGGAACTTGATTGGCGCTGATAAACCTTTAATGGTTTTTACTGGCATATTAGCACTGGTAGCATTTTTCTTTCATGGCCTAACAATTCGTGTCGATAGACAAACCATTAGCTGGGCGTTTGGTCCAGGCGTAGTGGGAAAAACCTTGCAGCTAAGTGATATAATTGAAGCTAAAGCAGTGCAAAACTCGTATCGACATGGTATTGGTCTACGAATTACCCATGATGGTTGGGTATATAGCGTGTCAGGTTTTAGTGCAGTACAGTTAACTTTAAATGATGGGACACAATATCGTTTAGGAACTAATGATCAACAAGGTTTAATCGCTGCACTTGAAGGTAAAATAGCAAAGCAGACCTCAGCAAAGCCAGACCTAACAGCACAAGACGTTGAAAAAAAACCAACATAAAAAAAAGCGCCATTGGCGCTTTTTTTTATGTTGGTAAACTTAGCTGTTTTTAATGTTCGTGATCACAGCTTTCTTCGGTATGTACATGGCCATGAGCAAGCTCTTCTTCGGTTGCATCACGCACCTCTAAAATTTCCACATCAAAATTTAAGGTAATGCCCGATAGTGGGTGATTACCATCAACTATAACGTTTTCGTCTTGAATTTCAATGATCATAACTGACTGATCGCCATCGTCAGTAGATGCTTTAAATTGCATACCTACTTCAATTTCCATGCCTTCAAACAAAGACTTAGGCACTGCTTGCATAAGTTCATCATGACGTTCGCCGTAGCCGTCTTTAGGCTCAATGCTGGCACTAAATTTATCGCCCGCTTCTTTATCTAGCAGCGCGCTTTCTAGGCCTTGGATCAAGTAACCCGTGCCAACGATAAGAGTAAGTGGCTCACCACCAAATGAGTTATCAATGGTGTTGTCATTATTATCCATTACTGAATAATGCATTTTTACCACTTTATTTGCTGCTACTTTCATAGTCATTCCTATTTATTCGTCTTCAAGAGAGTAGGGAAGAGGTACGATTGAAAATACGACCTCAGGCGCGTGTTTTGCGCGAAGTGATTGCGAAGGATCACTATCGTTTGGTAACACGGTTAAACCAAAAAGAGTGTTGCTTTGTTCATCAAAAGATTGTGAGATTAACTTTCCGGCGCGACGCCAGTTTTCACCTCGTTGCACTTCTAAATCAAGGTTATCGAGCGGCTTGTCGGTGGTCGTTTTGACGATAAACATAGCGCGTTTATTTTTACCTAGGTATTTCATTCTAGCAACAGTTTCTTGGCCGGTATAACAGCCTTTACGAAAACTAATGCCGTTAATAGCATGAAGGTTAACCATTTGTGGTACGTATTCGCCAATAGCGTCACTGTTAAGTTGTGGCTCGCCAGCGATTATCGATTGCTGCTGCCATTTCGAATCAGTGTCTAGGATTGGAATACTGTCAGGAAGTGAAGCGTCTTTATCAAGTATGAGTAATACGCGAGAGTCGCTTAACTTAAGTGCTTTGCCAAGAGTAAAGTCAATCGCATCTTGTTCGGTAAAGTCGATACCTAACTCAGCGAGTGTAGGAGCTAAGTCATCGCCTAATAGACCTATCAGTTTTAGATCAGATGCCTTGATCTCGACTTTAGAAAATACTGCGTACTTTTTAAGCTCGTTTATGCTTTGCGCTGCTTCAGACTCTGAACCCACTAAGTAATAATTGCTTTTGTAGGAGAATAATTTAAATACTCCCCACAGCTTACCTTTGGAGCTGCAGTGTCCTGCCCACAAAAAGTTATCGTTGGTTAGTTTGTTTATATCTTGGGTGATCTGACCATGTAAATAAGCCAGTTTATCGGTACCAGAAACTTCAATTAGTTGATCTGATAAAGGACATGCAAAAACACTCGACATAAAAACCTTCTTCTACGATAAAAAAATAGAGCGCTATAATAACGTAGTTATACTAGCGGGTACAGATAAGCGAATATTTTCCCTTATTTGCTTATCTGCTGTTCATTAATTGATGTTTATTTGGGTGCAATTTGCTAAACTGCGGACAATTATAGAAGAGGTGAAAAATGACTGAATTGCATAGTAAACAGCGTATTCGTTGGGCTTGTCGCCGTGGTATGTTAGAGCTTGATGTTTTATTTATGCCCTTTGTAGAAGAGGCATTTGATTCGCTATCCCCCTCTCAACAAGCCGTATTTCAACGTTTACTTGAAGGTGATGATCCAGATCTGTTTGCATGGTTTATGGGTCATAAAGAATGTAAAGATCCAGAGCTTAAAGAAATGGTGATGCTTATTTTAGACCGAGTCCGTGTATAGGTTTACCGTAAACAATAATGTCAGTGGCCACAAACCTATAGTGGTCGCTGCGGTTACTTTTGTATTGTTATGCCTGCTATTTTTACACACCTTAACTGCACAACTTACTGCTCTTATAAGTATCAGCTTTAGTGCTTATTTTATTATTCAAAAAGTACAATCTTTGCAACCGCTCGATGGCATCGTTCTGCTAGAACAGCAAGCCATTAACTTTACAAATGCCACGACCAAGATAAACGGAAATATCAGCCCTAAAACATGTATTATTGGTGACAATATTTATTTGTGTGTACAAGGGGTAAGTAGGCGCCAATGGCTTGTATTAACGGTAAATAGTATTGATGAACAAAGCCTCGCTCGCCTAAGGCGAGCAATTTTAAATGCTTGTTAATTTTTGTAGTGACCGCTTCTAGTCGCGTTAGCTTCTAGGATTATTACGCTTCATCGTGACTATAAGGTATTAAAATAGTTGGTATAGCGTTGTCATTTAGCTTCGGGTAATCGATAGTGTAGTGTAAGCCTCGGCTTTCTTTTCGTTCTAGTGCACAGCGAATGATAAGCTCTGCAACTTGTACTAAATTACGTAGCTCAAGTAAGTTATTAGTCACCCGAAAGTTTGCGTAATAATCATGTATTTCACGCTGTAACAGTTCTACCCTGTGTAAAGCGCGTTCAAGGCGCTTAGTTGAGCGGACAATACCCACGTAATCCCACATAAACAACCTTAGCTCGTGCCAGTTATGGGTTATTACGATTTCTTCGTCTGAGTTAGTTACACGGCTTTCATCCCATTGTGGAAGCGCTAATAATTCTGGGGCTGAGTCGAGCTTGCTTAAAATATCTTTCGCTGCAGCGTGGGCAAACACAATGCATTCTAACAGTGAATTACTTGCCATACGGTTTGCACCATGCAGCCCTGTGTAAGCAACTTCACCCACTGCATACAGGTTATCAAGGTCTGTTTTACCGTTAAAGTCAGTCATCACGCCACCGCAGGTGTAGTGTGCTGCTGGTACTACAGGGATAGGATCTTTGGAAATATCCAACCCTACACTTAAACATTTAGCGTAAATAGTCGGGAAGTGCTCAATAATAAAGTCTTTATCTTTGTGACTGATGTCTAAATACACGCAATTTGCACCTAAGCGTTTCATTTCAAAGTCGATGGCGCGGGCGACGATATCTCGCGGAGCAAGTTCACCTCGCTGGTCAAAGTCTTGCATAAACCGCGTGCCATCAGGGCGTTTTAAATAAGCCCCTTCTCCGCGCATTGCTTCGGTTATTAAAAAGTTTTGTAATTCGGGGTGATAAAGGCTGGTTGGATGAAATTGATTAAATTCCATATTAGCCACTCGGCATCCAGCACGCCATGCCATAGCGATACCATCGCCACTAGATACATCAGGGTTAGAGGTATATAAATAGACTTTACTAGCACCGCCAGTGGCTAAAGCAATAAATTTAGCCGCTATAGTTTCTACTCGCTTTTCAGCCAAGTTCCACATATAAATACCGTGGACATGTTTTCCTGTTTTATCGAGCTTTTTATCGCCAATTAAATCAATGGCATTATATAGCTCTAATAAAGTAATGTTTTTATGAGCCTGAACTTGGCTAATTAAAGTGGTTTGTACTGCACGACCTGTTGCATCTGCAGCGTGTAATATACGTCTATGGCTATGGCCGCCTTCGCGAGTTAGATGAAAGCGTTCTTTACCTTTGCTGTCAAACTCCATATCAAAAGGCACGCCTTGTTCTATTAACCATTTTAAACATCGTTTGGCGCTACTTGCAGTGTAATGAACGGCATCTCGGTCACATAAACCGGCACCGGCATCAAGGGTGTCTTGTACATGGGATTCTATGCTATCATTTTTTTTATCGAACACAGCGGCAATTCCGCCTTGAGCATAAAGAGTGGAACCTTCAGTTAATACGCCTTTGCTGATCACCGTCACGTTACAGTGGTTAGCTAATGAGAGTGCTAATGATAGACCTGCTGCGCCGCTACCTATGATAGCTACATCTGTAGTGTGGTGTTTATTTTGGTTCATGTATATGGTCTTTGCGGTTACAATGCTCAAAGAGCAAAAATATTATCGTGATGGGTTAGTTGTATCATATTTACCATCATACTATTAGTTATTTTAATTCGTCGCTTAGTGATTATTTTACAAAAAAATAATATTAAACAGAACTTTTTATTCATCTCGTAGTCAGAGTATTTGTAAATAATGGCTAAGATATGAATAACAAGCAATAATCAGACATAGGAGTACCGGCTCGAATGAGCGAGCAGGATTTGGATTTAGCGCTAGTAAAAAGGGTCCAGCAAGGAGATAAAAACGCCTTCAACCTATTAGTTAAGAAGTATCAAAACAAGATTGCCGGGCTGATTTCACGTTATGTGTCTAACCAAGGTGATGTTGCAGATGTAGCACAAGAAGCTTTTATTAAAGCGTATCGTGCGCTTCCAAACTTTCGTGGTGACAGCGCCTTTTATACTTGGTTATACCGTATCGCCGTTAATTGTGCTAAAAATTACTTAGTGGCTCAGGGCCGCAAGCCGCCAGCAAATGATGTAGACGCTGATGATGCTGAATTTTACGATGGTGCTGATGCACTTCGTTCTAATTCTTCTCCGGAGAGTTTGTTATTAAGTGATGAAATTCGCAAAGTGATTTTTAGTACCATTGACAGTTTGCCTGAAGATCTTAAAACCGCAATCACGCTTCGAGAAATTGAAGGGATGAGCTATGAAGAAATAGCGGTGGTGATGGATTGCCCAGTCGGGACTGTACGTTCGCGTATTTTTAGGGCCCGTGAAGCAATTGATAACAAAATTAACCCATTAATAGGCGAGTCTTAGTATGACAAAAGCACACGTTAACAAGTTGGATAATGAACAGCTATCCGCGTTACTTGACGGCGAACAGCAGTTAACCGACGAGCAAATTACCGCACAAGAGGTTGAAACCTTTGGCCGCTTTGCGCTTGTTGGGGATGTAATGCGTGCCGAACAGGAAAAAAACTCTTTTACTCTGGATATTTCAGATGTGGTTGCTGAGGCGGTGACAAAAGAGCCTGTGTATGCTGATTTTTCTAAAAATGAAAGCCGCGAGCAGCAAACAACTAAAAGTTCAAACAACGTTGTTGCATTTAAATGGCGCAAGCCTTTGGCACAGTTTGCTATTGCAGCAAGTGTAGCGATGTTTGCTATTGTGGGTATCCAAACGTTGCCACAGGGCGAAAATGGCACTGAAAGCGGAATTCCGATGCTGCAAACAACGCCGGTAACCGGTGTTGCGTCGCCAGTTAGTTATTCATCAGAGCCAGCGCTTGATAATGCTGATAAAGGCCTTCGAGAATTACAACAGCAACGTATTGGTGCATTGGTACTTGAGCATCAACGCCAAGCCCGAGTTGCGTATTCACTTGAAAAAGCTCACACTGAGTCGCATAGTGACGAGGAAAAAAACTAATTAAATGAAAGTTATTACTTTTATTCTGTCGTTGGTACTTATTGCACCTGCAATAGCCAACGATGATAATACAGCCAAAGCGCTGTTACTGAAAATGGCTGATGCGGTTCACAATCGCAATTTTGATGCCTCATTCGTGGTCGTCAAAGGCAAAGCGATGGAACCTTATCGTTGGTTACATGCAAAACAAGATACCACCGAATTAGAGCATTTAAGTTTACTTAACGGTGCAGGCTTGGAAATGGTGCGAGTGAACAGCCAAGTTACTTATTTTGAGCCACAATCTGAACCGTACTCAATTAATACCGACTCAATTGCAGGGCCTATTCCTGAAGTTTTATTTAAAAACATAGAGCGCTTAAGTGCTAACTATGATTTTGTGTTGGGCGGGAAAGGGCGCATAGCAGGTCGTGGTGCGCAATTAATTCGCATTGAATCTAAAGATGAACATAAATTTAATTATTGGCTATGGCTTGATACAGAATCATCATTATTACTTAAATCAGCGTATGTAAATCACCAAGGTGAAATGCTTGAGCAGCTTCAGCTTACCCAAATTAGTGTTACAGAAGAGCCTGCCCCGATGTTGTTAGAAATGCTGAATCGTAATTTCCCAACACCATTGCCACTTAATGCCGAAGAAACTCAAACCGAAAGTGCACTAAATAATTGGCAAATAGGCTGGATACCTAAAGGTTTTAATTTATTAAAGTCAGATCGTCATAAACTTGATTTAAATAACGAACTAACTGACTACTATTTATATTCAGATGGTTTAGTTGAAATTTCTGTGTTTGTTCAAAGACCACTTCCAGGAAGTCGACCAAGCGGGTCACTATCGTCAGGCGCAACAACAGTGTATGTACACAACGGCGGAGGTTTCGATGTTTCAGTGGTGGGCAATATCCCTTCCTCCACAGCAAAGGCGATAGCTGAATCAGTTGCTAGACCCCTCTAACCACTATGATTGAACAAACCCTTACTGTGGCGTCTATTAATGACACCACAGCTTATTTAGAAGCCGAACAAAAGCAAGCATGCGAAGGCTGTAATGGCCGTTGTGGCTCGCAAGTATTTAGTAAATTGTTTGGCACTGCGAAGAAAACCTTTCCCTATAAGTTTGATGCTCCACTAGAAATTGGCCAAAAAGTTACCTTAGCGCTTGATGATAGCCATGTTGTAAAACACGCTTTTGCAGTTTATATGCTGCCATTATTGTTTAGTCTGGGTTTTGCATTGATAACAGCAGGAGTTTTTTCACTGCCTGAGTTGTGGCAAATTATAGCCGCAATAATGGGCGGCTTTGTAGGCTATATGCTGGCTAAAACCCGAGTTAAGAGCATACAACATGAGATTAAAATAATAAAAATTCATCCAATCAGCATTCCTTTAACGCAAATAGATGGAGATTGAGGCCAATTAAATGTAAAATTACCGTCTTATACACTTAGTCCACTAAAAGAAGTTTAGAATCCAGTTTATGAAGCATATCCGTAATTTTTCGATCATAGCCCATATCGACCATGGTAAATCGACACTCTCTGACCGCTTGATCCGAGTGTGTGGTGGTTTAACAGACCGTGAAATGCAGCAACAAGTGTTGGATTCGATGGATATTGAGCGTGAGCGCGGTATTACCATCAAGGCACAAAGTGTAACTCTAAATTATAAAGCAAGTGATGGTGAAACCTACCAGCTTAACTTTATCGATACACCAGGACACGTTGATTTTACTTATGAAGTATCACGTTCTTTAGCAGCTTGTGAAGGCGCCTTACTGGTTGTTGATGCTGGACAAGGTGTTGAGGCGCAGACACTAGCTAACTGTTACACCGCTATTGAAATGGATTTAGAGGTTATTCCGGTACTTAATAAAATAGATTTACCGCAAGCTGAACCACTTCGTGCTGCTGAAGAAATCGAAGATATTATTGGTATTGATGCTTTAGATGCTGTGCGCTGTAGTGCTAAAACAGGTGTTGGTATCGAGGAAGTATTGGAAATGATCGTACGCGATATCCCACCACCAATAGGCGATAAAGATAAACCTCTGCAAGCATTGATCATTGATTCATGGTTTGACCCATATCAAGGCGTTGTTTCGTTGGTGCGTATTAAGCACGGTGAATTACGCACTGGCGATAAAATAAAAATTATGTCGAATCAGCAGGTTCACCTTACTGATAAAGTGGGGATTTTCACTCCTAAACAAACTAACACAGATGTATTAAGCACTGGTGAAGTTGGTTTTGTTATTGCTGGTATTAAAGAAATTCATGGCGCACCTGTTGGTGATACAATCACTCTAGCTAAAAACTCAGCTCCTGAGCGTTTACCGGGTTTTCAAAAAATTAAACCACAAGTTTATGCTGGTATGTTCCCAATTTCATCAGATGATTATGAATCGTTCCGTGATGCATTGAACAAATTAAGTCTGAATGACGCATCTTTATTTTTCGAACCAGAAAATTCAACTGCACTTGGTTTTGGTTTTCGTTGTGGCTTTTTAGGCATGCTACACATGGAGATTATTCAAGAACGTCTTGAACGTGAGTACGATATTGACCTTATCACAACTGCACCAACGGTTATCTATGAGGTAGAAACTAAAGAAGGAATTAGCCAGGTTGATAACCCGTCAGATTTGCCTCCCGTTAATGATATTATCTCAATTCGTGAGCCTATTGTTGAAGCAAATATATTAGTGCCGCAAGAATACTTAGGTAATGTTATTATGCTGTGTGTTGAAAAGCGCGGTATGCAAACTAAGATGACCTATCATGGAAAGCAAGTAGCAGTGACCTACGAGATACCAATGGCTGAAGTGGTGATGGACTTTTTTGATAAGTTAAAATCAACCAGTCGTGGCTTTGCTTCTCTTGATTATAACTTTAAGCGCTTTCAAGAGTCAGATATGGTCCGAGTTGATATTTTAATTAACGGTGAACGTGTTGATGCGCTAGCGATTATTGTACATCGTGATCTTTCACAATCACGTGGGCGCTTATTAGCTGATGCATTAAAAGAACTGATCCCACGTCAAATGTTTGATATTGCAATTCAGGCCGCGATTGGTCCGAATGTTATTGCTCGTACAACGGTTAAACAGTTACGTAAAAACGTTATCGCAAAATGTTATGGTGGTGATGTCAGTCGTAAAAAGAAATTATTACAAAAGCAAAAAGAAGGTAAAAAGCGAATGAAGCAGCTTGGTAACGTCGAAATACCACAAGATGCATTCTTAGCTATCCTTAAAGTAGGTAAGTAAATAAACGATAGTAAGGAATTAATGCATGGCGGGTTACTTTTCAGTTTTTTTAGTGCTGTTAACGTTAGGCTCTGGTTTAATTTGGTTAATTGATCATTTTATTTATGCGCCCAAAAGACAGCAGCGCTTAGCCCTTGCGAAAGGTTCAGCTGGTGGGGAGCTAAGTGAAGAGGCTGCAGCATTAGTTGCTCCAGAACCGAGCATAACTGAAACGGCAAAATCTATTTTTCCAATGATTGCAGCGATCACTATTTTTCGCTCATTTATCTTTGAACCGTTTCAAATCCCATCGGGTTCTATGATGCCTACTTTATTAGTGGGTGATTTTATTTTAGTGCAAAAATATGCTTATGGAATTAAAGATCCTGTTTGGCGTTCTCAGTTAGCTGATGTGAGTGAGCCAGAACGTGGTGACATTGTGGTATTTAAATATCCGCTTGATGATAGGGTTGATTACATTAAGCGCGCAATTGGTTTACCTGGTGATAAAATTGTTTATCGTAATAAGCGTCTTTATATTCAACCAAATTGCAGTCAAGGCGAAACCCAACAGGGCGAACTTTTATGTAATGAGTATAATAAGGTTGATATGGAAATTATCAATCGTGATGAATTTAAGCAAGGCTCAATGGATTTAGTGCGTTTAAATGAAAATTTAGCCGCAGTACAACATGATATTTTAATTAACCCAGAAGCGCTCGAATTAAAAGGGCGTTACTATCAGCAGCCAGGAACTCCATCTGATGAGTGGGTAGTACCGGCAGATCATTACTTTATGATGGGTGATAACCGCGACAACAGTCAAGATAGTCGTTTTTGGGGTTTTGTACCAAAAGAAAACTTAGTGGGTAAAGCCGTCTTTATATGGATGAGTTTTGAATTTGAAAATGGCCCAGAGAACATTTTACCCGGATGGGTTCCAACTGGTGTTCGTTTTGAGCGCCTAGGTAATATTCAGTAACGATGAAAAAAAACGTAACAGAGTTATATAAAAAAATAGGTTATACATTCGCTGATCAAGCCTTACTTGAGCAGGCAATGACGCATCGTAGCCATAAAGGCCAACATAATGAACGCTTAGAGTTTTTAGGTGATTCAATTTTAAGCTTTGTCATTGCCAACGCACTGTATAGCAAGTTCCCAAAGGCACGTGAAGGTGACTTAAGCCGTATGCGCTCAACCCTTGTGCGCGGGCAAACTTTAGCTGAATTTGGCTTAGAGTTTGGACTAGGTGATTATTTACGCTTAGGTCCGGGTGAGCTTAAAAGTGGTGGCTTTAGACGCGAATCAACCCTTGCTGATGCTGTAGAAGCAATTATAGGCGCGGTGTTCTTAGATTCAGATATAGATAGCTGTGGTGATTTGATATTAGCATGGTATGAGTCTCGTTTAGATGCTATTTCTCCAGGGCTTAATCAAAAAGATCCTAAAACCTTACTACAAGAGTATTTACAGGCACGCAAATTATCATTGCCTGGTTATACTGTTGTTGACACAAAAGGGCAGGCTCATAATCAAACGTTCACGGTTGAATGTATAGTTGACGGTATGGATAGTATTATCTCAGTTGGCAGCTCACGCCGTAAAGCAGAGCAAAAAGCGGCTGAAAAAGCATTAAAGTTATTTAAACATGAATCTTGATACCCTGATCCAGTCTAAAACTGAAGAATTAGACACTTACTGTGGCATGATTGCTATTGTTGGTAGACCGAATGTAGGTAAATCAACGCTGCTTAATGAAATTATTGAGCAAAAAGTAAGTATTACCTCGCGTAAACCACAAACTACACGTCACCGTATCATGGGTATTCATACCGAAGGTAAACATCAAGCGGTGTATGTTGATACACCGGGCCTTCATGTTGAAGAAAAGCGCGCAATTAACCGTTTAATGAATCGTGCCGCATCAAGCTCTATTGGGGATGTTGAACTGATTATTTTTGTAGTTGAAGGCACGCACTGGAATGCTGACGACGAGATGGTGCTTAACAAAGTTCAGAGAAGCGGTAAGCCGGTTTTACTTGTGATGAATAAGATCGATCTGGTAAAAGATCGTGACTTAGTACTGCCGCATATGAAATGGTTGAGCGATAAGTTTGATTTTATCGGCATCATGCCTGTATCAGCAACGCAAGGTAAAAACTTAAGTCTAATTAAAGACGAAGTAACTAAGCGTTTACCGCTTTGTGAGTTTTACTTCCCCGAAGATTATGTTACCGACCGATCAATGCGTTTTATGGCTGCTGAGGTTATTCGTGAAAAGCTAATGCGCTTTATGGGTGAAGAACTTCCTTATTCAGTGACCGTTGAAATTGAACAATTTAAATGGCAAGACAACGGTGTATGGCGCATCAATGGCCTTATTTTAGTTGAGCGTGAAACGCAAAAGCGTATGGTGATTGGTAACAAAGGCGAAAAGCTAAAAGTTATTGGCCGTGAAGCTCGTAAAGATCTTGAAGAAATGCTCGATAATAAAGTGTTTTTAGAGCTTTGGGTAAAAGTTAAATCTGGTTGGGCTGACGACGAGCGTGCTTTACGTAGTTTAGGTTATGGTGAAGATTAGCCTCTTTAATCACCTCTATGGATAGCGACTTCTACACAGCATATTTATTACACCGACGTCCTTATAGTGATTCACAAGTAATGCTAGATGTGTTGGTAGAAGGTGTTGGCCAGCTTAGAATGCTAGCACGCATTAGCGGCCGCAAAGCCACTAAACATAAAGCTCAACTACAACCTTTTCAAGCACTATTAATCCATTACAGCGGTAAGTATGAGCTAAAGTATATTAATCGGTTTGAGCTTCATGGCGTCTCCCCGAAGCTTACAGGCGATAAGCTTTATTGCGGCTTTTACCTCAATGAGCTAACAAATCGCATAGTGCCAATTAATGAGCCTATAGAGCAGGCATTTAATTTATATCAACAACATTTAACTAAGTTAAGCATTGAAAAAGAGCCTCAGGCGATATTACGTTCGTATGAATTTCAGTTGCTTGAATTATTAGGTTATGGAGTTGATTTTGACTATGATGCTGAAGGTGAAAAAATCCATCAAGATAAGCTTTATCGCTATTTTGAAGAGCAGGGTTTTATTGCACAAAATGATAAAGCCGTTAGCGGTTTTACAGGTTTGCAACTCATTGCTATTTCACAACATGATTTTCGTCAAGACGATGTATTACACGTTGCTAAACAACTAAGCCGTTACTTAATGAAACCATTATTAGGTAGTAAGCCATTGAAAAGCCGTGAGCTTTTTATTAAATAATTTAAAAACAGGTAAAAACATGAAAGACATTCTTTTAGGTGTAAACGTTGATCATATTGCTACTTTACGCCAAGCTCGCGGCACTAGTTACCCTGATCCTGCACACGCTGCAAGTGTGGCAGAGCATGCGGGGGCGGACGGTATCACTATTCATTTACGTGAAGACAGACGTCATATTCAAGATCGTGATGTGTATGTTATGGCTAAAACTATTCAAACTCGTATGAATCTTGAAATTGCGGTAACCGATGAGATGATTGATATTGCTCTTGAAATACAGCCTGAATATGTTTGCCTAGTGCCTGAAAAGCGAGAAGAGCTTACCACTGAAGGTGGTTTAGATGTGGCAGGAAATCTTGATAAAATAAAAGCAGCTACTACCAGGCTTAGCAATGAGGGCATTAAAGTGTCATTATTTATTGATGCAGATAAAGCCCAGTTAGATGCCGCAAAAGTGTGTAATGCCCCTTATGTTGAAATTCATACTGGCGCTTATGCGGATGCACAAAATGATGCTGACACACAAAAAGAGCTTGAACATATCCGCCAAGGTGTAGAGTATGCTGCTAGTATTGGCTTAGTCGTCAATGCAGGCCACGGACTGCATTATCACAATGTAAAACCGATTGCCGCAATGCCCGAAATATATGAACTAAATATTGGCCATGCAATTATTGCTCGCGCAGCCATTGATGGTTTAGACAAAGCCGTGCGCGATATGAAACGCCTTATGCTTGAAGCAAGACTTTAATTAAGTATAAGATAGGTTTAATTAATAACAAAAAAGCGACCCAATTGGGTCGCTTTTTTAATTTTAAACTAAATTGCTATTAGCAATTCGTTTCTTCAGCATTCATGCCTTCTTTAGCTTCTTCACAGGCGTCTTCAACACCATTTTGCACGTCTGTTACAGCTTCATCAATGCGCTCTCCGGCATCCTCAGCATGGTTATCTTCACAACCCATAATAAAAAAACTTGCGAATAATGCGATAACACCTGCTTTAATTGTTGATGATTTCATAATGTAATTCCTTGTCGAAGGTTAAAAAGATTAATAAGTTAATTAGTATCTAGGGTTTTTTTCCTCGTAAGGCACCAGAAACTAATGAAATAACTAATAGTACTAAAAATATAAAAAAGATTATTTTTGCTATTCCTGCAGCAGCACCAGCGATACCACCAAAACCTAACACTGCAGCGATTAACGCAATAACTAGAAACGTAATTGTCCAGCGTAACATTGTATTCTCCTTGGTTCATCTAAATCGTTCGTATCATTGATAAGCGAGTTACGTGCCACTTTTTAAGTTGTTGATTTTTATTGTTTTAATTTATTTTCCAAGCTGGGTATATTTGAGTGTTACGTAATTTTTACGACTTGTCATGTAACTTATTCATACCATTAATGTAAGTTATGGCGCAGAGAGTTTTATACGTAAATAAGCGTATAATATCTATTTTATTCTTGGTAAGACCAATTTCATGTTAAGTTAACTTTCTTTATAGTGCCATTATTTTAAAGCGCTAAATCTCACATGTTTTTTCGCTTTTATAATTATTATCTATATCGAGTGCTTTTATCGTTTAAGTCCTATCGGTTTTCATTGTTATCAACAGTATTAAGTTAAATATTGATATGTTACTTTAGTAGTAATTGGTTATACCATTTGACAAAGTGCTAGACAATAAATAGAGCTTTGTTATGATTAGTGCATAAATATTAAGTATAATCGGATTTTTATTTAATTGTTCGGTTGAGTTATCAAGGGGAGCAAGATGGATGTAGGTGCTTTACTTACTACCGCGGCAAGTTTAATGCTGACAGGCATGGTGGGAGTATTTCTTTTTCTTTCGTTTTTAATTTGGGCTATTTCACTTATGTCCAAAATAGCTGCGCGGTTTGAAAATCCCGTTGCGCCGCTTGCTCGAAAGGCGTCAATTCAAGCAAAGGGTGTTCCTAGTGAACATGTTGCTGCGATCAGTGCGGCCATTGCTCAATACAATAACAAACAATAATTCTAAGAGGTAATTCATGGCTAAATTAAAACTGACAGAGCTTGTACTACGTGACGCACACCAATCATTGCTGGCTACACGTATGCGCCTTGATGACATGTTACCAATTGCGAGTAAACTGGATGACGCAGGTTATTGGTCAATAGAATCATGGGGCGGAGCTACTTTTGATTCATGTATTCGTTATTTAGGTGAAGATCCTTGGCAGCGCATTCGTTCTTTAAAAGCCGCAATGCCAAATACCAAGCAGCAAATGTTGTTGCGTGGTCAAAACTTATTAGGCTATCGTCATTATGCTGATGATGTAGTAGAAAAGTTTGTTGAGCGCGCCCATAAAAATGGCGTTGACGTATTTCGTATTTTTGATGCGATGAACGATGTACGCAACCTTGAAACCGCCATTAAAGCGGCTGTTAAAGTTGGCGCGCATGCACAAGGAACCATTTCATACACTGTAAGTCCAGTACATACGTTAGACATGTGGTTAAAGCTTGCAAAAGAGCTTGAAGAGCTAGGCTGTCATTCTATTTGTATTAAGGATATGGCGGGGTTATTAAAACCTTATGATTGTGAGCAGTTAATTAAAGGCTTAAAAGAAACCGTATCGATTCCAATTGCAATGCAGTGCCATGCAACAACAGGGCTAAGTACTGCTACTTATCAAAAAGCGATAGATGCAGGAATTGACATGCTTGATACTGCAATTTCGTCAATGAGTATGACTTATGGCCACAGTGCTACTGAAACCATTGTATCGATAGTTGAAGGCACTGAGCGCGATACGGAACTTGACTTAAATCAGCTTGAAGAAATTGCAGCGTATTTTCGTGATGTTCGTAAAAAGTACGCCGCTTTTGAAGGTAGTTTAAAGGGCGTTGATGGTCGTATTCTACTCGCACAAGTGCCTGGTGGCATGTTAACTAACATGGAAAGCCAGCTTAAAGAGCAAGGTGCTGGCGATAAGCTTGACCAAGTATTGCTTGAGATCCCACGTGTTCGTGAAGATCTAGGCTTTTTACCATTGGTTACACCGACCTCGCAAATAGTGGGTACGCAAGCAGTATTAAATGTATTAACTGGTGAGCGTTATAAAACGATTACTAAAGAAACTGCCGGTGTATTAAAAGGCGAATATGGTGCAACCCCTGCGCCAATGAATAAAGAACTACAAGAGCGCGTACTAGAAGGGGAAGAGGCAATTACTTGTCGCCCTGCTGATAAGATAGTGCCAGAGCTTGAAACCCTGCAAACTGAGCTTGAAAAAGAAGCACAGGAGCAAGGTATTGAACTTAGCGATGAAAAAATTGATGATGTATTAACTTATGCATTATTCCCGCAAATTGGCCTTAAATTCCTTAAAAACCGCAATAACCCTGATGCATTTGAGCCAGTGCCTAGCGCTGAATCGGCTAAATCAGAAAAGCCAGCGAACGAGTCGTCTGATAAAACCGTTACTGCTGAACAGTACAGCGTTAAGGTTGATGGCAAGGTTTATGACGTTGTCGTTGCACAAGGCGGTGAGCTTAAAGAAGTAACGCTTAAAGACAGCGAGCTTATTCCACAATCAGCGTCAGTAGCTTCGTCTGAAACGCTAAATGCACCACTTGCTGGTAATATCTTCAAAATAAAAGTAAAAGCAGGTCAGGCTGTTGAAGAAGGTGAAGTGGTTGTCATCATGGAAGCTATGAAAATGGAAACCGAAATACGTGCGACCCATGCAGGCACAATTTCAGAAATACTCGTTACTGAAGGCGATTCAGTATCTACGGGTGATGCCATGATCACATTAGCGTAGGAGTACAGAGGATGGATGGAGTATTAAGCCTCTGGAACGCCACAGGCATCGCAAACCTTACTTTTCCTGCACTTGTTATGATTGCAGTTGGCTGTTTATTGTTATTTTTAGCCATCGCTAAAAACTTTGAACCTTTATTATTGGTACCTATTGGTTTTGGCGCAATACTAACAAATATCCCGGTGGCCGGTTTATCCGACCCCGGTGGTCTACTGTATTACGTTTATCATATAGGTATTGATACTGGTGTATTCCCATTACTTATATTTATGGGCGTTGGGGCACTGACAGACTTTAGTGCGCTTATAGCTAACCCTCGTATGCTATTGCTAGGCGCTGCGGCGCAGTTTGGTATTTTTGCTACCTTATTTGGCGCAATACTATTAAATTATGTGCCTGGTTTTGAGTTTAGTTTACAAGATGCTTCCGCTATCGCTATCATTGGTGGGGCAGATGGGCCTACAGCAATCTTCTTAGCCTCTAAACTTGCCCCTGATCTACTTGGCGCAATCGCCGTTGCAGCTTATTCATATATGGCATTGGTGCCTATTATCCAACCGCCAATTATGCGTGCGCTAACGAAACCAGAAGAACGTCAAATTCAGATGCCGCAGTTACGCGCTGTATCCAAAAAAGAGAAGATCTTCTTCCCGCTGATGGTGCTTAGTTTAACTATATTGTTTTTACCCGCGGCTACCCCACTAGTAGGTATGTTCTGTTTAGGTAATTTAATGCGCGAGTCTGGCGTTGTTGATCGGCTAAGTAACAGTGCACAAAATGAAATTATTAATGTCACCACTATATTTTTAGGTTTAGCGGTAGGTTCAAAGCTTGCAGCAGATAAGTTTTTAACTGTTGAAACTATTGGTATTTTATTGCTCGGTGCACTGGCATTTTCAATTGGTACAGCTTCAGGTGTATTTATGGCAAAAGGCTTAAATAAAATATCTAAAACGCCCGTTAACCCACTCCTTGGGGCAGCAGGTGTATCAGCAGTACCTATGGCTGCGCGTGTAGTTAATAAGGTGGGTCTTGAAAGCAATCCGCATAACTTTTTACTTATGCATGCAATGGGCCCCAATGTTGCCGGTGTACTTGGTAGTGCTGTAGCCGCTGGTATATTACTGGCATTGGTTGGTTAAGTTTATAAACTAAATGAAGTATGAAACGATTACTTCCAACCTTTTAGCGCAGTGATTACTGCGCTTTTTTTTGTCTGTCGTTTAGGTATACTCAAATTATAAATAAATTGATAGCTTAATAACTTAGAGGATAGTATGAATATATTTGTGATATTAATTTCACTTTTTATTGCGTTAATTATTCTCGTGCCTTTATTAGAGAAGTACCAATCAAAATTAGGCTTAGATAGCGCCACTAAGTACGCTAAATATATTTGGCCATTAGTGATGATCTCCCTAGTTGTACAATTGATTTATATACTCTTAAATTAACGCTTTTATATCTCTTGTAAGGTAGTTATATAAGGCAACTTTAATGATATCGTGATTTCTAAAAGTTAGTTCGTGAGATGAGCTCTGAACAATATGTAACTCACATTATTTCTCGGTGTGAGCTGACATGGTAAGTTTGATGGGCTCAAATTAGATCAAGTTGCAGTTGGGCGTAAAATTAGCACAAGTGGCATTAGTTAAAGTAGCAGAGGTTTGATTTTACCACTGAGCTTAAAAGTTATTGGGATGATATTAACGGTCATTATCTGCATATTATGGCCCCAGTTACTTTAATTCAAGTCGGGCTTAGTGGCTACGCTTCAATCAGTGAAATTATTGAGCGGGCTGGTTTTTACATAAGGCGTGATACGTGTATTGATGCCGAAGAGTGAATCATTACAGCATAGACTCCGGTATAGACTCTTAGGTATTAAAAAGCCGTTACAGTAATAGCTGTAACGGCTTTTTAAGTTTTATTAGCGACACTTTATTTATTTTAGAGCTAGTTGTAACTCACGGTTGCGTTCTAGTTGCGCTAAGAATGTATCTGCAATTGGTTTAAATTTAGCTAATTCTTCACGCGGAAGTGGTTCAGATTTAGGTAGGTCAACCGTTTTTGGATTGCGATGTACTCCGTTTACTAAAAACTCATAATGTAAGTGGGCACCTGTTACACGGCCAGTAGAGCCTACGGTGCCAATTTTTTGACCTTGTTTAACACGCGCGCCTGTTTTAACCATTTTTTTGTTTAAATGTAAATACTTAGTGACATACTTAGAGCCATGTCTAATAAATATATAGTTACCATTATACTTACTGTAGCCGGCTTTAATAACTTTGCCGTTACCTGATGCTACAACTGGCGTGCCTGTACGTGCAGCAAAGTCAATACCACGGTGTGGGCGAACTAAGCCTGTAACTGGGTGTAAACGTTTAGGATTAAAGCTTGAGCTAATATATTTAAAGCTAACTGGCGCTCGTAAAAATGCTTTTTTCATACTGCGCCCTTCAGGGGTGTAGAAGCGTCCATCGCTATGGCGAATTGCAGTAAAACGTCGATCTTGACTAATAAATTCAGCTGCAATAATTTTACCGGTGCCAATGAATTCACCATCTACATAGTGTGATTCGTAAATAAGGCCAAACTTATCGCCTTTACGAATATCATTAGCAAAATCTACATCCCAACCGAAGATATCAGCAAAGTTCATAATTTGGCGCTCAGATAACCCCGCGGCAATACCTGATGTCCAAAAGCTATTTGAAATTTCACCACCTGCAGATTTGCTAAGGGTTTCGATTTCTTTACTGTCTATTGAAGTGTCATAATTACCTTCTTCATTTAAGGTAATAAATAAGGTATCGGTTTTTGAGATTACATAACGTAATTGTGCAAGTGAGCCATCATCTGCAGTTGCAAAGCTAAGTGTTTCACCTGGATGGATTTTAGTTAACTTACGCGTTTCTGCATTAGTATTAACTAGCTTATAAACGTCACCTGCAGAAAACCCGGCACGCTTAAAAATAAGAGCTAGATTATCCCCGTTCTTAACCTTAAAATCGACAAGGTCATATTCGGGTAACTTTTTTGCGGCTTTATCTGAATTTAGCTCAGTTAGCTTTTCGTTGTCATCAAGTTTAACCTGTAACTCGTAGCGTTTACCAATTTCTAGTGCATCTGCACTATTGTCTTTTGAAGCGGTGGCTTTTTCTGAAGGAAGAAAGGTTAAGCCGATAATAGCAGAAACCAACCCAAGAATAAGCAATTTGTGTTTTTTAGGGAGCTTGTGCACCACGTGAACCATAACGTGCCTTTTCCTGCTGTCAAGATAATTAAGTACTAATATTGCAGGATATACTTAATAAAGCGTTAATACCAGTGTTTTGTGGATTTAAACTGACGTTAATATACGCTAGAATTACCCTGTAGCTGAATTTTTTGGAGTAATAAACAGTGGATTTACAAACCGCTCTAGCAGAGATTAAACGCGGTGCAGAACAAATATTAATTGAAGACGAATTAGTCGAAAAGCTAAAGTCTGGTAAAAAGCTTAAAATTAAGGCCGGTTTCGATCCAACAGCCCCAGATTTACACTTAGGCCACACTGTTCTTATCAATAAAATGAAAACCTTCCAGGACTTAGGTCATGAAGTGATTTTCCTAATTGGTGACTTCACGGGAATGATTGGTGATCCAACGGGTAAAAATGTAACCCGTAAGCCACTAACAAGAGATGACGTTTTAGCTAATGCTGAAACCTATAAACAGCAAATTTTTAAAATACTTGATCCAAGCAAAACTACGGTTGCATTTAACTCAACGTGGATGGAGCAACTAGGCGCGGCTGGTATGATCAAATTAGCTGCTCGTCAAACGGTTGCTCGTATGCTTGAGCGCGATGATTTTAAAAAGCGCTATGCTGGCAACCAATCAATAGCTATACACGAGTTTTTATACCCACTAGTACAAGGTTGGGATTCTGTGGCACTGGAGTCTGATGTTGAACTTGGTGGTACGGATCAACGTTTTAATTTATTAATGGGTCGTGAATTACAAAAAGATGAAGGCCAAAAGCCTCAAACCGTTCTAATGATGCCTTTATTAGAAGGTACTGACGGCGTTCAAAAAATGTCTAAGTCGTTAGGCAACTATATTGGCATTACTGATACACCTAACGAGATGTTTGGCAAAATAATGTCAATTAGTGACGTATTAATGTGGCGTTATTATGAGTTACTTAGTGCTTTATCGATTGAAGAAATGGCTGAACTTAAACAGCGTGTTGAGCAAGGCACTAATCCACGTGACATTAAGATTCAACTTGCTAAAGAAATAATTACTCGTTTTCATAGTGAGCAAGATGCAGAAAATGCTCATCAGGATTTTATTAAGCGCTTTCAAAAAAATGCTTTACCAGATGAAGTCCCTGAACTGACGGTAACTATTGAGGAAGAAACAATCTTCATTACTAACCTTTTGAAAGAGGCTAACCTTGTGGCAAGTACCTCAGAAGCCATGCGAATGATTAAACAAGGCGCTGTAAAGCTCAACGGTGAGATAAAAATAACAGATACCAAATTAGAAATAGCTAAAGGTAGCTCTGATATTTATCAAGTGGGTAAGCGTAGGTTTGCAAAAGTAACCGTGGCATAATAAGCCGAGTTATAATTCAGCTAAAAACTAGCTTCGGCTGGTTTTTTTATGTTTAGTGCAAGTTAAAGATAGTTAATTAGGATAAAAGCCAGCTCGATACTCACAATGGGTCAAGAGCCAAAACTCTTAGCTTGTTGTATGAGAGAAAATGCTTTAGGAATATCATCAATATTTGGCAGCACTACCAGTGCCAACGCGCATTGTATGGTATTAGGTTCTCTTATAAACAGCAACCCCCCAATTGAATAGCTAAAGATGCAGAACATCCGCTTAATAGCCAGCCACTATTGGTTTGATAAAAATGCCGTCCGTGATGCTTTATATAACGAATACTTTGTTTAGTGGCTGTTCTGCCAGAATAGTCAGAGTTACTAGCCGAAGCGGTATAAACTCTATAATAAATAGTATTATTTTAAGTGGTTTTAATAACTCTTTGGCTGTGGTTTTTTGTTTAAGGAGCCGTGCTATGCGAGTGGGTTTCCTTTTCATACTGGTGTTTTCAAGGCATTAGCAAAGAGTTTAATTAGATAATAGCGCCGAGTAATAAGTAATATGCTTGGCAAAGGCAGCATAAATCACCTTTAGAAATGTATTAATTTATTCGATTAATATCAATAAGATAAGGTTAATAGCGCTCAGCTAAGAGCGCAGCAATAAATACGATAAAGTCCAAATGGTTTTGAACAACCGCATTAACTTTTTATAAACTGACCGAGATCAGTTTTTCAAGTAAGGCAACGACCATTTTCGATGAGTTTATAGAGGCGGCTTCTAAATACTCTTCAAATGATTGTGGAGAGTCTTTACCGGCAATATCTGACATTGAACGAATAACTACAAATGGCGTTTCAAGTGCGTAACATGCTTGTGCTATTGCAGCACCTTCCATTTCAACGGCAAGCATTGACGGGAAATCTGCTCGGGCTTTATCAATACGAGCTGCGTCACACATAAATGAGTCGCCGGTACAAATTAAACCAATAAGGGTTTTTATATCACTGATCTCTGAAATACTTTGCTCAGCAGCTTCAATTAACTTGGGGTGCGCAGCAAAGCCTGCAGGCATTTGTGGAACTTGGCCAATATCATAACCAAAAGCCGTTACATCAACATCATGATGGCGAACCTCGGATGAAATAACCACATCACCCACGCTTAAAGAGGAAGAAAAACCACCGGCAGAACCTGTATTAATAACACAATCAGGGCTAAAGTTATCGATTAATAAAGTAGTGGCGATTGCAGAGGCGACTTTGCCAATTCCAGATTGCACTAAAGTAACGGTGTTACCAGCAAGTGAACCTGTATAAAATGTAAAGCCTGCTTTAGTCAACGTTACTGGGTTTTGCATTGCTTCACGTAAAATTTTAACTTCTGGCTCCATGGCGCCAATAATACCAACATTCATAGTTTTAGATTCCTCGAATTGAATATCTAGATTATACCCAAAGTTAGTAATAAAAAACAAAAATGCGAGTTTAAACTCGCATTTTAAAATGTTATTTACGCTTTTATATTTCAGCGAGTGCCGTAGAGTGAGCCTTTGCTTGAGAAGGGGATAATACTGCTGGTTTACTTGCTTTAGTACGCACAGATCGTGGGGGGCAGGGGTCTACCATCATCAGTAAACTTCGACGCAACAACAGAGGCTTCAAAAAACTAACGCTAAAATTGATAATAAAAGGAATTCCATACGGTAACTCCACGACAACAAATTGACACTGATTTACTCGAGCAATTTGTGTGTTTAAATCTTCTGTCGTATGTTAAAGCACCGTATATATTATTATCGTTGTTATGCCTGATAACCGCCGTCAATACCTTTTACTACAATCGCGACTGCATCGTGGGCATGTAATGATTCGTAATGATTGATTTGCAACCAGTAATCGGCATAACTACTAGCATCTAGTAGGGCTTTAATTTTTCGAGCGGCATCTTCACAAAACATAAGGTTTTGGCCATTTAAACGTGCGAATTCTTGTTCATCTTCACGCTTCACTGCTGCTTGAACAGGTGTTTTTAACTCTTGCTCTAAATTATTGATTAAACTCAATACGTCAAATTTGTTAATCGTGTTACTAAGTTTGACTTTAACATTAGCTATAGAGCGTTGTGAATGCGGAGTGGCGACGATACCTTGTGTGGTGCCAAGCCATTCAAGTACAGCGTGTTGGCTTACTTCTGAGGTTTGAAACTGCTCGTTAAAAGCGTTTTGAATAAGCTGGCGAGCAAGAGCGGCAGAGCAAGGGCAGGTTGATGAATAAGTTACGTCAACACTAAGTTCAAAACTAAGTTGGCCGCGGTCAACTTTAGCCGCTAGCGTAATTGGGTAGCTTTTCCAGCCAGCTTTACCGCTTAATAGCGACTTGCGTCTAAGTGGTAGCTCAAACTTAAACTCAATTAATGCTTTATCACTTAATCCCTCATGGCTGGTAATAAAAGTATCGAGAGCTTGCGCAACTGTTTGCGGGTTAACTTGTTGCTCGGTTGATAACCTATCTAGGGCTAAGTAAAGTCGAGACATATGAATGCCTTTCGCGTCTTCTTTGTGTAAATTTACAAAAGCGCGGGCTTTAGCGTTAACTGTTACAGGTGTCAATTCTGCCGATTCAAAAATAAAGGGCAGTTCAATTTCACCCATACCAACCCAATCTAATGACCCTGTTTGTAAGGCGGCAGCTGTATCTGCTATATCTGGCATTGTAGTTTGCATGGCTATACTCATTTATTAGTGAATCTAAGGCGGCGTATTTTACACGAAATAAAGAAAAAGTGGATTGAAGATGAAAATTTTATGTTTTCATCGCACAACATGAAAACTGTTAATGTAAAAATGGTAAACTAATTTAAGGGTTAATGGTTTTCGTCGCTGCGCAACGAGCTGAAGTTTTATATACTTAACCTGAACCCAGGTTATTTAACTACATACTAGTAACGCAAGTAATAAGCGAAGAGACAAACGTAATATATGATCGATTTTTCTTTGAGCCCTTGGGCTCGTATTCTTTCTAGCTCTATCTCTAAAATTGGTGAGTTTAAAACCGCGGCACTGTGCTATGGGTTATTGTTAGTGGTATCCCTGATACTGACCAGTATGTTTTATTATGTAGCGGTTGGTGAAGTGATGTTTTTGGATGTGCTTGCGGTGATGTTTTTTACCGCTGTTGTCTCACCTTTACTTATTAGTTTGTTGATTAATTCTGTACGCCAGCTTGACGCCTCCTTTGCTTATTTAGACACCGCTACCAAACAAGAAAAACTTTTAAATCAAACCTTAAAAGATAATATAAATCGCTTAAATGTTGAGATTGATGAGCGTAAAATGGCTTTTCACGCCAAACACCGCGCTATCGAAGAGTTACGAAAAGAAATAGCTGAACGTAAGAAAACGCAACAAGAGCTGGCACAGCAGGGGATGTTACTGCGTTCTATTGTCGATTCATCCCCAGATTTATTTTATTACCGCGATAATAATGGCGTTTTTGCTGGCTGTAATAAAATGTTTGAAGAAGTCATGGATAAATCAAGCCAAGAGCTGATTGGCAAAACCGCTGAGCAAATTTACCCAAGCCGCTTTTTACCTGAGGTACTAAGAACAGATGAGGTCGTTGAGCAAAAGCACCAAGCAATAACTTTGGATGTTGAATATCCAGTGGGTAACGAAACCCGTTGGTTTGAAATGCGTAAACTCCCTTTTATTAATGACAACGGCGATTACATTGGGTTATTAGCGTTTGGACGTGATATCACCAGCCGTAAAGAAGCGGCTCAAGCCTTAGAAACAGCCTACAAAGATAAAGGTAAATTTATCGCGACTTTAAGTCATGAGTTACGTACACCACTTAATGGTATTGTTGGCTTGACACGAATGTTACTGGATACAGAGCTTGATAAGGAACAACGTAGTTGGTGTAACACAGTTTTTTCAAGCGCCGAGACTCTGGGAAATATATTTAATGATATTATTGATTTAGATAAAATTGATCGTGAGCAGCTCGATATTATGACTGACTCAATTAATGTGTCTGATTTTATTAATGATGTAGTAAACTTTGCGGGGCTTATAGCTGAACAAAAAAGCTTAGAGTTTGAAATTAAGCGTAAAGGCATGCTCGATGTTTATGCACAATTAGATCCGACCCGCTTGCGCCAAGTAGTTTGGAACCTTATTAATAACGCGGTTAAGTTCACTCAAAAAGGTAAAGTGGAACTTGAATGTCGCCGTGAAGATCGCGCAGATGGTCCTTGGTTAGTGATGAGTGTACACGACACGGGTCAAGGTATACCGCAAAAACAGTTACATCGTATTTTTGATATGTACTACAAAGCCCCCGATATTAAAGGCACTAATGCTATTGGGTCAGGAATTGGTTTAGCAGTTACTAAAGCACTTGTTAGTGCTATGCATGGGCATATTCATGTAAGCAGTACGGAAGGAGAGGGGAGCTGTTTTGTCGTCGAAATCCCATTAAGTTTATGTATTGCACCGACAAAGCAATCTTATGCCGGACGTAGTTTAAATATTTTACTTGTTGAAGATGTACCATTGAACGCAGAAATTGCTACCAACTTATTAGAGCAACGTGGTCACGAGGTTATATGGGCTGAAACCGGTGAAGATGCTTTATCATTTGTCTATACCGAGGATGATTTAGACCTTATTCTATTGGACATGCAGTTGCCGGATATTAATGGCGATGAAGTCGCACGGCAAATCCGTGATGATGATCATTTTGATAATTTGCCTATTGTGGCGCTTACGGCAAATGTGCGTAACGCAGAAGAGGAGCTTGAAGGTATTTCAACTCAGGGAGCACTGGCTAAGCCTATTAATACTATGAAGTTAGATAAAATACTGGCAGAGCTTTTCCAAATAAAACAAGAGCCTAAGTGTGAAAAGGATGTAGTTAAACTCGACAAGTCAGCCCTTGAACATATTAATATGTCACTACTTGATGTTGAAACAATTGAAGATTTTGTAAGTTCTATGGGGGTCGTGGTATTTGAACGAAGTAGTGAACTGTTTGCTAAGCTTAACCCACAATATCAAACAGAGATGTCAGAATCTCTTGAGAAAAATGATCGAGAGCAATACAAGTCGGTTGCTCATAAGTTAAAAGGGGCTGCAGGTTCTGTAGGCTTAAATGACGTTCAGTTACATGCTAAAAAGATGGAACACGGCGCGCTTGAGCAAAGTGATGAGGAATTACAATTATGGTTGGATGTATTGGCAGATAAAATAAATGAGGGACAAGATGCCCTTCATTTATTTTTGCAGCAGCTAAGTGATTAGCTGCTTAGTGTATTACTATCAGCTGTCGATTTTACCAATAAAACGGTAACCTTCACCATGAATAGTACTGATCAGCTCTGAAGTGCTGTTGTCGCTTTCAAAATGCTTACGAATACGACGAATAGTCACATCAACAGTTCGGTCATTAGCACGTAACTCGCGGCCTGTCATATGCTTAATTAACTGTTCTCGGCTAAAAATACGCCCTGGTGAATCAAGCATTAAACGAAGCGCGCGATATTCACCTTTAGGTAAACGTTTAGCATCACCATTTGGCGAGGTTAAACAACGGCTATTTTCATCAAGTTCCCAACCATTAAAGGTAATAACACCATTGGTTTCTAAACTCGCCTCTTCACCACCAAGAGCTGTACGCGTAATCAAGTTACGTGCACGAATGGTCAATTCACGAGGATTGAACGGCTTAGTGATATAGTCGTCTGCTCCAATTTCAAGGCCCAAAATACGATCAACATCGTTATCACGACCCGTTAAGAAAATAAGTCCGACATTACGCTTTTGACGTAATTCACGCGCTAAAATAAGCCCGTTTTTGCCTGGTAGGTTGATATCCATAACTACAAGATTCACATCATCGTTATTTGTAAGCTTGTCATGCATGTCATCGCCATCTATGGCTTCTATAACTTTATAACCTTCAGCTTCAAATAAACTAACGAGGTTGAGTCGAGTTACGTCTTCATCCTCTACAATCAGAATGACTGGCGTTTGCATTATTAATTAACCTTTTTCGGAATATATTATTTACAATTAATTCGGTATTGTATCATAAAACCGAATACTAGAGATTATAGGAGTATATCCAATTGTTAACAAGTAAAATCAATTTGGATGAAACTTTGAAACAGCCAGTGACCGCGATTGAACTTTAAAGTTTCGCTGTAACAACTGCTTTTTATTGATATACAGACAGATTCTATTTCCTTTTTGGACTAAAGAGGCGGTACCGCCTTTTCTAAAAAACTAATACTTTCACCTTTGGTTAATGTATTAAGAATAATTGTATCAGTCCAAATAAGAATTATATCATCTTCTAACCTTTCATCAATGTATGTGATATCACAAAAGCGATAAAGTTCAAAAATTGATTGTTTTGTATTAATTTATTTAACTTAATAGGGAAATCTATTGGGTGTTAACGCATTATTATTAACTAAATGTATTCTTATACCTTGTTGTAAGTCATAGAAGAACAACGAACTTGGCGTGGAGAGTGTGTACTCGGAAATTCTATCGCTCTATCCATCTGGTTTAAAAAGGTAGAACGAACTTGTGAAGATGCTTTAACATTGGCCGAAAATCTACAAATAAAACAAAAGAGCACCTAACAATTTCATACTGATGGCGTTTTTCAGAAATTAAAATTAAAAATTAGTAAAAACACGGTTTTTTAGTCACATCATTAAGTGCATAAATATGAATACCTTTAACCAACGAAGTTGTTTCGAATAACTTTAGGCGTTCATCTTTGGTTTTTCTATCATCAAAAAGTACAGTTTCTTGAGCGTTAAATGAAACTATTTGTGCGAGAATGGTGAACTTATTGACGATAAATTGCTTTTTCTCAGGTACATGTAAATAGGTTGAAATTGAAAAAGGCAAAGATAAACATAACGCGGTTACCAGCATTACAGCACTGAACAGCTACTTTTTTATACTGGTATGTCTTATCTGTTTGGGCATTGAATGTAATGACCTGATTGTATTTATTCTATAATTTGTTAAGTCTAGCAAAGAGGGTTAAAAATGATTGGAAAAGTTAAATCTAATCACTTTGTTTTGACTATCAAATAAATATCAATTCTTATTACTATAAACTGCAAATTTATTATTTTTAAATACAGTACGATATGCCCCAAACTGGTCTTCTAGAAGGGGTGGATATTTTAAAAAGCAGTTAGCTACGATGGTTAATATGCCACTTTTTGTTAAATGTGTTTTTGCTCCAGATAAAAATTTCTCAGCAACAGTGTAGTCAGTGGCAATGCCGGTATGAAATGGCGGGTTACTAATAATAAGATCGAATGTGCCGGTAATATTTTGTAAGCCATCACTTAAAACGGCTTTACCATTAATGTTATTGACTGCCAGAGTTTGTGTTGTAGCGTACGCTGCAAGCGCGCTTACATCACTACAGCTAAAGGTAAGTTTTGGGTTTTTAAGACCTAAAAAAGTGGCAATTAACCCTGCACCGCAGCCAAAATCAAGTACATTACCTTGTTTGATGCTAGGCGCGTTTTCAAGCAACATTTTAGTCCCTGCGTCTAGTTCGCCGTGGTTAAATACCCCTGGGATACTTATTGCAGGGAAGCTTAAGTCAGCTATATCGACCGTAAAAGGTTTGTGGTAATCACTAATAGTAAATGCAGTAAGCTTAGTAATACCAGAAAATGCATAAAGTGCACAGTGTTTAGCGCTATCTATTTTATTGCTAAATTCAGCGCGGGCTTTGAATTGTTTTTCAATTGATTTAACACCACTTTTATTATCACCAACCACCAGTAACTGAGCACCTTCGCTAATTACACTACGAATATTATCAAGAGTCATTAATGCTTCAGGTTTGGCTTTAGGGTAATAGTAAACAACTAAGTCGTATTGCTGATCTTCTATCTGATGACTTACAACGGTGTTGATATTGCTAAAGCGCTTAGCGTATTCACCATTGGCATGGTTATAACTAAAAGCGGTGATACTGCTGTTTGGGTTAAGCTCTTTTAGCTCAGCTAAAAAGCCATCTTGAGCAAAATTGACCACCAAAATCGACTTGCCTTCCAGGACTTCGCTATTTCGCAGTAAAAGGAGGCTAGGGTTAGTTAATTTGCTCATTGTTGGTTTTACCTTTAATCGTTAATTTATTACCCGGTGATCAGGCTACTTAGTACGTTCGAACATTAAATCCCAAACACCGTGACCTAAGCGATGGCCGCGTTGTTCAAATTTAGTCAATGGGCGTAAATCTGGACGTGGCACATAATCATTATCAGCTGACTGATTTTTGAAATTTTCAGCTGCTTGCATAACTTCAAGCATATGCTCGGCGTAATTTTCCCAATCAGTAGCCATGTGAAATACACCGCCAATTTTTAGTTTACTACGTAGTTTTTCAACAAAGGCAGGTTGCACAATACGGCGTTTATGGTGACGCTTTTTATGCCATGGGTCAGGAAAAAATAACTGCATAGTTGTTAAGCTATTATCGGCAATACAATCGGCTAGAATTTCAACTGCATCGTGTTCAAATACTCGTAAATTAGTTACACCCGCTTCATCGGCATCCATTAAACATGCACCTACCCCTGGGCGATGAACTTCAATACCAATAAAGTTTAAATGTGGGGAGTTTTTGGCCATTTCAACCAAGGATTTACCCATCCCAAAGCCGATTTCCATCACTATGTCGTTATCGTTGCCAAACACTTGTTGTAAGTCAAGTAGGCCGTTTTTGTGTTCAAGCCCCATAGTTGACCAGCACTTTTCGATACCCGCCGCTTGGCCTTTGGTTAAACGACCTTCGCGTTTTACAAAACTGCGAATGGTACGGATATATTTACCTTCTTGCTGTGCTTGCTCAAGGTTAGATTTACTTGATTCACTCATAATGGTTGGCCTGACATAGAAACTATTAGTAAAAATGGTGGCGTATTATCCCTGACAGGGGGGGAGATCACAAGAGCTTGACCTTTTTATTCACGCCATTATATCCAAACCACCTCAAGATGTAGAACTCGGTGTTTAACAGAGACTTAATTTCAAGGCGTTACTTTGCAACAGTGGAATAACCATTACTTGCAATCAACGCTTTACCTAAATCATTTTTAATTCTAACGACGCTCGCACCTTAAGGTAGTTTAGGTATACACTAAGCGCTATATTAAGGTCGAGTAATAAAAGTCACTATTTTGAATTTAAATCAGCATGAAGCCTCTTGGTTTGCCAGCCAAGTTGTTGATTGGTATCACATCAATGGCCGGAAAACCTTGCCGTGGCAATTAAATAAAACCCCTTATAAAGTGTGGGTTTCGGAGGTTATGCTACAGCAAACCCAAGTAGCTACGGTTATTCCTTACTTTCAACGTTTTATGCAAAGCTTTCCTGATATTGAGGCGCTTGCAAATGCGCCAGAAGATCAAGTATTGCACCATTGGACAGGACTTGGCTACTATGCGCGGGCTCGTAACTTACATAAAAGCGCCAAAATAGTGCGTGATGACTATCAAGGTAAGTTTCCGACCACGCTTGAACAAGTTATGGCTTTACCGGGAATCGGGCGCTCCACTGCAGGAGCGATATTATCGCTTTCATTGGGCCAACATCACCCTATTTTAGATGGTAATGTTAAACGGGTACTCGCACGATTTTTTATGGTTGAAGGTTGGTACGGGGTTAAAAAAGTTGAAAACACTTTATGGCAATTATCCGAGCAGTTAACACCAAAAGAAAATGTTACTGAATTTAATCAAGCAATGATGGACTTGGGCGCAAGCGTTTGCTCACGCAGTCGTTTTGATTGCAGTGCGTGCCCTTTAAATTTGCGCTGCGGCGCATTTAAAGCGGACGTAGTTAAACAGTTTCCACATTCTAAGCCTAAAAAAGCAGTGCCCAAAAAGTCATGTCATCAGTTAATAATTCAGTCTGATGACAAAGTATTGATGGAAAAGCGCCCGAGCTCAGGTATTTGGGGGGGGCTGTTCGGCTTTTTTGAATTTCAAGAGTTAACGCAGATGCAAACCTTTATAGCTCAACATAACTTACCTTTAGAAAGTAAACCACTGAAGCCATTCAGTCATGTATTTTCACACTTTGAGCTGACGATTAACCCACATATGTTAATTTTGGCTAAAATGCCAGATATGGTTAATGATCGGCAATTAATTTGGTATCCTTTAGCTGGGTCAGTCGAGGTTGGTCTTGCAGCGCCAACTAAAAAGCTAGTTACTACATTAGCTTAATCATTTCAGTTGGGGTTTGATAAGTATTGGGCCCTTATTAATAAAAGCGAAGAGAGCAATTATGGCACGTACAGTATTTTGTCAAAAGTTACAAAAAGAAGCTGAAGGACTTGGTTTTCAACTTTACCCAGGTGAGCTTGGTGAAAAGGTTTTTAACAATATTTCAAAAGAAGCGTGGAGCCAATGGCAACATAAGCAAACGATGCTGATCAACGAAAAGCATCTAAATATGATGGATCCAGAACATCGCACGTTTTTAGAAGAGCAAATGGTTGGCTTTTTGTTTGAAGGCAAAGATGTTGAAATTGAAGGTTACAAGCCACCAGAAAGCTAATAGGCATAAATATAGTAAAAAAAGGGCTGTTCAGCCCTTTTTTAATATGTGTAGATTTCTTTACTTAACCTGAGATCTGCTTAAGCGATAACTAATGCATTGCGCTCTACATCAGTTAAATTAAGGTGTGGTTTATTTTCTTTCAAGCAATAAGCCACCAATCCAGCGACTAAATTTAACATAAAGCCGTTCATACTCCGATGTCTCGAATGTTCAATGAAGGATATATTCTTGAGTTGGTCATTAATTGTTTCAATTATAAAGCGCTTTGAAAGCATCGCTCTATCCCATAGTGACATCGCTTTTGCCTTCATGTTTTTGCGAACCGTCGTAATGAGCTTTACCCCTTTATCGAGTAAATCGGCTTCTAAAGCTTTACTTAAATACCCTTTGTCACCATATAATTTATCCGTCAGACAGCTCGCTAATTCACGCACTGGCTGTGTATCATGCACATTACCTGTTGTCACCTTTGCAGCAACAATTTCACCGTGATGATTAACAATTAAATGCAACTTGAAGCCATAAAACCAACCCATTGTTCCTTTGCCTCGCTGGGCTATTCCATCAAAGGTTTTGTGCCTGGGTATACGAATGTTATGGCATACCTTAATACATGTAGAATCAATGAATTCAACACCTGTAGGCTTTCCTTTAAGCGAAGTGAAATAGGCGCACATCGGCACAAGTACCCTCGGCATAACGGCTAAAAATCGGGTATAACTGAGCAAGTTAGGAAATTCACTTTTGTACATAAGTGAAACATAACCAAGATAGTAATTTTTAAAATCACGGTGATGCGACATATGGAAACTGATGACAATAGTCATAATTTCACTGGTCGTCATACGTCCTGCTCGCTGACGTTTTTGGGTACCATCTTCGAGTAATTGTTGTTCCCATTGAGGTATAAATACTTTGCAAAAATCATCGAAATCGCAAAACAATTCAACTAATTTAATCATACCTGTTCCTTGTCTATCCAATCGTTCTTGGTCGAAAGATCGGATCTCGGAACAGGCATTTAGTTCAATTTCTTAAACGAGATTCAGGTTACTTAAAAAAGTTCATCTTCCACAGGTGCTTTTTTCACCTGCTCTTTTAGGTATTGCGCTACTTTTGAGTATTCAATTTCAAGGCTATCGCGGTGCTCAATAAGCTCATCACTGGTTAAACATTCAGCTTTACAGTGCTTTTCAAACTCTGCAGCAAGTTCAGCAACCTTTTCAGCACCTATTGTTTTAGAGATCGACTTTAATTGATGACAGGCATCAGTAATTTTTTGGTTATCTGAAGCTATAACGCCGGTATTTATTTCTTTGGTTAAATCATTACTTTGCTCTAAGTACATTTTAAAGAAACGGATCTGCTTGGCTTCATCTCCTTGAATATAGGTTGCAAGTACTTCTAAGTTAATAGGTGTCTTTGCTTTGACTGACTGAAAAGCGGGTGGTGTGGTCGCATCTTTATTACTCCATTTATCAAGCTTTTCTTCGAGTTTATTAAGCTCAACAGGTTTGGTGATAAAGTCATTAATACCGGCATTTAAGCAGTTTTCTTTTTCACCTTTTAACGCATTGGCTGTAATTGCAATTACATAGGGCTGAGCGTTTATAGCGTCGACGTCGAGTAATGCTGCTTGGTCGCGAATTTTTTCTATCATGTCGTAACCTGACATTTTAGGCATGTGTAAATCAGTTAATATTAATGGATAATGGCCATTTTTCCACATCTGTAAGCCTTGCTCACCGTTTTCAGCACGGCTAGCGCATTTTAATCCCAGACTCTAACAGGGTTGAGCGGTAATCATCGTCTAGCCCTGCCATTTTCTTTTTCCTCGCCATACTTGCTGACTTAGATGCATCTTGTTTAAAAAGCGCCATGGCTATCTTTCGCATTACATTAAACATTAATGGCCCTTGAAGTTTGCGTATTCTCGATTCATCTTCTCTGAAGTTCATATCAAGCATCCAATGCATGCTTTCAACCTGCCAGTGACTGCGTACTGCATTGAGTGCTTGCGCTGCATTTAAGTCTAATGAACTTATATACCAGCGTGTTTCAGTGGTATCCGACCCTGCCGACTTATCATGAACTTCAGCCCTGACCTTAATAATACTCGTTAAGCCAGGCCAACGATAATCCTTGCCTAGCCAGCTTTTATCTATAAGTAACTGCTGGCATGTACGTGTTTCAACACGCCCATGTCCTGAGCTTATTTCGGTATGTTCATCACAATTATGCTTAGTTAACCTTTCACGCTCGCACTTGTGCCACCACGCTTCTAGTTCCTTTTGCATGCCTGAATGATTACCTTTAAGTGCAAGAATATAATCTGCTTTTTGTTGGATGATTTGTTTTGCTATTTCTTGTTGGCATCCCATCGCATCTAACGTAATGATACTGTTTTCAATATCGAGCAGGGTGAGTAATTCTGGTATTGCGGTGATTTCATTTGTTTTATTATCAACAGCCGTCTGCCCAAGCACTAACTGGTGTTGGCAACTCCATGCACTGACCGTGTGTAAGGCACTTTTTCTGTCTTTTGTGGTAAATGAACGCCGTGCGGTTTTGCCATCGATAGCGATGATATCTGCACCTGTAGTTTCAATCAGTGATGATATCCAAGATTGAAATGCCCTTTCTATTTCATTTGCTTTTAACCGACACATGACGCGAGCAATCGTGTCATGTTTTGGAATTCCTGCGTTGAACGTGCCGTATTTTTTTAACCAATCAAGCTTTAGGTGCCCAAAGTCTTCAATATCTTCCCATCCTTCTGCACCAGAGAGTACAGCGCTAATAGCAAGGAGAAGAATATCGATAAGTTCATGCTTTTTACAACGTTCAATGCGAGGATCTGTAATTGAATTAAAATGTTTCAGAAAAGTAGTGCTCATATTTATGCGACCAAGTAATTATTATGCCTTGATCTGATCACTACTTGCTCTATAAGTTCAATTTATAATGATCTTGCCGTGCCGTTTTCAGCAACTTCAACACCATAGCCTAGTAAATGAAGTTGATCGGTTAGGACCTGCTGATTTAATAAGTTATCTTCAACTAATAAAATTAATTTGTTTTCTTTGCGCGCTTGCTCAACACTTAAAAAGTTATTTAAGCTACGTACGGGTTTTATTTCTTTTGGCGTGTGGAGTCCCGCTGCAACTAGCAATGACATCATGAAATTAGACTTGCATAGTGGTGAGGCATTGAGGTAAAAAATGTTCTTATGATTAATGCCGGCCTCATTTAAAGTGCTCAACACTATCGCCTGCTGTTGATTATCTTCTAATGTGTACAGTAACTGTCTTAAAAGTGCGTTTACTTCGTCTATTTCGTCAATACCATCTAGGACCCAGATAATCTCTTTGTTATCTTGATGTGCTTGCGCTTGAGTTGCGTTTTGCACTACGATTTTTTTTGCTCCCATAAAGGAAAGGTAGCGCATTAGTAGGTTTCTACGTTCTTCATCATTTGTGACAATAACAACGCGATGGTTTTTTAGGGTGTTTTTGTGTGCGTATTTAATGGCGTTTTCAGTGCTAAAAGGCAATTCAACAATAAACTCACTACCAATGCCAATGTCACTGCTAACGGTGATTGAGCCAAGCATTAACTCAGTTAAACTCTTACAGATAGAAAGCCCAAGCCCTGTCCCCCCATATTCGCGGGTAATAGCTCCTTCAGCTTGAATAAATGGGTTAAATATTTCTCCTAGCTGCTTTTGGCTCATACCTTTACCGTTATCGGTTACTGCAAAGCGAAGCGTAAAATGATCGGCTGTATTTTGTGCTACTTCAACACTGATACGAACATGGCCTCGGCGATTCTCATCCGTACTGGTAAATTTTATAGCGTTACTGCATAAGTTATAAAGTACTTGGCGTACTCGTACAGTGTCACCAATTAAATTCACTGGAATATCAGGAGCGATAGCAAGTTCAAGTTCTAGTTGGCGTTTTTTTGCAATTGATGAAAGTACGCGAGCTACCTCTTCAACGGTATCGGATACTGAAAAAGGAGTAGGATCAATGTTGAGTTTACCGGCCTCAATTTTAGAAAAATCTAAAATATCATCGAGTATGCCTAATAATGAAAACGCCGACTCTCTTATAATTGTGCTGAGTCTGTGTTGTGCACCAGTGAGCTCTGTTTGGCGTAATAAATCAATGGTGCCAATCACGCCATTCATAGGAGTGCGGATTTCATGGCTCATGGTCGCTAAAAAGGTCGTTTTAGCTTCGCTGGCTTGTTCAGCGCGTGAAGTGGCTCTTTCAAGCTCCATTGTACGGTTTTGTACTTCGTTTTCTAAGTTACTTTGCAGCGTTTGTAAATCGTGCTGCGCTGCATTATTACTATCATCAGCGGCTTTAATTTTATTCAATAATTGATTAATGTTTTTAGCGACTATTTCTAAGCCAATATCAAGGCGTTCATCGACACTTTTTGAGTAGTCGCCAGCTGCTGTAATGTTAGCAAGTTGTGAGGCGAGCAGATTACTTGATTCACGCGTTCGAGTATTAATGAAAGCATTAAAGGGCAGTGCTAATAAAATTAAGCACATCAAAGCAGCACCAGCAATAATATAGCTAAGAATAGCAGAGTTACTTGTTGTTTCTTGTGTTATGGGAGCGTGCGTTTGACTTACAATTAACTCTCCAACAGGTTGGTCGTTCAAACGAAGTACATGATGAATTTGTGTGTTGTTATTTAGTGCTTGATCAATTTTTGAAGCTGCAACTTCTTCATCAGCATTACTAAAGAGTAGTTCGGTTTTATCACTTAAAGAGTATCTATAAAGGTGGTAACTGATATTCTCATCAAACATTAAAGCCAACTCAAGAATTTGTTTAGTATTGTTCTGACCGTCTTGAGTGAGCGACTTAACTAAAGGGCCGTCGAGCTGCTTTACTAATTTTTGAAGTTGAATTGGTGTTTTCTTTGGCTGAGCTATAGTGTTCTTAGTTGGGTAAAAGGAATAAGCAATGATAGCGAGTGAGGTTATCGCTATATTTATAACTAAAAATAGCGGTAGCAAGCCTTTTACAGGAGATGCAAATTTACTCGACATTGACTGTTATCCGATTAATTAATGTTCTAAGACAAATTGTTATTTGATTATTAAATCAATCCTACCACTTACACGAAATAATTCACTACGTTTTTGTGTTCAAAGCAGACACAGTGTACTTGTTATCTACATGAAAGCAGGCTAAATTGTGGTATAAATAATCAAACTGTATAAAACTTTAACCGAGTTGGTGGAAAACTGTGCAAACAGTTGTGGGCGATTAAAAAAAAGTTGACTTGCAGGGGCAAAACCCGTTTAATACGCCGCACGCCCAGATAGCTTAGCCGGTACCCGACTTTGCATATGGACAAATTTATTCAGTGTTAGTGTATTAAATTAAGCAATTTATACATTAATACGCGTGCCTTAGCACACAGTTTAGTGTGCCGACTTAGCTCAGCTGGTAGAGCAACTGACTTGTAATCAGTAGGTCAACCGTTCGACTCGGTTAGTCGGCACCATTTATTTAAAGTTAAATGTAAGTTTGTTACAGTTAACTTGCACAGTTTAATGTGCCTCGATAGCTCAGTCGGTAGAGCAGAGGATTGAAAATCCTCGTGTCCCTGGTTCGATTCCGGGTCGAGGCACCATTTATTTAAAGTTAAATGTAAGTTTGTTACAGTTAACTTGCACAGTTTAATGTGCCTCGATAGCTCAGTCGGTAGAGCAGAGGATTGAAAATCCTCGTGTCCCTGGTTCGATTCCGGGTCGAGGCACCATTTATTTAAAGTTAAATGTAAGTTTGTTACAGTTAACTTGCACAGTTTAATGTGCCTCGATAGCTCAGTCGGTAGAGCAGAGGATTGAAAATCCTCGTGTCCCTGGTTCGATTCCGGGTCGAGGCACCATTTATTAGAAGTCATCAATTTTAAAATTGGTGAAGTGCCTTAAATGCACACAGTTTAGTGTGCCGACTTAGCTCAGCTGGTAGAGCAACTGACTTGTAATCAGTAGGTCAACCGTTCGACTCGGTTAGTCGGCACCATTTGTTTATATAGCTAAGAAGAGTAACTAATTGTGATAAGTAACATATTAAAGTTATATGTTCGACTTAATTAGTTGACAGAAATATATTTAAAGCCTCGCATTTGCGAGGCTTTTTTTATTGTGTAATTCAATAATCTCCCCACTCTAAGACCGACTAAAGTCGAGAGAAAATATTTTTCATTGGCAATGTAATGTTATGTAAATTCAGTTGAGTTAAGTTATTTTTACTGCTTGAATTACAATCATAAATTTATGTCTTTCAGGTTCTTATATGGTTTCCTATAGTAAGCTGTGCTTCTTTATTTCAAGTACACTTTTACTGAGTGCGTGTAGTAGTGGGATCAACTCTCAGCAACGTGACCAAAATCTTGAAAATACACCTGCTAACTGGCAACAAATTGCTCAGACTCAAGTAGGTAAAGTTGAAGATAACTGGCTCCAGCAGATTAATAATCCACAAGTTACTGCATTAGTTGATAAGGCGTTAAAAAATAATCAACAGCTGTTACAACAAAGCTATAGTGTTGAAATAAAACGCCAAGAATTAGTTGCTACTGGTGCTGCACTTTGGCCTAGTCTGGATTTATCCGCTGATACAAGCCGAAGTAAAGATAACCGTCCTGTAAGTTACGGTAATGCAAGCTCTGTTGGTATAGAGTTGGGCTATGAAATTGATTTATGGGGCAAGTTATCCGATGCTGAGCGACAAGCTAATTTAGTGTATTTGGCTGAGCAAGCAAGTTTCGAGCAGGCTAAACAACAACTTGTTGCTGACGTGGTTAGTGCTTGGTTTGATGTCATTACCGCAAATAAATTACTTAAATTGTATCAACAGCGCGCCGAAATTGCTGAGCAAAACCTAGCAATAATAGAAGCCGGTTATCGTCAGGGCTTAAACGAAGCGTTAGACGTTTATCTTACGCGTAACGAACTTAATACTCAGCGCTCAAGTATTGCGGCTCAAAAGGCGGTACTTACCCAAGCAACGCGAACCTTAGAACGACTTGCAGGGGGCTACCCTGAAGGTGCATTAATAGTAAACGCCGATTTACCTTTGTTAGACAAATCGATCCCTTTAGGCCTTCCTTCTGAACTAGTGACCCGCAAACCAAGCTTAAAAGCAAGTTGGTATCAGCTATTAAGTACAGATGCAGGGCTTGCGTATGCCCACAAGCAACGATTTCCCAGTTTAAATCTCAGCGCAGAGTTAGGCGATAATACAGATAGAGTGAGCGACTTATTTTCACCTTCAAGTCTTGCTTGGTCATTGATTGGTAGGATATCAATGCCATTGATAGATGGTGGTCGCTTAGCTGCAAATGAAGAATCGGCACGCTTACTGGTTAAAAGCCAGGAACAAGCTTATTTAGAAAGTCTTTATGATGCCTTTAATGATGTTGAAACTGCAATAACACGAGAAGAGTCCTTAAAAGAACGTTATCAAGCTACACTTGAAGCACAAGCCAACGCCTTAGCCGCGGAGCAATTGTCGTTTGAGCAATATCAAAGTGGTTTAGTCACCTATACCACGGTACTGGATGCACAAGATCGTTCCTTCGATGCGCAAAGTTCAGTTATTGAAATAAAAAACCAATTAATAATAAACCGTATTAATTTACACATTGCCCTTGGTGGCGATTTTTCACAGCCACAAGATGCAGAGTCAACACTATGAATAATAAAACTAAAAAGATACTTATTCCGTGTGTAATCATAATTGCCACAGCATTGATTATATTTTTTATTAAACAAAATCCACCAGAGACGAGCCGTTTTGGTGGTGCCCCAAAAGCACAAATTAGTGTTGCTGTTAAAAAATTAGAGCCGGTTCTTTATCAAGTCATGATAGATAGCTTTGGTACTGTTAAGCCACGAACGCAAAGTGCGTTGGCATCCCAAGCGTCAGGACAAATTATTGAGGTAAGTGAACAATTTCGTGAGGGTGGTTTTTTTAAAAAAGGCGATGTGTTGTTACAGCTTGACGATAGAGACCATCGTGCAGAAGTAAAAGCAGCTCAAGCCGCGCTATTAACTGCTAAGCAAGGTTTGCAAGAAGAACAGGCCCGTGGTCGTCAAGCAATCGTTGACTGGGAACGCTTGGGTAATGGTGAGCAAGCCAGTAATTTAGTTTTGCGTGAACCACAGTTAGCTGCAGCGCAAGCTGAGGTATTATCAGCTCAAGCACTATTAGAAAAAGCAGAGTTAGACTTAGAGCGAACAAAAATTGTTGCCCCATACGCGGGCCGTGTTTTAAGCCGCAGTGTGGATTTAGGGCAAGTTGTTACTGACAATACCGAATTAGCGATTATCTATGCCGTTGATAGTGTTGAGATACGCCTACCAATTAAAAATAAAGATTTACCTTTTATGAATTTACCTGAGCAATATCGTGATGCAACAGCTGATAACAATGGCTCGTTAGTAGAGTTTAGCTCTGACTTAGTCGGTGAGCAAAAATGGTTAGGTAAAATAATAAGAACAGAAGGCGCTATTGATGAAGGTGCTCAGCAGCTTTATGTTGTTGCACAAATTAACGACCCATACAAAGCGACAGATACAAATCAGTACCCAATTAAAATTGGTCAATATATTAAAGCTAAAATTACAGCAAAGCGTGTAGAAAACGCTTTAATAATCCCTAACAGTGCTATTTACCAAGGTACCTATGTATATATTGTGGAACAAGGGATCCTTAAACGTAAGAATGTAAAACTGGCATGGCAAAATGCAGCACAAGGGATTGTTGCCGAAGGTTTAGCAGCCAATGATAAGCTAGTTCTAACACCACTTGGACAAGTAAGCTCTGGAACAAAAGTTAAAGTATTAGGTGAGTCAGACTCTGAAGCTGATAGACCTCCACGTAAAAAGCCTTCACGAGAACAACTTGAAGCAATGGCAAAAGAGCAGGGTATTACTGTAGAAGAGCTGATGAAAAAGCACCGTGAGAATAAAAAACCAAAGGGAGATAAGCAATGATTGCTTGGTTTACAAAAAACCATGTTGCAGCAAATTTATTGCTGATCAGCATTGTGCTTTCAGGGTTGTTTAGCTTGAGTACACAGATACCACTTGAAGTTTTTCCTTCATTTGAGGTAGACCGAATTAGTGTGAGTGTTTCTTTACCTGGTTCAACACCTGAAGATGTAGAGCAAGGTGTGAGCATTCGAATTGAAGAGGCGGTACAAGATCTTGAGGGCATAAAAGAGATTTCAAGTAGTTCTTCTGAAGGTGCAGCCTCGGTGATAATTGAAGTGGAAAGTGGCTACGACCCTAGAGAGCTGCTGGCTGATATAAAAAGCCGAGTCGATGCTATTAATACCTTTCCGGCTGATGCTGAAAACCCTGTAGTTGCTTTAGCCGAACGTACCCGTGAAGTAATCGCCGTTACTGTTGCCAGTGATTATGGTGAAAAAGAAACCCTAGAATATGCCGAGCATGTTCGTGATGATTTATTACGCTTAGATGATGTTACCCAAATTGAACTCAGTGGTGTACGTGATTACGAAATAGCCATTGAAGTGAGTCAGGATGTGTTGCGTCAATATAGCTTATCATTAAGTGATATCTCTAGTGCTATTGGAAAATCAAGCTCTGATATTTCGGCAGGTAACTTAAAAACGGATGGAGGCGATGTCCTTATTCGCTCTAAAGGGCAAGCGTACCGTAAAGATGAGTTTGCTCAAATAGTTGTTAAGCGCCAAAGTGACGGGACCATAATTCGCCTTGGCGATATTGCTAATATTAGCGATGATTTTGAAGAAACACCAGTACGTACTCGATTTAATGGTAAGCAAGCGGCTTTTTTAGATGTTTATCGTATTGGTCCGCAAAGTGCGATTACGGTAGCCGATAAAGTTAAAGAGTATATTCATGAGCAACAAGCAAGTTTACCTCAAGGATTTGAGCTTAGTTATTGGGATGACAATTCTGAAGTAGTAAAAAGCAGAATCGCAACACTGACCACCAATGCCATGCAGGGGGGAATTTTAGTTCTTGCTTTATTAACCCTGTTTTTAAGACCAGCCATCGCGTTTTGGGTATTTATAGGTATTCCTGTTTCATTTATGGGTGCGTTTTTAGCGATGCCATTATTTGGTGTTACGTTAAATATTATGAGCTTGTTTGGCTTTATTTTGGTACTGGGGATTGTGGTAGATGACGCCATTGTCACCGGGGAAAATGTTTACACGCATTTAAAGACCGCAGAGTCGGGTGAACAAGCCGCAATTCGTGGGACACAAGAAGTTGCGACTCCCGTTACATTTGGTGTTTTAACCACGGTTGCAGCATTTTTACCTTTAGCCTTTATAGAAGGTAACCGGGGGGCATTATTTGCACAAATTCCGGTGGTCGTTATTCCGGTACTGTTATTTTCGTTGATTGAATCAAAATTTGTATTACCGGCGCACTTAAAGTATATAAAACTACGTAATCAAAAAGCTGAGCCGTCAAAGCTTGAAAAATTCCAACAACGTTTTGCGGATGGTTTTGAGCACGCCATTTTAAAATATTATCAACCATTACTCAGTTTAGCTTTACGCCATAAAATGGCCACAGTAAGTTTATTTATTGGCATATTTTTAATTATTTTAACGATGATCACTAGTGGCTGGACTAAGTTTATTTTCTTCCCGCGTATCCCAAGTGAAACAATACGGGTGAGTTTAACCTTACCAACGGGAACGCCTTTTGAGGTAACCAATAAGTATGTAATTGATATGGCCGAAAAAGCCCGTGTTTTAGAGGAAAAGTACCGTGATCCCGATACAGGTGAAAGCATAATAGAAAATATTTTAGCCAGTACCGGTGGCCGTGGTGGAGTATCAAACTCGGGGAGTATCCGGGTTGAAATTACCCCTGCTGAAGAGCGCGATACAGATATTGGCTCGCGAGAGCTTTCTAGCGAGTTACGTGATTTGATTGGGGTCATTCCTGGTGCTGAAAGCTTAACTTTTAGAGCTGAAATTGGCCGCAGTTCAGACCCAATAGATGTACGATTGTCGGCCAGTTCTATTTCGACATTACAAGAGGTCGCAGAGCATGTTAAGGCCCGTTTAACGACTTATCCTACTGTATTTGATATCGCTGATAGTATGTCTGATGGTAAAGAAGAGTTGCAAATAGAGCTGACTGAGCAAGGTTTAGCACTTGGCTTGAACCGAGTTGATGTTACTCAGCAAGTTCGTAGCTCTTTTTATGGTTCACAGGCGCAGCGTATTCAACGTGGACGAGATGATGTACGAGTAATGGTGCGCTTACCTATTGAAGAGCGTCGTTCGGTGGCTGATCTTAAAGATATTTTAATTAATACGCCAGATGGCGGGGTTGTGCCATTATCGCACATTGCCACGCTAGTTCCCGGACAGAGTCCGTCTACTATTAAGCGTATTGATAGGTTTCGTACTTTAAATGTCACGGCAGATATCGAAAAAGCAAACACCAACATGACAATACTCCAAGCGGACTTAGGTGCTTATTTAGATGAGTTAGTTCAGCAGTATCCTGGGGTCACTTATTCATTAGAAGGTGAAGCTCGAGAGCAAAGAGAGTCGTTTGGTTCATTAGCGTGGGCGTTGTTATTTGTATTTTTTATTATTTATGCTCTTTTAGCCATTCCACTTAAGTCATACTTACAACCAATTATTGTTATGAGTGTTATCCCATTTGGCATGATTGGTGCGGTAATGGGGCATTGGGTGATGGGGATGGAGTTAACTATAATGAGCTTACTCGGGATGCTAGCATTAATAGGTGTGGTGGTTAATGACTCACTTGTACTGGTTGATTTTATAAATAAAAAGCGCAGTGAAGGTGCAGATTTACTTGAAGCGGTAAAAGCTGCGGGCGCATCTCGTTTCCGCCCTGTTATGTTAACCAGTATCACCACGTTTATTGGCTTGATGCCGTTACTATTTGAAAAAGCCACACAAGCTCAGTTCTTAATTCCTATGGCTGTAAGCTTAGGCTTTGGTATTATTTTCGCTACATTTATTACTTTATTATTAATCCCGGTTAATTATCTACTAGTAGAAAAGATATATGGGCAGGGCAAATAAACTTTTCTTAAATGGCAATAAACCCAAGTGAAATTTATCTTACTTGGGTTTATTGCCATTTAATTTTAGGTGCTAAATATTTATGAAAACAACGACAACACACACCAATCAAAAATCGCTTTATATATTAAAAGTAGCATTTGCTTGGCTGTTACTTAGTAGCTCATCAGTGTTTGCTAACATGAGCCCAGTTGGGCTTTGGAAAACGATTGATGAAGAAACTAGCGAAGCTAAGTCATATGTTCGAATAATAGAGCAAGACGGAAAATTGTTTGGAACCATTGAAAAGATTCTTAACCCTGATAAACAAAGTGCTGTATGCAGTGAGTGTGAAGGTGCAAAAAAAGATAAAGCCATTTTAGGTATGACCATTATTAATGGTGTTGTTGATAATGGCGATGGTCATTGGCAAGATGGGGAAATTCTAGATCCTAACAACGGCAAAACTTACACCGTGCGCTTAACACCACAAAACGAGGGAAGTACCTTAGAAGTACGTGGATATATTGTGTTTTTTTATCGCAACCAATATTGGCAACGCATTGAATAGCTAACTAGCATTAGGCGCTATTAAAAGCGCCTAATGGCTTAATTACAAGCTATCACTGTATTCAGTCATGACTTGTTCAACCCATGTTGCAATACGCTCATCACTCAACTCATATTGACTATCTTCATCAAGTGCTAGGCCAACGAAATGTTGGGAGTCGGCAGTTAATGCTTTTGAGGCTTCAAACTCATAACTTGAATCATTAGGCCATAAACCTAATAAAGTAAATTGCTGATCTTTTATTTCATCATGCAAAATGCCTAAAGCATCTTGAAACCATTGACCGTATCCTTGTTGGTCGCCCATGCCAAAAAGCGCAATTGTTTTGCCATTTAAGTTTACGTCTTTAATATCATCCCAAATAGATTCCCAATCTTCTTGGAGTTCACCAAAGTCCCAAGTAGAGATGCCAAAGATAATAAAATCGAACTGCTCTGCATTTTTTAATGGCTCATCTTTGATATTATGAAGGCTCACAACATCAGAGCCAATAATATCGCGGATTTTTTCTGCCGCTATTTCTGTATAACAAGTGGTAGAACCATAAAATAAACCAATCTGCATCGTATTTATCACTGTGTATTTGCCTGATATGATAGGCTTAAGTTTACCGTAAGGTATTATTAATTGATACCTTGAAAAAGATGAGAGTGCCAGTGGCAACGTTACCCCAAGACCTAGATGAACCTGCGCAGATTATACATGTGAGCAATGAACAATATTTAGAAAGTTTTTTAGATAACCTGTATTTAGAGCAACATGTTAGTGATAACACACTATCAGCATACCGTAGTGATTTAGATAAATTCAGTCAGTTTATTAAAAAAGATTTACTCAGTGCCAAAGCGCAAGATATACAAAGCTACCTAGCTTACCGGGTTGATCTAGGCCTAAAGCCGCGCAGTACTGCACGAAGTATGAGCGCTTTAAAGCGCTTTTATCAGTATTTTATTCGTCAGAAGCAACTAATAGACTCGCCGATGATTAATATTGCTCAGCCAAAAGCAGGACAGTCTTTACCTAAAACACTCTCAGAGAGTGAGGTCGAGGCATTATTAAATGCTCCCAATACACAAGAGCCTATGGGACTGCGCGACAAAGCGATGTTAGAGCTTCTTTATGCCACAGGTTTGCGTGTCAGTGAGCTTGTAGGGCTTAGGATGGAACAAATAAACCTGCGCCAAGGTGTGGTATTTGTTAAAGGTAAAGGTAATAAAGAGCGTTTGGTCCCCCTTGGCGAAGAGTCTATGCATTGGCTTGAACTGTTTTTAAAAACCGGCCGCGCAGAAATGATAAAGCATGCAACAGATTTTGTGTTTCCCTCTAAGCGGGGCGTCGGTATGACCCGACAAACCTTTTGGCATCGTATTAAACACTATGCTATTTTGGCACAAGTGGAATCGCCTTTATCGCCGCATACATTGCGTCATGCGTTTGCAACACATTTACTTAATCATGGTGCTGACCTTCGAGTCGTACAGATGATGTTAGGGCATAGCGACTTATCGACCACACAAATTTATACCCATGTGGCTAATGAACGATTAAAATCAGTACATCAGCAACATCATCCGCGCGCTTAAAGAATTTTTCTGACTTGAGCGGTCTCAGTAGTTAAAAAATAGCAGGATATAAGAGAAATTTATGAAAAAGTTAGTGTTAGCCGGTGCTATGTTAGGTACCAGTTTAAGTGTGTTTGCCAATGGTATTAATGCAGCTTCTGATATAAGTGAGGCAATTAGTACCAAATTTGCAGAGTTGGGTGTAACTGTAAAGCAAGTTAATCCAAGTCCAGTGGCGGGGTTGAAAGAATTGATCACCGATAAAGGCGTGCTTTATGCAAGCCCAGATGGCCAATACTTAATGCAAGGCACATTGATTGATTTGAATAATCGTAACAACCTTACTGAACAAGCATTAAATGGTGTGCGTCAAGAAGGCCTAGCTGATTACGAAGATTCAATGATTGTGTATAAAGCTAAAAACGAAAAACACAGTATCACCGTATTTACAGATATTAGTTGCGGTTACTGCCGAAAATTACACCGTGAATTAGACGATTTACTTGATGCGGGCGTTACCGTTAAGTATTTGGCTTTTCCTCGAGGTGGATTACAAGGTTCGGGTTATGCTGATTTAATGAATGTGTGGTGTGCTAAAGATCAGCAAGAAGCGCTTACTGAAGCCAAGTCAGGTGCTGATACTAAAGTCATTGCAGGTTGTCATGCGCCGGTGGCTGAACATTATCAGCTAGGGCAGAGTTTTGGAATTAGTGGCACTCCCGCGATTATTTTAGAAGATGGCACTATGATCCCAGGATACCAACCGGCTGCAGCATTAGTTGCTGCGCTTGAAGCTAATAAACCTTCATAACTTTATAAAGCGTATAAAAAGGCCGCAAGGCCTTTTTTTGTTTTTAATAACTTAAAAGTACATTACCCCAGCATGGAAAAATTGATTCAAGCTCGTCCATACGTTGATGATTCTCACTTACCTGAGTATTTACATCCGGTTATAAAACAGATTTATGCTACTCGCCAAGTAAACCATGCTGATGAGCTGGATAATAGCGCCGCCACCTTACATGACTTTAAGCTTTTTAAAGATATGGATAAAGCAACAACGTTATTATTAGCAGCATTACAATCACAAAGTAATATATTGATTGTTGGAGACTTTGATGCAGATGGTGCAACCAGCACCGCAACATTGATGCAAGGTCTGAGTATGTTTGGCTTTACTCATATAGATTATCTGATCCCGGACAGGTTTAGTTTAGGGTATGGTTTAAGCCCTGCATTAGCTAAGCAAATTGTTACTATAGCGCCTGATTTAGTGATCACCGTTGATAACGGCATTTCGTGCGTTGCGGGTATTGATATTGTAAAATCCGCGGGTATTAAAGTGTTGGTTACCGATCATCACTTACAAGGCGAGCAACTGCCAAACGCAGATGCCATAGTAAATCCAAACCGGTATGACTGCGCGTTTCCATCAAAATCAATTGCGGGGGTCGGGGTCGCATTTTATTTATTAATCGCTCTTCGAAGTGCACTGCGTGATTTAGGTTACTTTAGTGAAAAACCAGCCCCGAATTTAGCTGAACTGCTTGATATAGTTGCTCTTGGTACTGTGGCTGATGTAGTGGCGCTGGATGCTAATAATCGTACATTAGTACACCAAGGCTTAGCTCGAATTCGAAGTGGTAAAACCCGCCCTGGCATAACAGCGTTAATTGAGGTAGCTAACCGTAATGCATCGCGATTAAGTGCCAGTGATTTTGGCTTTTCATTAGCGCCACGGTTAAATGCAGCGGGGCGGCTAGACGACATGAGTTTAGGTATAGCCTGTTTACTGGCAACAGATATAAACCAAGCAAGGCGCATTGCAGGAGAGCTTGATAGCCTAAATGTTGAGCGCCGTGCAATAGAGCAGGGTATGCAAACAGAGGCGCAAGCGGTACTTGACCGTTTAGCATTTTCAGCTGACTCTTTGCCCGATGCAGTTTGCTTATATCAAGATGATTGGCATCAAGGTGTTATTGGTATTTTAGCTGGACGTTTAAAAGAAAAATACCATCGGCCCACGGTTATTTTTGCAGGTGGTGATAACGGTGAAGTTAAAGGCTCATGTCGTTCAATTGAAGGGTTACACATGCGCGACTTACTTGAGCGATTAAATACGGTACATCCGCATTTAATTAGTAAATTTGGTGGCCACGCTATGGCCGCAGGGTTGAGCATTAATGAGCAACACTTTAGTGAGTTTAAGCGTGAATTTGAACGCGCTGTAAGCGAGCAATTGAGTGAAGAACATAAGCTATGTATTTTGCTCAGCGATGGTGAACTTCCCAATGATTGCTTTAGCATGGAGTTTGCTAATTTACTCAAACAAGCTGGCCCGTGGGGACAGCAATTTCCAGAGCCGGTGTTTGAACATACTTTTGAAGTTATTCAGCAGCGTATTGTAGGTGAAAAGCATTTAAAACTGATTCTTAAGCATCAGTCTGGACGTCTAGTTGATGCCATTGCATTTGGCGTTGATATAAAAGCGTGGCCAGATATCGAAGTGCGCTTTGCGCATGTGGCTTATCAGCTCGATATAAATGAATTTAGAGGGAAGTTTACGTTGCAGCTAATTGTACGTGAACTGCAAAAGAGCTCTTAAAAATATCACTGTTGAGTGTATAAAATACTAATAAAGCGCGCGGTTTTTTGTTAAAATCGGGCATTTTATTATCTAAAGGTAATATTTAAAGATAATAAAGTTATTATTAAAGAAATTTATTGGGTACTTACCGAATAAATAAACGAATAAATAGGCTATTTTGGAGTAACGTAGATGTTTGAAGTGAATCCTGTGATTAATCAAATCAAGGAAATTCGCGAACGTACTGAGCTACTTCGGGGGTACCTTTGACTACGCTCATAAACAAGAGCGCTTAGAAGAAGTTAACGCCGAACTAGAAGATTCAGCCGTATGGAGTGAGCCAGAACGCGCACAAGCTCTTGGCCGTGAAAAATCCGCATTAGAGGCAGTTGTAGAAACAATCGATAATCTTGTTGCAGGTACTGATGACGTTGAAGGTTTACTTGAGCTTGCTATAGAAGCAGAAGATATCGATACCTTTAATGAGACTCAAAGTGAGCTAAGTGATTTAAACGAACAACTTGAAGGCTTAGAGTTTCGCCGAATGTTCTCAGGACCTCATGACTCAAACGATGCTTATCTTGATTTACAATCAGGTTCCGGCGGTACAGAAGCACAAGACTGGTGTAACATGCTGCTACGTATGTATTTACGCTGGGGTGAAGCAAAAGGCCTTAAAGTTGAGCTGGTAGAAGCAACCGATGGTGATGTTGCAGGTATTAAAGGGGCAACAGTGCGCTTTATTGGTGAATACGCTTACGGCTGGTTGCGTACCGAAACGGGTGTGCATCGTTTAGTACGAAAAAGCCCGTTTGACTCAAGTGGTCGTCGCCATACTTCTTTTGCTTCTGCATTCGTTTATCCTGAAGTTGATGATAATATTGAAATTGACATAAACCCGTCAGATTTACGCATCGACGTATACCGTGCATCAGGCGCGGGTGGCCAGCACGTAAATACCACCGAGTCAGCGGTTCGTATTACTCATGTGCCCACCAATACTGTGGTGCAGTGTCAGAACGAGCGTTCACAGCATAAAAATAAAGCCCAAGCGATGAAGCAGCTAAAAGCAAAATTATTTGAGCTTGAGGTACAGCAGCAAAATGCTGAGAAGCAAACCCAAGAAGATGCCAAGTCTGACATCGGTTGGGGGAGTCAAATTCGTTCTTACGTACTTGATGATGCACGCGTTAAAGACTTACGCACCGGCGTTGAAAACCGCAATACCCAATCGGTACTTGACGGTAACTTAGATAAATTTATTGAAGCCAGCTTAAAATCTGGTCTCTAACCACCAAGCTAAAAAAGAGCTAAAAATGACTGATCAAATCCAAGACGAAAACAAGTTAATCGCTGAGCGTCGTGGCAAATTAGACGCAATCCGCGAAAATTGCCCAGCCAACGGTCATCCAAACCAATTCCGTCGTGAACATTTTACGACTGACTTGCAAGCTGAGTTTGGTGATAAGAGCAAAGAAGAACTAGTGGAACTTCAGCATGTTGTATCAATTGCTGGACGTATTCTTGCTAAGCGTGGTCCTTTTATGGCAATTCAAGACATGAAAGGTCGCGTACAAGCTTATGCATCTAAAGATGTGCAAAAAGACTTGAAAGCAAAATATGGTCAACTAGATATTGGCGATATTATTGGTGTAAAAGGCGCACTTAATAAATCAGGTAAAGGTGATTTATACGTAGAGATGACTGAGTATGAACTACTTACTAAGTCACTACGGCCATTACCAGAGAAGTTTCATGGCTTATCTGATCAAGAAACTAAGTACCGCCAACGCTACGTTGATTTGATAACTAACGAAGCAACGCGCGAAACATTCCGTATTCGTTCACAAGTGGTTGAAGGCATTCGTCGCTTTTTATCTGAGCGTGACTTTATGGAAGTAGAAACGCCAATGCTACAAGTGATCCCAGGTGGCGCAACGGCGCGCCCGTTTGTGACTCACCATAACGCACTTGATATTGACATGTACCTACGTATAGCGCCTGAGCTTTACTTAAAGCGTTTAGTGGTAGGTGGCTTTGACCGCGTATTTGAAATTAACCGTAACTTCCGCAATGAAGGGTTATCAACGCGTCACAACCCAGAATTCACTATGATTGAGTTCTACCAAGCATACGCTGATTACATTGACCTGATGAATATCACCGAAGACATGCTACGTACTGTTGCAACTAACGTATTGGGCAGCCCAATTGTTGTTAATACAACAAAAGACGAAAATGGCGAAGTAATTGATTCAGTAGAGTACGACTTTGGCCAACCGTTTACACGTTTAAGTATGGCTGACGCTATCTTAAAATATAACCCTGAATTTGACGCGGCCGTATTCAACGACCCAGAAAATCACTTTGACGAATTAAAAGCGTATGCTAAACAAGTGCACGTTAAGATTCCTGAAAATTGTGTATGGGGCCCAGGTAAGTTCTTATGTGAAATATTTGAAGAGACGGCTGAGCACATGCTTATCCAACCTACATTTATAACAGGCTACCCGTGGGAAGTGTCGCCACTTGCACGTCGTAACGATGACAACCCATTTATTACTGACCGTTTTGAGTTTTTTGTTGGTGGTCGTGAACTTGCTAATGGCTTCTCTGAGCTTAACGATGCACAAGATCAAGCTGAGCGCTTTACTCGCCAAGTAGAAGAGAAAGACGCAGGTGATATTGAGGCAATGCATTACGACGAAGACTATATACGCGCACTTGAGTACGGCTTACCTCCTACTGCGGGTGAAGGTATTGGTATTGACCGCCTAGTAATGCTATTTACTGATTCACCAACAATTAAAGATGTGATCTTGTTCCCGCATATGCGTCCACAAGCTGACTAATACTACTTTTTATACAATAATTAAACGCCGCTTTATAGCGGCGTTTTTATATCTAAATTATCTTAACTCAATACGGGGGCTGTTATTTGATACTGCTATCTCAGTCTTTAGAGTTTTTATCAAATGAAGGTATAACTGAGCAAGAGCGTCAAGCTTATTACCGAGCTTGTATAGTTGAGTTTCAACAACTGGGTTATCAAGATCAATAATTAGCTCAGTGTGATGAGCATTTAGTGTCGATACTCGGTATGGAACAATCACTAAAAAAGCAGGAATTTGTGTGATTGCTGTACATGAATGATGTTTTTTTAGCTGTAATGTGTATTCTGTAACCAGACAAACACTTTTAACAACAAAAGTGTTTGACATATTTTCTGAAATCTTTATTATACGCCCCACAAGACGGAGAGGTGGCCGAGTGGCCGAAGGCGCTCCCCTGCTAAGGGAGTATAGGGTTTGTAGCTCTATCGAGGGTTCGAATCCCTCCTTCTCCGCCATTTATTTTATAAATGGTTGTCTTGTAAAGTAAAGAATGGGCGCATAGCTCAGCTGGATAGAGTACCTGGCTACGAACCAGGCGGTCGGAGGTTCGAATCCTCCTGCGCCCACCATCCTTTACAAACTCGTTTAGAGTATAAATAAGAAATAAAAAGTGGGCGCATAGCTCAGCTGGATAGAGTACCTGGCTACGAACCAGGCGGTCGGAGGTTCGAATCCTCCTGCGCCCACCACTTTTGACTCCTTCTTAGAGTATAAATAAGTAAAGCGAGTTATTTATAGTAGAATGTCTGTTAAGACATTAAAATTAAATAGAATGTGGGCGCATAGCTCAGCTGGATAGAGTACCTGGCTACGAACCAGGCGGTCGGAGGTTCGAATCCTCCTGCGCCCACCACTTTCTATTTAAAGTAACCGACATTAAGTCGGTTTTTTTATGCCTAAAATTTATTAACGTCTATTTTTTAAGAGCTGGCTGTAGCCACGAAAATCCATTACTTGCCACTAAGGTAATATAACCAAAGCGGATTTCCTCGGTCAAGATTGCGCTAAATGTCTCGAATGGCAGTATGGTAAGTAGCACTTTGCTGAGTAAATTACACCCAGCGAGACACGTCAGCGTTGAAACGATAACCTATTGATTAAAATCCTACGCTTAAACCAAATAGTAAACCACTAATAAAAAATAAACTGTTTGTGCTATGGCGTGAATTACCAGGTAGCTTTATTCGTTAAATCGAAAAGGTGAGAGCAACCAAAACAGAAATATAAGTTTGAGATAGTCGATGACTAAACTCCTGAGCCGTATATTTATACGAGGGGTATAAACATACGGCTCAGGATTATTTTGATTCAAGTCTTTATAAAATCATAGTTAGAAAAGTAAGCTTAAGTTGAGTCTAATAGTACGTGGCTCGATAGGGTGAAAATGATTATCTTCAACGCCTTCGCTTGGCTCACCCGTTAAACGAGATGCATAATAGTAGTCAATATCGTGATCGTTACTATCAAACATGTTTAACAACTCTAAACCGACCTTCCAGTGTGTTTGTTGATAGCTAACTAAGCCATTTACTACCGTTAAGGGCTCTGAGCGTTGCTCGCCATCATCAGTCAGTGTGCGTTTACCTATGTGGCGTACGCGTAATGAACTTTGCCATTGCTCGGTGATATGCCAATTTACGCCGGTACTTGCAACTACGGGCACGGCACCTTCTATACGGTCGTTTTCATCTGTGATATCTAATCGTGAATGGGTAAATGAGGCCTCAGCATCTAGGCTTAGCGTGTCACTTAGCCAATAGTAAGCGCTTAGCTCAAGACCGTAACGTTCTGATGCGTCACTCGCTTCGGTGTTACCAGCATCACCTACAAACAGTAACTCCGAGTCCAATGTGAGCCACCATAAGGCCGCAGATATATTAAATTTATTTTGGTCAAAGTAGCGTAAGCCTAATTCAGCGCCATTACTTTGTACTAGTAAGTCAACTTTTTCAGCCACATCTAAACTGACAGGATCTTGCGTAATGGTTGCGCCGCGTGCGTCATTCGAGTGGAACGACTGACCCCAGTTAGCGTAAGCGGCTAAGTTATCTGTAAAGGTGTAATTTAAGCTACCTTTAAAGCTGACTAAGTCATCATCGGCGTTGCCGGAGTTAAGTGTATTATTACTATTAACATCGGCATCAAAATAATCGTAACGTACGCCGACGGTTGCCTCTAAGCGTTCACTGAGTGTGAGTTGAGATTGCCAAAAAGCAGAATAACTGGTTTCAACGATAGCGTCTTCTCTTACCGTACTTAGTAGCATGCGCGCTTGTGTATTATATAAGCCAACTTGATCAATATCGTCTCGGCGAATTTCTACACCGGCAGTATTTTGCACTGGCACAATCCACTGCTGCTGGGCAAACTGATAGCTCAGTTCACCGCCTGAAATAGTTCGACTGTCGCGTTGTCTAAATTGGTCGCCATTAACGGGATCATTTAAAAAATAAGAAAAATTAGAGTATAAGTCCATGTCATAATCAATAACATAGGCACTGGCTTTTACGTGTTGGCCTTGCCAGTTTGCAGATAGACTATAACGGCTAGAGCTACCGCCGACGGTTTTATCTAATGAACCAAGTTCAGTAATAATATCTTGATCTACAGCTCTTTGTGGAATTTGATCGGCCGAATTCCAGCTATTGTCATAAGCAAGAGCTGTAATTGATAAGTCACCACCAAGGGCACTACCTACATAACGTAACATGGCATTTTTTTTATCTACATCTTCGTTTATATCTTGCCAAGGTCCATCGTAACCATGCCACTCAGCGGCACCAATCAACTTACCTTCACCAACGCTTGCACTGCCGAGCATTACAGCACGGCGGTAACCATCTTCACCAACAGCTAAATTAACTTGCTGATGAGTAAGGCTGTCTATTAAGTGGAATTCGGCACTACCCGCTGTTGAAAAATCCCCTTGGTTGGCATCATACGCGCCTTTTTGGTAGTTAATTGTGGAGATTGCTTCGGGAATGATGAAGTTTAAATCTGTGTAGCCTTGACCGTGTCCATGGCCATGGCTGCGCATATTGATTGGCATACCATCAATACTGGTAGCAAAGTCAGTGCCGTGATCAAGGTTAAAACCGCGAATAAAATATTGGTTCGCCTTACCTGAACCACTGTGTTGAGTTACGGCCATACCGGGTATCAGCTCTAACATCTCAGAGCTACGTAACATCGGACGCTCTTCAATTTCACCTTGGCCGATAATACCGCTTGATGCACTGATGGCATCACCTATCAAACCAGTTCGATGACCATATACGGTCACCTTTTCTATATTGGCCAATGCTGCGCTGGAGCTGAATAAGCACCCCGATATTATTAAGAAACTTCGCATTATCACATCCTTATATTAATATTATTAATTTTACATAGATAGCATAATTGTTAATACGAGTCATTGAGTGATTTAGATGCAAAAAATTTGCTCTATATGTAGAATGTGTTATTTTAAATAAAATATTCCAAGATTTAAAAGGGCGAGGAATTTTAATTGTGTTGTCATTATAAACTAAATTTATCTCCGTACTTGCAGTATTAAGCAGTGTGTTACTAGGAAGTAGTTGTTAAAGTGTAGATACTGAAAAAGTAGAAGATAAATAGTTGAAGTCACAAACTTTTATAAGCAAGTGATGTTGGCAGCTCCTGTGTTATCCAGTAATGTGAATAATTTATCACTTGCAGATCACCAAGTAGCTAATAATAAAGTTGTTGGGAAGTATAAAACAGCGAGTGAAGTTGATTATAGTCGGCTTAAATTGGCAGCAGCGTATAGGTGCTTACTGGTAACATTGTGATATTCCGATAGGTAAAGTGTGTTAACAGGCACAATGCTAATTGCTGGCTTGGTTTCTAGCATTAATAGTTATGAAGTATTTGGCCGAGCGGATGGTAACTCTAATGCTATTGTCAGTTATTTTCTAAATGAAGTAGGGCGTAAGTATTTAACTGGGTTATTCTAAGGTGACAGATTAAAGCAGTTAGCGAGTCATCAACGTGAGTCGCTTACAGGTCATCTATACTTGCACGCCAGTGATATTGATGTACTGTTTAATGGCACTGACCATACGGATAATCATCAAGAGGGTGGCATGATGCAAGGGACAGCCAGATGAACACTAATGCACTAGCAAAGGCCCTTGCGCTAAATGATATGCGCTTTGAAAAGCAAGTGCTTGATTCGTTGACTGACGGTAAGCGGCGCGTATGGCAAAAAATAGGTTGGGGGCCAAGTGAAAACTCGCTCTAAAACAAAGATGGTAATACGGGCACTATTTATTTACCAAATATCCAAGGTGGACACGAGTTTACACCGGCGGTGCAAATACAGTACCGAGCCACTGAGCAAAACTTGTCGGCTGCGGGTATGCTAATGCAGGCTAACTTCAACAAGCATTTACTAAATTAAATTGTTAGTACGACTTAACTAGCAAGAACTGATAAGCAACAAACAACAAGCATTAAAATTAACGAGGAACTCTTTTATGCGATATTCTTTTATTGCCCTCTCTATTTCATTAGCAAGTATGGTCTGCGCTTCTACAAATGTGAGCGCCGGACAGTGGCAGTCTGATGTTATTGGTGTTCAGCAATCTCAACTTAATAGTGAACACTGGTTAACCGAAAAAGTAAGTGCTAAGGCAATTATGAGCCAAGCGCAAATTAGTGGTTTTAATGAAAAGCTAATTAGTGACAACAAACATATTGTTGATCCGCTTGACTATGTTACGTCATTATCGGGCGCTAAATTAAAAGAGAAAATTTTTAGTATAAGTTCAGTGCCAAAAAGTACTCGTTTTTACCCTAACGGCAAACAATTAACAGACAAAGACTTTGCTAAATATACTGCAAACCTTAATGTAGACGAGGTCGCTGATAACAACCCAGTTAAATTTGCTGTTGCCGTTAAACGCACCGAACTGCGTACTTTTCCAACAATGGATCGCGTGCTCAATAGTGGTCTTGATGAAGATTTAGATCGCTTTCAAGAAAGTGGTTTATTCCCAGGCGATACCATGGCGGTGTTACACCAAAGCGCAGATAAAAAATGGCTATTAGTTCGCGCTTATAATTACTTAGCTTGGGTGCCTGAACAAGACGTTGCTTATAGCGATAAAGCCACCATCAAAGATTTTAAAGAAGACGATAACTTCTTACTGGTCACTGGTGCAAAAGTCTATACTGCTTATGTACCCGATGATAAAACAGTATCGCAAGTGCAACTTGATATGGGAGTACGTTTACCGTTAATGCCCGCAGATAAAGTGCCAAACTTATTAAATGGTCAAAATACCTATGCTAACTACGTGGTGCAATTACCTACCCGTAACGCTAAAGGGCAGCTTGAGATAAAACCAGCGCTCATTAGTCGCAGCAGCGATGTAAGTAAAGGATACCTGCCTTATACTCAAGAAAACTTAGTTAAGCAAGGCTTTAAGTTTTTAGGTGAGCGTTATGGTTGGGGGCACGATTACAACGGTCGTGACTGTACTGGTTTTGTAGGCGAAGTTTATAAAAGTTTTGGTTTATTAATGCCGCGTAATTCAGGCCAGCAGGGAGGCGGTGAATATGGTATAAACCATCGTTTTGACAAGCAAAGCACCGAGCAGCAAAAGCGTGAAGTGATAGATACCATGCAAGTGGGTGACTTAATTTATATCCCCGGCCACGTAATGATGTATTTAGGTGAGCAAGACGGTCAGCCTTACGTTATCCATGATGTAAAAGGACTTGGCTACAATAAAGCCGATGGTAGCTTTTATTCAAGCTCGCTAAACGGAGTGTCTGTAACGCCGTTGTTGCCACTGCGTCTATCGCAAAAAACGAGCTACCTCGACCGTACTTACAACATTAAACGTATTCGCTAAGGCCTGATTATGAAAATTACTGCAGTTCGCTTTGCTAAATTAAAAGTGCCATTAGTAACGCCTTTCAAAACAGCGTTACGTGAAGTAAGTTTTATTGAAGACTTAGTCGTTATTATAGAAACTGACCACGGTGAAGTTGGCTATGGCTCTGCGGCATCAACGCCGGTGATCACCGGCGATACGCACCAAGGTATGATTGGGGTTATTAAGCAATTTATTGCGCCTAAGCTGCTAGGTATGGAAGTAGAGAACCTTAGTCAATTATGCCAAATTATCCAGTCAACCGTAGTAGGTAACACGAGTGCTAAAGCGGCTCTTGAACTGGCAGTTTATGACTTATGGGGCAAACTTTATAATGCGCCACTTTATAAGTTACTAGGTGGCGGCGCGAAAAATTTACGCACCGACATTACTATTAGTGTCGATAATATTGATAAAATGCTCGCAGACTGTCAACTTGCAGTTGAGCAAGGTTTTGACATTCTTAAAGTGAAAATCGGCAATAATTTACAGCAAGATATTGAGCGAGTAGCAAAAATTTACCAAGGCTTTGGTAATAAAACGCAAATACGCCTTGATGTTAATCAAGGCTGGCAAGCAAAAGAAACGGTATTTGCCTTACAGCAACTTGAAAATCAAAATGTGCAGCTTGAGCTTGTTGAGCAACCTGTGAAAAGTGATGATTTTAAAGGCTTAAAGTATATTACTGAACGAGTAAATACGCCAATTATGGCTGATGAGAGTGCTTTTTCGCCTAATCAAGTTATTCAGCTGTTAGAACAAAATGCGGTTGATATTATTAATATTAAAGTGATGAAAACAGGCGGTTTAAGTCGCGCTATAGAAATTGCGAATATAACCGCACAGTATCAAGCTGATTGTATGATTGGCTGCATGCTTGAAGGTAGTATTGCTGTTGCGGGTGCCGCGCATTTAGCTTCAGCAAAAGCACAGCAAATTAATAAAATAGATTTAGACGGTCCAGCCCTTGGCAAGTACGATCCAGTACAAGGTGGCGTGGTATTTAATGGCCCAGATATCACCTTAAGTGATGCCCCTGGGCTTGGTATAAGCCATATTGATGGTTTAATCGCAATTGACGATGGAGTATGGCCTTTATGAAAAAGACGCTTGCAATAATCACGACCTTTGCGGTTGTAGGTTGTAGTGCTACAAATGATGACATATCAGCTAAAACAGCTGTTATTGATAATAGCCATAAACAGTTAGTGGTGGTGGTCGCAAAAGACAACGAAGCCATTGACGGCACGTTGTATCGTTTTGAACTTAAGAATAATAGCTGGCAACAGCTTGGAGATGCACACCAAGTAGTACTTGGACGCACGGGGTTAGCGTGGGGTATTGGTTTACATCCTAAGCAAATAGGCCAGCAAAAACAAGAAGGCGACGGTAAAGCGCCAGCGGGTATTTTTGAGCTTGGTACAGCCTTTGGTTATTTAGACTCATTACAAACTAACATGACTTACCAAGGTATGAGCGCCGATGACTATTGTATTGATGTTCAAGGCTCGCCATTTTATAACCAATTAGTTGATAAATCAGTCGTTGGTGAAAAAGCCGTAGAAGGTTCGTCTGAATGGATGCGCCGTGATATTTATAGCCAAGACAATCTTTATAAGAAAGGTATTGTGGTTAAGCACAATAGCGAAAATATAAATGGCGCCGGCAGTTGTATTTTTATGCACTTATGGCGTGCTGAATCTAAGCCAACCGCTGGTTGCACTGCAATGGATGAGAAAAATATGGACGCACTACTAGCTTGGTTAGATGAAGCTAAAAAACCGTTATTAGTTAGCCTAACGAAAAGTCAATATCAGCAAAAACAAACCACTTGGCAGCTACCTAGACTTTAGGTAGCGCCTTATTAATATAACTGTTTTAAAATTAAAAAATATAACAGTTTTCTTTTTGTTGTTTTAATGGAATAATATATTCCTTTAGCGATTCTCTATTAGGATAAATAATGAGCGTACAATATACTTTACTAGATTGGCTCGTGTTTGCAGGCTATGGTGCAATCCTGTTATTGAGTGGTTGGTGGTTTAATCGCAAACGCGCAAACTCAAGTCAAGATTTCTTCTTAGGCGGTAATAGTATGCCTACGTGGATGGTAGCCATTTCAGTATTAGCTACCTCACAATCTGCAGCAACATTTATCGGCGGTCCGGACCAAGGCTATCAAGGTGACTTATCTTATTTAGCGACAAATATTGGTGCGTTGGTTGCCGCTTTTATAGTTTCAGTTTTTCTTATTCCTAAGTTTTACCAACAACAAGTTTATACCGTTTACGAATTACTCGAAAAGCGTATTGGCCCTCAAGCGAAGCGCCGCAGTGGTTTAATGTATTTATTTGGTCGAATATTTGCTAGTGGTGCACGTTTATATATGGCTGCTATTGCTGTAGCTATGATCCTATATGGTAACATTGAAGCGCAAAGTGTTATTGTCGCTACATTACTATTAGCTTTAGTGGGACTTTTATACACCGTATTTGGTGGTATTCGTAGTGTTATTTATTCAGATGTACTGCAAACTGTTGTTTATGTTAGCGCTGCGATTGCAGTTATTTGGTGTTTACTGATATTAATTCCTGCTGACTTTTCGACTATTTTAGCAGCTATGAATGAACCGGGTAACGGCGCAGATTCAAAACTTGCAATATTTAAGTTTGACTTAGATTTTGGTCCTAGTGGCGTATTCAATATGGCCTCAGTTTTGACGGGCTTTGTACTATTAAATATTGCTGCGTTTGGTCTTGACCAAGATATGACTCAGCGCTTATTAACCTGTAAAAGTGCCAAAGAAGGCAGCAAAGCATTAGTGCTTTCTATCGTGATGGTTATTCCGGTAATGTTAGTATTTATATTTATTGGTTTACTGCTTTATATTGTGTATCAACAGCCAACGCTTATGAATAGTACTGGTACGCAAGTTGTACAAGAATTCAACGGCGAAAAAATTACTATTTTTATGTACTACGTTTTAAATGAAGCGCCAGCGGGTGTTAAAGGGTTAGTCAGCGTAGGTATTATTGCTGCAGCTATTTCTACTTTAAACTCAGGTTTAAGCTCCATGTCGTCGGTTATTGTGCAAGATTTATATCGGCCATATTTAGCTGCTAAAAATAAGCAGGTTGATGACAACCACTTTGTTAAAGCGGGTCGTTTTGGTATGGCTGTAGTGAGTGCCGCACTGGCTGTGATGGCTATTCTTTGTTACTTTTGGCAGCAATATAGCGATATGCCGCTACTTAAGTTTGCACTTAGTGTCATGGTGTTTTCATACAGTGGCCTACTGGGTGTTTATTTCACGACCTTATTTACCAAGCGCGGTAGTGAAGGATCGGTACTTGCAGCATTAATCATCGGCTTTAGCATTACCTTATTAATGCAGCCATATATGGTTGATTGGTTACTACCAGAAAGTATGCGCTTTTCACTTGGCTTTACATGGCAGTTATGTATTGGCACGGCACTTTCAACGCTTGTGTGTTGCATAGGTAAAGCACAGTCTAAACCTTTAGAAAGCAGCACCACGCCCGAGCAGCCAGCATGAATATAAAGTATTTACTTGCGATTGATGGCGGTGGTACAAAAACTCTCGCCAAACTAATTAATACCGATTCAGCCCAAGAGTATACAGCCCAAGCCGGCGCAGCATCGATTTATAACGACTTTGATGGCGCCGTGGATAGCTTGCAGCAGGTAATAACGCACCTATGTAAACAAAGCGGTGCGACACCTGAACAGATTCTCGCTGTAATGGGGCTCGCTGGTGGCTCATCAACACAGTTAGTAGATCGTGTTAAAGCGGTATTAAAACGGGTTTTTAAACTTGAGTTTGCCAAACTTAATATTGTCAGTGATGCGCATACTTCACTATATGGCGCCAACCTTGGTGAGCCGTGTGTGGTGATTGCACTTGGTACCGGCGCTGTGGGTGCGCGTTTAAGTGCTGATGGCAGTACTAAAATTGTGGCCGGTTGGGGCTTTCCTGTTGATGATTTTGGCGGCGGCGCGCGTCTAGGCTTACATGGCGTGCAGCAATTACTTGAAGATATTGACCGCCATGACGGACCAACCAGCAAACTTACTAAGCAGCTTAGTGAGCAAATAGGCGATAACCGTAGCGTTATTTCCAGTTGGCTACGTGATGCTAAGGCGGGTGATTATGCACGCTTTAGCCCGCTGATTTTTAGTTTGCAAAAGCAGTGCGCGGTGCCGACTCGGTACTTGCCAAACATATCCAAGATGTAACCCAATTAATTGAAAAGTCGCGTGATTCAGCGCAATTACCAACTATTGTGATTGGTGGTTTAGGCGATGTCAGCGTGGCTTTACTTGATACCAAAATACAACAAAGCTTATCTTTTCGTCGAGGAGACTCACTAACCGGTGCGGCAATATTGGCCGCCATAGAGTACGACGAATTAACTAATAAAGGACACTATAATGAGCTCTGAAAATGTCTTTAACCAACAAAGTCAGTTGCTAAAAGAATTAAACGGCATTGTCTCTGAAGGGCAAAATCCAGATACACTTGATATTGATTTACTCGATAGCGAAGGTGTATTGACCAAAATAAATAATGAAGACCAAAAAGTAGCATACGCTGTGCAGTTGGTGATTCCACAAATTGCCAAAGCAGTTGATTGCATTGTTGATGCGTTTAAGGTGGAAGGTCGTCTGATTTATATCGGTGCTGGCACCAGTGGTCGTTTAGGTATTTTAGATGCCGTTGAATGTGCGCCTACTTATAGTGTAAGTGAGCAGCAAGTAATGGGTATTATCGCTGGTGGGGAAACAGCGTTTAAAAAAGCCGTAGAAGGCGCTGAAGATAGCACCACACTCGGTGCTGAAGACTTAAAAGCAATTAACTTACAAGCAAAAGATGTCGTTGTAGGCATTGCAGCCAGTGGCCGTACTCCCTATGTATGCGCTGCCATTGAATACGCTAAGTCTTTAGGGTGCGTTACCGTAGGGGTTACCTGTAACCCAGATTCAGCTGTGATGCGTTTACCACAAGTTGGTATTTGCCCTGTAGTGGGTGCAGAAGCGGTAACGGGATCAACTCGTATGAAATCAGGGACAGCGCAAAAGCTAGTGTTGAATATGCTGAGTACCGCTAGCATGATCCGAAGCGGTAAAGTATATAAAAACCTTATGGTTGATGTGAGTGCCAGTAATGAAAAGTTACATGCCCGAGCTATTCGTATCGTAATGCAAGCAACCGAGTGTAGTCACGAAACAGCTGTTGCAGCGCTTAAAGAAGCAGACCAAAGTGCAAAGCTTGCTACATTGATTGTTTTAACAGGCCATAATGGCGAAAAAGCGAAGCAGCTGCTAACTCAAGCAGATGGCTTTTTACGTAAAGCTGTGGAGTTATAATGGTTAAATATATTCTGAGTGTATGTGTATTGTTACTTACCGCTTGCAGTAATAACGTAACTACGATTACAGAGACTAATTCCACTAAAGGCCAGGCGTTAAGTGTTGCAGCCGCGCAGTATGACATTTATTTACCAGCTTTAAAGGGCAAAAGTGTTGGCCTTGTGGTTAATCAAACTTCACAAGTTAATGGCACTCATATTGTCGATTTACTGCGTAAAAAAAACGTCAACGTCACTAAAATATTTGCACCAGAGCATGGTTTTCGTGGGGATCATGATGCAGGTGCTCATGTAAAAAGCACGGTTGATGAGAAAACCGGCATTGATGTAGTTTCTATTTACGGTAGCAATAAAAAGCCAAATAGTGATGTTTTGAGTGAATTAGATGTGATCATCTTTGATATTCAAGATGTGGGTGTGCGCTTTTATACGTATATAAGCTCGATGCATTATATGATGGAAGCAGCAGCACAAAATGATATCGAGTTTATCGTTCTAGATAGACCTAATCCAAACATTGCTTATGTTGATGGGCCTATTTTAGATCTTGCGTTTCAATCATTTGTAGGCATGCACGAAATCCCGGTTTTACACGGTATGACCGTCGGTGAGCTGGCCAAAATGATTAAAGGTGAAGGCTGGATAGATCAAGCTAAAAAGCTTAACTTGACTGTTGTGCCAGTGGCTAATTATAGCCGTGATATGCCATACAGCTTACCCGTTAAACCAAGCCCTAATCTACCTAACGATCAGTCAATAGCGCTTTACCCGTCACTGTGCTTTTTTGAAGCAACGCCAATTACTATTGGTCGCGGCACTGACTTTCCGTTTCAAGTGATAGGTTACTCACCCGTTGCATTAGGTGAATTTAGCTTTAAACCACGTGCCATTAAAGGTGCTTCAATGAATCCTAAGTTTAAAGATATAGAAGTACAAGGCCAAGATTTACGCAAAGCCACTATTGAAGGGCTCGATCTTGGCTTATTTATTGATGCATACCATAAATTATCAGCCGCTGATGAAACCTTCTTTGAGCGTGCTGGCTTTATGGATAAACTTGCTGGCACTGACAAATTACGTTTAGCTATCGAAGCAGGGAAGACAGAAGCGCAAATAAAACAAAGCTGGCAATTAGACTTAGAAGCCTTTAAACAACAGCGTAAAAAGTACTTGTTGTATAAGTAAAGTTAATCTAAGTAAAGAACACAAACGTAGCTTAGGCTACGTTTTTTATTACCTTATCTAAGTCAACTGCGTCGTAATTTAGTGACCATATGGTTTTACCTGAAACGTTATCAAAGGCACCTTAATACATGGGTAAGCTTTTACTTTTTAAAAGCAGGAGCAATATAGTCCAGCTCTATTTGTAAAAATCCTAGAATACAAAAATCATCTTTATAAAGGCGGTAGTCGCGCTCTTTAGTGCAAAATACAATCGTCGAAACGACTTCAGAATAGTTTAAACCTCGCGCATCCACATTCCCTATATTAGCTTCTGAGCTGCGACGAAACTGTTTATAAATATAAAATGACGGATAAGCAGGTCTTGATTTATAGTTGAGGTTGGTGGCTAACCTAAGGCTGTTTTAAACTTTATTTTTGGATTGATGAGTATGAAAGGGTTTTTACATGAAAAGTAAAAGGCCACTACAATGATTGAAGTGGCCTTATATTTACAAAAGTTTAAGTGCTTAGCTTAGTGAGTACTTAAACTTAAAGCGATTAAAACTCAACATTGAATGAAAGCTGTAAAGTACGTGGGTTATAGTAACTACGGTACTCACCAAACGTTTCAGATGAAACTGCTGGGTTGTTGTTGTAACCTGTTTGACGATCAAACACGTTAAACAAATCAGCGCGGAATTGCATGTTAAAATCACCTGCGATTTTGAAATCTTGGGTATAATTTAAATCTAATTGCCAATGGCTTGCACTACGACGGCTACCAGCAGGCTCACCGTAACGACTTACGTCAGAAGAGTAGCCATAAATTGAGCCATCCCATGCTTCCCAAGGTTTACCCGATTGGTATACAAAATATGCACCTATGTTTGCTTCCCACGGTACTGTGTAGTAGCCATACACTTTTAATAAGTGTGGTTTGTCACCCGAAAGTGTCCCATAGCGATTATCCCACGAGTAACGACCGCGGCCATCACCATAGTACGAAGAGCCAATAAAGTTATTCGCATCGTTGCTTGTAGTGGTGTTATCTTGGTCGAAGTTACCATAGTAATGACTCCATACATACGAGGCGTTTATGTAGCTGTTTTCGCCCATATATTCTGCTTCAAGGCTGGCTTCCCAATATTTTGTTTCGCCGCCATCAACTTCAGCAATTACATATGAACCACCACCAATTTCGTTTTGGATTGCAGCAAGGTCATCAATATATAACCCTTTATCGGCAATGTTCTGAGGAACACCTGACGCATCTACATCTGAGTAATCCGTTAAGCGTGCATCGTTTGGCATATCTTCCCAAAAGTGCATACCTTTACGATGACGAACGTGAGCACGTAATACTAAGTCAGAGCCTACATATTTAGTTGTCCCTATAGTAAACTCATTGATACGACGAGGCTTCATATCATCTTGGAACGCTTTACCTGAAGAGCCTTGACGCGGTTCTGAATAGAGCACATTACCGGCATCATCAAATTCAACCTCAAGTGTCGTTGCAGTATTTCTATCCCATGACGCTGCACGTGCAAGTGAATTTGCTTCAGGGTTGTAGATTGCAAAGTTAGCAAATACCGAGTCTTCACCTGAGTACGTCCACGTTGCACCAATACGCGGCTGCAGCATATCAGTCCAATCGGTTTGATACATTTTGTACTTGTTACCTGGTGCTAACTCATAACCTGACACAGTACCTGATTTTTCGCGTAAACCTTGTCCATACATTGTATCTTGGCTAACAAGAAGACCTAGGTTGTAAGTCCAATCGCCTACTTCTATCGTATCGTTAATTTCAAAGTTAAGACTACGTGTTTCTGAAGTAATTGATGGGACTGTTGTATCGCCATCTAGCGTTAAGCTCATTTGTTGTACGTAAGCCCTGTATGCAACAGGAGCTGAGCTACCCATTTCTAGGCTCTCATCCAAACCACCCACGTACGAAATACTGCCCCAGCCATTTGACAAGCGGGTTAATACTTCTTTGCCTTCTTCCCATTTCGCACCAAAGTGTAGAGTGTGGTATGCATCGCCCCAGTCAAATTCATGCTCTAGGTTAACTTCAAAGCTATCACGCGAGAACTCTGAGTCGTCGTACTGAGAATAAGCACCGACACCGCCACCGCCTTTCAATTGACCATTTTCAGTATAACCATATTGATTAACTAACGGTGTAGCGCCTGCATTAAAGGTATCAATTTGTGCTTGGGTGAAGTCTGTTCCTGGATCATATTCACGAATGCTTGGCACTGCGAAGTAACCCATCTGATCTAAATTATTAATATCTAACTGACCATCAAGCGAAGGCATAACAGAAAGTACAGTATCTGGCTGTGAGCCTGAATCAAGTTCAAATTTGCTGTATTGAAACGAAAGCGTGGTTGCTGAGCCAAGGATCCATGAACCATCAAGTGTAAATATATCTTGATCTGCTGTCTCACCTACGGATACCGAATCAGTTTCATAAGCGCCAATAGAGCGACCTTCAATGGTTTTTTCAGAAGTACGTTGTGAGATATTAAATAACAAATCATCCGTGGGAGCCCACGTTAACTTACCAAAATATTCATCGCGAATGCTTTCGTACTCTTTTACTTCACCGTAAGCTGTATCTTTGTTTGAACGTGTTTCTTCAGGGCGATAATATGAAGTATAAAAGTAAAGTTCATCTTCAATCAGCGGGCCACCTAAACTTGCGGTTAACCAACTTTTATCTGTTTCATAGCTTTCCTCGCCAGCAGGTGTTGCTACAAAGCTTTTTGGTTGGGTTTTGTATTCAACGTTACCATGAAATTCATCAGTACCAGACTTTGATACGGTATCAATTGAAAAGCCACCTGAGCGGTTAAAGCCGACAGCTTTTGCACCACCGCGGTCCATAGTCACAAACGCAACATCGTGAGTTGACGGCTCAGATGCTAAGTTACCGTACATTGGCAGAGATACGTTCACGCCATCAAAACCATATGAGTTATCTACACCCGAACCACCGGCTGATGGGCCAAGTGTTGAGTTTTGAGATAGTTCGACGCCCGGAACTAGCTTTAGTAAATCACGGTAATCTTGCCCAACCGGCACGCCTTCAATGGCTTTTTCACCTAATGAGTTGGTTAGCGCTGAGTTACCTTGGCGAAATAGCTTACTCCCCGTAACGGTAATAACTTCGACGTTTTCTTTTGCTCCTGAAAGCGATACATTTACGTTTGATGTTTGCTCAAGCAACACCTCAACGTTCATTGTTTGTGTTACGCCATTGTTGTCAGTAAAAGTAAGCTCGTAAGTGCCTGGCTTAAGTTTTGGTAAATTATAACTGCCGTCTTCACGCGTCACTACTGTACGTGGTTTGGGCATAACGTTACTTGTTGCAGTAATAGTAACACCAGCGACAGATTGAGGTGATTGTTCACTTACCACTTGACCTTTAATACCACCAGTTAGAGCGGCTAAAGCAGGAGCTGTAGTAAATGCAGCTGCGATTAAAGCGCCTGTAATAGCCGTTTTAGGGGTTCTTAATATACTTCGCGTGGCTTGTGATATAGAGCTTAAAGTAAATGTTGATGTATGTTGTTTCATTGTTTCCCGTCCTTTTTATAACTTTAATTGTCGATTTGGACTGTTTTAGTAATAACAAGTAAAAGAGTGTCTCTACTTGTTATCAATACATTAAACATCCGTTAAGCGGGAGGGTCAAGAATATTTTTTTCTGTACGTTGTATTTTATTAAAATAAAATATACAAGGTGTGGTTGAATTATTAATTCATTCATTGAGTTATAGTGTTTAAAAGAGTAAATAAAAACAGTTAAGTAGGTACAGATGGTCGGTGGAGTATTTGGAGTTGGTTTGTGTTTGCTAAGGGTTCAACAAAAAGCCCGCAGCAATGTGCGGGCTTTTGACTTTAATCAAGCTTTAAATTGCTAAATTACTCAACTAAACCACGGCGCTTAAGTAGCGCGTCTGTAGTTGGCTTTTGGCCACGAAACTCAATGTAACTTTGCATTAAGTCACGGCTGTTACCTTTTGATAAAACTTCTTTACGGAAGTTATCACCATTTTCACGAGTCAGGCCGCCTTCTTCGGTCATGTGAGCGAATGCATCTGCTGCAAATACCTCAGTCCAAAGGTATGCATAGTAACCTGCAGAGTAACCACCAGCGAAAGTGTGGCTAAAGTAGCTAGACTTATAACGTGGTGGTACTGGGTAGTATGCAATGCCGTGTTTATCTAACGCTTCGTGCTCAAATTTTTGTACGTCAGTAATTTTTTTATCAGCGCCAAATGAGTGCCACTCCATATCAAGCAGTGCAGCGGCTAAGTATTCTGTAGTACCAAAACCTTGGTTGAAGTTTTGTGACTCAAGTACTTTATCAAGTAACTCTTTAGGAATTGGTTCACCTGTTTTGTAATGCTTCGCGTAGTTAGCAAGCACGGTTGGTTCAATATTCCAATCTTCATTGGCTTGTGAAGGAAATTCAACAAAGTCACGTGCAGTTGAAGTGCCTGCAAGACTTGGGTATTTAACGTCTGAGAATAAACCGTGTATCGCGTGGCCAAACTCATGAAACATAGTAGTTACTTCAGAGAAGGTCATTAAGGTTGGTTGACCTTCAGCTGGCTTTGGAATGTTCTGCGCGTTAGAAATAACCGGTTTAGTGCCTTTTAAGCCACTTTGAACTACGTATGAGCTCATCCATGCGCCACCACGTTTACCTTCACGTGCGTATGGGTCCATGTAGAATAAGCCAATGGCGCTGCCATCTTCATTAAATACTTCAAATACCATTACATCTTCATGGTATACCGGTAAATCATTACGCTCTTTGAAAGTAATACCGTACAGTTTTTCCATAGCAAAGAATAAGCCATTATGAATAACTGACTGCATTTCAAAATAAGGTTTAACAAGTGCAGGGTCTAAGTCGTACTTAGCTTGGCGCACTTTTTCAGTGTAAAAAGCCCAATCCCATGGCTGTAAATCAAAAGTATGACCTTCAGCATCAATTACTTTTTGAATTTCAGCGGCTTCATCTTTGGCTTTTTCAACTGCTTTTGGTGCTAGATCATCAAGGATGCCATACACGTTTTCAGTGGTTTTGGCCATACGTGTTGTCATCACATACGATGCCCAATCTTTGTAACCTAATAACTCTGCTTTTTGTGCGCGTAGGTTCGTTTCTTTAATAATGATCGGGCCATTTGTTTTTTGTGCACGCGTTGATGATGCTTTAAAAATCCGCTCACGAAGTTTACGGTTTTCAAGGCTGCTTAAAACAGGTTGTCGCGTAGTGTTTACCAGAGTGATCATGTAACCGTCTTTACCTGCTTTTTTAGCAGCAGCGGCTAGACTTTCAATTTCACCCTCAGATAGACCCGCAAGTTCGCTTTTATCAGTAACTAAAATTACATCTTCTTTAAATGATTTAAGAATATTTTGTGAAAACTCAGTTGATAATTTAGCAAGTTCTGCGTTAAGTTCACGCATTTTAGCCTTTTGAGTCTCGTTTAGTTTTGCGCCTGCGTTAACAAATTTAGTGTAGTAAAACTCAACCAAGCGTTGATCTTCCGCATTTAGGCTCGCTTTATTGTTATTAATACTTTCAACGCGGGCGAATAATGCTTTATTTAAGTAAATATCATCTGAATGAGCCGATAATATCGGCGCCATTTTTGCAGCAATTCGCTGGTATTCAGGATTTGAGATAAGCCCAGATAAGCTATAAAACGCAGTTGATACGCGGTTAAGTAGCTCACCTGAATATTCCATTTTAACTAAGGTGTTTTCAAACGTTGCTGGTGCAGGGTTATTAGTAATTGCTGCTATTTCTGCTTTTTGAGCTGCAATACCAGCATCAAATGCCGGTTCGTAATCTTTAGTATCAAATTTATCAAACTCAGGCGCCATATATTGTAATGGGCTAGGTTTCATTAATACATTTTGTGCATTAACGTCTTGTATTTGTGAGGCTGTTTCTTTACTGTCTTCAACTTGTTGTGAACTACAAGCTGATAATAATAAAACGCTGGCAATAGTACTAGCGATGAGAGATTTGCGCATAAGAGCTCCAATTAAAAAAACATAAGCCAATTGGCTAAACACCGTTAACTTAGCAAATTTTAGATTATATACAATCAAGTTTATCGACTTATTGGGTGGATTGAGCGCAAAAAGGCGGAATTACAGATAAAATATTAGTAATTAAAAAAATAGTAGCTTAAATGCAATCGCTCGTATTAAAGCTACTAATGGGTTGTTGTCATATTACTTAATGGGTAATTCATAAAAGTGTAGACCATTTTAAGCAAATTAGTTGTAACCTAATACGAACTTCTGCTCGCTGCCAAAACTAGCTGGCACTGCATGACCAAACTCTTTGTTGATAGAGCTTAATGTTTGCTCTTGTTCAGCGAGTAAACATAATATTTTATTTCGATAACTTAAACTTGATTCAAATAAATCTAGATCAACCATTGGCTGTAATGTAGCTAATTTTTGGTTTAAAGTTAATTGCGGCATTGATCTCTCCTCGTGCTTTGGGTAGCCATTACTATTTATATAGCTCTGACTGCAATAAAATGCTAATAAACTATTCATTTAGTGCATAAAGAGCTTACTAATTACTAAACTCTTTATACTAAGGAGCTATTATGCCGTGCTAAACTTAGTGGAAACTGAACCAAAGAACCAAATTAGGTTTAATTATAATTTAAGAGTTTTCTTAGTGGATAAAACTAATGACCCTAGCTGATTTTCAGTCTGCGCTTACATATGTGTTGTTTAGCTATAATGGTGTGCAAATTACCATACTAAAAATAATTCAAGTGCCATTAATACTATTATTAATATGGTTTGTAGTGGCAAGAGTTGGTCGACTAATTCGTCGTGCGTTACTGGCACGCAATCTTGGCCCTGACGCCGTACATTTGTTTACCCGAATTTACCTAGTGATTACTATTGGAGTATTAATATTCACTTCATTAGAAGTATTAAATATTCCGTTGACTGCTTTTGCTTTTGTATCTGGTGCTATTGCCATTGGTGTTGGTTTTGGCGCACAAAATATCATTAATAACTTTATTTGTGGTTGGATACTTATGTGGGAGAGGCCAATACGCATCGGTGACTTTTTAGAAGTAGGAACAGCTAAAGGCGTGGTAGAAACAATTAATACCCGTTCTACGCGTATTCGCCGTAACGATGGCGTACATATGTTAGTCCCTAATAGCCAATTACTTGAAAACACAGTCACTAACTGGACGTTGATAGACCGCAATGCTCGTTCATCAGTTAATGTTGGGGTTGCTTATGACAGTGACGTATTGCTTGTTGAAAAGTTAATTAAACAGGTGCTGAGTGAGCATCCAGCTATACTGCCCATGCCTGCTTCGTCAGTAATGTTTGATGATTTTGCTGAAAGTTCGTTGGTGTTTAGTGCTATTTTTTGGGTGTGCGCAGAATCAGAAACTATGCTTCGTCTGGTGCGCAGTGATATTCGTTTTAGTATTTATAAAATATTTAAAGAGAATGATGTGCGTATTGCCTTTGCGCAACGTGATATCCATATTGATGGCGAAATAGCACTGAAAAAACCGTACGTATTAAAAGAGTAATTTGCTGATTGTTGAGGCCAAGTGTATTACTGCACTTAGCCTCAACAATTGAAGCTAAAGTTAATTTAGGTCTGAGTTAGTTTTTTAAGCTTAAGTGCAAATAACACCATTAAGCTGCCAAAAATAACTGCATAAGTTGCCACTAACCATAGCAGGGTTAAAATACCCGCGCCGGGGTTAAACATTAAATATAGCCCAAATATCACTGATAGCGCACCAGTAATAATAAGTAGCCACTCGCCACTTATTTCATGCCGTAATTTCATCGCAACTAAAATTTCAACAACGCCAATGGCAATAGCCCAAGCCGCTATATAATATAACAGCAGTAAAGTGGTAATGTCTGGGACAAACAAGGTCATTAACGCAGCGGCAATCGATAATATTCCTCCAACTAGTAACAACCACCATAATGGATTGTTACTTTTTGAGGAAATAGCGACCCAAACCCGCAGCAAACCATCAAAGAAGAAATAACCGGCAAAAATAAGCAGAATTACTTGTAATGACGCTCTCGGTGCAAACCAGGTAACTAAACCAAAAATAATGGCGATCAAACCGCGCATTAAAAGCACTCGCCAACTTTTAGTGAGTGAGTTTGTTAAATCCATTTTTTATCCTTAATATAAGATGTTACTCAACGTTAGCTTTCAGGCTGAGTCGGGTCAATCATAAATTTAAGTGGGTGATTTGGTGGTTATAGTTTAGGGCTTGTTGGACTCAAGTCATTTCTAGATGAATATGAAAAATAAATAGTGAACCTTATCGTATGTTTAAAGTTTTTACTCCATGGGCGTTACCGTTACTTTACTGAGTATATGGCAGTGTTGGAGCGTTAAACTTAGTCATCTTGAAGTTTCGAGTTAACGTCATTGTGAGTTTGTAAGACTTAAGTTTTTAGCGTACCTAGCGGTAGATTAAAATAATAGGTACTTTTTATTTTTAATAAAATACGTATCAAGAGTATTTACACTAAACAGCTACCGCCCCACTCTTTATACGTAAAGGACAAATGTCCGGTTGTTTAAAATATAAGTGCTTAAATTCTTCTAAAATCCTTTATGTTGACGCTATATGTTGTAAAAAGTTCATTTAATTGTATTTTTATGCAGCAATATTGTCACGCAGTGTTATAATCTTAAGTGTTCGTTCAGCCTCTTTACTTTGTTTTGCACTCTCGACAAAGAGGTCCGCGCAGCTTTTTTCAAGGCGCGAAAAATTGACCGAGCCCGCCAAGTGAACTTGGCGCAACCCCAAACCGTTGAACAAGAGTGCACTAAAAAGGTTAAAGCCCGACATGAAAGCAATGAAAAGATCTACGTTAGCAACCCTCATTAATGCAACGTTGTTCTCTGCAGTAGCAGGTACTTCATTTTCTACCCTTGGCGCAGAAGAGCAAACGCCAGCTGCAAAAAACAATCAACTTGAAGTTATTCAAGTCACCGCACGTAAGCGTGTAGAAAATGCCCAGGAAGTACCTGTTGCTGTTTCTGCACTTCAAGGTGACAAGCTAGATGCTTATAGCTCAGCTGGTATGGATATTCGTTTTATGAATGCCAAAATTCCAAGCTTATCTATTGAGTCTTCTTATGGTCGCACATTCCCACGTTTTTATGTTCGTGGCTTAGGCAATACCGACTTTGACTTGAACGCGTCACAGCCAGTGTCTTTAGTAGTCGATGACATTGTTCAAGAAAATGCTATTTTAAAAGGCTTCCCGGTATTTGATGTGGCACGTGTTGAAGTACTACGTGGACCACAAGGTACATTATTTGGTCGTAATACGCCTGCAGGCCTTGTTAAATTTGATTCTGTAAAGCCAAACCAAGAGTTTGATGGATTTAGCTCCGTGTCTTACGGTACAAATAATTCAATTGATTTTCGAGGCGCTGTTGGCGGTGGTTTAACTGATAACTTATCTGCTCGTGTATCTGTATTATGGCAAGATAAAGAGGATTATATTGATAACCGCGCTCCGGGCTTTGAAGAAGACGACATCTTGGGTGGTTACACCGATCGCGCTGCACGCATTCAGTTCTTATATGAAAAAGATGATTTTTCGGCATTATTAAACTATCACGTTCGTAACATGGAAGGTACACCAATCCCATTTTATGCTAACGCAATTAAAACTGGCTCAAATGAGTTAGTTGATGGTTTTGATGCTGATGAAGTTTATCACAATGCTGCTGCACGTGAATTTCAGGTTGTTGATTCACAAGGTGCGAGCTTAAAACTTGAGTACGACTTTACTAATTATACATTAACGTCAATTACTGGTTGGGAAAGCGCCGAGGTAAACTCTCGTGGTGATATTGATGGCGGCTATGTTGGCGGTCCTGGTGTCATTCCTTATCAATCTGAAAGTGAAAGTGGCTTACCTGATCACAATCAATACACTCAAGAACTACGCTTATCAAGTAACTTTGCTGGTGATTTTAATTATCAAACAGGTTTATTTTACTTTGATGAGTCAGTAACCATCGAGAATTTTGGTTATGACACATTGGCTGGTGGCTCACTTAATGGTTATGTAAATCAGCAACAAGATACCAAAGCATGGGCTGTATTTGGCTCTGTTGATTACACTGTGAGTGATGATTTAAAACTAACCGCAGGTCTGCGTTATTCAGATGATGAAAAAGACTTCGTTGCAGTTCGTAAAATTGTCCCGGCTAATTTAAATGAATGTAATTTTGACTTAATGCAATGCCAAACAGATATTACACGAACAGAAAATGCAAGCGATGATCATATCAGTTGGGATTTATCTGCGTCATATAAATTAACCGATGAAGTTAATTTATATGGCCGTATTGCGAATACATTCCGTGCCCCAAGTATCCAAGGACGTATTACTTTCTCTGATGAGCTGACTAAAGCTGACTCAGAAACGGTTACGTCATACGAGACAGGAATTAAGTCAGATGTATTAGATGGTCGTGGTCGTGTAAATGCAAGTGTTTATTACTTCAACATGAAGGATCAACAATTAACAGCCGTTGGTGGCACCACAAATACAACAAGTCTATTAAATGCCGATAAAACTACGGGTTATGGTTTTGAGTTAGATACTGAGTGGGTATTAACAGATGAGTTAAATGCGACATTTAACTTAAGCTACAATAATACTGAACTAAAAGACGATTCAATTTCGATTCCAGTACCGAGTCGTGTTTCAGATGGCTTGCTAACAATTACAGATCCTATGGTTGATGGTAATGCTATCATCGATGGTAATAGTCTGCCGCACGCACCTGAGTGGATCTCAAACTTAACATTACGTTACAGTAAAGAGTTAGCTGATGGTGAGTTCTTTACTTATGCTGATGTTTCATACCGTAGCGAAATTAACTACTTTTTGTATGAGTCAGTAGAATTTGAAGGAAAAGCACTTACTGAGGTAGGTTTACGTAGTGGTTATGCTTGGGCTGATGGTGATTACGAATACCAAGTGGCTGTTTTTGCTCGTAATCTATTTGATGAGCAGCAATCAATAGGTGCAATTGACTTTAATAACAATACAGCAATGGTTAACGAAGGGCGTTTTGTTGGCGCTGAATTCAAAGTTAACTTTTTCTAAGCAGATTGTTTAGCCATTTGAAACCCGCTTTTAAAGCGGGTTTTTTGTTTGCCCAGCGAAGCTGGCAAACCCGATAGGCTGAAAGATGCCTTATCACCCTGACTAAGGGGAAGATAATCTGAATGGCAAGGGCGTCACTGGCCAACGGTGGGGTCTGAAGGAAGCCATAAGAAGTTAGAGGTACACAACTAACCGTAACCTGTTTCGGCAGTATTGGTGGGTCAGCGTGCAAAATAGCGCAACGCCCTATACTTAGTCAGACCAATACTGTGCTTGAGGGTGGGATTTCTAACAGGGAGCCAGTGCAGTAACTGGGGAAGCCTGGCATCTAAACTTAATGAGAGTAAGTGGCCTAAATTCAAGGTGAAAGCCAAGATTTAGTGTCGGTGTGAGGTGGCAGATGAACCCGTAGTAGTGAGTAAGGCTAGGCCGATGAAAGCCAGTAATGGTGTGGAGGGGAAAACCAAGCCGACCATCAACATTATGTTTGATGGGGTCAACTTTAGCCAAAAGCTTTAATTGATTGCGAAGGGGGGAAGTATTCTTTAAGCGTATGAAAGACGGGAACTTTTGTTTATCGGCTCACAAGTATTTCGACGGAAATAGCCAAAATATGACGGCCAAACAGGAATGTAGACGCTGAGAATTGAAGGGCGAGCAATGGAGTAATGACTGACCACTTAGGCAGATTGCCAAAAAAGGCTAGCACACCTAATGTCATCATGAAGAATCAGCGATAAGTAGAGTGACACGAGCAGACATACCGCAAGCAAAGGCAGAAAATGACAGTTTACTACAGCTTGTACGGACAATTATTAGACATTAATAACCTGTACAAGGGATTCAAAAAAGTGAAAGCAGCTAAAGGAGCGGCCGGAATAGATAGGCAGACCGTAGGCGCATTCGCCCTGAATTTAGAAGCAAACTTAAAACAACTGCAACTTGAGCTGCAAACCAAGCAATATAGGGCACAACCTGTCAAACGGGTGGAAATACCCAAAGATGATGGCGGTGTCAGAATGCTAGGTATCCCCGCAGTTCGAGACCGAATAGTGCAACAAACACTATTGAACATACTCCAACCGATATTCGACATCGACTTTCACCCATCGAGTTATGGGTATAGGCCGAAACGAAGCTGTCATGACGCTATCAGTAAAGCAAGTGTATTTATCCGTAAATACCATCGCGACTGGGTCGTAGACATGGATTTGTCGAAGTGTTTTGACCTGCTTGATCATGCTTTGATAATTAGGAGTGTTAGACGCAAAGTGACGGACGGTAGTATTTTAAAACTGATTAATCAGTTCTTAAAAAGCGGAGTAATGATAGGTGAACACTGGGAGGCTAGTACGATAGGAAGCCCACAAGGTGGCGTAATTAGCCCGTTATTGGCCAATATCTACCTAGATGCTTTCGATCAAGAAATGAAAAAGCGTAATCACCGAATAGTGAGGTATGCAGATGATATCTTGATTTTGTGCAGCACAGAAAAAGCAGCGCAAGAAGCACTTAAGGCATCCACCCAGATACTAGAGCGAGACTTGAAATTAACCGTGAACCAAAATAAAACCCATATTGCTCATAGCAGCAAAGGAGTGAAGTTTTTGGGAGTAGAGATAGGTAGCCAGTGGACACGGATACAAGCATCAAAACTCATCGGGTTTAAACAAAAAGTGAAGCAATTAACAAAACGTAACGGCGGCATAAATTTAGCAGAAGTAATAAAACGGCTAAATCCAGTTGTGCGCGGTTTTGTAAATTATTTTAGTATAGCCAATTGTAAACGAGAGCTAAAAGCCTTGGCAGGTTGGATCAGACGAAGACTAAGGGCAATACAGCTGAGGTTGTGGAAGAAGCCATCAAGGCTACATCGACGACTAAAGCAGTTAGGAAAAAAGCCACCGTTTAAGTTCATTAAGATGAACTCGTGGCGTAACTCACTAAGCCCTTTATCTTGTGTATCGATGCCAAACCAATGGTTTGAGGAGCTTGGTTTATATCCAATAGAAAAAGTGAATACGGGATGGCTTGCTTTATCGGCGTTTAGGAAATAAGTTGATAAAATGTGAAGGGTACAGGAGCCGTATACGAGGTCCGTACGTACGGTTCTGTGAGAGGGATGAGGCATAAGCCTCACCCTACTCGATGTTTCAGCAGTGTAATCCTAAATAAAAAATATAGGAAAAGTATCTGTTAAATTAAAACTTAAGTGCATTTTTTAAAGTCGTTTACATTGATACTATATGTTATGAAATATTTGTTTAAATGTTTTTTATGTAAGGTTATTGTAGCATTACTTTGCTATGATAAGTTTTAATTCAGTTTGCTTATTTTATTCCCGCAATAACATAGGCTCATACCACTTATTATAAGCCGAAAAAAAATTGCCCGAACTCATCGAGTGAATTAAACGCAACCCCGAAGCCGTTTAACAAGCGAGCACTAAAAAGGTTAAAGCACGACATGAAAATATCTGCGTTAGCAACCTTAATTAATACAACGTTGTTATTTATAGTAGGTACTTCATTTTCTCCTGCCGCTGGCGAGGCGCTAGGTGCAAAATATAAGCAGCCCGCAGTTATTCATGTCACCGCAAGGAAACGTATAAAAAAAACACAGAAGTTACCTGTGGCTGTTTCTGCTTTAATCCCAAGTTTAATTATTGAGTCTTTATTTTGTCGTCCATTTTTACATTTCTGCGTTATTATTTTAGGGAAATGTAATGTCGTCTCGAGCTCATTACAGCCTGTTTCTTTAGGGATTAATGAAATTGTTCCAGAAAATTTCATATTAAAAGTTTCTACTGTATTTTATACAGTTTGAGTTCAAGTCTTGCGAGGCTCACAAAACGTTATTTGATTTAATACTCCTGCAAGCTTGGTTGATTTTCGCCCAAGCTAGGATACTGAAAGCTATATAAGTTCTGGCGTTTTTTGACTGTGTAATAATGTAATGTTTTATTGAGGTTTAAAATGAATGTAATATTTAAGGCTTGTTCTTTTTGTCTTATGGGGTCAGCAATATTTATTGGTGGCTACGCTGTCGCTGAAGACTTTGATGTACCCGTTGTTAACCCTTATTTAGGTGAGTTTCACTGGTCCGTACAGCCCAGCATTAGAAATCTTATGGCTCTTGATGGGCTGTCGAAAGAGAAGCTATCTAGCTGTATGGGAATTGCCGTGAGTGCGGGGAGTGTTGCTGCAAGTATGCATAGGAAGCACTTCAAGGAAGGGAAATTGATAGACGAGTTGTCTGCTGATTTGTCTTATCACTATGAATTAGACGGCTATATCCCGGTTCCTAGCGCGGTCTTGGAACCATGGGATGATGAAAAATCATCTTTAAGTGTTGATAAGACTCTAAAGATGAGAAAGCTTGATGTTGTCACTAAGTATTATGAAAGCTATGAGAATCTAAAAGTAAAAAACAGTAAAAATATTGTCGCTCAGCAACTGATTTGGGATTATTGCATGTCGATTCCTAAAGAAGCTTTTCTAAAATGAAGGTTAATTAAATAACTTAATTAAATAACTTAATTAATTCACTGCCTCTTTTAAAGTTAGTTAATTAGTGCACATAATACCGGCTTTTAAAACGGTTTTTTCGTTTATATTAATAAACGTTGCTGCTAAAGTAGCGATAATTAATTTATATACAGAAGAGATAAATAATGGCCGGATTTTGGAATTATCGAGTAATTTATTGTGAAGCAACTAAAGATGAAGCTGCGCAATATCAAATTCACGAAGTAGAATATAACCTCAATGGTAAAGTAACTAACTGGTCTGAAACCGGTGCCGCGCCATTTGGTAATACGGTTGAAGAACTATTAGCTGATAGCGATCGTTTAAAAACCGCTTTTGAAAAGCCAGCACTAAAAGTTGTTAGAAAAGAACGTGGTTATGAGCTAGTGGATGTTGAAACCGGTGAGGAAGCTTCTGCGGAACCGCCAGCGGGATTAACTGAATAAGTTATCAATTAAAGGTGCTTCGAGCGCCTTTTTTTTGTCTATTATCTAAATATAAAGGAATGAGTATGACGTTAAAAGCAATACTATTTGATATGGACGGTACCTTAGTTGATTCTGAGAGTCTGCACTTTAACTGTTGGAACGAGGTGCTTGCCAAGTACAATATTTGCTATGAAGAAGCCGCATTTTGCCAGCAGTTTTCAGGTCAACCTACTTTAATAGCGGCAGAGAATGTTATTGCAGAATATCAACTCGATATTCTGCCTGAGCAATTAGCAAAGGCCAAATATGATTACTTTGAAAAATACGTTGTAACTAATCTCCCTCCATTAATGCCGTTTAGCAAAGAGATATTAAAAGCAGTTAAAGCGAGCGGTTTAAAAATGGCATTAGTGACGGGCAGTGCCCGCCATGAAGCACTTCCTATTTTAAAAGGCTACGGCTTTTATGATTATTTTGATTGTGTGATAACTAAAGACGATGTAACCAATCCAAAGCCAGCTGGCGAGCCTTATTTACGCGCTTTAACACATCTCGGTATAAAGCCAAGCGAGGCTATTGCTATTGAAGACACTCATACAGGAGTTACATCAGCAAGCAATGCGGGAATAGCGGTGATGGCTATACCTAATCAACATACTGTAAGCCACGATTTTGCCAAAGCCATGGGACGATTTGATAGTCTTCAGGCTGTCTGGCGGTGGGTGCAAACTAAGCTATAATTAGAGTACTTATTTTATCAATTGGCAAGGATGCTGGTATGTACACATCTACACAGTCTTATTTATCGTTTTTTATGCTTGTTCTTTCACTAATAAGTTTTGGTGTATTTGCAAGCCCTGATCCTCAAGTACAGTTGGCAAATATTTACCAAACTGATAGTGAACAGGCAATTAGTGATTACTTAGTTAGCGAAAAGTTTGACGGTATTCGGGCTATTTGGACGGGGGCGGAGCTTGTAACTCGAAATGGCAATAAAATATATGCGCCAAAATGGTTTACCCAAGTATTACCCAATCGTTGGTTAGATGGCGAACTTTGGACAAAGCGCCAAGATTTTTCAGCCCTCAGTAGCATTGTCTCTAAGCATCAACCAATTGATAAAGAGTGGCAGAAAGTGACTTATCAAATTTTCGATATGCCTAATGATACTCAGCCTTTCATTAAAAGAGCCAATAACTACCATGCTTTAGTTAAGGAGGTCTCTGCAAAACATATAAGAGCAGTGATGCAACATCAATTTGCTAATAATAGTGAGCTTAACCGGTACTTTGATGAGTTGATTAAAGGTGGCGCAGAGGGGGTGATGTTACACCTGAAAAGCGCAAAGCATAAAGATGGTCGAAGTAATGCTTTATTAAAGTTAAAGCCTTATTTAGATGACGAAGCAATCGTTATGGCATACTTGCCCGGTAAAGGAAAATATAGCGGTATGATGGGGGCTCTTAGAGTTAAAACGGATAGCGGAGTCATGTTTTCAATCGGCACAGGATTCAGTGATAATGAGCGAGCTAATCCTCCTGCAATCGGTGCGACTATTACTTACCGGTATCATGGATTTACTAAAAATGGTTTGCCGCGCTTTGCTAGTTTTTTACGGGTGCGCAAGCAGTAATAAAGTTTCAATAAAATCATCAAACGTGCTAAATTGCGCGGCCTTTTAGCGTTCTAGTGGTGGCAAAATGTTGGTTGGTTTTGATTATGGTAGTTCAAATTGTGCAATGGGTGTAATGAATGCACAGCAAACAGTAGAGCTTGTTCCCCTTGAGCAAGGTAAACATTTTTTACCGTCTACTTTATATACACCACATTCTGCATTAGTGGTTGATTATGTAGCTGAACATCTAAAAGGTACTCACCACGAAGCTGTATTTTTACAAACACGCCAGCCACTATTAAATAGTATGGCGCGAATTAAATCAGAGCTAGACTTTCAAAGTGGCGATAAAGCTATTTTTGTCGGGCGCGAAGCAATCGATGAATATACGCAATTTCCTGACGAAGGGTATTTTGTTAAGTCCCCAAAATCTTTTTTTGGCGCGGTAGGACTAAAGCAGGCACAAATCAATTTTTTTGAAGATATCGCCACTGCAATGATCTTAAATATTAAACAACGCGCGGAAAACTCATTACAAAAAAGCCTAACCCATACAGTGATAGGGCGACCAGTTAACTTTCAGGCAGTGGGCGCAGAAGAGTCTAACCAGCAGGCATTGAATATTTTAGAGCGTGCTGCACAACGTGCAGGCTTTACCGAGGTGGCTTTTTTATATGAGCCATTAGCGGCAGGTATTGAATATGAAACCAACTTAACTATAGATAAGAAAGTCTTAGTGATTGATATTGGTGGCGGTACCAGCGATTGTTCATTTGTGCAAATGGGGCCGAGCTTTCGAGGCAATAGCGAGCGAGATAATGACTTTTTAGCACACATTGGTAAGCGTATTGGCGGTAATGACTTAGACATTGCTTTAAGCTACCACGGTTTAATGCCTCTATTGGGCTTAGGAAGTCAGTTTAAATCAGGTTTACCTTTACCGAACCAAGCATTTTGGCAAGCCTGTAAAATTAATGATGTAAATTTACAAAGTCAATTTTATAGTAAAGCGAATACCCGCGAGCTTATCGCTCAACTAAGAGATGTTAGTGAGCCTGAGCTATTTAAGCGTCTAATTGATTTACAGCAAAATAAGCAAGGGCATCAATTAGTACAGCAAGGTGAAGCAGCAAAAATCGCCTTGTCATCACAACCTGAGTTTAACTGTGATTTAGGTTTTTTAGCGGATGCTCTTGATAAAAATATAACCCTGCCAGAACTAGGCTTGGCTGTAGATAGTAGTATTAAGCAAATTGTAGAGTTAGCGCAGCAAGCAATTAAAGATGCAGGTACCGCGCCTGATGTTATTTATTTAACTGGAGGTAGCGCACAATCACCGCTTGTTAAAGCGGCGCTTAGTGAACACTTAGGCAATATCCCGATGATCAATGGCGACCACTTTGGTAGCGTTACTGCTGGGCTAACAAAGTGGGCACAGATGCTTTATCGCTAAAGCTTTTATAAGGTAATTTGGCGAGTAGCTAAGTATTTTTCGTAATCTGGAAGGCTGCGGTCAAGCTCTGCGTTCATCATTGGTGAGCTTAATAGCATATCTGCACTGACTTCATTACACGCTACAGGAATATTCCACACCGCAGCTAAGCGTAATAACGCTTTTACATCAGGGTCGTGTGGCTGAGAAGCTAGAGGATCCCAAAAAAAGACCAACATATGCACTTCATGTTCAGCAATTTTTGCGCCTAGTTGCTGATCGCCGCCCATCGGACCGCTTAATAGTTTAACTACATCTAAACCAGTACTTCGTTCGATTAAAAGGCCCGTTGTACCTGTGCCATATAAAGTATGTTCGCTAAGGATTTGTTGGTGCTTTTCACACCAAAGTTTTAAGGCTGCTTTTTTACCGTCGTGGGCAACAAGCGCAATATTTTTTTTAGCTGGGAGTGATTGTTGCTTGAATTCAAGTATTAAGTGCAATCATTATGCAGCCACCAGAACTTCTGATTGCCCCGTAAATAATTCATGAGGGGTTTTATACCCTCTTGTTTTTCTTGGCCGATGGTTGAGCTTATCAACTGCCGCCTGTATCTCTGCTTCACTTAGCGCCATAAAGTCAGTTCCCTTGGGGAAGAAGCGTCTAAGTAAGCCGTTGGTATTCTCATTTATGCCCCGCTCCCATGATGAATAGGGATGAGCGAAATACACATCAGCTTCTAATTTTTGTGCAACATGCTCATGGTGAGCAAACTCTTTTCCATTATCTAACGTCACGGTAATAACCTTACCTTTATATGGTGTCATACACGTGATCAGCGCATCGGCTGTTATTTTCGCATGCTTGCTTTCAATTCTGTGAACGACTGTATATAACGTTTTACGTTCAACCATTGTGACAAGCGCATTTTTACGCCCTTTACCTATCACTGTATCGCCCTCCCAATCACCAATCCTAGACTTTGAATCCACAATACTTGGGCGTTCATCAATGCTGACTCGATTAACTATCTGTCCACGTTTATCATAGCTTCCATAGCGTTTTTTATACTTTTTACATGCACGAGTGAGTGTCTTATGTAGCTTGCCACCACGAGCCTTGTCTCTGTAAATATATTGATAAATTGTTTCATGATGTAAAACGACCTGTTTCTCTAAAGCTAAGCGGCCTGCCACTTGCTCAGGGGAAAGTCCGTCATGCAACAATTTATTAATCCAGTGAGTGACGTCCTCTGTTAACTTACTTGCTTTGAAAGATGACTTACGTCTTTGTTCAGCAAAGTTATTGGCTTGGTTAGGCCGATAGCCTTTAAGTCCTTTATTGCGTTTTAGCTCTCTAGAAATAGATGACGGTGAACGAGTTAGTTCTTCAGCTATCTGCTTTTGGTTATTTCCTGCTTTTATTAACGCGTAAATCTGGTATCTTTCTTCTTGTGTCAGCTGTTTATATTTCATTAAAGCAATTTCCTTTGGCGAGAAAATGGCCGAATTATAACAGCTGGCCATCTAATCTGAGAAATTGCACTTATTATCCGAATTTAGGTTGTTTTTGTTCCATGTTGACTCAATTTTTATTATATAAGAAGATTTATTGCGAGTGCGATAAACACTACGCCGGTAATTTGGTCGATATAAATTTGGCTTTTTGGATGCGAGCGGAAATACTTTGCAATTTTATCGCCAAAGTAAATATATGTGCAGTCAATCGGAAAAGCAAAAATAGGGTACAGCAAACCAAAAAAAGCCAGCTGGAAAGTAGTCGATGTGGTTAAGCTCGGATCAACAAATTGCGGTATAAAGGCAATAAAAAACAGCGCAACTTTAGGGTTTAATACTTCAGTCACCATGGCTTGAAACATCACATTCGACTTTTTCTTGGTTGTGATATGGGGCTTGTCTTGGCTATTGCATAAAGGTTTCATAAACGTGCTTTTAACCATCACTACACCTAAGTAACAAAGATAAGTCGCACCTGCATACTGTACTATTGTGTAGGCTGTTTCAGAGGCTTTTAAAATAGCGGTTAAGCCAACTACAGCAAAAAAAGTATGAACGACACCACCTAAAGCGAAACCAAATGCACTTTGCAACCCCGCAGCGCGGCCATTTGCAAATGTTTGCGCCATTAAAAAAGCGTTTGAAGGCCCCGGTGCTATCGCAATTAAAAAGCTAGCTGCTAAAAAAGAGAGCAAAAATTCAGGGTTTATCATCGTTATTATTCACATTATGTTGAGTGAAATTTATGAGCCTGCTTAGTCAGTAGTATAGCCCAAAGAGGCAGTAAAAATAGTAAGTGTAACGCAATAAGTAGTGGGGTTGATAGACCGCTAATTTGAGTGACTACCACTAAGATACTCGCGCCACTCATTTGCATTACTCCAAGTAACGCGGACGCCGTCCCCGCTTGTTGAGCGAAGCCTGAAAGCGCTTTACCTGCTGCAGAGCCCATGGTTAATGCAAAACCCAGTGCAGAAAGTAAAATAGGCAACATAAATGCTAGGGCTGTTTTGATGTGGCTGGTAAGGACAAGTATTACGCCTGCAAGCACGAGCAGACTCAACCCTAATCGTAGGGCTGTTTGGCTGTGTTTTCTAATATACATCGGCGCGATGAAACTGGCGACAATACTTAAAAGAGCATTAATGGTAAACCAAAAGGTGAAATCACTGACTGTACCGCCAAGCTCGGTAATAAGCCAGCCTGGTGCTAACGTTACGTAAGCTAAAATAGCCGACATAGAAATCATGCAAATACAGCTATTAAAAAAAAATATTGGATCTTTTATTATTGGTATGAAGCGTCTTAAATCAAGAATGTGGCCTCGGTATAAAGTGTTTTCAGGGCGAGTTTCTTTAAATAAAAATAGCGTAATAAGTAAGCCAATTAATGCGAATAAGGCTAAAAATAAAAAGTTAATCCGCCAACCAAATTGTACAGTGAGCCAAGCGCCTAAAATAGGGGCGAGCGCAGGAATAAAACAAACAATTCCATTTAGGTAAGTGATCATTTGACCGCTGCGCTCACTGCCATACTTATCTCTGACAATTGCAAATGCAATCACGAAGGTAGCGCATGCGCCAAGCCCTTGTATGGCTCTTGCGAACATTAACACCTTAAAAGTTGGAGCATAAAAGGCCAGTACGGCTGCTATACCGTAAGTGCTTACACCAAATAATGCCACTGGCTTTCGGCCGAACTTATCTGCTAATGGCCCAGCAATGAGCTGCCCTAAACCAACAGTGAGCATAAATATTGCCACTGTCTGTTGGAGTTGCTGTTCGCTAACCTTAAGTTGCTCTGCTATGGCAGGGAAGGCGGGCAAATAAATATCGATGCCCAGCGGGCAAAAAATAACCAGTAGTACTAAGATAACGAGTAAGCTGCGGTTAGGTGGTATTGAGCGAGTATGCATGAGTTCTCCTTTGGACTGCTATTTTAGAGCGCCGCAGATTAAATTGAAAGTATTAATAGGGTATATACGTAGTCATTTTTAATCACAAAGGAAAAATATTATATTTAGCTATATTAAACTTCTTCTAACTGGTCTGATGTGTTAATTTGTAATTATAACAATTTTGCTAAACAGAGTGATGCATGAGTGATAAATCAGCGGTGTTAAAAACGTGGCTTAAAATGCGCAAGTGGCCATGTGGGAATTGGCTTTTTAGTAAAGCTGTATGCTTTAAAGCCCCTTACTTTGCTTCTATAAAACCCTATATTTTAGATGTTCGCGATGGTTATTGTAGTGCAATGGTTAAGAAGCGACGTAGTATATTTAATCATATTGGAACGATTCATGCGATTGCACAGTGTAATTTAGCTGAGTTGTGCGCAGGTGTGTTGGTTGATTCCACAGTGCCGTTTAAAACCCATCGTTGGATCCCAAAAGGCATGACTGTACAATATTTAGCAAAAGTAGACACAAATGTTACTGCGGTTGCAGAAATAGATATGCCAAGACAGTGGCAAGATAAAGAAGATTTAATTGTACCCGTTAAACTTTATAATACTCGCGGTGAACTGGTGTTCACCGCAGATATCACTATGTACATTACTGAGAAGAAAAAACCAAGATGAAAAAGCACTAAGAAAAACTGAGCGAATAAAGGTTACTTTTTTTCAGCGGCTTGTTTATTGAAAAATGACAAGTCGTTATCTTCATCATCTAGCACCGAGGTAGGCTCTGATTTATTATCATCGTTTGAAGCAATTAGCTCAATTGTTTCAGCTTCATGACGTTGTTTTAAGTTACCTTCTATAGTGGCACCTGCTTCAATACTCAACGAGTCTTGATAAACATCACCATGAACTTGTGCCGAGCTTTCAATAATTACTTTGCTAGCATTTAATGAACCAATGATTTTGCCTTTAACTATTACGCTATCGGCACATACACTTCCCTCAACAACCCCTGTGTGACCAATTACTAGATGGCTTGCCCGTACATCACCATCAACACGGCCATCTAATTGTACTTCACCTAGGCTTACTAAAGAGCCTGTGAACCTAATATCTTCTGAAATGATAGAAGGAGCGTGGTTTGTTTTTTTTAATGCATTGCCAGCAGAGCTAGCGATAGGTTGTTTTTTTTTACCGAACACGAGAAAGCGCCTTTGTTATTTTTACTGGATTGACATGTTTGTCGTTAAGTAATACTTCATAATGTAGGTGAGTACCTGTACTTCTACCAGTACTTCCCATTAAGCCAATAACATCATTCTTATTAATTTCTTGGCCTTTTTTAACGTTTATTTTATTAAGATGGCCAAAACGAGTTACAAAGCCATTTTTATGTTTAAGCTCTATAAAGTTACCATAACCGCCGTTGCGACCTGCACGTAATACTGTGCTTGATGCAGGAGCAAAAATTTTAGATTTATGCCGACCGGCTAAATCAACCCCTTTATGATAAGCATGACGCTTATTCATAGGATCTTTACGTAAACCAAAACTACTTGAAATATAATAATCAGCCGCAGGCAGTGTTTGCGGTAATTCGTTTAGTAAGTTTTCAAGGTTGTTCAAGGTCAGTAGTTTGTCAGCAATAGCTATAAACTTGCTAGGAATTTTTGATTCATCAAATAAATCAAGTGGACCACCTTGCGCAACCTGTGTTGCTTCACTATTTAGTTGCTGGGCAAGGGCGGTATCCAATCCAGCGCCCTTAAGCATGGTTACAATGTCTTGCTGTCTTCGCTCAATTTGTTGTTCAATGTTGAGAAAGCTTTGCTTATATTGGCTATTAAGTGATGCAAAACGCTGCTCAACACTTAGCGACTTTGATTGTACTTGAGTATTAGTAGGGCTTTCATCAATTAAAGGTTCATGAAACTCGCTTTGCTTTTCTTTAATGACCTTATCAGGATCAGTTATAGCTTCGGTGGTGGTGCTCATTGAAGCTGGCAGGGAGTCAATCATGCTTTGTAACAAGGCTTGCTTTTGTTCAAGCGCAGATAGTTGTTCTAGTTGTTTCTCATGGAGGGCTTGTTGAGCTTTACGTTGTTGTTGCCATTGTTGCTGTTTAGAATATTGACTTTGTTCTATATCAGAAATGTGATGTGTTTGCGTATAAACCTGTAAAGTAGACACGCTTAGCCATACAATTGCTGAAAAAGCAATCAACACAGCCGTTATCTGTAACCAAGGTGCTAATACTAGGTGCTTTACTTCGCCATTTTGGCGGATCAACAGCTGTCTAGCTGGAAAAAACCGATGATAAAAAGACTTAATAAATACTGACATAACACATAAAGACTGACTATAAACCAGTTAAGATAGCAACCTGAGCTAGAAAAGCCAGAAAAAAAATGTAACTAGTCGTAAAAAAGGAGACGTTAGTTGCCTCCTTACAATAAATAACTTTAATAAATGTTTATATTTTAGTTACTTAGCTGGAAGTACAGTACCAGCTACTGAGCCAAAGCCAATGCGTACAAAGCCATCAGCTTCACACCAACCACGCATAATGACATTATCGCCATCTTCTAAAAAGCTGCGCTTTTCGCCATTGCTCAGGGTAATTTGCTCTTTACCACCATGAGAAAGTTCAAGTAGTGAACCTGCTTCTTCGTGAGTAGGACCTGATTGTGTGCCTGACCCTAACATATCACCAGGCATGAAATTACAACCGTTTACCGTATGATGAGTAACCATTTGTGCAACGGTCCAGTAAGAGTGCTTAAAGCTTGATTTTGATACTTGCTCTGGAGCGTGGCTTTCGTCGCGCATTTTTTGCGTTTCGATTTGTACATCCATCTTAATATCAAAAGCACCTTGTTTGCGGTTATCTGTTGATTCTAAATAATCCATTGGTTGTGGATCGTTTTCGTCACGCGTCCAAGAAGTCCTGTATGGTGCAAGTGCTTCAGTAGTTACAATCCAAGGAGAAACAGTAGATGCAAAGTTTTTAGCAAGGAACGGACCTAGTGGCTGATATTCCCACGCTTGTAAGTCGCGTGCTGACCAGTCGTTAAATACGCAAAAACCAAACACGTGGTTCTCAGCATTTTCAATCGCAATCGCATCACCAAGCTCATTAGCTTTACCAAGGTAAATACCTAATTCTAGCTCGTAATCTAAGCGTTTACATGGGCCAAATGAAGGAACGTCGGCGTCTGGTGCTTTAGTTTGACCTTTAGGGCGATGGAAAGTTTGGCCTGATACATCAATTGATGATGAACGACCATGATAACCAATAGGCACCCATTTATAATTAGGCAGTAAAGGGTTATCTGGGCGGAACAAGCTGCCCACAGCGGCTGCGTGGTAAATTGATGTATAAAAATCAGTGTAGTCGCCAATACGACACGGTAAGGCAAATTCAATGTCAGTTTGGGCGATAAGTGCATCAGATAGTGTTGCTTGCTCAGCAGCATCTTCACGTAACGCTTTCGAAAGAGCTAAACGAAGTGCTGACCAGTATTGCTGACCAAGGCCCATAAATTCATTTAAAGTGGTTTGACTTGCTGCAGCGATAGCTGTTTGCGCATCGCCTGAAAAAATAGCTAGCTCATTTACTTTTGCAAGGTCGATAACTTGGTCACCAATAGCAACGGCGCCACGAAATGCTTCACTACTGTTTTTACGACGAACTTCTGCAAAAGGTAAATTTTGAATAGGGAAGTCGCAGTTAGCAACATTGGCAGATGTTACCCAACTTTTTAAATTAATATCATGGGTTTCATTAATTAAGCTCATTTTATTTCCTTTTCCTTTGTAAGACTACGCATACACCTCATATGGTGCTCTATAGCGTAATTTAAAACATCTCTCTTTAACTTAATTGAGATAAACAACGAAAGCAGCGAACGCTTCGCTGCTTTCGTTTTGTAATGTCGGTTTTATAAAACGCCGCGACGCTCTTGATCACGTTCAATTGATTCAAACAGTGCTTGAAAGTTACCTTCACCAAAGCCACCATCATCAACACGTTGAATCATTTCGATAAAGATTGGGCCAAATAAGTTCTTAGAGAAAATTTGTAGTAAATAGCAATTTTCGCTTTGGCTATCGACTAATATTTGGTGCTCACGGATTTTTTCTTTATCTTCAGCAACCCAAGGTACACGGTCAAAAATTGTTTCGTAATACTCAGGGATAATATCAAGGGTCGCGATAGTTGATTTATCAAGTTTATCTAGTGAGTTTACTAAGTCATCAGTTAAAAATGCTAAATGTTGAACTCCCGGGCCATTATACTCACCTAGATATTCATCTATCTGGTTATTATCGCTACCTTTACCTTCGTTAATAGGGATGGAGAAGGTGCCACATGGTGATTTTAATGCATATGATAATAAAGCCGTTTTTTGACCTTTAATGTCAAAGTAACGTACTTCTGTAAAACCAAACACGTCTTTATAAAAGTTCGCCCATGTGTCCATAGTGCCTTTATAAACATTGTTAGTTAAGTGATCGATGCGCAGGAAACCTTTACTATCGACTACATTTTGTTCGCTTAAGTCTTCAAAGTCATTGTCGTAGATTGACCCCTTACTGCCAAACTGTTCAATAAAGTAAATTAAACTATCGCCGATGCCATAGATTGCTGGATAGGGTAAATCTTTATCTTCCGAACCAGTAGCAGGCTTTGCACCACGCTTTACTGCTGTTTCAAATGCTTTTTGTGCATTCTCAACACGCCAGCCCATTGAACAAATAGCAGGCCCATGGCTTTTTGCAAATTCAGCAGAAAAACCATCACGTTCATTATTAAGTAAAAAGTGAATATCGTTCTGATTGTAATAAACGATATCTTTACCTTTAAATGTTTTTAATTTGGAAAAACCAAAATCGGTAAATACTTTATCCATGTAGTCAGCGTCTGGTGTTGCGTATTCAGTAAACTCAATACCAACTAAACCTAAAGGGTTATTCACTTCACTCATAATAATTCTCCCGCAATCAAACACTGCGTTTTGTTGTTTCAATTTACAGATAATTAACTATAAATGATGGCAGGGGAAGTATGGCTCGCTATTTAACCAGGCGACTATTTGTAAATTTAATGGGACGGTATTTTTAAAGTGGTTGGATTAAAGAGCTATACTTTAAATAGTAAAAAAAACAGAATGAAAAGTATAGGAAGTATGTTTTTAGACTATTGATTTAAATGTTTTTATTTTTTTTAAAGCAGGTAGTAAAGTAACTGTACACTTTTTACGACCTGCTTTAGCTGTAATTAATTGTTTACGTTAGAGCTTGTTTTTTTGAAGAATTTACTGCGTTGCTCTAACCAAAGGTTTGGAGTAATGGTGGGTGCATTCTGATAATGACGTTCGACCGCTTGATTTAGGGTCCGTACCTCGGGTTTAAACCGCATAATTTTTTGGGCCTTACCAATGCTTTTTATTTCGCTTTCAGTCAATGCTCGACCGGCATAAAGTAATGCATTTAAATAACCTGGTTCGGTTTCATAATTGTCATCGGTTAGTAGTAACAATGCTTTGTCGAGTGCCCAGCGGCGATTAATTTCACCTTCTTTTTTTACTCCAGCCAGCTCTCCATCAACATATACTTCAAATACACCGTTAGTCGGAGCGGTATAAAATACAAATGCAATACGGTGCCAAGTATCAGATTTTGTTACTCCATAGTAACCACTTTCACTGGTTGATTTACCCAACGCTCCGTCAGGGGCTATAAACATATCTGCATCGTCAGTAAGATAATTATCCGTATCAGTTTGTACTAACGCACGATAAATATCCTTAGCGGCAAGTGGCCAATAAATGTCCATCACTAAAGTATAATCAGACACTAATCCTTCATTTTTAAAGTCACCATTTGCTGGCGTATTGAGATTAAGAAGTAGTCCCTCGTTAGGAGAGTGATCAGTAAATTTCATTACCCCAGATGGGCCATCAGCGAGTGGAGCAATATTCAACTCAGTCGTTGTATCAAATACCGTTTCTTCAACTCCCCAGTTACTATTATCTGGATCAAAATAGCCTAGTGTCGAAAGGCCATAATCAGCTTTGAAAGGAGTAGAAGGGTCATCAAAGTTCCAAATAGTTATATTATTTTCTTGATAATCTTGGCATGAATTAAGTTGTGTGTCTGTGTCAATATGAAAACATTGTGTTGTTCGATAGCGAGCGTAGTTATCAAGTGTCTCCCAAGCTTCAGAAAGCAATTGTGGTTCGGTCAAGGTTACATTGTTAAAAAATAGTACACTGTTAAATGCCGGGCCTTTTTGTAAGGCGAGCGTATAGCTTTGACTATTATTAATAACTTCTGGCAAGATTAGAACCCAATCAGGTTGGCTTGTCGCTAATGCTTTTAATTCAGACCCTGTCACTGTTACCTGATATATAGCGCTAAATCCTGAGGTGTTTGAGGGTTGTCTCTCTACTTGAAAAGCGGCATGAAAATCCTCTTGGGTCAGTGCGCCCGGTGTCCAGCGGTCTTGGACTTGACTTGGGTCGAATAATACCGCATCGATATTTTGAAATTGATGCTTAATTGCCAAGGCCGTAATATTACTTAGTTGCAGCACGGAGGGATAGTTTTCAGAAACAGCAATTTCTGTACTTGCATCAGGAGCGTAACGACCCATTATTAGGTCAATCTCACCTTGTAGCTCTGTATCTAAGGTCTTAATTAAAGTGGTATCTATTGTGCTGTAATCAATATCTTTGAGGGTTTTATTAGCTAAGTCAAAAGTGAGCTGGAGGTCGGTCAGGCCTTGTGCAAAAAAATTAGGTTGAATAATTAAGCTGCCGTTTTCAAGTTGTTGATAATTTTCACCGCCATGAGTGTGTCCGCCAAGCACAAGATCAATGCCTGGCACATTCTCTGCGATGCGAATATCATGACCTTCACCAAGGTGACTAAGCATAATCATATAATCGACATCTTGGCGGTATTGATTCACAATATTTTCTGCAATATCTTGCCATTGCCAGTTCATTTTAAAGTTACGGATAAAGTCTGGGATTGGATCGTCTTCCAGGGGTTCATCAAGTTCGTTCCATGGTACAGAGGTCATGCCAAAAAAGCCTACTTTAAGGCAGCCTATTTGAACAATTGAGAAATCTACTCCATCAAAGTCTTGCTCTGTGGAGACCCTTCATAACTGGTATTACTTGCTAATACGATAGCGTGGTCGTCATTAGCGTACTCAACCAGCTGTTCCGGTCCCCAAGCATAATCATGATTGCCAATAACTCTAACATCAAACTCCATCGCTTTTATTGCTTCAACGGTGGCTTTTCCCATAGAGGTTTGTTCCGCAACGGTGCCTTTTTCATAATCGTCGCCACCATTTGTAAATACGGTGTAAGGTTGCTCTGCTATTGCGTTGTTATAATAGCCTTTAATGTGGCTAAAGTACTTTTCTTTGAAGCCAAAGCGGGCGTGTAAATCAGCAACGTGGATAAAGCGTAGAGTTTGACTTGACTGATTAGCTGTACAGGTAGGACCTATATTTGTTGTTATTGTAGGTTCCGTTCTTGTTTGAACAGCGAAAGTACCAAAGTTAGTCATTGATGCACTGACGCTGTTTGAGCCACTGGTTATAGTGGTTAAAGGCTGCCAGAGACCATCAATTAATTGCACTATAGTTAAAAGCTGCTGTGGTTCAGTACTTGTAACATCAATTTTAATGGTAACAGGCTTTTTGAATACTAGATCTTGGGGACTAAATGTATAAAGAGGGGAAACAATATTAAGCTCTTTATTAGGAGTATCTAACTCGGCTTTACTAAAAATAAAGCTAGTGTCAGTTGTAACGGAATTAGCGGGGGCGTTTAACTGAACTAAATTGTTATCAAAACTTTCAACTAAGCCATTATTTGCAGAAATCACTAAGCCTGTTTCTTCAACCTCAAAGTTAATATCTTTTTTCGTATTGTCACCGCCACAACTACTTAGTAGAGCTAAAGCTGTTATAAAAATAGGGAATTTAATTAATGAAGAAAAAGACATATACCTGTACTACCACTTAGTTGAGTAGCTTAATTATATCAGTTTTAGAAACAAGCTTGTAGAAAAAATCACTCATGAATGCTTTGAATATGCATTAAATAGGCTGGTTTTTATATTACTGCAGAGTATTTTACTTATTTGTCGTAAGGATTATTTTTAGTTACTAAAGGTGAGAAAGTTTAAATGATGTGCTTGAAAGTGATAAGGCAAGATATTGCTATCTTGCCTTATAAGAAAATACTTTGATACTAATTCATAAAACCTAGGTTCTATTGAGTACTTGTTTCAGTTAGACCTTGTTTTTCCCATATTTTAGCTTTAAAACTCATTAGCACTAGTACAATACCTACGCCAATACTAAATAGCGCAATTTGTAGGTAAAGGTAAGGAATGTCTTGCATGTTTTTAGGATCAAAGCCACCTGCTAGTAAACCTGCAATAATATTACCGATAGAGTAGGTTAATACAAAGACACCCATCATCTGACCTGAGAAGCGTTGCGGAGATAAACGGCTCACAGCGCTTAATGCTATAGGGCTTAAACAAAGCTCACCCACAGTATGTAGGAAGTAGGTAGTAACTAACCAGTAAGGTGCTACTTTTAAGCCTTCAGCAGCATATTGAGCCGCCATAAACATTACTAAGAAGCCTGATGCCATGATGATCAACCCAAATGCACACTTCACACTATAAGAAGGCGAAATCATGCTTTTTGATAAGTTGATCCAAAGGGCTGCAAAAAATGGCGAAAGTACAATAATAAAAATTGCGTTTAGTGATTGGAACCACGCAGTAGGGATTTCAAAGGAGCCAACTAAACGATCAGTATAATCACGAGCAAATAAATTAAGTGACGAGCCTGCTTGCTCAAAACCAGACCAGAAACATGCTGAAGCAACACACACTAAGAAGAGTGCCCACATACGGCGTTTTTCAGCTTCAGTTAGATTTCCCTTAAAATAGATAATACCAAAGTAAGCAAAGAAGATAAGTGTGAATACAATGGCAACGTAGCCAGCAACTTCTACTGGATCAATAACTAAAGCGCCTGTCATAGCGGCAGCTACAATCGATGCGACAATAATTATAAAAGCTGCGATGGCAAACCAAGTACGAGTCATGCCTCGCTCACTTAATGGATTCGCGGGAGCTGAGCTATGAGTAGGTAAATGCTTTGTGGTGAAGTGATATTGAATTAAACCAATCCCCATACCTACCGCTGCTGCACCAAACGCCCAGTGCCAGCCTACATTTTCCATAAAGTAGCCACATACGTAGTAACCAATAATCGAACCTAAGTTAATGCCCATGTAGTAAATGGCAAAACCACTATCACGGCGGTCGTCTTCACTAGAATATAGCTGACCAACCATCGCGCTGATATTTGGTTTTAATAAACCCGTACCGGAGGCTACAAAAATCAATCCGATAAAAAATGAATACTCATGTGGTATGGCTAAAATAATGTGACCAATCATGATAATGACACCGCCGTACCATACCGCTTTTTGACCGCCAAATACGCGGTCAGCAAGCCAACCCCCTGGCAAGCCTAAGAAGTATACAGCACCAGTGTATAAACCATATATTGCAGAAGCAGAGGCAACAGTAAATGCTAAACCTTCTTTTTGTAAGCTTGCGGTCATAAATAACACCAACAATGCTCGCATACCATAGTAACTCATTCGTTCCCACATCTCAGTGAAGAACAGTGTTGAAAGTCCTTTTGGGTGGCCGAAAAACCCCCCATTTGAAGATGAACTCATATTTACTTCCTAACTTATATTGTTATTGCGGCCTTTTATTTTTGCTTTTATTGTTCGTGTAAGTAATGCACTAACTGAACGGGCGGCCATGAATGTTTTTTATGCAGCTAAGATAATGGTTTGCTTACTAAGGTGTTACTTAGTGGTAAGAGTCACACCTTTATCCTAGCTACAACTGCGGCTAAGTATACATAGACCTTATGGTTAGGGGAAGTGCTTGCGACAGTTGGTAGAAATAGTGGGTATAGCCAAACACCTCATTATAAAAGTATTATTGAGGTGTTTAGCATATATTAATAATCTGCGTAAGGTACTACAGGAGTTCCTGGAAAGGCCATTTCGCTATACACCGGATTGAAATAATACCTAAAGTATAATTGCGCATAGTTTGGCTCGTAAAAATCAGCCCGGTCTAAGTTAAAGAAACCACCGAAAAACCAGTGTGGAGTAAAGCGATATTCAAAGCTCCCCCCAAGGTTGTAAGATACTCCTGAGCTTGAACTACCTTCAAATTTAGGGTTAACACCCGTTAGCGATTCCCGTGCTTCAGCTTGGTTTTGTAATAGAGGGTCATTGGGGAAAAAATCGCTCTCATCATTGGTGGTCGTTGACCATGATAACCCGGCTCGTAATCGATATATAAAGTCGTTATTTACGCGTCGGTCAAAGATAACCGGTAGGGAAGCGCCTATATAATTCTGTGGGCTATAGTAACCCCCATGGCCAAAGGTTTCTTCACTTAAATTGTATTGATAAGACCAATGTAATAAATTAACGCCCAGAGTTAACTCGGTATTTTTTTCGCGAATGTAGCGATTATATACTCCACCCATGATGCTATAGCGCTGGTTGTCTTTAACGTTTTTACCTTGTAATAGTTGAAAATCAGTAGATCCCCAAAAGCCCCAGTCGAGACCTAAGTCATGAGACAGGTTAAAGCGTAAACTGGTTGCTCTTACACCGCCCCATATTTGATTGGTACGTACATCTTCTAGGCCTGCATACGATAATACGGAGCTAGTTACGGGGCGTTTATTCAATGTTACGCTATAGCCGAAGTCACCAAAACTGTCATTATAATCAACACCCCAAACAACATCTTCAACTAAAAAACCAAGTGGAGTCGTTCCTATGTCAAATCGCCAAGTCTCATTTTGCCATGCTAAACCAATATCCAGACCTTGTTGTTTTGGTTCGATGCTGTTCAGTGGGCAATCTAAAATACACAATGCACCTTTGCCATAACGACTGCCTGAAAATGTTTCGTCAAAGCGGGTTTCTTGACTTGATACCGACATTGGATCGAGCTTAATAATAGCCATGCCGTCCCATAACGAAAAACCTGCTTCTATAGGGAAAGAGCTTGCACCTAAGGTAGCATCACTTTGTGTACTTGTTTGACTACTTAAATTAATACCTGCGGTGATATAGGCTTGGTTTTGTTGCTGCATTCGCGCGAGCTCACGTTTGGCATTATTGACATACCATGGGGCGCTTTCATCTAAACTGTAAAGTTGGTAATTTAGAGATGGGTTGTTTTTCGACTTAATACTACTGTGCGGCTCAATTGCTTCTTTATACCAACTCTCGGCAAAGTCAGCTTGTCCATGACTTTGTGCAACTTGCGCTGCTTGGTAATACATCTGTTGGCTATAGTTTGATTTTACAAGCAAGTCATTTGCAAGGCGCATTACATTCGTTTCATCTTGAAAATCATTAAGTTCAGTCATTAACAATTGTTGTTGATAAGTTTGTTCTTTATCAATGTCATTTATTAACGCAGCGATGATTCGATCGGATAAAGCATCTTCACCTAATTCACGACTCACTTTTGCCACAGCAAGCTCTGTTTCTTGAGCCAAGGGTGTGCCTTGCTGAAACTGTTGGTTTTTGTATAATTCAACGGCTTTATTTGGGGAGCCCAACTGGATATTGGCGTTGATCAAGGCATCGTATGCTGCAGAATTATTAGGGTAGGACTGCGTAAGTTGATTTAATAGCTCAAGGCGATCTTCGCCTTGGTTAAACTTATTTATATAATCAGCCTGTAAAATAATCCAGTTAGTTTGTTGTTCTTCAGTTGCAGGTTGAGGCAGTTGATAGTTAGTAAGCCATTGCTTAGCTTGTTGCTCATTATTACCTTCTAAAAGCCACTGCCCATAGGTCATATGCCAGTATGTATTTAAAGTAGGGTCTCGCTCCAGAGCTATTTTTAACTGTTTAGTTGCCTCATTATATTCATTGATTTGCTTCCAAAGTGTAGCGAGCTCAGCTTGCATTAGAGGCGTTAACGGTTGCGCACCAAGTTCAGTTAAATTATAAATTATAGTCGCTTTATTATCCGTCATATTACTAGCAAGTTCATTCATTTTTGCATTGATATTGAGCTGCTGCATTAGCTGAACAATATTTTCATCACGCGCATTGTTGGGAATATAAGTAAGTGTTTCTAAAGCACCTTGATAGTCATTAATAGAGCGCAGAAAAACTGCATGGCTATATCTTAGCTCTGCATCAAGAGGGAATTGCCATAATGTTTTTTTATAAAGTGCTTTAGCGTGATCTAATAAACCTTGTTGTTGATATAAATTAGCTAAATCGTAATACAACCAACTTTGCCTTGGGGTTTGCTTAATCGCTAATAGTAATAAATTTACTGCTTCATCAAGTTGACCTTGTTCGGCCAAATTTGTTGCACGTAGCCGCAGTTGTCGACTTTGTAACTGAGAGTATTGCTGCGCAATCGCTATTTGTTGTGCTTGAGTTAATTGATAATAAAATTGGTTTGTACGCTCAAAGTTATTATCTATACTCAAAACCTCTAATATCGCACTCAGTGCTGATGCGTTAGTTGGATCGCTTTGGAGTACTTTATTGTAATAATCTATTGCTTGCTTGAATTTTCCTTGCGTACGCGAAAGTTCTCCTCGATAGTAGTATACGGTTTCTGGGCTTTCAGAGAGGGTATCAGCAAGATCGATTTTTTGTATCGCTTTTTTAAAATTTTTAGCGGCTATTGCCTTTTTTGTTTCATCAATATATTGCCAAAATTTAGCTGTATTAGCCAAACCTCGATAGACAGAAACTAAATCTATATTATCAGTACTGCGTTGAGCCTTTTTAAAATAAGTATATGCTTTTGCATTTATACCTTGTCTTAAATACAAAAAACCTAGGCTGTTTAACACATCATGATCGTTAGGGCGTCCTTTATAGGCTTGTAGTAACAGTCTTTCAGCCTTGCTATATTGCTTTTTTTCAAGCGCAACAGCGCCTCTTTTCCATAGTTTATAAGCGGGATCTGCTTGTTTTATTAGCTCCTGCTTTAATGCTTTTTGAAAGTCTGTATATTGTAATTTCCCTTTACTACTATTCGGGTAACTATTTAAATACTCTTGATATGCTTTGTCTGTTTGTTGATTAATGGGCATATTGTTGAGCGCTGCTAACCAAGCAAATTCAGTTTCCACACTGTATTGATTACTTTGCGCATAATGGCGATAAATTGCTAATGCGTCTTTATCTTGAGGTTTTTTCTTTAAAACATGTCGGGCATAGGCTATATCAAAGCGGCCTACGTTAGGGAAGCGAGCACGTAAAGATTGATAGCCTCTATATGCTTGTTGCCAATTACTTGAATCACTGGCAATCCAGTTGATATGTTCAAATTTATACTCAATGCTAGGGTAAGCACTGGAAAATAATTTACCATAAATTTGTATTGCTGCAGGGTAGCGGCCCGCACGTGCAAGCAAGCGAGCTTGTTGAATTTGTTGTTTATCAGAGGTGTTTACTCGAGCTAGTAACTTTAATTGTTTCACACATGTTTGTTTACTATCAAAAGCACTAAATTGATTGATTATAGTTTGTGCTTGATTCAGTTTATTTTGTACAATCAATACTCGAGCTTGGGCACATTTAGCAAGAATATTATTAGGTGCTATGCTTAACAGCTTATCAAGGCTATTAGTCATCAGTAATTGATTCTGCTGAATTTCACCGAGTTCAATTTGGCTAACTAGCCACTCTATGGAGTCTGTATCGAGGTCCGTAGATGTTTGAGAGCCCACATCTGAGATATAACAGAAAGCACTTAAGATAGTCGCGCTAATTAGCCATTTTAGTGGCATTTATTGCTCCAATTAGGTTCTAGCTTGCCTAACGTGTCGATTTCATACAATCCATTAATTGTGCTTAGACTAAATAAATATAATACGCTGTCATAATAACGGTTTTTGGTAAATGTAGTATCAACCATTAATTGTTGCTCTAATGCCGTCTTTGCTTGTATTTCATTATGGATTTCAAGTAGAGGAAGCATAGCTGCATCAAAGCCTAATGGTCCATTTTTCTGTGCTTTTCCTGTTTTTGAAAAAACATTTAATGGTGTGTTTACTCTATTAGCAACATGATTGCTCATGGGCTTAAAATGTGTAATTAACTCATTTCTAAAAGGCGCATCATCGGCCATCATTGCTGCCCATAAATAAACCCTAATTGCATTATAACTGCCTATATCGGTAGTTTTTTTATCATGATAAAAGCCCTCATCGGCTTGGTACATGACCCAGTCAGGGCTAAGACCTTTGGGGCTTGATTCTATAATCATTTTAGCCGATGCATCATGCAGTTGCTGCCACGGGGAGTTTGGATAGAGTTGACTAAATTGCTTTAAAATAAACAGTGGCACATAACTTGGGTTTAGCTTCCAACGTGTATTATCAAACTCAAAGCCATTTGGCCCTGGTAATAATGATAAACCTAAGTTAGGAAGGTAAGCCGTTTCTTCGCGAATGATACGCTTTGCCATAACAGTAGCAAGTACACTGTAACGCCTATCTTCCCATAACTGCGCTGCTTGCGATAATGCGTAAGCTATCCATAAATCTGAGTCTGAAGCAGGGTTGGAATCCAGAATAGCTTCTTGACCTTGTTTGTTTATGCCCCACTGCCAGGCTGGTAAGCGTGTACTTAAATCACCTTCTGCAAAGTGGACTTGAGTCCAGTCTAAAACTTTGTCGAATGTAGCTTGGTCATTCGCAATGAGTGCAAAAAATAAGGCGTAAGATTGACCCTCTGAAGTGGTAATTGATTGGCGACTACCTATATCGATTACTCGCCCCTCAGGGCTGATAAAGTTTGTTTTAAATGTTTCCCATTGTGGCCACGGGGTGCACATGTTTTGTGAGAAACTAGGTGCTGAAAATAAAAATATAGTGAGAACTAAACACACTTTAAAATAAATATTCATAATTACTCATCCCCTTCAGATAAACGTTTTTGAGTTAACACACCTAGTAATCGCCATAATAAAAAGGAGATAAGTAATAAGACAAAAATAGACAGTAGCGCTAATATAAATGGGTGATCAGAAAAGTGAAACCATATTAGTGTATGAATAGGTACGTAAGCGCGCATTTAAGCAGTGCGCTTAGCTATAATCGAAGTCTAGCTGCACATTCCACGGCATTAGGTCGGTAAAATCATCATCACCCTCATCTCGATTCGGCAACGTTTTAAATAAATGCACAAAGTAGTTATAAGGATTGATGTCATTGGCACGACACGTCATCACAATACTATAGAGTGTGGCGCTTGCTTGGGCACCATTAATTGACTTTGAGAATAGCCAGTTTTTCCTACCAGTGGTAAACGGCCGAATATCTCGCTCAGTAATATTATTATCAATCCCTAGTTCGCCATCTTCACTATATCGCATTAATTTCGGCCATTGATTAAGCGTGTATTTTATCGCTTTGCCAATATAACTCCCCGCCGTTACTTTACCTTCGGCTTCATCAAGCCACGCTTTAAAGTGCATTAATATGGGTAAGGCTTTTTCTTGTCGTAACTGATACCGCGCTTGAGGGGATAACTGTTTGTTTTTAGCCTGGGTTTCCAGTTTATATAATTGGCTGATAAAGCTGATGGCTTTATGCGCTCGACCTTTGTTTTTCGACTCTGCTTTTAAGGCATCGTTATATTTGCGTCTAGCGTGTGCCCAACAACCAACAGGGGTAATGCCTTCAATACCGTCATAAACACGGTAACCGTCGCACTGTAAATAGCCTTGATAACCGGCAAGAAATTCTTTTGCGCAAGCGCGACTTCGACCTGCTTGGTAATCGTAAATCACGACAGGCTCATGGCTAACCTCATTGCTGCGATAAACCCACATGTAGGAATTGCTGCTAGGATTGTCACCTTCATCTAAGACTTGTGTACGGGTTTCATCGGCACATAAACTGTGCTCATTAAGCAAGTGACGTTGCATGGCTGCCACTAAGGGGCTGATTAGCAGGCCCGCTTTAATACACCAATTAGCTAATGTTCCGCGCGATAGTTCAAGGCCGCCACGGCCCAGTATTTCAACGAAACGATAAAGCGGTAAGGCATCGCAGTATTTGCCTGTCACAACCGCCGCTAATGCCTCGGGACTGGCAATACTCCCCGGTATCGGTTGTTTAGGTTTAGGCGCGGTGATGATTTTACTGGTCAATTGTTCATGCTCGCAATGTCTGCAAGCATATTTAAATTGTTTGTGCTTAATGACGCTGACTTTCGCCGGAATAATTTTAACTTGTTCGCTGTCTTCACTACCACATTGATGTAGTTGCTCACCGCAACACTGACACGTTAACTCGGTTAAGGTGTGCTCAACCTCTTCTCGTTCAAAGTGCTCAGCCAGCGTTTGTTTGCCTTTCTTATGGTGTTTAGGCGGCTCAGTCGTTTTATGCTGCTCCGCTTCATTGAAGGTGCCCCGTGGGGCTTTTTCACTTTTTTTACCGTATTTTTGGGATTTACTTAACTTAAGCTCAGCAAGCAAGTGGTCAATCCGCGATTGCATTTCAACCTTATCTTCTTGTAAAGCATCAAGCTTAGCCTGCATAAGTGCAAGCTGATTTTGTAGTTCGGTGATGAGAATAGTGTCTGGCATTTTAATAGCATGACACATGGGAAAGATCGTTCAAGTAAAAAAAACGATCTGATTAATTTACATCACCGATAACCCCGATAAAGTCGGGTGCCGTGTTTGATTACTGACCGGTAACCCTGATAGCAACCACTGTAATTGGCGTTGCTCGATGCCCATAGCCGTGTGTTCATTAGTCTGTTTTGGCCACTGAAATCGTCCTTGTTCTAAACGACGATAATAGAGCCAAAAACCGTTGGTATCCCAAAATAAAATCTTTAATTTATCGCGTTGTTTATTACAAAAAACGAACCACGCTTGGCTTAAAGGATCGAGAGATAGGGTATCGCTGACAATAATACTTAGGCCATTGATTGATTTGCGCATGTCGGTGAACCCCGTGACCAAGTAAACTTGGTGTGTGCAAGGTGTCACAGTACGCTCAATAATTTGGCTAGCGTTTGGTTAGCTAATGTCGACTCGAAGTCTATTTGATAGCCGTTTGGTGTGGTGAGTTTAATGATTGAAGGTTGCGTAAAGGCTTGCTCATGAATAACAAACGGGATCACCTGTTGCTTTTTAACCCTTACCGTTTCGTCAGAAAGGCGTTTACGCCAAACATAGAAAGTCGATGCGTTAATGTTGTTATCACGACAAAATTGAATGATGGCTAAACCACTCGATTTTTGCTGCTCAAAAATGCCTTGCCAGTGTTTTATTTTTTGCTGTTTATTCATAATTACCTCAGGTTAATATGCTGAGTAAATTATGCATAGGTGCCATTAACATTGGTATGTGGGGCTAATTACGCGCTTACATAGGTACTGAGCCGACAAAATATTGATCATCAGTATTAATTGTCTTTATACCTGAACTATTAATTATTGCAGCGCTACCTTTTATCAAGGCTGTTGACTCATCCTTTATCAGCGCGTCACTTAGTAATGTAAATGCATTATCAGTTGTTGCTGTCATTGATACTACAGAACGGTCAGAATTAAATGGTGATTGAAAACCAGCAATAATTCCTAGCTTACCTTGGCTTTCAATACTCACTTTTACCTTTTGAGCATCGTTATTATTATAAGCACCATTATAAATTGCTTGTTCAACGATTCGTTGGTTCGCTTCTAACAAGACACTGATTGCAGCATCTTGAGGTAACCCCGTCGTAAATGCATCTGGTTTTGCAATAACAATCAAATCTTTATCATCAAGGACAAGACTGGGATCACGGCAAGATCATTATAAATTGAACTTATAGAGCAAGTAGTGATCAGATCAAGGCATAATAATTACTTGGTCGCATAAATATGAGCACTACTTTTCTGAAACATTTTAATTCAATTACAGATCCTCGCATTGAACGTTGTAAAAAGCATGAACTTATCGATATTCTTCTCCTTGCTATTAGCGCTGTACTCTCTGGTGCAGAAGGATGGGAAGATATTGAAGACTTTGGGCACCTAAAGCTTGATTGGTTAAAAAAATACGGCACGTTCAACGCAGGAATTCCAAAACATGACACGATTGCTCGCGTCATGTGTCGGTTAAAAGCAAATGAAATAGAAAGGGCATTTCAATCTTGGATATCATCACTGATTGAAACTACAGGTGCAGATATCATCGCTATCGATGGCAAAACCGCACGGCGTTCATTTACCACAAAAGACAGAAAAAGTGCCTTACACACGGTCAGTGCATGGAGTTGCCAACACCAGTTAGTGCTTGGGCAGACGGCTGTTGATAATAAAACAAATGAAATCACCGCAATACCAGAATTACTCACCCTGCTCGATATTGAAAACAGTATCATTACGTTAGATGCGATGGGATGCCAACAAGAAATAGCAAAACAAATCATCCAACAAAAAGCAGATTATATTCTTGCACTTAAAGGTAATCATTCAGGCATGCAAAAGGAACTAGAAGCGTGGTGGCACAAGTGCGAGCGTGAAAGGTTAACTAAGCATAATTGTGATGAACATACCGAAATAAGCTCAGGACATGGGCGTGTTGAAACACGTACATGCCAGCAGTTACTTATAGATAAAAGCTGGCTAGGCAAGGATTATCGTTGGCCTGGCTTAACGAGTATTATTAAGGTCAGGGCTGAAGTTCATGATAAGTCGGCAGGGTCGGATACCACTGAAACACGCTGGTATATAAGTTCATTAGACTTAAATGCAGCGCAAGCACTCAATGCAGTACGCAGTCACTGGCAGGTTGAAAGCATGCATTGGATGCTTGATATGAACTTCAGAGAAGATGAATCGAGAATACGCAAACTTCAAGGGCCATTAATGTTTAATGTAATGCGAAAGATAGCCATGGCGCTTTTTAAACAAGATGCATCTAAGTCAGCAAGTATGGCGAGGAAAAAGAAAATGGCAGGGCTAGACGATGATTACCGCTCAACCCTGTTAGAGTCTGGGATTAAAATGCGCTAGCCGTGAGACTGGGATCCGGAAACTCAATATCAAGTCTATGAGTTGGATATCCAGTAATTTCTCCTAAACGCCCCGTAAAATTTAACAATAATTGTATCGCTTGCGCTGAGCTTTCTTTTTGCATAATAAGTGTAGTCTGCTCTAAATCAGCAAATTTCGTAAACGGGAATCCACTGTTTGCAAATACATTTAAATCAGGCAATGCAATGTAATGTTCAAACCCACTTACATCAATGGTAGAGCTGCCGTCTATTACTCCATACTCACCACCAGCTTGTACCGCACTGCATTCACCCACTTTAACTACGCCAAATTTAAAGTCATAGGTAAGCTTATTCTTTTTACTTAAATCCAGCCCTGTTATATCAAAGTCTTGTTTGTTGTATGCTGTACCTTGACTTGAAATAAGGGGTATGCATATTCCGGAGCATCGTGAACAGTGATTCCGGCCCATCGTGAACACCCGTTCTGGTTTTAGCGTGAACGCTCATTCCGGTTTTATCGTGAACACTTTTGACTGATTTTCCGGAATCGGTGTTCACACCAAACCAGTACAATTTCAACGCATTGATTATTAATTACTTTGTTAAGCTATTTCCTTTTTGTATTACTGAGGAAGGGATATGGCGACTAAGAGGATCACAATGCGTAAAATTCGAGAAGTGTTGAGGCTACATTTTGCTGCCCAACTCAGTGTCAGAAAAATAAGTGCCAGCACTAAGATCAGTGTCGGTGGTATTCAAAAACTACTCACTAAAGCCAGAGCTTTATCGTTAAGTTGGCCACTGCCCGACGAGCTTGATGATTCTGTGCTTGCTAGTCAGTTCTATCCTCGCGCCGACACTCGGCCATCCCAGCGATTTGAAGTGCCAGATTGGCCAGCCATTCGAAAAGAATTAACGGGCAAAGGCGTCACCAAGAACTTACTCTGGGAAGAATATACTCAGCAATATCCGAATCGTTGTTACAGCTATTCTCAGTTCTGCGATCGCTATATGACCTGGCTTAAAAAGCAAAAACGTTCGATGCGACAAGTGCATAAAGCAGGAGAAAAACTCTTTGTCGATTATGCGGGTCAAACGATGCCCATTGTTTGTAATGCGACGGGTGAAGTGAAGTTCGCCCAGATATTCGTGGCGGTGATGGGCGCATCAAATTATACATTTTGTGAAGCAACCTGGAGCCAAAGTCTACCCGACTGGATCGGCAGTCACGTGCGAGCATTTGAATTTATCGGCGGTATACCTGACATGGTTATCCCCGATAATTTACGCAGTGGTGTCAGTAAAGCGTGTCGCTACGACCCTGATGTTAACCCGAGTTATCAGCAATTGGCCGCGCATTATGGCACCGTGATTGTGCCTGCTCGTCCCAGAAAACCACAAGATAAAGCCAAGGCCGAAGTGGGCGTGCAAATCATTGAACGCTGGATACTCGCCAAGTTACGACACCAAACCTTTTTCTCATTAGCTGAGCTAAACCATTGCATCAAAGCCTTACTGCTTGAGGTCAATAATAAGCCCTTTAAGCAACTGAGTGGGACACGACAATCATGGTTCGAGTCAATCGACAAACCCGCCCTCGCGCCCATGCCCAAACTAGCTTATCAATTCACGGATATTAAACACGTCAAAGTGAATATTGATTATCACGTTCAGTATGATAACCATCTTTACTCGGTACCCCATCACTTGGTGGGTGAAAAGCTTGAACTTCATGCCAAAGACAACTTGATTGAGGTTTATTTCAAGCATAAACGCATCACCAGTCACCCGAGAAAATATCATCCGGGCATGACCACCACATCCGAGCACATGCCTGTAAAGCATGAGAAGCATCATAAATGGTCACCAGGGCGTTTAATGAATTGGGCGAAAGATATTGGAGATGACGTTTTGCTCTGGGTGAAAGCACAATTGGCACAGAAACAACATGAAGAACAAGCGTATCGTGTGTGCTTAGGCTTACTCAACCTATCAAGAAGCTATCCCGCCGATCGGCTCAATAACGCCTGTGCGATAGCCAATCAATACAGTTTATATCGGTTAAAACATATCAAAGACATACTCAGTAGCAACCAAGATAAATTGCCGCGAACGCAAGAAGAGCCGTCGACGTTATTGCCACAATCCCATGAAAATATCCGTGGTCCTAAAAGCTTCCATTAAGGTAAGGAAATTCTATGTTAGAACAAACGATAACTCAGCTTCGTCAACTCAAACTCAGTGGTATGGCCAACGCCTTAGTGAGCCAAATGGAACAACCAAGTACTTATGAAGGGTTGTCCTTCGATGAGCGACTACAACTGCTAGCAGACAGTGAAGCCCAAGACCGAGAGAGCCGAAAACAACAACGCTTACTTAAAGCGGCAAAACTTAAATTAGCCGCTAACGCCAGAGACATAGATTATCATCACCCGCGAGGTCTCAATCAATCGATGATGGCATCGCTACTGCAATGTGATTGGCTGAATAAATCACAAAACTTACTCATCACAGGCCCTTGCGGTAGCGGTAAAACCTATATCACTTGTGCGCTTGCGCATACAGGATGCATGAAAGGCTACAGCGTTAAATATTACCGACTCTCAAGGTTGATGCTTGCGCTGACACAAGCCAAAGCAGATGGCACTTACAGTCGAATGTTACAGTCACTCGCTAAGATCGACTTACTCGTTTTAGATGATTGGGGGCTTGAGCCACTTAAAGCGGCACAACGAAATGACTTAATGGAGATCATGGATGATAGGCACGGCAGTTCATCAACCGCCATCATCAGTCAATTACCCACCGAAGAATGGCATCAATCCATCGGCGATAATACCTTAGCCGATGCCATTTTAGATCGACTAATGCACAATGCTCATCGGATAAAATTAAAGGGGGAGTCTATGAGAAAAATTCAATCTAAAATTGACCATCGTGAACACTTAGGTTAAAAATGTCATGAACCCAATGCGTGGAATTTAAGTGTTCACGATAAAACCGGAATCGGTGTTCACCATCACCGGAATACGCAGGGTACAAAGCTTTCGTTTTCTACTGTTTGATCATCATGACTCTTAAGTTCAAAACCATTGACAAACTTACCGTTAATGAGCATGTTTAAGCGAGAAAGTAGGGCGTCTTCGGCTGGTGCATTACGGTAATGCAAGTTGATAGGTATACCTTCTTTACGCCAAGTAAATAAGTCAGGGGCAAAACGCAGATCAAGGTTAACTGGTTGTCCTTTTAATCCCTGTGTTTGTAACTGGTTTGGATACTCAGTGAATTCATCAAATCTAACGGCTCTATCGGACCTTACCCAGCGAGGTGCATCATAAGCGTCTCTTAAGGGTAAATGATTAATTTCATTAATACTTGCTGTTCGCCCTGTCATAACTTTATGACCAAATGCTAAACCTACGACGGCCTCTTTTAGCTGCTTCGTATTCTTGCCTAGTATCAGTAGTACTTTTGCATAACGTTGAGTTGGGCTAGAGATGATTTCAATAGTTGGCTTTGATACATCTGGATAATCGAGTAAAAAGTCAGGTTTATTTGTATTGGTCGCAAATACGACACTATGTTTTGTAGGTGTTTGATTAAATTGTACCGGGAAAGTTGCTTTACGCCAATTGGCTTGGGCACCTAACCAGCTTGAGAGAGTTGCTGCTGCTTCAAGTGTATTTTCATCAGGGTTGTTCGCGAAGATAAAAGGTAAGTCTAGGGGCTGTTGATCTTTGTAGTACATATATCAATCAGCCCACATTGGTAGCCACATCATAGTAAATGCTAAAGCGAGCATTGAATGATAATTTCGTTCAAGCTTTTCATACCGCGTGGCTATCCCTCTATATTGCTTAATACGGCCAAATGCATTCTCAACCAAGTGCCGATATTTGTACATGCACCAGTCAATATCTTCATTGCCTACTAAACTGTTGCCCTTACGTGGAATAACGGGTGTAGCGTTATTATCACGAACAAACGCTCTCAGTTTTTCACTGTCGTAGCCTTTATCTGCGACAACCATATTACTTGTTGGGCAATTAGCTACGAGTGACTCTGCATGGACGATATCATGCGTATTCCCACAGGATAATTCATAATAAACAGGCAACCCTCCGCTATCGACTGCAAGATGAATTTTCGTAGAATTTCCACCTCGGCTCTTTCCAATTGATTCATTGTCAGCAGTTCTTGCACCGCAACTATGTTGATGAGCCCTGACAATACTGCCATCAATGAAGACCCAATCCATGTCCGCATCACGAGATAATGCGCGAAACAGTTCATTCAAAATCCCTTTTTTGGACCATAAATTAAACCGTCTGTAGATAGCACTCCAACGGCCAAAATCAGAAGGTAAATCTCGCCATGGAATACCTGTGCGCATCTTATACAGTATGCCTTCGAGCGTTTTTCTATGGTTGGGCTTATTATAAATTCGACCACTTAAGTACATTACTTTTGATAAGACATTCCATGTCCCGTCTGTTAACATTAATCTTGGCATGTAGGTTCGGTGTAAAGTTTTCTGGCGAATTCAATTATACCTTATCTTCATGCTGTTTGTTTTTCATACCACAAAGATCAACACGCCCTAGTTGTGTATAATCTCGTTCATCAAAAAATGGTGCAGGAAAATACTCCAGTAAACTTTCCAGTGCTAGTGATTGCTGCTCAAGAGTAATAGAACTGTTTTGGCTTAACTCAGTCCAGATTGTTTTACTAAAATCATCTTGACAGACTAAGTCATAATAGCCAACGAGTTCAAAGCGTATTTGGTTAAAGTCTTTAATTAACTTTGGGTTGAGAGCAAGGCTGTGGCTTTTTAACTGACTAAATTGTGTCTCTTGATCTTTAATTGGCATAACAGTGATCAAGTTATCATTAAAATAGACTTTTAAGTGTGATACGCGGCTAATCAATGCTGGCGAATGACTATAGGAGAAGTTTAATTTAAGTTCTTTGCCTATTTTATCTAACCGATTAGTGAAATCTACATAGGTGGTATTGTCGATTCCATCTAGCTTGAATTTGTTAACCCCCAGACGTTTAAAGCTGAGCGTTAGACTTTCTGAAGGTGCCTGCTCAGGGTAGCCATCATCAAATATAGACTTATCCATAAGTGGAGTTGCTGCGTTTGTAAATTGAGTACTGGCCAAAGCTAGTATTATTAGGGCTGAGGTAGCTAATTGTTTAATCATATAATTTAGAATACTTTTCTGGTTTTTTTGGTAAAAGCGTAATCATGACTTCAATAACGCTAGTCATAAAAATAATGAATGGTCTAAATGGTTTAGGCGCATGAAAAATCAAGTTACTATAGCCACGAAGGCTAGTATAAAACACCCGCTTGAAACTGTACGACGGTTTATCATGTTTAAAGTTATCTTGCCAATCGAGCCAAGCATCTGCACGAGAAAATGTGCATTGAACGAATGCTTTTTGTTTTGCTAAGTTAAGATCCCTTAACGTTAAGCCTATTTGCCTTTTTCTTGTATTACAAATAAAAGTCGGGAAGGAAAACTGTTTTTTCCCCCGGCTTATGAGCAGTTCAACTTTATCGTTTTCTCGACAAGAATGTTCATGCACGGTTTCAATACCAACACCGCTATCAGAATAGTCAGTAACTTTAACTTTTATTGTACGTCCGTTTGCAAGTCTAATTGCAGCAGGAAAATTGGCTTTTATTCTGTGAGAGCTTCTGACCTGCTTAGCTTCAGCTGCAACCGCAACAGCAGCACCTAAAATCATCATATTATAGCTAACCCATAACATACTGATTAATAGCACGCCAATTTGGGATACATCACCAAATATTAATCTAAAGATGGCATAACACATACCAAGCACATTCAATAGTAATAGTGCTATGTATGGCTTTGAGATAAGCCAGTCATATCGAGCAACGTCATTTAAACCGCCTTTTTCTGTTACGTTAAACTTCCCTTTGTTAGGGTTGAATAGGGCGACAGTGGTGGGTTTTAAAATATACCAAGCAAGAACAGATTCATAAACCTCTCCCCAAAATGAGTAACGGTACTTACCTTGAATACGTGAATTTGTAATTTTTATTTGCATCAAGGTTGGCACTATATATAAAAATATAGCAATGAAAGGAGCGTAGATTATATAGGCATCTAAGTAAATTAATGCAAGTGGAGCCGTTAAAAATACAATCCGAGGAATACCAGACAAAAAGTGCAGCATGGCATTTATATAACATAAACGCTGTACCAAGCTCAGTCCTTTTCCTAGCAACGGATTGTCTAGCCTGAATATTTGCGCCATGCCTCGAGCCCAACGAATACGCTGGCCAACATGCGCTGATAGGCTATCTGTAGCAAGACCAGCAGCTTGAGGAATGTTGATATATGCTGTTCTATAGCCCGCGCGCTGCATTCGTAGTGCAGTGTGTGCATCTTCTGTAACGGTTTCGACTGCAAAACCGCCAATATCATCCAGTGCTTCGCGCTTTAAAACTGCACAAGAGCCGCAAAAGAAGGTCGCGTCCCACATATCATTACCGTCTTGAATTAGGCCGTAAAACAACATGTTTTCATTAGGTATTTGGCGGTGATTATCAAGGTTGCGTTCAAATGGATCTGCTGAGAAAAAATGATGTGGAGTTTGAACTAAACATACTTTTTCGTCTTTAATAAATTGTCCCATGGTCATTTGTAAAAATGAGCGGGCAGGTATATGGTCGCAATCAAAAATAGCAATGTACTCACCATCGGTATATTTCATCGCGTGATTCATATTACCTGCTTTGGCATGGCTATTATCTGGTCTATCAAGGTAACCCACGCCAATTTCTTTTGCCATTTCTGCAAACTCAGGTCGCTTACCATCATCTAAAATGTAGATGTTTAGTTTATCTGCTGGCCAGTCTATGCTCTGTGCAGCAATTGCAGTGGGTTTAACAACATTTAATGGCTCGTTATAGGTAGGAATATATATATCGACTGTTGGCCACTTTGATGTATCACCATCCATTGGGATCGGTTTTCTATGTAATGGGTTAATTGTTTGAAAAAAGCCTAAAGTCAATACTAGCCATGCATAGGTTTCAGCGAGTAATAAGCCAATACCTAAAGTTAATGCTAGTGGATCGCCCCAATTTAAAGTGTCAGTGTAACGCCACCATAGGTACCTTGTTGAAGTCGTCACAGCAAGAGTTATCATTGTAATTGTGGCCATTTGACCTCCAACACGTCTCAACGAGTAGGCAACTATTAGAATCAAACTAATAAATATTGCTTGTGCTTCAAGGCTAAATGGGACTGTAACAAAAAGTAGTATTGTGAATGCGAACATGAAGTAAAATACAAATTTTAATATACGGTTTTGCCATAAATTGAAACTATTAACACGTTGCAATGGTTTTACATTTGTCTTGTTATTTAACTTTAATTGTAATTGTAACCACAACTTTTTGCATCGTCGTGTCAGTTTACTATCCATATAACGAATAGCTCTAAATACTCGGTTAATTAATCGTGCAGTTGCCTTTTTATGTTCATTTCGTGAAGGAGCGTCCTTTGTTGTAACGTTAAAGGTGATTAGATAAACACTTTGCAATAGTATCCGGATAACGTTTGCTAATGAACCAAAAGGCGAAGTGATGTGCGGGTAGAGCAGTGATAGTTTGGTCTTTAAACGTTGTTTTTTCTTATTATTCAGCTTGACGAATATAGTTGTAAACAGCAAAAATAACGGCATTACAAATGCTGCTAAGGCACTCATCTTATGTTGATTAAAATAACAATGGAATTTGAAAAAAATAAAACGAACGAGCTTTTCAGTAAATAAAATACTGAGTATAAGAGCAAAAGAATGCTGAAGAGCCCCTGTGGCATAATGATGCTTAGTCATTTTTATTAGCCTTGCTTACTAGCCACCCAGCAAGCGTTTCAAAATCATCATAAGCAACACTGTAAGGTGCACAATTTATAGCGACATTTTTAAACGCCGTAGATTCTTTTATTACTTCATCTTTATTAATATGAACAGGTGCAAATAAAGGGGTTTCAGATTGCCACACTTGTAACAGGTCAGATTCAAGTTCACTGGCTGAGTTATAGTTGTTTATTAAAAAGTAATGTCGCCAACTTTTTTCCATTTGTTTTAATGAAAACAACCGTTTGTAGATTAAATTATGGCAAATTGCGTCACAATTTATGACTTCTAAAATGATATCTTGTTCAGTGACAGGAAGATTATTGAGCTCGGCATAACTTGGGCAATCAAATATAACCCACGAATTTTGACTTGTTTTTAAGTTACTTGCACCTAATATGGTTTCTTGTAAACGCTCTATTGCTGATGAATCACTGCCAAACGGTAAAAATATTACACCATCATTATCAGTAAAAAATTCTTCTATGCCACTTTCGAAGTTTGGGTAATTACTCCACCCTGAATCATGCTCCCAAGGAAGGCCAAGGTGAAGTCCGACATCACTTTTAGGATCAAGATCAATGAGCAAAACATTTGATAACCAAGGGGTAGAATTTGCTTTGCAGGCAATTTCTGAAAAATCAGAACAAGATGTGTTTATTTTATCTTCGCAAATAGATATTTTTTTTGAAAGTCCATACTCAAGCGCCGTAAACGGCTTATTTAACAAAGGCAAAGTACATCCATTTACGTTTAATAGCGATACGGCTTTGAAAAAGAAGTTACATTTCATTCGTGGTTTGCTTGCAGAATTAAAAGTTTACGATGAGCTTTTTGGCTCTACTGTCATTTTGCTATCTAGCGTCAATTAACTTGGCCGGTTCCGCGTCAATTATCTTGGCCGGTTGACACCGAATTTTATTTGCTCTTATTGAGCGCTGTTTTGCGTCCTTGAATTCAAGTATTAAGTGCAATCATTATGCAGCCACCAGAACTTCTGATTGCCCCGTAAATAATTCATGAGGGGTTTTATACCCTCTTGTTTTTCTTGGCCGATGGTTGAGCTTATCAACTGCCGCCTGTATCTCTGCTTCACTTAGCGCCATAAAGTCAGTTCCCTTGGGGAAGAAGCGTCTAAGTAAGCCGTTGGTATTCTCATTTATGCCCCGCTCCCATGATGAATAGGGATGAGCGAAATACACATCAGCTTCTAATTTTTGTGCAACATGCTCATGGTGAGCAAACTCTTTTCCATTATCTAACGTCACGGTAATAACCTTACCTTTATATGGTGTCATACACGTGATCAGCGCATCGGCTGTTATTTTCGCATGCTTGCTTTCAATTCTGTGAACGACTGTATATAACGTTTTACGTTCAACCATTGTGACAAGCGCATTTTTACGCCCTTTACCTATCACTGTATCGCCCTCCCAATCACCAATCCTAGACTTTGAATCCACAATACTTGGGCGTTCATCAATGCTGACTCGATTAACTATCTGTCCACGTTTATCATAGCTTCCATAGCGTTTTTTATACTTTTTACATGCACGAGTGAGTGTCTTATGTAGCTTGCCACCACGAGCCTTGTCTCTGTAAATATATTGATAAATTGTTTCATGATGTAAAACGACCTGTTTCTCTAAAGCTAAGCGGCCTGCCACTTGCTCAGGGGAAAGTCCGTCATGCAACAATTTATTAATCCAGTGAGTGACGTCCTCTGTTAACTTACTTGCTTTGAAAGATGACTTACGTCTTTGTTCAGCAAAGTTATTGGCTTGGTTAGGCCGATAGCCTTTAAGTCCTTTATTGCGTTTTAGCTCTCTAGAAATAGATGACGGTGAACGAGTTAGTTCTTCAGCTATCTGCTTTTGGTTATTTCCTGCTTTTATTAACGCGTAAATCTGGTATCTTTCTTCTTGTGTCAGCTGTTTATATTTCATTAAAGCAATTTCCTTTGGCGAGAAAATGGCCGAATTATAACAGCTGGCCATCTAATCTGAGAAATTGCACTTATTATCCGAATTTAGGGTCGGTAACTTTCACCTTCGCAATGAATAATCGTTGCATGATGAACCAAGCGATCTATTGCCGCTACAGTCATCGTTGAATCATCAAATAGTTCATCCCATTGTTCGAATGATTTGTTTGATGTGATGATCATGCTGTGTCGCTCATAGCGATGGGCTATCAATTCAAACAGCACGCTCGTTTCCTGTTCCGTTTTTCGTACGTAACCAACGTCATCAACGATTAATAAGCTGTATTTATCGAGCTTTACAAGTTCGTCTTGCAAGCGTAAATGTCGCTTTGCTTGCTGGAGTTGTTGAACAATCGCTGACGCGGCAACAAACTTAACTTTATGGCCCTGCTCGATAAGGCCATAACCGATACTACTGGCGATATGCGTTTTACCAAGACCACTGGCGCCAAATAGCAATATATTGCCACCGTGCTTCAACCAATCCGGCTGATTTATTAAATCAGCAACAAGGGGCTTACTAACCCCATCAACAAGGGTAAAGTCGAAGCTGCTAAGGTGTTTACCCACGGGCAATTTTGCATCTTTTAAAAGCCGCTGAAGGCGTTTATCATCGCGTGTCGCAAGTTCAATATGGCACAGCTCAGATAAGTATTGCTGTGGGCTCCATTGTTCTTCTATCGCTTTTTTGCCCAGGGTATTCCACTGTTGAAGCATGGTGCTAAGCTTTAATTGTTTCAGCATTAAAGGTAACGAGGCCGTGAAGTTATCCATGTAGACCTCCCGGTATCATGCTGCTATAAGCGCTCAAGCTGTGTTGCTTTATTGTTATTGTGGGTATGTTTGATGCAATCACTAAAAATTGCGCTTCACATTCTCGGATGGCCGGTAATTGTCGCTGAGTAATTGACGCTGCTACAAATCGTCCTAATTGACGTTCGCACCCACTTTGTTTTGCTAAATGGAGCAGTTTTACCATGTAATAGCTCGCTTCATCCGCTAAAAGGTGGGCATTAACGTATTCCCAAATAGCTTTGTAATTGTCGCTTGGAAGTAAGTCGTCACGTAGTTGTGAGTAGCGAAATGCCAATGGTTTTTTAACCAGTGCGTCAATAACATGCAAGTAACTAATATTACGTGCACGGCATCCTTTAGAAGCATAGACACGCGCTAACGTTTGAACTAAATCGCTGCCATAGTGCAGCTCTAAACGGTTGTCATATAAACGAACCAGTAATCGGCTACCAATAAGGCGTGACGGGACGCTATAGGTAACACGTTTCAATGAAATAGTACTCGTACGTGACACCGTTAGATAATGCTCGGTGTAATTGACGCTCATCGTCCGTGGTAAAGCATGTAATTGTCGCTGCTCTACTGCGTATTTATCACTTACACGGCGATTACGGCGAGCTACAATGTCGGCAACAAACGATTCATAGACTTCTCTTGTCTGAAAGTCATAACTACCACGGATTTTTAATGCTTGCTCCAGTTGCGATTTAAGATGCCCATGAGGGCTCTCAATAGCCCCATTTTCATGCGCAATACCGCGGTTATTGCGGGTCGCTTTAAAGCCATAATGGGTGACTAATTCATTAAAGCGCTCTGTAAAATCGTTATCATTAGTGTGATTACGATAGGCGGCACTCAGACTGTCTGTACGCACTTCTTTAGGCACACCGCCGGCTGCTTTAAATGCGTTTTGCACGCCATCAGAAAAAGCAGCAAAGCTTTCACCGCCGTAGATCACTTGGGCGTAAGCCCAGCCACTGGCGGGCATACGATAATGAAACAACATATGCTTTAAGGGTTCACTAGCAATGGTAACGGGTGACTTCACATGTGTAAAATCACACATACCTAATAGGCCATACTCGTGTGTTTGCAGGAATACGACCTCTTTACTTGAGCCATACAGTGCCCGCCATTTATGAATTCGACGCTCTAATGTACGCCGTGAGCTAGGGTTAAATTTGTCGGTGTGAAACTCGCAAAGGTGATCAAAAATTCCCACCGGAGTTAACGTTGCATCACCTTGAAGTAGAGGGACAACAATACTGTCCCAGATAGACTCAAGTGGATCTATACGCGTTCGCCATTGGCGTTTATTAGACAATGGCTGCTCATCCAGTTTATCAATGCGCCTTGCTGAACGTTCTGAAATACCTGCTTTCGCAGCCGCGATAACTTGGCTATTACGTTTTCTATGTTTCATATAAATAGTGACCTGCTGATCAGTGATTCGTGTTCCCGGCACAGTGAACTCCTCCGTTCTGCTGTACCGAACCTTATCAGATCAACCGGCCAAGATAATTGTCGCTAGACCGGCCACCGTAATTGTCGCTTAATACATTTTGCATATTAATACAGATTTAATCACACCATACAATCACAATGAATTGATTGAACAGCTTAAGTTGTACGAAAGCTTTACAAGAAGGTATCAACTGACTTTTATATTTATAGCTACTGGGCTTGAAGTTGTGCGCGCTCGTATGCTTATGCGCGGCTTGAACAAATCTTTTGATGGCATAGTGTATGTTTCTAATGAATCAACTGTTAAAGCCTTAGAGTATGATTATTGGAGCCACTCAGAGGGGGTCATCGCTGGAGAAACTGTGCTATTAGAAGCGAGCAATAATAAATTTAAAGTTAGCGAGGGAAGCAGTACTGAAGCCAAAACTTTAAAATTTAATCGCGACTTTGATGAAAATGATGTATGGCTAGTAAGAAACGTAGTGCCAGAAGGGACTAAACTACCTGTGTCTTATAAACTGCTTGAAGATAACGAAGCGCTTTACCAGCATGCAAGTGAAATGAAAGCGGCGACCCTAGTATTCTCAGTAACACGTTATACAGATTTAGCAGATTTAGCAAAACAATGCTTTTCTTTGAGAAAGTTATGTGGCAAAAAACTGAAACTCGTTATTCAAAATGTAGATGGTATTATCCGCCATCAAGATGAGCGCTTATTTTTAACGCTTGGGGTAAACCTTATTTTATATAGTTTCTCTGAGCCATCGCGATTATTATCACAAATTCAATCTATTCAGGGTTTTGAATTTTCAAGGCCTTTACCCAGCTCAATTGAAGAAGTGTTACATCATTCGCAAAGTCAACTTAGTAAAGGCTTCTTACCTTTATTAGACTTTGCGCGACAGGTCATAAACTACAGCAGTTCAGCGGCTAATTTAGGCATAAGTGGCGTAATGGTTACATTTAGGCTGTTACCAAGAATTGATGCAATTCACCCGTTGCAGTTATTTCATGTTAAGCGTGAAGGGGATGTTTTTAGCACCGTTGATGAATACGTGTATTTATATCTCCATGCATGCCGAGAGCATGACGTAGATAATGCCATTAGGCATTTATTTAAACTTGAAATTGCTGATTTTTTTGATTCCTAAATTCGGATAATAAGTGCAATTTCTCAGATTAGATGGCCAGCTGTTATAATTCGGCCATTTTCTCGCCAAAGGAAATTGCTTTAATGAAATATAAACAGCTGACACAAGAAGAAAGATACCAGATTTACGCGTTAATAAAAGCAGGAAATAACCAAAAGCAGATAGCTGAAGAACTAACTCGTTCACCGTCATCTATTTCTAGAGAGCTAAAACGCAATAAAGGACTTAAAGGCTATCGGCCTAACCAAGCCAATAACTTTGCTGAACAAAGACGTAAGTCATCTTTCAAAGCAAGTAAGTTAACAGAGGACGTCACTCACTGGATTAATAAATTGTTGCATGACGGACTTTCCCCTGAGCAAGTGGCAGGCCGCTTAGCTTTAGAGAAACAGGTCGTTTTACATCATGAAACAATTTATCAATATATTTACAGAGACAAGGCTCGTGGTGGCAAGCTACATAAGACACTCACTCGTGCATGTAAAAAGTATAAAAAACGCTATGGAAGCTATGATAAACGTGGACAGATAGTTAATCGAGTCAGCATTGATGAACGCCCAAGTATTGTGGATTCAAAGTCTAGGATTGGTGATTGGGAGGGCGATACAGTGATAGGTAAAGGGCGTAAAAATGCGCTTGTCACAATGGTTGAACGTAAAACGTTATATACAGTCGTTCACAGAATTGAAAGCAAGCATGCGAAAATAACAGCCGATGCGCTGATCACGTGTATGACACCATATAAAGGTAAGGTTATTACCGTGACGTTAGATAATGGAAAAGAGTTTGCTCACCATGAGCATGTTGCACAAAAATTAGAAGCTGATGTGTATTTCGCTCATCCCTATTCATCATGGGAGCGGGGCATAAATGAGAATACCAACGGCTTACTTAGACGCTTCTTCCCCAAGGGAACTGACTTTATGGCGCTAAGTGAAGCAGAGATACAGGCGGCAGTTGATAAGCTCAACCATCGGCCAAGAAAAACAAGAGGGTATAAAACCCCTCATGAATTATTTACGGGGCAATCAGAAGTTCTGGTGGCTGCATAATGATTGCACTTAATACTTGAATTCAAGATTCAAAAACAGTTATTGCGGAGCATTTTTTTATTCAACAAGAGTGTCGGCGATTGAAAAAAGCATATAAAGATAGAGAAATTCCAGATTACACAGATAAATTAAAAGATAACTCTAGTTATACATACAGCCAAGAGTCGATTGATTTAACTTCATTAGCTATTGAGTCCCCGGAGTTTAATCGCGTTAAAAGACCGGATGCTCAACGCTTTCCAATGACGTTAAATGAGTCAAAATTATGAACTTAGAACAATTTTTTATCACATTTACTATTGCGTTAATTATCGGAGTTATTCTAAGTAACGTGGGTAAAACAGTTTTTACAAAGTTTTTAAAATATTACCGTAAACTAACATTTCGCCATGTAATATTAACGCCTTATAAACCCGCTAAAAAAAAGAAGGATGAAGAGTGAAACTATCAGGTTTAGGGATTTGGAATCTATATTTTTTAATCAAATTTGCATTATTTGCCTATGGAGAGATTTCATTTCACTTTTTAGAGAATTTAGCATTTTTTGCTTTTCTGATGCTATCGTTTAATAAAACTTGGCAGCAAAGAGTGAAAAATATATTTGCAGCTTTACTTGCTATGGCCTTGTTATATTATGATTCATGGTTGCCTCCAATATCCCGTCTAACAAAACAGGTTGGCAATGTACAAGACTTTAGCCTTGACTATTTTTTTGAAATTAGTGCTCGCGTAGTGAGTATTGATTTACTATTAAGTATTTTTATTGTTTGTGTATTTTATCGTTTTTCACATAAGTGGTTTCGTTACACCAGTATCTCATTGTTAGGTTTTGCTTATGCGTATTGGTTATCTACAGGGTCTGTTATTGACTCATCTCAGACAGCTCAATTACCTCAGCAAACAAATCAGTCTAATGTATCACCCCAAACAACAGTAACTATTGGGGCTGGTCAGCGAGAGAAAACGCCTAACGAACAGTTAAAAGATTTTTATCAACAACAAAGTTTATTAAAAAGCGCTTTTCCAAAGCAGATCGCAGGCGAACCTTTTGATGTTTTAATTTTGAATATCTGCTCACTTGCTACTGCTGATCTTGATGCTATTGGGGTTGATGAAACTCAGCTCTTTAGTAATTTTGATATTTTATTTAGCGATTTCAATTCTGCTACCTCATACAGTGGCCCTGCAGCTATTAGGCTTTTAAGAGCGAGTTGTGGTCAAACTAGTCAAACAGCTTTATTTAAACCTGTAGCAGAGCAGTGTTATTTATTTAACAACCTAGAAGAGCTTGGCTATGACACTTCTGTGGCGATGAATCATGACGGGCATTTTGATGACTTTAAAGGATTAATAAATAAGTATGGCGGGATGAATACGACCGAGCTGGATTTTTCAGGTTATTCTCCAGCCCAATATGGCTTCGATGGTAAGCCGATTTATTCAGATAAAGAAGTACTAACAAGTTGGTTAGATGCTCAGAGTCAAGATAGTCCCCCGCGCTCCCTTTATTACAACACAATAAGCCTTCATGATGGTAACCAGATTGCCGGTTATGATCGAATGAGTAGCACTAAAAGTTACCCTATTAGGCAGCAGCAGCTTTTTTCAGATATAAATCAGTTTATAGACAAGTTAGAGCAGCAACAGCGAAATACTTTACTCGTGATAGTGCCAGAGCATGGCGCAGCACTAGAAGGAGATAAAGTACAGTTTTCAGGGCTTAGAGAAATACCAAGTCCAAAAATTGTATCTGTACCTAGTGCCATCAAGTTTATTGGTCCGAATGTAAGGCACTCAGAATTAATTGAAGTAAAAGACTCGACTAGCTATTTCGGGTTGTCAGAAATAATTAGCCGAGCACTAAGTAATGACGTTTTTTCTGGGAAAAGCTCGATACAATCATTGTTAGTTGACTTACCTCTTGCTCCTAAGGTTGCTGAGAACGAAGACACTATCATGATGTATATGAATAATCGTCCCTATATTCAGCTTGATGGTGGGGAGTGGACCGCTTACCCTGAAGATAACTGAGTCAATGGCTGTTTAAACAACGGTTACCAGGAAGAGCTTTAACCCCGTCGTGGTGGGGGAGAGCATTGCTTGTAAATTCGTTTGATCAGCTAGATCTAGGGTGGCTATAACTATCAATGGGCTCTATTATTTTTTAGTAAAATGTCCAAATATCTTTACATTGGGCTATCCACATTAATATTGTTCGCGTATTATCATTTTTAATATAGGTTTCTCTTTATTGGGGATGTAATGCGTTTAGATATTCAATGTGCTGATAGAATTGGTATAGCTCAAGAGATATTAAATATATTAGTTAGTTATCAAGTTGATTTAAAAGGTATTGAAGTTGATTCTGTTAACTGCCGAATGTATGTGAGCTTTCCTCCCATTGATTTTGAGCAGTTTCAAAAAATTATGCCTTCTATACGCTTAATTGATGGTGTTCAAGATGTGCGTACAACTGCTTTTTTGCCATCTGAACGAGAGCATAATGAGTTAAATACATTACTGCGCGCGTTGCCGGATGGAATTATCTCTATTGATGCAAAAGGCTGGGTGCGTCTTTGTAATGATGCTGCCAGTAAAGATTTACAACTGAGTGAGCATGAGGTTATTGGTGCGAACATCAATAACCTATTGAAAGGGTTTAACTTCACTCGCTGGTTAGAAAGTGAAGACGTGCTTGGTCAAACAACCCGCGTAGAAGTTGCGGGTGAAGACTTTATTGCCGATATATTGCCTATTGCTGTGTCTCAAGGCGCTGAAGGTGATGTGCTTGCCGGTGCTGTAATCAATATTAAATCTCAAAGTCGTTTAGGCCAACAAGTCAGTGCATTTCGCCGTTATGGCCAAGAAAGTTTTGCGACCATCCATAATTTTAGTACAGCGATGCGACGTGTAGTACGTGAAGCGCGTAAAATGGCGCAGCTTGAAGCCCCTATTTTAATCACTGGTGAAACGGGCACGGGTAAAGAGCTATTGGCACGGGCTTGCCATTATGCTTCAAATCGCTCAGTAAAGCCGTTTATTGCATTGTCGTGTGCTTCATTACCGGATGATGTGGCTGAGTCTGAATTATTTGGCTACGCCGGTTATGAAGAAAATACTGCACCAAAACGCGGGGTACTTGAACAGGCTGATGGCGGTACGGTATTTTTAGATGAAGTAGGCGAGATGTCTACGCAGTTGCAAACTAAGTTACTGCGCTTTTTACAAGATGGCACTTTTCGAAAAGTTGGCGATGAAAACGAAGTTAAAGTAAATGTACGCATTGTCGCTGCAACACAAAAAGATTTACCTGCATTAGTGCAAGAAGGTGCTTTTCGTGAAGACTTATACTATCGCATAAATGTGCTAACGCTAGAAATTTCACCGCTGCGCGATAGAAAAGCTGATATAGGCCCGCTTGCTGAACATTTTATTCAAAAATACGCACAACAAAATGGCTATGCTATTCCTGAATTATCACTTGAGTGTTTAACATTTTTACAAGACTATCCTTGGCCTGGTAATGTGCGTCAGCTTGAAAATGCAATTTACCGAGCGGTGTCTTTGTTAGATGATAGTGAACTAAGAGTAGAGCACCTACAGTTACCTACTTTCACCCATGATTTAGGCTATCTTGAGTCTGACTTTGAGGGCAGTTTGGATCAGGCTATTAAGCGTTTTGAAGCCACTTTATTACGAAAGCTATACCCTGCTTATCCAAGCTCGCGCCAGCTTGCAAAACGTCTAGGCTTGAGCCATACGGCAGTGGCAAACAAACTGCGTGACTACGGTATTAACCGCAAAACGGTTAAGGTTTAGGCCGTTATTGTTGTGTAGTACTTGTGGGCATGATCCTTTAGTGCCCATATTTTACGCTTTTTATAATTATAAAAAATGAGCGCAGGACAGAAAGTCGCGATTGCAATAGTTACGATCTGCTATACTGCGCTCATTACTAACAGGTAAGACCTTCTACTGTGAATTTATATTTTCGACTCATCCTATTATTTTTTAAAATTAAGCGTAACCATGATTATCAAGCACTGCTTGATACCGTGGATATGGAATTTAAGGCGTGGCCGACAGATTGCGATATTAATTTGCATCTTACTAACTCTCGTTACCTTGCGATTATGGATTTAGCGCGAACATGGATGACCGAACGGGTAGGTTTATTAAGCCATATATTAAAACGCCGTTGGTTTCCTATTGTTAATGCCACAGCAATTACCTATATACGGGATATAAAACCAATGCAGCGTTATACGGTTAGTACACGACTAGTTGGCTGGGATCATAAATATTTTTATATTGAGCAAAAATTTTACTCTGAACGCGGCTTACATGCGATTGCTTACGTACGCGGTGTTTTTAAGCGTAAAAAAGGTGTGGTGAGCGTTGAGGAAATGCTTGAGGTAGCGGGCTTTGACGGGGTAGTGCCTATTTTACCTAGTGAAGTCATGCATTGGAAAGAAATGCTTGAACAAAAAAAGGCAACTAACTTACCGCGATAAGTTTTAGGTTAAAGGCTGCTAACGTCTTTTACCCGATTAACGATATATACCCAGCGACCTCAAGATGCGAGCGTCGTTGGAATTAAAAGCTATTTAGGCAAGGCATTGATTGCAAGTGATACTGTTGGGAAATTAATAACGCAGTATAAATCGCTTTTAAACCAACCCATTGGGCGTTTTACAGGGACTTACTCTCATCCTTTTTACTTCTTAAAAAGGACTGCCATTTTTGCAAAGTAATGTCTTGATATTAAGCCCCAGCGAAACGCTGAATTCTGCATCTTGAGGTGGTTTGGGTATTTAAATTAAAACTTATATTTAACACCTAGCATAGCGACTACCGGGTCTATTTTTACCGTCGAAGTAAGAGCTTGTGCTCCATCTGCAAAAACGGTGGCGTCACTTTCAATATCGATAGCTGAAACCATAGCGTGTAACCCCCAGTTATCACTCATCATATAATTAAACCCTGCTTGCGCAGCAAAACCAAACGAGTCATCAAGCCTTACTTCTACATCATCAGTGCCTAGTGTTGCTTTTAGCGCGTCAGTGGGTTGCTCGTCAAAAAATACAGTGTAATTGATGCCTACACCAACAAATGGACGAAAAGCATAGCTGTTATCTAAAAAGTGATATTGCGCAAATAATGTCGGTGGTAGCTGTTTTATATCTGCAATTTTGTTTCCTGCTAAACCGCCTGTGCCGTTTACGTTGTGATCAAATGGCGTTGCAGCAACGAGCTCAAGTACCCAGTTATCATTAAAGGCATAATCGATGGTAATACCTAATTGTGTATCTGCACCACCTTTTAGGCCCAAAGTCGGCGCTTCGTTAATAGCTGAGCTGCTGTTATCAGGGTCAACACTAATAGCACCTACGTTAACGCTAAAGTTTGCATGTGCTAAAGGTGAAAGTGCCAATAGTGAAGTAAGTGCAGTAATAGTAAGTGTTTTTTTCATGTTATCCCTCAAAAGCTTTAATTTAATTGTAGCTATTATCAAGGTTATAAAAAATCAAAAGCTGTTCTAGATCAAAGTTTCAGAAATATTTAAAAGACATAAAGTGTTTTTTTGATTTAGATTAAACTTTATTACATTGGCTACCTAAAAGTATTGACTCTATGTTCACGATAGACTCATTCATTTTTGTTATAATCGTATTCCCCTTTAACCCTAAGAGTATTTTATGAATGATAACCAACAGCTTTTTCTAACTGGCTCAATTAGCAAGGCGCTGTTGAAACTTGGTGTTCCGATTATATTAATTAATATTTTGCAGTCTGCTTATCAGCTAACGGATGCGTTTTGGGTTGGGCGTTTAGGCGCAGCGCAAGTAGCGGCTGTGTCAGTGAGTATGCCGGTCACATTTTTAGTTATTGCTATTGGTTCTGGTCTTGCGATGGCCGGGGCTATTTTATCAGCGCAATATATGGGAGCATTGCAGCAAGACAAAGTAAATCATGTGGCGGCGCAAACTACACTGATGGTGACTATAACCGCCATAATGCTTGGTTTTATGGGTTATTTATTATCTCCTTATTTTTTAACCTTATTAGGGGTTGAGCAAGCAGTCTTTGAGGATGCGTTAAAGTTTATGCATGTTTCATTTGTTGGAGTGGTTTTTGTATTTATTTATGCCATGTTCCAAGCGCTGATGCGGGGTGTTGGCCAAACCCGGGTACCATTAATTATTGTTAGCGTAACAGTATTACTTAACTTTTTACTCGATCCTTTATTTATTTTTGGCTACGGTGAGTTTGAAGGATTAGGCGTTATGGGAGCTGCTCTAGCTACGTTAGCAACCCAAAGTTTAGCCGCAATTGCTGGAGTGATTATATTTTTACGCGGTCGCCATGGTATTCAATTACAACTAAAGAGTTTTTATCCAGATTGGCAATATATTAAAAAGGCTTTCTTTTTAGGCGCTCCAGGCTCTATTGAGCTTTCAGCTCGTGCTTTTGGTTTGATTATTATGTCGTTCCTAGTAGCTAGCTTTGGCACACAGACTATTGCTTCTTATGGCGTTGGTTCAAATGTCTTACAAATGATAATGATCCCGGCAATGGGGTTGTCTATGGCAGTATCAACTTTAGTTGGGCAAAATATGGGAGCGGGGAATCCCAAGCGTGCAGATGTTATAACTCGGCTAGCGTCATTATGGGGGGTAATAGGGCTTACCATTGTTGGGTTAGTTGCTTTTGTTTTTGCTGAGCATTTGGTTGCTTTTTTTATTCCCGATGATGAGGCCGTTATTGCTAAAGGTGGGCAGTTTATTCGGGTTATGTGTTTGACGTGGGGAGGAATTGGCGTGCAATTGTGTGTTGTGGCCGCATTTCGTGCTTCAGGTAATATGCTTAATGCGATGATGCTGGCGCTATTATCACAATGTGTAATTCAGTTCCCGGCAGCGTATATTTTATCTAAACACACAGGTTTGGGGGATCAAGGTATTTGGTATTCATTTGCTTTGACCAACGTTATCGTTGCTATTGTGGCTTTTACATGGTTTTTCCGCGGCAGCTGGCAGCAAACTCGGCTCACAAAAGAAGATAAAGATATAGCGAAAGTGAGTCGAGAAACCTTTATAGAAGAAGGTCATCACTAGTTTATAAACTACACTTGGTCATGCAAGTTCATTTAAACAGGCAGACTAAAAGCATTAAAGTGTGTTTGTTTTTTTGTAACTCGTTACCTGCCTAAATATCGTTTGGCCTTGTTTTCTTTTACTTTCTCAAGATCAACTAGTACTAGAGCATCAATACAGTTATTAAAATCAGGGTCGACACTAAAGCTTAAAAACTGCACGCCGCCGGGGGCACATAATTCAGTGTATTGCTTAAATAAAGTGGGAACATGTGCGCCCATATTGGCAAGGACGTGTTTAAGCTCAACAAAGTCCTCTTTTATATCATTGCCTTTAAATAAATTTTGGCATTGACTAAGTTGCTGCTCTGTAAGTTTAAATTCATTGTTTGGGGTGGCTATGCTAGCTGTATTACCATAATAAAGTTGATAATAATAAACAAGTAATGCCTTTGCTTGCTCTGGTAGCGCATTTGATAAGCTCACAGCACCGTATAAATATCGATATTGTGGATAGGTACTGACAAATGCGCCAATTCCGTACCATAAATAGTCTAAGCTTTTACGGCCCCAATATTTAGGTTGTACAAAGCTGCGGCCAAGTTCGATCCCAGCTTTAAAGTATGGCTGCATTTTCTCAGAGTAAGAAAAAAGACTGTCTGTATACAAACCTTCGCGGCCATTTTTATCAATTACTTGCTGAGCACAAGCAAGGCGATACGCACCAACAAGCTCAAGTTGTTTGGCATCCCAAAGTACTAAATGCTGATAGTCCATATCGTACTTATCAATATCGCGACGCTTACCACTGCCTTCACCAACGGTGCGAAATGATATTTCGCGAAGTCTACCAAGCTCTCTAAAGATCGCTGAACTGCCTTGGTATTGGTATAAATAGATTTGCATGGCATCTTGTGTTTCACCCAATTTTTGGCATTGCTCTATAGTTTTTTTCAATTCCTTTTTGCACTCTGGCATTGCAATTGGGGTTTGGGTTTTTAAAGGCAATGTTTTTTTACTGGTTAAACGGTAGAGCTGCTTACGAATAAGATTTACCACTTCTTTATCTTTTAAATTATTAATAAGGTATGACTCTGGCGGGATTGAAGCGCCAATTTCAAATTCAAGTGACTTCTGGCGCTGCTTAAACATTTCTTTAACCAGTAATAAACTAGCTAATGGTTTATAAATCATTGATGTACCATAAAAAAGTGAACTGTTTTTGGCTTTTATAAAAATCCTAAATTCGGATAATAAGTGCAATTTCTCAGATTAGATGGCCAGCTGTTATAATTCGGCCATTTTCTCGCCAAAGGAAATTGCTTTAATGAAATATAAACAGCTGACACAAGAAGAAAGATACCAGATTTACGCGTTAATAAAAGCAGGAAATAACCAAAAGCAGATAGCTGAAGAACTAACTCGTTCACCGTCATCTATTTCTAGAGAGCTAAAACGCAATAAAGGACTTAAAGGCTATCGGCCTAACCAAGCCAATAACTTTGCTGAACAAAGACGTAAGTCATCTTTCAAAGCAAGTAAGTTAACAGAGGACGTCACTCACTGGATTAATAAATTGTTGCATGACGGACTTTCCCCTGAGCAAGTGGCAGGCCGCTTAGCTTTAGAGAAACAGGTCGTTTTACATCATGAAACAATTTATCAATATATTTACAGAGACAAGGCTCGTGGTGGCAAGCTACATAAGACACTCACTCGTGCATGTAAAAAGTATAAAAAACGCTATGGAAGCTATGATAAACGTGGACAGATAGTTAATCGAGTCAGCATTGATGAACGCCCAAGTATTGTGGATTCAAAGTCTAGGATTGGTGATTGGGAGGGCGATACAGTGATAGGTAAAGGGCGTAAAAATGCGCTTGTCACAATGGTTGAACGTAAAACGTTATATACAGTCGTTCACAGAATTGAAAGCAAGCATGCGAAAATAACAGCCGATGCGCTGATCACGTGTATGACACCATATAAAGGTAAGGTTATTACCGTGACGTTAGATAATGGAAAAGAGTTTGCTCACCATGAGCATGTTGCACAAAAATTAGAAGCTGATGTGTATTTCGCTCATCCCTATTCATCATGGGAGCGGGGCATAAATGAGAATACCAACGGCTTACTTAGACGCTTCTTCCCCAAGGGAACTGACTTTATGGCGCTAAGTGAAGCAGAGATACAGGCGGCAGTTGATAAGCTCAACCATCGGCCAAGAAAAACAAGAGGGTATAAAACCCCTCATGAATTATTTACGGGGCAATCAGAAGTTCTGGTGGCTGCATAATGATTGCACTTAATACTTGAATTCAAGAATAGGTAAAATAGGGCAGTTGGCTTTTTTAGCAATACGTAAAAAACCACTATTCCATTTACAATCTTTTATGCCTGTAGGACTTAAGCGCGATACTTCACCTGCTGGAAAAATAAGTAAAGTACCTTCATTTTTTAAATGTTGATGAATGTTGGCAAGCTCTTGTTTTTTACTCGAACCTGATAAGTTATCTACGGGGAGCAACAGTGAATGCATTGGGGTAACTGACATAAGCATGCGATTTGCGACAACCTTTAAGTCTTGCCTGGCACTTGAGAGGACTTTGATTAACGCCAGTGCATCAAGTGATCCAATAGGGTGATTGGCCACAATAACAAGCTTACCTTCGGAGGGAATATTTTCTATTTGCTTAGGCTGATAGCGAGTATTAAAATCTAGCTCTTCAAGTACCTGCTCGACAAATTCAATGCCCTGCAAATGCGGATACGCGTCGGCAAAGGCAATAAACTCTTGTTCATGTAATAAATAGCCTAAGCCTTTTTTAACCAACCCTTTCACTTTGGGGGAATTTTCTAATTGTGGTAAGTTTGCATCAATGACTTTATCAACACTAAACATAAGTAACTTCTCTATAATGAGCAAAACTATGTTTAGGGTAGAATTTAAAGATGACAGTAAAGTTGCAGTTGTGTGACTTTTTAAAGAGTTATAAAAAAGGAAAAGCGATGACTGTATTAGTTGCAATTACTGGGCGAGACTGTAGTAAATTAATGACTGAATTAGCACAGTTACTTCCTAGTACTACCATTAGCCAATGGCCTGAATGTGAAAATTTAACAAAGATTGAATTTGTACTCGCATGGAATGCACCAACCGGTATGTGGGCTCAGCTACCTAATTTAAAAGCAGTGTCTTCATTTGGTGCAGGCGTTGATAGTATTGATTTAAGTTTACTACCTGCACATGTGGAGGTTGTACGTATTGTTGGTACCAAGTTAGCTGAAGATATGGCGGAGTATGTGCTTACACACGTGTTGGCAAATAAGCTTCGTTTACAAGAGTATTTTCATAAACAAAAAGCGAAGTTGTGGCAAGCAAAGCGAGCTTATGCTCACAAACATGTTTGTATATTAGGTCTGGGTGAGCTTGGTCAAGCTTGTGCTCAGCGTTTAATTGCTAATAACTTCACTGTGAGTGGATACTCTAAAACGCCAAAGCAACTAGAGGAGGTCAATAGTGTAACTACCCAAACTGAGCTTTATGCTTTATTACCGAGCGTTGACTACCTAGTTTGCTTATTACCGCTTACTACGCATACAAAAGGTTTTATCAATAAACAGTTACTTAGTTACCTACCTGCAAACAGCGTAATTATTAATGTAGCAAGGGGGGAACATATTATTGAAGAGGATTTACTTTGCGCCCTCGAGGACGGAAAGTTACGCGGTGCTACTTTAGATGTGTTTGCAAGCGAACCTATAGGCTCAGAGCACCCTTATTGGCACCACCCTCAAATTACGATTACACCACATTGTGCCGCATTTTCAGATGTTAGCACTGTGACCGGGCAAGTCGCCGAAAATGTCAACCGATTACATTCTGGCTTATTGCTGAAAAATACAGTTGATAGATCTAAAGGTTATTAAAATTCTTACTAATACATATTGTTAACATCTGTAATTTTGTCTACTCTAGTAGATAATTTCTAACCTATAAAAATAATAAGAGGTAGACATGAAGCATAATCAAGGTGGTGTAAAAACAAGTGTCGTGGTTTTATCAGTCATTTTACTTGGAGTTTCAGCTTGGTTTAACCAAGCACATGCTCAATCTGAAACAGTTGTTTTGCAAACTCAACAAAGTAGCTCAAATACTATAAAAAGCGTTTAGCGTTGGCAGTGTAGCTTTTTATTTTCAATATTTTTGTATCACTTTTTAATTAATACCTAGGTTCACTGCTGCCTAGTAAATAAGTATTGCGTGTATACTGTTGCGATTACAATCAAGGATAAAGATAAGTAATGCATTTTTTGCCCTTTTAGAGGTGGGAGTGCAAGTTTACAGTGACACCTATTTGTACTTAGCTAATCTAAATTTTATATTTAGGTCGAGTAGCTCTAGATGCTCACTACGTAAATAGTTTTCATCAATATTTGCAGTTCCTGCAGGAGGCATTGGGATTGAATAATAAGGTATGTCAGCTATATATTTACAATTAACTACATCGTGCCTGATGGACGTGGCATCCTCCAAAAAGATAAAAATAAATCAAAGCCAGCAAAGGTGTAATAAACTTAAAACAACACTTATAGCCAAGGCAAAAAAATACCTTACTCAAAATTGAGAAAGGTATATAAAAGTATCAAAGGGACTTTAATTAGGTTTATAAGCAGTTAGTTTTGCGCAATATGTAACTGTCCAAACGTAAATACCTTAAACAAATAAAAAGTATTGATCAGCACCAAGCTCATATTTGAAATAACACTTGAAGACATCAAATCCAAACTAAAAGATAAAAACAGCAGCATACAGGCACTAATCGCCGCGACTCTTAATACAGTCTGCTGGTTTATAAAAAAGGCACCCAATCCTAGGGCCAATAGAGAAATGTTTAAAAGCCAATCTAGCTCGTTCAGCATGGTTTTGTCAGTATTCTAGTGTTGAAAAAAGGAGCGCCATTATGGTGAACTTTTGCACACCTTTCAAGCAAGTAATTTTATCTGCTTCGGATTAGTTTTATTAATCAGTTTTTTAGTTTTCAGTGTGGTAAAAAAAACATATTGATGGCTGGTATTGCATTTTTTAAAGCTATTTGGTGTTGATAGTTTATGGCATAAGTAAAGCGTTTCGTATCTCAAACTGGCCAATAGTTTTAAAGTACTTATTATCTAAAGCCTTTGTGTAAGCAAGAAGTCGAGTCAATATATGCTACCGATCACTATGTCTAATTTCATAGGTTGTTGGTGTGGTTTTTTTGTTTGATAATACATTAATATAATTAGTGCAGGCCTTTGCTACTTGCTGGATTTTTATTTTCTTAGGCCTAAAGCAAATCTGGTCTTTTAAGCATAGCTCTTTATAATGGCTTATAAATTTAATTAAATAAGTTCTTATAATAAACACAGTGGCTCAGGCTGTCATATAATAACTTAAACCTAGTTCATAGCCTATGGGGATCATGCATGAATACACAGCTTTCAATTTTAATAGTGGATGATGTAGGCACCGTGCGCAGCTTTTTAAATCAAACTTTGATGCATTTAGGAATTGAAAATGTAAAAGAGGCGTCAACAGCGGCGCAATGTATCAGCGCATGTCAAACAAGTGACTACAATATAATATTTCTTGATATTGAGTTACCCGACGGTGACGGCAAAGAGTTAATAGCTCAGCTTAGCGAAATTAACCCACAGGCAAATGTGGTCATGGTGTCTGCTCACTCGGGTGTTGAGAATGTTAGGGATGCGATTGATAAAGGCGCAAAAGGGTTTGTGGTAAAGCCTTTCTCACCAAAGAAAATAGCGGCTATTTTGAAGAAGTTTTACCCCGAATTAGATATAGCTTAATTAATAGCATGTTCTTAAAAGTATGATCATGATAGAGGATTAAATTACTCACTAACTGCGATAAAAGTATTTATATAAAACAACGATACTTCAAAGTTTCTTCCTTATAACCAAGAGCTATTTACTTATCGCGATAACAGATCAGTAATTCAAGGCAATTGGTATAACGAAGGCTTTAAATTTTAAGTAAAAAAAAACCGGCCTAAGCCGGTTTTTTATATGCATTCAAAAACAAATTATAGTGCTTTAATTTTAGCAGCTAAACGGCTCTTATGACGAGCAGCTTTGTTTTTGTGAATTAGACCCTTAGTTGCATAACGGTCTAAAATAGGTGTTGCAGCAGCAAATGCTTGCTGTGCAGTTTCTTTGTCGCCAGCTTCAATAGCAGAAACTACTTTTTTAAAGTATGTACGCATCATTGAACGACGGCTTGCGTTGTGCTGACGGCTTTTTTCGCTAGTGATAGCGCGTTTTTTTGCAGACTTGATGTTAGCCAAGGTTTGCTCCTAACAATCTTAAAATAAGCTTAATTTAAAGGCCGTGGAATATGCCTTTTTTTATCATGAATGTCAATAAAATTTTGACATTTCAAGAAAAACTGCTCCTTATAACGAACATCAATTTGCCGCTTTAGCAGTTAATATCAGGATTATAACAAAGCATAGCCACCCAGCCTAGTGCTTTAAAGCGATTTATAAAAAAGACTGTGGCATAATTGTGACTCTTAGTTGTTTTTAAAGCAGGTTTAGTGTGGCAAAAGGGTTATTTCGTTCGGGTATGATTGTCAGTGCAATGACGATGATATCGCGGATTTTAGGGTTGGTACGTGATGCTGTTGTGGCTAATTTGTTGGGGGCAAGTGCTGCTGCCGATGTGTTTTTATTTGCCAATCGGATCCCTAATTTCTTACGCCGTTTATTTGCAGAAGGTGCATTTGCACAGGCTTTTGTGCCGGTTTTATCTGATATAAAAGAGCAGCAAGGCGATGATAAAGTGCGTTTTTTTGTAGCGCAAGCTGCGGGCACGCTTGGCACTATTTTACTTCTAGTGACAATTTTTGGTGTAGTCGCTTCGCCCGTTATTGCCGCCTTATTTGGTACTGGGTGGTTTATTGATTGGTGGCAAGGGGGGCCTGATGCTGACAAGTTTGAACTGGCAAGCTCCTTACTAAAATTCACTTTCCCCTATTTGTTTTTTGTAAGTCTAGTGGCGCTAAGTGGTGCTGTTATGAATGTTTATAATCGCTTTGCCGTGGCAGCATTTACGCCAGTTCTTTTAAATATTTCTATTATTCTCTGCGCTATTTTTTTACATGATAAGTTTTCGGTTGGTGCTTACTCACTTGCTATCGGGGTGTTTGTCGGTGGGGTAGTGCAGTTATTATTTCAACTACCCTTTCTATATCGCGCGAAAATGCTCGCTCCACCGCGCTGGGGTTGGCAAGACGAGAATGTGAAAAAAGTACGTAAATTAATGTTGCCGGCGCTATTTGGGGTCTCTATTAGTCAAATTAATTTATTGCTTGATACGGTTATTGCTTCGTTATTGATGACAGGTTCTATTGCTTGGCTCTATTACTCTGACCGACTTATTGAATTTCCACTGGGACTATTTGGTATTGGTATTGCCACGGTTATTTTACCGTCGCTATCTAAATTACATAGCAGTAAAAAAGGTAGTGATTTTCAAGACACACTCGATTGGGGGGTGCGCTTTGTGATATTTTTAGGCATTCCCGCTATGGTGGGATTAATGGTTATTAGCCCACTTATCATTACTGTTTTATTTGACCATGGTGCATTTAGTAGTGATGAAATTGATCATGTTAAAGCGGTAAGTTTTGGTGTGATGGCGTATTCGGTAGGGTTAGTAAGTTTTATGCTAATTAAAGTATTAGCCCCCGGTTTTTACTCACGCCAAGATACAAAAACGCCTGTAAAAATAGGTGTTATTACTTTAGTGCTGAATATGGTTTTTAATATTATGCTAGCGCCGTTTATTGGTTATTTAGGGCTTGCGCTTGCTACCTCTATGTCGGCTAGTTGCAATGCATTCTTATTATATCGACAGCTTAAAAAAGAGCAGGTGTATCAATTTTCTAGCATGAGTGGCTGGTTTACGCTTAAGTGCATTGCAGCAAGTATTGTTATGGGGGCTAGTGTACTTTACCTGAACAGCTATTATGCATGGCAAACATGGCATTTTACACAGCAGCTATTACTGCTAGGTGCATTGCTATTAATTGCTGGATTTATGTACTTCTTAACCTTGTTTATATTGGGCGTGCGATTAAATACCATAAAAAACGTTGCAACTACTGAACTAAACTAAAAAAGGGACACTAAAACCACGGCAACGACACTCGCATCTTGGGGTGGTTTGGGTATATAATCGGCGGTTCTGTAACCTCGGTTTTATTATCGAGCTAATGATGGGTTACTTTCAGCATACTTGCTGGCAAAGGCAAAAGGTCATATGGAGTTAATTAGGGGTATTCATAACATTCGGGCTCAGCATTATGGCTGCGTGTTAACTATTGGTAATTTTGATGGCGTACACTTAGGGCATGAAGCAGTGCTAAAGGGGCTGCTTCATGATGCGAAAAAATATAATTTGCCCAGTACGGTAATGTTATTTGAACCTCAACCGCAAGAGTTTTTTGCTAAAGGTAACGCACCTGCGCGCTTAACACGATTGCGCGATAAGTTGGTATTACTTGCCAGGCTTGGTATCGAACGGGTTATTTGTATTAGTTTTAATCAACAATTTGCTAATATGCAAGCTGAGCAGTTTGTTGAGCAAGTGTTGAACTCTAAACTAGGAGTTAAAGCCCTGACAGTTGGTGACGACTTTCGTTTTGGTAAACGTCGTCAAGGGGATTTTTCTCTGCTCAGTGAAATGGGCCAACAAGTGAATATGGATGTAAAAAGCACTGCCAGTTTTCGCCAATTAAATGATAGAGTAAGCAGTACGTTTATTCGTGAGGCTTTGGCAAAAGGTCAACTAGCTCAGGCAAAAGCGATGCTTGGTCATGACTACGCTATTTCTGGGCGAGTCATCCATGGATGGGAGCGAGGCAGAGAGCTAGGGTTTAGAACCGCAAATATCGCTTTAAAACGTCAGGTCTGCCCTGTGAATGGGGTGTTTGCAGTTCGTGCTACGATTTCAGGACAACAGGTTTATGGGGTTGCCAATATTGGTAACAAGCCCACATTTAATGGGACACGCGCTCTATTAGAAGTACACTTATTTAATTTTGCGCAAGATATTTACGGACAATTTATGCACGTGGAGTTGATTGAAAAACTTCGCGATGAGAAAAAATTCGAGACATTAACACAATTGACGGCACAAATTGCAATTGACGTTGCAGCCGCAAAACAGTGTTTTGGTTTAAATTAGGTAGCCGATACGGAAACTAGGATTAATGAGCGACTACAAACATACTTTGAATTTACCGGAAACCATGTTTCCAATGCGCGGCAATTTGGCACAACGTGAACCTAAAATGCTAAAAGCATGGTATGAAGACGACCTGTATGGTCAAATCCGCAGCGCTAAAAAGGGTAAAAAAACCTTCATTTTGCATGACGGCCCTCCGTATGCAAATGGTGATATCCACTTAGGTCACTCAGTTAATAAAATTCTTAAAGATATTATTGTTAAATCAAAAACCTTATCTGATTTTGATGCACCTTACATTCCTGGTTGGGATTGTCACGGTTTGCCAATTGAATTAATGGTTGAGAAAAAAGTGGGTAAACCAGGCGTTAAAGTCACGGCCAGCGAGTTTCGTGAAAAGTGCCGTGCTTTCGCAAAAAAGCAAGTTGAAGGTCAAAAAGTTGATTTTAAACGCCTAGGTGTTTTTGCTGATTGGGAAAAGCCTTATCTAACTATGAACTTTGATTTTGAAGCTAACGCGATTCGTGTGCTTGGCCGTATTATCAAAAAAGGTCATTTGCACAAAGGTGCTAAGCCGGTGCATTGGTGTACAGATTGTGGCTCAGCACTCGCTGAAGCTGAAGTTGAGTACCAAGATAAGCAATCACCAGCAATTGATGTGCGTTTTGTATTTGACGAGCAACAAGCTGTTGTTAATGCGTTTGATTTAAAAGCAGACCACGAAGGTACGGGGACTGTAAGCACCGCCATCTGGACAACCACTCCGTGGACATTACCTGCTAACCGTGCTGTAGCAGTGCATGCTGATCTAGAATACGCACTTGTACAAATTGAAGATGAAGGCGTACAGCAGCGTTTAATTTTAGGCTCAGAACTTGTAAAAGATGCGGTTGATCGCTTTGGCTTTAAGCATTACCACGTATTAGGGTATGTTAAAGGCGCAGCACTAGAAAACCTTCAATTAGCGCATCCGTTTTATGATTTTAGTGTGCCAATGATTGTGGCTGATCATGTAACAACTGATTCAGGTACGGGGATTGTTCATACTGCACCTGGTCATGGTCAGGAAGATTTCGTGGCTGGTTTAAACTATGGTTTAGAAGTCGCCAACCCGGTTGGCGCAAATGGTGTGTACTTACCTGATACTGAGCTTTTTGCTGGCCAACACGTGTTTAAAGCTAATGCGAGTGTTGTTGATGTGCTTAACGAACGCGGTGCTCTGCTGCATCATCATGCGCTTAATCATAGTTACCCGCATTGTTGGCGTCATAAAACACCGATAATTTTCCGTGCTACGCCGCAGTGGTTCATAAGTATGGATCAGGCTAATTTACGCCAAGATTCATTAGCCGAAATTAAAAACACTCAATGGTTACCAGAGTGGGGCGAAAGCCGTATTGCGAATATGGTTGAAGGCCGCCCTGATTGGTGTATTTCACGACAGCGTACTTGGGGTGTGCCAATCACCTTATTTGTAGATAAAGACACCGGTACTCTACATCCAAATACCCAAGAGCTTATTGAGCAAGCAGCCCAGCTTGTTGAAAAGTCAGGTATTCAAGCTTGGTATGACTTAGAGCCGGCGACATTGCTGGATGATGACGCTGAGCAATATATGAAAGTGCAAGATACTTTAGATGTATGGTTTGACTCAGGTGTAACTCATGCATGTGTTGTGGATGCTCGCGAAGAACTTAATGGCCCGGCTGATTTATACCTAGAAGGGTCAGATCAGCATCGTGGTTGGTTTATGTCATCAATGATGACCTCGGTCGCTATTAATGGCCATGCACCGTACCGCCAAGTGTTAACACATGGTTTTACGGTTGATGAAAATGGCCGCAAGATGTCAAAATCATTGGGTAATGTTATTTCACCACAAAATGTGATGAATAAACTAGGTGCTGATATTTTACGTTTATGGGTGGCATCAACAGATTATACCGCTGAGATGACGGTGTCTGACGAAATATTTAAACGCTCTGCAGATCGTTACCGCCGTATTCGTAACACCAGCCGTTACTTATTGGCTAACTTAAGTGGCTTTGACCCAAAAACAGATCAAGTAGCGATCGACGATATGGTTGAGCTAGATCGTTGGATTGTTGGCCGCGCGGCACAATTACAAGAAGAAATTGTAGCTGCTTATGATAACTATCAAATGTTACATGTAACGCAAAAGCTTATGAATTTCTGTACCGGTGAACTTGGTTCGTTCTATTTGGATGTTATTAAAGACCGTCAATATACAGCTAAAAGTGATAGCCATGCACGTCGTTCGTGTCAAACTGCGCTTTACCATATTGCTGAAGCAATGACGCGTTGGATGGCACCAATCATGAGCTTTACCGCACAAGAAATTTGGCAAGCATTACCAGGTGAACGTGATGATTACGTATTTACTTCTGTTTGGTATGAAGGCTTAAAAGCGACTAGCCATGGTAAATTTAGTAACGAAGATTGGCTAACCATTCTAAGTGTTCGTGATGAAGTAAACCGTGTACTTGAAGCTGCGCGTAAAGAAGAAGTACTGGGCGCAACGTTACAAGCGAATGTAAAGCTTTATGCAAGTGAGGAGCTTACTGAAAAGCTTGCTGCATTAGGCGATGAGCTTCGCTTTGTGTTATTAACATCAACAGTAAGTGTTGCAGCAGTCACAAGCCAACCAGCTGATACTCAAACCACAGAAATCGAAGGGCTGTATATTTCAGTTGCGGCAACGGACGCACCAAAATGTGAACGTTGTTGGCATTACTGTGATGATGTGGGGAGTAATCCAGAACACCCTGAAATTTGCGGTCGTTGTGTTAATAATGTTGATGGTGAAGGCGAACAGCGTCAATTCGCTTAGGAGTATTTAGTGAGCAAACTAACCCAAAAAAGTGGTTTAGTGTGGCTGTGGTTAAGTCTACTACTATTGGTAGTGGACTTTGCGAGCAAAACTCTGGTTGTAAGCACTATGGATTTGCGCCAGTCTATTGATATATTGCCATTTTTCAATTTTACTTATGTGCATAATTATGGCGCTGCCTTTAGCTTTTTAAGTGATGCAGGAGGGTGGCAGCGTTGGTTTTTAAGTTTAATTGCGGTATCAATCAGTGTGTTACTTATTTGGTGGTTAAAGCGTTTACCCGCCTCAAATAAGGTTTTGTGTGGTGCTTACGCTTTAGTGCTTGCTGGTGCTATTGGTAACTTATACGACCGTATTACTTATGGTTATGTTATCGACTTTATACATGTTTATTATGATAACTGGCACTTTCCTGCATTTAACATCGCTGATAGCGCAATTTGTATAGGCGCAGCACTTTTATTATTTGATGCCTTTACCGGCGAAAGCCCTAAGGAGCAAAAAACATGAGCCAAACAGTAATTGCTGAAAACTCAGAAGTTATTTTTCATTTTTCAATTAAGTTGTCTGATGGCTCTGCCGCAGACTCTACGAAAGTGCACAATAAGCCAGCTAAACTCATCATGGGCGATGGTAGCTTAACGGCTAACTTTGAGAAGTGTTTAATGGGTTTAAGTGCAGGTGAAGATAAATCTTTTGAACTTGAACCTGAAGATGCCTTTGGGCAGCCCAACCCTGACAACATTTATTATGTTGAACGCAGTAAGTTTGGTACAGATACCCCCGCGGAAGTCGGTAATATTATTGCTTTTACTCAACCTGACGGTACTGAATTACCCGGGCTGGTACGTGAAGTACAAGGGGATTCGGTAACGATTGATTTCAATCATCCTTTAGCTGGTCAGCGTTTAACGTTTGAAGTTGAAATAATTGAGGTTCGGGGTTAATGGATATTTTATTAGCAAACCCACGTGGCTTTTGTGCTGGCGTTGATCGCGCTATTAGTATTGTTGAACGTGCACTCGATATTTTTGAAAAGCCAATTTATGTACGCCATGAAGTCGTGCATAATCGCTATGTGGTTGATGGCTTAAAAAACCGTGGTGCAGTATTTGTTGAAGAACTTGATCAGATACCTGACGACAGCATTGTTATTTTTAGTGCGCATGGCGTATCACAAGCGGTGCGCAGTGAAGCAAAACGTCGTGCGCTTAAAATATTTGATGCGACTTGCCCACTGGTCACAAAAGTGCATATGGAAGTCACTCGCGCTAGCCGTAAGGGCATTGAGTGTATTTTAATTGGTCACCAAGGACACCCTGAAGTTGAGGGAACTATGGGGCAGTATGATAATAACGATGGCGGCATTTATTTAGTCGAAACCCCTGAGGATGTTGCTAATCTTAATGTTAAAAATTCAGAGAATTTATTCTACTGTAGCCAAACCACTTTATCGGTTGATGACACCGCTGATGTTATTGATGCGCTGCGCAGCAAGTTTCCAGCTATAGATGGCCCACGCAAAGATGATATTTGTTATGCCACGCAAAACCGCCAAGATGCGGTACGTGATCTTGCTGACAAAGTCGATGTACTGCTTGTAGTGGGAGCTAAAAATAGCTCTAACTCAAATCGATTGCGTGAACTTGCTGATAAAATGGGCACCACCGCTTATTTAATTGATGATGCCACTAATGTGCAAGACGAGTGGTTTGCAGGTCTTAAATCCGTTGGGGTAACTGCAGGAGCTTCTGCACCTGAGGTGTTAGTACAGCAAGTGATCAACCGCTTAGAAGAACTCGGCGGTACACAGGTTATTGAAAACCCAGGTAAAGAAGAAGATATTGTTTTTGCAGTACCTATTGAACTACGCTAAGTAGTACAGAACACTTTAATAGGAGAGCTGAATGAGCACTTTGCCTCGCCACGATGCATTGCTTTTTACAGCTCTTTTTAATGAGCGGGGGGTATTAGCTACCTTAGTTGTTACTCAAGTTATTGCTATTGTTTTGGCATTTGCACCCAATATAGAGGGGGATGCTTGGCTTAGTCTTGGTGTAATGAGCCTTTTTTTACACTTAACTGTTTTATTTAGCACGTCTTCTTTGTATATTTTTAGTGGGGTTTTACAAAAACAAACTCATCTTATTCAGCTTTTTTACTTTTTTACTTTTTTTACAGTAAGTACCAGTATATTTAGTGTACTATTCTCTCATTTTGCTTTTGGTATAGAAAGCAATAAACAACTCATCTATTTTGTACTTCGCAATTGTATAATTGTGTTTTTACTTGCTGCATTATTCGTACAGTTTCTACTTATTCATTTTGAAAAAGAGCAGCAAACAAAAGCGCTATCACGTGCTGAGCTTGACGCATTACAAGCACGTATTCGGCCTCACTTTTTATATAACAGCTTAAATACAGCAGCTGAGCTATCCCACCAAGATGCAAATGCAGCAGAGCAAGCAATTTTGGCCTTAGCGGCTTTATCACAAGCGGCAATGCGTTCAGGACAGAGTGTGCCACTTGAAAGTGAGATAATACTTAGTAAACAGTATGTCGAGCTTGAAACGTGGCGTTTTGGTAATCGTTTAAAAGTAGATTGGCAAATACCAAATGAGTTACCCGTACTGGCAATACCTTGTTTAACACTTCAGCCTTTAATTGAAAATGCGGTTTGTCACGGCGTAGAAACGAGGGAGGCAGGCACTGTAATTAAAGTTGAACTACATGTTACAACGGGTTATTTAACCATTATTGTTTCAAACCCAATAACACCGATTAGCGCTAATTCTAATATAAGACCTAATAATGGCATGGCACTTGATAATATTCGTCAACGTTTAAATATTTATTATAATAATAAAGCGCAATTAAGCATTACAAATAAAAATGATGTGTTTAGAGTAAAAGTAGTGCTCCCTAAACAAACAGAGAGTGATCTATGAATGTTGTTATTATTGATGATGAACCTCTTGCAAGAGTGCGCTTAAAACGACTACTCGCAATTAATAAAGATATAACAGTACTCGGGGAGGCAAGTAACGGTAATGAAGCACTAAAGCTTATTGAAAAAGTGATACCTGATTTAGTTTTTTTAGATGTTGATATGCCGGGTATTAATGGTTTGGAGGTCGCAAAAGAGTTAAACAAATTACCGGTTCCACCCGCGATTATATTTATTACCGCGCACCCAGAGTATGCCTTAAATGCTATTCAATTAAATGCAGCGGGTTATTTGGTAAAGCCGATATCAGAACAATCATTACAAACAGTGCTTGAGCAAGTCGGGCGTATAAATAAAGCCCATGTACAAAAGCAACACGTTACTAAAATAAACTATCAACTTGCAGGAACACTCAAAAGCGTTGAGATAGAGTCTGTTTATTACTTCAATGCGAAAGAAAAGTACACGAAGATGGTATTCAAATCAGGAGAAGCTCTTATTGAGCAAAGCTTAAAACAGTTAGAGCTCTCGTATCCTGCTCTTGTTTTACGTATTCACCGTAATACCTTGGTAATTAAAAGTAAAATTATAGCACTGCACTCTCAAGGTAATGGGAATCATGTTATTGAACTGCAAGGTTGTAATGAGCTATTAGCGGTTAGTCGACGCGAGCTAAAAACGGTTAAAAATACGCTTTAAATATTATTAACCAGTACTTTATTAACCGTTTATCAACAAATATAGCCGTTTGTCGTAGTCTTGCTTGAATCTAGATTTTAATTGCATAAACTTATAATTAGGTAATTTTTATTTGGTTTATATATGCAATCACATCACTTTAAATTGCAAAAAGGCTTTACTTTAATTGAAGTACTTATTGCATTTATTATCCTCAGTTTTGGTCTGCTAGGTGCCGTTGCTTTGCAAGCAAAAGCTAAACAAGCAAGTTTTGATTCTATGCAGCGCGCTGCTGCTGTTGCACTTGGAAATGACATTATCCAACGTATTCGTGCTAATGATACGCCTAAGTTGGGTACACTTTATAAAAAAGACTTTACTAGTAAGACACCTATAAGCTCATCAACAACATGTTTTGGCAGCTCATGTACTGCAGAACAAATTGCTTTACTTGATCTTGAACAGTGGAAACGAGCAATACGTGCCCGTGACAACACGGGTTCCCTCGATGATGCAAGTGTATGTATAAATCCTGTTGCAGTAGCTGGTTCAGGTGGTAAAGCTTTTAATATTGAAGTCATTGTTTCATGGCAGGGCCGACAAGAATTTACAGCAAATGCAGCCACGACAAGCACTACTTGTGGAACAGCCGATAAAAAACGCCGTTTAGTGGTTTTAACCAGTTATATATATGTGAGGAGCTAACATGAAGCAAAAAGGATTTACGCTTGTAGAAGCTATGATTTCACTATTTATTGGTGGTTTAATTCTCGGTGGCGTTATGTTCACTTTTATTAGTATGAAAGTAACCACAAAAGACACGATGACCATCGGTGAGCTCCAAGAGTCAGGGCGTTTAGCTATAAATATTATGCAGCGTGATATTGAGCAAGTTGGTTTTTGGGGAACTTATTACGATGACTCGTTCACCTCAGTAAATACAACCGTTTCTGCAACGACGATTACAGGTGATTGCTCTGAGGGGACTAATAACGGCAGCTTTCCCGATTTAACCAGTAGTAGTAATTTTCGTACTATTTATGCGAAAACGACTGCTAGTAAAGATAACCTAAATTGCATAAACGACGGCATTATTCCTGAGAATAATAAAAAGACCGATATTCTTCAGCTCAAGTTTTTACAAGGTGATCCTCAATATGATGCTATTACAGGTACTAATACCACTAGCGATAAAATAAATTATTTTATCGCAGAACAAGAACAAGCACGTTTTGTAACCGGTAAACATACCCCAACAAATATCAACGTAACTATTTGGCCATATAGTCATCATGTTTATTATATTAAAGAAGAAAAATATTTAGTAAATAATAAAGAAATAAAAGTCCCTGCATTAAGAAGAAAACGATTAGTAAATGGAAAAATGACCTCTGAAACGATAATGGAAGGGGTCGAAAATATGCGTTTTTTGTTTGGATTAGACACGAATAGCGACAGTCGAGTTGATACTTATAAAAGCGCCAGCACAATTACTGCTGCTGAATGGGAAAACCGCAAAGCTATATTAACGGTGCAAGTTTTTCTATTAATCCGTGCACTTCAACCAGACCCTGGGATTGAACTTAAAAACCAAAAATATATTTTAGGTGAGGGAGCTGCAAAGCGAGAGTTAAATTTTAATGATAACTATAGAAGAACTGTTTTTACAACAACTATTCGTTTAAGTAACGTTGGGGGAAACCTATGGAAAATTTAAAGTTACTACCAAGTAAACAACGAGGTGTCGTGTTAATTGTAGCATTGATCATGGTTGTTGCCGTAACCGGTATTGCAGTTACACTGATGAGTAGTAGTACCATTGATATTAAAATTACCAATGCCGCACAAGAGCGAGAAGTCGCTGAAAATCAATTGCTTGGCGAAGTGCAAAGAGTGATTGCGTCAGAAGCTAAAGAAGGTGCTGATAGTAACTTTTTTCTTACTCCAGATGAGACCGCTACAGATTCGGGTAAGCTTGATAGTGATGGTAATAAAATAATTATACCAGAGAAGGACATTACAGAGCCTGGGCACGAAATGAAAAGCATAATGACGAATTTAAATCGAGGTTCGCTAGAGCTTAACTGCCCTCGTAGTTATAGTTTTACAGCGGGTGTTTCATGCAACATGGTCCAAGTATCTACTACTATAGAATATGGCTCTAAAAGCAAGCACCAATTAACTATAGTAACAGGTATAGCTCAAGAGATGGCGAGTATAGGTAAGGGGATTTAATAATGAAACTCATGTTGAAAAATATATTCGCTTTAATCTTAGGTTGTGTCATTGCGTTACCTGTTATCGCAGAAGATATAGAGCTTTATGTAAATGAAAATATAGAACTTGATGAAAAGCCGCGTGTTTTATTGATTTTTGATACCTCGGGAAGTATGGCTTACTCATCAAGTACTGGTAGTGAAAGCTGTTATGGCTCATGTATTAGTCGTCTTGAAGCTGCTCAGTCAGCTATGAGTCAAGTAGTTGAGGTTAATAAAGACTCTATAGATTTTGGCTTAATGCGTTTTAATAGCCTTGATGGTGGTTATGTTTTAAATGGTATTGGCAGTTCTTCAGAGTCTATAAAAACATCAATAAGTAACCTTCCTGCTAGTGGTGGTACTCCATTGACTGAAACACTTTGGGAAGCTTATTTATATATAACAGGGAAAAGTGTGCACTATGGTGAGCAAGTTAGTGAATCAAATAGGGATAGTAGTGTTGAAAATAAAACCTTTATTCGTAGGGAATGCCAACAGTGGGGATTGCTCAGTTGTTGGAAGTGGAAAAATGTATATAGCCACACTTACATATCCCCTTTTACGGATAGCCTAGCTGAAGCTAAACGCTGTGATAACTCAGTAAATATAATTTATATGACTGATGGAGACCCATCTTCGGGAAGTGATAATGAGAGAGATTATGACATTAGCGTTGAGCATAATAAGTATTTTGGTAGTTATTTAACTAACGGTGATCGCTATTATAATAACATGCTGCATCAGCTTGCTAAAGTTATTCATGGAACAGGCGACACTATTGTTGATTTGTATCCATCTACTCCCGATATTAATGAAACAGGGCGTCTATATACCATCGGCTTTGGTTCTGGCATGACTGAAAAAGGTCAAAACTTATTAAAACTAGCATCTACGTTGGGTGGAGGGAAAAATATACCTGCAACAACTCCTGAAAAGTTAACGGAAGCTTTAAATCAAGCTGTTTCAGATATTAGAAGTGAAAACAGTACATTTACCTCCCCATCTTTTGCAAGTAACAATGTTGATCAAACACGTAGTGGCGATGCTATCTATCTTGCCATGTTTTTTCCTGATAAAAGTACACGCTGGCGTGGTAATTTAAAAAAATTAAAAGTGTCTGGCAATACTATTATAGATGCTAAAAATAATACCGCACTTGATGATGATGGTTTAATAAATACAGATGCGGCTACATTTTGGGACAAAGATAAGGCAGCCGATGGGAACTCAGTGAAAAGTGGTGGTGTGAATGCTGCTCTTTCAAATAGAACCGAATCACGGAATATTTTTACGGATGCAAATACCGACGGACGAATTAGCTTTGACTTTGATGCCCTTAAAGAAGCGTATGATAGTGAACAGAATATTGCTAAGGCTTTTAATGTCGATAAGTCGGAAGTTAAAGAGATAATTAATTGGGCTCGCGGTGTAGACGTTGATAATGAGAATTCATCGTCATCTGTTCGCAATGATATTTTTGGCGACCCATTGCATTCAAAACCCGTTGCTATCGATTATGGTAATGGCGATATACGCATCTTAATTGGTACAAATGCGGGTTTTTTACATATGTTTAAAGACGATAATGTTAATAATGAAGTAGATGAAAGTTGGGCATTTATACCCTCTGCACTTTTTAATATTCTTAAACCACTTCGAGATGAAGACTCGGGTAAAAAGTATGGTATGGATGGGCCAATAAGTGTGTACTCCAAAAATGAAAGCCTCATTAGCGATGATGGCGATAGTGTAAATGATGGAATTGTTGATGCTAGTAAAGGGGATGAAGTGTGGGCTTTCGCTGGAATGCGACGTGGTGGTAATAACTATTATAGTTTAAATATCACTGATCCTGACTCTCCCAAATTAAAATGGACAATACAAGGAGGTGAGGGTGAATTTACTAAGCTTGCTCAAACGTGGTCGAAGCCACAAGTTGCATTTATAAAAGCGTTTGGCGATAAACCAGTACTTGTTTTCGGCGGTGGTTACGATACTAATAAAGATAATAGCTCTGAAGCTGACTCTGTAGGTAATAATGTATATATAGTGGATGCAGATTCAGGCACTAAGCTTTGGTCATTATTGGATAACGACAGCTTTGAAGGTAAACATAGTATTGCTGCAGGTGTTACATTATTGGATTCTGATTATGACGGCTACATTGATAGAATATATGCAGCAGATACAGGCGGTAATATTTGGCGCATTGATATGCCTAGTGATGATAAAAGTGAATTTAGTTACTATAAATTGGCTGAGCTAGGTGTTGGGGCTGATAGGCGCTTTTTTTATAAGCCGTTAGTAGCTCGGACTATGTTTAGCAAAGTGACAATAGAAGGGGAAGTGACCACACGGTTAGACACCCCGTATGATGCCATTGTTATTGGTAGTGGTAAAAGAACAAGCCCTAATGACGCAGAAACTTCAGATCAATTGTTTATGATACGAGACGAAAATACAGTCACAGAGTCATTTACAGGTAAAGAGCCTGAGGCTATTAAACCAGCTGACTTAATGAGCATGAATGATGACCCATTTGGTAATGCGTTGAGTAACAAAACTGGCTTTATTGAACAAGAAGCAAAGTTGGGAGGAGAGTTTAAAGGGTGGCGTTACAGTTTGGCAGCAGGAGAAAAGTCATTAGCTGCTGCAACCGTTGTCGGTGGTGTTGCTTATTTTACATCTTTCACACCTGCTTCCGAGTCATCAACTAAAAACCAATGCTCGCTCAGTGGCGGCGGCGGCTCGCTTTATGCTTTTCATTTACATTATGGTACTAAAGTTTATGATGACTTAAAGTTTGCAACTAGTACAGAAGTACCCGATACACCGCAGCTTTATTTTGGCTCTACTTGTGCAGATAGCGATGGTAATGGAAAGTGCGATGATGATTCTTCAAAAGTACCTGAAAGCCAATTCTATTTAATTGGACCAGGCATCAAAAGTGATAGTGCTAAAAACCCACTGCAACCACTGGAAATTACAGGCCCAGGCTTGAATGTTGTTAATGGTAAAATCAAGCTTGTGAATGATGAGACGTCAGGGTTTGGCTTTAAAACTCGACAAACGTATATATATAAGCGCGAAGAAAATGATGAAAATATACAGAATGAAGACGATTAAGGCGGTTTAAATGATCAAAAAACAGCGTGGTTTTACCTTAATTGAATTGATGATAGCAGTTGCTATCGTCGGTATTTTAGCTGCAATAGCACTGCCTAATTATTCAGAGTATGTAAAGCGTGCCTCACGTGCAGAGGCTGCTGCAGCATTATTAGATGCTGCAAACAAAGAAGAGCAGTATTTTGTTGACAATAGGGAGTATACAGAGAAATTTACTGATTTAGGTTTACAAAGTAAAACCGAGAATAAACATTTTGAATTAACGATTAAAGTGACGAATAAAAATGCTTTTACAATCACTGCAAAACCTTTTGCAGGGCCGGTAAAAGGAGACGGTGATTGCACTGAGCTTTTCATAACTGATACAGGTCTTAAAGGTGCTAAAGGGGCAAAAACAAACGAAGGAAAGGATGTTGACTACTGCTGGGGTCGGTAGTTTTAATTACTCTTTTTGGCACTTATCAGTTGATTTAATACGAATTCTACCCGTTTGACTTATAGACAAAGCTAGCCCTTCGAGGCTGGCTTTGTTGTTTGGGCAATATATAAAAGTCCCATTTTGAAAGCCATTTAATGACCCATCAGGGCGAAAGGTTATTGCGTTTCGAGGGTATTCAAGGCTATCTGAACTGTGCACCTTTTCAAATGTACTTAAAAGCAGTTCGTCGTGCTCTAACGTTGTTGACTTATCGTGATCAATAAAAAGTGACATTTTTTTATCCCACTTACCCTCAGTGCATTGACCATTTTTTAGTGCGCATAGAGTAACATAAGTACTATTTTCAACAGCATATAAGCGACCGTAGTTGATATTTCTGTGCAGGAGATTAACATGATTTTCTAATCTGTTTTTAGCTAAAAAGTTAGGGTAAAACCACATTGATAGCTGACTAATAATGCTTACTATAACCAGAGCAACCATTAGTTCCAGAAGGGTAGCTCCATTGAGTTTTAGTATTGATAATTTCATCCTTGAAATCCTGAACTAACAATTTATTAATTCAGTCTAGTAAATGATAGCTATATGACAACTGTATTTTGTTTGTTTTTTAATCGCACGTGTTGTTGGTATCACCAACATAAAAAGCAGTCCCTGATACTGATACGCTCAATGCTTTATTATTATCATTACTTGTGCAATAAATAAAACCGGTAAAACCACTAATGCTGGCTAAGCTTGTTGTGATACGACCGCTGGTGTTAAAGCGAAGGCTGCTATCACCAGAAAAACTTATTTTGTCATTAGAGGGTGAGTTCGACATTACACGTAGTAGGCTGTCGCCTGAGCTATCATAACGACCATTGCTATTAGCATCTATAAATAAAATAACGGTATTCGTTGAGTCTCACTTACTTTGACATGTTAGGTTGGTGTTGCTTGAAGCTGGGTTTGGCGCGGGGCATACAATTACAATCTCATCGGTACTTGCTGCTTGAGCTCGGGCATAAGAAATATTTCTTTTTAACTCTAATAAAAAGTTTTCGGCGCGGTTTTCCTCTAGCATGTCGCTGCTATTCCACAATGCTATAGTGGCGATAATACTGGCAATAGCTACAGTAACCATTAACTCTAGTATAGTGAACCCGTGTTGTTTTACTTTCATATACATCTTATTGACTACTCATTACCTTAGTATAGCTATTTTTATTAGCATAATCATAGCATGGCAGATTGTTTTATCACCGTAATACAATCACTTTGTTTGCTATGAGCCTTATGATTGTCTAAAATCGAGGCAACTGTAGCTTTAAAAAGTAATTAATATGAAAAAAATAGAAGCAATCATAAAACCATTTAAATTAGACGACGTTCGTGAAGCACTGTCAGATGTGGGCATCACAGGAATGACGGTCAGTGAAGTTAAAGGTTTTGGTCGTCAAAAAGGCCATACAGAATTATACCGTGGTGCGGAGTACATGGTTGATTTTTTACCTAAAGTTAAGCTTGATATCGTATTAGGTGACGAGGACGTAGAGCGTGCTATAGATGTGATAGTTAAAACCGCGCAAACAGGAAAAATTGGTGATGGTAAAATATTTGTCACAGAAGTTGAGCGTGTCGTGCGTATCCGTACAGCGGAAGAAGATGAAGATGCAATTTAAGTTGTTCTTTAAGTAATCAAGCACAAAAAAAAGGCGCTAACTTATTAAAGTAGCGCCTTTTTTGTTTGCCCAGCGAAGCTGGCAAACCCGATAGGCTGAAAGATGCCTTATCACCCTGACTAAGGGGAAGATAATCTGAATGGCAAGGGCGTCACTGGCCAACGGTGGGGTCTGAAGGAAGCCATAAGAAGTTAGAGGTACACAACTAACCGTAACCTGTTTCGGCAGTATTGGTGGGTCAGCGTGCAAAATAGCGCAACGCCCTATACTTAGTCAGACCAATACTGTGCTTGAGGGTGGGATTTCTAACAGGGAGCCAGTGCAGTAACTGGGGAAGCCTGGCATCTAAACTTAATGAGAGTAAGTGGCCTAAATTCAAGGTGAAAGCCAAGATTTAGTGTCGGTGTGAGGTGGCAGATGAACCCGTAGTAGTGAGTAAGGCTAGGCCGATGAAAGCCAGTAATGGTGTGGAGGGGAAAACCAAGCCGACCATCAACATTATGTTTGATGGGGTCAACTTTAGCCAAAAGCTTTAATTGATTGCGAAGGGGGGAAGTATTCTTTAAGCGTATGAAAGACGGGAACTTTTGTTTATCGGCTCACAAGTATTTCGACGGAAATAGCCAAAATATGACGGCCAAACAGGAATGTAGACGCTGAGAATTGAAGGGCGAGCAATGGAGTAATGACTGACCACTTAGGCAGATTGCCAAAAAAGGCTAGCACACCTAATGTCATCATGAAGAATCAGCGATAAGTAGAGTGACACGAGCAGACATACCGCAAGCAAAGGCAGAAAATGACAGTTTACTACAGCTTGTACGGACAATTATTAGACATTAATAACCTGTACAAGGGATTCAAAAAAGTGAAAGCAGCTAAAGGAGCGGCCGGAATAGATAGGCAGACCGTAGGCGCATTCGCCCTGAATTTAGAAGCAAACTTAAAACAACTGCAACTTGAGCTGCAAACCAAGCAATATAGGGCACAACCTGTCAAACGGGTGGAAATACCCAAAGATGATGGCGGTGTCAGAATGCTAGGTATCCCCGCAGTTCGAGACCGAATAGTGCAACAAACACTATTGAACATACTCCAACCGATATTCGACATCGACTTTCACCCATCGAGTTATGGGTATAGGCCGAAACGAAGCTGTCATGACGCTATCAGTAAAGCAAGTGTATTTATCCGTAAATACCATCGCGACTGGGTCGTAGACATGGATTTGTCGAAGTGTTTTGACCTGCTTGATCATGCTTTGATAATTAGGAGTGTTAGACGCAAAGTGACGGACGGTAGTATTTTAAAACTGATTAATCAGTTCTTAAAAAGCGGAGTAATGATAGGTGAACACTGGGAGGCTAGTACGATAGGAAGCCCACAAGGTGGCGTAATTAGCCCGTTATTGGCCAATATCTACCTAGATGCTTTCGATCAAGAAATGAAAAAGCGTAATCACCGAATAGTGAGGTATGCAGATGATATCTTGATTTTGTGCAGCACAGAAAAAGCAGCGCAAGAAGCACTTAAGGCATCCACCCAGATACTAGAGCGAGACTTGAAATTAACCGTGAACCAAAATAAAACCCATATTGCTCATAGCAGCAAAGGAGTGAAGTTTTTGGGAGTAGAGATAGGTAGCCAGTGGACACGGATACAAGCATCAAAACTCATCGGGTTTAAACAAAAAGTGAAGCAATTAACAAAACGTAACGGCGGCATAAATTTAGCAGAAGTAATAAAACGGCTAAATCCAGTTGTGCGCGGTTTTGTAAATTATTTTAGTATAGCCAATTGTAAACGAGAGCTAAAAGCCTTGGCAGGTTGGATCAGACGAAGACTAAGGGCAATACAGCTGAGGTTGTGGAAGAAGCCATCAAGGCTACATCGACGACTAAAGCAGTTAGGAAAAAAGCCACCGTTTAAGTTCATTAAGATGAACTCGTGGCGTAACTCACTAAGCCCTTTATCTTGTGTATCGATGCCAAACCAATGGTTTGAGGAGCTTGGTTTATATCCAATAGAAAAAGTGAATACGGGATGGCTTGCTTTATCGGCGTTTAGGAAATAAGTTGATAAAATGTGAAGGGTACAGGAGCCGTATACGAGGTCCGTACGTACGGTTCTGTGAGAGGGATGAGGCATAAGCCTCACCCTACTCGATGTGTTTATTTTTACTTACTTATTTCTTTTGTTGAGCTCTCGGGTGCTTTTAGCATGCTCACTTAGCTCTGATAGACCAAGCTTGTCGTAGCTCTTTTCCATCATAGCTAGGGCTTGATCTAGGTAGCTACTTTGTGAGTAATGCTCAACTACGTACTTACCACGGTTAGCGGCTGCTAGGTAGGCTTCGCGTTCGTAGTAATACTTAGCTACTTTTAACTCATAGCGCGCCATTTTATTAAGTAACCATACTAAACGTTTCTTTGCCTCTGGTGCGTACCCACTGTTAGGGAAGCGTTTTACCAGCGTTGATAAATCGGTAAACGCTACGCGGGTACGATTTGCATCGCGATCGGCTCTATCAACTCCAAAATATTCCTGAAAGGCATTTTTATCGGCTTTTATATTCACTAAACCGCGCATGTAGTACATGTAATCTAAGTCTTTGTGATTTGGGTTTAAGCGCAAAAAGCGGTCAATGGTTGCAAGTGCTCGTTCGGTATTACCTGCTTGGTAGTGAGCAAACACTAAATCCATTTGTACTTGCTTTGACATAGGGCCAAATGGGTAACGCGAATCAATAGCAGTTAATAGTTCAATAGCGCGGGCATAAAGACCTGAATCAAGAGTTTGTTTAGCGTCTTCATAAAGCGCTTGTGCGGATTTATTAGGAACACGTTGAATTTCTTCTTCCTCTGGTGCTGATGAGCAAGCACCTAAACCAAGTAATGAAATTGTAAAAACAAGGGCGAATGCACGTTTTCCTATTCTATTTATCATTTTATTTGTTACCTTCGATGTCTTCGGCTAGGCCAATAGGGTAAAACCGAGTAAACTATACATATTATATAATGCTTTTATTAAAAGCGATTCTAACCCAGTCGAGCACAGCTTGCACTGGTAAATTGGGTAAAGTTACTAATGTCAGAGCAAATTTCTCTACAAGCCGAGGTTCCAACTGAATTAGGCGGTAAACGTCTAGACCAAGTATTGGCACAATTGTTCCCGGATTATTCTCGTTCACGCATAAAAACATGGATTTTAGATGATAAAATCACCGTTAATGGCGAAATTTTCAACACTCCACGTGGAAAACTGTTTGGTGGTGAACAAGTTAATGTTGAAACCACCATCGAAGCACCGCGTGAATATGAAGCACAAGATATCAAACTAAACATCGTTTATGAAGACGATGATATTCTAGTGATCAATAAGCCAATGGGCTTAGTGGTGCATCCTGGTGCCGGAAATCCTGATGGTACTGTGCTTAATGCACTATTACATCATTTTCCTGAAATTATTAATGTGCCACGCGCAGGAATTGTACATCGCTTAGATAAAGATACTACCGGTTTAATGGTGGTTGCGAAAACGATTCCAGCACAAACGCATTTAGTAAACGCGTTGCAAAAGCGTGAAAATTTCACTCGTGAATACGAAGCTATTTGTAACGGCACGATGACTGCTGGCGGTATGGTTGAAAAGCCAATTGGGCGTCACCCTACACAGCGTACTCACATGGCCGTGCATGAGCAGGGTAAGCCCGCGATAACTCACTACCGTGTGGCCGAAAAGTTTCGTGCTCATACACGTTTACGTTTACGCCTAGAAACAGGACGGACTCACCAAATACGTGTTCACATGGCTTTTGTCAATCACCCATTAATTGGTGACCGCTCTTATGGCGGGCGTCCACGACCACCAAAAGGCGCAACGCCAGAATTATTTCAAATGTTACGTGATTTTACTCGCCAAGCATTGCACGCAGTTAAGTTAAGTATTGCTCACCCAATTACCGGTGAGATGATGACGTGGCAAGCCCCAATACCCGATGACATGGTTGCTATGACTCAGGCTCTACGTGAAGACACTAAAGCTAACCCTGATATTGAGCTTTAAAGAGCACTGTTACAGGTATGAACTTAACGCCCACATGGCCAGCTCCTCAGAATATTGGCGCGCTTAGTACAACACGTAAAGGTGGCGACTCACAGCCACCTTTTGCGAGTCTAAATTTAGGCTTACATGTGGGAGATAACCCAAACACAGTAAACAGTAATCGTGCAGTATTAACTGCGCAGTTGCCAGCACTTCCTGTTTGGTTAAATCAAGTGCACAGTGGTGATGTTATCAACGTCGACAAACATTTTGATAAAACTTGTCTGTACGATGCTGATGCGTTATTTACTCGTGTTAAAAATCAACCGCTTGCTATTATGACTGCTGATTGTTTACCTATTTTACTTGCTACGCGTTGTGGGTCTGAAATAGCGGCGATTCATGGTGGCTGGCGAGGGTTATCGGCGGGCATTATTAATAATACGCTTGCTCAATTTAGCGTTGAAAGAGCCGATATAATTGCCTGGCTAGGCCCTGCAATTGGTGCTGGGAATTTTGAAGTCGGTAGTGAAGTTAAAGCTATTTTTGAAGCTGAACATAGCAGCCATCAAGCAGCTTTTATAGCTGAGCCTAACGATAAGTTTTTGGCCGATATTTATAGCATTGCTAAACAGCAACTTAACTTACTAGGAGTTAAAGATGTTTTTGGTGGTGAATATTGTACGGTCAGTCAGTCTGAGTTATTTTTCTCTTATCGTCGAGATGGTCAAACAGGGCGGATGGCCTCTGTGATATGGCGTAAATAATCCTGGGCATGTTGACCTTTTAGGATTAAAACTTGTTTATTTAGGGACGGCTTAATCGCGACGCGAGATTTTATCCTAGTGGACTAAGTAAAAATAGGGCAAAGCTATCGCGTCCTGAGCTCGCCCCTTACCTGAATCAATGTAGGCACTAAAGAGTTAATCGTCCTTAGGTTCTGCTTTGTCTAACAAGCAAACTAACTGCTGCAAACTTAGCCTGGGAAGATAAGTAGACCTTAACCTTTTAGCAATTAATTTACAGCTTGTTACTTGATCAAATCGACAAACATACCCATTAATTAAACAATTAGTTTTTTTATTAGGTATCCACTCATGCGTTTAGATAGATTTACCAGTAAATTTCAATCTGCGCTTTCTGATGCGCAGTCGTTAGCTCTTGGTCGTGACCATCAATTTATTGAACCTGTGCATTTAATGTATTCGTTATTGCAGCAAAGTGGCTCAAGTGTTCGCGCACTTTTAGCGCAAGCAGGTATCAGTGCTGATGAACTTAACACCAAGTTATCTCAAGAAATCGAGAAAATTTCTAAAGTTGAAGGTGTTGGCGGTGACGTACAGCTATCAAACAATATGGTGTCTTTAATTAATTTATCTGATAAATATGCACAAAAGCGTAAAGATAAATATATTTCAAGCGAGCTTTTTGTCCTAGCTGCTTGTGAGGATAAAGGCCCATTGGGAAACATTTTTCGCGCCCTTAACTTAACGGTCACGAAGGTTGAAACTGCAATTAAAGCTATTCGGGGTGGTCAAAAGGTAGACGACCCAAATGCGGAAGAAACACGCCAAGCGCTTGAAAAATTTACAGTAGATTTAACCGAACGTGCTGAGCAAGGTAAGCTTGATCCGGTAATAGGGCGAGATGATGAAATTCGTCGTACCATCCAGGTACTACAGCGTCGCACTAAAAATAATCCAGTACTTATTGGTGAGCCTGGAGTAGGTAAAACCGCTATTGCTGAAGGGCTAGCGCAACGTATTATTAATGGCGAAGTGCCGGAAGGTTTAAAAAATAAACGTGTATTATCACTTGATTTAGGGGCGTTGTTAGCTGGTGCTAAGTATCGAGGGGAGTTTGAGGAGCGCTTAAAATCGGTGCTTAATGAGTTGGCAAAAGAAGAAGGCCAAGTTATTTTGTTTATTGATGAAATCCATACCATGGTCGGCGCAGGGAAAAGCGACGGCGCTATGGATGCGGGTAATATGTTAAAGCCTGCCCTTGCCCGTGGTGAGCTGCATTGTGTGGGGGCAACCACATTAGATGAGTATCGCAAGTATATAGAAAAAGATGCTGCTCTTGAGCGTCGTTTTCAAAAAGTATTAGTTGAAGAGCCTTCTGTTGAAGATACTATTGCCATACTACGCGGCTTAAAAGAGCGCTATGAATTACATCATTCTGTTGATATCACCGATCCAGCTATTGTTGCTGCGGCGCAGCTATCGCACCGTTATATTAGCGACCGTCAATTGCCCGATAAAGCCATTGATTTAATAGACGAGGCAGGCTCTTCTATTCGTTTACAAATTGATTCAAAACCTGAGTCACTTGATAAACTTGAGCGACGTATTATTCAGCTAAAACTCGAAGATAACGCCCTTGCCAAAGAAAAAGATGAAGCCAGTCAAAAGCGCCGCGCTGAAATGCAAGAGCTGATCACAGAGCTTGACGTTGAGTACCGTGAACTAGACGAAGTATGGAGTGCAGAAAAAGCATCACTTCAAGGTACACAAGTTATTAAAGGTGAGTTAGAGCAAGCACGCCTTGATTTGGATGTAGCTCGTCGTGCTAGTGATTTACAACGGATGTCTGAGTTGCAATATGGTCGTATTCCTGAGCTTGAGCGCAAACTTGAACTAGCTTCACAGGCTGAAGTGCAAGAAATGAGTTTACTTAAAAACCAAGTAGGTGAAGATGAAATAGCCGAAATTCTTTCGCGTTGGACAGGTATTCCGGTATCACGAATGCTGCAGGGTGAGCGCGAAAAATTATTGAAAATGGAAGGTGCATTGCACCAAAAAGTGATTGGTCAAGACGAAGCCGTGGTGGCTGTATCTAATGCAATACGTCGCTCGCGCGCAGGACTTGCCGATCCTAATCGTCCGATTGGCTCGTTTTTGTTTTTAGGGCCAACGGGAGTGGGAAAAACCGAGCTTACGAAAGCATTAGCAAATTATATGTTTGATACCGAGAGCGCCATGGTGCGTATCGATATGTCAGAGTTTATGGAAAAGCATTCGGTGGCCCGTCTTATGGGGGCACCTCCGGGATATGTGGGCTATGAAGAGGGCGGTTATTTAACCGAAGCGGTTCGTCGTCGTCCTTATAGCGTTATTTTGCTCGACGAAATTGAAAAAGCACACCCTGATGTATTTAATATTTTATTGCAAGTACTTGATGATGGCCGCTTAACCGATGGTCAAGGCCGCACTGTTGATTTTAAAAATACGGTGATCATTATGACCTCAAATCTAGGTTCTGATATTATTCAGGATCAAGCCGGTAGTAATGATTACGACACGTTAAAAGAAAAAGTGATGGGGGTGTTAGTCAGTGAGTTTAGACCAGAGTTTATTAACCGTATTGATGAAACCGTTGTGTTTCACCCACTTGCTAATGAGCATATTAAAGAAATAGCCGATATTCAGCTAGAAAAACTTCGAGAGCGCTTAACTGAGAAAGGTTACTTGCTAGAGGTGACCGATGCAGCCCTTGAACGCATTGCTGCTAGCGGTTTTGATCCCGTTTATGGGGCAAGGCCATTAAAGCGGGGTATTCAACAAACGATTGAAAACCCACTCGCGCAAAAACTATTAGGGGGCGAATATATCCCTGGTGCAACAATTACTATTGATAGTGATGAAAGCGGACTGGTGTTTACTTCGCGCTAATTTATAACCGTTATTTAAAAGGCCAGCAACGTTGCTGGCCTTTTTAGTTGTATTGTAAAAGTGATAAGGTCCACGGTTTGATCACCCTGCAACTTTCCCCAAACTTTAATCGTCAACATTAAGTCATTCACTTTGCGCGAATTTTCAACAAGTTCTGCGGCTTCTTTGGCAACATTGAAGCTTAAGTTTTGTTTAAGTTTTCATCACTGTGGTATTTAATACGACTTAAGTTGTCGCCAATATCACTGCTTAGAATTTGTTTTTGTTGTAGAGGGGTTGTGCTCGGTTTTTTAAATCAGCAGAAGTTTTTGTTTTGACCGATTAATAACCAACCAATTGACTATGTTCAAATATTGCAGTAATAAAGGCATTAACCTAATAATCGCGGTCATCTTTATAGCGGTTTTTTTATCATGCCGAGCAAAGAGTGGCCGGCTTTTAGCTTTTCCTACAATTCTTTAAATGTTGCTTTTGGCCTATCTGGGCGGGGCACAAGATTATGATTTTTACCGACTAGATCATATAGACTATAACCAACCACAGTGAAAAAATCTTTGTTTTTATAAGTGACGACACCATGTAAATCGGTGGTTGAGACTAACTCTTGATGCTTTTAAAAAACACAACCGCTGACCGACAATGGTTTAGCCAAGACGCATTGGTAGCCCTCAATTTTATGCTTTAGTATTATTTATTGAGTATAAAGTTGGTACTTTAGTAAATAAAGTAGCTCTCGCTGAGTATAGGTTATTTGTGCTGCAAAATTGATTTTTTATGTTCTAGAACAATCGTTTTGAATTTGAACTCGGGATTTAGCTGTCTACTTTCACCAAGTAAATGATAATAAAACAATGACACAAAGCAATTGTATATTACTAACTTCAATGGCAAGATTAATTATCAACACTGTATTTTTGTTAAGTAAGTATTTTATAGGCTAAAAGCTACGATCTTAACAAGTTAGTATTGAGTATTATCAATTTGCCCCCATATAGTAAGGATTAAGCCACGTGGCTCGAGGAAGCATTTTTTGACAACACATGATTTAACTAAAGCGCTTGACGCATTAGGCCAACAACAATATCAACATGCTATTAAAGGTATTAAACGTGGTATTGAACGCGAAGCATTAAGAATTCAGCCAAGTGGCGCTATTTCAGGAAAAGAACACCCGAAAGGTGTTGGATGTGCATTAACCAATGGCCACATTACCACTGATTTTTCAGAGTCGTTACTTGAATTTATAACTCCTGTAAGTACTTCAGCCAAAGAGACGCTTAGTCAACTTGAAGATCTACAAAAGTTTACTCTTGAACATATGGGTGATGAGTTGCTGTGGCCAATTAGTATGCCTTGTTTTATTGAACATCAAGACGATATTGTGCTGGCGCAATTTGGTGATTCAAATATTGGTCAAATGAAAACGCTATATCGTAAAGGGCTTAAAAATCGCTATGGCAGTATGATGCAAGCGATAGCAGGCGTACATTTTAATATTTCATTCCCTGATTCGTTTTGGCAGGCACTACAAGAAATCAAAAGTGATACTAGCGAGTTGCAAAGCTTTATCTCTCAAGGTTATCTAGGGTTACTTCGAAATTTTAAGCGTGAGTTATGGTTAATTAGTTATTTGTTTGGTGCATCACCCGCATTATGCGGCTCTTTTTTACAAGGACGTGCTACAGACTTACCGTTTAAAAAGTTAGGTAAAGGCACGTTATACCTTGAAACGGGTACGGCGCTGCGTTTAGGTGATTTAGGCTATACTAATAGTGCACAGTCATCACTTAAAGTAATGTATAACTCGTTAGATGAATATGTTGCGGGGCTAAAAAGCGCTATTAATACCCCGTCTGATATTTATGGTCAACTAGATGATTATAAACACAGTGAGCCTAAGCAGCTTAATAAAAAAATCCTACAAATCGAAAATGAGTTTTACTCACCGATCCGCCCTAAACGCAATGCAAAAAATGGTGAAACACCCACAAATGCGCTGCTTCGCGGTGGAATTGAGTACATTGAAATTCGTGCGTTAGATGTAAACCCATTTAGTGAGACAGGTATTGATATTGAGCAAATTCACTTTTTAGATGTGTTTTTGACTTATTGTCTACTTAAAGAGTCGCCGGAAATGGGATGGGACTCTCAAAGTCGCAGCACTGAAAATTTAGATACTGTGGTGAACCAAGGCCGTGAGGCGGGTGTTATGCTTAATCGTTCTGGTGAAAGTGTTAGTTTGCAATCTTGGGGCCAAGATATTTTCAGCCAGCTAAGGCTAGTTGCTACTTTTATGGATAAAGCATACGGTGTTGATACTTACTCAAGCACTATTGAAGGTATGAGCGATTGGATAAATTCTCCAAGTCTAACTTATTCTGGGCGCTATGTGAGTGAGCTTAAAGAATCTGGAATTGATAACTGTCACTTTGCCTTAGCGCTTGCTGAGCGTTACAAAGAAAGCCATTTTAAGCGTCCATATAATGTTTACTCTAAGCAATATTTGACAGAGCAAGCACGCCAGTCCGAAATTGACGAACAAGCTGTTAAAGCTGCAGACACGCAAACATTTACAGCATTTTTAGACGCTTACTTTAAAGCTGTTTAAGATGAGCAATAAAATGACTAACTTTTTTCTTTAGGCATAAAAAAACGCAGCCAAGTCGGCTGCGTAAATATTTTTCAGGGATGAAACAATGCTATACTACTGCATTCATAAAATAAGACCTCCCCATTTTGAAAAAGTTCAGTGAGATTCAAAGAAAATGAAAAAAACTTTAACTATTTTATCGCTGGTGGTTGTTTTATCTGGTTGCGCTACGCCCCCACCCAAGCAACCTCATGATTTATGTAAAATTTTTGAAGAAAAAAGTGATTGGTATTATGATGCCAGAGATGCACAAGATAAATGGGGTTCACCTAAACATGTACTAATGAGTATGATGTACCAAGAAAGCTCATTTAGGCACGATGCAGCACCACCTATGGAATATTTTTTGTGGATCATTCCAATTGGTCGAGCCAGCGACGCCTATGGTTACTCACAAGCTAAAACACCTACTTGGTCTGATTATATCCGTGAAACTGGCAATAATGGCGCTGACCGTGATGATTTTGATGATGCTATCGACTTTATGGCATGGTTTGTTTATAAAACCCATAAAGTAAATGGTATTTCAAAGTGGGATGCTTATACACAATATCTTAATTATCACGAAGGATGGAGTGGTTATAAACGCGGTACTTATCGCAATAAAAAATGGCTAATGAGTGTCGCTAATAAAGTGAAGCATCGAGCTAGCCGCTATGGCGCTCAGCTAAAAACTTGTGAAGACGAACTAGATAAAAACTGGTTTGAACGTTTGTTTAGCTGATTTTAAATGTTAGAAGTTTAACGAGCCCGCATCGCGGGTTTGTTTCTAGTGGGATGGCTTTTATGCTCGTGTATTGCTTATTAAGCTATTACCTCCTTATAAACTGGTGATGTTTTCTTTATCAAAGGTGATGCAATATAACTGACTAATATAAGCACGCGTATAGTCTAGAGATAATAAAGTAGACTATGTTTAAGGCATTCTAGGGTTATATTATTTAGGGTATGATTTGGGGTATGTAAGGTCGGAACTTCCCCACACCAGTGGTAATTAAAGAGCAGCGGGCGCTGCTCTTTTGTTATTTTTTATTCATGTTTTTTCGTTTTTGGCTGAATACGTACCAGCTTTATCATGTTTTCTTTTACTTCAACAACTTCTATTGGGTAACCTGCGATACGTAAGCTTAAGTTGGCATCAGGAATGTTTTCCAAATATTCAACAATTAAACCACTGAGTGTTTTAGGGCCATCAAGTGGAAATTCCCAATTCATTTCTTTGTTTAGATCGCGGACATTAGCACCGCCATCGACTAAGAATGAACCATCTCCTTGAGTGGTTACTTCTTCGCTTGGAGTACGAGTTTGAGTGGTAGTAAAATCACCCACGACTTCTTCGAGTATATCTTCAAGGGTTACTAAACCTTGGATGTCGCCATATTCATCTACTACAAGCCCTATACGTTCTTTAGATTGCTGGAATTTAAAAAGTTGGGTGTTTAGTGAGGTTCCTTCAGGAATAAAGTAAATCTCACGTACTGCACGCAGTAGTGATGGTTTATCAAATTGTTCTTTCGTCAGTAAGCGTAGCGCATCACGAGAGTGAATAAAGCCAACGGCGTCGTCAATTTGGTCACGATATAAAAGTACGCGGGTATGTTGAGCGTGAGTTAATTGTTTACTGATAAACTTCCAATCATCGTTGATGTCAATCGCTACAATCTCATTTCGTGGGATCATAATGTCTTCAACGGTGACTTGTTCTAAATCTAAAATAGAGGTTAGCATGCTTTGGTGACGCGCAGGAATTAGCGCACCTGACTCATTGAGTACAGTCTTCAGCTCTTCTTTACTCATGCTGTGCTCATCTATTTGTTCTGCGCTAATACCAAATAACCTGAGTATGCCGTTGGTCATCCAGTTAGTAACAACTACAAATGGAAACATTATTTTCAGTAAGCCTTTGAGGATCACTGAGCTTGGAAAGGCAACTTTTTCAGGGTAGAGGGCTGCTAATGTTTTTGGGGTAACTTCTGCAAATATAAGCACCACTAAAGTAAGTGCACCCGTTGCAATGGCAATACCTAAATCGCCATATAAACGAATACCTATAATTGTCGCGACTTGTGCGGCGGCGATATTAACTAAGTTATTACCGATTAGGATAAGACCAATGAGTCTGTCAGGGCGGCTAAGTAATTTATCAACTCGTTTTGCAGCGCGGTGGTTTTCTTTAGCAAGGTGACGCAAACGAATTCTGTTGATTGACATAATGCCTGTTTCAGAACCTGAAAAGTATGCCGAACAAAGTATGAGTATTCCTAAAATTACAAATAAAACACTCGTAGATATGCTATCCAAAGGGGATCCTTATTTATTTAACCAAGGTGTATTAAGCGGTAGAGTCGTGGCCGAGTCAAGTTAAAACTTATTCAGTATTACTTCTTGAACAAAACGACTGCCAAAATACGCCAGTGTTAGAATAAATGCAGCTACCATTATGGTGATCACCACCGGTTTGCCACGCCAGCCTAGTTTTAAATGGCCAATCGCAACTGTGGTGAAAATAATCCAAGCAACGATTGAAAGAATCGTTTTATGGATGAACTCTTGCGTAAACATGCCTTCTAAAAATACAAAACCAGAGAGCAGCGCTAAAGAGAGTAGTAGTGTGCCGATATTTAATAGTTGATAAAGTTGGCGTTCAACCACCATTAGAGGTGGTAAATGGCTATGTACGATGGCTAAATCTTTACGCTTTAAGCGTTTATCAATAAAGTAAAATTGCACTGCGTATAAAGTCGCGATGATCAACACACAAAATGCCAATAGCGATAACGATATATGCACAACTAAACCGATTTCAACATCAATACTTTGTAGTAAAATATGGTGTGGAATAAACAAACTAGCAAAAGTTAGTAAGGCCGCAAAACCATATACAACAGGTAGTAATAAGGTGGCGGGGAATCTTAGTGAAACGGTGGTTACGCATAGCACAATAACCCAGCAGGTAAGTAATGATACATTAGCAATACTTAAATCTTGCCCATCAGCGCGAAATACCGAATTAACTAAAAGCAACATATGCGCCAAAATAGCAATGGTGCTTAAAATAACCGTTAATTTTTGGCTTGGGCCTTGTTTATGAAAAAGCCGCGATAAAACATGTGTTGTTGCTAACACATAAAATAAACAAGCAATAATCGTTAAACTAATAATTAGCATAGTGCTTTGGTCGCTCACGTTGAGTCAAAAAAATCCCTGTCGTATTGCCCTTATTGTATTTTATAGCAAGGCAAATGCATAGAGTTTGTAAAAAGAAACTCAAACAGCGCATTTGAGTACTGTATTGTCTGCTGTTATTTACGTTATACTGCTAATAATTTAATTTTTATACTGCTAATAGGTGTGGTTATTTTTTATAGATAATCTTATATAGCTTGCGCCTTGGCATAACTCGTTTATCGGAACTTTTACATGTTTGAGAATCTCCAAGAACGCTTAGGTAAAACCTTAAAAAATATTAGCGGCCGCGGACGCCTAACTGAAGATAATATTAAAGATACACTGCGTGAAGTGCGCATGGCCTTTTTAGAAGCCGATGTAGCTTTACCTGTTGTTCGTGATTTTGTTAAGCAAGTTAAAGAACGTGCCGTCGGTATTGAAGTAACCAAAAGCTTAAGCCCAGGACAAGTGTTTATTAAAATTGTCCGTGAAGAACTTGAAAAAGCCATGGGTGAGGCTAATGAAGAACTTAGCTTAAACGCGCAACCGCCAGCAGTGGTAATGATGGCGGGTCTACAAGGTGCGGGTAAAACTACCAGTGTGGGTAAGCTGGCTAAGTTTTTAAAAGAACGAAAAAAGAAATCAGTACTGGTAGTCAGTGCCGATGTTTACCGTCCTGCGGCAATTAAGCAGCTTGAAACCTTAGCAACCGAAGTTGACGTAGAGTTTTTCCCAAGTGATATTTCGCAAAAGCCGGTGGATATTGCCACTGCTGCAATTAGCCATGCGAAAAAGAAATTTATTGATGTTGTTCTAGTTGATACCGCAGGTCGTTTACATGTTGATAATGACATGATGGACGAGATTAAAGACCTGCACAGTGCTATCAATCCAATCGAAACCTTATTTGTGGTTGATGCCATGACAGGTCAAGATGCGGCAAATACAGCTAAAGCATTTGATGAAGCATTACCGCTCAGTGGTGTAATTTTAACTAAAACTGACGGTGACGCCCGCGGTGGCGCAGCTTTATCTATACGCCATATTACAGGTAAGCCAATTAAATTTATGGGGGTTGGCGAGCGCACTGATGCACTTGAACCTTTCCACCCTGACCGTATTGCCTCACGTATTTTAGGTATGGGTGATGTACTTTCATTGATCGAAGAAGTTGAAATGAAAGTAGATAAAGATAAAGCTGCTAAAGTGGCTGAAAAAGTATTTAAAGGTAATGGTTTTACCCTTGATGATTTTGCTGAGCAGTTAAAGCAGATGAAGAATATGGGCGGTATGATGTCTATGCTTGATAAAATGCCGGGCATGTCAAATTTACCCGATGCAGTAAAAGGCCAAATGGGCGATAAGACATTTATTCAAATGGAAGCCATCATCAGCTCAATGACATTAAAAGAACGTACGCGCCCTGAAATTATTAAAGGCTCACGTAAAAAGCGCATAGCGGCAGGCTCTGGTACCCAAGTGCAAGAGATAAACAAGTTGCTTAAACAGTTTACGCAAATGCAAAAAATGATGAAAAAAATGAAAGGTAAGGGCGGCATGATGAAAATGATGCGCGGAATGAAAGGCGCTTTACCACCGGGTATGATGGGTGGCGGCGGGCCAAAATTCTAGTTTGTGGTTTAATTTGCTCATTTATTTTTCTGGTTAGTTAAAGAAAGAGGTTAAAGGCCTCTTTTTTTATAGATAAATTATGTGCTCAATGAGCTGTAAACTCTGATTTAAAGCGTAGATCATAGTTTAATCAACTAAACTCCCATTTTCAGTCACTTCTTACTTGCATTGTTGCTAAAAACTCGTACAATTCCCCAGCTTCCCATTCTGGGGAGTAAATCTTATTAATGAAAACAGTCAATCTATTTAGAGGACGGTATGGTAACTATTCGTTTGCAACGTGGTGGCGCTAAAAAACGCCCTTTCTATCAAATTGTGGTTGCGGATAGCCGTTTCTCGCGTGACGGTCGCTTCATCGAGAAAGTAGGCTTTTTTAACCCAATTGCTAGTGGTCAAGAAGAAAAAGTACGTTTAGATTTACCTCGTGTTGAACACTGGGTAAGTCAAGGCGCAGCTCTTTCAGATCGCGTAAGTAAGTTAGTAAAAGACGCTCGTAAAGCGGCTTAATAGGCGTAAGTGTAACCATGAGTCAAGAGAACACCTCATCAATAATTGTCGTAGGAAAGCTCGGTGCCCCGTATGGTATAAAGGGCTGGCTTAAGGTACATTCATTTACTGATGATCCCCAAAGGATCTTCGATTTCAGCCCGTGGTTGATAGGGCAGCAAGGTAAATGGCAGACCTTAGAAGTGGTCGACTGGCGTCGACATAATAAGGGCTTTATCGCTAAAATTGCGCAAGTAAACGATAGAGACGAAGCTGTGGCTTATACCCACGCAGAAATTTCTGTTGATGCTGCACAATTACCAGAACTCCCGAAAGGTGAGTTTTATTGGCGAGATCTCATCGGCATGTCGGTTGTAACTGATAAAGGTTATAACTTAGGCACAGTTGATGACCTGATGGAGACAGGCTCAAATGACGTATTGGTTGTGAAAGCAAATAATAAAGATGCATTTGGGCAAGCTGAGCGTTTAATTCCTTTTTTAACTGATTCAGTTATTAAAGAGGTTAAGCATGATGCAAGAGAAATTACCGTAGACTGGGAGCCTGGCTTTTAATGAGCCAAACAAGTTCGTTGTGGGTTGGGGTGATAAGCCTTTTCCCGGACATGTTTGACGCTATTACTAACCAAGGCGTTACTGGTCGCGCAGTGAAAAATGGATTAATTGATTTTAACTGCTGGAATCCTCGGGACTATGCTACTGATAAGCACAGAACCGTAGATGACCGTCCTTACGGGGGTGGGCCGGGTATGTTAATGATGGTTGAACCATTGAAACAAGCCATTGTTGAAGCCAAGCAGGCTGCAGGCGATGGTGCTAAAGTAATTTATATGTCCCCACAAGGGCGCAAATTAGATCAGCAAGGAGCAAGCGAACTCGCAAACTCTAAAAATCTGATTTTAATTGCCGGTCGATATGAAGGTATAGATGAGAGAATAATAGAATCATATGTTGACGAAGAATGGTCAATTGGTGATTTTATTTTGAGTGGCGGTGAACTACCAGCCATGACATTAATTGACGCAGTAGCGCGATTAGTGCCGGGTGTATTAGGTCATAACCAATCAGCAGAGCAAGATTCATTTTCGGATGGCTTGCTAGATTGTCCTCACTATACACGGCCAGAAACATTGGACGACAAACAGGTGCCTGCTGTATTACTCAGTGGAAACCACCAAGAGATAGCTAAATGGCGGCTTAAGCAGTCATTAGGTAGAACTTGGCTACGCCGTCCTAACTTGTTGCATAACCTAGCTCTGACTGAGGAGCAAGCGGTATTACTCGCGCAATTTCAGCAAGAGTACCAACAAGCTTGTGGCTAGAAGACAGTTACACCTAGGAAAGTGAGAAACATAATGGCAAAAGTAAACCAAAATATTATTAAAGCGCTTGAAGAAGAGCAGCTTAAAACAGACGTACCAGCATTCGGTGCTGGTGATACTGTAGTAGTACAAGTAAAAGTAAAAGAAGGTGCTAAAGAGCGTCTACAGGCCTTTGAAGGTGTTGTAATCGCTAAGCGTAATCGTGGTCTTCACTCAGCATTCACAGTTCGTAAAATCTCGAGCGGTGAAGGTGTTGAGCGTGTATTCCAAACGCACAGCCCTCTTATTGATAGCGTTAAAGTTAAGCGTCGCGGTGCGGTTCGTCGTGCTAAGCTTTACTATCTACGTGAGCGTTCTGGTAAATCTGCACGTATTAGAGAAAAACTTAACTAATACGCGCTGTTTATCAACGCAGATAAAACGGGTTGCATTCTTCGGGATGCAGCCCGTTTTGGTTTTAAAAGACCAAAATTTAAAGATAAAATGAAAGACCAAAGATGTAAGATGTTAAAATTAAACATCTAAAAATAATAAACGTTAAGGTTAAAATAACAGTTTTATTGTTTGTATATGCATATACAGTACGTTACAGCACAAAACTACAACGTCTGAGTTTATACCTATGAGTGTGTTGTAAATATTCATGTGTTTAAACTGGAGTGAAATTATCATTACTAAGGTTAGTTAAGCATTTTAGTGCGCAGACCTAACGTATTACTATTGTTGTTAAGTTTTACTGAATTAAAATAGACTACGGCTTGAGCTTGGGTTCGTATTACCAAACTAAAGAGAAAAATTCCTAACAAATAGCATTAAAGCTACGTTTAATGAAAGATCCTTCCATCATTTTATATGCAAAATTTTCTAAAACTAAACTAAGCTAGCCATAGCCTCTAATACTAAATCTAGATAAAATGAACTCAGGGTTATCTTAAATGCTTTTCACAACCACAGTATAATAATTAGCTAAAGAGTTACTATGCTTAAAAGTAAGGGTGAAATTTGGTTAGGTGAACGAATTAAGTGAAGATGTCATAAGAGAATAGTTTGCTTTTTAGGGTCTCTAAGAGTCAAGGAATAAGCTATCTAATTCACTTGTGTGGGCATCAGTTGGCGTCTCGATAGGCTCGCGGTAAGAGTGCTTGTTACTCTCTCACCGCTCTAAGCCTTAGCTTAGTGAGCCTGAGTGCACAACATTAATGATGTGTAGTTATATAAGGCAGCAATTTACTCAGATTTGTAAACATGCAGACCTTGTTGTGGGTAAGGAGTCGTAATACCTTCTTTATCGAAAGCTTTTTTCACCTTTTCTTGCATATCCCAGTAGTACGGCCATAAATCATCGGTTGCAACCCAAGGGCGGAACATCAAATTAACAGAGTGATCACCAATACCGGCAACACAGATTCTTGGCTCTGGATCTTTTAAAGAACGTTCATCTTCATCACATAAACGTTGAAGAATAGCCTTCGCTTTATCTATATCGTCGTTATAATGAATCGCAAAAGTCATATCGCAACGACGGTTATCGTAAATACTAACATTCACTAAAGTAGCATTAGAAAGGCTACCGTTTGGAATAACAATGCGGCGGTTGTCGAAAGTATCCACTACAGTGTATAAAATCTGGATTTCGATCACAGCGCCCAAAAAGCCTTGGGCTTCAATAGTATCGCCAACTTTGAAAGGCTTGAAGATCAGTAGTAACACACCACCGGCGAAGTTGGCTAAACTTCCTTGCAGTGCAAAACCTATTGCGAGGCCTGCAGCACCAATCACGGCAATAAACGACGTGGTTTCAATACCTACCATTGAAGCAACCGAAATAAGCAACATGATTTTTATTACTGCGCTAATTAAGCCACATAAAAATTTGTTTAGCGTTGGATCTTTTTTGCCTAGCTTGCTGTCTAAAACGTTAACAAAGCGATTGATCAGCCATAAACCAACCACTAAAGTAATAATAGCGAGCACCAACTTAGGGGCATAAGTCATAATTAGCGATATGGCTTTGTCTATTAATTGCGAGGGATCTACATCTGTTCCTAAAATTTCTTCCATTATATGGCACCTATTTACTTTAGTTACTATTTGAATAGTATAAGGATAAACGTGAAAGCACTGCTATGCAACTAGCTCAGGCGTTTGGGCTTGGATGAACGGGACAAATGATTGCCAAAAAACTGTATCATTGAGTCTAACTTTAGAGTGCGGTTGTACTGGAAAGCTTAGTTTTGTGTTGAACAGCAAAAAAGTTAAAGTAAATCCACAATATAATTAAAGTACTTGAAGATTAGCAGCTAAAAGAAGATGTATGTTTTTCGGTGTTAATAGTAAAATAAGTTACGAAAGAGCGTCTATAGACCTTTATAGGTATTGAGCATGTATTCCAAGTGATTGACTACCGATGTGAGTAGGCTTATTAACGCAGATAGAACGGATTGCAGTCTCAGGTTGTAGCTCATTTTGATTTTTTTAGGGAAAGTAAAATTAGCGAATTTCCCGTTTTTTAATAAAATTGATATCATTCACGCATAGCTTCTTATCCCTTTCAAAAGTGACATAAATTAAATGGCAGAGATTACGGTAGTGACCCATAACGGTAACTTTCACGCAGATGATGTATTTAGTATTGCAGCACTGAAGATTATTATTCCTACTTTTAAACTTATTCGCACCCGCGATGAAGAACAAATAGAGGCCGCAGATATCGTGATTGACGTAGGTGGTATCTATGATGCAGATAAAGGCCGTTTTGATCACCACCAACGCGGCGGAGCTGGGGCAAGAGAAAATGGAACTCCTTATTCATCATTTGGTTTAATTTGGCGAAAGTATGGTCTTGAAATATGCGAAGGTAGTCAAGACGTGGCTAACGCTGTTGATGATGGTTTAGTTTCGACTATTGATGCTATTGACTGTGGTTATGTTGACGGAGTTCCGACAGGCATTAGCTTGAGCCAAACGATCTCGATGTTTAACCCAACATGGCAAGAAGAAAGTAATTTTGATCGCTGTTTTCATGAAGCAGTGGCTTTTGCATCGCGAGTTTTATCACGTTTTATAGCCTCAGCAAGTGGCGGGTTGAATGCCAAAGAAATTGTCGCTAAAGCAATTGAAAGTGCTGAAGATCCAAGGCTGATTATACTTGAACAGTATACGCCATGGAAAAAAACAGTACACGATTTATCCCGTGAAGCACTTTATATGATCTACCCTTCCCATTCTGGTAAATGGATCATCCAAACCGTTCCTGTAGAGCCAGGCTCATTTGAAGATAGAAAATCATTACCAGAAGCGTGGGCTGGCTTATCAGGCGACGAATTTAAAGCTGTGACTGAAATTGACGATGCGATGTTTTGTCATAACGGGCGTTTTATAGCAGGCAGTGAAACTTTTCAAAGTATTATGAAAATGGCCTCAATCGCTCTGCAAAAATAACTATAGCTGTTTTAATGATTAAATTTGCATAAAGGCCCAAGATTTTCTTGGGCCTTTAATTTTTCTCTAAACCTTTTATCACCTCGTTGATCCTGTTAATATCATTTGTATTATAAGGTTTACTTTTTTGTAATTAATACTTTACGATTTTGCATTTTTTAAAGGTGGTAGTGACGTGGCGACAATAAATGATTTATCCGTATTAAGGCGAGGCATAGATGAGTGTGATGCTGAGTTAGTCGCATTGCTTGCAAAGCGTAATGCTATTACAGGACAAATTGGTGCCATAAAACAGCAGATCGTTGCGCCACTGCATGCCCCAGACCGAGAAGCTGATTTACTATCAGCAAGGCGCCAAGAGGCAATTAATCAGGGGGTTAACCCTGAGTTAGTTGAAGATATATTGCGTCGTATGATGCGTGAAGCATATCAAAATCAGCAATCCAAACTTGCCTGTAAAGCACCTAAGTTATCGCCAGTTGTGATCGTCGGTGGGCAAGGCGCTATGGGTCAACTATTTGCTAATCAGTTTCGGCGTTCGGGTTATGAAGTTAAAGTGCTAGATAAAGACCAGCAGCATCAAGCCGCTGATATTTTAAAGGGCGCAAAGCTAGTAATGATAAGCGTGCCTATTAATGCGCTTGAAAGCGTTGCTAAAGCGTTACCATCGCTTGATGATGATTGTTTGTTAGTTGATATTACTTCAGTAAAGCAAGCGCCTTTAAATGTGTTAAAGGAAGTACATAGCGGTGCAGTGGTCGGTTTACATCCGATGTTTGGCCCTGATATTTCGCACTGGGTTAAACAAACAGTCGTTGTGTGTGAAGGGCGTAAGCCAGAAGCTGCCCAAGGTTTACTTGAGCAGCTACAAGTATGGGGGTGCCAACTCGTTGAGCTTGGTGCGAAAAAACACGACGAAGCAATGCAAATTATTCAGGTGATGCGCCATTTAACCACTTTTGTGTATGGACAATTCTTAGCAAAGCAAGGCCATACACTTGAAGAGTTACGTAGCTGTTCATCACCTATTTATCAGTTAGAGTTAATGATGGTTGGGCGCTTATTTGCCCAATCACCAGAGCTTTATTCAGATATTATGCTCGCGCAATTTGATAATGTAGAAGAATTACTAGCTCAGTATCAAGATACCTTTGCACAAACCCTTGAGAAACTTAAAGCAGGAGATAAAGACGCGTTAATGAGCGCTTTCGCCGATGCAAAAGAGTATTTCTCCGATTCAACCGCGCATTTTTTAACGCAAAGCCGCAGTTTGTTAAATAAAGCCAATGATTCGAAAGTGTTGGGTTAAGCGTGTTAAATAAATACAAAAAAAGGGCCTTTGTGGCCCTTTTTGATTATCTGGTTTTGTTATTCGCTTTCTACACTAACCGCTTGCAAAGACTCACTTTGGTAGCAACCTAGCACGCGTACATACTGGGTGTGTTCTTTTAATTGCTCTAGAGCTTGTTTTACATCGTTATCAACGAGGTTCGCTTCTAAATCAACATAAAACACTTCTTCCCACGGGTTGCCTGGTACGGGGCGAGATTCAAGCTTCACCAAGTTAATATTGTGCTGCTTAAAAACCATTAAGGCATCGGCTAATGAGCCCGCTTGTTGTTTGGTGGCCATAATTAAGCTGGTTTTAGTTGGAATTTGCTTTGATACATGTAAAGGTTTGCGCGCTACAACAATAAAGCGACTATGGTTTTCTTGTTGGTTAGCAAGTCCTGTTTTAATCACTTCTAAGCCCACATGTTTTCCCGCTTGTGCTGAGCCAATAGCAGCGCTGTTAGGAACCTTAAGTGCTGATTGCAGCGCACTTGAGGTTGAATCGCAGGTTTCGTGTTGAATATCACCTAAGCCTTGTAAAAAACGGCTACATTGAGCGAATGGCTGCGGGTGAGCAAAAATTTTGCTAATTTGACTCAGCTCTGTTTCTGGGCTTGTTAGTAAGCAGTGCTCAACACTATGAGTTACTTCACCTACAATCGATACTTGTGCATGCTGTAAAAGGTCAAAAACCTCATTGATACTACCAGAGCTAGTGTTTTCAATCGGTAAAAGACCAAAATCTGCTTGGCCATTTTCAACTTTGCCGGTAATCTGTTCAAAATTAGCACAGCCCATTTCAACTAGCTTGCCAGGGCGGCGACTAAAATATTTATGACAAGCAAGTTGACTATAGGTACCTTGACCACCTAAGTAGGCAACGCGGTGGGTTTCGTTTATTGCTTCAGGGTTAAGATTTTTTTGCAGCATCGCCTGCTGATTAAGAACAGAGTCTTCTAAAATAGTTTGAAATATATTATTAACGTAATAGGCATCTAAACCAAGAGATTTGCCATAGCCTATAAGTTTCTCTAGTAATGCTTGCTCGCGTGCTTCATCGCGTATGGGTTTATTGTTACTTATTTTATATTCCACCACACCGTGACTGATTCGTCGGCGTTTAGCCAGTAATACCAACAGATCCGAATCAATCTCATTGATATCATGCCTAAGTGAATTAAGTACATCATTTGTCATTTTGGGCTCCTCACTCCAAAAGTTACCTATGCAGTTCATGCTTAGATAATAAAAACAAAAAAGCCTCCCAATTGGGAGGCTTTGCTATTCGGTTGATTTACTCTCGCAAACAGATAAGCCTCTTCTATAGAAAGAAGCTAAAAAAAGAAAAATCGTGGCGAGATATAATTATGTTCATGTTGCTAATGTATGAATACTGGCTTGTAAAGTCAACACTCGATCTGGGCAAAGGGATAAATTATTTTAATTAATTAGCTTTTTCATCAATATTTACAAAAAATTTATAATTATAAATGTGGATCGGGTATATTTCATGTCGTAGATTCAAATAATAAAAATTATCAATAATTAAGGTTGAGCTGTGATCTATCGACGTTTGCCATCGCGTTTTGGTTTTAATTCGCTGAGTATTAAACTCTCACTACCTGCATTATTTGAAAAGCTTGATAGATGAGCGAATAAAAACAGTCAATTATTTAGTTGGTTTTAAAGTCGTTAGTATAACGATAAAAGTGCGCGGGCTTATGAAGTGACTCGCAATAGTAGGGCGCTCGAACTACAAGAGCTCGCTGCACCGCGCTTTGTTATTGTAAGGTGTAATTGCTAACGGGAAAAAATATTATCCGCCTGCAATTTTGACCCTAAATTTTAACCCTTCGAGAATATTTTTAAGTTTATCCCGGTCATCGCCTTGAACTTCAATAACACCGTCTTTAACTGCGCCGCCTTGACCCATTTTGCTTTTGATGGTTTTAGCGAGTTTTTTTAAATCGTGTTGCTCGTTATCAATACCGACTACCAACATTACGCCTTTACCTTTACGGCCTTTAGTTTGACGCTCAATACGCAAAAAGCCATCTTTAAAGACTTTACCGGCAATCGGCTCAGCTTGCTTAGGATGCTGAATGCGCCCTGTTTCTGTGGAATAAACAAGGTTACTGTCGCTCATAATAAACCTGCGCTTAAATTAAAAAGAAAAAACATGCACAAATGATAACAAATTTTTGTTTATGTGTTTTTATTTTTGGTTTATCACTGGCAAGCAGTTATATTTAATGAATTAGGGAAAGAAAATATTCTTATGGGGACAAGTGATGAGTTTGAATAAAAGTGCGTCGGCAGATGCACCACATTAACAATTCAAATAAAGGGCAAGCTTGACTTTAGCTTAGTGCAACCTTTTCGCCAAGCCTATGCCGATATAGGCGATAAAATTGACAGGATTATCGTTGATCTTCGCGAAACGGACTATATGGATAGCTCTGCACTTGGGATGCTTCTGAATATGAAAAAACCTTAGGCGATTCTGTGGATAGTATTCGTATTAGCAATTGTCAGCCGCAGTTAAAAAAATACTTCAGATCTCTCGCTTTGACAAAAAGTTTGATATTGATTGATAAGCCCAGTACTGATTTAGTCGCTCAAGTTACCCGGTTTGCTCATGGCTGTGAGCAACAAGATGATTTAAGTTTAATGCTTTTAAATTGCCTGCCAGTTGTTGCGCCGGAAAAGGAACGTCAGAGTTACTCGCCACTACCTTTTAATTTTTCTCTTAGGTTAAACTCAAAACAAATAAAAAACCCGATCCGGTGCTTGAGATGACCAATGTTATTTCTAGAGTGAGTGGTTTAAAAGCGCATCGTACAAACCTATTTTGACTGGTCTCAGAAGCATATATCAACGCCCTTGATCACGGTGTGCTTGGCCTCGATTCAGAGGTAAAGAATCGCGATGATGGCTTTATTTTTTTATTATAAACAATGTGAAGCCGAATTAGCCAAATTCAATGATGCTTTGACTATTTTAGATATACATTACTGCCGCGAAAATTATTGTGCCTATTTTATTATACGCGATTCAGGTAATGGCTGTGCTGCACAGAGTAGGAATCAAAAAGCAATAGCTCGAAGCATGGTCGAGGTGTGTCTTTATTAGCTGAGGTTGCACACCAAGTCACTTATAGCGCAGCAGGTAATCAGGTTGAAATGTGTTATAGGTTAATCCTATAGTAGTCGAACGCTTTTTTGCATGATATGATTCAAATACACTTTAGATGTTTGGATGGCTAGATGGTTTCTTCATATTTATCACTCGCGGAGTTAGATGTATCAGAAGAGTTGGTTAATAACACTCTTGCAAAGCTTGATGCTCATTTAGCAAAAGAAAGTGCCAGCGATGTGCGTTGGCAGTATCAAATACCAGAGCTTGGCGAGGGCGGAGCATGCAGTTTGTTTGGCAATTTACAGGATGAGCCTTTCTTACTCACTGACTATTTACTACAAGATAAATCAACAACCTTAAAGCTTGAAAAGCTAAAAAGTATTGTTGATTATGTGGTAGCAGAAACAAACATAGATTGGTTTGGTATTTACCAAGAAACAGCAACCGACCAAGGCCCGCAATTATTAAAACTGGCTTATTATGGTGCGCCAAGTCGACCTCTTTTTCCATTAACAGAAGCTTTCGCAAAAATCAGCAACAATGTACACGTTGCGCTGACTGGCAAAGGGCGCATTATTAATGATGTACCTGCGTATCTTAGTAAAGGTGGTGAGTATTATACTTGCGACCCTAAAGTAAAAGCAGAAACCTGCATTCCTTTATTTAATGCTCAACAACAGTGTGTTGGTATTGTTGATGGGGAAGCATTTACAGTAAACTTTTTTGATAAGCCGAAGTTAGCATTATTAATTGCAGCATGTATTAGAATACCTCAATTTTTGGTATAAATAACACTAGTAAAAAAACGCCGTTTCTATGCTAAGCTAAGCGTTATATAACCCCTAACCCTAAATAATAAGAGATAGCCAATGTTCTCAGAATTAAAAGCATTACCAACAGACCCTATTCTTGGCCTTATGGCGGCCTACAAGCAAGATACTAACCCAAATAAGATTGATTTAGGGGTGGGTGTTTATAAAGACGAGCAGGGTAATACACCAGTTTTAAAAGCAGTGAAAAAGGCCGAAGCGTTTCGTTTAGAAAACGAAACCAGCAAAGCGTATATTGGTCTTGCTGGTAATTTAGATTACTGCCAAAAAATGGAAAACCTTTTACTAGGTGAGCACCAAGCATTGCTCGCAAATCGAGTGCGTACAGCGCAAGCGCCAGGCGGTACTGGTGCACTGCGTGTTGCTGCTGAATTTATTATGCGTTGCAAACCTAAAGCAACTATATGGGTAACAACCCCAACATGGGCGAATCATATTAGCCTATTTGAAGCGGCTGGTTTAACCGTTAAGGAATACCCATACTACGACTACGAAAATAAAGATTTGTTGTTTGATGACATGATCAATACCCTTAAAAAGGTGCCTAAAGGCGATGTGGTATTACTACATGCGTGTTGCCATAACCCAAGCGGTATGGATTTAAATGAAACCCAGTGGAACACTGTTTCTGAGCTTGCTAAAGAAGTTGGTTTTACCCCTTTAGTTGATATCGCTTATCAAGGTTTTGGTTCAAGCTTAGAAGAAGATGCGCAAGGTTTGCGTACTTTAGCTAATGCGGTTGAAGAGCTTATTATTTGTTCTTCATGCTCTAAAAACTTTGGTCTTTACCGTGAGCGTGTTGGTGCATGTTCAATCATCGCAAAAGATGCTGCTACTGCTGATATTTCAAACTCAGTGTTATTGAGCGTTGTGCGTAGTATTTACTCTATGCCGCCAGCTCACGGCGCAGACATTGTAAATACTATTTTAAGCAGCACCGAGCTTACGCAAATGTGGCACAGTGAACTTGATGAAATGCGTAACCGTATTAATGGCCTACGTACATTGATAAAAGACACGCTCGCAGCCAAAGACATCGCTCAGGATTTCTCGTTCATTGACCGTCAACACGGGATGTTTTCATTCCTAGGCATAGATAAAGCGCAAATCGAGCGTTTGCAAAAAGAATACGGTATTTATATCGTTGGTTCTAGCCGCGTTAACGTAGCAGGTATTAGCCAAGCTAATATTGAATACTTTGCTAATGCGGTTGCTGACGTTTGTAAATAATCTAGCTAGATTAAAAAAGCCCGCTTTTCAGTTTATGAAAGCGGGCTTTTTGTATGCGTATGCAAATTTAATACAAATAAGTATTAAAAAGCATCAGTTTAGTGCAGCCAACGAATGGCATCAGTGATGCGGTTGTTATAGTTATCAATCGGCGCACCTAAACTGGCTATTAGTATAGTGTCTGCTTGTGTTCCTCGATTGATATTACCTGCAAAGCGCTCATCGCTAAAGTCATCGTTGCCGATACCAAAAGACTGATGTTCTGAAGGTACAATAAATACAGTCATCGGGCCAAATTCTGATTCAAAAACTAAGTGCAGGCCTCTTTCGCCTTTAAAATCGCAAAACATAAGGTAAGTGACCTTACCGGGTAGTTCATCTAAATGGCCGCCTAAAAGAGCGAATTTTTCATTCACTGATTGCAAGCTAATAGGCTCTTTTTTTTCAAGAGAAAAAATCTCGTGATAAACGTGAGCAAGTGCATGCTCTGATACCGTATGAGATGTATTATGTTGCTGCGAGCTCAGAAAAAATGCTCCAACAGTAACAATCAACGAGGCTGCCATAGCTAATTGGATACGGCCTTTTTTAAAGCGTTTTTTAGCATTAACCACATTGTCTTTTGTACTTTGCTTTATATGCTCATTGCTGTTATTTTTAGACTCTTCTGCTTGCTGTTCGGAGCTATTGTTGGCCGTATTAGCTATAACTCGCTCAGCAAGACCTTGCGGCACATCAACATCAAGTGCTGCATTTAATTGCTCATCAAATGTTTGCATATCATCAACAAATTTTTGTTGCTCAGGGTGCTGCTCAGCAAACGCTATAAGCTCCTTTTCTGTGCTGTTTGGCTGTGCAATAACCCGGCGACGAAACTCAAGCTCATCCATTACTTCGATGCTCCTTGTATTTTTTCATCATTACGGCTTAGTGCCTCTTTAAGTTGGCTTCTAGCACGGTATAAACGTGTCATTACCGTGTTTTTATTTAAATCTAATATGTCAGCTATTTCCTCACCAGAGCAACCCATCACCACTTGAAGTAATAGCGGCTCCCGGTATTCATCAGCTAATTTAGCTATTTGGCGTTGAATAACGGTTTGCTCCATTTCATCATCAAGTGTGCTGCTTCGTTCATCAACTAAAGTGTCATTTTCAACGTCGCTGTAATCAAACTGCTTGCGCTCGAAGCGGCGAGCATTTTCACGGCGTAAAATAGTTAACAACCAAGGTTTCGCTGCTTTTTGATCTAGTAACGAATCTAAAGATCGCCAAGCACGTAAAAACGTTTCCTGTACGAGATCTTCAGCAATGTTTGGATCGCGGCATAGCCAATAAGCAAAGCGATACAACTCATTATGATAAATATGAACAAGCTTTTCATAACGGGTTTGCTTCTCTGCCGTATCAATTAAGACCGGACTATCGGATTTTTTATTTCCCAGCATAAGTATATTTTTTTATTTATTTTAAGGAGTTTTCTGCTTTAGTGCTAGGAAAACCCTATACACTAACGCCCTCAATTATAAAGTCCCTTTAATACAGCTTGTTGCGAATTTATTTTGTTTTTTTGCTGATTTTCTAAAATAGTAACGATCAGCGTAAGATCAACATCAGTATTACTTGAACTATAGAGCTCTGCACGCAGGTTGGCAATTTGCGAAGTGAGTTGCTCATTATCTATTTGTTGCGCCAATGAGTCTATCGCATTATTTGATTGTTTTGTATATTGTTGAGCATAGTGGGTTAATTCAGTATGAAAAGCACTTAAATCATTACTTTTACACAGCTTTTTAAGTGTCTCTAATGACGCTAAATTGCCTTTGATAGGCTGTGCAGTGCTTTTTTCAGTGACACTTGAGTGTTTTTTACTCTGCCACCATAATATTAAAGTGGTGAGCCATAATAAATAGCCAAGAATTGAGGCAATAATTAACCATAAAGGAGGGCGTGTTTGCGTTTTTGTATGAACAGCCGGTGCTGATGCTGTAGGTGGCGTTTCAATAGAGTCATGTTGTGCGCTTATAGGTTTACTTATAGCTGCTTGCGTACTACCTGTGACGGTAATAGTACGAGCAGGCAAGGTTGCATAATTGACACGGTTAATTTTAGTATTAAACCAAGGTACTTTTATTTCAGGGAGCGTATACGTACCAGGTTTTTGTGGCAGCAGGGCGTAAGAAGCCACTTGCTTTGAAATAACACGATTGTCGCGAACTAAGTGGCTAGTTTCTTGATTATCAGGATAGCTACGAATGCCGTTTATTTTAGGTAAGTTTATCTCAGGTAATTGCTCTTTAGTGACGCCTAGTGCTGTGAGTGTAATAGTACGAGTGATGGGAGTGCCTACATCTACACTGTCATCTTTTGGCTGATACTGCTCATCAATGTTAACCAACTCGCTTGGCAACCAAGCGCCTTGGTAATCACTTGGAATAGGTTTTATTTCAATATCAACATTATCGCCAAGTGCTGAGACTTCCATTTGACGGTAATTTTGTCTTATACGTCCTTGAAATTCAGGGGCTTTGAGGGTGAATTGCCCGCTTTTTTGCGGCTGCACTAAGTATTCACGGGTGATCACTAAATAGCGTTTGCCATTAACAAGTTCATAGCCTTCTTGTTGCTTACCTATCTGACGTAGTTGAGCATCAGGCATACTTGGGTTGCTTAAGTTACCATCAAGCAATTCTTTAGCTAAATATAGCTTAACGGTATAAAGGCCTGCTTCTTGAACATAAAGTGACTCACTTGAAATCGAAGATTGAATAAATATGTCGTTATCTTGGTCAACGTCTTTACTGCGCTCTGTTACTTTGAGCTCGATTGGGTCAGAGCTTACCCCAGCAATTGTAAAGGCAGGAATAGTATAATTATTAGCGCTGCGGGTCATCAGCTTTACTGACCACGTAGTTTGTTTGGATATACTGCCATTAATTATATTGGTACTTGTGCTAACACTGGTTGGCCCAACAACAAAATCTTTCAACAGTGCTGAGGTGTCAGGTTTTTCGGCTTTAATAGTGTCATCAGCGGTAATATTAAGTATGAAAAACTCTCCTGCGAGCACGGGATTTTTATCCACGCTTGCTTGTAGTTGAGTTAGCGCCCAAAGGGGCGTCGCCGTGATCAGCAATAAACAGCATAATAATCGCATTACCATGATTTCTCGACTCCTTGGGGACGACGTTGGTTGTTTCTTTTTTGAGCTTCTAATTGCATTTTATTGCGTAATAAAATGGCCGGATCATCAGGAACTTGACGCAGTAGCTGATTAAGCTGCTGGGCTTTTTCTTTTTCTTCGTTGGTGAGCTCAGCAGTCTGTGCTTGCATTGCTTGTTGCTCTGTATTTTTTTCTGCTTCACTTTGCTGCTCTGCACTTACTTCTTGTGGTTCAGGCGAGCTATTCGAAGGAGGCTCTGTTTGTTTTGCTTTATTTTTTTTATCTGCTTGTGACTCAGACGGCTCAGGCTCAGCTTGCATATCAGGATTATTTTTTTCATCACTTTGAGGTTTTGAAGGTTCACCATTTTGTTGCTGGTTTTTCTCGTCTTGTTGGCTTTGTTGTGATTTGTCCTGTTCAGATTGTTGCTTACTTTGATCTGAATTATCATCATTTTTTTGTGATTGATCACCTTGCTGGTTTGGTTGCTGCTCGCCATCTTCTTTTTGTTGTTGCTCGTCTTTATTTTTCTCTTGCTGTTCCTCTTGCTGCTTGAGTTGCTCGACCAGTGCTTGATTGTCTTTCGCTTCAGTAAAGTCTGGGTCGAGCTTCAGGGCTTGGTTATAAGCACTAAGGGCTTCATCCAGTTTTCCTGCTTTTGCAAGCGCGTTGCCGGTATTATAAAAACCGGTTGCGCTGCTATCTTGGCTAAACTGTTCGATAGCGGCATCATAACTACCTTGTTTATAAAGCGCAGCTCCTTTTAATTGCTTTGTGTTTGCGTTACTTGCAGCCTGTTCATAGTCACCTTGTTGATAAGCATCTAAGGCGCGTTGCTCTTGATTTTTAAATAAATTTGTTAGCTCATTTGCATAAGCATGCTGATTAGGTAAAAAGCTAAATAATAAAAAAGCACCTAAAAATGCTGCGCGTCTAAATAGCCACACGGCCAATGGCAGCAGGATAATTAAACCATAAATACCCGCATCTATACGCCATAAAACCTGACTTTGCTTTTCACTTTTGAGTGTTTGTGCATTTGCGCTTGGAGCAAATGTGGCTATATCACGGTCATTTGGTTGATACATGGTAAATTTTCCACCGCTGTTACTCGCTAGACTTTGTAAGCGTGCTTGATTAAGTTTAGGTACTACAATTTGCCCATAACTGTCTTTTAAAAAACCACCATCAGGGAGCTTAATAGGCGCACCTTGTTCAGTACCGACACCATAAATATTTAAACGATATTTAGAGTTAGCCGTAAATTGGCTTATATCGGCTTGTTCACTTTGCTCGATACCATCGGTTATTAAAATAATATCGCCATCATTGTAACCGGCTTGTGTTAATAGCTCTTGCCCTAAATCAAGCCCCGCGAGTATGTTTGAGCCTTTATCGGGCATTATTTCTGGGCTGAGACTCGGAATTAAGTTCTTAAGGGTTGCGGCATCGTTAGTTAGCGGTGAAATTGTATAAGCTGAGCCCGCATAAGCCACCAGTGCCGTGTCGCCTTCTTTAAATAGTTCAATCATATCAAGCGCTTTATAACGCGCTTGCATAAGGCGGTTAGGTGTTATGTCGGTGCTATACATAGACAGAGACATATCCATGACAATCACGCGAGCATTTTTACTTTGAAAAACGGGCACTCGTTTTTCTTCAAAACTGGGGCCTGCAGAAAATATAACCGCCAGTAGGCAAAATAACGCAACTAGCGATAAAGGCTGCTTAGCTTGTTTCGGGCTTTCGTCTATTACAAATTGTGCTAGATGAGGGGCAATCAGGTTGAGTTGCTTTGCTTTTTTATTTTTTAACAATAGTACGCTAAACAATAAGGCAACTGGGAGTAGCAACCACAATAATTCGGGACGGATAAATGTAAAGTCCAGCATTTATGTCTCCTGAGGATAAGCACGTAAGGTGCTAACTAAAAAACGACCCATTATAAGCGCTAGTGCGATTAATAGCGGAACATAAAAAAGGGAGCTCTGTGGACGAAAAGTTTGCTCATCAGCACTGATCGGTTCTAGCTTATCGAGCTCTTGATAAATTTGCTGTAAACCGGCTACATCTTTTGCACGAAAATACAAACCATTGGTTTGTTGAGCAATACGTTGTAGTAGGCTTTCATCTAAATTGCCACCACTCATACCGCCCATATTAAAGTAGCTAAAGCCACGAGGGTTATCTGAGCCTACGCCAATCGTATACACTTTAATGCCTTCTTCACGGGCCAGCAGTAATGCTTGTTCAGGGGGGAGATTACCGGCGGTATTTTGGCCATCGGTTAATAGCACTACAATGCGGTTACTTTTATCTTTATTTGCAAAGCGTTTAACCGATAAACCTAACGCATCACCAATTGCAGTAGCTCGACCAACCAAGCCTATTTGTGTTTCACTAAGCATTTGGCTGACGGTTTTAACATCTCGCGTTAGCGGTGTCTGTAAAAATGCGGTATCACCAAATAAAATAAGTCCTAAGCGGTCGCCTTGGCGCTGTTCTATAAAGTCACTAAGCACCGCTTTTACCATTGTTAAGCGGTCTACATATTGTCCTTGATAAGCCATGTCCTGCTCAGTCATTGAGCCTGATAAATCAACTGCGAGCATAATATCTCGACCTTCGTTCGGCAAAGTCATAGGTTCATCTAGCCAGGTGGGGTTGGCAATTGCACAAACTAGCAGTACCCAAATTAGCCATTCAAGCCAGTTTATTCGTCGGGGTTGAGCGGGCACTCTACTTGTTGCTAAATTATGATTAGCGAAGCTTGGAATGCGCAACCGTGTTTCGCTGTTAGCTTTTTGTGGTTTTAAAAAGCGCAACAACCAAGGTAAAGGAAGTAATAAAAATAGCCATGGCCAACTAAACTCAAACATTCAGTGGCTCCTTTAATTTAAACTGTTTAATGGCTAAACGAAACTTATCACACAATTTGGCAGATTCATTGCCAGCCTGATAGAGGCTAAGTAACTCCCGCTCAGTAAATTCTATGTCACTCAAGGCTTTAAGCGTTTGGCACCATTTTTGTGTCTCACTAGATGCTGCTTGCGGGTTATAATAATGCAGTACTAAGCGTTTAATTAAAACATGTAATTGCTGAGGATCGTTACCTAATTGTTGGCTAAGCTCAACGGCGTGACGCTTCGCTTTAATAAACTGCGAGCGCTTATATAAATAGTAACCAAGGCCAATAATAGCCATCAGTATTAAAACGATGAGCGCCCACCAAGCAGGGGCAAGTGGCCACCAGTGAACTTGATTTGGTGCTATGACATCATGTAAGCCATCTAACGGCGAGGTTTGCATGTTATTTTCTCACAAGTTGTTGCTCAAGAGGCGTAGCAGCATTAAATGAAATTAGATTAAGGCCCGATTTAGTGAGTCTTTGCAAGCGCTGACTAAAAGCTTGCTCTGCGTTGTTAGCAAAGCTATCGCGGAAGCGTTTATCCATCAATGGCAAAGTTAAATCTTGACCATTAGCACTGACCGTTACTGTTTGATTAAATGCGGGTAGTTGGTGCTCAAATGGGTCACTGATATGACATCCAATGAGTTCGCAGTGGCGGCTAAGTATTTCAAGTTGTTTAAAGCTGGCATCATCAAGCGTACTGAAATCTGAAACTAAATAAACTAAGCTGCCGGGTTTTGCTAAATGATTCAAACGTTTTAAGTTTTCACTTAAATGATTGGGTGCTTGTTGATCTATTTGCTGCAATGCTTGTTGGTGGCTGTCGCACATATTATGGCAAAGTTTAAGTACTGCTTTTTCACGGGCAGATGGTTTTAGTTCGAGATGACTATGTTGATTAAACACCAAGCCGCCAATTCTATCGCCGCGCTGACAGGCAGACCATGCAACTAATGCACTAATATGAGCTGCTTGCACCGACTTTAGTAACAGCTTTGAGCCAAACAACATCGAGTTAGAAAAGTCAGTAAAAACAAATACCGGACGTTCTTTTTCTTCTTGAAATAACTTAGTGTGGGTTTCACCTGTGCGAGCGGTTACACGCCAATCAATTGAACGTATATCATCACCTTGCTGATAATGGCGTACTTCCGAAAACTCCATGCCACGGCCTTTATGCGGAGCAAGATATTGACCTGTAAGTCTATTTTTTATTTTCGCTTTAGGTGCAAGCTCAAGAAGCCGTGCCTTAGCTTTGTAGTAAAGCAGCTCTTTAAGCGCTAAGTTAACGCCATGGCTGTGGCTTGTTTCAAGCCATGCTTGGTTCGACAATTGGTTCGACATAATTTACGGAACAGCGACAAGTTCAAGTATATGGCTGATCACTTGATCTTTAGTAACACCATCGGCTTGGGCTTCGTAGCTTAAAATAATACGGTGGCGTAATACATTATGCAGTACCGCCTGAATATCATCAGGTGCTACAAAGTCACGGCCGTGCAACCAAGCATTAGCGCGTGCGCATTTATCAAGGGCAATAGTTGCACGGGGGCTAGCACCGTACTCAATCCAGCGACCTAGTTGCTCATCAAGCTCAGCTCCCTCACGGGTAGCGATGATCAACTGCACCAAATATTGCTCTAGCGGTTCGGCTAAATATAGCTCTAAAATGGCTTTACGCGCGGCAAATAGGTCTGCTTGGCTGATTTTCTGTTCGGGTACTTCATGTTGCTTAATCGCTTCACCACGAGTTAAGCGTAAAATATCGCGTTCATGTTCGGCGCCAGGGTAACCTATACTTAAATGTAGTAAAAAACGGTCTAATTGGGCTTCTGGTAGCGGATAAGTGCCTTCTTGCTCAAGTGGGTTTTGAGTGGCCATCACCATAAATAGATCAGATAATGGGTAAGTATTTTTACCTACCGTTACTTGGCGTTCAGCCATGGCTTCTAACAATGCTGATTGTACTTTTGCTGGAGCACGATTTATTTCATCGGCTAAAATTAGGTTATGAAACAGTGGGCCTTTCTCAAATACGAACTCACTGGTTTGCTGGCGGTAAATATCAGTACCCGTAACATCCGCAGGGAGTAAGTCCGGGGTAAACTGCACGCGTTGAAAAGAACCTTCAACCCCTTTTGCTAAGGCATTAACTGCGCGAGTTTTAGCAAGCCCCGGTGGGCCTTCTACTAATAAGTGACCATCGGCTAAGATAGCAATAAGTAGCGCCTGAGTTAACTCTGGCTGGCCAATGATTTGGCTGTCTAAATAGGTTTTTAGTTGTGAAAATGCGTTAGCTGCCATAATAAAAATATTGTCCTCGTCAGCAAGGTTTTTTTAAGCTTTATAAGTTATTGGGATTATTGTTCCAAAACACAAGTCTTAGACTGCAATTTACAAAATAGTTCGTTATTTTTTAACGATTTTTCTAAGATACACGATTATTAACGAATGAGGTAAAGAGATAGCGGTTATTTTTGTAAATTTGCTTAAAAAAGTCTATGGTTTATAACTAATTTCAGTTTCACTATTGGCATTAGTGTACAGGTTGTTTAGAATCGGAAAAAACAAACAGGTCAGACCTGTCAGTGGGAGAGCATAAATGTCTGAGCAAAACATACTTAAAACAGCAAAGGGTGATCGTATTGCCATAGTAAGTGGTTTACGTACACCGTTTGCTAAACAAGCTACTGCATTTCACCACGTACCAGCCTTGGATATGGGTAAATTAGTGGTTAATGAAATGCTTGAGCGATTAAACTTTGATAAATCAGAAATAGATCAATTAGTATTTGGACAAGTAGTACAAATGCCAGAAGCGCCAAACATTGCCCGTGAAATAGTACTTGGCACTGGTATGCCAGCATCAGTTGATGCATATTCGGTATCGCGCGCCTGTGCAACGAGCTTTCAAGCTATTGCTAATGTTGCTGAGTCAATTATGGCAGGTTCTATACAAGTAGGTGTCGCCGGTGGTGCTGATTCTTCATCGGTATTACCCATTGGTGTCAGTAAAAAATTAGCAGGTAGCTTAGTTGATTTAAATAAAGCGCGTACTTTTGGCCAACGTCTAAAAATATTTTCAAAGTTACGTTTAAAAGATTTAATGCCAGTACCGCCCGCGGTTGCGGAATACTCAACGGGTCTTTCAATGGGGCAAACTGCTGAGCAAATGGCAAAAACTCATAATATTAGTCGTGAAGATCAAGATGCACTTGCGCATCGCTCACATTCACTTGCAAGCCAAGCGTGGGACGATGGGAAATTGAAAGATGAAGTGATGACTGCGCATGTTCCGCCGTATAAAAGTTTTATTGAACAAGACAATAACATTCGCACTAACTCAACTGTAGAAGGCTACGCTAAATTAAAACCAGCTTTTGACCGTCAACACGGCTCAGTAACAGCGGCTAATTCAACGCCACTTACTGATGGCGCAGCAGCCGTACTTATGATGAGTGAAAGTAAAGCTAAAGCCTTAGGTTATAATATTTTAGGCTATGTGCGCAGCTTTGCATTTTCAGCAATTGGTGTACATGAAGATATGCTAATGGGGCCTGCCCATTCAACGCCGGTTGCCCTTGATAGAGCGGGTATCACGTTAGCTGACTTAGATTTAATTGAAATGCACGAAGCGTTTGCAGCACAGACTTTAGCTAATATGAAAATGTTTGCCTCTGATAAGTTTGCCCAAGAAAAATTAGGGCGTAGCAAAGCGATTGGTGAAATTAACATGGATAAGTTTAACGTAATGGGCGGCTCGCTTGCTTATGGTCACCCATTTGCCGCAACGGGCGCACGACTTATCACCCAAAGTTTAAATGAACTTAATCGCCGTGGTGGTGGCTTAGCGTTAACGACAGCATGCGCCGCAGGCGGATTAGGTGCAGCCTTTGTATTGGAGAGTGCGTAATGACAGGTTCAGTATTTAGTTTAGAAGTTGATGATAAATCAATCGCGGTCGTAACCATTGATGTGGCGGGTGAGAAAATGAATACCCTGCGCGACACCTTTGCCGAAGATTTAAATGCCTTACTTGATGATGCACAAAAGCAGTCAGTTAAAGGTATGGTATTTATTAGTGGTAAAAGCGATAACTTTATTGCCGGCGCCGACGTAAAAATGCTCGATAGTGTGCAAAAGCATGAAGATGCCTTAGCCATCAGCGAGCTTTGCCATCGTGCCTTTTTTGATATGAAGAAACTCCCTTTCACTACGGTTAGTGCTATTCATGGTGCGGCGCTTGGTGGTGGGTTAGAGTTTGCTCTGGCATGTGATTATCGTGTATGTACTGATAGCGATATCACTAAACTTGGCTTTCCAGAAGTGCAACTTGGTTTGTTACCTGGCGGCGGCGGAACTCAACGTTTACCTAAATTAGTGGGCTTACAAAAAGCCTTAGAGTGGATGCTAACCGGTAAACAAGTGCGTGCAAAACAAGCTAAAAAGTCAGGACTTGTTGATGACAGTGTACCGCACAGTGTATTACTTGATGTGGCAAAAGAGTTTGCCTTAAAAGGTAAAGCAACAGAAGCTAAGCCAAAGCTTGACCGCATTAGCCAATTACTTGAGTCAAATCCGTTTGGCCGAAATATCATTTTCAAAAAAGCACAAGAAAATGTGCTGAAAAAAACGGGCGGTCACTACCCTGCGCCACAAGCTATAATTAAAGCAGTGCGTGCTAGTGTTGAGCTTGACCAGCTTAAAGCCTATAAAACTGAGGCAGAAGGTTTTGCTAGCCTTGTAATGAGTGATGAGTCTAAAGCGCTACGTGGTATTTTCTTTGCAACCACTGAAATGAAAAAGGAATGGCGTAGTGACGATGCACCCGCAATTACTAAAGCGGCTGTTTTAGGTGGTGGCTTAATGGGCGCTGGTATTGCCCATGTTAGTGCAGTAAAAGCTGATATGCCGGTGCGTATTAAAGATGTAGCAGAGCAGGGCATTAGTAATGCCATGAATTACAGCTACAAAATTTTAGATAAAAAACAAAAACGTCGTATTTTGTCTAAAGCGGAATTACAGCAAACGATGAGTAAAATCACCGGCACTACAGACTATAGTGGTTTTAAACATGTTGATATTGCTATTGAAGCCGTATTTGAAGACTTAGGCTTAAAGCAAGGCATGGTGGCAGATATAGAGCGCGAATGCCAAGCGAATACCATTTTTGCCAGTAATACTTCGTCGCTGCCGATTGCGCAAATTGCCGCCGAGGCTGCACGACCTGAAAATGTGATTGGTTTACATTATTTCTCACCTGTTGAGAAGATGCCGTTGGTGGAAATTATTCCACATCAAGGTACTTCAAAAGAGACTATTTCACGAGTCGTTAACTTTGCTCGTAAGCAAGGCAAAACACCGATAGTCGTTAAAGATATGGCTGGTTTTTACGTTAACCGCATTTTAGCGCCATATGTTAACGAAGCAGCTAATTTAATGCTTGCAGGTGAACCTATCGAGAAAATAGACCAAGCATTAGTCGAGTTTGGTTTTCCGGTCGGACCATTAGCACTATTAGATGAAGTGGGTATCGATATTGGCTCTAAGATTGCGCCTATCCTTGAAACAGAATTGGGTGAACGTTTCAAAGCGCCAGATGCTTTCTCACATTTAATTGATGCTAAACGCTTAGGACGTAAGACTGGTCGTGGTTTTTATCTTTATGATAAAAAGGACAAAAAAGTTGACGAGTCAGTTTATGAGTTACTAGGAGTAAGCCCTGCGCCGCGCTTAAATAAAAGTGAAATCGCCAAACGTTGTGTGGCACAAATGCTAAATGAAGCCGTGCGTAGTTTAGATGATGGAATTATTTCAAGCCCACGTGACGGCGATATCGGCGCGATATTTGGCATTGGTTTCCCACCATTTTTAGGCGGCCCATTTAGTTATATGGATAAGCAAGGTAGCAAAAAGGTTTGCTCAGAAATGGCCACCTTGGCTAATACAAAACCAATCTTTGCCCCCTGTGAAACACTTAAAAACATGGCCGATTCTGGTGCTAGCTTTTATCAAGCTGAGGAGCAAAGTGCACTTGTTGATGCTGCAAAAGCGACTGTCGTTGAGCAAGAAACTGAGGATACGAAGGGACCTGAAGAACAAACAGGTAATACGCAGGCAGTTGATGAAAGTGTTAAAGAAATAGATAACCAATCGACCGATAAAAAATAGTGTATTAACGTGAACTTATTGTGAAGTGTAAGCTTTAAGTTTATCTGGTAAATAAAAAAGCCTGGAATCGATTAGATTTCAGGCTTTTTTTATTTAATAAGCGTAATTACATATGAACTTCAATCGCTTTACGGTCTTTTTCAGGCATATTAGCCACCACTAAAGAAAACGAATTATCAATCATGCGCTCAATTTCACCTGTTGGTATTGTACCGTCAAGAATAACAGTATTCCATAGCCGTTTATTCATATGATAGCCAGGTATTACAGAGGGGAAAATATCTCGCAAAGATTGGGCTTCATCAGGGTCACATTTTAAATTCATCCACCAAATGAGGTTACCGTCTTCATCAGTTTGATCTTCATGACCGGTTGACAAGGTGGCAAACATTTTATGATTTACTTTGTATACATCGACCTCTTGACCAAATGGTTTAGTGACCATAACCAGTGGCTTTTTTGTTAAATATTCATGTGCTATGTATTGATCCATGAGCTATTCCTTGCAGTCATTGTAGATACGCTAAAGATAGCAGCTTTTTTGTCATTTCGTTACTAAGAATCGATGAATACGCAAAATCTATTAGATCAAACAATCAATCAACTAAACAGTTAATTTATATTGAAGAAAGTTCAGTTCATGGTATGTTTCTATCGGTTAAATAAACTACAGGAATACACTAATGCCAAAGGCAAGTGAAGTTAAAAAAGGTACTGCTATTGAGTTTAATAACCGCGTATTAGTGGTTAAAGATATTGTACGTTCAGTACCGCAAGGTCGTGCAGGGGGCAGTTTATATCGTATGCGTTTATATGATGTAGTCACTGGCAGTAAAGTTGATGAAACGTTTAAAGATAGTGACCCGCTTAAGTTAGCTGATTTAATACGTCGTGAGTCAACTTTTTCGTACATTGATGGTGAAGAATATGTATTTATGGATAATGAAGACTATACGCCATATAACCTCAATAAAGACGCGATAAGCGAAGAGATTTTATTCGTTAATGAAGAAACTCAAGGTATGCATGTTATTGTAATTGATGGTGCGTCAGTAGGGATCGATTTACCTTCAAGCGTAGAGTTGGTGGTTGAAGAGACAGACCCTTCAATTAAAGGAGCTTCAGCCAGCGCGCGTTCAAAACCAGCACGTTTATCAACAGGACTAAGCATCCAGGTACCTGAGCATATCTCAACCGGTGACCGCATTCGTATCAATACCGCAGAGCAAAAATTTATGGGTCGCGCTTAAAAGTAAATGCAGTGGCACGGTTACACTTATGGTGGGCAGCGTTTGGTTGGTCACCTTTTTATTGTTAGAAAAGAAGTTAAAAGAATATTCTATTCTTAAACTCTATCGTTAAAGTGTTATAGTAAGCACAATTACGTAATTATTCGATACACTTTAAATATATACATACTTTATATATCGATTTGTATTAACGCGATATAACTATAATTTTTAGTAGGTTTAATGATTGGCCACGGACTAGAAAATAAACACTATGTTAATTTACCTGAAGGGGTCGAAATTGCGATTACCCCAGTAGGGCTCGTAGCACGCAGCTATGCTTATATGATTGATTTTACTATACGTAGTATCATAATCATTGTCTTATCGCTTATTTTTGGGCTACTTGGTGAGGTTGGCGAAGGGCTTATACTCCTCACTTTTTTTGTGGTGTCTTGGGGTTACAATATTTTTTTTGAAGCGAGAACAGGTCAAACTCCGGGCAAAAAGCGTCTTAGTATCCGCGTTGTTCAAGATAATGGTTTACCCGCTAGCTTTTCCCAAATAGTGGTCCGTAACTTATTGCGCCCGGCAGATATGCTTCCTTTTGGTTATTTTCTTGGCTTATTGGTAATGAGTTTTAATGAGCGTTTCAAGCGTATTGGTGATTGGGCTGCAGGGACGGTAATTGTTTATGATGAGGAGTTCTTAGAGCGACCTGCATTACCAGAGGGGGGCAGTGAGGTGCCAAGCGTTGCTTTCACAACAGAAGAGCAGTTAGCTATTTTAACCTTCGCTGAGCGAAGTGACACCTTGTCCAATGAAAGGCGAATTGAGCTGGCAAGTATTTTATCAAAAGTAATTGACTGCGATGATCAACAAAGCGATATGCGACTACTCAATTATGCACGTTATTTTTCAGGTTATATGACTAATAATAACACTGAGTAAAGGTTAATAATGAAGCAACATCAATTTGTTAATAGTAATGATCAAGTATGGTATGAATTTAAGTCGTTGTGTGAGCTTGGCGATAAAGAAAACCTACCTTCGCATTTCCCCAAATTATACCGAAAAATATGCAATGACTTAGCCATTGCACGCACACGCCATTATAGTCCTATGCTAGTTGAACGACTCAACCGTTTAGTTCATCAAGGGCAAAAAAGGCTTTATCAAACGCCTAAAAATCAATTTGCAGAAATTCTTTATTTATCACGAAATGCTTTTCCTCGTGCGTTATATGAAAATCGTTTAATGCTTAGCATTAACCTAGTTGCTTTTTTCTTTTTAGCGTTAATTGCTTTTATTTGGGTTCGTTTAGACCCCGACGCTGTTTATACATTTTTAGGACAAAGCACGGTACTTGAAATTGAAAAAATGTATGACCCAAGTGGCAGTGTGCAATCACAAGCACGCAGCAGTGGTCAAGATGTAATGATGTTTGGTGTTTATATTTATAATAACATTGGTATTGCTTTTCAGATGTTTGCAGGCGGTGTGTTGTTTTGTGTCGGTGCTGTGTTTGCTTTGCTGTTTAACAGTTTTTATTTTGGTGCGATAGCAGGGCACATCGTTAATGTTGGCTTTGAAGGGCCCTTTTTCTCATTTGTAGTCACTCATGGTTCATTTGAGCTGACAGCAATTATCATTGCCTCGGCGGCTGGTTGCCAAATAGGCTTCGGGTTATTGAATCCAGGACAATATACACGCAGTTATGCAATCAGAGATGCTGCTCAAAAAGCCTTACCTTTAATTGTTGGCGCTTTTATAATGTTAGTTTTAGCTGCATTTATAGAGGCGTTCTGGTCACCACGTGATATTGCTGATGAGTTTAAATTTTTTACTGGTGCTATTTGTTGGTCCTACGTAATATACCGTTTGTATAAAGGAATGCGTTATGGAACTTAACCACCTAAGCTTTAATCCTCGTAGTCGTACGTCCTACGAAATATTTGACTTAGCTTTGTTGCTAACGAAGCGACATTTTATGGCTCTTTTTGCAATCTATTTGTCATTGGTATTACCACTCTTTCTCATTTTAGGTTTAGTGCTTGGTTGGTCATGGGGAGCATTGATTGCTTGGTGGCTAAAGCCTGTTTTTGAGCGGCCGCTGTTAGATTATCTTTCAAAAGTCATATTTAACCAACAAGCTAGTATTCGCTCCAGTATAGGCAGTATTTTTAAGTTGTCAGTTGTTGATTTTTGTTTGCACCTTACTACATTACGGTTAAGTCCAAACCGCGCTTTTCTAGCGCCTGTAGAACAACTTGAAAACTTATCTGGGCAGCGTAAAAAGGCTCGTAAATTGTTGCTTTTTTCTTCAAATAAACCTAAGCAATCTTTATGGATGCTATTTTGTTTGCCCAGCGAAGCTGGCAAACCCGATAGGCTGAAAGATGCCTTATCACCCTGACTAAGGGGAAGATAATCTGAATGGCAAGGGCGTCACTGGCCAACGGTGGGGTCTGAAGGAAGCCATAAGAAGTTAGAGGTACACAACTAACCGTAACCTGTTTCGGCAGTATTGGTGGGTCAGCGTGCAAAATAGCGCAACGCCCTATACTTAGTCAGACCAATACTGTGCTTGAGGGTGGGATTTCTAACAGGGAGCCAGTGCAGTAACTGGGGAAGCCTGGCATCTAAACTTAATGAGAGTAAGTGGCCTAAATTCAAGGTGAAAGCCAAGATTTAGTGTCGGTGTGAGGTGGCAGATGAACCCGTAGTAGTGAGTAAGGCTAGGCCGATGAAAGCCAGTAATGGTGTGGAGGGGAAAACCAAGCCGACCATCAACATTATGTTTGATGGGGTCAACTTTAGCCAAAAGCTTTAATTGATTGCGAAGGGGGGAAGTATTCTTTAAGCGTATGAAAGACGGGAACTTTTGTTTATCGGCTCACAAGTATTTCGACGGAAATAGCCAAAATATGACGGCCAAACAGGAATGTAGACGCTGAGAATTGAAGGGCGAGCAATGGAGTAATGACTGACCACTTAGGCAGATTGCCAAAAAAGGCTAGCACACCTAATGTCATCATGAAGAATCAGCGATAAGTAGAGTGACACGAGCAGACATACCGCAAGCAAAGGCAGAAAATGACAGTTTACTACAGCTTGTACGGACAATTATTAGACATTAATAACCTGTACAAGGGATTCAAAAAAGTGAAAGCAGCTAAAGGAGCGGCCGGAATAGATAGGCAGACCGTAGGCGCATTCGCCCTGAATTTAGAAGCAAACTTAAAACAACTGCAACTTGAGCTGCAAACCAAGCAATATAGGGCACAACCTGTCAAACGGGTGGAAATACCCAAAGATGATGGCGGTGTCAGAATGCTAGGTATCCCCGCAGTTCGAGACCGAATAGTGCAACAAACACTATTGAACATACTCCAACCGATATTCGACATCGACTTTCACCCATCGAGTTATGGGTATAGGCCGAAACGAAGCTGTCATGACGCTATCAGTAAAGCAAGTGTATTTATCCGTAAATACCATCGCGACTGGGTCGTAGACATGGATTTGTCGAAGTGTTTTGACCTGCTTGATCATGCTTTGATAATTAGGAGTGTTAGACGCAAAGTGACGGACGGTAGTATTTTAAAACTGATTAATCAGTTCTTAAAAAGCGGAGTAATGATAGGTGAACACTGGGAGGCTAGTACGATAGGAAGCCCACAAGGTGGCGTAATTAGCCCGTTATTGGCCAATATCTACCTAGATGCTTTCGATCAAGAAATGAAAAAGCGTAATCACCGAATAGTGAGGTATGCAGATGATATCTTGATTTTGTGCAGCACAGAAAAAGCAGCGCAAGAAGCACTTAAGGCATCCACCCAGATACTAGAGCGAGACTTGAAATTAACCGTGAACCAAAATAAAACCCATATTGCTCATAGCAGCAAAGGAGTGAAGTTTTTGGGAGTAGAGATAGGTAGCCAGTGGACACGGATACAAGCATCAAAACTCATCGGGTTTAAACAAAAAGTGAAGCAATTAACAAAACGTAACGGCGGCATAAATTTAGCAGAAGTAATAAAACGGCTAAATCCAGTTGTGCGCGGTTTTGTAAATTATTTTAGTATAGCCAATTGTAAACGAGAGCTAAAAGCCTTGGCAGGTTGGATCAGACGAAGACTAAGGGCAATACAGCTGAGGTTGTGGAAGAAGCCATCAAGGCTACATCGACGACTAAAACAGTTAGGAAAAAAGCCACCGTTTAAGTTCATTAAGATGAACTCGTGGCGTAACTCACTAAGCCCTTTATCTTGTGTATCGATGCCAAACCAATGGTTTGAGGAGCTTGGTTTATATCCAATAGAAAAAGTGAATACGGGATGGCTTGCTTTATCGGCGTTTAGGAAATAAGTTGATAAAATGTGAAGGGTACAGGAGCCGTATACGAGGTCCGTACGTACGGTTCTGTGAGAGGGATGAGGCATAAGCCTCACCCTACTCGATGTGTTCATTTTGAGTTGATTTTGGTGTTTAGCATCGCTGCTCTTATTATAGCGTTAACCCCAGGCTCTTTTTCGCTACAGGAGCAATATTACCAGTTTCAGAGCGATCCTACTTGGGTAGAAGTGTCGTTTAATTTTATCTATATCTTTGTTATTGCATTAATCGCTCCTTTATTTGTAACCGGAGGGTTTTTAGCCTATTTACATCGACGTGTTGAGCTAGAAGGTTGGGATATTGAGCTGGCGTTTAAAAATATGCGATCTCGATTTAAAGCTATTTTACCTGTACTCTGCTTTTTTGTGAGTGCTCTTTTTTTAGCACCTTCACCTAAAACTTATGCACAAGAGCTTAATAAACAAACCATTAAAAATGATGTTGCGGCTTTATATGCTGAGAATGATGTTATTGAGAAAAAAACAACATGGGTACCTCATTTTGATGAATCAGACGGGAGCTCTGAAAAAGACTTTCTATCATCGGTAGTGTCCTTTTTTCAGTGGGTTGGTACAGGCTTAGGCAACTTGTCGTGGCTTTTAGTCGGTGGCTTAGTTTTATTACTTGCTTATTATCTCTACAAAAATAAAGGCTTTTTTACAAGTGTTGCACCTAATGACAAGGTGAGTAAAAACAGCGAGCATGTAATACCCACGCTGTTTGCGGACATTCAGCACAATGATATACCTAAAGATTTGATTTTAGCAGCTAAACAAGCTTATGAAGAAGGAAACTTAAGACGAGCACTTGCTTATTTATTACAGTTCTCACTTTTTTGGGCACAGGAAGCGCATAGTGTTAAGCTGCATTACTCTATGACTGAAAGTGAGTGTCAATTCGCAATTTATCAGAAAATACCTCCATCGCAACAACCTATTTTCGAACGTTTATTTTTGACTTGGATGAAAGTGGCGTGGGCCCATCAGCATATTGACTTTAACTTTGCTGAGCTAGCAGATGAGGTTAGCTCATTAAAAAATGCACGCCTAAATGAGCAAGGACCTAATTTATGAAACGCAACTTTCTTGTTGTAGTCGTCGTGGGTATTATTGCTATTATAGTTATGTTAATTGCGAGTGCTTTACTTGCTCTTAATTGGGAGAAGAAAGAGGTTGAAACTGGCTTTCATCCCAATGTTGCTAAAGACAATTTTACAATGGCGCAGCGCTTACTAAACCGTTATCAAATAAAGTGGCACAAAGATAAAGACAAGCTAGTGGTTGCTCAGATTGAAACTGATCCGTTGAGTATAAATAATAATACACGGCTTATTTTAGATGAGGCTGCGTTGAGTGAGTCCCATGAACTAAATCAGCAATTACTAAGCTGGGTTAATCAGGGGGGGGAATTAATTTATGTCTTATCATCACAGCGTGAGGCATTAGGAATCGATAATAGTATTTTTTTTCAAACGCTGGGTATTCGTATTGCGACAGATGAGAAAGAGTTTGACCTGTTATCTTCAATCAACTCTGAGACTAATAGAAATACCAGCTTTGAGCTCAGTACTGACAGTATCCTTGAGCTTGAACTTAGCGAAAAATATAGTGTAGAAAATTGTCCGGGTCGAGCCGTTAAAAATGACGCAAGTAATGTGGTTATTTGTGATATTACAATAGGCAATGGTCGCGTTATTGTGTTGCCTTCAATGACTCCTTTTACAAATAATAACCTTCGGGATTTAGATCATGGTAGCTTGTTACTTTGGCTTGCAGCTGATGCGAAAAACATTACTTATATTCCCTATTTAACCTACTCTAATTGGTTTGCAAAGCTTTGGGGTTGGAGTTGGCAATTAGTCATCATTATACTTGTTTTGACCGTTACGTGGGTGTGGCGTATGAGTAGTCGCATTGGTCGAGCCTACGCGCCAGATGCATTAATTAAAGTAAGTTTTAATAATCACGTTCAAGCGGTTGCTAATTTTTGTGTCCAGCATGGCCATGAAAGGATCTTCGTTGATGCTTTAATGCGAGATTTTTACAAAAGGGTTGAGCTTAAAGTACCAAACTTTAGAAAATTAACTAACGAGCAGCAAGCAGAAGTTATTGCAAGGCTTACTAATTTCGATCAGCAACAAGTTGCTCAACTGTTGTCCAGCACTTTTCCAGAGTCGGAACCGAAAAAAGTCGAATATATTAAGCGATTTAAACAATTAAGGAATGCCCTATGACAAGCGAATCACCAACAGGACCAATAAGCTTACCAGAAGCTTCATCAGCGATACTGCAAGTTAAAGCGAATATAGCGCGTGTTTTAATAGGTCAAGATGAAATCGTCGAAGATATTTTAACAGTCTTGTTTGCAGGGGGCCATGTGCTGCTTGAAGGCGTTCCAGGATTAGGGAAAACATTGCTAGTTAGAGCGCTTGCCAAGAGCCTTAATGTGTCTTCCTCAAGAGTTCAATTTACTCCTGATTTAATGCCTTCAGATGTGCTTGGAAATAGTTTGTATGATATGAAATCAGGTGAATTCACAATTAAGAAAGGACCTGCTTTTACTAATATCTTACTTGCTGATGAAATAAATAGAGCTCCTGCAAAAACACAATCAGCATTACTCGAAGTAATGCAAGAACAGCAGATAACGTTAGATGGTGAATCTTTAAAAGTGGCTTCGCCTTTTATGGTATTAGCCACGCAAAACCCACTTGATCAAGAAGGAACGTATCCGCTACCAGAAGCAGAACTTGACCGATTCATGATGAAAGTTGAACTTGACTTTCCATCTCACGAAGCCGAAGTGGAGTTACTTAAGTTAAATACACAAGTGTTTTCAAATGAGTCGAGTGTAGACAACTTACCGAGCGTTTTATCAGCTGATGACATTTTTCAAATCTTGAATTCAAGTATTAAGTGCAATCATTATGCAGCCACCAGAACTTCTGATTGCCCCGTAAATAATTCATGAGGGGTTTTATACCCTCTTGTTTTTCTTGGCCGATGGTTGAGCTTATCAACTGCCGCCTGTATCTCTGCTTCACTTAGCGCCATAAAGTCAGTTCCCTTGGGGAAGAAGCGTCTAAGTAAGCCGTTGGTATTCTCATTTATGCCCCGCTCCCATGATGAATAGGGATGAGCGAAATACACATCAGCTTCTAATTTTTGTGCAACATGCTCATGGTGAGCAAACTCTTTTCCATTATCTAACGTCACGGTAATAACCTTACCTTTATATGGTGTCATACACGTGATCAGCGCATCGGCTGTTATTTTCGCATGCTTGCTTTCAATTCTGTGAACGACTGTATATAACGTTTTACGTTCAACCATTGTGACAAGCGCATTTTTACGCCCTTTACCTATCACTGTATCGCCCTCCCAATCACCAATCCTAGACTTTGAATCCACAATACTTGGGCGTTCATCAATGCTGACTCGATTAACTATCTGTCCACGTTTATCATAGCTTCCATAGCGTTTTTTATACTTTTTACATGCACGAGTGAGTGTCTTATGTAGCTTGCCACCACGAGCCTTGTCTCTGTAAATATATTGATAAATTGTTTCATGATGTAAAACGACCTGTTTCTCTAAAGCTAAGCGGCCTGCCACTTGCTCAGGGGAAAGTCCGTCATGCAACAATTTATTAATCCAGTGAGTGACGTCCTCTGTTAACTTACTTGCTTTGAAAGATGACTTACGTCTTTGTTCAGCAAAGTTATTGGCTTGGTTAGGCCGATAGCCTTTAAGTCCTTTATTGCGTTTTAGCTCTCTAGAAATAGATGACGGTGAACGAGTTAGTTCTTCAGCTATCTGCTTTTGGTTATTTCCTGCTTTTATTAACGCGTAAATCTGGTATCTTTCTTCTTGTGTCAGCTGTTTATATTTCATTAAAGCAATTTCCTTTGGCGAGAAAATGGCCGAATTATAACAGCTGGCCATCTAATCTGAGAAATTGCACTTATTATCCGAATTTAGGAATTAAACAATTATGCGCATCCACTTTAGTGGACGAAAAAATAATGAATTATGTTGTAGAAGTTGTACGCAGTAGCCGCACCTGGCAAGGCGTTATTCATGGTGCCGGGCTTCGTGCCTCAATTAATATTATAAAAGCGGCAAAAGTAACCGCTTTAATTAATGGTCGTGACTTCGTTATTCCTGATGATATTAAACTAGTGACTCCTAATATTTTACGCCACCGTTTAATTTTATCTGCAGATTTAGAGTTAGAAGGTGTCTCTCATGAACAAATAATAGATTCAATTTTAGCTAGTGTTGAAGCGCCCCGTTCATGATTCGTACAAAGCTTCGCCCAGCTAAAAGGTTGGTTAAGCTGTTATTTTCACTGGCGGTAATTATATTGATCAGTGCGCTTTTAGCTCTTGGCAATATGTTTATTACAGCAATACTTATTGGGCTTACTCTATTGGTCTTAATTGATTTTGTTTTGGCGTGGTTACCTCGAGATATAGAGGTTGCGGTAAAAACAAGTCAAAATATGGCTCTTTTACGATGGCAAACGGCCGAGCTAATTATTAGTAATAATAGCCAGCAAGGCTTAGTAACCGATGTCAGCTTGCACTTTAGTAATGTTATTGAGCTAGATAAACCGATCAAAAGTGTTGCGTTAGCAAATACAGAAAAAGCGTGTTTGGCTTTTAGGTTACGAGGACAACAGCGGGGAAATGCCGCACTAAATACAGTAGAACTTAGAATTAGTTCTCCTTGGAAGTTTTGGCAGACAAATTGGTTAATCAAACAAAAAATTATACTTAAAGTCTACCCAGACTTCAGCGCAGTTAGAGCAAGTCAGTCCTTAAACGGGATAAGTAAAAAATCTATTGGTGGCCTTAAACTGGCTAAAAAACGAGGCTCTGGAATAGAGTTCCATCAACTACGTGAGTATCGTCAAGGCGACAGTGTTCGTCAGATTGATTGGCAAGCGACAAGTAAAAGGCGCAAGCTTATTTCGCGAGAGTATCAAGAAGAACAAAACCAGCATGTGGTAGTCATGCTGGATGCTTCAAAAAAAATGAATATCGAAGCAACACGAGGCAGCCACTTTGATCACGCACTTAATGCATTACTTTTACTTGCACATCGTGTTTTGAAACAAGGTGATTGGTTTAGTATGCAAAGTTTTAACCAACAAACGCGATGGTTAGCAAATGTGAAAGGTGCTCAGAATGTATCTCGGGTGATGAATCATTTTTATGATTTATACCCAGATCAAAGTAGTAGTGACTACATCGTTGCCGCAAATAAATTAATAGCTAAGCGTAGTAAACGCTCATTGGTGCTACTGGTTACGACGTTAGACGAACAAAGTCTTGAAGAATTACTCCCTGCTATAAAGCTGCTTCAAAAACATCACTTAGTGGCATTGGTCAATATTGATAACTACGCACTAAATGAAGTTATCGACGAGCCAATTGTTGATAGTCAAGACGCAACAAAGTATTGCGTAGCACTGAGCTTACTAAATTCACACAAGGCAAATATGGCTAAGCTGCGAAAAGAAGGTGTTATTGCCATAGATTGTAAGCCAGAGCAATTATTACCTAATGTGATTAATACGTACTTAAGTGTAAAACATTCCGGCGTATTATGAGAGTTTAGAAATGAGAGTTTAGAAATAAAAAAGGCATTGATATCAATGCCTTTTTTAATACTAAAAATAAAACTTATTTTTGATTGTCTATCGCTTCGTTAATTTTATATTGGAAATAAATAATATTGAAGAAGAAGGTCATAATACCGCCTAATTTTACAGGCTCATTACTTCCTTCGTTAATTAGTTCAACGAGTGATGTACGAAGAGTGAATATCACTACAAGACCTATTACAAATGACGATAATGAAAGAATAAACGATAAAACTGGGGGAAGCGCAGCAAATGATAGGGCAAAATTAATTACATATAGTGCGATATAACCATATAATAGGTTTATATTTAACTGATGTTTTGCTAATGAGTTGGCTTTTTGTGTACGCGAAACTAACCAATATACACCATAAATTCCAAGAGTCAGAAACGCTAAGAAGAAGACCCCCCATGCTGAAAACCGCTCAAAATCGAGAATTGGTTTATTATTAGAGCTGTTGTCTTGAGAAAGGTTTGACTCAGGTGCTTCGTATACATTTTCAATGTTATCAGACATGATTAATTCCTATTAAATATGGTTGTTCCTGATAAGGGTATTTGCCTTGGGGCTGCTATCATCATACATAGAGTTTTTTTTTGTATATCGGTGCTGACACTTTTATTCATTCTGTTGATGATAATAATATATCTTAATGCCAGCTCTGAACTATGCTGGATGCTGCTTGGAGGCTTTAGCTAACTGAATGAATTAAGCTCGGGGTTGACTTGCTCCGCTGGCTTTTTAAAAACTGGGTAAACTCACTACGAGACAGTGGCTTTGAATAGAAGTAACCTTGTACAGTTTGGCAGTTTAATTGCTCTAATATATTAATTTGTGCTGCTTGTTCAACCCCTTCGGCAACAACATGTAAATCAAGGTTGTAGGCAATGGTAACGATTGAGTCGACCATATTACGGTCACGTTCAGACTTCATATCACCAATAAAGGCTTTATCGATTTTTAAGGTGTTTAGTGGGAATTGCTTTAAGTAGGCTAATGAAGAGTAGCCCGTCCCAAAGTCATCCATTGCCAAGTGAATGCCACGGGCACTAAGTGAGCGCATAATGCTAATAGCTTCTTGTGGATCATCCATTACAGTGCCTTCGGTGATTTCAAGCTCTAAAAAGTAAGAGGGTAGAGCATTTTTTTGTAAGATCACATCAATACGGGTGGTTAAGTCTGGCAAGCTAAACTGCTTTGCTGATAGATTCACAGCGACTCGACCATTAAACAGTCCTTCATCAACCCAGTCTTTTACATCGCGACAGGCTTTATTGAGGACCACTTCACCAATTTCGATGATTTGCCCGGTTTCTTCTGCAATAGGAATAAATACACTAGGGCTAATAATGCCACGGCCCTAAGCAGCCCATTTCCTGTGTAAATAGGTTTTTTTGATACTCATTAAAAGCATCAAATATTTTTCTAAGGTTAACTAATCCCTCTTTTGATAAGCATTCCAGTGAATTTTTACTGGAGTTTGGGTCAAATAAGATATCGACCATCGATTGAGTTACTTCGTTAGCGCCTGTCAGACATTGTCGGCGTAACTAAAATTGTACGGACGAACAATATGTGCGATACGACAATAAATTTGCCAGCCAAATACAAAGCACAAAGCAGTGTCTATTTAAGTAGATACGAGCCACCAACCATTATTAGCAACCTAAAAAGTACAGTAAACACCTAGCGAAAAACCATAAATTAAGTATTTAAAAGTAATGATTTACGCTTATCTGCCCAACTTGCTACAGCAAATAAAACGCTTAAATACACACTTGCCAAAGGCTTATTAATCAAATAAAAAACATAACAGCTTCTTTTTAATTATTATTAAATCTCAGCATAGGCATTCTAATAAAAATTATAGCCCAACTTTAAGTGCTAACTAATTGTTTTCCATGTATCTATATAAACAGCCTTAAAATAAATAGGAATTATTTGCATTTAGTGTTGACACAAAACCAAATCTAACTGATAATCAATATCAACAAGACGATAAAGCACAGCGGTTTGTTATGGAGTAAACTGAATTTGTTTCTCGACCCTGAAACAACGTGTAGCCCACGTTAAAGCGATGGTTACCTGTTATTAATCACAACGCCCCTGAGGTTGATAACGGGTAGCCGCCCTACTATTTTACTTGCTACATTGCTCATATCGGTGACGGTAGATATGAAACTAAAAAAGCCCTTACGGGCTTTTTTTATGTCTGTAATTTAGTGCGCTGAGCAGTATAAAAATTAACGACGATTTTTGCGCGCACGTGCCCGACGTTGCTTTTTCTCTTCTTCTTTGGCAGCTTTTTTGGCTTCTGCTGCAGCGCGTAACCCAGCCACCATGATCTCTTCTTCTTCACGCATCGCCGGTGTTTCCATAGTAATACGGCCAATAATGCCATCACGCAATTCGTTAATTAGAATTTCAGACATTTTATAGGTATCGATTTGGTTACCACCACGAATACAGCCACGCTTTTTACCTGCCATTTCCACAAACTCCCAATCACTTTCTGGCAGTTCATCGAGTTTATAACGCGCTTTTAATAGCTCAGGATAAGCATGTAATAAATACTCAGCGGCGTAGCTTGCCACTTCTTCATAATCAAGCGCCGTATCACGTATTGCCCCCGTAGCACCAAGACGATAACCCGAGTTTTCGTTTTCTACTTTAGGCCACAGCATACCCGGTGTATCGTAAAGCATAATTCCGTCTTCAAGCTTAATACGTTGCTGCGCTTTAGTGACTGCAGGCTCGTTGCCTGTTTTTGCTACAATGCGTCCAGCCAATACATTAATTAACGTAGATTTACCAACGTTAGGAATCCCCATGATCATCGCTTTTATTTGCTTATCAGCGCCGACTTTATGCGGTACTAATTTTTTACAAAGCTCATTAATCCGGTGAACTTCAGCGGCCTTATCATTACCAAACGCAATAGCTTTAACAGCATTTTCTTGCTCAAAATAGCCTTTCCACGTTTGCGTCATTTTCGGATCGGCTAAATCAGCTTTATTTAAAATTTTGATGACCGGCTTACCTTCACGCAAGGTTGCCACCATCGGATTTTCACTACTGTAAGGAATGCGCGCATCAAGCACTTCGATGATCACATCCATTTGCGGCATTATTTCTTTAATTTCGTTACGGGCTTTGTTCATGTGCCCAGGGAACCACTGTATTCCTGCTCTACTCATTTGATATGTAAACCTTTTATTTCAACCCATAACACCATGGGGGACTGTGTGGGGTACTGGGTGAATAATATCGATTTATCACCTTAACTAATAGTGAGAAGTTTACTACATAACTTAGAGTTATTGCAGGTGCTTACATTATTCGGTAATGGGCATGTTATCACTAGACTTAATAATTCTCAGGTAAAGGTTTTACCTGTATACATAGTTAATAGTATATAACAATACAAATAATTAGTTAAATAGCATGGTGAGCTAAAAACGTCACAGCTCAAAGCTGGTTCAATCGATTTTTCAATAACAACAAAACCTATGAGCGCCTGGAAAAGTATGCAGTGAGCTTTGATGACATCTCAGATACTGTAATTAACCGCGCTAGACTTGATAGAATATGTAACTGAAGGAAGATCAGATAAACAATCCCCTTAAAAATCCGTCTTATCATCTCACAATAAAACAAAAAATGAATTCCAAGCATATCTAATTAAATCAAAAATGGTAGAAATGGTTATCCATTTATCCACTATAGCGACGCTAACCATGAGAAAAACACGTAGACTGGAGCCGTGGCGTAGTATTTACATAACGGCGTGCTGAAATGAGTTATGCCAACCAGCGCCCAATATCAGCAGTCTATTACTATGACACTAGCCCAGATGGTGATCCCCAGACGGAAATACTACTGTAATAACCTAGCAAAGTTATTACAGTAGCTTCTTAGCGCTTTATTATTTAATTACTATCGGGTTAATTGGAGAGCCTGACCCTTTTTTCATCTTCAAAGGAGCAGCTGTAAACATAAAGGAATACTGGCCATCATTTGCACTATCTTTAGCAAGATCATCTAACCAGTATAGTTCACTTAATACGACACCAAGATCACGAATTAATGCACCGTGAAGAGGAATAATATAATCTTGACCATTGATGTTTTGTGGAACTAGTTCAACAGCTAGGTTATCAGCTGCGATTACAGGAATTTCCATGTTATCAACCCATTTGATTAGTTCTTTGCTATAGCACAGTCCAGGTTCAGTTGTTGCTGACCAGGGTGCATCAGGGGTATCGGTATAAAAGCGACCGACAGAACCGGTGCGAATTAAAAGTATGTCACGCTTTTCAACGGTTACGTTTTGAGCTTTAGCTGTTTCTTTTAAATCGTCAAGTGTAACGCAACTGCTAATTGGAAGACGGCCTGACTTACCGCCTTTCAAACGTCCAACATCTAACAGAATACCTCGGCCAACGACACCATGTTCTCCCAATACACCAACATCAACGTGATCATGACCATGCACGGTGCTATCAGCGGATACGCCGCCAAAAACTTTATCGCCATACCAAGCATGACCAAGCGCATCCATATGTGTAGTTCCTTGTAAATACATAAACACAGCATCATCTGAATACTTAACACCACCCGCTAGCTCATCAAGCTTCCCTGTTGAATACATGCTTTGATCTTGAGTCATATAATGCATTGCTGGAACACGACCTGGAAATACAGGGCCGATGCCATGAGTAATTGGAAGTTGTAAAGTAAAAGTTTTACCTGAATTAACTGCTTTTATGCCACGTAATGCCTGTGCTTTGTCTAAATAATTAAGTGCGCCAATTTGGTTCTCTTTACCCCATTTAGTCCAGTTTTTTGGCATGTCTTTTTGTAATTCTTCGATTGGGCTCGTTTCAGCTAAAGCCACACCAGCTGACGCTAGTAGAGCACTTGTAATCGCAACATTAAGTAGTTTTGTTATATATTTCATAGTTTTATCCTTTGTTGTTAAAGACTGCAATATTATTATTTTGTTGCTAACACAATTTAATGTACTTGGTTTCCAAATATTCCTCGATTCCCTGCTTTCCGCCCTCACGACCAACACCAGAAGACTTAATACCACCAAAAGGGACTGCTGCATCAGAAATCAACCCCGTATTGACACCTATCATCCCAGCTTCAATCGCGCGTGAAATTCGTTTAATTTGAGCTAAATTAGAACTGTAAAAGTAAGCCGCCAATCCAGTATTTTGTGCACGTAAATGCGCTAGAAGCTGGCTCTCATCGCTATACTTAATCAAAGGTGCGATAGGACCAAATATCTCTTGTTTTACACAGTCCATATCAATCGTTGCTGAATTTAAAACCGTAGGTTTAAACCAATTTGGCGATTGCTCCCATCGCTCACCACCGCATGCGATTTCTGCTCCTTTTGTTACGGCATCTTTTAGCAAAGACTCCACTTTTTCTAAGGCTGCTTGATTAATTAACGGGCCCATATCAACACCATCTTGAGAGCCTAAACCTAACTTTAATTTGCTTACACGCTCAACAAGTAAACGTGAAAAGTCGTCATAGATACTTTCATGAACATAAAAAGCATTGGCACAGACACAGGTCTGCCCAGCATTGCGAAACTTGGAAACCATAGCTCCTTGTACCGCGCTTTCTATGTCAGCATTTTCGCTCACAATGAATGGGGCATTTCCGCCGAGCTCCAAAGATAATCGCTTTACGTTAGTGGCGGATGCGGCCATTAAGTATTTGCCAACACCAGTAGAGCCTGTGAAACTCAACTTACGAACAATATGACTTTGCGTTAAACACTGACCTATGACTTCTGCCTCGCCGGTCACCACATTTAAAACACCATCTGGAATACCAGCTTGCGCAGCCAACTCAACTAAGGCTAAAGCGGTAAATGGAGTGTCAGGAGCAGGTTTAACAATCATTGTACAACCCGCAGCTAAAGCTGGAGCGACCTTACGAGTTATCATTGCAGCTGGAAAATTCCAGGGGGTAATAGCGCCACACACACCAACAGGCTCTTTAGTGACAATCATTGTGTCTGCATTTTCTGCAAAAGGCAGAACACCACCGTGATCCATCATTGAAGGTTGGGCGTACCAATTAATATAGCTGATGGCGTAATCTATTTCGCCGAGAGACTCATTCAGTGGCTTTCCTTGTTCCAAGGTCAGAATTTTTGCAATTCTCTCTCTGTTATTAGTTATTTTCTCTGCCCATTTTGCAAGAAGTGCACAACGCTGGCGTACGTTAATATCACGCCATTTATAAAAGGCTTGCTCGGCATCAACGATGCAAGCATCTATTTGCTCGCGACTCAAAAGAGGAACGGAGCCAATTATTTCATCCGTCGCTGGATTTAAAATTGATTGTCCTTTTCCATTGGACGCTGATATCCACTCCCCATTGATAAAGGCCTCTTGGCGCAACTTTAAAGCTTCAATATCAAACATCGTCTTCTTGCTCCTCATTGTTATTTTGACGCCAACGCTTTTGCTTTTTAACTAATGTTGACTGATCTATATCTAATGCTTTCGCTGCTGCTCTAGTTGTCCCGTGCTCAAGCAAAGCCTCAGTGATTAATTGTTGCTCCAAGGCCTCCACTTGAGATTTCAATGTATGAACTCCTAAATTCATGAATTTCTTGATAGCTAATTCTTTTGGCAATTGAGCCGCCGTAATTAAAGGCTCATCTGTTGTAACAACTAAGCGCTCGGTTAGATTTATTAACTCACGAATATTGCCCGGCCAATCATATGAGCTTAAGTGCGCAATAAGATCGGGGTGCCATCGACAATCCAATTCATACTTGTCGTTAAAATGTTGAATATAGTGTTCAAGCAATGGTTTAACTTCATCAGTTCTTTCTCTTAAAGGAGGCAAATGAATAGGCACAACATTCAAGCGGTAAAGTAGGTCTTCTCTAAATAACTTAGCTTCGACCTGACGCTTAAGATCGTGATGCGTTGCCGAAATCAAACGGAAATTGGTATTTTTAAACTCAGTGCCACCCACGGGACACGGCAAGATCATTATAAATTGAACTTATAGAGCAAGTAGTGATCAGATCAAGGCATAATAATTACTTGGTCGCATAAATATGAGCACTACTTTTCTGAAACATTTTAATTCAATTACAGATCCTCGCATTGAACGTTGTAAAAAGCATGAACTTATCGATATTCTTCTCCTTGCTATTAGCGCTGTACTCTCTGGTGCAGAAGGATGGGAAGATATTGAAGACTTTGGGCACCTAAAGCTTGATTGGTTAAAAAAATACGGCACGTTCAACGCAGGAATTCCAAAACATGACACGATTGCTCGCGTCATGTGTCGGTTAAAAGCAAATGAAATAGAAAGGGCATTTCAATCTTGGATATCATCACTGATTGAAACTACAGGTGCAGATATCATCGCTATCGATGGCAAAACCGCACGGCGTTCATTTACCACAAAAGACAGAAAAAGTGCCTTACACACGGTCAGTGCATGGAGTTGCCAACACCAGTTAGTGCTTGGGCAGACGGCTGTTGATAATAAAACAAATGAAATCACCGCAATACCAGAATTACTCACCCTGCTCGATATTGAAAACAGTATCATTACGTTAGATGCGATGGGATGCCAACAAGAAATAGCAAAACAAATCATCCAACAAAAAGCAGATTATATTCTTGCACTTAAAGGTAATCATTCAGGCATGCAAAAGGAACTAGAAGCGTGGTGGCACAAGTGCGAGCGTGAAAGGTTAACTAAGCATAATTGTGATGAACATACCGAAATAAGCTCAGGACATGGGCGTGTTGAAACACGTACATGCCAGCAGTTACTTATAGATAAAAGCTGGCTAGGCAAGGATTATCGTTGGCCTGGCTTAACGAGTATTATTAAGGTCAGGGCTGAAGTTCATGATAAGTCGGCAGGGTCGGATACCACTGAAACACGCTGGTATATAAGTTCATTAGACTTAAATGCAGCGCAAGCACTCAATGCAGTACGCAGTCACTGGCAGGTTGAAAGCATGCATTGGATGCTTGATATGAACTTCAGAGAAGATGAATCGAGAATACGCAAACTTCAAGGGCCATTAATGTTTAATGTAATGCGAAAGATAGCCATGGCGCTTTTTAAACAAGATGCATCTAAGTCAGCAAGTATGGCGAGGAAAAAGAAAATGGCAGGGCTAGACGATGATTACCGCTCAACCCTGCTAGAGTCTGGGATTAAAATGCGCTAGCCGTGCTAATAATGCCCTTTTTAGGGGTAATAAAGCGTACTAATGCTTCCATCCCTTCAAGTTTACCGTTACGGATATTCATTTTTGGTTGATAGTAAACTTCAAAATGATCTCCTTTTAAACCAAAGCGTATCAGGTTTTCTATTTGTAGGCGCTTTACCGCTTGGCGGTTCATGGTATCGTTAAAAAATAAGTAACTATTGCCTTTTTTCTTGGCGTGATACATGGCTGTATCTGCATTTTTTAATAAAATTTCCGGCGTATGGCCATCTTCAGGAAATAATACAATGCCCACGCTTGAAGTGATCACCAGTTCATGGCCTGCCATTTTAAAGGGGGTAGCTATGGCGCCTAAAAACTTTTTGGTCATGCGTGTGATAGTGTGAATATCGTTGGTATCCGACATTACCAGTGCAAACTCATCGCCGCCTAAGCGGTAAAAAATGTCTTTTTCGCGAGTTAGTTTATTTAATCGCATCCCTAATTTAGCAAGTAAGCTGTCACCTAGGTGATGACCGAGCGAGTCGTTAATTTTTTTAAAGTCGTCTAAATCAAATACTAATAAAGCATGATGAGCGCCTTGTTTGGCGAGCTTTTTAAGGTTAATAAAAAATAAGTTACGGTTAGGTAAGCCGGTTGTACGGTCGCGGTTAGATAAGTTATGAAGTTGCGACTCGGCTTTTTTTCGCTCAGTTAAGTCAGAATACACTACGACATAATTACAAATTTGCTGTTGCTCGTTTTTGATTTCATCAATCGAAATCTCGACTGGAAGTATAGTGTGTTCGCTGTTACGAAGTTTTAATTCTTGTTGCCAGTGCTCGGTGTCGCGAACTGTTTTTTTAATTTCATCAATATAGCTTTTATCGTAGCCAAACAAGGTAAAAGGTTTACTTAAATAGTGTTCGCGCTTACCACCAAATAAGTTTAAAAAGCCAGGGTTTAAATCGACTAAATTAAAGTCTTTATCATAAATGGCAATGGCGTCAGTTAATGACTCCACGCATTTAGCGAATAAATTTAAGCGCTCTTCGGTGGCTTTTAATTGGGTAATATCCCTTAGCGTGCCAGCCATGCGAGTGGGAGTTAAGCTTGCATCTTTTTCGATTATTTTGCCTCGATCAAGCACCCACTGCCAATGTCCTAAATTATCTTTTAAACGATAACTTGCTTCGAAAAAGTTAGTTTTTTGAGCGAAATGTTGTTTTAGTAATTGCTCAACTTGAGTTATGTCGTGGGGATGAATTAAAGTCCTGTGGGGAGGAAAATCAACGTTATTACTTCTGTTTAAAGCGTATTTATCATTGATTCTAAAAACTTGCTTATTGGTAATGTGCCAATCCCAAAGCGTATCTCCGCTGCCTTCGACCGTACTTTTTAAGCGTTTTTCTGAAATGTTAAGTTGGTGGCGAGATCTGCGCAGTTTGTAAATAGTAAAGAGTAAGTAGGGCAGTACTATAAGAATAAATAGGCTCGGTAAATATTGCAAATAGCTTTGTGGAAGCACTGACACACTAAAGCCAAAGCTCAATGGGCTATAGCTTAGTAATAAAATTGTTAGTAACGATGTTATTATCTTTTTAATTATCATTATGTAATTCTTATATTTGCAACGATAATTTAAATCAAGCGCTTTGAAGAGTCAAAGAGAATGCATATAAACTTCACTTTTTTTCTGTTTATTGGGCTTTGCAGAGCTTAACAGTTCATATCTTGGCCTATCATCCTGAAAGGTCGCTCTCGCATAGTTTAAAATGTCTTGTAGGCTAAGCTTTTCAAGCTCGTTTAGTAATTTTTTTTGAATATGAAATTGGTGATCTTGATTGCCAATAGCAAGCCACAAACGTTGTGAGCGTAAGCGAAGGTTTTTGTCTTTCTCACCAATATGCGTTTTTAAACCATGCTTTTTCTGTTGCCATTGCTGCTCGCTTAATTGTTTTAAAGACGCGACATACTCATTAATAAAGCTATTATGGCGAGCTAAAATAGTTTCAGGCGCATAGTTTGGCGATTGCACGTAAAAAGCAATTCCAGCGCGGGTATTAAATGGCGCATAACCTGCACCTACTAAGTAACCGAGTTGTTGATTGGTTCTAAGTTCATTAAAGTAATCTTGATTGATTAAATGGTTTAAGGCCATCATCTTTACTTTTTCAGCTACAGAATCGGTTAGCGTTTGATAATAAACTACCATTGCATTATCGCTGCAATTAAGTGTCAGCGGATTGTGCGTGACTTTATTAATTTCTACCAAAGGGCGTGTTAAATCCTCAATTGCGGTTGATTTTACTAAATGTTTGCTGAGTTTTTTATGGAAGTCTTCGGCATCTTTTTTTTGCCAGTTACCATGTAAAAATGACTCGACGTGCAGCGCTTTAAAAAACTCACTTCTAAAGCAATTAAACTGATGAAAACTAGTATCTTTTAGTGCTTTTGCCAAGGTGTTAGGTTCAGGGTTCCATGGCATTATTTGAGCGGCTAATACACTAAATAGTTCACCAACAGGCTTGTTATGGTTACTATTACGCCAATGCCTTACTAGTTGTTTTTTATATTCGGCAAAGCGTTTTGCACAAATGTCGACATTGAATAGCGCATCAATTAATTCATCTACCAAGGTTAATTGGCTTGATGAGAGTCCTGCGGTATGTAAGGTCAACCCGCCTTGATGTGAAGTTAAATGATAGCTTAAACCTGCCAGCTCTGCGGGGTAAAATTTTTCAGCTACACTGTCCATAAATAAATCAGCAAAAAGCCGTGTAAGTGCCATATGCTTAACATCTTTGACTGCAAAGTCAGAATCCATAGCTAGATAAAAATGACCTTTTGCTACGCGAAAGGTGTTGTCTTGTTTAAACCAAAAATCAAAGCCAGGTTGTTGTACTAACCGTGTTGGTTTAGTTTGCGGTGCAAGTACGTCATGCAGTACCACCTCTTTAGTTAAATAGGGATTTGCAGTTGGTAAAAGCATATCGGGTAGGGCTGTGTTTATTTCTGCTAACGCATCTAGCCAACAAGATGAAATTGGTTCCACGCGATACGGTGTATTATACCAAGCGGTTTTATGTTCGGGCTCTACATCCGGATGAATAAGTACTAAGCGCATATTGTGTGGGGTTAACCACTGCATAGCTGTTTCATGGGCGACTTGATTAAAGCCATCCATTAAATAGTCGCCTTGCACATAATGAGTTTCATCGTAATGCTGCATGTTGATACTTAAGTTACTAACCCAGTCAATTAAACGGGCTTGTTCTTGGTTATCAAAGGCGATTTGTAGCAGGTTCTTTTTATCTTGATAAAGTCGCGGTAGTTTATCTGTGTTTTGGGTAATTAAAAAAATGTATTCAAACACCATTTCTACAATATCTTCATAGTACTCAATACCTTCATCAGTAAGCGCGACACTAATATTAAAATCTTTAAAGTTACTACCATTAATGCCGCCACCGGCGGACAATGCATTGATCCAGCCTTGTTCTTTTAAAATAGAATACAATGAACCTTGGCCTTCATAACCGAGTAAATGGGCAATAAAACTCACCGTTTTATGGCGGTAAAAATCATCTATATTCGGCATAGCAAAGCTAACGATCAGCTTTTGCATGTGCTTATGCGGCTCAATATGTAGTACTTTCCCTAAATCTTCAGAACGATAAAGAGGTGCTTTAATAACCGGTTTTTGAGTGCTTGAGCCTTTAATATCGCTAAATAGCTGCTGCGCCCATAGCTCCATCGTTACAATATCAGCACTTGAACAAATAACCAGTGTCATCCACTGGGCTTGATAATACGTATTAAAAAATGCCTGTAGTTCGTCGCTAATACAGCCGTGACGGTCGGCCAAGGTTTGTTGGTTACCGACTGAAAACTTTGCAAAAGGGTGGTCAGGGTTAACGGTTTCTTTATGAGCTTGGTAAATGCGTCTGCCATCGTCTTTTATTTTCAGTTTAAACTCGGCCTCAATGGCATTTCGCTCTTTCTCAGTTTCAGCCGGGTTTAATAAAGGCGCGATAAAAAAACGACTAAATTGTGCCAGTGCTTGTTCAAACTCTTGGTTATTAATATCAAAAAAGTAGCAGGTATGTTCAGTGCCGGTCCACGCATTGGTGTTACCACCGGCTTGAGAAACATAATTGTTAAAGCCGCCAGATTCTGGAAATTGATCAGTGCCTAAGAAAAGCATGTGTTCCAAAAAATGGGCAAGGCCCTGCCTATCAAGGGGATCGTCAAAATGGCCGGCATTAACCGCCATAGAAGCCGCTGCCTTCGACGAATCTTTATCTTGAACTAATAGAATTTTTAGACCATTGTCCAGTGTGAGGGCACGGTATGTTCTGTTATCATTGCGGCTGATATTCAAATGATGCTCCTGAAACGTTAAAGTTTACTTGTTAACAACAGATGATAACTTCAGGACAGCATTGAAACTGCAACTGGATTCTACCTGAATATCATAAGCGATTTCTTGTTAGATGAGTCGTATGACTTAGTTTTAATATAGCGGACAATCGGGCAAACTGGCTACTGTTTTATATTCTTTAATTGGTTGATTTTTTATGAAAACAATCTTAATAATGCGTCACGGTGAAGCAATGCCTATGCAGGCTGATGATGCGGGTAGAAAGTTAACCCAACATGGCCACCAAGAAACAGCAAAAATGGGGTGTTGGCTACAAGCGCAATACCTACCCACCGGTTTGTTGGTAAGTCCTTACATTCGTGCGCAGCAAACCGCCACAGAGGTAAAGGCTAACAATACTTTCTCTTTTGAGCAAACTTGCCAAGATATGGTGCCGGAGGGTAACCCACAAGTTGCGGCCGACTACTTGGAAACTCTAATTGCCATGCATCCTGAGTGCAATTCTTGGTTGTTAGTTGCGCATATGCCCATAGTTAGTTATATAGTTGACCAACTTTGTCCCGGTAATATGCCTATTTTTAATACCGGTGCTGTGGCCGTTATTGATTATGACGAAACTAAGCAAAAGTGCCAATACCGCAGCATTCATGCCCCAGCCAATATTTAAAGTTACTGATACTATTTAATAAATACTGCTTAACAACTGGCTTTGTTAAGTTAGTGCCAAATTACCTTAGTGAATTTTATTATGACTATTGAACGCCTGCAAACGACTGCGCATGTGTTGCTTTATTTTATAAAAGGATCATTTATGTCTGCTAATTCTGTGGTGTTAATTACTGGGGCAAGTCGAGGAATAGGGGCTGCTACGGCTATCTATTTTGCTCGCCATGGTTATGACGTCTGTATTAATTATAAAACGAATCAATATAGCGCTGAACAAGTAGCCGAGAAAGTTCGTGGCTATGGTGTGCGTGCTGAAATAATAAAAGCAGACGTGTCTAAAGAGGTGAACGTTGTTGCCATGTTCCAAAAATTGGATGAATTATTTGACGAAATAGCTGTGTTGGTCAATAACGCCGGTATTTTAAAACCACAAATGCCACTGTTAGAAATGGATGCTGCGCGTATAAATGAAATACTCACCACTAATATCACTAGTGCTTTTTTGTGCAGCCGTGAAGCCATTAAACGAATGCCACAAGGTGGCTGCATTGTAAATGTTTCATCCGGTGCAGCAAAAACAGGTTCGCCAAACGAATATATCGATTATGCGGCATCTAAAGGGGCGATGGACACATTAACAATTGGTTTAGCAAAAGAAGTGGCTAAACAAAATATCCGCGTTAATTCAGTAAGACCAGGATTAATTTACACCGACATGCACCTCGATGGCGGCGAAGCAAATCGCGTTGATAGGCTCAAACAAAAACTACCTTTAAGACGTGGCGGGCAGCCAGAAGAAGTGGCCGCTGCGATTTATTTTTTAGCCTCTGAGCAGGCATCATTTACTACCGGTGGTTTTATTGATGTTGCGGGTGGCTTATAAAGTGACAGTAATAAGCCATCCGAGCAATAACGCTATAGTAATAAAGCTAGCCAAAAAGTAAAACTAACCACACTCAATACCGTTGATAATACCACCGCCCCTGCGAGCGTTACTTGGTGCTGGCCTATTTGGCTGGCAATGAGGTAAGCATTCACTCCCACCGGGGATGCACTTAAAAGTACCAGTACGGTTAAAGTTTGCTCGTTTAAAGTAAATACATAAGTACCTACTAAAAATACCAATGCAGGGAGTAAAAATATCTTCATTAATGAGGCAATTAGTGCTGGTTGCCAGTTTGCGGCTATTTTATAAAAGGCTAAATTGGCTCCTAGTACAAATAGGGCACAGGCTATAGCGGGTGTTGCTAGTAGCTCTAAACTACTTATTAGGTTTTCGAATAGTTCAATTCCTGAAACATTGATAATTAATCCGCAGCCGATACTAAAAACAATAGGGTTTAAGACCATGCTCTTAGCAAAATTTGGCCATGAAAAACGCTCAAGGTTGCCTTTAGCACCAATTAAATAAGTAAGTGCAAACAACAAAGTGCTATGGAACGTGATGATCATAAAGGCAATGGCAATCATTTCTTTGCCAAGAGAAGCAATGATAATAGGAATGCCGACCAGCACCATATTTGAATAGCTAGATGCTAAGCCAAACACACTGTGTCTTTGATAGTTTTTTTGTTCAGCTAAATAAAAACGGTCGAATAATATTCCTAAGCTAAACACGGTTAATACTGGTACATAAAAGCTGAGAAAAGCGGATAGGCTTAAACTTTGGTGTAAATCTATTTGCGCCATATTTAATAATAAAAAAGCAGGTAAACTAATATAAAACGTAAACTTGCTCAGCCCTGCAATATGTTCCTTTGCAAAGAACTTTAACTTGCAGCTGCTAAACCCAAGCGCAACAATAAAAATAAGCGGAAAGATGATTGAAAAAATCTGCACTACATTACAGCCTTAGGTTAAAAAATACTTTACAGTTTAGCGCCTAAACTCATCACTTTGCGGTAAGTTAATTAAAATTAGTACCGCGCCTTTACCACCATATTCGAGGGGCGCTTGGTGCATCGCAATAATATCGGGGTGCTGCACTAAATATTGCGGCACTTTATGTCTTAAAATATGCCCGCCAATACCGTGAACAACACAGGCGCAGTAGTAATGCCTTTTTTTGCATTCATGGACCAGCCCTGCAAGTTCATCTTTTGCGATTTCTTTATTAAGACCATGCAAATCGAGCGTTAGATCAGGTATATAATCGCCGCGTCGCAACTGCTTAGCTAAAAATCGGTCTTGACCCTCCTGTACGTAATTAACCGTACCATTCGTGTCAATATCAGGGATATACTCGTCCGAAAAGAAAAATTCTGACTGATGCTGCTTTTTTTGCTGGGCAAATTGCTTAGCTTGTGACACTTTAGGTTTATTAGCAAAGCGATGAGTGTCTTGTTTAAACACTTTGGCACCACTAATACTTTGACGAAACAAATCAATGTCGTCAGTGCTGATTGGGCTGTTTGAGTGAGGATCTTTTTTCATGGCGGCAGTCTAAACAAAAAAACGCTAAAAATCGAGTGAAAACCGAGTTAAAACCAAGAGAAAAGACGTTACAATAGGGCAATCATGGGGCCTTAGTTGTGCCTCGATTGAAATAAATAATTTTGAAAGTAGCAGGCAGATAACAGATGAGTGAATTACTAATAGAAGAAGCAACCCTAGACGAAGCTGTTGCAGAACTTTCAACCTTACATGATTGGTTACGTTGGACAACCAGCCAATTTGCCAGCACAGGTATCTTTTTTGGTCATGGTACAGACAACGCATGGGATGAAGCCGTAAGCCTATTATTACCGGCGTTAAGTTTACCGGTTGATGCACCTAAAGAGTTAATGCATGCGCGTTTAACTAGCACAGAAAAAAACCGTTTCGCAGGCCTAATTGCAGAGCGTATTAATGATTTTACACCCGTCCCATACCTAACCAATATTGCTTGGTTTGCCAATATGCCATTTTATGTAGATGAGCGCGTGCTTATTCCACGTTCGCCATTTGCAGAGCTAATTAATAACCGTTTTACTCCATGGCTAGAAGAGCCTGAGTCAGTGAACCGTATTTTAGATTTATGCACCGGCTCTGGTTGTATTGCTATCGCCCTTGCACAAGTATTTGGACAGGCTCAAGTAGACGCGGTAGATATCTCTTACGAAGCGTTAGAAGTGGCTGATATTAATATTAGTGATTACATGCTCAGTGACCGTGTACTTCCTATTCAGTCAGACGTATTTAGTGGCGTACCAGGACAAAGATACGACCTAATTGTTGCAAACCCACCGTATGTGGACGCCGAAGATATGGCCGATTTACCCCGCGAGTTCCACCATGAGCCAGAGCTAGGCCTTGCATCAGGACATGATGGCCTAGATGTTACCCGTACTATCTTAAATGAAGCGGCAGATCATCTAACTGATAACGGTTTGTTATTTGTCGAGGTTGGTAACTCTATGGTACATATGGATGCACTTTACCCTGGTGCGCCGTTTGAATGGGTTGAATTTGAACAAGGCGGACTTGGTGTATTTGTGATCAGTAAAAAACAATTAGTAGCGTATTTCGCTGATTGATCACAGCAAAAATTAAAGCCGAGCCTTAGGCTCGGTACTCAGTAGTCATTATGAATGAGGAAAGTTAATGGCAGGTAATAGCATCGGGCAGTTATTTAAAGTGTCCACCTTTGGTGAAAGCCACGGCGTTGCCTTAGGCGGTGTTGTGGACGGTACGCCCGCAGGCCTTGAAATCACAGAGGCCGACTTACAAATAGATTTAGATCGTCGTAAACCAGGGCAAAGTCGTTACACTACCCAGCGCCGAGAAGACGATGTAATTAAAATCTTATCAGGCGTGTTTGAAGGTAAAACCACAGGCACCAGTATAGGATTGTTGATTGAAAATACCGATCAACGTTCAAAAGATTACGGTAAAATTAAAGATGTTTTTCGTCCAGGCCATGGCGATTACACCTATTGGCATAAATACGGCCAGCGCGATTATCGCGGTGGGGGTCGTTCGTCAGCTCGCGAAACCGCTATTCGTGTAGCTGCAGGCTCAATCGCTAAAAAGTACCTAAAGCAATTTCATGGTATTGAAGTACGGGCGTGTTTAAGCCAACTAGGACCTATAAAAGCTGAAAACTATGACTGGGATGAAGTCGAAAACAATTTATTCTTTTTCCCAGATGCCAGTAAGATTGAAGCACTCGATGAATATATGCGTGACCTTAAAAAACAAGGTGACTCCGTTGGCGCTAAAGTGAAAGTGGTCGCTAAAAATGTACCCGTTGGCTTAGGTGAGCCAGTATTTGACAGACTTGACGCTGAACTTGCCCATTCTTTAATGAGCATTAACGCTGTAAAAGGCGTTGAAATTGGCGACGGTTTTGAGGTGGTTGAACAAAAAGGCTCAGAGCATCGCGACGAACTCACACCAGAAGGTTTTACATCAAATCATGCAGGTGGCGTACTTGCGGGTATTTCTACTGGGCAAGATATTATCGCGTCAATTGCACTCAAACCAACATCGAGTATTACTATTCCCGGTAACAGTATTAACACCGAGAACGAAGCGGTAGAGATGATCACTAAAGGTCGTCACGACCCATGTGTAGGTATTCGCGCCATTCCAATTGCAGAAGCGATGATGGCCATTACTTTAATGGATCACTTACTGCGCCAGCGCGGACAAAACCCACATGTTAACCACGAACATGGGCCAATAAATGGCTCGGTGTAACGCTTAAAGCATACAAAATTGTAGGCGCGGATTTACTCCGCGCTTTTTGATTTGGGGGGCTTTATGAACAACAATTCAAAACACCAAGGCGCACTCAAGCGTTTAGAGAAGTTTAGCCACTTTACCGATAGTAGCATTAGTATTCCTTTTACTAATTTTAAGCTGGGTGCGGAGTCACTTATTGGTATTGTACCAGGAGTTGGTGACTTAGTAGGCCTTATTCTATCAAGCTATGTACTTTTTGAAGCGCAGCGTTTGGGAGTTAGTAAAGGGGTTAAATTTCGTATCATTCTTAATATGCTGGTTGATTTCTTTTGTGGTTTACTCCCAATTGTCGGTGATATTTTTGATGCTTTCTTTAAGGCAAATACACGCAATACCCAATTACTTAAAAGTTACTTAGTAGAGCAAAAACGATAAAACTTAGTTTTTATTGTTTTGAAAAAAGTACTCTGCAATCACCTGTTTCTGTTGGCCAAACTGATCTGAAAGCCCAATACCGATACCTATTATTTTACCTTGTGCTTTTGGTGGCTGAGCTTGCATTTGCTGATTAAAAATAGCAAGTTGAGGGCTTTTCTCGTTGGCTAATAATGTTAAGTGAGGCTGAAAGTTTTGAAATACGTTTGGACTACCGTAACGTTCAAATGCAGTTAATTTATTTGGATAGCTTTTTACCCAAACAGGAACTATTGCATGTTGGTTACGCAGGGGGGCTAGGGCGAGGGTCACTTTATCTGAAAGCCTTTGTAGCTTGTCAGATAAGTGCAAGTTTATAAATGCCCAATTACTTTTTGACACTTTAAAACCCTCAGCAGTAATAGCAAAAGCTTGGTGTTGTTCAACAAGGCTTTTTACTGCGCGCTTAATTGCTTCTTGAGTTCCTTCAGGATAATCAGCTAAATACAGCGTGGCGTGTACTGGCATGCCTTTTTCGTAAAAGCTAACGATGCCTTTTTGTTTTAATGAGTTACTGGTTTGTTCTACCAAATTTATAATAGGTTTTGAAGGAATTGCAAACACATTAATACTGATACTTTTTGCAATAGTTGGAAAAGATAAACTCAATAAAGCCATAAGTAAGGTTTTAAACAGTTTATCCATAATTAGTTTGTACATATTAATTATTTTTACTCAGTGATCGAGTACCTATAATAATGCTTGTTTCTTTAGGAGTAAACTTGAGTATTTGTTTTATTAAAATTATGGCTGCGATGGCTTGTTTTTTGAAAAATGCGTCTACGATGTTTTTTAGTAGTTAATAATATCCGTGGCAAAGTGATTTTGGTGACACTGAATGCTGTTAATTCCAAGGAATATAATTTTTTTATAGTATAATTTGTAATAAAATATATTAAGCTCGCGATGGGGTCTTTATCGGTGAAGAACTGGTTGCGCTTTTTAATTAGTTGTGGAACTTGTGATATGAAAGATCTAGAAACACTCTACCCCTACCAGCAAGTACCTATCTCTAGATGGACATGTCAATTTGAGTCAATGGAAGATGAGCAAGCGTTTCTACTTAGTAAGTTGCCCCGCGATAAAAAAATAGCGCAGTATTTAAGTGGTATTATTGCGATTATTCTAATCTTTATTACTTTTTGCGACCCCATGATTGTCCAGCCTGAGTTTTGGCCTGAGATTACTTTGATTTTGCGAGGGAAGCTAATTTTTATATGTATTGCAGTTGCTGTTTCAGTTAACTACATAAAAACGGTTAAGCAACTCCAGTATATTCGTTGGTGTTTTGTCATATTTTTGTTTGTTCACCTCCAAAGTATGACATTACTATTTAACGATAGTTACATATTTTATGTCTGTTTTGATGTAATAATTTTAATTTCATTATACTTTTCAGCGCTATTCTCATTTAAGTCATCATGTATAGTTGGACTCATATATTGTGTTGTAGCCGTTATTCTCTTATTTATTCTCAAGTCAGTGAGTTTACATGCGCAACTTATGGTTTGTGCAGCATATGTGTCAACTAATTTAGCTGGAGCTGCTATTTCAGCCCATGAGCATATTATAAAAAGGCAATTACATGTGCGTAATAAGTGGCTTAAAGCACTAGCCAAAGAAATGAAAGTGCAAGCGTTTAAAGACGTTTTAACACAACTCCCAAATCGGCGCGCATTTAATGCTCATTTTCCTCTTTACCAAGATGAAGCGGAGTATAAGTCTAGAAAAGTATATGTAGCTATAGCAGATATCGACTTTTTCAAGTATATAAATGACACTTACGGGCATGATGTTGGAGATGCGGCTTTGATTGAGTTTTCTCAAACTTTAATTAAAACACTACAATCAAGTGACGCCTTATTTCGTTTGGGTGGAGAGGAGTTTGTTATGATTCTACCCATGTATACCTACGAAGAGATAAGGGGCTTATTTAATAAAATCATTCTGCAGCTCAACAAAAATATATTTAATATTAAAGAAATAGAACACCCAATCACAGCAAGCTTTGGAGTGACAGCGCTTATACCCTAAGGGATCCCCAGAAATAATCATTAAGTTTCAATTACATCACTCACATCCATATTTTTCCAATCGAGTTTCACTACCACCTGTACGAAATAGGCTAGCCCTTCCAAATAATCTCGCCGTCGCAGTTTAATGGACTGTTTTTTGAAGTATCGCAGCCCAACAAATGCCCATGACACTACTCGTCTTTTTTTGGTTGAATTAGCTTGAAAAGCGCCTGTCTTTCCTGCTTTGTCTATCACTGCCCCCAGCATCATTGAGAACCAATGAACCAGAGTTGCGAGCAGTAAAAGTATGTCTAATCGATTGAGTTTGTTCGTTCTGTGCAGATCTGAGCCTAAGCCGAATCTAACACTTTTTTGATCTCGAAACCCTGCCTCTATCTGCATTCTCATACCATATAGCTTGAGCACTTTTTCGAGAAAATGGTGCCTTTTTGGAAGTGAAGAAACGAGTAGCCAAGGCTCTTTATAACCGCGTTCTTTATCTCTTTTTAATAACTTATGTCCCTTGCCAACCAACACTGCATGCGTTTGATATTTTGCACTTTTGGTCAGCTCGGTCGCGCCAAGATACTGGCTCTTACGTTGATTGCTCTTGAATAGTGACTGGCATGGAACAAACTCATCGCTGCCCTGCGTTTTCAAGTGTGCCGTACCTCGAACTCGGCTAATATAATGCCAGTCATTGTTTCGCACGGCTTTGAGCCAAGGAACTTTAAAGCCCGCATCCGTAACAATAACGGGCCGACAATCACTCGGCAAGATCAGTTTGAGCATCTTCAAGAACCGTTTTTGTACTTTTGGGCAATGATATTGAAAGCTGAATGCACTTTCCTGGTATAAGGTCAAAGAGCGACCTTCACTGACAATGCTAGCACGCAGAATACAGTATTTGGTTTGTGTATCTGCATGACTCCAATCAACCAATATGACGGGATGCTTTTCAGTGACCACAAAACGGCTTAAGCGAACATAAACCGATGTCGATTCACGCAAAAGCTCGTGGTTATTGAGTAGTCGATCAATACGCTTAATATCATGTTTTTCAGTTGTTTTTGAATCCAAATTGCGACCAATAGATGTCAAGGTGCATTGCTGACAGTGCAAAAGAGATTTAACGGCAGCGACTAGAGTATTAAATCTGGCTTTATGAATAGAGTTAGGGGTGACAGCGCGGAGCATATTGTGCAAAATAGTAGACGCATTCATGGTGTTTAGTTCTGTTGTTTTTAAGCGATTCATAAGATCACAAAACACCATGAATGTTCCCTCACTACCCATATTTTTTAACACTATTAGTTCATTGATATATAAAGGCTAATTTTGGGGATACTTTAGGCTTATACCTAATGAGAAAAGTAAAGAAGTATTGGCTCGTGCTGATTCGGCGCTGTATAAAGCAAAAAATAATGGCCGAAATCAATTTATAATTGAAGGCACAGATTAAGGTTGTAAAGTATTGATTTTTACTTTGACTAAAAAAGCCCGTACAATTCGCCCTAATTTTTGAGTGTGTTTTCGAGTTAATAGGTAGAGTAGCTGTATTTTATGCATCAAATAGCTGATTTGATTTCTATTTTTGAAGCCACCTTTTACCAAACCTATGATACGCGTTTGGTTAAGGGTGAGCATGAACCCATCTACATTCCACGTGACGAACAAACACCTTATCACCAAATTATTTTTGCCCATGGTTTTTATGCCAGTGCTCTACACGAGATCGCTCATTGGTTAGTGGCAGGTGATAAACGACGATTATTAGAAGATTACGGTTATTGGTATTGCCCTGATGGCCGTGATAAGGCGCAGCAGGCAGAGTTTGAAAGCGTTGAAATTAAACCGCAAGCCATCGAGTGGGCGTTGAGCGTTGCAGCTGGCTTTGCATTTAACGTCTCGGTTGATAATTTAAACGGCGAACAAACCTGCCGGCTTGACTTCCAAGCGCGGGTACACTCGCAAGTACTTAGCTTAGTCGAGCAAGGCTTTAATACTCGCACTCAATTATTATTAAAAGCATTGAGTGATTATTATAGTACCCCATGGCCGCTTTCAGCGAAACAGTTTGCTTGGCAACACCCAAAGGAATTACGTAATGCAGTTTAAATTAGGCTTAATTGTTAATCCGGTTGCGGGCTTAGGCGGTAGTGTCGCTCTTAAAGGCAGTGACGGTGTTGATACCGCCGCCAAAGCAATTGCTCTTGGCGCAGAGCCTAAAGCAAATTTGCGCACTAAAGCGGCACTTGAAGTAATACTGCCGTATAAAGAGCAGTTAACTATTTATACCGTTAGTGGCTCAATGGGCGAAAACACAGCAAAAGAGCTAGGTTTTACCACCGAAGTTATTTATCAAAGTAACACACCGACCACAAGCAACGATACTGAGCTTGCAGCGCAAGCATTGCAGCAATTAGATGTGGATTTAATTTTATTTGCTGGTGGTGACGGCACTGCGCGTAATATTTGCCATGCAGTAGAAGATGCATTACCGGTACTGGGTATTCCTGCAGGGTGTAAAATTCATTCAGGCGTATACGCTATTACACCAAAAGCAGCGGGTAGAGTTGTTGAAATGCTAGTAAAAGGTGAGCTTGTCAGCCTAGGTGATGCTGATGTTATGGATATTGACGAAGTCGCGTTTCGCCAAGGCACTGTAAAAGCTAAACGCTATGGTGAAATGCAAGTACCTAGCGAAGTGCGTTATGTTCAAGCTGTAAAAAATGGCGGCAAAGAAACCGATGAACTTGTACTGATGGATATTGCGGCCTATGTGGTATCAGAAATGGACGAAGACACACTCTATGTTATGGGGAGTGGTTCAACGGTTGCCGCAATTATGCAAGAAATGGGGCTTGATAACACACTATTAGGCGTTGACTTAGTAGAAGATCAAAGCTTGGTAACAAAAGATCTAACTGCTCAGCAGTTACGTGAGCTAACACTTGGTCGTGATACGAAACTAGTGATCACTTTAATTGGTGGCCAAGGGCATATTTTTGGCCGTGGTAATCAGCAGTTAAGCCCAGCTCTTATTCGTAGCATTGGCATCGAGAATATTATTGTGGTGGCTACTAAAACCAAATTACAAGCTTTACAGGGTCGACCGCTTATTAGCGATACCGGCGATAGTGAATTAGATGATGAATTAAGCGGTTATATTCGTGTAACCACCGGATTTAACGACCATATTATGTATGCAGTAGGTCATCAAGATGCGCTGCAAGGTGAGGAGAAGTAAATGAGTTTAGTAAGTTATATCAATGCAGCTCAGCATTATTTTGATGATTTAGTGATTAAAGCGACCGATGATGAGTTATTTGCAGGTGGCTACTTACGCGGCCATTATGATTTAGCCGTTGGTTACGCCGAAGTTGAAGAGCTAACTATTACCATCGAAGAGCTTAATGACACTGTAGAGAAAAGTTTAATTAAAGCCTATCACAATGGTGAGCTTGACGAAGAAGACAAGGTATTAGTGGTGCGCTTGTGGGAGGAAGTTAAAGCGCTCGCCTAAGTGCTTGTTACAGCGATGAAGACTAAAAACGGCAAGCATGCCGTTTTTTTGTGCGCGAATATAAATTGTTCCTAATAAATGATTTTTATGTTTACTAAAAATTTACCTAACACAACATTTGGGTTAATGTATGCGGGTTAAAATTCTAGGGAACAAGCGAAATGAATAACAATAATGATGGGACAATGCCGACAGGGCTTGTTGCACGATTTTTAAACTTTGTAGAAAAAGTCGGAAATAAACTACCGGATCCAGCAATTATATTTTTATTTGCCATGTTGCTGATTTGGGTTTTGTCGTGGTGGTTTTCAGGTGTTAACTTTGATGCCATCGATCCACGTACTGGCGAAGCTATTATTATCAATAATATGTTGGCCAGTGACTCACTTGCCACGTTTTTATCTTCTATGGTAAAAACTTTTACTGGTTTTGCGCCACTGGGCGTAGTACTAGTCGCTATGCTAGGGGTAGGGGTTGCTGAACATTCGGGCTTTATCAATACGGGCTTAAAGCTCATGTTAAAAGTAACACCTAAACAGCTACTTACACCTTCTATTATTTTGGTTGCTATTGTTAGCCACACAGCAACAGATGCCGGTTATGTTTTAGTTATTCCTCTTGCTGGTGTTATTTTTTATGCTGCAGGGCGTCATCCACTTGCAGGTATTGCCGCTGCGTTTGCTGGTGTAAGTGGTGGTTTTGGTGCTAACTTTATTCCATCAGGCATTGATCCATTATTGCAAAGCTTTACTCAAAGTGCAGCGCAAATTATTAACCCAGCGATGTCGATTAACCCGCTTAACAACTGGGCATTCACCTCAGCATCGAGCTTGTTTATTGTGCTATTAGGTTGGTACATCACCGATAAAATTATTGAGCCTAGATTAAAAAATACGGCCGTTGATGGTGAGACTGAGGACTTACCCGCATTTGAAGATGCCCGCAGTGACGAAAAGCGTGCGTTCTTTATTGCAAGCTCTGTAATGATTGCAGGTCTTGCTTTATTGGCGTATGTATCAGCCCCTAGTGACTCCGCTATGCGAAGCGCTGATGGCTCACTTACCAACTTTCGCTCGCCATTAATGCAATCAATTGTACCGCTAATTTTCTTATTGTTTTGGATCCCTGGTGCTGTGTATGGTTTTACTGTAGGCACCTTCAAGAGCTCAAAAGACATGATAGACGCTATGAGTAAAGCTATGCATGGCATGGCTTATTACGTAGTTATGGCTTTCTTCTGTTCGCTTTTTATCGCTGCGTTTAGTAAATCTAACTTAGGTGCGCTTTTGGCTATTGAAGGTGCGCAGCTGTTAAAGGCGATGGAGCTACCAAGTGCTGTTACTGTAGTGGGAATTATCTTTTTAACTGGCTTTGTTAATTTATTTGTAGGCTCAAGCTCAGCTAAGTGGGCGCTACTAGGGCCGGTGTTTGTGCCTATGCTAATGCAGTTAGGTATATCGCCAGATTTAACGCAAGCTGCTTACCGCGTAGGGGATTCAAGCTCCAATATTATCACGCCACTCATGCCATACTTTCCGTTAGTGGTTGTATATTGCCAAAAATATGTAAAAGGCACCGGTATCGGCACACTTATCGCTATGATGCTGCCATACTCAATCGCCTTTATGATCGGCTGGAGTATATTTTTACTCGGTTACTGGGCTATAGGTATTCCACTAGGGCTAGATGCCAGTTATGTCTATCCAGCAGTAACACCGTAAATATAAATAACAATTAAACTAATAGCCCTGCGATGAAGGTGGGGCTTTTTTTGCGTAGGCTTTAAGTAAATCAAATAAAGTGACGCCATAAAAGTAAATACGATTTTTTCTTCATCTACTTCTCATTTTTCTTTAAAATTTTGGCTGGTGGTTGATTTATCGTAGGATTTCGTCAGACTCGACCCAACCTATAGCTAACTATCCTCTTGCATGCTCGCTAACTTTTACTTACTCTCAAACACAAAAAAACCTCGCCATTTGCATGACGAGGTTTTTAGTATCTAGCTAAATTAAATTTATTTAGATGTGAAGCTTACTGGGCGACGCTCTTTACGAGGTCCGCCGCGTTTGTCACCACTTTTACTTGGTGCGCGCTTCTTGTCACCACTTGGGCGCTCGCCACGTGGCTCAGAAGGGCCTTGATCTTGTGTAATTGTCATACCCATTGGGCGTTTACAAATAAACACTTTTTGAAAGTGATCAAGTACATCTTTAGGCATGTTCTGCGGTAACTGTACCGTACTGTGACTGTCGTGTAGACGAATGTCACCAATAAACTTGCTTGAGATATCAGCTTCGTTAGCGATAGCGCCAACAATGTTCTTAACCTGAACGCCATGCTCACGACCTACTTCGATACGGTAAGTATCCATAGGGCCTGCATCACGACTATTACGTTCGCGAGGTTTACGTTCTGCACGCTCACCGCCACGTTCGCCACCGCGCTCGTTACGACGACCACGGTCATTACGTGAGTTGCGATCATTTCTATCGTTACGTTCGCGAGGTTGAATTTTAACTTCTTCAACTTTAATAGGTGATTGTTGCTGTGCTAAACACAGTAACGCACCGGCTAAGTCTTCAGGCGCAGAATTAAGCTTTTCAGCCATGCTTGCAGCCACTTCATTGAAGAAAGAGATATCTTTGTTTTCAAGCGCAAGCGTAAGCTTTTCTTGTAATGCATTGATACGTTTTTCTTCAACAACTTTAGCTGTTGGTAATTCAACTTGAGCAATTTCAGATTTAGTATGACGAATGATATTTTTAAGTAAATAACGTTCGTTATGCTTAACAAATAATATTGCTTTACCCGTACGACCAGCACGACCTGTACGACCGATACGGTGAACGTAGGCTTCAGAGTCTTGTGGAATATCGTAGTTGATAACTAAGCTTAAACGGTCTACATCAAGACCACGAGCCGCTACGTCTGTAGCAATAACTACGTTTAGCATGCCATTTTTTAAGCGATCAACAGTGCGCTCACGCGCTTGCTGGTTCATGTCACCGTTAAGTGGAGCTGCAGAGAAACCTTCACGCTCTAATAACTCAGCTAGTTGTACTGTATCATTACGCGTACGTACGAAAACAATAGCACCTTCATATTGCTCAGCTTCTAAGAACCGAACAATGGCTTTGTTTTTGTGTACGTGGGCATTCCAAAACACTTGCTCAACTGACGATACCGTCGAGTTACGCGCAGAAATATGAACCTGTTCAGGGTTATTCATATATTTGCTGCTGATGTTTTGAATTTGCTTAGGCATAGTCGCAGAGAAAAGACATGTTTGCTTTTCGCGCGGTGTTTTTTCCATGATGCTTTCAACATCATCGATAAAGCCCATACGTAACATTTCATCGGCTTCATCAAGTACAAGTGCTTGTAATGCATCAAACTTGATAGTGCCGCGGTTAATGTGATCGATTAAGCGACCTGGTGTAGCGACAATAACTTGCGCGCCACGACGAAGTGCACTTAATTGGATACTGTAGCTTTGGCCACCATAAAGTGCCAATACTTCAATACCACGAACATGTTTAGCATATTGTTCGAATGCCTCAGCTACTTGGATCGCAAGCTCACGTGTTGGTGTGAGTACAAGGATCTGTGGCTGTTTCACAGACGGGTCAATATTATTAAGTAATGGCAGTGCAAATGCTGCGGTTTTACCTGTACCCGTTTGAGCTAGTCCCAGTACGTCCTTTCTTTCTAGCAATAACGGTATACATTGAGCTTGGATTTCAGATGGAGTCTTGTAACCCAATTCTTCAACTGCTTTCAAAATTGCAGGAGAAAGATTTAAAGATTCAAACGTGACTGGTTCTGACATTAATACGCCTCAACGAATTTAAAGAGGCGCGCATTATATAGGAAATATAAGGCAATTGCTTGTATAAATTACAACTAATTTGTATGTGATTGATGTTGGTTAATATTTAATCAGTTTAATTTTTGAGTAAGTTAAACTGATTAACATATTAGATACAAATCTATTGATAAAGACCTAGGTTTTCCTTGGCATAGGCTTCAAATTCAGTGAAACCACCAACATGTGTTTGGTCTACAAAAATTTGTGGAACAGTCGGGCAAGGTTTACCGGCAGACTGCTCTAAATCAGCTTTACTGATACCTTCTTTATTTATATCAATATAGCGATATTTGAAGTCATCACGCTCGTTCATTAGCTTTTCAGCAACGTTTTTTGCACGAACACAAAAAGGGCAGCCTTCACGGCCAAAAATAACTGTTAGCATATCGTTCTCCTCAATTTTATTTATCACTATCTTAACTAACTGATAGAAAATAAACAGTGCAAAAAAGCGATTAGTCTGTTCGATTTACTCGTTTTTAATTCGCATGTATTTTCGCGCGTACTGAAATACCAAGCTGACTTGAATAACCCATTAAGCGTGAAGAGATCTGTAAATATTCATCAATCACATAATAAGTAGAAAAAGCATTTATTTTATAGTTAGTCTGGATTTGTCGGTCGCTAAGTACAATCGGAGAGTTCAAATTTTAGTTCTTTATAAACTTATTGACCTTTTTTCACATTGATAATCTACAGCAATACCGATGGCGTTAGTATCTATACCTGTAATAGCGCTTTGCAAATTAGGCATGCTGTAGCGAAAAATACTGAACCAAGGAACAAAGAACCACTTTAGTATTGCTTGCGTTAAGCAAATTGCGCTACTGAAATACAGTCACTGCTGTGCTAACTAGGCCTATTAAAAGCAATTGGCCACTATACTGCGTCTTAATTTTACTTAAGCTCCAAAAAACAGTTGTTAGTTACATTTTTATAGTTGAATTAATCAGCTTAGCCCTTAGGTCTGTTTATAAGATAGTTAAAAGTTGTAAATTCTAATGTAAGGAGCACAGATATATAAATACAGAACTTAAACCTGCAATGAAAATGCCAGAGTTAATAGTTAACGATATTGATGATAACGCGGTTGATATCACTAAGCGAGAAACGGATTTACCGTGGAAGATGCTTGTTGTTTATCGAGGAAAGCACTGTCCTTTATGTACTAAACAGCTTAATGAACTTGCAACCATGAAAGATGATTTCACGACTGCAGGAGTCGAGCTAAGTGCAGTCAGTGGCGATAGTGGTGAGCAACTTAAAAAGCACCTTGAACAGCTTGATGTTAACTTCCCTTTATATAGCGGTTTAACGCTTAAGCAAATGACAGAGCTGGGTGTTTATATCAGTGAGCCGCGTAATGAGAACGAAACGGATCATCCATTTTCAGAGCCGATGATTATTGTACTCAATGAACAAAATCAAGTGCATATTCTCGACAGATCAAATGCGCCATTTTCACGCCCAGATTTAAATAGCTTGTTGTCGGGTATTAATTATATCCGCGATAATGATTATCCAATCCGCGGCACATTGGATAAATAGGCGTATTTCGCCACGCATAATTAATGCGTGGCGAAATGTTTTTATGATTTTTTAATTTATTTACTTGAAAACAATTTTACCGTCCATATATAGTTAAGTGAGGACGCCTGATGGGTCCCAAACAAAACTAAAGTAATTGAAAATTATATTATTAATTAACTTTGTCTGTACTTGTTCAACCGAAAAGTAAAGACAAAATATCGCTTAAATAAGAGGATATTATTATGCGTACAGTAGATTTATCACCCCTTTATCGTTCATTTATTGGCTTTGATCATTTAGCATCTTTAATGGATGCAGCAGCTCGCACTGACAAGCAGCCAAGTTTTCCTCCGTATAACATCGAAGCGCTCGATAAAGACAAATATTGTATTACTATGGCCGTTGCAGGCTTTAGTGACAATGAGCTGACCATTGAGTCAGAAAACAATACTTTAAAAGTTGCCGGCGTGAAGGCTGACAAAACTGAAGATATTGAACGTAAGTTTATTCATCAAGGTATTGCAGAGCGCAATTTCGAACGCAAATTCCAGCTAGGCGACCATGTAAAAGTGTTGGGCGCAGATCTTGCCAATGGATTGCTGAGTATTGAACTCCAACGTGAGATACCAGAAGCACTTAAGCCACGTAAAATAGAAATTGGCAGTGGTAACTTGCTAGAAGGTGAATAAACCTTCGTATTTTCCCTGATTATTTGTTGTTTTAGCCGCCTCATTGAGGCGGCTTTTTATTGCAGGTGCAGTAATAAATATCGTTTATAAGCTTTCAATATTATCTAGGCACCACTTAGCGCGCTTTAAAATAGCCTGTTGTTGATGCTTATCTTGTTTGTACCAATTTTTATAAATCATACCAATACGCGGGTTGTTAGTTAGTTGCTGCTCATGGCGTAACATAAACTGCCAATACAAACTGTTAAATGGGCAAGCGCTGTCTTCACTTTTTTGTTTTACATTGTAATGGCAGCTTTTACAGTAATCGCTCATTTTATTTATGTAGTTACCACTGGCTGCATAAGGTTTGGTTGCAATAATTCCGCCATCAGCGAATTGGCTCATGCCACGCGTATTGGGCATTTCAACCCACTCAATGGCATCAATGTATATGCCCAGATACCATTCATCGACTTGTTTTGGATCAATAGCGGTTAGTAAACAAAAGTTGCCGGTAATCATCAATCGTTGAATGTGGTGTGCGTAAGCGGTCTCCAAGCTTTGTTTTATAGCATGCTTCATGCAATTCATTTTTGTTTTTGCGTGCCAAAAATAATCGGGGAGTTTATTGTTTGCTGTAAGATAATTTTTATCGGCGTAATCAGGCATATGTTGCCAGTAAATACCTCGGACAAACTCTCGCCATCCAATAATCTGACGAATAAAGCCTTCTACTTGCGCAATATCGATGTCATCAGGACGAGATGTAAACTCTTCAAGCACCCGACTAACAACTTGCATTGGATGCAACATTTTACTGTTAAGTGCAAACGATAGACGACTATGGTAAAGCGTCCATTGTTCGTTGCTTTGGCAGGTCATCGCGTCTTGAAACTGGCCAAACAGTGGCAAAAGGTGCTTACAAAAGTGATTAAGTAAGCTTTTTGCTTGGCTGCGAGTGGTTGGCCAAATTAAGTTATTTGGGCATTCCCCCATGGTTTCAATAGCGTGCTTTTTAATACGTTTTATAATAGTGGCAACATTGTTATCAAAACATTTGGCGGCGGGGATCGCTGCAATATCTGATTTTTTAAGTTTATTTCTGTTTTGTTTATCAAAATTCCACTGGCCGCCTTGAGGCGTATCATCTTGCATTAGTATATTAAAACGCTTGCGCATGGCTCGATAAAAAAACTCCATTTTAACTGCTTGGTCTTTTTTGAAATGATGTTTAATGTCGGTAAAAGGCAGTAAAAAGTGTTCTGTATCGTGGGCCGTAACGGTGTAGTTACTATTTTTAGCAAACTCCGCAAGCTGGGATTTTAACCGATATTCGTCAGGATATTGGTATTCGATATTATTACACTGATAATGCTTGGCTAAACGATTAAGTAAATCAGGCAGCGAGTTATCGTTTTTTGTGTCATCTAAGGTGAGGTGTAAAACATTAAACTTCGCTTTTTGTAGAGCATTCGCAAAATCTTCCATGGCTTTAAAAAAAGCGGCCACTTTTTGTATATGATGTTTTACATAGTTAGCTTCTTGATGAAGCTCACTAATAACATAAAGTACATCATCCTGAGAGTGCTGCTTAAGCCAGCTGTGATTGGCGTTGAGCTGATCGCCTAAAACTAAACGTAAAGTAGTGTATTTCAAAATAGCCGCCCAAATTTAATTACTACGAATTGTTTAGGAAGTCCGATCGCACTTATTTCATTTTTCCGGTATAAAGGAGTTGATAGCTAATGGAGTGCTGATTTGTGAATACCAATAAACTTTATTTACTCACTGCCCGAACGGCAACTTGCCTATTTGCTGGAACTGTTACGTTTTTGTCAGAGCCAGTACACGCGTCGGTATACAAATGTGAAAAAGAAGGTGTGGTCGAGTTTAGCCAGTTCCCGTGTGGTAAAGATGCAGAACTCATTACCATCAAAGAGCAAAACCCCAGCGTGCCAGGTAACATTATTACTCATAGTCAAAATAACCAAACGCAAAATGGCAGTGTGGATACGTACATACGTATTAAGAAAATTAATGCAAAAATACAAGAGCATCAAAATAAAGTAGATACTTACACTGAGCAAATGAATAATGAAATTGCGACGTTAAAAAATCAATCCGACGCACAATTAAATAATCTGACAGGGGCAAAAAAAGAAACCGCTATTGCTAACCAAATGGCTTCTGTGGCAGAGCGTTATAATTCGTTAATTGAGCGTGAGCAACGTGATGTAGACCGCTTAATCAAAGAAAAGCAACGCCTAGAAATGAATACACAATCTGTATCTCTCTCCCCAAAAAACCAGCAAAGCCAAGAGATTGATTCGTTTATTCGTACTCAACAAATTACGCGTGAAATACAACAGCACCAATCAAAAATAGATACCTATCAAGCGCAAATGAGCCGCGAAATTGAAAGTCTTGAACAGCAAGCCAATGAATCGCCTAGTAATTTAGTAGATGCCACATTTGACAATTCATTATCACGAAAAATGAGTGCAGTGACTGCAAAGTTTAACACCTTAATTGATGTTGAACAGCGTCAAATAGACCGCCTCCAAAACGAACAAAGCAGTATCAAATAGCTCAATAGTAATAATAAACACCTGCATCAACAGCTATGCAGGTGCGCCGTGCGATCCCTTATGGCAATGACATTTGTCTGCGAGAATAGATAGCGGCTCACTACACTATTAAAAAACCGCATAACATACTGCCATCCTTGTTGTTCTGCTTGACTAAAGTCTCGACCTAAATGAATTTTTAAGGTTGTCATGAATGCTGAGCATAGTGTGGGTACGTCTTGCTCAGCCAGTTTAAGTTTGGCAAGAATATTGGCGTGGTGCTCTATGAAGGGTATAACATTCGGGGGGGTATCTAAATGCATAATAGTACGCTCTAGTGCACAATAGAGTAAGTAACTACGTTCATTTATTTGCTCGCCACTAGGGTATTGTAACGACAAAGGCTGGCGTGTAAGTTGATTATAGAAAGTGATAGCAAAACAGTGAAAGTTAGGCTTCAAGGTCGCGATACTGCGTTTTAAAAGAGTGTGATGATATCTGTTCATGATAATGAAAAACCTCTAAAAAATAACGACTGTCTCGAACTGTTATGGCTGAATCTGATTTGAGTATAGTTCAGCCTTGTGTTTTTACATTAAATTAGCGTGTGTTTATTGATTTTCGATTAATGTTCATGCGTATGTAAACTTCACTGCTACGACCATTTTCGCTATATTTTATTCCTATTAACTTTAATTCTAGAGCTTATAAATAGTGCAGCTTAAATGGCTATTACAATGATATTTATTGTGTAGTTTTTGGTTGCTAATTACGCTAAGCACCTTTATAATAGCCGCCATTGATTAGTAACCTTAGTGTATTACTTATTATTAAGTTATAAGTTGGATGCGAGCTAGGGATTAGTACTAATAAATGTGATATTAGTTTTATTACTGATATTTTTGGCGCGGGATGGAGCAGTCTGGTAGCTCGTCGGGCTCATAACCCGAAGGTCGTTGGTTCAAATCCGGCTCCCGCAACCAATCTTTTGTAAGTAGATTTAACTTACAGGTTTAAGTCGCGCATTCTAAGTAATGCGCGTTTTGCGTTTAGGCTTTGAATAGCTTATTTGGTCGCTAAGCGACTCGCAGCCAAGCTTGGCCTAAGGCCACACAGTTTTTATGCTTTAGGTGTGACGCCCCGCTTGGTACGGGGCGTTGTTGTATCTGCGCCACTTGGTTTTCACCAAGTAATAAGCGATGTATTTAGGGCTATAAGCCCTTTTTTTGTTTGTATGGAGAATTTTCGTGACAAAACTTGAGCAAGATTTATTAACCATGCTTTCGCCAGCAGTTGAAATGTTAGGCTTTGAACTGCATGGTCTTGAGTTTGTACAAGCGGGTCGCCATTCTACGCTTAGGGTCTACATTGATCATGATGCGGGGATTTCGGTTGACAATTGCGCAGATGCAAGCCGTCAAGTAAGTGCTATTTTAGATGTCGAAGACCCAATTACAAATGAATATGATTTGGAAGTGTCCTCTCCTGGTGTTGATCGTCCATTATTCAAACAAGATCACTACGAGAAGGCACAGGGAGAAGAAGTACGCGTGCGTACTAAGCTTCCACAAGATGGTCGTCGTAATTTTAAAGGCGATTTAGTAGCAGTTAGCAGTGATATGATTACACTTTCAGTAGATGGTTCTGAGCAGTTAATTATGCTTAGTAATATTGAACGTGCGAACATCATCGCAAAGTTTTAATTCGAGTGCGAAGGAATAGGGCAAGCGAGGCATAACCCATGGCAAAAGAGATATTATTGGTTGCTGAAGCCGTTTCCAATGAGAAAGCGGTTCCAAAAGAAAAGATTTTTGAAGCATTAGAGTTCGCACTAGCGACAGCGACAAAGAAAAAGCACGATGGTGACATTGAAGTACGTGTAGCAATCGACCGTAAAACCGGTGATTACGACACTTACCGTCGTTGGCAGATTGCCGAGATTTTAGAAGATGGTTCATTAGAAAACCCTTACAGCGAAATTACCTTAGAAGCGGCACAAGTTGAAGAACCTGACCTGCAAATGGGCGATTATGTTGAAGAGCAAATTGAATCAATTAAGTTTGACCGTATTACTACGCAAATGGCTAAGCAAGTTATCGTACAAAAGGTACGTGAGGCTGAGCGCGCACTAGTAGTCGAAGCGTATAAAGATCAACAAGGTGAGTTAGTAACAGGTGTGGTTAAAAAAGCCACGCGTGATGCAATCGTACTTGATTTAGGTAACAACGCTGAGGCGGTTATTTATCGTGACGATATGTTACCGCGTGAAAACTTCCGCCCAGGTGATCGTATTCGTGGTTTACTTTATGAAGTAAAACCAGAAGCACGTGGTGCACAGTTATTTGTAACGCGTTCTAAGCCAGAAATGTTAATGGAGTTATTCCGCATTGAGGTGCCAGAGATTGGCGAAGAAATGATTGAACTTCGTGCAGCTGCACGTGATCCAGGATCTCGCGCTAAAATCGCTGTTAAATCTAACGACAAACGTATTGATCCTGTTGGAGCGTGTGTTGGTATGCGTGGCGCACGTGTTCAAGCTGTTTCATCAGAGCTTGGCGGCGAACGTGTTGATATCGTTTTATACGATGATAACCCTGCGCAGTTTGTTATTAATTCAATGGCGCCTGCTGAAGTTGCATCAATCGTAATGGATGAAGACACTCACTCAATGGATATCGCAGTAGAAGCCGATAACTTAGCACAAGCGATTGGTCGAAATGGTCAAAATGTACGTCTTGCTAGTCAGTTAACTGGTTGGGAATTGAACGTCATGACTGTTGAAGACATGCGTACTAAAAACGAAGCTGAATCAGATAAGTTAATTAACTTATTCACTCAATATCTAGATATTGATGATGAGTTTGCATCACTACTAATTAACGAAGGTTTCTCAACCCTTGAAGAAGTAGCATATGTACCAGCCTCTGAGTTTTTAGAAATTGATGGTTTAGATGAAGAAACTGTGGACGCACTTCGTTCACGCGCTAAAGACGCATTAACGACTAAAGCACTTAAAGATGAAGAAAGCTTAGATGGTGTAGAACCAGCTGAAGACTTACTTACGCTTGAAGGCTTAGAGCGTCATTTAGCATTTGTTATGGCCAGTAAAGGGGTTATAACGTTAGAAGATTTAGCCGAACAAGGCATAGATGAATTAGTGGATATTACAGAGCTTTCTTCAGAGAAAGCTGGTGAGCTTATCATGGCTGCACGTAATATTTGTTGGTTTGCAGACGAGTAATTTATTAACGGAGGTATAATACACCATGGCAGAAGTAAACGTTGAAAAACTAGCCGGAGATATAGGTACAACTGTTGATAAATTGCTACAGCAGTTTTCACAAGCCGGTATTACCAAACAAGCTGGTGATAATGTTACTGAAACTGAAAAAGCGACATTACTTGATCACTTAAGTAAATCACACGGTGGCACGGGTTCTGATGGCCCTGCACGTATGACCTTACAGCGTAAGAGCAAAAGCACACTAAGTGTAACCGGCTCTACCGGTAAAGCGAAAGCGGTACAAGTTGAAGTGCGTAAAACCCGCACTTACGTTAAAAAAAGCGCTCTTGAGCAACAGCAAGAACAAGAACGCTTAGCCGCTGAAGAAGCAGCACATCGTGCTGAACAAGAGCAAGCAGCAAAAGAAGCTGCTGAGCTTAAAGCCAAACAAGACGCTGAACGTAAAGCCAAAGAAGAAGCTGATCGTAAAGCGAAAGAAGAAGCTAAACGAAAAGCTGATGCTGAACGTTTAGCGAAACAACAGCAGATGACCCCTGAGCAAAGTGCTAAGTCTGAGAAAGATCGCATCGAAGCTGAGCGTCTGCAAAAAGAAGCAGAAGAGGCCGCATTGAATAAAGCTGAAGAAGAAGCGAAACGTCAAGCAGAAGAGGCAAGAAAGCTAGCTGAAGAGAACTCAGTACGCTGGAAGAAAGAAGAAGAAGAACGTAAGAAACGTGAAGAAACCGCGGATCACCATCTTACGACTTCAACTTACGCACGTGAAGCAGAAGATGTTGCTGATGCGCGTGATGAGCAAGGTTCACGCCGTGCGAAGAAAAAGAAAAAAGCACCAGGAAAGGATCGGTTCGCTGGTTCTAAGGGAAAAAAAGGTAAGCTTAAAGCTCCTACATCACTACAGCATGGCTTCCAAAAGCCAACTGCGGATGTGAAAAATGAAGTACGCATTAGCGAAACAATCACAGTAGCTGAGCTTGCATCACGCATGGCCATTAAAGGCGCTGAAGTTGTCAAAACAATGATGAAAATGGGTGACATGGTTACTATTAACCAAGTGATAGACCAAGAAACTGCGCAACTTGTTGCAGAGGAAATGGGTCACAAGGTTATCATTGTTAATGAAAACGAATTAGAGCAAACAGTACTGAACGACCGTCATGAAGATGGCAAATCTGAACCACGTGCTCCTGTTGTTACTGTAATGGGTCACGTTGACCATGGTAAAACATCAACACTTGATTATATTCGTGAAGCAAAAGTAGCATCAGGCGAAGCCGGTGGTATTACTCAGCATATTGGTGCATACCACGTTGACACTAACGGCCACATGATCACGTTCTTAGATACCCCTGGTCATGCTGCGTTTACTTCAATGCGTGCACGTGGTGCGAAAGCAACTGATATCGTAATCCTAGTCGTTGCAGCAGATGATGGCGTAATGCCACAAACTAAAGAAGCGGTACAGCATGCTCGCGCAGCTGGCGTTCCTTTAATTATTGCTGTTAACAAAATGGATAAAGAAGGCGCAGATCCAGATCGCGTTAAAAACGAGTTATCTCAATTTGACGTTATTCCTGAAGACTGGGGCGGTGAAACACAATTTGTTCATATCTCTGCAAAAACAGGTTTAGGTATTGATGATTTACTTGAAGCGATAGTAAACCAAGCTGAGTTATTAGAGCTATCAGCTCCTAGTGAAGGTATGGCAGCGGGTGTGGTAATTGAATCTCGCCTTGATAAAGGTCGTGGTCCTGTTGCTTCTGTGCTTGTGCAGTCTGGTACACTAAACCAAGGTGATATCGTACTATGTGGTCTTGAATACGGCCGCGTACGTGCAATGAAAGATGAAAACGGTAAAGACATCAAGTCTGCGGGTCCTTCAATTCCAGTTGAAATTCTAGGTTTGTCAGGTATTCCTGCGGCCGGTGATGAAGCGACTGTTGTTAAGGATGAGCGTAAAGCGCGTGAAGTTGCTTTATATCGCCAAGGTAAATTCCGCGATGTTAAACTTGCTCGTCAGCAAAAAGCGAAACTTGAGAACATGTTTACTAACATGACTGAAGGCGATGTATCTGAAGTTAACATCGTGCTTAAAGCAGACGTTCAAGGTTCAATTGAAGCGATTGCAGATTCACTAACTAAACTCTCTACTGATGAAGTTAAAGTGAAGATTGTTGGCTCTGGTGTTGGTGGTATAACTGAAACAGACGCAACACTTGCTGCAGCGTCTAACGCGATTGTAGTTGGCTTTAACGTTCGTGCTGATGCATCTGCTCGTAAGGTTATCGATACTGAGAACTTAGACCTACGTTACTATGGCGTTATTTACAGCTTGATTGACGAAGTTAAACAGGCAATGTCTGGTATGCTTGCGCCTGAATTCAAACAAGAGATCATTGGTCTTGCTCAAGTACGTGATGTATTTAAGTCACCTAAAATTGGCGCTATCGCTGGTTGTATGGTTACTGAAGGTACTATTAAGCGTAGCGCACCAATTCGTGTACTTCGTGAAAACGTGGTTATTTACGAAGGGGAGCTTGAGTCATTACGTCGCTTTAAAGATGATGTTCAAGACGTTCGTAACGGTATGGAATGTGGTATCGGCGTTAAGAACTACAATGATGTTAAAGTTGGCGACCAAATCGAAGTATTTGAAACAGTTGAAGTACAACGTAGTCTTTAATTGTTAACTTGCTAAACTAATAAATGGGGGCTTAGCCCCCATTTGTGTATCTATTATTTAATTATCTTATTATTATTTTTCAATAAGTTATATTTTTAGGACCAGTACAATGAGAGAGTTTTCTCGCACTGATCGTGTTGCACAGCAAATTCAAAAAGAAATTGCCGTGATTTTACAACGCGAAATTAAAGATCCACGCTTAGGTATGGTGACAGTGTCTGCGGTAGAAGTATCGCGCGACTTATCTTATGCCAAAGTATTTATCACGGTATATAACACCGAAGATGAAAACGCAGCAAAACAAAGTGCCAAAGTACTTAACGAAGCAACCGGTTACATTCGCTCGTTATTAGGCAAGCGTATTCGTGCGCGTATTATGCCAGAGCTTAAATTCACAGTTGATAATTCATTAATGGAAGGGATGCGTATCTCTAACTTAGTGGATTCAGTTATTCGTGAAGATAACGCTAAGCACATTGATGATGAAACAGATAACGAAGAAGGCACAAAAGACTAATGGCTAGGCGCAGTAAAGGTCGCCCAATTGACGGTATTTTATTATTAAATAAGCCAGAAGGCATTACATCTAATAAAGCGTTGCAACAAGCTAAAGGTATTTACTTTGCACAAAAAGCGGGGCACACCGGTGCACTGGATCCGCTGGCGACCGGGATGTTACCAATCTGTTTTGGTGAAGCGACTAAGTTTTCCCAGTTTTTACTCGATATAGATAAAACCTATGTAGTACGGGCTAAGCTAGGTGAACGCACAACTACGTCTGACTCAGAAGGTGAAGTAGTCAGCAGTAAAGAAGTCAATGTCACACACGCGCAGTTAAGCAAGGAAGTGGCTGATTTTTTAGGTGAGTCGGAACAATACCCGTCAATGTACTCAGCACTTAAGTACGAAGGTAAGCCTTTGTATAAGTATGCCCGTGAAGGCATTGAAGTGCCGCGTAAATGCCGAAAAATTAACGTTTATAGTATTACGCTTGATGAGTTTGATGAAGTAAGTAACGAAATACAAATGACCGTACATGTTTCTAAAGGCACGTACATTCGCACTATCGTAGATGATTTAGGTGAAAAGCTAGGTTGTGGTGCGCATGTGATAATGCTTCATCGTAGCGCAGTGGGTCATTATCCAAGCGATAAAATGGTCACTCTTGAGCAGCTTGAAGAAAAGCTACAACAGGCACAAACAGAAGAATTATCACCTTCTGTATATTTAGATACGCTGTTATTGCCAATAGATACAGCATTAGTTGACTTACCAGTGATTGAGATAAGCCATGAACAAGGCCTTGCTTTTAGTCACGGCCAAGCGGTAGTGATAGGTCAGCCACTCCCTGATGGGCCTGTTAAGGTTATGGCTGCGGGTACTTTTATTGGCACTGGTGAAAAAAACCGTGATGGCCACTTAAAGTCAAAGCGTGGCTTATCTAACCAATTACCAGAAAACTCATAAAGTTTAACTTGTAGTTATGCTGTAAGCTGGTAAAATGCGCACGCTTAATCGTTTTGGCTGAATTAGTGATCGGCTAAAGCACCTTTTAAATTTATTTTTGGAGTTACTATGTCACTAAGCAATCAAGAAAAAATCGATATCATCGCAAAATTCGCACGTGCAGAAGGCGACACTGGTTCACCTGAAGTACAAGTTGCACTTTTAACTTTTGATATCAACAAGCTTCAAGGTCACTTTGCTGATCACAAGCATGACTTCCACTCTCGTCGTGGTCTGCTTCGTAAAGTAAGCACTCGTCGTAAATTGCTTGATTACCTTAAAGGTAAAGATATCTCGCGTTATACTGCGTTAATCAAAGAACTTGGCCTACGTCGCTAAGCAATTGATTATCAAAAAAGGAGCTTTTTAGCTCCTTTTTTTGTGCCTGTAGTTTAATCTAAGCTCTTCAAAACATGTGATAATCTCTCTCTAATTTGCGGTTACAACCGCTGCATATTAGTCACTCTTTTTATTAAATGCTGGACTCGCATTTTTACGTCGCTTTGGTATATACTATGCGCGTAGATAAAAAGGTTTATCTACGTTTATTCACATCATTGCCAATTGTAGTACTTAATTGATTTCCAACTGAATACAATTATGTACTGTAATTGGTACTTTGATGAAAAATTTAGAACATTTAAAAATCATTTAAGGACATTTTAAGTGCAAGCAATTATTAAAGAATTTCAACTAGGTCAGCACACTGTAACCCTAGAAACTGGTGCAATCGCTCGTCAAGCAGACGGCGCTGTACTTGCAAGTATTGGCGACACTTCAGTATTAGTTACTGTTGTTGGTAAGCGTGAAGCACAACCTGGTCAAGACTTTTTCCCACTAACAGTTAACTACCAAGAGCGTATGTACGCTGCAGGTCGTATTCCTGGTGGCTTCTTAAAACGTGAAGGTCGTCCTAACGACGGTGAAACACTTATCGCACGTCTTATTGACCGTCCAATTCGTCCACTTTTCCCAAATGGTTTCGTAAACGAAGTACAAGTTATTGCTACTGTTGTTTCTGTTAATCCTGAAATTCAACCGGATATGGTTGCGATGATTGGTACTTCAGCGGCACTTGCCATCTCTGGTATTCCATTTAGCGGTCCAATTGGTGCATCACGTGTTGGTTACATCGACGGTGAATATGTACTTAACCCAACACTAAAAGAGCTTGAAGAAAGCCAACTTGATTTAGTTGTTGCGGGTACTGATAACGCAGTGCTAATGGTTGAGTCAGAAGCAGACGTACTTGCTGAAGACGTAATGCTAGGTGCGGTTGTTTATGGTCATGAGCAATCTCAGTCTATCATCAACGCTATCAACGAATTTAAAGCAGAAGCTGGCAAACCTACATGGGATTGGACTGCTCCTGAGAAAAACGTATCTCTAGAAGAGAAAGTTGCATCTTTAGCTGCAGATAAAGTAGGCGAAGCTTACCGCATCACTGATAAAGTAGCACGTAAAGAAGCATTAGGCGCAGCGAAAGACGTTGTTGTTGAAGCATTAACGAGCGAACTTGCTGAAGGCGAGTCTTTAGACAAGCAAGAAGTAGGCAAAGTATTTGGCTCTCTTGAGAAGAGAATCGTTCGTGGCCGTATCGCCGCTGGCGAAAAGCGTATCGATGGACGTGAACCAGATATGATCCGCGCACTTGACGTAATGACCGGTGTATTACCGCGTACTCATGGTTCAGCTATCTTTACCCGTGGTGAAACTCAAGCATTAGTTACGGCTACACTAGGTACAGAACGTGATTCACAGTTAATCGACGATTTAACTGGCACGCATAAAAACCACTTTATGCTTAACTACAACTTCCCTCCGTTCTGCGTAGGCGAAACTGGTTTTGTTGGTTCTCCTAAGCGTCGCGAAATTGGTCACGGTAACCTGGCTAAGCGTGGTATTTCTGCTGTAATGCCAACATTGACTGAATTCCCATATTCAATCCGTGTAGTATCTGAAATCACTGAATCAAACGGTTCATCTTCAATGGCGTCAGTATGTGGTACTTCACTTGCACTTATGAATGCAGGTGTACCAATCAAAGCTTCTGTTGCAGGTATCGCTATGGGTCTAGTTAAAGAAGACGAGAAGTTCGTTGTTCTTTCTGACATTTTAGGTGATGAAGATCACTTAGGTGACATGGACTTTAAAGTTGCGGGTACTTCAAACGGTATTACAGCTCTACAGATGGATATCAAAATTGAAGGTATCACTCAAGAGATCATGCAGATTGCCCTTAAACAAGCAAAAGCTGCACGTTTACACATCTTAGGTGTAATGGACGAAGCAATTTCAGCGCCGTCTGAAGAGCTTTCTATGTTTGCTCCACGCATCTATACGATGAAAATACCACAGAAGAAAATCGCTGAAGTTATTGGTAAAGGCGGCGCAACTATTCGTCAGCTTACTGAAGAAACAGGTACTACGATTGAAATTGGTGATGATGGCACAATTAAAATTGCCGCTACAGATGGCGAAAGTGCAGCTAATGCAATTAGCCGTATTGAGCAATTAACTGCTGAACTTGAAGTAGGTACTATCTACGAAGGTAAAGTTGTACGTATTGTTGATTTCGGTGCGTTTGTAAACATTCTTCCTGGTAAAGATGGTTTAGTACATATTTCTCAAATTAGTACTGAGCGCGTTAATAACGTGGCTGATCACCTTTCTGAAGGTCAAGAAGTTAAAGTTAAAGTACTAGAAGTAGATCGCCAAGGCCGTGTACGTCTAAGTATTAAAGAAGCAATGGAGTCAGCACCTGCGGCTGATGAGTCTAGCGACGCATAATTGTTGATATTTAATCCAGTTATTTACTGGATACTGTAAAAAGGGGCTGTTTAGCCCTTTTTTTTTGTGCTTTAATGAAACCTCTTTATATACGTCTTGTCTATATTGCTTACTTTTCAGGTATTAAGGATTTTAATGATTTTTAAACATTTAGCCTTGGCATCGTTTGCTATTTTGTCTTTAAGCGCTTGCCAAGCTACATCAGATGCACAACCCGCACCGATTGTTAATGTGCCTTTTACCGCACCATTATCGTCTGATTTTCGAAGCGAAATAGCCATTGCCCGCTATTCAGAATTACTTAATCGCGCTGATTTAACGTCCGATCAGCAAGCCAAGCTTTATTATGACCGTGGTGTATTATTTGACAGTTTAGGTATGACGACGTTAGCTCGTATTGACTTTAATCGTGCAGTTAAAATGAAGCCTGACTTATCTGAAGTGTATAATTTTTTAGGCACACACCAAACACTAATGCAGCAGTATGGAAAAGCCTATGAGTTTTTTGATTCGGCACTAGAGCTTAACGATAAGCATGAGTACACTTATCTTAGCAGAGGGATCGCGCTTTATTATGGCGACCGTCCACGTTTAGCTGCTGCTGACTTTAGTGAATTTTTAGCACGATCTCCTAACGATGTATACCGTATTTTATGGTTATATTTAGCGCAAGCAGAAGATGATCAGATGCAAGCGCTCGGTGACTTAAAATCTAATGCACAAGGGCTTGATGAAAGCCAATGGGCTTACCAATTAATAGCTTTGTACGCTGGTGATATCGATGAAGACACTTTTTTAAACAGCATAAGTGAAGGTGTAAGCTCAGAAAAAGAGTACGCTCAGCGCTTATGCGAAGCCTATTTTTATTTAGCGAAGCAGCATCAAGCCGAAGGTAACACTAATCTTGCCGCTGATTATTTTCGCTTAGCACTTTCGACCAATGTTCATGAATTTCTTGAGTACAAATACGCTCGGTTAGAGCTGGAGATAATGGCAGGTGAAGACGCCAGTTAATGCGTTAAAAGTTGCTCTTTGTTGTTTGGGTTTGTTATGTATAGCAGGCTCAAGCAATCATTATTTTAAGTTGGCTTTTTATCATAGCCAGCTGCAATCGCGAACTACAACACAAAGTTACTTTCAATTTCCTGGGCGTTATTTAAGCCACCTTAATGATGTAAACGATGACAGCCTGTTTGAACTTGTTACTTTGGGTGTTCATGATGCAACGTTTCATTGGTCGTTACGACTACTTGAGAAAGACTATGTAAAACGTGCTAAACGTTACTGGGAAAGTACTGTTGTCACACAAAAACCACCACAGCGTCTGCAATTAGCTGAGCAACTCCTGCGTTTAAAGCAATGGCCTGATATGGCCGCGCTTGCCAAGCAATCATTAATTCCTAACAGTACTGAACTTGAAATCATTAAACTGCATCTTGGGGTACTACCAAGAGAAATTAGTTCTCAGTTTGCCAAAGAATATTCTTTTTTACTAAATGCCCAGCAAGCCAAAGCCAGCTTAAAGTGTCGCTTTAATGTGTTATTAATGAGCGATCACTTGCAAGGTTTAGAGGTGCTTAATACGTATAAAACACGTTACCAGCAGCAACCAGAGCCAAGCGAGGGTAGCTTTTGTTTGTCAGCGCCGGTTTATCTTGGTAAAAAAATTAGCTGTAATAATAATCCAAAGCAGCGTGCATATTGTCAGTGGCGGCCTTTTTTTGAAAAGACCCGCTTAGCGGAAGGTTTTGACTTTATTGTGATGATGCCGCGTAAAGGCACCGCAAGTGTGCAAAGTGGTATTATGCACTTAAGTTCAAATAGTCATTATGGGGTATTTTTGCATGAGCTTATGCATTTCAGTGGTTTTGAAGATGAGTACCCACTACCAATTGCTAAACAACAATGGTTATGTGGGTTAGCGGGGAGAGTCGCGCCTAATCTCTTTATTAGCCATGGTAATCCACCACCAGAAGGGTGGCATCTTAGTCAGGCATGCAACCAAGCTGGGAAGGCTTATAAACCGGCTAAAAACTTTTCGATTATGCAGTATCAACAGCAACCTTTGTCGGCAGAATACAGACGTTTATGGCAGCAACAAGTTGATGATTTATCAGTTAAACCGCTTAGATATACTGATTTATTTAGCCGTTTTTCTGAGGCAGATAGAGGCATCAACAATATGATAAATAAAAACCTGAGTGAATAATTCTGTAAACAATCTGAATTTAATGTGAAGGGTGCTTAAAATTACAGCGAATAGGCCCTGCTACTATAGACAAAATGCCCTCTGATCAGTATAACTATATCCTTATAAAGCGTTTTTTAAAGTGAATTAAAACCATTCCATATGACCAGTACACAACTAAAATTAACTAGCAGCGTATTGATATTCTTATGACTCTAAAAGGTTCCTCATTATGACTTTGCTCTGGATACCCTTGCTATCCTTGATAGGCAGTGTTATTTCCTCATGCACCAGTAAGCTATCGCGTAATAAAAGTACCGGGCTAACTATGTTGGCGCCGTTATTAGCATTAGCTATTGCGTTATACCATACTCCCGCCATTTTTGATGGTGAAGTGATCCGTTATACCATGCAATGGATCCCTGCTCTGGGCATAGAAATAGCATTTCGACTCGACGGCTTAACCTTATTGTTTCTGTACATGATCCTTGGGATTGGTATTTTAGTAATATTTTACTCGCGTTATTATTTAAGTAATGATGACTCAATGGCAAAGCTATTTTGCTATTTAATGCTGTTTATGACCGCGATGATCGGCATTGTGATGTCTAACAATGTGATTCAGCTTTGGTTATTTTGGGAATTAACCAGTATCAGCTCGTTTTTACTCATCAGTTATTGGTGGCACAAATCTGAAGCTCGCAAGGGCGCGCGTATGGCGCTGGCAATCACCGGCGCTGGCGGTCTAGCGCTACTTGGTGGTTTGCTGTTACTTGGTGATATAGTTGGTAGCTACAACCTTGATGTTATTTTAGCCAGCAAAGCACTTATCCAATCCCATGACTTATACGAGCTTGCTCTGGTATTAGTATTGTTGGGTGCTTTTACTAAGTCAGCGCAATTTCCTTTTCACTTTTGGTTACCTCATGCGATGGCCGCACCGACACCTGTTAGTGCTTACTTACACTCTGCCACAATGGTAAAAGCAGGTATCTTTTTACTGGCGCGGATGTATCCGGCACTGGCCGGCACTGAAATTTGGTTTTTATTAGTGGCCTTAACGGGTCTGGCTACCTTATTAGTGGGTGCCTATATTGCCTTATTTAAACACGACTTGAAGGGATTACTCGCGTATTCGACCATCAGTCATTTAGGGTTAATTACTTTATTACTTGGTTTAGACACCGAACTTGCCACTGTTGCGGCGATATTCCATATTATTAATCATGCCACGTTTAAAGCGTCGTTATTTATGGCAACGGGTATTATTGACCATGAAACTGGTACCCGCGATATGCGTAAACTTAACGGTATGTGGCGATTTATGCCTTATACCGCAACGCTTGCTATGGTGGCGGCCGCGGCTATGGCTGGCGTACCATTATTAAATGGTTTCTTATCAAAAGAAATGTTTTTTGCCGAAACGCTGCATCAGCAAGTACTTGGTTCAATGTCGTGGTTAATTCCGGTATTAGCGACCGTTGCGGGTGCATTAGCGGTGGCTTATTCTGCGCGCTTTATTCACGACGTATTCTTTAACGGCGACCCAATAGATCTTCCTAAGCAGCCTCATGAGCCGCCGCGTTATATGCGTGTACCAATCGAAATATTAGTGGTGTTGTGTATTTTAGTGGGTATCTTCCCAGGTTTTGCTGTGAGTGACATTTTAGCTGCCGCCTCACTTGCGGTACTTGGTGAAAGTAAACCAGAATATACATTATCAGTGTGGCATGGTTTTAATTTACCGCTAATGATGAGCTTGATTGCTACGTGCTGCGGGTTATTGATTTACGTGCAGCGTAAACATTTGTTTAAGTTTCAGGCATCACTTCCTAATTTTAATGCTAAGAAAAGTTTTGAGAAAGGCTTATATGCACTTATTCATTGGTGCCAAGGTAAAGTTAAGCATATTGAAAATGGCTCGCTACAACGTTATTTATTTTTAATGTTGTTAGTGGTGTTATTTGCAGCAGGTTGGCCGTTATTTGAAATGCATCAGCTAGCTGGAAGAAGCGAATTAACCCCTGTCGATTTTCATAATGCGATTGGCGCAGGCTTATTGATCATTGGTGCATTTGCGACCGTTATTTGGCATCGTGCCAGAATGATTTCGTTATTAATGATCTCTATTGTTGGTTTAATGGTATCGATTGTGTTTACCCGTTTTTCAGCACCTGACTTAGCCCTGACTCAGTTAACCGTTGAAGTAGTTACCGTTATTTTACTTATGTTGGCACTGTTCTTTTTACCACAGCGTACACCCAAAGAGTCGAGCTCGTTACGCATGCTACGTGACATCGGCTTTTCTGGAGCGATTGGTGTAGTCGTAGCCAGTATTTGCTATGCGTTATTAACGCGTCCGCTTGAGTCAATTTCACAGTTTTTTGTTGCTAACGCTAAAACCGGCGGCGGAGGTACTAACGTGGTAAACGTTATCCTTGTTGACTTTAGGGGATTTGATACCTTGGGCGAAATTACCGTACTAGGTATAGCCGCATTAGGTATTTATAAGTTACTGGTGAAATTACCGTTATTTATGCCGGGCAGTGACGGAGAAGGGCGTCCTTGGGCGCGTGAGCGTCATCCTATATTGCTTGCTAGTATCTCGCAGAGTTTACTGCCGTTGGCACTATTAGTGTCTGCCTATATATTCTTACGGGGTCATAATTTACCCGGCGGTGGCTTTATTGCAGGACTGGTGACATCTATTGCCTTTATTTTACAGTATATGGCACATGGCTCTATTTGGATTTCAGAGCGCTTTGATGTGAACTACCGTAAAATTATTGCTTCGGGCATCGCTATTGCCCTGTTTACAGGCGTTGGTAGTTGGTTCTTCGATAAACCATTTTTAACCACTTGGTTTGATTATTTTGCAATTCCATGGATTGGTAAAACCGAACTTGCCAGTGCCATTGTGTTTGATTTAGGTGTGTACTTAACGGTTGTTGGTGCAACCTTGATGATCTTAGCGACGCTCGGTAAGTTAACAGCCGAGACACCCAAGCAAGAGGTAAATATTTAATGGAAGTATTGTATGCATCCTGTGTTGGGGTATTAGTTGCGTGTGGTATTTATTTAATTTTACGCGCACGAACTTTTCCCGTAGTTTTAGGGCTTACTATGCTCTCTTATGCGGTTAACTTATTTTTGTTTTCTGCTGGGCGCTTAACAATTAACAAAGCTGTGGTACTAGGCACAAACTCCGATTATGCCGATCCGTTACCGCAAGCTTTAGTGTTAACGGCTATCGTTATTGGCTTTGCTATGACCGCTTTTGTAGTGATATTAGCTATTCGTGGTCGAGGTGATTTAGGAAACGACCATGTTGATGGCCATGTGGTTAAGCCTGATAGCAAGGAGTCAAAATGATCCAACATTTAGCTTCATTGCCAATTTTGCTACCGATGTTAGCAGGAATTATTTTACTTTTACCGCCATGTGGTAAAAGCGTCACTATTCGCCGTTATGCGTCAGTGATCATGGCATTAATTACCTTAGCCGCCAGTATATTATTGCTTATTGAAGTCAATAGCAGTGGGGTGGTGGTTTATGCCATAGGTAACTGGAGTGCACCTTTTGGTATTGTACTGGTTGCCGATAAATTAGCGAATCTGCTGGTACTGTTAACCTCTTTTTTAGGTTTAATGGTGGTTTTATATAGTTGTGCGGGTGACGACGAGCAAGGTAGCTTTTTTCATCCTTTAGTGCACTTTTTAGTACTTGGGGTTAATGGCGCATTTTTGACTGGCGACTTATTTAACCTATTTGTATTTTTTGAAGTGTTACTTATTGCTTCTTACGCACTATTAATGCACGCCGGTGATAAACAAAATACTCGTGCAGCGCTCCATTACGTAATACTTAATTTAGTCGGTTCGAGTGTGTTTTTGATTGCCTTAGGTACGCTCTATGGGGTACTTGGTACGCTAAATATTGCTGATATGGCGCAGAAAATGCCGACGCTGACAGGTGATGATATTTTCTTAGCAAAAATTGGTGGCTTGTTATTACTGATTGTTTTTGCTCTCAAAGGGGCGTTATTGCCATTACATTTATGGCTACCTAACACTTATAGTAGTGCTATGCCGGTAGTTGCAGCTTTATTTGCCATTATGACCAAAGTTGGTGTATACGCGATGTTACGTGTGTATACGGTTATTTTTGGTGACGAAGCCGGGTATTTATCGCACATGGTACAGCCGTGGCTATGGGGCTTAGCGCTCGCGACCATTATTATTGGTGCGATAGGAGTGTTAGCCAGCCAGGATTTTCGCCGTTTAATTGCAAACTCTGTGATTATTTCAGTCGGTACGTTAGTGGCGTTAATCGCCATTCAAAACGAAACTGCCACAGCGGCCTTATTGTATTATTTAGTGCACTCAACATTAGTTTGCGCGGTGCTATTTTTAATTGCTGATTTAATTTCGCGCCAGCGTGGTAAAGTCAGTGATAGGCTTGTTGCAGGTAGGGCCGTTGCCCAGCCGTTTTTATTGGGTATTTGCTTTTTAGTTGCAGCACTCGCGGTTATTGGTATGCCGCCATTATCAGGCTTTATCGGTAAAATATGGATTTTGAAAACGACCTTAAATAGTGAACAAGCGTTGTGGTTTTGGCCCATCTATTTATTAGCGAGTTTAGCGTTATTGGTGGCGTTATCACGCGCCGGTACTAGTTTGTTTTGGGATCGCACGCAAAAAGGGGGTGATCCACTAGACGGTGTTAATGCACATCCACTGCAAGTGATCGCAATAATTACTTTACTTGCCTGTTCACCTTTAATGGTCGTATTTGCCGGCCCAATTAGTGACTATATGTTAGCGACGGCCGCGCAATTACATGATATTAGTGGTGGTATTAACAACGTATTGCACAGGGGGCAATAAGATGCGTTTAGAGTCTCGTTTTCGTTGGTTGCCTACGCCTTTTCGCAGCGTACTATTGTTTGTTGTGTGGTTATTATTAAATAACAGTGTGTCTCCTGGGCATTTAGTATTAGCGGCCTTTTTTGCGATTACTATTCCGTGGATCACTTTTCCATTTCGTGAGCCACAACCGTTAATTCTTCGTCCAACCTTAGCCCTTAAACAACTAGTTGTAGTACTTTTAGATATTGTTACGGCTAATGTTCAGGTTGCCTTATTGATCATTGGCCCGGTAAAAAAATTGCGACCTGGTTTTGTTAAAATCCCTTTAGATTTGAAGCATGAGATACCTATTACTATTTTGGCAAGTACGGTATCACTCACACCTGGTACAGTGAGCGCTGAAGTGTATCCGATTCATGAGTCACTTGCAGATGATGACTTTACCACACCGCGTTTTTTATTAATTCATGTGCTTGATTTAGCCGATGAAGAAGCGCTCATCAAGGATATAAAAAAACGCTATGAAGCTCCCTTAAAGGAGATTTTCGGATGTTAGAAATCGTCTTTTTAATCGTTTTTTCGATGATAGGTATTTCGCTATTGCTAAATTTATGGCGTTTACTGGTTGGGCCCTCTGTACCCGACCGTATTTTAGCCCTTGATACAATGTATATTAATAGTATTGCGCTAATTATTTTATATGGCATGAGCATGGGCACTGGGCTTTACTTTGAAGCTGCACTACTTATTGCCATGCTAGGCTTTGTCAGTACCGTTGCGTTATGTAAGTATTTACTACGCGGCGACATAATAGAATAAAAGCTGGGGATAACTGATGTTAAGTGAATGGGTAGTTTCAATTTTTTTATTAATCGGTGGCACATTTATTTTAATCGGCTCTATTGGCCTAATTAAAATGCCTGATTTTTTTATGCGTTTGCACGGCCCAACAAAAGCGACCACATTGGGCATGGCAAGCGTATTAATAGCGGCAATGGTTTACTTTAGTAACAGCCAAGATGGGGTGAGTGTCAAAGAGGTTTTGATCTCGATCTTTTTATTGATCACAGCACCAATCAGCGGTTATATGTTAATTAAGTCCGCTATTCATCATAAGCTAAAAGCTAAAGATGGCACTAAAGGTCTTGATAAGATTAAAGACGATTAGTGTTGCGTTGTTTTTACTAACTATATAAAAGCCGAGTGATTAATTTTACTCGGTTTTTTGCTTTTAGGCTCAGATATACAATACAAAAAGCATATTAAGAGCTTATTAAAAGGGGGTAAGTCACGTATCAGTTGTATGTAAGCTCTGCTGTAGAATATATGTAAATGCCTCTTTGTAACTTTCGAATAAATAGCATTTGCTTTAAATTGTTTGGTAATAACCAACCGCTAATACTTAATAACTTCAAATTATTACGCCATTTGGCAACAAAACTGCCTTTTTTAAGATGCCCCCCTCAAACTTTATAATAAAACAATATGAAAACTAACTTTAGTACTTAATATCAGTTGGTTAGAGTATTTATTTGGATTAAAAAAATACCTACTTTTTATATGTTCAGAGTAGGTTTATGCTGATGATGACTAAAAATATTACTTTTGTCGTCTTTCTACAAAGTGTGTGTCTTGTTTATAAGTTTTAACCTATTGATTTATAATGTTTTATATTTTTATCATAAATGGCTGTTGCTAAAAAGCAACATAAGCTCAGTCTATTTGCTTCTGGTTTTATGAAAATCCTAGCTAAGTGATTGTTTTAAATTACTTTTAAAAACATGGCATCGAAGTTGTAATACCTAACCTGTATTTAGCAAAAACATCGTAAAAGGCTTTAAGCCTAATCGCATAACCCAATGAAGGAATTACATGATGAATACATTTAAATCAACGCTGGTATTAATGGCTTTAGCTTCTTCATCAACGGCTTTTGCAGCAACAGATTTTGACACTTTTGACACAGATTATTAAGCGACAATTACGGTGGCCGGTCTAGCGACAATTATCTTGGCCGGTTGATCTGATAAGGTTCGGTACAGCAGAACGGAGGAGTTCACTGTGCCGGGAACACGAATCACTGATCAGCAGGTCACTATTTATATGAAACATAGAAAACGTAATAGCCAAGTTATCGCGGCTGCGAAAGCAGGTATTTCAGAACGTTCAGCAAGGCGCATTGATAAACTGGATGAGCAGCCATTGTCTAATAAACGCCAATGGCGAACGCGTATAGATCCACTTGAGTCTATCTGGGACAGTATTGTTGTCCCTCTACTTCAAGGTGATGCAACGTTAACTCCGGTGGGAATTTTTGATCACCTTTGCGAGTTTCACACCGACAAATTTAACCCTAGCTCACGGCGTACATTAGAGCGTCGAATTCATAAATGGCGGGCACTGTATGGCTCAAGTAAAGAGGTCGTATTCCTGCAAACACACGAGTATGGCCTATTAGGTATGTGTGATTTTACACATGTGAAGTCACCCGTTACCATTGCTAGTGAACCCTTAAAGCATATGTTGTTTCATTATCGTATGCCCGCCAGTGGCTGGGCTTACGCCCAAGTGATCTACGGCGGTGAAAGCTTTGCTGCTTTTTCTGATGGCGTGCAAAACGCATTTAAAGCAGCCGGCGGTGTGCCTAAAGAAGTGCGTACAGACAGTCTGAGTGCCGCCTATCGTAATCACACTAATGATAACGATTTTACAGAGCGCTTTAATGAATTAGTCACCCATTATGGCTTTAAAGCGACCCGCAATAACCGCGGTATTGCGCATGAAAATGGGGCTATTGAGAGCCCTCATGGGCATCTTAAATCGCAACTGGAGCAAGCATTAAAAATCCGTGGTAGTTATGACTTTCAGACAAGAGAAGTCTATGAATCGTTTGTTGCCGACATTGTAGCTCGCCGTAATCGCCGTGTAAGTGATAAATACGCAGTAGAGCAGCGACAATTACATGCTTTACCACGGACGATGAGCGTCAATTACACCGAGCATTATCTAACGGTGTCACGTACGAGTACTATTTCATTGAAACGTGTTACCTATAGCGTCCCGTCACGCCTTATTGGTAGCCGATTACTGGTTCGTTTATATGACAACCGTTTAGAGCTGCACTATGGCAGCGATTTAGTTCAAACGTTAGCGCGTGTCTATGCTTCTAAAGGATGCCGTGCACGTAATATTAGTTACTTGCATGTTATTGACGCACTGGTTAAAAAACCATTGGCATTTCGCTACTCACAACTACGTGACGACTTACTTCCAAGCGACAATTACAAAGCTATTTGGGAATACGTTAATGCCCACCTTTTAGCGGATGAAGCGAGCTATTACATGGTAAAACTGCTCCATTTAGCAAAACAAAGTGGGTGCGAACGTCAATTAGGACGATTTGTAGCAGCGTCAATTACTCAGCGACAATTACCGGCCATCCGAGAATGTGAAGCGCAATTTTTAGTGATTGCATCAAACATACCCACAATAACAATAAAGCAACACAGCTTGAGCGCTTATAGCAGCATGATACCGGGAGGTCTACATGGATAACTTCACGGCCTCGTTACCTTTAATGCTGAAACAATTAAAGCTTAGCACCATGCTTCAACAGTGGAATACCCTGGGCAAAAAAGCGATAGAAGAACAATGGAGCCCACAGCAATACTTATCTGAGCTGTGCCATATTGAACTTGCGACACGCGATGATAAACGCCTTCAGCGGCTTTTAAAAGATGCAAAATTGCCCGTGGGTAAACACCTTAGCAGCTTCGACTTTACCCTTGTTGATGGGGTTAGTAAGCCCCTTGTTGCTGATTTAATAAATCAGCCGGATTGGTTGAAGCACGGTGGCAATATATTGCTATTTGGCGCCAGTGGTCTTGGTAAAACGCATATCGCCAGTAGTATCGGTTATGGCCTTATCGAGCAGGGCCATAAAGTTAAGTTTGTTGCCGCGTCAGCGATTGTTCAACAACTCCAGCAAGCAAAGCGACATTTACGCTTGCAAGACGAACTTGTAAAGCTCGATAAATACAGCTTATTAATCGTTGATGACGTTGGTTACGTACGAAAAACGGAACAGGAAACGAGCGTGCTGTTTGAATTGATAGCCCATCGCTATGAGCGACACAGCATGATCATCACATCAAACAAATCATTCGAACAATGGGATGAACTATTTGATGATTCAACGATGACTGTAGCGGCAATAGATCGCTTGGTTCATCATGCAACGATTATTCATTGCGAAGGTGAAAGTTACCGACGCAAAACAGCGCTCAATAAGAGCAAATAAAATTCGGTGTCAACCGGCCAAGATAATTGACGCGGAACCGGCCAAGTTAATTGACGCTAGATACACAGATGGCGATGGCGTAATTAGCCAAGCTGAGGCATCAATTGACAGTGAACTCATGAGTCAGTTTACAGAGCTTGATACCGACCAAAACGGCGAACTGTCAGAAGATGAGTTTTCTAAGGCGTAAGCCTTACAAGGTTTATGCTCTGCGATATTACTTAAATTCTGAGTTGCCAAAGACAACCTAATTAGGCAAGGAGCCTATTAAAGAGAATAACCAGGATGTGGCGAGTACCGCAGAGCAAATTTTTAGTTAAAGCACGGAAATTATTTAAGGATTAAATTATGATAAAGCTGCAATCTATTCTTGTACTTACAGCCTTGGTTTCATCATCAGTCGTATTTGCAAACACTGATTTTGAGACACCTAATTTAGACGATAATGTATCAATTAGCCAATCAGAAACATCGGTAGCTGAGTCATTTGAACAACTTAAAAATATGGATGTTCATAGGCGTGATGGTTTTACAGAAAATGATTTTTTTGAATATTAATTTTGCTTTTCCTTTGGCTCTTAAAGGATTTTTAAAAAAGACTTTTATCTCTAATCAGGTTAAAAACCTAAGGAATTAATTATGAAAACACTAGGGGCTGTTGATCTTTGTAGTACATATATCAATCAGCCCACATTGGTAGCCACATCATAGTAAATGCTAAAGCGAGCATTGAATGATAATTTCGTTCAAGCTTTTCATACCGCGTGGCTATCCCTCTATATTGCTTAATACGGCCAAATGCATTCTCAACCAAGTGCCGATATTTGTACATGCACCAGTCAATATCTTCATTGCCTACTAAACTGTTGCCCTTACGTGGAATAACGGGTGTAGCGTTATTATCACGAACAAACGCTCTCAGTTTTTCACTGTCGTAGCCTTTATCTGCGACAACCATATTACTTGTTGGGCAATTAGCTACGAGTGACTCTGCATGGACGATATCATGCGTATTCCCACAGGATAATTCATAATAAACAGGCAACCCTCCGCTATCGACTGCAAGATGAATTTTCGTAGAATTTCCACCTCGGCTCTTTCCAATTGATTCATTGTCAGCAGTTCTTGCACCGCAACTATGTTGATGAGCCCTGACAATACTGCCATCAATGAAGACCCAATCCATGTCCGCATCACGAGATAATGCGCGAAACAGTTCATTCAAAATCCCTTTTTTGGACCATAAATTAAACCGTCTGTAGATAGCACTCCAACGGCCAAAATCAGAAGGTAAATCTCGCCATGGAATACCTGTGCGCATCTTATACAGTATGCCTTCGAGCGTTTTTCTATGGTTGGGCTTATTATAAATTCGACCACTTAAGTACATTACTTTTGATAAGACATTCCATGTCCCGTCTGTTAACATTAATCTTGGCATGTAGGTTCGGTGTAAAGTTTTCTGGCGAATTCAATTATACCTTATCTTCATGCTGTTTGTTTTTCATACCACAAAGATCAACACGCCCTAAATAAAACACTAGCACTTGTAGCACTTGTGTCTTCTTCAGCTGCTTTTGCTGCGGTTGACTTTGCTTCTTTTGATGCAGACGGTGACGGCGTCATTTCTCAAAGCGAAGCGCAAGTAAATCAGCAGTTGGTGCAGATATTTGATGATTTAGATGTAGATGGAAATGGTGAGCTTTCTAAAGAAGAATTCTCAAAAGTTCAATAAATAAGTAAAGACTTAAGCCATGTGGCTTTAGCTAAAAAATCATACTCACAAAGCAGCTTAGTAGTTAATACTTAGCTGCTTTTTTGTGCGTAAGGAATACTATTTTATAATTTTGTCACCAAAGTAGTGCACAGTATTTACGTTCTTATCTTAAAGCTCTGATTATTATAACTATTAACTTTTGGTTTTAAACTTGCAACATCATCTGAAACCTCTGTTTATGAGTATAAAAAAAATGGCGAGAATGAGTTATATCAGCAGTGTAGAACGCTATCATGAATACGAGAGTGTTATTCATAGCTTGCTAACGTCTATTTTAATAAGCATTGAAGATGGGCTAACCAAAGAGCGAGATACGTGTTATTTAGTCAGGCAATATCCTTTTCTAGAGTTGCAATACTGTTTAAACGATAAGGGGCAACAACAGGGTAACAATGTATGCTTTAAACGTGCTTATAGGAAAAAGCTTGCTACATCAGGTAACCAGCAAGATTTAAGCAAGCGCCCTTACTTTTTACAAGCACAAAGAAGTACGGCGGTGTGTTTTACCGATCCTTATATTTCTATTGCCACTAATCACTTATGTATATCAGCTATTAAAGAAATAAAAACTCCTATAAATCACCAGTGTTATTTAGTGATTGATGTGTCTTTAACGCAATTAATAGAGTTTTTGATGGGTGACAGCGCGCGCGCAAATATGACTCCTTATTTTAAGGCTGGTTACGGCGTTATAGTAATGTGCTTATTTTGCTTGGTACTGTATTTACTTAGTATAGTATTTAGTGACATTTATTCATTGCTTACTAATAAAGAGATCGGCTCTGACCCACTCGAACCATTTAGTATTATTATTTATATCACCCTCGCATTGGCTGTTTTTGATCTAGGCAAAACCATACTAGAAGAAGAAATTTTGATGCATAAAGATATATTTCGGCATTCTTCTACCCGGCGTACAATCACACGGTTTATTTCAACAGTATTAATTGCGATATCAATTGAAGCATTACTTACGATGTTTAAAGCGGCGTTAGGGCAGTCAGAGTATCTAATGCCTGCAATAGCTATGATGCTTGCCGTCGTTGGATTATTAATAGCACTCGCTATTTATGTTTACCTAGGCGCAAAAGCAGAAATATTATTAATGCGAGCACGCTTAATGCAAAAATCCTCCAAATAGGAGGATTTTATTTTTACGTTGAAATAAGCTTAAATTATTCTTAAATTTAAGCTTATTTCCTATCTTCAGTGCGTTTAGTTTTAAAATCAGACTCGCTAGTCCATTTTGGCCAATCGTCATTATTAGCAAGCTGAGTTGCTATATCAATAATTATATTTATATCCTGCTTAACGCCGCCTAATGACCAATCAGGTGAGTAATCGTCACCTTCTTTATGATATTTATTAGCAATATAATCTGGGTCGGTATCGCCAAGGCTCATAAATAATAAACTTGGTACGCCTTGTTTAGCGAGAGAGAAGTGATCAGATCTGAAAAACAGACCATTTTGCGGGCGAGGATCCATTTTAACTACACGACCCTGTTTTTTTGCCGCTTTGGCTAGGTAAGTTTCCATCTCTGATAAACCCTGACCGTATTGTAAAATATAATCAGTGCTATCAAGTACATTCATACCATCAATATTTAATAAACCAACAATTTGTTTTGTAGGTACAACGGCACCAGATGCAAATTGATCTGAACCATCATTAGTGGACACTTCGTTAAGCGACATTTAGTTGTTCAAATTTCTCGGGGCTTAAATAGCCTAACGCACTATGCCTTCTCTTTTTGTTGTAATCAATTTCTATATATTCAAATACATGCTGCCTCATGGTTTCTCGGTTCATAATAGGCTCATATTGGATGGCTTCGACCTTGAGTGAATGGAAGAAGCTTTCCACACACGCATTATCCCAGCAGTTGCCTTTACGACTCATACTTTGCATTAAATGATGTTCGCTTAATAAATCACGATAAGCATGGGAAGCATATTGGCTGCCTCTATCACTATGTACAATGACATCTTTAGGTCTACCTCGGCGCCAGATAGCCATTTGCAGGGCGTCACACACCAAAGATGATGTCATGCGTGTACTCATTGACCAACCAATCACTGAGCGCGAGTACAGGTCGATAATCACAGCGAGGTAAAGCCATCCTTCGCTGGTCATTAGATACGTGATATCACCTGCCCATTTTTGGTTGGGCTTATCGGCGGTAAAGTTCTGCTCAAGTAAATTAGGGGCCACAGGTAAATTGTGTTTACTGTCGGTGGTCGACTTGAATTTACGAGCTGCTTTAGCTACTAAACCCTGACGTCCCATGCTTCTGTTGATGGTTTTTACATCATGTTTATTCCCTTGCTCCGCCAGCTCGACTTGGATACGTCTCGCACCGTCTCGCTCTTTACTGTCAACAAATACGGCTTTGACCTGAGTATCTAACATTTGCTGTTGTTGTTTGCGCTTACACACGTGCTCACATGATTTTATCCATGCATAAAACCCACTTGGCGATACACAAAGTACCTTAGCCATTCTGATAACGCTGAATGTGCTTCGGTAGCTTTGCATAAATTCAAATCGTGTTATTTTTGATTTTTCGCGAAGTAGGTGGCGGCTTTTTTTAATATGTCTAGCTCCTCTGCTTGCACCGCTAGTTGGCGTTTCAAACGAGCATTCTCGGTAGCTAACGTACTTTCTCTATCTGATGTAGATGCCTTTTTCAGAGCAGCAGTTCGCCAATAGTAAAGCTGGGACTCTGCGACACTTAATTCTCTGGCAGCTTGAGCAAAACCTACTTTACTCGCCAGCTTTAGTGCTTCTTCTTTGAATTCTTCTGAATAGGATTTACGTTTGGTCTTAGTTGTCATGTTTCACCTCTATGAGTTAGTTTACTCACTTAATGAGGTGTCCAAAACTATTGGTTCAGATCACAAATTTCGATAAGATAATACCGAGTTATTAAAGTATGACTTTTTAGAGAGTTACTTTCCTGCCTTACTATTAGAACACTAATTCAATGGATATAAAGAGTTGCACAATAAGTCTATCTAAAAAAAGTAGTTAATAATAACGAGCAGCGTTTTATTTTTTTCGTTGAACAATAATTTTTTATATTAGCCGCTTTTAGTAAAAAACCAGCATAAGCTGGTTTTATTCTTTAAGTAATGAGTTATTACTTAAGCATCGGCTAATTTAACGCGGATTTTACTTTTATCAACGGTAGCTTGGTTAAGAGCAGCAATAGCGCCTTTAACTTCTATATCGTTTGGCATTTCAACAAAGGCAAAGCCTTTAGATTGGCCTGTTTCTTTATCAAGTACCAAGTTACAGGTAGTTACTTTTCCGTGCTCTGTAAATAAAGTACGAAGTTCATGCTCAGTTGTAGCACGAGACAAGTTACGAACTAATAGTTTCATAATAAACCTAAATAATTATGTCAGTACTAATTATCTCAAGTATCTCGGGTTTAACCTAACTTTATTTTAAAAAGGCCAAATTCATTTTATTAAACGCATATCGACATTTGTAACCCTGTAATTAACTAACTTGTATCAGAGATTATTAACGGCTCACCAGGTTCGTTAACTGTTATGCATTTCAAGGTTGATCGAGGTGTTAAGTGTGAGCCGAAAGTACTCTATGGTGATGGTAAGGTAGATGTTATTACTAGTAATGTTTTAGAGTCTACTACGCGCTTCAAAGGAGTAAATTGATTTAAAAATAAAAAGCCGTTAATGACTATAAATCATTAACGGCTTTTTAATTTCTGATAAAAGAGCTTATTTCACTTCTTTACCAGCCGCTTGTTGGTCAGCGTGGTAGCTTGAGCGAACAAACGGACCAGAAGCTGCGTGAGTAAAGCCAATTTCATCAGCGTACTCTTTTAATGCATCAAACTCGGCAGGTGGCACATAGCGCTTAACCGGTAAGTGATGCTTTGAAGGCTGTAAATACTGACCTACTGTTAGCATGTCGACGTTGTGTTCACGTAAGTCACGTAACACTTCTTCTATTTCATTAATTTCTTCGCCAAGACCCACCATTAAACCTGATTTAGTCTTAACTTCTGGATGTGCTTCTTTAAAGCGACGCAGTAATTCTAATGACCATTTATAGTCAGCCCCTGGGCGTGCAAGTTTATATAAACGCGGTGCTGTTTCAAGATTATGGTTAAATACATCAGGTGGCGTTTCGATTAAAATTTCAAGCGCTTTATCCATCCGGCCACGAAAATCGGGCACCAAAACTTCAATTGTAATGGTTGGGTTGTGCTTGCGTATTTCTCGAATACAATCAGCAAAGTGCTGTGCGCCACCGTCGCGTAAATCGTCACGATCTACGGAGGTAATTACTACATAGCTTAGCTTCATGTCTTTAATCGTTAGTGCGAGCTTTTCAGGCTCGGCTGCATCAGGTTTAAGTGGGCGACCATGGGCTACGTCACAAAATGGGCAGCGACGAGTACAAATAGCACCTAAAATCATAAAGGTGGCGGTACCATGGTTAAAACACTCAGATAGGTTGGGGCACGAAGCCTCTTCACATACCGAATGCAAGCCATGCTTACGCATTGCTTGTTTAATGCCATCAATTCGCTCGGTTGACTTAGGTAAGCGAATTTTAAGCCACTCTGGCTTACGTAGCATTTCGGTTTTTTCTGTTGGTAATACTTTTACTGGGATCAACGCCATTTTTTCTGCGTCGCGTAATTTTACCCCAGGTTCCATTTTGACTGGTTTATTCATTCGTTTTCAAACCCTTCAGTATGCTTAACATCTGTTGCGTTAAGCTTTTTGATCATATGTTTTACAAGTCCAGCACCTGCTTGTTCTAAATTAGCTGGGCCTGTTAAGTCGGTAGTTTGCACCATATTCATGCCGGCATAACCGCAAGGGTTGATGCGTAAAAATGGGCTTAAATCCATATTTACATTTAGTGCTAAACCATGAAATGAGCAGCCGCGGCGAACACGTAGCCCAAGTGATGCAATTTTACTGTCGTTAACGTATACACCCGGTGCATCGGGCTTAGCATAAGCGTCGATGTCATATTCTTTAAGGGTATCTACTATACACTCTTCAAGCCACGTCACTAATTCGCGAACACCTATCTTTAAGCGGCGTAAATTAAACAATACATACATCATCTGCTGGCCAGGACCATGGTAGGTCACTTGGCCGCCGCGATCGACTTTAATTACTTCAATATCGCCGGGGGCGAGTAAATGTTCGTCTTTACCTGCTTGGCCTTGGGTAAATACGGGGTCGTGTTCAACCAGCCATATTTCATCGGCGCTATTGTCATTACGGGTATCAGTAAAGTCTTGCATTTTTTGCCAGATTGGCATGTAACGCCTGCGACCTAATTGACGTACCACTATGGTGTTTTCGCTCACTACTTGCTCCACGTTATGCGTCAAAGCATATGACGTACGTCATCAATTGCGCTGATCACGTTATAAATTTCTTCAATATGTGCGCCGCTTGTTACCGTGGCTACCAATGTTATTGATTCATAGTTACCTTTGCTACTAGGCTTTACTTTAGGTGCGTAATCACCAGGGGCAATCGGTTGTAACTTGGCAAGAATTTGGTCAGTTAAGTTTACATTTGCTAAACCCATTATTTTAAATGTAAATGGGCATGGGTACTCTAAATACTCATCAAATTTAGTATCTTTTACAGGTGTAGCCATGACGATGACTCCTCGTACTTAAAATGTGTGTAGGGGTGATAGACCACCTAAACAGCAAACTGACATGATTTACCCATGTATACGGATACGGATGGGCTAGTTATGGGGCGCATTCTACCATTATTTAAGCAAAAAAAAACGCCTTGCAAGGCAAGGCGCTTATATTCTTTAATACGTTTTTACATTATTTGTAAACGTAAGTAATCATAAATTTTACTAAAGAAGCTACCTTCTTCAACTTCTTCGAGGGTAACTAATGGATATTGTGCAATATCTTCCCCTTCAAGCTGTAAAAATAAGGTGCCTACAGTTGTGCCTTTAGCAAGGGGTGCTTCCAGGGTGCCGTCAAGCTCAAAGTTAGCTTTTAGGTTTTTACGCTGACCACGTGGGATTGTAATTGGTGTATCTTCTAAAATACCCAGCGATACATTTTCTTTGTTACCCATCCAAATGCGTTGCTCTACGAAGCTGTCGCCTGCTTTATAAGGGGTTGTTGTTTCATAAAAGCGGAACCCGTAATTAAGTAATTTTTTACTTTCTACTTTACGTGCTCGTTCGCTTGAAGTGCCCATTACAACGGCAACTAAGCGCATGTCATCTTTAGTCGCTGAAGTTACAAGACTGTAGCCTGCGTCGTTAGTATGACCTGTTTTAATGCCGTCGACATTCATGCTTTCATCCCATAACAATGAGTTACGGTTATATTGCTTGATGCCATTAAAAGTAAATGATTTTTCTGCATAAAGAGCGTATTCGTTCGGTACATCTCTAATAAGTGCAGCGCCAAGTGTTGCCATGTCACGTGGGGTGGTAAAGTGCTCGTCAGTATCAAGGCCGTGGCTATTGATAAAGTGGCTGTTACTCATGCCTAGCTTTTCAGCGTGGGCGTTCATCAAGTCTGCAAAAGCGCTTTCGCTACCGGCAATGTGTTCAGCCATAGCAACACAGGCATCATTACCTGATTGAATAATAATGCCGCGGTTTAAATCTTCTACACTAATTTGCTTACCTACTTCGATAAACATTTTTGATGATTCTGGGAAGTTTTTAGCCCATGCTTTTTCGCTTACCGTTACCATATCAGTATCAGCAATATTGCCAGCTTCAATTTCAGTACCAATCACATAACTGGTCATCATTTTTGTTAAACTCGCTGGCGCAAGCTTTGTATCAGCCTCGCCTTCGGCAATAACTTTACCGGTGGTAAAGTCGACCAAAAAGTAACCTTTAGCATTAACTTGTGGTGGTGCGGGAATTATTTGCGCGGTGACTGAGAATACGGCGGCTGAACACGCTATTGCGCATACACTACTTAGAATTTTTGATTTAATTGATTTCATCATACTCATTAATAGTTAAGGTTAAAGATTCGCATTTGCCTATTCTAAAGGGCTTAGTTAGTGTAAAGCAAGAACGCGTTTTGAAATTGGCTTTGTTTTAGTTGTTCAAGTACCTGTTGTGCTTCTTGTGCGTCCTTTATAGGACCTAAGCGCAAACGATAAATTCCGTCTTTTTCAACAATATTTGTAGGTACATGATACTGCGTGGCAAGTCTTGCAGCTAAGGCATTGATATTTGCCAGTGTACTCCCCGCGGCCACTTGGATATAGCTCAAGCGCGGCTTTGAATCTGCAAGGGTAATTGCCTCAAGCTTAACCTCGGCTGTACCATGGTGGTAATAGCCTAGCTTGTAGGCGGCTGCATAGGATAAATCAATTAGTCGGTCTTCATGAAAAGGGCCACGATCGTTTACTTTAACAATTACTGATTTGCCATTGGCAACATTAGTAACGCGCACAAAGCTCGGTAGCGGTAATGTTTTATGGGCGGCGGTCATGGCAAACATATCGTACACTTCGCCATTTGAAGTGTGGTAACCGTGAAACTTGCGACCATACCATGAGGCTATACCTTGTGCTTTATAACCGGTTTCATCAAGCATTGGAGTGTAGCGTTTACCAAGTACTTTATAAGGACGGCCTGCACTAGCACTTTGCGTCACTTCTGTAACAATGGCATCTTGCAATTCAAGTTCAGTGGGGGCCCTAAGCGGGGCTGCATCGTGCTCCATAGCGTAGCGACTGCTTGATGAAGGTGCGCTGCTACACGCACTTAAAAAAACCACGATTAAACTAAATACTACTACCTGAAAATATATACGCATTACTTTAAAAGCATCCTTTTATCGGTGGCAATCGACATAATAATACCAAAGCCCGCCATGAGCGTGACCATGGATGTACCACCATAACTGATAAGCGGTAAGGGCACACCTACAACAGGAAGTAAGCCAGACACCATACCAATATTAACAAAAATATAAACGAAAAAAGTGAGCGTAAGCGCACCGGCTAACAACTTTCCAAAAGCGTCTTGCGCGTTAACCGCAATGTATAAACCGCGGGCAATAATAAATAGATATAACGTTAATAGTAAGCTTACACCGAATAATCCAAACTCTTCACTCAGTACAGAAAAAATAAAGTCGGTGTGACGCTCTGGTAAAAACTCGAGTTGTGATTGTGTCCCTTGTAGCCAGCCTTTACCTTCAACGCCGCCAGAACCAATGGCTATTTTTGACTGGATAATATGATAGCCAGAGCCAAGCGGATCGCTTTCAGGGTCTAAAAAGGTGAGTACTCGTTGTTTTTGGTAATCGTGCATGCCGTAATGCCAAAAAGGCCAGGCGGCGAGGGCGACAATACCAGTTAAAAAACCAATTAAACGCCAGCTTAAACCCGATAAAAACAACACAAATACGCCAGAGCTCGCTATTAAGATAGAGGTACCTAAATCTGGCTGTTCTTTAATTAATAACGTTGGCACCATCATAATTACAAAACCTACAATTAAGTGTAGCGCCCGAGGGGGTAAGTGGTTTCGGCCAATGTACCAAGCAACCATCATGGGTACGGCTATTTTCATAAGTTCAGCAGGCTGAAAGCGGGTAATACCTAAATCTAACCAGCGTTGTGCGCCTTTTGAGCTTACACCAAATAACAGTACGCCAACTAACATTAATAAGCCTAAGCAATAAAGTGGGATCACTAAGCGCTTTAAGGTGGCCGGAGAAAATTGTGCTAACACAAACATACCAATAATCGCACCTGCCATACGCGTAGCGTGGCGGATCATCATCGCCATATCTTGGCCGCTGGCGCTGTAAACAATGATTAAACTGGCCGCCATCATTAGCATTAAAGCTAAAAAAAGGGGGAAGTCTAAATGTAGGCGCTGCCAAATTGAGCGTTTATCGTTAAGCGGTATCATGGCTGTTTTCTCTTTGCCAAACTAATCGGGTTGGCTGAAAAGTAATAATCCATCAGTTGACGCGCGATGGGGGCAGCTACAGAGCTCCCGCCACCGGTGTTTTCGACCACTATAGACACCACTATTTGCGGATCGTTATAAGGTGCAAAGCCGGTGTAAATTGCATTATCACGGTAGCGTTCTTTTAAAGCATCGCCATCGTAGCGCTCGCCTTGGGCAATACTAACCACTTGCGCTGTACCCGTTTTACCCGCTGGGTCATAAAGTACATCAGTAAAGGCCTTATGCGCAGTACCTGTAGCTTTTGTTACGGTGTTATGCATTGCATTGAGCGCGATATTCCAATGATTTGGGTTTTTAAGTACCACTGGCGGTTTTTCTTCATTATTAATTTGGGTTACCTGGTTTTCTTTTTTAGCTACTTGCACTAAATGTGGTGGGTGGTTAATCCCCCGGTTGACCATAATATTTAAAGCATTGGCAATTTGAATCGGGGTTGCCGTCCAATAACCTTGGCCGATACCTACCGAAATAGTATCTCCGCGCCACCATGACTCACGAAAACGGCCTTCTTTCCATTCTTTTGATGGCAAGATGGCGGTGGTTTCTTCATGAATATCTATACCCGAGAAATCGCCGTAGCCAAACTGTGCCATAAAGTTACTAATTTTAGTGATCCCTAAACGATACGACACATCATAAAAGTAGGTATCGCACGACTCTTCAATCGCCCGGTAGATATCTACATGGCCATGGCCCCAACGTTTCCAGTCACGCCATTTATGGTCGACATTTTGAATTTGAAAAAAGCCCGGATCCCATATAGTGGTATCTTCGCTCACGACCCCTTCTTCGAGTGCTAAAATAGCCATGTGTGGCTTTACTGTTGAGGCTGGTGCGTAGCGACCTTGCGTGGTGCGATTAATTAGCGGGCGATCAGGATTTAACAGTGCTTTATAGTTTTTGCTGCTAATGCCGTGTACAAATAAATTAGGGTCGTAACTCGGGTTTGAATAAAGTGCGAGTACACCGCCGTCTTTAGCGTCCATTACCACAATGGCGCCGCGCATATCTTTAAGAGCGTGTTGGGCTATTTGTTGTAAGCCAATATCTAAGGTAAGTACCAGATCGTGGCCAGGCTCAGGCGGCGTTAAACTTAAGGTGCGAATGACACGGCCACGGTTATTTACTTCAACGCGCTGCGAACCTACTTGACCATGTAAGAGTTGTTCGTAATATTTTTCAATACCAAGCTTACCAATGTCGTGAGTAGCGCGGTAATTAGTGCCTTGCTCTTCAGCTTCTAGTTTTGCCAACTCTTTTTTATTGAGTTTTGATACATATCCTAATGCGTGGGTGAGGGTATCTGAAAATGGGTAATAACGAGCAAGTCGCGCTTCTATACTAAAGCCTGGAAATTTATGTTGATTAACTGAAAATTTAGCCACTTCTAATTCGTTTAAACGAGACTTAAGTACTTGGCTTTTAAAGCGGCGGTTATGTTTTATATCGTTTAGAAATTCACTTTTATTTTGCTCTGAAATATCAATCAGTTTATCAATGGCGATCAGCGATGCATCAAGGTCGTCAACTTCTTCAGGGATCACTTCAAGATTATACACCGGTTTGTTTTCAGCCAGTAACACCCCGTTACGGTCGTAGATGAGGCCACGATTGGGGGCAATAGGAATAACTTTTATACGATTGTCGTTGGAGCGTGTTTGATAGTCATTATGATCAGTCACTTGAATGCTATACAAGTTTGATAGCAAAATGGCCACCATGGCCATCACAAATACAAACCCCACAAACGCGCGCCTAGCAAATAAGTTAGCTTCTGCCGAATGGTCGCGAATAGTGGGTCTGTGTTTAAACATACGGATACATTACTCGCGGTGGTATGGATGGTTATTGTTTAAGCTCCAGCCGCGATAAAGGCTTTCGGCAACAATAATACGTACCAGTGGATGCGGTAAAGTCAGATTTGATAGCGACCATTTTTGCTCAGAAGCTGCGATACACTCAGGAGCTAAGCCTTCTGGGCCGCCAATCAGTAAACTCACGTCGCGACCATCTAGTTGCCACTTTTCCATGTTTTTAGCCAATTGATGGGTGTCTAGTGGCTTACCTGTCACTTCAAGCGTTACAATACGATTGCCTTTGGGGATTGCGGCGAGGGTTTTTTCACCTTCGGTATGCAAAATGCGCTTAATGTCAGCGTTTTTACCGCGTTTACCTGCGGGTATTTCAGTCAGCTCTAACGCCATATCTTTGGGAAAACGGCGCTGGTATTCAACAAACCCAGTTTCAACCCACGCGGGCATTTTAGTTCCAACGGCAATCAATTGTATTTTCAAAGCGTTATCCTACGTTTTGCTTTAGGAGGTTAACCCCAAAGTTTTTCAAGATCGTAGAAGTCGCGAGTCTGGTCTTGCATTACATGCACAACCACATCACCTAAATCAACTAATACCCATTCGCCTTCAGTTTGACCTTCGTAGCCTAGTGGTTCCTCACCAGTGTGGCGGGCAGATTTTGCAACGTGGTCTGCTATTGATTGAACATGACGTCTAGAGTTACCCGAACAGATCAGTAAATAATCAGTAATGTCTGATTTTTCACGCACATCAATTTGTACCACGTCACGAGCTTTCATATCGTCAACTTTATCAAGTGCAAAGGCGAGTAGTTGTTTTGAATCCAAAGTTTTATCTCAAATAGTAAATAAATATTAATGTCATTTTATCACGCAGGTGGTTTTTAATCATCTGTTTGATAAAGCCGGTGCTCTTTAATGTACTGACTGACTTCAGGGCTTAAAAGTTCCGTTTCCTGTGGGTCAGTTTTTAAATTGCGGCGAATGGTGCTTGAGGCCGCAGCAATTTGTTTTCCTTGTAAAAAATATAACTTACCCGCTTTAGCGCGAGTGAGCTCGTAACTATTAGTTGTTTGCGCCTGTTGTTTATAAGTAAGTAACTTACCTTGAGGCGCACAAGTTTGCCCAGGGCGCTGATATACCACCACATGGCAAAGTTTAATTATTTCTTGCCATTGATACCATTTATCTAAGCTATTAAACGAGTCCATCCCCATTAAAAAAAGTATTGCTGAGTCAGGATGTTCAGCTCTAAGCTCTTGCAAGCTGAGCAATGAATAAGAAGGGCCTTGGCGTGATAGCTCGCGTAAATCTAAGCCAAAGTACGGATAAGGCTTGAGAGCTAATTTGAGCATATTTATACGGTGGCTGTCGCTGGTATTGGGCGCGGCTTTATGAGCAGGGATAGCGCAGGGCATAAAATAAAGTGTGTCTAACTTACACTGCGCTAAGCATTCTTTGGCCATATTAATGTGGCCTAAGTGAATGGGGTCAAACGTGCCGCCGAATAAAGCAATAGTCTGGCTTGGCATTTAATCAACACGCTTATAACAAGGTAAAGGAATTTCAAGTGGCTGGCAAAATACTAAACAAATATGTGCCAGCGCTTGATAAGGCGCGACTAATTGACCTTGCTTATAACTGGCGTCAAACTGGGCTAATAAGCTAATAATATACTCAACACTTACAATGTTGAGGCGCTTTAGTGCTTGTTGTACTGCACTTTGTTGATTTTTCCAGATGCCATTTTTTGTACATAACTGATGAAAGCTTTCGCCGTTTGCTAAGCCCTGCTGTAGGCTCAGTAGCGTATTTGCTTCTTTATTTAGGGTCCATAAAATACTCACCGCTTCGGTGTTATCACCGGCTAGTTTATTCAGTACTTTAATTGCTTGATGGGCGTTACCTAGTAGCAATGACTCACTTAAATCAAAAATATCAAATTTGGCTTGATTAAGTAGCCCTTGCATCACCATTTGCTGATCGATCAATGCTTTGTCATGCAGTAACGAAAGCTTTTCAAGTTCTTGTGAGCAGGCCAGTAAATTACCTTCTGTGGCATCAAGTAAAGCATGTTTAGCATCGGCTTGAATATTCAAGCTTAAGCGTCTGCATTGCTCGTCAATCCAGCGACTTAAATGGTTGCCTGTAAGTGGGTAGCAAGGAACAAATAAACCGTTTTTTTCAAGTGCTTTAAACCAAGCACTGCGCTGAATATCTTGGCTGGCTTTTTGGCCTTTAACTATAAGTAGCGTATCTGGATTAAGTAATTCCACTACTTGTTTAAACGTATTGCTACCGGGAATACCGGGTTTTTGGAAGTTTAAATCAAGCTCTATCAAGGTACGGGCGCTAAATAGCGACATACTTTGGTATTCATTGATTAATTCTTGCCAATCGAACCCTTGCATCAAGGTCAGTTTAATAACTTCATCAAACCCTTGTGCTTTTGCTGACTGGCGAATTTGTGTTACACACTGATCAACCTGAAAAGGCTCCTCGCCAAACACCAAATAAACCGGTGCTAAGGTTTTGCCTAATTGTTCTTTTAGTTGATTAGCATAACAGCGCATTACAGTTGTGATAGCTCGCGCATGATACGACGACTCGCTTGTTGGCGAATTTCGTTTAGTAATAACTCAAGCTCTTTGGCTTTAGCGAGTGCGTTGTCAGGGTCGTCTTGGTAGTTACGATAAAGCTCAAAACTTTGCTCTAACGGTTCATGTCCAGGGCGCTTTAAAATGTAGGATACACTATAAGCCAGCTCGTATTCGGCGACTTGACCATTATCAAAAAGTGATAGTGTTTGGCGCTCAAGACTGTCTTTGCGTAAATAAAGCTGCGGCACATTTTTTGCGACCTCAGCTTGTATATCTACTTTACTGGCGATTAACTCATCTTCTAACATTGCATATAAGGTTGAGCGTTCATCGTCGCCCATCAACGTCAATGTTTTTAAGTCATCAGGCAAGCTGGATGCTTTTTTTAAATGAAAGCCACAACTGCTTAGCATTAAACAGACTAGCACTAAGGCTAGTCCATTTTTAATGGCATTTAACGCTGCCATATTAGCTTGCAACCACATTAAGTAGTTTACCCGGCACGTAAATAACTTTACGGATGGTGTTGCCATCAGTGAATTTAGTTACGTTAGGTTCTGCAAAAGCAAGTTCTTCGACTTGTTCTTTGGTCGCATCTGCGGGCACTGTTAGTTTGGCGCGAAGTTTACCGTTTACTTGTACGATGATAAGTTTTTCATCTTCTACAAGGGCAGCGTTATCTACTTTTGGCCATGCTGCGTCAAGGATATCGCCTTCTTTACCTAAGTCTTGCCATAATTGATGGCTAAGGTGTGGCGTAATTGGCGCAAGCATAATTAATAGCGCTTCAAGTGCTTCATTAGCAATCGCAACATCTTGCTTATCAGTGAGTGGCGCTTTAAGTAACTTATTTGAAAGCTCCATAATGGCAGCAATCGCGGTATTAAAGGTTTGACGACGTTCAACGTCATCAGTCACTTTTGCAATCGCTTTGTGTAGCTCACGGCGCAGCACTTTTTGCTCGTTATTTAAGGCGCTTAAATCGAGTGCCTGAAAACCGACCGTTTCAACATCAACGGCATATTTCCATACGCGCTTTAAGAACCTATGCGCACCTTCAACACCCGAATCAGACCATTCTAATGTTTGTTCTGGTGGGGCGGTAAACATCATGAATAAACGTACCGTATCAGCGCCGTATTGAGCAATAACTTGTTGTGGGTCGATGCCGTTATTTTTCGACTTAGACATTTTACTCATGCCTGATGAAAATACCGATTCACCATCATCTTTATGCCATGCTTTAGTTACACGGCCTTTGTCGTCGGTTTCGGTTTCAACATCGCTTGGTGAAATCCATACATCACCGCCTTTTTCATCTTTACGATAGAAAGTTTCAGCAAGTACCATGCCTTGGCAAAGTAAACGCTCGAATGGTTCATCTGAATTAACCAAGCCAAAATCACGTAGTAACTTATGGAAAAAACGTGAATATAATAAGTGTAAAATGGCGTGTTCAATACCACCAATATATTGATTTACTGGTAACCAATAATTTGCCGCGCCAGGCTCTAACATGCCTTCATCAAAACGAGGGCTACAGTAACGCGCGTAATACCACGATGACTCCATAAAGGTGTCAAAGGTGTCTGTTTCATGAAATGCTGGTGCGCCGTTCATGGTGGTTTTAGCCCAGTTTTCATCGGCTTTTATCGGCGATGTAACACCGTTCATTACCACATCTTCTGGTAAACGAACCGGTAGCATATCTTCAGTAGCCGCAAGCTCGTTACCTTCTTCGTCGCTAAGCATTGGGATTGGTGATCCCCAATAACGCTGGCGGCTAACACCCCAGTCACGTAGACGGAAGTTTACCTTACGCTCACCTACGCCAAGTGCTTCAAGTTTATCGGCAATAGCATTAAAAGCAGCGTCAAATTCAAGGCCATCAAATTCACCTGAGTTTACTAATACGCCTTTTTCAGTGAATGCTTGGTTGTCTAAATCAACCGTTTCATCACTACCGGTAGGCGCTGCAATAACTTGCTTTATGTCAAGGCCATAAGTGCTTGCAAATTCGTAGTCACGTTGGTCGTGACCAGGTACGGCCATAACTGCGCCTGAGCCATAATGCATCAGTACAAAGTTAGCAACCCAAATAGGCACTTGCTCGCCGGTTAATGGATGAATCGCGTAAAAGCCGGTGGCGATCCCTTTTTTCTCCATGGTAGCCATGTCAGCTTCGGCGATTTTAGTATTTTTACACTCATCAACAAATCGTGCGACTGCGTCGCTATTTTTTGCCGCTTCTTGGGCGATAGGGTGTCCGCCTGCAACAGCAACATACGTCACACCCATAAAAGTATCTGGGCGAGTGGTGTAGACGCTAAAAGTTTCGTCGCTGTCTGCACGTTTAAACTCGATGTCTAAGCCTTCAGAGCGACCAATCCAGTTACGCTGCATAGTTTTAACTTGCTCAGGCCAGTCTTCTAGCTTGTCTAAATCGTCAAGTAGTTCTTGTGCGTAGTCGGTGATTTTAATAAACCACTGTGGGATTTCTTTTTGTTCTACGATCGCACCAGAGCGCCAGCCGCGTCCGTCAATAACTTGCTCGTTGGCAAGTACTGTTTGGTCAACAGGATCCCAGTTAACCGTTGACATTTTTTTGTACACTAGGCCTTTTTCATACAACTTAGTGAAAAACCATTGCTCCCATTTATAATATTCAGGATGACAGGTGGCAATTTCACGATCCCAATCATAGCCAAAACCTAATTGCTTAAGCTGGGTACGCATGTAATCAATGTTTTCGTAGGTCCATTTTGCAGGCGCAGTATGGTTTTTAATAGCGGCGTTCTCTGCTGGTAACCCAAACGCATCCCAACCCATAGGTTGCATTACGTTTTTACCTTGCAAGCGCTGAAAGCGAGATACTACATCACCAATTGTGTAGTTACGAACATGACCCATGTGTAGTCGACCACTTGGGTATGGAAACATTGAAAGGCAGTAATACTTTTCTTTGCTCTCATCTTCAGTGACTTTAAATACTTGGTTTTCATCCCAGTAAGCTTGTACTTTTGACTCTATATCTTGCGGGTTATATTGCTCTTGCATCTACGGTTCCAGACTTCTTGCAAACTAATAAAAAATTGCCGAATAGGATAACTCAAAATACCTGTTAATCACAGCGACAAATAAGGGCTTTTATTAAATTCACAGGGAAATGTGTTTTCAGTGCAGGTTAACCTATACTTGTTTAAGCTGAACACTGATTTAACGCAGTTTAAAAGGAGTAAACAATGGCAGATTATAAAACATGGTTAACTGATTTAAGTGCATGGCTTAAAGATGTAAAAGATCATGAACTAAAAGATGCAATGGATAAGTTTGTTGAATCTGAGCAAGCACTTAAACAATTAGGCCAAGATAAAGTAAATTTATATCGTGAGTATTTAAAGCGCGATCTTGACCACATCCAAGAAAACGATAAACACTATGATTCGCTTGCTTGGCAAGAACTTAAAGAGTCTTTATGGTTTGAACTTTCGCACATTGAAGACAAAACTCAGCTCGAATGGCAAGCGTTAAGCCAAGATTTTAAGCACAATGGTGTCTATCATCAAGGTGAATGGATAGCCATGGGCACGTTAGTATGTAAGAATTGCCACCATAGTTATGATATTTACCATGCCACAGAAATAACCCCGTGTAGTAATTGTGGCGGTATTTACTTCAGCCGTAAGGCATTGCAACCTTAAATTTAATCCAAGGTCGAGCTACTCGGCCTTGTTACACACTCACCACCATTGGTTGGTATAATAAGAAGTTAGGAATGACGAATAAACTGATCCCTTTATCTGTGTCTGCATTGGCACCTGAAATCTCTGCAAACCATGTAGCTACCTGCATGAAAAATCCATACCCAGAAGAGCTAACTTTTATTGGCCAGCAGCGCGCACAAAGTGCCCTTGATTTTTCGCTAGGGATGGAACTACCAGGTTATAACGTTTATGTTATGGGCGAAGCAGCTCATGGGCGTTTTACCTTGGTTAAAGATAAGTTGACCGATCACAGTAAAGGTAGGCCGACGCCTAACGAATGGTTATACGTTAATAATTACGATGACCACCGCGAACCAATTGCGCTGTTTATGCAAGCAGGACAAAGCAAGCAACTAGCAGACGACATAGACTCATTTATTGATGAAGTGCTTGATACCTTTCCGGCAGCGTTTGATAACCCAGCTTACCAGCGCAAGAAAAAGTCTATCGATCGCGAGTTTAACGATTTATACGACAGTGCGATTACTGCCGTGGAAGTGGCAGCTCTTGAGCAAAGTGTTGCCCTTATTGAAGAAAAAAATGTAGTAGGTTTTGCGCCACTGATTGATGGCAGACAGCTGAGCGACAGTGAATTTGCGACTCTTGATGATGATTTACGCGAACAGTTTTATCAAGTAATCGAAAAACTAGAAGATACTTTAATCGAAGCGTTAATTGAGCTACCTCGTTGGAAACGCGAATCATCTGAAAAGTTACGTAACTTGAAGAAGTCGACCGCAGAGCTTGCCACTAAACCATTACTAAAAGCCCTTGAGCATAAATATGCCGCGCATATTGGTGTGCTGCGTTATTTAAAAGATATTCGAGTTGAAATTATCGACGCTGTACTTGAGTGGCTTGATGATGACGATGTAAGCGAAGAAAACAAAGAAGACTTTGATCGTAAAGCCATGCTAACCGATTTTTTCGCGCCGAATATTTTAGTAGAATATAAAGAAGGTGACGCTGCACCAGTGGTGTACGAGCCCAACCCAACTTTTGGTAACATTTTTGGTAAAATTGAATACGCTACTTCACAAGGTTCTTTGATCACCAGTTATCGTTCGATTCAGCCCGGAGCATTACACCGTGCTAACGGCGGCTATTTAATTATGGACGCCGAAAAAGTGATGGCAAACCCACAAGTATGGGATGGTTTAAAACTATCGCTTAAAACCCATCAAATTAAAAATGATTTACCGTATCAAGATAATGCAGTAGGCAGTAGTTTTACACTACGCCCGCAGCTTATTCCACTGGATGTAAAAATTATTTTACTCGGCTCTCGTGAGCTTTATTACACCATTGGTGAATACGATGAAGAGTTTGCCGAGTTATTTAGAGTCTTAGCTGATTTTGATTATTATCTACCTAGTAGCGACAAATTACAGTATCAGTTTATTACCAAAGTTGCTGAATATTGTCAGCAAACACTAAAATGTACCATTACTGAAGCGGGCATGGCACGCCTACTTAAGTTTAGTTATCGTCAAGCAGAGCACCATAACAAACTTTCAGCTCGCTTTGCCGATGTATTAGAGCTGGTGGCAGAAGCAAGTTTTTATGCTAAACAAGATAGCCTAAAAATTATTGACAATCATCATATTGATGAAGCGATAGTTGGCAAGCAATATCGAACTGGGCAAATTAGCGAAAATATGCTCAGTGATATTAAAGAAGGTCACACATTAATTGCTACAGATGGTCACGCGGTAGGTAAAGTAAATGGCTTAACGGTACTGCATATCGGTGACACTTCATTTGGTACGCCTGCACGTATTACAGCCACTGTTTATGCGGGCGCTGATGGTGTAATTGATGTAGAACGTGAAGCTGAGCTCGGTAAAGCAATTCACTCTAAAGGAGTGATGCTGCTGACCGGTTATTTAGGTAATAAATACGCCCAGCAGTTTAGCTTAACGCTTAGCGCTAATATCGCCATTGAGCAAAATTATGGCTATATTGATGGCGACAGCGCCTCACTCGCTGAGTTGTGCGCACTTATATCGGCAATTACTAGTTTACCAATTAGTCAGTCTATCGCGCTTACAGGCTCTATTAACCAACATGGTGACGTACAAGCCATTGGTGGCGTAAACGAAAAAATTGAAGGCTTTTTTAAGCTTTGCAAAATGCGCGGTTTAACTGGTTCACAAGGCGTTATTATTCCAAAATCAAACCAGGTAAACTTAGTGCTTGATGATGAGATTTTAGACGCTGTTGAGCTAAAACGTTTTAATATATTTGCTGTTGAAACAGTTGATCAAGCACTTAGCTTATTAATGGATAGTGACGCAGGCGAGCTTGTTGATGGCTATTACCCAGAAGATTCAGTAAATGGCATTGCTTTAGCGCGCTTAAATAATATTGCCGATATAGTTAACGGCGAAAATGACGATAAAGAAGAAGAGAAAGTGTAATTATGGTTAATATTATTTTGGCGATAATCATCGCCATTTTTTGTTTTTTGATTTATCAAAACAGTAAAAAAGTAAAACAGCAAGCCGCTGCCAATGCACAAATTGAGGCTGACTTTTTAGTAGCAAACAGCAACGTTGAGGGAGTGTATGAAACGGCCTCAGGCCTGCAATATAAAATTGAGCAGAAAAGTGGCAATGAAAAAAAAGCCAGCCCAACAAGCATGGTGAAGGTGCATTATCATGGCACTTTACTCGATGGCAGCGTATTTGACAGCTCAGTTGAACGTAACAGCCCAGTTAGTTTTGGACTGAACCAGGTAATTAAGGGGTGGACCGAAGGACTCCAGCTGATGAGCGAAGGTGATAAATATACGTTTTATGTGCCGCACCAATTAGCTTATGGCGAAAAACGCGTTGCTAGCATACCTGCCGCGTCATTACTTATTTTTGAAGTAGAGCTACTCAAAATAGAGTCATAACAAGGTTGTGAGTGCGTGGTGTAGGCTTATATTATTGTTTTATGGCCCCTTAGCAAGGGCTTTATGAACTGAAATGGTTACTTTTTTAACCTGCATCCGCTAACCAATCGTATTTACACTTTTTTACAGTAATTTGTCGCACAAGGCTGAAATTCCTTCTCATATTGTTATTATGATATAAAATAACAATATGCTCATCACTTGAGCTAGTAAGGACGGTAACGTTGAAACTACGCACTTTATTGACTGTAATCGCTGTTACAGTTACACCTGCAATTCCCTCAATGGCGATAGCCTACGAAACACAAGATACGCGACTATTACGCTTTCCTGATATCCATAAAGAACTTGTTACTTTTGTTTATGCCGGTGATATTTACATCGCAAATACAAAAACAGGTAATAGTACGCGTCTGACTGATCATGAGGGGTTTGAGACTTTTCCTAAATTTTCACCTGATGGCAAAAAAATTGCTTTTTCAGCTCAATATAATGGCAGCAGACAAGTTTATGTCATAAACCGTGACGGCAGTGAACTTAAACAGCTTACTTATTATAATGATGTAGGAGTTATGCCCCCACGCGGTGGTTATGATTACCGTGTTCTTGATTGGACACCTGACGGTAAAAATATTGTATTTAGAGCAAATCGCACACCTTATGGAAAGCGTGTTGGTAGGCCCTATATGGTCTCTGCAGAAGGTGGGTTAGAGCAACCATTACCCATCCCTGAAACCGGCGGCGGTATGGTATCGCCAGATGGTAAGCACTATGTTTATACACCGATTGATCGTGAGTTTCGTACTTGGAAACGCACGCGTGGCGGGCGAGCGCAAGATGTATGGATTTATGATTTAGAAAATAATAAATCTAAACAACTTACTACTAACAGAGCTACCGAGCAGCAACCAACTTGGGTTAACGATAATATTTATTATGTGTCAGATAGAGAATATACGCTAAACCTATATAGACACCAAGAAGGAAAAGCGCCAATAAAAGTCACAAATCACACCGATTTTGACATTCTTTGGCCCTCAGCAGGACCCGATGCCATAGTCTATGAAAATGGCGGGTATTTGTATCGCTTTGACGACGCAACACAGCGTGAAGAAAAACTGACCATCAACGTACAAGGAAGCCGTGAATATACCATGCCTTACAGCAAAAATGTGGCTGGTTTTATTGATTCAATGGACGTCTCTCATGATGGTAACCGCGTGGTATTTAGTGCCCGTGGCGACTTATTTTCTGTGCCGGTGAAAAACGGTCCTACACGTAATTTAAGTCATACTTCAAATGGACGTGAAATTGCGGCTTCTTGGTCACCAAACGGTCGCTATGTTGCTTATATGAGTGATGAAAGCGGTGAGTACGAAATTTATATTCAAGATAGAGCGAATAATAATAAAGTGAAGCAACTGACCAGTAATGGCAGTATTTGGCGCTTTGACCCCGTGTGGTCACCTGACAATAAAAAATTATTGTTTGCAGATAAAAATCATACATTATGGTGGCTTGATATAAAAACGGGCAAGCAACATAAAATTGATACCGGTAAGTATGATGAAGATGGCTTGACTACTTATATTTGGTCTCCTAATAGTGACGATATTATTTTTGTTAAAAATAATAAAAATCGCTATGCCTCGTTATGGCTCTATAATTTGGGTGACGAGCGTGTTACTCGTTTAACCGATGATATGAGCAGTGAAAAAAATCCGGCATTCTCACCCGATGGACAATATCTGTACTTTACTTCTGAACGTGATTTTAACTTAACGTTTAGCAGTTATGAGTTTGACTACATGTTTAACAACGCAACTCGGGTTTATTCTGTTGCGGTAAATAGTAAAATTAAACCGTTAAATAGTCCTCTTACTGATGAAATAACAATTGTAGGGTCAGATACTAAAGGCGATAAAAAATCAGCTAAAGTACCAAGCAATCACATACAAAGTGATGGTTTCATGGAGCGTGTTGTTGCACTAAATACCCCTGCTGGAAATTATGAAGCATTAACGGGTGTTAAAGGCGGGGTATTAACTTTATCTAAAGGGGAACTTAAATTAATACCTGATAGTGTCGATAGTGAAGTGACGATAGTTGCACAAGGGATTGATAATTATAAAGCTTCAGAAAATGGCGAACATATCATTGCGCGAGTAGGCGATAACTATAGCGTAATTAGGCCAGAGGCAAAGCAAGACTTAAAAGAAACGCAACTCAACCTGCAAGATATGGTATTAAAAATTGATCCGCAAACTGAGTGGGCACAAATTTATCGAGAGGGTTGGCGTACCTTACGTGACTGGTTTTACGATGAAAATCATCACGGTCAAGATTGGGATGCGATTTTAGCGCGTTATCAACCGATGGCTGATGCTGTGGTACATCGCGCTGATCTTGATTATGTTTTGAGTGAGATTGCAGGTGAAATTAACTCTGGTCATATTTATGTAAACTCAGGTGACATGCCAACAGCAAAACGGTTAAAGCATGGCTTGTTAGGCGTTGAAATTAGTGCCCATAAATCTGGTTTTGTAAAAATAGAGACTATTTTTAAAGGCGAAAATTGGCACGAGAACTTTCGTTCCCCACTTAACGAAACAGGTGTTAATGCAAGTGTAGGTGATTATATTATTGAAGTGAATGGCCGCTCAGTAAAAGACGTGGTTAACTTTTATGAATTACTAGAGAACACCCAAGATAAGCCCGTGGAGTTATTACTGAGTAAATCACCCAGTTTGAAAAAAAGTTGGAAAGTAACCGTTAAACCAATAGCTAGTGAAGCCGGTTTACGTTACCTGCAATGGACGCAATCGCGTGCTGATTACGTAGATAAACTTTCAGATGGCCGCATCGGTTACGTACACTTACCCAATACACACTATGAAGGAAATCGTTCGTTATTTAAAAATTTTTTACCGCAAACAACTAAAGAAGCCATGATCATAGACGATCGTTATAACGGCGGTGGCTTTATTCCAGAGCATATGATCACTTGGCTTGCGCGCAAACCACTTAATTATTGGAAGCGTCGCGGTGTTGAGCCAACTAAAACACCGCAGTTTGCTCATGATGGTCCAAAAGCCATGCTAATAAATGGTTATTCAAGTTCTGGCGGCGATGCACTACCGTATTACTTTCGTCAAGCGGGGCTTGGTAAATTGATTGGTACGCGAACGTGGGGTGGCTTAATTGGTATCTCAGGTAACCCTAGTCTTGTTGACGGTGGTTCGGTTATTGCTGCAACCTTTAGAATACTCGACAAGGACGGTAATTGGATAATCGAAAACGAAGGGGTTAGCCCAGACATTAAAGTCATTGATCGCCCAGAGCTAATTCAAGCAGGCAAAGACCCGTCTATTGAACGTGCTGTTGAGGAGTTATTAAAAGAGCTCAAAGCGAACCCTAAAAAACCATTAGTTGTACCCCCAGCTCCGAAAGAGTTTGGTAAATAGTTAGGTACAATAACATTAAATAAAGCCAGTATTTACTGGCTTTATTTTTACACAAAGAATAATTTACTTTAAGACAAAGAAGGCTTGCAACCGTAAAGCTATTTTAGAGAAACGTTTTAAAATTAAACATCAAAACACTCACTTATTTTACATCGCTTTTTGCTACTTGCGCGCCTCTTGATGATACTAATAAATAATAATTTGCGCCTTGCATAGTAGCTATTTCGGCCGCTTTTAGCCAATAATTAAAATTAACCCTTCGTTAGGCTTCAATCTATCCTGTGGTATTTTTTTGGTATCGAAAGATAAAATAATAGAGCGGTTATTTTTATAAGAGACTCCAAACGAGCAAACTTCTAAAGCTATTCTTCTTTAACTTTGAACCTCATAACCAAGCCAATCACTCCCACTAATACTACAAATATCCATACTGGTAAGCTGCCATATTGACTGTAAATACTATCGCCTTGAATGAGCTTTACGTTCACTTTAAGGGTATCGGCTTCAAACTGCGGCATGCTGGTTTGGATTTGGCTGATTGGATCATATACACCGCTGATGCCGTTGTTGGTGGCACGAATGAGTGGACGTTGTAATTCTAGGGCGCGCATGCGGGCTATTTGCATGTGCTGGTGGGGTCCATGTGAGTCGCCAAACCAAGCATCGTTGCTGACGGTAAATAAAATGTCAGATTCGCTGTGATAATTGCCCCGCACTAAACCGGCAAAGGCTATTTCGTAGCAAATAGCGGGCAGAATATTTAGGCCATTAGCGCGTAGGTTATTTTGGACTTTATCACCACGGCTGAACGACGACATGGGTAAATCAAATAGTGGTGCGATGGGGCGCAATAAGTCTTCAAACGGTACAAACTCCCCAATGGGTAACAGCTGGTGCTTTCGGTAACGATTTTTGCCTAAATACTGGTAGTGGCCGTGCTCATCGCCGCGTTCTTTATTGCCAAGCACTATTAATGTATTAAAGATAGCGCGAGTGTCGCGCTGGTAATCAACAATGCCGGTAATAAGTGCGGTATCGTTAAATGATGCGGCGTTATCAAGGCCTGATAAGTAACTACCAGCAAGGGCTTCCATTTCAGGCACAGCGGCTTCTGGCCATACAATGAGATCAGCATTCCAATGTGGGCGAGTCATGTCTTGATACTTGCTCATCGTACTCCAGAATTCACTGGGATCAAAACGTAGGTGCTGTTTGATATTACCTTGCACTAACAAGGTTGAAATAGTTTTATCGTTGTATTGTGTCGCTTTATTGTTATGGCCAATAAAACCAACTATGCACAGTAATATAGTTGTAGCGACAAGCGCTTTAATAGCGCGTAAAAATAGCAGTTGATAGGCACTAAAGGCAAGCGCAATGCACACAAGTATTAAGCCAAACTCACCGATAATGGGAGCAAGTATATTCAAAGGGCTGTCGGTTTGTGTATAGCCAAAGCTTAACCACGGAAAGCCTGTGAGCACGACACCACGTAAATACTCAGTAACCGCGAAACCGCTTAATAACAGTAAACCAAAGCTGTTTGGGCTACTCGCAAAGCGTGTTGCAAACGCGCAGGCCAGTGCCGGGTAAATAGCTAAATAAGCGCACAGTAAAACCATTAAAGTAATTGAGGCTATAAGTGGCATGCCACCAAAAGTTGCAATAGAAACATGCACCCAGCTAATGCCTGCACCAAACCAACCAAGGCCGAAAAGAAAGCCGTACTTGGTGCTTTTTTTACTAAACGTTTTACCAGTTTGAGTTGGATTAATACAGTATATTAGGCAAGTAAGGCTTAAGAAGACAATTGGCCAAATATTAAAAGGGGAATAGCTAAAAGTTAAAACAAGGCCCGCAATAAATGCGAGCCACGCTTTTTTATCTTTTGCTAATAAAGTGAGATTAGTTAGCAGTTTCTTCAATGTTGTTGTCTTCAGTCTTTGGAATAGTTATTTGTAGTTGTAAGATACGACGGTTGTCTGAGTTAGTTACTTTAAACTGTAAACCATCTATGTTAATAAGCTCACCACGGCCTGGCATGTGACCAAATGCATGTAAAACAATACCGCCTATGGTATCTGCATCTTGGGTGTTAAAGCCGGTTTTAAAGAACTCGTTAAAGTCATCTACAGGGGTGAGTGCTTGTACTACAAAGACATGTTTTGAAAGCTGACGAATATCGTGTTGATCTTCGTTTTCATCGTGCTCATCTTCGATTTCGCCAACGATAATTTCTAAAATATCTTCTATAGTAACAAGGCCTGATACACCACCGTATTCGTCAATTACAATCGCCATATGATAACGTTGTTGGCGAAACTCATTAAGTAGTGTATCTACACGTTTACTTTCAGGCACGACCATTGCGGGGCGTAAGTAGTCACGCAGTGATGGCAATTGGTCATCTTTATTTAAGATTAATGGAATTAGATCTTTAGCAAGTAAAATTCCCTCAACATGGTCTTTATCTTCACAGACTACTGGAAAACGAGAGTGTGTTGAGTCCACCATCATGGGAATTATTTCTTCTAGTGGGGCATCGACCTCTAATGTGATCATCTGTGAGCGCGGGATCATAATGTCGCGCACTTTAAGCTCAGAAACCCCGAGCACACCTTCAATCATCTCTTTGGTATCAGGGTCGATTAAATCCCGCTCTTGCGCATCGGCAATTACTTCAACCAGATCTTTTTTGCTTTGGGGTTCACCTTGCAACATTTGGGTAATTTTACCCAACCAGGTTTTGCCAGAAGAACCCTGGCTACTCTGCGAGTTATCGTCGCTCATTGCGTCTATCTGCTCCGTTAATTTAAATATCGTCCCGATATGGCTCAGCTATATTTAGTTCAGCAAGTAATTGCTTTTCTATGCTTTCCATTTCGAATGCGTCTTCGTCCTTTATATGGTCAAATCCAAGTAAATGCAAGCATCCATGGATCACCATGTGGGCAAAATGGTCATGAAATGATTTTTCTTGCTCAATTGACTCAGCCAAAACAATGGCTGGGCAGATAATTAAATCACCTACCAATGGTATTTCTATACCTGGTGGCGCTTCAAATTCAAATGACAACACGTTAGTGGGTTTGTTTTTACCTCGGTAGTCATTATTAAGTTGTTGGCTTTGTGCCTCGTCGCTAATAACTATTGTTAATTCAGATTCTTCGCGGTATTGGTTAAGCGCTTTATCAGCCCATAATTCAAATTGTGCAAAACTAGGTAAGTTGTCAAACTCACAGGCTATTTGTAAATCAAGTTCAGTGGCCACTATTTATCAGCTTGTAGGTTATTATTGGCAAGTAATGCTTGTTGAGCTTCTTTTTCACGTTGTTTTTCTGCACGTTTTAAGCGTTCAACTTCATCATTACGTTCGTACGCTTCAACAATTCGCGCAACTACGGGGTGGCGTACTACATCATGTGATTGAAAATAGTTAAAGCTTATTTCATCAACACCATCGAGTACTTCAATTGCGTGGCGAAGTCCTGAGCGGGCACCACGAGGTAAATCAACTTGGGTTATATCACCGGTGATAACTGCTTTTGAATTAAAACCAATCCGCGTTAAGAACATTTTCATTTGCTCAGCAGTGGTATTTTGGCTTTCGTCTAAAATAATAAATGCGTCATTAAGTGTACGGCCACGCATGTAAGCAAGTGGGGCAACTTCGATGATATTTTTTTCAATTAGTTTTTCGACTTTTTCAAAGCCGAGCATTTCAAATAATGCATCGTAAAGCGGGCGAAGGTAAGGGTCGACTTTTTGGCTTAAATCGCCAGGTAAAAACCCCAGCTTTTCACCGGCTTCAACCGCTGGCCGGGTTAGTAATATACGGCGAACTTCTTGGCGTTCTAGCGCATCAACCGCAGCGGCTACCGCAAGGTAGGTTTTACCGGTGCCTGCAGGGCCAATACCAAAGGTAATATCATGATGTAAAATATTGGCAACGTACAAACCTTGGTTATCATTACGTGGCTTAATAACACCACGGCGGGTTTTAATAACCATTTCTTTGCCGTAGGCGCTTTGTGGCATATCTTGCTCAAGTGCATTGCACTCGCTAATAGCGAGATGAACGGCATCGGGTTCTATTTCACCAATTTCACCACGTAGTGGCTGAGTATCAACATATAAGCTTTTTATTATTTCTACCGATGCTGCCGCGCTATGCAATTTACCTGTTACTTTAAAAAAGTTATCACGATGCGCTATTTCTACACCAAGTCGGCGTTCAATTTGTTTGATATTTTCGTTAAATGGACCACATAAAGAGGAAAGGCGTTTATGGTCGGAGGGGTCTAAATAAAGCTCTAAGGTTTTTAATTGATTACTCAAAATTGCTTCCTATTTATGGGTGTCAGCCTAAGCTTTAACCGAGACTGACACCAATTAATTAGCTACGGAACAAACGTCGCAACACCAATTTCGTTCTGTGTTGCAGGTGCTTCTGGTTGAGTTGCCTTACTAACTATGGCTGATGGTGCAATATCACGACGTAGGTTCATTTCTGATTCTGTACGAATTAAGTCACCACGTAAAGAGTTAGGTAATGCTTCTGTAATACGTACATCAACGAATTGACCGATTACTGAATGAGGACCAACAAAGTTTACTACACGGTTATTCTCTGTGCGGCCGCGCAGCTCCATCGGATTTTTCTTTGATGGGCCTTCAACTAATATGCGCTGCTCGGTATCAAACATTTGGCGGCTTATATGCTGTGCCATTTGGGTGATTCTATTTTGTAATAAGTAGAGGCGCTCTTTTTTCTCTTGATCTGACACATCATCTGGCAAGTCAGCCGCTGGTGTACCTGGGCGTGCGCTATAAATAAAACTAAAGCTCATATCAAAACCAATATCATTAATAAGGTTCATAGTGGCTTCAAAGTCAGTTGCACTTTCACCTGGGAAGCCGATGATAAAGTCAGACGACATACTTAAGTTAGGGCGAATTTTACGTAATTTACGAATCGTTGACTTATATTCAAGCGCAGTGTGGCCGCGTTTCATTAAATTAAGAATACGATCTGAGCCACTTTGTACTGGCAAGTGCAAGTGATCGACTAGTTCTGGTACATCTTCGTACGCATCAATAATATCCGGAGTAAACTCAACTGGATGAGAAGTGGTGTAACGAATGCGGTCAATACCGTCAATCGCTGCCACGTAACGAATTAGATCGGAGAAATAACAAATCTCGCCGTCGTGAGTATCACCGCGATAAGCATTTACGTTTTGACCTAATAAATTTACTTCACGTACGCCTTGTTCAGCCAGTTGTGCTACTTCTAATAATATATCATCCAGCGGACGGCTTACTTCTTCACCACGAGTATATGGTACTACGCAGAACGTACAATATTTAGAGCAGCCTTCCATAATAGATACAAATGCAGAAGGGCCTTCGGCTTTTGGCTCGGGCAAACGGTCAAATTTTTCAATTTCAGGGAATGAAATATCAACTACCGATGATCCTTTACTCCCTTGTACTTGCTTGATCATTTCAGGAAGGCGATGTAATGTTTGCGGACCAAAAATCACGTCAACAAATGGCGCACGTTGACGAATAGAGTCACCTTCTTGGGAGGCTACACAGCCGCCGACCCCAATGATCAAGTCTGGCTTGTCATCTTTTAATAACTTCCAGCGACCTAATTGATGAAACACCTTTTCTTGGGCCTTTTCACGAATTGAACAGGTATTGAGTAAGATCACGTCTGCATCCACAGCTTCATCAGTTAACTGGTAGCCGTTGGTAGCATCGAGAAGATCCGCCATCTTCTGAGAGTCGTATTCATTCATCTGACAACCCCAGGTTTTAATATGCAGCTTTTTACTCATTGAAATATTGCCTCGTTTTCAATTCGGTAGTGGCACAAATACGTGCTAGAAACAGGATCAAGTAGCAGATGCGTTAAAATGCATGCTGACTTAAAGGACGCGTATTTTAGCTGGATACCGACCTAGATCCAAGTATAGTTTTAATGTTTGTGGATTGAAATCAAACAAGCTCAATTTTTAACTACTCGATTATTAAATGCGCTGACAGGTAAGACTGATTTACGCTACAATCAAGCATTGTAAAAACGAGTCAAATTAGTGAAAAAATAATGAATAAAAACAACGTGATTATTGTTGGTGGTGGTATGGTCGGCGCAGCGGCTGCAGTGAAGTTTGCCAAGCAAGGCTGCACTGTAACTGTAATTGAAAAGCACATAATTGACCCAAGCCAAGTATTAAATAATGAGCAGGTTGATATTCGTGTATCGGCTATAAATCGTTTTTCTGAAAATTTACTTGATGAACTCGGTGCTATGGCAATCCTTAAGCAAAGCCGTTTAGCGCCATACCAGCAATTAGAAGCTTTTGAGCGTGTGGGCGATAACTTACTGTTTGATTGCAATGATATAAACACCTCGCACCTTGGGCACTTAATTGAAAACAAACTGATTCAAGCCAGTCTTTGGCAGCAATTCTCAACTCTTGATATTACGGTTGTTGAACAGCAGAGTGCCGTGACGGCCATTTTACAAACTGATACGGATATCACTCTCGTTTATGATGATTCACGCTACAGCGCCGACTTAGTCGTTGCTGCAGATGGGGGGCAGTCACAATTAAGAGCAGCGGCTAATATTGGCGTAACAGGGTGGCAATACGGCCAGCATTGTATGGGTGTACTAATAAAATTAGATGCGCCGCAGCAAATAAAAACCTGGCAGCAATTCAAAGCTACTGGGCCGGTGGCCTTTCTACCTATGCAGGCACCGTATGCTAATTTAATTTGTTATCACGATGCTAAGCAGCTAAAAGAATGGCAGCTACTTTCAAAAAGCGAGCTTAAGCAGCAACTTATTAATCATTTTCCAGCACTACCTGGTGATTTTGAGGTTATTCAACAGGCGGTATTCCCTCTTGCTCGTCTACATGCAAATAACTATTCTCAAGGCCGACTGGTGCTTATTGGTGATGCCGCACACACTATTAACCCATTAGCAGGGCAAGGCGTTAATTTGGGGTTTCAAGATGTAGCAGCGCTTAGCACACTCATTGCTGAGCAGGATGATATTGGTGCAACTGGTATTTTAGAAGAATATGAGCTAACTCGCCGTAAAGCTAACTTATTAATGATGAGCATGATGGATGCGTGTTATTTTGGTTTTTCAAACCAAGTAGCGCCACTTAGTTGGGCGCGCAGTCAGTTTTTAAAAATGGCCAATAAAACGGGCCCTGTGAAAAACTGGGTGCTGAGGTATGCAATTAGTGGTGATGTTAGCTGATGAGCAAAATCGTGGGTTAAAGCTCACGCTTTAGTGTTTTTTAAAAGGTTTAAAGAAGGTTTTTAAGAAAATGGCTGGGATACCAGGATTTGAACCTGGGAATGCCAGGATCAAAACCTGGTGCCTTACCGCTTGGCGATATCCCAACTATAAATTGGACTAGTTTTAGTTCTTCATAGAACATGGTGCGGAAGGAGAGACTTGAACTCTCACAACCTAAGTTACTGGAACCTAAATCCAGCGCGTCTACCAATTCCGCCACTCCCGCATAAATAGAGTTGCTATTTATACTCGTAGCTAGAGTTATTCTTTAACAACTTTCCTTGGTAGAAGAAGTTGGCTGGGATACCAGGATTTGAACCTGGGAATGCCAGGATCAAAACCTGGTGCCTTACCGCTTGGCGATATCCCAACAAAGAATTAGCCGATAATTTTAGTTCCTATCAAGAACATGGTGCGGAAGGAGAGACTTGAACTCTCACAACCTAAGTTACTGGAACCTAAATCCAGCGCGTCTACCAATTCCGCCACTCCCGCATCAATTAAGTTGCTTTTTATACTCGTAGCTAGAGTTATTCTTTAGCAACTTTCCTTGGTAGAAGAAGTTGGCTGGGATACCAGGATTTGAACCTGGGAATGCCAGGATCAAAACCTGGTGCCTTACCGCTTGGCGATATCCCAACAAAGAATTAGCTGATAATTTTAGTTCTCATCTAGAACATGGTGCGGAAGGAGAGACTTGAACTCTCACAACCTAAGTTACTGGAACCTAAATCCAGCGCGTCTACCAATTCCGCCACTCCCGCATCTTCACTTTGATAAAATCAAAGAAAGGTAGTTATTTTAAACTCTTCATTGAGCTGCAATTTAACTCTTGCAGAGCCATTTAAAAATAAATGGTGGCTAAGACGGGATTTGAACCTGTGACCCCATCATTATGAGTGATGTGCTCTAACCAACTGAGCTACTTAGCCATTGTTGGCTGGGATACCAGGATTTGAACCTGGGAATGCCAGGATCAAAACCTGGTGCCTTACCGCTTGGCGATATCCCAACTGAAACAATTGATAATTTTAGTTCTTATCAGAACATGGTGCGGAAGGAGAGACTTGAACTCTCACAACCTAAGTTACTGGAACCTAAATCCAGCGCGTCTACCAATTCCGCCACTCCCGCATACTTTGTGTAGTTAAACACTCGGTAGTTATTTTAAACTCTTCATTGAGCAACAAAAAAAGAATGGTGGCTAAGACGGGATTTGAACCTGTGACCCCATCATTATGAGTGATGTGCTCTAACCAGCTGAGCTACTTAGCCATCTTTTTTGTTTACACATCATTGCTGAGTGCGGGGCGTATTATGCTGATATGGGGTATCTGCGTCAATACCTTTTTTGCAAAAAAACGCTTATAAAGGTTTGTTTGCAGGAAAAATAAGCTAAGCGGCTAAATTTTATTTAAAAGCTTTATTTTTATGGTAAGTATTGTGCTCAACTATAAAATGTTGAGGCCTATAAAACAAAAAAGAGCCCGTAGGCTCTTTTCTAATTAATATAGGCAAAAGGCTTATACGTTAAATAAGAAGTTCATTACATCGCCATCTTTAACAATGTATTCTTTACCTTCTTGACGCATCTTACCTGCTTCCTTAGCGCCACTTTCACCATTACAGGCAATGTAGTCATCATAAGCAATCGTTTGTGCGCGGATAAAACCACGTTCAAAGTCAGTATGAATTTTACCTGCTGATTGCGGTGCTGTTGCACCTATTGGGATTGTCCATGCACGAACTTCTTTTACGCCAGCTGTAAAGTAAGTTTGTAATTGCAGTAATTCATAGCCACCACGAATTACAAGATTCAAACCTGGCTCTTCTAAACCAAGATCAGCCATAAATTCAAGTTTATCTTCTTCATCAAGCTCTGAAAGCTCAGACTCAATTGCAGCACATACAGGAACAACCACAGCATTTTCAGCGGCAGCGATTTCACGAACGCGATCAAGATATGGATTATTTTCAAAACCATCTTCAGCTACGTTAGCAATATACATTGTAGGCTTGATGGTTAGAAAGTTAACGGAGGAAATCGCTGCTTTTTCTTCTTTAGTGAGTTCTAAAGAACGTAAAGTCAGGCCTTCATCAAGGTGTGCTTTTACTTTTTCAAGTACAGAGTTTTGCTCTTTTGCTTCTTTATCGCCGCCTTTTGCTTTTTTTGCATTACGGAAAATTGCTTTTTCAGCACTGTCCATATCAGCAAGTACTAGCTCAGTATTAATTACGTCAATGTCATCTGCAGGATCAATAGTGCCCGCTACGTGAATAACATTTTCATCTTCAAAGCAGCGAACAACGTGGCCAATTGCATCGGTTTCACGAATATTCGCTAAAAACTGATTGCCTAAACCTTCACCTTTTGAGGCGCCTTTTACTAAGCCTGCTATGTCAACAAACTCCATACTTGTTGTAAGAATACGTTGTGGGTTAACAATTTTAGCTAGTTCATCTAGGCGAGAATCTGGTACTGGGACCACACCGGTGTTAGGTTCAATGGTACAAAAAGGAAAGTTAGCGGCTTCAATTCCCGCTTTAGTTAATGCATTAAAAAGTGTTGATTTGCCAACATTAGGCAAACCGACGATGCCACATTTAAAACCCATAGTAAGATACCTTGTTTAGATTCGTTCAATCGTTATTTATAACGGTTTAAAAGAATGTAGTCTGTTTTGTGCTTTTAACACACCATCTTTTGCAAGTATTTCCATACAACGAACAGCTTCATCAACCGCAGCATCCATTTTTTCTTGGTCTTGTTTGGCTGCTTTTCCAAGCACCCAACCTGTTACCATTTCGCGGTGTCCAGGGTGACCAATACCTATGCGTAAGCGCATAAAGTCTTTTTTATTTGCCATTTTAGCAATAATGTCTTTTAAACCATTATGGCCACCGTGCCCGCCACCTTTTTTTAATTTGGCAACACCGGGTTCTAAATCCAGTTCGTCGTGAGCGACTAAAATGTCTTCAACAGGGATTTTGAAAAAATTAGCTAAACTACTGACCGATTTACCACTTAAATTCATATATGTGGTTGGGATCAATAATTTAAATTCTTGGTTTTGGATGATCACTTTGCCAGTTAGGCCATGATATTTAGGATCGTGTTTTAGCGTGCAGTTATATCGTGCTGCAAGTTCAGTGATGAACCAAGCACCTGCGTTGTGGCGAGTGTTTGCGTATTCGGGGCCTGGATTAGCCAGGCCCACAAGCATTTGAATAGAATTCAAGGTGCAAGACCTTAAATATTATTCTGCAGCGTCTGAAGCTTCTTCGTCTTCAGTCGGAGCTGCTTTGTTTGCTTTAACAGTAACTATTGACTGATCGTGGCCTTCGCCTTTACCTAATTCTACAGATTGAACGCCTGCAGGTAATTTAAGCTCAGAAAGATGGATTGAATCACCAGCTACTAGATCAGAAACATCTACTTCAACAAATTCTGGAAGTGCTTTAGGTAGACACGTGATTTCAACTTCAGTTAATTGGTGAACAACAGTTGCACCTAACTTACCTACGATTTCTTCACCGATAAAGTGTAAAGGTACTTTAGTGTGAAGTTTATGTGTTGCATCTACACGTTGAAAATCAAGGTGAGTGATCTTAGGCTTGAATGGGTGACGGTGAATATCTTTTAAGATAACTTCAGTAGCTTCGCCAGCAATATCAACAGTAAGAATATGCGTGTAAAAACCTTCGTCTTCTTGTGCTTTGTTCATATCTTTATGAGCGAAAGTAAGTGCCACAGCATCTTTACCTGCACCGTAAAGGATCGCAGGAACTTTGTCTTCGCGACGTAGGCGGCGGCTCGCACCAGTACCAGTTTCTACGCGAAGTTCAGCGCTATAAGTGTATTTTTTCTCAGACATGATGTCTCCAATAATTAAAAGTGTTAGGGCCTTTGCGACCAAGGTCCCTAGCCAAAAGGCGCGCTATCATACCACCCCCCCTAGGTAAAAGAAACAACAGCTATAAAAAAAGCACCTTAAAGGTGCTTTTATCATGCGAAGTAGAAAAACTAAATTAGTGCTCGAACATCGCTGAGATAGATTCTTCGTTGCTAATGCGACGAATTGTTTCCGCTAACATGTCTGCAAGTGTTAATACTTTCACTTTTTCAATTGATTTTAGTTCTTCAGACAGAGGAATTGAATCGGTTACAATCACTTCATCAATTACTGAATTACGGATATTTTCAGCTGCTTTGCCTGAAAGAATAGGGTGCGTTGCATAAGCATATACGCGTTTTGCGCCATGCTCTTTCAATGCTTCAGCTGCTTTACACAATGTCCCCCCGGTATCGATCATATCGTCAACGATAATACAATCGCGGCCTTCAACATCACCAATAATATGCATTACTTGAGAAACGTTCGCTTGTGGGCGGCGTTTATCAATAATAGCCAAGTCAGTATCGTGTAATAGCTTTGCAATAGCACGTGCGCGAACTACGCCACCAATATCTGGCGAAACGACAACTACATCATCAAAGTCACGATCTTTCATGTCTTCTAGTAATACTGGGCTACCAAATACGTTATCTACTGGTACATCAAAGAAACCTTGGATTTGCTCAGCGTGTAAGTCAACCGTTAATACGCGGTCAACCCCGACACTTGATAAGAAGTCGGCAACAACTTTAGCTGTGATTGGTACACGTGCAGAACGTACTCGACGGTCTTGACGGGCATAACCAAAGTACGGGATTACAGCTGTAATGCGACCGGCCGATGCACGACGTAATGCATCAACCATAACGATAAGCTCCATCAAGTTATCGTTTGTAGGGGCGCAGGTTGATTGCAAGATAAAAACATCCGAGCCACGGACATTTTCTTTAATTTGAACACTGATCTCACCGTCGCTAAAACGGCCAACAACAGCATCTCCTAATTCAATATATAAACGTTTTGCAACTTTTTGAGCTAACTTAGGTGTTGCGTTACCAGCGAAGAGCTTCATGTCAGGCACGGTAGGGTTCCTCAGGCACTGAATTTTTGGACCAATCAACTCATGAGAGTTAATTAACTAGTTTACTTGTACGTTACTTCGTTGTTCAAAGTATAGCATTCAACTGCGTATGGGCGGCAGATAAATTAACACTATTAGCAATAAAACCATCCCATTTATGAGGGAGGTCTGCAAGCACTTGTTGCGCTTCTTTTTGAGTTGAAAATTCCACAAAACAACAAGAACCTGTGCCAGTCATCTTTGACGGAGCGTATTTTAGCAACCACTGAAGGGTTTTTTCAACCTCAGGGCAGAGCTTTTTAACTAATGGCTCGCAATCGTTACATACATGATGTTGTTGCCATTCACCTTTTAATTTTTTTGTATCGCGTTTTAAATCAGGATGAGTAAAAATTTGCGCGGTGCTAACATGTTGCTTCGGGTGCACCACACAGTACCACTTTTCGGGTAGGATAACTTCGCTTAACTGTTCACCTACGCCTTGTGCTAAGGCACTTTTACCGTTAATGAATACAGGGACGTCAGCGCCTAGCTGCAGGCCAATTTCGGCTAGCTGTGCTTTCGAAAGTCGGGTATCCCATAACTTATTAAGGCCTAATAAAGTGCTTGCTGCATCAGATGAGCCACCACCAACACCACCGCCCATAGGGAGTTTTTTAATTAAATTTATTTTTGCGCCTTTATCAATTTGAGTGTGTTTTTTTAGTAATAAAGCGGCTTTGTAAATTAAATTGTCGTGAAGTTCAATGTTATGAGTATCACCCGATACTTCAATTTCATTATTTTCTGTTTGGGTAAATGTTAGTTCATCACCAAAATTTAAAAACGTAAATAATGTTTCAAGCTCGTGATAGCCATCACTGCGCTTCCCATTAATGTGCAAAAATAAATTAAGTTTGGCAGGAGCCATTAATGAAAAAGAAGTTGGAGAAGTATTCTGAGAGTTCATATTAATTAAAGTGCCATTGATAAAGTTGGATTTTAATTTTTAGTTGCTGGTGTTTTAAAGTGAGATTTTTTGGCAACCAATAACCGTCTATTTGCTGATATTCGTTATATTGAATCAGCCATTTTAAGCCAGAACTATCTGTGTAACTAACTTGTTGGGTGCGCCCTAATGAGTCAAGTTTAATGTCACCGTCAGTTACGGTACCTTTTAGCCACTGCTTGGCGTTATCAAGTGGAATAGTAAAGCCGGTCAAGCGCGATAAGAGACGACTTGCATTAGTATCGTGATAGGTTTCGCCGTCATAATTAAGCTCTGCACCGGATGCGTCTTGCTTGAGACCTAAAATGCGGGTACCAATAAAACTGGTTAATACCAGTTCGTTCAGCGTCTGCTTCTGTTGCCAGTTTAAATTGGCAGATTGGCGTTCTTCTGGGCTTATAAAAGCCAGTTTACCTTCAACTTTCCAGTTATTTTGTATCGCTAATTGTGCTTTCCAGTCATCATAAAGGACTGTTTGCTGATTTATTTTTTGCGCACAACCACCTAAAAATAAAAAAAATAGTAGTAAAATCAAATTATGTCGAATCAAATGTCGTTCCTTACTTTCCATATTCCAATGAATTTTGGTAAAATGCTGCCTTTCGAGCAGGGCTTAGCAATATTTGGCAGATATGACCATAGTAGCACTTGGTATTAATCATAAAACAGCATCCGTAGATTTACGTGAAAAGGTCGCCTTTTCGCCTGAGCAGTTGTCTGAGGCGTTACAGCAATTGAGTAGTCATGCCCAATTTAATGAGGTGGTGATTATCTCTACCTGCAACCGTACAGAGATCTATTGTAGCCTCGCGCAACAGAATTCCCAAACACTGTTGCAATGGCTTGCAGATTTTCATGGTTTAGATGAACAAGAACTAGGCAGTAATATTTATTGTTATGAAGATAATGATGCGATTAACCATTTGATGCGGGTCGCGTGTGGGCTTGATTCGCTGGTACTAGGTGAGCCACAAATATTAGGGCAAATCAAGCAAGCTTATAATAGTGCGAAAAACCACGAGTCTGTCAGTTTGGTTTTTGATCGTCTATTTCAAAAAACCTTCTCAGTAGCCAAGCAAGTTAGAACTGAGACTGAAATAGGTGCCAGCGCGGTATCTGTTGCTTATGCAGCGGTAAATTTAGCTAAGCATATTTACGGTAAGTTAGATAAAACCAAAGTGCTGCTAATTGGTGCTGGTGAAACTATTGAGTTAGTTGCTAAACATATCTACCAAAGTGGCCCACAACAAATTACGGTTGCTAATCGCACCATTGAGCGAGCTAAAGGCTTAGCCGAAAGCGTAGGCGGTGATGTAATTGCTCTTGCACAATTGCCTGAGCGACTCCATCAAGCAGATATTGTTATTAGTTCAACCGCTAGTACCTTGCCTATTATTGGCAAAGGGGGGGTGGAGCAAGCACTTAAACAGCGTCGTCACAAACCGATGTTGTTTATTGATATTGCTGTACCACGGGATATAGAAAGCCAAGTTGGAGAGCTTGACGCGGCGTATTTATATTCAGTTGATGACTTACAAGCCATTGTAAGCGAGAATATTGCCTCTCGTGAGCACGCAGCCGAGCAAGCCCAAATTATTATTGCCGATAAAAGCGCTGAATTTGCAATGTGGATGCGCTCCCTCGATTCAGTGGGGTTAATTCGTCATTATCGTAAAGATGTACAAGATGTAAAGTCTGAACTGGTAGACAAAGCAATAGGTCAATTAAATACCGGTAAAGACGCTGAAAAAGTAATTTTAGAACTAGCCAACAAATTAACCAATCGCCTGATGCACGCGCCTACACGTGCTATTCAAGATGCAGCGAAAAAAGGTGAAGTGGCTCAGTTACGCCAATTAAAGAAAATGTTAGGTATTGATCAGGAATAGCAATTAAATGAAAGAGTCCGTTTATCGTAAGTTAGAAACCTTAGTAGAACGCTACGAAGAAGTGCAAGCACTATTAAGTGACCCCTCTGTAATTAACGATCAGAATCGTTTTCGTACGCTTTCAAAAGAGTACTCGGAGTTAGAAGAAATTGTAAAAACCTTTTTAGCTTATCAGCAAGCGCAAGATGACGTGGCCAGTGCTGAAGAAATGCTTAAAGATAATGATCCTGATATGCGCGAGATGGCACAAGAAGAATTTAAAGAAGCAAAAGCGCAGGTTCTTCGCTTAGCAGACGAACTACAAGTATTAATGTTGCCAAAAGATCCGAAAGATAATAACAACGTATTTTTAGAGGTTCGTGCAGGGACGGGTGGTGATGAGGCGGCTATTTTTGCCGGTGACTTATTTCGTATGTACGGCCGTTACGCTGAAACTAAAAAGTGGAAAGTGGAAATTGTTAGTACCAACGAAAGTGAACACGGTGGTTACAAAGAAGTAATTGCTCACATCAGCGGTGAAGGTGTCTATGGTCAACTTAAGTTTGAATCAGGCGCTCACAGAGTGCAACGCGTGCCAGAAACCGAATCACAAGGGCGAGTGCATACCTCTGCCTGTACTGTGGCAGTAATGGCTGAAGTTCCTGAAGCACAAGCAATTGAAATAAATAGCGCAGATATAAAAGTAGATACCTTTCGCGCATCAGGAGCGGGTGGTCAGCACGTTAATAAAACGGATTCAGCTATTCGTATTACCCATCTACCAAGTGGTGTGGTAGTTGAGTGTCAGGATGAGCGTTCGCAGCATAAAAACCGTGCTAAAGCGATGTCAGTACTCGGTGCACGCTTACAACAAGCTGAAGACGAAAAACGTCAATCGGCTGAAGCGTCTGAACGACGTAACTTAGTGGGAAGTGGTGACCGTTCAGAGCGTATTCGCACTTACAACTACCCACAAGGGCGTATTACAGACCACCGTATTAACCTTACTTTATATCGTTTAAATGAAGTGGTTGCCGGTGACTTAGGCGCCGTTATTGAACCATTGATGCAGGAGTATCAAGCAGATTTACTGGCTGCAATGGGTGACGAATAAGCGTGCCCACTCGTATTGAGCAAGCGCTTGCTAACGCTGTTGAACAGTTAGCAAATACCAGCGACAGTGCAAAACTCGATAGCGAAGTTTTGCTACTGCATGTTTTGCAAAAGCCACGCAGTTATTTATTTACGTGGCCTGAAAAGCATTTAACCACAGAGCAAAAAATACAATTTAATGACTACTGCAAGCGCCGTGTAAATGGCGAACCGGTGGCACATATTACCGGGCTTCGAGAATTTTGGAGTCTTCCGCTACAAGTTAATCCTGCTACGCTTATTCCACGTCCTGATACTGAAACACTGGTTGAACATGCACTTAGCTTAAGTTTGCCTGATAATGCCAAGGTACTTGATTTAGGTACCGGCACCGGTGCTATAGCCCTTGCGCTTGCCAGCGAAATGCCAAACTGGCAAATAACCGGAGTCGATAGGGTAAGTGATGCAGTTACGCTTGCAAATATTAATAAACAGCGCCTCGGGTTTAACAATGTCACTTTTTTGCAAAGCGATTGGATGAGCGCCGTTACTAAGCAGCAGTTTGACTTAATAGTAAGTAATCCTCCGTATATTGAGTCGGATGATATTCATCTCAACCAAGGTGATCTGCGTTTTGAACCGCTTTCAGCATTAGTGGCTGAAGACGATGGTATGGCAGATATTAAACATATAATTTTTCAATCGCGTGATTATTTACAAAAAAATGGTTATCTTTTATTAGAGCATGGTTTTGAACAAAGCATTAAAGTACGACGTGTTTTTACAGAAATGGCATATATAAATATACTCACAGTTAAAGACTTAGGTAATAATGATCGTGTAACACTTGCTCAATGGCCAGAATAAAAGTAATGCCTAACAAAAGTATAGCTAAAGACTCGTTATGCTGGATGATTTTTTGTTTTTAGATGAACCGCAGCAAGAATTAAATGGTGTGGTTAAAGTCGGTACATCAAGGTAGTATTTTAAATAAGCCTGCGAAACTTGAGCAAGATGAGTGGGAGATAACGAAAACCCATAGAAAAAAAGTCACGCGATTTTAAAAGACTCCTCGCGTACAATATAATTGCACGTGATCGCCATAGATAAATGAGAGGGTACTGGCTTCCCGAAGGTCTGAAAAGAGCCAGTACATATTTATAGTCGAATTGCTGCTTTGGCAGATTTTTATGATGCATTGCGCCATAAACGCTGTTATAAAACGGCTTGTTTACTTGATTGAATAAGTAGTAGACGAAATAAACAAAAAGGTAAACATTTCGAACCTAAACTGGTTGATGTATTTAATCAGTCAGTTAATGAACTTGAGGACGTATTAATGCGTTTTCCCGATTAATTATTTAACTAAGAGTCACTAGGGGTATATGGATTATTTAGCAGTAAAACACACTCACATGGCAATTGCCGTACTTAGCGTATTATTATTTTATGTGCGTTCTTTTTCACGAATAGGCACAGGTGCTATTGCAAAAAACAAACTGGTTTTTATTGGCAGCCACGTAACAGATACATTGCTGCTGGTGTCAGCCATAACATTAATCGTAATGGCCGGCTTTAACCCACTAGAAATGCCTTGGTTACTCGAGAAAATTATTTTAGTTATTGCTTACATTGCACTCGGTATTATTGCCAGTAAACAACAAGCGATGACAGCTAAAGTTGCTTATTTACTTGTAACAACCGCGGTTATTTTAGCAATAGGTTATTTAGCCGTAGTTAAAACCCCACTTATACTTTAATTATTCTTATCCCCAATGAGCGCTTTTTAGTTGCTGATTGGGGAAACCCTAACATGCGTTGGTAACTCAGTTAAAAACTAGGTAAACTAGCGCATCGTTTTCTAATAAAAGATGTGCAGTATTAATGACCACTCCTTGGTTTGAAGATCAAAGTGAATCCTATCAAGATGATGCGTTTACTCCTGCTCCGCTTTATCGTTGTATTAGTGCTGAATTGAAGTGGGATCCTCAATCTTCGTTGAGTGAAAGCTTTGCATTGATCAGCGACTTTGAAAATCAAGTAAGCGAAGTGTGTGAACAACATCATGATCAACATGAATGTCTAGATGCGATTGTTGATATGTTTTATACGCAATGGCTGTTTAGTGTCTCGAGCTTAAAAGTGCCTGAATATACTTTAAATAGCTTTAGCTACACGCTAGCCATGCGCAGTGGCTCACCAACTAGCTTGGGGGTTTTATTGTGCCATTTGCTTCAACATGCAGGCTTTGATGCCGGTGTCTGTATTAACCAAAGCGAAGTAAACGTACATGTGGCAATCAGTGATGAAGAAGGCTATTTATTAGAGCCAAGTTCAGGTCAGCAAAGCTGGTATATTACTCCTGAAAATGCCAGTGAAGAAAACGGCGATGCACAAGAGCCGTTAGAACTAGTCTTTGACGATGAAGTGTACAAACTTTATTTGGCTCAGCAAAAATGGGCGTTTATAACTGAGAATAAGTTTGGTCACGCCTTATCATGTGTAGATATGCTTATGGCTATGATTGGCGATGATCCGTACGAACGCCGCGATCGCGGTTATTTACTTAATCAACTTGATTGCCCTAAAATGGCGCGAGATGATTTGCAATTTTTCGTTGATGAGTGTCCTGATGATCCTGCAACTGAAATTATCATGCATCAAATTGAAGAAATTGAAGACAACAACAAAACTCACCATTAATTTGAGGAAATCCCATGGCTGAAACCCATACTGCGCTAATTACCAATGATGCAGTTGTATTTGGTTTATTAGCAGTTATTTTAGGCTTTATTTTTAAAACCTCGCATAGTCAAAACCCGACACTACAGAAGTTTTACAAATACGTGCCTGCGTTACTACTGTGCTACTTTTTACCTTCGTTATTAAATACCTTTGGTATTGTTGATGGCCATGCATCAAATGTTTACTTTGTAGCATCGCGTTACTTACTCCCTGCTTGTTTAATTTTACTTACCATAAGTATTGATTTAAAAGCGATTATAAATCTTGGTCCTAAAGCATTAATCATGTTTTTAACCGGTACCGTTGGTATTGTGATTGGTGGTCCGCTGGCTATTATCATTATGAGTGCCGTAGCTCCTGAAGCGATAGGTGGCCATGGCCCTGATGCTGTTTGGCGTGGTATGACAACTATTGCTGGTAGCTGGATTGGTGGTGGTGCTAACCAAGCGTCAATGAAAGAAATGTTCGACGTTGGCGGCGATATTTTCTCAGCAATGGTTACTGTTGATGTGATAGTGGCTAACTTATGGATGGCGGTTTTATTATTGATGGCAGCGAACCACAAGGCCATTGATGCTAAAACAGGCGCCGACACTAGTGCAATTGAAGAGCTAAAATCACGTGTTGAAAAGTTTCATGCTGAACATGCGCGTATGCCTACGCTTAATGATTATATGACTATTATTGCCATTGCATTTGGTATTACAGGCCTTGCACATTTTTGTGCCGACTTCCTTGGCCCGTACTTTGGCGCTAATTTCCCATGGGCACAAGAGTACAGCCTAAACAGCAAGTTCTTTTGGCTAATTGTTATCTCAACCACCATTGGTATTTCTCTTTCATTTACTAAAGTACGAAATATTGAAGCCTTTGGCGCTTCTAAAGTGGCCTCTAGCTTTTTATATATCTTAGTGGCGTCAATTGGCTTGCACATGAATATTACAGCTATTTTTGAAACACCACTGTACTTTGTTATTGGCCTTATTTGGATGCTTACGCATGCCAGCTTAATGTTGCTGGTGGCTAAATTAATTAAAGCTCCATTATTTTATATGGCTGTGGGTTCACAAGCTAACGTAGGAGGGGCTGCATCTGCGCCAGTAGTAGCCTCTGCATTTCACCCATCACTTGCGCCAGTAGGTGTATTACTTGCCGTACTAGGCTATGGTGTGGGTACATATATGGCTTACATTTGTGGCTTAATGTTACAAGCTGTTGCTCCTTAAGGAATAAATATGAATAATCAGCTAATTAAAATTAACGATATTGAACTGGCGAACGAAAAGCCATTTGTATTATTTGGTGGCATGAATGTGTTGGAATCGCGTGATATGGCTATGCGCATTGCAGAGCATTATGTTGAAGTAACCAATAAGCTTAATATTCCTTATGTCTTTAAAGCTTCATTTGATAAAGCGAATCGTTCATCAATAAATTCATATCGCGGGCCGGGTATGGAAGAAGGCCTAAAAATATTTGAAGAAATAAAGAATACGTTTAATGTGCCTTTAATTACCGATGTTCATGAGCCTCATCAAGCAGCACCTGTGGCAGAAGTAGTTGATGTTATCCAGTTACCTGCTTTTTTAGCACGACAAACTGATTTGGTTGTGGCTATGGCAAAGACGGGGGCAGTAATAAACGTTAAAAAACCACAGTTTTTAGCGCCACGCGAAATGCGTCATATCATTACTAAATTTAATGAAGCTGGTAACAATAACATCGCCCTTTGTGAGCGTGGTTCAAGCTTTGGTTATAATAACTTAGTGGTTGATATGCTAGGCATGGATGATATGAAACCGATGGCTCCGGTTATTTTTGACGCCACTCATGCATTACAGCGTCCTGGTGGGCGTAGTGACTCGGCTGATGGCCGTCGTGCTCAAGCTGCTGAACTTGCAAGAAGCGGTATGGCTCTTGGGATTGCAGGTTTATTTATTGAAGCGCATCCAAACCCAAATGAAGCTAAATGTGATGGCCCATGTGCACTTGCGCTTAGTAAGTTAGAAGGCTACTTGAGTCAAATGAAAGCGGTTGATGAGTTGATAAAAAGTCTTGCACCACTTGATACCAGTGCCGATAACTTATAAGTGGTACTAAGGTTTGAAAAAAGCGACTCTGGTCGCTTTTTTAATGTCGAATATATATCCAAGCTACCTCATAGTGCAGAATTCAGGGTTTTACAGGGGCATAATATCCAAGACGTTACTTTGCAACAATGGCAGTCTTTTTAAGCAGTAACAACGATGAGAGTAAGTCTCTGTTAAACGTTCAAAGGGGTTGTTTAAAAGCGATTTATACTAGGTTATTGATTTTAACAACAGAGCTACTATTACTCGTAATCATTGCTTGCCTAAATCGCTTTTTATTCCAACTGAAACTCGCATCTTGAGATGGTTTGGGTATAATTCATTCCATAAGAAAAACTAATTCTAAGTTTGGTGTGTATGTCGCGACGTTTTCCTCCTCTCAATGCGCTCAAAGCGTTCGAAGCAGCTGCACGCCATTTAAGTTTTACTAAAGCCGCAGAAGAGCTTTATGTAACGCAAGCCGCAGTTAGCCATCAAATAAAAACCCTGGAAGAGCATTTAGGCTTAAAATTGTTCTTACGTAAAAATAGGTCTTTATTATTAACCGAAGAAGGCCAAGGTTATTTTTTAGATATTAGAGAAGTTTTTACTCAGCTAATTGATGCCACCGATAAACTGCTAGCACGCGGCGCAAAAGGTTCATTAACCGTAAGTTTAACGCCAAGCTTTGCTATTCAGTGGATGGTGCCGCGACTTAGTTTATTTAATGAGTTACATCCTGAAATTGATGTGCGAATAAAAGCCCAAGATCAAGACGAAAATTCCCTGACCGATGATGTAGACATTGCTATTTATTATGGTCGTGGGCATTGGAGTGGCGTGCAAACACATAAGTTACACACCGAATATTTAGTGCCACTGTGTAGCCCTATGTTACTTACCGGGCTTAAACCTCTTAACCAACCCAGTGATTTAGCTAACCATACACTATTACACGATACTACTCGTAAAAACTGGAAAACCTGGATGAAAACCGCCGGCGTTCGTAATGTACAAGTTAACCAAGGCCCTATATTTAGTCACTCATCAATGGTGCTGCAAGCTGCGGTACATGGCCAAGGTGTGGCAATTGGCAATAGCGTACTGGCTAAACCTGATATTGATGCAGGGCGCTTAGTGATACCATTTAGCCATAGTTTAGAAAGTAAAAATGCCTATTATTTAGTAATCCGTGAATCGCAAACTGAGCTGGGTAAAATCGTATCATTTAAAGAGTGGATGCTTGGCCTCGTTGAGCAAGAACAAGAGTACTAATAATGGTAATAGAATTATGTTAATTGAGTGGTTTAAAAGTAGTCAGCAACCAGCGGCTGCACAGTTTATATTTGCACATGGGGCAGGGGCTGGCAGCGATTCAGACTTTATGCAAAATATGGCAACACGGTTAAGTGAGCAAGGCATTGATGTTGGTTTGTTTGATTTTGAATATATGCAAATAGCAAAGCAAACAGGCAAACGCCGGCCTCCAGAGCGCGCACCAAAGTTACTAACTTATTTTGAAAAAGTACTTACACACGCAAACCCTAAGTTACCGTTATTTATTGGTGGTAAATCAATGGGCGGGCGCATGGCATCTATGCTTGCATGTGAAAGTACACAGCCGATTAAAGGAATATTGGTATTTGGCTATCCGTTTCACCCACCTGCTAAGCCAGAAAAGCTCCGTACAGAACACTTTGTTGATATTCCTTGTCCTTTTTTAGTGCTTCAAGGGGAACGCGATACGTTTGGTACTAAAGATGAAATTTCAGCAATGCAATTAACTCATTCGCCAACATTTACTTGGCTAACAGATGGCGACCACTCGTTAAAGCCCCGCAAAAAAAGTGGGGTTAGTGAGAGTGATAATCGCCAATTCGCAGCGCACAGTGCTGCAAAATTTATAAAATTATTCAGCAAGTAAGGTGTTAATAAATGATTAAACTATTTCTAATGACAGGCAGTATTTTTTGTATGTTGTCAGTGGTATTAGGCGCATTTGCAGCTCATGGTTTAAAAAGTCGTATTTCAGAATATGCCTTAGGGGTGTTTAAAACCGCCGCTGAATATCAAATGTTTCATGGGCTTGCGCTAATTGCTGTGGCGATACTTATCAAGTGGGGGCTAACACTTAACTGGGCGGGAGGCTTTTTTATCGCAGGTATTCTTTTATTCAGTGGTAGTTTGTATTTACTTGCTCTTACAGGCATCAAGTGGCTTGGGCCAATTACGCCCATTGGTGGTGTTTGTTTTGTGATTGGCTGGGCAGTTCTACTCGTGCAAGTTGCACGTTTTAAGTTTTAGATAGGTTATTAATATGTCGAGTGTAGTAATTTATTGTCGTAGTGGTTTTGAAAATGATGCCGCTGCTGAAATAACCTTTCATGCTGCAGAGCAAGGTTTTGCAGGCTATGTTAAAGCTAAGCCAAATACGGGCTATGTCGTTTATGAGTGTTTTGAAGCTTCCCACAGCGACGAAATAATCAAAAAAGTTGATTTTAAAAATATGGTATTTGCACGGCAGTGGTTCGCAGGTACTTTGCTTGAAAACATGGCAATTGAAGATAGAGTAGGAGCGATTAAAAGTGCTGCTGCTGATTTCCCTTTATGTTCAGAGCTTAGAGTTGAAACCCCCGACACCAATGAAGGTAAAGAGCTACTGACTTTTTGTAAAAAAATATCGACACCGTTAAAAAAGGCTTTAGAAAAACAAAATATTTTATTACGTAGTAAAGAAGGTGAGGCTAAAGCTAATCGTCCTGTTATGCATGTATTATTTTTAGCTAATAATACTGCGTATGTTGGGCATTCTTATAGCTATAACAACTCCCCATTTTTTATGGGGATTTTACGTTTGCGGATGCCAAGTGATGGCCCAAGTCGTTCAACTTTAAAACTTGATGAGGCGTTTAATGTGTTTATCCCGCCTAACGAGGTGGAAGTACGTGTTCAGCCTGGCATGCGTAGTGTTGATTTAGGCGCTTGCCCCGGTGGTTGGACATATCAGCTTGTGCGTCGTGGTATGTTTGTCAGTGCTATTGATAATGGCCCGATGAATGCAAATTTAATGGAAACCGGCCAAGTAAAGCATTTTCGCGCCGATGGGTTTAAATACCGACCAGAAAAACGCAATATTCAATGGTTAGTATGCGACATGGTAGAAAAACCGACTAAAGTAACGAGCCTTATGATTGATTGGGCGGTAAATGCCTATGCAAAAGAACTTATTTTTAATCTTAAGTTACCCATGAAAAAACGCTTCGATAGTGTTTATGAGTGTTTAACTATGATCAGAGAAGAGCTTGATAAATATGGTATTAGCTATGAGCTACAAGCGAAGCACCTTTATCATGACCGAGAAGAAATCACCGTTCATTTAAATGTCACGAAAGTACCGCAAAATTTGTATAGCTAGCACCTACCAGATAAAAGCACATCAAGTAATGGTGTGCTTTTAGATACACGTTTAAAAATTTATTCAATCACGGTATTTAGAGCGATAATTATCAACCCATAAGCGTGTAGCACCGCATACGGCGACGGGCATTACAATTAAGTTCACAAATGGTACAGCTGTTAATAACATTACAGCTAAGCCAAACCCATACGATAAACTGCGCTTTTCGGTCAAATCATTTTTCATTTCATTAAAACTGATTTTATGATTATCAAAGGCGTAGTCTTTATACTGAACTGCGTACATCCAGCAAGTAAATAATATCCATAAGACTTGCCCTATTAGCGGTAAAATCCAAAGCAGAATAAAAAAACCAATAGCGCGAGGCAAGTAATAACAAAGTTTAGTCCACTCGCGGCCTAACATTCGAGGTACATCTTTTAGAAGATCAGCAAAACCATCGTCATTAATTTTTTGTCCCGTTAAATGCATTTCTACTTTTTCACTGAGTAGGCCATTGAACGGAGCGGCAAGAAAGTTGGTGATCACCGTAAATAGCATACTGTAACTAAATAAAATCACCATCACCGCGATCGGCCACATTAACCACTCTAACCAACTTAACCATTCAGGTAGTAGGCTATTTAAATAAGCAAACCCGTCTGTTAGCCAACCATATAAAAAAAATAGCGAACTACCAAAAAGTATAATATTGATTAATAGAGGAATAAGCACAAAACGTTTTAATCCTTTTTGCGAGATCAATTTAAAACCAGAAAAAAAGTATTCCATACCTTGGGTAAACTGCACGTCAGCACCTCAAATTATTTTGTTATATCAGCCATTATAAAAATGCTTAATCATTTTGAACAGACTTTTTGCGTAACAAAGTGTTTAGCTAAAATGACATACTGAAAAACTGATTGTGAATATTGCCTCAGACTTCAGTTCAGATGTTAATATTTTTGCTCTTAGAGTGTTATTTATGTTGTTTTTAGTGGGCTAGGTATATGCCTGTATATGGGTATATAATACTTCCTCTTTTCAAATAGGTTGCATGATGTCTAAGGTATTTATAATTGGTCTGCCCAGAACGGGCACTACTAGCATCAGTGTAGCATTGCTGGAAATGGGGTTGTCAGTTGCACATACAGCCTTTACAAAAAAAGCATTTGAGGTCGCTGATGCGGTATCTGATGCGCCTTGCTTTAGTGATTATAGGCAGCTAGATGTATTATTTCCCGGTTCAAAGTTTGTTTATTTAAATAGGGATTTAGCAAAGTGGCTTCCTTCAATTACTATGCTGCTTGAGAAAATGGCACCACATCTAGCTCTTAAAGGGGGACACTTTAGTCCTGTTTTAAAGCGGAGTTTTCATGATACTTTTCCTTCAATACATCCTTTGACCCAGAGTGATTTAACTAATTGCTATATAAAACATCAACAAGCAGTATTTAGCTACTTTGCAGGACGTGATGATTTTTTATCAATTGATGTTAGTGAGAAGGGGAGCTTATTAGTATTGAAGAAATTTTTAGGGCTGTCAGTAGAAGGTGATGTTGATTTTCCCCAATTAAATATTGGCCGCAATGTCGCTAATTGGCGAGAATACAAGCATCCTAATAAAGTAAACGCTAATTTAGCAGGCATTGAGCATCGAAAGTTTTTAGATTATATTTAAATAAAAAATAGTTTCCTTTCGATAGTTGAGTAATAAGCAGTCAATATAGTTATTTGGCGGCATTTTTTAAGCATTTTTGGAGTCTATATAGAAGTATGGCCCATTTAAACGTTTAAATAAGCAAAAAATAGGCTGAATGAGGTTGTTCATTTGTTACAATTGCGTATAGTCTGAAACAAATTTTTAATATAAAGTTGAAATACTCTATGCAGTTAGTCGATTTAAATTCGAATGACCAAGATGCAATAAATGTCTTTGCTGATATAGATCGACTTATAAACTCTTTATATCCTGTTGCCTGTGCGCAGTCGCTTACGCTTGACGAGTTGAATCACCCAGATGTTTACGCAATTGGTTTAAAAAATGAAGATGGTATTGTTGCCTGTGGTGCGATAGTTAAGCAGTTTGATACTTGTTTATACGGTGAAATACGCCGCCTTTATGTTAAACCAAGTTATCGTGGTAAAGGATTGTCTCGACGTATTATGCAAATTCTGCTGCATTATGCCGGTGAAGTGCAAATTCCACTCATCAGACTCGAGACAGGCCCTAAGCAAACTGAATCAATTAATCTTTATGAAAACTTAGGATTTGAACGATGTGGTAGTTTTGGTACATATACCGATAATCCACAGAGTGTATTTATGGAACTTGGACTTAAGTCGTTCACCTAATGACCCCGGCGCTTTCTGTGTAGGGCAGAACCTCGGGTACTTTTATCAGTGATAAAAAAACGCTAACGCTTAGCTCAGTCAAGCTAAGCTGTATTTTCTTGTGTATTCTATCTGTCTAGCTTACTTCGGCGGGTTGATAAATCTTTTCGTCAAGAGCTGTCGGTTTCGCCACTTTACCCCAGCAACACCTTCTAAATTAGCAACTATAACCGCCAGTACTACGGCTGTACTAGAAAATTACACGACCATAGGAATACATGCTGAATATGGCCACTTCATGAGGGATAATCGCTTACAGCGGCCCTGGTTTATTTTCGATTGTCGGAGATCACGCATCAGTCGACCATGAGGTAAGGAAACGCGCTGTGGCTAAATAACTATATTTATGAATAGACAACTTAAAAGTGTTTAGCATCAAGTTTTAACGCATCTAGTATCTGAGCCCATTGTAATTGTGATTTTTCTTGTTGCTCATCACCTATACTAGTTGGCTCAAGAACCATTTCCTCAATAACGTAAAAGCTTTGCTCACTCATTCGTTCAACTACATTATTTGCCATAGCTTTATACAGCAGGAGCCAAACAAGAACAGCTATAAATATGAGTGTGCATACAATTAACAGCTTATTTTTAGTAATGCGCTTCGCTAAGCTTTGTTGCTTCGTTGTAAAAGGCCAACGAAACTGCGGATCGTCAGGCACAAAGCGGCCACCATCGGTAAAGTTAAGTTCAACGGCAAGTCCCGGTAAATTTGCTGATAGCGCAAGCTGTGCAATAGCTTGTTCGAATTTAAGCTCATCGCGTAAATCAAGTAGCTTAATATGGTTATTGTTTATATGAGCAATGCGCATTTCACTTTTGCTGCTCGCAGGATAGTAATACTGTCCTTGTATTTGCATTTAACTTCCTTATGTTAGTAATATACCGAACACGTTAGTGGCTTATCCAACAAGCGAACATAACCGTTAAAACGAAGGAGAAAAGCATTTCGGCTGTTATACGAGTAAGTATTTTCGCTGATTAATTCTGGATTCGTATCTGTTATTGGGTAGAGGTTATTTCCATGTTTATTACCCCTTGTCCATAAGTAAGGATAACTTAACCAAAAACATAAATTAAATCAAGAATGGAATATTCTTGGTTAATTAATTTTGGATAATTAGCTCAGTAATATTCATCGACATCGCTATTTATTCCATAAAGGAATAGCCATTTTTTAGAGCCTGAATTCGGATAATAAGTACTTTGCCTAAATCGCTTTTAATTCCAACGATGCTCGCATCTTAAGGTAACTTGGGTATATACTCTGGGCGTCAAAATATGAGGCTGCTATGATTTCAAAAAACCAACTCAAGTTAATTCGTGCATTAGGTCAAAAAAAGTACCGCAAGCAATATAATCAATACCTTGTGCAAGGTGAAAAAAACGTTCTAGAGTTACTTGATAGTCGTTTGTCGGTGGTTGAAATTTTTGGCTCTGAAAACTTTATAAATGACAACAAAGCTTTACTGCAAGGCCACAAAGTCACCTTCGCCGATGAAGCCAGTTTATCAAAAGCCAGCACCTTGGTATCAAACAATGCTGCTGTTGCAATTGTTACAATGTCTGATGTTGAGTTACCAGCGCCTGATGGTTTGATTTTAGCTCTAGATGGCGTATCTGACCCGGGTAATCTCGGCACTATTATTCGTGTTGCTGACTGGTATGGCATTAGTCATATTGTTACTAGTGATGATAGCGCCGATGCCTACAGTCCAAAAACGATTAGTGCCACAATGGGCTCGTTTGCCCGCGTTGCTGTGAGCCAAGTGGATTTACCAAGCTATTTAAAGGCTTTGAAACTACCGGTTTATGGCGCTTTTTTAACAGGTACAAGCATCCATAGTACACCACTTAAACAGCAAGCCGTGTTACTTATGGGAAGTGAGTCTCATGGTATCCGCGATGAATGCGCCGCACTTATTAGTGACAAAATAACTATCCCAGCGTATGGCATGGCAGAATCTCTTAATGTTGCGATGGCGACCGGGATCATTTTAGATAATTTTAAACGCCAAGCTTAACCTTTTAACATAAATTAGGTTAAGCTTAGCGCTTAAAAGTAATAAAAGGTGGTAAAACAACTAGATGCGCTTAAGCACCATAAAATTAGCTGGTTTTAAATCGTTTGTAGAGCCGACTAAAATCCCATTTCCAGATCAAATGACCTGCGTTGTCGGCCCAAACGGCTGCGGCAAGTCTAATGTGATAGATGCGGTGCGCTGGGTGCTAGGTGAAAGCTCAGCAAAAAATTTACGTGGTGATGCCATGAGCGATGTTATTTTTAATGGCTCAACTAATCGCAAACCAATTTCCCAAGCTTCAGTTGAGCTCACTTTTGACAACACCCAAGGGCATTTACCCGGCACATTTGCTGATCGTAACCAAGTGGCCGTTAAGCGGTTAGTCACTCGTGATGGTCAATCCTTATACTTTTTAAATGGCAGCAAATGCCGCAAGCGTGATATTACCGATATTTTTTTAGGCACTGGGCTTGGTCCTCGCAGTTACGCGATAATAGAGCAAGGTATGATCTCGCGTTTAATTGAAAGTAAACCCGCAGAGCTTCGCGTATTCTTAGAAGAAGCCGCTGGTGTTTCAAAATACAAAGAACGACGCCGCGAAACCCAAACTCGGATTAAAAGTACCCGCGAAAATCTAGAACGTTTATTAGATGTACGAAAAGAGTTACAAGCTCAGCTTGATAAATTAGCCGTGCAATCGATTGACGCTAAAAAGTATCGCGAATTTAAAACAACCGAGCGCACGCTTAAAGGCCAGATAGCGGTGTTAAAGTGGCAAAAGTTGCATCAACAACAAGCTGATAAAACTAACCAAATAGAAAAATTAAATGAGCAAATTGACTTTTTTAAGCAAGCGCATTTAGGGCACGACGATGTATTAGCTAGCCTTGAAAGCCAGGCACAGTTACAACAACAAAAACTAAACGATGCCCAGCAACAACAACACACCATACACACCGAGCTAACTCGCGCTGAGCAGCAGAAAATAAATTTAAAGCAGCAGCAGCAAGTTGCCAATCAAAACCTTATTAAACAACAGCAATTGCAGCAGCAAAATCATGAGCTGCAATTAGCTCAGCAAGGTGCTTGTGATGAACTTCAACACGTCTTACAAGAGGCGCTAGAATACAGCTTAGTGTGTAATGAGCAAGTTGAAGAAATGAGTGAGCAAGTCACTAGTTTACAGGATAAAAAACAGCAAAGTGCTACGTATTGGCAGCAGCTGAATGAGCGTTCGCAGCAATTAAATGAAACGTATGCTAAAACACAAAGTGAGCTTACTCAGCAACAGCAAAATTTACATTATATCAATAGCCAGTATGCTGAAACTACTCAAGCGCTTGAAGAACTGACAAGCAGTCCGGTAAGTCGCCAACTAGACCAGCAACAGCAACTAATGCAAACGTTAACCCAGCAGTTAGCAACAAAGCAAACTGCATTAAATAAGTTACAAACTAGCGCAGAGCTTGCTACCAGTGAACTTAAAAAAGAACAACAAAGTAAACAACATATCGCACAGCAATTAAATGAAAACAAAGCCAAAACAGCCGCTTTAAGTAGTTTATTAGACGGCTATACATTAGGTGAAAATGATCTCAAGGGCTCAGGGAATATTTTAGCTCAGTTGGAGGTTAAAAGTGGTTATGAACACGTAGTAGAACAAGCTTTACTGGGGCTTGAACACCTAAATGTAAGCAAAACTGTAGCACATAATAGTGTGTGGCCAAACAATGCTAAAGTGACTAAGGGGTCTGTAGCGGCGCTTATCGAGCTTGGTGTTTACCCTGATCTACTAAACAAAATTGGCTTCCAACAGGGCGTGAAAAGCACTGACTCGTTAGATAATAAATGGCTTGCAGTAATTGATTCTAAAGGTAATGTTTATGGTCATAACTGGCAAAAAGAGACCGCCACCAACAGCGAAAATTCATTATTACTAAAGCATAAACAACTTCACGAGAGTGCTGAACTTGTTGAGCAGTTAAGCACACAACTTAAAAAGGCAGAGCAACGCGAAGCTCAGCAGCAAGGTACATATAATAGCTTTTTAGCGCAATTAGATACTCATAAAGAAGCGGTACACCAATTAGCGCAGCAAATAGCGGGAGCCAGCACGCGACGCGATATGCTTAAAGAGCAGCAGTCACAATGGCAAGCGCAACACGACAAGTTTGTACAAAAACAGCAGCAGCTTGAGGCAGAGCGCAAAGTAATTAATAAAGTTATTGTTACGCACAGTGAGCAGCTAAACTTAGAAAATGGACAACGTGATAAGTTAGCAGCTAAGTTAGCAGCCGCGCAGAGTGATCTAGAACATGATGAGCAGCAATTAAAGCAGTTAAGTGATCAACTAGAGCAATATAAAACGCAGGCCCATCAAGCCAATTTAAGCGAGCAAAAAACGCGCAGTGAATGTCAGTTAAGTGAAACCAAACTTGCGCATGCCTTAAGTGCCAGTAGCAATGCAAATGAAGCGGTGCAAGATCTGACAACGCAACTTGAAGATCTTGTCATTCCGTTAGAAGAAGTCGCTGAGAAAATTGAATTATTACTTGGTGAACACCAGCAATTTGAAGATATTATAAGTAAATTAAAAACGGACTTAGCCGAGGCTAAAGAAGAATTAATTAATAAACAGGCGGCGCTTAAGTCTTCTCAAGGTGAGCTGATAACGTTGCAAGAGCGAAGCCAAAAGCTTGCCATTGAAGAGCAAAGTTTAATGGTTAAGGCGCAAGCTGCGCTTGAGCCACTTGAAGAATTAGCACAAAACTTAAAAACTGTACTTGATACACTCCCAGAGTCAGTTAATTTAGCAACTATGCAAAGTGCGCTTAATAAAACATCTCAGCAGTTAGCTGATTTAGGGGCAGTTAATTTAGCCGCTATTGATGAGTTTGAACAAGCACAAACACGTAGCCAGTATCTTGATAATCAATTAGATGATTTAACCAAAGCACTTAGCACGTTAGAAGGGGCTATTCAAAAAATTGATCGGGAAACCAAAAGTCGCTTTAAAACGACTTTCGAGCAAGTTAATAAAGACTTTTCAGAGTTATTCCCTAAAGTTTTTGGTGGTGGCAGTGCGTATCTTGAATTAACCAGTGATGACTTACTCGAAAGTGGTGTTAGTATAATGGCAAGACCACCGGGAAAGAAAAATTCAACAATTCATCTGTTAAGTGGTGGAGAAAAAGCACTGATCGCATTATCATTAGTGTTTTCAATATTCAGGCTCAATCCAGCTCCTTTCTGTATGCTGGACGAAGTGGATGCACCACTTGATGATGCGAATGTTGGGCGTTTTTGCCGATTAGTGGAAGAAATGTCACAATCAGTACAATTTATTTATATCAGTCATAATAAGATTGCTATGGAAATGGCAGGGCGGTTGACCGGTGTAACTATGGCTGAGCCAGGCGTATCGCGGATGGTGGCGGTAGATATCGAACAAGCGGTGCAATTAGCACGCGTATAATTTTACAATTTAGGCAGATCAAATAAGAAAAGGTGAGGGGATGGCCGAAGAATTAAGATGGGTTTTAATCATTATCAGTGTAGTTGTCATTGGTGGGTTATTAATACATGGCTTATGGTCAGTACGTAAAAAAGATGCGCCCATGCCATCTCATAGCGAACGCGTAGAGCCGTCAGAGTCTGTCGCTGCGGTGCATGATAGCGAACCAAAGACAGAACCAATGATGCAAGAACGTGACGAACCGCAGTTTGGCGATATTAATTTTAGTGCCGAAGATGAGCACAATGACCCGTTAGTCTCTCAAGCTGATGCTAATAGCGATGGTGAAGCGGTAAAAGAACACAATGATACAGCAAGTGACGCAACAAATACTGCGGATGAGAGCAGTGCTGAAGTTAATGACGCCCCAGAGCCTGCTCAGCCAAGCGATTTTATTATTGTACACATTCAGATGCCTGATGGCCTTACCATGGAAGGCTCAAAGTTATTACCTGCGGTGAACACTCTTGGCTTTAAATATTCAGAAGAAGGCTTTTTTAATCGTCATTTAGATCCTGCAGGGCATGGGCCAGTACTGTTTCGTTTGGTGAATATGTACAACCCAGGCACGTTTGATGTTGATAATATGGAGCAGTTTAGCACCGCAGGAGTGAGTCTATTTATGACCTTGCCGTGTGATGGTGATGGGCTTAGCGCATTTAATATGCTACACAGCGCAGCTAAAAAGCTAGCCGATGAATTTGGCGCAACTATTTTAGATACAAAGCGCCAGGAAATGAGCGTCGATAGTGTGCGCGAGTATGTTGAAAAAGTGCGTAGTTTTTCAGTGTAACTATTTTTAAATAAAGTTAAGTTTTTAATAAGCCGCTTAATGATGACTCGTTAAAGTGGCTTTTTTTATGTAAATTTCTGAGGTTTTCATGTCCAGCCCTATTCTAGAGCAAGTAAATAAGTTACGTAGCGTACTTGAAACGCATAATCATAATTACTATGTGCTCGATACCCCCAGCATTCCTGATGCTGAGTATGACCGATTATTACGCCAATTAAGCGAACTTGAACAAGCCAACCCTGAATTTCAAAGCCCTGACTCACCAACTCAAAAAGTGGGGGGCGCTGCACTGGATAAATTTGAGCAGGTGTCGCATCGAGTGCCGATGTTATCGTTAGACAATGCTTTTAGCGAAGAAGAATTCGCAGCCTTTAATCGTCGTATTAAAGAGCGTTTAATGGATAATGATGAGCTTACTTTTTGCTGTGAGCCAAAGTTAGATGGCTTAGCGGTGTCTATTTTATATCGTAATGGCGTATTAGTGCAGGCAGCTACTCGTGGGGATGGCCATATTGGTGAGAATATTACGCAAAATGTTAAAACTATTCGTAACGTACCTCTTAAATTGCGGGGGGAGGATTTCCCTAGCGAAATTGAAATCCGCGGTGAAGTATTCATGGATAGCCGTGGATTTGACAAGCTTAACGCTGAAGCCGAAAAACATGGCGAAAAAGTATTTGTTAACCCAAGAAATGCAGCCGCGGGTAGTTTGCGCCAATTAGATTCTAAAATTACGGCTAAGCGGCCACTGATGTTTTATGCTTACAGTATTGGCGTAGTAACAGATGGTGAATTACCTAGTGAGCACTACCAGCAACTCGCAAAACTGACTGATTGGGGCTTACCCCTTTGCCCAGAAACTAAATTAGTTGAAGGCCAGCAAGCGGCACTTGATTATTATCAAGATATTTTAACTCGCCGTAGTGAGCTTAAATATGAAATAGACGGTGTAGTTATTAAAATAAATAACAAAAAGCACCAAGAACGTTTAGGTTTTGTGGCTCGTGCGCCACGCTGGGCAATTGCTTATAAATTCCCAGCGCAAGAAGAGATAACACAACTTTTAGATGTGGAATTTCAAGTTGGGCGCACAGGCGCAATAACACCTGTAGCCCGTTTAGAACCGATTTTTGTTGGGGGGGTAACGGTCTCAAATGCAACCTTGCATAATGGAGACGAAATAGCACGACTTGGTGTTAAAATTGGTGACACGGTCATTATTCGACGTGCAGGTGATGTGATCCCACAAATTATCCAAGTGGTGCATGAGCGTCGCCCTGATGATGCTAAAAATATTGTATTTCCAATAAACTGCCCAATTTGTGACTCTCACATAGAAAAGGTTGAGGGGGAAGCTGTAGCACGTTGTACTGGTGGACTTGTTTGCCAAGCGCAGCGTAAACAGGCAATTAAGCATTTTGCTTCACGTAAGGCGTTGGATATTGATGGCCTAGGCGACAAAATAGTTGATCAGCTAGTGGATCGCGAACTAATAAAAACTCCCGCTGATCTATTCATTTTAAAACAAGGCCACTTTGAATCATTAGAGCGTATGGGACCGAAATCAGCTAAAAACTTAGTGGCCGCGCTTAACGATGCAAAGCAAACGACCTTAGCAAAGTTTTTATACTCACTAGGTATTCGTGAAGTGGGTGAGGCGACTGCGCAAAATTTAGCTCAGCATTTTTTAACTCTTGATAAAGTAACAACTGCAAGCAGTGAAGCACTTATAGAAGTCAGTGATGTAGGCGACATCGTAGCCACTCATGTATGCGGTTTTTTTAATGAAGCCCATAATATGGACGTGGTTAATGCTCTTATCGAACAAGGTATACATTGGCCTGCGTTAAGTGTCCCAAGTGAAGAGTCACAGCCATTAGCAGGGCTTACTTATGTACTTACCGGGACACTAAGTGAGCTTAATCGTAATGATGCTAAGGCTCGCTTACAGGTCTTAGGCGCTAAAGTATCAGGTAGTGTGTCGGCTAAAACTGATGGGTTAATTGCTGGTGAAAAAGCCGGTTCTAAGTTGACTAAAGCACAAGGTCTCGGCATTGAGATTTTAACTGAAGCCGATTTAATCGCGTTGCTGGCAAAGCATAATGGATAGTATTATTAATACATTTAGCCAGGTTGCAATTGCCTTTGGGCAGTGGCTAGCGCCGCATTTATACAATATTTCGTTGTTGCTGGTAGTGTGTTTAATTTCATTGTATGCCAATGATATAATAAAAATTACGAAACGCTTTGTGGTAAGGCGGCACTTCATTATTCGCGTAGCGTGTTTTGTGTTAGTAACCGGTTTTGGTTTTGGGTTAATGGTGGTTTTTGTGACGCCACTTTTGAGTCAGTTATTAATGATGCTAGGTATCAAGTGGCTTGGGGTAACAGTATTAATGGCCTTTATAGTATTAGGTGTTATTGCTGATAAGAAAAATCAGCTATGATGCGGTTTGGCCCTGAATATTGGGATAAACATGGTAGCTACCGCACACCGATAGCATTTCATTTAAGCTTATTAGTATTATTGCGAGCTTATTTTATTTGGATTGTTGCAGCGCTAAGCCGGCGTCCTGAGCTTGATATAATGTCGTTGGCTTTTACTACCAAAGAAGATTTTTTTAAAGCGTTGGCAATTGGCGCTGTGGCTATTATCCCGGCACTGGTTTTTTGTCTGCGAAGACCACAAAAAAATACCCAGACCGCAGCGCGCTTAGCTAAACTTTGGTGCTTTATGCGTTGGCCTTTATTATTGTGTGCCGCACTTGATTTAACTTGGCTGGTGATAAAAGCAGCTCATAGTAACTATGTTTTTTCGTTTTTTTTAGCGCTGCAAATGGTCGCTGTTTTATGGGTGTTACTGTACCTTATGAAAAGCCGTTATTTAACGGTGTTTTTTAAAGACTGGCCTGATCCAATAACGGATGAAAAATAAAAATAGGGAATGTATGAGCAATATTAACCTGCGTATCGCACTGGTGGTTTTTGCTATTGGTTTACTGCTGATATTAGGCGCTGTTTTTACGCCTGTATGGCAACAACCGTGGTTTATTTTTGTGATTGCTCTGTGGGGATTTATTTTCTGCTCTGCATGTTATCGGTTAACGTCACTTTTTAAAAAGCGTAACCCGGTCAGTGAGTTCTTAAAGCGGGATACCCAGCATGTGTTAGCATTTAGCCTCAATGGCTTCTTTGATAGTAAAAACGGCCCGCACTGCCTAGTTATTGACTGTATTGACAGTATTGAGACGAAAGATAATTTTATATGTTTTTATAATCATGATGAAAGTGATTTTAAAGTGAACTTACCAGCAAGCAAAGCCGAGCTTGAAGAGTACCTAAAGCGCTTTTTTACCCGTAAAGAATTACAAAAAATCACCTTGGTTTGAAACAAAAACAAGACTTAATCGGTATAGTTTGAGTAATTAAATACACTGATTATTAAAACAGAGCTAAGGGCTGCATAACAGCGTACTCATGCTGCAAATTATAGGTGTGTTGGAAGGGCTCTGAAGTAATATTTTCATCCTTAAGAAGGGGCCGGTCGATTAAGGTTGGTTTTACGTTGCTGGTATAGTTAGTGATTTTAGTAAAGCCGCAAGAGTCACTTTTGTCTCTGACATCATCAATTTAACTTATTTAATTACTATTTACAGCATACCAGATAAGTACCGGTCAGCGGTTTATACATTTAGCACAGAGCAAACCAAGCTATTAATGCTAAAAAATCTGATACAGTCAGGGCTTAATACACAAGCATTCCCGGTTGGTGAGTTTAAAAGCTCACCTGAAAGTATCAAAACCACTAATATAGCAACCTACAAAAACCTTTTTATAAGGTACGAATAAATCCTAAGTTATAAAATTATTGACGCATTATCGTGATAATGTAGACAGTAATAAACTTTCTCATCTAACTTTGTGAGGTCAACCATGTTGAACTGGAATGATATTATAAATTTTGCAAGTAACGGTAACCCTGAGCCAAGTAGGAAGGTAGAAAAAACAGATACTCAGTGGCGCGAACAGTTAAGCGAAGAAGCTTATTATGTGACGCGTAATCATGGCACAGAAAGACCTCATAGCTCAGACAGCTGTACTTTGTTTGAACTAGGCAAATATGCTTGTATTTGCTGTAACAATTTACTGTTTGATGGTGATGAAAAATTTGATAGTGGCACTGGTTGGCCGTCTTTCACGCAGCCGGCAGAGATAAACTCTATTGCCTATTACAGCGATGAAAGCCTTGCTATGCAGCGTGTGGAAACGGTTTGTAATGTGTGTAATGCCCATCTTGGGCATGTGTTTCCTGATGGACCTATGCCAAGTGGTTTGCGTTACTGTATCAATGCGGTAGCACTAAAAAAGCTATAATTTATAGGTTTCGAGTTACAACGTGCCAAGCTAATTAGTGGGTAACACACGCCAAGTGAGTTTTTGAATGTAAGCACAGATCTAAAAAAGCTTTGGCGTCCTCATTTTTATTTAAGCTGAGTAATACATCCCCTTTGAGACGAAAAAGTACTGCGTTTATTTTCAGGGCTGAGGTTAATTAAATTTAATCCTAAATTCGGATAATAAGTGCAATTTCTCAGATTAGATGGCCAGCTGTTATAATTCGGCCATTTTCTCGCCAAAGGAAATTGCTTTAATGAAATATAAACAGCTGACACAAGAAGAAAGATACCAGATTTACGCGTTAATAAAAGCAGGAAATAACCAAAAGCAGATAGCTGAAGAACTAACTCGTTCACCGTCATCTATTTCTAGAGAGCTAAAACGCAATAAAGGACTTAAAGGCTATCGGCCTAACCAAGCCAATAACTTTGCTGAACAAAGACGTAAGTCATCTTTCAAAGCAAGTAAGTTAACAGAGGACGTCACTCACTGGATTAATAAATTGTTGCATGACGGACTTTCCCCTGAGCAAGTGGCAGGCCGCTTAGCTTTAGAGAAACAGGTCGTTTTACATCATGAAACAATTTATCAATATATTTACAGAGACAAGGCTCGTGGTGGCAAGCTACATAAGACACTCACTCGTGCATGTAAAAAGTATAAAAAACGCTATGGAAGCTATGATAAACGTGGACAGATAGTTAATCGAGTCAGCATTGATGAACGCCCAAGTATTGTGGATTCAAAGTCTAGGATTGGTGATTGGGAGGGCGATACAGTGATAGGTAAAGGGCGTAAAAATGCGCTTGTCACAATGGTTGAACGTAAAACGTTATATACAGTCGTTCACAGAATTGAAAGCAAGCATGCGAAAATAACAGCCGATGCGCTGATCACGTGTATGACACCATATAAAGGTAAGGTTATTACCGTGACGTTAGATAATGGAAAAGAGTTTGCTCACCATGAGCATGTTGCACAAAAATTAGAAGCTGATGTGTATTTCGCTCATCCCTATTCATCATGGGAGCGGGGCATAAATGAGAATACCAACGGCTTACTTAGACGCTTCTTCCCCAAGGGAACTGACTTTATGGCGCTAAGTGAAGCAGAGATACAGGCGGCAGTTGATAAGCTCAACCATCGGCCAAGAAAAACAAGAGGGTATAAAACCCCTCATGAATTATTTACGGGGCAATCAGAAGTTCTGGTGGCTGCATAATGATTGCACTTAATACTTGAATTCAAGAATGCTTTTAAGTGTTGTTATCATCAATATAGTTATAAATTAGTTGTAAATCGCGCTCACGAAGTAAAACTCGTTCGATACGCTCTTTTAAATAGTAAATTAGTGAATGGTTTAACAAGGAAGTCGTCTGGCTGTAATTCTAAGACGCTATGTACTAGTGGGTTATATGTTTGGGCAGAAATAAAAATAAAGCCAGTAGAGTGCTTTATTAGGCGTTTAAAACGAAGTTCTTCATACAATTGATAACCGTCTTGGCGCTTAGTAAGGTTGAATGAGCATACTATTAAATCAAAGTTTTCGGCTAAATATTGTCCTTTTGCCGAAAGCTTTCCCGTTCTATGGATTGTTTCATATAGTTTTGAGCAAGTGGTTGTTCCTCAACTATAACTATAAGTATTTTTACTTTCGAAAAAATTTGTAGGCAATGAACTAACAACCAAATTTAGATGACTGTGACTATAATAAACAGTCTAGTCTGCGATCAGGGAATCTAAGCTTATATTACAGTTACTAACGAATAGGGTATTCGAATAGGATATTACTGATTTTTCGAAGCATTAGCTGGTCGTTATATAGAAGAATTAACTGAAAAGGTTTTATATGTGGTGGGTGATACTGGACTTGAACCAGTGACCCTCGCCTTGTAAGGGCGATGCTCTCCCAACTGAGCTAATCACCCACATATAAATTTTTGATTAAATGGTGGGTCGTACTGGACTTGAACCAGTGACCCTCGCCTTGTAAGGGCGATGCTCTCCCAACTGAGCTAACGACCCCATATAATCTGTTTCTTTGCATCACCATTATATTAGTAAATGGTGGGTCGTACTGGACTTGAACCAGTGACCCTCGCCTTGTAAGGGCGATGCTCTCCCAACTGAGCTAACGACCCGCAAAGAATATCTAAATGAAAACACCATTTTAAAAATGGTGGGTCGTACTGGACTTGAACCAGTGACCCTCGCCTTGTAAGGGCGATGCTCTCCCAACTGAGCTAACGACCCATTTAGATTATTTGTGTTTATTGTAATTTGGTGGGTGATACTGGACTTGAACCAGTGACCCTCGCCTTGTAAGGGCGATGCTCTCCCAACTGAGCTAATCACCCAAATTACAACTTAAACACGCTACTATCACTATAGACAGTACTGGACTTTAACCAGTGAACATCGCCATTACTTGTAAAAGTCGGTGATGCTCTCATTTTGTAACAGAGTTTATAACCATATTACATTTATTCTATATGGTGGGTGATACTGGACTTGAACCAGTGACCCTCGCCTTGTAAGGGCGATGCTCTCCCAACTGAGCTAATCACCCATATAGAATTCAGCAACACATAGCTGCGTTGTTGTGGGGCGCTATTATAGATAGAGTTGTAAAGGTGTCAATACTTGAATGCGTAAAAATGTTTTAGATGCGGGTTTTATAGGCAAAGAGAGTCGGGTAGGCTATTTTATAAGCGTTAATTAGTTAATAGGCTACTTTCTTGCGTATCGAACTTAATAATTATAATACAGACTGGGAGTATAAAGTGAACTTACGTTTTGTACTTCTATTAAGTCAGCTAAGCTTATCTTTGCTGATAGTACTATTTTGACTGTGTATCAGAACGATTAGAAAGGCAGAAAGTGAAAGAAAGCTATTTTGCATATAAATGTATACCCCAAATCACTGTTTAGTGTGGTGAGTGTTTAGCATGATTAGTTTTGCTTGTTCATAGCCTGAAAATATTAAGCTGTTAATCTAACTGAGTAATCAGCAGCTTTAGTTAACTTCCATGGTTAGGGCGAGTATAGTTAGAGTCAGTGCACAGAGTTAGTGTAATAAAACTGCATTTAATACTTTATTTACAGTCTTTTTTGTTAGGAGTGCTTGTTCAGTGTTCAGTTTGTTGAAAATTAAATCATTTAAATAAAGTTGCGGAAAAAACTGTTGACTTTATTTTGGCGGCTGCATAGAATGCGCCCCGCACTCAGCGATACACGACATGGTTAACCCTGTGGTGTTTTGCAAATGATTTGGGGCTATAGCTCAGCTGGGAGAGCGCTTCGCTGGCAGCGAAGAGGTCTGCGGTTCGATCCCGCATAGCTCCACCAAGTCATTCGTGTTTGTCCTAGGGTTGCAGTTTTCTGCGTCCCCATCGTCTAGAGGCCTAGGACACCGCCCTTTCACGGCGGTAACAGGGGTTCAAATCCCCTTGGGGACGCCACTTATTTTTTAAGTTAATTTAGAGTAATGCACATAACATTGTGGGCTCTATAAGGCATAATTAAGAGTATTAATCTCTTGAGTATGTTAGCTAACTTTTAATGTAAGGCGGTTTATACCGAGGAAATAGCTTAACAATTAAAGCCCAAGTCTTTATTTGTATTATTAAGTAACAACCTTAAACTCATGATATGAGTCTAAATTATCAACCGTCCTAGTGACACAGTTTTAGTAAGCTTAGGCTTATGAATAAATACTGCGTCCCCATCGTCTAGAGGCCTAGGACACCGCCCTTTCACGGCGGTAACAGGGGTTCAAATCCCCTTGGGGACGCCACTCTTTATAATAAAAGAGTAGGGTGTTATTAAGTCAACTCGCCTGAAACGAGTTTAACTATTCAGTCGTCCTAGTGACACAGTTTTAATAAGCTTAGGCTTATGAATAAATACTGCGTCCCCATCGTCTAGAGGCCTAGGACACCGCCCTTTCACGGCGGTAACAGGGGTTCAAATCCCCTTGGGGACGCCACTCTTTTTATAATAAAAGAGTAGGGTGTTATTAAGTCAACTCGCCTGAAACGAGTTTAACTATTCAGTCGTCCTAGTGACACAGTTTTAATAAGCTTAGGCTTATGAATAAATACTGCGTCCCCATCGTCTAGAGGCCTAGGACACCGCCCTTTCACGGCGGTAACAGGGGTTCAAATCCCCTTGGGGACGCCACTCTTTTTATAATAAAAGAGTAGGGTGTTATTAAGTCAACTCGCCTGAAACGAGTTTAACTATTCAGTCGTCCTAGTGACACAGTTTTAATAAGCTTAGGCTTATGAATAAATACTGCGTCCCCATCGTCTAGAGGCCTAGGACACCGCCCTTTCACGGCGGTAACAGGGGTTCAAATCCCCTTGGGGACGCCACTTTCTTAATTGAAAGTTATAGTGGTATTTGTATAGCGGTATTAGCTATGCATAATTGTAAAAAAGAAATCTTTTTAAGCATATCACTTTAAATTCAAAAAACTTCATGCAATACACTTCAAATAATCTACCTGTAATATCGAACTATTTACCCATTTACCCTTTATAAAATATTATTCCCTCATTTTTTGACTGCTATTCATACTTCGTTACAAATCAATACTAGCAAAGCGATTACTACGCTTGTCCCTTTATTTATTAAGTTTTAAACTCAAGTAGATAATAAAAAAGTGGACCACTAAATGAAATTAACAAAAATAGCAATTGCAGTGCTATTGAGCTCGGGTCTTGCGGCACGGCAAGATCATTATAAATTGAACTTATAGAGCAAGTAGTGATCAGATCAAGGCATAATAATTACTTGGTCGCATAAATATGAGCACTACTTTTCTGAAACATTTTAATTCAATTACAGATCCTCGCATTGAACGTTGTAAAAAGCATGAACTTATCGATATTCTTCTCCTTGCTATTAGCGCTGTACTCTCTGGTGCAGAAGGATGGGAAGATATTGAAGACTTTGGGCACCTAAAGCTTGATTGGTTAAAAAAATACGGCACGTTCAACGCAGGAATTCCAAAACATGACACGATTGCTCGCGTCATGTGTCGGTTAAAAGCAAATGAAATAGAAAGGGCATTTCAATCTTGGATATCATCACTGATTGAAACTACAGGTGCAGATATCATCGCTATCGATGGCAAAACCGCACGGCGTTCATTTACCACAAAAGACAGAAAAAGTGCCTTACACACGGTCAGTGCATGGAGTTGCCAACACCAGTTAGTGCTTGGGCAGACGGCTGTTGATAATAAAACAAATGAAATCACCGCAATACCAGAATTACTCACCCTGCTCGATATTGAAAACAGTATCATTACGTTAGATGCGATGGGATGCCAACAAGAAATAGCAAAACAAATCATCCAACAAAAAGCAGATTATATTCTTGCACTTAAAGGTAATCATTCAGGCATGCAAAAGGAACTAGAAGCGTGGTGGCACAAGTGCGAGCGTGAAAGGTTAACTAAGCATAATTGTGATGAACATACCGAAATAAGCTCAGGACATGGGCGTGTTGAAACACGTACATGCCAGCAGTTACTTATAGATAAAAGCTGGCTAGGCAAGGATTATCGTTGGCCTGGCTTAACGAGTATTATTAAGGTCAGGGCTGAAGTTCATGATAAGTCGGCAGGGTCGGATACCACTGAAACACGCTGGTATATAAGTTCATTAGACTTAAATGCAGCGCAAGCACTCAATGCAGTACGCAGTCACTGGCAGGTTGAAAGCATGCATTGGATGCTTGATATGAACTTCAGAGAAGATGAATCGAGAATACGCAAACTTCAAGGGCCATTAATGTTTAATGTAATGCGAAAGATAGCCATGGCGCTTTTTAAACAAGATGCATCTAAGTCAGCAAGTATGGCGAGGAAAAAGAAAATGGCAGGGCTAGACGATGATTACCGCTCAACCCTGCTAGAGTCTGGGATTAAAATGCGCTAGCCGTGGGTCTTGCGGCGTGTAGCAATAACACAACAAATACAATTGACTCTGCAACTAGTAGTATTAAAAGTACAATTCCAGGCGTTACTTTAATTGATTCAGTGAACAATAGTAATGCAGCTGAAATAAGCATTCCTTATAAAAAATATCGATTAGATAATGGCTTAACAGTTATTATTCATGAAGATCATTCTGATCCGCTAGTACATATAGATGTAACCTATCATGTTGGTTCGGCTCGTGAAGAGCTGGGCAAATCGGGCTTTGCTCATTTTTTTGAACATATGATGTTCCAAGGCTCAGAGAATGTAGCTGATGAAGAGCACTTTAAAGTTATTACCGAAGCGGGTGGCACGCTAAATGGTACGACTAATTCAGATAGAACAAATTATTTTGAAACCGTCCCGGTTAATCAATTAGAAAAAATGCTCTGGTTAGAAGCTGACCGAATGGGTTTTTTACTTGATGCTGTTACTCAAGAAAAATTTGAAGTACAACGTGAAACGGTTAAAAATGAACGAGGGCAGCGAGTTGATAATCGTCCGTACGGCCGCTTAAATGAACGTGTATCACAAGCACTTTACCCTGATGGGCATCCGTATTCTTGGCCTGTAATTGGTTATATGGACGACTTAAATCGCGTCAACGTTAATGACTTAAAAGCGTTTTTTTTACGTTGGTACGGGCCAAATAATGCCACAATCACCATTGGTGGTGATATAAGCGCTGAAGACGTATTACCGCTGATCAGTAAATACTTTGCGCCTATACCTAAAGGACCTGAGGTTGTTGATGCACCCAAAGTAGCCGTTACTCTTGACGAAGACCGCTATATTTCAATGGAAGATAAAGTACATTTACCATTACTAAGTATGAACTTTCCAACGACTTATGCGCGCCATGAAGATGAAGCTCCACTCGATATCCTTGCTGAGATCATAGGCGGGGGTAATAACTCTATACTTTATAAAAACTTAGTAAAAACTCAAATAGCAGTACAAGCTGGGGTTAGCCACCCGTGTCGTGAGCTTGCTTGTTCGTTAAGCATTTACGCATTACCAAATCCAACCTCAGGTAAAGCGCTTGCAGATATTGAAAAAATTGTTCGGGACTCATTTAGCGAGTTTGAAAAGCGTGGTGTAACGCAAGATGACTTGGATAAAGTTAAAGCAAAAATAGAATCTGCCGCTATTTTTGGATTACAAAGCGTATCAGGCAAAGTGTCTCAACTCGCCGCTTTTGAAACGTTTACCGGAAACCCAAGCTATATTAAAGATGATATTGCTCGTTACAACGCGGTTACCAAAGCAGATGTTATGCGTGTTTTTAATCAATATGTTAAAGATAAAGCATCAGTTATTATGAGCGTAGTACCAGAAGGTCAAACTCAACTAATTGCAGCAAAGGATAACTTTACTCCCGTAGCTCATGACTTTGGTGGTCCATCAACAACCACTTCAGACGATTTAGTCGCTCGAAGAGCTGTTGATACTTTTGATCGCAGTCAAACGCCAAAAGCAGATGTAAACCCCGCGGTAGAAATACCTAGTCTTTGGGAAAGTAAAACAGCTAACAATATTGATATTTTAGGTACGCAAAGCACAGAAACACCGACCACATCATTACTGATCAAAGTGCCAGGAGGGTTGTATCATGAGCAAGCCGAGAAAGTTGGTCTTGCCTCTGTCACCGCGGCTTTACTTAATGAGTCAACTCAAAATTACAGCACTGAAGAAATGAGTAATGCACTTGAAAAGTTAGGCAGCACTATTCGTATCTCAGCCGCTAATAGCCATACTAATATTTTTGTTTCAAGCCTAACTAAAAACTTAGATGCGACCCTTGCTTTAGTGCAAGAGAAGCTATTTAAACCCGCGTTTAATGAAGAAGATTTTAATCGCAATAAACAACAAAGCTTACAAAATATTCAACATGCATTAAAAGATGCCGGTTACTTAGCGTCTAATGCTTATAGCAAACTATTATACGGTGATAGTGTTGCAGCTCTTCCTAACGGCGGTACTTTAGACAGTATTGCTGCGATCACACTTGATGATGTCAAAGGCTTTTACAATAGCCACTTTAAACCGTCAGGTACTGAGGTTATTGTGGTTTCAGATCTTGATAAAAGTGAACTAAAACCAAAGCTCGTGAGTACGCTTGATGATTGGCAAGGGCAGTCGCCTGCAGCAACGGCAAGTTTTGCAGAACCAGAAGTAGCTACGAATGTTATTTATTTAGTCGATAAGCCTGATGCACCACAGTCTGAAATTCGTATTGGTAAGCGCGATATTGCTGAAGACATAACGGGTGAATTTTTCAAAGCTAACTTAATGAACTTTGCACTGGGGGGCAACTTTAATAGCAGAATTAACTTAAATCTGCGTGAAGATAAAGGTTATACCTACGGCGCTCGAACGCGTTTTTGGGGGGGTGAAACATCAGGTGGTTTTACTGCATCAGCCGCTGTGCGTGCTGATGCGACAGTTGCTTCTATCACTGAATTTAACAAAGAACTTAATAACTATGCTAAAAATGGCATTAGTGATGAAGAGCTTATGTTTATGCGTCAGGCGATTAACCAAAAAGATGCTTTAAAATATGAAACTCCTAATGCTAAATTACGCTTTTTAGCACAAATTTTAGAGCATGACCTAGCGCCAAGCTTTGTTAAAGAGCGCAATAAAATTGTCAGTACAATTACTAAGGAGCAGGTTAATGAGTTGGCTGCTAAACACTTAAATACTAAAGAAATGGTGTATTTAGTGGTTGGTGATGCCAAAACATTACGCCCTGAGCTTGAAAAGCTAGGTATGAAAGTTGTCGACTACAGCTTGTAACTTTTATTACTTAATTTTATCACTTTATAAAACGGCTTCATTTTAGCCGCTTTATTAAATGAAAAGGCTATAAAGTACTGTAATCTTTTTTCTGAATAAACTCGATAGAGTAACCATCAGGATCTTTAACAAAAGCAATTTCAGTTGTGCCGCCTTTTACAGGGCCGGGTTCACGACTAACAGTACCGCCAGCAGCTTTGATATCGTCGCAGGCCTTATAGATATCATCAAATTCTATCGCGATATGGCCGTAGGCATTACCCAAATCATAATCTTTAGGATCCCAGTTATATGTAAGTTCGAGTACAGTCGTATCTTTTTCGTCGCCATAACCAACAAAGGCGAGGGTATATCGATACTCTTCATTATCAGCGCGACGTAGCTCTTTCATACCCAGAGTTTTGGTATAAAACTCAATTGATTTATCTAAATCAGCGACTCGCAACATTGTATGTAATAAGCGCATTTAAGCATCCTCTGTTTTGTCTTTAAATTCGCATAAATCTTCAATTATACAGCTACCACATTTAGGTTTACGGGCTACACAAGTATAGCGGCCATGTAAAATAAGCCAGTGGTGTACATCCACTTTAAATTCTTTGGGAACTATTTTTTCAAGTTTTTGCTCAACCGCAACCACATCTTTACCCATAGCCAGCTTTGTACGGTTTGATACACGGAATATGTGCGTATCTACAGCGATTGTTGGCCAGCCGAAGGCAGTGTTAAGGACTACATTAGCTGTTTTACGTCCAACGCCTGGCAGAGCTTCTAAGGCTTCACGGTTTTCAGGCACAATACTGTTATGTAAATTGACAAGCATGCCACACATCTTATACACGTTATTAGCTTTTGAATTAAATAAACCAATAGTTTTAATGTAATCTCGTAAGCCTTCAAGCCCTAAGTCTAATATGCCTTGTGGGGTATTTGCGACTGGAAAAATTTTACGAGTGGCTTTATTAACCCCAACATCGGTAGCTTGGGCAGATAAAGTGACCGCGACTAACAGCTCAAACGGGCTTGAATACTCAAGCTCGGTTTCAGGGTTCGGGTTATTGTCGCGCAGGCGAGATAAAATTTCGTAGCGTTTTTCTTTATTCATTAACTACAAAGCACGCAGTGACGGTGCGTGCTCCTCCTTCAGGTTAAGCTGGTTACACGGGCTCGAGGGCCTTTTTCGGCTTCTGGCGGTGCAGTTTTCTTTGATTTTATTTGTTCATCAATAATATTTTTTGCAGCAATTAATAACCCTAAACCAATAAACGCCCCGGGTGGTAAAACAGCTAATAAAAATTGGTTATCGAAGCTGAATACTTCAATACGTAATATAGCAGCCCATGATCCAAGTAATAAATCTGCACCATCAAATAGGGTGCCTTGACCAATAAGCTCACGCATCGAGCCCAATACAACCAATACCAGCATAAAGCCCACGCCCATCATTAAACCATCTAATGCAGAAAGATGAACTGGATTTTTTGAGGCATACGCTTCAGCGCGACCAATAATGGCGCAGTTAGTGACAATAAGTGGAATAAATATTCCTAAAGACTGGTATAAACCAAAAGTGTAAGCATTCATTAATAGTTGAATGATAGTTACAAAACCGGCAATTATCATAACAAAAACCGGTATACGAATGTCTTTAGGTACCCAGTTTCTAACCGCTGATATAGTGACGTTGGAGCCTACCAATACCAGTAATGTTGCCAGCCCTAACCCTAGTGCGTTGGTAATGGTCGAGGTAACGGCAAGTAACGGGCACAAACCCAGCAATTGTACTAAGGCAGGATTATTTTTCCATGTTCCTTGATTTATTAACTCTTTGACTTCGCTCATAGTTTACTCTCTGCACAGGCATTTGGCGCATTAAATACGACTTGAAATTGCTGCTTTGAAAATAATACCGCATCTTTTACCGAGCCAACAACTGCTCTTGGAGTGATAGTTGCACCGGTAAATTGATCAAAGCTACCGCCATCTTTTTTTACCGCCCAGCGCTCATCGTTTTCGTTCAATACGGTTTTATCTTTAAATGTAGTGATCCAAGGAGACTTTCGTATCTCTACTTTGTCACCTAAACCGGGGGTTTCTTCGTGCTCAGTTACTCGTACGCCGGTAATTTCGCCGTTTTCAAATACACTGGTTAATAACGCTATATCGCCGCTGTAACCGCGTGGAGTAGTGTGGCGCATGACTAACGCAACAGGTTCTCCATTCTTACGAGCGCGATAAACTACTTGATTATCATAAGGACCAAGTAATGAATTTGTGATTATGGCGCAATCGTTGTGAAGTTCATTATCATAAAAGTGTGGGTCTAACACTTCTTGTAGTTGAGCCGATAGCTGAATACGCGCTTGCTCTTCGATGCGATCCTTGGTTAGTGACTGCACGATTGCGACAGAGCCTGTAGTAACTAAGGCAAATAGGGTTAAAATAGTGCCATTTTTTGCCATTGAAGAAAAAATCATTCGCTTACTCCATGACCGTAAGTGCGGGGCTGAGTATAGTGATCAATCAGTGGCACAGCCATATTGATAAGTAATACGCTAAATGCAATCGCATCTGGGTAGCCACCAAAGGTACGAATAAGGTAAATTAATAAACCAATCAAGGCGCCGTAAACTAAACGACCTCGATTTGTCGTTGCAGCAGACACCGGATCTGTGGCAATGAAAAATGCTCCAAGCATGGTAGCACCACTGAATAAATGAAAAACAACTCCAGGCTCAGTGCCTGGTGAAGCAATAAAGCCAATGCCGCTACACAGTGCTAATGATGCTATAAAGCTCACTGGAATATGCCAGTTTATGAGCTTGGCTTTAAGAAGGTAAAGCCCCCCGAGTAAAAAACCTAAGTTTACCCAGCCCCAACCTAGTCCAAGCCATTCATTAAATTGCGCTTTACTCATACTTTCAGAAGTCGTTAAACCGTGAGCAACATCGGTTTTAACAGTATCAAGAGGGGTTGCCATAGTCAGCCCATCAATACCAACACGGATTTGATCAAGGCTAAAACCGGCGCTAGTAAAACCATTAAATACAACACTCAGCTGCTCGGATAAGCTAAGTGAGTTTGCTAAGAGCTCGCTGACAGGTAGCCAACTAGTCATTTGTACAGGAAATGAAATTAATAGTAAGACATAGGCGGACATTGCTGGATTAAATAAATTAAAGCCTAGTCCGCCGTATAATTGTTTAACAATTACAATAGCAAAAGCACAACCAATTACCATCACCCACCAAGGGGCTAGGGGAGGAATGCTTAATGCTAATAATACGCCGGTCAGCCATGCACTGCCATCATTAAGTGCAGGCCAAATAGGACGATTACGCAGACGCATAACAGCGGCTTCGCAAATACTTACGGTAATAATGGCAATCACTAATTGTATTAATACCCCAAAGCCGAAAAAATATAGCTGTGCGATAAATCCCGGTAGGCAAGCTAAAATAACCGTCAGCATCAGTCGGCTTAATGACTTATGGTTGTGATTATGGGGAGAACTGGCCATGGTAAGCTTCATGACTTATCACTTCCTTCTGGTTGATTTTTTTTAGCTTTCGCGCGGGCAATAGCACGCGCTACAGCGGCTTTTTTATCATCCGCAGCAGACGCTTCATCGGTTTGGCTACTTTGCTCAGTGGCCGCTTTAGTTTCTTTTGCTGCTTTTTTAGCTTTAGCGCGGGCAATCGCGGCGGCTACAGCGGCTTTTTTATCATCCGCGGCAGATGCTTCATCGGCTTGGCTGCTTTGCTCCGTGGCCGCTTCAGTTTCTTTTGCTGCTTTTTTAGCTTTAGCGCGGGCAATCGCGGCGGCTACAGCGGCTTTTTTATTATCCGCGGCAGATGCTTCATCGGCTTGGCTACTTTGCTCCGTGGCCGCTTCAGTTTCTTTTGCTGCTTTTTTAGCTTTAGCGCGGGCAATAGCGGCGGCTACAGCGGCTTTTTTATCATCCGCGGCAGATGCTTCATCGGTTTGGCTACTTTGCTCCGTGACTGCTTCAGTTTCTTTCGCTGCTTTTTTAGCTTTAGCACGGGCAATCGCGGCGGCTACAGCGGCTTTTTTATCATCCGCGGCAGATGCTTCATCGGCTTGGCTACTTTGCTCCGTGGCCGCTTCAGTTTCTTTTGCTGCTTTTTTAGCTTTAGCACGAGCAATTGCGGCGGCTACAGCGGCTTTTTTATCGTCCGTAGCAGGCGCTTCACTTACTTCGCTATGTTGCTCAGGTGCCGCTTCAGTTTCTTTCGCTGCTTTTTTAGCTTTAGCGCGGGCAATAGCCGCAGCTACAGCGGACTTTTTATCATCCACTTCATCTGTTTGCGTTTCGCTTTGCTGCGCTTGTTTTTGTGCCTTATATTGACGCGCCTTTTCTTTACGCGCTGCACGTTCTGCTACAACTTCGCTGTTATCAGGCTCTAGTTCAGCAGCATCAGTATTTTGTTTTTTAGCTTTAGCACGTGCAATGGCCGCGGCAACTGCTGATTTATCGTCTTTATCGCTGCTTGAGTCTTTTTTAACTCGAGCTAAGGCATCCGTTACTTTTTGCTTTTCATCTGCTGATTTTCTCGCAGGTTTGCGCTTATGGCGATTTTGCCTTGCTTTTTTCTCACGTTCTAATCGCTCTTTTCGGGCTTCAAAACGTTCTCTTGCGCGCTCAGCTTTAATTTGTTCAGCTTGTTGTTCTTTAATTTCAACTTTAGCGACGCGATAATACTGCACTAATGGTATTTCACTCGGGCATACGTATGCGCAGGCTCCACATTCAATACAATCAAATAAATTGTAGTCTTTTAATTTATCGTATTCTTTTGACTTGGCGAACCATTGTAGTTGTTGTGGTAATAATGATGCAGGGCAAGCGTCGGCACAGGCACTACAACGAATGCAGGCTTTCTCAGCGCCTGGTTCAGCAAGCTCATGGTGATCAGGGGCCAAAATACAATTAGTGGTTTTAATCACGCCAATTCTGACCGTTGGTAGCGTAAAGCCCATCATTGGCCCACCCATTACTACGCATTGCTGCGGAATAGGCGAAAACCCTTGGCAATCGAGCAAATGCTTAACTTCAGTACCTATTAACGCCCACACATTCCCGGGGTTATGAATAGTATTACCGGTTACTGTGATCACTCGCTCAATCAGTGGTTTGCCTTCATATACGGCTTGATTGATAGCAAATAAAGTGCCTACATTGTGCATTAGTACACCAATATCTGCTGGAATGCCGCCACTTGGAACTTCTTTATTAGTAAGCAGCTTTATTAGTTGCTTTTCGCCACCGGATGGATAAATCGTTGGTACTGTTTGAATGATAATCTGGTCATTGTGAGCCGCTGCATTTTGCATAGCGGCAATGGCCTCTGGTTTATTATCTTCAATGCCAACAATAGTTAACGTGGGGGTCAGTATTTGTTGCATTAACTCAATACCGCGAATTATACCCTCTGCGTGCTCACGCATGAGTAAGTCATCGGCAGTAATGTAAGGTTCACATTCAACAGCATTGACTAACAAATATTCGATAGGCTTTCTGCTATCGGCTTTAACATAGGCTGGAAAACCAGCGCCGCCCATCCCGGAGATACCGCTTTGATGGATTATTTCGACGAGTTGATCATGGTCGAGTTTAGTTACATCATTAACTGGGGAAAGTTTACACCAAGTATCTTCACCATCCGGGGTAATAATTACGCTTAGCTCAGGTAATGCTGATGGGTGCGCAGAAGGCATAAGGCAAATATCAGTAATAGTACCTGAAGTAGGGGAGTGAATAGGTACTGACCAATTGGCCGCAGGCTTAGTTAGAGCTTGCCCTTTTAACACCTGCTCGCCTTTAGTGACTATAAGCTTGCCGTTTGCACCTATATGTTGCTTTAGTGGTACTACAAGCTTATCAGGCAAAGGTAACCGCATTATTGCATGTGTATTAGACAGTGATTTTTGCTGAGGCGGATGAATCCCGCCTGGAAAAGGCCACACTTTACCTTGTTTTATTTGTTCAATTAACTTTTCCATGCGTGGCCTTAATCTATTTGGGTGACTGGAATTGCGTCGAGTTGCCATTTCCAACTTTGCTTGGTGGTTTCTAAAGGCAACATATCAATACAATCAACCGGACAAGGTTCAACACATAAATCACACCCAGTGCATTCATCAATTAGCACCGTGTGCATTTGCCTAGTCGCACCAACAATGGCATCTACTGGGCATGCTTGTATACATTTAGTACAGCCGATACATTCGTCTTCTCGAATGTAAGCGACTGTTTTTACTGGATCGGCTTGTTCACCACCGGCTAAAGGCTTGGCCTCTACGCCCATTAGATCAGCGAGATTTTTTACCGTGGAGTCACCACCAGGTGGGCATTTGTTAATTTCATCGCCGTTTGCGATCGCTTCAGCGTAAGGGCGGCAGCCTGGGTAACCACACTGACCGCATTGTGTTTGCGGTAAAATATTATCAATTTGTTCGACAATCGGGTTGCTTTGCACACGAAAGCGCACTGCAGCAAAGCCCAAAATTAAGCCAAATATAAGCGCTAATGAACCCAGCGCTATTAAAGCGTACATCAAGGTCATATTAAAATTTCACTAATCCGGTAAAGCCCATAAAAGCCATCGACATTAAACCTGCAGTGATCATGGCAATGGATGCGCCTTTAAAAGGCATAGGTACATCTGCTGCAGCTAAGCGTTCGCGTAGTGCGGCAAATAAAATAAGCACCAATGAAAAACCAACCGCGGCACCAAAGCCATAAACAGCCGATTGTAAAAATGAGTGATTTTCTTTGATATTTAAAATCGCAACACCGAGTACCGCACAGTTAGTAGTGATAAGCGGTAAAAATATTCCCAACAAACGATATAGAGTCGGGCTCGTTTTTCTCACTACCATTTCAGTAAATTGAACGACCACGGCAATCACTAAAATAAAGCTCATAGTGCGTAAAAAACCGATATCTAGAGGGATTAAAATGTAGTGATTTACTAAGTAGCTCGACACTGACGCAAGGGTTAATACAAAAGTAGTCGCCAGTGACATACCAATAGCGGTATCGAGCTTACCCGATACGCCCATAAAGGGGCATAAACCAAGAAACTGTACTAGTACAAAGTTGTTGACAAGGACTGTGCCTATCAATAACAAGACGTATTCTGTCATTTTTGCCTCGCGCGATTAAAAACGCCTACATTATCCTTTTTTCTGGGTTGTTTAACAACAGGTCTGTACGGATAGTCGAAAGAAATAAGCAGTAGGCGGGACATTGCTTAGTAAATGCACAACAGTAAGTGTTCATTGTTAAGCTAGCGAAGTGTTATATAGCTTTAGGTTTCTCGATATAATAGCCTTGTACGCCATCTAAACAGAGTATTTCGACTATATGCTTTTCTTTTTGGCTTTCTACACCCTCAGCAATAACACTGACGCCTATACGATGAGCAAGATCGACCATCAAGCGCATAAAGTACTGATTGTTTTTATCATCTTCTAGGCCACGCGTATAGCTGGCATCCATTTTGATAAAGTCAGGCTTCAAGTCACGAAAAAACTTAAATGATGTTAAGCCAACGCCAAATCGCTCAACGGTGATACGTGCACCAACACGATGGAGCATCTCAATGAAACGTTTACTTGCTTTAATATTTTGCTGTAAGCCAAATTCACTGACTTCAAAAACTAGCTTTGAAGCGATATTAGTGTCTTTTAATAATCGTCGTTCTAACCAAATAAAAAACTGATCATTATGAGCGCTTGATGGGGTGACATTCAGACCAAAAAATTTCTCTGAGAAGTTAAGGTTTTTGATCTTTTCAAGGGAAGAGTCAATTATTAATCGGTCAATCTCCATTGCCATATCGAGCTTTTCGGCCATCGCTAAAAATGAAGCGGTTGGTAAGGTTTGAGCTTCTGCTGTTTTGAAGCGCGCTTGTATTTCTGCATAAGCTTTAACGTTTTTACTTAATGGCATTATATTTTGCATGACCAAGTGGACCCGTTCAGTCTCGATAACTTCATTAATAACTTTACGCCAGTTTTGATTACCAAAGCCGGCACTAGCATTATGCATAAGATCTGTTTCACGTTGTACATGCCATGCATTGGCTTGTTTAGATTGTGCCAGGCTCATAGCGTTATCAACAATAGAGAGTAACTCTCCAAGGGGCTTTCCTTTTTCATAGCCCACAATACCAGTGTTTGCTACGGAGCTTAACTCTTGGTTTTGCTGATACTGAGTAAAACGAGATTGTAAGTTTTCACCAAAATGTTCAGATTCTTTTAAAGGTACATTGGGAAGTACCACGGCAAAGTCAGAGCTGGTTAAGCGAAACACCTTGCTTGCAGTATAAGTACCACTAACATGCTTGATAACATCAGCCACACCTTTAATATATTCATCACCTTTTTGATAACCACGGGTTTGGTTTATAGCTTGCAATTCACTACAGCGGATCATCGCTAAAGCACCAAAGTTACTTTTATCACTGCTCTCAATATTCTTTTTGTAATATTCAACAAACATATTTCGATTACCTAACCCGGTAACAATATCTTTGTAAGCTTCTTGTTTTATTGAATGAGCTGCATTTTTTATATCTTCATGTTTTGATTCTAAAAAGTGAGATAGGCGGTTAAAGCTAGGTATCAAATCAGCACCGAACTGTTTTATTTTTGTGTTATCAATTGCTGACTCAAGATTATCATTAACTTGATTTTGATTAATATACACATCAATGACTTCAGCTACCGTCATACTTATATTTCTATTTAAGCGCCTAAGTATAGCTTTCATAAAAATGAGCGGGATTACGGCCATTAACGCGGCGATTAAAATAACAATGAGTAGGGATTGCTGTAATAAGGCTGCTAAGTTGTTTGCGCTTATTATAAATTCTACTTTGATATCAGCCGTTTGATTAACCGCAAATTGTGGTCTAATTGAGTCGAAAGCCGACTCAACTAACTGTGCAACAGCAGATAAGGAAGTAGGGGATTGCACATTGACGACTTCAATGTCGTCATGATTACGAACTATAAAGCTTGAAAATACGGTACCGTCTGATAGGGCATGTTGAATGTTTTTAGGAGAAATTTCTTCAATCGTATGGCTATTAATATAATTATTGACCACTAGTTGCGCTTTTTTTTGTGCATTACTCACTGCTGAATTAAACCCCACTGCAATAAAGTAGGCACCGAGCGTTGCAAATAACAACCAAGATATTAATTGTATAAATATGAGTTTTTTAAAGCCAGCCATGTTTAGTTCTTATTCTTAAGCAAAGGGAAAGCTCGGATCCATGATCACGATTATAGAATTTAAACTAGTGCAAGTCTAAAATATAATCATTGCTTGTTAGGGTAGTGTAGTAACAGAATAAAGTCTAATGGATTGTTTAATTTGGCTCCCCCTCCCCGACTCGAACAGGGGACCTGCGGATTAACAGTCCGTCGCTCTAACCAGCTGAGCTAAGGGGGAACAAATTGAGTGTTGCAGATTATATGATTTGGCTCCCCCTCCCCGACTCGAACAGGGGACCTGCGGATTAACAGTCCGTCGCTCTAACCAGCTGAGCTAAGGGGGAACAATCATATTCATAAACTTGGCTCCCCCTCCCCGACTCGAACAGGGGACCTGCGGATTAACAGTCCGTCGCTCTAACCAGCTGAGCTAAGGGGGAATCGTTTATGGCTGAAAAACTTGGCTCCCCCTCCCCGACTCGAACGGGGGACCTGCGGATTAACAGTCCGTCGCTCTAACCAACTGAGCTAAGGGGGAAGCGTCATGCCTTTCAACGGGGCGAAATATTAATGACCGCGCCGCCAAGTGTCAACATATAAACTTCATAAACTTAAAAAAATAGCTTATTCGTTGTTTTTATGCTCAATCTGAGTGCTTGATTGCTCTTTATTTATAAAATTAAGCTAAAAATAAAGGCATCTAAAAGCTCAAGCAATTTATTTTGAGTGATTAATGACCACCAAATTGAGTGAGGAAAAGACTAAATAAATTAAAAATTACACTTTTTAGCTTTTAGGTTTAAAAAGAATAGATCTTATAATTTTTTGATATTTAGCATTACAGCGTCATATAAATAATTTTTGCACTGTATCGCTTATATTTAAATTGGCAATGTGTAGATATAGTTAAGCTTGGTCGCAGTATGTAAAAATAATACATGTGAGCTATTTATTGCCAGGTCATAATGGAGAATTAAATTAATAGTCCTATTTTATCAGTTACTTAGGCGGTAATCTGTCGGGAGTGTAAAATCTGTCCTAGGTGATGATAGAACCTTTACTGAAGTATTGGGAGTTTATTCACTGGTGGTGTTCTAAAAAGTATGCTGGCATCAGACGTAGCCATAATTGATGTAAAAGAACACCAAATCAAACACTTTAAAATGATTATCAAGCTTTTTTGAGAAGCAACAAGTCTTTCTAACCGCTCGTCTTAATCGGTGTCTAAGGCGACAGTTATTACCCTCTATACCTATGGTATGCTGTTTGCCAACCTGTTTGTGATCACCTTTAAAGGCGGTTTTAAAGCTATCCCAGTTGTCCATACTGATAGAGCCATAGCTTACTTTAAGTTGCTTTAAACGTGCTCTTAGCTTCTTAGCTGTTTTTAAGTCACGTTTGCCCCAGACATAAGCGACAATCTCATTAGTAGCACGGTCATAAGCGTAGATGAGCCAGACTTTACGCTTCTTGCGATACACGTAAGTCCAGAACTCATCAACCTCTAAGCGTTCATAGTAGCGCTTCTTAGGCGCGATCTTATAAACAGATGAGCCTATGGTGCCCAATACTTTACCGATACTGACTGAGGCTATAATAGCTATGTCTCTAACACCGCAACCTCTCACCGTCATTAGCCGTATGATGTCTTCTATTTTAGAGTGACAGCCCTTATAAGTTAAGGCATGGTCACCAATGAATTGACGTTTGCAGTCCTTGCATTGGTAGTTCTGCTTGCCATAGCTTTTTATGCCGTTTTTCTTTAAACTGGGACTGTGACAGTCGGGGCAGCTGATATCTATTTGTGTCTTCATAACCTCAAATATATCATCTTGCTTTGGCTGTCACCCTCCTTTATTTCTTCAGCATACTTTCTGACACACCACCTATTCACTGAGTTGTGTTAAATTAAATAAAGTAAGTATTTACCAATATTCAAACTGCTCAAGAAAAATTAGCACTCTGCTAAGCCTTTATAAATGGGCGGTTGGATGAGTTATCCACGGTTTCTGTGGATAACTCTGTTTATGAAACTTTAAGAACCTTGGCAACGCTAGGTTTTTAGGGCGCTACAAGGATTTCAAGCATTTCAAATGTTTTTTTTTACTTATTTAAAAACAATTGGTTATGTTTTCATTTTGTTTGCTTCTAGTTTGATGAGAAAGTTTATTCGTTACGATTAGAAAGGCGCAATTATTGTGTAAAAATAAGCCTGGATACGCTATTTTTGTGTAATTAACGTAATTAAAATGTATTTTTATTGTTTTATGACGTATTCGTTTATAATTTAAGCTTAAGAGGCTAAAAGCACACTTTTCTTCATTATTATCACTATAATTCTCGATCAGTTCATAAATGCATGGCTAGAACAGCCGTGATGCTTTAAAATAATCGGTTCATTTGAAGAAGGCTAATTTATTCCTATGCGCGCAACCTTGCAGACACATTCAAATACCGACCTTTTAAACGATCCTATACTGCCGACCCTAAAAAAAATGACGATACCGATGATCTTCGGCATGATTACTTTAATGATGTTTAATCTAGTAGATACTTTTTTTATTGGTTTATTAGGTACAAAGCCTCTGGCCGCCGTAAGCTTTACTTTTCCGGTTACCTTTACAGTAATAAGTTTAGCTATTGGGTTGGGCATTGGTACTTCGGCAGTTATTGGCAGAGCGCTTGGTAGTAATAAGTTAGATGAAGCTCGCTTTGATGGCAGTATTGCACTGATGATAGCTATTGTGATGGTGTGCATATTATCATTTAGCGGTTACCTATTTATTGAGCCTATTTTTAAATTGCTCGGGGCAGGGGAGCAAGTTCTGCCATTAATTCATGACTATATGAGCATTTGGTTTATTGGCAGCATTTTTTTAATTACCCCAATGGTCGGGAATTCTGTGCTACGGGCCAGTGGTGATACCACAACCCCGAGTGTTGTTATGGGTGGGGCTGGACTGATTAATGCGTTTTTAGACCCGATGCTCATATTTGGTTTTGGACCAATACCGGCGATGGGTATTAAAGGGGCCGCTATTGCAAGTGTTATTGCTTGGTCTGTAGCTGTGGTGATTATTTTATATATTTTAGCCGTAAAAAAAGGTTTATTAAGTTTACAAGCAAATAATCAAACCGTAACTGGGGCGATTAGAAAGATTTTAAAAATAGGCTTGCCAGCAGCAGGCGCTAATATGCTTACCCCAGTGGCTATGGCAGTGATGACCGCGTTAGTGGCTCGCCACGGACCAGAGGCGGTTGCAGCATTTGGTGTTGGTAGTCGAATTGAATCAATTGCAAGCTTAGTGGTGTTAGCACTGTCTATGACATTGCCGCCTTTTATCAGCCAAAATTTTGGTGCTGCGAAATTTTGTCGCGTAAAAGAAGCTTACTCCACCACCTTAAAATTTGTCATGGTGTGGCAATTTATTATTTATTTAGTATTAATTGCGAGCGCTGGTTTTATTAGTGAAATATTTGCAAAAGAGCAAGCTGTGGTTGAAGTGATTAAATTGTTTATTTATATACTGCCCCTTAGTTACGGCTTTCAAGGTATTATTATTTTATCTAACTCATCTTTTAATGCTTTGCATAAGCCGATGAATGCATTGATTTTGAGTGTCGTTAGATTATTTGTATTTTATGTACCATTTGCCTATTTTGGCAATGAAATTGCAGGCCTCACCGGGTTATTTATTGGCGCAGCCATAGGTAATCTATTTACTGCGCTTGTTGCGTATAAGTGGTTTATGAAAGAACTTGAAAAGTTAAGTAATCAATCTTTACAGGAGTGTCATTAATGAGTGACCATTTTCAGTTGGTTTCTGATTTTAAACCGGCAGGCGACCAGCCCACTGCGATTGCACAGCTTTGTGAAGGGCTTGAAGCAGGGCTGGCACAGCAAACATTATTGGGGGCAACGGGTACAGGTAAAACCTTTACTATGGCCAATATTATTCATGATTTGAATCGCCCGACTATCATCATGGCGCACAATAAAACGCTTGCGGCGCAGCTTTACGGAGAGATGAAAGAGTTTTTCCCAAATAATGCGGTTGAGTATTTTGTTTCTTACTATGATTATTATCAGCCAGAAGCTTACGTGGTTTCCAGTGACACATTCATTGAAAAAGATGCCTCGATTAACGAGCATATTGAGCAGATGCGTTTAAGCGCCACCAAAGCGTTACTCGAGCGCCGAGATACCATTATTGTGGCCTCAGTATCGGCTATTTATGGTTTGGGCGATCCCAAATCATATATGAGGATGATGTTGCTACTTAAAGTAGGCGAAAAAATAGATCAACGCGACATGTTGCGCCGTTTAGCAGAAATACAATATACCCGTAATGATATAGAGTTTAGCCGAGGTACATACCGGGTACGCGGCGAAGTGGTTGATATCTTTCCCGCTGAGTCTGACACTTATGCAGTTCGGGTAGAAATGTTTGATGATGAAATTGAACGTTTAAGTATATTTGATCCCCTAACCGGGGCCGTCGAAAAACACCTCGTGCGTACCACCATTTACCCAAAAACACATTACGTAACCCCACGTGAAAAAATACTCGACGCTATAGAAAAAATAAAAGATGAATTAAAAGAGCGTCGAGCGCAATTACTCAGTGCAAATAAATTGGTTGAAGAGCAACGTATAGCGCAGCGTACGCAGTACGATATTGAAATGATGACAGAGTTGGGCTATTGCTCAGGAATAGAAAACTACAGTCGTTATTTGTCGGGACGTACACCGGGAGATCCTCCGCCGACATTACTCGACTACTTGCCTGATGATGCGTTAATGATTATCGATGAGTCTCATGTCACTGTGTCGCAAATTGGTGCCATGTACAAAGGCGATAGAAGCCGAAAAGAAAACTTAGTTGAATATGGCTTTAGAATGCCATCGGCGCTTGATAATAGACCACTACGATTTGAAGAGTTTGAGGCGATTGCTCCACAAACAATTTATGTTTCAGCGACACCAGGAGATTTTGAGTTAGAACGTTCAAATGGTGAGGTGGCCGAGCAGATTATTCGCCCAACCGGGTTACTTGACCCGCAAATAGAAGTTCGTCCAGTTGCAAGCCAAGTAGATGATTTACTCTCTGAAATTTATAAACGAGTAGCCGTAAATGAGCGAGTGCTAGTCACCACCTTAACCAAGCGTATGTCTGAGGATTTAAGTGATTACCTGAGTGAGCATGGTGTCAAAGTGCGTTACCTACATTCAGATATAGATACCGTGGAGCGAGTTGAGATTATTCGCGATTTACGAGCCGGTGTATTTGATGTGCTAGTGGGTATAAACTTATTACGTGAAGGCTTAGATATGCCTGAAGTATCATTAGTTGCAATACTCGATGCAGATAAAGAAGGTTTTTTACGTTCCGCACGTGCACTTATTCAAACCATAGGTCGTGCTGCCCGTCACTTAAATGGCCTCGCTATTTTATATGGCGACCGTGTTACTAAATCAATGGCCAAAGCGATTGATGAAACTGAGCGTCGTCGAACCATACAGCATGCGCACAATTTAAAGCACGGCATCGAGCCGCAAGCACTTGTGAAACGCATTACTGATATAATGGATGTAGGTGAAGACGCGCAGCCTAAAGATAACCTTAGACTTATCCGAAAAGAGTCAAATAAGGTACTTAGTGCAAAAGAGATTGCTAGCCAAATTAAAGAGCTTGATGGAAAAATGCATGCCTACGCAAGCGATTTAGAGTTTGAGAAAGCCGCCTCAATACGTGACCAAATACATGAACTACAACAACAGTTGATCAACTAATGACAAGCAATTTTACAGAAATATTATCAGCTTTAGATAAGGCGCCTCTCTCAGCTAACGAATTATGTAGAGTGTTTCATGGTCGAGGACATAGTGTTGAAAGTCTGAGTCATCTAAATATAGATTTTTATCCACCTGCTTTGTTTTTAGTGTCGTATCAAGAAATCGCTGATGATGAACTTAATCAGTTGACTGAACAAGTAGAAAGTTGGATAGCAAAAAATGCCCCTGAACTTGTTACTGCATTAATTTATCAACAGCGCGCAGGACAAAATACAGTTAATAAGTTAGTTTTCGGCCATTTACCCGAAAAACATACAGTACAAGAAAACGGCATTGCATTTCATGTTGACTTATTAAGCCGCCAAAACACCGGGATATTTCCTGATATGCGAAGTGGCCGTGAGTTTATTATGGACCATAGTCGTGATGCCAAGGTACTTAATTTATTCGCATATACCTGCGGTTTTTCGGTGGCTGCAATGCATGGTGGTGCAGATTCTGTAATGAATATGGATATGAATAAAGGTGTACTTAGAACTGGAAAACAAAATCACCAGTTAAATAATTTTGACCGCGGAGTAAGCTTTTTACCTCACGATATTTTAAAGTCATTTGGTAAGTTAAAAAAAGCAGCTCCGTTTGATTTGATCATTATTGATCCGCCTAGCTTTCAAAAGGGGAGCTTTATATTAACTAAAGACTATCAAAAGGTGTTGCGCCGTTTACCTGAACTGTTAAATAGTCAAACTAAAATATTGCTTTGTGCTAATAGTCCTGAGTTATCTGAACAAGCATTTAAAGATCTGATTAACGAGCACACACAAGGTAGTATTGTCTTTAAACAGCGACTTGATGCAACAGCGGGTTTTATTGAAGTAGACGCTGATCGTAGCTTAAAAGCGCTCGTGTACGAAAGTGCGGTAAGTGAATAAGCTTTAGTCTATGGCGCTTAGTAGACGTTTATTTGAAATTGATGCACTTATCGATGTGCGTGGTGATAAATATTATGATGTGATTTGGGACTGCTGCTGCGATCATGGGTTACTGGGCATCGAGCTGTTAAAACGCAAAGCTGCACCTATGGTGAACTTTGTTGATATTGTGCCAAGCTTAATGGACGAACTTGAGAGTAAGTTGAGTCAGTTTAGCCCTTGGCAGAATGAGCCGCATTGGCAAGTTTATTGCCAAGATGTGGCCGCTATTAATGTGAGCCCTTCACAGAAAAATATTATTATTATTGCAGGTGTCGGTGGTGAACTACTACTTTGGTTGGTGCAACAAATAATAGCTTATTATACTCAGGCAACTTTATCGTTTACTAAAGCGCAAGTTCAGCCATTAGAGTTTATAGTTTGCCCTGTGCACCATGCTTACACCTTACGCTCAGGATTGAATGAACTGGGGCTTGGGTTAAAGTACGAATCAATAGTTACTGAAAATAAAAGATTTTATGAAGTATTACATCTTAGCCAGTCCGCAAAAACAGAAATAACGGCTACCGGTGAAATGTGGGATTTTAACCAACCTTCACATAAGCAATATCACACAAAGCTGATAAAGCATTATCAGCAAATGCAAAATAAAAATGCAGCCTATTATGCTGATGTGATAACGCAGTATAACAATCTTCTCTAAAGCTTAAATTCAGACGGTTATAAATTATTAATATCTTGTTTAACTTTATAGCTTGAGTCAGTGACAATAGCTTCTAAAGTCTGTACACGTTCTTTAAGTGCTAATATTTCATCCGCCATCGCGGCAATTTGCCCGTTTGATTCTTTATTATCAAGGAATGTGCGCCTTTTAAATTCTAGGTACTTTTTATACATATCGTAAATAACCCCCGAACCAACAGAGATTAATACAATTAATACCACCATAGTCATGCCCGACATAATCCTTCCTTAATTATTTAAGTGATGTAGCCCTAATATATAGCGGAAATTAAATATTAGGGCATGACCACAGTTTAGTTACAAAAAGTAGATTTTAACTTTCTTAAACACTATGGCACTTTTTATATTTTTTTCCACTTAAGCAGGGACACTCATCATTACGCCCGACTTTTATGTCAGCTATTGGGTAAATTTCGCCATCTAGATAGCGCCAATTCCCATCTTCTTTAATAAATGACGATTTCTCATGTAGTTGGCAATACAAGTTTTGGTAAAAGTAACTAACGCAAAATTCAACAATACCAGTTTGTTCCTCACTTGAGCTGGCAATTATTTTAAGTTCGCTAAAGCGGCAGCTATTAGCAAAGTCAGCAATTTCTTTTATTGGGTTTTGGGCTTGCTTTTCTTGTGCATAAGTTTTGTGAATGTAAGTGGCATTTTTTAGCGCATAGGCAACATAACGAGAGCGCATTAATTGCTCAGGCGTTAGTGCTGAACTTTTTCCTGAGTGCAGCGGCTCGCAGCAATCTTTATAATTTTGTAAACTACCGCATAGACACGCGCCGTTAGTGGGTTGGATCATAAAAACAACTTTTTAATAAAAAGCGTATTTTACCAGCTTATTGCGCAAATGCTATCTCAGGTGTTTGCGCTGCTTTAGTAAAGCAATAAAGCTTGGCACTGGCTTGTTCTAGGTTTAGTGATAAGTCAGTAATTTGTTTATCTTTGATGATACCAGTCCACGTTATTACGGCGGCAAAGTTACCGTTATGTAATGCTGAATTTAAAACATACTCTAAATTGACTAAGTGTTTTTGACGTATAACGAGTAGTTTGCTGGTATCAATTGAGCATGAGTCGAGTAATGCTTTACTAGGAACATGGTCCGGTGCAATCAGTAATGTCCAAGCGCTTTGATTATTATAATGGTGTAAAACTTTCAGTAATTCAAAGGTTGCAGAGATCTCATCTTCAATCTGAATTAAGTTGACAGATGAACTTTGGTTATCTTGTTGATAACTTTTAACTGTTCTTACGGTAATAGCCTGTAACATAATTTTGCTCACTGGTTGTTTATACAGTACTTGTATACAGTAGTTCATACAGTGCTAGTGTGCAAGGTTTCTTTTGCTATTTTTTTAAACGATTGTTCAGTTATGTTCTTTCTCATTCGGTTTTGGAATAGTTTGTCACACATCTGGAATGAAGAGCCATATGTGGCAGGGCTTGCAGCGATGGTGTTGCTGTTCCTTATTTAGGTCTTTATCATAAAGTGTGGAATTTGGTTTTTAGGCTTAAACTAATTAAAACATCAAACACAGATTCCAATTTAAAATTTCATACTTTATCTTTTTTGATTTAATACTGTATGGATAGCGGTTTATTGTTGCACCTCTTATTAAAAGCAGGGGATCTTCGGACAAGGCTATTGACGCAAAAAATGTAGTAAGGCGGTTATGAGGTTAGCTAAAATATAATAGTTAATTGATTGGTCAAGCTGGTCTTTGCGCATATATTCATGAAAATGAGCGCTGCGCGCATATTGTTCTATTTAAGTTTTCTTTAAAGTTATAGAAAACTTATTGGCAGTAATGCTTTAGGTTATTTGTTAAAACATACATAATGTAGATAAATGAGCGTGCAGTCGGTAGAAATATGCGCGATGAGCGCACTATTAAATTGTTAGCTGTACGGTAGGGAAAGCCATGTTAAATCTTGCATCAGCAGTAATACTGACATTAGCTAATCTGATTTACGCAGCCATAATCTACTTATCACTCCATGGCTGGTTGGTGGTGCATGAGCCAAGTGGCATGCAGTTGCTTATGCACTTGGTTGTTACCGCTCCATTGGTATTAATCACAACCATATGGTTTTTCTATTTGAGCGGGCAGAAAAAATGTAGCACCATTTTCTGGAAATTAAATCTTGTGGGTATCTTAATTCCTGTCATGAGCGTCCAGACCGGTGTCACTCACTATCACTTTGACAAGGTAGGCCTTGCAACATCGGTACTCGTGGCTGTGGGTATTTTTATCTTATTTATCAGTGCGGTGCGGCAGAATGCACACAGCTAACAAGGCCAGGCACAGCGACGGCTTTTTCGTTGCGGCTTCGCCTCCACTACAAAGCCGCGCGTGCTGGCGGCGTTAGCCTTCATGGGAGAGATATGAACGAGTTTGAAACCATCTATGAGAAATGGCACGAATATGCCAAGGGTCGGGATGTTCCATCCCTCATCAATCTGTACGCTGAAGATGCTGTCTTCGAAAGCCCGCTTGTGCCAGCCATCCTAGATCAAGACTCTGGCGTTCTTCGGGGGCGGCAGGAGATTGTTCGCTTCTTGGAGGAGGGTACTAAGCGAAGACCCAATGATCTAGTTCGTTGGCATCGAACAGGCAAATACTTCATCAACGGTGACACCCTTATTTGGGAGTACCCGAGGGAAACTCCTGAAGGCGATCAAATCGACATTCTCGAAGTCATGCAGATTTCTGACTACAAAATCATGAACCATAGAATCTATTGGGGTTGGTTCGGTTGTAGCCAACTAATAGCGTCTGCTCTAAAGAAGAATTCGAGTTGATGGCTAACAATTCATTCCAGCCGACCGTCCACTGGCTGCGCCAGCGGCCGGCGGCTGAATTCAGGCGTTAGGTGCTAGTCATCTTTCAAACTGTTAGTAATACTTGAGGATAAGCGATGAAAAGTAACAATATGGATGCCTTTCTGGAATCAATTGGTGTAGCTATGAGAGTAAGAATGGATCTCTCGCTATACGACGGAGACTACGACTGTGCTTGTGGGAAAAAACATCATTATGGGCCACATATTAACTTGCTTTGTCAGGGTAAATGGCGAGTTGTGATGGAGTGCCCAGAAAACCCAGACTATTTAACTTGTGTGAAAATTAAAATGTTTATGATGGTAAAATTCAAAGGTTTCGAAAGCCTTTCTGGATACCACATCCAAAATGAAGAAGAAAGGCAACTTCTTCGCGGTACATTCAATAGCCTAAGGTAAGATAATAAAATATGGAAATAATAATAGGATTAATTGTTGTGTTCTTGGGATGGTCGTATCTAAAAGCTAGGGCACGAATTCATTACGCCAACAAACTTCGAGTTGAAAGAGAGTTATGCAAAGGAGGCGATGCACTATATCCGTCTTGGGTGTCGAATAAAGATAGGATGGAAGAGTTTGCTGCAATGCTTAATGCCGGTGCTAGACGAAAGTCTATATGTAATGGTCAACAAATTCTGTAGAGATTCTAAGCGGCATTTTTTAATTCATTATATTTCTGATGTGGCGTCATATAATTAAGCGTAGAATGCCTACGTTTGTAATTGTAAAACTGAATATAATTGTCCACCTCACTTATAACTGAATGATGATTTATAAATGACAGGCGATTCAGTCGCTCTGTTTTTAAACTTCTAAAAAATCGCTCCATTACTGCATTATCCCAACAATTACCTCGACGACTCATACTTTGCGTTATAGTTAGTTGTGATAACCGAGCTCTAAACGAGGCCGCAGAATACTGACACCCCTGATCGGAATGAAACATCAGTTGATTAAGAACCGGCTGTTGACGCTTAATAGCATTATTCAATGCTGCTATAGCCAATTCAGCATTTGGGCTTGTTGATAAGGCATACCCTACAACTTCCCTCGTTGATAAGTCTAACACACAGGCCAAGTAGCTCCACCCTTGATGGTTCCTGATATAGGTAATATCACCGACCCAATGCGTGTTATGTGAATCAGGGTTAAACTCTCGTTTTAAGAGGTTCTGTGCGTACTTATGTTCATCACCTGAGTTAGGGTAGTAATGTTTTTTCTTCGGCCTGATGGCTTTTATATTCAACTTTTTCATCAGTGCCGCTGTTTTATATATTCCAATCGTATGATTTAACGCATTCAGTTCAACGTTCACTCTGCGTCTACCATACGTATAACCAGAATCGTCAGCGATAGATTTAATTAACTCCAGCAGTGCCTGCTCTGACTTATTTGGCGCGACGGGCGCATAGTAATAACTACTTGTACTGACTTCTAAAGCACGACACAACTCAGATACCGTATAGCTTGGGGTCGCTTTCTTCAACGCTTTAATTACTTTAAATTTTGATTGTCGCGAATGAAGAAAGCGGTGGCTTTTTTTAATATATCATTATCCCTTAAAGCTCGCTGTAGCTGCTTCTCTAGCAATTGAATACGTTGCTGTTCTGGTGTGAGTGCTTGTACATTTCCCGGGCTCTTACCATCTAGCTCAGATAGATATTGTTGCTTCCAACGTGATACTGCTGACTTTCCTGCGCCAGACATCTCTTCAATTTGCTTATTGGTATAACCTTCTTCTACCATTAATTTGGCATATTCAAGTTTTTGTTGTGCACTGAGTGTTACTTTTGATTTTCTGGTCATAGTGATACCTTTTGGGTTTAGCTCATTTTACGCTATAAACCTGTCCAGTTTCATTAGACCATTACATCTGCTCAGCATTCCCGCCGGGTGTTTGGATACAGAGGTCTCTATGTCACCAACAGCTCACATCTTTGCATCTAGCAAAGCTTTTTGGGATAAAGGTTTAGATTCTGTGCCAGAATTCGAGGGGCTGCCAGAGTGAGCAGCTATCACATAATCGGGTAGCCGGAGGTCTCTAACTTCCAGCCCCCACACCACCGATCATGTGCTTTTTATGAACAGGAACTGCGATGGGGGGACATCTCTTGTAATGTGATGAATATGTATCCAAATCTCTCTCAGTGGTGTTAATCCGTGGGACGCTGAATTGAAAAGCTCAGCCATAATGTAAAGTCACCCCACCTTTTCTTATTGGTAATAAAAATGACGCTAATGATGCTCTGACTATTGCTGAAGCGTCACTTAGAGCAATAGTTTGTTTTATCTCAATTAAAGCCGTTGAACAACAAGATGTTCAATGGTTACAAAGGATCCGCGAACCGTTTGTAAAACAATGAACGAGTACACTAAATCAAGTCTGTGGTTTTAAAGTGTAAAGGCACATAAGACTTTTAGAATGTCATGATGGCACGGCAACGAAATAGCCATTAGGTGCCAAATATATCATTTTCATGGGTGATTACTGTACAATACTTGTAAATGAAAATTGTTTTTATTTGCGATAATGTTGTGATATAGTCTCATTTGTGGTGATTCTAGATAATATATGTATCCTCCAAAGGTCTTGCAAAGGATGTGGAGGTGTTAATTAGAGATATGTCAGGGTGATACGGCAAAGGATAGGTAAGGTTTTAAAATGACTTTTTGCAGTGACATTGAAATAAACATAGTGAATGAACAGCAGCAAATTGAAAGTACGGTTGGACATAACTTTGTACAGTTGATGCCCGGTCTTTCAGTCAGCTTATCTACAGCACAAGATATGGGGGCTGCCGATACCAAACACGTATTCCCTGGCGATGACCAGTATATTCATTTAAATAGTGTTCTGGCGGGGAAGTTCGAAGCGACAGTAAGCAATAAACTTTTACAATGTAAGTGCGGAGACTTCAATATTGGCTTTTCAAGTGGTGAGAGTTTCTGTGCATATCACAGCAATGATTTTAGCAATCTAGAAATCATGATAAAGCCAGAAGTACTTGCTGAGCTTGCTGGTGAAGAGCTCAGTGGCATTGATCTTGGCAAGAATATGTCGTTCTTTGTGAAGCAAAGTGGTCCTTGTCGCAAAGTCAGTGCATGTGCAAATCGCATCTATAAGCTGATAAAAGAGCAGGAAAGCAAACCACTTCTATTACATTCTGCGACTCTAGATTATTTATATTGGCATCTCACCGCGCTTAAGTCAGTTGATATTAGTAACCAGATCCCACTTCGAGAGAAAAAGCAGCTTATGGCAGCAAGAGACTTTTTGCTTGCTGATTTGAGCAGCCCCCCGACGATTTCAGATGTGGCTAAGGCGGTTGGGTTAAACCAGTGCAAGCTTAAGAAAGGTTTCAAGGCATTGTTTAATAATACCGTGTACGGCTGTTTCCAAGAAGAAAGAATGCACAAAGCAATGAATTTACTGAAGGACAATAATGTGACTGAAACGGCAATCTCGTTGGGTTACAGCAATGTTAGTCATTTTAGCGTGGCATTTAGAAAACAGTTTGACGTGCTTCCTAAGGAAGCTCGGCTAAACTTGGCGCCTACCATCGTTGGCAATTTAATTTGACCAACTAGCACAAACATCGCGCTCCTGAGATCGTGAAGTTACACATTTGGGAGCCTGAACTTGGTTCAGGAGCCCATGCACATTAAATCTCAACGCCTTGTTTTGGGTTGATCGCGAACCAAGCCGCAATGGCGTGTCGTTATCGTCAGAGTAAGCATACTAAATAACCTGAACTCTGGATAAATAGCTAAAACTACTCGCTTCACCGTGAATAAAAGTCATACCCTTATTGAGTAGGAACTTAGCTCACGGCTTGGAGCTTTTTAGCTTTGTTCAAGGTTATGTCTGCTGCGCCATCACTTTTGATGTTCCAAGTAATATCTAAATTACTCTGGCTTGCTAAAAAGGTTAGTGCTTCTTGCTCCATTTCTCTCACCATGTTTACAAGCTCAGGGCAGCCCAGCTCTTTAAACATTGCAGCATATGCACAATCTGTGATTGAAATGGTAATCGCTTGCGAACCATTTATTGACTCTTTAAGCGTAAATAGGCCAAGTTTAGCGTAATTTCGTAGCCAAGTTAGCCAGTATTCTAAAATAGCATCTTCTTTTTGAGCGAACATATTAAAGGACTCAGGATTTGGCCATAGCCAGCGCATTTCCATTTTGCCTGTTGCTAAAAACATCTCGCGGTACAACCGATAGGCTTGCTCTTTGCCTAATACTTTTCTGGCATTGGCGTAACCGGAGGTAAACATGCTCATATCGCGTGTGATGGATTGCCATATCTCACTGTATTCACCCGGATGTTTATCTCGCCAATGCTGTAGGCGCTTTCCATCACGTTGCCAGGCAAGCAAAGTTGAGATCACAAACCGAGTAAAACTGAATGTATTTGTGGCTGCTTTGAGTGCATGCCAAATCTGTGATTTATAAAGATACTCTTGTTGTCGCTTGGCCATTTTTGGGTGTTGTTTGGTCACGGTATACCAGTTTAAACCTAAGTTTCTTAGACTATTTATGTCTGACGAAACACTGTCTACCCAACCAAACTGCTGATCCGCTTGATGGATGTTCTGTTCGTTTGCTGGTTTGGCTGTTACACCATAAAGCGCAAGCGTTTGTAACAATACTTGACGCGTATCATAAGTTAGGTGCTCTACTGCTGTTACACCATAGCTTGTAGAAAATGCGTTATTTAGCCAGCACTCGACGGCCACACATGCCATTTTGGCTGTAAGCTCGTAAGAAGAAACGACGCCATGTAATATCAATCCTGATTGTGGAGCATTGTCTGGGTATACCCACAAGCAAGTGTCTGGGTCGGAGTCTTTTTTCGTTTTAAGCTTTTGACCGTTATTAAAGAACATATTCGAGAAAAACGCATTCTTGCGCTCTCCAAGACGATATTTACTCATGAATTTCGCAAATCCAAGCGTTAAGTGCTGGATATGATAACGGCTATCAAGGTGCTTAATATCTAAGTCTTCGGCAACATCTTCACAGCTAAGCCCAGCCACTTCTGGTGTTGCAAATGGAATAAGGTCCGCAGGCTTTTTCAGGGCAGGGAAGGCAAACTGATGTTGTTCGTCTTGCCAAGGTGTATTAACTTGCTGACGAGCGCCGCCTCGCCAGCAAGTTAGCTGATTGGTAAAACTTGCTAAAATTGCCTGAGGGCTGGTTTCACCGCCACCATACGCGGCGCCCATATATAAACGACACTGGTAGTGTCCTTTAGCTGACGCTTTTTTGTGAGCAAGCTCAGTCAATAATAATGTAGAAATCCCTGGAGAGAAGCCCATGCCAGTAAGCAGCAGGCGCTGCTTTGACTTGGCCTCAGTGTTTAGTGTAAGCACTTGCTCCGCTGCATGCAGACTGTCGTTGATATCGACAGCATCAATATTCGCGCTTAGGCACAATTGATGTGCTTGCATGGCAAATTTATCCATAGGGCCTAATGCAATGACTGCTAAGTTAAATTGTTGCAAAGTTTCAATACTTTTGGCTTGGTCGTTAATATCAAAAGCGACATATTCTATGTGATCTGGTATTACTCCTGCCTTTGGTGTTCGCCTTGCTGCACAGCTCAGTTTTAGATCAGGATGACGCGCACTGAGTAAATGAATGATGCGCCTGCCTGACTCACCAGTGCCCCCTAAGACGATGATTTTTTTGCTCATGCGGCCTCCTGTTTAGCAGTTTTGTCTGATCCAGAGAGGGTGAGGCTTGCAACAACTCCTGCTTGTTCTAAATCGCTAATAAAGTCACTGGCATCAACGGCTTCATGCAGCATCATAGGACCAACTTTGGTAATTTGATTGTTAAGTAATTGCTTGGCTGTAATGCCTATAATAAAGCCCGTCGCCTGATAGGTGTCTTCAAGAATGATCTGGCCGCGCTGTATGCTGCCATCAGCACACTCGATTTCGGCATCAATACCATAAACGGGTGGGAGCTTACGCATATCTTTAGCCGAAGCCTTACATAACCAGCGAGCAGCACGAGCGATATTTTTATGATTTTTATACATCTTAAATATCTTTGCGATCATGCAAACAAACATAGCGCGAGGGCCCAAGTTGGCACCATAAACCTTAGCTGTTTTTATGCCTTGCTTGTTGGCAAGCTGTACAATTTCTTCTGCATAAATCAGCATGGTTGATGTCGTACCAATGGGAGCTGGAAAATGTGCCTTTGTGCCTGCTTTGGAGAACTTTTCTGACTTAATTTGTTTGTTTTCTAAATAGCAAAACCCACGCTCGTGCCCAAAATCACCGAGTCCATGAATAATGTCCCACGCCGAGTTATAGCTCCAAGCGTCTCGGCCAACATATTGCACTTTTATGGACTTTACAGTTTTGCCATTGCTGCGTTGTTGCATAAGATAGTTAGGGAACACACCTGAGAGGCCGGGTAACAAACCTACGTTAATGATAAGTGGCACTTTGCTCTTGTTGTGCTTTTCATGCTCATGGAGTGATGCGTAAACGGGGTCGTAACCACCGGCATCTATAATGGGCACGTTTAATTTTTTACATGCTAAGACTATTTGGTCACCGATAATGCCTGAAGGACCAACACATGCGACGACTAGCTCGATCTCCTTTAAATGAGCTTGCAAGTCGTCAGGATTTTGGGCATCCAGTTGAACCGTGCTTATACGGTCTTGGAATTGCAATATTGCACTGGGCAATGAGGCTGTTCTGCGCGAGGCAAATGTGAGCGTTGCGTCGGTATGTTGGAGCAAGTACTGCGCTACTTTTAAGCCTACTTGACCTGTGCTACCGAGCAATAATACGGATTGAGCTTGCATGATAACTCCCTTATTAAGCGTTTCAACGCATTGATATTGTGTTGTATAAAGTAAAAGTGGCGCAAAGTAAGTTAGTGCCACCTTTCCCTATTTATCGGTTTAGAAATTGGTGCCGACCGTGAGGCCAATAGTCCTTGGGTTACCTGCTTCTGCTGTTACACCAAAACCAAAGTTAAATGCAACTTTTGAATAATATTCATCGAGCGTATTTTTCACCCATAAGTGCGCATACCAGTTTTCGGTTTCAAGGCCCACTTTGGCATTCAAGAGATGATATGCTGACTGTCTCATTTTGTTACCCGCATCAAAGTAATGTTCACCCGTGTAAATGTTTTCTAGCTGTGTGAATAATATGTAGTCGCTGTTTAACTCAGTGCGATTGCTAATGGATAAGTTTGCGCTGAGCTTTGGCGTATTCGGCAGGCGATTATCTGAGTAATCCTCTACTACGCCAGTTGCTAAATTTACACTCTCGTACTCGCTATAGGTCGCATCCACATAGCTACTAGAGAATCCAACAGTCCAGTCTGGGTGGGGGTGATAACGCGATTCAAATTCGATACCTCTGCTGGTACTGTTACCAGCATTGTCAGTAATAATGGTGGTATTTTCTAACATTTGCTGAACTTGTTGGTCGTCTAAAGATACATAAAAAGCAGTGATTGAGAAGCTCAGCTGGTTATCTAAAGCTAATGCCTTATATGCTATTTCATAGTTATTACTGTACTCTGGCTCAAAGCTGGGCTTGCTTAAGTTAGGATACACAGTATCAAATCCACCAGCTCGATAGCCCTTACTCCAAGAAGCATAAATTAGGTCGTCATTACTTGTTTGATACGAGAGGGCCAATTTGGGCAGCACTTCGCTGAATTTTTTCTCTCCATCATATTGCGAAGTAACGGCGGTAGACTGGGAGTTAATATTGATGTCAGCTGCTCGTTGCTCTTGGTGATAACGTAGCCCAGCAATCACAGTAATGTTTTCGTTGATTGCATAGTCAATTTGTCCAAATGCAGCCCAAGCTTGGTCGTCTTTGCTGATGACAGAGCGATCAACCATAGGCCCGCTACCTGGATACAGCGCAGAAAAATTTAAGTCATGTCTTGCCGTGTAATGAGCATTGGCTTTATAGGCATAGACGCCAGCTAGCCAGTGGTAATTATCGGTATTTTTTGAGCTCCAACGCATTTCATGAGAAAGCTGGTCAAATTTTTCAGTCGAGTGACTGTGGTATTGGTAACTCGGATCATGGCCGGTGTCTTGATCGGCGGTGTTAAAGTTGTCCCAATCACGCCAGCTTGTGATTGAGATAAAATCTACATTGTCACCGGTATAATCGAGTGTTATCGAGGCACCGAGCGCATCACGATCATCGACCCCTTCAAAGTCATGCTCTACTTGATCTGGGTTTGCTTTGATGTTCTCAAGTGGACCTATTGCATATGAATCGCCACGAAAATGTTCATAATCGACAATGAAATTGGCTTCGAGATTGTCCGAGGCAACCCATCTTAGTTTTGTTCTCGCACTGATATCATCCCGTGCGCCAAAGTCTTTATTGAGGTAAGTGTTTTCAAGATAGCCATCGGAATTGTGTACTGATACAGACAAGCCAAGGAACAGGTCATCGTTATTAATAGGCGTATTGACGCCTAATCGAGCTCTTTTTGAGCCAAAGTTGTCAGCCGAAAACGTTCCCTTAAACTCTTGTACTTCATCTGGTTGCTTGGTGGTGATATTGATAACACCCGCAAGAGAGTTACCACCGTACAGCGTACCTTGAGGGCCACGAAGTACTTCAACACGTTCGATATCGACAAGGTCCAAATCGAAAATACTATTATTGCTGTAATTAACGCCATCGACGTAAAAACCAATGGTTGGCTCGGTAAATAAACCAGGACCTATACCACGAATAAAGACGTTGCTGTCTCTTCGACCGCCCCAGCTATAAACGTGTAAACTCGGGATTGCGTGCCCAAGTTCGGTGATGGAATAGGTTTCTGAGTCGATCAGTTCTTGTCCAAAAATTGCGGTTACGCTGGACGCCACTTCCATGATATTGGCGGCCCGTTTTTCGGAGGTGACCTCAATACGCTCTAAATCTATTTTTTTAGCTTGTTCGTCAGCATAAACAGCTGAAGAAACAGCGCCTAAGCTAAGGGCAAATAATGCGCGCGTAACGTGACGGCTAAGTTTTGAAAGCGAGTGACTAGAATTGGCTGCAGGTGTCAGCTTGTAACGATACATATTAAGTAAGCTCCTAATAACAACGAGTAGAGTAGTTGGGTACTAAAGTATTGCTGTGTAAGAAACTCGCTTTTAGGCTGATTTCTGTTCAGCAGCGGCCATGTGGTCGGCCCTATTTTTTATTGTTCGTTATTGTGTGAGTAGGGGGATTTAGGTACTACCCGAAAACGGTAATTACCCCTCTCTGCGGGTTTTTTTAAAGCGGGATATAGCGAAGGATTAAAATGATTAAGGCGCGTGCATATCGCGCCTTAATTAGATGTTTATAACTGTCGGACATTGTCACTGTATGCGATATCAATAAAAGCGCCATTTTCATTAATGAAGAGCTTACTGGGAGGTTGAGGTAAGTACATTCTTAACTCCGCTTTGCCTTCGTTAAAATATACTTCTTGGTCGTGGCTTTTGGAGATCCCAGCTTGTTCAAAGTAAATAGTAACAGAGGATGTGCCTGAATAGGGCGCTCGCAAGGCGTTGTCGTTTTGTTGTTCAATACTAACGGCTTTTAAGTTCGCAACAAGGCTGTAGTGATTGTTATTGAGTTTTTCCAGCTGTAGGTTTTGTACTGTAAAGTCATGTAACACTACCTGTTGAAATAAAGTGTGTAGCTGCTTTTTGTACTGAGCGTGTACGATCTGCGTAAGCTGTTGATATAAATGTTGTGCAGACACAAAATGTCGCCCTTGTTGTGCACGGTAGTTAACTACCGTGTCCTTAACCACGCTGCTAAATTGTTTATCGCCAATAAGTTGCGATGCAGCATAGACTGCAAGTTGTGACTTGTTATTGGCATAAGGTTGCAGTGTCAATGCTAGCGCATTTTTCTCCACACCTGACTCTTTGGTCCGTGTTAGTAGATATTCATCGGTGAGGGTTGTCAGTAATTGTTGTCTTGCTTCGCTGCTAAGCCCTGACTTGGTCAGCGCAAACCAGGTAGGGATCCCCTCAGACAGCAAGGGATAACCCGCGGTGTTAGCGACTGCAATGTTCTGCCACCACACTTGTGCTATAGCGCGATGCAATGTATATCCTAGCCAATCAATACTGGGCGGCTGTTGGTAATTATGCTGCCAAGCCGACATTTCAGGGATCAGCACTAGATTTGCACTCACCGTTTGTTCCCCCATCCCCTGTGGCAGTGCGGCAATTTTTAAGCTGTTATAAGGGTAGGCGACGAACACCGCTTCACCTTGTTCAAGGGCATGCATTGCGCGCTGCAACATCGTATTAATGATGATTTCATCAGCATTGACATAAAACAGATCGATAGATACTTCTTGCGCCGTCTTAGGGCTTATCCACTTCGCTTGGCGTGTCTGATACTTTGCGCTCACAATGGCTGGCTTCCAGTGACTGGGCGTGGTTGTGCTATATTCATAGCTATGGCGATGGCCAAGAACTTGGTGATTAATCAGTTCTCCTGGTGCGACAACAACTTGGTTGCTGGGCACGTCTATTTTCAACTTATAGGTTATTAAGTCTGCATCATTGTGTTGATAAACATCGGATGTGGTAGATTGACTAAAAAAGTCTGACGCTAACGGGTCGAGTTTATGTTGCTCTCGCAGAGCATTGTCTTTGATTATCTTGTCTCTTTCAAACCCGATTGTGGGCCAAAAATCCGCATTGATATAGCTCGCACTTTTTGTCACATTGCCGAGGTAGTCGGTTGCACGATTGCTATAGCCTTGGTATTGCACTGAGGCAGTCATACTAAGCTGACTTTGTTGTTGAAAAGACAGTGGAGTATTAAAAGCCCATCCCGAGACTTGATGCGTATCGTCGCTAATAACAGGCGAAAGTGCTTGTCCCTTCATACTGACTTCATCGATAGAAGTAAAATCGTCAGTGTTAATTAGCAGTTGTTCTATGCTCGTGTGATGTGGGTTAAGAAGTGTAAAATTGGCCGTATAACCAAGCGAACGCTTATTTGGGTGAAGCGATATGGCAATTTCAGCATGGTTAATTTTAGGATGCGGCTGGGTATCAAATTGACGATATTGCTGTTCATAATCAACTTGCTTTGCATAGCCATCAGCTTGAGTTTGAAACTGACCATTGATAATCATATCTTGATGGATTGAATGCGCTTGATAGACAAAAATCGTAACCGCTAACAGCATAAAGGCAAGTGAACGTGGTGCGACTTTGCGTGGCAATACCATTAACCTTTCTTTAAATGGTGCAATTATGCCCCTTGGCCAGAACCAGCTGACCAGCATCAGCAATACGCAATAAAAGCTGAGCCAGTAGAGCATAATATTGATATCTCTGACGATAAACTGCTCCATAGATGCAAGCTCAGACAGCTGCGCGATGGATGGCCATGCCCACAAAAACATAAAATTTTCTACAGCGTTTGTTTCATTGAATATCGCTGGGGAAATACACAGCATCACAGCGAGCACTTGCGCTGCAATTTTGGACTGTAAAAGTCCATAACTGATGATTGCAATGAACACATAAGCCAGCATTAATGGCAGTAATACGATAAAACTTAAATGCAACAAACTCTGCCAATCAGGGTCGATGTAGCCTTGTACTAATTGAGTGGCCAATAAACCTGTAACCGGAACCAGCATCAAAACAACTGCAACAATGACCGCACCGATGATGTGGCTAAGCGGCGCTTGCCAGTCGGGTGCAGGGCACACAGCAACAAGCTGCGCAGTATTGAGTTGGTGGTCTTTGTGGCATTGATCAACGACGAAGAATGCGGCAGCGAGCATAGTGAAAATTAAGCTTGGGTAAATTAAAACGGGCAGGAGCGTGTGGGTTTTTGGCAAGATGGCTGCACTGCCCTCAATTCCCGGTAAGCGGTAACTCAATCCGGCGATAAGTAACATTAACGCCAAGGTCAACATTGAAAGGTAAAATGCTCGATTAGTAATGATTTGCCGTGCTTGTAAATACCCAGCATGGGCGCTGAATTTGAGCCAATAGGCTATCGCATCATTGGTTACGAGTGCCAATGGAGCCATGTTTAACTTACCTGAGCGGTGTTGTTGTTGGCCTTTAGTTACCTGCTTGGCGGCCGACTTTTGACTGTTGCTGGTTCTGAATGTTGTTAAATCAAAGCGCCACCAAGCAAATGCGAGCAGAGTAAGTGCCGAGCTCAAATAGAGGAGGCGGTTATACAGTAAGGTGCTGTCTAAGCTTAAAAACTGGCTCATTCTTTGTTCTGCCGTCCAGTAAAAAATTTGCCCTTCAACCGTGACTTTGCCCAGTGGATCGACAATTCGCAACCAAGGCGCTTGTGGTGCTCCATCACCAAATAAGGCGGTGATCAAGACAAACGATCCTACTGCTATCATCATGGCGGCATAAGCTGGTGTAGCGCGGCCCGTGAGTGCGGTGAGCGCAAAAGGAATGGCAGTATAAACAATACAAGCAGGCAGCACCCAAATTAGCATCGCATGTAAAATATGTGGCCATGAGGTGGCCATAAAATCACTGGCAGGGTAGAGCCCAAACAGATTTGATACCATAGGCAGAGTAACCATGGCGATGATAACCGAGCTCATCACCAACATTACAATAACTAAACAAGCTAAGTATTTACCTATAAAATAGTGTTTACTATTAATATCAAAACTATACAAATAATCTGCCGTTTTCGAATTAAGATCCCTAAGTAATGTGGGGATCACTAGTGCGCTGCCTACGGTGGCCGCCCAAAACGTGTAGTACATAAACAGGTAATAAATAGCGTATGGAGAATTGCGAGCGACCCTGCCACTTTGCATCAGCATATCCCATTCACCGCCTAGCATTTCTCGATAGCCCATAATGATCATGGCAATCAAGCAACCCCAAGTGGCTGTGGAGCGCAATCGATATTTAAGCTCAAATAAAAAACTGGTTACAAACATGCGAGCTCCTTAAACTGCAAGTTCTGGGACGTAGCTGAAGTAGAAGTCTTCAAGGTCCGCAGCGCTTTGCGTAAAGTGAGCAGGTGCAGTGTCGCTTTGAATTGTGGCTTGTATCTCGCCTTTAACAATGCGTGTTGAAATCACTTTGTGGTTGCTTCGCAGTTGCTTTAATTCTTCTCGAGATACCGACTTATGCCAAATCTGCTGAGCAATGGATGCGACGAGTTCATCTGGCTTGCCACGCGCAAGTATTGTGCCCCGGTTGAGGATACCCATATCGCCACATAGGTTTGTCACATCTCCCACAATATGTGTGGAAAGGATCACAATGGCGCTGTCAGTAAGCTGATGCAAAATACTGTAAAAGCGGTTACGCTCGGCAGGATCTAGCCCCGCTGTTGGTTCATCGACAATGATGACTTTTGGGTTGTTCAATAAAACTTGGGCGATACCAAAGCGCTGACGCATGCCTCCTGAGTAAGTATCTACCGCTTTGTGACAATGCTCAGTGAGATTAACGAGCTGCAATAATTGGTCAATTTTGCTTTTCCGCTGCTTGGCGTTTTGAATGCCTTTTAAACGGGCGAAATAATCTAACATATCAGTGGCGGATGCATTGGCGTAGACACCAAAGTCCTGTGGCAAGTAGCCTAACTGACGACGAAACTCAGTGGGGTTTGCAAAGATGCTTTGTCCATCAAAGTGTATTTCGCCGCTATCGGGCGTTTGCAGTGTGGCAATGGTGCGCATAATACTGCTTTTTCCAGCACCATTGGGACCAAGTAGGCCAAACATGCCTTTTCCTATGGTTAAGTTGATAGCTTTAAGTGCATGTACACCATTTGCATATGTTTTTGATACATCGCGAATTTCTAATTCCATCTCATTAGCTTCTATTGTTGATTTTAGGTTGCCGCGCTGCGCAATGGCACCGCTGAGTTTGAGGTCAACTGGTTTTGAGTTTCAAGTGGTAAGCACAGCGGTTTTATGACTTTGCCATAGCGCTGAGGCACGACTGAAACATCAATATTGAACAGTTGGTTAATGATTTGCTTGGTGACTACTTGTTGCGGTGTACCATCTGCCACTATTGCGCCTTTTTTAAGGGCGATAATTCGGTCACTGAATTGACTAGCTTGATTGATATCGTGCAGTACCATCACAATGGTTTTGCGCTCATGAATTTGCAACTGCTTGAGCAGGTCTAAAAGCTGAAACTGGTGACCTAAGTCGAGATAAGTGGTGGGTTCGTCTAAGAGTAAAATCTCAGACTGTTGGGCTAAAGCCATGGCCAGCCACGCTCTCTGGCGTTCTCCACCCGATAAATGTTCCAGTGGTTTATGTTGTAATTCTTCTAATTGGGTCTTTTTCAATGCCCACGTGATTGCATGCTGATCGTGTTGCGATAATGTGTTAAACAATCCTAAGTAGGGAAACCGGCCATGTCCTACGAGTTGCTTTACGAGCATTCCACCCGGTGCTTGCGGGTTTTGCCCGAGTAATGCTAGCTTTTTTGCTAACGCTTTAGGGCGCCATTTATGCAGTGGCTTTTGCTCCAAAGAGATAGTGCCCTCACTAGGTTTGGTAAGTCCTCCAAGCAATTTAAGTAGGGTGGATTTACCACAGCCATTTGGACCGACAATCGCGGTGATCTGATGGCGTGCAATTGAGACTGATAAGTTTTGTATCACGGGCTTATGTTGATAATGTAAGGCGATTTGGTTTGCGTTTAACATGACATATCCTAACTTTGACGGCGGATCAACAGGAGCAAGATGGGAATACCCAGCAAAGTAGTTAGCGTGCCTGTTGGGATCTCTAAAGGCGAGATAAGTGTGCGACTAGCAATATCTGCTGCCAGTGTTAACGTGGCTCCAGATAAAATACAGACAACCATGAGATGTAACAGGCTAGCCCCTAAACCAAAACGGTTTAGTAGCACTTTTGCAAAATGAGGCACGATCAAACCAACAAATCCCAGTGGACCTGTGACTGCAGTTGCGCTGGCCGCAAGAGCCACTGCAATAAACAAACTGATTAAGCGCCAGCGTTTTACATTGAGTCCCAACGTTTGGGCAACTTCGCTGTCTAGTTGCAGTATAGAGAGGTGCTTTAAGAGTAAAAAGCAACCAACTACACCGACAAATGTCCAAGGGAGAAGTAAATACAATTGACTAAAGTCCCTGCCATACAGGCTGCCAGCTAACCATATCAAACTGGTCTCAGTACGGTTTCCACCCCATGCCAAAATAGCCCACATCACCAACGCATTCAGTACCGCACCTATCGCCACGCCATTGAGTGCTAGTTGATTGGGTTGTAGTTGCTGTCGCCAGCTCAGTTTCAAAACCAACCCAGTGGCCAAAACTCCGCCAAGTAACGCCACCGCCGGCAACCAGACAAAGTCAAAGGTTGCGTCACTTAAATTGAGCACTTGCAGTTGAATGTAATCAACCACAAGTAAACAAAGTACGATGGCTAAGCTTGCGCCACCGTTTACCCCTAAAATACTTGGATCTGCCAGCGGGTTGCGGATCACAGCCTGCAAAATCAGCCCCGCCAAAGCAAAGTGGATGCCAACCAGCATAGCCAACAGTGAGCGTGGTAAACGCAGCTGCCAGAGTATATTCGACTCGCTCTCTAGCGGTGTCGAGGCAATAAGTGCATGCCAAACAGATTGCAAAGAAAGCGGTACTGACCCCATACACAGCGCGGCAAAAAATAAACCAACAAGCAGTGCAATGAGCGAGATTAACAGCCCATAAAAAGGCCAAGTTGGCGTGGCGATGGCAGAATGTGTCGCAATAGTTGGGTTCATATGGAGGCCTGCTTATATCGGGTATGTATTAACCAAACTAGACTTGGCCCGCCAAACAGCACACATAAAATGCCCACAGGGATCTCCTGATAATTTGCCAGTAAGTCGGAAACACTGACTAACACAGCACCACTTAGTGCGCTACCAAATAAAACATAGCGATACTCATATGCTAAGTGCTTGGGTAGCAAAGTTCGGCAAAGGTGCGGGGCAACCAAGCCCACAAAAGCGATTGGGCCTGTGACAGACACCGTGGCAGAGGTGAGTACAACGGCAAGTGCTAGCGCTTGAATACGCCATCGCTTTACCTGTCCGCCGATACTTTTTGCTATTTCGCTATCAAGCTGTAACACAGTGAGGGGACGGGCTAAAAACACGCATACAACTAGGCCAAGCAATGTGATGGGAGCTAATAATGATACATGTTGCCAAGTACGGTTTGCCACACTGCCTAGCAGCCAATAAAACAAGCCCCGTGTGTCTGTGCTTACTGAGATCAATAACAAAGTCGTTGCGGCTGCACAAAATAAAGAGATACACAAACCAGACAAAATGAGATTCACAGGCTCTAGCTTTTGTTGCCAAGATAGCCATAGCGTGACAGACATCGCTATAGTGCCTCCAAAAATACCAGCAATGAAGTGATAGTGAGTAGTCAAACTGGTGAATACGAGGAGCAAGACAATAGCCAATGCGGCTCCCGCTGATACACCGACTAGACTCGGAGATGCGAGTTCATTTTGCGTGACCGCTTGGGTAATCGCACCTGCCATCCCAAGCGCAGCGCCGGCAATCATAGCTAAAACGAGGCGGGGCATTCTCAGCTCCCAAACGACGAAGCTAGCCAGTGATTCTGACGGTGAGACAAGCACCGAGCAAAGCTCTTTTAGCGAGATTTGATAGTCGCCGATAGATATAGACAGCAGTAGGCTGAGTATTAACATGCACAAGCCTACTAGACATAAGCCAACCGGTGATACAGTAAAGCGAAGTACAACTGAATTCATCATAGTGTGTCTAAATTAAGGGTTATAAATTAACAAACTGCATCTGGGTGGCCTGTGCTTCTTTGGCTAAGCTGCTCGGCGGAGAAAACTTATCTGGATGAAGTAAATATGCCAATTCCTGCAAAATTAAACTTCTTGCTATGGGCCCATGCGGCATGACGTAATGATCTGCAACGCGATAGGCACGGCCATTTTTAACCGCTTTGAGTTGTTTCCAAACTGGATGATAGTTAAAAGGCCCAGGTTCACCCTTAAAGGAGATGATCACATCAGGGTTGAGCTGTAATAAAGACTCCATCGAAATTGGTGCTGAATCAAACTTCTTTAAGTTTGGCTGTGGCGAGGTGCCCACACTATTTTTCGCTTTTAGGGCCGTCATCATTGCAACGGTAAAATGATGATCAAAAAATGCATAAGGTACATCCGACCAATGCCACAAAAACACCACTGATTGCGGTTTGAGTGGTTGCGATGCAAAGCGTTCTAGTTGGGTGTTAAATACGCGGTTTAGTTCAACGCCTTGCGTTGATTTACCCAGCGCTTTAGCGGCGGATGTGATCGCCCGATCTGAGTCGGCTTTGGTGACTAAATCGTAGGCCAAAAAGTGGCCTATCTCTTCAAATTTGGTCGCAAAAGGCTCGGTATAGGTACGCAACCCGATGGTGAGATCAGGTTTTAAAGCTGTTAATTCCTCTAAATTAGTTTCGTGAATTTCTCCAAGGTCCACCATCTGTTTGGTTTGCTCACCAAGATAAGGTGACAACTGGTGGTTTAATGTTGAGATCCCCGCAGCCTGCATGCCAAGAGCATAGAGTAAGTCTGCCCCAAATACAGAGACCGCAGCGACCTTATTTGGCGCTGAATTAATGGTGACCAGCTTATTACGGTCATCTTTCACCGTAACGGGGAACTGGGCGTAAGCGTTGTGAGACAGTAATGCGGATAGAAATACACAAAACAACAAGTTATAGCGGCGCATTAGCGTTTCCTTGCGAAAAATTGACTTAATTAAATTGCTTCATTTTGCAGAGGTTAATAATTGAGTACTACCCATATCGGGTTGCTTATCCCCAAAAGCGATAATTTTATGGGCGTTTGCTAAAGCAGGAGCTGCCACTGCAGCTCCCTAGCTGGTTAGGGGGTGCATAACCAAGTTTTTTGCGCGGGGAACAGCAAACTCAAGTGCGAGAGAATGGCATCAATATGATCGGCTAAGTAAAAATGGCCGCCCTCGTAGGTCTCAATATTGATAGGCTGAGTGCAAACTTGCTGCCAAGCCTCTGCTTCCTCATAGCTGAGCTCGGTATCGGTTGAACCGAGCATCACTGTAAGTGGGTGCTGTAATTTAGCTGCGTTGAGGTCTGGCTGATAAGTTTCAATCAACTTATAGTCATTACGCAGTAAGGGCATCATCATATCTAGAAGCTCTGGGTAGGCGTTGAGATCAACACCTGTGCCATTTAAGCGCTTTAGCTCATTAAGCATGGCCTCGTCACTGGCTTTGTGCACTTTAGTTGCATGATGGCAACTTGGCCCTTCAACCGCTGAGACTATCAATTGAATGGGAGGCGGATAGCGATAGGCTTGAATGCGCATGGCAAGTTCGTAGGCGATGCCGCCGCCCATGCTATGACCAAACAAAATATAAGGTTTATTCAACAGAGACTTAAGGCCTGTGGCCAAAGTGCTAACCAAGCGATTCATATCCGACACTAAAGGCTCCGCCATACGGCTTTCACGGCCAGGATACTGCACTACCACAATTTCTAAGTCTGGCTCGCTGATATCGGCCCACTGGCGAAAGTAGCTTGCAGATCCGCCCGCATGAGGCAATATTATCAAGCGCTTAGAAGCATTTGGGCGTGCTTTGAAAATACGGTAACACGCGTCATTGTTGGTTTGTGTGGCATTAAGCATTGTTGTACTTCTGTGTAAGTGGTTTCAGGTAATCGCGGTCGACGGCAAAGTTGGCTAGGTCGAACTTGGCTAAAATGGCTTTAAGGTTGTCGGTGGCATACTGGTGGTGACCCCCTGCGTCCATTCCTTGTTTAAAATAAAGCTCAACAAAGCTGCGCACAAAATTGTCATTAAGGGTGTCTTTCCATGTAATAAAATCAAGTGGCTGAATATCACAGCCAAGTTCGTTAAACCACGTGTAGACCTGAGCCACTTCAGTACTTTGATCCGACACTAAGTGGAAGTTACTATTTTGACCCGTTGCACCTTTTAAGATGGCGGTGATACACCTTGCCACGTAGTCCACGGGGACTATATTTACCGCCAGTTCTGACGCAGGGTAAGCATGAATATGCAAACAGGCACGATAAAACTTTAAGAACGCATCGTTGTTAATAAACGGTGTCTTTGTGGTAGCCCATGTGATGGTACCTGGACGCAGAATATTTACCGGTACACCGTGACGCCTTGCTTCTGTGAATAAGGTTTCAGCCATGATCTTTGACTGCTCATAAGTTAAATCCACCTCACGCCATGGCACCACCTGGGTCTGCTCAAGCACTGGCTGCGGTGTATCTACAGGCAGCGCATGGTGTACGCCAATGGTGGAAATATAATGTATCGGTTTCACGTGATGCGAGCTTGCCAATCGGATGATTTCTCGGGCACCTTCCACGTTGCTAGGATATAGCGATGAAAGCGGATCCATCAGATTAATGATCGATGCATTGTGGATGATCACATCAACTTGCGCATTGAGTGCTTGATAGTCTGCGTCACTTAGCCCAAAGTTGCTTTCAGACATACTGCCGCTGACTACCTGAATGCGCTCGTGCGAAATTTTCGCGGGCAATCCTTTTTCTGCAGCGGCTTGCTCCAAGCGTGAGAATCCATGTTGAATGTCATCACAGCGCATCAAACAGACAATCTGATAGTCGGTGTTATCTAGCATCTCCCTCAGTACATAACTGCCCAAATACCCGGTGCTACCAGTCAATAGCACAGTGTTTGCTGGTGAGCTTGGGTCGTATGGCAGGGCGTCAGCAAGCCCGGTTAGTGCCTTAGCTGCCATATCGCCCAAGTCGATGCTATCCAGCCACGCTTGTTTCGCTTGATTTGCTTGCTCTAGCGTGTCGCACATATCACTGAACACCGCATTGTTGAAAATTAGGTCAATGTCAGCATCAAAGTCCGCAGCTAAAAATGCACTTAAAAGGTTGATCGCATTTAAGCTGGTACCGCCTAGCTGGAAAAAGTCATCGTGACGAGATATTTCAGTAACCCCCAATAAGTCACGCCAGATTTGCGCAACCGTCTGTTCAACATGATTGTCGAGCGGCGCTTCAAATTGCGTTGTAAGTTGTTGCTGCATGTGCGTGAGTTGCACTTTAAGTTGTTTTCTATCTAGCTTACTATTTTGACTAAGGGGGAGTGTGTCTAAGGCAAAATAGTGCGCTGGTAGCATGTATTTAGGTAGTTTATCAGCCAGTAAGTTAGCCAACTCACTGATTGCCATTTCAGTGTCGACACCTGCTTGCAGCACAAGGGCAGCAGCCAAATTACCATCACTGGATAGATTGCTCACCGCAACATGTTTAATCGCTGGATGTTTAGCAATGGTTGACTCAATTTCGCCAAGCTCTATGCGATGGCCATTGATTTTGATTTGGCCATCTTCGCGCCCTTGAATGGCAATTATACCATCATCCATAATACAGCCGAGATCGCCGGAACGATAAAGCCTTTCACCCGTGAGTGGGTGTTCAATAAACAGCTCAGCGGTTTTTTGCGCATCGTTTAAGTAACCCAGTGCTAAGCCATCGCCAGCAATATACATTTCACCAGTTACCCAGGTTGGGCAGGGCTCTAGTCGGTCATTTAAAATATGGATTTGATGGTTTGCTAACGGTCTTCCATAGGGGACTGATATGGCATCCGAGGCAATATCTGTCACTTGGTGATGCACACACCAAATTGCTGTTTCAGTGGGGCCTCCTTGGCTAATTAAACTGATGTGTGGTAGTTGTTGGAGCATTTCCTGGGCAAGTTGAACTGGGATCCAATCACCAGAAAGCATAGCTAGTCTGAGCGTACTGAGGTTTAGATCTTCTGCCCACGGTCGGCTGGTCATCAACATTTGCATTTGTGCTGGCACCGAGTTCCAGAGACTCACCTTGTGCTTGGCAATCACTTGATGCCAATGGTTTGGATCAGCTCGTAAAGCTTGATCCGGCAACACCAATGTAGCACCCGCCGAAAGCGTGCCAAAGATGTCCCAAATTGACAAGTCAAAGCCATAACTTACCAGCCCTAAGGTTTTGTCTTGTGGGGAGACATCGTACAAGCGATTGATCTCAAGCACGGTGTTAAGTGCGGCACCATGTGAGAGCTGTACACCTTTTGGCTGACCTGTGGTGCCTGAGGTATAGATCACATAAGCCGCTGAGTCGACAAAAGTTTGCTGTTGTCGACGTTGGTTGAATGCATCGAGTAGATGTTGATAGTCTTGCTTTAGAATGACAGGTAGCACTTGATCAAATGAGATAACAGTCATATCTGAACCATAATCTTCGCCCGCATACAGTGACTCTGTCAGTACAATTTTGGCACCTGAGTTGGCAATAATGGATCGCTGGCGTGCAAGTGGGTGTTGCGCCTCAATGGGCACATACACGCAATCGGCAAATAATACCGCCAAGACTGCCGCAATTTGCTGCGCGCTTTTGTCAGACACAATGGCGATATGGTCCCCCGGTTTGACAGAGCCCACAAAGGTTTGCCTGATTTGCAGAGCAAGCTCGGCGAGTTGTTGATAGCTCATTTCACCGTGTTGGTCGAGCACCGCGACTTGATTGGGCGTTGTTAATGCATGCTGTGCAAAGCCTGAGTGCAAATACCCTTTAACTGGTTCTGTTTTGGTGTTGTTCAGTTTTGCGATGTGCGCTTGCGTTTGTTCAGGTAAGCTCACAGGACTGATGGATTGCCATAGTGCATCATTTTCAGCTAGTGAGCGCAGCAGGGTACAAAATGCCTGATGGGCTTGTTCAATTACACCCGCTTGGAAAATCCCTTGGCGGATATCCCAATCTACAATCAGCTCACCGCCGCGTTCAGTTGCTTGACAGTCCAGCCACACCTGTGGCGTTTGAGTGATGCCGTAGCGTAGCTGTGCGTCGTGCATAAATTGGTTGCTGTCTAGCTCATCTGCAGACAAGCCAAGGGTACTGGTGAAAACAATCGGTACTATGGTGTTGCTTTGTTGGTCTTGATTCATGGCACGTAGCACTTCAACCCCCGTAAAGTCGCTGTGCTCTAAGTCGCGCCATAGCTGTTGTTGCAACTGGCTAGCACGCTCAGCAAAGCCCGCTTGAGGGTTGGGCGACACGGCTAATACGTTTACCGCGATAAAGTCGCCAACCACACCACGTACATCAGGGTGTACATTGGCGCGATTGAGCATGGTTAAGTTCAAACAAAATTCAGGGCGACGTGACCAACGTCCAATGACTTCCGTAAATGCTGCCAACACTAAGCTGGAAGGCGTTAGTTGGTGGCCTTTCGCTCGCTCACTGAGGCGCTGCCAAAGGGCTGGCTCTAAGTTAAAGTGTAAGCGAGAAAACTCAACATTTTCATCATTGCCTGTGCTTTTTGCACGTGGCAGCTCAGGCGGTGCAGGTAGCGTTTTAATGCGGTCTAACCAATAGGCTTTGTGTTGTTCATAACGTTGCGCCGTTTTTGGGTGGTCTAACAGGGCTTTTCGTGCAATAACAATGTCACGGTAAGATACCTTCAGAGGCGCAAGTTCGCGCTCTGGGTGATTGTATAACTCGCCAAGCTCTGCAAGCAGAATTTGAATGCTGGCAAAGTCAGCGATGAGCAAATCGATAGAAAAATGCAGTATGGAGCCTTTGCCTGTTTGGCTTAAATGCACGTCATACTGTGGCCACTTGTCTGGTTGATAGTGGCGATGAGCTAGCTGTTCACGCAGCTCTAGCAGCTTATCTTGACGAGTTTGCTCATCAAAATCTGCAAACTCGTGAACGCGAATGGCCTTTGCTGTGACATCGGCAATAATTTGCTGTGTGCCATCAAGATTGACGATAGCACGCAGCATGTCATGGCGTTCGATCAGCTTATGCCAAGCCGTTTGCAGGTGTTTGGCATCAATATTGGGAAGGTTCAATTCGATATAACTGTGACACCCCACACCACCATATTCCACGGCGTTGTTACGACCAACCAAATAGGCAACCTGCAGATCCGTTAACGCAAAGGGCTGATAGCGGTCGGCGTGATTTGGTTCAATAGCCGCCATCACAGGGTCACTTAAATAATCGATAAATGCTGCTTTGTTGTCTTTTAATTGGGTTTTAAGTGCTGCTGTCATCACGCCAGCAGGCGCTTTAAATTTTAAGTTACCCTGATCGGCCCAAAGGTAAACTCCACGGCTTTCAAAATCAGCGATTATACTGGCGATGGTCATATTGTCCCCTCTTCAAATAGTTCAGCTGTGTCACTGGTGTTACCGCTTAAATCGCGCCACGCTTGATTAATGGCAGTGGCCAAGCTGGCAATACTTGGCGCACTAAATAGCGTTGTCAGTGACAACGATGCAGGAATAATGTGTTGTTGTTGAAGTGTTTGGATCAGCTGAGTGGCGCTTAAGCTATCACCGCCAATGGCAAAAAAATCATCATGACGCGAGATCTGTGCGCGTTTAAGTAGCTGTTGCCAAATGTCGGCAAGTTGCTGTTCAAGCTCACTTTCTGGCGCTTCAAACTCTGTTTGCTCTAAATCCAGTGCCATGAATTCATTGCTCAGTTGCTTGCGGTCAATTTTACCGTTGGCACTTAGCGGTAATGTCTCTAGCTCCAATAAGTGGCTTGGCACCATGTATTCAGGTAGCTGTTGCTGAAGTTGTGCGGTGATAGCATGTGCATCCAGCGTGGCTTTTGCTTCTTTAACATAGGCAGCAACGAGCTTCTTCGGCTCCCCAATGGTCAATGTCACACCGCGGCTGAGGCCCTCAATACGTGCAAAAGCAGCGTCAATTTCACCGAGCTCTATACGGTGACCGCGCACTTTAACTTGGTGGTCTATTCGGCCCAAGAATTCGAGATTACCATCAGGCCAATAGCGACCACGATCGCCTGTGCGGTACCAGCGATTATCATTTGCTATGACAAATCGCTCAGCAGTGAGTTTTTCATCACCACGGTATGCAGTGGCAAGACCGACACCGCCAATCCAAAGTTCACCGGCAACCCAATCAGGGCAGTCGCGACCAAATGGATCCACCACACGGTAGGTTTGGTTAGGTAGTGGCTTGCCATAGGGGATAGATGTCCAATGGGCTGGCAGCTCTCCTTTGATTTCACAACTGTTTGACCAAATAGCCGCTTCGGTAGCACCACCCATAGCAATTAGTGGCATAGTGTGATGGGTTTTAGCCTGCAAGCGTGGAGGTAAATCTAGGCCAATCCAATCGCCAGATAACATTACTTGAGCAAATGGCAGTGAGCGGGCGTCGTTTTCAGCAACCACGAGTAACATGTCTAGCAGTATTGGCACTGAGTTCCAGACATTGACTTGATGTTGATGTACAAGTTCAAGCCAAGTTGCAGCATCACGGCGATTATTTTCATTTAGCAATACCACGCTGCCACCGACACTTAGTAGACTAAATAGGTCGTAAACACTGAGGTCAAAATCTAATGCAGAGACCGCGAGCACGCGGCTGTTACTATCGATAGCATAATGCTGATTGAGCTGGTCAATAGTATTTGCTGTCGCTTGATGACACATTTCTACCCCTTTTGGCTCGCCTGTAGAGCCCGAGGTAAAGATCACATACGCTGGAGCATCTGTTGCCACTGGCAAGGGCGTTGCCAGTGGTGCGAAGCGAGTTGCATCCGCCACATTGAGGCGCGTTACGCCTACTTCTACCTCTTGTTTTATATGCTGTTCGTCTGTCAGTACCCAGCGAATTCCCGCGGTACGGTGAATCTTCGCTTGGCGACTTGTTGGTTGATGCACTCCGATTGGCACATAGCAGCCACCTGCCGCCATAATGCCAAATACGGCGGCCACCTGTGCTATACCTCTTGGCAAGCTCACGGCTACAGGTTCGCCCGCAGCCAAACCTTGGGTATCGAGTAAGTTGGCGATACGCAGTGCTTTGTCTGCCAACTCGCCATAGGTCACCGTTTGCGCATCAGCGATCAGTGCGGTTGTATCTGGGTGCTGGCGGGCATAGTCAAACATAGCTTGATGTAGGGTTCGGGGGCTAAAGTATCCCCAAAATTAGCCTTTATATATCAATGAACTAATAGTGTTAAAAAATATGGGTAGTGAGGGAACATTCATGGTGTTTTGTGATCTTATGAATCGCTTAAAAACAACAGAACTAAACACCATGAATGCGTCTACTATTTTGCACAATATGCTCCGCGCTGTCACCCCTAACTCTATTCATAAAGCCAGATTTAATACTCTAGTCGCTGCCGTTAAATCTCTTTTGCACTGTCAGCAATGCACCTTGACATCTATTGGTCGCAATTTGGATTCAAAAACAACTGAAAAACATGATATTAAGCGTATTGATCGACTACTCAATAACCACGAGCTTTTGCGTGAATCGACATCGGTTTATGTTCGCTTAAGCCGTTTTGTGGTCACTGAAAAGCATCCCGTCATATTGGTTGATTGGAGTCATGCAGATACACAAACCAAATACTGTATTCTGCGTGCTAGCATTGTCAGTGAAGGTCGCTCTTTGACCTTATACCAGGAAAGTGCATTCAGCTTTCAATATCATTGCCCAAAAGTACAAAAACGGTTCTTGAAGATGCTCAAACTGATCTTGCCGAGTGATTGTCGGCCCGTTATTGTTACGGATGCGGGCTTTAAAGTTCCTTGGCTCAAAGCCGTGCGAAACAATGACTGGCATTATATTAGCCGAGTTCGAGGTACGGCACACTTGAAAACGCAGGGCAGCGATGAGTTTGTTCCATGCCAGTCACTATTCAAGAGCAATCAACGTAAGAGCCAGTATCTTGGCGCGACCGAGCTGACCAAAAGTGCAAAATATCAAACGCATGCAGTGTTGGTTGGCAAGGGACATAAGTTATTAAAAAGAGATAAAGAACGCGGTTATAAAGAGCCTTGGCTACTCGTTTCTTCACTTCCAAAAAGGCACCATTTTCTCGAAAAAGTGCTCAAGCTATATGGTATGAGAATGCAGATAGAGGCAGGGTTTCGAGATCAAAAAAGTGTTAGATTCGGCTTAGGCTCAGATCTGCACAGAACGAACAAACTCAATCGATTAGACATACTTTTACTGCTCGCAACTCTGGTTCATTGGTTCTCAATGATGCTGGGGGCAGTGATAGACAAAGCAGGAAAGACAGGCGCTTTTCAAGCTAATTCAACCAAAAAAAGACGAGTAGTGTCATGGGCATTTGTTGGGCTGCGATACTTCAAAAAACAGTCCATTAAACTGCGACGGCGAGATTATTTGGAAGGGCTAGCCTATTTCGTACAGGTGGTAGTGAAACTCGATTGGAAAAATATGGATGTGAGTGATGTAATTGAAACTTAATGATTATTTCTGGGGATCCCTTAGGTTCGGGGGGGTTGCTCGGCGAAAGTATTGTTCACGCTGTGACGTACCGCTTGTTGGGTTTCAGGTAGCACATAACTAAATGGCGAGTCTGCTGAATCAGCCAATTCATCAAGAAGCGTCAAGAAGCGTGCAAACATGTTGTCTAACAAATTTGCAGGGAACAGAGCGTCGACAGCGTCCCAGGATAAAATCAGCTCGCCTCTGAATTCATACATTTGATGATCTAGCCAAACTTGCGGTGTTGCCGACAATCCGCCATCGGTAAACTGTGGTAAACCTTCATTGAAGGAGTCTGCCAATAAATCATCAGCCATTCCTAAAGTACTGGTAAAGACGATTGGCAATGCGGCCGCAGTATGCCCCATCGTTCGGCTACGCTCCCTTTGCACCCAAACGGATGAAACGGCGCGATGCTCCAGCACATCGGCAAGTTGGTTTTGCAGTTGCTGCGCATGATGGGCAATGGAGACTTGCTCGTCAGGATGGTAATCAAGTGGTGCCAGTGAGGTAAAGTCACCAACGATACTGCCCACTTCTGGGTGCACGTTTTGACGGTCAAAGAGCGTTAAGTTCAAAGTATGAGCATGACCACCACTGTATTGACTGAGCACTTCTGCATAGGCGGTAAGTACTAAAATACTTGGAGTAACACCTTGCTCTTTGGCCGCTTGTTTAATGGCTTGCCATTTAGATGCGGGCAGCCTTGCGCTACGGCGTGAGAATTCGCTGTGTTCAATTTGCAGTGGGTTTTGCGCCAGCGGCAGTGTTGCAGCCTCTGGCAGAGTTGCTAAACGCTTACGCCAGTAGGCTTGCGCTTCATCTATCGCCTGCTGACTGTTTTGTAGCTGCGTGACATAGTCTCTAAAAGTTAATGTCAGTGGCGTAAGTTTGGTTTGTGGTGCTTGATACAAGGTGGCAAACTCGCGCAATAGCAGCATGATGCTATAACCATCAAGGGTCATGTAATTAAACATCAAGGCAAGGCGGGTACGTTCATCTCCATCCGCTTGATAGCGCACGATTTTAATCGCCACAGCGTCATGTAGATGCGCACTGTTTTGTGCTTGCCACCAAGTGTTGATTTGACACCTAGCTAGGTCTAAATTCGCGTAAACCTGTTGCTCGATGTCCAGCATTGGTGCACAAGTGTCTTGCAATACAATCTGCTGATTATCATTGCTAACCTTGGCACGCAGCATATTATGACGTGCGTATAAGGTTTGCCAAGCTTGAGTCATACGCTCAATATTTAGTGTTAAGCTATCTAGCTCTAGCAAGTAGTGGGTACCACAATTGAGAGGAAAACCCGCTGTTTGACCTAACCAATAAGCACTTTGTACCTCAGTCAGTGCAAATGGTTCAAATTGCAGCTCAGGTTTAGCAACGATTTGTTGGCTTTGTGTGGCTTGCTGTGTCACTAGCGTTGCAGCAAACGCACCAAGGGTTGGATTCGCAAATAAAGTGCGTAGCGGCTGCTTGGTCGATAGCCCTTGTTGGGCAAGTTGAGTAAGCAACTGGGTAGCTAAAAGTGAATCACCACCTAGCGCAAAAAAGCTGCTTTGAAGGCCTATATCGGCAACACCCAGTAAGCTTTTCCAAAGTTTAGCTAATTGAATTTCGTTGTCTGTTTGTGGCGGCGTCAGCTCCACTTCAAGCGCAGTAAATTGACCGTCAAATTGTGCAGCAAGTTGTTTTCTATCAACCTTACCGTTGGCACTGAGTGGCAGTACATCTACAGCTAATAAATAATTGGGCACCATGTAATCAGGCAGTAGAAGTGCAAGTTCAGCGTTAACAGCTTTGCTATTAAGTGTGATGTTTTCGTCCATTACCAGCGCGGCCACTAACATTTTTGGCTCGCCGATAGTGAGCGCGACACCACGGGTAATGCCTGCAATACGACTCAGAGCAGTATCAATCTCACCCAGCTCTATACGATGACCGCGTACTTTTACCTGCTGGTCTATACGACCTAAAAATTCTAGATTACCATCAGGCCAATAACGACCTCTATCGCCGGTGCGATACCAGCGTTTGCCTTCATGGTTGACGAAACGATCAGCTGTGAGTTTTTTATCGCCTCGGTATGTGGTTGCTAGGCCTGCACCACCTATCCATAGCTCTCCAGCCACCCAATCTGGGCAGTCACGACCTTGCGCATCGACGACGCGATAAGTTTGGTTTGGTAATGGTTTGCCGTAAGGAATTGAATGCCACTGAACAGGGATATCACCTCTCACTTCGCAGACGTTTGACCAAATCGCCGCTTCTGTTGCACCACCCATAGCAATAAGTGGTATATCGGCTTTGCTTTTTGCCTGCAAACGCGGTGGGATATCAAGGCCAATCCAATCCCCAGATAGCATTACTTGATTGAATGGCAGTTGTCTGTCGTCTTGCTCTGCAACAACCAGCAACATATCGAGTAGAACTGGTACTGAGTTCCAGATATTAACATCATGTTGGTGCACAAGTTGCAGCCACTGGTGAGCATCGCGGCGATTTTCATCGCTTAACAAGACAACCTTACCGCCCACGCCTAGCAAGCCAAAGATGTCATATACAGACAAGTCGAAGTCCAAGGCGGAAACGGCCAACACACTGCTGTTCTTATCTATGTTGTAGGCTTTATTAAGTTGATCTATGGTGTTTGCTGTGGCTTGATGGCACATTTCGACACCTTTTGGTTCACCTGTAGATCCTGAGGTGAAAATAATATAGGCAGGCTGTGCTGGCGAACTATTCACGATTGCTGCAAGCGGATTTCTTACAGTAGCCACATCTAACCTCGTGACTGAGTCGATTGATTCGGTGTCAAGGTGAGCACTGTCTGTGAGGACTAATCGGATCCCCGCTGTGCGATGGATTTTTGCTTGACGACTAGCTGGCTGATGCACACCAATTGGCACATAGCAGCCACCCGCAGCCATAATACCCAATACGGCAGCTATTTGTTCAATACCGCGCGGTAGAGTGACCGCGACAGGTTCTGTCGGCTCAAGCTGGTGTTGTTGTAACAGTGCTGCAATGCTCAGCGCTTGCTTGCTTAGCTCTGCATAACTGACAACCCTGTTTTCAAATACAAGGGCAGTGTCGTCTGGATTTTGTTCTGCATACTCAAAAATAGCATTGTGCAAAGTACGCGGCGTTTGTGGGCTTTCGGTGTGATTAACCGCTATGCGTGTATGCGCTTGCGCATCTGGTAAAGGTAGCGACATAGTTTGTTCCCAACTGCTGTGGCACAGCTCTTCGAGTGCGTCAATATAGCTGGTAAACATGTCGTCAATCATACCTTGCGGGAAAAGTGCATCTACCGCATCCCAAGATAAGATAAGCGCCCCATCAAATTCATACAATTGATGGTCAAGCCAAACCTGCGGTGTTTGAGATAAACCACCCGGTACAATCTGCGGAAAGTTACCGCTGGAATTTTCAAACAAACCACCACCAAGGCCCAAGGTACTGGTAAATACCACTGGCAGTGCAGCAGAGGTCAATGTGCCATGACGTGCCTGTTCACGTTGCATCCATATAGATGAAATTGCTTTGTGTTCAATGGCCTGAGCAATTTGCAGTTGTGCTTTTTTAGCTTGCTCTAGTAGAGAGTTTTCAGTGTTTGCACGAAATGCAATGGGTGCCAAGGTAGTAAAGTCACCAAGTACTTTGTTAATGTCTTGATGTACGTCTTGGCGATCGAACAAGGTTAAGTTTAAGGTGTGGTCGCCTTCGCTCCAACGTCTTAATACATTACTGTATACCGTTAGTAGTAACACCGATGGCGTGATCCCGTGTGATCTCGCTTGGTTTTTAAGTGCTTGCCATGTATCTGCGTTTAGCTGTGCCTCACGGCGTACAAACTCAGGCTTGGTAATACTTTGTGGGTCTTGTCTTAGCGGTAGTTGTGGCGCTGGTGGCAATGTGTCTATCTGCTCGCGCCAGTATGCTTCTGCGGCTGCGCGTTCTGCATCATGGTGTTGCACTTGGATCACATAGTCCCGGAATGAAATGTCGATTTTGGCTAAGTGATAAGTCGGATCGTTGTACAGGCTGGCAAGTTGATCCAACAATAACTTAATGCTGAACCCATCCAAGGTTAAGTAATCAAAAATGATCCCCAAGCGGGTTTTGTTATCACCATAATGCACGGCGCAAATACGGTGATTAGACAGGGTTACAGAGTCGCTCTGATTATGACTCTGCAGTGCTTTTTTACAGATCTTACTCCAGAACTGGTGCAGGTGGTCGCGCGCTGCACTTGCGTGATTTTCTGTCTCCGATTTTAGGCTAACCTCGGCTATGGACATAGTTGGCAAGTGCGATAGCAGCTGTTGCTGGCCATCTGGTGTGATCACAGCGCGTAGCATTTCATGATGCTCAACGAGTCTATCCCAAGCCTTCGCCATACGCTGTAGGTCAACGTTTTCACCTTCTAATTCAAGCAAATACAAAGTGCTGCAGTTAAGTGGTAAACCCGGTGTTTGACCCATCCAGTAGGCGCGCTGAACTTCTGTGAGCGGGAATGGGGCAAAGCGGTTGTTTAGGTCGGGCACGACTGCAAGTTTTGGCACAGACACAACGCTTTCTAAACGTGCTGCATAGGCACTTAGCTGCGGTGCTGAGAATAAATCGGATAGTGGTTTTGGTGATGCCAAACCCAGTTGCTTAAGCTTTGCGATAAGTTGTGTGGCAATTAAGCTGTCTCCACCTAGTTCGAAGAAATGGCTCTGCTGGCCTATTTGTTCAATACCCAGTAAAGACTGCCAAATTTTGGCTAGGCGTTTTTCGTTGTCTGTTTGTGGCTTAGTGAGGCTAGCCGTTGAATACTGCTGTGTGGCTGTTAGTTGCTTGATCAGCGCTTTTCGATCTACCTTGCCGTTGGCACTAAGTGGTATTTGTATAGCAAACTTAATATGACTTGGCACCATATAATCCGGCAGAAGCTTGTGCAGTTGACGTTGAATAGCTGTGCTATTAAGTTCACTATGGGCAGTCAATACAACTACGCTAGCAAGGCTTTTTGGCTCGCCAATGGTGACCGTCACGGCGCGTTGAATACCGTCGATGTTAGTAAGGGCGGTATCAATTTCACCTAGTTCAATACGGTGTCCGCGCACTTTTACTTGGTGGTCAATTCGCCCTAAAAACTCAAGGTTACCATCAGGCCAATAGCGACCTTGGTCGCCTGTGCGATACCAGCGTTCACCATTTTGCTCTACAAAGCGCGCAGCTGTTTGCGCACTGTCGCCGCGATAACAAGTCGCAAGGCCAATACCGCCAATCCACAATTCACCAGGGACCCAATCAGGGCAATCAAGACCATGCTGGTCAACAACACGGTACTTCTGGTTTGGTAATGGTTTACCGTAAGGGATTGAATGCCAGTCCAGAGGTAGTGGGGCACGTACTTCACAGCGATTTGACCAAATCGCCGCTTCGGTTGCGCCACCCATCGCAATGATCGGTGGGTTAGTTGCGCTAATGTGCTGTAGCCGGGGTGGTAAATCTAAGCCGATCCAGTCGCCAGACAGCATCACTTGCTCAAATTTTAATTGGCGGCTGTCTTGCTCGGCCGCGGTTAAAAGCATGTCTAGTAACACCGGCACGGTATTCCAAATAGTGACCTTATGTTGATGCACTAGTTCCAACCATGTTTGTGCATCACGGCGCTGTTGCTCATCAACTAGGACAAGCTGGCCACCTACGCTCAGCAGACCAAAAATATCATACACAGATAAATCAAAGTCCAATGCCGACACCGCAAGAGCACAGCTGTTATGGCCGATTTGATAGTCTTTGTTAAGCTGATAAATAGTATTGGCAGTGGCCTGATGGCTCATTTCAACCCCTTTCGGCTCACCTGTGGAGCCAGAGGTGAAAATGATATAGGCCGGGCTCGCTGGGCTTGCAATTATTGCTGATCCGAGCGGTGCACTTTGCAGTGCTGCTTGAATATTAATGAGCTGGACTGCTGGATCATGTTCAGGATCGTCTTGATGGGCTAGTACCAACTTGATTTTTGCGGTGTTGTGGATCTTAGTTCGTCGAGATTGAGGTTGATGGGTGCCAATTGGTACATAACAGCCGCCAGCTGCCAGCACCCCCAGCACTGCGATGATCTGCTGATATCCTCGAGGTAAAGTCACGGCCACCGGTTCTGAATCACCTAGCCCTTGCTGTTTTAAGTGTGCAGCTACGCGCAGCGCTTGTTCAGCGACAGTGCGGTAGCTCAGTTGTTCGCCGTTGAATACCAAGGCCGTTTTATTTGGATGCGTTTTAGCACAGTTAAAAAATGCTTCATGCAATGTATGCGGTGTGTAAGGGGCGGTGGTATTATTCACCCTTTCTCTTTGCTGCTGCTGGTATGGTGGCAATTCAAGTAAGTGTAGTGCTTGCCATGCATCATTGTTTGCTGCCAGTTTTTCTAGCAGTTCTACATAGCTTGCGAACATGGTATCGAGCAACGCTTCAGGGAAGATCTCATCGACCGCATCCCACGCCAGCATCAAGCCTCTGTCAACTTCGTACACTTGGTGATCTAACCAAACTTGCGGGGTTTGCGAGATCATGTAGTTAAATTGTCCAAGTACGGTATCTTTTTGCGATAACAGTGGGGTGCCTAAATTACAGGCAAATACTACCGGCGCACTGACGCCCTGAGCATAACCGTGTTTTACTAAGTCGCGTTGGATCTGGACTGCGGAATAATCACTGTGCGCAACGTTTTGGTGAAATTGGCTTTGTACCGCCTTAGCATGTTCAATAAATTCTTTAGCGTCACTAAAATCGCAATCCAAAAGCAATAAATTAGTGAAGTCGGCAACCACATTCTCAATGCCCGGGTGCTGAGTTTTTCGGTCAAACAGGGGCAAGTTGAGCGTGAATTTTTGCTCGGCACTGTATTTGGCAAGTACATAAGCATAACTTGTGACGAGTAACATTGCCGGTGTTACTTGGTGTTGCTGCGCCGTATTTTTAAGTGTTTGCCATTGAGTTGCTGTCAGTGTGTGCAAGCGGCGAGAAAACTCTGGCTTTGTCACTGTTTGTGGGTCGCAATTCAGTGGTAGTTGCGGACCAGGCGGCAGTGTAGCTAAACGCGTTTGCCAGTAGGCTTTATCGGCTTTAAGCTTGTCTTGGTTTTGCGTCTGTTCATAGGCTAAGTATTTTGCAAAGCTCCAGTTTGGATCTGTGCCTAGCGTGCCACCATGGTATAGCACCGCTAAGTCTTTTAATAAGATATTTAAGCTTTGTACATCGGCGATCAGCAGGTCTACATCAAAATGGATACGGCATTTACTTTCAGGCAGTAGACTCAGTTCCAGACCTATGGTTTGACCATGCTCAATACCAAGCTTACGGTGTGACAGGCGGCTGCGCACTTGCTCTACCGCTTGTGTCGCCTCTGCTTGTGAAAGTGAGCTAAAGTCATTGATTGCGAGTCCAGGAGTCGGCAATGGTGAATAAACTTGCTGACTGCCAGATTCTGTAAACTGTGCGCGTAGCATCGGGTGGTATTGGTAAAGTGCATGCCAAGCTTGCTCTAGCTTGAGTGGATCGATGTCTTGATTGTCCACTTCTAGATATGCGTGACAACCAACGCCGCCAAGTTCTTGCTCGTCCTGACGACCAATCCAGTAGGCATATTGCACATCAGTTAATGCAAACTCCGCATAGGGATCTATATTTGGTAGCTCAGGTGCTTGAGGTATTTCAGAGTCGGGTTCAGTTTGTGCGCATAAAAGTGTGATCCAGTGATTGAGTACAGGCCGCTCAATCAGTTTGGAAAAAGTCACTTTGGCACCTTGTTTACGCCATTGGTTCACTAAGCGCATCATGTGCATTGAGTCTAAGCCAAGCTCAATGAGGTTTGCATCTAACTTGTCATCAACTGGCGTTTGTACAAATGCTTGTACATGTTCTAACAGTTGTTCCTTATTTAGCGGTGCGTTCATTAATTGTGTCATGTGTTAGCTCTCCGCCTCTGCAAGCGTTTTTTCATCAATTAGGTAATTGGCGATACAGGTCAGTTTTTCGATGGTTTCGGTCAGCTCGCGCTCGGGTTTTGACTGGTCAATCACGCCAGCACCTGCTTGTAACCAAGTGCAGTTATCGGCGCGGTAAATTGAACGTAGCACCAAGGCTGAATCCATAAATCCATCACTGTCTACAATCATTACACAGCCGCTGTAGCACTCTCTGCGGTTTGGCTCAAGTCGCAGTATGGCCTCAATGGCTTCGCGTTTTGGGATCCCAGAAGCCGTTACAGCTGGGAACAGGGCTTGAAATGCATGCCACGGGTTTTTGTTGTCACTGAGTTGACCACAAACACGTGAGGCAAGATGTTGTACACTGCCACGGCGACGGATGGTCATAAACTCACTGATAGAAATCGAACTAGGTTCACAGATCTGTGCCAGTTCTTCTTGTGCAAGTTTTACAGATACGGCGTGTTCGGCGATTTCTTTGGTATCATTAAGTAGCTCTTCACGCAATTGCTGTTCTTCTTGAGGCGAGTTCCCAAGGGCACGGGTGCCTGCCAGTGGCTGAGTGCTGATGTAACCTTCACGGCTGGCCTCAAGCAATGTTTCTGGGCTGAATCCTGCAACTGAAAAGTCGTTTAGTTGATACAAAAATGAGCGCGCTGGCGAGTTGTTTAAGCGGCCAAAGCGAAAGCTCTTATTCAAGCAGACACTATTTGGCACTTGAATGCGGCGAGATAAGATCACCTTTTGATATTGTTTGTTACAGATCTCTACAACGGCTTTGGCTACCGATGCTTTGTACTCGTCTTTATATTGGGTGTTGATTTGCGGCGTTTGTAGAGGCGTTAGCGCGGCAATGCTTGCTGCTTGTGCGCACGTTTTATCTGCTTTTTGAACCAAGGCTTCAAGTGCATCTAGTTCTGCTTCATTCAATGCACGCAGCGTGGCTTGGCTTTCTGCAAGGCGCACTTCTTGTTCAGGCAAAAACAATTGTAGAGACTTGTTATGTTCAGTATGTGTTTGAATACCGTGAAAGACACTGGCCAGTTCAAATTTAGCCACGCCGTACAAACGCCAATTGTCGAATTCAAGACTCTGCAGCGCTTGTGCCATCAGTTCGGCAAATGACTCACCGCTAAACTGTGCTATTTTCTCACCTTGCTGCAGTGTGATTTCGCAGCCATTTGAGTAAAGCTCAACCACTTTGCCAATGCCGATAGACCAAGCAGATTTGCTTTCGTAAACCGCTTTAAATGGATTAGTACTTAGCTCAGAAATCCAGGGCGCTAACTGCGCGGCTGCAGATTGAACTGAGATAATTTTTTCAAAATAGGTTGTTGATTGTGACTGATTTATAGAGGTCTCTATATATTCTTCCTCAGCACGTTTTGCCAGTGCTGTTTTATTGATTTTCCCTACAGCGGTGAGCGGCCAAAAGCTCAGTGAAATAATTTGGTCTGGGTACTTAAAACGTGCAATTTGTTGTTCTTTTAATAGTTGATGCACATCGTTTAGCGAAACAGGCTGGCTGGAAATAATACATGCACAACTGCGCTCGCCTAAGTGCGCGTCTGGTACCGGTACTAATGTAGCTTCGTCAATGTATGGGTGTGTAAGTAGGCGCTGCTCAATTTCGGCGACGGAGATTTTTTCGCCAGCGCGGTTAATTTGTTCTTTTATTCGCCCTTCAACAATCAGGTTACCTGACTGGTTCATACGCACTAAGTCACCTGTGCGGTAAAAGCCATCCGAGGTAAAGGCAGTTTGATTTTGCGCTGGTGCTTTGTAATAGCCCGCAATGGTGTATGGCCCTTTGGTTTGAAGTTCTCCAACTTCACCTTGGGCTACGGGATTATCTTGTTCGTCAACAATGCGAATTTGGTCAAGGTCGCACAGTGGACGACCTTGGGTATGTGCCACTTCACTTTGTGGGTCATCTAGCCGGGTGAAGCACAGCAGACCCTCAGCCATACCAAACACTTGTTGTAGCTTGCAGCCAAGCACTTCGGGCACTTGCAGAGCTTGCTCGGTGGCAAATTTTGCGCCGCCTACTTGTAACAGTTGTAAGCTACTGATGTCGGTGTCATCCCACTGTTTTGCCTCAAGCCACAGTTTTGCGAGGGCTGGTACTAGTGCTGTGTGGGTGACTTTATGTTGTTCAATTAGTGGAAATGCTTCGTCTGGTCCGGGCGCTGGGCAAAGCACGACTTTACCGCCTTGAGATAAAGTACCGATGATCCCAGGACAAGCAAGCGGGAAGTTGTGTGCAACCGGCAATACAGCTAAGTAGGTCGTGTGTTGGTTAAGTTGACACAGCTCAGCTGAGGCTTTGGCATTGTAGTGGTAGTCGTTGTGACTGCGTGGGATCAGTTTGGGTGTGCCAGTGGTGCCACCAGAAAGCAACATTAACGCTGTAGAGGAAGGGTCAATGCTTGGTGCTACCACGGGGGTTGTACTGGCTAATTGAGACAGGGGTGTAAACGGAGCTGTTGCTGGTGCATTACCTGATACCAATACATGCTCAATACTTGGACACGCTGACACGATACGCTCTGCCATGGCAATATAATCGTGGCCTAAATAGTTGTTGGGCACGATGTATGCCACTGGGTTACTTAGGTCACACAGAGCGGCAATATCAGACTCACGCTGTGCGGGCATTGCTAAAATCGGAATGACACCCAAATGAAACATTGCGAAACAACTGATCACAAAATCGAGATTATTTGGCAGTTGTATCATGACGTGATCACCGGTTTTTAAACCAAGTTGCTGAAATCCTGCACTGTGTGCTAGCACGCGCTGTTCAAATTGGGCATAAGTAAGTGCAGTGCCTGCCTCTATCAAAGCGACATTATTTGAAAATTGAGTACGCCAAACTGAAACGAGGGAGCCGAGAGACTGTTGTTGCCAATAGTTATTTTCGATATAAAGTTCTTGCTCTGCCCTTGGCCGGACGGGGGTATCTGGTGTTGTTTTCACAATAGTTCTCCGATTATGAGGCACGATCGCGTTTGTTTTCTGAGTTGCGACAATTGCGAGTGTTATTTTTTATGACGTTTTCACGGCTCTAATGTATATGTGTTTGCGCAATTTGTTCCCACCCTTAAAAGGAGTTGTATGCCCCTATCGGTAATTTTTCGTATAAATTTTTGTGTATTTTTGGGGTTTCCACACTTATTTCCGATTTGGGGGTTAGTTAACGGATACGGGGAGATCTATTAGGTTTGCTACAGTAGGCTTAGCACTATTTTTAACTGGGATTAGATAAATCACAGTGTGGTAAAGTTGGCACGTTTATTTGGTATAAAACCATGATATTTAAAAAGCGAGGTTATCGGTAAGGTCATATTTACTTGGCAGGGCGATATTAATCACTATTTGGATTGCTTTATTAGGCCGATTTTTAAGCGCATTTAAAGGAGTAGGCATATGCGTGTTGAGTCGCATGAAACCAAGGAGAATCATAGTCCTTGGTCTATCATCTTTGCGATCTGTAGACCTTATAAGGGCAAGATGTTTATGGCTTTGAGCTTAATGGTGTTTGTCACCATCTTTGAGCTAGTGCCGGTGTATTTATTATTTCTTTCGATACAAGAGTTATTGAACCCTTTATCAGCCTCCGCCGAGCAATTACTGTGGATAGCTGCGGGCATAGGTGGCGCGATTGTATTAAAATCTGGGCTTTCTATAGGTGCTTATTACTTCAGCCATCAAGTAGCTTTTAAAGCGCTGACCGAAGTAAGAATGAAGCTCGTGACTCAGCTGGCAAACCTTCCGTTGACTTGGCTCAGCGCGCAAAACCCTGCCGTGTTAAAACAAAATATTTTGCAAGATGTGGAGCACATCGAGAACTTTATAGCGCATCAAAGTGTAGAGCTGTTCAATGCAGTACTTACACCTTTGGTGGTATTTACGGTGCTTGCCTTTATTGACTGGCGGCTTGCACTTTGCGCCGTGGCAGTAGTGCCTTTAGCATTTTTAGCCAGTGGTTTATTTATGCATAAAACGGCGGGTCAGTACGAACGTTTTAGCCAAGTATCTGAGGATTTAACCTCCACATTGAGCGACTACGTTAAAAACATGCCGTTGATGAAGCTTTATAATCTAGATAGCAAACGCTTTGCTGTTTTAAATCGAAAATTGGATCGATACCACCAACTGGTGCTGGAGCTTACCAGTCAAACCGTGCCAGGTTGGACGCTCTACACTGCATTGCTTGGCGCTTCTTTCGTATGCTTGTTACCTGCAGCGATTGGTTTGCACAGTGCTCAGGCCGTTAGCACTGAGCAGGTGATTTTGAGCATTTTGCTGGCGGTGGGCATGCTTAGTCCAATCATAAAAGTCAGTCGCTTTTTTATGGAAGCCAATGAGCTGTTAGCCGGTGTAAAGCGCATTACACCTATCTATTTAGCGCAACAGCCCAAATTAAATAACAGCCAGATACAAGTTGATACAAAGCATCCACTGATGCAGTTCTGTAGTGTGAATTTTGCTTATCAAAGCCATAAAGTTCTTAAGGGCGTACACTTTAAATTGGTACCCAATTCATTGAATGTGGTAGTGGGAGCGTCTGGCAATGGCAAATCCACACTGGCAATGCTGGCGTGTGGTTTGTTGTCGCCATCGTCGGGTAGAGTGCAGTTATACGGACAAGATGTGTCTTTATTAACTGATAGTGCGCGTACTCAGTTTATGAGTGTGGTTACACAAGAGTGTTATTTGTTTGAAGGCACATTGCGTGACAACATCTTGTTTGGCCGTTGTGGTATTAGCTCCGCAGCCCTTGACGATGCTATTGCCGCTGCTCAGCTTAAACTTTGGATCACGCAATTGCCCGATGGACTTGAAACACAGCTGCAAGCGCGTGGACAAAACTTATCAGGGGGAGAAAAACAGCGTATAGCCATCGCTCGTGCGCTGGTGAGCGGAACCCGCTTAGTAATTTTGGATGAAGCCGCAGCGGCAATGGACAATGTGACTCAGGCTAAGTTCTATCAGGCTATACAAGATCACTATCCAAATACCACTTTCTTAGTGATTACTCATAAGTATTTAGGCCTCGAAAATACCGGTCAGATCTTTGTCTTAAAAGATGGTCAAATTGCCTCACAAGGAACTCATGACGTACTGCTGGCGCGTTGTGAATATTACCTTCACAGTTGGCGATTACAACAAAATGATGGTGAGCAGCGAAGCACCGTGAAAGATCCGCCAGCTCTCCAACCGATTAACTACGAGATTTAAATGAACAGACAAGCATTATCAAGTATTGGCCGTGTGATAGGCCATGCCAGCGCCGGCAAATGGAGCTTTTATACGGGCGTTGCTTTTCGTGTGTTGGAGCGCTGCGTGGCGATTGTGCCGTTGCTGTTATGTTTTTACTGGCTACAGCAGCAGTTTCTAACGTCTTTATCATTCTTGTCTTGGCTATCAACCCCAATGGATTATTTATTAGTTTTAGGTGGCTGTTTTTTAGTGCAATTAGGGTGCGCTTATATTGGTCAATATCAGAGTTTTGTAGGAAGTTATCGTATAGTTCATGGTTATCGGATTAAATTGATTAACCATGTTAGGCAGCTGCCCCTTGGCCGCATGCAACGTACCCACAGTGGCGAGTTTTTAGAAATGCTCACCGAGGATATCAAAAAGATTGAGAGCATATTCTCGCATATTACGCCTGATTTGATTTCGACTTTGGTAGCACCTGTAATTGGTATGCTGGTGTTGCTTTTTATTAACCCCTTATATGCGCTTGGTACTTTGCTACTATTGCCTTTAGCATTTTGGGTGATGCAAGTCTCCAAACAAAAGTTTGTTCAAGTCGCCAGAGCCAAGCAGCATTCATATCGCCAAACTGGCAGTATGATCACTGATTATGTTGAAGCGTTAAAAACCCTCAAACTATATGGTCAAACACAGACATGGTTAGCCCGCGTAGCCACGCAATTAGAGCAAACAAAACAGCATAGTCTGCAAGTTGAGATGTGGGGGGCCGGTCCGGTTTTAACTTATCGAGTTGTGCTTAATATGGCGCTCACTGTATTTGTAATTATGTTGGCAATGAACTTGCCCGAGCATCGTTTTATAGGTATAGATTTTACGACCATATTGTTCGCGTTGTTGTTGGTAAAATTGCTCGAACCACTTTACGAAGTGGGTGAGTATCTCACCGTTTTGCGCATTGCTGTGCAGTCTGAGCACAAGCTAGAGTCTATTTTAAACGAGCCAGTGCTGGCAGAGCCTGTTAAGCCGAAAATACCAACAAGCTTTGACATAGAGCTGGAGTGCGTAGCGTTTAATCACGAGGATAAAAGGGTGATAGATAGCGTGAGTTTTTGTGTGAAACAAGGCACTTCAACGGCAATCGTGGGTGCGTCTGGAAGTGGCAAATCAACGTTATTAAATTTGTGTGCGCGATTTTTTGACCCAAACTCAGGCTGCGTGAAAATAGGGGGCCTTGACCTTAAAGAGATTGGCTCCAAAGGTATACATCAAGTGATCAGTATGGTGTTTCAAGATATTCAGTTGATAGATGCCAGCATTGTTGAAAACATTCGCATTGGTCGAGCTGGCGCCAGCGATGAAGAAGTGATGCAAGCGTGCCGATTATCTAGCTGTTTAGAATTTATCGACAAGCTGCCAGAGGGGATAAATACCCGAGTGGGTGACAGTGGCCTACTGCTATCCGGTGGCCAAAGACAGCGTATTGCTATTGCCAGAGCGTTGTTAAAAGATGCGCCCATCGTGTTGCTCGATGAAGCTACAGCATCTCTTGATCCAATCACCCAAGCTGAGGTTGTGAGCGCAATGAATAACCTTTTACAAAACCGTACTGTGATCACTATTGCCCATCGCCTTTCGAGTATTGTGGACGCTGACAACATCATTGTACTTGAGCAAGGTAAAGTAGTGGAGTCGGGCAGTCACCGTTGCTTGCTATCGCTTGGTGGGCATTACACACACCTCTGGCACGCACAGTCTATGCAAGTGGCGTAAAGGGATAAGCAAAAAATACTTTGTTGTTAGCTGGTCTTAATGTATTTCTCTTAAGCGCAGCGTCTCAGAACCTCTTGGTGAATAATGCACTTAAACTTTTTGCGCAAAGAGCAATGAATGAGAAGTAAATGAGGGATAATCTAAATAATAAAATTATTTTTAATTGGCAGTGCCAACTTAGCCTTAATGGCATATTTTTATTAAGATGCCAGTAAAAAACGGCTCTGGTTCTGAAATTGGTGTACGCTGGTCTTATTCGCTATTCATGAACTGCGCTTTAAACTGTTTAATTTTTGCTTAGAGCTGATTAATTGCTGACAGTAAATAGCTCGATATCACTAAGGATGTGTTGATGAGTACCGTGATAGCCGCTTTGCCGATTATTATTTTAATTTGGTTAATGACTAAGCGTGATCCGCTTCCTTCATATATTGCGCTGCCAGCCATGGCGTTATTAACTGGGTTTTTACAGCTAGTTTATTTTCGTGCTGATTGGCAATTAGTCGCCGCCAATTCGCTTGCTGGTGGTTTATCGGTTGCTACGCCTATTTCTATTATTGCCGGCGCTATTTTGCTCAATAGGCTGTTAGCTATTTCTGGTGCTGAAGCAACGATTAAAAGCTGGTTAGAATCAATAAGCAGTAATCCTGTTGCGCAACTAATGATCATCGGTTGGGCGTTTGCCTTTATGATTGAAGGTGCCTCTGGATTTGGCACACCAGCTGCAATTGCTGCTCCTTTATTAGTTGGTCTAGGTTTTGCGCCGCTTAAAGTCGTGGTGTTTACGTTGATATTAAACTCTGTGCCTGTGTCGTTTGGTGCTGTGGGTACTCCCACATGGTTTGGTTTTTCGAGTTTAAATTTAGTACCAGAGCAAATACTGGCTATATCACAATGGACTGCGTTATGTCATGTTGTTGCGGCAATGGTCATTGTGCCCATTGCCTTGCGGTTTGTGTTATCTGCAGAGGTGATCCGTCGCAATGGGATCTATATTTACTTAAGCATTTTTTCCTGCGTGTTACCTTATTGGTGGATAGCGCAATGGAATTACGAATTTCCCTCTTTACTTGGTGGCGCTATCGGCCTAGTGCTGAGCGTTGTGTTTGCTAAATTTAATATTGGTTTAAGCACCGCAGACAAACAGATAACGCACAGCGTGAACATTTCGTGCAAAACACTGCTTATTGCGTTATCGCCATTATTGTTACTGATGATTGTTTTGTTGCTTACGCGAATTCAGCAGTTAGGCATTAAAGACTGGTTAAATAACGACAGTGCCTGGTTAGCGGCCGATTTGAGTTTTGCGCAAGTTCAACTTAGTGCAGCCTTAATAATCTCACTGCAAGATATTTTTGCCACCGGGGTTAGCTGGTCGTATAAAACGCTATATGTACCTGCCATTATTCCGTTTGTACTCGTGGTGGCGGTGTGTTTGCCGTTATTAAAAATGAATGCTAAACAAGTTAAACAAATGTGCAACGAAACAGCGCAACGAATCGCTTTACCTTGTGTTTCGTTACTGGGCGCATTGATCATGGTTAACTTTATGATGCTAGGTGAACACAACGCACCAATTTTTTATATGGCACAATCGTTTGCGCAACTGAGTGGCGAGAATTGGACCTTGTTTGCGGCTTTCCTCGGTGCTTTAGGAACATTTTTTTCCGGCTCAGCAACGGTCTCTAATCTAACTTTTGCTGGTATTCAATACAGCATAGCGCAGCAGGTTGGCTTACCGACTACATTAATACTTGCACTACAGTCCGTTGGTGCAGCAATGGGTAATATGGTCTGTATAAGTAATATTATCGCGGTGGCAAGTATTGTTGGTTTAAATAACCAAGAAGGCGTGGTGATCAAAAAAACAGTGCTGCCGATGCTGATTTATGCTGCAATTATTGGCATATTTAGTTATGTGTTTTTTTAATGCCTGTTAACCTGCTCGTGTCATGCTAATGATGCTTTTCGGTAGCTGTAGGGTAAATTTTGATATTGACAAAGTATAACAGCTAATTGAGCGGCCAAACGTTGATTGCGCACATATTCAAGGATATAAGCGACGCGCGTATATTGTTCTATTTAGCTTTGCTTAAAGATAATAGAAAACTTAGTGATAGTAATATATTAGCTAATTTGTTAAAACTATATAAAGTAAAAAATGAGTGTGGTCGGAGCAGAAAGATCCGCCCTTCGCGCACTATAAAATTGTTAGGTGTCAGTCACGTGAAAGATAGAGGTTGTTTTGAAAATTGACTATGACGTGAATCTATATAAAAAAATTGCAAACTTTAGTGTAAATGAAGTAGTGCAGGTATCGAATAGAAAGGGAAGAAGAAGCACTATCCATATCACTAATATTACAAAGCTCTCATGGCAAGACCTTCAATTACTAGTATCCGCTGGTTCGGATAGATTCAGTAAAATGGTATTTATCTACCGAGAGTATTCTAGTAAGCAGCAAGTTTCAGAGTCAGTTATTAGAGGTAAGCCTCTTTCTGAAAATGAGTCCAAGGAAATTAATGAATACATAAAGATATTCCGTGAGTATAATTGCACAAAGCATCATGAGGTTAACGAAATCATAGCTCAAAGTGGAAGGTGGGATAACTTTAAAACTATTCGCTCTTTAAATGATCATGGTGAACATAAGGAAATAGAAGGCATACAGCCGCAATACTTTGAAATTGTATGCAATATTCTTAAAATATCTGGCGAGAAAGGGCTGCCACTTGATGGGTATAAAAAGTATTAAAGCACCTAACAAGGCAATGAAAAACGCCCACAAAAAACGTGGGCTGGACTCGCTAACGCTCGCCTTTTATTGAGGCGTTGAGGTTGTAGAATTACTCTTTTTAGGAACTGGTTCTACACATTTCACTTGATTGTTTTTTAACCTTGAACCCACAGGGTTACTGTGATCTAATAGATATTATTCACCCACGGTAAATTGTTATGGCCAACTATAAGCCTGACTTATCCTGCCAAAATAAATTCATTCCAATCAATTTTGCTGAGCAAATATTGCCAGGTACATTTGAGTATGCGCTTTGTTATATTGTCGAAAATAAACTCGATTTGTCGGGCTTTGACGCGTGGTATAACAATGATAAAACGGGCGCGGCGGCGTATCCACCTTCAGTGATGCTAAAGATTATTTTGCTCGGCTATGCACATGGTTTGATCAGCAGCCGCCGTATTGCTAAGGCGTGTGAGACGAATATTTTGTTCATGAGTGTGTCGGGTGATATTCAACCTCATTACACATCGGTAGCGGGATTCGTGGCCAAAATGCACGAACAGATTGAACCGCTGTTTACGCAAGTACTGATGATATGCGACGAAGAAGGCTTGATAGGTCGCAACATGTTTGCCATTGATGGATGCAAATTGAAATCGAATGCGAGTAAAGAATGGAGCGGCACATTCGATGAGCTAGGGCGTAAAAAAGCAAAACTAGAACGCGCGAGTAAACGTATTATCGAACGTCACCAATCACAAGATAGCCTGAGCGAAGAGTTGATAACACAGGATTTAAAGCAAAAAGAAAAGCTGGATAAAAGTGCAGATAAAATCACGGAGTTCTTAGCGACCCACGAGGAAAAAACGGGCAGCAAAGGCAAGCCCATTAAAAGTAATATTACCGACCCCGATAGCGCGAAAATGACCACGTCAAAAGGCACAATCCAAGGCTACAATGGGATAGCGATAAATGACGATAAACATCAAATTATACTGCAAGCACAGGCATGGGGCTCGGTGGGTGAGCAACAAACCTTGCAGCCAGCAGTTAAGCAATTAAAGCAGCAGCTTGATAAATTGAATACCGACAAATCAACAGACGAACAAACGATTAAGTTCACCGCAGACAGTGGGTTTAATAGCGAAGCGAATCTTGAATACATGGCGAAAAGTGGCTTTGATACTTACATTGCGGATAACCAATTTAGAAAACGAAACCCGTTATTTAAAGACAGCGAAACATACGAAACAGAGCAAGAAAAACGCCGACTAAAACGCAGTAAAGGTAAGCCACGCTTATTTACTTCAGAGGACTTCCATTATGATGAAACGACACAAACCTGCCGCTGTCCCGCAGGCAATGACATGTGGCGAAGTGGTATCAATGTAAAAAGCCACAACCAAAAATACACGCGATTCTGCGGTTACTTAAAAGATTGCAAAGTATGCCCACTGCAACAGCAATGCATGCGACAGCCACCGACAAAAACAGGGCGGCAAGTACAGTTTAAAAATGATGAATCGCGTAAACAGCTCAGCTATATCGACAAAATGAAGGCCAAAATAGACAGCCCAATGGGACGACGACAGTACAGTAAAAGACTCGGCTGTATAGAGCCAGTGTTCGGGAATATTACTGTCAATAAAGGCATGAATAAGTTGACCTTACGTGGACAAACGAAAGTGAATGCGCAATGGCAGTTGTATTGCCTTGTTCATAATCTAGAAAAGCTGAGAAACACGATGCATTAATTAGCGTAAGCCCTTATCACCTCAAATAATCCACTCAAACACCTGTGATACCTTCCAAAACGCCCATTAAAGCAACAGCAAATCCTCTTTTATATTTTACGTAAAATCGAAGTAACCGATTGAATCAAAATAGGAACTCGGCTATGGTTAATGCATCAATAAAAATAAATTAAAAACGAGTTATTCTACAGGCTCGTTAGCGATTACGAAAATTATTGAAGGAGATCGAGATGTCCGAAGGTTCACCAGAAAATATCGAGCAACTTGGTTCGATCAATAAAAAGATCGTGGCCGAAGGAGAAGAGCTTCCCGCAGTCACCCTTAAAGATGGAAGTAAGGTACAAACAGGTACGGTTGCCACGATGCTCCGCAACGTCGCTTTATACAACGCAGGTGAGCGTGGCGAGGTAGAAGAGCAGCTGAAGATCGCAGTACCGACCTTGATTAAAGTTGGATTGTTTGAGCTATTCTCCGTTGATGAATGGATTAACGGTCAAAATCCTGGGCGTAGTTTAGTTGGCCTGTACGCTAAAGAATACCTTGGCAAACAAAGCTAATCGGGTAGCCGGAGGTCTCTAACCTCCAGCCCCCACACCACCCATCATGCGGGTCCGCAATGGGCGGTTCATCTCCCGTAATGAATGTTGATCCAAATATCCCTCAATGACACTAAACCTTGTGAAGCTAAGTAGTTATTGCCTAGCGCAATGTTAATACCTTTTGTTTTTGAGCTTCTACAAGGGCCTTTACTGGTGATACCACAGGCTATGGCGAGTCGTTCGCTAACACCCAATTTCATTAAACTGCGTACTTTGGTGCGAGGTTTACGCCATTGCCGCCAGTAGCACATTCTTATCCTACGTCGGATCCAATGATCTAAATCCACCGTTAGCTGATAAGCGTTGGCTATCAGGTAGTAGTGTCCCCAGCCGCGCAAATACTGCGTGAGTTTATGAATTTGTAGGGTCATTGAGATCCCCCAGTTGCGGTTAGTGAGTTCCCTGACATTTGCTTTGAATTTCTTTAGCGCCTGTTCGTGGATCTGCACTTGACCGTAACGGAATGTGAACCCGAGAAATTTTGAGCCTGATACTGGACCCACTCGACTTTTCGATTCGTTCACTTTGAGCTTTAATCGCTTAGTGATGAACGCAGTAATTTCCCGCTGGATTATTAATCCTTCGCTTTTCGTTTTTACTAAAATGATTATGTCATCAGCGTAACGTGCAAACTTAAGGTGTTTGTAGGTTAGCTTCTTATCTAATTCATCGAGTAAGATGTTGGAAAGCAAAGGGGATAATGGCCCACCTTGAGGGACTCCTTTGGTTGACTCAAACCACAGACCTGTTTCGCGCTCTGCGATCCCCGCTCGTAAGTATTTACCGAGTAGGCGCATGAGTGCTTTGTCTTTGACTTTACGGCTAACACGATTCATCAGCATGTCATGGTTTACTTCATCAAAGAACTTAGACAAGTCGATATCAACCGCTGTTTTATAACCTTGTTTAACACAAGACTGAACATGGTTCACTGCTTGACTGGCTCTTTTATGAGGGCGATAACCATAACTATGTGGTGAAAATTGAGGCTCAAAGTAAGGGCTGATCACTTGAGCAATGGCTTGTTGGATCACTCTGTCGATAACAGCAGGGATCCCAAGCATTCGCTCACCGCCATCAGGTTTGGGTATCATCACGCGTTTGACTGGCAAGGGTTGATAAGTGCCGTTAAGTAATTGTTGTTTAATACCCAGCCAATGTAACTTAGCGAAGTCATTAAATTCCTCAATACTCATATTATCAATACCCGCAGCCCCTTTATTGCGCTTAACATGTTGCCATGCTGCACCAATATTGTGGTTGCTCAGTACCCTTGCCATCAGGTCACGATCTGTTTTGTTGTATTCATTCGAGGTATTATTCACAGTCGAACGCTGTTCATCACTATCACAACACGGTGATCTATGTGAATTCAAGTTCATTTGTAGTATCTCCTCTGGTTAAGATGTTCAGGCCTTCACCGTGTCCCCTCCATTACGATGGGCGTTTGGCTACTATGCCGTCTGCTGACTTCTGATAAATCACTCTAGCGATTACTCGATAAAGCGCGTCGAAACTAATGCTTGTTTACTGCTATTTCGCTCGCTGTAGGTCGCAGCAACCAAAGCGCCAAGGGTTGAACAACCAGTCCCTAACTGGTAATCTCCAAGCGTTAGCGCGGATGCGTGTTTATCAGATCTCCCCGAATAAGGTGCATCGACTTTCTCTGCACAACTGCATCATTTACGGTGGCCGTTAGATCACATGACTTCGCTATCTTGTGCTAGCTCGTCTCCAGCCTACGCCTCATATGATGTTTTTGTTCATCAGCTCACAGATTTGCTAGCGGCTTCCTCTAGACTATCTCTCGCGATTTAGCCCTTGCCATTCGCTAGTAGTTATCGTTTAATAACAGTGTGTTATTTAAACGGTGATCTTCCTACAGAGGACTTTCACCTCATAAGTCAATGCCCATGTCGGGCGTACACAAGTCATTTCAGCAGGACAAAAAACAGCTGGTTTTTGCTCGTGCCTCGCTAATTTTAACCAGCTATTTTATTGCCTCTGAATGAGGCGTTAGGGATAAGGTGCAAACTTTGAGTAATGTAATAAAATTTAGCTATATAATTGTGATAATTTGGTTGATATCTTCATGTTCTTCTCAGATTTCCACAGAAAACTCATTAATTACGACTATTTATATGGCTGAAGAGTCAGAGTTGAATAAAGATCTACAAACAGTAGTTGAAGGACTTGAAAATTATTCAATCATTTTTGAATCTCCTTCTGAAGCTATTGTTAATTATGACCCAAGTAATATATTAATGGGAAGCGCCAGTGTCCGTGTTGATTTTATCGTTGCTACGGGGTTAACTATGTCCCAAAAAAAATTCAAGGGTATAGAACTTGTTTATAGGGATATCACTCCATTTTTCAGTCAGGATACGACATTTAGTGGTGCAGATATTATTGATAGAATTAAGAATTCATTTAATGACTATATGGATTTTAAAGGTGTTATTTATAAAAAAGTAGCACGATCTTCTACAAATATCCCGAACAAGCCAATCAAACAGGACTAAAACAGTTGGCCGCAGCTCGTGCCTCGCTGATTTTAGCCAACAATTTTTAGCCTCTTAATGAGGCGTTTTAGATGCTCATAATAGAAAGGAGTCTTGATTGAACTTTACTAGGAAAAACCTTGAAGCCGCTGTAAATGAAAATATTCTTTCATTTGAGCAGTCTGAGAAATTAATCGAATTTTTAAACAAGCAACCAAATACAGCGCCTAAGTTTGATTTCACACACGTTCTTTATTACATAGGAGGAATGATTGCCATCGGAGCAATGACTCTTTTTATGAATTTAGGGTGGGAGTCGTTCGGTGGAGTAGGTATTGTTTTTATCTCTTTGTTTTATAGTTCAGTTGGTTTGAAACTTACCAATATCTTTAAGTCCAAAGAGTTATCTATCCCTGCAGGAATATGTGGAACTTTTGTAATAGCATTAACACCGTTAGCGGTTTATGGGTTGCAGCATGCTCTAGGTGTTTGGCCTGATGATAGTGTTTACCGTGAATACCATCGATATATCAAATGGCATTGGCTTTACATGGAATTAAGTACGCTAGCAGTAGGAGTTATTATTGCTTGGAAATATAAATATCCGTTCTTAATTATGCCAATTGCAGTAACTCTTTGGTATTTAACTATGGATGTTGCGGTCATGATTAATGGTGGAGATTATAGCTGGGAGCTCAGACAAATAGTTTCTATGTATTCTGGGCTTCTCATGATCGCTTTAGCTTTTTGGGTTGATATTAGATCTCACAATAAAGCTGATTATTCATTTTGGATATATCTCTTTGGCGTAATTGCATTTTGGGGAGGAATGTCTTTCCAATACTCTGATAGCGAATTATCTAAGTTTATCTATTTTACGATCAATCTATTTATGATTTTTACTGGAGTTCTAATTGTCAGAAGAGTATTTGTTATCTTTGGCGCAATAGGTTGTTCTGGTTATATAGGTTATTTAGCCTCCGATATTTTTAAGGATAGCTGGTTATTCCCGATAACTTTAACGCTGCTTGGTTTGTTCGTTATCTTTTTAGGAGTTCTTTGGCAAAAAAATGAATTAATAATAACCACCAAAGCAAGAAGTTTTTTGCCAAAAGCGCTACGTGAATTATTAGAATCTAAGCATGCGTAATCGCATCTAACAAGTGACTATGGTGTCAATTCCTAATTTAAAACCAATTTAGGGTCTCACATGACGGTGTTTGTCAAACTAGTTGTCGCGATCACTACGTTATGCACTCTCAGCCTTGACACTATTTTGTTCAGGGTTTAAGTACACTTCTTTTGGTAAATCCCAATTACGGATATTACCGCTCCAGCGCTCAGGGTGAGCATCTTTAGCACCTTGATAAACTTCTTTTCTATTAGCCAATATGTCACCCGCTAATCCTGAATGCCTTTGATGTGGGCTGACGTATTTGATGCCACTATGTTTGTGGTTAAAATTATACCAGTGGCTAAATTTCAACACCCAACTACGCGCCTCATCAATTGTTGAAAAGTAAGCGCGTAATTAGCCCCACATACCAATGTTAATGGCACCTATGCATAATTTACTCAGCATATTAACCTGAGGTAATTATGAATAAACAGCAAAAAATAAAACACTGGCAAGGCATTTTTGAGCAGCAAAAATCGAGTGGTTTAGCCATCATTCAATTTTGTCGTGATAACAACATTAACGCATCGACTTTCTATGTTTGGCGTAAACGCCTTTCTGACGAAACGGTAAGGGTTAAAAAGCAACAGGTGATCCCGTTTGTTATTCATGAGCAAGCCTTTACGCAACCTTCAATCATTAAACTCACCACACCAAACGGCTATCAAATAGACTTCGAGTCGACATTAGCTAACCAAACGCTAGCCAAATTATTGAGCGTACTGTGACACCTTGCACACACCAAGTTTACTTGGTCACGGGGTTCACCGACATGCGCAAATCAATCAATGGCCTAAGTATTATTGTCAGCGATACCCTATCTCTCGATCCTTTAAGCCAAGCGTGGTTCGTTTTTTGTAATAAACAACGCGATAAATTAAAGATTTTATTTTGGGATACCAACGGTTTTTGGCTCTATTATCGTCGTTTAGAACAAGGACGATTTCAGTGGCCAAAACAGACTAATGAACACACGGCTATGGGCATCGAGCAACGCCAATTACAGTGGTTGCTATCAGGGTTACCGGTCAGTAATCAAACACGGCACCCGACTTTATCGGGGTTATCGGTGATGTAAATTAATCAGATCGTTTTTTTTACTTGAACGATCTTTCCCATGTGTCATGCTATTAAAATGCCAGACACTATTCTCATCACCGAACTACAAAATCAGCTTGCACTTATGCAGGCTAAGCTTGATGCTTTACAAGAAGATAAGGTTGAAATGCAATCGCGGATTGACCACTTGCTTGCTGAGCTTAAGTTAAGTAAATCCCAAAAATACGGTAAAAAAAGTGAAAAAGCCCCACGGGGCACCTTCAATGAAGCGGAGCAGCATAAAACGACTGAGCCGCCTAAACACCATAAGAAAGGCAAACAAACGCTGGCTGAGCACTTTGAACGAGAAGAGGTTGAGCACACCTTAACCGAGTTAACGTGTCAGTGTTGCGGTGAGCAACTACATCAATGTGGTAGTGAAGACAGCGAACAAGTTAAAATTATTCCGGCGAAAGTCAGCGTCATTAAGCACAAACAATTTAAATATGCTTGCAGACATTGCGAGCATGAACAATTGACCAGTAAAATCATCACCGCGCCTAAACCTAAACAACCGATACCGGGGAGTATTGCCAGTCCCGAGGCATTAGCGGCGGTTGTGACAGGCAAATACTGCGATGCCTTACCGCTTTATCGTTTCGTTGAAATACTGGGCCGTGGCGGCCTTGAACTATCGCGCGGAACATTAGCTAATTGGTGTATTAAAGCGGGCCTGCTAATCAGCCCCTTAGTGGCAGCCATGCAACGTCACTTGCTTAATGAGCACAGTTTATGTGCCGATGAAACCCGTACACAAGTCTTAGATGAAGGTGACAATCCTAGCAGCAATTCCTACATGTGGGTTTATCGCAGCAATGAGGTTAGCCATGAGCCTGTCGTGATTTACGATTACCAAGCAGGTCGAAGTCGCGCTTGCGCAAAAGAATTTCTTGCCGGTTATCAAGGCTATTTACAGTGCGACGGTTACCGTGTTTATGACGGTATTGAAGGCATTACCCCTGTTGGTTGTTGGGCACACGCTAGACGCAAATATAACGATGCCTTAAAAGCAGAGTCGAAAAACAAAGGTCGAGCGCATAAAGCCATCAGCTTTATCAGCCAATTATATAAACTGGAAACCCAGGCTAAAAACAAACAGTTATCCCCTCAAGCGCGGTATCAGTTACGACAAGAAAAAGCCTTACCCATATTAATGCACTTTAAAGCGTGGCTTGATGAAGCCGAAGGTAAAGTAACGGCGGGGAGTTATATTGGCAAAGCGATAAAATACACGCTTAATCAATGGCCGAAATTAATGCGATATAGTGAAGATGGCGAACTAGGGATTGATAATAATATTACTGAGCGAGATATTCGGCCGTTTACCACTGGTAGGAAAAACTGGCTATTCTCAAAGTCAATTAATGGTGCCCAAGCAAGCGCCACACTCTATAGTATTGTGATGACGTGTCGTGCCAATGACATCAATCCTTATAACTACTTTGTGCATTTATTTAAAACGTTGCCGAATCGAGATGAGGGTGATGATGATTTTACCGACCTAATGCCGTGGAATGTGCAGCTAGACTTCGATTATAGCTAAGCGCACTGCTTAAATGCGCGCTTACGTTGAAAACCCTTTATACGGATAGTCAGGGCGATATTTACACGTTTTAAATATCGACTCAGCATAAGCATTATCATTGCTCACCCTAGGACGATTAAAAGACGACACGACACCTAAACTATAAAGTGTTTCAAGCATTGATGAGCCTTTCATTGGGCTTCCAATATCCGAATGTAGTACCAGAGGATTATCTTTAACTCCTTCTTTTAAATGAGCTTTCTTAATTAATATTGATGCATTTTCTGCTGATTCGTCATCATGAATTTCCCATCCAACAATCTTTCGACTAAATATATCGAGTATCAAATATAAATAAAAATGCAGCCCTTTAGCGGGGCCTGGTAACCAAGTAATATCCCAACACCACACTTGGTTTGGCCCTGTAGCACAGTGTGTCGTCGGTACTTTTCTCTCTTTTATCTGACTACGTCCGCGAGCGTTTTGCTGTTTTTCTTCATGAAGAACACGATAATATGTTGATTCAGAAGCAAGATAAATACCCTCATCTGCTAATGTAGGGACGATTTGGCTTGGTGGTAAGCTCTTAAAATCATCGCTATTAACGATGGCTAATATGTTATCTCTCTCTGCTTTTGATAGCTTATTTTTTGGCTCAGGGCGCTGAGATATTGGTCTACCATCTGTTTTTATGTTCCCGTCAACAGTCCAACGTTGATACGTCCGGACACTGATCCCAAGTTCACGGCAAGCTTTAAACTTTGGCGCACCAGAACTCACAGCTTCATTAACTAGTTTAACTGCTTGAATGCGAGCTGAGTCGAGGATCATTCGTCCTCGGCTTCCCCCCAGATCGCATTTGCTTTTTTTCTTAACACCAATAGTGCTGCGGTTTCAGCGAGTGCCTTATCTTTTCGACGTAGCTCCTTTTCTAATTGATTGATCTGTTTTTTATCTTTCTTTGTTTCGGTGGAGAAGGCTTTTTCTTGCTCTTTAACGTTAGCGTTTGCATCTATACACGCATTTCGCCAAGCCGATACTTGTTCCACATAAAGACCTTTGCCTCGGCAATATTCCGCTAACTCAGCTTGATTTAAAGAGGCTGTTTCCAACACGACTGAGAATTTATTTGCTGATGACCACTGCTCAGCATTCTTTCCATCACCTGGCACTAAATGCCCCTTATCAATTGCTTGTTTTCGCCAATTATACAAGGTTGATTCACCAATCCCCATCTCGATTGATAATTGGGCTATTGCTATATTATTTGGAGGCATCATCTTCTGAAGAGCCGACTCTTTGCTTTGCGCTGAATAATGTTTCATTGTTACTCCACGCCCTCTGTTTAATGGTTGAATATTAAGCGCGACAACTAGTCTGACAGAGAGGGATGACACCATCTCGCACCATTGAATTTATGATCATTACCAGCTTTCGTATACACGCAATAATGGCTACTTTATTTAGGCTTTCCTGTTTTGAGCATGCGTTAATAAATGTCTTTAAATTTAGAGTTGCACTGAATGGCTGACATCATCGCCATATACATGGCCGTTCTTATTTTAGGTCGGTCATCACGTATCATTCGCTTACCTTGATACACGCCACTTTCACGATTAAATGGGGCTACATCCACTAAAGAAGCTGCCTCTTTGTTGTTTACATAACCTAACTCAGGCATGTCGCTAAACAAGTTAAATGCGACCACATTGCCAACACCATGCATACTTTGGATAATGGCACTTTTTGCTTCGTATTCGTCACACTCTTTAATGAGTTTTTGTAGTTTTAAATCGACTTTATCTATTTGGTTTTTCAGTGCAGTTAAGATAGATTTTATGAGTGACGATAGTTTTTTGGCATTATTTGAGAGCGATTTTTCTCCATCGTTTGCATATTCATTAACTGGCGTTTTCTCGATAGTAAATCGCTCATCAAGCGCATTTTTTCTGGCTTTAAAGAAGGTAAAGGTGGTTTAATCCCTTCTTTAAAGTGAGCGATAAGTTGTGCATCAAGTTTATCAGTTTTTGCTTTTTGGCCGATAGTTTCTGCGAAGCGTTTTATGTTCACGGGATTAGCAACAACGAAGGGAATATTTGCCTCAGCGCAGGCTATAATAAAAGGCTGTTCAACACGTTCAGTCGCCTCAATAGTGACGCGCGTTACTGGGTGTTTTTTAAAATTTGAATGGCGTGTTTAATGCCACTTTGATTGTTTTCTACAGTAAAATAAATGTCTAAAGGCCTGATATAAATATCGAGTTGTTCTTTACTTGTATCGACACCGGCGTTTATTTCATTTTGATTATCAAGTGTTTTCATAATAAGCTGACTCTGCCTTGCTATTCGGGCTCGAGGCCCCGTTGACTATCCGAGTTTAATGCTTGGAGTTTATACCGCATTTTAACTTGTTACCGGTCTCTCAATAGAGGAGTTTGCGCTCAATCGAACTACTGTATAAAAGGCTTTGGTTGCAGGCAAAGTTTGGGCCTCACATTACCTGAACTAGGTTAGAATAATAATTAATTTATGGGTTTATTATCCATACAAGTTGCTTGAAAGGATAAAGAACAGTTGGCTTTTGCTCCTTCGTCGTTATTTTAGGCAACAATTTTTTGCCGCTTAGCAAGGCGTTATGTTTACATTATATAAAGGATATGTCGTGAAAAGAGTACTATTAATTCTTAGTTTAGTTTTGTTTGGCTCAAATACATTTGCAGATACTTTGTCTTCAAAGACGAAAGCAAAGGAATTAGCTAAAAGTGTTATGGCTGAAATGGAAAAAGGGAATATGGTAGCAGGTACTAAGCTTACAAAACCTTACCTCATAGTCCCTGAACATGAGTATTTTGCATTAATTGATCAAATGAAAATGCAACAACCTCTTATTGAACAGCGGTTTGGTAAAACTATTAGTGTAGAAGTTGCTGCTATAGAAGAAGTTGGGGAATCACTAATGCTAATATTGTATCTTCAAAAATTTGATAAGCATGTTCTTCGTTGGAAGTTTTATTTCTATAAACCTCGCGATGAATGGGTTTTAAACACTTTCATATTTGATGATCAAATTCAAACAATGTTCCAGAACCAGTAAATATAACAAGTGATTCAAGCATGACAAAAAATAGTTGGTTTTTATTCGTGCCTCGCTATTTTAACCAACTATTACTTACCGCTTATTGCGACATTACCAATGTCCGCTTCACGCACTGAGCTGTACTTCAGCAAAGAGCGATAACCAGTCATTGATATCAGCTTAATGACTGGTTAATTTATTGCTCAAACGGCTCTTCGCTCATAACACACTTCTTATTAGACGTTACAATGTACCTTATCTGGTGTCTAGCAAACTATGGGAAGTCTAACTTGAGTAATTTAGTCATTTAGAAGCAAATTGTCCTATAGTTCAATAAATTTTATGATAAAGTTAATTAACCATTTATTAACTTTTCAAGTGTACTACAATGCTCGACGCTCTCTTTAAAATCCGCGCTAATAACACTTCAGTAAAACGTGAAACTATTGCTGGACTAACTACCTTTATTACGATGGTTTATATTGTTTTTGTTAATCCTGCAATGCTAGCTGAAACAGGAATGGACCAAGGTGCTGCGTTTGTTGCTACCTGTATTGCAGCGGCGATTGGCTGTTTTATTATGGGCTTATGGGCCAATTATCCATTAGCACTAGCACCTGGAATGGGCTTAAACGCATTTTTTACCTACGGTGTTGTATTTAGCATGGGTTACGAATGGCAAGCTGCGTTAGGTGCGGTATTTATGTCAGGCTGTATCTTCTTATGTCTAAGTTTATTTAAAGTCAGAGAGTGGATCATCAATGCGATTCCTTTAGTGCTTAAACGAGCCATTGCCACAGGGATTGGTGCTTTTTTAGCGTTAATTGCATTAAAAAAAGCCGGAATAATCGTAGCAAGTCCTGACACGTTAGTACAATTAGGCGATATTACTTCAGCGGGTCCGTTACTGGCTATTTTGAGCTTTTTTATTATTACAGCGTTGCTTTATCGTGATATGAAAAGTGGTGTATTGATTAGTATTTTATTAGTGACCGGTATTGCCCTATCAATGGGACTTGTCGAGTACCATGGCGTTATATCAATGCCGCCTTCGATAATGCCGACCTTTATGCAACTCGATTTCTCAGCGGCGTTTGAACTGTCAATGCTAAGCGTTATTTTTGCTTTTTTATTTGTGGATTTATTTGATACCTCGGGCACATTAGTCGCTGTAACACAAAAAGCAGGTATTGCTGATGAAAAAGGCAATATGCCACGCTTGGGCCGTGTCTTAAGTGCTGACAGCTCTGCGACTATCGCAGGGGCAATGTTAGGTACTTCTACTACTACCTCTTACATTGAGTCGGTTGCAGGTGTATCTGTTGGCGGTAGAACAGGCCTTACTGCGGTGGTAGTGGGTATGTGCTTTTTACTGATGATGTTTTTTGCGCCACTTGCTCAAATGATCCCTGCTTATGCAACTGCTGGAGCAATTTTGTATGTTGCAGTGTTAATGATGCAAAACTTAAAATTGGTTAATTGGGATGATATGACTGATGCTATTCCTGTCAGTGTGGTACTTTTAATGACACCACTTACATTTTCAATTGCGCATGGGATTGCGCTTGGTTTTATTGCTTATACAGCCGTTAAATTAGTGTGTGGTAAGCGTGAAGAAATAACCATTAGTGTTTGGGTACTAACGGCATTATTTATATTAAAGTTTGCGTTTTTAGATTAGTGTAGTTTAGAAGTTAGACAAAACATAAAATAGCTAAGTCGTTTTGTTATTGTTCTGTTTTTCTTGAGTGCCGTTGCTTTATCGGCTTTTAGTTCAGTACTAATTGCTTCTAAATAATCTTTAAGTTCGGTGCGCTTTGCAACAATATACTCATCAGAGTAGGGCGCTGCGCTAACTACGGCATAAGCTTTTTCAAAGTACTGTTTGGCTGTCGACTTTATCTTTACCATGCTCTGAGCGAAGCACTGCGCGTAGTTTTTATCCCCTGAATAAAACTTACAAATTGTTTACCGTTATGTGGAGGTGTCAGCGTTTCTTTATTTTTCCTCCTCAACAGGTGCGATTAAGCGTTATTTTGCATAGTTGAAACGGTTTTAAGTTCTTTTGAAATTGATGAAAGTTGAACCCTGGCGTTCAGTGCATCGAATATGCGGCGTTGAACTATTTTAAGCGTATCTTCTGACATGGGAATATTCGCATTATTAAGTAGCACGCCTTCAGGTTTTTCGATGATTTTTTGTTTTGTTAATTCTTTACGGCGCTAGACTTCTTGTTTCTCTTTATGGTGTATTGTGCTCACTCATAGGGCAATAACGAAAACTGCAACAGCCACATAATGATACAAACGATAATGGGTAGGACTCAAGTATCTCAAGTTAGTGCTAAAAGACTGACATAAATAATTACCTGCGGGATAGTTTTGCGTGGATTTGTAATCATAAAGAGCAGTTATTCATGATTTATTAGTACAGTTTGCAGTAGTTATAGCTTTAAATGCCCAAAAATAAGACTAATTTGCTAAAAAAGATGGCTACCTCAATACCTTGTAATATGCTAGCCTAAAGCAATTGAAGTTATAAATATGCTCCTCTTTTTGCTTAATTTGTTTTTTAAACAAATAACACTTGGCTTAATAGTGCGCAGCATTTATAAATAAACTGAATAATAAAATTTAAAATGCAGCCATGAAATTACAACAACTCAGATACATCGTCGAAGTTCAAAATCATAAATTGAATGTTTCAGCTACTGCTGAAAGTTTATTTACCTCGCAACCCGGTATTTCTAAACAAGTGCGTATGTTAGAAGATGAGTTGGGTGTACAAATATTTGGTCGCAGCGGTAAGCACCTCACCCATGTTACCAGTGCAGGTAGTGAGATTATTAATATCTCTCGTGAAATTCTTTCTAAAGTAGAAGGTATTAAAGCGGTGGCTAATGAGCATACTTTACCGGATCAAGGTAAGCTTAATATTGCTACTACTCATACTCAAGCTCGCTATGCATTACCTAATGTTATTCAAGGATTCATGAAGAAATACCCAGCAGTGTCATTGCATATGCACCAAGGTACGCCACAGCAGATTTCTGATGCGGCAGCCCGAGGCGATGCAGACTTTGCTATAGCCACCGAAGCGTTGCATTTATATTCTGATTTAGTGATGTTGCCTTGTTATCACTGGAATCGCAGTATTGTGGTTGCTAAAGATCATCCGTTAGCTAAAAAGGCGGATAACTTAACTGTTGCCGATATTGCTAAGTATTCACTTATTACTTATGTGTTTGGTTTTACTGGGCGTTCAGAGCTGGACAAAGCCTTTAATGCACAAGGCCTTGAGCCACATATTGTCTTTACTGCCACTGATGCAGATGTGATTAAAACATATGTACGTTTAGGTTTAGGCGTTGGGGTTATGGCGTCAATGGCGATTGATCAAATCTCTGATACTGATTTAGTTTGTATTGATGCCAGCCATTTATTCGAAGCTAGTACGACTAAAATTGGCTTTAGAAAAGGCAGTTTTTTACGTAGTTATATGTATGACTTTATTGAGCGTTTTGCACCGCACCTAACCAAAGAAAGAGTAGAGCGCGCAAGCCTATTACGTAATCAAGAAGACGTAGATAAATTGTTTGAAGACATTGAGCTACCGGTAAAGTAATTACTAATAAAGTTATTATTTGTATCAAAGCAAAAAACAAAAAAGCCGCAATTGCGGCTTTTTTAATAGCTTACATTTAAGCTTTAATCTAACACTCGATAATATTAACTGCTAAGCCACCGCGAGCGGTTTCTTTGTATTTGGTTTTCATGTCATTACCGGTATCAAGCATAGTTTTAATGACTTTATCGAGCGATACTTTTTGCTCACCACTGCCACGTATGGCAAGGCGTGAGGCATTAATTGCTTTAATAGCGCCCATAGCGTTACGTTCAATACAGGGGACTTGAACAAGTCCGCCGACCGGGTCGCAAGTAAGGCCCAAATTATGCTCCATACCGATTTCAGCCGCGTTTTCAACATGAACAACATTACCACCGACTATTTCAGTTAGCGCGCCGGCAGCCATTGAGCAAGCAACGCCTACTTCACCTTGGCAGCCAACTTCTGCACCCGAGATAGAAGCATTCTTTTTATATAAAATGCCAATAGCTGCAGCGGTAAGCAAGTAGCGTGTTGCAATATCGCGGTCTACCTCTTTGATAAATTTGTGATAATACATTAATACCGCAGGTAAAATACCCGCCGCGCCATTGGTGGGGGCAGTTACTACACGGCCTCCCGCTGCGTTTTCTTCATTAACGGCTAAGGCAAATAAATCCACCCAATCCATAGCACGCAGTGGGTCGTTGTTTACTTCAATATTAAGTTTTAAGTGCAGACTCGGTGCACGGCGCTTTACTTTTAAACCACCAGGTAAAATACCTTCTGTGCGCATACCGCGTTCAATACACGCTTTCATTACTTGCCAGATATTAAATAGCTCGTCTTTAATATCTTTTTCGTTGCGCAGTGTTTTTTCGTTACGCATCATTAAGGCCGATACACTAAAACCGGTTTCTTTACATTGTTCAAGTAGCTCTTTTGCGCTATTGAATGGATATGGCGCGGGGTTTTCTTCACGGATATCTAATGCGGATTGTTTTTCTTTTTCAAATTCTTCATCAGTGACGATAAAACCACCACCAATTGAGTAATACACTTGGCTATAAACTTTTTCGCCATTATTACTAGCAATTATTTCCATCGCATTAGAATGCTTAGGTAGAGTTTTACGACGATGAAAAACAATCGCGCCTTGCTTTGGGAAGTTAGCTTTATGGGTTTGATTTAGGAAAATAGTTTGTTCTTGTTCAATCTTATTTAAAATATCATCGACTAAATCAGCATCAATGGTTTCAGGGTCGTAACCTGCAAGGCCTAATATAACTGCTTTACCTGAGCCGTGACCAATACCGGTTTGCCCAAGTGAACCGTATAGCTCTACTTTTACGTCTGTGACATTGGCTAATAAATTTTGTGCTTGTAAATCATTAACAAATAAACGAGACGCGCGCATCGGGCCAACCGTATGTGACGATGATGGGCCAATGCCAATACTAAACATATCAAATGCACTGATCATATTTTTATACTCAACTCTACTAATTAGCTTACTGCTACCTTGAACGGGCGCATATGATAACGTGGAATACTAATTGTGTAACCTGTTGTAGCAGAGATTTATACTGGCAATAAGAGCTGTTTTGTAAAGTTTTTTATAATGTTTGCAGTTGCTCCCCATAGTAGCCCGTAATGTGTTGAAAACCCTTGTAAAGTAATGGTTCTCCCTTGGTAGGTAAAGAGCAAGGGTTGCCAATTGTTTACATCAATAAGGGCACTGATGGGTAGTAAAAAGCTTGCCGCGACTTCATTTTGGTCCGCTTGCCAATGTGTATTTGCAGCTAATAAGCCTACATAAGGGGTAATGGTGAAGCCTGTGAGGGTTGAATAATTAGCAAGTTTACCGTGAATAGTCACATCAACACTTGCTATATTAAGCTCTTCTTTGAGTTCACGTAATGCAGTATCGCGCAACGTTTTATCACTGCGCTCATGTTTACCCCCGGGTAAGCATATCTCTGAAGGGTGGTACTTTAAATGAGCGGGGCGTTTACACAATAAAATATGAGCGTGATTATCTATATCTATTAGCGGTAATATCACGGCACTAGCGCGTTTTGATGCACTTAATTTTGTACTTCTTAAATCGTGCTGTTGTACAGGTGCACTAAGTTGAAAACGCGCTAAAAGCTGCTGAGTATTCACGTTATTACTTTAATAAAGGGAGTATTTTATTTACTTTATCGTAAGTTTCTTGGTATTCCAAATCGACTTCTGAATCAGCCACTATACCGCCACCGGCCCAGCAGTAAATCTGTCCTTGATGACACACTAAGGTACGAATAGTAATGCTAGTATCCATATTCCCGCAGGCACTCAAATAACCGATTGACCCACAATATACGCTGCGGCGGTGAGGTTCTAACTCTTCAATAATCTCCATCGCGCGGATTTTTGGCGCGCCAGTGATCGAGCCACCAGGGAAGGCTGCGTTAAGTTGATCAACGGGGGTTTTATCATCAGCTAACACTGCGGTCACTGTACTGACTAAATGATGCACCGCGGGAAAGCTTTCAATAGCAAAGAGTGAGGGGACTTGCACACTGCCAGGCTTTGCTACTTTACCTAAGTCATTTCGCAGTAAATCAACAATCATAACATTCTCAGCACGATCTTTAGTTGATGTTTGTAAGCGTATTGCTTGTTCAGTATCTTGGTTTTTATTTTCGCAGCGTGGCAAAGTGCCTTTAATTGGTTTGGTTTCGATATTGCCATTGTTAATGGCAATAAAGCGCTCTGGCGAAATTGATAAAATAGCCCCTTGCGGATGATTAATATAGCTTGAAAAAGGGGCTTTGTTAGCAGTGCGCAAACGACAATAAGCTTGCCATGGTGAGCCTTCAAAACTTGCACTAAAACGCTGCGCCAAATTAATTTGATAACAGTCGCCACTTTTTAAATAAGCTTGAATTTTTTCGAATTTTTCGCCATATTGCTGGCGGCTCATATTTGATTGCCAGTTACTGGTTAGCGCAAAGTGTGCTGATAAAACAGGTTGCTTAAGTGGCTCAAGATACATTGCGAGACGATTAACGTTAGGCTGGGCGACATAAAACCAGTTGTTTTGTTGTTTATCATAAATAAGTGCATCTAAATATAAACCAATAGTCATTTGCGGCATGGCAATATCATTGCAAGCCTGTTCGGGGATTTTCTCAATTACTCGGCCTAAGTCATAACCAAAAAAACCGAGCCAACCACCCTTAAAGGGTAAATCAAATGGGGCTTTACTATTATCGAGTGTTGCCAGTGTGTGCTTTATTATATCAAAGCAATTATCTGTGCTTGGTACTTCATCAAAAAAACACTTATTATCAATTACTTCAAGAGTATGTTTAGGGCTGATTGCAATAATATCAAAACGACTATTTACATGTTCGCTGTTGGCAGAGTCAAGTAGCACTGCATAAGGTTGATCTGCAAAATGAGCAAAAACCTCAAGACAATTTTGCGTTATGTTTAATTGAGTGCAGGTTTTTTCATCATTAATCATCTACTTTTTACTCTGAATAACTGGCTCGAAACGGGCTGGGAGGTTATCATAAGTTAAATTTTTTTGGCAGCGTTTAGTAATAGTTAATACGCTGCGCAAACCACCGTCACCGGTTTGATCTTAATTACGTGCATTGTTACGTAACGGTAATTTAAGGAACCCCAATGAGTACAATTCTTCAGCAAGACTTTATTGATAGCATTGAAGATGCTTTACAATATATTTCGTTTTATCACCCCCTTGATTTTGTTCAAGCACTAGAAAAAGCTTACAACAAAGAACAAAGTAAAGCGGCTAAAGACGCTATTGCACAAATTTTAATTAACTCGCGCATGTCGGCTGAAGGTAAGCGTCCATTGTGCCAAGATACCGGTATTATTACCTGCTTTGTAAAAGTAGGTATGGATGTTAAGTGGGATAAAACAGATCTTACTGTGCAACAAATGGTTGATGAAGGGACGCGCCGCGCTTATTTAAATCCTGATAACCCACTGCGCGCTTCTATTGTTGAAGACCCTGCTGGCACACGTAAAAATACCAAAGATAATACGCCTTCTGTTGTGCATATTGATTTAGTGGCGGGTGGTGAAGTAGAGGTTATGGTGGCTGCAAAAGGCGGCGGCTCTGAAAATAAATCTAAAATGGTGATGCTAAACCCATCTGATGATGTGGCAGAATGGGTTGAAAAAACATTGCCAACTATGGGTGCAGGCTGGTGTCCGCCGGGCATGCTAGGTATAGGTATTGGTGGTACAGCTGAAAAAGCAGCCGTACTTGCTAAAGAGTCACTAATGGATCCGGTCGATATTCATGAGCTAATGGAACGCGGCGCAGAAACAACCGAAGAAAAAATGCGTTTAGATATATTCGAACGCGCCAATAAACTGGGTATTGGAGCGCAAGGTTTAGGCGGTTTAACAACGGTTGTTGATATTAAAGTTAAAACAGCACCTACTCATGCTGCTTCAAAACCTGTAGTTATGATCCCAAATTGTGCAGCTACACGCCATGTACACTTTACCTTAGATGGCTCAGGCCCTGCTGATTTAAAAGCACCAAAACTTGAAGATTGGCCGGAAGTGACTTTTGAAGTGGGTGAAGGTACGCGCCGTGTTGATTTAAATACGCTAACCAAAGAAGACACGCATGAGTGGAAAATGGGCGAGACAGTGTTGCTTTCAGGCACGATTTTAACTGGCCGAGATGCAGCTCATAAGCGTTTACAAGATATGATTAACTCAGGTGAAGGCTTACCTGACGGTGTTGACTTTGATAATAAATTTATTTATTACGTAGGTCCCGTTGATGCAGTACGCGACGAAGCGGTAGGCCCTGCGGGTCCAACCACGGCAACACGTATGGATAAATTCACTGATATGATGTTAGAAAAAACCGGCATTATTGGCATGATTGGTAAAGCTGAGCGTGGCCCTGCAACGGTTGAGTCTATTAAAAACAACAAATCAGTGTATTTAATGGCTGTTGGTGGCGCTGCTTATTTAGTATCTAAAGCGATTAAAAAGGCCCGTGTTGTTGCCTTTGAAGACTTAGGTATGGAAGCTATTTACGAGTTTGAAGTTGAAGATATGCCAGTTACTGTTGCTGTAGATAGTGAAGGCGCGAATGCCCACACTCAAGGTCCTGCAATTTGGAAAGCTAAAATTGAAGAGCTTGACGGTAAGCTTCAGTAAAATATAGCATCTGAAAAGATAACTATAAAAGCGGCATACTCAAGCCTGAGAATGCCGCTTTTTTGTGTTTTGAGGACTCCTCCACAAGCGCCTAGCCTACACGGTGGCTTAGCTGTTACCTTTTTATATCTTCTATATTTTTAGTATTCTTAGCTATGTTCTAAGTGTCCTTTTTTGTTTACGCTATGATTGCCGTTTACGGTCACGTAAAGTAAATATTGAGGCACTAAAATTAAATTGAATAATAAATCCGTTAATCTTTTTTATTTGGGTTTGTTTTCTCTGTTTTTGCGTTTTTTTTGATTTTTTATTTTGTTTTGGAAAGTATGCTTAGTTTTATCATCTCATATACTAGTAAGCACTAATTTGAAGTGGTAAAGTCTCGGCAATTTCAGTGCTCACACCCTTTCATGGGTTACAAATTTCGGAGTATATAAAGTGGCTGTGTTTAATCGAGTTGACTTTGATAACCACGAACAAGTGGTTTTTTGTGCAGATAAAGAATCTGGCTTACGCGCAATTATTGCCGTCCATAACACTAATTTAGGTCCTGCTGTTGGTGGATGTAGAATGTGGGATTACGCAAGCGATGATGATGCCGTTGTGGATGCACTGCGTTTATCTAAAGGCATGACTTATAAAAATGCCGTTGCGCGTTTACCGTTTGGTGGTGGTAAGTCAGTGATTATCGGTAATGCGAAAGAAATTAAATCAGAGCAGCTATTTCGTGCCTTTGGTCGCCAGCTTGAACGTTTAGGTGGCAGTTACTACTCAGCTGAAGACGTAAATATCAACTGTGCTGATGTTGCCTTAATGAACAAAGAAACTAATTATGTATTAGGCCTTGAAGGTAAAAGCGGCAACCCATCTCCGTTTACAGCTTATGGTACGTTTTTAGGTGTTAAAGCAGCATTACAACATCAACGTGGTCATCAAGATCTAACGGGTATTAAAGTAGCAGTACAAGGTTTAGGCGCTGTGGCTTATGGTTTATGTAAGTATTTACATGAAGCAGGGGCAACTCTGTTTGTAACCGACATTAATCAAGTTGCTATTGACCGCGTTGTTAACGACTTTACTGCAACAGCAGTGAGTATTGACGAGATATATGACCTTGATGTTGACGTATATGCACCGTGTGCATTAGGTGCAACAATTAACGATGAAACTATTCCACGCATTAAAGCAACGATTATTGCGGGTTGTGCAAATAATCAGTTAGCAGAACCGCGCCATGGTGAGATTATTCGTGAAAAAGGCATTTTATATGCTCCTGATTATGTAATTAACGCCGGTGGTATTATTAATGTGTATTACGAAACTGCGCCAGAAGGTTACAGCGAAGCGGCTTCAAATAAACATGTCGAAGGGATTTATAACACTTTAACTGAAATTTTTGCTCGTAGTGAAAAAGAGCAAAAATCGACGCATATTATTGCTGATGAACTTGCTCAAGAGATCATTACTAACGGTCTGTAAATTACATTATAAATCGATAGGGGCGTGAACTTCCACGCTCTTACTTTATTTGGTTAACAAACCGCGTTACAATTTGGATTTCTTCCCTATTTAAGCTAATAATGACACCCATAGATTTAGCAAATTGGCCACGCAGCCAGCATTTTTCGCTTTTTAAAGACTTTAGCCAGCCTTATTTTAATGTTTGTATTAAGTTGCCTATTAGGGAGCTGTATAATTATTGTAAAGCGCAGCAGTATTCTTTTTTCCACGGGTATATTTATACGACATTACTTGCGTGCAATGCCTATGCACCAATGCGACAACGCATAATAAATAACTCACCTTGGCAGCTCGATACAATAAGGGCTAGTGTTGTTGAACTTGCTGATGATGATACCTTTCGGTTCAGTTACTTTAATACTTGCGACAACGTTCAAGATTTTATAAGCCATGCTAAAAAAGCCAGTCGCGATGCCAAAGAACAAGCTCTTTTTTGTGATGCATTTGAGGCGACAGAAGGCCAACCAGATTTAGTTCATATCTCAGTATTACCGTGGCTTAATTTTACCAGCTTTTCACATGCTGTAACTCACGGTTCAAGCCTTGCTATTCCAAAAATAGTATTTGGCCAGTACGACGATCAAACCGGTGAAATACCTATATCGATTGATGTTCACCATGCTCTAATGGATGGTTTACATGTCGCACAGTTTATTGCTGCACTAAACAAGCAGATTACACTTTTTTGCAATGATTCCTGCTAAATTGATGGCAAGGTTGTTTTTTTAGATATTATATTTTGCTTGGTTTTTCTAATGCCGGCGAACTTAAAGCTATTATTAAACGACGGCTTTACAGAAAGCTAGACTACTTGTTCTAGCTTATTTCACAACAGCAAACTGTTAATAGCGGGTTTGTGTGCATGAAGTATATTTCTTTTAAAAAACGGCTTTATTTTTAAATAGATTGAAATTTACCCATTTCGGACATATTAACTAGTTATTATAATTAATTAGGTCGCACCATGATAAATGGGTTATTAATTCTCACATTGCTTGCGTTTGTAGTTATTTATTGGCGTTGGCCGAGTATTCAAAACCAGTTATGGCAAAAAAAGTATCAAGCAACGCTTTTAAATGAAAACCAAAAAACAATATTGTTACGTTCTATGCCTATTTACCAAAAAATGACTGATGCAGAGCGGCAAAAACTTGAGCGTCATATTGTTTGGTTTTTGAATGAAAAATCTTTTGTTGGTTGTGATGGTTTAGTACTTAATGATGCAATGAAATTAATTGTTGCAGCAGATGCCTGTGTTTTGGTGCTTAATAAGCCATGGCCACTTTATCAAAATGTAAAAGAAATTTTACTATATCCGAGTGCTTATTATGCAGCTCAAACCTCTCGTGATGGTGCTGGGCTTGTGAGTTATCATAATACTGTGCGACAAGGTGAATCTTGGCCCGGTGGTACTTTGGTACTTAGCTGGCATGATGTACTTGAAGGTAACCGCTTGCCAAGTGACGGCCATAACTTAGTCTTTCATGAATTTGCCCATCAGCTTGACCAAGAAACAGGTAAAACCACGGGCACTCCATTATTAACGAGTTCAGCAGACTATAAAGAGTGGGGAAGAGTATTTAGTCATGCATTTACTCAACTAAAAAGTCATGTCGCTTATAATATGCCCCATGTAATTCATAGTTATGGTGCGACTAACGAGGCTGAGTTTTTTGCGGTACTCACTGAAACTTTTTTAGAAAAACCCAGTGAACTGCGCCAATATGACCCACAAATATATCGCTTGTTGGTCAACTATTATCAATTTGACCCTATAAAATGGCATTGATCGTTTAAACTGGGGTATTTAACACGTAATACTGGAATCTTGCTGTGCTTTTTGTTGCAATCAATATTAGGATAAGTAATAACAATAAGTAATAACAAGCGAGAATACCATGAAAACAATGCTCCGAACTGCGTTAGCGGTATCTGTGTCATTTGCCTTCACAGGGCAAGTTCAAGCTCAGGAATCGAGCGAAGATAAAAAATGGCAAGTTGATGCACCACAAGGTCAATTTGTTGATGCTAATATTAGTGTCTCACAAGGCACTTGGATGAATGTCGATGTCAGCCCAGATGGCAACACGATTGTGTTTGATTTACTCGGTGATATTTACACAATGCCGGCAAGTGGCGGAGAAGCTACGCTATTAACCACTGATATTGCATGGCAAATGCAGCCACGTTTTAGCCCTGATGGTAAACATATTGCGTTTACTTCTGATCAAGGGGGGGCGATAACATTTGGCTGATGGATATTAACGGCGAAAACCAAACAGCTGTCACTGATGAAACCTTCCGATTATTAAATAGCCCCGCTTGGAGTCCAGATGGTGATTATATTGTTGCCCGTAAGCATTTTACTGCAACGCGTTCACTCGGTGCCGGTGAAGTATGGCTTTATCATAAAGCCGGTGGTAAAGGTGTACAGTTAACCAAGCGCGCGGACGACCAAAAAGATTTAGGCGAGCCAATGTTCTCACCTGATGGCCGGTATGTTTACTTTTCGCATGATGCAACACCGGGTAAAACCTTTCATTACTCAAAAGATTCTGTAGCCGGTATTTATAAAATTAAACGCTATGACCGTGAAACGGGTGAAATAGAAACCATTATTGACGGGATGGGCGGCGCAATTCGGCCAACCCCTTCACCAGATGGTAAAAAGCTGGCGTATATTAAGCGTGATGATTTCCAAACAAGCTTATATTTATATGATTTAACCTCAGGAAAGCATACCAAACTTTACGATAAACTTGAGCGAGATATGCAAGAAACATGGGCTATTCATGGTGTTTACCCAACTATAGCGTGGACGCCAGATAACCAGGAGCTGGTATTTTGGGCTGGTGGTACTATCCATAAGCTTGACGTTACAAATGGCCATGTTGGCACAGTGCCATTTGAAGTACAAACCAGTAAAAAAATTCAAAAAGCAGTACGTTTTACACAAAATATCGACAGCGATGAATTTGACGTAAAAATGCTCCGTAACGTGCAAGTATCTCCTGATGGAGATATGGCCATTTTTGAAGCGCTTGGGCATATTTATAAACGTGATTTAGAATCAGGAAAAATAAAACGTTTAACGAAACAAGATGAACATTTTGAGCTATTTCCACAGTTTTCACGCGATGGTAAAAAAATCGTTTATGTAACTTGGGATGACAACGAACAAGGTGCAGTGCGAGTTGTATCAGCGCGCAGTGGTCGCGGTGATACGATTACCGAAGAACCGGGTAAATATGTAGAGCCTACTTTTAGCCCTGATGGTAAAACCGTAGTTTATCGTAAAGCGTCAGGTGGCAGTATTTTAAATCCAGATTGGTCGCTACACCCGGGTATTTATGGTGTTAGCGCAAAAGGAGGTAAATCTGAGCTTATTATTAAAAGTGGTTATCAACCGCAGTTCGGCGCTAATAACGAACACATATTTGTGATGAGTCCGTGGCCTAAACCGACATTAAGTACGGTTGAACTTGAGTCTAAAAAAATAACTAAACTTTATGAATCTGAGCACGCTACTGAGTTTAGAGTCTCTCCAGATGGAAAATACTTAGCGTTTGCAGAGCGTTTTAAGGTATTTATTACTCCTTTAGTTGAAAGCGGTAAAACTATTAATATAGGCCCAAAAGACAGCCAGTTTCCAATTGAACAACTATCTGTTCGTGCCGGTGAGAACATTAGCTGGAGTGCGACTAGCGATAAGTTGTATTGGACGCTTGGCCCTGAGCTTTATCATGCTAACTTAGACGGTGTATTTAATATTCAACAAGTCGGAGACGCCGACTTTAAAGTGAAAAGCGGCGAAAACATTGGTTTTAGTACTAAAGTGGCTGAACCTAAAGGTATGATTGCTTTAACGGGTGCACGTATAATCACCATGCAGGGTGAACAAGTTATTGAAGATGGCGTGCTACTCACTGATGGTAAACATATTAAAGCCGTTGGCAGTACTGCTGACGTGAGCATTCCCAAAGAGGCAGAAGTGATTGATGTATCGGGTAAAACTATTATGCCTGGTATTGTCGACGCCCACGCACATGGCTCACAAGGTAGCGATGAAATTATCCCACAGCAAAACTGGAAAAACTTTGCCGGCTTGTCTCTTGGTGTGACCACAATTCACGACCCTTCAAATGATACCACTGAAATTTTTGTAGCCAGTGAAATGCAAAAAGCGGGGGATATTGTTGGCCCACGTATATTTTCCACCGGCACTATTTTGTATGGCGCTAATATGCCAGGCTATACCTCGCATATTGATTCATTGGATGATGCGAAATTTCATCTTGAGCGCTTAAAGAAGGTAGGGGCGTTTAGTGTTAAATCATATAACCAACCGCGTCGTGAGCAGCGCCAACAAGTAATTGAAGCTGGCCGCGAGCTTGAAATGATGGTGGTGCCAGAAGGTGGCTCGCTATTACAACATAACTTAACGATGGTTGTGGATGGGCATACCGGTATTGAGCATTCAATTCCAGTTGCTAATATTTATGACGACATTAAACAGCTTTGGTCACAAAGTGATGTCGGTTATACGCCAACATTAGGTGTTGCCTATGGAGGTATTTGGGGGGAAAACTACTGGTACGATAAAACCGATGTTTGGAATCATCCAAGGTTGAGTAAATTTGTACCAAAAAACCAATTACTACCACGTTCAATGCGCCGAGTAAAAGCGCCAGATCACCACTACAATCACTTTAATAACGCCCGCGTAGCAAAAGAGCTGCAAGATTTAGGTGTATTAGTAAACTTAGGAGCTCATGGTCAACGCGAAGGCTTAGCAGCTCACTGGGAGATTTGGATGTTTGCACAAGGCGGTATGACGCCACTTGAAGCTATTCGAGCAGCGACGCTTGATCCAGCTAAATATATTGGTCTTGATAAAAATATAGGCTCGCTTGAAGTCGGTAAGCTTGCCGATTTGATAGTGATTGATGGCAACCCACTGATTAATATCCGTGCTACAGACAAAGTTGATTACACTATGATCAACGGTCGATTATTCGATGCTGCCACGATGAATGAAGTAGGCGAAAAACAACGCGAAAAAATGTACTTTGAAAAAAGTAATTATCAGCGTTAAAAGTAGAGTTAAAGCGACTTAATTGTCGCTTTTTTATAGCTATCTACGAAAGTCTAGACCTAAAAAAACCGCTGAAAAGCGGTTTTTACTTTAAAATGTATTACTTTAAATCACACAACACCACGCGGTAGGCGACAATCGTGATCTTTTTCAGCAAGCGCTACTATCCATAGCTCTTCAGCGATATAGCCGTCATCGTTGCTTTTAACAACAGTAAATGAAGCTTTTTTAGCAGGAGCGGGAGTGTTTGTTTTAGCTTTTTTAGCGGCAGGCTTTTTACCTGCACTTTTTCCTGAAGGCAGTTCTTCAGTTAGTTCAGCGATATCGGCAAGGCGCAGGTTTTTTCCGCCATCGATGCTGTACCAACCTGATTTTGTGGTGATATCAGGTTTTTTACCATTGGCTGCTTCATAAGCGGCTTCAAAGGCGTTTAACACTTCTGTTTTATCTAGCTTGCTCATCAGTGGAGACCCTATACGTTGTAAACACAGATTATTAATAGGCATTTATACCTATTTTTAGCTTACTTTTCAATTTTTTGCGATTTTCCTTTCATTTTAGGTTCATAAACGCCAAAATTTGCACAAATCTAATACTAATATGGGGTAAAAAATGCAGCGTAAAAAATTTCATCAATTATTAAACACAATTTTACAGCCAGATTCGATAAAAGACTTTTGCCCAAATGGCTTACAAGTTGAAGGGCGCATGAAAATCAAAAAAATTGTCACAGGCGTTACTGCAAGTCAAGCACTTATCGATGCCGCTATTGAGCAAGGCGCTGATACCATTTTAGTTCATCATGGTTATTTTTGGAAAGGCGAGTCACAGCCAATTACCGGCATGAAGAAACGCCGAATATCAGCATTACTCGCTAATGATATAAATTTATTTGCTTATCACTTGCCGTTGGATGTTCATCCTGAAATTGGTAATAATGCACAGCTGGCAAAGCTGCTTGATATTGAGCTTGAAACGGGTTTGGAGCCTGTAAATAATAGCGTTGCGGTTAAAGGACGGTTAAAGCAGGCGATGAGTGGTGAGCAATTTGCAGCAAAAATTACACAAGTGTTAAGACGTGAACCATTAACTAGTTTAGTGCGAAATGAACCAATTGAAACCATTGCTTTGTGTACTGGTGGCGGTCAAGGTTATATCGATTTAGCAGCAAGCCAAGGTGTAGATGCATATTTAACTGGTGAAGCCTCAGAGCAAACTATTCATAGCTCTCGAGAACAGGACATCGATTTTTTTGCCGCAGGGCATCACGCAACTGAACGTTATGGCGTTAAAGCTCTTGGAGAGTTATTAGCATTAGAGCATGGCTTTGATGTTACTTTTATTGATATAGATAACCCTGTTTAATCACTCTTACTCTTTAATACACATGTAGTTACAGTGCTTCTGGGGTAAGCCAGCGGCGTATAGCAACCCAAGCACTACCGATAACTTCATGCCAATGGCGGGTCACAGCTAATAAAACATCAGCATTAGGTATAAACTGTTTGTAGCCTGGCCACTGACTAAAGTCATGAAAGTCAGTGGCTGCGGGTATCACGTTGACGCCTTGTGTGTAAAATAAATCGCTAGCTCTTGGCATGTGACTCGCTGAGGTAACCAATGCAACATCAAAATCAACTAATTTAGGGGCTAAAAACTTGGCTTCATCGGCGGTATCCATTGCAGCTGGGTTTTGCTTTATACGCTTTGGGTTAATCCCTAAACTAATAGCGGTTTGACGCATTAAATTGCTGTTTGTGGCATTACCGTATCCACCACCGGATACAATTAACTGGGCTTGGGGGTAATAATAAGCTAGCCGGAGCCCTTCAATTAATCGGCTTTTGGCACAGTTACCAAGTTGGCTATTAGCCGCAAGGGCGGAATTTGGTATTATATCACAGCCAAGTACCACTATTTTATCGACCGATTTATGTTTTTTTACCTCAAAATGCAGTGCTACTTGGTTATGTGGCGCGACAATAAATTGCCCTACAAAGGGTGTGCATAGGGCTAACAAACTAGTAATACTTAATAAGCCTAGCGTACCTGCAAGTTTACTGCCTCTGAGTGCCATAATTAAGAAAATCAGGGTCAAAACGCCAACTAGCGGCAGTGGCATTATTAACGCACCTATTATTTTTTTAAGTTCAAAAATAGCAGCAACACATATAAAAAGTTTTCACTATGCTACTGCGAAAAATGGATTTTATCGACCGTTATTTAGCTTGCAGGTATTTAAAAAGTGACGATAAACGGGATTATCTTTCATATTTTTTTTCATAGCTAAATACATTGGACGGGTTAAACCAAGCGCACCAAGCGGAATTGACTTTATTAAGCCTTGGCTTTCATAAGGTGTGACTAACCAATCAGGTAATGCTGCAACACCCATTCCGGCGCTGACTAATTGAAATATCAACAAACCTTGGTCAACATTTTTTAGTGTGCCGTCAAAGCGTGCATTTTGAATAAAGTGCTTAAATATATCTTGGCGTTCACGAGGAATAGGATACGAGATAATTGTTTCGTTTTTTAGATCAAGCGCGGTGACATAGGCTTTTTTAGCCAGTTCGTGGTCGGGTGCGACAATAAGCTTAAGCTTAAAATCAAATAGGTGAGCATATTCGAGTTTGTCAGGTTCACGAATATCAGAAGTTAATACTAAATCAAGTTCATCATTCAATAGGTCTGGAATAGCGTCGTAGCTAAAGCCGCGCTCATAATCAACTTTTATATCAGGCCAAAAATTATTAAATTCTTTAATTGTTGGCAATAACCAGTGAAAACATGCATGGCATTCAACACTTAAACGCAGTTGTGAAATTGGCTGATTCAAGCTTTCTTTTAATCGACATTTAGTTGCTTCTACGCGAGGCAGTATTTCATTTGCCAGTTCAAGCAGCAACATCCCTTGGGGTGTAAAGCGCACAGGTTGGGTTTTTCGCTCAAATAATTGGCAGTCGAGTTTATTTTCTAAATCTTTAATTTGATGAGATAAAGCTGATTGAGTTAAAAATAGCCCCCGAGCAGTATTTACTAAAGAGCCTGTCTCTTTAAGGGTAGAAATAGTCTTTAGGTGTTTTATATCAATCATCTTTAAAAAATCTCATAAGAAAAGCGAGTTAAACTCAACGTTTGAATATATTACGCTGTTTAATAAGATGCTTCAACGTCTAGACGTCTAAAGTTTGTATTTATTTTACCTAAACTTTACAAGTTAGCGGTATGGCTTAGTTTTACAGCGTTATTATTTTATCTTTTATGTTTTGAAAATGAATGTTCATGAAAATACCTCAAGTTGAATTTGAAGGGCGAGCATTTGTAACACAGAACGCGCGAATGCAATGTTTTAGTCTTTGAAATAGTTAAGCGGAGTTGGTAGCAGGGCACAATTACATAGCTTAGAATCTCATCGCGTAGGAAAAAAAAGCGTGTCGTATAGGTAAAAGCGTGAACTTAGATTTGTCTAGAATTGGCCGATGCAGCGCACCAATAGGGATAACTCCGGCTGCGGGCTAAAAGCCCGTCATTGTGGGGCCGCGTGAAGCACTTGACAATATGGGGAGAGCCGCTAAAAAGTTGTGCAAAAAGCTAAGTAAATAGGCAAGCTCTAAAGTTCAATAGGCACTCCTTGTGATGCAAAGCCTTGGCGAAAAGTTAAGGCTTAAGGTTTTTTTGTGATGACTCTTCGTTATCATCATCGTGGTCAGCTTTATCTGTGGATGTTTTTTTAAACTCCATATTGGCTGTTTTTTTCAGTAACATGATATTGCCAATAACGACGGCAAATACGATGATAAAAATTACAACTATGTGCCATGCTTGCATATCGATAGCCTTAAAATTAGGTGGCAAAATAAAGTGATTAAAGTTGCTCTGTAAACCTACAACAAAGTGGTTTTATGAGCAACTGATGTTATTTATCATTTTCTATAAAAATCACCTACTTTGCGCTAGCGTGGAGTGAAGGGTGTGGTAGAATCTCAATGTTAAGCGCAGTGTCAGTTTGTGTTTGCTATAACTGCCTGCTAATCCAAACACCTGTCAATATACACTGGAGTTGTGTTGCTTTAATGGAAAATGTACTGATTTGGCCAAAAGAATACCCGTTATTGCTAAAAGGGCTAATAGAGCAAAACGGTGCCTTTATCTTGGACGCCTTAGAAGCGTGGCCTGCTTGTCGCTCAACCCAAGAAGATGATGGAGTTTGCACTACTGTATTACCGCCTTTATATTATCTTACTTGGCTTACCCCACTTGAACCTTTTGAAGAATGTTATTTTCAGCATATTGGCGAGTATGACGAATCTGCTCAGCATTATATTGCAGCGGCAAAAGAACACTTTTATGCTAACGAATATACCCCTGAAAGCCTAGTGTTAATGCTTTGCCAACGCTTAGAAAAATACGCTAGCATTAGTGCGCAAGCTGAGATTGATACGCCTATTTCGTTAATTTCTCAGCTATTTAATAAGCGTTATTTTACGATTATCGAGTATGCACTTAGTTCTGGCAGTAAAGTTAGTGCAGAAGATATCTTGTCGCTTTGGAAAGAAGTTGATTTTAGAGAGCGTTTAAGTTTATTTATTCCTGATTCTGTTGCTGATATCACAGAGCTTAGCGAACTAGCAGCACAAAAAGTAGCTGGTGGTGAAGATTACTTTACCTTATTAAGGCAAGTGTCGCCTGATGTCGACTCTGTTGTGCTTTTAGAACAAGCGTTGTTAGCCCACTTGAGTGGTTCTAATGCCAAGCAAACTATGGCTATGCGTTTTATTGAACAAGGTGCTACGGGTACCTTAACAGATGAAAACGAGAAAACAGCTTTTATGTGGGCCGCAGAAAATGGCTTTGTTGATTTAGTGCAAACATTACTAGATAAGCAAAATAAAAAGCAAAAAGACCAGCTGGGTAACACCGCACTACATTATGCGGTTATCGCTAAAAATGAACCCTTGATGGTACTGCTACTTAAAGCGGGTTACGATTTTAGAGTGCGCAATAACGATGGGCTCAGTTGCTATCGCCTTGCGGTAAATATTAAAGCAACGCAGCTAGTTAAATGCTTAGAGCGTGATTTTGGTATAAAAGAGCTATCTCCAGATGGGCAGTTTGCTCGTATTAAAAAAGTGCATGCCTTACATGCCATCGTCACTATATTGTTACCGTTACAGTTGTTCTTCTTTTTTGATGACGATTTTGCTATAAAAAGCGAGTTGACATTGGGCTTAACAATGCTCTCGGTGGTGTGTTTTTTCTTTGCTATGAGTTTAAAACGCTGCGCCTTATATCCACATTTAAAGCACCCAGCTGGGCTATTCGTATTGCGCTTTTTTTCATTTGTGAGCTTAGTAGGGCAGTTAGGTTTAGCGAGCATTGTTGCGCTTGCGACCTTGAGTGAACTTGTTTAGCTGAATATTTATGAACACATCGTAAATAGCATTCGGCATAAATATATACCACAAAAAACGCGCTTAGATAGCGCGTTTTTTAATGATTATTTATCTTGCTCGTGAGCGGCTTTTTCTTCCGCTAGCTCTTCTTTTAATTTGCGTATTTTAAGTCCTAACTCTTGTCCACGGTGGCGTGCATAATATGTGCAGCCAATAAACATCATGCTAGCAAATAACAACTCAAGTAATACCCATACCAGCTCATCAGTCGCGACCCACAGTAAGGTAAAACCGTGAATAAAATAAAACATAACAATAAAGTTAGCCCACGCATAAGTGTAAGGTTTGTCTTGAATAATGCCTTTTAATGGTAATAATAAAGGCAGGATATACACCGCAAACATAAAACCATTACTATGCCCATCTCGTGGGGCAATAAAAAATAACCACAGCGGCATTAAAATTAACAAGCCAACATAACCAATAATTGCAGTGCGTTGAAATTTTAAGGTAATTGATTTTTTAGGTGTTTGCTTTACAGATAAATCGCTAGGCGATGTTGTCATTGTAGTTTTCTCGCTATTTTAACTAGGCGCTGGCCAACACTTTGGCAGATTTTTATTTCGTCTTTGCTCAGCTGTGCACTATTTTTTGCCCCTGCAACGTGACTTGCTCCGTAGGGGGTGCCACCGGTTTGTGTGGTTAATAACTCAGGGACTTCGTAGGGCACGCCAAGGAGCATCATTCCATGGTGTAATAGTGGCAATGATAAATTCAGTAACGTTGCTTCATTACCACCATGCATACTGCTTGACGATGAAAAGACACATGCTGGCTTATCTATGAGTTGCCCTTTTAACCATAAATCGCTGGTGGTTTCCCAAAATACTTTTGCTTGTGAGGCCATCATGCCAAAACGAGTCGGTGTGCCAAAGGCAAGTGCATCACAGGCTATTAAGTCATCTTTTGTTATCACGATATCGTGAGACTCTTTTGCAACAAAGGTACGCAGTAATGCTGTCCCACCTTGATTTTCAATAGCATCGGCTATTTCATTGGCCATAGCTGCAACAGAGCCATGGCTAGAATGGTACAAAACAACGATATTAACGTTCATTAAAGTACGCTTAATACATTTTCAGGTGGGCGGCCTAATGCTGCTCTATTGTTATTAACTACAATAGGGCGTTCAATTAATTTAGGGTTATCGACCATCGCATTGATAAGTACATTCTCATCGTGTTGATTTTGTAAATCAAGGGCTTTGTAAGTATCTTCTTTGGTACGCATTAACTCGCGTACAGACGAAAAGCCGAGTTGTTTCACTAAAGTGGTAATTTGCTCATTATTTAACGGTGTTTTAAGGTATTCAACAATTTCAGGCTGAATTGATTGTTGTTCTAATAAAGCAAGTGTTTCACGAGATTTAGAACAGCGTGGGTTATGATAAATAGTAACTGACATAGTAACAATCCAATTAAATAAAGTAGCGCTATTTTAGGCCATGCAGCACGAGACTTAAAGTCTCGCGAGTTCTTTTTGCATTTTCCTGTATTGTGTTAGCAATGCTTTGAGACGCTGCTGTTTATTAAGCTCCCCTGGCTCAACAAAGTTAAGGGCTTTTTGTATTTCATCAGCAGCCTTTAAATAGGCGCCGTATTGCGACAGTACATCTGCGTGAGCTTCATGATAGGCGGCTAATTTTTCCTGCTTTTTATATACATCCGCAATCAATTGCTTGCCTAAGCTATGGTTAGGTTTTGCTAACAAAAATGATTTTAGTACTCGTTCTGCAACATTATATTGCTTTGCCTCTATTGCGGCATTAGCATAGTTTAAAGTGATCACTTGGTTGTTAGGACGATTATCATGCAGTGGCGCTAAAAACTTAACCGCTTCGTCAGCTTTTTCTTGGGCTATGAGTAAATCGGTATGGGTATCGATATAAAATAAATTTTTTGGATCATCAGCCAATAACTTGTTTAAAATAGGCGCGGCTTCATCGAGCTTTTCTTGATCTAATAGGCTAATACCCAGACCATAATTAAGCGCTGTTAGGTTATAAAAACTGTTTTCACGAATGAGTTTTCTAAATTGGTTTTCTGCACCTTCAGAGTCTTGATGATAACGAGCAATAACTCGGTTTTTAGCAAGGTGAAAATTTAAACTTGTGGGGTATTGGCGCTTTTCATACTGCTGAGCACGTAAACGTACATCAGATATTCGGCTTTCAGGTAATGGGTGAGTAAGCAAGAATGCAGGTGGTTTATATTGATAGCGAATTTGCGCAGCTAGTTTGGTTAAAAACTCGCTCGATGCGTAAGGGTCGTACCCTGCATTATTTAGAGTTTGCATACCGATACGGTCGGCTTCCTGCTCTGCAGAGCGGCTATGAGTTAATTGGCTAAATGCAGCCTGGGTTTGATTAGCTGAAATTATCGCAATACCCGCATCAGGGGATACTACCGTTGCTAGTATTCCGGCAATCATGCCGGCAATTGTTAAGGCACTATTATCTTGTTGTTGCTGAATGCGACGTGCTAGGTGACGCTGGGTAACGTGGGCAATTTCGTGGCCAAGCACTGATGCAAATTGGCTTTCGTTATCTGATTGCGCAATTAACCCTGTATGTACGCCAACATGTCCGCCATAAAAGGCAAAGGCGTTAATTTCGGGGTTGTTGATCCAAAAAAATGAAAACGGAAATCGCACATCACTAGCATTAGCGATCAGTTTTCGGCCAATGGTCGTTAAGTATTCATCTAAAACAGGATCGTTCACTACTGGTGACGAGCCACGGATTTGCATCATCATTACCTTGCCAATCGCTTGTTCCTTTTCAAGTGGCAATGCTTGTAATGCTGAAGTGCCTAAATCAGGCAACTGAAAACTATTTTGTGCCTTTAATGGCTCACTCACCAGTACACTTAATGTAAGTAGTGCGCTGCACAGTGTAATAAAGGCTGATTTTAGCTGCATTTTATTCCTTGTTAATAATTTCACCGAGCATTAGTTTCGTAATGTCTATGTCATCACGACAGGCTCTGCTATTTTTTCACATAATTGATAAAGCTTTTTATTGTGACTCCATTAGGCTTAATAACGTTCAATTCACGTTATAAAAACTAATAAATGAACAACTTTGTTTATACTGAAGTATCAACGCTTTATTGGCTTTGCCATCTCGTTTATTAGTAAAACCTAATAAACTTATGTAATTAATTTATACAGTTGAAGTTTTATAGTGAGCAGATTCTACACCATAAACTCCATAAAACGATTATATTTAACATCCTGTTCTGTATTGGTATATTTTATAAAGGCCAGTACCCATAATGCTCAAACCTGTGGCCTATAATATTTTTATACACAGCGCTACGCGGTTTATGCTAATAATGAATTTCGCAAAAAACACCTTCATATTTAGCGAGTAAACCGAGATACAAATTATGTTTATCAAGTAATCGCTTTACTGTGTCATCAGGCTATCTTTTAAATTCCCCTCAGACTTCCTGACATTAACCGTATGATAAAAAGGTGGCAGTTCACCTCTGTTAATTTGCTTTTTATACCCGTAACCTCTTTTAATGTTGGATTACTGAGTAGTTGCGTTTTATTATGAGTACTAAGTATTAACGTATCCTTACTGCTGTTTATACCTCAAGGATAAACTATTGCAGAGCGGGTTTTAAGAGAAAGTTCTTTTTTTGATAGCGAGCAGTTTAAAAAAGACCTTTGTTATGCAATTAATTATTCATTTTATTTGTTGGAGATTTTGCTAGTGTTAGAATACAACTTACAACAATATAAATGCCCGCAACTATTTATTCAGTTTAAATTAGGGTTACGTGAGGCATTAACAAGCCAGCAAGGTATTGTGTTTCAATTACCAACAGGTCAATCAACTCATGACATTGAGCGGTATTTAAAAAAATACTATTTTCAATATCAATTAAAACAGCAGCATCATTTGCTTACTGTGGAGCCAAAACGTGTTTGAATATGTAAAGTTATGGTACGAAAGAAAGTTTTCAGATCCTCATTCAGTAACTCTGTTATTTTTATTACTTGCTCTAATGGCAATGTTTTATTTCTTTGGTGCTTTTATCGTGCCGGTTTTAGTTGCATTGGTGATTGCTTATCTACTTGATTGGCCAGTTGTACACTTAGAACGTTTTGGTTTACGCCGCGTGACCGCCACCATTATCGTTATGCTTATTTTTAGTGGTTTGATGTTGACCTTAATTATTGGTATTGGCCCAGTACTCTGGCAGCAAGCTACTAATTTAGTACAAGAGTCGCCGTATATGGTTGAGCAGGGTAAGTCATTTTTACTACATTTGCCTGAGCAATATCCTAGTTTAATTAATGCCGAGCAAGTAAAGTCGATGGTTGCCGGTGTTGAAACCAAAGCTATTGAATTTGGTCAGCGGTTACTTTCAATATCATTGACTTCATTAAAAGATCTGGTGACGTGGCTTATTTACTTAATTTTAGTACCACTACTAGTGTTATTTATGCTTAAAGATAAGCTTGATTTGATTAAAAGTACTGAAAAGCTAATACCTAAACAGCGACGTTTAATTCTACAAGTTTGGCATGAAATGAATCAGCAAATTATGAATTATATTCGTGGCAAAGTGTTTGAGATTTTAATTATCGGCTCCTCTTCATTTATTGCCTTTACTATTTTTGACTTACGTTATGCAGTATTACTCGGTGTATTAGTGGGGTTATCTGTATTAATTCCTTTTGTTGGTGCGGCGCTTGTCACTATTCCGGTGGCTGCAGTAGCACTATTTCAATTTGGTTTAGAAACCCAGTTTTGGACTATTTTAATTGTTTACGGAATTATTCAAGCGCTGGACGGCAACGTGTTAGTGCCTTTACTTTTCTCTGAAGCGGTTGACTTGAACCCGGTGTTTATTATTGTTGCGGTGCTATTTTTTGGTGGTTTATGGGGCTTTTGGGGTGTGTTTTTTGCTATACCGCTTGCGTCGTTGGTTAAGGCTTTACTTAATGCTTGGTCAACCAAGCAAGAAGAATATGCAATTGAGCATCACTCATAATAAACTGATAGATAGTATTAAATAATATATAAAGCGCACCTTACTAAGTAATTGATTATAACCAAGCCCATTAAATTTATGTAGAATGGGTTATAAGGTATGCTTTTTAGTAATATGGTGCGCTTTTAATGTCTGAATTTTTATTGCAAAATGATCCCACTTCACAAATTTATCTTGATGCGAATGCCACAACGCCGGTGTTAAAATCAATTAGCGATGTTGTATCTCATACTATGCAAATTTGTTTTGGTAACCCTTCTTCATCACATATCTCGGGTATTCAGGCAAAAAGTTTATTAGAGAGTGCTCGCAGCAAAGCGCGTAGGGTTATTGGCGCGACAACGGGAGATATACTCTTTACCTCAGGCGCTACAGAAGGTATTCAAACTGGTGTAGTATCGACACTTATTGCCGCAAAAAATCACGGTCTTCGTGCGCCGGTATTATTATATGGTGCCACAGAGCATAAAGCCGTACCGAATACATTAGAGCATTGGAATCAAGTACTAGGTATTAATGCACAAATCTTGGCCATACCTGTAGATGAATACGGCATATTAGATTGTAACTTTATTGCTAAACACGCCAAAAATGCACTGATGATTTGCACTATGGCTGTGAACAACGAAACCGGTGTTTTTCAAGACTTGGCAGCTATAGAAAATGCAATTCGCAGTCATAATACTGATGTGGCTTGGATGGTAGACTGTGTACAAGCGCTTGGTAAAACGGCGCTGGCTTTAGGTGAAACCAGCATAGACTACGCCCCATTTTCTGGCCATAAACTGTATGCACCCAAAGGCATAGGTATTTTGTATATTCGACAGGGCAGTGCATATACCCCGTTTATAGCAGGCGGTGGGCAAGAAAGTGGTATGCGTTCAGGCACTGAAAACCTGCCTGGTATTGCAGGTTTAAATAAACTGTTTAGCTTATTACTTGATACTGATGACAATACGTTCAAATCACTGGATATATTGTATGAGTATCGCACTCAGCTACATCAAGCATTACTCGATACGTTTGGTTCTTTAACTTTTAATCACAGCTTTTCACACTCAGTACCGACCACTTTAAACTTTGCTGTTGATGGCTTAAGCAGTAAAGAAGTCATGGATATGTTTGATGCTGCAGGTATTCGCGTAAGTGGCGGTTCTGCATGTAGTTCAGGCGCTAATCGCAGTTTTGTGTTAGATGCCATGGGTATGAGTGATTGGCAAAGTGAAAATGCCATTCGATTATCGTTTGGCCCTGGCATAACGCAAAGTGAAATTGAACAAGCTTGTATACGAATTCGTTCATTAAAAACTATTTTAGCAGTTAACTGTTTAGTAGTATCAGACTCTACAGAGCCGTTCCAAGACGTTTGCGCTTTAGGGCTCACTCAATTTAGACATCAAGGAGCCTGCTGCTGGCTGTATGTAAGCAATAATAAGCAAGCAGTGATTGTTGACCCTATTGTTGAGCTTATTCCTCGCCTTGAAAAAATAGTGCAAACGCAAAATTTACAGCTTGTCGCCATTCTTGACACACATGCCCATCAAGAGCGTACCGCAGCGAGAGTGCTACTTACAGAAGCGCTTAAGCTCACCTTGACTGAAAGTAATAATTTAGGTTGGCCAATCAGCACTTCTCAGATTTTGTTATCTGAATGTATTATCGAGTCAATAGCGACTCCAGGGCACAGTGATGACAGCGTGAGCTATTTACTACGCTGTAATAATACTAATCAGGTACAATTTTGTTTTTGTGGTGACTTATTATTGCCTGCGGGGCTCGGTAATACGGCTATTAAAGGCGGTAATGCGTTATTGATGGCAAAGTCTTTAAAGTTACTTAACGCATGTTTATCAGAAGATTCAGTGATTTGTTCTGGCCATGATTATCAGCAATGCTTTGCAATTAACTGGCAGGTACAAAAGCAACAAACTGCGCTTTTAAATTCACTTTTAAATAATGATCTGAGTGACGAAGAGTTTGCAAAGCAGAAATTGGCCAGTGATGAGGTTAATATGGATCAATTTGCTAGTCTTTGTGGTTATGCGCAAAGTTTAGAGCATATCAACGCAAAGGAATTAGATCCCAAACAAGCAAGAGCGATGCTTAAAAAATCAAGCTGCTATATAATTGATACTCGAGAACCGTATGAGCACAGTGTTGCTGATATCCCACTGCTATTCGGAGTGAGTGCTGAGCGCGTTATTAATATACCGCTAAGCCGGATGGCGAATGCATTAGTTGCACAGCAACTTAAAAAACACACCGATTATATTTTGTTATGCCGAAGTGGTAACCGGTCCAAGCAGGCTGCGTTTAACCTGACTCAGTTAGGCTTTGAAAACGTGTATAATTTAAGAGGGGGGTTAGCTTTGTTTAATGTTTAAAAAGCATTAATAGGTTAATAACGGATACAAAACATGAAGTTATCAAAACATCATTTTTATTGCAGCGTTATGGTATTTTCGGTCCTGAGCTTTCACGCACCACTAGCGATGGTGTAAAAGAAGTAATAATTTCTTTATCTTGGTTACGTATTCCACGGGTTTTAGTAAATAATAAACGCGCAGCATGCTGTGAAATAACATCATTGGCCTGATGCGCGGTGGTGAGCTTTGGCCACGTTTGGCGTGAGAACGGCGAGTCCTCAAACCCTGTGATAGAAAGTTGTTCAGGGATGCCAATGCCCATCAAGCGTGCCGCAAATAATGCCCCTGCCGCCATTTCATCATTACCGCCAAGTAACGCAGTGATGGCGAGTTTGTTATTATTGGCTAATAATGTTTTAGCGCCATTAACGCCTGACTCAAACGAATAATTACCGTCATAAATAAACTCAGGATTAAATGTTATATTATGATCAGTAAGTGCTGCTTTATAACCTGCAAAGCGTTCTGTGGTCGATTTATGTTCTTTATCCCCACACAAAAAGCCAATATGTAGATGACCTAAACTTAATAGGTGGCTTGTGATTTCATAGGCTGCTTTATAGTCATTTACATAAATGCAGGTATCTTGATTGTCATCAGTTGGACGCCCTGATAATACGCGCACATAATGAATACCTAGATCATCAAGCATATCGGTAATATTGGTTTGCTCAGAAAGCGGAGGAGTGAGCACTAAACCGGCTAAGCGAGAGCGTTTAACCATGGTTTTAAAGTCATGCTCCATGTTGCTATCGGTTGAACTACACGGGTGAATAACCAGCTCATAGCCTTCTTCTTTACAGCGTGACAATACCCCGTTTTGCATGTCGATGACATAGTATGCATTTGGGTTATCGTAAACTAAACCTACAGTAAATGATGAAGTACCCGCTAAATTACGCGCCGCTAAGTTTGGCTGATAATTTAGTTGTGCGACGGCTTCCATGACAGTGTCGTAGGTCCTTTTACGTACCGATGGCTCTTTATTAATTACCCTTGAGACGGTTTTCATGGAAACCTCAGCGAGTTTCGCTACATCATTAATAGTTACTTTCATAAAGTTGCTTATAGGTTGTTATTTATTGTCATTTATTGTCATTTATTTTTATGGCCTAGCACTTGTGTGGTTAACCGTACTTGATGGTTTTCCGGCCGCTTTTATCTATTTTTAAAGCAAAGTGTGTATGCTTTAATGAAACTAAGTAATTAACTATGAAATACTTAGCTAATTTCCCCGTTTTTCATCAAGACTTATTAGTGTATCGAATGTTCAGCAAAATTAGCAGTAAAATAATTGAGAAAATTTTTATGATACCGGTGTCAAAAGCGTAAAAGTGCGTTATTATCTCGATTGTAAAATATAAAATCGGATGATTGATAGCGTTGTTATTTTAACTTATCGTTGACTTTTTTTGTATGTTATTACGCTATCGAAAAGCGAAGTAAATTAAAAGATAGTTGTAAATCAGTTTGTTGCAAGTTTTTAGAGGGTATATTTATGAGTAGCCGTACAAAGTTAGCAAGTTGGCAAGCATTGCAAAATAGTGCAACTAAGATGAAGGACGTTCATCTTAAAGATTTATTTGCCGCAAACAGTGCACGTTTTCAGCAGTTTTCTACTCAAATTCCGGGCTTGCTTTTTGATTTTTCAAAACAACGTGTCGACGAAACGGTGTTTAAACAACTTATTTCTTTAGCAACAGAGTGCGACATAGATACATGGCGCAAAAAAATGTTTAGCGGTGAAAAAATCAATATCACCGAAGACAGAGCTGTATTACATACCGCATTACGAAATCGTGCAAATACTCCCCTTATTGTCGATGGTGAAAACATAACTGATGCTGTGAATAGTGAACTGGCTAAAATGAAGCAGTTTGTAAATAAAGTGCGCACTGGTCAGTGGCAAGGCTATACGGGCAAAGCAGTGAAAGATGTAGTTGCGATTGGTGTCGGGGGGTCAAATCTCGGTCCACAAATGGCCACAGAAGCACTGGCATCGAATGCAGATGAAACATTAAACGTACACTATGTATCGAATGTAGACGGCGTACAAATAGCCTCTGTATTAGAAAAGCTTGACGCAGAAACTACGTTATTTGTTATCTCATCAAAGACATTTACCACTTCAGAAACCATGACTAACGCGCAAACTTCAGTTGAATGGTTTTTACAAACAGCCGCAGAGCAAGATATCGCCAAGCACTTTGTGGCGGTGAGCACTAATTTAGAAAAAACCGCAGCGTTTGGCATCGCTGATGAAAACGTATTCACTATGTGGGATTGGGTCGGTGGTCGCTTTTCACTATGGAGTGCCATAGGCTTACCTATTGCGTTATATTTAGGCTTTGAAGCGTTTGAAGAAATACTTGAAGGTGCTTTTGAAATCGATGAGCACTTTAAAAATGCACCTGCCGATGAAAATGTGCCGTTAATAATGGCTCTGTTAAGTGTATGGAATACCAGCTTTTTAGGCTATGAATCGCAAGCTATTCTACCATATGATCAAGCATTACATATGTTGCCAGCTTATTTACAGCAAGGTGAGATGGAAAGTAACGGCAAACATGTTAATTTTAATGGCGAAACAGTGCCTTATACAACGGTGCCTATTATTTGGGGTATGACTGGTATTAACGGCCAGCATGCTTTTTACCAATGTTTGCATCAAGGTAATGTAATTGTTCCAGCTGATTTTATCGCCTCTATTGAACCGCAAACGAGTGTGGGTAAGCATCACGATATTTTATTATCGAATTTCTTTGCACAAACACAAGCAATGATGATGGGTGTGGATGCAGAGCAAATAACAGCCGACTTAACGGCTAAAGGTAAGTCGGCAGATGAAATTGCTGAATTACTAAAACATAAAATTCATAAAGGCAATCGCCCAACAACGTCAATGTTGTTAGATAAGGTTGATGCTAAAACAGTCGGGCGCTTAATTGCCTTATATGAGCATAAAATATTTTGCCAAGGCATTATTTTAGAGATTTGTTCATTTGACCAATGGGGTGTTGAGCTTGGCAAAGGGTTGGCTTCAAAAATCGAAGCTGAACTTTTTGACGATAACATTTCAAACGCTCACGATTGTTCAACTGACGGTTTAATTGCGCATTACAAAGCGAATCGCAAACAGTAAAAGTTTAGTAGGCTATACGCCAAAACCAATTACCTTTGAACGGGTAGCGCTGGAGTTCTTAGGGCCTGTACTTTTGTGAGAGGAATTGCAGGGCCCCTAAGGCTCATTTACTAACAGTCAAGGCTTTTGCTTGAATATCAGTTTTCCTGCAAGGTCCTATCATCTAAATAACAAGTATGTATACCTATGCTCTTTATTTTTAAAGTAGCTGAAAACCGGGTATATCCAACGTAGGAAGTTAATTATGCTAAATCCTTTTGATATCATCATTTTTGGGGGCGGCGGTGATCTTGCTCTACGCAAGCTATTACCTGGTATGTATCGTGCATACCAAGAGGGTAATTTACCTCAAGGTTCGCGTATCCTACCAACTGTTCGTGATCATACAAAATGTGCAGAATATATTGATGCGGCACACGCTGCACTTAAAGAGTTTTTAGCAAAAGGTGAATTTAACGCCAAGGATTGGAAAGCTTTTTCAGCCTTTTTAGTGCCGGTTGTTACCAACGTTACCGAAGCTGATGATGACTGGGATAAGCTAAAAGCTATTTTAGATGAACATGAAGAAGATAAGTCTCGCGTATTTTACCTATCACTTCCACCTGCTGTTTACGGTAGTTGCTGTGAAATTTTATCAAATAAAAACCTCATTACTAAAACCTCCCGTGTGGTTGTTGAAAAACCAATTGGTTACTGTGGTAATTCAGCTGAAGAAATTAACGCTAAAATTGCAGAGTTTTTTAGTGAAGATCAAATATTCCGTATTGATCATTACTTAGGTAAAGAAACGGTACAGAATTTAATGGCGTTACGTTTTTCAAATTCAATATTTGAAAACATGTGGGATGCTAAATCAATCGATAATATTCAAATTAGTTTGTCTGAAACAGTGGGCCTTGAAACTCGAGCTGGCTTTTACGATAAAGCTGGCGCACTTCGTGATATGGTGCAAAACCACTTGCTACAATTGCTTTGCCTTGTGGCAATGGAGTCACCAAATAAGCTTAATGCCAGTAGTATCCGTACCGAAAAACTAAAAGTGCTTGAGTCATTACGCCCACTAACTGATGAAGATGTAGATAACAACATTGTTCGTGGTCAATATGTGCCAGGGGATTTAGACGGTAAAATTGTACCCGGTTATCTAGAAGAGTTAAACGAAGGCGCAAGTAAAACTGAAACATTTGTAGCCATTCGTGCGCACATTGATAACTGGCGTTGGGCGGGAGTACCTTTTTACTTACGTACCGGTAAGCGCATGAAAAAGCGCTGTGCAGAAATTATCGTAGAATACAAAAAAGTATCTCATAACGTTTATAACGACAACGTAGGTGATATTGAACCGAACCGTTTGGTTATTCGTTTACAGCCGCAAGAGTCGATTCAACTTACCCTGATGTCAAAACGCCTAGATAACCTTGAGATGCAACTTGAGCCAGTAACAATGAATATTGAGTTATCACAAGCTTATAGTAATGGCTTTCACTCAGATGCATATAAGCGCTTAATGCTTGATGCCGCAGCAGATAATCCATCATTATTTATACATCGTGATGAAGTCCGTCAAGCATGGCAGTGGATTGATCCAATCATTGAACGTTGGCAGCAAAAAAGTGCACCTTCTTTATACCGTGCAGGTAGTTGGGGGCCCGATGATGCAGATGAGTTATTAGCTGAAAATAATCACGTTTGGTTTAATACTGGCGATAAGGCATAAATAATGGCAATTGTAGAAAAGTTTTTCGATTCAAAAGAAGCACTAACTCACGCGTTATCATCAAGCCTTGAAGAGCGTTTAGTTAGTGGCATTGAAACTGATGGCCGTGCAGTATTAATGGTTTCAGGTGGTTCATCGCCAGCACCAGCTTATAAACATTTATCAAATCTTGCGCTTGATTGGGCAAGTATAGATGTGGCTATGGTCGATGAGCGCTGGGTTGATGCAAGTCATGATAAAAGTAATGAAGCGTTTATTAAAAACACGCTTCTACAAAATCATGCAGCAACAGCCAATTTTATCACCATGAAAAATGATGCATCGACAGCAGAGCAGGGAAGTGAAGCATGTGAAAGTGCTTATCAGTCACTCAAACGCCCCTTCGATATTACAATTTTAGGAATGGGCCCTGATGGGCATACCGCCTCATTATTTCCACATGCACAAGGTTTGGATAACGGTTTAAAAACCGATAGTCTTGTCTGTGCTATCAATGCTATTGAAAGTGATGTTACCGGCGCAATAACTGAACGTATGACTTTGACTTTAAATGCTATTGCGCAATCTAAAGTGGTGAAGTTGTTAATTAGCGGAGAAGAAAAGCTTGCTGTATATAAAGCGGCAAAGGCTGGTGGCGATGTAAACGATATGCCACTTCGCGCGGTATTAAATCACCCAGAAATCAATATTGAGGTTTATTGGGCACCTTAACCCGATATCGATAGAAGCTAAACTTAAAGGCGAGCATTAATGCTCGCTTTTTGCTTTAAATCCTTTCTAAAAAACCAAATAGACTTAGCTCTAGCGCAGATAAGTAACGAGTTACTCCAAGACTAACTAGACATCAGACAATAGTCGAAGAACTCCCTTCAATCCGGAGGTGGTAACGTTATCATTGGTGGTGGGCATTATTTGCACGCACTTTTTTATCTGCCCTAAAAAATTGGCATATTAATCACTATGTAGAAGTTAAATGTTTTAAATACCATTTAACGTTATTTATACCTTTCTAAGTTAGGTTTATTGCCATGCATATTTACCGTAATGTATTTATGGCACTTATTCTTACACCTTTTTTAATATCCCGCTAATTACTCAGAATGGATAGTATATTTTTATTTTCTCAGGCTTAGGGCGTTATATTGCACTGTTGATATGTAACAAAGCATAAAGACCCTAATTAAACTTTCTATATTTCAATTGCATATAATATTAATCGTAATTTTTCTATAAAAAACCGATAAAATATGTAGCAAAAATGTAATTAAGAATGTATGGTTTGTTATTAGATGACAGCGTTGTCATCTCGCTGGGCAGAAGTGATAGATAAAACCAATAAAATGACTCAAGGGGAATCCTGTGTTAGCTAAAAATTTTAAACAAAGCTTATTAGCAGTAAATATCGGTCTTGTAATGAGTGCCGGGTTCACTGGTGCTGCATACGCAGCTGAAGAAAATCAAGTAAAAAAAGATGTTGAAGTGATTGAAGTACGTGGTATTCGTCGCTCACTCGAAGCTTCAATGAATACTAAACGCTTTTCAAACTCTGTAGTTGATGCTGTAAGTGCTGAAGATATTGGTAAGTTTCCTGATGGTGATGTAGGTGAAGCGTTAGGTCGTATATCTGGTGTTGCTGTAAACCGCCAGTTTGGTCAAGGTCAGCAAGTTTCAATTCGAGGCGCTTCAAGTCAGCTAACTCGTACATTACTTAATGGCCATACGGTCGCTTCTACAGGTTGGTATGACCAGCAATCAATAGATCGTAGCTTTAACTACACATTGCTTCCACCTGAATTAGTAGGCGAAATTGAAGTTTATAAATCATCGCAAGCAGACATTGTTGAAGGTGGTGTTGGCGGTACTGTTATTGTTAACACTCGTAAGCCGTTAGATATTGATGCTGGTACTACTTTCCTAAGTGCTAAAGCAGATTACGGTACTATTTCTGAAGAAACAGATCCGCAAATTTCAGGCTTATTTAGCTGGAAGAATGATGAAGAAACATTTGGTTTCTTAGGCTCAGTTTCATACGCTGAAACTAACTACCAACGTAATGGCATTGAGTCATTAATTGGTTGGGGAGATATTGTTCCGTCTACTTTCCAACAAGAACGAGAGCGCACTGCGTTAAATGCAACTTTCCAGTATCGCCCTACAGATAACTTGGAGCTAGGCCTTAATTTAATTAGCCTTGAGTTAGATGCAAACAATGCGAATACTTCAAACTTCCTAATATTCCCAGATGACAAAGAAGCTGCGTGTGAACAAACTAACGCTTCTGGCACATGTACTTTCTATCGCCGTGTAGGAACAGATGAAAATGGTGGGTGGGCTCAAACTTGGGCTCGTGTAGCAAGTATGAAATCAGATACTGCAGATTTGAACTTCAAATATGACGCTGAAAACTTTACAGTGTCAGGCCGTGTTGGTACAACAGAGTCTGAAGGTGGTACTGATTTAACGACTAACTACGGTAACTTTATTGGTGTTCCAGCTGATTATGCGGGTACATATGATGCTACAGGCGAAGTTATTAAGATTGATATAGCCAATAATCATTTTGAGCCTTCTGATTTTGCAGGCGATTTATCACCTGCTAGTTGGTCACTCAAAAAGCAACCAAACTCAGATGAAGAAACTTACGCCCAGTTAGATTTTTCTTTTCCAGTAGATTTTGGTGCAATCACTGCAATTAAAACTGGTTTCCGTTGGACCGATCATGAAGTAAAACAGGAAGCTTTTTCAACCTCATTAATTGATACTTTACCTACTGGTGATGGTGAAAAATATTATTCAGGTACAATATCCTCTGGTGCTGGATTTACTTTGCCTGAGCCAGATTTTGATGCGATGATAGCAGATGCAAAAGCATCCATTACGAGCTTTGATAGCAATTCTGAAGTTTACCGTTCTGCTTATGGTAAAATAGAAGAAGAGAATATAGCACTTTATGCAATGGCTGAATTCTCAGCTGACGCTATTCGTGGTAACTTTGGTTTACGTTATATCTCAACAGATGCAGAATCTGATTATTACGGCTTTGCGAATGGCGCTTATGAAAGCACGCTAAGTACGGATAAAGCAAGTTATAACGATATCTTACCAAGCGTTAATATTGCTTTTGACTTAGTTGATGATGTTATTCTACGTACTTCTGCATCACAGGTAATCGCTCGTCCTAATTACACTGATATGTTTTCTGCTTCTTCATTCGCAGGTTACTCAGATGGTATTGCAGGAAATGAAGTATTAACTAAAGGTAATGTAGGTCTAAACCCATTTAAAGCGACTCAAGCTGATTTAGGTATTGAATGGTACTTTGATGGTGATGGTATGATCAGTGCGACGTACTTCTTTAAGGACATTACTTCGTTTGTAACCTCTAGCCAAATACTAAACCAACAAATTGGTGTATATGACCCTGATACTCAGGGTGATAACTGGACGCTTTCTACTAAGCTAAATTCTAGCGGCGGTGAAATTGAAGGTATTGAACTACAGATTCAAGATGGTTTTGACAGTGGTTTTGGTTACTCTGCAAACTATACTTTTGTTGATGCGCCTTCAAATGCTGAAAACTATCCTGATTTAATTCCGGTTTTTTCAGATTCATCTGAGCATACAGTCAATCTAGTTGGTTACTATGAAACTGATACTTACTCAGCTCGCTTAGCTTATAACTGGCGTTCAGAGTATATGATCCGTGAATTACCAGGTTTTTATGGAAATCGTGAACACCAATCATATGGAACACTTGATTTAAGTGCTAACTATAGCGTAACTGATAATATCGATTTGACCTTTGAAGCCGTTAACTTAACTGAAGAAGATAGCGTGCAAATCGGTATTGCGCCGACAGACGCAGAAGTCGTCCCAGAGCTTAAAGATGGCTATCCTGCATGGAGCTTTGAAGGTGAAGCTCGTTACAAGCTTGGCGTAACACTTCGTTTCTAATTATTAGCTACTAATAGATGAAAGCCCAGTTTAGCTGGGCTTTTTCATGTTTCATGAATAATTAATTCGGGTGAATAATGATAAAAAACATTGCAATTATAGACGGCGACACAGCAATGCTGGCTATCGAGCACTCTTAAAGCAAGGAGCTTCAATAACTTTATCAGCGGTTGCTTAGAGGGGCTGCAATCCTTGGCGATAAGAAAGGAGTAGATTTTAGAGCGTTCTAACCTTTTGCTTACAGATACAGCTCTAACGTTTTGGGATATAGTCTTAACGCAAGGGGGATTGATTTTTTATTCATCAAAGCATGTGAATGATGAGCAAGCTCATAGTAAGTTATATCACTATTTAGGGGAGCAATTTACGGGTTTAGTACCTATGAACGTAGGACGAAAAAACTATTGTGACATAAAAATTGTGTAGCAATAGGCTTGTCGCAGGGTTTTATTGAGCCTTTATAGCCGTCTCAGCCAACTTACTTACTAAACAGTCCCCTACGTTGCACGCAGATATTCCTTTGTTAAAGGATGCTTATAATAAGCAAGTCAGATACGTTTGGAAATAAACCTTTGATTTTATAAAAATGCATTATTGTATTTCTGATCGCAAAGATTCGGCTTATTGGCTTGAGAATAAAAATGCAGATTCACAATCTGAAAAGTTATAAAGTAACTTGGCTCTGTGGCAGTGGTTTAGTTTGGTCAGAGAGGATTTTGATAGTAAATTTGATCTTTTTGGCTTTGATAATTACTTATATGTTTTAACAGTATGGCGCTAATACATTAAAGCAACTCCCTGATTAATGAAAAAAGTATCTGAGCAAAAAAACGCCAGTAATATAGAGTGAAATAGCTTTTATCTGAACTGTTAGATCACAGAGAGTTAATTAATAAAATTAAGAAGTTTGGTTCACAAAAGCAATAAAGCTTAATCACTTATATATTTAATAAAGACTTTATTAGTGCATGTTTCTCTTTTGAGCTTAAATCAGCTCTAGTATGCTTATTTTTTTAATAAGTAGGTGTTTAACATAAATACTAACCATGCGCAGCCTTTTAGGTTTCTTTAAATTGAATAAATTTCAACCACTAAGGCCGGCGTTCTCTAATAGACTCTGAAAAATGAAGCGATAGACAATCTGCCTAAGCTAATATTATCTAGGTGATTTTTTTTATCTTTTAAATTTGCGCTGTGAAGTAGGTTACTTCTATACAAAACGACTCTGTTTAACTTTGCGTTCACGTTGACAACTTTTTCAAAGAGGCAGGTGTTATCAGATAAGTAACTCTGATGTTGTATTGGGTTATTTTTAACTTGTTCAATCATCTCATGGACTAGATGTTCTTTATCTTTAGTTATTTTTATCAAATTAAAAGGAACATAGCGATAAATAGCTGTGCCACCAAATTCGGAGCCGACTAAATAATGAACTGCGGCAAATGTTTTATCATCGGTAGAGTCTACATGTGGCATTTTCTGTAGTGTATTTAATTCTTCTGGCTTTAATGTGACTAACGAGAGTTTCGCTTTATGAAGATAAATATTTTTATCATCAGTATTTAAAAGTTTTTTCTCAAGTAAGTTATTAATTAATTCTATAAATACTTTAAAGTAGGGTTCAGGCATATCATCTCGTTTTCCTGGATATAAAGTACCGTCACTACCAACGGGGTGCAAATAAGCGTATTGTTTTGCAAAATGCATTATCGGCTCTACATCTTTTATAAAGTCATCGACAATCAATATATCTTCATTAATATCATTAATTTTAATACTTGTGACTTTGTAGTCAGGGTTTAATTCTAAACGCTTCATTACGTAATGCTTCTTGAAATTATGGGCTTAATTGATTGTATCAAACTTGATTTTAAATATGCTATACCGTTTTTTTGAATGAAAAATAGACGGTTTTATAGGAAAAAATCTATCTGTTTTGTTGCTACAAATTGCCACAAAATTTTCACTTCCTTTTTGTGGTTAAAACCTATAGCCTTAAGGCACTAACAGCAATAAAATATAAATTAAATAATTAATGGAGCAGTAACATGGCGGAGCAACAAGTACAGCCTTTACATAACGAAAAACATGCCAATACTAAAATTCAAAACGGCATTAATGTAGAATTTCTAAAAACGCAGCACTTAGTGCCAGTCGTTGCGCATGAGTTTGCTCGCGTGGCAAATGAATTTCCTATGTCGTTTGTTAAAAATAACGAAACAGGTCAATTCCAAGCGGTTGCTATGTTTGGCCTTGAGCCAGGTGAAAACTTATTTATCCAAGACGGTAAATGGACAGCGTCATTTGCGCCTATGGCTGCTACACGCTACCCACTTGGTCTTGTTAAGCATCCTGAAGAAGATCAATACGGCATTGTTATTGATGAAGCAAGCCCGCTAGTTGGTGAAGCTGAAGGTAATACATTATTTGAAAACGGTGAAGAAACAGATTACCTTAAACGCCGCAAAGAAGCGCTAGTGTCTTTTATTGAGTTTTCTCATGTAACTGAGGCGTTTACTAAGTTTTTAGCTGATAAAGAGCTTTTAGTAGCACAAACGCTAACAGTTGATATTAAAGGCGAGAAAAAAGACATCAACGGTATTTACCTTATTGATGAGAAAAAGCTAAATGAATTAAGCGATGAAGAGTTTTTAGAGCTTCGTAAACGCGGTTATTTAGCTCCAATCTATTCATTCTTAACGTCTACACATCAAGTAGCTCGTTTAGCGCGTTTAAAAGCGCAGCATGCTTAATACCAACGTATGATCATTAGAGCGAGTTAAATAACTCCCTAACTGCGTTAAAATTATTACTGTGCTATTTACTTATCGCAATAATCGATTATTAATGCAATTGGTATAATGGCGCAATATAAATGCCAAGAATATTGAATAGTAAAAAGCGCCGCTGGGCGCTTTTTTTATGTCTTTTATCTGGTTAGGCTTGAATTAAAGTAATTTTTTGTTCACATTAGTTTTACTTACATTTTAAAAGAACACATTATGATTAAATCATTATTCGCTGCGATTATTGCCAGCAGTGCATTTTCTTACGCAAATATCAGCTATGCCGCCGAAGCACCCTTTGCTATTGCTATTCACGGTGGGGCAGGTACGATTGAAAAAAGTGCCTTTACACCAGAACAAGAAAAACAATATCGCGCAAAGCTTACTGAAGCAGTTGAAACAGGCTATAACGTATTAGCTAAAGGAGGTGAAAGCCTTGATGCTGTAACCGCAGCCATTAATGTATTAGAGAACTCTCCTTACTTTAATGCGGGTCGCGGTGCGGTATATACTTATGATGGTGCGCATGAGTTGGACGCATCAATAATGGATGGCCGTGATCGCCAAGCAGGTGCTGTTGCTGGAGTTAAACATGTTGAAAGCCCAATTAATTTGGCACGTTTAGTGATGGAAGAATCAGTGCATGTGATGCTCAGTGGACAAGGCGCAGAAGAGTTTGCAAAAGAGCAGGGCGTGCCATTGATTGAAAACAACTTATTTGACACCGAAAGTCGCTACAAGTCGCTGTTAAAGGCCAAAGATAAACTTGATAAAGCCAAGGCAACCAGCAAAGACTATCAAGCGGCGCACCGTGCTTTACCTGTAAACTATAAAATGGGTACGGTAGGTGCTGTAGCCCTTGATAAAAAAGGTAACCTTGCTGCAGGTACATCAACCGGTGGCATGACTGCAAAGCGGTTCGGGCGCATTGGCGATTCACCGGTTATTGGTGCGGGAACGTTTGCTGAGAATGAATCATGTGCAGTGTCGGCAACGGGCCACGGAGAGTATTTTATTCGTTACAATGTCGCGGCAGATATTTGCGCACGGGTTAAGTATCAAAATAAAACCATTATACAAGCAGGTGATGAGGTTATTAATGGAGTGTTAAAGCCGATTGGTGGCACTGGTGGTGTTATTATTGTGGATAACAAAGGTAATATTAGTTTACCATTTAATACCTCGGGCATGTATCGCGCTAGCAAATCAAATACTCAGCCAACATATGTGGGGATTTTTAAAAGCGAGTAAAAAATGCTATTTGAGCAGTGAGTCAGCTTGCTGCTTTTTTTGACTAAAGTCACTTTTTACAATTTCGACTGCTTTTAATACTTCTTCAGGTGCAATATCGTGCTGCTCCAAAAGCATGATTAAATCAATTGCTAGTTTTACGTGTGTTGGTGCATCTTCTAATTCGCTCATTTGTTCTCTTTCTTTTTGGCAGTCTGTGTAATTGCTACATCAATTGCGATCTGTACAGATTTCTCCATATACAACCGTTCTAATTGAGATAACTAGTTTAATACAGTGCAACAAAAGTCAGCCTTCAGATCATCGTAATATCGTTTATCAAGCTGGCGTTTAACTATTTATTCTATGACTATTTTTCATAAAAGTTATGTATATCGTCATGTAATCGCATCAGTTTTCTTTCGCTGTTGATATTTATGCGTTTAAGTAAGTTTATACTAAAGCGGTAGATAAATCGACAGAGTAGCTTTGGGGTTATTTTAGTTGTTGTTTTTCAGCTTTTTGAATTTTATCTTCCGTAGCTGAGATAGCTTTACGACAGCGTCCTAAACGGCCATGTAGTACGAGTATCTCTTGATTGACCTTTTTTACGTTAGCGGGGCCTAAATTTGCCATATGTAATTTACGTTCTTCAATCATTAATATTAAACGACGCTCAAATTCATGGTTTTGTTTAAGCTCTTCATATAGTTCATGAGACGACTGCATGATTTTTTTTACTGCTTGCTGATAAACCTTGGGTTTTGCTGGACGGAATTGGTTTTTATTTTCTTTTTGCCAAATTGGAGTTGATTTAATAACGTTCAGCACGGCTTGAAATTGGCTAGTGATACGATCTAATGCGTAACCATAAGTATGGCGATGCTCACTAGGTGGTAGTCTTTCTACCTCGTCTTGAATCTCATTTACGTAATCAGTAAGGTTCATGCTTTTAGTGGCGAATACGTGCTGCTCAAATAAGCTGGGTTGCTTTTGCATATAACGATTTTTGGCAAAGTGTTTTGCTTTATCAAATTGCTCTGCTTGATGTTTTAAGGTGGCAATTTGTTGGCATAGTTTATCTAAAGCCATATTTTGCATTTACAAATACGCCTCATAAATGAGTTTTAATGCGAGTATGATCACCACGGTATTAAACACAGGGCGAATAAATTTACTACCAAAACGAATTGCTGAATGGGCACCTAACCAAGCACCGAGCATTAAAAATAATCCCATGGTAATGCCAAGTAAAAAGTTAACATGGCCTAGTGCAATAAAGGTAATAAGCGATACAAAGTTAGAAACAAAATTCATTGAACGAGCAAGTCCACAGTTTAGTAATAAGCTCATTTTATACAACAAGCTATTTGATGCAGTCCAAAAAGTGCCAGTACCAGGCCCGGCTAATCCATCAAAAAAGCCAAGGCTTAATCCTTGTAACCATTGTTTTATTTTAGTGGCTTTATTAAGTGGTGGTAGCTTATCGTGTTCGATACTACTGAGGTTGCCAAATAAGCTATAACAGGCCACTAATATGATCACAATTGGCAATAACTTATTTAAAAAATCAATGCTTAAATAATCTACAATTAAGGTTCCGGTTAATGCGCCAATAGCAGTCGCTAAAATAGAGGCCGCCCAAAACCGCGGATTGAAAAGTTGTTTACGAAAATAAGTAACGCTTGCAGTAAGCGAGCCAAAACTTGCGGCGAGTTTATTAGTGCCAAGTGTTAAATGTGGTGGTAAGCCTGCTGTGAGTAGGGCCGGAACCGTTAACATACCACCACCACCAGCAATAGCATCAATAAAACCTGCAGCAAGTGCTACAGCGCAAAGAAGTGCCCAAGTTGTTGGGTCGAGAGCTAATTCAAACATCAATAGTCTATTTTTCTGTTAAAGGGTGGTAGCGTATCGAGCATGGCTTTGCCATAGCGCTTAGTTACTAGGCGACGATCTAAGATGGTTATAGTCCCTTGATCGCTTTCTTTGCGAAGTAGTCTACCACAGCTTTGTACTAATTTCTTTGCCGCATCGGGTACCGTAATTGATAAAAACGGATTGCCGCCTTTGCTTTGCACAAACTCTGCTTGTGCTTCTTCTATAGGAGAGGTAGGTACTGCAAATGGAATTTTAGTGATGACTAAATTTTCAAGGTATTTACCCGGTAAATCAAGTCCTTCAGAGAGGCTTTGCGTGCCAAATAAAATGCTGCCTTGGCCGTTGTCAATATTACTTGTGTGGGCCTTAAGTAATGCTTCGCGAGACATTTCACCTTGTACAAGTATTGCCATATTTTTATCGCGTAGTGCTTTAACAACATGATCCATCTGCCAATAAGAGGCAAACAATACTAAATTTGCTTGCTGTTTATTGAGGTGCTCAGGCAGTACCTTGGCTAAATGGTCACTAAAATCTTTATTAGTGGGTTCAACATGCGACGTAGGAATATGTAACGTTGCTTGTTTTGGATAATCAAATGGCGAGGGTACTTTAATATACTTTACCCCTTCTTCGTTTTTTAAACCGCTTTCGTAGGCAAAGTGATCAAATGAACCTAGTGCCGTAAGCGTTGCTGAACAAAGTACTGCGCCTGCACATTGATTCCATAATTTGTCTTTTAAGTAATAACCGACTTCGATTGGACAATCACTCAGTAAGTGGTCGTGATGGTTTTTATACTCTAGGCGCTTGATCCACCGAGCATGCGGAATACCTTCACCTTTTACAGCGTAACTAAACCATAGTTTATTAAGTTGTTCGAGTCGGTTTATATAGTGGCCACTTTCAGCAAGTATAGGATCGGCTACATACGGCTTAATATCACCGTCGCTAACATCTTGAACTAATGTATCATGCATTTTATTTAAACAGCGCAGCGCATCTAAGGTTGCATCACTAATATCTTTGGCTTTATTATGTAGTGAGGCCGGAATTTCACCGTGTTCAAAGCGGTAGGTATCATCTTTTGAATATTTAAAGTCGGCGTTATCTAAAATATCGCGCACGGCTTTTAAGTCTTTATTAGCATCAACAATACTGTCGGCAAGCTTAAAATTTTGTCCAATGGCCTTTTGACCCACTAATACTTTAGCCATTTTACCACTAAATTTAGTGAGCTTATCGAGCCAATCAATAGTGCCTTTAATAGTGGCAGCAGCAGATGAAAAATCGCGGGTAATATGCGCCAAGTGATGGGCTTCATCAATAACGTAGATGGTATTGTCGGGTTCGGGTAAAATTTTACCTCCGCCTAAATCAAGATCGGCCAATAATAAAGAATGATTAATAACTAATACATCCATTTGCATTAGGCGCTGGCGAGCAAGCTGAAATGGGCAAGTTTGATGTGCTTTCATTTGGCGCTGGCATGCATGCTTGTCGCAGGCTATTAGCCCCCAAACTTTGTCAGGAATAGTATCAGCCCAGCTGTCACGATCCCCTTGCCACTGTTTATTTATATATGCATCGTAAAGTTGTTTTAAACATCTACCTTCCATATCACTCAGTGGCGATGACAGAGTAGGCATAAAGTCCATTTTAGTTTGGTTATCACCATTTACTGCATTATGTAGCTTGTGGGCACAAATATAACGCTGACGGCCTTTGACCAAATCAAATTTAAAATCAAGGCCTGAATGCGTTTTAAAAAAAGGTAACTCTTTACTGATTAACTGCTCTTGTAGGGCAACTGTGGCGGTTGAAATAACCAGTTTCTTTTTTTGTGCCAGCGCCAAAGGGAGTGCGCCTAAACAGTAAGCAAGTGATTTACCAGTGCCTGTGCCTGCTTCTATTACGCAAATACGCTGCTTTTTGTGGTATTCACCGGCTAAGGTTTTAGCTATTTCGGCCACTAAATAATTCTGGCTGCTGCGGGGGCGGTAATCGGTTAGGTTATTGGCTACATGCTGATGAATTTTGCGAATTGTTTTTTTTAATGGTTCAGAAAGCATGGGTTAATAACCTGAAGTATGTATATAATTACAGTGCCATATAGTAATTGGGATCACACATTGACACAAGCCATCTATCCAGGATTTATCCTTTCAAGAGAGCAATACACTGCAAAACCTTACCATGAAGGTGGCTCTATTAGTGTGTGTTACTGGCTGAGCTCGGATGTAGGACCCATAAAAGTAACTATAGCGAATCAACAAGCCGTATTTTTTATTCGTCAATCAGCGAAAGCTGCAGCGCAACAGCTTTTAATTTCACAAAATATACAGGTTGAATTTAAAAATACAACGATGCACCACTTTGATGGCGAGCTGTGCATTGGCTGCTACTTTTCAACTATAAGTGCCTTTTATAAAGCAAAAGCAGCATTTGATAATCAGTTAACAGTCTATGAAGCGGATATTCGCCATTGTGATCGCTTTTTAATGGAGCGGTTTATTCGTGGTGGTGTATGGGTCAAAGGTGATGTAAGCCATCAACAAGATTACCTACAAATTGACAATGCGCAATTAAAAGCAAACCCCAATTATACACCAAATCTTAAATCTCTCTCATTAGATATTGAATGTAGTGGTGACGGAGTTTTGTTTTCAGTTGCACTAGTCGGCGCAGGCCTTGATTGTATATTAATGATTGGCGAGCCAGAGCCTTCAGAGCTAGAGATTTATTGGTGTGAGGACGAAATAGATTTATTAAGCAAGCTGCAAGTTAAAATCATGCAAAGCGATCCAGATATAATTATTGGTTGGAACGTTATTGAATTTGATTTCACAGTACTTCACGGCCGCGCCGAAGCACTGGGTATTGACATAAATATTGGTCGTGCCGGTGAGCCATTAAAAGTAAAGGAAGGGCACTTTACTCGTTTATCAATACCTGGGCGCACCGTTATTGATGGCATTGATACGTTAAAAAATGCAACTTACCACTTTGATAGTTTCTCTCTTGCCAATGTTTCTCATAAAGTTCTTGGAGAAGAAAAACTAATACAAAGTGACAATCGCCTAGATGAAATTGTCAGACAGTTTAATGAAGATAAATTAGCACTCAGTGCTTATAACCGGCAAGATTGTGTGCTGGTTAATAATATATTTGAAAAGTTAAAGCTCACGGAGTTTGCTATTGTACGCAGCCAACTCACTGGGCTTGAGCTAGAGCGTATGGGCGGCTCGGTGGCGGCATTTACTAACTTGTATTTACCGCTATTACACCGAAGTGGTTATGTTGCGCCCAACTTAGGTGAGCACGGTTTAAGCTTTGAAAGCCCTGGTGGCTATGTTATGGAGTCCGTCCCGGGGCTTTATAAGAATGTGTTAGTACTTGATTTTAAAAGCCTCTACCCATCGATAATGCGTACATTTTGCATCGACCCATTAGGGCTAATTCGTGGTTTAGCAGAATCAGGAAAAGAAAATGCTATTAGCGGTTTTAAAGGGGGGCGCTTTTCTCGTAAAGAACATCACTTACCTAACTTAATAAAAGAGCTAACCAGCGCTCGCCAAACTGCTAAAGACACCCACCAGCCAATGCTTTCACAAGCTATTAAAATTATTATGAATAGCCTTTATGGAGTTTTAGGCTCAAAGGGTTGTCGGTTTTACGATCCTCGCCTGGCAAGTTCTATTACCTTGCGTGGCCACGATATTATGCAAACCACTAAAAAGTGGATAGAAGAGCTTGGTTATCAAGTTATTTATGGCGACACCGACTCAACCTTTGTGTGTTTAGATGAAAAAATGACTGACTCGGAATGTCAAAAGGTTGGTCATGAATTAGCCGAAATGATTAATTTAAAATGGCAACAAAGCATTAGCATTGAGCACGCACTACCGAGCCATTTAGAGATTGAGTTTGAGACTCATTATACAACTTTTTTTATGCCTACTATCCGTGGTAAAAGTACGGGATCAAAAAAACGTTATGTAGGTCAAACAAATATTAACGGACAAAAAAAGCTCATATTTAAAGGCATGGAAACAGTGCGTAGTGACTGGACTAAACTTGCTCAGCAGTTTCAGGTTGCACTGTTTGAAGCGCTATTTAATGATGAATTCGAACAGCAAGATATTGAAAATATAATAAAAAACTATACCCGGGAGCTACTGGCCGGCGAACTTGATGAGCTATTAATATACCGAAAAAGACTGGGCCAGCACTTAACTGAATACCAAAAAAATATTCCTCCCCATGTACAAGCTGCTAAAAAATACCAGCGAGAAAATCCGGAGTACCAGCCCGAACGCGGACAGTTCATTGAATTTATTTACACCAAACAAGGCTGTGAAATTTTCGATACTACTAAAAACTATTCCTTTGATTATCCCACCTACCTCAAAAAGCAACTCCAACCCCTTATTGAAATGATTGTTTATAATTTAGCCATAGATATTGCCTCAGGAGATGATTCGCAGTTAAATCTTTTTTAACAATGTTTTTGTTTAGTTACATAATTTGAGTGGTTATTTACTTTTATTCACATTTTTAAAGGCGTTTTTTATGTTTTTTTATTAACTTTGAAATATTTACGTATCTAAATTAAAAAAATGTAAATAAAAAGGTGGATATTTTGTGTTATTTGTTTATTATTTTGCTTATCGCACTTTAAGTGTGGTTAACAATAAAATAAGTTGTAAATAATAACCGTCTAAATGACGGCCCAGGGAGAATCAAATGTTAAATAATAAAGTCTCAAAAGCAGTTCGTTTAGCTATTGCTTTTGGTGCAGCATCAACAGCTGCATTTTCTGCAAGCTCAACTGCAGCAGAAGAAAGCGCTGAAAGTGTTGAGCGAATTGAAGTTACGGGTTCACGTATTCGTTCTACAGATCTTGAAACTGCACAGCCAATCCAAACAATTAGCCGTGAGGATATTGCAAATCAGGGTTTTACTTCAGTTATTGACCTTCTTGAAAATATGTCTGCGGCAGGTTCGCCACCAATCAGTCGCTCAGAACCTCTTGTTTCTGGTGAGAATGTTGGTGGGAGTTATGTGAACCTTCGTAATTTAGGTACTGGCAGAACTTTAGTACTTATAAATGGTAAGCGTTTGGGGATTACGACTTCTGGATATCAAGATTTATCGGCTGTTCCTATGGGAATGGTTGAACGTATCGATGTATTAAAAGATGGTGCATCAGCAATGTATGGCTCTGATGCTATGGCTGGTGTGGTAAATATTATAACTCGCAAGAACTTTGAAGGTCTTGAGTTCACTGTTTATGGTGCAGAGTACGACGAAGGCGATGGCGAGAAAAAGAATGTTAGTATGGTTACTGGCATCTCAGGTGACCGAGGCTCTATAACCTTAGGCGCTGAATGGCGTGATGAAGGTGATGTTTGGGCTAAAGACCGTTCATTTTCTGAAGTCTCATACCCTGGATACGATATTCCAAATAACCGCACTTTAGTTGGTCAATATGGTCGTTTTAACTACAATGACCAATGGTACGTTGCAAAGCGTCCAGGCAATGCATCATCATTTGACGATTTTGAACCACAAACTTATGAAAATGGTTCAAGTAATGCTAGTGAACAAATGCACTTAGAAACACCTCTTAGCGCGCGTTCACTCTATATTAGTTCAAATTATGCACTAACTGACGACATTAACTTTACCAGTGATATTGGCTATAGTGAGCGTCAGGCAAAACGCCAAGTTGCTGGTTACCCATATCAATCAGCTTCAGATGGGATTGTGCTAAGTGCAGATAGCCACTTTAACCCTGTTGGTGAAGATGTATCATTTACTCGTCGTGGTTGGGAAGTGCCTCGTACAACTGAAAGTAATCAAGATACATTACGCTTTACAGCAGCCCTTGAAGGTTCATTTGAACTAGCTGATCGTTATTTTGATTGGGATGTAGGTGGCGTTTATAGTAAAAGTTCTACAATTCAAGTTGATAATGGCAATTTATATAAGCCAGCTATTAAAGCAGCAACAGGGCCTTCATTCTTAAATTCAGCTGGGCAAGTACAATGCGGTACAGAAGCTGACCCTATTTCTTCAGCAGAGTGTATTGCTTGGAATCCATTAGCTGGCTTTGGTGCAGGCCCTGTGGAAAATTCTCTAGCTGATCCAAATGTACAAGATTTTCTATACCCAACTCTTCATTATCGTGGTGAAACACAAACAACCATGTATTTTGCTAATATTAGTGGTTTGATAGCAGAGTTACCTGCAGGTGGTTTAACCTTCGCTCTTGGCGGTGAATACCGTAAAGAAACAGGGCAGTATAACCCTGATGCACTTGCTCAATTAGGTGAAAGTACAACACTTGCATCTGGTGCAACTGGCGGTAAATACGATGTAACAGAAGCGTATGGTGAATTAAATATCCCTATTTTATCTGATGTAGCTGGTGCAAAGTCGTTAAGTGTTAACTTGGCAACACGTTATTCTGATTACAGTACTTTTGGTGATACAACTAATAGCAAAGTGGGTATTGAATGGCGACCAGTTGATGATTTATTGGTTCGTGGTACTTGGTCTGAAGGTTTCCGCGCTCCGACAATAAGTAGCTTATATGGTGGTAGCTCTCAAACCTTTACTACAGGATTTATAGATCCTTGTGATTCTGTATATGGTACGGCCGCGGGTTCTGCACGTTGTTTGCAAGATGTTCCAGCAAATTATCGTCAGCTACAACAGGGTTTCGTTCCAACAACAGGTCCTGCTGCACAAACACCAGTACCATTTAATAGTGGCTCAAATGAGTTTTTACAGCCAGAAGAGTCAACCAGCAAAACAATTGGTTTTGTATACAACCCAAGCTATGTTGAAAATTTAGATATTATTCTGGACTGGTGGAGCATTAAAATCACTGATACGGTTGTGTCTGATTCACCAAATGAGATCTTAAAAGATTGTTATATTGGTGGTGATGAATCACGTTGTGCTATGTTCTCGCGTGATCCAAGTAACTCTATCGTAAATGACCTAACTTATGGTACTCGTAATGCAGGCTTTACTGAAACATCAGGTATTGATCTTGCGTTAGCTTATGCGTTCGAAACTGAGTTTGGTGATTTCCGAGCTACTATGGATAGTACTTATTTACTTAAATATGATTCAAAATCAACAAATGAGCCAGAAACTAAAGTAGAATCTGATGTTGGTCATGGAGACATTTTCAGAACTCGTTCGAGCTTGGGTCTTAATTGGTCATATGGTGACTTTAGTGCAAACTGGGGGATCCGCTATTTCTCATCAATGCGCGAAGATTGTTACTTCGAGGATAAATGTAGTAATCCAGATTTCGAACGTGATTGGACTAATGGCGCTATAACACCGAAAAATAAAGTAGGTTCTACAACGTTCAATGATTTACAGTTAACCTACAATACGCCTTGGGAATCAAAATTATCAATAGGCGCGAACAACGTCTTTGATAAGCAAGGTCCAATTATGTATTCTGGTCCTAGCTCAACCTACTCTTACTATGGTGGTTTTGATATTGGTCGCCAGTGGTACTTCCGTTATTCACAAAGTTTTTAATTTAAATTTATAAACTAAAAATAATTAAACCCACTGATTTAGCAGTGGGTTTTTTTTCGGCTATTTAAACCTCCTGCTTCAGTAAGTATAAAATGGGTAAACTATTGACCTTAGACCAAGTTATACAAAAGAAATATTAGTCAATATTATGATCGGTTACTTATTTTAGGATGAGTATTTACTTTTAAATTAAATCTAAGTATTACTTATCATAATTTGTTAAAGTCTGCTTAATTTCAAAACCTAATAACTCCCTTATGACCTACACCCTTAGACCCTATCAGCAAGAGGCGGTTGAACGCACCGTTTTACACTTTAGAAAAACCAATGATCCTGCTGTCATTGTGCTGCCTACAGGTGCGGGTAAAAGTTTAGTCATAGCTGAGCTTGCGCGTATTGCTAAACAAAAAATATTGGTGTTGGCGCATGTTAAAGAATTAGTAGAGCAAAACTCACAAAAATATAAAAGCTTTGGGCTTGAGGCGAGTATATTTTCGGCAGGATTAAAAGAAAAATCGTTAAATCATCAGGTTACTTTTGCTAGTGTGCAGTCGCTATCGCGTAATTTAGATCAGCTTAATGAGCATTATTCATTGTTAATTATTGATGAGTGCCATAGAGTTAATGGCGATAAAAAAAGCCAATACGGTAAAGTTATTAATGCCTTGCAAGCGCATAACCCTCAATTAAAAGTATTAGGGTTAACGGCAACGCCTTATCGGTTAGGTATGGGGTGGATTTATCATCATCACTACCATGGTTTTGTGCGGGGCAATAAAGACAGCCCATTTAAAAGCTGTATTTTTGAATTACCGCTGCGCTATATGATCAAACATAACTATTTAACGCCACCCAATGAAGTGGATGCGGCGATTAGTCATTACGACTTTTCGGCGTTAACCAGTGACGCATTTGGCCGTTATACTAATGAGGATATGAATGCGTTATTAAAAAACAGCGCACGCGCAACGCAGGCCATTTTACAACAAGTAATACAATATAGTGAAAACCGCCAAGGTATTATGATTTTTGCCGCTACGGTTATGCACGCAGAAGAAATTTTAAGCTATTTACCTCATCAGCAAAGCGCCTTAATTACAGGTGACACACCTAATAGCGAACGCGATAAAATAATTAAGCAATTTAAAGCCAAGCAATTAAAATACCTGGTTAATATATCGGTACTCACCACCGGCTTTGATGCACCTCATGTTGATTTTATTGCTATTTTACGCCCTACTGAGTCGGTGAGTTTATACCAGCAAATTGTCGGCAGAGGACTTAGATTAGCCGAGTCAAAAACAGATTGTTTGGTGATCGATTATGCCGGAAATGGTTTTGATTTGTTTCACCCTGAGGTTGGCGATAAAAAAGGTGATAGCGATAACGAGCCGGTACAAGTGCTTTGTCCGGGTTGTGGCTTTGCTAATATTTATTGGGGTAAAACTGACTCTACAGGAAAGGTTATTGAACACTTTGGTAGGCGCTGTAAGGGCTTGTTAGAAGATGATGAAGGTAATAAAGAGCAGTGCGATTATCGTTTTCGCTTTAAAGAGTGTGATGAATGTGGTGCGCAAAACGATATAGCCGCACGTAAATGCCACGATTGCGGTGCGGTAATGGCCGACCCTGATGATAAGTTACGCAATGCACTAAACTTAAAAGATGCGCTAGTACTTCGTTGTAGTGGTTTATCGGTTACTCAACTAAAAGGTGAATTGATTAAAATAACTTATTTTGATGAAGATGGAGCCAGCTGTGATGAAGTTTATAATCTGGCAAATAAAGGCGGACAATTTGTATTTAATAAACAATTTGGTAAACGAGTAGGGCAAGGCCAAACACCTATTGATTTGAAAACCGCAGAGCAGGTAATTAAAGCACAGTTTGATTTAGTGCCACCCGATTTTGTGATTGCTCGCAAAAGTAAGCAATATGGCTGGAAAGTTGCTGATAAGCTATTTGACTATAAGGGAAGCTTTAGAAAGGCTAATCAGTTAACCTAATCAGGCTAACTGATAATATAATATTAAAGTTATGCTTCTTCAGCATTCAATCCCCAGCCGTCACCGTAGCCATTAAAGTTATTAGCAATGCTTTCAATGTATTGTTCCGCTTGACTTAATAGAGTGTGCTCTGGCACCATTTTTACTTGAGTGATCACTTCCCAAATGCCAGTGTCTTTACATTTTTCTAGTTCAGCATTTTGAACTAATGCATCAGTTACTACTTCTTTAGCAAACTTTTCAGCGTCAGTTTGTTGTTCAAATAAAAGAAAAAAATCGATTTGGTGCATTTTACTTAAATCAATGCCAGCAGAGGCTATTTCGGCTAAAAGTTGGCCGCTATCATCATCAGGAAATTGCATTAAAAACTCATTTAAAATTAATTTTATATTCGTAGGCACTATTGTAACCAAATTATTGTCTTAACGCGTACTAATTTTAACTATATTGGTTCTTATGTAATATATAATTTACCGTGTTGGAACGAAATTAAGTTAATGTGTTGCTCATTATGGCTGTGCTAATATGCACTTAATTAACTAATTGTGTATAAGATATTAAAAGTAAGGATATTTACTTGTTTATTAAGTTTTTACGTTGCATATGTGTTGTAAGTGCCTTACTTTCAGCAAACAGCTATGCGGCTGAAGAAATCATAGAAGATTACGAAATTAAAGGCTTAAGCGGAGATTTAGAAAATAATGTTGCTCTGTATCTTAAGCAATTAATTGGAGAAAAATCAACTCGTACACTTCTTCGTTATGCACAAAAGCAAGTACAAAATAGTACAAAAGCGCTTGGCTATTATAATCCTACAGTTGAAATTGAATATGATAAAGACGACAACGAGTTAATCGTAAAAGTTGAGCGAGGTCCTGCAACTCGAATAGAAGCAATTAATATCACCTTAAACGGTGAAGGTAAAAGTGATAAGCAATTGCTGGCGTTAATTAAAAATATTAACTTAAAGCAAGGTGATATTTTAAGTCATGGCAAGTATGATTCTACGCATAAAAAAATAGAGTCAATGTTGTTAGAACATGGTTATTTTGATGCTAAATGGCCAGCGCGTAAATTAGAAGTATCGGTTCAAAAAAATAGTGCGGTTATTACTTTTGTTATTAACACTGGTGTGCGTTATCAGTTTGGTGATATAGAAATTGCGAGTAATACCCCGGCAGAAAAGTACATACGCTCTCTAGCGCCTTTTACTCAAGGGCAACCTTATAAATCCACACACATTGCTGATTATAATCTTGATTTATCAAGCACACCTTATTTTGCAAGCGCGCGGGTTTACGCTGATATTGCAGCGCGTAAAAACAACCAAGTTCCAATTAAAGTCGATGTGCAGCCTAAGCCCGCTAATAGCTATGAGATTGGTGGCGGTTACAGCACTGACTTAGGCCCTAAAGTACGCTTTAAATGGAGTAAACCGTGGATAACTGAAGATGGCCACTACCTCGAAACCAATTTAAACGTGGCACAAAAGCAGCAGGATATTTCAATGGCTTATACAATACCTGTTGACGATCCTAACGATGATTTATGGCGATTATCTGCAGGCTATAAGTTAGAAGATGAGCTAACAAATGATACTTACAGTGAAATACTAACTGGTCAATTACAGCGCCAATGGTTAACTGAAGATAAATGGGTGCGCACCGCGTTTTTACGCCGCGACCAAGAAACTTATCGAATTGGTGATGAGCCAGAACAAAGTACAGAAATGTTAATGCCTGGTATTAGTTATGCGCGAAAAAAATCAAAAGGAGGTACTACTCCCTTTTGGGGGGAGCAGTGGTTAATTTCAGCTGAATTTGGCTTAGATGACGTGCTCTCAAGTACTAACTTAGTAAGAGTACAAATGCAGCATGCATGGCTACGCACCTATCTAGATCGCCATTTAGTTTTTTTAAAGGCAAATGTAGGTGCAATGGTCGTTGATGATATTGAAAACGTACCTTACTCACTACGCTTTTACGCGGGTGGTGATCAAAGTGTACGCGGTTTTGCTTATCAATCAATTTCGCCTGAAAACGATGATGGTGACCTTATTGGTGGTAAATATTTACTAACCAGCACAATTGAATACAACTATCAGTTTGCTCAAAACTGGCGAGCAGCGCTGTTTGTTGATGGTGGTACCGCCACTAATGATTTTTCGGATGACTTTGAAGTTGGTGCAGGTTTTGGTTTTCGTTATTTAACACCGGTTGGCCCAGTACGTATAGACCACGCATGGGGGTTAACAAAAGAAAGCAAAAGTACACGTTTGAGTATTACCATAGGGCCAGAAATTTAATGTCAGTATTTAAAAGAATAACAGCCTCCGTTAGTGCTATTTTAGCCACGCTCGTTATTGCAATATTTTGTTTGTTATTTACCGCACCCGGTAATCAATTTATTGCCTACAGTGCCAATAAAATAGTTGATGGGTTACATATTGAAATTAAAAATGGCCGCTTTGTTTATAACGATGCTTTTAACGTTCGCTTTACTCGCAACGGATTGGATTTTAATGCCCAACAATTAAGAGTTGATTTATTTTGGTGGCACTGCGATGGTATTTGTATCGATAATTTAAGTGCTAAATCTATAAATTTAACTTTGCCAAAAACCGCAGAAGCACAGGAAGAGCCTTCCTCGGAGCCACTTGAAAAAATCAGCTTACCTTTTAATATTTCTGTAAAAAATATAGCGGTAAATGAATTTAATTTAAACCACTCAAGTGCCAACGTAAGCGTTAATAGTTTTCAGCTTTCAGCAAAGGCAGAAGGCTCTAAACTGACGGTTAAAAACTTGAACATACCTAGCGTACTCGTTGCTTTAAAAGAACAAGACGCTAAGACACAAACGACCAAAGTAACTAAAGCACCGCTCACTGAGTTACCCGCATTACCAAATATTGAATTTACATCACCACTTGATTTAGTCATTGAAGCGTTTGATATAGCTAAAGTAACGATTGAGCAAGGTGAGGCTAAAAATAATATTGAAAACATCTCGCTGCAATTAAGCGTTGAAGATGAAGTAATTAATTTGCAGTCTCTTTCTGCGAGCTATGAGCAGTGGCAGCTCAATACTCAGCTTGACGCAGAGCTTGCGGGTAATTTACCTGTAAAAGGCAGTGTGATTTTACAAAGTGATGAGCATCAAGCTAATTTGCAGCTAAATGGTGATTTAGCTAACTTAAATTTAAACATAGAAACGAGTGGACAATACCCGCTAACGTTAACTGCTACTGCTAATTTAAAACAAAAAAACTACCCATTTGAGTTAAACGGTAAAATCAATCAATGGCTTATTGATGCACAAAGTAATGAGCTGAAGGTAAAAGATGTAAGCCTTAATGCAAAAGGAAATGCCGATGACTACCAGCTTAGCTTACTAGCAAATAGCCAATTAGGCGCGTATCCAGCTGTAGATTTAAATACCCAGCTAAAGGGAAGCCTTACAAAGGCAACGCTTGAAGCGCTTAGTATAAAAGCTAACGACAGCAGCGCTGTGATAAAAGCAAATGTTGATTGGCAACAGGGTATAAAAGCGAATTTCAATGGCACGCTTGCTAACTTAAAGGCGCAGTACTTAACGGATGCTGCAACGAGTGATATTTCAGGGCAGTTTAAAGGCTCATTTAATGCCGCTGCCGATGCGTGGCAATTACAAATGGACGACACAAAGTTAAGTGGGTTACTAAACGATGTACCGCTTGAATTTGCGTCAAATTTTAAGCTCGACAAAGAATTAAAAGCAAGTATCGATAGCTTTTATTTAAGCAGTGGCACCAATAAGTTAGTGCTAAGTGGACAGGTTGACGATACATGGAAGGTTGATGGCAAGGTAACACTTAAAAGTGATGAAGAAGCGAATATGCCATTTATTGCCAACGGTAATGCAGATTTAAAAATTAGAGGCGACAGGTTAACGCCCTCTATAGACTTAGGACTTATACTAGATCGCTTTATTTTTAATGAAATAAACATAAATAAACTTACCGTTAAAGGACATTTAGATACCGCCGCTGACTGGCAAACAAATTTATCGGTAAGTGTTGGCTCGGCCTTAGTCGCAGAACAACAAATTAATAGCGTTAAAATTGATGCCACTGGCGATAAAACAGATCATCAACTAACAGCATCAGTAGATGCAGAGCAAGGCCGTGTCGCTCTCGAGGTTAATGGAAAAATTAATAACGCGACTTGGAACGGCGAGCTTAGCAATGTAACACTTAGCGACAAAAAGCTAAGCTTTAACAACACTAAAAATATTGCCATTATGTTTAATACCCAAAGCGGGGATTTTGATGTGAGCGCGCATTGTTGGGCATCACAGCAAAGCAAGCTATGTATAGACACGCTAACTCAAGCAAAAGAGCTTGGTCAGTTAAATGCAAAGCTAAATAATTTAGCCCTGGAAGAACTTAAACACTTTTTGCCAAAAAACATTCACACACGGGGTGATATAACCGGTGATATGGCACTTAACTGGCAAAGCGGTGCGCTTAAAACACTGCGTACGAATATAAACTCTCAAGATCTAACGGCAATATTAACCTCAGAAGAAGACCGATTTAACCTACCTATAGAAACACTCAGTATTAGTGCTTATTCAGACTCCCAAAAAGGTCAACTCGAGGCTAATTTGGAATCAAGTGTGTTGGGTAAAATAAATACACAAATTAATATTGATGACATACAAAATACACAGGCGCTTAATGGCACGGTTAATATCGATAAAATACTGCTTTCAGATTTACAGCCATTTCTAGAGACTCTAGAGCAATTAAAGGGTGATATTAGTGGTAAAGTAGCGCTTTCAGGAACCTTAAAAGATCCTTTATTAAACGGTGAACTTAACGTTAGCGATATAAATTTAGAGGGAGAACAACTTCCTGTTGCGCTGCAAAAGTCAAATATAAATGTAGTGTTTGATAAAACCACAGCCACTATAAAAGGTGATTTAAACGATAATCAGGGTGGTAAAATAAACCTAACGGGTGATGTTGATTGGCAAGGCGCACAACCGGCTGTAAATGTTACCGTGATAGGTGAGCAATTTTTTGTACGCGCGCAGCAAGGTGTGACATTTAAGATATCTCCTGATCTAAAAATAGGCTTAGCCAATAATGCGCTCAAACTAGCTGGTGAAGTAGTCGTACCTTACGGTCGTATAATGATTGAAGAGCTCCCAGAAGGCGCGGTACAAGTTAGTGATGACGAAATTATCGTCGATCAAAAAACAGAGACCACAGAAAAAGTCCCGTTTGATTACGATATAGATTTAAAAGTGATTGTTAAAAACGATGTAAAAGTAGAGTCGTTCGGTTTGGAGTCAAAAGTAGCTGGCGACTTAGCCATAAAAATGAACCAAGGTGCGCCGATTATAGCCACTGGTGAGCTTAACTTGATTGATGGTACTTATTTAGCATTTGGGCAAGACTTAATAATTAGCACTGGGCAAGTAGGTTTTAGCGGTTCTATTGAGCAGCCGTATTTAAATATTAAAGCAATCCGTAACCCTGATAACACAGCAAACGACGTAGTCGCAGGAGTGACACTTACCGGTACTGTTGAACAGCCAGCACTAAAAGTGTTCTCTGAGCCTGTGATGGACCAAGCGCAAGCACTAGCTTACTTACTTAATGGGCAACCATTAGGAGATGGCGAGACCTCATCTGGCGATGCAATGCTTACACAATTACTGCTTTCTCAGGGAGTTAGCCAAAGTGAAGGCGTGGTTTCAAAAGTAGGTGAAACCTTTGGTTTATCAGATGTAAGTTTAAGCTCTTCAGGCAGTGGTGATAACACCAAAGTAGAAATATCAGGCTATATAGCACCAAGCTTACAAGTAAAATATAGTGTAGGTGTGTTTGATTCGCTTAGTGAAGTTGCTGTGCGGTATCAGTTGCTTTCTCAGTTATACATAGAAATTACTAGCGGGTTATATCAAAATGTTGATGTGCTTTATAAATTTGATTGGGACTAGCGTTAGATTAGTTAAGACGTGTTTGAATTTAATGCTGCGTTAGCCTATTTATGAGCAGTAGACGCACACAGCTGGCTATCATTTGCCTATAAAAATCTTTATCGAATTTGATAGCGTCAATCAAAAGTAATGCGGTTATTTGTCCAAGGAAAGGCTGTATTGATCGAGTTAAGCCACAGGTATCGTCAGCGTGCTTATCAATAACTCAAAATATTAGCTATCTGAAAAGCCGCTGATTCAACGATGCTAAAAGTCAGCTTTAGTTTAACCCCGAAATTAGCTGTGGCGAGCAATTACTGGCGGTTTATTTTCACTTGAAATGGTATTTCGTCAGATTTGCTTGAACGGTATGGGTTGATGTCTAATCCGCCGCGGCGCGTATAGCGGGCATAGACTTCAAGCTCAGTAATATTAAGCGAGGCCATTAAATCACAATAAATACGCTCAACGCATTGTTCATGAAATTCATTGTGGGTACGAAACGAAATCAAATACTTAAGCAGGGACTCACGGCAGATTTGTGCGCCACTATAACGAATAATAATACTCGCCCAATCAGGTTGTGAGGTAATTAAGCAATTAGACTTTAACAAATGGCTGTGTAGTGTTTCAGTCACTATCTCATTATTACTACTTGTTAAGATATTGGCATCAATATCGTAGCTATCAATTTCTATATCTAACTCATCGATGCATTCACCAGGTAAAGGTGTATAAGGCAGGCAATTATAATCATCGCTATTGTATAAAGTTACTACTACGGGTTTGCCCACTGCATTTGATAAATCAGTAATGAGTGCTGTTTGTACTTGTTCAAGAGAATCAAAGCGTGTTTGATTAAAGCTATTTAAATATAATTTAAATGACTTAGACTCAATTATGTGGCTACTTTGACAAGTAAAAATAAAACACGCAACGGCGACCACCGGCTTCCCTTTGGCGTTAAGCCAAGAAAGTTCATAGCCGGTCCACAGATCTTGGCCTTTAAAGGGCAATGTACTTTCGTCGATATTTAAGTTATCACGGTTTAACTTACGTGCAATAGGGAATAGTAGGCTCGGAGTATAGGTATCAACATATTCAGTTGATTGACCTAATACACTGCCTTTTAAATCAGGAGAGTTGCTGTAGTCTGTCATGTTGAATCTTTTCTGGTTACAATGGAGGGATTATACCTAAAGATAATGAGTTTCGCAGTATGTCAATTGTCAGTCAATTAAAACAACTTCATCAACATTATGCTGAGCAAGTACAAGCACGCACAAATAAACTACCGCTGATTGAGCACGACCCAGAATGGCCGAGCCCGTGTGAGCATGGCGCTGTGAACGAGCAGGGTCTTATTCAGTATCAGGCGATAGTAAGGCAACCAAGTGCAAATCTAAATGATTTAGCAAATGCCCTTGAGGTTGTGTTTCCTGATGCGTTAAGTCAGTTTTATGGCAGCTTTTTTTCAGGGCCAATTAAAGTGCAGTTAGATGACCATCATATAGAATTACTGCAAGTGTGGAATGAAGCTGACTATGATTTATTACAGCAAAATATAACCGGCCATATATTAATGAAGCGAAAGCTGAAGCAAGCCGAGACGGTATTTATTGGTTTGACAGAACAAGATGATTTATTGATCACTATATTGCTTGAAACCGGCCAGGTTTGCTTAGAGTATGTAGGTAAAAAGCCGCATCATGTACTCGCTGAAGATATAGATGGATTTTTACAGAAGCTTAAAGTTTAATTAGTAACTTTAAGCTTTCTGGGTGCTTAATAACTCGAATAGACTTTTCATGCTTAATGTAGGCCTAACCACACAGAGGGGCGCAAAGAAGCCAAGTGAAAAGTATTAAATGTTATTGAAAATCCCACGAAACATTAGACACTAGTCCACACGGTTCGCACTTAAAATCAAATAAACCAAACCAAGGTTCATCAAGCTTCCAGTCACCTTTACAACTTGGACATTTACGTTCAAGTTCAGAGGCTTTGTCTTTACCGCCAACGCGGTATAAGTAGTAGTAAACCGGCTTTTGTGTTAGATAACGGATGCGTTTTGCAATATCTTTACCACGTCTTGATAGGTCGCTATCGAGGCTGGCAATTTCATCCAGTGCAGGAAATTCACAGCGAGTAGCCCCATTGATTTGAATTTGGTCACAAGCTTGCCAATCCTCTTGCCATTTTATAAGTGTTTTATAATCCCCATTAGCAATGGCTGGAATGGTATAAAGAGGTACTGGTAAAAAGTCATCACCACAATAAAGCGGGCTACAGGTATGCACGTAGGTTGTATATAAAATATAGCTAGACGGTGCTGTACAGGTATCTGCCCCATTGGAATGAATATCTTGGCCGATGACTTTTACTTTAGGTGCTAATAAGCCTGCGTCGTGGAGTTTTTCAATGCTGTGCTTAACAAAGGGGCTGTTATTGAGCGGATGCATTGCATTATCGGTTGGGCACATTACCCGTGTGATAAAGTAACCGTCCTTGAGCACAGTTGGAAATTCCTCCCCCATGATTTGACCATTAAACCTAAGAGCGTTCACTAAGCGGTTAATCGCTTGCTCAGCATTATCTAAAGTAGTGTCTTGGTAACAGTCAAACGTTAAATCAACAACAAACATGGGGAGTCTCAAGTTATTTATTATTCAGCTAGCTATTGTCTTTGAGATGCTACTTCTGTTCAAGTAAAACTAGTAATTTATCTAGTTTTTCTTCAATGCGATCTAATTGATTATGTTGTGGTTGTTGAGTTGGCGGTGTGTCACTTTTAACTAAACTATTTATTGAGTCAGGGTTGTTTTTGTATTGGCTAACTGCTGCGATAATCACAGGCATAGGTACAGCTTGACTCAGTTTACTTTTAGTTAAGGCTACGGTAGGGACTTTACCTTCGTGAAGAAGGTTTTTTATTGCATCAAATACAACTGCATTCATTAGGTTATAAGCTCTTTTAAATAGATAAAACGCACCGTAAAAATAGTGTTTATAGTGATTTATGGTGCGTGGTTATAATAAAAATTATTTGTTTAAAATGTGGGGGTTATTGGCGTAGACGAACATCTAACTCGTCAATAACTTCGCTCCATGCGCCGTCTTGCGCGAGTGACTCTGCAATAAAATGTTGCTGCCCTTCATCCCAAAAAGGCGCATCTTGTAGCAAGGTGGTGTCTGCTAACTGATGAGAGGCTATAAATGCGTCAATTTCACCTTCTGAGCTAGGTAATCCTAGTTGTGAAAATAAAGTTGAAATATCGTGCTTCGTGGTATCCATATCATACTCCTTAAAGAAGTTTAAAGCGAGCTAACGAGCTAAACTGCATGGTGGGGCAGTGTAGTTTAACCTTCGCTGAATTTGCATATTTTGTCAGCTTTTAACTATAGTTAATTACATTGTTATTTACACAATAATTTTAAGAGGAATACAAATGACCGTTGCTCAAGAAAATGAAAACTTTATTGTGCAGTATTTACAAGCTGAAGATCTCAGCACTGCAGGTAGCTTAATGTATCAAGCTTATCATGATGACCCTGTATTCAAAAAAGTGCTTAATTATAATGAGCAACAAAAGTTCAGCTATGAAAAAAAACTACGAGGGCTAATTCGTGAAGAGCTGAGCTCTTTTTGGCAAGAAAAACAACCCTTAATTGGTTTATATCATGACAAGCGTCTAAAGGCCGTTGCGTGTGTGTTTGAGTCAAGTAGTCAACTACAAGCCGAGCGTTATTGGCATTGGCGTTTAAAGTTAATGTTAAGTGCAGGTTACCTTCAAACTAATCAGTTAATTGAAAAAGAAAAAACTATTCGCGAGTCGCTGCAGGAGAAAGGAAATTATTACTTTTTAGCGTTTATAGCAGTTGATCCTCACTTTCATGGTCAAGGTTTTGGTCGTTATTTATTACGTGGCTTGGATGATTTAATTAATGGCAATATAGATGCGACTGGCATGGCGGTGTTTGTAACCCGTGATGTGCATATTAAGTTCTTTAGTAGCGAAGGGTTTAGTAAATTTAAAGCCTTGAGCTTTAATAGCGTCGATGGTCAATTACTCTTTAAGCCTAGCCTAGCTCACATTAGCGTTTAGCATTAACCTGCAAGCAGCTAATATAGGAAATAGCTTGTGAGACTTATCCTACAATATTGTACGCTTTATCAGTTTATGCCTTATTAAAGTAATAGAAATATAAATCAAGGTACTGATAACTATAAGTATTGTGTATTTTTCAAATTTGTTACATGAAAATAATTATTATTTGCCAGTATCGGAATTACCAGATTACACTACACTTTACTTTGTCAAGATGACACAAACTTAATGATTAAGCTACTGCCAAGGAAATGGATTTAGGCAAATTAGCATGATGCTAGGCATGATGCCAACAGGGACAATAGAGTACGGATATATAAGGATCCTGCTAGGATGCAGGCCATTAGCGGAGCTAATGATAAGGATTAAACTTTAGGATGATGTGGCAGGAAGCTACGGTAACGCTTGGAAGCGTAAGAAAGCGAAAGGATACACTAGGACGTGTTAGGTTATTGCATAGATGCAATGTGAGGGTGTATGAGGATGTATACCCGTTCAGGGGATAGATAAAAAAGGTTGCTTCGGCATAGGTATGGATGCCTTTTTATGGATAATGTCAGATTGGGGCGTAACTATATGTTGCGCCTTAGTTTATTTATAGAATCCCCGCTCAGAATCATTTCTAACATTTTATCTAAATTCTATGCGGCGGTACGACGACACTTTTGAGCATTTCGTTTTCTAAAAACATCACACCTTGATAAACGCTTTCACCGTCACTTGAAAACTCAAAAATAAATTCACTTTTAATACCCGGCTTGCCACTTTTTAAAATACTAAAACGGCGTTTTATGCAAGCAACGCTCATTAGTTGTACTTGTAATTGTTCTACTTGGCGCTTCGCGTGGGCATTGGCGGCCTCAGCCACCTTACGATTAAGCCAAAATAGATATATTACACTACCAATAAAAATGAACGTCCATAAACTTGCCATTTAAGAGAATAACCTTCCAATTGCACGCGCGAGTGTTTCGCTACGATTTTCTTTGCGTAGTAAGCCTAGTAAGTGTGGCCTTACACTCGGTATTGCAGCTAAGTCAGCAAAAATACTCGGGAATAACTCATCAATCTGTTGGTGATGCGCGCAGTTATCCATAAAGATATGTAATCGGTCGCCATCTTCTAATAAGCTAAAGCAGCGTCCAGCTATGGTTAATAGTACATCAGAATCGTGAGCAAGTTCAGAAGCTAAAATAGTATCCACCAGTTGTGCAATAACTCCTTTTGCTGATGATGACGACATCGCACGAAGGGCACAACATAGGGCAATAGTATCGTGCTGTGTTATCGCTGTTTGTGCGTACTTGGCTAACTGTTCACAAAACTTCACCGGAATATCAACGTGTTCCAACATTGCGCTTAGTGGCTGTAAAACCTCAGCAGGCAGTTGCCCCCATGCGTCTTGCAGCTTAACTAAATTATTATCCTCGTGTAGGCGTAGCGCAAAATCAGCAATGCCTTGTACCGCAACGTTTTGCCAATTATTAAAACCCACTTGACCGCTAAAGTATTGCCGTGCGTATTCGTAATATTGTGATGCAGGTTGTTTAAGCAATACTTTAAGTTGGGCGTTGAAAGTCGCGAGTTTGTTTGCATTAGGCGTGAAAACATAGGGGTTGTTATCTAGTTTCCCTTCAGCGTGCTCGCTAGTTAAGTCTTCTCCCAGCGCTTCTATGACCATGCTGGCAAAATGATCGCGGCTGGCGCTTACTAATTTACTTTGCTCATCAATAGGAAACTTTAAAAACCATACATACGGTTCCTTACTGGCTTTGCTATCCCAAAACTGAATAGCTAACCACGCATGACCAGCTAGTGGGAAAGGGTAAGGGATTTGTGCTTGTTCGATAGCCATAAACTGCGTTTTATCAAATTTGGTTATGTGTCTACCAATATCAAATGCGCGCCACTGGGTGCCTGCTGTATCTAGTAATTGCCCTAAAGTTGCTATTCGTCCGGCCATGTTTTTCTCAATTTTACTGCAAAATTCATTAAATTATACGGCATAGCCGCTTATGAGGGAACAGGGTATATAGCCAAGTCACCTCAAGGTGCAGAACATAGCGTTTCATAGACACTTAATATCAAGGCGATACTATGCAGCAATAGCACCTATTTTAAAAAGTCGCAAAGATTAAGGTAAATCTCTGTGCGCCTCAATGATTGGTTTAAAGCGATTGATACGGCGTTATTGATTTTAATCAGGGGAACACTATTATTGTCAATCAATGGCTTGTCTAAATCGCTTTTAATCCCAACTCAAACGGGCATCTTGAGTTGACTTAGGTATAATTAAGTTTAGATATGTTATCAATACCAATAAGGGGGATTATGTACCAGCAAACCCAACTTTATTTAAATCAGCTTAGTGTTTTATTAAAGCAGCATCAGTTATGGCAAGATGAGCCAATAGCGGAAACTGCTTTGCAATCAAAAGTACCATTTTGCCATGATACAATGGCTTTTGAGCAGTGGTTGCAGTTTGTGTTTATAGAAAAAATGCAGAATCTTATTGATACAAAACAACCTCTACCTACAAGTCTTGCTATAGCTCCGATGGGTGAGCTAATGCTTGCACAAAAAAATGGCGGGCAAAAAATTACAGCACAACTCAAAGCGTTTGATAACTTACTAGGCATGAATAATGACTGATCACCTAGTTCCAACTGAAGTTGTCGAACTTGAAATTTTGTATCAAGACGAAAACTATGTAGCGATTAACAAGCCATCTGGTTTATTAGTACATCGTTCGCTTTTAGATAAGCACGAAACCCAGTTTGCAATGCAAATGCTTCGTGACCAACTTGGCCAACATGTATTTCCTGTACATCGCTTAGATAGGCCGACATCGGGTGTATTATTATTTGCTTTAAGCTCTGGAGCCGCGGCTGATATTAATCAGCAGTTTATTGATGGCACTATAACAAAGCGTTACCTGGCTTTGGTGCGCGGTTTTTTAAATGAATCAGTTTTTGTTGATAAGCCATTAAAAGAAGAGCTTGATAAAATAGCGGATAAATTTGCCGCAAAAGATAAAGCTCCACAAAAAGCGCAAACGCAGTTTCATTGTCTACATCAGGCGACATTACCAATCCCAATTGGTAAATATCCAACAGTTCGGTATTCGTTAGTTGAGTGTTTACCAAAAACAGGTCGAAAGCATCAAATACGTCGTCATTTAAATCATTTATCGTTACCGATTATTGGTGATGTGAATCATGGGGATAATCAACATAATCATTTTTTTAGAGAACATTTTAAGCTTCGCCGATTAATGTTATTTGCAACTGAGCTGAACTTTGTGCACCCTTATACACAGCAACAAGTTTTAATTAAAGCGCCACTAGGGGATGCAATGCTTAGCATTTGTCAGCAACTTGGTTGGCCACATCAAGAAAAGGATTATTAATGGCTACTATCAGTATTTTTGTGGGCAGTGTTTATGGCGGTGCTGAGCGTTTAGCTGATGAAGTTGAAGAGTTTATTGAGCAATCGTCTCATCAAGTTAAACTTATCAACGACCCAACTGTTGATGATGTTAAAGCTGCTAGCCATATTTTGGTGGTCACTTCAACGACCGGCGACGGTGAAATCCCGGATAATCTGGCGTGTTTATATAACGAGCTTAATAACCAATTCCCTATGTTAACAGCCAAGCCTTATGGCATTGTAGCAATGGGTGATAGAAGCTATGGTGAGACTTTTTGTGGAGCAGGGCGCAGTTTTGATGAGCTATTTCGTGACTTAGAAGCAAAGCCTATTGGTCATCGTTTAGAAATTGATGCCTGTGAGGATTTTGAACCGTGGCCTGTTACAGAGCCTTGGTTAAAAGAGTGGCTAGTAAAGTTGCCAGAGTAAAACGAGTCGTTTACAAAATCTAAAAAAGAGCGCGTGCGCTCTTTTTTAGATTTGCTTTATATATACACAAAGTTATGTACTTTTTACATCAACCTTAAGCTTAAGTTTTTGACCCGGTTGTAGATACTTTTGCCCTTTTAAATTATTCCATTTAATAATCTCATTAACAGTTAAGTTAAACTTTGAGGCGATACGCGCTAAAGAGTCACCACGGCGGACCTTATAAGTAATTGAACGGTTCGTGCTTACAAGTGCTGTTTTTGGTGCTGGAGTATTTTTATAAACGGTTAACTTTTGGCCCAAGCGCAATACTGCATTTTTCTCAAGTTTATTCCATTTCGCCAATTCGCTCATAGTGACATCGTATTCACGACTAATATCCCAAAGGGTGTCGCCACTTTTAACTTTATGGCTGAGTTTTTTCTAACTATTTTTATTTACCGCCATGCGTACTTTTTGGGGGAGATGCTCGCTGTTAATCGCGCCATCACTCAGTGGTACTAGTAATTTTTGTCCAAGGCGAATGGTGTTTGATTTAAGTTTGTTTAGAGATTTAATTGCACCTGTGGTGGTTGCAAATTTATTAGCAATGACCGATAAACTATCGCCGCGGGCAACTTGATACTGCTGCCACCTTAGGCGATCTTTAAGCTCTGTTTTAGCTAGCTGTTGCTTAAAGTTATCGACGCTTTCAGTGGGTAACAATAAAAAGTAAGGCCCATTAGGATCGGTTGCCCAGCGATTAAAGCCTGGATTTAACCGGTATAACTCGGTGAGGCTGATATCGGCCATTTCAGCGGCAAAGGCTAAATCTATTTGCGAGCCAACATCCACCGCTTCAACAACTTGAGCATTAATTATTGGCTGCCATTTTAAGCCAAACTCATCTTGGCGTTTTAATAAGTCCGAAAGCGCTAATAACTTAGGCACGTAAGATGTGGTTTCTTTAGGTAAATCAAGTGACCAAAAGTCAGTGGGTAAGTGCTTTTTGCGGTTTTTCTTAATTGCGCGCAATAATCGGCCTTCGCCTGAATTATAAGCGGCAATGGCATTTAGCCAATCACCTTCAAGTATTTTATGTAAGTATGATAAGTAATCAAGTGCAGCACGGGTAGATTGCACAATATCGCGGCGACCGTCATACCACCAATTTTGTTTTAAATCGAAACGTTCACCGGTTTGTGGCATAAACTGCCAAATACCTGATGCGCTGCGATGTGAATAGCCAAACGGATCAAAGGCACTTTCTACAATAGGTAATAAAGCAATTTCGACAGGCATTTCGCGTTTTTCAATCTCTTCTACAATATAATGCAAATAGGGAGCTGCACGTTTAGATATACGATCTAAGTAGGCCTGATGTTTCCCATAATAATTTCGTTCGGTAACTACGGGACGGTTTTGTGGTACTTCAATAGAGAGCTGGTAGCGAATCCGCTCCCATACATCGTCAAACACTGGCGCTTGCTGCTTTTGCTCATTGACCTGCTTATAATGGGCGTTAATAGTTAATGCCTCACTGATATCATTTGGTGTAGCGCCATTAAGTGGTTGCTCTGTTTGATTTTCTGTAACTGATTTTGACGGTGTTGACGTCAACATTTGACAGCCACTTAGCGAAAGCGCCAAGAGTAAAATAACAGGGGATTTATTCATAAGTACCAATACATCAGGTAAAAACTCGGCGAATAATACTTGTTCTAAGTCAATATTGCCACTTTACAAACATTTGTAAAACATACCGCCGTGAATAGTTAGCTAATCAGTTGAACTATTTAGGCTTTATGCACTAAAAATGATCTTTGTAGCTTCTAAGACTCGCAAAGTTATGCCAAGGTTCACTTTTTTGCAATGAACTTTCTGTATGTTGGTTGTACTTCGCTGGTATGTTTTCTGTAATTTTTGATAAATCACTACGCATAAAAGGGTTAACTTTTATTTCTTGAGAGATGCTGGTGGGCAAAGTAATTTCATTTTGTTGGCGCCTTGCTGTAACCCATTCATTATATTCTATTAGGGCTGAGTTATTTGGTTCAATCGCTAAGGCAAATTTCAGGTTTGCTTGAGTGTATTCGTGAGTGCAATATATTTTACAATCGCTAGGCAGCTGTTTTAGTTTATTAAGTGAATGATACATTTGCGCTGGTGTTCCTTCAAACAAGCGCCCGCAGCCACCACTGAATAAGGTGTCACCAGTAAAAGCTAAATCATTATGTAAGTAGCAAATATGATCAAGAGTATGGCCCGCTGAAGTAATTACTTTAAATTGCGTATCAAGTACTTCGACCACATCATCTTCAATTAACGGCTTCGTTATACCTTTAAAGGGGCTGTTTTTGGGGCCATAAACAGGAATATCGTTAAAGCATTCTAATAAATCGGCAACGCCATCAGTATGGTCATAATGATGATGAGTAATTAAAATCCCTGCTAATACTAAGCCCGCTTGGTTTAAATATTCTAAAACGGGGGCTGATTGGCCTGGGTCGACCACCCACGCTTGATTGTTATCTTGCTTAGTTATGCACCAAATATAATTATCAGAAAAGGCTTTAATTGCTTTAACTTGCACCATAGTGAATTGCTCTATAAAGTGATCATTAATACATAGTATAACGAGCTCAGCGAATGAAACCAGCCCTTAGTTTTCAAGAAGGACCGAAACCACTATCGTGGCAACAGTTCCCTCATGGGGATTATTTACGCAGTGACATTGAGCGTAAAATGGCGCCATGGCTGCCACGTATGTTTGGTTACCATATGCTAAAACTGGGTAATTTAAGCGGTGAACTTAATACCAGCGAAAGTCCTATAAAGCATCAAGTATGCGTGGCAGAAGCTGGGCGATATACTGGCGTAGTGGCTGATATAGACGAACTGCCGTTTTATGAACACAGCGTTGATGCCTGTATTTTAAGCCATTGCTTAGAGTATCACTCAGATCCTCATCATATTTTACGCGAAGCACACCGAACTCTATTGCCTGGCGGCTATGTAGTGATCACCGGCTTTAATCCTTTTAGTTTATGTGGTCTGGCGCAGCTGTTACCTTTTAGTGGTCAGAAATTACCTTGGACGGGTCGTTTTTTCACTCCAGCACGTGTAAAAGATTGGCTCAATTTACTAGGCTTTGAACTGATCCATGACGAGCGCTTTATATACTCATCTCTTGCGCGCGGAAGCAGACTTTCGCGTTTTGCACTTTGGCGACGTTTTACCAAGCAATATTTAAAACCAATGGGCAGTGTCTATATGTTAGTTGCGCGTAAGCGAGTAGCACCACTAACACCCATAAAACCTAAATGGCATTCAAGGCCACACTTCTCGCCTGTAAAAGGTGGGGGACTTCGTCAAACGTCAAAGCAGCATCGTAAGCGGAATTTGTAAATAACACGGTGCATATTGCAGACGAAAAAAGGTTTAACCTAGCCAGATAGGTTGGAACTCCGATATAGTGTATTTCCAAGTGTTGTACCATATAGCGAAATTGTTAAGCGAGTTTTTTTGAATAAAATAATTTAGATTAACTTATTCTGGTTTGTAACCTTCATCCACTAATAAGTCTTTGCTACTAGCGGCATCTCGGGCTAAATCATCAACTATTTCGTTATATTTATTGCCGCTGTGGCCTTTTACCCACTTCCAATTAACAGTGTGCCTAACGCATGCTTTATCAAGGCGTTGCCATAAGTCGACATTTTTAACCGGTTTTTTTGCTGCAGTTTTCCAGCCGCGCTTTTTCCAATTCGCAAGCCACGACTCAATACCTTGCTTGACGTATTGGCTATCTGTGGTGAGATTAATAACACAAGCACGGTTTAAACTTTCTAGGGCAACAATGGCTGCAAGCATCTCCATACGGTTATTTGTTGTGTGGGTATACCCTTGGCTTAATTGCTTTTCATGGTCGTTATAAAACATAAAAATACCATAGCCGCCGGGGCCTGGATTACCTAAACATGAACCATCAGTGTAAATCTCTACGGTTTTTTGCACTGTTTTCCCTTGATCTTATGTACAATAAAGTGATTATAGGAAGATACCAGAGTCAGGCAGAATTCGATATGGCACGTAGACAAATTGTTTTAGATACAGAAACCACCGGCATCGACCCAAAACAAGGGCATCGTATTATTGAAATCGGGTGTGTTGAACTAATGAATCGCCGCCTTACCGGCAATAATTTTCATGTTTATATTAATCCTCAGCGTAAAATTGAGGAAGAAGCTATTGATGTTCACGGGATCACCAATGAATTTTTACGTGGTAAACCGTTATTTCATCAAGTTGCCCAAGAGTTTTTCGACTATATTGAAGGAGCGGAACTGGTTATTCATAATGCCCCGTTCGATGTTGGCCATATGGATAACGAATTTGCGTTACTTAATCAGGGCTATCCAAATACCCACGATTACTGCCAAGTTCTCGATACTCTTAAAATGGCGCGTGATTTGCACCCCGGACAAAAGAACAATCTTGATGCACTTTGCCGCCGTTATGATGTAGATAATACAAAAAGAACCTTACACGGCGCGTTACTGGATTCTGAAATTCTAGCGGATGTTTACCTCGCGATGACGGGGGGTCAAACAAAGCTGAATCTGAATCAAAATAAAGAAAGCGGTGATAAAGGCCGCCAAGGTGGCATTCAACGGTTAAGCTCAGAACGAGCTCCTTTAGTGGTATTACAAGCAACAGTTCACGAGCAACAAGCCCATGAAGAGCGGCTAGACTTAGTCGAAAAAGAGGGTAGCCAACCTATTTGGCGTACGTAATAAGCTATGATGTTACCCTTGATGATACCGTCGTTGTCTCTGACAGCGTCTTAGTGCAAGGTAAATCTTCTATCCAAACAATCAGGAGCAAATGTTTAGTATTGATGCCATAACCTGCCTCAGTCGCGAATTATTGATCAAAAACTATGACTCGGGGCGCTATAATGTTGAAATGTCCGTTTTCGGCACTAATGTAAATGGACGAGAGTTTATGGCTACGTTACCTACCTATAAGTTTTAAATCGAAAGGCCTATAGAGGCTGTGCCTGAAGTTATAGTGCCTGAGCCCTCCACTGAAGAACTAAAAGAGCAAGCTCGAGCTGCTGAAGCTGAGACAACCTCAACGGCTACGTTTGCTAGCCTAATCGTTGGTGGTAATATTACTGTTTTGTTGCTAGGTTGGTTGGCAATTAGGGAATTAGTACAAATAAATTAGTAATACCAAAAATCAAATTGCCCTTCATGGCTAAAAAACAAGCGAATAGTAACGACGCTGAGAATTCTAAAAAAAATGAAGTTAGTAAAAAAGGTTCAAAAAATGACAGATTAGGTGAAATTTTAAACCTTTCGATGTCAGATGACTAAAAAACCTATAAAAAAACGAAAAAGCCCTTGACGAAATAGGGGCTGGTTCGTATTATTCACGCCGCTGTTAGGGGAGACTCTTTCAGTACGAAAATGTGGAGTGGTAGTTCAGTTGGTTAGAATACCGGCCTGTCACGCCGGGGGTCGCGGGTTCGAGTCCCGTCCACTCCGCCAATTTTCGACAATTTGTAAGTAAAAGCTGGAGTGGTAGTTCAGTTGGTTAGAATACCGGCCTGTCACGCCGGGGGTCGCGGGTTCGAGTCCCGTCCACTCCGCCAACACTTACACAACGTTTGGTTGTAAAACATATTCTTATTATGGAGTGGTAGTTCAGTTGGTTAGAATACCGGCCTGTCACGCCGGGGGTCGCGGGTTCGAGTCCCGTCCACTCCGCCAATAAGAAAATAACAGATTAAATATATGCTGGAGTGGTAGTTCAGTTGGTTAGAATACCGGCCTGTCACGCCGGGGGTCGCGGGTTCGAGTCCCGTCCACTCCGCCAAGTATTTAAACCCTGTTATATTACAAGATTTGTATACTGGAGTGGTAGTTCAGTTGGTTAGAATACCGGCCTGTCACGCCGGGGGTCGCGGGTTCGAGTCCCGTCCACTCCGCCAACAAATTAAGTAATAACAAGTAATGTGATATCTCTGCGGAGTGGTAGTTCAGTTGGTTAGAATACCGGCCTGTCACGCCGGGGGTCGCGGGTTCGAGTCCCGTCCACTCCGCCATTTGATATCAGTAAAAAATTAGTAAGTGCATTACCCCATGCACATGCCACTGCGGAGTGGTAGTTCAGTTGGTTAGAATACCGGCCTGTCACGCCGGGGGTCGCGGGTTCGAGTCCCGTCCACTCCGCCACTTGTTATTTCCTCAATAGCAAGCTTAAAAATCCTTTATTAAATATATAAACACATTTTGACTATCGGTTAATGATTTTAGGTTGCAACACATAATCTCATTTTATAGCAGCGATTTTATATCGTAATAGATCGTTGCACTTTCGAAGGCTAGATAAGCCCTAATGTGAAGGTCAGCCCAGTGCATGCGGTGAATAGTTACGTTTAAGTCTCTCCTTTAGTAAATTACAAAAGCATGTTGGTCATACCGAGCAGAGCACTAAAGTTAATTGGGTAGAATGAATGCGAAGGTAGGCAGCGGCAATATCATTGTGTATGATCCTCATGGCAGTAAAGTTTGCTTCAAGGGCGGCGCAGATAACGGTAACTAGCATGGTAATAGGTAAAGTAATTTTTTAGCCATGAGATTCTTTCAAGTGAAAGACGTGGTGATAAGTTAAGTCGGTATAAATGTGTGAAAAAGCATTACATGTCATAATTTTAGAGTGTGTAAATGTTTAAGGGGGCGTTATGAACATTCAATCAATGACATGCAGATTAGGCTGCGGTGCGTGTTGTATTGCACCGAGTATTAGTTCGCCTATACCTGGTATGCCTCAGGGTAAAAAAGCGGGTGAGCGTTGTATTCAGCTAGATGACAATAACTTATGTAAATTATTTGGCGATGAGTCACGTCCTAAAGTGTGCAGTGATTTTAGTGCAACCATCGATGTATGTGGCAGCAATGATGAACAAGCCTTGTTTTTCATTACTGAACTTGAGCAAATGACCTAACAACTTTCATAAATTATAAAGCCTCTATTATAAAGGCTTTATGTGGTTTGGATGTTGTTTTACCAGTTATAGGTTGCGCTTAGCGTATATTGATCATCGCGTCCAGGTGTGCCCGGTATTTCTTCAAACGACTCTCCCCACAGGTTATCTGCCGCTAAAGTGATAAATAAATTATCAAACTGTGGTGGAGTTATTTTTAACGTAAGGTGTGTAAATAACGCTTCGTCATTACCATTTCGTAGGCGGTTTTCGTGTTGCTTACGCCATTCGTTATCAACACGAAACGTTAACATATCTGCAGGTTGCCAAATGACGCCGAGTGTTATCCGGTGATCCGGATAATTTAATGCATAAAAGCTGGCATCAATATCCGCGGCACCATAATTTTCTGATTTATTTAAAAAAGTATAACTGGCAATAATTTCAGTGGTATCAAAATGCTTAGTAGCTAAAAACTCAATACCTGAGGTATTTATATCGACCGGATTGGCAGCGCGGGCAAATACTGAGTCATAACTATACGTCCAATCAGTTAGATTATCGTCTTGGCGATAAAAAATAGCTGAATCAAGACGCCAGCTTTGCTCTTCAAGTAATAAACCAAGCTCTAGATTTTGGGTGGTTTCACGCTCAAGTGCGTAGTTACTTCTAAATAAACCGCTAGAATCACTGCCCCCAATGGCTGTGTAACCAGGGACTTGGCTTGCCTGTGCATACGATAAATAAAGTGTGCGCTCAGTGCCGTCAGTGTTTACGGTATTCCATGAAGCATTCCCTAGTAGTGATAGTTGTGAGTCATCTCTATTGGTGTCGTCAAATGCTACACCTAAACGCATAGTAAGCAATTGGTTATCTTGTAGTGCCATTTGGTATTCAGGCAGTACGCTTATTTTATAATAATTACGTGAGGTAAAGTTATTCTCAAGTGTGGTAGATTCAATCGAGTCACTAATAAACTGCGCCGAATAATTTATCGCGAATGACTCACTTTGCCCATGACGCCCTGAAAATGCGAGTGATTTAACCTCAGTTTCATGAAAAGCAGCAAATCCAGAAGGATTTTCACGGGAGTAAATATAATGGTCGTTATTTTTTCGGTAATAGGCTGATGCTTCAAAAGAGCTGTCATTTGCATAGTCTTGTTTATGGTTAAGCATCAATAATTGGGTTTCAAGATCTTCAGTTTCATTCACACCAAAGGGTGTGTATAAATTAGGCCAACCAAAAAACTTCTTTTGAGATCCATAAAAGAAATCAGTTTGTGATTGTGAACCCGTTAATTGAATACGCCCAGATGCGCGGGTAAAATCATGATCGCCGTTTTCAACGGTGCCATCGCTTTGTGAGTGAGAATATTCCCCTTCAAAACCTAGTTGCCAATCTTGCGTGCCTTCAAGTGGCATACTAAAGCCTGCATTGACGCTTTGTAAATTAAAGTCATTGGTGCCTGTACCAAGCGATACACTGCCACCAGTATTGATTGGTGTCCAGCCAAAAGAGACAGTACCCACTGAGCTATTCATACCGTATAGTGCATTATCTACACCTGTGTATATAGCTGGGCTGCTTAACATTTGTGGGGCAATGGGGATTTCGGCAAAGTAATGCCCAGATTGTGGATCAAATAAAGTCGCACTGCCGACTCGAAAGCCGGTATTTTCAAATATGCCACCGCGAATAGTTACATCAGCTTGTGCTTCAGCCATATTACGCGACTGCAAATCAACCCGGGGATCGTATTCTAAATTAGACACTGGCGCATCAAATGTGCCTACGGGTTCTTTATTGGCGGTTGGTGATGCCTCGATAGTGATTTGCTCAATTTCAGTTGCGGCGTTAGTTATGGTGTTAGTTTCGTTTGTAGCATAGGTAAAGGGTGTAACGCTGCAAAGTAATACAGGAATTATAAAGTGCGGAGCACGATTCATGTTATTTTCTCATTATTTTTGTGTGCAATTGTGATAATAACTAAGTTCTAAACAGCCGTTTTATACCGTGATAAAATGGCTAAACTAATCAGTTGTGATTTTGGGCGCTATTGTACATTAAAAATTGCATTTGATAATAATCTGTAAAGTGGCAGAATTTGAATTTTCCGTAATTTAATTTATTTTTAGCGTGCAGCTTCTTAGAGCTATCGCTGGTAAAAAATAATATCACTATAAAGAAGAAGAGGGTGCAAAGAAATAAAACTACAATGGTTATGGCATGTTTTTTAGTTTTTTAGACGTTTCTAAAAGTGGAGTATTAACTTTATTTGGATCATTAATAAATGAATGCACAAAAAGATCAAAATCAGAACGTACACCAAGAAAGCATTTACTTTGCAGGCGGCTGCTTGTGGGGTGTGCAGGAGTTTATGAAACATTTACCCGGTGTGCTCTCTACTGAGGCTGGGCGTGCCAATGGTGCCAGCCATACTACAAAAAGTGATTACGATGGCTACGCCGAATGCGTAAGCGTGGTATTTGATACAACTAAAGTAACGCTCAATATGCTTATTGGTTATTTTTTTGAGATTATCGACCCTTACAGTATTAATAAGCAGGGCGAAGATGTAGGTCTTAAGTATCGTACGGCTATTTACAGTAAACAGCAAAGCCATTTAAAAATTGCCCGTGATTATATAAACAAGCGAGATGATGCGGATAAAATAGTGGTTGAAGTATTACCATTGACTAACTTTGTAAAAAGCGAGGACGAACATCAACAAAGGTTAACTCGTTTTCCTGATGACTACTGCCATATACCTAAAGCGTTACTTCATAAATACAAGGCATAAGTACAAAGCTGAATGAATTTGTTTATTTACTTTTTATTTAGGTGGGCTGTCAGTGCACCTTTATTAGGTATAGTTTCCATAAAGAGCACTTATATTAGACAAAAAAAGCTCACTAAAAAGTGAGCTTTTTAATCTTTTTAAATTTTATTTTACTTTTTCTGGTGGAAAACCAGATAAAATAGTCGCTACTGCTTTACTTACCGCTTCGTTACGCTGTTCAGGAGATTGTTTCTTCTTTAGACGGCCTTCATGTGCGCCACGCCATACTAGCTGGTTCGAAGAGCGGTCAATAACATCAAGTATTAATGTACCTACATCGTATTCGCGAGTGGTTGTTTGAGTGTTATAACTCATACCCCAGTGATTCCAACGGGCACCGTAGCCTGCGTTAAAAGTATCAGCGTCAATTTTAGTATCAACTGATGCATGGTAGTTTAGTAATACATCAGCGGTGTTAGTATCAGTGAGTGTTATACCTTGCGCTTGTAATTGCGTATTAACAGCGTCACGAACACGTTGCTCCATCAATGGACTGATTTGATAGTTATCTGTATTTGCTAAGGTTGCTTGTGGAAGCCAAGCAAACGTTTTGTAATTAGTAAAATCGACAGTTCTGTCGTAATCAACATCAGGGGTTTTTGCACACGCGGCTAGCATAAGTACAGCTGCAGCAATGAGTAGGTTTTTCATAGTATTTGCTCCTTGGCAAAATATGTATAGCTATTTTTTTTATAACATAACATAACATAAAAATAATTCAGCTGAATGTATTCTATCGATATTTCACAAATAATAGCAACTAAGTTTGATTGTAGTTGCTATTTACTGAATGATAAATTAACTCGGTTACATTTTTAATCAATGGTCGTTAATCAATAGAATCATTATTTGGATGATCAACTTCAATCCAATCTTTTTCATCTACCCAGTTTTGGGCTCCGTCCTTAACCGAACGAATCGGCACAATATAATCACAACTAATCTGCGGTTTTACTGAAGCAAAAATAGGCACAAAGCCAAAGCTAAGTGCCGTTTCGATAATTGCCTTTTGATTTTGCGGATCAATATCAGCTGCTTCATCAATATATATAGGTATACGGTAAAGGTTTTGTTCTTGATCACTTAATAAGTAGCGAATAAACAACATACCGCATAATAATTTAATGGTAATACGTGTGCCGTTAGAGCCCGCTGAGTCAATTTTCTCAAAGTGTTCGGTTTCACCTGCCCGATTAACTATTTCAAAACGAATATCAAATAAGTCGGTAAGGGTTAATCCCGCTTTATCTGAAGCGAGCTTAATTAAATGATCTTTCGCTTCATTTACCGCGCTTTCGCTAGTTGGCTCTTGGCTAAGTAAGTCGAGAGTATCACCTTGCTCAAATTGGTTTGAGGTACTGATAATGGTGTCAATACTATCAACTAACATTTTTCGCGGTATAACGTTAATTTTAAATGCTTGTAAGTTTGATATTCGGTGCTGACTAATACCTTTATTAAAGCTGTTCATTTCACGGCGCAGGCGATCTAAGTCTTCGCGCAAGCCTTTAATTGTTGCTGCTACTTCGGTTAATGCAACACGAGCTTGGCGCTCAACGGCATCGCGTTCGTTATCAATATTATGAAAAGCACTAATTAACTTTTGATATTTAATGAACTCGTCGTTTTCGTTATCAAACTTAGTAATGCCGGCATTATAAATATGCAAATATGTATTACGTACATTAATATCAAAATTGCGTAGCTCTTGGCAGTCTTTATTAAAGTGATGTACTAAATCACTTAAGTTATCAAAGTCGATTTGCACGTCAATCATGTAAGGCGTTACTTTTCCGCTGTATAAATCAAGCGTATGATCAATACGTTCAGACTTAACTTGTTGTAAACGCTCACTTTGGCGTGATATAAATTCTTTCTTCGACTTGATAATTGAGCGTCTATCAGCAATCGAGCCGCTGTTTTTTTGAATATCCTGTAAGTAGTCGTCAACTTGTTCGCGCTCAGCGAGTAATTGTTCCTTTAGCATGGCTTGAGCGTCAATTGATTGCAGCATAATCTCAAACTGCTCAAAGCGTTTAAGTGCGCTCTCAGCACTCATTAGCTCTTCGTAAAGTGACTCTTTTTCATTTTGCTTGTCCGCTACATTAGCTGCAACCTCACGCTGTTGTTTAAATTCTTTTAGAGAATTTTCAAGAGCGTTTAATTGGGCGGTTAATTGCTCTTTGTTTTCGCCACTTTGCATTTGCACGGTTGAGAGCTTTTTTAGCTTAATAGTTGCACCGGGCAGGGTAAGTACGCTGCCTTTCACGCTATCTGATAACTGTTGTAAAAATGCACCAAAAGCATCTTCGTCAGTAATATCAATATCGCCACTGCTGGTGGTAGCAAAGGAAAGGATGTCGGGGTTTAAAATGCGTGAAATCTCTTCGACTTCTTTTAACGATAAATCCTCACGCATACGAGTAAACAAATTAAACTCAAGGTTCTTAAGCTGGAGCTTTAAGCTTTTTATTTGTTTTTGCGTTTCACTTATACGGTAATCAAGGGTGTGTAAGCTTTGCCCTTGTGCGCTATTAATTGAGTGCGAAAGTGACTCGTAACCTTGCCTTAATTGGTTAATACTGGTTTTTAGCGTAGCCATATTAACCAATTCAAACTCAGATTTTAAGGCATTAAAGTCTAAAAACCATTGCTCTATTTGGGTTTGTTTACGTTCAATATCACGCGATTGCTGTACGTAAAGCTGCTGTTTTTGTTCAAACTCATGTTTTTCGTGATCGATGTCTTCAAGGGCAATGTTAAGTTCGCTTAATTGTGCTTCTTGATAGGTATCAAAATCAATTAAGGCTTGGTCTACTTTTGGCGCATAAGCTGCCAGTTTACCTTTAAGAACTGTTTGGTTTTCAAGCATCGATTCAAGCGCAGAAATGGGCTCTTGCATTGACTCAAGCGCTTTTAATTCCCGTTTAGATCGGTTTACTTTATCAAACGAGCGACGCCAGACTTCATAAAAATCAACTTTGGAGTTGGACATGTGTCGCTCAAACACTCGCAGCATAAAGCGTTTAACATCGCTTGCGCCCAATTTATGCAAGTTTAATATGCGGCGAAATATCTCTTTGTATATAGCTGAGTCTTGCACATTATTAAGCGGGATCATTTTTAAATTTATATCACCATCATACGCAGTAGCGCCGCCCATTAATAATGCATTTAATTCTTGGGCTTTAAGTTCAATAGGGTTAAAACCTTGCTCTTTTAAGTGACTAAAAAGCTTGGTGAACTTAATAATGGTTTTGCCCTGGGTATACTGTTCGAGATTTAGCTTGCCTTGGTAGCAAAAAAATTGATGCGCGTAACCGGCAATTTTACCAAGGCCCGCAACGCCTATAACTACAGGGCCTTGTGGCAAGTCAGCTTCGAGTAAAATGTATGATTGGTCAGATGAAAAGTAAAACTTACGGGTTTCGTCTAAATCGTGGCCGTCCCATTCAGTAAGTCGTAAATCATTTATAAGTGGAAATTGCAGGGCATTTATTACCGAACTTTTACCGGTGTTATTAGGCGCACAAATAGAACTACTTTTATCCAGCGGAATAATGCATTTGGCATAGCCCGCGGTGTTCAAAAGTGCCAGTTTGCTGAGGCCGTAAAGGTTTTGCATTATTCGTCCTCTCCTAGGTAGGTTTCTTCGCTTACTTCCATTAATGCATCTATATAACGATAAACAGGGGGTTGTAACATAAAGCCGGCTTCTACTTCACGACAAAGCCCTAGGCGGATCATGCGAAGGTATACATCTTTTCGTAGATCAGAGCCTGAAAATATCTCTAGTTGATCAAACAGGTGCTTGTTTAGTTGCACTAAAGTTTGCATTAGCTCCAAATCGTTCACTTCATCAAACAAAGCACGCAGCGGGTCTTTACCGGTATTGGCATAATGCTCAATTAGAATATAAATCGTTAAGGCTATCGCGCGGGAAATTTTCCCCATGTTTGGTGTGCTTTCGTCGCTAGCAAAGTAATAAAAACCGCGGCTATCGTGTTGTAATTCGTGGCCAAGAGCGGTAAAAAGTACGCTATATTGTTCAATGTATTGGTCAAGCTCTTGCCACATTAAGGTGTCTTGTTCGCTAATATGATAACCTGTAACGAGTTTTTTATTTATAGCTTGTAGGTGGCTTAGTTCATTCAAATTAATTTGGGTCATAGTAATTACTCACACCCTGTTTGAGATTGTTTTGAGTCAATAGGTTTTGTATTGAAAGGCTCTGTATTAAATGGGAATAGCGAAAAGTGTTGACCGGCGATTTTAACTCGCATTTTTTCATCGCTTTGGCTTATTTCAATGTCAGTATCACTGACTAACTTTTGATATAAAAACAGCATTTCGTCGGCTTCAAGATCAGGATAACTATCACCTAAAAAGGTCAATAGTGGCTGTGGCTTTTTACGGTTTGTATTAAAGCGCTTTTTAAAATTGGCTTTCACATTATTATAATCTGGAATGTTAGGAGTTACGTAGGCTGGCACATCGTGTTGGTCGGGTAGTTCGTATTCACTGTGCTCAAACTCAACCAGCCCGGCCATGTAAGCGATAATATGGCGCTGCTGGCCTAATGAAAAGCGCTGCGCGTCAGATACAAAATGAGGTTGCACGGCACTTAGCATATTATCTACACCATTTTTACGCATTAAACCAAGCACTTTGGCGGCTTGGCGGGTGATTAAGTTATTACGACGTAGTTCTTCACGCAGTGGCATCAGCATATCCGCACTTTTGCGTAGGCTTTCACGGCCGATTAAATGCATTTCTAAAATACGAGTACGTAGTTGCTCAAGCATACGCTTGTCTTGGTATGCCTTACCAGAGCGTTCAATGTGCGCTATTTGGGCACTTATTTGTGCTTCAATGGTCGTTAAGCAAGCATGAAAGTCACCACGAATATCAACCATTTCAAGCATCGGTTCGATGTATTCATCAAATGCTTCAATCACCGCTTTATAACGTTTTTGTAGCGATTGTACCGCGTTATTGGCTTTAGCTTGTTCTACTATATTTAAGATTGCATTTTCATTGTGCGTAAATAACTTCATTATTTTACGTACACGATCATCCATAATGCGGCTAAAACGGCGTAATTCGTCAAAATCGTCAATTTCACCGGCATTAGCTAGGCGGTTACCAAGGCGTGATAAGTCATCAACTAGTACGCTAATTTCTTGGGCTAGGCCTAAATGCTCTTCTTGCAATAAAAAAGTGGCAAAGTCGGCGATTGCTCGGTTAATTTCAAGCTGTGACGATTTCGCCAAGGGAATTATTATATCTTGGCTTAATAGCCGGTTTGTTTCTTTGTAAATACGCTCATTTGACCATGATGGTTGCTTTTGTCTTATGGCATTTTGTACGTCTTTTAAACTGAAATCAGCCATCTTAAAACGTTTAAATAACAGTTCTAACATGCCCCAATGCTCAGTAATGGTATTTAGTAACTTTTTAGCTGGGATCATAAGCTCCAAAATCCTAGTTTTTGCTTTAACAGCGATTAGTCGCAGAGTTGTAAATCAGCAATAGTTTTACACAGCCTTTGATACTAGAGTGCTCGTCGTGTCGCTGTTTGCAATGAATATGCAATTTTATATTTCTATAAAGGTTATTCAAACACCACGGTAACTGCAATTATTTTAACCCTGATAATGCTTGCATTTGTGCTCATCGCTATAGAGGGTATTATCCATGTAAACAAGGGCAAAACTACGCTTTTCTTTGGCAGTTAATGCTGAATTATCTTATTTATCTCGGAGCTTAATGGGCAAAGGCCCGAAAACATACAACATTAATTCGGCCACAATATTTAGAGGTTGCCGCACTCTAGCTGTTTTTAATGGCTGCAATGAGCGCTGTTGTTTATTTAAACTCGTAAGGTTTTATCCAAAATACGGTGAATAGAATAATGCCAAGCGCGATTAGCAAACGCAAGCTGATGTTTTTGATTGGTGGTTTTTCGTTCTTATTTTCATCGTTTTCTGTCCATATTACTGCCGTGCTTATATCTCTTGTGGTGATATTGCTTTCGAGCACTAAAACGACCTTAATATTAAGTGTACCTTATTATTGGCTATGCGGCCGGTATTGTTGCGATAAGTTAAGTAAATACACTGACTTTTATGAGTTTTACCTATGTCAGTGTATTTATTAATTACTTATAAGTTAGGTTATATGGGCTCTTATATTGCAGGTAGTTTGGGTATAATAATTTTAAAACAACTTGACAGCTAGACGTCTAAACGATAAATTCCAAAAGCCCACTTTTACAGTGGGCTTTGTTATTTTAGGCGTTTACTTAAACGGTTAATATAACATTCAGAAGAGGTGCGATACTTAGGTACTTAATGTGAGGCGACGTAAGCCTGTGACCATTAACGAGGGAAGTACTCGCCGAGAAAAACAACTGAGCGTCGCGGTGGTTTTTCGGTTTATGGGGCTGAATCCTCAAAACTGTCACCAAATTAGGTGGAGAGCTTCTGGCAGTGGACTTTTCTTATCAAGCACCCCCTTGCCAAGTTCTTCTTGTATTATCGTGGTATGAATGCCACAAAAGGAGACGACATGAATACCCAAGTAGCTACAAATAACGCACAGCAGCCTACTCATATAGTAAAGTCAGACTATGTGGTCGCTAAATTTGGTGGCACCAGCGTAGCTAATTTTGATGCGATGAGTCGTTGTAGTGAGATTATTGTAGCCGATAGCAAAGTGCGTGTAGTGGCAGTGAGTGCCAGTGCCGGTGTGACTAATCATTTAGTAGCGCTATGCAATAAAGATTTATCAACAGATGAGCGGTGCAGTAATATTGCAGGCGTGCTGGCTATTCAAGAGTCTATTTTAAGTGAGCTATCACTGGATGCCGATTTAGCCCATGGCTATGACGAAACCATTAAAGCGTTTCAAGTACTTGCCGGTGAGCCTTTAAAAACAAAACAATCACACGATGAGCTATTAAGCTTTGGCGAACGGTTGTCGTCGTATTTATTTACCCAAGTACTGCGTTTAAATGGCTTAAATGCACGACGTTTTGATGTACGAAAAGTATTAAAAACCGATAGTCAGTTTTCCAAAGCGACACCAGATGTTGCTGCAACAGCCGCAGCGGCAAAAGAGTATTTAATACCGCTATTAGAAGAGCAGGTGGTTGTTACACAGGGATTTATTGGCTCTGATGAGGATGGTAAAACAACCACGCTTGGTCGCGGTGGCTCTGATTACAGCGCTGCATTACTCGCTGAAGCCGTAAATGCTAAAAGCGTACATATTTGGACAGACGTAGTGGGTATATTTAGTACTGATCCGCGTTTATGTGTAAACGCTACGCCTATTCCACGGCTAAGTTTTGACGAAGCCGCTGAAATGGCAACCTTTGGCGCAAAAGTATTGCATCCTGCGACTATTTTACCAGCAAGTAGAAGCCATATTGGTGTATTTGTTGGCTCAAGCCGCGAACCGCAGTTAGGCGGCACCTGGATTGAAAAAGAGAAATCTAACATACCGGGTATTCGCGCTGTTACCCAGCGTAAAAACCAAATATTACTAACTCTTAAAAGCCCTGAAATGTTATTAGCCAGTGGCTTTTTAGCGCGAGTATTTACAATTTTAAGCGAGTTTAGTATTTCGGTTGATTTAGTTACTACCTCCGAGATAAGTGTAGCCATTACACTTGATAACGCGCCTAATGCCTCGCGCCCAGAACTTGATCAGGACTGCTTAGATAAATTGGCCAAGTTTTGTCATGTATCGGTTGAAAACAACTTAACGCTGGTGGCCTTGATTGGTTCTGAAATTCAACTTCGCCAACATGAAATTAATTTAATGCAGGTATTAAGTGATTTTAATATTCGCTTAATATGCCATGGTGCGAGTAAGCACAACTTATGCTTTTTAGTTGAGCAAGGTGAATCAGATCTTGTTGTTCAAGCAATCCACCGCCGGTTATTAGAAGTTGAAACCGCCGCGTAATTAGCTTACATGTAGGTGCCTGGCTGTAAGTATTGAACCTTAAGCGCTGATTTATTCAGCGCTTACTAGGCTCTAACTAGTACAAAATACTCTTTTTCACCACATGACATTACTTAGTTTGGGGTTAATAAAGTATTAATGTCTTCAATATAATAGCACTGCCAGTTAGTACTTTTGCTGACTACGCTAATATCAAAATTGTTATATCTAGCGCTCACAGCCGTTAAACTCGCCTTTTGAAGTTCATCAAATATATTTGGGCTGAGTAGTTTAGCGATGGGCTGGCTGGTGGCTTTCGCTAAGGCTTCCTTCAAAGTCCAAATTCTAAAAAAACGTTCAGCTGAATGTTGCTTATTTGCAGTTATTAAATTGACTTCATCTGCATGATAAAAATGCTTTGCGAGCTTTTCAAAAGGGCGTTTTAAAGTTATTTTTTCTATATCAAACCCAAACGCAATGCGCTCAGGGTTTAACGCTGCACCTACAAAACCATTAGAGTGAGATAAACAGCTGCTAAACACGGTTTCACTACCCATAATATGTATAAGTAATTTACTGCTTTTTTCGTCAAATTCAGAGCTAATATGATTGGCTGGGGTATTTTTAAATTCAGTTGCGTGTTGTTTAACTAAATATTTTAGAAGTAACCGAGTGGCTAAATATTCTTGCTTAGCTTTAATGCTTCTACGGCGGTTGATCACGCTTAGTTCAAATTCACTTAATAGGATAGGTAAATCAAATTGACTAATATTAAGAGAGCGGGCATCCAATAATAAAATATAATTTTGCGTGTTTATTTGCTCAAATGGAGCGATCGTAAGTTGTTTTGTAAAAAAAGACGATGGCATAAAAGCTCGATTGGTTACTTTTAAATCAGTTGATTTACTTCCCGTACAGCACAGCGCAAATAGTTTACTGGTTGGGTGCTAAATATGGTTTAATTCACATCAGTGAGAAATAATAACAGATAGTAGATGTATGGCACAATTGCGCGATGGTTTCCAAAGCCGCCTTGGCTTTGTTTTAGCAGCTTCAGGTGCTGCGGTAGGGTTAGGTAATATTTGGGGCTTTCCCACGCAAGCGGCGAATCATGGTGGCGGTGCGTTTTTACTGGTTTATTTCATCGTAATATTTTTATTGGCTGTTCCAGCTTTATACACTGAGCTGTATTTGGGTCACCAAGCACAAGCCAATCCCGTAAAGGCGCTTAAAAACGCGTGGCAAGATCAAGCGCCCAAAGTAGGTGCGGCGGCAGGCTATTTTGGTCTTGGTGGTGCTATCGTGATGTTAAGCTTTTATTCCATTGTAGCAGGATGGATGCTTGCTTATGCACTTGAACCAATTACCACATTTTTTGGCTTTACAAACATTAGTCACTTTTTACAAACTGACTCTATGGCGCGTAACTTTGTATTTACGCCGCTGATGCTTATTTTAACTGCCAGCATTATCTTAAAAGGGGTTAAGTCAGGAATTGAAGCCTGGTCGCGCCGACTTATGCCCTTGCTACTGGTTTTATTGGTGGGCCTTATTGCTTACATAGCAACTCTAGAAGGTGCCAATGAAGGGTTTGCCGCCTATTTAGTGCCGGATTTTAGTCAAGTATTCGATCCAAATTTAATAATAGCCGCCATGGGACAGGCATTCTTTTCATTGTCGCTCGGTGTAGGTTGTATGATGATTTATGGCTCATATTTACGGCCTGACGCTAATTTGCCGCGTTTAACGGCATCCGTAGCATTACTTGACACCGGTGTGGCCTTTTTAGCTGGGTTGTTAATTATTCCTGCTATTTATGTGGCGCAACACAATGGCGTGCAAGTATTTAGTGATGGTAAGTTGATTGGCGAAGGTCAGCTTATTTTTGCTATTTTACCAGAGCTATTTAATACCATGGGTGAAATTGGTTTAGTGGTAGGTTTATTGTTTTTTGTATTGATGTCGATAGCATCACTGACTTCAACTATTTCATCAACTGAAATTCCGGTTGCGTTTTTAGTTGAAAATCATCACGTAGAACGTAAAACAGCGACCTTTATGGTAAGCCTCACTGTACTATCAGCCTCTTCATTAATCATTTTTAATTTTGATTGGTTATTTGGCTTAGTAATCATGGTGCTTACTCAGTATCAACTACCATTAATGGGCTTATTTTACTTTATTACGGTAGGGTGGTTATGGCGCCGTGGTAATCAATTACACGAAGCTGCAAGTGGAGTACGGTATTGGTTTGCACAATACATTCGTTTTGTATGCCCAATATTAATGACGGCTGTGTTTGCCAATGTCGCATTTGGGTAATAACTTAGTCTTCATGCGAACTTGTTCATAAATGAACATAGAACGCATGAAGAAACAAAGAGCTTAAATTCTTCGCATAGCAATGGTTTTATTTAGATGTTATCAATAAGATAAATAAACTAAACGTTAATCGAGTATCAGTATTTAAAAGGCGAATACGTATTAGCTTGTTTGTCAGGTTCGCTTAATAGGACTTAACCAAATCTGATAATCAGAAGTGTGCCAATTGCAGGTGTTTTGATGTCTGAAGTCAAGATTTTATCCCATAGAGATTTTAGTTACTAAGCTGGCTGTGTGGCAAGCTCAAAGTAGCTATTATCATCAAGCGTTTTGCTAATCATCATCGCGCCTTCAAGCAGACTTACGGTATGAATAGCAGCGTGTTTAGGTTGCTGCTCACCATTGGCACGGTGCGCCTCAGTAAGCCACTCTAAATTTTGATTAAAAAAACGTTTAACTTCAAGGCGTACTTTATCCGGAAGGCTATCGCTTTCGGCCCCTAGTAAACCACATAAACACATTTTTCGGTCAGTTACTAATGCACTTCTAAAAAGCTGAGTGTACACATCAATAGGATTTTTACCATTAGCTTTAAGTTCGCTTGGCGTGCCTAACGCATTTAAAAACGCATTAGTATATTGATGAGCAAGCTCAGCGCCTAAATCAGCTTTAGTAGGGAAGTGGTAATGAACACTGGCGCTTTTAATACCTATTTCGCTTGCCAGCTCTCTAAAGCTAAAGTTACTGTAGCCACCAAGGCGTACTTTGTTTTCTGCTGCTTCTAGTAACGCTTCTTTTTTGCTCATTTTAATTATACCTTGCTTTTAGTGACGAAATTATCGACCAGTAGGTAGTTTCTTTCAAGTCATTTATTCTTAAATAAATAGCATCAGCCAATAGCCCATCAATAAAAGTTCGAATAAATAGTAAATTTTTAATTTGACATAGAATTACTTTAACTATATAAAGTACCTATCGATAGGTAGGTTTTGAAGATCCTTCGATATCCAACTAATTTAATAATAGGTGATTTATGAAAATTTATGATGTAGAAAACTTCCCTAATCCATTACGTGTTCGTATAGCATTAGCTGAAAAAAATGCAACTGAACATGTTGAGTTTGTTCCGGTAGATTTACTTAATGGCGAGCATAGAACAGACGCTTTTTTAGCAAAAAACCCACTAGCAGGTGTACCTGTACTTGAGCTTGATGATGGTACATTTATATCTGAAAGCACTGCTATTACAGAATATATTGATACTGCTTTTGAAGGGCCATCATTAATGGGGAAAACCGCAAAAGAGCGTGCAGTGATTAACATGATGCAAAAGCGCGCTGAGTCTATGGTGCTTGACGCAGTGGCTACTTATTTTCATCATGCGACAGATGGCTTAGGTCCAGAGCTTGAAACGTATCAAAACGTAGCCTGGGGTGAAAAGCAAGGCGAAAAGGCAGATCAAGGGTTTAGCTATTTCAACGATGTACTAGCACAATCGACATTTGTTGGCGGTGAGCAGTTTAGTATTGCTGATATTACATTGTATGCTGGGCTTGTGTTTGCTGGATTTGCACAAATTGCGATTCCAAGTGAACTTACACATTTAAAAGCGTGGCAAGAAAATGTAGCACAACGAGAAAGTGTTGCTGCTTAAATACGCATATACATAGGAGCTTTAAGTGAAAATAGCCGCCGATTTTACTCAACGTGTCGTTGTTCATAGTGAACAACTTGATTGGATCCCTTCGCCAATGGCAGGTGTAGATAGGCGCCCACTTGATAGAGTAGGCGTAGAAGTAGCCCGTGCTACAAGCATTGTACGTTATGCTCCGGGCAGCGAATTCTCCCCTCATATACATACCGGTGGTGAAGAGTTTGTGGTGCTTGAAGGGGTATTTCAAGATGAACATGGCGATTTTCCACAAGGCTCCTATATTCGTAATCCGCCACAATCAAAGCATAAACCAGGCTCACAAAATGGCTGCATAATATTTGTAAAGCTTTGGCAGTTTCAACCCGAAGATAGAACTCACGTACGCCTACAAACACAGCACATGGGCAGCGTGCAGCACGCAACATTTAAAGGGCTTGCCATAACGCCGCTTTATAAAGATGACTATGAAGACGTGAGCATATTACACTTTGAAGCCGGTGCTAACATGCAAGTTAGCGCAATTGGTGGGGCTGAGTTACTGGTGCTTGAAGGCGATGTATGTGAGCAATCAGACATATTAGTAAAACACAGCTGGCTAAGGCTACCCATTAATAGTGATCTTAATATAACCGCAGGTAAGCAAGGTGCAAAAGTGTGGCTTAAATTAGGCCATTTAACCGATGTAAATAAGCAAATAGCGCGTGTGCAAGGCGCTTAACTATTTTTACTTGTACCATTAAATAGTTGATTTAGTTCAGTACTAATTAACTTAATAGGGTGTACTTTTATAGCTTAACTCAGTCAATGTTTGGCATTTGTATGTAGTTACTACTAACTTAAATAGAACAATTTAAGCCCTAGGCTTTAATTAATCCAAACAACAGGCTGTAAATATTTTAAGCGCACCCAGTTAAGGAGAGCAGCATGGTACATACAACACATGGGTTATCTATTGGTATTGAACGCGCAGGCAGAGAATTCTTTTTAAAATTAAAAGCAGTGGGTACACTCACCCATGAAGACTATAAAGTAATTACCCCCATGATCGACTCAGCCCTCGGCGAGGTTAAACACCCTATAGCAAATGTACTCATAGATGCCAGCGAGCTAGAAGGCTGGGAGCTTCGCGCCGCATGGGATGATTTAAAACTTGGCGTAAGACACTCAAAAGAATTTAATAAAATTGCTATTTATGGCAATCAAGAATGGCAAGCCCGCATGGCTAAAATAGGTAATTGGTTTATCTCAGGCGAGGTACAATACTACGAAAACGCCACCGCCGCCATCGATTGGCTAGATGAATAACGTGATTGAAAAACTTAAGTTAAAGCACTCTTTTAGAGTGCTTTTTATATATAGAAGTGTTGTTAAGTATTTGAATTTGCTTTATTTCAATTGTTAACAAAATAACAGTGACACCCATTTTATTTTTTGCAGTTTAGTGAACTAAGTACTAGGCTTTTATCAGTGCAAAAAATAAGCAGGGTGTCTTATGGCTATTGCAAGAAAGCGTCAAGTAAGTTTAGTTGATACAAAGTATTATCACTGTATTTCACGCTGTGTTCGTCGTGCATTTTTATGTGGCGAAGACCGTTTTACAGGTCAATCTTACGAGCATCGACGTGGGTGGGTTGAAGATAAACTACTTGAGTTAGCCAAGGTGTTTTGTATTGATGTATGTGCTTATGCCGTAATGAGTAACCATACCCATTTAGTACTGTATGTTGATGATAAAAAAGCAAACAGGCTAAATGATAAAGCGATTGTTATTCGCTGGCATAAACTCTGTAAAGGAACTGTACTTACGCAAAAATACATACAGGGTGAACAGCTAAGCAAAGCTGAACTTATCTTTTTTAATCAAACAGTAAAACAATACCGCGAGCGCTTATCAAATATTAGCTGGTTTATGCGGTTATTAAATGAAGACATTGCCCGCAGAGCAAATAAAGAAGACAACTGCACGGGACGATTCTGGGAAGGCAGATTCACATCTCAAGCATTATTAGATGAGGCAGCACTTGCAGCCTGTATGGCCTATGTTGATTTAAACCCCATTAGAGCAAAAGTGGCAGAAATGCCCGAAGAGTCAGACCATACCAGCATCAAACAACGCATAACACAGGCAAAAGAAGGGAGACAACCAAAACAACTACTTCGCTTTGCAGGCATCCCACGTCAAGTTATGGCAAAAGGACTGCCGTTTGAACTTAAATCGTACCTTGAACTTGTTGAGCTAACAGGGCGAATAATGCGAGAGGATAAATGCGGACATATTGACAATGTGACCCTTCCTTTACTCGTAAGGCTTAACATATCCCCAGAAAATTGGTTAAAACTCACCACACAGTTTACACGCGTATTCCATGGCGCAGTAGGCAGACCTAGTTCACAAATAAGTTACTGTGAAAATTTAAACAGAAAGCGTCGGGCAAATATCAGCAACTGCGAAAAGCTACTGGCATAACCTTAAAACATTCAGTAATAAATCATAACTGCATCATGCAGTCATTTTTATGTGTGTAATTTAGGTTTAACAGCGACAATCGCTCATTAAATGGATGAAATGAAAATAACTCTGCAATAGAAGAGAAATTATTAACCTAAAAATAAATTTTATGACATAGTTTGGTTTGTATCCTAAATTCGGATAATAAGTGCAATTTCTCAGATTAGATGGCCAGCTGTTATAATTCGGCCATTTTCTCGCCAAAGGAAATTGCTTTAATGACCTAAATTCGGATAATAAGTGCAATTTCTCAGATTAGATGGCCAGCTGTTATAATTCGGCCATTTTCTCGCCAAAGGAAATTGCTTTAATGAAATATAAACAGCTGACACAAGAAGAAAGATACCAGATTTACGCGTTAATAAAAGCAGGAAATAACCAAAAGCAGATAGCTGAAGAACTAACTCGTTCACCGTCATCTATTTCTAGAGAGCTAAAACGCAATAAAGGACTTAAAGGCTATCGGCCTAACCAAGCCAATAACTTTGCTGAACAAAGACGTAAGTCATCTTTCAAAGCAAGTAAGTTAACAGAGGACGTCACTCACTGGATTAATAAATTGTTGCATGACGGACTTTCCCCTGAGCAAGTGGCAGGCCGCTTAGCTTTAGAGAAACAGGTCGTTTTACATCATGAAACAATTTATCAATATATTTACAGAGACAAGGCTCGTGGTGGCAAGCTACATAAGACACTCACTCGTGCATGTAAAAAGTATAAAAAACGCTATGGAAGCTATGATAAACGTGGACAGATAGTTAATCGAGTCAGCATTGATGAACGCCCAAGTATTGTGGATTCAAAGTCTAGGATTGGTGATTGGGAGGGCGATACAGTGATAGGTAAAGGGCGTAAAAATGCGCTTGTCACAATGGTTGAACGTAAAACGTTATATACAGTCGTTCACAGAATTGAAAGCAAGCATGCGAAAATAACAGCCGATGCGCTGATCACGTGTATGACACCATATAAAGGTAAGGTTATTACCGTGACGTTAGATAATGGAAAAGAGTTTGCTCACCATGAGCATGTTGCACAAAAATTAGAAGCTGATGTGTATTTTGCTCATCCCTATTCATCATGGGAGCGGGGCATAAATGAGAATACCAACGGCTTACTTAGACGCTTCTTCCCCAAGGGAACTGACTTTATGGCGCTAAGTGAAGCAGAGATACAGGCGGCAGTTGATAAGCTCAACCATCGGCCAAGAAAAACAAGAGGGTATAAAACCCCTCATGAATTATTTACGGGGCAATCAGAAGTTCTGGTGGCTGCATAATGATTGCACTTAATACTTGAATTCAAGTATAATTAAAGTGGCTGTCTAGTTCAATTTTGTTCAAAAACGAGTTTATCGACCGTCTGCTTCTCGCTCATAACAGCGTGTCAGCTAAACTCTAAATAGCGTTAGAACAGATATGAGTTACTTCAACTTATGCAACTGACAGGCATAAGAAAAGTTAACTTGGTTGATTTTTAACTTTGACTTAGCACTTAAATCAGCTCCTTATTTCACTTCGTTACTCAGCGGTTGGTTATTTGCAAACTCAAGCGCATTATTTATGGTGGTTTGGGCTATTTCGCTGAGCGCCTCTTGAGTAAAAAAACCTTGATGCCCAGTAACAAGTACATTTGGAAAACTCACTAAACGTGAAAATACGTCATCTTGCATTATTTCATCGCTACGATTTTTAAAAAACAACTCTGATTCTTGCTCATAAACATCAAGGCCTAAATAACCAAGCTTTTTGCTTTTGAGTGCGTTAATACAGGCTTTACTATCTACTAATGCGCCGCGCGAGGTATTTATCAGCATGACGCCTTTTTTCATTTTGCTAAAAGCGTCCTCATTAATTAAATGGTGAGTCTGTTCGTTAAGCGGACAGTTTAGTGAAATAACATCACTTTTGTTAAGTAAAGTGTCAATATCGCAAAGTGTGTAATTACCCTCAGCTGCATAAGGATCACATACCAATAAATTTGCACCAAAGCCGTTAATAATTTTCACTAGTGCTTGGCCTATTTCCCCACAGCCAATAATACCAATGGTTTTTTTGAAGAGGTTAAACCCCAGTAAACCGTTTAAGTCAAAGTTGTCTTCGCGAATGCGGTTATAAGCTTTATGAGTTTTACGATTTAAGGTAAGCATTAAAGCAACACAGTGCTCTGCAACAGCTTCTGGGCTGTATGCCGGCACGCGGCACACTGTAATGTTATGTGCTTTTGCAGCTTTTAAATCAACGTTATTAAAGCCTGCACAGCGTAGTAAAATAAGTTTTATACCGTTATCTGCAAGTTGGCTTATAACGGCACTGTTCACCACATCATTTACAAACACACATACGGCATCAAAGCCTTTGCACAGCGTGGTGCTTTGCTCATTGAGTGTTTGCTCAAAATGACTGAGTAAAATATTTCTTTGGTTATTTAAACAGGCATTAAAAGGAGCCTGTTCATACTTTTGCGAACTGAAAAGTGCTACTGTTAGTTGCGTCATTAATTGTACTCTCTATTACCTGTTTTAAGGTTTCGGGTTTAGTACGCGGTGCATAGCGCACTGACAACTGTCCCTCAGAGTTTATTAGAAACTTGGTAAAATTCCATTTTATGGCACGATTTTGTGCTATTCCTCGGGTATGAGCTTTTAAATAATTAAATAACGGATGAGCCTCAGGGCCATTAACCATTACTTTACTAAACACAGGGAAACTAACATTAAACTGCTGTTGGTAAAAGCCTTTAATATCAAGGTTTCTACCAGGCTCATTATAATCAAATTGATTACAAGGAAACGCAAGTACCATAAAGCCTTGTGATTTATATTGCTGATATAGCTTTTCAAGAGCGCCGAGCTGCGCTGAAAAATTGCATTTACTGGCTGTATTTACAATTAAAGTTGTTTTACCTTTTAGTTGGCTAAAGGCAAAGTCTTCGCCGTTATAAAGTGCGGCGTTAAATTGATATATGCTATCCATAAGTTACCTTATTTGTGTCGTCCATGAGGAAATTTAATGAAGACTTTTTCATTCGCTTTTTGTCTATTTGGTTGAGATAATCAATATATCTTTTTAAGTTACCACTGAAATAGGTCATTTTTATGTCAATCAAAGTTGCGTTTATCGGGTTAGGGGTCATGGGCTACCCAATGGCGGGGCATTTAGCTACTGCAGGCTATCAAGTTTGTGTATATAACCGCACTACAGCTAAGGCGAAAAAATGGGCAGAGAAGTATAATGGCAGTGTGGCCACCACTCCAGCCAGTGCTGCTGAAAACGCTGAAATTGTATTTATGTGTGTAGGTAACGATGATGACTTACGCTCAGTGGTGTATGGCGGAGACGGTGTACTTGCTGGTATGGATGAGGGCACCATTTTAGTTGATCACACTACCACATCTGCCGAAGTTGCGCGTGAAGTATCAGCAAAAGCCGCTGAGCTAGGGGTTGCGTTTATTGACGCGCCAGTATCTGGTGGTCAGGCAGGGGCTGAGAATGGCGTGCTTACGGTAATGGTTGGTGGAGATGAAGCAGCCTTTGCCAAAGTACAACCTGTCATGGCTACATTTAGCCGTTTTAGCCAACTACTCGGTGAAGTCGGCTCTGGTCAGTTATGTAAAATGGTGAATCAAATTTGTATTGCGGGCGTGGTACAGGGATTAGCTGAAGGCTTACACTTTGCTAAACAAGCAGGCCTTGATGGTGAACAAGTCATTGAGACTATCTCTAAAGGTGCAGCTGGTTCATGGCAAATGGAAAACCGTTACAAAACTATGTGGGCCGGTGATTACGATTTTGGTTTTGCCGTTGATTGGATGCGTAAAGACTTAGGTATCGCTCTAGATGAAGCGAAGAATAACGGTGCTACGCTACCAATCACCGCTACGGTTGATCAATACTACGCTGACGTGCAGGCACTTGGTGGCGGACGCTACGATACATCAAGTTTGCTAGCGCGTATCGAAGCCCTTCATAAAAAATAGTGTTTACTCTTTAGCAAAAAGCCGCAATTAACTTTACTTGCGGCTTGAACTCTTGCTTATCACCTGTTCTGCAAACTACATACTCTGCGCGTAGTTATACAATGCTTTAAGAATGGTTAAATCCTTTTCGCTATCGTCATGTTCATGAGCCAGATTTTCAAGCGTGATCATAAAGTCCTGTGCGCTGATCGAAGGCTGATCTTCACCATGCATCAATTTATTTTGACAATACTCACGCCATGTTGCTAATTCGTCTTGGCTAAGGTGTTGCGGCCAATTACGAGCTCTGTATTTAAACAATAAGCTATCGAACTTTTTATCTTCAAAATCAAGTTTAAGAGTTGCTAATTGTTCCGGGTCGGCATCACGAATAATGGCAAACTTAGCTTTATCAGCGTTGCTGGTAAAGCCGTCATAAAGCATGTAATCGGTATTGGTGGTTTTGCCGTAATCAGGTTTGTCGTTAAATACTTCAGTGACTTTATCGCGAAGTGCAGGGTTCGCTTTTAAAATCGCGAGATTTTTTAAGCATTGTTCACGGCCAATACCCAAGCGTGCTGCGTTTTCGGGGAGTAGTGTTTTAGCTGGGGCTAAAATAGGGCACTTATTTAAATGCACGAGTTTTAAACCCACTGGTAACTCATCTTCGCCTAATTCACTGTGTTTTGTGTAAAGGCGTGTTCGTAATTCCTCTACGGTTAAATCAAGCAATACTTGCGGGTTTTCAGTTAAATTAAAACATATCACTGCATTTTTATTTATGGGATGAAAGCTCATTGGCGCAATCCAGCTAGTACAACCCTGTACTGCTGGAATACGTGACGACGTATGCACAAGTGGTGTCATGTTAAATACATCAATTAGTTCTGCTAGTGCTTTTTTACCGCGTAAGCTAAAAAAGAACTTATACAGCTTTGGCTGCTTTTCTTTTATGAGCTTTGCAAGGGCAATGGTTGCGGTTACATCGCTCAACGCATCATGCGCCGCAGCATGCTCAATACCATTGGCAACAGTTAAATGTTCTAGCTTAAAGCTTGGGCTGCCGTCTTCTTTTAATGGCCACTCCATACCTTCGGGGCGCAGCGCGTAACAAGCACGTACTAAATCGATAATATCCCAGCGGCTATTATTGTTTTTATATTCGCGCTCGTACGGGTCATAAAAGTTACGGTAAAAGCTATAACGGCTTACCTCGTCATCAAAACGGATGCTGTTATAACCTGCTACACAGGTGTTTGGTACACTAAATTCTGCATGGATTTTGGCAATAAACTCAGCTTCTACTAGACCTTTTTTCATCGCTACTTGGGGGGTAATGCCGGTGATCAAACAGGCCTCTGGATGAGGTAAATAATCAGCCACCGGTTTACAGTATTCAATTAGCGGGTCACCAATAATATTTAAATCAAGATCGGTACGAATACCCGCAAACTGGCTCGGCTTATCTTTTTGCGGGCTCGCTCCCCAGGTTTCGTAATCGTGCCAGTAGATTGTTGGTTGTTCGTTATAGTTCATGTATAACCACCTTTGTTATTTTAAATTCTTTTAAAACAGGTAGTTGAGGTGGTATTTGTTCACTTTCGTTCATATTTATTCAGCTTTATATTTCCTTGTTCAACTAACAATGTGTACACTAATGTGTATATATTCTATAGGTGTGTACATTATGGCATTGTCAGATACAAAACTCAGAAGTCTTTTAAATAAACCCTTTGATAGCATTAGGGTATTTAAAGATCGTGATTCTATGAGTGTAAGGGTATCACCTAAAGGTAAGATTGTCTTTCAGTACAGGTATAGGTTTGAAGGTAAACAGAGGCGTTATGATATGGGTGTTTATCCTGCATTGTCTTTGAGCGATGCTAGAAAGCTTGTGCCAACGCTTAGGGATATAGTTTCTAGTGGGTGTGATATAAAAGAATATTATTCAAAAGATGCAATAGAAAACACAAAACCATCATTAGATGAGTGTATTGATCTATTTATGGATAAGTATGTTTGTAAGCTCAGAGCCAGCACTCAAAGCGTTTATAATTACAGTTTGGGTAGACACGCTAAAGGAAAGGTTAAAGCGCCTGTAGAAGATGTCACAAAGCCTGAGTGGTATCGTTTTTTTGATGAAGTCGAAAAGAATTCAACGGGCTATGTTGCTCAAACGTTGGTTAAGCAACTCAAAACTTGCTTGAGGTTTTGTTCTGATAGGGGGTTTATTAATAAACATTCCTTGAATGATATAGCTACTAAGTCTGTTGGTCATACCTCCGGTATAAAAGACCGTACTCCAAGCATAGTTGAAATAAAGCAAATACTTAGAGAAATAGAAAGGTCTCAATGCTTAGTATCAACTAAAAATACAGTTAAGTTTATTGTATTGACTGGTGCCAGATGCGGTGAGGTAAGAAAAATGGAATTGTCTGATGTTGATTTTGAAAATAAGCTTTGGACACTGCCAGCTGATAAAAGCAAAACGAATATAAAAATAATAAGGCCCCTAGCGCCTCAAGCAATAACCATACTAAAAGAGCAGGTTGAATTGTTTTCTGAATTTTCGAGGTTTGTTTTTCCTTCTGCTACTTACCAAAATGCAATTAGCTCACAAACTATAAATAAATTCTGTAGAGCTGTTAGGGATAGAATGAATTTAGAGTCATGGACTGTACACGATTTCAGGCGTTCCATATCAACTATCTTGGTCGATAAGGGGGTTGAACCTTATATCGCAGAAAAGTTATTAGGGCATAGTCTGGGTAGTGTCTTTTCGATTTACAATAAAAGTAACTTTATTACTGAACAGCTTTCAGCTTATACTAAATGGGAAAAACTGATATTGTAAAGTTACATTTTTATGTGTATGTTGGTTTTCTAAAAATTAAATTGAAGGGATTTTATGTATAAATTATTAGTATTCACTATTTCAATATCAGCCACCACTATTTTATCTGGATGTGGAACCACATCTGACAAAAGTAAATTACAACAAGATAAAATGAAAACTACCTCACAATTTGTTTATTCCCCAAAAGGTAGAGAAGAGTTCGTGTTTAACGAAAATAATGGGAATCAGAATTTTAGAAACTTCTGCAAGAAAGAACGCATTTGTTCAAGAACTTTAAATTTCGAAAAATATAAAGGAATGAGAGGTTATTTTAAAGTTGAAGAGCCAGTTGTCGAGGGGAACTGGTTATACTGGCCTGTTGTTTTAGAAAATGGTGAAGAGTACTTTTACATGGCTTATAAAGAAAAGTATATTAGTATCTCTGGCGTTATACCATTAAAAGAGTATCAAGCATCTCAAAATTTTAAAGCAATACCGTTGGTGCCAAACTCTGAAACTATGCTTGTTTCTTTTAAGAATAGTCATGGAGTGAGATGGTACAAAACAAATACAGGTAAGGAGTTATCACAAAAAAAAGTTGATATATTAAATGAAATCAACAGTAAATTTAATGCAAAACCAGAGCTGATTGAAAGTTTAATTGATATGAGAGTTGATAAAGATGAGTTTGAAAATACTTATACAATTAAAGCTAGTAAAGAGATAGGTTTTGCTGCAAATAATTATAGTCTAACTTTAGAAATTGATAGTAAAGGTAGTCTTGATTTAACTGCTGCTATAATTTACACAGGACGGAGTTGGTTGTTTGCTAACAATTATAAAATTGCCGCGGATGATTACAGGTGGGAATCGGAGAATGTTGCGTTCACTCGTGAAAATAAAGGCGGAAAAGTTTGGGAGTTCGCAGTAATGACAGAGGATAGAAATATAATCATGCTGTCTCAAAAACTTGCTAATGCTGATAAATCAACAATAAGAATTCTTGGAGATAAAGGTAAGTATGATTTGATCTTGAACTCAGTACAAAAAAATAATATCAAAGAAGTGTACAATCTATATGAGGCTTTTAAATTGTAGATTTTTATCATCTATATGCTAGTAGGTATAAATCTATTAGCATATAAATATCTCTTACTACCTACTGTTATATTCTTTTTATTTACTAATATCCACTGTCTGAATTCTTTGCTTCCCAATTTATCAAGTCACTTACTGACCAGCGTGGGCTACAATTTTTAGGCGTAACGGGATTTGGAAAACTACCACTTTTTCTTATTTTAAAAAATGTAGTTCGGCTAAAGCCATAACGCTCTAAAATGAGGTTTATTGATAGATAATTTTTAGACATAATTGCCCCCCTTTTAAACTTGTTAGTTTGAAATGGAGGCGCTCATCAATCTAAAATTAAAGAAAGGGGCGCTCAGCCTGTTAGTTTGTAAATAAATTACTCTAATAACAGTATACGAATTAAAATTAAAGTCAACGTTTTTGTAAAGCTAATATAAATATCCCAAGCCTGCTTTCTCAAAACACTATAAACTTTATAAGAATCATAAAAAGATAAATCCCCACGTTAAGACATTATCAAAACTAATTTATTAAATAGGTTTTGATTAATTATCAAAAGATATGTATATTTTAAGTCTAAATGATAATTAAGGTTTAAAAACATGGCTACCAGAATCTATCTAAGAGCTTCAACAAAAGAGCAAAATGCAGAACGTGCAAAAGAGCTGCTAACAGCCAAGGCTGCGGATTTAGGTCTTATAGGTATTACTTACTATATTGAAAATGTAAGCGGTACAAAGCTCAATAGGCCTGAGTTAAATAAATTGTTAGACGAATCAAAGCAGGATGATGTAATACTAGTTGAATCAGTTGATCGCTTATCGCGTTTATCACAAGCTGATTTTGATACTCTAAAGACGAAGCTAAAGGAAAAAGGGCTTAAATTGATAGTTGCTGATTTACCTACAACTTATCAAAGTAATGACGGTTCTATAGCTGGGCAGGTGCTAGATTGCATCAATAACATGCTAGTAGACCTAATGGCTACAATGGCAAGGCTAGATCAAGAAAAGAGGGTTGAAAGGATTAAACAAGGGCAGGAAAAAGCTAAGCAACTAGCATTATCTAAAGGTATTGAATTAAATAAAGGCGGTAGACCTAAGAATATAGAATTAAGAACCAAGGTAAAAGGCTATATGGAAAGAGGGTTTAAAGCCAAAGAAATAGCAAATCAATGTGACTGTGGTTTAGCTACTGTTTACAGAACAATTAAAGAGATTAATGCCAGTTAATTGAACTAAAGTTCTAAAATTCACTATTTGGATACCCCCCTAATAGACCCCTCTTTTTTTAGGCTACCCCCTAAATTTCTCAGGGTTGTACTCGTTAGGTTTATAAACTAACAGCTGTAATTCTTTTCCATTATTTAACCATTTACATTTTAGCCAGTGTTCGTATAAATGCTTAATAGCTTCATCAGTAAGCTGTATAACGGGTGAAGCTTTAAAGCTTGGAAATCCCTGTTTTTTTCTACTAAACCCTGCTCGAGTTTCAATTAAATAAGGGTAAATTAAAGCTAATTGGTCAGTCATCTTTTTGATTGTTTTAACTGTAAAATAAGAAGTACTGGTTAGTGCGATTGATTCACGATCCCGAATTAGAGTACATAGTAAATATTTTAAACCTTGAAGTGTTCTGTACTGAGTTTTGGGGTATTGTTTTTTGTATTCGTTGATCATTTGGTTCGCAATTTCAACCCTGACGTTTTCCCTTATTCCTTCTTCGAAATAATCATCTTTAAGATTACCTCGCATAGAACTATTAAACAAACCTAATATTAATAATGATGAGTACGTGGTAATAGTAAGTATTATCTTAAGTGGGGTCTATATCACTCCGTGAACTATCATGTTCAATACGTCATAACCTATCTCGTTTCACTCAATAGTTTATAACTAGCATTTCCATGATAGTACAATTTCAATTAAATCTTATGACTTAAAGAAAGCTGGTGGGTTTTGGGGAAACTTAAAGGGAAGTGTAAACTTGAAAAGTGCTAGTATGATCAGCTTAAGTATTTACAGTAATTATGCAGTTGTTTACTAATTAACTCAAAGGTTCCGCTTTTTAGTTAGGATATAAGGGCGCTAGCTAGACTGTAAGCTTGCATAAAGCACACTGCAGTGCTACCCCAAAGGGTATGAATTTAAATTGATTTAAAGCCCGCTCAAAGCGTTAATACGAACACCACATATTAACCTTGTACCACACTTATTTTTGAGATGAAAATAGTAGGGTTCTTTTAGAGTAGTATTATAATTAAAAATTAAGTACATTGGTAAATAAAGTGAGTAGAAAACTTACTTTGTTATTGGTTAATACCTTATTAATGGCAAATAAATGAATAGATTCTTTTTAACAGTAGTACCCATCCTTTTTATTATCCTACTTTTTAATCCAATTAACAGTCCATATAATGATTGGGTTAATAAAACTCCAGAAGATAAAGCTAATGAAGAAGCAAAGGAAGCCGCACAAAAGAGAGAGATTAACCGTAAAGGATTCCATTGTTTAAGTAGCTGGGACGGCTCTCACCCAGCTGTAAAGAAATATGTAAAGAAAAACATGCGTGATCCAGATAGTTTTGAGCATATAGAAACGCGAATTACACCTGTGACCGAAGGTGGTACGCATCAATTGGTCATGAAATATCGCGCTAAAAATGGGTTTGGCGGCATGACAGTCAGCAGTGCAATTGCAACCATATATAATGCTTCCTGCAAAGCAACAATTAAATCAATCGAGTAAGACACATATTTTTAAAATTTAAATAATAGGGATGTTATATGAATAACACTGTTAAAAGCTTTGCAATTACTATCGTTTGTTTTTCTCTTGCGGCTTGCTACAAGTCATCTGAAGGGGAAGGGATTCAAAAAGTACGGTTAACTAAGTCACATCCAACCAAGTATGAAATTGCAGCTACTCTAAAACCGTCTAAATATCTTACGGAGATGAAGGTAATTCTTGAAGATAATCAACTGAGAGACATTCGTAGCTATGATGGTTTAGGTGAGTTTGATCTGAACCAATAGTTTTGGACACCTCATTAAGTGAGTAAACTAACTCATAGAGGTGAAACATGACAACTAAGACCAAACGTAAATCCTATTCAGAAGAATTCAAAGAAGAAGCACTAAAGCTGGCGAGTAAAGTAGGTTTTGCTCAAGCTGCCAGAGAATTAAGTGTCGCAGAGTCCCAGCTTTACTATTGGCGAACTGCTGCTCTGAAAAAGGCATCTACATCAGATAGAGAAAGTACGTTAGCTACCGAGAATGCTCGTTTGAAACGCCAACTAGCGGTGCAAGCAGAGGAGCTAGACATATTAAAAAAAGCCGCCACCTACTTCGCGAAAAATCAAAAATAACACGATTTGAATTTATGCAAAGCTACCGAAGCACATTCAGCGTTATCAGAATGGCTAAGGTACTTTGTGTATCGCCAAGTGGGTTTTATGCATGGATAAAATCATGTGAGCACGTGTGTAAGCGCAAACAACAACAGCAAATGTTAGATACTCAGGTCAAAGCCGTATTTGTTGACAGTAAAGAGCGAGACGGTGCGAGACGTATCCAAGTCGAGCTGGCGGAGCAAGGGAATAAACATGATGTAAAAACCATCAACAGAAGCATGGGACGTCAGGGTTTAGTAGCTAAAGCAGCTCGTAAATTCAAGTCGACCACCGACAGTAAACACAATTTACCTGTGGCCCCTAATTTACTTGAGCAGAACTTTACCGCCGATAAGCCCAACCAAAAATGGGCAGGTGATATCACGTATCTAATGACCAGCGAAGGATGGCTTTACCTCGCTGTGATTATCGACCTGTACTCGCGCTCAGTGATTGGTTGGTCAATGAGTACACGCATGACATCATCTTTGGTGTGTGACGCCCTGCAAATGGCTATCTGGCGCCGAGGTAGACCTAAAGATGTCATTGTACATAGTGATAGAGGCAGCCAATATGCTTCCCATGCTTATCGTGATTTATTAAGCGAACATCATTTAATGCAAAGTATGAGTCGTAAAGGCAACTGCTGGGATAATGCGTGTGTGGAAAGCTTCTTCCATTCACTCAAGGTCGAAGCCATCCAATATGAGCCTATTATGAACCGAGAAACCATGAGGCAGCATGTATTTGAATATATAGAAATTGATTACAACAAAAAGAGAAGGCATAGTGCGTTAGGCTATTTAAGCCCCGAGAAATTTGAACAACTAAATGTCGCTTAACGAAGTGTCCACTAATGATGGTTCAGATCAGTTTATTTGTAATAAACATACTAGACAAAATGCTAGGAAAAATTTTCAATGCGATTTATCTTTTACTAACGTGGAGGGATCTAAAAACTTTGAGATACCTAGGATACTAACCGACCATACGAATTATTATAATAATATTGCTGCTGTTTATTACGGTAATAGTAAAGAGACAATGTACTCATGCCATTACATAAAAGGTATTACAGAAAATAATTGTATAATGGACATGGGTAGAGATTTACTTATTGCTGCAGGAGAATTAAAGCCTTTTAACTTTGACTCTATCAATGTAATTTCGAGAGGTAAGCTAATTGATCAAAGTTATACTGGCAATATTAACCTTTTAAAGCATGCAGCACTAAAAGATAAAATGACGGACAATATTGAAATTCCAGAAATGTATTCAATGATGATAGGAACGATTTACTCTGATATTAAAGCTACTTGTTTAGTTGGCACACCTCCCATTATCAGATTTAACAAAGCTCTCTCTGATAAATATGAAATGCCACAACGACTACTTTATCGAGTTGATAAAGCAGATGCTGTTGTATTAAAACAAAGTATAGATAGTTATTTAGTTACAAAAGATGATATTGAGGATAATGAAATTATACTATCTCCAGAAGAAACCACAGAATTTATTAATGAAATTAAAAATGGTAATAAGCTGACTATTGGCAGGCAAGCACAAAGAGAGATACCTCTAAGGGATCTGACTAGACTATGGGTAAAGCTAGAAAATTTCTGCAAATAGTGGGAGAACTATAATCCATACTCACTTAATCAGTAATGCTATAGCTGCTCCTATAGCAAGTTGAGTTAAATCAAAACCACCAGCTCAATATTTAAATAGATTGATGGCACAATAAAGTATGATTCCCAGTATTATTATATAGTGATAATTTCACTTTTTTTGTGTCATTTTTCTGTTGTAACGAGATAAGAAGCTTCTCAATTGATCACTTGTAATACTTTTATCAATCATGAATTTTTGTCTGTTTACAATATCAAAAATCTCCCTTGGCTTATACCCATTAGATGATAAGCCTAAAGCAACGGAATGCCATGCATGTTTAGCCCCTTCTGGAAAAGGGGTTTTATTATACTCACTCACAATTAAATTTTCGTGAAGTTGCTTAAATTCTAACTCTAACTTTTCAAAATCACTTTGTCTTATTGCGAAGTTTCTATACTGAATTAATTTATTGATAAACTCATTAACTTTAGTTTGAGTTCCATTAAGCTTAATGTTGGCACTTAAGAGTTTGAATACTAAAGACGAGCTTTTACATTCAAAATATGAAGATAATGATTTATCTTCTTTAATCATTTTTAGTACATTGTCAAAGTTATAGTTAGTATGCTTATATGCCTTATCAATATTTTCAGCTGTCATTGTTATATCAGGTTGATTGAGGAAGCACTCTTTGAGCTGGTCAGTCTTTTTACCGTGTAAAATTGCTAGCTTAGATAGCAGTAATAGATCGTGTTCATTAAAGTACTCATCGTTAATTACCTTTTTAAAAGTATTTTCTAAGGCAAACTTATTTCTTACTTCTTTAACATAGCTTTCATACTCAGCAACAGTCTTATCTGGGTAACATCTTTTAAAGTGTGTCTCAGCTTCAGTTATTGCCTTTTCAAACCCCTTTATATAGGAGTGCTTAGATTTATATTGGTGAGGTTTACTTATTTTCTGCCCTTGTAAAGGTGATTCATCATCACATTCAAACTCTTCATAAGGATCATCATTATTCGCATTATTTAGTATCATTTCATTTACTCCTTGTAATTACCATACAACTTTAGCTATGTGTACATAAGTGTGTGCATAAAGTTGTTTTTTCTGCTGTGTCCCTTATTAAATAGATGGGTAGTCTAATCGTGCCAGTAGATAGTTGCTTGATTTTGCTCTTGATAAGCCATTTAAAAAACCTTTAAGTTAGCTTGAAGCGGCCTATATACCGCCAAGTTACTAAATTTATGAATTATTAAGATTATGGCACACAGGTGGAGGAGTTTATAGGTGTGAATTTGCAAATTATGAGGGCTCATTCGTATTTAAAAACCTTACTCAGGATTTAGCTTAATGACGGTAATCTAGGGTCGTCAGTTTTCAAGTTAACTCGGCCTATGAGTTAACTTGCTAAAGAGTCGCGAGTAGAAATAGTTATTAGACTAAAGTCTATAGGTTAATTTTATTCATCTATCAGGTTTGTTTTTATCGTTTGTCGAAGTTGGGTTAATTCTCTAAAGTTTAGTTGTCGGCAACAAATACGACTAACCAAATAGGAATTTAATCATGACTAGTACACTTATCAAAACCATTGCACTTAGCTCTCTTTTAACTTGCTCAGCGGCTGTTATGGCTGATCAAAGTGATTACAAGTTAATGGTTATAGAAACAGCGACAGCGCCACAGCCTCTGGAGCAGTCATTCAAAAGTTGCGCATTGAATGTTAAATCAAAAAATTATGCGCAAGCAGAAGAGATTTGCAGCCAAGCGATTGGATTATTAAAGACAAGTAAATGGCGTAAACTAAACGTCCGTGAGCTTACATCATTTGCACTGAGCAACCGAGGCGTATCTCGCTTGATGGCTAAAAATGACGCTGGTGGCATTGCTGATTTATATGAAGCATCACAGATTTCAGACAATACATTTGTATCGCATAACCTTACACGCGCCAAGGAAAACCTTTCTTTATAAGTGTTTTTATAAAGTAGCACTAGTTTAAAAACAGCCCACGTTAAGTCACTTAACGTGGGCTGTTTGCGTTTTAGTACTTTAAAGTTGGTATATTGATGTTTGGATTAGGTGAAAATGAAGGAAATGAATCAGTTGTCTATTGCGATGGTCAGCTTTGTTGTGTCCTGGTTAAGCCGCATAAGACACATTTATTGTGGACTGTTCGAACTCAATTGGAGAGCAGTCACCATTTGATGTATGCAGCCTGATCTGATTGTAATATCTGATATAAGCTTCTACATCACCTTTAAATTGAGCTTACCCATCAATCAAGTTACTTTGTCACGACCAACTTCAAAGCCTTCTTTACTCAGCTTTTTCATTAGCTGGCGAGATCCTAAACTTTGACGACTTTCTTTAAATAAAGCTTTCGTGCGTCGATATAACATTAGCTCAGACTCACTGATAACTTTCGCTGGACGATTGCGCCAAGCATAATAACCACTTCGACTAACATTCATGACTTCGCACTGCTTTTTTACAGGAAAAATGCCTTCGTTCTGTTTAATAAAGTTAAACTTTACTTCATTTCTCTTGCGAAGAAGGCACTGGCCTTTTTTAATATTTCTTTTTCCATACGAAGTTTTTATTTTCTTTACGAAGTTTCATTAACTCACTACGCTCATCATCAGCTAAAATCGCTCCTGATTGCTTATCTTCAAAGTGTGAGCGAAATTATCACTCAGTGCTCGCTTTAGCATTTACTGTAATTTGGCTACCAACATGGGCTGATTAATATATGTACTACAAAGATCAACAGCCCCTAAACAAAAGCATTATTTGAATCTAATTAATTTATAATGACAATCACTCTTACTTTTTTGTTGTGATGTAAAGCACTCTTAACCATTTTCAGATATTAAATTCTGTATTAAGTATTATATGTATATGTAGAGTGCGGGTAGAGTAATACCAATGATTACCAATAGTGACTTTATACCCCAAGGACTGTGTTTCCCTTTAATCATAAACAACCCACTCAGCGCCAAAAAAATAAGTAATGCAGCAAAGGTATCTGAAAAAATCACCCAAGACGTTTTTGTTTCGTTTAGGTGCAAGCGATTAAATGCCTGAAACACATGTCGTGGAGCAATATGCTCATAAATTATTTGCTGCTCTTTTAGATTAAATGACAGGTTACTCCCATTATTAAAAAACACTTTAAATTGTGTTGGTGATGCCCAATATGATGCTTTAACTTTTTCATCCAATTGGCTTGTTGTAAGCACTTGACTTATAAGCTGTTCATCGTTGTTAAGTGTCCAGTTTTGAGTTGGTACAGGAATTACTTTTTGTTCAACATGGTAATTAGGGTTCCAATCATTCTTGTGATTCACAGCAATGCCAGATACCGCAAATATAATCACTAAGCCAACACAAAAGTAACCCACATCACGATGCAAGCTTCGGTTTAGTTTATGCCAGTAAATTTTTCTTTTTGTGTTACTCAAAAATCTCTACACCTGTAGGTATAAGTTGATAGATTGCCATTGGCTCAGTCACTGTGTTTTCATCAAATTCGTTACCAGCTTGTTGCGCCCTGTGTGCTAACAAAGCTTTAGTGCGGGTCAAGTTAAGCTGGATTTTATTGAGTTTTCCAGTCGCTATTGCTTCACTGCCTTTGGCTGTCATCGGGAATACCATATCGCCATCGTTCACTTTTATCTGCAGGTTTTCAAAGCGTTTATCTGAGGCTATCGTCATCCAGCAACCACGCTTTTCACATACACCTACCACAGTGCCTTCAATCGTTATTTTTTGGTCAAGGTAATTATCAGGTGTTGCCATTAAAGTAGAAATTTTTAGTAGATTAACGTTATTAACAGGTTCGCCAAATTGCTCTGCCTTGGCTGAAGATAATCCTATTGTTGCAAGAACTAAAATTAAGAGTTTGTAAGAATTCATCTCATATTCCTTTATATTAAGTAAGATCAATTAAATTAAAAATAAGTTACAGGCAAATAATCTGTTTTTAGTATAAGCGTAAGTATTTAGTTATTGCAATTCCAAATATTAAAACCTAAAATCACCACTCAAACCTAAATGGTAATGATTTTTATTAAGGATTGATGATATGAAATTTACGTATGCTTTTCTATGTGTTGGTGCAGCACTTTCTAATTTTTCTACCTTCGCAAGCACCATTGAGTTAAACAAAGAAGACCAAACAATAGAAAAAATTGAGGTTTTAGGTCACAAATTATCAGCGTTAAATCAAGATGTAGCAGGTTCAGTATCGGTATTATCAAAAGAACAAATAGAAAGACAGCAAGCAGCTGACCTTAACCAGATACTTAAAACTCTACCTGGGGTTGAGTTATTTGGTGGTGTAACACCGTTATCAGGACAACCCTCTATTCGAGGCTTATATGGCGAACGTATTTATATATCAGTAGATGATGTAAAGCGTAAAATTGATTCAGATGGCAGTCAAAACATAGCGCAAATTAATTCATTAGGCGTAAACCCAGATCAATTAAAGCAAATTCAAGTATTGCGAGGAGCTGATTCATTAACGGTAGGCTCTGGCGCTATTGGTGGGAGTATTCGCTTAGTGACCAAGGATGCGAGTGATTATTTAGGAGATGAACAAGGTTTTGGCACTCGATTCTCAGTGACACATCAATCTGTTTCAGACTCGAATGACTTTAATGCTGATTTATTCTATTTAAATGATGTGAGCGATACTGTGTTTTCACTCGGGCAAGTTGAATATGATGATATTGATGTTGTTGCTAAGGAAGGCACGACTGAAGACGAAAAAATTCAGCAAGTTAGCAAAATACAGAATAAATCAAAACGACAAAATGCGACCCTAAAAAATACCTGGTATTTTAACCCGCATCATAGTCTTAAAACTAAGCTAGATTACAGTAAAACTGAATCGGTTGATCAACCTTATGGTCAGCGACTTGATTTAGCAATTGCATATCCCACACTGGCTGAAGATTACAAAAATGACTATCTCGAAGGCATGCTTAAATACACCTATCAGGGAGAAAGCGATTACGTTGATTTAGATGTACAAGCTTTTTATTCTAAAAAAACGTACGATAAGATCAGCAAAGGCTACATTGAGCAAGGTACTAATAAAATTATTTATGACAGTAATAGTGAAGGAGAAAGTTCGCGCAAGGGTGTCCGGTTCGCAAACTTATCGGCCTTTGAAGGTGCTATCAAACATAAACTTGCTGTAGAACTTCAATATGATGCTGAGAGTTTTAATCAAACTCAGTGGCAAGATCAGCAACAATCAACATACTACGGCAATAGCGATGCACAAAACTGGTCATTATCCTTGATTGATCAAAGTAAGTTCTTTGATGAGCGTTTACTCATCACCGCCGGGCTTAGATTTGATGCGTATGATCGGGAAAGTGAGTACTTTGATCAGTTTGATAGCAATAGTGATAACGAGTTATCAAGCGAGCTTGGTCTTACGTTTAAAGTAACTGACTATTTTAATTTATATATAAAAAGTGCTGAAGCATTTCGGGCACCGTCGCTGCAAGAACTTTATAAGCAAGATGAATGGCGCTGTCATATCGGCGGCAAAATTTGCTATAGCGAACCACAGCCAGATCTTAAAGCAGAAGACTCAGATAACCTTGAAATGGGCTTTGGTTTAAGTTGGCAAAACCTGCCTTATGCAGATAGCTTGAGCCTCAAAGCGATTTACTTTAATAACGAAATCAATAATTACATTGATAACGTACCATTTATGTATTATCTCGATGCTGACGGCGAGAAACAACTTGGTTCACCAGGGCCAAAACCTGCCAATGGTATACCAGTTGCCACTCACCGCGATTATAGTGCTAAGAATATTGGTAAGTTATTAAGTCATGGTATTGAAATAGAAGCGCAGTATACTTTCCAATCACTGGATATGTATTTAGGATATTCAACGATTAACATGGATGTTGAAGGTATGCCTAACTTTTTCTTAGGAACCATTGATTACACGCAACAACCTTATGCGGAAGCACCTGCGGATAAAATAACTTGGAATACTAACTACCAGTTCACAGAGCAATTTAACCTAGGCCTGCAAATGTTGCATTACCGCGAGCAAAGACGTTTAAGCGATACGTACTTAGAATACGGTTACGGCACAAGTACATACACTGTTTATAACTTGAATGCTAAATACCAAGCCACTGGCAGTTTAGACGGTTTCATAGTGAGGTTGGGTGTCGATAATCTAACAGATAAGCGCTACCTAAGAGCGCCAGCAACAGAAGCAAGCGATCCAGCGGAGCTTGGCCGCAATTATAAAGTCTCGTTAAGTTATCAGTTTTAATTTTTATAGTATTGACATAACAGGTTCATAAAATATGAGTCTGTTATTTTTGTCATGGCTGACAACCAACAGGCAATCCAAGCTTATAAAAAGTTAGGGTTTAAATTCGCAGATTATCCAGAAGTTATGGAGGTCAATAATTGTTTGTATATGGTAAAAGCTAGTTAATTAATATCAGGAGTTGAGTCCCTAGCGATGAGTGTTGGCTGGAAAATGCGGTTGATTGTAATACTAGCGTGTTTATAAATGTCTTTTAAAACTAGATTAGCAGCCATTTTACCCATCTCTGGCACCGGGTTATCGATAGTTGTTAGTGTAGGATATAAATAGTTGGCAAATATAACGTTATCGTAGCCCATTACGGCGAGATCTTTGGGAATATTATAACCATGTTCACGAGCACATTTCATAGCGCCTGATGCCATTTCGTCATTTGCACATACTAGCGCTGAAAACTTTGTTTTAGCATTCATAAAGTGCTTTAGCCCATCTTGGCCTCCTGTTTCTTTAAAATCACCTATAAAAAATAGTTGCTCGTTAAATGGAATATTAAACTCAGCTAAGGCTTTTTTATGCCCAGTGAGTCGGTCTGAAGCATCGACTTTAAATTGCGGGCCTGCTATGTAGGCAATATTTTTATGACCTTTGTTGATCATATGCTTAGTTGCTAAGTAACCGCCCATAATATTATCTAAGCTTATGCAGTTATCTTTAATTTCTTCTACATAACGGCTCATTAAGTAAATAGGCACTTTACCTTTACTAAGCTCTATTAAATAGTCGTTTGATACAGCTTCAACGTGGGCGATAATTGCATCGCAATTGCGGCTAATTAAAAACTCAAAACCGTTTCTTTCTTTGTTTTCATCACTGTGGCCGGGCGTAATTATTACATGCTTTCCCGCTGCACGAAGTTGTTCTTCAATAGCTGACATCATTTGGCCAAAAAATGGCCCGTCAAGCTCAGACACTAAAATCCCGACACTGTTAGTACAGTTAGATGCTAAAGAGCGGGCAATAGAGCTTGGTTGATAGCCAAGCTCTGCCATTGCATCAAGTACCTTTTTTTTGGTCTTTTTACTTACGTAGTCGTTGTCGTTCATTACCCGTGAAACGGTTGATAAAGAAACGCCTGCAAGTTCTGATACTTGATATATAGTCGCCATTAATTTCCTGCACTAGCTTATTGTTTTAACTATTGTAATTTACACATTACTGCGTCTAATTGCCAAGTCTTCTGTAATTTTGTGCAACATTTTTGGCGTAAGTGGGTAAATTAGCATTAAAGCTGCACCTAAAAATGCAAATGCAGCCGGGATCCAACTCATTAATAGCTGCATACCAGGTAATGATTGCGATATAGTCGTTTCATCCATACCGTTATAGCCATAGCCTGCTAATACAACCAACACTAATGCCCCAGCAAATCCGCCACCTGTTTTTTGTACAAAAGTGCCAGCTGAGTAAATTAAGCCCGTAGCGCGGCGTTTATTTTTCCATTCAGAGTAATCTGCAGAATCACCTAGCATACTAAAAAATAATGTTGGCATCATGGCTGCAAAAAATTCCGCGGCGCAGCCAAAGGTAAATACAGCAATAATATTATCGCTCGGTACCCAGTAAAAGGCAGTTGTTAGTAAACCGCTCAATACTAGGGATACAATAAATAAATTACGTTTCCCCATAATTTCTGCAAGCTTGCCTGTGGCCAGTGCGCCAAAAATTGACACAATTAATAACGCGACAAAATATTGTCCGGCCATGAGTTCGTTAGCAACATGATATTTAAAGTAATAAGCAATTACGCCATATTTTATGCCATTAAACATCATGGTTAAAAAGCCAATGCCGAGTAAAATTAACCAAGGCTTATTGGTTAGCAAGTCAACCATATCACGCTGCGAACCAGTTAGCTTTTGGTGATCTTTATTGAGTAATTTTTTTATAACAAAGGTCATGGCTACCATAATTAGCGCAAAGAACAATCCACTGTATATATCGCGATAGTAAAAAAATAGAGTGGTAGCAAGCAGGGGTAAAATAATGAAAGGTAAGTTTTTAGTTAAGTCTTTTAGCTCCGATTTTAGGCAGCCTTCATTGGTTACTTGTGGTGCTACACGTTCTTTGGTTGTTATAAAAGTAATGGCCATAAGCGCAATCAGTAATGCGGCAAATAAATACATAGTTAATTGATAGCCTTTAGCATTGTCACCACCGCCAAAGTAGGCAACTAACTCAGGTAAAAACCCCATTACTAGGAGGCCACCTGCAAATGCGCCGGCAAAACGAAAGCTAGAGAGTTTAGTCCGTTCAGTGTCATCAGGGGTCATTACGCCCATTAAGGCAGAGTAGGGCACATTACTTACGGTGTATGCTAAGGTTAAACCAATATAAGTGACATAGGCGTATATTAACTTATTGGTTTCACTAAAGTTAGGAGTGGTAAAACACAGCACCATGAACAACCCTAAAAATGGCGCAGACCAAAGTATCCAAGGTCTAAACTTACCAAAGCGGGTGTTGGTTCTATCTGCAATCATACCCATTATTATATCGGTTACACCGTCAGATAATCTCACTACTAGAAATAACATGGCAGCGGCCGCTGCTGAGATACCAAAAGTATCGGTATAAAATACAGCTAAGTAGGCAAGTGCGCCGCGCCAAACTAGGTTGGCACCGGCATCGCCCATGGCATAGCCTATTTTTTCGTATAAAGGAATTTTATTCACTGTGTGTTTCTTATTGTTGTTTTAAAGTTTACTAGTCGAGGTTGTCGACTAGTAATTATCGTTTAATAATTACCGATTAGTAATTAAATTGCTATACGCATGGCCACTGGCTTTAACTGTACGTTGTTGAGTTTGATAATCAACATATACAATGCCAAAACGTTTTAAATAGCCTTCAGCCCATTCAAAATTATCCATTAAGCTCCAAGCAAAATAACCATGTACGATTACACCTTGCTCGGTGGCATTGTGAACTGCGTTTAAATGTTGTTGATAATAGCTAATACGGTCTAAATCGTTTACTTCGCCGTTATTAATCGTATCGGCTATGGCCGCACCATTTTCAGTGATATAAACAGGTGGTAAAGTATATTTTTTATTTAACGATACTAATAAATCAGTTAAGGCTTGTGGGTAAATTTCCCAGCCAATATCTGTTAATGGACCTTGGTGAGGACGTTCATCGTAAAAGTCATCATCGCTTGCTTGATAATGCAAGCGCGTATAAAAATTAACGCCTAAGTAATCTAAAGGTTGAGCAATAATTTCCATATCCCCAGGGTGAATATCAGGGCGTTGCTCAGGTGGTAACTGGTCGATTATATCAGGGTATTTACCTTCCATTACTGGGCGCATATACCACTGGTTAATATAATCATCAGCAAAAGCTGTGGCTTTTAAGTCTGCTTCACTTTGGGTTACTGGGTAGCAAGGTGTAAAGTTAAGTACAATACCGTTTAATGTATCTGGGCTATTTTTAGCGAGTGCTTGCATCGCGAGGCCATGGCCTAGTAATAAGTGATGAGCCGCTTTTCGACCAAATTCACGACCAACAATACCAGGGGCATGCACACCAATTTCGTAACCTAAATAAGCGCTGCAAAATGGTTCGTTTAATGTTGCGTAAGAGTGAACTCGCTCACCAAATGCTTGGCTAATTAAGTCCGCATACTTTGCATATTCATAGGCTGTGTTTCGATTAAGCCAGCCACCTTCATCTTCTAAGTATTGTGGTAAATCCCAGTGATAAAGCGTGACAAAGGCTTTGATGTTTCGACGTTTTAACTCATCTAAAATATCGGTATAAAACTTAACACCTATCGGATTTAAAGTACCATCTTGCTTCATTACTCGAGGCCAAGAAATCGATAAGCGGTACGCATCAACACCTAAGGAGTCTATTAATTCAATATCTTGTGGCCACCGTGTGTAATGGTCGCAGGCAACTAATCCATCTGAGTTATCGGCTATTTTGCCAGGCGTTGAGCAAAAGGTGTCCCATATACAGGGTAGGCGATCATTTGCGCCACCTTCAATTTGAAAAGATGCTGTGGCAACACCAAAAGTGAAGTCTTTGCTAAGAAGTGGCGAGTTAGCGGGTAATGATAATTTTTTCATTAATAGAAAGCCTCTGCTTTTTTATTGTCAGTAAATTTGGTATTAATTCTAGCTTTAAAAGTGCATGCTTTTGGAAGCGCTTCCATGTTTGATTTTATTAATGCTCAGCTATGGTATTTAATGCTTTTAAGGAAGCGCTTCCATATTCAGGTTAGTGGCTATTTCTTAGCAGGTCAATAGTTAAATTAAGATTAGAATAAATACTTGCTTTGAATATCAAAAATAAAAACGTGGCGCAAATGATTCAGCCAGAAATCCGCGATATAACCGTTGAAGAGCTGCGTAAATTTAATGGTGTACTGACTAACCCATGGTGACGGTTTTAAAGTTAAGCGATCAACAGTTACAAGTAGCCAGTAATCGTGTGGAGTTTGCAGGTATTGAGTATCGAAGTGAAGATAAAGTGGCTTACATTGAAGCAAACTCGGCCCTAAGTTTTGATTATAAAGTAAATGGCATGCCAAGCTCAGTACTTAATGTTGCAATATGTTGCAACGACTTGTATGCAAGATTGTGGTGGGCGTGTTGATATTAGCGCTGAACTTAAAAGAGTTGCGTTTAATACATGGCAAGCTCTAAACATAGACTTGCTTTGCCAGAGTTGTTAGCCTATTTTTTATATAAAACGCTGCTAAAATTTCTGTGTTAGTGACGAATATCAATTTTGTTTCAGAGGGGAAGAAACAATCAACGATTATCTGTCCAGATGATTGATTTGTTCAGTAGTTAAGTAAACACAGTGATGTGTGTAGTTTTTTGTTGGGTTTTTCAAAGCCCTTTAAGTGTTTAAAGGGCTTTTTTTATGATCACTCGTTTGCAGGGCAATATTGTTGTAAGAAGGTTTTATGCATTGGTAGTTGTGCCACACGCTGAGTAATTTGTTGTTTAATACTGCTTAAAAAGCGGCTTAGTTCATCATCACTCATTAGGCTGGCAATTAAATGGTGTTGCTTAGGTTTGATACCTTGGCCTAGCATTACTTGCACCCATGAGTCGACTCGAAATATATCGCCGTCATCTAAAAATACCCGGCCGGTTTCTTTAAACAAGCTAATTTTATGGGCTAGCGTCTCTGGTACTTCCATGCTTTTACAGTGACGCCAAAATTCGCTGTCAGAGCGTTCAGTGACTTTGTAATGCAGCACGATAAAGTCACGGATATTTTCGATCTCACTTTTTAGTTGCTTATTGTATTCACTGATCGCTTGCTCAGTAATGCCATTAAACGGAAATAGTCGCATAAAACGAATGACCCCGGACATAATTAAGTGGATACTAGTCGATTCAAGCGGCTCTACAAAGCCACTGGCAAGGCCCAGTGCTAAACAGTTTTTATTCCAGCCTTTACGGCGCCGACCTGTTTTAAATTTTATGACTTTAGGCTCAGTTAAGGTTTTACCTTGAATGTTCTCAAGAAGTAATTGCTTAGCGTCTTCGTCAGCTAAATAGCGGCTACAATACACTAAGCCGTTGCCTACACGTTGCTGCAGCGGAATTTGCCATTGCCAACCGGCTTCATGCGCAATTGCACGGGTATAGGGTGTGATGTTGTCATTTACAGCTTTAGTTTGTACTGCAATTGCGCTATCGCACGGTAGTAAGTGTGACCAATCTTCGTAACCTGTATGTAAGGCTTGCTCAATAAGTAGGCCTCGAAAACCAGTACAATCAATAAAAAAATCCCCGTCAATAGTGCTGTTATCGCCAAGAGTTAGGCTTTGTATATAACCTGACTCGGTACATTTGTTTACGCGGGTGATTTTTCCTTCAAGGCGTTTCACCCCTAAGTTTTCTGAAAATTCACGTAAGAATAACGCATAGCGGCTTGCATCCATATGAAACGCATAGTTGATAGGGTTTTGTTGATTAAAGGCAAATTTACCTTGCTTAGCGGCTTGTAGCTCATAACAGTATTCGCCAAACTCAGATTCTAATCCTAAGGATAAACTCTGTAGCCAAAAGTGGTGAAACTCGCCAGCCCAGCACTCTTTCCCTGTCATGCCAAATGAGTGAATATAGTCGGTGTTTTTTTGACCCCAATTTTCGAAGCTAATTCCTAGCTTAAAGCTTGCTTGCGTGGCCTTCATAAAGGCTTGTTCGTTTATGCCAAGTAATTTATGAAAAGTGCGAATAGGTGGGATAGTGGCTTCACCTACACCAACCGTTGCTATTTCGTCAGACTCAATCAAGGTTATGTTGATATTATTACCAACGAGCTTAGTCAACGCTGCTGCTGCCATCCAGCCTGCTGTTCCGCCGCCAGCGATCACCACATTTTTTATTTGTTTAGTGTGTGCCATTGTCTGGTTAAACCTTATTGTTTAAGAGTTGATTTAATAACGTGCGATTGCTTGGTAGTCCTTTTAGGTACTTGGCAATTTTTTCACGATTTTGTTGGTAAAAATAATGCCCGGCCTTTGGGTTGTTAAAAGTGCTTTCTACTTCCGTATTTTGTGTATTAAAGCCCATACCATATAGCACGTATTGATAACTTGCTGAGGGAAATATTTCTTCATTTTGAACGAGATCAAATCTGCTAGGTGGCTGATACTGCCAAATAGTCATTAGCTCTGCTAAGTTACTTGGGATACTTGCGGGGCTTTTTATATCGCGCCAGTATTGGCTATCATCACGTTCACTTAAAATATAATGTAACTTTAAAAAGTCGATTACGCGTTGCCAACGATAACGAAAGCGTTTATTAAATCGAGTCGCTAACATGTCCATATGAATACGGTTTTGTGGCAGTTGCTCGCTCAACATACTGATTGACAGTTCGACCATAGCAAGAGCTGATGCTTCGAGTGGCTCTATAAAACCTTGTGACATTCCGACGGCAAGGCAGTTTTTAAGCCAAAATTGTTTTCGGTAACCGGGGTTAAAGCTAAGCTTACGAGTTTGTAGTTGCTTGGCGGTTTGTTTTCCAATAGATTGCACAGCATAACGTTTTAAGACGTTTATAGCTGTTTGCTCGTCACAGTATTTATCGCAATAGGTATAACCAATACCGCGACGGCTCGGTAGACCAATATCCCAAATCCAACCGTTAGTTTGCGCGGTTGATAACGTGGCCGATGCAATTTCTTGTTGATCGTTCGCGTAGGGGACATGTGCGGCAATTGCGCTGTTATTAAATAGGATGTGATCTTGAGTAAGAAACTCAGCCTTATAATGCTCGCCTATTAGACGTGCTCTCGCTCCAGAGCAATCAATAAATAAGTCACCGTGTATTTCACCGTGAGTGGTAGTACTGAGTGACTGAATATAATCATCACTGTCATTTTTTACATCAAGTACATCATCAATAATATGCTTAACGCCCAGTTTTTCTACGCAGTGCTCTTTTAAAAATGTAGCGAACTTTCCTGCATCAAGGTGATAGCCATAATTAGTAACAGCGGCGTATTCTGGTGTGTGTAACTGTTTAGGCGCAAGAGCCGCTTGGCAAACAAAGCTTTGCATATTAACTGCATCGGCGTACTTTTGTGCTGATGCATTTTTTTGCCAGTAAGCATGTAAATTTGTTTCTAGGTAGCCATCAGGGGTCATAAATGGGTGGTAGTAGTTTTCGCCGCTGTCTAAATTACGCCAGTTAATAAACTTAGAACCTTGTTTAAATGAAGCGTCACAATAGCGTAAAAAATCACGCTCTTTAATCCCAATACGTTTGAGGGTGTTACGCATTGACGGCCAAGTGCCTTCTCCTACGCCTGATATGGCAATATTTGAAGACTCAATTAAGGTGATGTGTTTACTTGGATGCTCAGCAGCTAATAAACCTGCGCTTAGCCATCCTGCGGCGCCACCTCCTAATACTATAATATGTTGCATTTCATTGCTCATTGTATGCTCTTTCATTTTTATAACGTAAAAAGCCGCTAACAGGTAGCGGCTTAATAATACTCACAGTCTGACTGAGTTGGCAGTCACCATGAGTTAAAAGTTATAGCGCATACCAATATTATAGCGCGCACCGTTTTGTTCAAGATTCCATAATTGTGCTTCATAACGGCCATGCTGTCTTAGGTTTTGTTCGGTAATATTTATCCCCTCAACAAAAAATGACATTTGCTCACTGTAGTTATATGCAACGTTAAAATCAATTTGGTAATATTCCTCAGTAAAGCTTGGTTCGTTGACATAACGAGCGGCACTATTTAAGAATTTATCACGCCAGTTGTAGGCAATACGTGCTTGGAATTTATCATTTTCGTACATTGCAATAAAGTTAGCCGTATCACTTAGACCTACCAAGGCAAACTGGGTTGTAGTTGGGTCCGCGGCTACATCAAAATCAATATCACCATTTACAATTGTGTAGTTAGCTTGAATACCAAAGCCTGAGTCACCAAAGAAGTGTTGCAGTGCAATCTCGTAACCATCTATAACGGCATCTTTATTGTTAGTCGGTACTTGAGCTGTGAACTCCATTAGTGGATCATCACTATTTGGTAGTATATCGTATGCGGCTTCAAACTCTTCATAAGACATTGAATCAAAGGCAACATTATTTTCTGTTGCAGCAACCATTTGGAATAAGTTTGCAACTGTTAATGCAAGACCTTGTGCCGCAAGCTCAGCACGAGCAGCTTCAGCGCGAGGGCCTGCAGATGCATCACGCAGATCATAATAATTTTCGGTCATTGGTGATAAACCAATAAAGTTATCGACCGTTTTATTGTAGTAACCTACTGAAACATAACTTACATCTGAATAATACCACTCAGCAGATAAATCAATATTATCTGATTCTAGGGGGACTAAACTAGGGTTACCTGTCGATGCCGGTGCATTGGTAGTTCCAGGTATTAGGGCTGGACCTGTTGGTACACCTACTGTGGCCGCTGAGCTTAAATTATCGTAAGTCGGGCGAGCAATCGTCGTACTATATGAAGCACGTAAAGTTACCTCGTCAATTACATTAATATCAAAGTCGATACTTGGTAAAAAGTGATTATAGTCAGAGCTAAGTGAGTAATCTTGCTTGTTTGTACCGTAACGCACGTTAAAGTCGTTATTACCTTCCCATGCGACAGCGTCTGGTAAATCGATATTAGCAGTTGATGTGATATCGGTTGTTTCATAACGCGCACCAACAGATAGGTTAAATGGCATATCACCAATTTCACCATTGTGATTATATTGTACAAACGCAGCGGTTATATCTTCTTTTATAGTACGATTGGTCGCGTAGGCGCCATCTGCCGCAAAATTAAAACCGTACTGTTCAGCGGCCCAATAACCGACTTCAGAGGCGCTACCTGTAAAACCTTGGTTAAAGGAATCAGAAGTATTGTAGTCATCAAATTCAGCTAGGAAGTTTGTTGGATCTAAATAACCTTCAGGAAGTTCACCAGGGTTTTCAATTCCCCAGTTACCCATAGTATTGCGAGTTAATGATTGTAATGATTGACTTTCCATTGAGCGTGATTCAATACCAAAATCAACACTGCCTGTTTCAAGTAGGTATTTACCATGCAAACGAAATTCATCAACTGTAGACTCTTGACTTGCAAAGTTTGAATCTAGAATTGATGTACCTACATCAGATTGTTCTAAAGCGCCAGAACAATTAAGGTTATCTCGGCTGCAGTCATCAAAGTCGATAACCATTGAAGGTAAATCACGGCTAAAATCGACAGATTGTCCTGCAACAACATTCGCACCTAACCCTGCATTTACCCAACTGCCATATTCTGCATCAGGCTTACTGGTTGCTTCAGAACTATGCGCATCAAACATGAAACTAAGGTAATCATTTACATGATATTCAAGGTTTAAGCCGATTGATTTATTTTCGTTAACTTGATTTTGTTCTTGAAGTGCTAAGCCCAAATCGCGGGTAGATAAATCACCACGTTCTTCGCTATAGTAAATAGGTGTTTTAACTTCGTTATCATCAAAAATTAGGTGGCTTTTATAGTTATCCATCCAAATTGATTGTTCTGCACGAGACTCATAAATATCTTGCTTTGAATAAGTATAATCTACGGTTGCAGTAAAGTCGTCAACAGGGCTGTATTGTAATGTTAATTGCGCATTTGTACGTGTTCTTTCACGATCGGCAATTGTATAGCGCAAATCTGATGGCATTGAATAATATTGACCCATGGCAGGGGCATTTTCTACGATGATATCATCAGCAGATTGAGGAATTGTACCGTCATATTCTGTGGTACGCCATTCATTAACAAATGCCCCGGTGCTTGAGCTATCTCGTTCCTGCACACTTGCAGTTAATGAAGCACCAAACACAGCGTCTTCATCGGTCCAGCTAAAAATACCTGAGAGCTCAGGGGTGATATCATCGCCAACACGATTTGTTGTGTCATGCTGAGCTTTAACACCAACATTAGCTACAACACCTGGGTTATCCAGTGGGCGAGCAGTGTTTATGTTAATTGTAGCGCCAATACCGCCTGACGCAATGCTTGCTTTACCGGTTTTATATACTTCTACTGCACTCACACTTTCTGAAGCTAAATTGGCAAAATCGTAAGAACGAGAGTTTGGCGTACCGCCACCTGCAGGAATCGAAGCCGCTGGCATTGTACGTCCGTTTAATGTCACCATATTATAATCTGGACCGAAACCACGCACTGTGACTTTTGAGCCTTCACCATTGCTACGGTCGATCGAAACACCAGTAATGCGTTGTAGTGATTCAGCTAAGTTGGTGTCAGGAAATTTACCTATATCTTCTGAAGAAATGGCATCAACAACCCCCGCAGAATAACGCTTCAGCTGAGTTGATTCTTTAATACTTCCTTTGAAGCCTGTCACTTGAATAACTTCTAAGTTATCCGGCTTTTCAGCTTCAGCCGCTAGAGTAGGTAAAGTAGTAACACCTAAAAGCAAAGATAAGCTGGTAGCTAACTGTGTTTTCTTTAAAATATGATTGGACATTAGGTTTCCCTCGTACTTTTATCATTATTATTTCTTACTTTATAGTAAGACATTGTTGTTCAAGTTTATGTATTGCAAACATGGAAGCGCTACCATAATAAAGTAAGAAAATTGTGCGTGTGTGGAAGCGCTTCCAGAAAGGTTAGTGATAATTTCTCACTACGTCAACAACTGTCTTTAAATTTTTGCGACATAATTGTTTAATAAGTGTTTCGCTGCGCTAGGCTGAATATATAACTCAATATTAATTATATGATTACGGGCATTTATTTTGATAAAAGAGAATAATTAACTGTTGGATGCAAACTGTTGGTTACAAAGAGTATAGCCAAGCGCTGAAAATTATACTCATTTGACAAGCGCAGTTAACTTACTGCATTGCCATAGCAAGTGGGTGGTATGAGCCAGTGCCAACAATAACGTTAGACGCGAAGGTGAAGCCAAGAGCTTAACATTGCAAAACCTATATAAGCTTTAGGTACACCGACTTCTATAGCCGTAGAAGGCTGCGATATAGGCTGCGCTAGGTACAAGGCTACCGAGCATAACGGTTGAACCAACCTTTAATTTAATAGCGTGGCAACACTTACCCGAATCGTGGCGAGAGTTAATGGGCAATGATAGCAAAATAGCTAGTTTATAATGCTTCCATGGTAATAGGGGCTTTGTTTTCGGTGCTGTCGTGCCAGTTTAACCTAAACGGATAGCCGCTATATAATATGACATGTCGTCGATACTCACTTACCCAGTCAGGGGTATTTCTTAGTGCGTACTTTTAGTGAGTACAGGCCGCCATATATCGCATACGGCGCGCAGCTTTTAAACTTTGCACAAAACCATTTAGAGCTACCCCTTAGAATGATTTGGTATGTAATGAATTAGCAAACTTCAAGTTAGGTTAGGGGCTGTTGATCTTTGTAGTACATATATCAATCAGCCCACATTGGTAGCCACATCATAGTAAATGCTAAAGCGAGCATTGAATGATAATTTCGTTCAAGCTTTTCATACCGCGTGGCTATCCCTCTATATTGCTTAATACGGCCAAATGCATTCTCAACCAAGTGCCGATATTTGTACATGCACCAGTCAATATCTTCATTGCCTACTAAACTGTTGCCCTTACGTGGAATAACGGGTGTAGCGTTATTATCACGAACAAACGCTCTCAGTTTTTCACTGTCGTAGCCTTTATCTGCGACAACCATATTACTTGTTGGGCAATTAGCTACGAGTGACTCTGCATGGACGATATCATGCGTATTCCCACAGGATAATTCATAATAAACAGGCAACCCTCCGCTATCGACTGCAAGATGAATTTTCGTAGAATTTCCACCTCGGCTCTTTCCAATTGATTCATTGTCAGCAGTTCTTGCACCGCAACTATGTTGATGAGCCCTGACAATACTGCCATCAATGAAGACCCAATCCATGTCCGCATCACGAGATAATGCGCGAAACAGTTCATTCAAAATCCCTTTTTTGGACCATAAATTAAACCGTCTGTAGATAGCACTCCAACGGCCAAAATCAGAAGGTAAATCTCGCCATGGAATACCTGTGCGCATCTTATACAGTATGCCTTCGAGCGTTTTTCTATGGTTGGGCTTATTATAAATTCGACCACTTAAGTACATTACTTTTGATAAGACATTCCATGTCCCGTCTGTTAACATTAATCTTGGCATGTAGGTTCGGTGTAAAGTTTTCTGGCGAATTCAATTATACCTTATCTTCATGCTGTTTGTTTTTCATACCACAAAGATCAACACGCCCTAGTTTGTCCGTTAGCGATCGGCAATAGTGCCGGCAAAACTAACGAGCTCTCTACGTAGCCATTGATGTGGGTTAGCGTGATGCAGCAATGGGCTCCAGAGCATTTTTATTTCAATTGGCACAATTTGAAAAGGGACTGGGCTTATTACTAAATCGGTATGTTTTGCCAGTAACATCGCTTGGCGACGTGGCAAGGTGGCTATTAATTCTGGTGACTGGCAAAGCAGGCTTGCGATCATGTAATGGCGGGTAAATACCCGTATATGGCGTGTCTGTTCTAATTGCCAAAGCGCCTCGTCAACCCAGCCGAGTTTTTGGCTACCTGATTTATTCGTGATAGCCGCTTCTGGGCCCCAGCCTGCGCGATTAACCCAAATATGTTCTTGGGCAAGGTAATTTGCTAAATCTGGCTTTTTTAAATAAGGACTTTTAGGATGGCTTAAGCAGCAGTAGTTATCTCTCCACACTGTTGATTGATGGAACGAGCGCGGCATACCATTAAAGCGGTTAATAGCTAAATCTATAGTGCCTTTTTCCATATCTTGTAAGCTGACATCACTTGGGTTTAACACATCAAAATTAAGGCCTGGATGTTTTAGTAGTTGGTTGGTGATAAAAGGTGCAATTAAAGTCGACTCTAAATAGTCGTTAGCCATTATTCTAAAAGTTATTTCAGCGCTAGTTGGGTCAAATAACTCACTCGGCTGGGTGATAGCTTCAGCCATTTTAAGCAAAGATTCAATCTCGGGCTTTAAGCTTAGTGCTTTCGCCGTGGGGGTCATATTGCCAGCAGCACGAACCAGTAGCGGATCGTCAAACAAGCCTCGCAAACGCTTTAATGCATTACTCATAGCTGGTTGTGTTAAAGCAAGTTTGTTGGCTGCTTTAGACACATTTTGCTCGTCAATTAGTACATTTAAGTAGACTAACAAGTTGAGATCGACATTTCTTATATTCATCGGATCAATCTTATTTATTTGCTTTATTAATTATCTAAATTAAAGCGCGGTTGCTATGGTAAGTAAATCATTAATAAAAAATAATTACTATAACTGATAAATATATGTCTGAATTATCTGAGTCAAAAGCTGAGCCAAAAAGCATCACAGTAAACGAGCCTTTATTAGATCTTATTGCTACTAAGCTAGCGCGCGCTGTTTATGCGGGGTTTGAAGGGATGTTTGCAGACTTTTTAAATATAACTCTAGGCGCGCAAAGCCGGTTTGAACAAAGACAATGGCATGATGTGCAATCAGCAATGCGTTTAAGGCTACAGGTATATGAAAAGAAGGTAAAAAAAGTAAGCGATGCGGTTAATGTAATAGCTTTCGATGAGTTAAATAATAGTAGCCTTTGGCAGCGAGCTAAAAATATTTACGCACAAATGGTGCTTACCCATGAAAATCAGCCCATTGCTCATACTTTTTTTAATTCTACTTTTGGCGCTATTTGGGACGATCGCAAAATTCGTACTGTGCATTTGTTTGTGCTAAAAGCAAAATACCGTGCAAAGCCGCGTTCATTCGATCAACTCGTTAGTCGTTTATCGTTACAAATGGGTTTTGATCAAGCTATTGACATGCTAGTTAAACGCCATGTTTTTCGAACACCATTTGAAAACATTGAACGCGATATTGCTTTATTACAGCAAACGCTAAGTGCGGGAGCTAAAGAGCAATGCCCACAAGTTTATCAGTTACTTAAATTAAATGATGGCTACATCGAATACGCTAACTCACTCTTTTTTAGAAATAAAGCCTGCTATCTTATAGGTCGTTGTATCGCTAAAAATGGCGATAATATGCCCTTTGCTATTGCTATTTTAAATACAGAGAATGGTTTAAAACTTGACGCCGTAATGATGGGGGCTGATCAACTGAGTTTACTGTTTGGTTTTGCCCGTACATATTTTATGGTCGATACTGATCAACCCGCGCGTTATGTGGATTACTTATCGGTATTAATGCCCCATAAAAAACGTTTTGAATTATTTAACGCCATTGGCTTTATTAAGCATGCTAAAACCGAGTTTTATCGTTATAAGGTCGACACCACCAAAAATAGCCCCGCTTGTGATAAATATATTATAGCCCCAGGTACTCCTGGCATGGTGATGTTGGTATTTACAACTCCCGGCTCTGACTATGTTTACAAAGTTATTAAAGATAAATTCAGTGCCCCAAAAACAGCAACTAAAGCACAGGTAATGGCTAAGTACGACTTCGTAAAACAAGCCGATAGAGTGGGGCGTTTGGCCGACACCCATGAGTTTAGTTACCTTGCTTTTGATCTTAGTCGGTTTAGTGATGAATTGTTTGCCCAAATGCGTGAGAGTATTGCAGGTTCAATGATCATAGCCAACAAAGCTTTAGTACTGCAACACGTCTACGTTGAACGTAAAATGATGCCACTGAATTTATATATTACTCAATGCGAAGAAAAACAGTTAGTTGAAGTAATGAACGATTACGGTAAAGCAATTAAAGATTTGGCTGGTGCTAATATTTTCCCGGGTGATATGCTCATGAAAAACTTTGGCGTAACTCGTTGGGGGCGAGTAGTTTTTTATGACTACGATGAAATTTGCCCCTTAACAGACTGCCAATTTCGGGAATTACCAACGAGTCAAAATAGCTTTGAAGAACTCAGCAGTGAAAGTTACTTTGATGTAGCTGAGAATGACATTTTTCCGAGCCAATTTAGTATTTTCTTTAGCGCCAATCCCCGTGCATATGATTACTTTTGTTTGCAACATCAGGATTTATTTAGTGCTAATTTTTGGCAGGTTTGCCAAACACATATTCAAGCAGGTCAATTGCCTGATGTTTATCCGTATAAACAAAGCTGGCGCTTTTAAAGGGTATATAAACAAAAGTTAAGGAGATAGCTACCGATATTAGTTTGAAGTGGCTAAAGGATCTAAAGTCATCTCTATAAAGTTTCGCCCCCAAAGGTAATTTGAATTGCATTACTTAAAAGGATGCGACATTTCATTATACTGCTAATAAATATACACTTAAAAACAAGTCATTTATCGAAAAATTTCGTACGGTAATATTACTTTATTATTCGCATGAGAATGGCGGTTGATTACAAAATAGAATGGCTATTATAGCATCATTATCTGAGGATAAATGGTAAATTAATGGTGGTCGAAGTTTGGCGAAAGATTAATTAATTCTGATTTTTAGTGAAGGAGCTCAAATGCAATATATTTCTCACCATGATAATAAACTTAGTATGAGCACGACTGAGAAGCCACAATTAAACGCTAATGAAGTATTAATAAAAGTGGCGGCAATCGGTGTTAACCGCGCTGACTGTATGCAGCGCCAAGGAAAGTACCCAGCCCCTAAAGGTGACAGCCCTATTTTAGGACTAGAATGCGCAGGAACGGTTGTTGAACTCGGTGATGAAGTAGACAATACTTCATGGTTAAATAAAGGGGTATTCGCATTGTGTGCCGGCGGCGCATACAGTGAATATGTCGCTGTTGATGCCGAGCAACTTATGGCATTGCCAGAGAATATTAGTGCTGAGGAAGGGGCGGCGATAAGCGAAGTGTACTTAACCGCGTTTGGCGCATTATTTCAGTTAGGTAATTTGCAACAAGGTCAAACTACATTAATTCATGCTGGCGCAAGCGGCGTGGGCGGCGCGGCAATTCAAATGGCTAAGCGTGTAGGTGCAACAGTGGTTATAACCGCGGGTAGTGATGAAAAATGTCAGCATGCAAAGGCGCTAGGGGCTGATCATGTTATAAATTATAAAACTACTGACTTTGTTGAGTATATGCACGAACATCAACTACTCGCTAATGTAATTGTTGATCCAGTTTCAGGCAGTTATTTAAATAGAAATGCCAGTATTGCAGCTATGGATTGCCAAATTGTCATGCTAGCATTTTTAGATGGGCGTTTTAGTGAGGTGGACTTTGCTAAATTATTACAAAAACGTATATCGTTTCATGCTTCCACTCTTAGAAACCGTAGCCAAGTATTTAAACGCCAATTGCGAGATGAGTTTGTAGCTAAGTTTTATGACGATATTAAAAATCAGCATTTTGATTTAAATATCTATAAAGCGTTACCTTGGCAACAAGCAAGTGAAGCCCATGCAATGCTGGAAAACAACGAAAATGCGGGGAAAGTGGTGTTATTGGTTACAGCTGAAGACTAAGTTACTTTTTATGACTTTAAAAATGATGACGCAGACCCAATAAATACGCAATGGCTTAATTGAAGTTAAATTGAACGTTAAATAAAAAGTGAACCGTATTATGAATCCAATTATAGCAACACTAAAAGAACACAACGTAAGCGATGAAAAAGTCCATGAGCTTTTTCAGGCCTTTACCGAAAATCCAATGGCGGCAATGGCACTTGTTCAGCAGTTAGGTATTCCACCAGAGCAGTTACAACAGCTGATGGGCTTAGTGATGACTCAGCCACATTTAATTAAAGAAGCAAGCGATGAGTTAGGTATTAGTGATGCTGAATTTGCAAAAGCGAAAGAGCAGTTAAATAACCAACAGTAATTTTTTATACAATTAGGCCAAGGTGTTAGCCTTGGCCTAGGATCTAGCACACACTTTGTTACACTCCTGATTGAACCCCTTCAAACAAATATTAGTCATAACTGTAGTTGTAAATAATCATTAAAACCAACAATATAGAGAGCCGATATGAAACCGCTTGCAAAAATATGGAAGAATAATCGCTCACTCATCGTCTTTATTTGTCTAATGAGTGTTTTTAGAAGTGCTGTTGCCGATTGGTATGAAGTACCTACTGGATCGATGAACCCGACGATTGTAGAAGGCGACCGCATATTAACTGATAAAATGGCCTATGACCTACGCGTACCATTTACAAAAATATCATTGTTACGGCTGTCCGAGCCAGAAACAGGCGATATAATAGTATTTGATTCTACCGCTGCGCAAAATCGTTTAATAAAACGAGTTATCGGTATGCCAGGTGACAAAGTCGCGCTTATTAATAATCAGTTAGTAATTAATGATAAAAAGATCAATTACACTAACATCAGTGAAAGCCCAATGAGCTATATAACAATAGAGGATCTTCATGGTGTTAAGCACGCGATAAAATTGGATAAACAACATTCTGCGGTACAAAACTTTCCTGCAGTAACGATTCCAAAAGATATGTATCTTGCAATGGGGGATAATCGTGATAACAGTGCAGACTCCAGAGTGATTGGCTTAGTGCCCAGAGCCGAATTACTAGGTAAAGCGCAGCGGGTGATCGTCTCGCTGGATTATGATGACTATTACTTACCTCGTAAAGAACGAGTGCTTAAATCACTTTATTAACTAAAGTAAAGCATACTAAATGTGCATAGAGGGTAATACATTAGCTGCTTTTGTTATTTTCTAGCACTTTGATTTTATCAAGAATTTGTTCGGCTTCGTATGTAAGTGCAGAGTAACCTTTTATATCGCCATTGCGTTGTGCAAGCATGGCTTTTTCAAGTTTGGCACTATATTGCTGATTCAATTTTTTTAATGGATCTGTTTTGAATAAAGAAAACATACTTATTTCTCGTTTTAGCTATATATTTTAGATACGAAAAATGGGCAATAGTCGATCATTTTCTTTAAAGCAAAAAAAAGCCGCTGAACTGTGAACAGCGGCTTACATCTATCTGAACAATTACATTACACGCATACCAGGCTCTGATCCTTCATCAGGGTTAAGAATATAAATTTCTTTACCACCAGGGCCTGCCGCAAGCACCATACCTTCAGACATGCCAAAACGCATTTTACGAGGTTTAAGGTTGGCAACCATCACGGTGAGCTTTCCTTCAAGATCTTCAGGTGCGTAAGCTGATTTAATGCCCGCGAATACTTGGCGCGATTCGCCGCCTAAATCAAGGGTAAGCTTTAATAGTTTATCAGCACCTTTAACATGCTCAGCTTTGGCTATTTTAGCTATGCGTAAGTCTACTTTTGCAAAGTCGTCAAACTCAATTTCAGCTTCAATCGGCTCTTTAGCGAGAGGGCTATTTTGATCGATTTTATTTTTTTCTGCTAATAGGCTTTCTTTTGATTCATCAATCATTTTATTTACTTTATCCATTTCAACGCGCTGCATTAATGGTTTAAATTTATTTATTTCGTGATTGGTGAGTGCTGTTTGCACGCCTTGCCATGTTAGCTCATCGTTTAAGAATGCTTCAACGTTACTTGCCATACCTGGTAAAACTGGTTTTAAGTAGGTGATTAACACGCGGAACATGTTCAAGCCAAGGGAACATACTTGATGAGTTTCTTGTTGCTTGGTTTCGTCTTTAATAAGCACCCAAGGCGCGGCATTATCAATAAATTGATTTGCTTTATCGGCAAGCGCCATTATTTCGCGAATTGCGCGGCTGTACTCACGGTTTTCATAATATTCAGCAATAACATCAGCAGCGGCTTGAAACTCAGCCAATAACTGTGGTTGCATGACTGTGTCACTTAATTTTCCGTCAAACTTTTTAGTGATAAAGTTTGCACAACGACTCGCTATATTAACTACTTTACCCACTAAGTCAGAGTTTACGCGCTGAGCAAAGTCTTCAAGGTTTAAATCAAGGTCGGTAATACCGCCATTGAGTTTAGCAGCGTAATAATAACGTAAGTATTCAGGGTCGAGGTTATCTAAATATGTTCGTGCCTTAATAAATGTGCCTTTTGACTTTGACATTTTTGCGCCGTTAACGGTCACAAAGCCGTGGGCAAATACATTGGTTGGCTTTCTAAACTGTGCGCCTTCAAGCATTGCTGGCCAAAATAGGCTGTGGAAGTAGATAATATCTTTGCCGATGAAGTGATAAAGCTCTGCGTCTGAGCCTTCGCGCCAAAACGCATCAAAGTCGATGTTTTCACGTTCACAAAGGTTTTTAAAACTGGCCATATAACCAATGGGCGCATCCAGCCAAACATAAAAGTATTTACCTGGTGCATTAGGAATTTCAAAACCAAAATAAGGCGCGTCGCGGCTGATATCCCATTGGTGCAAGCCATCAGCAAACCATTCATCAAGCTTGTTAGCCATTTCTTGTTGAATACTTCCAGAATGGAGCCATGTTTTTAGCATGCCTTCGAATGCTGGTAGGTCAAAGAAATAATGTTCAGAATCTTTTAAAATAGGCTCTGCACCCGACATAACAGAGCGTGGATTAATTAAATCTGTTGGACTATAGGTTGCGCCACAAGCGTCGCAGCTGTCACCATTTTGATCTTCAGACTTACATGTAGGGCACGTGCCTGTTACAAAACGGTCTGGCAAGAAAATGCTTTTCTCTGGGTCAAATAACTGTGAAATAGTATGTTTTTTGATATGGCCGGCATCATTAAGGCGGTTGTAAATAAGCTCGCTTAATTCTTTATTTTCTTGGCTATGAGTACTGTGGTAGTTATCAAATTTAATATTGAAGTCAGCAAAGTCACGTTGGCGCTCTATACTCACTTTTTCCACCGCTGCTTCTGGCGTGATCCCTTGTTTTTGCGCGTTAAGCATAATTGGTGTGCCATGGGCATCGTCGGCGCAAACGTAATATGTTTCGTGGCCTTGCTGTTTTTGAAAGCGTGACCAAATATCAGTTTGGATATATTCCAATAAGTGGCCTAGGTGAGTGGGGCCATTGGCATAAGGTAATGCGCTGGTAATCAGGATCTTTCGCTGTGCCATAATCATTCCGAATTGAGGATAAATCGCTATTTTGTGGCGTATTTATCATATTTTTATCATGCGCTAAAAGCCAATAAGCGATTGCGCGCGCGATATTTGTTAATTGACTGGTGTTAATGCCGTGAATGTTACATAATTCCGAGGCAATTTTCATCAAAGAAACGCTAATTTATTGCTATGTTTGGACTGTCAAAACTATTCTCCGGCAAATCGCTGGAAAAACAACCGATATTCACAGCCTTGGCAAACTACCGCAGCGGCGCATTTCCCATAGGTTTGGATAAAAATTTTATAAATACTATTACAAGAGATGATAGTAACACCCTTGTGCTGTCTTTAACGCTGCCTTTTGCGGCTTTACAAGAAATGCCAAAGGTTGCCACGTTTTTAACTGAGCAACTTAACTACAAAGTAACCATCAACGCAGAAGTACAATTAACTGAGCCGAGTAAGTTTAAAAACATTAAACACATTGTGTTAGTAGCTTCAGGTAAAGGTGGCGTGGGTAAGTCAACTACGGCGGTTAATATCGCGGCAGCACTGCAGCTAGAAGGCGCGGCTGTTGGTGTACTTGATGCAGATATTTACGGCCCTTCTATCCCCATGTTATTGGGCTTACAAGGCGCAGAGCCAAAAACAAAAGATAATAAGCAATTATTGCCTTTTGATGCTCAAGGCCTTAAAACACAATCAATCGGTTATTTGGTACCGAGTGACGACGCTACTGTTTGGCGTGGGCCGATGGCATCAGGCGCGTTAAATCAACTACTTAATGAAACAGATTGGGGCGGGCTTGATTATTTAGTGGTTGATATGCCCCCGGGCACCGGCGATATTCAATTAACCATGAGCCAAAAAGTTCCTGCCAGTGGCGCACTTATTGTTACTACTCCACAAGATTTAGCCCTTGCCGATGCGCAAAAGGGTATCGCCATGTTTAACAAGGTAAATATGCCTGTGCTTGGGTTAATTGAAAATATGAGTTACTTTGTGTGCGATCACTGTGGTGAGTCAAATCATGTATTTGGTAAAGACGGTGCAATCAAGCTTGCTAGTAGGCATGGCGTTCCCGTGCTTGCCAATATACCGCTGGCAACTGATATACGTGAATATTCAGAGCAAGGTAAATTAATATCTCGTGATGTCGATACGCCTCTTAGTAACGCCTTTACAAGTGCCGCACGGTTATTAGCGAGCAGTTTATATTATCAACAATCATCGCAAAGCGCGGTTGAAATTGTGATTACGGATGACTAAAAATGAGATTATCAGATACCCATATTAAACAATATATTGATGATGAACATATTATAATAGAACCGACACCTAGCGAAGATATGATTTCTGGAGTGACGGTTGATTTACGCCTTGGTAATAAGTTTCGGGTTTTTCAAGATCACACCGCGGCTTATGTTGATTTAAGTGGCCCAAAAGATCAGTTAAATAAAGCCATGGAATCAATAATGAGTGACGAAATAGTGTTAGCTGAAGGCGATGCCTTTTTCTTGCACCCTGGCGAACTTGCATTGGCAATCACCTATGAAAAGGTGACTTTACCAGCCGATATAGTGGGTTGGCTTGATGGTCGTTCTTCATTAGCCCGTTTAGGTTTAATGGTACATGTGACTGCGCATCGAATCGATCCTGGTTGGTCAGGCAATATTGTTTTAGAGTTTTATAATTCAGGTAAGCTACCGTTAGCACTTAGGCCGATGATGAAAATAGGCGCGATGAGTTTTGAAACGATGTCAGGCCCATCATCGACACCTTATAACACGCGTAAGGATGCTAAATACAAAGATCAAAATAGTGCAGTGGCAAGTCGCATAAGCGATGATAACAACCAGTAATACTGTTTTTTATAGAAGATAAAAAGCTTTCCTTTTTTGTGCTTAAACATTAACTCAAGCTGGCAATTTTCCTCTTTCAAGTCATACAGAATAAAATGAATAAGTAACACACTATGCTAGAGGTATTTTTATTTTCAACTTCATGTGTATTTAACGGATGCTAAAATTTATGGTTCAGAGGCTTTACTTCGCTGGCACCACCCTGAGCTTGGACATGTCCCCCTGATTTGTTCATTCCTATTGCGGAGTCATCAGGTGTTATTTCAGAATTAACCGAATGGGTGGTAACACAAGCCTTTGCCTTTCAAGGGGAAATAATAAAACGTTACCCGAAGCATATTTTATCAATTAATATTTCGGCTAAAGACTTAACCCGTAAAGAGTTACCAGTGTTATTTATAACTTTGCTTAATGAATATCAACTGTCGGCTAATAGCATTATGATTGAATTAACAGAGTCGGCTACGCTTGATGAAGGGCAAAATATAAAAACAGCCCTGCAAGAGTACCGGTTAATTGGTGTTAAAATTGCGATAGATGATTTTGGCACGGGTTATTCTTCTTTAGCCACACGGAGTCAAATTGGCTTTGATGAAATAAAAATAGATAAGCAATTTGTGACGAATCTTGAGTATTCAAAAAACGACAAACTATTTGTCGGGCGACTTGCGATATAGCTAAAAGTTTAGATTCACAGGTAATAGCGGAAGGTATTGAGGGTGAGCAGGCATTACAAGTGTTACTAAGTTACGGCTGTGAAATTGGTCAAGGCTATTATTTTTCTAAGCCATTGGCATTTAATGATTACATGCTGTGGCTAAGTGATTATTTAAATCATGCCTCTACGCCTGGTGTAGTAAATAACCTAACTGGGAAAAATAATCATTAAGTGCTTTATCGGCATTAACAAGTACCGATTCGGCTGGATAAATTAGTCCACTGTGTTTGAGGGTGCCTACCAAAAAGCTATTTTTTATGTGTCTGTGGCGGGCTATGCAGGCTTCAAAGCAGCGCGCAGCTAATTCTTCAGGCATACTCATATAATGTTGCTGGTGGCGAGTATCAAAAGCGATTGCTTGTTTAACATAGTCATTTCCTTTGTCTTCTTGATTAGTTAAAAACACTGCTTTATAAAACGCACATAAGGCTTGGTTTAGTGGGTGTGCGACGGCTACTTTAGCTTGAAGCCAGCGAGCAGATGCAAATTGATTTGGCAATGCACAGGGAAATAAAAACCGGCAAATATGATGATCAAAAGCATGAAACCACTCATGGGCAAGGGCACCTCCGCCTGCATTCTTTGCCAGTGCCAAGGTTTGTGTAGCGCTATTATAATGTGCTTGTACACCTTGCTGGCCGCCATGGCCAAAAGCAAAATTTAACTTTCCTCGCAGACCAATTGCTTTCGGTGGCAACTGTAGAATCTGCGCTAAATCTGCCAGAGCATCATAAATTAAATTCGCGCTAATAAAGCGTTCTTCCTTTGTTACCCACTTACCAACTATCATGGTACGAAAGCCAAACGTGTCGCGAATATCTAAAAAATCGACCTGATCATCAAAGCGGTAGTCAGGTCCTTGTCGGTAAAACCCGCGTCGTAATCGGTTAACGTTTTTAGTCAAAATAACGGGCTTTTACGTGTTTAGGCATAAACTGGGTTTGCTTTTCAATAAAGGCATTAAGTAGTTTATGTAATGGCGCTGTAGGTTGGTTTTCAAGTAACTTTAAACTATAAGCAATGGCTTCCAAAGTAGATAAGCTATCGGGCCTTAGCGCTTTACGAATAACATAACGATTGGTTGGTAAATTCTTAAAACTAACTTTTTGAAAATGATTAAGCTTAGGTGTTAACTGTATTATTTTAAATGCTTTTTTCCAAGTGCCGTCGATAACTATTAAATGGCTTATTGAAAAAGGGGAGGGATAGTTATTAACTTCGCCCTTATTTTCGCTAGTGCCTTCATTATTATTACCAGTAGTATGGTCAGAAAACTTTACTTTATCGTCAAGAACTATGGCATCTTCATCGGGATATAGCACAGCAGTAGAGTCTGTAGGAAAATCGCTTAAAAAAGGAAAATCCTCATCACACTCTCCAATATAAATTTCACAGTTCGTGAGTGCAAGACTTACTAAACGAGCTGTGTTTTTACTGGCTTTTACTTCACTAGGATGCTGTAAGATAATTATTTTTAGGTTATTCTTAACAGCTTCTATCGCATCACAAATGCAGGTTTGTTGGCTATATTGGCAATGATTGCAAACTGAACGAGACATAACGTAAACTAACTGATAATAAACAGACAAAAATCATACCTAATTATACCTGCTAAGTTAAGTTTACGTGGGTGTTTTAATAAAAATAAGTAGATTGGCTTTAAGGATAATAAATGAATACAGTGACAATAGATGAAAGTGCATTAGAAAGTATGGAGTCATTACTAGGTGAACAGTTTAGTGACACATTAGTTTTTTGTTGTGCTGAGTTTGAACGTCTTGGTGGGGAAGTATTAGCTACTATTCATAATGATGTTCAAGCAGCAACACGCCATGCACATAGTTTAAAGTCAAACGCGGCACAGTTTGGTGCCACGAGTTTATCTGAAGTTGCCCGCGAAATTGAGCAGAGCTTAAACAATGCTGATGTAGTTAATGCTATTGCTGTATCCAAACAGTTGGATGGACAAGTTTCGGGTTCAAAAATAAAACTAAATGATTGGCTGTAATCACGCTAATAATGAAATAAATTCAGTTTCAATGGCTTAAATCCATAGGCATTTTAGGGTAATCTAACTGCTCACTAGTAGAGGTAAAAATGTCAGAAATAAAAAAGAGTCAAAAACTAGATGGCGTTTGCTATGACATTCGCGGGCCTGTGTTAGCACAAGCGCGTAAAATGGAAGATGAAGGTCAAAATATTCTTAAGTTAAATATCGGTAATCCAGCTGCTTTTGGTTTTGATATGCCAGAAGATATGCACCGTGATATTATTCGTAATTTATACTCAGCTCAGGGCTACTGTGACTCTAAAGGCCTCTACTCAGCCCGTGTAGCTATTTATCAGCATTACCAACAACGCGGATTGTACAACTTAGACGTTGATAATATTTATATCGGTAATGGCGTAAGTGAGCTTATTCAAATGACCACTCAAGCATTATTAAATAATGATGATGAAGTGCTTATTCCTGCTCCTGATTATCCGCTTTGGACGGCCTCGGTTAAATTAGCAGGCGGCAATCCGGTACATTACCTGTGCGATGAAGAGCAAGATTGGTTTCCAGATATTGCTGATATCCGCAGTAAAATCACTTCAAAAACAAAAGCTCTGGTACTTATAAACCCGAATAACCCGACGGGGGCAGTGTACTCTGATGATTTATTGCAGCAATTGATTGATATTGCTCGCGAACATAAACTCTTACTGTTAAGTGATGAAATTTACGAAAAAATTCTTTATGACGGTATAAGCCACAGCTCGATCGGCGCACTGTGTGATGATGTGCCTATTATTACTTTTAACGGCCTTGCAAAAACTTATCGAGCAGCAGGTCTTAGAATGGGTTGGATGGTGCTTAGTGGTCGAACATCGTTAATGGATGACTTAATTCGTGGTTTAGACATACTGGCTTCTATGCGCTTATGTGCCAATGTACCCGCACAATATGCAATTCAACAAGCGTTGGGCGGCGTACAATCTATCGATAGTTTAATTGACCCCGGTGGACGTTTATATGTGCAGCGCGATATTGCATGGCGAGGTTTAAATGCAATTGATGGTATTTCCTGTAAAAAGCCAAAAGGCGCATTGTATGCGTTTGCTAAAGTAGACACTGAGCGCTTTAATATTAAAAGTGATGAGCGAATGATTTTGGACTTACTTAAAGCTGAAAAGATTTTATTGGTTCATGGCCGCGCGTTTAATTGGCCAAACCCAGATCATTTCAGGTTAGTGTTTTTACCTAATAAAGATGACCTTACCAGTGCGGTTGATAAAATGCAGCGTTTCTTCAGCGATTATAAGCAAAGCTAAAACTAAGCGACTATAAAAATATAAAAGCCCGTGTTATTAACACGCTTGAATTCAAGTATTAAGTGCAATCATTATGCAGCCACCAGAACTTCTGATTGCCCCGTAAATAATTCATGAGGGGTTTTATACCCTCTTGTTTTTCTTGGCCGATGGTTGAGCTTATCAACTGCCGCCTGTATCTCTGCTTCACTTAGCGCCATAAAGTCAGTTCCCTTGGGGAAGAAGCGTCTAAGTAAGCCGTTGGTATTCTCATTTATGCCCCGCTCCCATGATGAATAGGGATGAGCGAAATACACATCAGCTTCTAATTTTTGTGCAACATGCTCATGGTGAGCAAACTCTTTTCCATTATCTAACGTCACGGTAATAACCTTACCTTTATATGGTGTCATACACGTGATCAGCGCATCGGCTGTTATTTTCGCATGCTTGCTTTCAATTCTGTGAACGACTGTATATAACGTTTTACGTTCAACCATTGTGACAAGCGCATTTTTACGCCCTTTACCTATCACTGTATCGCCCTCCCAATCACCAATCCTAGACTTTGAATCCACAATACTTGGGCGTTCATCAATGCTGACTCGATTAACTATCTGTCCACGTTTATCATAGCTTCCATAGCGTTTTTTATACTTTTTACATGCACGAGTGAGTGTCTTATGTAGCTTGCCACCACGAGCCTTGTCTCTGTAAATATATTGATAAATTGTTTCATGATGTAAAACGACCTGTTTCTCTAAAGCTAAGCGGCCTGCCACTTGCTCAGGGGAAAGTCCGTCATGCAACAATTTATTAATCCAGTGAGTGACGTCCTCTGTTAACTTACTTGCTTTGAAAGATGACTTACGTCTTTGTTCAGCAAAGTTATTGGCTTGGTTAGGCCGATAGCCTTTAAGTCCTTTATTGCGTTTTAGCTCTCTAGAAATAGATGACGGTGAACGAGTTAGTTCTTCAGCTATCTGCTTTTGGTTATTTCCTGCTTTTATTAACGCGTAAATCTGGTATCTTTCTTCTTGTGTCAGCTGTTTATATTTCATTAAAGCAATTTCCTTTGGCGAGAAAATGGCCGAATTATAACAGCTGGCCATCTAATCTGAGAAATTGCACTTATTATCCGAATTTAGGACGGGCTTTTTGTAAGTACTTTTAATTAATCTTTAAATAAGGCTAATAAACTTACCACCACCTTGATGAACTTTGTTTTGCTCATCAAGGTATTGTTGTAACCGGGAAAATAACCTAGTAGGGCGGTAGCATTCATTTCAGACTTTCCCGTCGCGGTTTAAAGCGCTTCTTGACAAGGACGACTTGACCCCACTTCTAACCTGGCTTTGAGTTTTTCTATGGCGGTATTAGAGTTATAGACCGAGCAACGATGAATAGCTTCTTTGTTTCCCGCGATTTCGTATAAGCTACGATGAAAATCAAACTGTAGAATATGCGCTAAAAATAATGTGTATAAGGGGGCTTCTACACCTTGGTACTTCTCACTTGAATCCCAGCACGCTTGATTTTAGTTTTCAGGCGCTACTTGATCAGAAAACTTTCCAACGCCATTGATCTTTTAATAAACCAAATGAAATAAACGTAACTTTATCGAATGTCTTAATATTAAGCTTCTGTATGGAACGTGGAATTGTGCATATTAAGGTGACTAGCATATATTGAGCCGTTTTAATTATGAGCAAAGATAGCTTTACACTGAGATTGTATTTATACAGGGATAGGTCATAATTAAATTATCAATATTTACCAGAAACGTGAAGGATAGTATCTATGTCAGTGTTTATTCTACTAGTGGTTGTTGTGGTAGTGGTTATTTTTGCGGTGAAAGATATCCGTATGAACCTTATCACTCGACCTGCATTTAAAATGTTTAAAAAGGTACTCCCGCCGCTTTCGCAAACAGAGCGAGAAGCAATGGAAGCTGGTGATGTATGGTGGGATGGTGAATTATTTAGTGGTAATCCAGACTGGCAACAATTACATAAATACCCAAAACCTGAACTAAGTGACAAAGAGCGAGCTTTTTTAGATGAGCAAGTGGTGCGATTACTTAGTATGCTTGACGACTACCAAATTGTTCAAAAAGATAAAGACTTACCAAAAGAGGTTTGGGATTACTTAAAAGTGGAAGGCTTTTTTGCGCTGATCATCCCTGAAAAATTTGGTGGACGAGAGTTTTCAGCTATTGCTAACTCAACCATAGTAGCAAAAATTGCTACTAAAAGCTTAACTGCTGCGGTAACTGTAATGGTACCCAATAGTTTAGGACCTGGAGAACTCCTTTTACATTATGGTACAAAAGAGCAACAACAGCGCTGGTTACCAAGCCTTGCTAAGGGGGATGATGTTCCCTGTTTTGCTCTCACCGGTCCAGAGGCGGGTTCTGATGCCGGCAGCATTCCTGATTCAGGGGTGGTCTGTAAAGGCGAGTTTAATGGTGAACAAGTGATAGGGCTTAGGCTTAATTGGTCAAAGCGCTATATAACACTGGCGCCGGTTGCAACAGTGCTTGGTTTAGCTTTTAAAATGTATGACCCTGATGGTTTATTGGGCGATGATAAAGAGCTGGGCATTACCTGTGCACTTATTCCTACCGACCACCCTGGTGTTGAAACAGGTGAACGTCATTATCCACTGAATATGGCTTTTATGAATGGCACCACTTATGGCGAAGATGTATTTATTCCTATTGATTGGATCATTGGCGAGGAGCAAGGCGCTGGTCGTGGTTGGCGTATGCTGGTTGAATGTTTAAGTGCTGGGCGTGGAATTTCTTTACCTGCATTAAGCAGTGCAACAGGACATTTAGCAGCGCGTATGACGTCAGCTTATGCGATGGTCCGTCAACAGTTTGGTTTATCAATCGGTCATTTTGAGGGAGTGCAAGAATCATTAGCCCGTATAGGCGGGTTAACGTATGCACTGGAGTCTTGTCGTTTGATGACTGCAGGGGCTATAGATTTAAAATTAAGCCCGTCGGTGGTAACTGCAATAGCAAAATATCACATGACCGAAATGGGGCGTACAGTGATGAATGATGCGATGGATATTCATTCAGGCAAAGGAATTCAGGTTGGGCCAAATAACTACCTTGCGCATGGCTATATGGGTATACCTGTGTCAATTACTGTTGAAGGGGCGAATATTCTTACCCGTAATTTGATGATATTTGGTCAAGGCGCGACACGCTGCCATCCATTTGTACTTAAAGAAATGGATGCCGCGGCGATGGAAGATGGTGATTTAGCGCTGAAAGAATTTGATTCACTGTTAATGGAGCATATTTTATTTGCTGCCACGAATGCGGGTATGGCATTCACTCATGGTTTAACTCGAAGTGTTTTTGCATCATCACCAGTATCTGGCGAAACAGCTAATTACTATAAGCAACTAGGGCGTATGAGCCGAGGCCTTGCTTTCACTACCGATGTTGCCATGTTGGTATTAGGTGGAGAGCTAAAACGAAAAGAAATGATTTCAGCTCGCTTAGGTGATGTATTAAGTCATTTGTACTTAGCATCAACTGTTTTAAAGCGTTATGAAGATGAAGGACGTCAGCAAGCGGATTTACCTTTTGTTAAATATGCTGTTGAGCATTCATTGTTTGAAATAGGCCAAGCGTTTGATGGGTTCTTTAAAAATTTCTCGAACCCGGTCGTTAATTTTATACTCAAACGCATAGTGTTCCCGGTTGGAAACCATTACCACAGCCCAAGTGATGATATTGCAAAAACAATGTGTGATCACATGACTAAACCCGGTGTGTTTCGTAACCGCTTAACGCACTTATGCCATGTAGATGATAATGCCGGTACAGGCATTATGGAAAACGCGTTTATTGCCATGGAAGAAACCCGTGAGCAATTTAAACAACTTAAAAAGTGGCAACGTGCAGGTAAATTGGAACACAATTTAAATATTGAAGATGCAATTATTTCTGCTGCCTCTAATGAGCTAATTGATGATGCAACGGCTAAGCAAATGCAAGCGGCTAATGAGTTACGAAAAAAGGCGATAGCCGTCGATAACTTTAAAGAAGGTGAGTTGTAGCATTCTCTTATTAAGAATAAACCTAAAAGGCCTTGTAGATAGCAAGGCCTTTTTTAGGTATATAGAATTCAGCGTTTAACGGGGGATTGGTTGAACAGCGATTTACATTGCTTTTAATAAGGGAAAAAGATAGCTATTCTTTTAATATACCAACTGCCTTTTTTGCGGATCATTTTAACGCTGCGCATGTCATCCACTTTATTACCCATTAAATTGGCCGGTAAAAATCAGATTAATATCGACTTCTTCGCCATATTGCTCACGTAAACTCATATTTACCACATTGTCATATTGCATGTTAACTAAGTTACGGACGAACTGGTTAGGTGTGCCGTATGACTTCATTATTCTTGCCATTTTAGGGAGCCATAGTGCTAGCTTTTTCAAGACCTTGTTGGTTATAAAGAATATCAAAAAATAGCGCAGCGCTGTTATCAGGCGTATTACTCTCACCTTGTGGTGTTTTTAAGTCACCACAAGCGTTAAGCAATTAAAAAAGGGTGGCTTAGCCACCCTTTTTTAATTATAAAGAAATGGTTGTTTATTGAACCATTTCTTTTTCACTGAATTCTTCAGCAAACATTGGGCTTGAAAGGTAGCGCTCTGTAGCACTTGGTAAGATAACCACAATATTTTTATTCGCATTTTCAGGTTTTTCAGCAATACGTTTAGCTGCAACAACCGCAGCACCAGAAGAAATACCTACTAAGATACCTTCATGTTTCATTAATTGATGTGCCATATCAATAGCATCTTCATTTGAAACTAATTCAGCGCCATCAATTACTTCTAAATCGAGGTTACCTGGAATAAAGCCTGCACCAATACCTTGTATTTTATGAGGGCCGGGCTTAATTTCTTCACCGGCTAGTGTTTGGCTAATAACGGGTGAGTTTGTTGGCTCAACCGCAATTGCTTTAACATCTAAGCCTTTTTCAAGTTTTAAATAGCGGCTAACACCTGTTATTGTACCGCCGGTTCCTACACCCGCTACAAAAAAGTCAACTTTTCCGTCAGTGGCTGAAAAAATTTCTGGGCCTGTAGTTTCAAAATGAATCTTAGGATTAGCTGGGTTTTCAAACTGCTGTAGTAAGATAAACTTTCCAGGTTCACTGGCTTGAATTTCTTTAGCTTTTTCTATGGCGCCATTCATACCTTTTGCACCATCTGTAAGTACTAAGTTAGCACCAAGTGCTTTTAATAGCTTACGGCGCTCAAGACTCATAGTATTAGGCATCGTTAGTGTTAGTTTATAACCTCGAGAAGCGGCAACAAATGCCAGTGCTATACCTGTATTCCCAGAAGTTGGCTCGATTAGCTCTTTATCTTTAGTTAATAAACCTGACTCTTCAGCTTCCCAGATCATTGAGGCACCGATACGGCATTTTACACTGAAGCTTGGGTTGCGTGATTCTACTTTAGCAAAAACATTTCCACCTGTTACGCGATTAAGTTTAACTAGGGGGGTGTTACCAATACTTAGTGAGTTATCTTCAAAAATTGTAGACATAGAATGTTCCCTTAGGTGTAATTTGTTCAAACGGGACTGATTTTTAAAATCAGTATTTAATAAGCACACTTTACTGCTGATTGAAAAAAATTAAAGTAAAGTTTGGCTATAAGATATATTTATTCGACTATTGCTTACGATCCGCTGATATTTTGCGCAAACAAACCGTTGTTGAGCGGTTTTGTAACACATGCAGATTAAAACATGGTAAAACTTACTTATTGTAATAGTGAAGTGATCGTTATGAACTTAATTTTAAAATTAATAGCCGGTATTGTTGCGGGTATTTTAGTTGGTCTTTATGTGCCGCTAACAGGTGTTGAGCTGCTCTACACGGTAAAAGAAATTATCGGACAGCTGCTTACCTTTACTATCCCCCTTATTATTTTATTTTTTATTGCTTCAGGTATTGCTGGGTTACCTAAAGGCTCAAACCATTTATTGGGTAAAACGGTCGGCTTTGCCTATGGCTCTACAATTATCGCGGGTACATTAGCTTTTATGCTTGTTAGCGCAATTATTCCACTATTTGATGGTGGATTAACATTCAATGCAGAAGTAGCGACACCGTTAAGTAATTTGATTAATTTAAAAATCCCTCCTTTAATGGATGTTATGACTGCACTTGCAAGTGCATTTATATTTGGTATTGGGATAAGCCAATTACAGCTAGAGACACTTAAAAAAGTATCTGACCAAGGGCGAGATATAATTGATGCCTTACTTGCAAAGGTAATTATTCCTGCTTTACCATTTTATATTGCCGGTGTATTTGCTGAAATGACTGTTGCAGGTACTGTATTTGAGACACTACAAACATTCGGTGTTGTGCTCGTTGCTGCACTTGTTATGCACTGGTTATGGCTAAGTGTGCTTTATATTAGTACGGGCGTATTATTAAAACGTAACCCGATTGAATTAATTAAAAACATGCTTCCAGCCTATTTTACTGCACTAGGTACTATGTCGAGCGCCGCAACGATTCCTATTTCATTACGTGCCAGTAAAGCTAATGATGTCCAAGAAGATGTCGCTAATTTTAGCGTACCTTTGTGTGCAACTATTCATTTGTCGGGTTCAACAATCACTATTGTTACTTGTGCCATGGCAGTAATGTTTTTATCACCGAGTATGGATGTTCCTTCATTGGTAGATATGTTGCCATTTATTATGATGTTAGGAGTGGTTATGATTGCAGCCCCTGGAGCACCAGGCGGGGCGGTCATGTCTGCTTTGGGTCTATTAACCAGTATGCTCGGCTTTAACGACAGTGCCGTTGCACTGATGATTGCACTTTACCTTGCGCAAGATAGTTTTGGTACTGCCTGTAATGTTACAGGTGATGGTGTGATTGCTTTATGGGTTGATCGCTTTAGCAAAAAAGCAGATTCATAAATTAGTTGAAAGCATTCATAATAGAGTTATCGTTTTATCTTTTCTATGCTAATGTTGCTGCATTAAGTTGTTGCCAAAGCAGATATTTGGTTTTTTGAGGGTGTACCATTGATTAATGTACTTTTAGTTGATGATCATGAGCTTGTTCGTACAGGTATTAAACGAATTTTAGATGATATTCGTGGTTTTAAAGTGATTGGTGAAGCTAAAACAGGTGAAGAAGCCGTACAATTTTGTCGTCAACACTCTCCCGATATTGTGTTAATGGATATGAATATGCCTGGCATTGGTGGACTTGAGGCCACAAAGAAAATTTGTCGCTATTGCCCAGATGTTAAAATCATCGTGCTGACGGTTAACTGCGAAGATCCATTCCCAAGTAAAGTAATGCAAATTGGTGCGCATGGCTTTTTAACTAAAGGTGCTGGTTCTGACGAAATGGTTAACGCTATTCGTGCTGTTAATGCTGGTCAACGTTATATTGCTCCTGAAATAGCTCAGCAGATAGCGTTAGCTCAAATCACCGGACGCACTGATGAAAATCCTTTTCAAAGCCTTTCAGAACGTGAATTACAAATTATGTTAATGATCACTAAAGGTGAAAAAGCGCAGAATATCGCAGAACGTTTAAACTTGAGCTCTAAAACTGTCAACAGTTATCGTTATCGTATGTTTGAAAAGCTTAATGTTGGGGGGGATGTAGAGCTAACGCACTTAGCTATCCGCCACAAGATGATCGATATAGAAAGTTCGCACTAACTAGCCCTATGGCAGAGTTTGATTCAGCGCATTTTTTAAAAACGCTTTCAAGTGAACCCGGTGTTTACCGGATGCTTGATAGTGAGAGCCAAGTTATTTATGTGGGTAAAGCTAAAAACTTAAAGAAACGCGTTGCCAGCTATTTTCGCGGCAATATCACAGACAGTAAAACTCGCGTTTTAGTAAGTAATATTGAAGCTATAGAAGTCACACTTACTAATACCGAAACAGAAGCGTTGCTGCTTGAAAATAACCTCATTAAAAAATATAAGCCGCGCTATAACATTTTGTTGCGTGATGATAAGTCCTATCCGTATATTTTATTAACGGCTCACAAACACCCTAGACTTTCATTTCATCGGGGGAGTCGAAAAACTAAAGGTGAGTATTTTGGACCATTCCCAAGTGCGGGAGCGGTGTCTGAAAGCTTACGCTTAATGCAAAAGATTTTTCCTGTACGCCAATGCGAAGATGCTTACTATCGCGCCCGTAGTCGGCCTTGTTTACAATATCAATTAAAACGTTGTTCAGCACCGTGTGTAAATAAAGTGACGGACGAGGCGTATTCTGAGCAAGTTGATTATGTACGTAAATTTTTAATGGGTAAGTCTCAGGAAGTAATTTCTGACTTAATTACGAAAATGGAAGACGCGAGCAATGCTTTGCAGTTTGAAGCCGCGGCTAAAGTGCGTGATCAAATAATGTTACTGCGTAAAATGCAAGAACAGCAGTCTATATCAGGTAGTCACGCCGAAATGGATGTTGTCGGTTTTGCACATTTAAACGGCTTAAACGCGATTCATTTATTAATGATCCGTGACCATAAAGTACTGGGCAGCAAAACGTATTTTCCTAAAGTTCCTAAAGACTCCTCTGAGCAAGAGATTCTTACTTCCTTTTTGGGACAGTATTATTTAGCCACCGGCGCAACAGGACGAATAGCCAAAGAGGTTATTTTACCTTTTGAGACAAATGAAAATGAAGTGCTAAGTGCTGCACTCTCGTCTATTTCTGAGCGAAAAGTTAGTTTAAAAGTGGTTACTCGGGGTGAGCGAGCGCAATATCTCAAACTGGCCACTAAAAATGCACTAAACAGTATCAATGTGAAACAAAGCGCGCAGGATTCAATTAATAAACGTTATGCGCAATTAAAAGAAACACTTCGTCTTGATGATATCAATCGTATGGAATGTTTTGATATCAGCCATACAATGGGAGAAAACACGGTTGCAAGTTGTGTAGTGTTTGATTCTCAAGGGCCTAGTAATAAAGAGTATCGGCGTTATAATGTTACAGGCATCACTGGTGGCGATGATTATGCTGCAATGGAATTTGCGCTTAATAAACGCTATAACAAATTAGTAGATGAAGAAAAAATCCCTGATGTTATTTTTATTGATGGTGGTAAAGGGCAGTTAGGTAGAGCAGAGCAATATTTTGAAACTTGGTCGCATACTAAAGTACCTTTGTTAGTAGGTGTTGCAAAAGGCACAAGCAGGAAGCCAGGCCTAGAAACGTTATTAATTGATGGTGGCCGTAAAACAATTCCACTTGATTCTGATGCGCCAGCGCTGCACTTAATTCAACATATTCGTGATGAGTCACACCGTTTTGCAATAGCAGGACATCGTAATAAACGCCAAAAACAGCGCACACAATCACTATTAGAAGAAATCGGTGGCGTAGGACAAAAACGTCGACAAGTATTATTAAAATATTTAGGGGGCATGCAAGGGGTAAAAGCTGCTAATATAAAACAACTGAAACAAGTTCCTGGGATCAGCCCTGATATGGCTGAGAAGATATTTAATCATTTGCATGACAAGGCGTAGTCCTTCATGCGAATATAAAAAAAGACATCTCCAAGTAGTTATGTGGAATATTCCAAACACACTCACAACCTTTAGACTTTTTCTTATCCCCATTTTTTTGGTGATATTTTATTTGCCTTACTCATGGGCTTTTTTTGTTGCGGCTTTTGTTTTTTTGTTCGCCTCAATAACCGACATTCTTGATGGTTACCTTGCACGTAGGCTTGATCAATCAACACCGTTTGGCGCGTTTTTAGATCCTGTTGCCGATAAGGTAATGGTATGTGCTGCATTGGTTGCTTTATCTAGTTATTATCAATCTTTGTATATGACTATTCCAGCGTTGGTGATTATCAGCCGTGAAATTGTTATTTCTGCACTTCGTGAATGGATGGCAGGACAAGGCAAGCGCGATAATGTTGCTGTATCGAATATGGGCAAAACAAAAACCGCAGCGCAAATGCTCGCTATCATTGGTTTGATCTGGCAATTTGATAGTTGGATGGTTTATTTAAGCTATGCATTACTTTATATAGCAACCTTTTTAACCTTAAGCTCAATGCTACAATATTTGTTCGCTGCATGGGGGGAACTGACTAAAAATTAACGTAAATGTCTAATAACAGACCGTTTTAGATAAAAAATAAGCAAACAGTCCAAAACTAGCATTTTTTGTATTGACGCGTTTAATAATCTCTGTAGAATGCGTCCGTGTTGAGAGGGCACAGCCCCAAGATGATTGATGTATGCGGCACTAGCTCAGTTGGTAGAGCGCGACCTTGCCAAGGTCGAGGTCACGAGTTCGAGCCTCGTGTGCCGCTCCAAGTTATCTAAGGTTACCCCGACATTGGGGCGGAATGGCAGAGTGGCCATGCACCGGATTGCAAATCCGTCTACCTCGGTTCGACTCCGGGTTCCGCCTCCATTTCAACGCTCCACATGCTTTAAATAGCAAACTCGATGCCCGAGTGGTGGAATTGGTAGACACAAGGGATTTAAAATCCCTCGCTCAACAGGGCGTGCCGGTTCAAGTCCGGCCTCGGGCACCACTTTGTGGTTTTATTACATTGCCAATGTGTAATATATAATAAATAATATAACTTTGTTATGTTTAGAATTAATATGATGCGGCACTAGCTCAGTTGGTAGAGCGCGACCTTGCCAAGGTCGAGGTCACGAGTTCGAGCCTCGTGTGCCGCTCCATATTAGTTTTATCCACTTGCTTTTAGTAGCAAACTCGATGCCCGAGTGGTGGAATTGGTAGACACAAGGGATTTAAAATCCCTCGCTCAACAGGGCGTGCCGGTTCAAGTCCGGCCTCGGGCACCAATATATGGATGTTGCATAACTAAAGTGCAATTCAAACTTATAAGTTAATTTTTAGTATTTGCGGCACTAGCTCAGTTGGTAGAGCGCGACCTTGCCAAGGTCGAGGTCACGAGTTCGAGCCTCGTGTGCCGCTCCAATTATTTGGAATTATTAAGGCGGAATGGCAGAGTGGCCATGCACCGGATTGCAAATCCGTCTACCTCGGTTCGACTCCGGGTTCCGCCTCCATTTAATTGCTCCACATGCTCATAGAGCAGCCCGATGCCCGGGTGGTGGAATTGGTAGACACAAGGGATTTAAAATCCCTCGCTCAACAGGGCGTGCCGGTTCAAGTCCGGCTCCGGGCACCACTTTTTACTTCCGTTATGTAAATAATACCCATATTCATATCCGCATACATTATACTAATATCATTTCGTATCTGAGCACTATAATGAAAATTTAAATAAGGTATTAGCCAATGGGGACTGTATAATCGCCTGTTTGGCCATTTTGCATGTATTAATACCCATTGCAATGGTTGCCTCTTCAATCTTGAATTCAAGTATTAAGTGCAATCATTATGCAGCCACCAGAACTTCTGATTGCCCCGTAAATAATTCATGAGGGGTTTTATACCCTCTTGTTTTTCTTGGCCGATGGTTGAGCTTATCAACTGCCGCCTGTATCTCTGCTTCACTTAGCGCCATAAAGTCAGTTCCCTTGGGGAAGAAGCGTCTAAGTAAGCCGTTGGTATTCTCATTTATGCCCCGCTCCCATGATGAATAGGGATGAGCGAAATACACATCAGCTTCTAATTTTTGTGCAACATGCTCATGGTGAGCAAACTCTTTTCCATTATCTAACGTCACGGTAATAACCTTACCTTTATATGGTGTCATACACGTGATCAGCGCATCGGCTGTTATTTTCGCATGCTTGCTTTCAATTCTGTGAACGACTGTATATAACGTTTTACGTTCAACCATTGTGACAAGCGCATTTTTACGCCCTTTACCTATCACTGTATCGCCCTCCCAATCACCAATCCTAGACTTTGAATCCACAATACTTGGGCGTTCATCAATGCTGACTCGATTAACTATCTGTCCACGTTTATCATAGCTTCCATAGCGTTTTTTATACTTTTTACATGCACGAGTGAGTGTCTTATGTAGCTTGCCACCACGAGCCTTGTCTCTGTAAATATATTGATAAATTGTTTCATGATGTAAAACGACCTGTTTCTCTAAAGCTAAGCGGCCTGCCACTTGCTCAGGGGAAAGTCCGTCATGCAACAATTTATTAATCCAGTGAGTGACGTCCTCTGTTAACTTACTTGCTTTGAAAGATGACTTACGTCTTTGTTCAGCAAAGTTATTGGCTTGGTTAGGCCGATAGCCTTTAAGTCCTTTATTGCGTTTTAGCTCTCTAGAAATAGATGACGGTGAACGAGTTAGTTCTTCAGCTATCTGCTTTTGGTTATTTCCTGCTTTTATTAACGCGTAAATCTGGTATCTTTCTTCTTGTGTCAGCTGTTTATATTTCATTAAAGCAATTTCCTTTGGCGAGAAAATGGCCGAATTATAACAGCTGGCCATCTAATCTGAGAAATTGCACTTATTATCCGAATTTAGGAATTAATAATTCATTGAAAGTAGAAGAAATTAGTCGACTCAGCACCTAAGTAAGGCATATGATAAATAATGCCCACCATAAATAATTACCTGTTAAGAGCTAAATAAACCTTAACGATATAGCAAAAAGAACAGCTACAAGCTGTATTATCAGAGCGTTTTACATCAGTGTAAGTAAATATTGTTAAGCAATTACGCATTAGCAAGTATAAGATAAAAATTAATAGATCAACTATAAATATATCCGATTTTGAACCGCGTATACTAACACCTTGCTAAGTATGTTTTAGGACTTATAGATAAACTGAGCCTTAAATCAAAATGTAACCAATTAAAAAGGTACCGACGTGTTCGCCGATACCTTTTCAGTTTAAGTGGTTACCACGCGCTAGGATCCACTTCTTTTGAAAGTTTAGGGTGTTTACTTTTATCAAAGGTTGGTACTAATCCTTGCTTGCGTTGATTGTTATAATCTTTTGCTAGCCAGACCACGACCCCTGACAACATAAATAAAGCAATGATATTTATGATAGCCATAAATCCCATAGATACATTCGCTAATGTCCATACGACTTTTACTTTTGCTAAAGCACCAAACATAACCATAGCTAATACTAAAAACCTGAATATTAATAGTCCTGTTTTATCATCGTGTTTTAGAAATAATAAATTTGACTCCGCGTAGGAATAATTAGCGACTATAGAGGTGAAAGCGAAGAATAAAATTGCAATAGCAATAAAAATCGCCCCACCTTGGCCGATATGTTCTACTAATGCTGCTTGTGTGAGTGCGATACTGGTTAACCCAGAGCCAGGGACAAGTTGTTGGGATAATAGGATTAGCGCCGCTGTGGCAGTACAAATAACCATTGTATCTACAAATACACCTAGCATTTGTACATAACCCTGTGAGGCAGGGTGAGGCGGGTTCGGTGTAGCCGTGGCAGCCGCATTCGCTGCACTACCCATACCAGCTTCGTTTGAAAATAATCCTCTTTTGATTCCTTCGATTAATGCTTGGCCAACAGCGTAGCCTAATGCACCTGCACCTACTTGGGTTATACCCAATGCGCTATCGATGATCTGCATAAATACTGACGGTAACTTGTCATAATTGATTACACATACATATAGTGCAACTAGTAAGTAGACAAGTGCCATAAAGGGCACGACTAATTCAGCAAATCTAGAGATAGTTTTAATCCCACCGAATATAATCAGACTCGTTGTAGTAACTAGTATGATACCGACAACATAATCTGGTACGCCAAAGGCCACGTTAAAGGCAACAGCGATTGAATTTGCTTGCACTGCATTAAAAATTAGTCCGAAAGCTAAGATTAAACATAATGAAAACGCAATACCCATCCACCGTTTACCAAGACCATACTGCATATAATAAGCGGGACCACCACGAAAATTCCCATGGCTATCCCTTTTTTTGTAAGCTTGAGCGAGCGTGCTTTCGGCAAAACTCGTCGCCATGCCGATCAAAGCAATAAGCCACATCCAAAATATTGCCCCTGGCCCCCCTAAATATAAAGCTAATGCTACCCCGGCCATGTTACCTGTACCTACTCGAGCAGCTAAGGATGTACAAAAAGCTTGGAAAGAGGTTATTCCATCTTGTGAACCTCCACGACTTTTAAGCATAACCTTTATCATATGAGGGAATTGCAGTATTTGAATGAAACCTAACCGTAATGTAAAAAATATACCTGCACCAATAAGAAGGTATATTAAGACAGTCCCCCAAATGAATACATCTAGATCATTTATGGATCTAATAGAGGGTAGGGGAGTCGTTAAGATGTTATTGAGTATATAGCCTACGTCGAACATAGCGTTTACCTAAAAGCTGATTTTTATTTCGGCCCGGAATCTACCATAGGTATACTCAATAGTTTAGTTTAAAAGAAAATATCCTACAGTTGTGCACAGGCTTCTGTGGGTAAGTTGTGTTTATGTGGTGTGTATGGGTGTATATGTTTGCGGTATAAAATATATGGCAATTTATTTTAAAAAACGCTTGCGTAAAAATCTGTCCTCCCTATAATGCGACCCCACTGACACGGCAGAGCAGGCAACACTTAAGTTGCAAGCACCAAGTCAGTGAGTCGAGTAAAACTTGAGTTTAGATTTTTTAGAAAGTTTAAAATTAAGTGTTGACAAAAAAATAGGAAAGCGTAATATGCGCAGCCCTAGCGAGGTAAAGCAATGCGCTTTAATCGCAACGTTCTTTAACAATATAAAGCAATCATCTGTGTGGGCACTCGTACAGATTGAGTTCTAACAGCCGAGCTTAGTTCGCTAAGTAAGGCAAAAAATTTAGAGTCTCAATTGAAACTGAGTGACCAACGGAATAAATTTATTTATTCAGCACAGTCAATTCAATATCGAAAGATATTAAATAAATTCAGAATTCATTGAGCTGTTCTTCGGAACATAAAAACTTTTAATTGAAGAGTTTGATCATGGCTCAGATTGAACGCTGGCGGCAGGCCTAACACATGCAAGTCGAGCGGTAACATTTCTAGCTTGCTAGAAGATGACGAGCGGCGGACGGGTGAGTAATGCTTGGGAACATGCCTTGAGGTGGGGGACAACAGTTGGAAACGACTGCTAATACCGCATAATGTCTACGGACCAAAGAGGGCTTCGGCTCTCGCCTTTAGATTGGCCCAAGTGGGATTAGCTAGTTGGTGAGGTAATGGCTCACCAAGGCAACGATCCCTAGCTGGTTTGAGAGGATGATCAGCCACACTGGGACTGAGACACGGCCCAGACTCCTACGGGAGGCAGCAGTGGGGAATATTGCACAATGGGCGCAAGCCTGATGCAGCCATGCCGCGTGTGTGAAGAAGGCCTTCGGGTTGTAAAGCACTTTCAGTCAGGAGGAAAGGTTAGTCGTTAATACCGGCTAGCTGTGACGTTACTGACAGAAGAAGCACCGGCTAACTCCGTGCCAGCAGCCGCGGTAATACGGAGGGTGCGAGCGTTAATCGGAATTACTGGGCGTAAAGCGTACGCAGGCGGTTTGTTAAGCGAGATGTGAAAGCCCCGGGCTCAACCTGGGAACTGCATTTCGAACTGGCAAACTAGAGTGTGATAGAGGGTGGTAGAATTTCAGGTGTAGCGGTGAAATGCGTAGATATCTGAAGGAATACCGATGGCGAAGGCAGCCACCTGGGTCAACACTGACGCTCATGTACGAAAGCGTGGGGAGCAAACAGGATTAGATACCCTGGTAGTCCACGCCGTAAACGATGTCTACTAGAAGCTCGGAACTTCGGTTTTGTTTTTCAAAGCTAACGCATTAAGTAGACCGCCTGGGGAGTACGGCCGCAAGGTTAAAACTCAAATGAATTGACGGGGGCCCGCACAAGCGGTGGAGCATGTGGTTTAATTCGATGCAACGCGAAGAACCTTACCTACACTTGACATACAGAGAACTTACTAGAGATAGTTTGGTGCCTTCGGGAGCTCTGATACAGGTGCTGCATGGCTGTCGTCAGCTCGTGTTGTGAGATGTTGGGTTAAGTCCCGCAACGAGCGCAACCCCTATCCTTAGTTGCTAGCAGGTAATGCTGAGAACTCTAAGGAGACTGCCGGTGATAAACCGGAGGAAGGTGGGGACGACGTCAAGTCATCATGGCCCTTACGTGTAGGGCTACACACGTGCTACAATGGCGCATACAGAGTGCTGCGAACCTGCGAAGGTAAGCGAATCACTTAAAGTGCGTCGTAGTCCGGATTGGAGTCTGCAACTCGACTCCATGAAGTCGGAATCGCTAGTAATCGCGTATCAGAATGACGCGGTGAATACGTTCCCGGGCCTTGTACACACCGCCCGTCACACCATGGGAGTGGGTTGCTCCAGAAGTAGATAGTCTAACCCTCGGGAGGACGTTTACCACGGAGTGATTCATGACTGGGGTGAAGTCGTAACAAGGTAGCCCTAGGGGAACCTGGGGCTGGATCACCTCCTTATACGATTTAGAACTTATTTGTTCGTAGTGTCCACACAGATGATTGTTAGTTAGTTTTACTCTTTGGGTTAACTAATTAATATGCTCTTTAAAAATTTGGAAAAGCTGATAATAAAATTCTGATAGATACGTTGTATTTATCAAGAGTTTTCAAAAGTAAAAAAGAATGATAGCAGTATCATTCAGTGCCATTTAATCACTCTTTGAGTTGATTAATTGGTATCTACTTTAGTATTCAATATTAACTTCTGGCGAAGTTAAACTGTCACAAAACAAAGACCCGTTTGGGTTGTATGGTTAAGTGACTAAGCGTACACGGTGGATGCCTTGGCAGTTGGAGGCGATGAAGGACGTATTAACTTGCGATAAGCTTAGTCAAGCTAGTAAAAAGCACTTGAGACTAAGATTTCCGAATGGGGAAACCCACCTGCTTGCAGGTATCGTTAACTGAATACATAGGTTAACGAGGCGAACGCGGAGAACTGAAACATCTAAGTACCCGTAGGAAAAGAAATCAACCGAGATTCCGGAAGTAGCGGCGAGCGAAACCGGAACAGCCCTTAAGCTTTTGTTGTGTTAATGGAAGGCGCTGGAAAGCGCCACGATACAGGGTGATAGTCCCGTACATGAAAATGCAATTTAAGTGAAATCGAGTAGGTCGGAGCACGTGAAACTTTGACTGAATATAGGTGGACCATCATCTAAGGCTAAATACTCCCAACTGACCGATAGTGAACCAGTACCGTGAGGGAAAGGCGAAAAGAACCCCTGTGAGGGGAGTGAAATAGAACCTGAAACCGTGTACGTACAAGCAGTAGGAGCCTACTTGTTAGGTGACTGCGTACCTTTTGTATAATGGGTCAGCGACTTATATTTTGTAGCGAGGTTAACCGAATAGGGTAGCCGTAGGGAAACCGAGTCTTAACTGGGCGATGAGTTGCAAGGTATAGACCCGAAACCCGGTGATCTAGCCATGGGCAGGTTGAAGATTGAGTAACATCAATTGGAGGACCGAACCCACTAACGTTGAAAAGTTAGGGGATGACCTGTGGTTAGGAGTGAAAGGCTAATCAAACCGGGAGATAGCTGGTTCTCCCCGAAATCTATTTAGGTAGAGCCTCGGACGAATACTTACGGGGGTAGAGCACTGTTAAGGCTAGGGGGTCATCCCGACTTACCAACCCTTTGCAAACTCCGAATACCGTAAAGTACTATCCGGGAGACACACGGCGGGTGCTAACGTCCGTCGTGAAGAGGGAAACAACCCAGACCGCCAGCTAAGGTCCCAAAGTCATAGTTAAGTGGGAAACGATGTGGAAAGGCACAGACAGCCAGGAGGTTGGCTTAGAAGCAGCCATCCTTTAAAGAAAGCGTAATAGCTCACTGGTCGAGTCGGTCTGCGCGGAAGATGTAACGGGGCTAAACTATGCACCGAAGCTGCGGATTCATCTTAGGATGAGTGGTAGGGGAGCGTTCTGTAAGCGGTTGAAGGTGTGCCGGGAGGCATGCTGGACGTATCAGAAGTGCGAATGCTGACATGAGTAACGATAATGCGGGTGAAAAACCCGCACGCCGGAAGACCAAGGGTTCCTATCCCATGTTAATCAGGGTAGGGTAAGTCGACTCCTAAGGCGAGGCCGAAAGGCGTAGTCGATGGGAAACGGATTAATATTTCCGTACTTGGTATAATTGCGATGGGGGGACGGAGCAGGCTAAGCAAGCATGGCGATGGTTGTCCATGTGAAAGTGAGTAGGTTAGTGACTTAGGTAAATCCGGGTTACTGTTAGACTGAGACACGAGACGAGCCACTAAGGTGGTGAAGTTGTTGATGCCATACTTCCAGGAAAAGCCTCTAAGCTTCAGATTATACCGAATCGTACCCCAAACCGACACAGGTGGTCAGGTAGAGAATACTAAGGCGCTTGAGAGAACTCGGGTGAAGGAACTAGGCAAAATCGTACCGTAACTTCGGGAGAAGGTACGCTCCGATGGGTGACGGGATTTACTCCCTGAGCTAATTGGAGCCGCAGTGACCAGGTGGCTGGGACTGTTTATTAAAAACACAGCACTGTGCAAAATCGCAAGATGACGTATACGGTGTGACACCTGCCCGGTGCCGGAAGGTTAATTGATGGGGTTATCCTTAGGGAGAAGCTCTTGATCGAAGCCCCGGTAAACGGCGGCCGTAACTATAACGGTCCTAAGGTAGCGAAATTCCTTGTCGGGTAAGTTCCGACCTGCACGAATGGTGTAACCATGGCCACGCTGTCTCCACCCGAGACTCAGTGAAATTGAAATCGCAGTGAAGATGCTGTGTACCCGCGGCTAGACGGAAAGACCCCGTGAACCTTTACTACAGCTTGGCACTGAACATTGAACCTACATGTGTAGGATAGGTGGGAGACTTTGAAGCAGAGACGCTAGTTTTTGTGGAGTCAACCTTGAAATACCACCCTTGTAGTTTTGATGTTCTAACGTCGGTCCCTGAATCGGGATTACGGACAGTGTCTGGTGGGTAGTTTGACTGGGGCGGTCTCCTCCTAAAGAGTAACGGAGGAGCACGAAGGTTGGCTAAGTACGGTCGGACATCGTACGGTTAGTGTAATGGTAGAAGCCAGCTTAACTGCGAGACAGACACGTCGAGCAGGTACGAAAGTAGGTCATAGTGATCCGGTGGTTCTGAATGGAAGGGCCATCGCTCAACGGATAAAAGGTACTCCGGGGATAACAGGCTGATACCGCCCAAGAGTTCATATCGACGGCGGTGTTTGGCACCTCGATGTCGGCTCATCACATCCTGGGGCTGAAGTCGGTCCCAAGGGTATGGCTGTTCGCCATTTAAAGTGGTACGCGAGCTGGGTTTAGAACGTCGTGAGACAGTTCGGTCCCTATCTGCCGTGGGCGTTTGAGAATTGAGAGGGGTTGCTCCTAGTACGAGAGGACCGGAGTGAACGAACCGCTGGTGTTCGGGTTGTCATGCCAATGGCATTGCCCGGTAGCTACGTTCGGAACTGATAAGCGCTGAAAGCATCTAAGCGCGAAGCAGGCCTCGAGATGATTTCTCACTAGACTTTTAAAGTCTCTGAAGGGCCGTTGAAGACTACAACGTTGATAGGCAAGATGTGGAAGCATGGTGACATGTTAAGCTAACTTGTACTAATTACCCGTGAGGCTTAACCATACAACGCCAAACGCGTTTTGTGTGATAGTTTAAGACAGAAGTTAATAACTAAAGTAGATATTACGAAGAAAGACTTAAAAAATATTATCAGATATTTTCCAAATTCAGTTAATTTATAGCGATACGAATTAACGCCCCAATTTGCTTGGTGACAATAGCGTTTTGGACCCACCTGACTCCATGCCGAACTCAGTAGTGAAACGAAACAGCGCCGATGATAGTGTAGCATTTGTTATGCGAAAGTAGGACATTACCAGGCTTCAAATTAAAGAAAGCCCGGCTCATTGAGTCGGGCTTTTTTACGTCTGGAATAAAGTAAAAATACCAAGCCAATACCCCAAGCCAAGACTCCGTACCGAACTCAGTAGTAAACCGAAACAGCCTTAAGCGAGACTCATGGAAGGTCTTTCGTGCCAAATTATTTATTTGGCTCATGAGCCATGTAGATACTCTTTTCGCGGCTAAAGCACGCTGCTACGTCTAATTATATATTCTAGTAGGAGGTGCAAGAGACGTAATATGTTGTGATTATTGCTGATTGATATAGTTTACATGAAAATAAAAAATATTATAAAGGTTTGTTTTTGTGGAATATATTATTTGAATATATAGCTTTGATCTGATAAGTTCACACTTCCTTAATTATTTATTTATAATTTATCTATTTGATGTAATTTAAAATTTACTGAGTATGCTTATTTTAGCAGTATAAAATATTCATTTATCACCAGTGTAGATAGATAAAGTATGTGTTGGAGTTTTGATGAAACAAAAAAATGTGAATAAAACAATAATAGCAACACAAGTAGCGTTACTATTGGGTGGTAGCTTTTCTCTAACTGCTATGGCAAATGATGTCGAACAAGTAGCTAAAAAGCCAACCTCAGCTGAAGTTGAAGAGACGCAAGCGGACACAAAAGAAGAAGTTGAAGTGATACAAGTTACCGGTATCCGTGGCTCTTTACGTGATAACTTAAATAATAAACGCTTTTCAAATGCTGTTGTTGATTCAATTAACACAGAAGATATTGCGAAAAATCCAGATAGGAATATGGCAGAAGCATTGCAGCGTGTCCCTGGTGTTCAGATTAGCAATGAGTTTGGTGAGGGTTCACAAGTTTCAATTCGTGGTACTGCACCACAATTTACCAACACACTTTTAAATGGTCAGTCTTTAGAATCTGCGGCTTCGTTACCGCTTAGAGAAGAAACCAGTGCGTTTGACTTTTCTTCGATGTCTGCAGACCAAATTTCAAAAATAGAAGTGTTCAAATCTCCACAAGCAAATCTACCAGCAGGTGGGATTGGTGGTACTGTTATTCTACACACTAAAAAACCATTAGAACGCGAAGATAACTCAGGCTTTTTAAAGGTTGAAGCTAATTATAATGATGCATATGAAAAAACATCGCCGCAGGTAAGTGGCCTTTATAATTGGGTTAATGAAGGGCAGAACTTTGGCGCTTCACTTAATTTAAGCTACCAAGAGGTTAATACTCAACGTGATGGCAATGAAGCTTTAGGTGGCTGGTATGGCTATTATCGTAATGATAAGCCAAACCAGATAGCTAACTCTGTCGATGGTTCTCCTGCATATAGTCTAGATGCTGATACTTATGAAAAACCGGGCGCACATTGGGGAATACCAAATTCAGCTCGTTTTTTTCGTGATAAAAAACGTCTAAATGGTACTGTTGCATTTCAATATCAACCAACTGATCAGTTAAACTTAAATTTAGACTATACTTATAATTATACTGACAATAGTAATGAAAACCATTCATTGTATATGCGTAATTACTACCTTTCACGCTGGGCTTATGTAACTAAAGCACCTGGTTTTGATGTTGACCGCGAACAAGATTTATTACTTAATGCACAAGGTAATGTTAACGACATTTATGATGTAAGTGGCAATACTGGGCCACTATCTAACTTAATGCAGATGGAGTTTCAAGATCGTGATGGCAGCGATGCATCAAACGATCAGCTTAACTTTACTGCTGATTATCAGTTTGATGAAGTTTTTGTTAAATTTCAGGTGGGTCGTTCAACATCAGAATCGTTCGTATCTGATTTTGGTACGCATTATAGCTTAAACTTTCAAGAGGGTGTAGATACAGGCCTTGATGATGTTGGTGTTTATTATGGTTATGATACAGCAGCTAATAAACCTTCATGGGGTGTTACAGGCGGTGCTGATAATTGGCTTGCTGAACCGACATCAGAAATGTATTTGACGAACTTTTTTAAGCGCGATCAGTATCGTGAAAATAATGAAAACTACTTCCAAGGTGACTTAGAGTGGGAGCTTGATAATAATTATATCAGTTCGATTGAAAGTGGCTTTAAAATCCGTAAAAAAGAAAGTAATAATCATCGCTTTTTAGCCAATTCGAGTCGTGAAGATGACCAGCGTATTATTGCCGGAGAAATGGCAGGCGGTACGATTGACGGTGTCCGCGAGAGCGTTGACGCTTTCCCACAATCGTTTTTTGATATTGATAAAGGTCTGCGTGACGATATTTGGAATAATGATCATTTATTAGTTAATGATTTAGATGATTGTGCTGTGTTACTTAGTGAAAGCTCGGCTGGACAGAGTGGTTGTCGCACTGGTTTTCAAGAAGAGTTTGGCGAGTTTTACGATCAACAAAGTGATATAAATGAAGCTTATATCATGGCGAATATCTCTGCTGGTAAATTACGCGGTAACGTCGGTGTACGTTTTGTTGATACGGATCGTACGTCATTAACTTACCAAACTGCAGGGGAAGATTCTAATGGTGATGTTATTTGGCAAACAGTGACCACCAACTCCGATTCTCAAGATGTGCTACCGAGCATCAATTTAAGTTACGACTTAACAAGCGGGTTTGTAGTACGAACTGCTGCATCTAAAGTAATTGATCATCCGACACTTTCACAACTTCGTGATAGTTATAGTATTACAAGCAATTATGATAGTAATGGCGATATAATAGCAGAGCAAGATTTGCAGCGTGTTGGGTCTATAGGTAACCCTGATCTTGCTTCATATGAAGCGAATCAATTTGAAGTTGGCTTTGAGTGGTATTTTACTGACGCTTCCCTATTTGGTGTTACCGCATTTTATAAAGACCTTAAAAATATTATCCGTAGCCAGTCATTTATTCAGGACTTAACGGGTGAAGACTACTACACTACTGATGGTCAACTAGCGGTTGGCGAATATGCAATTAACTCTAACTATAATGTTGGAGAGCAGCAAATAAACGGTTATGAAGTACAGTTACAGCACGACTTTGGTAACGGCTTTGGTATACAAGGTAATTATACGTTTATCAATGTGCCAGATGAAGAATTTACATCGCAAGATTATACAGCTATCACTGAGCAAGATGCAGAAGGTAACACTATTGTAACGGGTTATGAAACTGATGACTTTTACACCCAAAATGTACGCTCAGAGGGTAACTCTAAACATACGGGTAATGCGCAAGTGTATTATGAAAATGAGAGATTTTCAGCTCGCTTAGCGTATAACTACCGTTCAGAGTATTTTGATGGACCAAGTTCACAGTCAGATTTAGTTGTCGATGACAGACAAACTATTGATATGAAAATGACATATCAAATTACTGAAGATGTGATGTCGACTTTCTCTATTACAAATTTACTTGATGAAGAGCAAGAGTACTATTTCATTCGCCAACAAATCGAAGTACCAGAAGGTGGTATTTTAGATGGGCAAGATGTGTATTACACGCAGCGAAAAGAAAAAGTTGCTGGTAGTCATTACACCACAGGGCGTAATATTTACTTAGGTCTTAACTGGACATTTTAATAACGTCTAGAGCATAAAACATTTACTTGAAGACCACTTATTCGTAAGTGGTTTTTTTATGAATTAATTTTGCTTTGTGTGGGCCTTTGAATTAGGATCAAATTAGTTTAAACCAAGAACTAATAGCCTGTGTCTAGATTAATTATAGTTATCTTTTTTTCTTTCGTGAGTTTCTCTTCTTTAGCAGTTGAAGTGACTGATCTTTACCAAGATATATTAAAGGTGGAAAATAAATCCCGTGATGCGCGTATTGCTGCAAGCCGCCAAGCGTTATTAAATGTGCTCGTTAAAGTCAGTGGTGATGCCCAAGCAGATAAAAGCTCATTAGCTAAGCAGCGTAGTAAAGATATTTCTAATTATATGCTCAAATTTGAGTACGACGAAAAGCCCGATGGACATTTAGATTTATTGGTTAAATTTGAAGCGAATAAAATTAATGCATTAGTTAAAGAACTAAACTTATCTCTATGGGGGAATCGTCGTCCACTTATTGTTATCTGGCTTGCCATTGAGGACAATTTACGTCGTGAACTCGTAACACAAGAAAGCCATCCGCAACTAGAAAGCTTAATATATGACAGAGCAAAACGACGAGGTTTGCCTGTTGTAGTCCCGTTACTTGATTTACAAGATAGATCGCTTGTAGGTATTCCCGAAATATGGGGAAACTTTTCTGAACCAGTACAACAGGCATCGAACCGGTATAGGGCTGAGCGAAGCATTACAGCGCGAATGTACCAGCAACCAAATAGTGACAATTGGCTACTAGATTGGCGTTTTACGAATGATGAACTATTTGGATCTAATCAAATAACTGGTGATAGACAGCAAATTGTTGCACAAATGATTGATAGTTTAGCTGCAGGTCTTGCTGCTGAATACGCTGTCGATCCAAATGCAGTTGGACAGCTTGCAGAGGCAACCTTTCAATTAAAAGGTACAAAGAGCTTTGTAGATATAGAGCTTGCTAAACGTCGCCTTGAAAGCTTGAGTGTGGTTACACAAGTCGTTATTAGTACTCGTACAGACGACCTTGTAGAATTTAGAGTAAACCACACCGGTAGCATTAATGACTTTAAAAAAGCCCTAGAGCTGGATAATGCATTTAGTGCTTTTGTTGACCCCCGTGCTTTTTATCAATTGACTAATAATGATGCTCTAGAATACTCATGGACTGGTGAGTAATGCAGGCTATAGAGCCAATGCAAATGGCATTGCCAGTAACATTGCCGGATGATGAGACTTTTAGTTCTTATTTTGGCGGCGAAAATTCGTTGGAAGTGAGCCACTTAAAAAATTCGTTTAAAAAGCTATCTAAGCAATTTCAGTATACTTACTTGTGTGGACTTGGCGATTCAGGTAAATCACATTTACTTTATGCAACCTGTATTCATGCCCAAGAGCATGGTTTATCTACAATGCTGTTATCGATGCGTGAAGTAGTTAGTTTTGGACCGATAGTGCTAGATGGCTTAGAAGCATTAGATGTGTTGTGTATAGATGATTTACATTTGATTGCTGGTAATGATGCATGGGAAAAAGCATTGTTTAACTTTTTTAATCGCTTTAATGAACCGGGTAAGTGTCTTGTTGTTACCGCTGATCTATTACCTAATATGTTAAACATTAGTTTACCGGATCTTGAGTCACGCTTGAAGTGGGGTACTACTTTACAAATTCGTTCAATGAGTGATGATGACAAAGCCGAGGCGTTAGTTAAGCGTGCCAATATGCGCGGACTAGAATTAACCGATGAATGCGCACGGTTTTTATTAACAAGGCTAAGTCGTGATATGCGCGCATTACTCGACGTTTTAGACAAATTAGATCATGCATCGATGGCTGCGCAACGAAAATTAACTATTCCTTTCATAAAATCAACGTTAAAGCTTTAGTAGGGCTGGAATCTATGCCTTGCTTTCAGTTATCATTAGCTATTACTTAAAAGCAATCACCTTCTGTGAAAGATCAGGTATCGAATGAACTTAGAAAATATTTTAGCGCAAGCACTTGAGGCGGTCGCCAGTGCCAACGAAATCGCGCAGCTTGAAGAGATTAGGGTTAATTATCTTGGTAAAAAAGGCGAGATCACCAGCTTATTAAAAACTCTTGGTAAAATTGCCCCTGAAGAACGCAAAGAAGCCGGGCAAGTAATAAACCAAGCCAAACAAGATGTACAAGCTGCGATAAACGAAAAACGCGAGTTACTTGCTGGTAAAGCACTTGAAGAAAAGTTAGCGGCAGAAACGATTGATGTAACACTTCCGGGTCGAGTTATGCCAACAGGTGGTTTACACCCAGTAACACGTACTATTGAGCGTATAGAAAGTTTTTTTGGTGAATTGGGTTTTGCAGTTAAAAATGGCCCTGAAGTTGAAGATGACTTTCATAACTTCGATGCTTTAAATATTCCCGAGCATCATCCAGCGCGTGCTGATCACGATACCTTTTACTTTAATCCAAAGTTAGTGCTACGCACCCAAACTAGTGGTGTACAAATTCGCACGATGGAAACCGAGCAGCCACCACTGCGTATTATCTCGCCTGGCCGTGTATATCGTAATGACTATGACCAAACCCATACTCCGATGTTTCATCAGGTGGAAGGGCTAATGGTGGATACTGATGTGAGCTTCACAGAGCTTAAAGGTATTTTGCATGACTTTTTACGTAATTTTTTCGAAGAAGATATGGAAATTCGTTTCCGCCCATCTTACTTTCCATTTACAGAGCCTTCAGCCGAAGTAGACGTAATGGGAAAAAATGGTAAATGGTTAGAAGTATTAGGCTGTGGCATGGTTCACCCGAATGTACTTAAATCTGTAGGTATTGATCCGGAAAAATACACTGGTTTTGCCTTTGGTATGGGGGTAGAGCGATTAACCATGTTGCGTTATGGCGTCAACGATTTACGTGCGTTTTTCGAAAACGACTTAAAATTCCTAAACCAGTTCCGTTAAGAGTGAAGATATAAAATGAAATTTAGTGAAAAGTGGTTAAGAGAGTGGGTTAATCCTGTAATTGATACACAGGCTCTTTCGGAACAGTTATCAATGGCCGGCCTTGAAGTTGACGCCATAGAACCGGCTGCAGCTGCGTTTAATGGCGTTGTTGTTGGTGAGGTGATCGAGTGTGGTCAGCACCCTGATGCAGATAAATTACGCGTAACTAAAATCAATGTCGGTGGCGATGAGTTACTTGATATTGTATGCGGTGCGCCAAATTGTCGCCAAGGTATCAAAGTAGCTGTTGCCACCGTCGGTGCGGTGTTACCGGGTGACTTTAAAATTAAAAAAGCCAAGCTTCGTGGCCAACCTTCACATGGCATGTTATGCGCGTTTGTTGAACTAGGTATAAGCGAGGAAGGCGATGGTATTATGGAGTTGCCACTTGATGCGCCAGTAGGCACAGATTTACGTGAATACTTAGACCTTGATGACAACATTATTGATGTTGATTTAACGCCTAACCGCGGTGATTGCTTAGGTATCAAAGGCATAGCACGTGAAGTAGGTGTACTTAATAGTATTGACGTTAAAACGCTTGAAATTCCAACAGTTACTCCTACAATCGACGACAAAATAGCTATTGAGTTGGTTAACGAACAGGCATGTCCTCGTTATCTAGGGCGTGTTATTAAAGGTATTAACCTTGGTGCTGAAACACCTCTTTGGATGGTTGAAAAGTTACGCCGTAGTGGTATACGTTCAATCGATCCGGTTGTTGATGTAACCAACTTTGTACTACTTGAACTTGGTCACCCAATGCATGCATTTGATTTAAATGCCATTGAAGGCGGCATTAAAGTACGTAGTGCAAACGTAGATGAAGAATTAGTCTTACTTGATGGCAATACAGCGAAACTTAATGAGTCAACACTGGTTATAGCTGATCATAATAAAGCCTTAGCTATTGCCGGTATTTTTGGTGGTGAGCAATCAGGTGTAACAGAGAACACATCAGATATTTTACTAGAAAGCGCATTCTTTAATCCTGTAGATATTGCAGGACAAGCCCGTAGCTACGGTTTACGCACTGATGCGTCGCATCGTTATGAGCGTGGCGTTGATTTTGCGTTGCAACACGATGCAATGGAGCGTGCAACTGCGTTGTTACTTGACATTGTAGGCGGCAAAGCAGGACCCGTGGTTGAAGCAGTCGCAAAAGATAAGCTACCTAAAGTAACTGAAGTTCGTCTTCGCCGTGCACGCCTAGACCGTGTTATTGGTCATCATATTGATGATGAGAAAGTAACCGATATCTTAACGCGTTTAGGTCTTGATGTTAAAATCGTCGATGGTGTATGGAGCGCCGATGTTCCTAGTTATCGTTTTGATATTCGTATTGAAGAAGACTTAATTGAGGAAGTGGCTCGCGTTTACGGTTATAACAGCATTCCAAATGTAGCACCGACCGCAAAACTTAAAATGACGACGCATAATGAAGCCAATATTGCCACGAGTAAATTTCGTAATACATTGGTAACTCGTGGTTATCAAGAGGCGATTACGTACAGCTTTGTTGATCCTAAAGCGCAAGCTATCTTGCATCCACAAAGTGATGCCTTAATACTACCGCATCCTATATCAAGTGATATGTCAGCAATGCGTATTAGCTTAATGCCAGGCTTATTAGCATCTCTCACATACAACCAAAACCGTCAGCAAGGTCGCATTCGTTTATTTGAGCATGGACTTAAATTCTTACGTGATGAAAACGCAGAAAATGGCGTGAATCAAGTAGCCGTAATTGGTGGTGTTATTACTGGTCTTGCCCATGGTGAACATTGGGTTGAAGACAAGCGCAGCGTCGATTTTTATGACTTAAAAGGTGATGTTGAAGCATTACTTGCAATTAGCAATGATATTTCACGTTTTGAAATCAAAGCAGATCAGTCTGATGGGCTTCACCCAGGTCAGTCAGCGGTTATTTATGTTGATGGAAAAAAGGTTGGTTTCTTTGGCGCTATTCATCCACAAGTGCAAAAATCGTTAGATATCAATAATGCAACCTTTGTGTTTGAAATTGAAATGTCAGCACTGGAAAAAAGAAAATTACCAGAGGCAGTCGGGGTTTCTAAGTTCCCTTCAAACCGCCGCGACATCGCTATTTTAGTGGAAAATCAGGTGAAATCTGGCGACATTTTATCAGTGATAGAAAAAGTTGGCGGAAATCAATTGGTTGACCTAAACTTATTCGATGTGTATAAGGGCAAAGGTATTGAGCCAAATTATAAGAGTTTGGCGATTGCTCTAACACTGCAAGCGGTTGATAGAACACTCGAAGAGAAAGATATCAATCAGGTAGTTGATAATGTGGTGGCCGCATTGGCCGAACAATTTAATGCATCGTTGAGGGACTAGATATGGCGCTTACTAAAGCCGACATAGCTGAACACCTATTTGAAAAACTCGGGATCAATAAAAAAGATTCCAAAGACTTAGTTGAAGCGTTTTTTGAAGAAATCCGCTCAGCGCTTGAGAAAGGGGAGCAAGTTAAGCTCTCTGGATTTGGTAACTTTGATCTTCGTGACAAAAAAGAAAGACCTGGGCGTAACCCGAAAACAGGAGAAGATATTCCTATTTCGGCAAGGCGTGTAGTGACCTTTCGACCAGGCCAAAAGCTTAAAACCCGTGTAGAAGTGGGGACAAGTAAATAAGCGCCTAAAGTAGGTATAATTAAATAAAAAGGGTAGCTATAAGCTGCCTTTTTCTTTACCTGTAAAAAGTAAAACTCGACTATTTTTAGGTTAACTCAAGTACATTTATTCAATCAGTCATTGTAGTTTTTTAAGTTTAAACAACCTAAATTCGGATAATAAGTGCAATTTCTCAGATTAGATGGCCAGCTGTTATAATTCGGCCATTTTCTCGCCAAAGGAAATTGCTTTAATGAAATATAAACAGCTGACACAAGAAGAAAGATACCAGATTTACGCGTTAATAAAAGCAGGAAATAACCAAAAGCAGATAGCTGAAGAACTAACTCGTTCACCGTCATCTATTTCTAGAGAGCTAAAACGCAATAAAGGACTTAAAGGCTATCGGCCTAACCAAGCCAATAACTTTGCTGAACAAAGACGTAAGTCATCTTTCAAAGCAAGTAAGTTAACAGAGGACGTCACTCACTGGATTAATAAATTGTTGCATGACGGACTTTCCCCTGAGCAAGTGGCAGGCCGCTTAGCTTTAGAGAAACAGGTCGTTTTACATCATGAAACAATTTATCAATATATTTACAGAGACAAGGCTCGTGGTGGCAAGCTACATAAGACACTCACTCGTGCATGTAAAAAGTATAAAAAACGCTATGGAAGCTATGATAAACGTGGACAGATAGTTAATCGAGTCAGCATTGATGAACGCCCAAGTATTGTGGATTCAAAGTCTAGGATTGGTGATTGGGAGGGCGATACAGTGATAGGTAAAGGGCGTAAAAATGCGCTTGTCACAATGGTTGAACGTAAAACGTTATATACAGTCGTTCACAGAATTGAAAGCAAGCATGCGAAAATAACAGCCGATGCGCTGATCACGTGTATGACACCATATAAAGGTAAGGTTATTACCGTGACGTTAGATAATGGAAAAGAGTTTGCTCACCATGAGCATGTTGCACAAAAATTAGAAGCTGATGTGTATTTCGCTCATCCCTATTCATCATGGGAGCGGGGCATAAATGAGAATACCAACGGCTTACTTAGACGCTTCTTCCCCAAGGGAACTGACTTTATGGCGCTAAGTGAAGCAGAGATACAGGCGGCAGTTGATAAGCTCAACCATCGGCCAAGAAAAACAAGAGGGTATAAAACCCCTCATGAATTATTTACGGGGCAATCAGAAGTTCTGGTGGCTGCATAATGATTGCACTTAATACTTGAATTCAAGCAATAAATTCCCCACTTTATTACATTCTTTTTCTACAACTAAATAAGTATAAACATATTTTAAACTCATGATTCGTCTTGTAACAGTGGAGAATTGACGCAGTTTAACTTAGAATACATTTGCCTTATGGCAGTGTTGCTCTCACAAGCCCAATACTGCATAAGTTATCCGTTCAAAATGTTAAATTAGGTAAATAATATGACCTCCTCTCACGAGTTAGAATATACAAATAGTTGGCAAGAGCGCCAAGATTACGCCGAAAGTATGCAACCTATTATTGGTCGCCTTTATCGTAATCGTGGTATTGAAATTGCCGTATATGGCCGCCCATTAGTTAATGCTAGCACCATCGATATCATCAAGTCTCATAAATCAGTTGCGCAGTTTGAAGGGACTAAACTACGTTTACGCGAAAGCTTTCCCTTTCTAGAAGTTATTAGCAAAATGGATTTAAATTCAGCACGTATCGATATTGGTAAGCTTGCCTATAACTACTTATTTAAAAATGTCGCAAATGGTCGCAGCGTTGAAGAATATATCAGCGAGGAATTAGCTGAAATTACTAATTCTGAACGTAAAGAGTCGCGTGATGTGGTGCTTTATGGCTTTGGTCGTATTGGCCGTTTATTGGCGCGTTTATTGATTGAAAAATCAGGCCCGTATGCTGATTTACGTTTACGCGCCATCGTAGTACGAGGCGGTAAAGAAGGTGATTTAGAAAAGCGCGCCAGCTTATTACGCCGCGATTCAATTCATGGCCCATTTAATGGTTCTATCACTATTGATAAAGAGCGTAATGCAATTAAAGCCAATGGTAGCTATATTCAAGTTATCTATGCTAACTCACCAAGTGAAGTTGATTACACCGCTTACGGTATCGAAAATGCACTTATTGTAGATAATACTGGTATCTGGAAAGATGAAGCAGGCCTTGGTCAGCATTTAGAATGTAAAGGCGCAGAAAAAGTATTATTAACCGCTCCAGCTAAAGGCGCGATTAAAAATATTGTTTATGGTGTAAATAATAGTGATATCTTACCTGCAGATAAAATTGTTTGTGCTGCTAGTTGTACCACTAACGCAATTACGCCAACATTAAAAGCGCTAAACGATAAGTTTGGTATTAATAACGGTCATGTTGAAACGGTGCACTCTTATACTAATGATCAAAACTTAATTGATAACTACCATAAAGCAGAACGTCGTGGCCGTGCTGCTGCACTTAATATGGTTATCACTGAAACGGGCGCTGCTAAAGCCGTATCTAAAGCCTTACCAGAACTTGAAGGTAAATTAACGGGTAACGCAATCCGTGTACCAACGCCCAATGTATCATTGGCTATTTTGAACTTAAACTTAGCAAAGAGTACCAGCGTTGAAGAGGTAAACTCATTTTTACGTGACACCGCATTACATTCAGATTTGCGTGACCAAATTGATTACACAGCTTCAACTGAGATCGTATCAACTGATTTAGTTGGCAGTCGTTATGCTGGTGTCGTTGATTCAAAAGCGACTATCGTAGATGAAAAGCGTGTTGTACTGTACGTTTGGTATGATAATGAGTTTGGTTACAGCTGCCAAGTAGTTCGTTGTATGCGCGATATGGCTGAAGTTTCATTCCCAAGCTTGCCGCGTTAATCGAAACGATTAATAACCTTTACAAAAGCCAGCAAAATAGCTGGCTTTTTTAGTGATGAATATTTTTTCAAAGTATATGCCATGTGGTAGGCTGTAAGGGTTTGCTACATTTCAGTAACAAGGTGAGCCTGATATAGGTTCATCGAATAAGTATAATTGCTGACTAACAAGCGATAGGTTAGCTATTAATTTTTAACCAATAGGTTTTATAAAATGAAAATCACCAGTAATTTTGATAGTGGTAATATCAAGGTCGTTGACGCGGCTGAGCCACTAAATATTCAACTTGAGATCAATAAAGATCATCAATCAGACTTTTTCCAGTGGTTTCACTTTCGATTAGAAACAACCCCTTTTCAAAACCACAAACTGCACATAAATAACCTTGAAAATTCAGCTTATCCAGATGGCTGGAAAGGCTACAATACGGTTGCTTCTTACGACCGTCAAACTTGGTTCCGTGTCCCATCCGAGTATGAAAATGGCACTTTGTCATTTGAAGTAGAACCGGAATGCGGCACCATGTATTTTGCATACTTTGCTCCTTATAGCTACGACCGTCACTTAGACTTAATTACCTGGGCGCAAAGCCAAGAAGCATGTAGCTTAGAAACACTAGGCGAAACATTAGATGGTCGTGATATGAGCGTATTACGTGTGGGTAGTGAAAGCGACCAAGGTAAAAAAGTAATTTGGGTAACTGCGCGTCAGCACCCTGGTGAAACAATGGCTGAGTGGTATGTTGAAGGGTTGCTTCATAAATTACTTGATGATGAAGATCCGCACGCTGCAGCACTATTATCGAAAGCTGTATTTTATATTGTGCCAAACATGAACCCAGATGGCAGTGCACGCGGTCATTTACGTACTAATGCGAAAGGCGTTAACTTAAACCGTGAATGGCAAACCCCAAGCATGGAAAACAGCCCAGAAGTATATTTAGTACTTAATAAAATGCGTGATACAGGGCTTGATATGCACCTAGACATTCATGGTGATGAAGCAATTCCTTATAACTTTGTGGCGGGTAGCGAAGGTATTCCAAGTTACGATGCACGTTTAAAAGAACTTGAAGATAGCTTTAAAGCAGCGCTACATATTGTAACGCCTGAGTTTCAAGACGAACATGGTTACCCACAGGATGAGCCAGGTAAAGCGAATTTAACAGTGGGTTCTTCAGCGGTTGCAGAAGAATTCAACGCACTAGCTTATACAGTAGAAATGCCGTTTAAAGATAATGATGACTTACCTGATCCAGATTATGGCTGGTCAGATCGTCGCTCATATCAATTTGGCCAAGATACTTTGGCTGCAATTGTAAATGTAGTTGATAAGTTACGCTAAAAAAAGTAGGGCATCATTTAATGATGCCCTTTTTAATACCTAATATAACCTAAATTCGGATAATAAGTGCAATTTCTCAGATTAGATGGCCAGCTGTTATAATTCGGCCATTTTCTCGCCAAAGGAAATTGCTTTAATGAAATATAAACAGCTGACACAAGAAGAAAGATACCAGATTTACGCGTTAATAAAAGCAGGAAATAACCAAAAGCAGATAGCTGAAGAACTAACTCGTTCACCGTCATCTATTTCTAGAGAGCTAAAACGCAATAAAGGACTTAAAGGCTATCGGCCTAACCAAGCCAATAACTTTGCTGAACAAAGACGTAAGTCATCTTTCAAAGCAAGTAAGTTAACAGAGGACGTCACTCACTGGATTAATAAATTGTTGCATGACGGACTTTCCCCTGAGCAAGTGGCAGGCCGCTTAGCTTTAGAGAAACAGGTCGTTTTACATCATGAAACAATTTATCAATATATTTACAGAGACAAGGCTCGTGGTGGCAAGCTACATAAGACACTCACTCGTGCATGTAAAAAGTATAAAAAACGCTATGGAAGCTATGATAAACGTGGACAGATAGTTAATCGAGTCAGCATTGATGAACGCCCAAGTATTGTGGATTCAAAGTCTAGGATTGGTGATTGGGAGGGCGATACAGTGATAGGTAAAGGGCGTAAAAATGCGCTTGTCACAATGGTTGAACGTAAAACGTTATATACAGTCGTTCACAGAATTGAAAGCAAGCATGCGAAAATAACAGCCGATGCGCTGATCACGTGTATGACACCATATAAAGGTAAGGTTATTACCGTGACGTTAGATAATGGAAAAGAGTTTGCTCACCATGAGCATGTTGCACAAAAATTAGAAGCTGATGTGTATTTCGCTCATCCCTATTCATCATGGGAGCGGGGCATAAATGAGAATACCAACGGCTTACTTAGACGCTTCTTCCCCAAGGGAACTGACTTTATGGCGCTAAGTGAAGCAGAGATACAGGCGGCAGTTGATAAGCTCAACCATCGGCCAAGAAAAACAAGAGGGTATAAAACCCCTCATGAATTATTTACGGGGCAATCAGAAGTTCTGGTGGCTGCATAATGATTGCACTTAATACTTGAATTCAAGTAAAAACAAATATAGTAATTTATAAATAATAACAAGAGGATCACAAAGTGGATGTATTTGGACAGTTTTTAGATAGCCTTGATGGTATGTTAGGGGGTGCAGTATGGTTCCCATACGTGTTACTAGGCGTGGGTTTGTTTTTTACGGTTTACTTAAAGTTTCCACAAATTCGATATTTTAAACACGCCTGTAAAATTGTTACGGGTAAGTTTGATAAAAAAGATACCGAAGGTGACACTACACACTTTCAGGCTCTTGCAACTGCGCTTTCAGGTACTGTTGGTACTGGTAATATCGGTGGCGTAGCACTTGCTATTTCTATTGGTGGCCCAGCTGCGTTATTCTGGATGTGGATGACCGCCTTTTTTGGTATGACGACCAAATTTGTTGAAGTTACCTTGTCACATAAGTACCGTGAAAAAACCGAAGATGGCACTATGGCAGGTGGTCCCATGTATTACATGGATAAGCGTCTGAACATGAAGTGGCTGGCTGTGTTATTTGCTATAGCCACGGTGATCAGTTCATTTGGCACCGGCAGCTTGCCACAAATTAATAATATCTCCCAAGGCATGCAAGCCACCTTTGGTTTTGCACCGATGGCGACAGGTGCTGTGTTATCTGTATTATTGGCGCTGGTTATTCTTGGTGGTATTAAACGTATTGCTGCTATTACCTCTCGCGTGGTGCCGTTAATGGCAGCGATTTATATTATTGGTGCATTGGCGGTTATTTTTTATAACTTTGAAAACATTGGTCCTTCGTTTGCTTCTGTATTTACTGATGCCTTTACGGGGTCAGCTGCGGCAGGTGGTTTCTTAGGGGCGTCTTTTGCTTATGCGTTTAACAGAGGTGTAAATCGGGGCTTATTCTCAAACGAAGCCGGTCAAGGTTCTGCACCTATTGCTCATGCATCAGCAAAGGCTGATGAACCCGTATCTGAAGGTATGGTGTCTATTTTAGAACCTTTCATCGATACCATTGTAATTTGTACGCTTACCGGTTTAGTTATTTTGTCATCAGGGGTGTGGAACGAAAAGTTTGAAACCCATTTTGAACGCTCTTCAATGAGTATTATTAAAGGCAGTTATTCAGAAGCGAATGAAGAAAATCGCGAGCAGCTTTATAACTACCTTAATGGTAAAGACAGCACCATTGAGCTTTATAACGGTAACATCGAAGTTGAAAATGGTATTGCTACTAATAGTGACTTTACTGTACTTCACTCTCGTTCAATTGGTGAAGATATTCGCTTTGGTATTACTGACAAACATAAATACTCTGGGACAGTTGAAGTGGTTAAGGGATTACCTACCGATGAAAGCATTAGTTTAATTGGTAAGTCGCTCGTACATTCCGCGGAGCTAACAACGTATGCATTTACGCGCGGCTACTTTGGTGATAGCGGTAAATATATAGTTTCTATAGGTTTATTATTATTTGCGTTTTCTACAGCAATTGCCTGGTCTTATTACGGCGATCGCGCGATGATTTATCTACTAGGTCATCGTTCAGTTATGCCATATAGAGTCTTTTATGTTGCGGGCTTCTTTTGGGCATCATTTGCAGACACCACGCTAGTTTGGAAGCTTGCGGCGGTGGCTATTGTAGTTATGACTTTACCTAACTTATTTGGCATTATGCTACTAAGAAAAGAAATGAGACAGTCAATAGATGAGTACTGGGTCAAATTCAAAAAAGACAACGACAAATAAAACAAGTACAATAAAAGGCGCCGCAAGGCGCCTTTTTTATGCGTAGACATTTATGCGAAGTATGGAGATAGATATGGCGATTGTTCGTTGTCCTAGTTGTGATAAGTCAATATCAGATAAACACCAGCAGTGCCCTCACTGTGAGAGTAATGTAGCGGAGCTTAATGAAGAGCAGCGTCAGCAATTAGCTCGTGAAAAGAAGATCGAAAAACAACAAAAATTTATGAATCATTCATTTTTTGCGCTTTTTATTTTTTTAGGTGGATTCTTTTGTTTGTATTTCTTGCATCCAGAGCCAGAAACCTTATCTTGGTATGCCTGCACCGCTGCAATTGGCGTTGGTTGTATATGGTACTTAATAAATCGCGTTATCTTAGTGACTTTAAAAAAGAAAAAATGACATGAATATCGACAATCTTGTAAATACAATTACCCCCGAATTATTTGAGCGCCTTCAGTACGGCGCGGCGACAGGGAAGTGGCCTGACGGAACAGTGTTAAGCGATACACAAAAAGAGCAAACAGTGCAGTTAGTGATGCTTTACCAAGCTAAAAAAGCCAAAACAAACGAGCAGTTTACTATTGGCGAAAATGGTGAAATGGTGCAAAAGAGCAAAGCACAACTGCAAAAAGAATTTTCCGCTGATAATGAAATAGCAAGGTTTAGTGAACATGATCTTTAAACACCTCTTTACTCCAAAATGGAAGCACCCTAAGCAGCAAGTGCGTTTAGACGCCATCGAAAATCTTGATGTTGAACGTGATGCGATCATTTTAAATACGCTTGCTATTGACGACAGCTCCGCTGAAATCCGTAAAAAAGCACTCAATAAAGTTAATGATTTAGTGCTTTGGTGGCAAGCCTATAAGCAAGATCAAAGTTTAAAAGATTTAGCTGAGCAACATATTTCAAATGCGCTCTTAAGTAATGAAAGCAAACTATCAAGTGATATTAAAAATGAGTATATTGAGCGCTTTGCTCCTGCTAAAACACTTGAAAAACTCGCCTTTGCTGAAAAAGAGCTTCAGGTTAGAGTTAAACTTTTAAAACGCTTATCTAATCCGAAGTTAATTGAAAAAGCCTTTAAAGAAGGTAATGTTGAGTTGCAACAACAGCTTGTTGAATTGGTAATAAACCAGCAACTTGCTAAAAATTTAGTAAAGCATGCCCAAGGTGAAGCGAAAGTAGCATTGGAAACGCATTTAGATAACCAGCGGTTAGCGCTGGAAATGCCTATAAAAGTACAAAATGAAACACGGGTTATCCTGGCTAAGTTAAATGCTCTGCGTGATAAACAAGAATATACCCTGGTTAATGAGCAAAATAATGAGCTGGTTGCGAAGTGGCAAGCACTCGAGCTTAAATGGCTAAGTAACGAGCAGGTGAAAACCTTGGATAAAAAGTACCAAGATCTCACTAAAAAATTAAACGTGCACATAGCGCGACTAAGCGAAATGCATCAACAAGCGCAAGCTTTACTTTTACAAAAACAGCGGGAACTATTAGCGCTTGCGAACCTTGAAGCACTTAGTGAAGAGATTGAAAATGCTCTACAACTTGGTCTAGAAGGGCCAGAACAAATTCAGCAAGATTGGTTAGAAGCAAAAGTAACACAAGCGAAGACTGCGATAGCCGAGAGTGAATTAACTTCAAGTGCTGAAAAGTCGCAGACAATTAAAAAATTAAATGAATTATTTCAACGAGTAACGGAGTTACCGAAACTTAGCCAAGCGATCAGCGATTATAAAATGGCTTTTGCAACACTGGGTGAAATCAGCCACGAGGTTGATATTACAACCTATGATGCGATTACCGACGAATATGAAGCGGCGTATAAGGCAGCAAACTCACCTTTAAAACAACTGCCAGCAAGTTTACAGAAACCTTTTAAAGCCCAGCTTAAAGCGCATAACAAACAGTGGCAAAGTGACATTGCACCACTGACTACAAAACTAACCAAAAATCAACAACAAGCAAATCGTAAAGCCCGCGATGTAAAACGATTAATAGAGCAGGGTCGTTTTAATGTGGCGTTTGGTGTGTTTAAAGGCTTTACTGAGCTTTATGAAAGTTTAACCACAAACTTTCAGTACAGCTTAGATAAAATAAAAACCGACTTAGAAGAGCAGCTAGCCGATGCGCGCGATTGGCAAAAGTATGCATCGGCACCTAAGCGTGACGAATTACTTAATGAAGTTAACGTACTGCTGAAAGAGCCATGTAGCGACCCTAAAATGCGTGCAGATGAAGTTAAAACACTTCGCCGTCGCTGGAATGAATTAGGTCGTTTAGATACTGAGCAAGAGCAGCTACAAGGTAAAGAGTTCGATGAAAAAATAGAATTACTATTTGCCCCCTGCAGAGAGTACTTTGCACAGCTTGAACAGCAGCGCGAAGTTACCAAAACAAAACGACAAGCTATTATTGAACAAATGCAGTTATTAGCTAATACAGATACGGCTAGTAGCGACATTGATTGGAAAGAATTTGAGAGCCAATACAATCGTATTAATAAAGCGTGGCGCAGTGCTGGTAATGTTGAACCAAAAGTATACAAGGCTATGCAAAGCCAGTATAAAATTCATCAGCAAGCTGTATTTAATGAGCTAAGTGCATTTCATAAGGCTAATGCCGCTGCAAAAAGTGAGTTGATAGCACAAGCCGAACAATTTTCACAAAGTGATGAGTTAGCCAGTGCTTGTCAGCAATTAAAGGTACTACAGCAGCAATGGCAAACAATTGGTTTTGCGGGTGTGAAAGCTGAAAATAGTCTTTGGCAAAAGTTTCGTCAGTTTAATGATGCTACTTTCGCAAAGCGTAGTGAAGAGTTTGCAGAGCAAAAGCAACAACAAGTTGCAGATGATGCGGTTGTTGTCGCACAACTTGTAGAGCTTGAAGAGGCACTTGATGCTGTCAATCAAAAAGCACAACTACTCGATTTACGCACTAAAGTAATTACGCTTAAGAGTAGTAAGGCACTTACAAAGCGCGTTCAGCAATTACTTTTAAATATTGACGATAAGTTAGCACTAATCACAGAAAAAGCAGCACAGGCCGATTTTACTGCGTTGTTTAGTGCATTAGCACAAGGCAAAGCAATACCAGTTCAGTGGCAAGGTAACACTGAAACAGTACTCAGCCTCGAGCAATTGTTAGTTAGAATGGAAATTTTAGCGAACGTAACAAGCCCTGAAGGCGCTGCACGTATGGCTGAGCAAGTGGCTATGCTGGATGATAAACATCGTGGTGAACATGCTGATTTAAATTACTACTTAAAGCAAGTATTAGCACTCAGCCAAGGTTCAGTTGATACTGGCACACTAACTCGTTTAAAAGCGGTATTTGATATTGTATAAAATACAATAAGTACACGATTGAAAGCCGCCATTCATCACTTGGCGGCTTTTTTAAAAGGAAAAACAATGAAGTATATTTTATTAATCGGATGTTTATTTTTAACCGCCTGTAACACGACTAATGGTGTATCGGTTTATTCATTTACCAATAGTGAAATTGAATCAGTACTGACTGAGCAGTTGCCAAAACTAAGTGAAGAAATAAGGCTAATGGGGTTACCTGTACAGTTTGATGTTAATGACCTAAGCGTCAACGTGGGCCCAGATAATCGTGATGTTGTAGTGCTAGGTGCCGATTCAAGCGCAGTCATTAATGCTTTAGCACTGGAGTACCCAGTGCGTTTAAAGTTACAAATTGAAGGCTCGCCATTTTACGATAGTGAGAAAAATGCGGTGTTTTTACGTAACGTTAAACTACTTGATTCGAGTGTTGATACAGGTGGCTTTAAGGGGAACTTAGGGGTTTTAAACGATGAAGCCTTACAAATTATTAATGGTTTTTTAGCGGTGAACCCGGTTTATAAACTTAATACAGATGATCCTAAAATCGCCTTACTAAGTAAGCTACCTCTTGATATGAAAATTCAAGAGGGGGTTATTAAGTTAGTACCAAAGATATAGGTTTAGATTTTCCCAGTATATAAGTCGAAGCTCCCTTAAAATAATGGAGAGTAATATAGATTTTCTCTTATTGAATATAAGAGAAAATTATATATACACTGCCGCACTAATCAAAGCAAGTAGCAAGGAAGCGAAACTGTAAGAGCTACTTTGTGTAATAGTAAAAATAAATCTTATAAAAACAAATTAAAACACACTGAAAGGGCTATATATTTAATGATTAAAATGATAGATATTTTGTATTATGATAATCAAGTATATATGTAGAAATACATCTTAAGTGTGAGCTACTTCAAAAAGTTTCTATATTTTCAAGCGCTAACAACATGCGTTATATATCAAAAATAAATGTTTCATCAACCTTGAATTCAAGTATTAAGTGCAATCATTATGCAGCCACCAGAACTTCTGATTGCCCCGTAAATAATTCATGAGGGGTTTTATACCCTCTTGTTTTTCTTGGCCGATGGTTGAGCTTATCAACTGCCGCCTGTATCTCTGCTTCACTTAGCGCCATAAAGTCAGTTCCCTTGGGGAAGAAGCGTCTAAGTAAGCCGTTGGTATTCTCATTTATGCCCCGCTCCCATGATGAATAGGGATGAGCGAAATACACATCAGCTTCTAATTTTTGTGCAACATGCTCATGGTGAGCAAACTCTTTTCCATTATCTAACGTCACGGTAATAACCTTACCTTTATATGGTGTCATACACGTGATCAGCGCATCGGCTGTTATTTTCGCATGCTTGCTTTCAATTCTGTGAACGACTGTATATAACGTTTTACGTTCAACCATTGTGACAAGCGCATTTTTACGCCCTTTACCTATCACTGTATCGCCCTCCCAATCACCAATCCTAGACTTTGAATCCACAATACTTGGGCGTTCATCAATGCTGACTCGATTAACTATCTGTCCACGTTTATCATAGCTTCCATAGCGTTTTTTATACTTTTTACATGCACGAGTGAGTGTCTTATGTAGCTTGCCACCACGAGCCTTGTCTCTGTAAATATATTGATAAATTGTTTCATGATGTAAAACGACCTGTTTCTCTAAAGCTAAGCGGCCTGCCACTTGCTCAGGGGAAAGTCCGTCATGCAACAATTTATTAATCCAGTGAGTGACGTCCTCTGTTAACTTACTTGCTTTGAAAGATGACTTACGTCTTTGTTCAGCAAAGTTATTGGCTTGGTTAGGCCGATAGCCTTTAAGTCCTTTATTGCGTTTTAGCTCTCTAGAAATAGATGACGGTGAACGAGTTAGTTCTTCAGCTATCTGCTTTTGGTTATTTCCTGCTTTTATTAACGCGTAAATCTGGTATCTTTCTTCTTGTGTCAGCTGTTTATATTTCATTAAAGCAATTTCCTTTGGCGAGAAAATGGCCGAATTATAACAGCTGGCCATCTAATCTGAGAAATTGCACTTATTATCCGAATTTAGGAACTATTAAGCCTAGACTGCACTCTAGTAATATAGATACCTTTCATAAATCAGTATAAATTTAAAGTTATTGCCACATTAAGAAAAATAATTTTTAATTAAATTAGATAAAATCTTATGATGAATTAATTTAGCTCAGATATTTATTTAATTACTATATATCGTTATATCGTTGAAAAAAATACAAATTTTTAAATGTGCAGATGTAAACTATTTTAATTAACAATCCCTACATAACTCTTACCTGTTGGATTCAAAGTTATTACAACTAATAGATTGACTCATTAAGTTAACATTATTTCGCAGAAAATAAGTGAATTTTATTGTATCTTTTTGCTTGAACTATTTTTTTTGTACTGCTAGTCTACTTTGCGAAATGGAATAGCATCGTACTACATAGTGTTTATAAGCACTTTAAGTGATTTTAACTTATGTGTGAGATGCGCATATAACTACCCTTATCAAAAAGCCAAACTTGGTGCGAGCCAAGGACGGAAAGCCACGGGTCTCCTAAAGGAAGTTCTATCAGGATGATAGCCGGGTTGCTGAACATTACTATTAATTAATTTTAAATGTGAGGCATCTTTACAATGAATACATCAAACGAAAACTCTGCACCTTCTGAAAGTGTAATTGATTATCAATCTTCTGAGAATACTATTTACGCACGCCTTGACAAAGGTTGGTCTACTGATTTAGCAAATAAACCTATCTATAGCTGGACAGAACTGCTTAGCGGAATATCAAATGATACAATCAATCATGAAGCCATTGAAAATATAAGCAATTTTACTGGATCCTCATATGGGGACATCATTCAAGGCTCAAGCCTTGATGAAATTATCAATGGTATGGGCGGTAACGACTATATTAATGGGGGTGCAGGTGCTAACTCTTTATTCGGTGGAGAGGGCGACGATTTAATCAAGACCGGTGGGGGCTGGGGTAATTTTGTTGATGGTGGTGAAGGTATCGACACTTTGAACTACTATGGGCAAACTGACTCTCAAGGTGTCTATGTGCGCATGGATAAAGGTTGGGCCACTGATTATCAGAATAAACTTGATTACTCTTGGACCGAAATCAATTCTAAAATAGCAGCTGGTACAATTGATTTTGATTCATTTGAAGGTATTGAGAATTTTACAGGTACAGAGTTTAAGGACGTTATTCAGGGCTCGTCTGGTGATAATATAATTAAAGGTGGGGGTGGTTCTGATTTTATGAATGGTGGTGATGGCTTCGATATAGCAAGCTATTATGGAACAACTGCTAATGGTGCAGGGGTCAATGTAAGGTTAGATCAGGGCTTTACAATTAGTATGAGTGACAAGTTGACACATTCATGGACTGAGCTACTCCAAGCAGTCAAAACTGGTTCTATTGAGGCTGATAAACTAGTTAATTTCGAGGGAGCCATTGGTACACAATATAATGATGTATTGCAAGGTAACAGCGGAGATAACCTTTTAGAAGGTGCACAAGGTGACGACTACCTTAGTGGAGGTAAAGGAGACGATATCCTAATCGGTGGCAGCGGTATGGACTTGCTTGTTGGCGGTGAAGGGAATGATACCTTCTTCACTGATGAATCAGATAAAGGTGTTTTCGGTGGTGAAGGGTTGGATATCATTGCAAACATGAATGACGATAATGGCGATCATGTTGTCGATGTTGACCTATCAGCATCTAAATTCAACAGTGTAGAGGGCTTTGTTGCTGATAGAGAAAGTTCAGTTGATTACAATGTAAATGTATCATTGGATAAAGTTGCTGCACAGTCAGAAGGTACCTACGATGATATGTTCTTCGCTATCGGAGTAGATACTTTAACTTTTGCTGAGAGCGCTACAGAACAATCAACCCAAGAGTTAGAGGGCTCTTATGAAGCCGAGCTTGTTGCATTATTAGGACTAGATTCAGCAACCGAGTTGCAAGAAACTGTTTATGCTACTGATAATAATACAGTTACAGTAATTGAGGACATTATTAATGATTCTGACTCAGAGATGGGTGGGTTTGACTCTGCAGGTTTCATGACTGAAGACTCAATAGCTTACGCTTAATTAAAATAAACATCAAAGCAGCAGCCAATATGGCTGCTGTTTTTATTAATAGGATTTGATGTGGAAAAAATTAAGCGTCATATTATTAGCCGTGTTCGATGGGCCTTTTTTTTTAGTTTTCTGACTAGGGGCTGTTGATCTTTGTAGTACATATATCAATCAGCCCACATTGGTAGCCACATCATAGTAAATGCTAAAGCGAGCATTGAATGATAATTTCGTTCAAGCTTTTCATACCGCGTGGCTATCCCTCTATATTGCTTAATACGGCCAAATGCATTCTCAACCAAGTGCCGATATTTGTACATGCACCAGTCAATATCTTCATTGCCTACTAAACTGTTGCCCTTACGTGGAATAACGGGTGTAGCGTTATTATCACGAACAAACGCTCTCAGTTTTTCACTGTCGTAGCCTTTATCTGCGACAACCATATTACTTGTTGGGCAATTAGCTACGAGTGACTCTGCATGGACGATATCATGCGTATTCCCACAGGATAATTCATAATAAACAGGCAACCCTCCGCTATCGACTGCAAGATGAATTTTCGTAGAATTTCCACCTCGGCTCTTTCCAATTGATTCATTGTCAGCAGTTCTTGCACCGCAACTATGTTGATGAGCCCTGACAATACTGCCATCAATGAAGACCCAATCCATGTCCGCATCACGAGATAATGCGCGAAACAGTTCATTCAAAATCCCTTTTTTGGACCATAAATTAAACCGTCTGTAGATAGCACTCCAACGGCCAAAATCAGAAGGTAAATCTCGCCATGGAATACCTGTGCGCATCTTATACAGTATGCCTTCGAGCGTTTTTCTATGGTTGGGCTTATTATAAATTCGACCACTTAAGTACATTACTTTTGATAAGACATTCCATGTCCCGTCTGTTAACATTAATCTTGGCATGTAGGTTCGGTGTAAAGTTTTCTGGCGAATTCAATTATACCTTATCTTCATGCTGTTTGTTTTTCATACCACAAAGATCAACACGCCCTAGCATTCTAATGTTAGTTGTACCTATCTATTCATTACAAGTTTTCGATCGAGTATTAAGTTCATTTAGTTTAGATACGTTATACCTTTTAACCATAATCGCCTGTTGGTTGGTCGTTGTTTATGGTGTATTAGATTGGGCTAAGCAACGACTCCTGTATGCAAGTGCAAATGAGTGGCGTAAATATGCGAATACAGTTTGCGCGGAGCAATGCTTTGCGAAAGACGATAACGGTAAATTAGTTAAGGATATTAAATTAGCAGAGAATGGCCTACAAAATCACGTTTCTTCAGTTACCGACCTCCCTTGGACTAGCATATTTTTATTTGTACTACTAATAATACACCCCACATTTTTCTATATTGCGGTAGGAAGTATTGCAGTGTTGTTAATACTTGCTTGTATCAATTATGGATATAGTAAACGTGCCAGTGCACAGAAACCATCCAAAGATATTCAAGAGTCTATTTTAACTGAGTTGAACTATTTTACTTCTTCAGGGTTAATTACACCTATTGTTGTGATCTGAACCAATAGTTTTGGACACCTCATTAAGTGAGTAAACTAACTCATAGAGGTGAAACATGACAACTAAGACCAAACGTAAATCCTATTCAGAAGAATTCAAAGAAGAAGCACTAAAGCTGGCGAGTAAAGTAGGTTTTGCTCAAGCTGCCAGAGAATTAAGTGTCGCAGAGTCCCAGCTTTACTATTGGCGAACTGCTGCTCTGAAAAAGGCATCTACATCAGATAGAGAAAGTACGTTAGCTACCGAGAATGCTCGTTTGAAACGCCAACTAGCGGTGCAAGCAGAGGAGCTAGACATATTAAAAAAAGCCGCCACCTACTTCGCGAAAAATCAAAAATAACACGATTTGAATTTATGCAAAGCTACCGAAGCACATTCAGCGTTATCAGAATGGCTAAGGTACTTTGTGTATCGCCAAGTGGGTTTTATGCATGGATAAAATCATGTGAGCACGTGTGTAAGCGCAAACAACAACAGCAAATGTTAGATACTCAGGTCAAAGCCGTATTTGTTGACAGTAAAGAGCGAGACGGTGCGAGACGTATCCAAGTCGAGCTGGCGGAGCAAGGGAATAAACATGATGTAAAAACCATCAACAGAAGCATGGGACGTCAGGGTTTAGTAGCTAAAGCAGCTCGTAAATTCAAGTCGACCACCGACAGTAAACACAATTTACCTGTGGCCCCTAATTTACTTGAGCAGAACTTTACCGCCGATAAGCCCAACCAAAAATGGGCAGGTGATATCACGTATCTAATGACCAGCGAAGGATGGCTTTACCTCGCTGTGATTATCGACCTGTACTCGCGCTCAGTGATTGGTTGGTCAATGAGTACACGCATGACATCATCTTTGGTGTGTGACGCCCTGCAAATGGCTATCTGGCGCCGAGGTAGACCTAAAGATGTCATTGTACATAGTGATAGAGGCAGCCAATATGCTTCCCATGCTTATCGTGATTTATTAAGCGAACATCATTTAATGCAAAGTATGAGTCGTAAAGGCAACTGCTGGGATAATGCGTGTGTGGAAAGCTTCTTCCATTCACTCAAGGTCGAAGCCATCCAATATGAGCCTATTATGAACCGAGAAACCATGAGGCAGCATGTATTTGAATATATAGAAATTGATTACAACAAAAAGAGAAGGCATAGTGCGTTAGGCTATTTAAGCCCCGAGAAATTTGAACAACTAAATGTCGCTTAACGAAGTGTCCACTAATGATGGTTCAGATCATTGAGTTGTGGCGTAAAAGTACGGATAAAAACAGCGCTAATCAACATACATATAAAACACAAACTTTGAACATAAGTAGCTTTTCTAAAACATACCGTTTACTCGTTCAGATAGCAGTGACATGCGTAGGTGTATCTTATGTACTTGAGCAAGAACTTTCTGTTGGCGGTATGATTGCCGCAAATTTAATTATTGGCAGAGCGCTTGCTCCTTATGAACAATCGGTTATGCAATTACAGCATTGGGTTACCTGTTTTAATGCTTGGAAAAGGTTGACCAAAGAAGGTGCATTAGTAGATATTCAGTTAGAAACCGAGCCTCCTATACCTAAAGGAAGTTTAATTGCTGAAAAAATTATATATAAATATCCTAACGCAAATAAAGTCTTCATTAAGCCTTTCAGTGCTCAGTTTAATTATTCACATGCGATCGTTGGCTCGAATGGATCCGGCAAGTCTACGCTATTGAAAATTATGTCAGGCGAGAATACACCGTTTTCAGGTGAAGTTAGAATAGCGGCTAGTCAGCTATCTAATTGGAGTTTTAACACAAAGCAAAAAATTATTGGTATTTATAGATCAGATCTCCCTATTTATAAAAGTACGATTATAAATAATATGTCGACAGATCCAAACCTTCATAATTCTATTATCCAATTATCACAGCAACTTGGCTTGCATGAAAGAATAATGCAACAAGCGCAGGGTTACGATACTGAAATATTAGATGTCAAAAATCAATTAAGTAGTTCTGAAATTCAATTAATATTACTTATAAGAGCTTTGTGTAATAACCCTCATATATTTATAGCTGATAATATTGATGATCATCTAGATAGTAAAGCAGAGTTAGCATTGATTAAAATATTAGAAAAACGCGACACACTTGAACAAATAACAATTTACAGTGCGAAAAAAATGAACTTACTTAGCAAAGCTAAAAATATTCTTTATTTAGAGGCAGGTAATGTCAAATTTCATGGCAGAACTGCTGATTTTTTTGCAAGTAGAAATAAAATAAAAGAGGTTAGTAATGGATAAAAACGCGAGCCGAAAATGGTTGTTCGTTTGTTTTACCATTTTTTTATTTGGTTTTGGGACTTTTATAACTTGGGCTGTGATAGCACCGCTTAGTTCAGCATCAATTGCTGCTGGCAGCGTAGTTGTCAAAGGTAATAAAAAGAGTGTACAACACTTAGAAGGTGGAATTATACAAGAAATACATGTTGAAGAGGGACAGTATGTTAATAGAGGCGATGTATTATTTAAACTAGCAAAAGAGCAGGCACTCAATTTATTTGATCAAACACAAACACAATATCAGTATGCAAAAGCTGCGTTTCAGCGTATACAAGCTGAGTTGTCAGGTATGGAAACATTAAATTTTAGTGGGTTTGATGAAAGCAACAAAAAAATAAAACAGATGCTCGATTACCAAATTGAGCAATTTTATGCAAATAAGCATAAATTAAACAGCCAGATTTCATTACAACTTGAAAAGCAAGAGCAAAGCGCACAGAAACTAAAAACTTTATTAGCAAAACAAACATCAGATAGGAAGCAATTAAAAATAGCAAAAGAGCAAGTAGCTATGTATACGGAGCTTGAAAAAAAAGGCTACTCATCAAGATCTCAATTTTTAGCGGCACAGAGTAATCAAGAGTCGATTCAGGGAAGACTTAACGAATACGACGGGCTAATTCAGCAAGCTCAAGGAGCTATTAATGAATCTGAGTTAGCTTTGGCTAATATTCGCATTGAAAATCAAAAGCAACTAAGAGAAGTTTTTGAAAAGCAGCAAGAGCTGTTAAGTGTAAGGCAATCTGAATATATGCGTGTTAAAGATGTATTAGATAGAACGACAATAATTAGCCCAATCTCAGGTTATGTTGTAAACCTTTCTGTGAATACATTACAAGGTGTTATTAGCCCAAGACAAAAATTATTAGATATTGTACCTGATAATGACACGGCTAGCGCATTTTAATCCCAGACTCTAACAGGGTTGAGCGGTAATCATCGTCTAGCCCTGCCATTTTCTTTTTCCTCGCCATACTTGCTGACTTAGATGCATCTTGTTTAAAAAGCGCCATGGCTATCTTTCGCATTACATTAAACATTAATGGCCCTTGAAGTTTGCGTATTCTCGATTCATCTTCTCTGAAGTTCATATCAAGCATCCAATGCATGCTTTCAACCTGCCAGTGACTGCGTACTGCATTGAGTGCTTGCGCTGCATTTAAGTCTAATGAACTTATATACCAGCGTGTTTCAGTGGTATCCGACCCTGCCGACTTATCATGAACTTCAGCCCTGACCTTAATAATACTCGTTAAGCCAGGCCAACGATAATCCTTGCCTAGCCAGCTTTTATCTATAAGTAACTGCTGGCATGTACGTGTTTCAACACGCCCATGTCCTGAGCTTATTTCGGTATGTTCATCACAATTATGCTTAGTTAACCTTTCACGCTCGCACTTGTGCCACCACGCTTCTAGTTCCTTTTGCATGCCTGAATGATTACCTTTAAGTGCAAGAATATAATCTGCTTTTTGTTGGATGATTTGTTTTGCTATTTCTTGTTGGCATCCCATCGCATCTAACGTAATGATACTGTTTTCAATATCGAGCAGGGTGAGTAATTCTGGTATTGCGGTGATTTCATTTGTTTTATTATCAACAGCCGTCTGCCCAAGCACTAACTGGTGTTGGCAACTCCATGCACTGACCGTGTGTAAGGCACTTTTTCTGTCTTTTGTGGTAAATGAACGCCGTGCGGTTTTGCCATCGATAGCGATGATATCTGCACCTGTAGTTTCAATCAGTGATGATATCCAAGATTGAAATGCCCTTTCTATTTCATTTGCTTTTAACCGACACATGACGCGAGCAATCGTGTCATGTTTTGGAATTCCTGCGTTGAACGTGCCGTATTTTTTTAACCAATCAAGCTTTAGGTGCCCAAAGTCTTCAATATCTTCCCATCCTTCTGCACCAGAGAGTACAGCGCTAATAGAAAGGAGAAGAATATCGATAAGTTCATGCTTTTTACAACGTTCAATGCGAGGATCTGTAATTGAATTAAAATGTTTCAGAAAAGTAGTGCTCATATTTATGCGACCAAGTAATTATTATGCCTTGATCTGATCACTACTTGCTCTATAAGTTCAATTTATAATGATCTTGCCGTGCTGATAATGATGATTTACTAGTAGAAGTATTGCTTAATCCAAAAGATATTGAGTCAGTACATAAGGGGATGAAGGCTAAAGTAAGGCTTTCCTCATATAATATGAGGCGAGTTGCTCCTATAGATGGACTTGTTGAGAATGTTTCTGCTGACAGAATATACGACGAAGAAAAAGATATTTCAGCGTATAAAGTGAAAGTAAAGATACAGGATAAGCCAGAAGCCATTGAGCTTTATCCTGGTATGCCTGCCGAAGTTATGATTTTACTTGAACAAAGAACACCGCTTGATTACCTTTTGTCGCCACTATTACAGTTAAATTATAATGCATTCAGAGAAAGTAGCTAAAAGATAATATATATAAAACTAATCATTTAGGATGTATGTTGTTTTGTTTTTGTTGTAATTGGATTTCTTCTAATATAAAATTATTACTTTGTGGTAAGTTAGGTATTCAAAGGATATGAATAATAAGAAAAACGGTGATTTTTTACTCATTAACCCCAGTGAGTTAAAAATAACTCTCAAAAAAATGTACAACCAAGTAATCAAGTTAGATGTATTCTCTTTTTTCTACTGTGAAGGGTCTAATAATAATATTAAAATAAATAGTACTTCAGACTTTTTTGATGGGTTGAACCCCCTTGCTATAAATCTCAGTAAAACATCTAACGGCTTTATTTTTAGCCCATCAAAGCACGGGGTTAGTGCTGTATACTATATAAGAAATGCCAATGGGATCTGCGCGATATCTTCGCAACCAGATGTAATTGCTGCTTTGTTCGATTGTGACTTATCTAAAGAAGCGCTTTATCAAGACCTTGTTATGGGCTTTCGCATAGATAATACTTCTATATTTGATAATATATATAAACTACGCGTAAATGAATATCTAGAATTAGAGAATGGGCGGCTCACGCTAAAATCTAAGAGTCCTAAGCCACTGTCATACAGTCATGCCACCGAACAATTATTCGATATATTACTTGGTTTTGTAGCGAAAAATTTTGATGATAATTATATTTCTGAGCTTACCGGCGGTATAGATAGTCGTTTAGTATATGCCTTAGGGCTTGCTGGTGGTAAAGCTCCTAGGCAAAATTTTACCATTGGCAATGATTCTGATCCTGATGTGCAAGTTGCACAATTAATTAGTCAATCATCAAACTCTGCACATTACCTTTTGAACCAAGATTATAATGCCGATTCTATACTAAAAGATGGCTATAATTTTGCTGTAATGTCTGGCTTTTCTCTGAATGCAGCTTCATATAGCTGGATGCCAAACGTATATAAACAATTAGAACCCTACAGGAAAGGTCAAGTAACCGGTGTAGGTGGAGAGTGTGCAGGGGATTTTTATTTTACGCCTTTTGATAAATTAATATCTCACCCATATATATTTGATAAATGGATGAAAAAACGTCTTTATTCTTCTGGTAATTTGTTAGTTAATCATGTCGGAGGGCATGAATATCAACATGAAAAATTAAAAAGCGAACTCGCAGGCTTATTAAATACAAATAATGCCCAAGCTTGGAGATCTAGTTTAGTTTCGCTGTATGCACAGCATAGAGTGACCAACTGGGTGGGACCCGTTTTGAAGGCTTCATCAAATTATTATGACGTATGCGCACCTTTACTTACAGACCCTTATTTAGATTGGGCTCTATCTGTTCCTTTAGACTTGAGAAAAAATCGTCAAGCCCAGCTATCACTAGTGAAAAAATTGCATCCTAAAATTGCTGAAGTACCTTATGCAAGTCAGCTAGGTAGTAATTTTATACGTAATAATAAAGTTACTCGTATTGCAAATAAACTATACAAACGTTCTTTAGGTATCAAAAGTCAGGATGATTTAGGGTCAAACTCAGTTATAAAAGTGTTAATTCAGGATAAATCTATTAATCATCAAGTATCAGAAATAATGAGAAAATACTTATCGATGAATGAAAATCATATTCTTTTGATCCTTCATAATCCAGACTCTTACACAAAGCAATTAGGGTTTTTAGTAACAGCTTGCTGGGCAAAGCAACGTATAAACGAATTAAAGAACAAATATATCAATTAACTATAAGGTTATAACATGCATTTTGTAGTTTGTGGTTCAGATCCAGGAACTAGTAATTTAGGTGTTTCAGCATTAGGTAATGCTGCTATTTCTGGTTTGTACCAAGTGAATAAAGACAACTTATTCACAGTCCTAGACTCTAAAAAAGGGGTCCGTAAAAGTCTTTTTACTACTGAAGGTGATTCGATTGAGGTAAATTTATGCGGTGCAAAATTAAGTAAAAAATTCTATCAAAAACAAAGTTACTTAAATTTAAATGTATCTGCATATTTTAATGGCTTCACAAATGCTAACTGCAAACATCTACTGAGCGCGGATGCTTTTTTAGACGTAAGTGGAGGAGATAGTTTTACAGATCTTTATGGAACATTTCGTTTCAACCTAGTAAATGCGCCAAAATATTTTGCTATAAAAAATAAAATACCACTTGTTCTACTTCCACAAACTTACGGTCCATTTAGGTCAGATAAGACAAAAAATGAAGCTAGGCATTTAGTTATTAATTCTAAAATGGCTTGGGCTAGAGATTTAAGATCGTATGAAGTATTAAAAGATTTATTAGGGGATAAGTTTAACCCAAATATACATAAAGTAGGTGTAGATATGGCATTTGCATTACCTGTTAAAGAATCAAGTCATAAAATTAACCCTAAAGTAATTAAGTGGTTAGAGTCAGATGATGATGTGCTTGGTATTAATATAAGTGGGCTAATCTATAATGATCCTGAACAAGCTAAAAATAGATACCAATTTAGAACCGATTATAATAAATGTATTGAGCAGTTAATAATACGAATTTTAGAGGATACAAACTCGAAAATTGTATTGATCCCACATGTATTAACATCACCTTTAGGGGATCCCTCTCTGTCAGACTAGTTGTCGCGCTTAATATTCAACCATTAAACAGAGGGCGTGGAGTAACAATGAAACATTATTCAGCGCAAAGCAAAGAGTCGGCTCTTCAGAAGATGATGCCTCCAAATAATATAGCAATAGCCCAATTATCAATCGAGATGGGGATTGGTGAATCAACCTTGTATAATTGGCGAAAACAAGCAATTGATAAGGGGCATTTAGTGCCAGGTGATGGAAAGAATGCTGAGCAGTGGTCATCAGCAAATAAATTCTCAGTCGTGTTGGAAACAGCCTCTTTAAATCAAGCTGAGTTAGCGGAATATTGCCGAGGCAAAGGTCTTTATGTGGAACAAGTATCGGCTTGGCGAAATGCGTGTATAGATGCAAACGCTAACGTTAAAGAGCAAGAAAAAGCCTTCTCCACCGAAACAAAGAAAGATAAAAAACAGATCAATCAATTAGAAAAGGAGCTACGTCGAAAAGATAAGGCACTCGCTGAAACCGCAGCACTATTGGTGTTAAGAAAAAAAGCAAATGCGATCTGGGGGGAAGCCGAGGACGAATGATCCTCGACTCAGCTCGCATTCAAGCAGTTAAACTAGTTAATGAAGCTGTGAGTTCTGGTGCGCCAAAGTTTAAAGCTTGCCGTGAACTTGGGATCAGTGTCCGGACGTATCAACGTTGGACTGTTGACGGGAACATAAAAACAGATGGTAGACCAATATCTCAGCGCCCTGAGCCAAAAAATAAGCTATCAAAAGCAGAGAGAGATAACATATTAGCCATCGTTAATAGCGATGATTTTAAGAGCTTACCACCAAGCCAAATCGTCCCTACATTAGCAGATGAGGGTATTTATCTTGCTTCTGAATCAACATATTATCGTGTTCTTCATGAAGAAAAACAGCAAAACGCTCGCGGACGTAGTCAGATAAAAGAGAGAAAAGTACCGACGACACACTGTGCTACAGGGCCAAACCAAGTGTGGTGTTGGGATATTACTTGGTTACCAGGCCCCGCTAAAGGGCTGCATTTTTATTTATATTTGATACTCGATATATTTAGTCGAAAGATTGTTGGATGGGAAATTCATGATGACGAATCAGCAGAAAATGCATCAATATTAATTAAGAAAGCTCATTTAAAAGAAGGAGTTAAAGATAATCCTCTGGTACTGCATTCGGATAATGGAAGCCCAATGAAAGGCTCATCAATGCTTGAAACACTTTATAGTTTAGGTGTCGTGTCGTCTTTTAATCGTCCTAGGGTGAGCAATGATAATGCTTATGCTGAGTCGATATTTAAAACGTGTAAATATCGCCCTGACTATCCGTATAAAGGGTTTTCAACAATTGATGAGGCGCGTAGTTGGGTGTTGAAATTTAGCCACTGGTATAATTTTAACCACAAACATAGTGGCATCAAATACGTCAGCCCACATCAAAGGCATTCAGGATTAGCGGGTGACATATTGGCTAATAGAAAAGAAGTTTATCAAGGTGCTAAAGATGCTCACCCTGAGCGCTGGAGCGGTAATATCCGTAATTGGGATTTACCAAAAGAAGTGTACTTAAACCCTGAACAAAATAGTGTCAAGGCTGAGAGTGCATAACGTAGTGATCGCGACAACTAGTTTGACAAACACCGTCTTATAGCTTTGTAAATGATGATTATGAAGGTGTCCAACGCGAAGATGACTCTCAGGAATTTAGTATTGCACTTGTGCACAGTACTGCAAGGTGGTTGGAGATAAGCATCTATGGAACACTACAAGATAAAAATTCAAATTTAGAACAGTTTAAATATGATAAAACCTTAGTTGGTTTCAACTTTAAAATTTCAATGTAAGGATAAAGATGAAATTTTTTTACTCTCTTTTGGTACTGCTATTTTCAGTATCTTCATTTGCAGAACAAACAAATTATCTTCTAGATACGGGGGATATTATACAGATCACCGTTTATGGCGAAGATGAACTTTCTCTAGAGACCAAAATTAGTCGCTCAGGTAAATTAAATTACCCGTTTTTAGGGGAGATGAAAATTAATGGTCTAACTGAGAATGCGTTACAAGATAAAATCTACAGAGGGCTCAAAGGTAACTACCTAATAGAGCCAACAGTAAACGTGACGGTTACGCAATATAGACCTTTCTTTATACATGGTGAGGTTCAAACTCCAGGAAGTTATCCTTATCAACCTGGGATGACGGTTAATCAGGCAATTGCAATTGCTGGTGGATTAACTGAAAGAGCCTCTAAAGATAAAATCTTTCTTTTTAGAGAAAAAAATAAATCACAGCAAATTGATGCTACATTAAACTCGACCGTCAATGCGGGTGATACTTTAACCGTTGAACAGAGGTTTTTCTAATGGATTCGAATAAACCCTTTGCAGATAAAAGTAATAACCTAGATTTTAAGCGTTATCTATATGCATGCCTTCAGTATAAATGGAGAATAATCTTTGCTTCTCTATTTATCTCAATAATTACAGCTTTTGTCGTTATGCAGATAAAGCCAATCTACGAATCAACAGCAACATTACTGATAGAACCTGAACAAAAAAATATGGCTTCAGTTGATGAAATGTATGGCTTTGATACAACAAAAAGAGAATATTACAGTACTCAGTTTGCAATTTTAAAATCGAAATATATTGCGCTTGCAGTAATAAAGAAGCTTAATTTATCCGATAACCCAGAATTTAATGAAGATGATAGTTCGTTTGATATAAAAGGTGAACTTTATACATTAATAGGTTATGAGCAACCGAAATCTGAATTAAATGATGAATACAAATTAGTAAATTTAATCAACGAATTCAGAGAACGCTTAACTGTAGAACCTATAATGGGCACGCAATTAGTCCATATTAGCTATGAGGCTACAGATCGCAAGTTAGCCGCCGAAATCGCGAACGCGGTTGGAGAGGCATACATTGAAACTCAGTTAGAAGCCAAAATGGGCGTCACTCGCGAAGCAACTACGTGGATGAGCGATAAAATGGCGGATTTAACAACTCAGCTTGAGCGTTCTGAAGCTGCCTTTGAGAACTTTCGTCAAGAAAATAATATTGTTGATATAGAAAGTGCGGTCACACGAATTGATAATGAGCTTGAAAGTACTCAACAGACGCTGGCGATTGCACAAAGTGATAAGAGTAAAGTTGATAGTATTTTAAATATGATTAACAAATTAGGTAAGTCAGATTTTGAAAGTTTAAAATCTTTACCTGAAATAATGAGCCATAGTTCTGTATCTGCTGGCCGTGCTCAATTAGAGCTTGCAGAACTTAAATATGCTGAATTAGCCAAAAGGTATGGTCCAAAGCATCCGAAGTTAATTGCCGCAAGTGAAGAGCTTAATATGCGTAAAGAGCAGGTTAACTCACAAATACGTTCACTTATTTCTGGTATTGAAAAAGAATCTTACGCCGCCAATGAGCGAGTAAAACAATACCAACAGGAATTGGTTAATATTCGTAAGAAATATAATGAAATTACTAAATTAGATTCGCATTATACAGCGTTGAAAGTTGAGGTAGATACTAACCGTAATCTATATAATACCTTCTTAGAGCGTTCGCGAGAAACTGAGGCTACAAGTGGTTATAAAACAACCCCCGCAAGGTTTACTGGCTTTGCATCCCCGAGTATTTATCCAGTTAAACCAAACCGTAAATTAATTGTCGCTGCGTCTTTTATTTTGAGTGTAATGTTTTTTACTGGTTTAATAATACTCTTTGAATTACTTGATGACACGATTAAGAGCCATACTGATATCGAAAACAAATTATCAATGCGCATGTTAGGGTTGATCCCACTATCAAAAGGCGGTTCACTTGATGCGCGAGCTTTTTTTAATAAAGATAAAAATCAATTTTCTGAGGCGATAAGAACACTTCGAACAGGTATTGTCCTGTCTTTGATGGATAACACTAATCAAAAAGTTATTGAAATAACTTCATCTGTGCCAGGAGAGGGTAAAACGACCACTTCTATAAACTTAGCCTTTTCACTGGGACAAATTGAAAAAGTACTACTAATTGATGCGGATATGCGAAAACCAAGTATTTGTAAGCACTTTGATATGCCGAGTTATCATCCTGGTTTATCTAACTTAATATCAGGTACAGATAAGATTGAAAATTGCCTATATCATGATGAACAAAGCGGTATTACAGTCATGCCTTGTGGTCAATTGCCACCAAATCCTCTTGAGTTACTATCAAGTAGACGTTTCACTAAAATTATTGAATTATTAAAAGGTCAATACGATAGAATTATTATCGATACTGCACCTGTGGAAGCTGTTAGTGATTCATTGATGATTTCTAAAACGGCAGATAGTGTTATTTATGTGGTAAAAAGTGATGATACTCATATTTCAGTAGTAAAAAGTGGATTAGGACGTTTACTACAAGATGAAGCTAAACTGGCAGGCGTTGTACTTAATCAAGTGGATACTGATAAAATAGCGAAAGTCCAAGGGTATAATGGATATTATGATTATTACTCTTACTCAGATAAACCTTCATAGGTATGTATGACATCCACTCTCACCTGATCCCAGGTATTGACGATGGCGCTAGAGATGAAGTCGATGCTTTATCTCTTTTGCGCTTAGCACAAAATGATGGCACGACTCATATAGTGGTGACTCCCCACATACATTATGGGCGATTCGAAAACTCAACTAAAACTATAATGGCAGGTCTACAAACGCTAAAAAAAATCATAAAAGAAAGTGAGCTTACAATCAAAGTTGCCGCAGCTTCCGAATTAAGGCTAGATATTGAGTTAATGGCAAAATTGAAGGCCGGGGATATTCCAACATTAGGTGTATCTGATGGATTAGAAACGATATTGTTAGAATTTCCGCATAGTCATGTACCTCCAGGCTCTGAAAATTTTGTGAAGTGGTTGTTTGCTAATGGTTACCGTTCGTTATTAGTGCATCCTGAGCGTAATCGAGAGTTGTTGAGATCACCGCAACTTCTTAACCCATTTTTAAGGTTGGGTTGCTTAACGCAAGTCACAGCAGCCAGCATAACAGGCGGATTTGGTGAAGCCTCTCAAAATTATTCAAAAATATTATTAAAAGAAGATAAGGTGAGTGTTGTTGCAAGCGATGGGCATTATCTAGCGTCAATTAACTTGGCCGGTTCCGCGTCAATTATCTTGGCCGGTTGACACCGAATTTTATTTGCTCTTATTGAGCGCTGTTTTGCGTCGGTAACTTTCACCTTCGCAATGAATAATCGTTGCATGATGAACCAAGCGATCTATTGCCGCTACAGTCATCGTTGAATCATCAAATAGTTCATCCCATTGTTCGAATGATTTGTTTGATGTGATGATCATGCTGTGTCGCTCATAGCGATGGGCTATCAATTCAAACAGCACGCTCGTTTCCTGTTCCGTTTTTCGTACGTAACCAACGTCATCAACGATTAATAAGCTGTATTTATCGAGCTTTACAAGTTCGTCTTGCAAGCGTAAATGTCGCTTTGCTTGCTGGAGTTGTTGAACAATCGCTGACGCGGCAACAAACTTAACTTTATGGCCCTGCTCGATAAGGCCATAACCGATACTACTGGCGATATGCGTTTTACCAAGACCACTGGCGCCAAATAGCAATATATTGCCACCGTGCTTCAACCAATCCGGCTGATTTATTAAATCAGCAACAAGGGGCTTACTAACCCCATCAACAAGGGTAAAGTCGAAGCTGCTAAGGTGTTTACCCACGGGCAATTTTGCATCTTTTAAAAGCCGCTGAAGGCGTTTATCATCGCGTGTCGCAAGTTCAATATGGCACAGCTCAGATAAGTATTGCTGTGGGCTCCATTGTTCTTCTATCGCTTTTTTGCCCAGGGTATTCCACTGTTGAAGCATGGTGCTAAGCTTTAATTGTTTCAGCATTAAAGGTAACGAGGCCGTGAAGTTATCCATGTAGACCTCCCGGTATCATGCTGCTATAAGCGCTCAAGCTGTGTTGCTTTATTGTTATTGTGGGTATGTTTGATGCAATCACTAAAAATTGCGCTTCACATTCTCGGATGGCCGGTAATTGTCGCTGAGTAATTGACGCTGCTACAAATCGTCCTAATTGACGTTCGCACCCACTTTGTTTTGCTAAATGGAGCAGTTTTACCATGTAATAGCTCGCTTCATCCGCTAAAAGGTGGGCATTAACGTATTCCCAAATAGCTTTGTAATTGTCGCTTGGAAGTAAGTCGTCACGTAGTTGTGAGTAGCGAAATGCCAATGGTTTTTTAACCAGTGCGTCAATAACATGCAAGTAACTAATATTACGTGCACGGCATCCTTTAGAAGCATAGACACGCGCTAACGTTTGAACTAAATCGCTGCCATAGTGCAGCTCTAAACGGTTGTCATATAAACGAACCAGTAATCGGCTACCAATAAGGCGTGACGGGACGCTATAGGTAACACGTTTCAATGAAATAGTACTCGTACGTGACACCGTTAGATAATGCTCGGTGTAATTGACGCTCATCGTCCGTGGTAAAGCATGTAATTGTCGCTGCTCTACTGCGTATTTATCACTTACACGGCGATTACGGCGAGCTACAATGTCGGCAACAAACGATTCATAGACTTCTCTTGTCTGAAAGTCATAACTACCACGGATTTTTAATGCTTGCTCCAGTTGCGATTTAAGATGCCCATGAGGGCTCTCAATAGCCCCATTTTCATGCGCAATACCGCGGTTATTGCGGGTCGCTTTAAAGCCATAATGGGTGACTAATTCATTAAAGCGCTCTGTAAAATCGTTATCATTAGTGTGATTACGATAGGCGGCACTCAGACTGTCTGTACGCACTTCTTTAGGCACACCGCCGGCTGCTTTAAATGCGTTTTGCACGCCATCAGAAAAAGCAGCAAAGCTTTCACCGCCGTAGATCACTTGGGCGTAAGCCCAGCCACTGGCGGGCATACGATAATGAAACAACATATGCTTTAAGGGTTCACTAGCAATGGTAACGGGTGACTTCACATGTGTAAAATCACACATACCTAATAGGCCATACTCGTGTGTTTGCAGGAATACGACCTCTTTACTTGAGCCATACAGTGCCCGCCATTTATGAATTCGACGCTCTAATGTACGCCGTGAGCTAGGGTTAAATTTGTCGGTGTGAAACTCGCAAAGGTGATCAAAAATTCCCACCGGAGTTAACGTTGCATCACCTTGAAGTAGAGGGACAACAATACTGTCCCAGATAGACTCAAGTGGATCTATACGCGTTCGCCATTGGCGTTTATTAGACAATGGCTGCTCATCCAGTTTATCAATGCGCCTTGCTGAACGTTCTGAAATACCTGCTTTCGCAGCCGCGATAACTTGGCTATTACGTTTTCTATGTTTCATATAAATAGTGACCTGCTGATCAGTGATTCGTGTTCCCGGCACAGTGAACTCCTCCGTTCTGCTGTACCGAACCTTATCAGATCAACCGGCCAAGATAATTGTCGCTAGACCGGCCACCGTAATTGTCGCTTAATAGGGCATAATGTAAAAAGAAGGCCGCCAATATTGTCAAAGGCTTTTGATTTTGTCGAAAAAGAGTTTAGTAAAGCGAGGGCTGAAATGCTTTTCAAAATTATGCCACAAAAACTGACTCAGACGCTGTTTGATGGTGAATAAGCTTATAAAATAAAGAGCCTAGTTTTTTAATTGTTCTAGTAACGTGCATTTAATTGATCAACCACAAATTAGAGACTTATCTATTTTGGGTTTGTAAAGTCAGAATAGCTCAGCAACTTGTGCTTCAAAGCTATGTAAAACCACATCACCAGTTTTAAATAAGTACACAGATAATTCGCCAGAGTGTTCGTCGTGCTTTATGCTTTCTTCCCCGTGGTCGTGTCCACTTTTAGCGTATAAGTCAGTCGCGGTTTGGTCGTAATAATTGTCTACTTCATAGTTGCCCACGGTAATATGCGGGCCAAACGATAATAACTCAGGGACAGCGGGTGTGCGCTCAGAACACGATACTGAAATAACCACGTTGTAACCTGAAGTGAAGACTCACGCTACACCCGCAGAAAGGCTAATTGGCGTGTTTATCGTCATGATTGTCGTGATCATCGTGTTCGTGAGTGTCTAACTTTTGAAGTGATACATTATTGGCCTTAAGAGTAACGCGTTCCATGCGCTCACTTAATTGTACCAATAGATCACTAAATCGCTTCTCTTCCATAATGGCAAGTGCAAAGGTCTGTGTAACTGAAGCCGGCGTAAAAGCCTCTTCATGGGTTAGTACCGTTGGTAACGCTTTCTCCTGTTTTGTGAATGAATAGGATAGTCCTGAAATTTCTCGATTAAATAAGTTCTCGCTATAACGGCTTATTTTTATTGTTATAAGGTACGATTGTTGATGATTTTATAAAAAAGTATTATAAATTTTAATGCGTGTTCTGCCTGTTTCTGATAATAACTGGCGAGTGTTTATCGGTATTTTGGTAATACGCAGTTAAGTGCCAAGGAGGTATCCATTGAATAAAGTCGTATATATCCCCGCATTTTTTGAACCTATTGGAAAAGATAAAAAAATTAAGGTTCCAACTGGTGAGAAGAAAAAAGGCTTCTTTGGTGGCGAGAAAGATGTCACACGTAAAGAAACTAAGTGGGAACAAACTGGTTGGTCAGATTGCAGTATTGATAGCGCACGGTTAGCTAGTGACTTGGCTCAAGAGGTTGAAAAATTAAATAGAGATGGTTTTGAAATCGTATCAGTTACACCTATAACTTCAGGAGCTTATGATTGGAGTTATAAGGTGAATTCAGGTGGTTTTGAAGGGAAAGGTTATGGCTGATATGGCTATGGTTATGGCTGATATGGTTATGGTTATGGGTTTAGCTATACAAACAGCCTGATTGTCACTGCAAAAAGAACTTAACAAGCGCTAAAGTCGCGTTGATACTGCAGAGTTAGCCTTTTTGGGTCGTAAGTCTAGTTTGATTTTTTTTACTGCTTTGTAATCGCAAGGAGCTTAATTTTTTATCTTTTTTAAGTTAAACCTTATGTTAGTTGTACCCGAGTAAAAAATTAGTTTACTTTGTTGTTTTTAATACCACGCGATTATAAAGTCGCGTGGTATTAATTATGGTTAGTGTGCTAATACGTCCATTTAACTGTGAAGTTGATGTTTTGAGGCTCACCGTAATTGGCAAAGTCAATATTAGCCCAATATGTCTCGTCGGTTACGTTTGTTGCACTTAGCGTCGCGTTCCACGATTTGTTGAAGCGCCAGTTAGCATGTAGATTAATTAGCATGTAAGCATCTTGCTCATAAGTCACGCCTTCACTGATTAATGGATGGCTTACACTATAGCCGGTGATTTCACTTTGCCATTTGATGCCACCACCGATATTTAGTTTATCAAGCGCACCAGAGAACTGATAATGCGTTGAAAGCTTAACTGAATGTTCGGGCAAGTTAGTCCAGATGAGATCATCTTTATTACGAGTGGTATCTACATATGTATAACCTGCATTGACCAGCCACCCTTGATTGATATGGCCGCTTAGGCTAATTTCGACACCCTCACTTTCAGTGCCATCAATGCCTTTATAAGCTGAGCTTCCATCTGGCAGTGAGTAATCTGGCTGGGTTAGATCTCGTACACCGTAATTGTCTTGTTTGGTATTAAATATAGCGAAGGTTGCCATAATTTGACCATCATAAAATTCACTTTTGATACCCGCTTCTAAATTGCTACCAAGTACGGGAGCAAGCAAATTATTATTTTTATCTTTGTAATTTTGCGGCGTGAAAATGTCCGTGTAGCTAGTATAGAGACTGGTTGATGGAGTTAGTTCATAAACAATACCTACGTAGGGAGTAATTTCATTACTCACCTTATAATCACCTGTGGTATCAACATAAGACGCGTTAGTGTCGTAGTTATTTGTGCTTGTCTCCCAAGAGGTAATACGTGCACCGCCAACGAGTGATAGTATATCAGTTACCCGAAAGCGAGTAGCCGCATAAAAACCATATTGATCAGTATTACTCTTTTGATACGCCCCAGTGGGTGTATAGTCTGGTATAGGGGCTTCTCCATTATAACTCCATGCATCTGGTACATTGTAAGACCAGTCAGACAGTGAGGAGTAGCTCAAACTTGTAGATTCGTTTTGACTAATATTAGCACCGAACATTAGCTCATGTTCACGATTAAATAGATTGTAACTACCAGTAAGGTATAGATCTAGGCTATCACGCGTATCTTCGGTAGAGCCTGCAGCACCTCGTAAGAATACGCCTTCACCAGTGTCACGATCAGGGAAACCAGAAGCATAAACACGTAAACTTTCAAGTTCACCCTCAGTGTGGTTTAGCGCTGCGCGTAGTTTCCAATAGTCGTTGAAATGATGTTCGATATCAGCAAATACAGTCGATGATTCCCGTTGCCATTTTGTCCATTTAGGCGCATAGCTGGAAGTAACTGGTAAGTTTGCTTCATCCCCATCACTGGCGAAGATAGGGATCGTGCCCCATGTGGTGCCTTCTGGATTGTTATCTTGGTTTTGATAACCTAATGACACGGTAGTGTTGCGAGTAATGTCGGCTTCAATAATGCCCATCATGGCTAATTTATCTTCTTGATAGCGGTCGAGGTAACTATCGGAGTCTTGATAAGCAACGACTAATCGGCTACGAATACTGCCATCCTGAGTGAGCGGCACAGAAATATCTGCAACACCACGACGTTTATCCCAGGAGCCTATACCTGCCGAAACTGACGCGTCAAACTCTTGCTTTGGACGTTTGCGTATCATATTGACGGTAGCCGAAGGTGAACCTACCCCACTTAGTAAGCCATTTGCACCACGTATGACTTCGACTTGTTGGTATAGTGATGTGTCGTATTCTTGATTGGTTGAACCACTATAAGTTGGTATACCATCTACTTGGAAATCGGTAATTTGAAAGCCTCGAGCGAAGTACAAAGGTCGCTGACTATCATACTGTGTAACATTTACGCCAGGAACATTTAGCATAACATCGTTAATGTCAGTAATGGCGCTTAAATCCATCAATTCACGTGAAATGCTACTTACAGACTGTGGTAATTCTTTAGCTGACAGAGGGATTCGAGTGGGGTTTTGATTACTAAATGGTGAGCTTTTCACCTCAATCACTTCGATATTTTGGTTGTCTTTATTTATATTTTTATCTGTCGTTTCTTGCGTTGCAAGCACTTGTCCAGAGAATACCGCAGCGATTGTCAATACTAAAGAGTAACGACTTTTGCGGCCTTTAAAACTAGGAATTGATGCGCAGTTATTTGAACTTCTTGGTATGTAGAGCCTGTGGTTTAGTTCCATTTTTTTTATATGTCCCAAATATTTATAGTAATAGAAATGATAACTATTCTTATTGTTTCATTGGCAGTAGCTAGAGTCAACCTATTACTTACTTTTGTTAATCTTGAAGGGAGGGCTGAAAATTTAGAGGAGTTAATACAAGGCTTCTTGAGAGGGTCATGAAGTTTGCTAAAAACGTTAGTGGCGATAATGTTAACAGTCAGTAAATTATTTAATTTTGAATTAAAGAGTTAGTCATTTTTATGAAAGTTAAATTTTTCAATTCTCACAGTCCTATTATGATTTAATAGTTCGAAAGATTCGAGAGGTACTAAATGATCACTTATTGAGCAGTTGAGCCAAATAAGGCCTCGGTTATGGTTTATATAGTAATTTAAAAATCAGTAGCAAAAAGTCCGCTTTGATATTTTTTATTTTAGCGAGATAATGCTTAAGTACTGAGGCAAGTACTGAATAAATGTGACTAGAGACAGTAGAATTACGCAGGTGGTCGAGTGGAACAATTAAATGGGCGTTAAGTTGGCAAATAGGTCTTTTAATATCAATACATATATCACTATAGAGCCAATGATGGCTCGAATTTAGAAATACCAATAATACTTATACAGGAATATAGATGAAGAGTTTGATAGGCGTGTTGTCAATACTGACACTGCTGGGCGGTTGCGATTGGTTTGGCGATAAAGCTGAGGTTACACAGGCAGAGGCTGCCTATTTACTACCAGATCGTCACACCGAAAATGCCAAGTTACAGCTGCAACCGGCCAATACGTTGTCCAATGCTGATCTTTATCAACGTGCTCTGAGTTTGTGGCCGACAGCTTATCGGGAGCTCAGTGTGCCGACTTCACTAGGCCAAGCGAGAGTGATTGTCGCTGGCCCTGTTGATGCAGAGCCAGTGGTGCTGCTGCATGGTATGCAGGCAAACTCAGCTATGTGGTACCCTAATATTGCTGCATTGGCCGAAAATTATCGGGTTTATGCCATCGATGATTTACTAGGTTCGGGCGGCTCGCGTGCGAGCGCAGACATTACAGATATGGATCAATTGGTTAACTGGTATCAGGAGTTGTTCGATATTTTGGAACTGGACTCGATGCATCTAGTTGGCGCTTCGCGTGGTGGCTGGCAGGCAACTGCGATTGCATTAGCCGAGTCGGCGCGAGATAGGTCACGTATTCAGCGTTTGGTGTTACTAAGTCCAGCTCAAACCTTTGGCTGGATTCAGTTCAGTAGCGAGTTACTGACGAGTATTTTTTTTACTCTTAATCCTGATCGCGATCAGGTACACGAGAGCTTAAAGAGTCTGTCGAGCCAGCCACAGGCGATAAACCCAATTTATCTTGATCTATACGTAGCAGCGCTTAGGGATGACCCGGTGCCTGATTTAATAACAGAGCTACGGCCGTTTTCGGATCAGCAGCTGCAACAGGTTACTTTGCCGACATTAGTGCTGATTGGCGATAATGACATGATGAACGATCAAGGGAGCCTCGAACGGGCCAAAAAAATGTTAGTGCAGGTACAAATCGAACAAATCCAAAGTGCCGGTCATTTTTTAACGGTCGATCAGGCTGATAAAGTAAATAGCGCGGTGTTGAATTTTTTATCCCGTTAAGTTTGTTAATGAGTACGTGTTCGCAGATTTAGTATCTAAGTCTACTATTATTTTGGGGGCTCTTTTATTATGTTTTTATCTCTAGGTATAATTAAAAAACGCGTAATAACAAAAGAAAGTTCGATGAGTTTATTATCTATACAAGAATATTAAAATATAGATAAAGTGGGTTATATTTTGCTTCTTAACAGGTCTTAGGCCCCAATTTTACTGTTTACACTCGGCGCTAAAAATGGATTATAATAAGCTACTCAAGCAGGACAAAGCAGTTTGTTGTTTTCGTTCCTCAACATTTTAGCAAGCTGTTTATTGTCTCTTGTGAGGCGTATACGATAAGGATGATTTTCATTTGACTCCACTTCATAAAAAAATACAAGACACCTTACCTGACACAATGTTCATACCTGAACCATTAGTTAAATTATTTGATTGGATTGAAAGCAATGGTTTAGCTGAAGAAACTGAAACAGGTCGTGTTGGTTACTTGTACCCCATAGAAAAAGTAAGAAATGAATGGGATGATCACCAAAGACCGGGCGGTACTTTAATCGAATTTTACGCTGAGGAACAAAGTGATGACTTTTACATTGTTCACAAAGGTATTAAAGATAGGCTGCGTATATTTGCGCGTACAGGTGGGGATGGCTCTGTAGCCGCTTTTTGGCTTGATGATAACGGTGAACAAAAAATTGTGCATATTGGATCTGGCTCAGGTTCAATTTTAGCCTGTGTGCTAGCTGACAATGCTGTAGATTTTATTCGGTTAATTGCCATAGGATATGATGAGGTTTGTTGGAATGACGATTTTGATGAAACACCTTTCGCAAGCTTTAAAAAAAATGAATTTATTGTAAAGCCTAATTTAAAATTTCAAGATTGGGTTGTTCAGGAATTTAATACATCTATTCCTAAAACAGCATTAGAAATCGTTAAAAATCCTGCTGAGTTTGGTGATGAGAATTCAGGGGACATATTTTGTGAGTGGCTTGAAGTAAATAGCGCATAATAAGTAGCTGCACTTTGATTAGTCTCTGATTGCATTTCAACCTTTTTTTGGTTTTCTGTTTAGTTTGTTACAGAGGAAATCTCTGCGTATTTTTGTCGCTCAACGTGCCTGATATCTTTAATTCGGCTCTTTTCAACAAGCTGTGATAGCGTTGGTATAGTTGCTAAATTTAGGCTCTATCATAGAGAATTTATCAATGTGAGTGTTTAAGTGGTATTAAAGGCACCGGTGGATCGTATTTTGCGCCGCTTAGTAAGATGCCAGATGAATTATCTATTTAAATAAGTTTTTTCGTAAGGGGATAGAAATGAAAAAATTAATATCATTAAGTTTAATACTCGTTTGTTTATCATTTTCAGTAATAGCTGATGATGGTTTGATTAAATATGAAAGTAATTACTCGGTAAAAGAAACAGCAGACCGTTTTGAAAGTATAGCTGAAAGTAAAGGGTTAACTCTCTTTGCTAGAGTCGATCACCAAAAAAATGCCAGCGGTGTCAATTTAGAGTTAAGACCGACAGAAGTCATTATTTTTGGAAATCCTAAAATTGGTACGGTTTTAATGCAATGTGCTCAAAATGTTGCTATTGATTTACCTCAAAAAGTGATGGTAAGTGAGGATGCTAATAGCAAGGTTTGGCTTTCATACAATAGTCCAAATTATCTGCTGAAGAGACACGACATACAAGGTTGTAATAAGATAATCAATAAAATTTCGGGTGTATTAAGCCAGCTATCAAAAGCAGCCGTAGCTAAATAAATATTCCAAAAAATAATGAAGGTAAAGTACTTTTAGTTATCTTGGTTAACTAATTTTCGTACTCTATTTAGTTGGTTTAAATGTAACCCTTGAGTGAACCCATTTTAAATCTACATTAGTGAAGGGCTGGCGAATAATCAGTAAAGTTATTAGATATCATTCAGGGGTTATACACTCGAACAGTTTACTCTTAAACTTGGAGGGAGGAGGGAGTAAGTTCTTCCCAACGGATTCGTTTGAGTAAATTACCAAAGGCATTTCCACCTGCATAATGCGCAATACTGAATGATGTCGTTTTCGACTATTTGCTGATTTTTTCAAGCTATTCGTAAACAATAGAATATTTTTATTGATTAAAGTATGACACCGGTGTCATACTGTCGACGTTTATCATTTTGTTGTCAAAACGTATTGGCTGCTTATTTAGTTGAGCAGCATTTTTCGCAATGACTAGGATAACCGCTTTGAGGTGATAGCTCAAAGCTTATCTGCTCACAGTGGCCTTGCCATTGAAATTATAAAAACAAGTAGTAATACTGCTTAGGCAAATAGAGAAAACACCATGAGCTCACAATTAAATACTGAATTTAACCCAATTTTAGTTGCCGATATTGGCGGCACAAATGCACGCTTTGCATTAATAACTGGATTTGACACTGGCGCTAATCAGTTTGTTATTGAACATAACCATAAGTTTCCAAGTACTGATTTTGGTTCACTAGAAGCTGCTATTAATCATTACTTTACACAAATACCACATCAGCAACCTAGCCGTGCATGTTTGGCCGTTGCTGGTCCTATTAAAGCAGGCCAAGTACATTTAACTAATTTAGGCTGGCATTTTAGTGTTGCTAAATTAAAAAATGATTTTGCGTTTGATGAGCTTGAAGTGATCAACGACTTTGCGGCCTTTGCGTATGCTGCGCCTTATCTAGATAATAGCCAAAATGTGGCAGTAAAAGCAGGTCAAGCTGATAATAATGCCAATATTGCGGTAATGGGTCCTGGTACTGGCTTTGGCGCTGCTTGTTTAGTGCGTACAGCACAAGGTAGCGCAGTACTTAGCTGCGAAGCAGGGCACATAAGCCTTGCGGCAGTCACAGATCTTGAGCGAAAGCTAATTGCTGAGCTTAGAAAAGAACTTAGCCACGTTTCTGTCGAGACTATATTTTCAGGCCCAGGTATTGCCCATTTATATCGCGCAATGGCTGCGGTAAATGATGCACCCGTAAAAAACATTGATGCAGCTCAAATTAGCCAATTAGCAGCAACAGGTGAATGCGCTGTTTGTGATGCGACCCTTAATCAATTCTGTGATTGGATTGGGAGTGTTGCAGGGGACTTAGCCCTGACATTTGGTGCACTCGGTGGCGTATTCATTGGTGGCGGAATATTACCACGTATGCAAGAACGCTTATTATTTAGTCGCTTTGTTGAACGCTTTTCAGATAAAGGCATTATGTCTCAGTATACAGGGCAAATACCCGTGACCTTAGTAACGCAAGATAATATTCCTTTAGTCGGTGCGGCGGCTTGTTTACATGTTAATAGCCAAAGTTAAATATTAGATGAGTATTGGATGAAAAAAGTAACTATAAATAGTGTAGCAAGTTATGCAGGGGTTTCTAAAAAAACTGTGTCGCGTGTGCTCAATAATGAGCCTAATGTGAGCGATGCAACCCGCGAAAAAGTACTTAAAGTATTCAAAGAGCTAGACTACACACCTAATCCAATTGCTCGGGGTTTGGCGCAAAACCGCAGTTTTATTATCGGCTGTATTTACGATAACCCCAGTAAAAGTTATATAACTCGAGTGCAAACTGGGGCATTAGCCGCTTGCCAAGAAAATCATTATAACTTACTTATTCATCCGTGTGACTTACGTGGTGATGCGCTTATTAATAATATAGAGCAGCTTTTACAAACCTCACGTTTAGATGGCTTGGTGTTAACCCCGCCATTTTCAGATTTTAAAGTGTTGGTTGATTTTTTAAAGACAAAAAATATTCCATATGCGCGAGTTGCCTCTGCTGTATTAGAAGATGACTCTATTTCGGTGCGCAGTAATGATGAACAAGGTGCTTTTGAAATTACCGAGCATTTAATTAAGCTTGGCCACAAGAATATTGCTTTTATTAAAGGTCATCCAGATCACAGCGCCACCGAACAGCGCTTTAAAGGCTACAGACGTGCGCTTAGTAGCTACGCTATTGAATTTAACGAACGTTTGGTTGAAGAGGGTAACTTTAGTTATCACTCTGGAGTCGATAGTGCGCGCAGCATTTTAGATTTATCGCCAAGACCAACCGCAGTTTTTGCGTCAAACGATTACATGGCTGCGGCGGTGTTAAAGCTTGCCAGTCAGCGCCAACTCAAGGTACCTGAAGATATCTCGATTGTTGGCTTTGATAATGCTCCCATTGCACGGCATATTTGGCCTGGGCTTACAACTATCGCACAGCCTGTAGAAGAGATGACTAAGCAAGCGGTTTCCCAGCTCATAAGCCATATTAGTGAGCCGCAAGAAACCCCTTATCAAGTAACGCTTGAAGCGCGTTTGATCACTCGTGAATCAAGCGCTCAGCTAAAAAACTAACACGTTTAAGTTATCCCATAATAGCCCGAGATTGCATGACGCTTTCTTGGGTTTATTGTCTGTATTAAAATAAATATTCATTCATTATTTGCTCACATCAAAAAATTAGACTAAATTTAAAAGTTAAGGTTGACACCGGTGTCACACTCATGCGTTAATATACTGACACCGGTGTCAGGTTGGTTGTGAGAGACGGCCTGGTAGCGTACCTTTGAACGGGTAAATCAAAGACGCTCAGTACAGTTATTTTCGTGGAGTCTGTAATTGTTACTGAGCCTTTATCCTCTAACTATAGAGATGAGTCGAATTATGTTGCATCCTCGTATCCAAGAAGTCACTGAACGCGTTATTGAACGCAGTAAATCAACCCGCAAAGCTTATTTAGACCGTATTGCACACGCAAAAAAACAAACAAGAGTTCGTGCAGGCTTAGGTTGCGGAAATATTGCCCATGTTATGGCTGCTTCAAGCAGCGATGATAAGGCGCGTTTAAAAGCTGATGAACAGCCAAATTTAGCTATCATCAACTCATACAACGATATGCTTTCAGCGCATGTACCGTATAAAGATTTTCCAGATTTAATTAAAAGCATTGCGACCAAGCACGATGCCACAGCACAAGTTGCTGGTGGTGTACCTGCAATGTGTGATGGCGTAACCCAAGGCCGCGATGGCATGGAGTTGTCGCTTTTTTCACGTGATGTAATCGCTATGTCTACTGCCGTTTCCTTATCACATGATGTGTTTGATGGGGTATTTTGCTTAGGTGTATGTGACAAGATTGTTCCGGGCTTATTGATTGGTGCATTATCATTTGGCCATTTACCTGTGTATTTTTTACCAGCAGGGCCAATGCAATCAGGCATTCCTAATAAAGAAAAAGCCCGCGTACGTCAAAAATTTGCGCAAGGCTTAGTAAGTCGTGATGTGCTATTAGAAGCCGAAAGTGCGTCTTATCATAGTGCAGGTACCTGTACGTTTTACGGTACTGCCAACTCAAACCAAATGCTTATGGAAATTATGGGCTTACACCTACCAGGTAGCTCGTTTATAAATCCATATACTGAATTACGCGATGGTTTAACCGGTAATGCAGTAGAAACCATGCTTAATCAATTAATTGATAGTAAAGACGCAAATTGTTTAGCAGATGTTATTACTGAAAAAACCATTATTAATGGTTTAGTTGGTCTACTGTCAACGGGTGGGTCAACTAACCATGCTATCCACTTAGTGGCGATAGCTAAAGCGGCAGGCATTCAGCTGACTTGGAAAGATATGTCTGACTTATCTGCGGTTGTACCTCTGCTAGCGCGCATTTATCCAAATGGCTCAGCAGATGTAAATCACTTTCAAGCTGCAGGCGGTATGGGCTTTTTAATGAAGCAACTAGTTAATGCAGGCTTCTTACATAATGACGTTAAAACGATTGTTGGGGATGGCCTTGAAGCGTATTCTTGTGAGCCTCGTTTAGCCAGCGATAGCAGCGTGATCATGACTGATAGTACAGGCCCAAGTAAAGTTAAATGGGTTCCGAGTCCTGAAAAGTCACTGGATGAAGATGTTCTTCGCCCTGTTGATAACCCATTTAGTAAACATGGTGGCTTACAGCTACTTCAAGGTAACTTAGGTAAAGCGGTGATAAAAGTATCTGCAGTTGCCGAGTCACATCAAGTCGTAAGCGCACCGGCTAAAATATTTAGCACGCAAGCAGAATTACAAGAAGCATACAGCCGTGGTGAGTTAAACCAAGATTTTATCGCTGTACTTAAAGAGCAAGGGCCAAAAGCGAAAGGCATGCCTGAGCTTCATAAGTTAACGCCAGTAATGGCAACTTTGCAAGATGAAGGCTACAAAGTTGCGATTGTTACCGATGGACGTATGTCGGGTGCATCAGGCAAAGTACCTGCTGCGATTCATTTAGCGCCAGAAGCAGTTGAAGGTGGAGTAATCGCTAAAATTTGCGAGGGTGATTTAATTACGCTTGATGCTCCTGCAGGTATTTTAAAAGTACATGTAAGCGACGAAGAATTAGTACAGCGAGAACTTCAACTTAGTATGCCAAGCCAAACATTTGGTACTGGCCGTGAGTTATTTGAAGGATTTAGAAGTATCGTAAGTAGCGCAGATATGGGCGCTAGCGCCTTTGGCATAAAAGAATAATACGCCTTACAGGATATGAGGAACAAGCAATGAGTATTGAAAAAATATTATCGTCAGCACCGGTTGTACCTGTGGTTGTAATTGACAACCTTGAAGACGCCGCGCCACTTGCTAAAGCGCTTTATAATGGTGGTTTAAAAGCATTAGAAATTACCTTGCGTACGCCAATAGCGGCAGAGGCGGTAAAGCTAATGAAAGAAGCTGTACCACAAGCCTACGTCGGTACAGGTACCGTGGTAGATAAAGCAAGCTTTGATGCATCTGTTGCCGCCGGCGCGGATTTTATGGTGAGTCCAGGTGTTAATGATGAACTATTAGCACTTGCAAAGGAAACGGATATTCCATTTTTGCCAGGTGCGGCAACATCTAGCGAAGTAATGAAATTGGCTAGCCATGGCTTTAAGTTTTTAAAATTCTTTCCAGCAGAGGCTGCAGGCGGTACTGCAATGCTTAAATCTATTGGCGCACCATTACCACAGATCACTTTTTGTCCAACCGGTGGCATTAGCCTAGCAACTGCACCTGACTACTTAGCGCTTAGCAATGTAATTTGTGTTGGTGGTACGTGGATGTTAGACAAAAAATTAATAGCAAATAAAGACTGGCAAGCCATTGAAGAGCTTGCTCGCCAAGCAAGTGAAGTTAAATAATTAACGGGAGTTTATAATGATTAATGTAGCAATTAATGGCTATGGTCGTATCGGTCGCAACGTATTACGTGCACTTTATGAGTCGGCACAAAATAACGAAATTAAAATCGTAGCAATTAACGACCTAGCACCAGCAAACGTGAATGCGCATTTAACGCAATTTGACTCAGTGCACGGTCAATTTTCTCAAAAAGTAACGCTGTCTGATAAGACCATGCTAATTGGTAATGACGAAATTACCCTGACTCAAGAACGCGATCCAACTAACTTACCGTGGAAAGCATTGAACGTAGATATCGTTTTAGAATGTACTGGTTTATTCACTTCTCGTGAAGCGGCTAGTCAACACATTGAAGCAGGCGCCAAAAAGGTAGTCGTGTCAGCACCAGGTACTGATTTAGATGCAACGGTTGTTCATGGTGTTAACAGTGATGTAATTAACGCTGATAGCAACATTATCTCAAACGCATCTTGTACGACTAACTGTTTAGCACCAATTGCAAAAGCAATTAACGACACCGTAGGTATCGAGCAAGGTAGCATGACAACCATTCATGCTTACACAAATGATCAAAACTTATCTGATGTGTACCATCCTGATCTATACCGTGCGCGTAGTGCAACACAGTCTATGATCCCAACAAAAACCGGCGCAGCAAAAGCCGTTGGTTTAGTACTACCAGAGCTTGCTGGTAAACTTGATGGCATGTCAGTACGTGTACCAACAATCAATGTTTCTTTAGTTGATTTCACTTTCATTACCAAGCGTGAAACCACAGCTGATGAAATTAATGAAGTAATGAAAGCTGCTTCTGTTGGTTCTATGAAAGGTATTTTAGAATATAACGAACTGCCGCTTGTTTCTATCGACTTTAATCATAATCCTGCGTCATCAATTTTTGATTCAACGCAAACAAAGGCTGATGGCAAACTAGTTAAAGTAATGGCTTGGTACGATAACGAATGGGGTTTCTCAAATCGTATGCTAGACCAAGTTAAAGCACTGTGCCAGTATTTATAATTCAGCCTAAGTAAAAGTTTAGCTTTATCCAACAAAGCCGCGTTTATCGCGGCTTTTTTGTGCTTAGAACTTAGATGATGAGTATGGTAGTATTAAGCTAGCTTTAAAGGAAATGACTGGTTTAAAAAGGAGTTACTTGATTGATAAATATAATAAAAAATCACTTGTTTCGTACTGATCACTTGCAAATTGGCGAAGGAAGTATTAGCGGTTATATCGCCTGTTTTTTAGCTATTTTGTCTTGTTTAGGTGTGCTCGCTTTTCATTTCCCTGAATATTTAACAACACCAGAGCTTAGACAAAGCTACAGTGTAGAGTTTTTGCGTCAGTTGATGTTTATTGCGCTAATAGTGGCTGGTAGCTTGGGCTTACTCAACTTCGTTCGTAATAAAAATAAGCGCTTAGGTGTCACTGCATGGCTTTTCATTTTATTGGCAGTTGTGTTTGGTGGACCAAATGTACAAGTAAATGATTTTGCTGATAACACCCCTTATATAGGTCTAGATTGGTTTATATTAGATCTATTAGGCTCGACCTTGATCTTTATTTTGATTGAAAAATTGTTACCTCACCGCAAAGAGCAAAAAATATTACGCAGCGAGTGGCGTGGCGATTTAAACCACTTTTTTGTTAATCACCTGATTATTGGTTTTGTATTGTTGGTAACAAATCAATTTGTGCATTATGGCTTTGGTTGGGCTGTGTCTAGCACTGTACAGGGTTATATCAATCAAATACCTTTTCTACTTCAAGTTGTTTTAATTATTTTAGTTGCTGATTTAATGCAGTACTTTGTACATCGTGCTTATCACGAAGTGCCTTTTTTATGGCGTTTTCATGGAATACATCACAGTGCAAAAGAGATGGACTGGTTAGCAGGATCGCGCCAGCATATTTTGGAAATTTTAATGACTCGTAGCTTAGTGCTTACACCCATTTTTGTATTAGGGTTTTCACAAGAAGTAATTAGTTTATATGTGGTTATTGTGGGTTTTCAGGCGGTATTTAATCACGCTAATGTGCAAGTGAGGTTTGGTTGGCTTAAGTATGTGTTGGTTACGCCGCAATTTCATCATTGGCATCATTCTTCAGATAAAGCCGCTATTGATCGTAACTATGCCGCGCATTTCTCATTTTTAGATTACGTATTTGGAACGGCTGTTAAAGGCCAAAAAGAGTGGCCTGAAGCTTACGGCGTCGTGGGTGATTACGTGCCAAAAGGAATGTTAAAACAGCAGTTATTTCCGTTAAAGAAGCAGAAATAATGCTGCTTAGAATATGCATTGCAGTCTTTGAATTAATCTCTTGTAAATCATATTCTATAATCGTGTTTTAAGTTGCTATTAACACATAAAAACACGACTCACAGGCATTGTAAGTCGTGTTTTAGTTCGTTTAATGTAGGTCTTTGTGAAACGTCCTCACTCATACATTGCTTTACAAGTAATTTAAGCAGTTCTGCATCACGACTAGCTTCAGTGCAAACGCTTAGTAGATCATCCATTAAACAGCCAATTGCTCTTACTTCAATACGTTGCATTTGCAGGCGTTGATAGTCAGTTAAACCTGTTAAATTAGTCGCGGCACCAAAGTCGCCAAATAGCACGTTATGCTCACTATTAATCATGGTGTTGTGAGCGTATACGTCACCGTGGCTTACATTGTTAGCATGTAAATGGGTGAGGGTACTGCTCATTTGTTTTGTAATCTGCTTTATTGCTGAAGCGCTAAAGTAGGTGTGCTCAGTAAACGTATCTCGGGTGCAGGTATCTAGCGATGGCGGTAAGCCAAGATTTTGGTAGTGTTTAGGTATCAGCTCCATAACTAACCCCAGTTGCATTGGCTTATCAATATAGGCGAGTACGTTTATCAAATTTTCATGAGTACCGGCTTGCAGGCAACAGTTTACTTCATCAAGTGGATAGCCGTCGCTAGTAATTGCTCCTTTAAAAAGTTTTATAGCCACTTTATTTTGCTGCCACTTTGCTAAATGAATAACACCTGATGCACCTTGGCCAATTTGCTCAACAAGGGTAAACTCATCGAAACTAATCTTATCTAATGCTACGTGTTGTAAACTTTTAGCTTTATTAAAGTTATTTCCTGCAAAGGCAAGCCAAGTAAGCTTGGGTAGCTCAAACAACCAGTCATCAATATAGTTTAAATTATTGGCTGATAAACGCACCAGCTCAAGTGCTTGGCACTTTTTCATGCTGGGCGGAAGCTCTGTTAGGTTGTTTCCTGCAAGGGCGAGTTTTCGTAGCTTAGTAAGATCGCCAAATGACTGAGGCAGTTTTTTTATTTTATTATCAGTCAAAATTAGCCACTGTGTTGAAACTGGTAAGCTGTGCTCTGCAAAGTCACTAATTTGATTACCTTTAAAGGCAATCATTATTAAGGCAGGGCATTTAGCTAATACAGATGGAATATGTTTAAACTGGTTAAACGATAAAAATACCCGTTTTAACTTAGTTAAACAGGCAAAATCAGCAGGTAAATCCATCAAGTTATTATTTGATAAATCGAGGACTTCTAGGGTATCAGCGAGGGTAAAAATTTCTACTGGGAATATAGTCAACTCTTCAACTAGTTGTAAGTGTATAGCACCAGTCAATTTTCCACTGCGAAGCTCTTGTAGCGTATTCAAAATGTAATCCATTTATTTAGTTTAATCGTTCAAAAATAAAAAAGGCCAAACTAAGTTGGCCCTTGTCTTAATTTTATTAATTAAAGTAAAAAATTAAAACCGTGCGTTATGATAAACGTTTTGTACGTCATCACAATCTTCAAGCATTGCTAAAAAGCGCTCCATCACTTCTACATCTTCACCTTCAATTGGCGCCTCTACTTGTGGAACAAAGGCAATTAAATCTTCATCAAATTCAGTAATACCCATTTCTTCAAGTGCTGTACGAGTATTATTATATTCAGTATGTGGGGCGAAAACGGTTACTTTACCCGCTTCGACTTCTACGTCGGTGACATCTACATCAGCTAGCATAAGCGTTTCAAGTACGGCTTCGTCGTCATCACCGTCAAATACAAAAATTGCTAGGTGATCAAATAAGTGTGATACCGAGTTTTGAGCGCCGATTTTCGCATTCGCTTTGGTAAAGCAGATACGAACGTCAGCAAAAGTACGCTTGTTATTGTCAGTTAAGCAGTCAACAATAATCATACAATTGCCCGGGCCATATCCTTCATAACGGGTTGCAGAATAGTCTTCGCCGCCACCACCTTTTGCTTTTTCAATTGCGCGTTCAATTACATGTGCGGGAACTTGGTCTTTTTTCGCTCGCTCAATTAAGCGCCGTAGTGCTAAGTTACCGTCTGTATCTACGCCACCATTTTTGGCACAAATATAAATTTCTTTACCATACTTTGAGTAAACTTTAGTTTTAGCACCCGCAGTTTTAGCCATTGAATCTTTTTTGTTTTGGTAAGCTCTTCCCATCTGCGTTCTGCCTTGTGATATTTGAATAAAAAGTAATAAAATTTGTGTGCGGGTATTCTAAAGGTAAATGCAGGGCAGGGCTAGTCTGATTTTATGTGAGTTAGAGAAGGTTATAATGAGGGGCAAATTAGCATGTAGTGAAACTAGCCCGCATTTGCGGGCTAGTTAAATATTAAACCGTGCTTACCAAATACGCACACGTTCTTGTTCAGGTAAATACAGTTCATCACCTGGTTTCACGTCAAACGCTTTATACCATGCATCATGGTTTCTTGGTGCTTGAGCTCTAAAACGACCAGGAGCATGTGTACCGCCACGCAGTTGATTTAACATACTTTGTTCAGTACGCTTTTCTTTCCACACTTGTGCCCACGCAAGAAAGAAGCGTTGATCGCCAGTAACGCCATCGATAACAGGTGCTTCTTTGCCGTTTAAACTAAGTTTATAGGCGTGGTAAGCCATCGCTAGGCCGCCCACATCACCAATATTTTCCCCTAAGCTGTTACGACCATTGACGAAGTTACCTTCTATGGGTTCATACTGACTATATTGTGCAGCAAGTTGGTCTGCTTTAGCATCAAATGCAGCCCGGTCGGCATCAGTCCACCAGTTACGCTGTACACCATTTGCATCTGATTTAGAGCCTTGATCGTCAAAACCATGGCCCATTTCATGGCCAATTACAGCCCCAATACCGCCGTAGTTAACAGCAGAATCTGCATTTGGGTCGAAAAATGGAGGTTGTAAAATAGCAGCAGGAAATACAATTTCATTAAATGAGCTGTTGTAATAAGCGTTTACACGTTGTGGTGTCATTCCCCAACGATTACGATCAGTTTTTTTAAGCTCTTTAGCGACACTGTCAGCTCTAAAGAACTCACGGGTATTTTTAATATTTGCCATTAAATCATCTTTGCTGATAGTTAAACCATCAAATGATTGCCATTCGTCTGGATAGCCAATTTTTGGTACAAATGCGGCTAATTTAGCGTGCGCATTTACTTTGGTTTCTTCACCCATCCAGTCAAGGTTATCTATACGCTCACCAAGTGCGGTTCGTAAGTTTTCAACTAGTTGAGACATCTGCTGCTTTGATGATTCCGGAAAGTAGCGTGCAACATACACTTTACCGATAGCAAAGCCTAAAGAGTTGGTGCTCGACATTTCGCTGATTGCACGTTTCCAACGCGGGCGCGGCTCTAGTTGGCCATTAAGCTCTTTACCGTAAAAAGCAAAATTCGTATTGAATACTTCTTCAGATAGTAATGATGCATTACCACTTAGTGCGTGATACGTTAAGTAGTCTTTCCATACTTCTAAATCTTCTTGATTGATAAGCTCAATCATGGCTTTAACAGGCTCTGGCTGCGAGATATTAAGTTGGGGGACTTTATAGCCTGTTTGGGCAAAATACAGATCCCAATTAAAATCAGGGTAGGCTTTAGCTAATTCTTCGCGTTTGATTTGGTTTAGTGTTAGGTCACGATTACGGCGCTTTTCACGCGGCCAATGACCTTGTGCCATTTTGGTTTCAAGGGCTAGAATTGACTGTGCACGCTCTGCGCTATTTTCAACGTCTGCTAGTGTTAGCATTTGGGCTATATGTGCAACATACGCTGCGCGCGTTTTTGCGAAGCGCTCAGAATCTTCAAGGTAATAAGAGCGATCTGGTAAACCTAAACCACCGGCACCTAAAGACATTTCATATTTGTTTGGGTCAAGTCGGTTAAACCACATGCCACCGCCAATTGGCGAATTTACACCGGATAACCACGCTTGGCCAAACAGCATAGTTAAGTCATCAGTCGATGAAACAGCGCTAATATCATTAAGTAAAGGCTTTATAGGAGCTAAGCCTAATTTGTTAAGCGTTTGTGTATCCATATAAGCATTGTAAAAATTTGCAATGAGTTGCTCCTCTGTATTGAGGTCATTTCGTGCTGCGATTTTCTCAATGATTTCTTTAACACGCTCTTCACTGCGCTCTGCCAAACCAGAGAACGCGCCATAGCGAGTTTTGTCTGCAGGCATTTTGTAGTTGTCATACCATGTGCCACTGGCGTACATAAAAAAATCATCGCCTGGTTTGACGGCTTCATTACGCGCCGAAAGGTCGACACCAAAGCTACCAAGCTCTGCTTTTTTATCACTAGAAGCGGAAGCTTTGGCTGTTTTTAGAGGTGGTGTTTCAGCTTCAGTCGTTTCGGGCTTTGTACAGCCTGCTAAAAAGAACGCAGCGAGAGTTGCTGCAATAAGTGTTTTTTTCATTATATTGCCTTAATCTTTATATTGATTATTATTTTGTATTAACATCGATTGTTATTGAAAATGCATAGTAAAACAAACCTTTTGAGGTGAATAACCTAACCGCTCGATCTAATGCGCTAATAACTTGCTAGTATTAGGATTTTATTTGTTGTAGCTGCCACATTTGCGCATACTCTTGTTGTTTTTCAAGTAATTGTTGATGATTGCCTTGTTCGACTAATTTACCATTTTTAAGTACGATAATATTATCTGCATCTGTAATGGTTGATAATCGATGGGCAATAACGATAGTTGTATGATTGCTAGCGACTTCTCGCATGGCACTTAAAATAGCTTGCTCTGAATGTGAATCAAGTGCTGATGTTGCTTCATCAAAAATCAAAATAGGGGATTTTTTTAAAATAGCTCGGGCAATTGCAATACGTTGCTTTTCACCGCCGGATACTTTTAATCCTCGCTCACCTACTAATGTGTTATCGCCTTGTTCTAGGCTATTAATAAAACCAGTTAAGTGCGCCATTTTGATGGCGCTATCGACTTCTTCAGTCGTAGCAGTTGGGCGACCATAAGCGATGTTTTCACGTATACTCGCATTAAACAGTACGGTGTCTTGAGGCACAATGGCAATAGCTTGGCGAAGGCTTTTTAGTGTTACATTATTAATGTCTTGGCTGTCAATATTAATACTACCGTGGGTCATATCGTAAAAGCGATAAAGTAATCGTGCGAGAGTACTTTTACCAGCACCGCTTGAGCCGACGATGGCAACTTTACTGTTTGCTGCAACTGTAAAGCTTAAATTATTAATGATAGTACGAGTATTTTCATAGCTAAATTCAACATTGTTAAAGCTAATTCGGCCCTCAGTTAATACTAAGTCTTTGGCACCTTGTTGATCTTTTATTATTGGTTCACGATTAAGAAGCCCAAGCATATTTTCAAGATCAGTGAGTGCGCGACGGATTTCGCGGTACACAAAGCCTAAAAAGTTAAGCGGTAAAAACAGTTGGATCATATAAGCGTTGATCATCACCAGTTCACCGATGGTTAGCTCACCTTTAACTACATCTGCGGAGCCTAGCCACATTAGTGCCGTAATAGCGAAGGCAATGAGCAACGCTTGACCTGCGTTAAGCGCTAATAATGATAAACGATTTTTTAGCCTTGCTTGCTCCCAGCTGGCTAAAAATGAGTCATAGCTTGTTGCTTCATGTTGTTCATTATTAAAATATTTGACTGTTTCATAATTAAGTAAACTATCTACCGCGCGGCTGTTACTGTTGTTGTCGGCTTGGTTGGCTTCTCGAATAAAACGGTTTCGCCATTGAGTAACAATAACCGTAAAGGTGATATAGACGACTACCGCAACAAGCGTAACTAGTGCAAACCAAGGCGAAAACAACGTGGCAAATATTACTGCTACAACGACAATTTCAAGTAACGTGGGCACAATATTAAACATTAAAAAGCGCATCAAGAAGCTTAAGCCGCGGGTACCACGTTCAATATCTCGGCTAATGCCACCAGTTTGTCTGTCTAAATGGAAACTTAGTTCAAGAGCATGCAAATGTTTAAATACTTTAAGGCCAATATGGTGCATGGCATGCTCTGTAACTCGGCCAAATAAGGCGTCACGTACTTCACCAAAAAATACCCCCGCAAAACGTAACCCACCGTATAGTAATAATAATGCAGTAGGTACTAGCAACACAGTATGCAAATTGCCGTCAACGGCATCAATAATTTCTTTAAGTGCCCAAGGCATTAATAACGTGGCGCCTTTTGCAGCTACCAGTGCCAATAAAGCCAATAGTACGCGGCCTTTAAATGCTATTAAATAGGGCCAAAGCGTTTTAATGCTTTGGTTCATGTTCATAGCGTCTTGATGCTTTATTGTTTCTTGCTTACCGGCTCCGCGCATAGTTCTCTCTAAATATTGTAGGGAAATCTTAAGTCCTGTATTAAACCTTTTGCTGTAATTTAGAGTAAAAACTTCAGTGGCTTACAATTTGGCCTATACTAACAAACAGCATAGTACAGCTTACGCTAGTTATGGCAATGCTTTGACGCGTTAAATTAAACACAGTTAATAACAAAGGATGAATATGTAAGCTATCGGATATGCAGCACATAAAGCGAGTAAATCATTAGAATCATTTCATTTCAAAAGGCGCGATTTGCGCAATGAAGATGCCTCAATTAAAATTTATATTGCGGGGTGTGTTATTGAGACTTACACACGGTTAATAACGATTGGGGTGGTACAAGTTACCCAATATTAACAGGTCATGAGATTGTAGGGCGTGTGACTGATGTTGGCTCAAAAGTTAGTAAGTACAAAGTAGGTGATACGGTTGCCGCCGTGTTGCGGGTTCTTTAATTGGTGGGATTGCACAGGCACAGGAAATTTTCGGTTTTTGTCCGCTGCATAATATTCTACCTAAAGTAGAGGTGATCAAAATAGATGAAATTAATAATGCCTTTGAACGCTTAAAAGAAGGTGATTTATCTCATCGTTATGTTATTGATGTGCCATTACTTGAAGTCGCTTAATAATTAAGAAGTAACTTTTCATAGCCTAAACTGCGGCTTTTTTATGAAATAATTTATTATTACCCATTGAAATATCTTGATTACTCTCCATCTCATCAGTGAGTATTGTAAATAGATAATAAAATGATTCATTTTCGCTTGGTTATTCCCGTTTTACTGATGTTTATTGCATTTTTTAGTGTGCAGGGTAATACTATTGCTTGCGATAAAGTTAATATTATTCAGTCAACTTCTACTTTCCAACCAGGTACGTTGCACAGTACTATAGATTTTCCTAGTATTTCTTTATCTAATATAAAACCGCTTACTCAGCATATCACGGTTAAACAAGTTTACCCGCAACCCAAAGAGCCTGGCTTTAAGCCTGTGCTGGTTCGTTTAGTTGTTAGTAATTCTTCACTGTTTTTGTATCAAAATCAAACTGAACCTAATTACACACCTATATTTGAATTTTTTACACCCAGCTTCGCCCGTGCACTTTATTTAAAACCTTTAGAGCCACCTATTACGTTACCTTGGTTTACAGCTTATAATGGAAAAAAGTCACGCTTGAGTGGCTGGAAAGACGCAAATCTGCTTTACCGTGGTGTAATTACCTACCATACCTAATTCTCTTATTAATTTATAAATTTTAAAAACTTACAAATTAATGTGCCTTAAAGGCATGAAACTAGCGTATGCGCTGGTTTAAAGGAAGAATTATGTTTAACAAATCATTAAAAAAACCGCTATGGCAGCGGTTTAAAATTAGCTATTTAGCTATGTTTATGGCGTTGCTGTTATTAGCAATCAGTGCGTTACCCAATTTATATCCGCCAGCTTCATGGTTACATATAGAAACGCCAAATAAACAAACAGTTGATCAATTAATCACACAAAAACAGATCATTGAGTTTCTTAATGACCATGATTATTTAGTAGCGAAATCTATTGAACAACCTACTGAACGTGGCAGTTCATTAAATATATTACTTAATACTTCAAGCCAAAGCGCTGGCGCGCAACAGGCACTTAAAAGCGAGTTTACAGAGCTAAAAACTAAAGTTGTAACTCATCAAACTAGCCCACAATGGCTGCAAAGTTTAGGTTTAGCGCCTATTAAGTTAGGTTTAGATCTTAATGGTGGCGTGTTATTTGTTTTAGATGTTGATTTAAATAAAGCGCAACAAGAGCAACTTGATAGCGCTTATGAACAAACTAAAATGGTTATTCGTGAGCAAAAAGCACATGGGGTTCGCGTACAAAAAAGTGAGGGTGGTTTTGAGCTACACGCACTGGATAATGCAAAGAGTGCTTTATCAGCAGTAGAAAATACGATTGTAAGTCGCTTTGCAGGTTTAAAAGCCAGTAGTCAACACAAAGGGAATATGCTCACAGTGTCATTTGGTTTTAGTGAGCAAGGTGCAACCTTATTTGATAAAGAAGTAATGAGCCAAACATTGACTACCCTCAGAGGGCGTATTGAAGAGCTTGGTATCACTGAGGCTGTAACGCAGCGGCAAGGCAAGCAACGTATTCGTATTGAATTGCCAGGAGTGCAAGATCCAAGTGAAGCAAAACGGATTATTGGAGCAACAGCATCACTCGACTTTTATCAACTAAAAGAGGTGGGTGGAAAAACGTTTAAATTACAAAGTGGCGGCACGATCAACTTAGACCCGGTCGCTATTTTTTCTGGTCAGCATATTAATAATGCACATGCAGGACGAGATGAGTGGGGCAAGTCTTTAGTGCAATTAAGCCTTGATAGCCAAGGTGGCGAGGCTATGTCTGCGTTTTCAAAACGCAATATAGGTAAGCCTATGGCAACGGTTTACTCTCAGTATTACCAAAATGATAAAGGTGAAACAGTTAAAAGCAGTGAAGTGATTAATGTGGCTAATATTGCTCAACATTTAAGTAGCCAATTTAGTATTACTAATATGAAAAGCCCAAAAGCTGCGCAAGATCTAGCATTACTGTTACGTGCCGGTTCACTTACGGCGCCCGTGGCAATAGTGCAAGAACAAACTATTGGCCCAACTTTAGGCGCAGATAATATCAATAGCGGTTTAGCAGCTTTGATGTTAGGTATGGGGATTACCCTTGCATTTATGGCGCTGTGGTATCGACGCTTAGGTTTAATTGCTAATGCTGCATTATTACTGAATTTAACGGCATTGGTAGGGCTGATGTCATTATTACCAGGGGTTGTATTGACGCTTCCGGGGATTGCAGGGCTTGTGTTAACCATTGGTATGGCAGTGGACACTAATGTGATTATTTTTGAGCGTATCAAAGAAGAAAGACGCAAAGGCAGAGCACCATATCAAGCGATAGAGCAAGGTTATAATCAAGCTTTCACGAGCATTTTTGATGCTAATATTACCACTATGATTACTGCTATCATTTTATATGGTATTGGCTATGGTCCAATTAAAGGTTTTGCAATCACTCTTGCTTTAGGGCTTATTACCAGTGTGTTTACAGGTGTATATGTATCTAAAGCACTGAGCCAAATTTTTTATTTAAAACTGGCTGATAAACGAGGAGCAAGGGCATGAAATACAAAAATTCAAGATTCAAAAAAGCAACACGTTTGCGTTTTATTGGGCTGGTGTTGTCGATTTTATTAGTGCTTTTTTCTATCGTTGGTATCACAACTAAAGGGCTTAACTTTGGTCTAGATTTTACAGGTGGGTATTTAACTGAATTTACTAGTGCTGTGGCATTAAGTGAAGGTGATTTAAGTCGTAAAATTATTGATGCAGGCAAGAGTAACTTTATTTTAACGGCGCAATCAGCACAGCACTTTCAATTGAAAGAAAGCCAACATGTTAGTGAGTCTGGCTGGTTAAAAGCGCTTGAACAACATTCTGAGTTGGGGATTGATGTTTTATCATCTTCGTATTTAGGATCGCAAGTTGGGGATGAGTTATTTGAGCAAGGTTGTTTGGCGCTTTTTGCCGCAATGATCGCAGTGATGATGTATTTAGCTGTACGTTTTGAGTGGCGCTTGGCACTGGGTGCTGTAGTTGCATTAATGCACGATATTATCATTGTGGTGGGGTTATTCGCTTGGCTACAACTTGAGTTTAACTTAACGGTGCTAGCAAGTTTACTTGCTATAATCGGTTACTCACTTAATGACTCGATTATTGTTGGTGATAGGGTTAGGGAGTTATTACGAATAGACACAGCACAAAAACTAAGTGTCGATTCCATTATAAATAAAGCGATACAAAGCACATTAACACGCACTTTAATAACATCAGGAACAACATTGGCTACTGTTGCAAGTGTTTGGTTGCTGGCTGGCGCATCACTACAGGGATTTTCTGTTTCTTTATTCGTGGGGATTGTAGTGGGGACGTTATCGTCAATTTGTATTGCTGCAACGCTTCCACAATTATTAGGATTAAGTGCTGATAATTATAAAGCTGCGCTTGACGAACAGAGTCAATCTTTAATGGATATGCCATGACTAGATTCAAAGTATAAAAGTTGCAAATTTTGAGGCGCCCTCACTAGTTGGACATTCCAATTACTGAGGGTTTTTATATCAAACTATCTATTTTTTAGCTTAAATTAATCGTTACCACATCATCATTAGTTTCTTTTTTTTGCGCAACTGAGGGATGTTTAGGAATATCGGGTTTATCAAGAGCAATATCGCCTCCATCAACGACCTCTCCGGTTTGCAAATTAGCAAAGTCAAACAGTTCATTATCAGCTAAGTGCGATGGTACTACGTTTTGCATAGCGGTAAATATACTTTCAATACGCCCTGGGTGATCTATATTCCACTGTGCAAGCATGGTTTTAGTGTGTTTACGCTGTAAATTTTCCTGTGAGCCACACAAATTACACGGGATGATTGGGTAAGCTTGATGAATGGCGTATTGCTCAATATCGTTTTCTTTACAATAAGCCAGAGGACGAATAACCATGTGTTCACCGTTATCGCTCATCAGTTTTGCTGGCATACTTTTTAGTTTACCGCCGTAAAACATGTTTAAAAACAAGGTTTCAATCATATCATCACGGTGATGGCCTAAAGCGATTTTAGTGGCGCGCATTTCTTTAGCTGTACGATACAAAATACCACGGCGCAAACGAGAACAAAGCGAGCAGGTTGTTTTACCTTCAGGAATGATATCGGTAACAATACTGTAAGTATCTTCTTCTACAATTTTGTATTCTATATCTTGAGTATCCAAATATTCAGGTAAAACATGCTCAGGAAATCCTGGCTGCTTTTGATCAAGGTTAACCACAAAAAGGTCGAATTTAATTGGCGCAACACGCTGTAAGTGCTTAAGCATTTCAAGTAGGGTGTAGCTGTCTTTGCCACCAGAAAGGCAAACCATTATACGGTCGCCATCTTCAATCATATTGAAGTCCATAACAGCTTGACCGGTTTGACGACGTAAGCGTTTTTGTAACTTAGTGAAGTTATGTTGAGCTTTGGCTTGTGCAGAATGCGACATTACGCCCCCTTAAAAACTATGCGTAAAATTAAGGGGCGTATTATACAGTTAAATTAAGCGCGAAAGAAACACATTCTTAACGGTTAGTCTTTTGCCAATGGACTTTTGTAGCCATCAGGCTTGAGTGCGAGTACATCGCAATCAAGGCTATCAATAACATGCTCTGCGGTGTTGCCAACAAGAGCTGCACTTAAACCTGTGCGGCCAACAGTACCAATGACCACTAATTTACTATTTAAACGTTTTGCTACATCAGGAATAACATCTTCAGGTAATCCTTCTTCAATGTAGCAGTGTTCGCGATCAACGTTGTATTTATTGGCCATATCATGGGTTGAGTCTATATGATGGTTTTTTACTGACTCGTTATAAACCGCAGGGTTAAATTCAGGAATTTCAATCGCAATATTAACAGGCGTAGCAGGGTAAGCATTAACGATATTAATTTGTGCGTTTGCCAGCTCACATAAAAATTGAGCATCTTGAATAATGCGGTGATTAAGCGCTAGGTGTTGCTCGTTTTCACTTACTGCATTTACAGCGGCTAAAATATTCCCTTGTTCTGGCCATAGCTTGTCTTTAACTAGTAGTACAGGAGCTGGGCATTTACGAATTAAGTGCCAATCAGTAGGAGTGAAAATCACTGATTTTAAGGTATCGTGTTCACGAGTGCCTTTTACAACCAAGTCAAAACCTTCGCTTAAAACCGTATCAATAATGGCTTCGTAAGCACGGTTGTGCCAGACCACATGGGTATCAATATTAACATCTTTATAATGAGAAATAAGCTCATCAAGCCATGCTTGACGGTCTTTTACAACCGCAGCACGCATTGCTTCACGTTCATCTGATGAAAGCATAGTGGTCATTTCGTAAGAAAAGTCATAAATATTCATAAATGCGGTAATGCTTGCGCCTGATTTTTTCGCCAAGTCAATTGAGCGCGTTAAACTGTGCTGCAACTCGGCGGTTGGATCAATTACCGCAATAATACGTTTTATAGTGTCCATGTGCTGCTCCTTAATCATTCAAGCTTATTAATTAGTATAAAATTAGTATAAGCAAATTATTTAGGATTCATACAGGCTGCTTTAGCTAAATTGTCTAATTCGTTGATGACGATCAATTTACCTTCAACTTTAATTAACTCAGCTTTTTGAAAGCGGCCAAGTAATCGGCTAATGGTTTCTACGGTTAGACCTAGGTAATTGCCGATTTCGCCGCGTGTCATGGTTAGGCGGAACTCTTTACGTGAAAAGCCTCGTTCCCCAAATCGTGTTGATAAATTATAAATAAAGCTGGCTAGGCGTGCTTCAGCTGACTTTTTATTCAGCGCTAAAAACATTTCTTGGTCGTAATTAATTTCGTTACTCATCAGGCGCATGATTTGCTGACGAAGTTTTGGTAATTTGCCTGAAAGCTCATCAAGGGTATCAAAGGGGATTTCACAGACCATGGAGGTTTCAAGAGCTTGTGAAAAGCTTTGGTGCTGCATTTTATTAATTGCATCAAAGCCAATTAAGTCGCCGGCTAGGTGGAAACCAGTAATTTGTTCATCACCTTGTTCGGACAGCGTATAAGATTTAAAAGAGCCTGAGCGCACTGCATAAATTGCGTTTAATGGCGCACCTGATTCAAATAAGAAATCACTTTTGTGCAGTGGTCGTTTGCGCTCAATTATTTCATCTAGCTTATCCATTTCTTGGCCATTTAAAGAAAACGGTAAGCACAGTTGGCTAATGCTACAGTTATTGCAGCTCAGAGCTGAATCTGATTTTGCTTTATAGTGTGAAAAGTCCATATTAAATCCATCGATAAATCGAGATTATTTTAAATAACATTAATGTACTAGCTTATCAGTTGCAATGATTATAAGGTAAATACCGTACCAAATAAGTAAACTGCCTAAAAATAAACGGGTCCAACTATGGTTGATAAATTTATGTAATTTTTGCGCGCCAATGCCAATGGTGATCATGGCAGGGAAAGTACCAAGAGCAAAGAAGAGCATCACAAATGCACCTTCTAGGGCATTATTGCTGGTCATTGACCATGTTAAAGCTGAATATACTAAGCCGCAAGGTAGCCAGCCCCAAAGTGCTCCATAACCAATGGCTTTAGGAAGTGAGTTTATGGGTAGCAAAAACTTATTTAACTTAACCAAATGTTGCCAAATAAGTGTTTTCCCCACCTTCTCTAACCACTGTAAACTGGCTCCTAAACGCATTATATACAGGCCAACAAGCAGCATAAATAACCCACTTAAAAGTGAGAGCAATAAGGAAAAAACTTGGTTTTGTGAAGCAAAATGACTGCTTATTCCTGCCACTAATGCTCCGGCTAACATGTAGCTTAGTGCGCGGCCTACGTTATAAGCAATTACAAAATAAAAGCTGTTACTTTGTTTACTGGCAAGTTGTAACGAACTTGCAATACCGCCACACATGGCAATACAGTGGCCACTGCCAATCAACCCCATGATAAAGGCACTGCTAAAAAGGGGATCAATCATTGCTTTTATTATGCTGCTCTTTGTCGTCCTCAAATAAAATACTATGGCCTTGCTTATTTAAGTCTGAAAATTGCTCAGTACGTACTGCCCAAAAAAACACGCCTATAGCAATAATTACAAATAAAATGGCGATGGGGATCAAGATATAAATAATGCTCATAATTTCAATAACCTTAATGAATTACTGATAACAATAATGGAACTTGCAGACATGCCAATAACAGCCATCCAAGGGGCAACTAAACCTAATGCTGCCAGAGGTAAAATAGCACTATTATAGAGTAGCGATAATGCTAAGTTTTGTTTGATAATTTTGCGTGTTTGTTTTGCAACGATAAGCATTTGCTCGATTGCTTCTAAATTACTATTGAGTAAAACTACATCGGCGGTGTTTTTGGAAATATCAGCGCCAGTCTCCATCGCGATAGATAAGTGAGCACTATTAAATACGGGGCTATCATTAACTCCATCGCCAATCATGGCTACTATTTTGTTAGCAGAAGACCACTTTTCAACGGCGACTTGTTTATCTTTAGCAGAACATCCCGCTTGTACAGTATCTAAGTTTAGCTGTTTTGCGACTTTTTGCCCAGTATTAGTGGCATCGCCTGTAAGCATGTGGCATTGCAAGCCTTGCTTATGTAAGTTAGCGATTAAGGCGTTGGCGTTATTTTTTATAGGATCAACAAAGTAAAAGTGAGCAACTGCTTGTTGGTCGATATAAAAAGTGGCTTGGGCATTGGTTTTTTTAGTGTTAAACCAACCGCTTTTTCCTACGCCATAGTGATGCTTCTCATCTCGACCAGTTATGCCTTTGCCGGGCACTATTTTAATATCAGTTAAGGTGCGAACTGTTGGTGTATAGTCAGTAAAAGCACTTGCTATAGGATGTTCTGAGTAGCTTTCAAGTTGTGCAACTAAATTTAAAACCGTTTTTTTAGTCACACTATTATCAAGCACATCAACCGCATCTAAACTAAAGCGGCCTTGAGTAAGGGTCCCTGTTTTATCAAATGCGAGATCAGTTAATTTCGGCAAGGTTTCTAATACGTGAGATTGTTTAATTAGAATACCTTTACGGGTAAGCGTTGCCACGGCGCAAGTCATTGCAGTGGGTATCGCTAAGCTCAGCGCGCAAGGGCAAGTTGCAACCAGTACAGCAATCGTTATCCAAAAGGCTTGAACTGGGTCAGTTTGATACCAGCCAATAGCAGTAATTGACGCAAATACAAGCAAGCAGGCCACAAACCACTGCGCTACTTTATCAGTAATTTCAACAAGTTTAGGCCGAGTCGCAAGGGCACTGTGTTGTAATTTTATAATTTGGTTCAGGAGTGTATTTTGGCCGGTTTTATTAATTTCAATTTCAATCACGCCGTCATGATTAACAGTACCAGAAAAAACCGGGTGCTCAGGGTATTTACTTACCGGTGAATGTTCACCGGTCATCATCGATTCATCAACGCTGGTGGTGCCATTAATAATAATGCCATCTGCGGGAATGGTTTCACCGGCTTTAATTAAAACACGGTCATGAAGTTTTAATTTTTTAGCGGCAATGATCTGCTCATTGCCCTGTGCGTTAATTATACGAGCGGTTAGTGGCAGTAATTTTTGTAAGTTAGCCGTAAACTCACTGGCCTTTAAACGAGCTCGAAACTCCAAGTATTTACCCAGCAATAATAAAAAGGTAAACATACAGATAGATTCAAAATACACTTCGCCTACTTGCATTATAGTCGCGTAACTACTGGCGGCATAAGCGCCAAAAATTGCTAGCGATACCGGTAAGTCCATATTGAGTTGTTTAGCTTTTAAGCCATTTATAGCGTTAGTTAAAAAGGGGAGTGCGCTATATAAGATAACCGGCGAGGCTAAAACTAAACTGATCCAACGAAAATATTGCTCAAAGCTTTCTTCCATGCCGGAGAACATGCCAAAGTACATGGCAAAAGCAAACATCATCACCTGCATAGTCATTAAACCTGCCACACCTAAGCGACGAATATACGCTTTGGCAACCTGTTGCTTTTGACTTGCTTCTATATCTGCTTGAAATGGGTAGGCTTTATAGCCAATTTCGAGCAATGATTTAATTATTTCGCTCAGAGGTGTGCTCGATTTATCCCATTGGATCATTGCACGGTTAGTTGATGTATTAACATCAACTCGCTTTATGCTGCCTAATTTAAGTAATTGGGTTTCAATAAGCCACGCACAAGCAGCGCAGGTGATCCCCTCAACCGTTAAGAGTACTTCGCTAACATCGTTATGTTCACTAATAAACTCATCTTGGATATCAGGATTGTCGTAACTTTCAACAAGTTTTAACTGCTCAGGTACAAGCTGTTCAACTTTACCTGCACGCACGGTCCTAAATTTATAATAATCCGTCATGCCTTGCGCGACGATGGTTTCAGCAACCGCTTCACAGCCCACACAACACATGGGTTGTGCGGTTTGTTCGATCAATACTGTTTGTGTAAAACCTGATGGAATAGGCTCTAAGCAATGAAAGCAATTTGCAGCCATAACTATTTGTTACTTATATTCAGGATTAATGGCAATACTTCGCGTATTTGGCAAAGTAATGTTTTCTTTTAATTTCCAGCTAGCATCGGTCGGCTCTATAAACACGGTGTATGCGCCATCGGTAAATGGTTCAATAATCGCTGTGAACTCGCCTTTAGCATTTGGGGTCAAATGCGTATCAAAGTCATAAGCCTGAATAGTTCTATGATAAAACGAAAGCTTAAGAGAGTGAATATTACTTGTATCGCCTTTAATAAATTTAAAGCTTACTTTATCGGTGCTCACCGTTAGATCACCATGTAAATAAAGTGCTTTAGCTTTATCAAACTTAGTGAGTTCTAAATTGATTGCTTTGCCCTTTTTATAGTAATCATCAACCACCATGTCGGGACCGTTGCCGATAGCAGTGATAAATAATGAAACACAACCAATAATGGCGGCTAGTGGGAAAAAGATTAAAAACCATGGCCAAAAGTTCTTATACCAAGGAGTAGGGCTCATAAATAGACAACATTAATTTGTTTGTGATAAGAGTATTTTATAGGATTTATAATCAAAAGACTAAAAAAAAGCCTCAAATTAGAGGCTTTTTTGATCTTAATTAATTTATTGAAATAAAAGATTAATTTATAAACATTTTATTAATATTAAGCTTATTTATCTTGTGATAAACTATATACATATGCAGTTAAAAGGTGAATTTTTTCTTCGCCTAAAATGTCTTTCCACGCCGGCATTACACCAGCACGACCGTTATTAAGTGTTTCTTCAACAGCGCGCTGTGAACCGCCATATAACCAAATGTTATCGGTTAAGTTAGGTGCACCAAAAGGTAAGTTGTTAGCAACTGACCCTTTACCATCTGCGCCATGACAAGCTGCACACATAGCAAATTTAGCGGCACCTGCTTTTGCATCTTTTTGGTTTACAGTACGACCAGAAAGACTAAGGACATGTGCGGTCATTTCTTTAACGCCTTGCTCGCCGAGTGCATCACCCCAAGGTGGCATTTCTGCAACACGACCATAAAGAAGTGTTTCTTTAATCTTGTCTGGTGTGCCACCATATAACCAGCTTTTATCTGTTAAATTAGGGAAGCCTGTTGCACCACGGGCATCAGAACCGTGACATTGCGAACAGTTTTGTGCAAATAAACGTTGACCAATCTCAAGAGCTTTTTCATCCTTAGCAAGAGTTTCAATGTCTTGTTTAGCAAAAGCATCAAAAATAGGACCAAAACGTTTATCTGCTGCTTCGTATTCTTTATCAAGTTTTACAAATTTATCATTTTCTTTGGCATCTTTAACAGCTTGCTTAGATTCAGCTAAAGAGGTTACACCTTGGTTAGAGCTTGTCCATTTAGCTAAGCCTTCCCAATTACCAAGTCCTGGGTAAGCAGCTAAGTAATAAACTGACCATGCAAATGTTGCAAAGAACATGTAAGTCCACCACTTTGGTAGTGGGTTGTTTAATTCTTCAATACCATCAAATTCATGCCCGCAGCTTTCACCCTCTTCAACACCAGCGTAGTTCTTTAAGTTCCACACCAATAATCCAAACAAGATGAACAGACATGATAGGGTTAATACAATAACCCATATACTCCAAAAGCTAGTCATTTCTCAGACTCCTTTTCCTCATTAGAGAGTGTTGTATTGTGTTTTTTTTCATCTTCAAAAATAGCATTGGCAGCGTCACTAAAGCGGTTTTTACTGCGCTTACTGAATGCCCACACAACAATCACAATAAATAATACTAATATTATTAGCGTTAAAATGCCTCTGTATGTTCCATAATCCATAATATGTTACTTCAAGTGCGTGCCAAGTTGTTGCAAGTACGCGATAAGGGCTTGCATTTCTGTTGCACCTTTACCATCGTTCATTGCATCAACTGTAGCAATATCAGCAAGTAATTCTTCATCGCTACCATAACCTAAACCAGGGTGTACCGGGTTTTCTGGGTTGATAGAAAAATTATCACGGAAAATTTTCAGTTTATCCAGAGTCAAACTTGTATCTAAAGTGTTCTCTGCTAACCAAGGAAATCCTGGCATATTTGACTCAGGAACCACTGCTCGTGGGTCAACTAAGTGTGCATAATGCCAATCATCTGAGTAACGCTCACCTACACGAGCAAGGTCAGGACCAGTACGCTTAGAACCCCATAAGAATGGGTGGTTCCATACTGACTCACCGGCAACTGAGTAGTGACCGTAACGTTCAACTTCATCACGAAAAGGTCGGATCATTTGTGAATGGCAGTTAGCGCAGCCTTCACGTACGTAAATGTCGCGACCTTCCATTTCAAGCGCTGTAAGAGGGCGCAGGCCATCTACAGGTTTAGTGGTATCGTCTTGGAACATTAATGGAGTGATTTCCACTAATGCACCGAAACTAATTGCAAAAACAGTTAATATAGCCATAAGGCCGATATTTTTTTCGACTATTTCATGTTTATTTTGTGATTTCTTTTTGCTCATTATCTCACCCCGTTATGCTAATTGTGCTTGCGCGTCTAATTTCAACGAATTATCTTTCGCTGCAATTGTACGGTAAACGTTATAAGCCATAACTAGCATACCGATGACGATGAACACACCACCTAAGAAACGCATAACATAAAATGGATATGATGCTTCAAGCGATTGCACAAAGCTGTACATTAGGGTGCCGTCAGAGTTTACTGCACGCCACATAAGACCTTGCATAACACCTGAAATCCACATTGCTACAATGTAAAGTACAACACCTACAGTGTGTAGCCAGAAGTGGGTGTTAACCAGTTTCACGCTATACATGCGACCCTGTGAATATAAAGCAGGAATTAGGTGGTAAATAGCACCAATAGAAATCATCGCAACCCAACCAAGCGCACCGGAATGAACATGCCCGATAGTCCAATCAGTATAATGTGATAATGCATTTACTGACTTAATTGCCATCATCGGTCCTTCAAAGGTAGACATACCATAAAAAGAAAGTGAAACAACTAAGAAGCGAAGTACAGGATCAGTACGAAGTTTATGCCAAGCACCAGACAAGGTCATGATACCGTTTATCATGCCGCCCCAAGAAGGTACGAATAAGATAATTGACATCACCATACCTAAACTTTGTGTCCAGTCAGGAAGTGCTGTGTAGTGTAAGTGATGAGGACCAGCCCAAATATAAAGTGATACCAATGCCCAAAAATGAACTACTGATAAGCGATATGAATATACCGGACGACCAGCTTGTTTCGGTACAAAGTAGTACATCATACCTAAGAAACCTGCAGTTAGTAAGAAACCGACAGCGTTATGACCATACCACCACTGTACCATGGCATCGACTGCACCAGCATAAATTGAATATGACTTGGTAAGAGATACAGGCACTGCCATGCTATTTACAATATGCAGAACTGCAACCGTAATAATAAAACCAGCATAGAACCAGTTAGCAACGTAAATATGCGAAACCTTGCGTTTGGCAATAGTTCCCATAAATATAACCGCATAGGTAACCCAGACAATCGCAATTAAAATGTCGATTGGCCACTCAAGCTCGGCGTACTCTTTAGAGCTTGTAATACCTAAAGGCAATGTGATCACTGCAAGTACGATAACTAATTGCCAACCCCAAAAAGTGAAGGCGGCTAATTTGTCGGAGAGAAGTCGCGTTTGACATGTGCGCTGAACGACATAATACGATGTCGCAAAAAGTGCACTAGTACCAAATGCGAAAATAACTGCGTTCGTGTGTAACGGACGAAGTCGAGAGTATGTTAACCATGGTGTATCAAAGTTAAGTGCTGGCCAAGCTAGTTGGGCAGCAATCAGAACCCCGATACTCATGCCAACGATGCCCCAAATCACTGTCATTATAGCGAATTGGCGTACAACTTTATAATTGTACTCAGTTTGTGATGCTACTGTTTGGCTCATTTTCTGGCTTCCGCTGCAATTTATGCGTTTAGAAATGAATTACCCACTACTTAGAGTGGGCCCTACTACTTCACAAGCTTATGCTCTAAAGCTATCACTACCTGATAACTTTTGAAAACAAACTCGCGAACCCCTTATTTTTGCGGGCTAAATGATAAATTTTTTGGCCTAAAAAAGATAGTTCAATTGCATAAAATTATGACATCAATCAAATTTTCTCAAGTTATTGGTTACTTTTGGCACGGTTTTTCTACTATATGCCTGCGCTTTGAGCGACCATTTTGTTAGTATATCTCTCAACATCTTTTATATGCGTGAAAATAATGAAACTGTTTACTTATTTAGGCTGTGCTTTCATCCTGGTATTGCTCAGTGCTTGCGAACCGCAAAATACCAGTATACAAGAGCAACCCCTCAGTGCAAGTTGTAACAATAACCAGCCTTGTCGTTATGAAAGCGGTGTAAAGGTATGGTTAAGTGAGCCTACTTTGTCACCTGAAGAGGAGTTTTCTATTCATGTATCCCTGCCTGATAACTTGCAGATTGAAGAATCAAAGCTGGTTGGGGGTACCATGTATATGGGGTATATACCGCTGAACTTTGAACCTTTTCAAGATCATTTTATCGCTCATACTATGGTGGGTATTTGCAGCGAGCGTAAAATGACTTGGCAATTAAGCCTCAATACTGTTGACGATGATGGATTGAGTCAAACTCTCAGCTATTTTTTTGATGTAGTTTATTAAGTATGGACTATGTAGGCTAAAAGAACTGACTTATATTTTGTTTAAAAATAACCTAGCTTGTCTTCAGCCTTCATTTCATGAATATATTTTTTGCTATGCACTTGAGCGCTAAGTACTCAAGTGCTTTCAAAGTTCCCTTTGTATTATTTATATTACTTTCAGTTAGTTAATAGTGGCACATTTTTAGTTGCACATTTTCGACTCAGTTAAATCAGTCCATATTACTTATTTCCAACCATATTTTAGCGCATCTTTTAGCTTACGTTTACAAAGCCGACGGAGTAGGCATGAGCGTGCAAAACTTTTATCAGCTCAATACTGTTATAGATAATATAGATACTGAAAAACTAAGGCATTGGCCCTTAACTACTATTTCTGATAGAAACTGTTAGTTCTATTGCGCTAGGTAATTTGGCAGTAATGACGTTAATTGATTGCTATATTAGTACTACACACATCGAAATGACCTAGTTGATATAGTATAAAACCCTATTAATATAGGTACTTAATTCAGTAAATTTAGCCCCCCGATTGATAATTAATTTCACCGTTAACAGACAACCACAAAAGTATCTAGATAAAACACCGTAGTACATAGAGATTACTCTTGAAATTTACTGGGGGTATAGCGTCCGGATTTATTCTATTTGAAACAATACAATCCATAAAAATAACTATAGATATCAAATTTTCTATATGTGGCTGCTTATTAAAAAGGCAAAAATTAATCTCTACTGAAGCAATAAGGTGAACTTTTTTACCTATTTATACTCTATTAAAAGGCTTAATTAATCATTTTTTATGCATAACTATGGTTAGTAATAAACAAGGAGTTTTGCGGTTTTTATAAAACGGTGTGATTAAGTTGTAAATTTTCTGCTTTCGGTAAAAATGTCGCGTAATTACGTTTGATTACAAAGGCGGTGTATTTGATTTCATTGGTTTAATTTTTTGTGATCTTGTTAATTAACACCCTGTTTTTTTTGTGTTTTATATCATTAACATTGAAACATTTGTTTACCTATTTACCTGTATATAGTACACAAAAACCCCTGTGATTTTTATTTGTTCTTCTATTCAGTTTTCATTCAGTTAACTCGGCCTAAGTTGACGCCCTGACTCGTAATTCAAATAATAACGAGTACTACCTGAGCAAGGTAAATTTCCAACAAGTAGGGTTTCACATGAAAAAATCAATTCTTGGTTTAGCTGTTGTATCAGCAATACCAATGTTCTCAAGCATGCAAGTTTTAGCTGCTGAAGATTCAGCAGAATCAATCGAAAAAATCCAAGTTACGGGCTCACGTATCTCACGTTCAGATATGGAAGGTGCAAGCCCAGTAACGTTAATTGGCGCAGACGACATCAAAGCGATGGGCGCGACAAGTATTGATAGCGTTTTACAAAAAATGACCGCAACTGGCGGCGCAATGACAAACCCTGGCGTTAATAACGACTCAGGTGGTAATGCACGTATTGATTTACGTGGTCTTGGTTCGCAGCGTACATTAGTACTTGTTAATGGTCGTCGTATGATTAACTCTGGTACTGGTGCTGCATCTTCTGTTGATTTAAATACTATTCCAGTATCAATGATAAAATCAGTTGAAGTACTAAAAGACGGCGCGTCAGCTGTATATGGTACTGATGCTGTTGCTGGTGTTGTGAATATCATCTTAAAAGATGACTTCGAAGGCCTAGACATGAACGTCAATGCTGCAATTACTGGCGAAGGTGATGCACCTGAAAACTCAATTGATTTTACTGTAGGTACATCATTTGACAAAGGTAATATCGTACTTGGTATGCAATATACCGATCGCGGAAATGCAAAGCAGTCTGATCGTGACTTCTCAAGTTGCCCAATAGCAGAAGGCGCAAATGGCTTAAACTGTAATGGTGGCTCAACTTACAGTGAAGGTGGACACATTTGGCAAGACGGTGTAATTGGTGATGTAAACTCAGAAGGTAACGCGTTTGATGATGATGGCAACCCAATTACTTCTGGTCTTGCTATAAATGATAGCGGCCTGAGCGGCCAAGGCGGTTTACACCCATTCACTGATGCAGATCGTTATAACTTTGCACCAGCAAGCTACCTATATACGCCAATGGAGCGTTTAAACTTAACGGGTGTTGCTACGTATGAATTAACTGATGACACAAGCCTGTTCACTGAATTCACTTATACTAAACGTTGGTCTGAGCAACAAATGGCTGCGCAGCCAGTGTGGTTTGGTTTTAACTACAACGCAGATATGGATGAAGACGGGGACTCTTTACTAGGCCAATCTTATAATAGTAAAGTTGACCGTGATGGCGATGGCATTGCTGACCGTGATGCAGATGGTAACTACATTACAGAAAGCGCAAACTATGCTTACGATGACGATATTTTTTATGGCCGTCGTATGAGTGATACGGGGCCTCGTTACTACGAGCAAACAGTTGATACTGTACGTGCTGTTGTTGGTGCTGAAGGTTTTGTGGGTGATTACTCTTGGGATGTGTCGGCTAACTTTGGTCGTAATGACTCAGTTGATAAGACGGGCAATCTTCACAACATGGGTGCTATTCAAGATCAAATCATTGAAGGTACTTTTAACCCACTTGATCAAGCTGCGTGGTCAGGAGAAGAGTTCAGCAAAAACGTTTACACAGAAGTAAATAACGGTGGTAGCCAATTATTTATTCTTGCTGCGTCAGTATCAGGTGAAATGTTTGAGCTTCCTGCAGGTTATACAGCATTTGCGGCTGGTATTGAGCGTCGCCAAGAGAAAGCATGGTACACACCTGATTCACTAACTGCACAAGGTTTAGCAAACGATCCTATGGTTGAGCCAACCGCAGGTGGCTTTGATGTAAACGAAGCATATGTTGAATTTGCTATCCCACTTTTAGCCGATGCACCATTTGCTCAAAATGTTGAGTTAAGCGCCGCTTTACGTGCCTTTGATTACAGCACATTTGGCTCTGACGAGACATGGAAACTAGGTTTAACATGGAAAGCAAACGACGAACTAATGTTCCGCAGTGTTGTATCAACAGCATTCCGTGCGCCAACTGTTTCTGAGCTTTACTCAGGTAATTCACCATCGTTTGAAAATGTTACTTATCCTGGTGCTCAAGACCAAGCAGAAGTTACAGTAGGTGGTAACGATCAATTAACACCGGAAGAAGCTGATACATTAACTGCTGGTATTGTTTATGAACCAGAGTGGTTTGACGGTTTCTCAATGACTGTAGATTACTACGACATTGAAATTGAAAATGCGATTGTAACGGTTGATAACCAATACATCGTTGATGAATGTTTAAATAATGCAGCTAATGCTGGTACTGCTTTATGCCAATCCTCTAATGTAACAATTGATGGCACTGGTCGTATTATCTTTAACAACCAATTACAAAACATTGGTGTTGAGAAAACCTCTGGTTACGATTTAAACCTAGAGTATAGCTTTGATGCTGTTGGCCTTAACTGGAAAGCAGGTCTAGATACAACTTACCTTGACGAGTATGTTAAGCAAGTTACAGGTGACCCGGTTGATTATGCAGGTATAATCACTTCAGGTTCTGGTGGTTATGCTGAAATCAAGTCTAACTTTACGCTAAACGTTGCTGGTGATAACTGGGATGCTCAGTATCAAGCTCGTTATATTGCCGGAATGGACAGCTTTGCATGTTTAAATAAAGATACTTGTTATGCACCTACAACACCAAGTGTTGTATATCATGATTTAAGTGGCTCTTACACTGTCAATGAGACTGTTTCAGTGTCAGCGGGTGTTAACAACTTGTTTGACAAACAGCCTCCTTATTACACAGGTAATAACGATTCAAATACTGACCCATACACGTATGATGTATTAGGTCGTCGTTTCTTTGCTGGTGTGAACGTTAAGTTCTAATTTAAGTAATAAAACATTTGATTCTTTAAGGCCTAGTTTTTACTAGGCTTTTTTTATTGAATAAAGATAAGGACACACGTAGACTTAAGGCTTATATAAAGAAGGAGCATTGCTTGTTAAAACAGGATGAAAACTTATCCTTTATTATCGAACCTGAGTTGAGCCCGCGTTCTGAGCAGCGTATCGACCTGTATTTCTCTATCCCGAATGAAATGGGCATCAATCCGCAAACGCTTACCGAAGAGTCTTACTTTAATAATCACTTCAAAGCATTTTTAGCCTATAACGCTAACAACATTCACTTACCGCTTGTTCGTAGCCGTTTTGTGAGTAAAAACAAAGGCGAGCAGCAAGACTACCGACAAAACTTAAATTTATATTGTTATCAGGTGCGACTAGCCATTGAAACCGATATTAAAGAAGCGCTTAAAATTGAAAGCACCGATGAGTTTTATCAGCGTACTACGGAGCTTTGTGAACAAAGTACTAATTTATTAAAAAAGCTACGCCGTTATACCCCTGATGATGAAAAGCTGGTGCCATTTTATACCAATGCAGATAACTACTTAAGTTGGCAGGTCGAGCAATCGTTTTTAAAATTACTTGACGAAGGGCCCCGCAGCAGCGATTACGCAAAAGAGCGTAATGAGTTGATGAATTTTTGTAAAAGTGAAGACACCTATCGTACTGAGCAACAATATAACTCAGATTCCACTTTGCAAGACGCTAATAGAATAACGAACAAAATGCGCTTGCTGCAACGCTTAATTGAACATGGGGTTATTTTAAAAAGGCAAACTCGTTACCTTAACAGCTATTTAAAAAGAGTCGTTAAGGGCTCTGTTACTGCGGTGATCATGGCCTTTGTAATGGTGGTCGTGCTCAATGCCCGCTCAAGTTTTACTGAGGTTACGGCGACCTTAGTGGTTATTCTTGGTGCAATTTATGGATTGCGGGAAATATTTAAAGAAGATATAACTCGGGTTATTTGGCGCGCGATTGTAAAAGGGCGGCCAAAATGGCGTTTTTTATTTCGTAATAGTGTTACTAAAGATAAAATAGCCAGCCAACATATATGGCTTGAATATATGCGTTTTAAACATATTCCAGAGCAAGTGCGTAAAATATTTTCAAAGCGCCGGCAACAAAATAAGCAAGCTGCGCAGTGGCTACATTTTGCTAGCGAAATAAGGGTTAGCGCTAAAGAGTTTTTACCTGGCTATGACAGTCTGCAGCAAACCTTACAATTTAATTTATCGCCATTTGCACGGTACTTAAAAAAAGGTGAGGGCAAACTTTATCATATTGATAATAATAAAATTTCAAAGCAAGGTGTGGAGCGTCGATACCAGTTGAATTTAGTATTAGTGCAAACCATTGGAGATGATAAAAAGTACCAGCGTTACAAAATAACCCTCAATAGAAGTAAAATAGTCAATATTGAACTTATTTATACGAAAAAGAAATAAACGACCTCTCGTCTTTTTATATTATTACGGTATCATTCCTTTTCTGATTTTTATCGCTAATATGAGTGTTTAATGCGTTTATTGCTGTCAAGAATGTCTCCCAGTAGTCAATGTCCACCGCGTAAACCTATGAGTAAAATCATGTGGTCGCTGTTGGGATCATTTTTAGGCATTTACTTGGTGGGTTTAATAGGTCAAACGTTACAAGTTGATACTGTAACGCAGTTGTTTTTAATTGGCTCATTAGGCGCTACTGCGGTACTTATTTATGGCGCGCCGATGGCGGAATTTTCTCAGCCTCGAAACTTGGTGGGTGGGCATGTCCTGAGTGCGCTGGTGGGTGTGACAGTAGCAAAGTTAATTCAAGGGGACTTATTATTGGCAAGTGCTATTGCGGTGTCTGTATCTATCGCTGTTATGCACTTAACTCGTACTTTGCATCCTCCGGGTGGGGCGACAGCTTTAATTGCTGTGATAGGCGGTGAAGCTATTACTAATTTAGGCTATTACTATGTAATAAGCCCCGTATTTTTTGGCTCGGCGATTATGTTATTGGTTGGGTTGCTGGTTAATAACTTATCAAGTAATCCTAAGCGGCATTATCCAGTTTACTGGTGGTAATGTGTATAAATAGGTGGCAGAGCCACCTAATTCAAGTTACTTATTTACACCGGTTTTGCTATAAAGTGATACTTTATCTGATACCAGCGTGATCTCAATTTTCTTACCTTCATTACCCCAAATACAATTAGTGTGTAAGGTTTTTTCTTCACAGCTATCTGCTTTACCTAAAATAGTCTCAACTGCTGTTTTATCCATGCCGATTGATATCTTTTCATAGTTTTCTAAGTTCACTTTAGAGCAGGCCGCAAGTGCTAATGTTGCGGTAATAATTAAAGAGTTTTTCATGGCTTTTCCTAATGCTTAAACTTTCTTATCTGTACAATCATGCCCATCTTTGGGTGATCAAAGTAATGAATTTCGTGACTAATTACGCGTTTGAACTGAGAAAAACGTGCTTTTTCAATATCCCCTGTTGGTAATTTGTCAGCTAAATCAAAATCAGCAGTAATGTATAGGTAATGATTTAAATGAATCTTAAATAGGCCATCTAACTCCCAAGAAGAAACCATCTCAGGCTGTGTATTAAACCCAGTATTACTGTTATCCATTAAACTAATAAAGCTTGAATTATTTTGCGCATTTTGGTTGATAATACGAGGTGGTTTAAATTGCTCGCCACCAAATAAGTGAACACTTGGCGCGCGAAACTTACTTTTTCCCTCAAAGCGCCAACCGGTATGTAGTATGGGCGTTAAACCTTTTCGCTTTAATGCTTGTTGCTGGGCTTTAAACTTCAGTTGCGAAGGTGCTAGTAAGTAAGGTTCGATCATATTATCTTTTGCTGGTGCATCAGGAGTTAACGGAAGGCTGTCGTAGCTTTTTACATAATCTACGCTGTCATCACAGAGATTCGAACGCTCTGCGCTAACTAATGAGTCAGTAAATGATGAAGAATTAAAGCGGCTGTCGCCATTAATACATGCTTGTTGTGCTTGCTTTGAATACAAGGGACTTAATAAGTCTAATTGATTATTAGCGGTAATTTTTTCGTGTTTTAAGCTAAAGTCTTCTTGTAAGTAGGGGGCTTGACGCTGCTTGAAAATAAGCACTTCCACTTCAAACCAACGCTCTGCAAATGCACTACTGCTAAATACACAGCAAAGTATCAGAAGATATTTTTTTAACGACATTAATGGCTAACCTTTTTCTCGAAATCTGCAATCATTGCAGTGACCATTTTTAAGCGTTCATGAGGGTTTGCCTCACTAATAGCAAAACGTAACTTACTGGCACCATCCATTTTATAGATATGCGGTGCACTTTGTATCAAACCAATAATGAAGCTTGGGTTAACCTTAGTATGTTGGCTAAACTCAAAATAACCCCCCTTGGGGTTGGCTTCAATTTTATTAATGCCAATCGCACTTGCTTTAAGCTTTAGCTGTTGCAAACTAAATAAATTTTTAGTTGCGTCGGGTAATAAGCCAAAGCGATCGATTAACTCTACCTGCAACTCGTCCATATCATTAAGGTTAGCACAGCTTGCTACACGTTTGTAGATACCTAAACGGGCATTTACATCATGAATATAATCAGCAGGTAATAGTGCTGGTAGCTTTAAGTCGACTTCAGTTTGCTGCTGTAATAAGTTTTCAAGAGTCGGCTCTTTACCTTCTTTTAAGGCGTTAACTGCTTGATCGAGCATTTCCATATATAAATTAAAGCCAATGGTTTGCATTTGACCTGACTGATCATCGCCTAGTAGCTCACCTGCACCACGAATTTCTAAATCATGGGTTGCAAGGACAAAGCCTGCGCCTAGGTCTTCAAGTGATTCAATAGCTTCGAGTCGTTTTAGGGCATCTTTAGAAAGTGCTTTAGGGTTGCCGGTTAATAAATAGGCATAGGCTTGGTGATGGCTGCGTCCAACACGCCCACGTAATTGGTGCAATTGTGCCAAGCCCAGTTTATCCGCTCTATCCATAATAATAGTATTGGCGGTCGGTACGTCGATACCGGTTTCAATAATGGTGGTACATACCAAGACATTATATTTTTGATGATAAAAATCACCCATGATTTGCTCAAGCTCACGTTCACGCATTTGCCCGTGGGCTGATGTCACACTAGCCTCAGGTACCCATTCACTTATTTCTTGTGCTACGCGGTCAATGGTTTCGACATTGTTGTGTAAAAAATAAACTTGTCCACCTCGTTTAATTTCCCGTAATACTGCCTCGCGTATTAAATCGGCATCACGTTGGCGCACAAAGGTTTTTACCGCTAAGCGTTTTGCCGGTGGCGTGGCAATAATAGATAAGTCACGCATGCCGCTCATGGCCATGTTGAGTGTTCGAGGTATTGGCGTAGCAGTGAGTGTTAGTATATCGACATCAGCACGAAGTGATTTTATTTTTTCTTTTTGGCGTACACCAAAGCGGTGCTCTTCATCAACAATCAATAAGCCTAAGTCTTTAAAAACGATATCTTGTTGAATCAGTTTATGTGTACCAATAACGATATCTAGTTTGCCATTGGCCATTTTTTCTAAAGTGTCTTTTTGCTCTTTAGTTGAGTTAAAACGCGATAATACACCTACCTCTATAGGGAAATCAGCAAAGCGGTCTTTGAAATTTTCAAAGTGCTGCTGGGCAAGCAGGGTGGTTGGCACTAGTACAGCAACCTGCTTATCATCGTTAACAGCAGTAAAAGCAGCGCGCATGGCAACTTCGGTTTTGCCAAAGCCTACGTCTCCACATACTAATCGGTCCATGGCGAGTTTGCTTTGCATATCGCCGATGACGGCCTCAATAGCATTACGCTGATCGTCTGTTTCTTCAAATGGGAAGCTGTCGCTAAATTGTCGATATGCACTGCTATCGAGCTTAAATGCATTGCCTGGTTTTGCTTGGCGTTGAGCATAAATGTCGAGTAATTCGGCGGCTACGTCTCGGACTTTTTCAGCGGCACGTTTTTTTGCTTTTTCCCACGCATCTGAGCCGAGCTTATGAAGTGGTGCGCTTGCTTCCTCACCACCAGAATACCGGCTTAACATGTGCAGCGCGGCAACAGGTACGTAAAGTTTGGCTTCACCAGCATAGTTAATGGTGACAAACTCAGTAACAACACCTGCGGCATCAATGGTTTCTAAACCTTGATAACGACCGACACCATGATCAAGATGCACAATGGGTTGGCCAACTTTAAGCTCAGCCAAGTTACGTATTAACGCATCTTGGCTTGCTTCGTATTTGTGTTTACGGCGTCTGCGCTGGGAAACTTTAATACCGAGAAGTTCTTGTTCGGTAATAATTGCAAGGGTTGGTTTGCCACTAAGCACCACACTTTGCTCAAGAGGCGATACAACTAAACCAACATCACTGCTGCTGTGATAAAAGTCGCTAAAGGTCTCAAACTCTTTCACTTTTAAGCCACTAGGGCGAATGAGTGTTAATAGAGATTCACGGCGTCCGTCTGATTCAACCGACAGTAAAATACGGCCTTTTTGCTTTTTTATCTCGCTTACATAATTAATAAATGCTTGATAAGGTTCATGCAATTTATGGTCAATACGAACAGTTGGTAGTTCTTTACTTGCTAAATTGGTATTGCCTGCTTTAGTGCCGAGCTTAGCTTGGCTTAAGCGAATACGGGCAAAGTTACCTAAGTTTGAAAATAACTCATTAATCGGTTGATACAGGGATTCAGGCGCAAGCAGCGGCCTAAGTGGGTCAACTCGGCGGTTTTCATAGCGTACGTTTACATCATGCCAAAATTGATCAGCGGCGTGTTGTAAATCACCTAGCTGCATAAATGTGGTGTTGTTTGGCAAGTAGTCAAATATAGTTGCTAAGCCATCAAAAAACAGCGGCATGTAGTATTCAATACCTGCAGGCCAAGTACCTTTGCTAACCTGCATATAAACAGAGTCTTGTTCTGCACTTGCGCCAAATTGTTCGCGGTAATTAATTCTAAAGCGTTCTACGTCCGCTTCATTAGTTGGAAATTCATGAGCCGGAAGTAGCTCAATTCTATCAACCTTTTCATCAGAACGTTGAGTTTCAACGTCAAATAAGCGAATGGTGTCGATTTCATCGTCAAAAAAATCCAGTCTAAACGGGTGCGGGCTGCCCATTGGATATAAATCAACAATCGATCCGCGAATAGCGTACTCGCCATGCTCCATCACTTGTTGTACGTTTAAATAACCTGCTTGTTCTAAGTTGTCGCGTAGAGTGTGAGTGTCGAGTTTATCACCGAGCTTAAAGTTTAAAGTAGAACCATAAATAAATGAGGCCGGTGCGGTGCGCAGCATTAACGTTGAAACCGGCACAATCAATACACTTTGTTGTTCTTTTTTTAGTGTATTAAGAGTCGCCAGGCGAGCAGAAATAATATCTTGATGAGGCGAAAAATGATCGTAAGGCAGTGTTTCCCAGTCAGGAAAAACCATTACTGGGTTTTCAGGTAAAAGGTATTCAAGCTCTGTTTCAAGACGCAACGCGCTTGGTGTATCAGGGGTAACAATAACCACTAAATCAGAATGTTGCTTTACACCTTCGGCAATCGCGATACTTAAACCACTGCCAGTGAGTTGCCCCCATTGAATTTTATCAGCTTGAGATTTTACCCATGGCAAGGCTGCCCATTGCGCAAACGCCATTTATTACTCCTTTACGTGCGCAGTCTTTGCTGCGCGAATTTTAATATTGTTTAGTCGCGGTATATTTTGCTTAAGTCGTGGTAATGATCAATACGACGGTCACGTAAATATGGCCATATACGTCTTACGTCATCGGTACGTTTTCGATCAAGTTGCACCACTAATTGTTGCTCGTCAGTACTGTTTGCACTAGCGAGTAATTCACCTTGTGGGCCTGCAATAAACGAGTTACCCCAAAATTGAATACCTTCGCTTTGTCCGCTGGGGTCGATTTCGTGGCCTACGCGGTTAGCACTTATAACAGGCACGCCGTTTGCAATTGCATGGGCGCGTTGTGAAATTACCCAAGCGTCTAGTTGACGAGTTTGCTCGGCGCTGTCATCACGGGGATCCCAACCAATAGCAGTCGGGTAAATAAGTAGCTCAGCACCTGCCATTGCCATTAAACGGGCGGCTTCTGGGAACCATTGATCCCAACATACTAATACGCCAATTTTACCGACTGAGGTTTGAATTGGCTCAAAACCTAAGTCTCCTGGGGTAAAGTAAAACTTTTCATAAAAACCTGGATCATCAGGTATATGCATTTTACGATATTTACCGGCAATGCTGCCGTCTTTTTCAAGTACTATTGCGGTATTGTGATAAAGCCCCGCTGCACGCTTTTCAAATAATGAGGCAACAATCACAATACCTAACTCTTTAGCTATTGCACCAAGAGTTTCAGTACTTGGGCCAGGAATCGTTTCTGCTAAATCAAATGTGTTTACGTCTTCGGTTTGGCAAAAATATAAACTACGATGCAGTTCTTGTAGTACTACAAGCTCAGCTCCTTGGCTTGCAGCATCACGAATACCGGCGATTGACTTTGCCATATTTTCATCGGCATTATCGCTGTTACTTTGCTGAACTAATGCAACAGTAAATACATTAGTGAGTGCATCATTTACTATTTTAGAGTGGCTCATAGGGTCGCTCCAACTAAAAATCCACGAGGTAATTGCATGGTAATGCAATGTAAGCTGCCAAATTGATGAATAATAGGCAAACAATTAACGCCTATTATGTGATGTTCTGGGTAAGCTTGCTGAACTTTTTTAAGGGCAAGCTCATCATTGCTATCATTATAAGTAGGCACTAATACGGCGCCATTGATAATTAAGTAATTAGCATAGGTGGCTGGTAATCTGTCGCCTTCAGTATTAAACACAGGCTTTGGCCAGGGTAAATCTATAAGCGTATATGGGGTGTTTTTGCTGGTTTTAAAGGTTTTCAATTGACTTTGCATCGCACTGAGTGCGTTAAAGTGCTCATCGTTTTGGTCATCACACTTTACGTATAGCAAAGTATCATTTGGCGCAAAACGCACTAAGGTGTCAATATGACTGTCGGTGTCATCACCAGCTAAATAGCCATGCTCAAGCCATAAAAATTGGCTTGCTCCTAAGTGTTTAGTGAGACTTTGCTCTATATCCGCTTGGCTTAATAGTGGGTTACGATTAGGGTTAAGTAAGCACGCTTTAGTGGTTAGTAATACACCGGCTTCGTTAATTTCTATACCGCCACCTTCCAGTACAATATCAACGGCTTGATAATCATTACTGCTATTTGCAAGTTGTTTAACTAACACGGCATTTATTTGATTATCAAGTGTGCTTGCAAACTTATTACCCCAACCATTAAAGGTAAAATCCATTATTCTTAACTGACTAGTATCGTTAATATTGCTGCAGGTTAGTGGGCCGTGATCTCGCGCCCAAGTATCGTTACAAGCCGTGATAACAAAGCGCACATTACTCATCGCGACATTAGCGTTAGTCAGCAACTTGTTAATGTGGTTTTTTAAGGCTTGATCATGAGCCACAATTACTAGAACTTGGCGTGCAGCAATATGTTGGCACAAGGAAATATATACAGGCTCAACGTTGGCTAGGTTATCTGCCCAGTCAGTGTCTTGATGGGGCCAAGTGAGCATAATTGCATCTTGTTCAGCCCATTCGGGTAATAGTCTAAAGTTCATGAAAGTAATAAACAAATAAAGGTTGCGTTAGTTTAGCATTTTAGCCAAGGATGTCAGCTATTTCATGGTTTTGAGTTATCATTTAGTGGTTGCTCGGGAGACTTCTGGTTAGTTTCTTTTAATTGCCGTGTTTGTGCGCGAAGACTTGCGAGTACAGCGAGCTCTTGGCCACTGTCTTTAATAGCTTTAAATAATAAGGAATACTGCTCAAACTCGATTAATTTTTAATTACTCTTTGCGATCTCCTCTTTATATTAGTTAATACTCGCGCTCAAGTGTTTAAATTACTCGTTGTTGTTTAAGCCATAAAAAAGGGCAAACGTATTATTTGCCCTTGATTTTTAGCTTGTATGACGATATTAACCGTAGTTCTTTTTAGCTTCCCTTATTAGATATGAAGCTTGAAAACATCGGTTTGAGCACTTTTGTCTATTTTAAGTTCATGATTTATAGTGAATTATTTTAGTTTCTCGACCAGCTCAGTTAAGTCCTTCACGTTAAAGTCAGGTTTTTGAGCTAGTGGAAATAGTGCTTTACCTGGGCGTGCTATAAAAGCAGTATTTAATCCCGCGGCATTTGCACCGGCAATATCCCATCCGTGAGCGGCTACGAGTAGTGCTTCTTCAGGCTTTACATCTAATTTTTCAAGCGCCCACTCATAAGCTCTTAGGTCTGGCTTATAAATTTTTATATCTTCGATACTGTAACGAGCATCAAAAAGTTCAGTTAGCCCAGCATTTTCAAACTGTGCTTTTACACCCTTATTTGAAGAGTTGGTAAGGCTTACTAGCTTGTACCCTCTATCTTTTAATATTTGTAGGCTACTTTTAACATCAGGGTGGGCTGGTAAGCTTAATAGCGGTGTGACAATTGCTGTTTTGGCTTTTTCAGCATCTAATGCAATACCATTGTTTTGAGCAACCATTAATAGTGATGCAACACCAATTTCACCAAAATCTTGGTAATCGCCTATTGCGGTTGTTACTAATGAGTGATGGAGCATAGTTGAAAACCACAGTGGCAATAAGTCTTCACGACCGCCTAATGCTTCGCCTATTGATGCACGCATTGACTCTAAATCGAGTAGCGTTTCGTTTACATCAAAAATAATTACTTTGGGCTGGGTGGCCTCTGTTTGTTCTGCCATTACATTACCTCCTACAAGAGTACTGGTGACTAGTAAACCTAGTGCTACTGATTTAAACTTTTTAAGTACGTTCATTTGTTTATTTCCTTTAAATTTCCTTTAAATAAGTTAAGCACATCATTTGGCTCTGCGCGCTGTGTATAATCTTCAGATACAAATGCATAGGCGACCTCTGCGCGTTGATTAATCACATAAGTACTAGGTAAGGGTAGCTGATAACTATCATCCCCATTACTTTTTGGGAGATCTAACCCAAGCTTTGCATAAATTGGTTTTAAACGTTCATCTAGAGTGAATACTAAGCCAAATTGCTCAGCTATTTTATTGCCTACATCCGAAAGTACGATAAATTCTAGTGCATTTTTTTGTACTGTATCGAGTGATGAGTCAGGTAACTGCGGTGAAATTGCAATAAGCTCAGCCCCATGCGCTTTAAAATCAGGAAGTAGAGCGTTAAATGCTTTAAGTTCTAAATTACAGTAAGGACACCATTCGCCACGGTAGAAGCTTACTACAATGGGGCCTTTAGCTAGTAAGTTACTTAACTTTATTGCTGTACCGTTTTGGTCGGGTAAAGTGAAATCAGCAACTTTATCACCAATACGAAGGGCTTTGTCGGAAATATGCTTTGAGATCAGTTGTTCTGTGGTCTGGTTCATTACCTCAAGTATATCGCTTGGCATTTTAGCTTTTTTTTGCTCTTCATAAGCTGCAATCTGTGCAGTTAAATTCATAATGAATTCCTTACTAAGTTGAACTACTATTGAGTATAGTGTTTTACTTATTTAAATAAACAGTGAAAAACTAAAAGCTGTATTCGAAAATATTAAACAGAGGTGAGAGGGTATATGTATAGCATTAGTGACCTCGAAACATTTATAGCCGTAGTTGAAAATAAAGGGGTGCTTGCTGCTGCAAGCGCGCAAAGGTTATCACCAGCAACTGTTAGTCACAGGTTAAGTAAGCTTGAACGTGAATTGTCCACTGTGCTTGTGTTTAGAGATAGTAGGCGCATTCGTTTGTCACCTGCCGGTGAGGTGTTTTATCGGCGTGTTGGCGCTATTTTAGAGGCGCTACGTGATGCTGAACACACTATCGGTGCAAAGGGATCATCCGTCAGTGGCTTGCTGCGAGTTACCATGCCGCCTTGGGTGTTTTCGAAGTTTGTGATGCCAAAGTTAAGTGATTTTGAAGCGCAATATCCAGATATAAAGCTAGATTTTTTGATTTCAGATAATTTTGTCAATGTAGTCGATGACGCGCAAGATGTTGCTATTCGTGTTGGTAAACTGAACGACTCAGCGATGCTTTCTAGGAAAATAGTTAATAATCATCGAATACTATGTGTTGCGCCGAGTTATGTTGAAAAATATGGTATGCCTGAAAATATAGCGCAATTAAATGAGCATTATTGGGTCTGCTTACCGTGGCAGCGTCAACTAAGGCTGCAAAATAGCAACAACGAAATCGTTAACTTTAATGCTAATACTCGTTTTACTATTTCAAACTCCGACAATATGACGCAAGCAACACTTGCCGGACATGGTATTGCAATTAAATCTAAAATTGCTATTGATGAAGAACTGAAATTAGGTCATTTATTAGAAGTACTACCGGGGGTTTTAGCTGACAACCATGCACCAGTATGGTTTCTACGACCACAAAATAGTTTAACTACTCGAAAAACAGAAGTGTTTTATGAGTTTATGCGGTCATTATTTGAGAGTTAAATGGGAAGAAGTTAACTTTTGGTAGCAAAATAAATATAAGTTTAACTAATTATCTTGTAATTAACGGTGAAACTCGTAATCTAAGCTTAATATCAATAAAAATAAGTGGTTAAGGATGACAAAAAAAAATTCACTCACGGCCTCTTTTTTAGGACTGTCGACACAGTTACGTCGATTTGTTTCGCGAATTGTTGCACCGGATGATGTAGAAGATATTGTTCAAGAAACGTTTATTAAAAGTTATGAGGCTGATTTAAAAAAAGATATTAAGTATGCCCGTAGTTATATGCTTCGAACAGCAAAGCACTTAGCGCTCAATCATGTTGCTAAATGGGATAATAAATATAATGATTCACTTGAAGAAAGTAGTGAGTATCAGCAGGCATTAAGCTCATTGCAGTTAGAAGACGAAGTTACCTCAAAAGAACGCTTTTTATTATTTTGCCGAGCAACAGAACAATTAAGCCAACCAATACGTAAATGCTTTATTTTGAAAAAAGTTTACGGTATGAGTCAAAAAGAAATCGCTCAACAAATGCAGCTCAGTGAAAGTACAGTTGAAAAGCATATTGCTAAAGGATTATTGCAATCAATGCAGTACATGCATGCTCATGAACATATTGGCCGGCCACGGTCGTTTAGTGAACAAGGGCAGGCTCCTGCTAGGAGGGTAGGAAAATGAGTAACATTCATCAATTTTCGTCTAAAGACGCCATTCAAGCTCAAGCCAGTCGCTGGATAAGTGCTATGGATAGAGGCTTAAGCCAAAAAGAAAGAGCTGGTTTTCAAGTATGGGTTGCACAAAGCTCTCATCATCAAGACGCTGTATTTGAACTTGCTCAACTCTGGGACGACATGAGTGTGCTTAATGAGCTAAGTAGTTTATTTCCAAATAAATCAATTAATACTAAGTCTCCATTTTTTACACGGTACACTATGGTGGCAAGCTTTTTTGCATTTTTATTATTGGCTAGTTTTATGTTTATTAACTTAGGTGTATGGCCTGATAATGAAAAAATGAAAGCTAAGTATAGTAAAATTTATCGTACAAAAGTAGGCGAGCAAGCAACTTACGTGTTACCAGATCGCACCATCGTTCAACTCAATACCAATAGTTTGTTAGAAGTTGCTTATACTCAAAACCACAGACAACTTATTTTAACTCGTGGTGAAGGACGTTTTAATGTTGCCAAAGATGCTTCGCGACCATTTACTGTAATGGCGGGTGATAAAGATTTCACTGCATTAGGGACGGTTTTTAATGTTCAACGCAATGCAGTCAATGATTTAGAGCTGGTGGTTACAGAAGGTAAAGTGATGATCACTGCGCCCAATATAGAAGTAAATGCGAGTGATTTTGCCGCACTTCAAGGTGCCAGTAATGATACTGAAAAAGTAAAAATTATTAATGCTAGTATTGTCACCTCTGGTGAAAAAGTATTAATTAAAGAAAGTAAAACAAAAAGTATTAACCGATTATCAGTTGATGATATACAGCGAGATCTTGCATGGCAACAAGGCATGTTGATTTTTAATGGTGAGCCATTAAGTGAAGCATTACAGGAAGTAAGCCGGTATACAGCAACTCGTTTTAAGCTTTCTGATCCCGCTTTAGGAAGTTTAAAAGTGGCAGGCGTATTCAAGGCTGGGGATATTATTGGTTTATTAGATAGTTTACAGGCCAACCTCGCAATCGAGCATGAACGTTTAGGCGAGCATATCGTTAGTCTAAAACAGGGCGATCATAGTTAGGCGGTGAGAAGTTAAGTAATCACAATAATCAAATTAAGATGTTGCTATGGTTAAAACGAAAAGTAAAAAAATAATTAAAAAAAAGAAGTTTAAATGTAGCGGATTTTTCTATGTGAGCTGTTTGTATAAACTGCGCAGTAACCAAACGTATACTCGATGTGGGTTAATGCCTTTGCTTGCTTTAGCAATAAGCTATAGTACTCAGGCCATAGCCGAAAATGCACCGATGATACAACTTGATATAAAAGCCCAGCGAGCAGACCTAGCATTAATAGAATTTGCAAAACAGACAGAACAAACAATCGTTTTTTCTTTTGACTTAGCTAAACAATACCAAGCTCAATCTGTGTTTGGGTATTATTCACAGCTAGATGCACTTACCACTATGTTAGAACGAACTGAACTCGATGCGGTTGTTGATCAAGATGGTTTACTGAGTATAAAACTCAAACAAATCAATAGGAATGATAACAACATGAAAAAGCTTTCAGGAGTCAGTGCTGCTGTATTACCTCTTTTAATGGCCACCAATAGCCAAGCGGTTAATGCACAAGAGCAAGGCGCAGATGAAAACATAGAAAAAATCGCTATTGTCGGTAGCCGTGTAGCCGGGCGTTCAGTGGAAGATTTACCTGTTCCTGTCGATATTTTAAGTGCTGAGGCACTTGAAAATACAGGTCAAACTGAAGTGGGCCGTATGTTACAAGCTATCGCACCTTCATTTAACTTTTCAAGTTCATCAATTAGTGATGGCACCGATGCTCTTCGTCCTGCCACATTGCGTGGTTTAGGACCAGATCAAACCTTAGTACTTATTAATGGTAAGCGTCGCCATCAAGCCAGTATAATTCATATTAACACCTCTGTAGGGCGCGGTACTGCGGGCACTGATATGAATGCGATTCCTGCGGCCGCAATTAAACGAATTGAAGTTTTACGTGATGGCGCAGCGGCACAATATGGCTCTGATGCTATTGCGGGTGTAATAAATATTGTTTTAAAAGATGCTGAAGAAGGCGGTAAAGCGGCGATTAATTATGGTCAATACTCAGAAGGTGATGGCGAAACTGTTAATGTGGATTTTAACAAAGGCTTTGCCCTTGGTGATGATGGCTACCTAAATACGACAATTAACTACCGCGATCGTGCCCCAACTAACCGTGCTGGTTTACATGGTTCTTGTCAGTTTTATGGTTGTACTGAGCTTGACGATGGTACGCTTTTAGCTGGCGATCCGCGTGAGTTAACCGTAGAGCGTGACACATTTAGAATTGGTGATGCAGATTCTCAGCAATTCTCTTTAATTGTTAATTCAGGATATGAGTTTGCTGGTGGTGAGCTTTATAGTTTTATTACCTATTCAAGTCGTGATAACGAATCAGCGGCATTTTTCCGCCATAATGCAAATGCGGATGGCAACCCAGTTTTACAAGATGGTGATGCAACTATTCCTCTTGGCTTTTTACCAAAAATAAATACGACTATTGATGATGTATCTTATAACTTTGGTTTTAAAAAAGAATTTAATAACAGTTCAAGCCTAGATTTTTCATATACTTATGGTGAAAATAGTATAGATTATACGACCAGTGATACCATTAATGGCTCATACGCTAATTTACTACGCTATGAGCAAGGATTAAGTGCTGATGAAATTCGTGCCGGCATTCCTCGAGAAGCTTACGCTTATGGCATGGAATTATCATTGCAAACCTTAAATCTCGATTATACAAAAGATTATGATGATTATTCACTGGCGATGGGCGCGGAGCTACGTACCGATGAGTACCGTATTCTAGAAGGCAGTGAATACGCCTACCGTGATTATGATAGCATTAACGGTGCGAACATTTATGAAGGACTCAGCGGTGGTGTTGGTAGTGAAAATGCTGCCGGTGGCACGCAAGGTTTTGGTGGTTCATCACCGGCATCATCGGTAGATGAGTCTCGCGATGTGATTTCGTTTTATTTAGATGCTGAGGCCTACATTATTGACGATGTGATTCTCTCCGGCGCGCTGCGTTATGATAACTATAAAGGCTTTGGTGACACGGTTAACTTTAAGTTAGCGGGTAACTGGTCAATGACAGATGATGTGTCGTTACGTGGTGCGGTTAGTACAGGGTTTAGAGCGCCATCTATGCAGCAACTATACTTTAATAATATTAGTACGCAGTTTGTTGTTGATTCAAATGGCGACCTTGTTGCAGAAGAGGTAGGCACATTTAGAAACGACAGTACACTTGCACAAAGTATTGGTATTCCAGAGCTTAAAGAAGAAAAATCACAAAATTACAGTCTTGGTATTGTTTATAATATGACAAGCAATATTAATATCACGGTTGATTACTACTCGATTGATATCGACGATCGAATTGTGATTAGTAATCGCTTAGGTAAAGGCTTATCATCAACACTTGATGCTGCACTTGTAAGCTCGGGAGCAGGGGCTGGTCAGTTTTTCTTAAATGGGGCTGATACGGAAACTCAAGGCGTAGACTTTGTGGCAACGTGGAATACTGAAGGATTAGGCGGCACGCTTGATTTTACTCTTGCGGCAAACTTTACTGAAACCGATGTGGTGGATTTATTTACACCGGCAGGTAGTGGCCTTGAGGCAATACCGGTTGAAGATGTATTTTCATCTCAAGAAACATCAATCATCGAAGAGTGGCAACCACAGGATCGGGTAAACTTAAGTGCTCTATATAAGCTTGAGGATTGGACGGTAAATTTATCGTTAAATCGTTATGGTGAATACACAGTTGAAGATGGTGGACGCCAAACTTACGGCGCTGAGATCCTTACTGATGTAAAAATTAATTACTTTGTTACTGATAACTTATCATTAAATATTGGCGCTAATAACCTATTTGATGTATATCCGGATAAAAACGAAATTGGTAACTCACGAGCAGGTACTATTGTAGATGCTTCAGGTAATACCATAGTGAATTCAACAGGGGTTTTTGAATATTCTCGCCGCTCAGCGCCGTTTGGTTATAATGGTGCTTATTATTACTTAGGTGCTGAATATCGTTTTTAAATAATATTTATATCTCATTATTTAAAGTCAAAGATATTTAATTTAAAAGGGCCACAGGGCCCTTTTATGATTACATGATATATTTATAAAACTATAGTTTTTTTTGCATACGACTCATTTCAGCATGACAACTCTGTATGGTTAGTAAGGTTTTTGCCAGCGCTGCTTCACAGTCAGATGGTTGTGGTTTATCCATGGCTGCTTTAATCTCTTCAATAGTTCTGTCTTCGACTTCTTCAAGTTCTTTGACATAAGTATCGTCATTGTCACTGCTAAATTTAGTCAATAGCGTTGTGTAAGCACTGCGTAATTCTACTGAAAAAGACGAGCCATCCTCGCGCTGACCTTTTTCATTGATCGCATAAGGCTGGAGTTGTTCAGCACTTACTTTTCGGGCGTCAATCATGCGCTGAAAAAGTGAATTAATGGCAGGGTCTTTTACTTTCTCCTGTGCTTTTTCATAAAAGTCGATGCCGCTGTTCATTACTTGAATAATGTCAGTGATATGAGTTGCTTCGTTTCCTTGATGGTTATTCATAATAATGACCTCTTTTAATTTAATGAAATAATATATTCACCTAGTCAAAAGCAAAGGTCATTCCATGATTTTTATAATTTTAAAGTTTTGATTTACAGAGATTTTTTGTGGGTATGCTCGGCGTGTCAATAAATCACTGAGCATATTTTACAGAAGTACATGTAATAGTGAGGGGTTACTTTAGTTCCTCAGCGACTTCGGCTACCTTTTGGCGTAACCAAATGTGGCTGGCATCACGGTGAAGTAGTGGGCTCCAAATCATATCAAGCTCAAACGGCGGGATTGGAAAAGGAGGTTCTAAAATAGTTAGGCCAGGATCGTCCAAATAAATATTGGCTGCTTTTGAGGGCAGAGTGGCTACCAGGTTTTGCTCTTTAGCTAAGTGAATCGCAACATGGTAATTACGAGTAAAAGTGGCAATATTTCGGTGCTTCTCAAAGCGAGCCAGAGCTTCGTCAACCCAGCCAAGTTTTTGCACATCTTTAGGATCCATACCAACACCAACACCAAAGCCCGTTTTGCTTACCCAAATATGTCGTGCTTTTAAGTAACTATCTAAACTAAATTGTTCAATGATTGGGTTATCTGCTTTAACTAAGCAGCAAAAGCTGTCTTTCCATATTTGTTTATGGTGAAAAGACTGCGGTAGGTTTTCGAAACGGTTAATGGCCATATCGACTTTACCGTTTTCTACATCGTGAAATGTGACATCGCTTGGAGTAAGTATATCTAGGGTCGTGTCTGGCGCTTCTGCGTGTAACTTACTCAATAGGCGGGGGGCTAATGTACTGGCTGCGTAATCACTTGCCATAATACGAAATACCCGTTTACTTTGGCTAGCTTCAAAATCACGGTTGGGGGCGAGAGTCTCTTCTAATGTCATTAAAATGCTGCGGATCACCGGTCGTAACTCTAAAGCACGTTCTGTGGGGACCATGCCATCGCTGGTACGCACTAAAATTGGGTCGTTAAATAAATTACGCAGGCGTTTTAAGCCGTTGCTCATAGCTGGCTGTGTAATGCTTAGTTGGTTAGCCGCGCGAGTGACGTTACATTCGCGCAGTAAGGTATCAAGATAAACGAGTAAATTTAAATCTATTTTACTGATATTCATTGTCTGTCCTTGGGTTTACCAACTATGGATAAACCGTTGTTTGTCTGGATAGGGATAAATATGACTAACCACGCCATTTTTTATATTTTTTTGCGCTTGTTGCCAATATCCTACATTGAGTAGCTCAGGGTGAGCCTGAGTAAAAACCGTTTTATATTTAGGGTTAAGTATTACAAAGGTACATAATTGCTCAGGGAATACGTCTTGAGGAGCTACTGAATAACTTTGTTCGTTAGTTAAGTAGTCATCATAATTTTTAGCTTTTGGTAGTGCCCTAAATCTCATGTCTGTAAGGTACTGTACCTCATCGTAGTCATAAAATATAACCCGTTTATGTTTACTCACACCAAAATTTTTCAGCAGCATGTCACCAGGGAAGATATTTACCGAAATCATTTCTTTTAATGCTTGGCCATAAGCTGTAATTGCGCTTATTGCATCTTCTTTATTGGCGCTTTGTAAATATAGATTAAGCGGTGTCATGCGCCGTTCAATATAGAGGTGTTTTATTATTAACAGGTCACCTTCAATACTCATTGAATCCCCAATGGTTTCTTTTAATAGTGCTAGTAATGGCGGTTTAAATCGCGCTAGTGGAAACACTACATTGGAGTATTCTATGGTGTCTGCCATGCGGCCAACACGGTCGTGGTTTTTAACTAATTGATAGCGTTTTAATACAGTGTCGCGACCAAATGGCTTGCTTTCACCGAAAGTATCCTTAATGACTTTAAATACATAATCAAATGAGGGCAGGGTGAATACCATCATCACCATTCCGGGTGTTCCGGGCGCGACGACAAAGTCATCATTAGAATTTTGTAAGTGGTTTAAAAGTTCGCGATAAAACTCAGTTTTTCCCTGTTTATGAAAGCCAATTGCATTGTAAAGCTCGGCCAGTGTTTTGTTAGGCATGAGCTGATTTAGAAAACGTACCAGTGCCGAAGGTGCGTGTGTTTCAACCATAAAATAAGCTCGGGCAAAACCAAATATCACACGCATTTGAGATGATTTAGTCAGTAGCGCATCTAAATAAAGCCCTTGGTTTTTATGATGCAATATAGCAATAATAAAAGGCTGTATACCGCTTTGCGATACTACTCGGCCAACTATATAAGCGGCTTTATTTCTAAAAAAAGGGGCTTGCAGAATATCAAAGCGCATCTGTGATGCTTGATGATGAGTGTCGGGAGCTTGATTATAAAAAGCTTTAACTAATAGGCGAATATCGCGATCAAGATCAACATACGGAGTTTTGAAGTCATATTGATTTAGTATTTTACGTATCGTTGGCCGCAACCCATCAACTACAGGAAAGTAACTTCTGTATTCAGCTTCTACTGGTAGTGCGGGTTCATTTGCAAGCGTTGTGGTGACAAAGATAAAGTTATTGTTAAAGTAACGATGATGAAAAAGACGACAAAACACAGAATTATAAAAAGTTTCAGCCAGTTCAGCTTGAGGGTGAAAGGTTAGATATTGTTGATAAATTTGCTTACATCTATGCCACTTGTCAGTACAAAAGGGGCTATTATGTATATTTTGTTTTAGCTTTTCGGTTGTTTCGTTTACCCGATCATCATAATAGGTTATGCGTAAGCTGTTAATGTCATGCATGCAGGCCCAGTCTTGTTTCGCAAATGCACTAGGTGCTGTTGCTGTGATCTGTTGAAATAGCTGATAGTGGGTTTTAAATCCGTTTAAAATTAAGTCTGCAACTTGCTGGGGCTGCATTGTAATATCCTTAATAGAGACATACTATTTTTATTAAGGTTATGATAAAAAATAGTAAAACCCAAGCGTTTATTTGTACCTTGCTAGTTGCTTCTCTAATTTAGCAAGTTGTTTCTTTTTACTTTTTAACGCTGCCTTAAATGATGTATCGAGTTGTGCAATTTTTTTAACAATATCTTTTTTGATTCGCTTGGTTTCATCCTCACTTAAAATACGTTTAGTACGCTGTTGTTGCTGATATTTGGCGCGGTCTAGATTGCGTTTTAAAATAGCAATTTCATGTTTTTTACTACGAATTTCGCCGTTAAGATTACGAATGGTCTGCGTACGTTCAATATTATTGAGTGTTTTTATATGATCTTGCTTTGGAGATTGGTTGGCTGTGTGGTTTATTAATGTATGTTTGGTAGCGTTTGGGCTGCAAGGAAGTTGACTAAATGTTGTACCTTTGTCAGTAGTGCACTTATAATAATGAGTCGTATCGTTGGCACTTGCAGTATTTATAACTGTAAAGAATACCAGCTGTATGGTGAGTCTTTTCATTAGCATCTGGGTCCCTAGATGATCGTTTGTCCTTAATTGATCAACTATAGCCTAGCTTATGTAACTCGCAAGCTAGGCTATTTTAATTACCAAATAAAACTTTATTTAGTAAAACGCTTTAGACTTTTAATGCTTTGTACTAAAAATGGAATATCAAGGCCCTGTTCAATTGAGAAACCTTGCGCAGCAGAAATATTTTTATAATTCCCGTCTGAATCAATTAAAGTAATACGGTCTTTTTTATAGGCTATAAACACACCTTGAGAATAATTAACGCCCATATCATTTTGTTTTTTGTATAAATCTACACCAAGCATAGTTTGTGCAGCCAATGCCTGACAATTAAAATACTTACTTAAAATGGTCGCAATAATATCACTTGGCTGTATAAGTCCTTCAACATGAGTAATTTTTTTATCATTACTATATAAGGTTGTAGTAGTAACAATATCTTTACTATTTGGGGCGATCGCAAAAGCAAATAAATGAGTGCTGTCTGTCCGCACCGTACTATTTTCATCGGCTTTTACTATACGAATAGCTGCATCTTCGATGGTTGATACAGTATTTATGTATGCAAAGCTTTCAAATCCAGACACCACCATACTTTTACGTTTATTTAACCAGATGGGTAGCGATTGCTCTTGCATGAGCGCAGGCTTGTAATAAGCGGGTAAACCATAAATTAAGCTAAACAAACTATCTTCTCTAGCAATAGGTTGTAAAAATTGCTCAGTTGAATACAGAGCTTCATGTTGCTTGGTAAAGTTTATGAGGGCTTGTTGATTACTAAATACTAAAACATCTACTTTATTAGGCGTAAAAGCTTCGCAGCGCTCTAATGGTAAAGATGCCTTATAATTAATATTTTGATTATTTAACCTAACATTATGTGCTTGTTTGTAGCTTTCAATATCAAGTAAATCATTTTTAGCCAATAAGCTTTTCGCAGTCGTTGGGTAAGAAAGCGGTAACACATTATCTTGCTTGGTAATGTCAAACTTTAAATTTGCATCAGCCCAAATATGTATACTATGGCTCATTGCAAAACACACCAGTAAAAAGGAACTGGCATAGCGGGCAAACTTATATTGCTTTAAACGCGCTAAATGGTGCCACGTATAATTACTGGCAAGTAACTGAAAGGCTAAAATAAGCATCACAATACCGCCAGCAAGTAGTGTTGTAAGTGCTGGCGAGCTGGTAATACGATGCCACAATAAAGTAATTATTTCAGGAAGTGCTGAACTACTTAGGTGATACCCAAGATTAAAATAAACATAGGCATCAAGTGTAAGTAAAGATGCTCCACAGGTTGATAAAACGGCTGCCATGCCTCGAATATGCTGTGGGTAAGGGAATACTAAACTAAGTGGAAATATGGTTAGCACAAACGCAATAAAAATAATGAAACTAGTATGGCTTAACCAAGTTACTAGCATATAAATAGCACCTATAAAGGTGGAGGGCGCTGAGTCTGCAAATAAATAACTTAAGCTAATTAAAAGCGCTAAACCAATATTTGCAAAGGTAAACCAATGGCCCCAACTTAATAATTGGCTTGCTTTTGATGAGAACTGATTGTGCTGCGATAAATTCATAAAGTCTATTTAACCGATTGCGCTAGCGCTTTTGCAAAGTTATCAGCAACGGCTTGCCTTTTTGCTGCTGGTACATGCTCTTTTAAGATATGCGTGATAGAATTTCCTAAACACATAAGGCTTAAATCAACCGGTGCATTGTGTTCTGTTAGCACATCAATTAGCTGATCGACGATTTGTTCTACTTGGTCATTGGAATATTTTGATAAGATAGGCATCAGTTGGTTCAATAAAAGAGTTATATTCTCGTATTTTAACACTAGAGGCGTGAAAAACAAAGATGACAACAGATGTTAAAAAGTTAGTCGTTCACTATGTAGACAAAAAAGACGATGAGACGCAAATTCACTTACGAAATGATGAAATGGCTATTAATGAAAAAGTATCGATTTTCATTGAGCAGCTACATCACGCATATAATGGTAAACCAGGCAAAGGCTACTGTGCCTTTAGCGGTGAAAAAAATAGCATTGTGGCTTCTGCAATGCAAAGCTATCGTAACGACGAACTTGGCTTTTGGCATATGACTGAGCAAGCAACAGAAGTGCTTAAAGAAGAGCTAAATAAATATGCTTTTAACGAAACCGGCTATTTAGTTTTTTGCCATTATCAATATGTGGCTAGTGATTATTTATTGGTTGCGATGATCAACATAAAAGAGCATTACTCAATCACTTCAGAGCTTGATTTAGCCTCATCACGGCATTTAGATATTTCTCGCATGCAACTTGCAGCCCGTATTGATTTAACCGCATGGGATACACAAGCTGAAGATAATCGTTATATTTCGTTTATCAAAGGCAGAGCAGGGCGCAAAGTTGCCGATTTCTTTTTAGATTTTCTAGGTTGTGAAGAAGGCATTGATCCTAAGCAGCAAAGCCAAGTAATGCTTGGCGCTGTTGATGATTACTTATCAGAGCAACAGTTTGATAAAACCGAAAAAGACGAGTTACGTAAACAAGTATTCGATTACTGCAATGACTGCGTAACCACTGGTGAAGAAGCCAATGTGAGTGATTTATCAAGCACGCTAACCAAAGGCGATGACAACCCGTTTGAAAGCTTCTGTAAAGAGCAAAGCTATGACTTGGAAGAGTCATTCCCGGTTGATAAAAAAACAGTTACCAACATGGTTAAATTCTCAGGCCTTGGTGGTGGTGTAAGTGTTAGTTTTGAGCGCAAACATTTAGGCGAGCGAGTAATGTACAACGAAGCAACCGATACATTAGTTATCAAAGGAATACCGCCAAACCTAAAAGACCAATTACAGCGATTTATGGAAAAAGAGCAAGATTAAGATTGCAAGGTAAAAGCTTTAAGCTAATTTGAGTTATTTTAAAGCGAAGTGAATGCACTTCGCTTTTTTGGTTCAACTAACTAGAAGTTGAATAGCCAATAGAGTAGCAAATTAAGTAATTTTTCTTCACTTATTAGCTCAGCTGTTACAGCCTGTCGGGTAAAGTCCAATCCTACTCATCGAAACTGTAAGAGCAGATATGATCTACTAGAAACAAACTTTCTTTTTCATAAAGCCAAATTTACGAATATCAAAAAAGCCGCGTTAACTAATTAACGCGGCTTTTTATTTGCTTTAAGCTAAACTTGGAGTGTTATTCAGCACTCAAGGTTTTTGTCGTTGCAGCATTTGCACGACCTGCAGGTTTAATAGAGCCTGCACGTAAACCACTATCTGGTATTAGTTCACGTTTGTCATGTGCCATGGCTGTAGGAGTAGGCTGAGAAGCACTATCTGCTACTGGTGTCGGCTGTGCCATTGGCGCACTCGCTGCACCTTGGGCAACTGCTGTTTTAGTATGTTGTTCTGATGTGACCGCACTAATAGCTTCGTCAGCTTTCACAGGTTCTTCAGCTTTCACAGGTTCTTCAGCTTTCACTGGTTCGTCAGTTTTCACTGGTTCGTCAGTTTTCACTGGTTCGTCAGTTTTCACTGGTTCTTCAGCATTCACTGGTTCTGCAGTTTTCACTGGTTCTTCAGTTTTAACTGGTTCTTCAGTTTTCACTGGTTCTTCAGTTTTAACTGGTTCTTCAACTTTCACTGGTTCTTCAGTTTTAACTGGTTCTTCAGTTTTCACTGGTTCGTCAGTTTTCACTGGTTCGTCAGTTTTCACTGGTTCTTCAGTTTTCACTGGTTTTTCAGCATTCACTGGTTCGTCAGTTTTAACTGGCTCTTCAGTTTTCACTGGTTCTTCAGTACTCACTGATTCTTCAGTATCCACTGGTTCGTCAGTTTTAACTGGTTCGTCAGTTTTTACTGGATCTTCGGCTTTTACTGGTTCTTCAGCTTTTACTGCTTGCTGTGTAGTCGCTTCTTGTTCAGCAGATTTTTTAGCTTTTAACTCAGCTTCATATTCAGCAGCAGCCTGATCAGCAACTGGGATAAATGCTGGAGGCTCTGTAGAAAGTACTTCGTCAGATTCACCTTCAGGGCGACGGCGACGCTGTCCTGCGGCACGTAAATGGCGAGGTGAGCGGCGTGAACGTGTGCGAGCTGGTGCTTCGTCAGAGCTTGTTTCTACTGAATCAGTACTTGGCTGTTCTACTTGAGTATTTGTTTCTGAATCGCTAGTTAATGTTGACGTATTGTCACTTTCAACTTTGCTTGCAATTTTGTTTTCAACGTTCGACTCAACTGCGTTTTCGACAGTATTTTCTACTACCGGTTTAGTTTCAGCTACTTGTTCAACAGATTGCTCAGTAGTTACTGTATTCGCTGTTTCTGCTGATTCATCTTGAATGCGCACTTTTTTACGAATATTACGACGCTGACGACGAACTTTAGGCTTTTGTTCCTTCGGCTCAACAGCGGCTTCTTTAGCTGGTGCTTCTGACTTTACCTCAGCTTTATTATCGCTACGGTTTTCATTACGTTTGCGTTGATTAGGATTACGACGACGTTTATTACGGCCTTCGTTTCTGTCGCGCGATTGATCGGTATTAGTTGACGCGTTAGCTGTATTATTTTGATCTTTAACTTCTTCGTCTTTAACTCGTTCATTACGTGGTTTGTTACGTGTGTTATTACGGCGACGAGGGTTGTTATTGCGACGGCGGTTATCGTTGTTACGATGATTATTGTTTCTAGTGCCTTTATTATCGGTCGATGGCTGCTTTTTCTGTTCGCTGTCATCGCTAAATAATGATCTTATCCAGTTCCCAAGTTTTACAAATAAACTAACTTCTGCGCCTGCTTGAGCAGCTTTTTCTACCGTTTTAGATGCACTTTGTGGTGCCGGTGTAGAAGGCATTACGACACCTTTTAATACCGGTTCTTCACGTACTGGGGTTGCTGGCTTTTTAGAGCGCTCTACGACTTCTTGCACAGGTGCAATTACTTGTTCATAACTTGCTGTTTCTATGGTTTCGTCTTTACGTAAACGTACCACTTCGTAATGAGGGGTTTCCATATGTTTATTAGGAACGATCACCACATCACAGCTATGGCGTTTTTCAATACGATTTACGCTACGGCGCTGCTCGTTTAATAAGTACGCGGCAACTTCTACAGGTACTTGTGCATTTACTTGTGAGGTGTTGTCTTTAATCGCTTCTTCTTCGATTAAACGTAGAATTGATAACGCAATTGATTCGTTTGAACGAATTGTTCCTTGACCACTACAACGTGGGCATGGGCCTTGGCTCGCTTCACCTAATGATGGGCGTAAGCGCTGGCGTGACATTTCAAGTAAACCAAATCGAGAAATTTTACCAATTTGTACGCGGGCTCTATCAGGACGGGCTGCGTCTTTTAAGCGATTTTCTACTTCACGTTGATGGCGCGGTGGTGTCATATCGATAAAATCGATAACAATTAAACCGCCTAAGTCGCGTAAGCGTAATTGACGCGCAATTTCGTCTGCGGCCTCTAAGTTGGTATTAAGTGCTGTTTCCTCGATATCACCACCTTTAGTGGCTTTTGATGAGTTGATATCGATTGACGTTAACGCTTCTGTTGGGTCAATAACTATTGAACCACCTGAAGGCAAACGTACTTCACGTTGGAAGGCTGACTCAATTTGGCTTTCAATTTGGTAATGAGTAAATAGTGGCACTTCACCTTGATAAAGTTTTACACGGCTCATAAAGTCAGGGCGGAAACGCTCAATATGCGCTTTTGCTTCTTCAAAAACTCGTGGTTTATCAATTAAAATTTCACCAATATCACGACGTAAATAATCGCGAATAGCACGAAAGATCACGTTACTCTCTTGATGAATTAAAAACGGGGCTTTACCGCTATCAGATGCTTGTTGAATAGCCTCCCAATGAACCAATAAGGCTTTAAGGTCGTAATCAAGTTCTTCAAATGTTTTGCCTACGCCTGCAGTGCGCACAATTAGGCCCATGCCTTTTGGTAACTCTAGGCGACTTAATGCTTCTTTAAGATCTGTACGCTCATCACCTTCAATCCGACGCGAAATCCCCCCAGCACGAGGGTTGTTTGGCATCAATACTAAATAGCTGCCAGCTACGCTGATAAAAGTAGTAAGCGCGGCGCCTTTTTGGCCACGCTCTTCTTTATCAACTTGCACAATAACTTCTTGACCCTCTTTGATCACATCACGAATGTTCGGACGACCATGGAAGGTATAGCCTTGTGGGAAGTATGTACGAGCAATTTCTTTTAAAGGAAGGAACCCGTGACGTTCAGCGCCGTAATCTACAAAGGCGGCTTCAAGTGACGGTTCGATACGAGTTATTTTGCCTTTATAAATATTGGCTTTTTTTTGTTCGTGACCTGGGCTCTCGATATCTAAATCATATAGGCGCTGGCCATCAACCAGTGCTACGCGCATTTCTTCTTGCTGCGTTGCATTGATTAGCATACGTTTCATATTATTACTCTACTAGTTTTATGTCTCTGACATGACGATACTTATCGCCTGTTCAGTTGCTCCCATCGCTTCTTTTTGTACAGTCTCACGACTGGGTCTGTGGGGGAGCTTGGCTGTGTTGCACATTGTTATGTTTATGCTGCTGGCGACAATAACGCTCTATTACGTTATTAAATTCTTATTTGAGATAAAACCTAAGGGTGTTTTTACTAACACGCTAAATGCAGTTATATCTAGAAGTCAGCCATTTAAAAAATTAACTATTTGTGTGTTACACGGGCAAATTCTGAACGACGTATTTGACGTCGTCACTATCAGACAAAATTATCTGTTCATTGCTTTTTTATCAACATCAATTGCTATTCATGGTCAAACTTAAGCGGCGATATATTACGCGCATCACCATTAGTTGAACGCACGTGTTAACTAGGTATATATAAAAGCTTTGGAAAACTTAACTCGGATCTGTATGATCGGCAACCCAGAATGTGCATCATGAATGTTTTAAATGTGTTAAAAAGCACCGTTGTTACTGCAAATTATATTTACAGTAATGATTATCCCATTATTACATCCGTGTTAGCAACTAAATTATTTACTTAAATCAGTGATTAGGCAATGTCAGAAAAAACCGGCTTACAAGTATCTTTCGTCACGATCACCGAGGACCACCTCGGTCAGCGTATTGATAACTTTCTTATTACCCATTTAAAAGGGGTGCCAAAGAGCGCGATTTATAAAATTTTGCGAAAAGGGGAAGTGCGTGTAAATAAAAAACGCATTAAGCCCGTTTACAAACTAAAAATAGACGATATCGTACGTATCCCCCCCATAAAAGTAGCCGAACGTGAAGAGTTTGTGCCGACAAAGCTCGATAAAATAGCCAAACTAGAAGACGAAATTTTGTTTGAAGATAAGTACTTAATTGTCATTAATAAGCCATCGGGTATGGCTGTTCATGGTGGTAGTGGGCTAAGTTATGGCTTAATTGAAGCACTGCGAGCTCTTCGTCCAAATGAACGCAGTTTAGAGTTGGTTCATCGTTTAGACCGCGATACTTCGGGGTGTTTATTAATTGCTAAGCGTCGTTCTGTGCTTACTAGTTTGCATGAACAACTACGTGAAAAAACCATGGAAAAAAATTATTGGGCATTAGTCGACGGTCAATGGGACTCTAAAACTAAAAACGTGACGGAGGGGTTGCGTAAAAATACGCTGCAGTCAGGTGAACGTATAGTTAGAGTTGATAACACTGAAGGTAAACCATCACATACACGGTTTAAAGTACTTGAACACTTTGATGAATGCTCATTAGTACAAGCATCGCCTGTAACAGGACGTACTCATCAAATTCGTGTTCATACTCAATGTGTAGGTCATCCAATTGCGTGTGATGATAAATATGGTGACCAAGGTTTTGATGCGGGAATGCGTAAAATAGGCTTAAATCGTTTATTTTTACATGCTCATGACTTGCGCTTTTATCACCCTAAAAGTGAAACAACTATGCGCGTTGAAGCGCCTCTTGATAAAACTTTAAAAAATTGCATTAAAACATTACGTGCAGCTAAGTCATGAATAAATATAAATTAGTGATTTTTGATTGGGATGGCACGGTAATGGATTCGGTGCCAAAAATAGTTAATTGTATGCAGCAAAGCGCGCTTACACTTAATTTAGCTGTACCTAGTGATGATGCAGTTAAGAATATCATTGGTATGTCACTTGAAAAAGCAGTTGCAGTGCTGTTCCCTGATGATGACGCACCGTGTGCAGATATTGTGCTTGAGTACCAGCGTCAATATAAAGAAGTGGATACCACAGTCGCACCACTTTTCGTCGGTGTAGAACGCACATTAATTGCGTTACAACAGCAAGGCGTGTTACTAGCCGTTGCCACGGGTAAAAGCCGCGCAGGGCTTGAGCGCTTATTAGACGAAACCAAGCTGCGTGGCTATTTTGTTGCAACGCGGACCAGCAATGAAGCGCTGTCAAAACCGTCACCAGATATGCTGCTACAACTACTTGAAGAGTTAAATATAGCGCCCAGCGATGCAGTTATGATTGGTGATACGCAAATTGATATGATGATGGCACAAGCTGCAAATATTAACCGTGTGGGGGTTACAATGGGCGCGCACAATGCGACTCAACTTAATGAATTTAAACCTATTGCAACAGTCGATTCATTTGTACAGTTACAGCCGCTGTTAATAACGTAGGTTAGGCTTGTTGTGCTGCCAGTACATTGACATTAAACTCATTAAGTAATTGACTGAGTTTAATGAGTGGCAAGCCAATTAAACTATTTGGATCGTCACCGCTTAATTTTTCAAATAAACAAATACCTAGCCCTTCGCTTTTAAAGCTGCCAGCGCAATTATAAGGCTGTTCTGCGTCGCAATAGGCGCTGATATCTGCATTGCTTAATTTTTTAAAGGTTACATTAAACGGCTCTATAATTGTTTTTGTACGGTTATTGGCAATATCGAAAACGCAAAGGCCGGTTAAAAACGTCACCGTTTGCGCGCTAAACAAGCTCAATTGCTTGATTGCGTTTTCTTTAGTGTGTGGTTTGCCCAAAATTTGTTGGTCAAATACTGCAACTTGGTCAGAGCCAATAACTAAACCTTGGTTAAAGTGATTTATGGCTTCTCGGGCTTTTAGCTCGCTTAAGCGGGCAACTAATGAAGCCGGTAGTTCGTCTGCTAAAGGTGATTCATCAACATTGGGTGAAAAAGTATCAAAGGGTAAATTAAATTTTTTTAATAAAGACTGACGAAAGGGTGAACTTGAGGCTAAAATAAGCGAGTGCTTCATTGATTATTTTCCTAGTATGAATCAGATTGAGTTAGGATAAATCAGATCCGAGTTTAAAACACGTTAAAAACCAGCTAAAATTGGTTTTTTATTTTGACTAACCTAGTAACTATCTATATGATGCAGCCCCTATGCAAAAGGTGAAAATTCCCGTCACTCTTCATCCTGGCAAAGCTGCGCAACACCGTTTAAAGTACGATGGTATTGTGTCGCTTGAAAAACTTACTCGTTTACGTGGAGTTGTGCAGGAAGAAGTAGGTGAAATAACGGTAAAAATTCATTGCAAAAACGATGAGCAAGGTTTAGCTGTGATTAGAGGCAATTTGTCCACACACGTAACTGTTACTTGTCAACGTTGTAATGGTGATTTAGGGTTGGATTTGGATCAGGACTTTGTCTATTCCCCTGTTGGTGAGGATACAGAGTTAGATATTTTTCCAGAAGACTACGATGAAGTAGCACTTGATGAAAATGGTGAAATTAACGTATTTGATTTAATCGAAGACGAATTAATTTTAGCTGTTCCATTAGTGGCTACCCACAACGAAGCTTCATGCAGTTATTCAGCAAAGCCTGCCAGCTTTGGTGTTTTAAAAGCGGAAGATGATAAACCAAATCCATTTGATATTTTGAAACAACTTAAGAAAGATTCTTAGGAGAAGACTATGGCTGTACAAAAAAGCAAAAAGTCTCGTGCAAGACGCGGCATGCGCCGTTCACACGATGCGATTAGTGGTCCAAGTTTAACTGTAGACCAAACATCTGGTGAGACTCATCGTCGTCACCATGTGACTGCAGATGGTTACTACAAAGGCGTTCAAGTAATTTCTAACTAAGAGATTGCTTATATGCTGACCAATCTAACCATTGCGTTAGATATGATGGGGGGCGATTATGGCCCCCGTTCATCTATCCCCGCAGCCGTTAACGCGGTAAATGCTAATACCAACTTAAGACTTATCTTATGTGGTAACGAGCAAGTAATAACTAATGAACTCGAGTCTCTCGATTCGCTATCTCATCCAAGATTAATTATCCGACACTGCAGTGATGTTGTCACTAATGGTTGTGAGCCTGCTTTGGTGGTGCGTTCTAAAAAAGATTCATCTATGCGCGTAGCTCTTGATTTAGTCAAGTCAGGTGAAGCACAGGCATGTGTGAGTGCAGGAAATACTGGTGCCTTATTCTTTATGGCGCATTATGTATTAAAAATGCTGCCCGGGGTAAAACGCCCTGCATTAATTTCAGCCGTCCCCACCGAAAGAAAAAACCCTGTTTACCTTCTTGATTTAGGCGCTAATGTGCATTGTGATGCGCAAACACTTTACCAGTTTGGCATTATGGGATCTGTTGTCGCAGGGCAGGCGTTAGACTGTGATAACCCAAAAGTAAGCTTATTGAACATAGGCTCCGAAGATATTAAAGGTCATGAAGGCATAAAACAAGCTGCCCAGTTGATGCAACAATGCGATTATATTAATTATACTGGTTACAGCGAAGGCAGTGATATTTTTACCGGAAAGTCAGATGTTATTGTCTGCGAAGGCTTTGTTGGTAATGTGGCATTAAAGACCTGTGAAGGTATTGCTAAACTTATTATGTTTAAGTTAAGCAAAGCGCTGAGTAAGCATTGTTTCTATAAGTGTTTAGCCTTTATGTTGCGCCCAGTAATAAAAAAACTCTATAAACGGGTGAACCCCGACCAGTATAACGGTGCTTCTCTGGTAGGATTGCGCGGTATTGTGGTAAAAAGTCATGGAAATGCCTCAGCGAAAGCTTTTCATGCTGCGATCGACGAAGCTGCCAAAGAAGTTGAACGCCAACTTCCTGAAAAAATAGCGGCTATTTTCGAGCAAACACACTCAACAAAAAATGACGACTGATTAAATACACAATATAGTCGATCATTTAGATATTCATTTATTTGTTTAATAAAAAGAGCAAAGTATGACACAAAAAATTGCACTTGTATTTCCTGGCCAAGGCTCACAGTCAGTGGGTATGTTAAGTGAGCTGTTAAGTGAGTCAGAGATTGTTAAAGCGACCTTTGCAGAAGCATCAGAAGCATTAGGTTATGATTTGGCTGCCCTAGTAGTGAATGGCCCAGAACAAGAGCTAAATAAAACTCATCGCACGCAACCTGCATTATTAACCGCATCGGTTGCTATTTATCGTCAGTGGTTAGCTGCCAATCCAGATACTGCTGTTACCATGGCAGGACATAGTTTGGGTGAGTATTCTGCACTTGTATGTGCAGATGTATTAAGCTTAAGCGAAGCTGTGAAGTTAGTTGAAAACCGTGGTTTATACATGCAAGAAGCCGTTCCTGCAGGTGTTGGCTCAATGGCTGCTATAATTGGCTTGGGCGATGATGAAATTAAAGCAGCTTGTAGTGCATCAGCACAAGGTGAGGTTGTATCGCCAGTAAATTACAATTCACCTGGCCAAGTGGTTATAGCTGGACATAAAGCTGCGGTAGATAGAGCATCAGAGGCATGTAAAGAAGCCGGAGCTAAACGCGCATTACCACTTTCAGTGAGTGTACCTTCACATTGTGAACTTATGAAGCCTGCGGCAGAGAAGTTAGCTGCTGATTTGGCTACTTTAACATTTAATACACCTAAGTGTGATGTCATTAATAATGTTGATGTTAAAGCGCAAAGTGCTGCAGATGAAATTAAGCAGGCGTTAGTTCGTCAACTTTATAGTCCAGTACGCTGGACAGAAACAGTGCAAACACTTGTAGCGCAAGGCATCACCCAAAGCTATGAGTTCGGCCCAGGAAAAGTATTAACGGGTCTTGCAAAACGGATTGATAAAGCAATGGTATGTGGCTCGGTAAATAGTCAAGCTGCCATTGATGAAGCGAAATAAGAGTAGGAATAAGATGGCAAATTTATTTTCATTGGAGGGCAAAGTTGTCCTTATAACTGGTGCGAGTCGTGGTATTGGTAAGGCGATAGCAAGCACACTAATAGCGCAAGGCGCAAAAGTTGCTGGTACTGCTACTAGCGAGTCTGGGGCTGCTAAAATCAGCGAATACCTAGGTGACAATGGTAAAGGATATGCGCTTAACGTAACAGATTCTGCATCGATTGAGGCAACACTTGCTGCAATAAAAGCCGATTTAGGTGATATTGATGTACTTGTTAATAATGCAGGTATTACCCGTGATAACTTATTAATGCGTATGAAAGACGGTGAGTGGGATGATATTATAGATACTAACTTAAGTTCGGTTTTTCGCTTGTCAAAGGCGGTATTACGCCCGATGATGAAGAAAAAGAATGGTCGTATCATCAATATTGGTTCAGTAGTGGGCACTATGGGTAATGCCGGCCAAGCAAATTATGCAGCTGCTAAGGCGGGGGTTATTGGTTTTTCTAAATCATTAGCTCGTGAAGTTGCATCGCGTGGCATTACTGTTAACGTGGTGGCGCCAGGTTTTATTCAGACTGACATGACAAACGAGCTTACAGATGAGCAAAAAGCAGCTACGCTTACTAATGTTCCTGCTGGTCGTTTAGGTCAGCCTGACGAAATTGCCGCTGCCGTTTGTTACTTAGCATCTGATGCTGCTTCTTATGTATCAGGCGAAACACTGCATGTAAATGGTGCAATGTATATGGTTTAAGGAACTTCGTTCCTATTTGTTTAAAGTAAGTATGTAGAAAAATGTTGAAATTTTTGTGATCTTGCTTTAAACCTACTTAAATTCGTTGTGAAAATAAGCGATAAAAGAGACAAATAACCCTCAAGAGGTTTGACCAGATAAATAATTATCATCAAATCCTTGAATCACAGAATTATGCGCCGTAAACTACGCCGCAATCTGAAAATAACGCATTGGCGTTTTTATTAAAGGAAAGAAGAATGAGCGACATCCAAGAACGCGTAAAGAAAATCATCATTGAGCAACTAGGTGTTAAAGAAGAAGAAGTTAAGCACGAAGCTTCTTTCGTTGATGACTTAGGCGCCGATTCACTTGATACTGTTGAATTAGTTATGGCTCTTGAAGAAGAGTTTGACACTGAGATCCCAGATGAAGAAGCTGAGAAGATCACTACAGTTCAATCTGCAATCGATTACGTTACGGCTCACGCTGAGTAATTAATCGCAAATTAAGGGCAGCATCCGCTGCCCTTAGTCTATCTAGAGTATGATACCTATAAAATGGTATACACCCACCTAAAAATAATAATTTCCTTATTGGAGGCAACCCGTGGCTAAACGTCGAGTCGTCGTAACAGGCTTAGGAATGTTGACACCGCTAGGTAACGATGTTGAATCAACCTGGCAAGGTTTGTTAAATGGTAAAAGCGGTATTCAAACTATCACGCATTTCGATACTTCAAGTTTCGGCACCAAATTCGCAGGTTTGCTGAATGATTTTGATGCATCAGCTTACATGCCACCGAAAGATGCTAAAAAGATGGACTTATTTATCCAATATGGCATAGCGGCGGGTGTGCAAGCATTACAAGATTCTGGCCTAAATATCACAGAGGAAAATGCATCACGTGTTGGTGTAGCTGTAGGTTCAGGTATTGGTGGTTTAACTTTAATTGAAGAGAACCACATCAAATTATTAAACAGTGGCCCACGTAAGCTTTCTCCTTTTTACGTGCCGTCGACCATTATCAATATGATTTCAGGTCATTTATCGATTATGCACGGTCTACGTGGTCCTAATATTTCTATTGTGACTGCTTGTACTACTGGCTTACACAATATTGGCCATGCGGCGCGCATGATCGCTTACGGCGATGCTGATGCTATGGTAGCCGGTGGCGCTGAAAAAGCTTCAACACCCATTGGTATGGGTGGTTTTAATGCTGCGCGTGCTCTATCAACCCGTAACGATGACCCACAAGCGGCTTCTCGCCCGTGGGATAAAGACCGAGATGGTTTTGTACTATCTGATGGCGCAGGCGTTATCGTACTTGAAGAGTATGAACATGCGAAAGCTCGTGGTGCAAAAATCTATTCTGAGTTAGTTGGTTTTGGTATGAGTGGTGATGCGTATCACATGACATCCCCACCAGAAGATGGCGCCGGTGCAGCACTTGCGATGGAAAATGCCTTAAATGATGCAAAAGTCAATGCAGATCAAGTGGGTTATATTAACGCACACGGCACGTCGACTAACGCGGGTGATAAAGCAGAAACTTCAGCCGTTAAATCTATTTTTGGCGATGCAGCTAAAGATGTAATGGTTAGTTCATCTAAATCGATGATGGGCCATTTACTCGGCGCTGCAGGCTCTGTTGAATCAATTATTTCTATTTTATCGCTACAAGAGCAAAAAGTGACACCGACAATTAACCTTGATAACCCAGATGAAGGCTGTGATTTGGACTATGTACCACACACAGCTCGTGATGCAAAATTAGACTATGCATTGTGTAACTCATTTGGTTTTGGTGGTACTAATGGCTCATTGCTATTTAAAAAGGTATAATCTTTTTTAACAACAAGACAGAATAAAAGCCCAGTTGTTACTGGGTTTTTTTATATGTGAAAAATGATAAAACAAAAAACACCACAAAAAATAATAATAACCACTGCACAAACCGCCATTAGTGCGGGGGATCGCGGCTTTAATTATGGCGATGGCTTTTTTACAACAGCTAAAATTTTGGATGGCGAGGTTGAACATTGGCCGTTACATCGACAACGTTTGAGTGAATGCAGTGAACGTTTGTTATTTGGTGAACTAGATTTTCCCGCGCTTGAGCGCACAATAAGCACTACTGTTTCGGAGCAGCCCACAGGTATATTAAAAATAGTTGTTACCCGCGGTGAAGGTGGGCGTGGTTATGGTTTACCAGAGCAGCCAAAGCTGAAAATTTTATTGTCGTTACTGCCTTTTCCTCCCGGTTATCCTGAACTTCCAAAGCGAGGCATTACATTGGGGATCAGCCCTATAAAATTAGCCTCTCAGCCGTTACTTGCCGGCTTGAAAACACTAAACCGTCTAGAGCAAGTGATGATAAAGCAGGCGATGCAACAGCAACCTTACGATGATGTCGTGGTGTGTGATTATAACGGTTATGTGATTGAAACTTCTGCGGCGAATATTTTTGCGATTAAAGGCGGCCGTATAGTCAGTCCACAGTTACAAAATTGTGGTATTAAAGGGGTTTATCTACAATCACTGTGTGCTAAATTACCTATTGAATTTATTGATATTACCCTCGAACAATTACAGCGAATGGATGCCGTATTTATGTGTAATAGTTTAATGGGGGTTGTGCCTGTGACTGCTATTGGCGATATTCAGTTCCAGTTAGCGCCCAGTTCATTATTGTTACAAGAATTGTTTGCCAAGGAGCCTACGTGTTAAGAATCATTATATCGATTATATTATTAGCGGTATTGAGCTGTGCAATTGGTTATTATCAATTACAAACCACAATTAAAAACCCATTAAAGGTCACACAAACACAGCTATTTGAAGTTAAAAAAGGCACGGGGTTTAATCAATTATGTCAGCAATGGCAAGCTAAAAGCTGGCTTGAAGGGTGTTTTCGTTACCAAGTGCTCGCAAAACTTGACCCAACGCTCACTGATTTAAAAGCAGGTTTATATGAGCTTGATAATGGCACCGTGCTTGAAAATATTCGCCGTATTAACCATGGTCAGCAAGTAAGCTTTAGCTTTACCATCATCGAAGGGCAAACGTTGCGTGATGTCTTAGCAAATATTGAGCGAGCGGAACGTTTAGAAAAAGATCTTGACCCCGAAAAACTAGCCAAGCAAATTGCAAACTCAGAACAACATCTAGAAGGCTGGCTATTCCCAGACACATACCACTATCATGCAAATGATAAAGCAAGTGCGGTGCTTAAACGTGCTTATCATAAAATGCAGCAGGTATTAGATGATGCATGGCAGCAAAGAGCTGCCGTATTACCATATGACAGTGCTTATGAAGCATTAATAATGGCTTCAATAATTGAAAAAGAAACCGGCCTTGCCAGTGAACGCCCAGTTATCGCTGCTGTATTTTCGAATCGTTTAAATGCCAATATGCGTTTGCAAACTGATCCAACGGTAATTTATGGCCTTGGTACAGCGTATGATGGCGATATAAAACGCAAAGATTTAACCAGTTATACACCTTATAATACTTATAGAATAGACGGTTTACCACCAACGCCCATTGCTATGCCGTCAAAAGCAGCTATATTAGCTGCGGTTAATCCGCCTGACTCAGACTATGTTTATTTTGTGGCAAAAGGAGATGGTAGCCATACCTTCTCGAAAACATTAAAAGAGCATAACCGAGCAGTACGAGATTATTTACGTTATCAAAAGCAACTGAACAAATAATTTAAGCTATTTTGCTTATAAAAGAGATACCATGACCGGAAAATTTATTGTCATAGAAGGCCTGGAAGGGGCAGGAAAATCAACGGCAATTGCTATTTGCCAAGATTTTTTAGAGCAACGCAGCATTGACTTTACGAATGTCAGAGAGCCTGGCGGTACGCCACTCGCAGAAGCCTTACGAGGTCTTATAAAAGCCAGCCATGATGAAGCTATTGCCCCTGAAACTGAATTATTAATTATGTATGCCGCGCGTTCACAACTGGTCAATAATGTTATAACCCCAGCGCTAACAAAAGGCCAGTGGGTGCTTTGTGACCGCCATGATCTCTCTTCACAAGCCTACCAAGGTGGTGGCCGTGAAATAAAGCAAACAACTTTAAGTGCATTGGCTGAGATTGTTTTAAAAGGCTTAAAACCTGATTTGACAATTTATTTAGATATTGACCCTGCAATCGGACTTGCCCGTGCAAAAGGGCGTGGAGAGCTTGATAGAATTGAAAAAGAACATTTGAGCTTTTTTGAGCGTACCCGCGCGCGCTATTTAGCACTTGCAAATAACGATGATAGTATAAAGTTGGTTAATGCTGAACAAGCCATTGAAAATGTCCATCAAGATATACTCGCTGTGCTTGAAAACTTTATGCAAAGTAACACTTAGTATGGTTTATCCGTGGCTTGAACAAACAAAGCAACAATTAGTCAAAAGCTTTAATGCTGGGCGTTTTCATCATGGTCAATTATTTTATGGTTTACCAGGCGTTGGTAAGCAAGCTATGGTCGAACAACTTGCAAATAGCTTGCTGTGTCTGCAATCGACTAACTTATCTCCTTGCGGGCAGTGTAAAGGTTGTCATTTAAATCAAGCCGCCACGCATCCTGACAAGCGGGTTATTAGCGTTGAAGAGCAAAGCATAGGCGTTGATGATATACGCAGTGTTAGTGATTTTATGAACCAGTCAGCGGCGCAAAATGGTGCTAAAGTTGTAGTGATCAATGATTGCCATAAAATGACGACAGCTGCCGCCAACGCGTTATTAAAAACCTTAGAAGAGCCAAGCAAACAGCGTTTTTTATTATTAACGACCAGTCAACTTAATCAACTCCCCGCGACTATTTTAAGCCGCTGTGCAAAAATGGATATTGTGGTTAAATCGCCGCAATTGGCAGCACAATGGCTAGGGTCCGTGATTGATAACAAGCAGTATCAATGGCTTGACCTATTCTACGCACAACCGTTACTTGTGAGTCATTGGCAGGACAATGATTTGCTCGAAACCGTCGATAGCCTTTATAAATTTGCTACTGGCCTAAAAGATAGTCATAATTTCAGCAATTTAGCAAATATACTTAGCAAGCAGCCTGCACTTATTTCGGTATTTATTTTATTTTTAAATGCTCATCTTAAGGCTCAGTTATTAAATGGTTTGAGTTTTGATGCTTATCAAAATATTCAACTTGCTGTGACGGAGTTTTTACAAAATAGCACCGAAGTACTCGGCTTAAATTTATCCCTCGCTATTTCTCGTTTAGCGTATAGCTTGCAAAAAAATATTAATTAGGAGCGCACAGTGCAAGAATTATTAGTTGATATAGACAACTTGGATGAATTATATCGCAGCTATATGCCTTATTTAAAAACCGGTGGTTTATTTGTTCGTACCAATATGCATTATGAAATGGGGCACTCTCTAGCATTAAAAGTCACATTACCTGATGCCCTTGAAGATGACTTAGTAACCGGTAAAGTTACTTGGGTAACCCCGCAAGGCGCACCAAGCTCTAACCCTCCGGGGATTGGCATTAGCTTTATAGATGATAAAACGAATCTCAATACGAAGATCGAAAAACTACTGGGTACTATGTTAAACTCGGGTAATCCAACGTATACCATGTAAGTAGTACCATGATTGTAGATTCTCATTGCCATTTAGACCGCCTCGACTTTGATAAGCTCGACTTAAACCTTGACCAAGTACTTGATAATGCAAGAGCTAAGCAAGTTGAGCATTTTTTATGTGTAAGCGTAACGCTTGATCAATTTCCTAGTATGCTAGACAAAATTAAAGATTATAGTGATGTGACAGCTTCTTGTGGTGTGCATCCACTTGATCAAAAAGACGCTCTTGATAAACAACGCTTAATTGATTTAGCTAGCAATGACAAAGTGGTTGCCATTGGCGAAACCGGCCTTGATTATTATTACGCAAAAGACACCCATGCAGTGCAGCAAGCCAGCTTTGTGGGCCATATAGAAGTCGCTAACGAATTACAAAAACCGCTGATCATACACACTCGTGATGCCCGTGAAGATACTATAAATTTAATGCGCGAACATAACGCAGAAAAGTGCGGCGGTGTATTACATTGCTTTACCGAAGACTGGGCGATGGCTAAAAAAGCGATAGATTTAGGTTTTTATATTTCTATCTCAGGCATTGTGACCTTTAAAAATGCTGTTGAGTTAAAAGAAGTCGTTAAACAAATACCACTTGACCGACTACTAATTGAGACTGACTCACCGTATTTAGCACCAGTGCCTTATCGTGGTAAAATTAACCAGCCCGCATACGTACAAGATGTTGCTTATTACATTAGTGAGCTAAAAGGTATTAGTTATAAAGAGCTTGCTACAGCGACAACGAATAACTTTTATTCGCTATTTAATTTATAAATACTCCCTCAGGAAACAGTAACTCAGTAAATAAAGGTCAGGGCTTAATGTCGAAAAGTGCAGCGCAACTTCCGCTACTATTAATGGGGCCAATGGTGCGCCGTGCTGACTCTGCTGTCGTTTGTATACAATTTGCTACAACTAAAGCTGGCAATTATCGTATTGAGCTCTGTGGTCTTGCTACCAACAACGAGCTTCAAAGTATTCGTCTAGGCAAACAAGTGTTTTTACACTTTATTACTTTGAAGCCCATTGAGTCCACCTTACCGACAGATGTTTTACTTGGTTATCAGCTGTTTAATGACGATCAAACCATAGACCTGACTGCCTTTAGTTATCCGGGAAAGTCCACGCCAGCATTTGTAATACCACGAGTTCTTGAGCAAGTTTTTCACGGCTCGTGTAGAAATTCTCACCATCCTGCAAAAGATAGCTTAGTTGCAGCAGAGCATTGGCAAAATGAACAACGCACGAAGGGTAATGTTGGCGCAGATATATTATTGCTATCAGGAGATCAAGTATACGCCGACGATGTGGCAGGGGCGATGCTTATTGCTATTAAGCGGTTAATAAAAAAACTTGGCATTTATAAAGAGCTGCCGCTTGATATTGCGCTACCTGAGGATATCAATGAGCAGCTTTATCGGCGACATTTATACCTGCCAAAATTACCGTGGCAACAGCGTCGTAAAACTGGGGTCGGGTATTGGTTAAAAAAAGATGAGCCACACTTTTCAAGCTTAAAAGCGGCCAACCATTTAATATTTTTTGAAGAGTTTATTGCCTTATATTTACTTAATCTCAGTTCATTAGCTTGGCAACTAATTGACTTTGACAGTATCAATTATCAAGCAAGAACAGCTAAATGTCAGCAGATATTCGATAACGAGAAAAAGGCATTACTTATTTTTGGCCAAGGTCTTAGTGATGTGCAGCGTTTATTTGCAAATGTTTCAACATTAATGATGTTTGACGATCACGATGTCACTGATGATTGGAACTTAACAGCAGGTTGGGAGCAAGCAATTTACCAGCACCCAGTTAGCCGTAGAATAGTTAATAATGGCTTGATAAGTTATTGGTTAATGCAAGGTTTTGGTAATGATGCAGGAAACAAAACCAGTAGCTTAATTAATGATTTTAAAGCAAGTTTTACTAACGGTAGCTGCTGGCAGTTTAAAGCCTTTGATAAAGCCATACTTGATTTTAATCACTGGCATTATGAACTTAATACCATCCCCAAAGTAGTCGTACTTGATACACGGACTCACCGCTGGAGAAATGAAAGTAATTTTAACGAACCCTCAGGGTTACTTGATTGGGAGCGGCTCACCGAGCTTGAAGAAAGTTTATTGGCTCATGAACAGGTGATTATAGTGTCTCCTGCACCGGTATTTGGGGTTAAATCAATCGAGGCAATTCAAGCGATTTTTAATATATGTGGACAACCGCTGCTAGTCGATGTTGAAAATTGGATGGCGCATGAAGGATCAGCAAAAAAGTTACTGAATACTTTTCGCCGTAATGATACGCCAAAAGAAACGTTAATTTTATCTGGAGATGTACATTACTCATTTTGTTTTTCAGTACAAAAACGTTTTGGCGATCACTCAAACCGTATCTGGCAATTGACCGCCAGCGGCATTAAAAATGAATTTCCTCGGAAGTTAATTAATATACTCGATAAAATTGATTCGATTTTGTATGCGCCTAAAAGCCCACTTAATTTGTTTACCAAACGCTGGCATATGGAAGTAGATAAACATCAAACCATAGGAGATGGGCAAAAATATTTAGTAAGTGACTCAGCTATTAGTTTAATAACACTAGAGCAGGGGAATTTATCCCGCTATCAATTAATACACGGCGATGGCCGTTTAACTGAGTTTGATTTAGAAGAAAAATAATCCTAAACCAGTTTTTGAATAAGCAATTAATTATACTAAGGCCTGCATTTTAACTTTCCACTTCAAATAACTATTAGTGCAATAAAATAGTGCAATAAAAAATGCAGAGCTCCCCTTGCGGTTACGCGTTAAAATTAACGCTACAATAATAGTTATTAACGAAATGCGTAATATTATTTTGTGCTTAAAAGTATTTCACCCCATGGAAGAAGCGTTTATTAAGCGACAATTACGGTGGCCGGTCTAGCGACAATTATCTTGGCCGGTTGATCTGATAAGGTTCGGTACAGCAGAACGGAGGAGTTCACTGTGCCGGGAACACGAATCACTGATCAGCAGGTCACTATTTATATGAAACATAGAAAACGTAATAGCCAAGTTATCGCGGCTGCGAAAGCAGGTATTTCAGAACGTTCAGCAAGGCGCATTGATAAACTGGATGAGCAGCCATTGTCTAATAAACGCCAATGGCGAACGCGTATAGATCCACTTGAGTCTATCTGGGACAGTATTGTTGTCCCTCTACTTCAAGGTGATGCAACGTTAACTCCGGTGGGAATTTTTGATCACCTTTGCGAGTTTCACACCGACAAATTTAACCCTAGCTCACGGCGTACATTAGAGCGTCGAATTCATAAATGGCGGGCACTGTATGGCTCAAGTAAAGAGGTCGTATTCCTGCAAACACACGAGTATGGCCTATTAGGTATGTGTGATTTTACACATGTGAAGTCACCCGTTACCATTGCTAGTGAACCCTTAAAGCATATGTTGTTTCATTATCGTATGCCCGCCAGTGGCTGGGCTTACGCCCAAGTGATCTACGGCGGTGAAAGCTTTGCTGCTTTTTCTGATGGCGTGCAAAACGCATTTAAAGCAGCCGGCGGTGTGCCTAAAGAAGTGCGTACAGACAGTCTGAGTGCCGCCTATCGTAATCACACTAATGATAACGATTTTACAGAGCGCTTTAATGAATTAGTCACCCATTATGGCTTTAAAGCGACCCGCAATAACCGCGGTATTGCGCATGAAAATGGGGCTATTGAGAGCCCTCATGGGCATCTTAAATCGCAACTGGAGCAAGCATTAAAAATCCGTGGTAGTTATGACTTTCAGACAAGAGAAGTCTATGAATCGTTTGTTGCCGACATTGTAGCTCGCCGTAATCGCCGTGTAAGTGATAAATACGCAGTAGAGCAGCGACAATTACATGCTTTACCACGGACGATGAGCGTCAATTACACCGAGCATTATCTAACGGTGTCACGTACGAGTACTATTTCATTGAAACGTGTTACCTATAGCGTCCCGTCACGCCTTATTGGTAGCCGATTACTGGTTCGTTTATATGACAACCGTTTAGAGCTGCACTATGGCAGCGATTTAGTTCAAACGTTAGCGCGTGTCTATGCTTCTAAAGGATGCCGTGCACGTAATATTAGTTACTTGCATGTTATTGACGCACTGGTTAAAAAACCATTGGCATTTCGCTACTCACAACTACGTGACGACTTACTTCCAAGCGACAATTACAAAGCTATTTGGGAATACGTTAATGCCCACCTTTTAGCGGATGAAGCGAGCTATTACATGGTAAAACTGCTCCATTTAGCAAAACAAAGTGGGTGCGAACGTCAATTAGGACGATTTGTAGCAGCGTCAATTACTCAGCGACAATTACCGGCCATCCGAGAATGTGAAGCGCAATTTTTAGTGATTGCATCAAACATACCCACAATAACAATAAAGCAACACAGCTTGAGCGCTTATAGCAGCATGATACCGGGAGGTCTACATGGATAACTTCACGGCCTCGTTACCTTTAATGCTGAAACAATTAAAGCTTAGCACCATGCTTCAACAGTGGAATACCCTGGGCAAAAAAGCGATAGAAGAACAATGGAGCCCACAGCAATACTTATCTGAGCTGTGCCATATTGAACTTGCGACACGCGATGATAAACGCCTTCAGCGGCTTTTAAAAGATGCAAAATTGCCCGTGGGTAAACACCTTAGCAGCTTCGACTTTACCCTTGTTGATGGGGTTAGTAAGCCCCTTGTTGCTGATTTAATAAATCAGCCGGATTGGTTGAAGCACGGTGGCAATATATTGCTATTTGGCGCCAGTGGTCTTGGTAAAACGCATATCGCCAGTAGTATCGGTTATGGCCTTATCGAGCAGGGCCATAAAGTTAAGTTTGTTGCCGCGTCAGCGATTGTTCAACAACTCCAGCAAGCAAAGCGACATTTACGCTTGCAAGACGAACTTGTAAAGCTCGATAAATACAGCTTATTAATCGTTGATGACGTTGGTTACGTACGAAAAACGGAACAGGAAACGAGCGTGCTGTTTGAATTGATAGCCCATCGCTATGAGCGACACAGCATGATCATCACATCAAACAAATCATTCGAACAATGGGATGAACTATTTGATGATTCAACGATGACTGTAGCGGCAATAGATCGCTTGGTTCATCATGCAACGATTATTCATTGCGAAGGTGAAAGTTACCGACGCAAAACAGCGCTCAATAAGAGCAAATAAAATTCGGTGTCAACCGGCCAAGATAATTGACGCGGAACCGGCCAAGTTAATTGACGCTAGATAAGCGTTTATTTTAATGTTTTTTCAATCATTTTAACTGCTTATTATTAACCGCTTGTTTTGTACTAAATCCCTTGGTAGAGAGTTTTTGATCTTATTTTTTTGCCATTTACCTAACCCTACTGGGCAGCCACATAAAGTTAGAATAACCTCTCCTGTCGCTTTAATTTCTTTATCTAAGCGAATGTCTTTTCCTTGATAATAATCGTTGGCCTGCTCCTGTGTTAAAGCAAATACATTGCTATCGCATTGACTACCAAACACCGTGGCAAATTCATGATTTAACCGTACGCCATTTTTATGAATGGTGCCAACTTGAATACCGAGTCGGGCGTATTTTATTTTATCTTGTATGGCTGCGAAGTCTTTAGGAAATAACCATAACTCTTTATCGCGCTGCATAAGTGTGCCGCAAAGTGGCTTTATGGCAAATTGCTTTTTTAATTCATTGTTAAACGCTTCTGCTTGCTTTTTACCAAAAGGCTGAAACGGAAAAGCCCCTTTTTTTATCTTTTGTTTAGGATTATCAATACTGCTTAATTTTTTGAACTTTGCAATAAAAAAGCCTTCGCTGTCGAATGTTTGCGGCCATACGTGTAAATAACCTTCTTTAGTAGTGGCTTTCTCAGCGCCAGGAAAAAGTGTATTTAATGGTTCTACTTGTAATGCGTTTGCAAACTCACTTTGCAAATATTCACATACTTGCTGGTTTTCAAGCGGAGTGAGTGTACAGGTTGAGTACACCAGCGTGCCACCGGGTTTAAGAGCATAAAATGCACTTTTTATTAAGTCTTTTTGTACTTTTGCGATGTCGGTATTTGACTCAATAGACCAATTTTTTAAAGCGTTACTGTCTTTACGAACAGTTCCTTCGCCAGAGCAGGGAGCGTCTAATAATATGCTGTCGAAGCATTCAAACATGTAATCGCCAAAAATCATTCCATCAAAATGCGAGAGTGCGCAATTACCCACGCCCATTCGTTTGAGGGTGGCACTGAGCACTTTTAAACGTGACGAAGAAAGCTCATTAGCTACTAACACACCTTGATTATTCATAAGTGCAGCTAATTGTGAGGTTTTAGATCCTGGGGCTGAGGCCATATCTAATACATGCGAGGCTTCGGTTAGCGACTTTTTAAGTGCCATCGGCGGCAGCATTGAGCTGGCTTCTTGTACATACATGGCGCCGCTTAAATGCAGAGCGGTATTACCAAGAGTTAAGGCATTTTCTTCTATTTCAGGGCGCTCTAGCCAAAAACCTTCGTTACACCAAGGAATAGGAGTTAACTGCCAGCCTTTATCTGCAGCTGCTTGCTTAAAGTTCTCTACAGACATTTTTAAGGTGTTAACACGAATAGATTTACGCAAGGGGGTTTTACAAGCCTGTACAAAATCCTCAAGAGATAAATGTGCAGGTAAATAGGTAATCACATCATCAATAAATTGCTGGGGAATATAAGTGTTAGCGTCCAAGAAAAAGCTCGCAGGTGGTAAGTAAAAATATATTTTAGCATTTTTATAAGTGATGAGTCGTGTGGTTATTAATATTTTAATTGCGGTAATTCATGTCAACACCTGCATATGTTTATAACGTTTATAGATGTCCCTTTAAATTTTGTCGACAATAATGTTCGTTATAGTGTTTTTTTGGCTATAAGGTTGACATTTTATCGTCAGACGCGCATTGTGCCTTTATGAATTGTCGACAATATTTAAATGTACCTAATGATGCAAGATGTCTATAGCGAAACCTCAATTACCACCGCCTCTGATCAAGTCTTTGTTGATGTGCGTGCTGAAGTAGTTGAAGGCAGTATTAAGCAAGGCAGTAAAATTTCAGAGGCGGAGCTTGCAAAACGTTATGGCGTAAGCCGTGCGACGCTTAGGGAGGCGCTTAATCGTTTAGAAAGCTGCAACCTAGTTGAGCGAAAAGCAAATGTGGGTTGTCGAGTGGTTTCGCTAACAGCTGAACGTTTAATTGAAGTTTATCAAGTTCGTAGTGCTCTAGAAGGGCTTGCCTGTCGCTTAGCTGCCGACAATATGGCGCCTGAAGAAGTAAAAGGCTTAAAGCAATTGCTTAATCAGCATTTACAAACTCAACGAGTCAAAGAAGGCGAGTCGTATTATCAAGAAGCTGGCGATTTGGATTTTCACTATCGAATCATTAAAGGTAGTAAAAATGCACACTTAATTCACTTGCTCTGCAATGAGTTGTATCAATTAATAAGAATGTACCGTGTACAAATGGGAATGGTAGGGCCGCGAGTTTCAAAAGCATTTGATGAACACTTGGCAATAATTAATGCCATTGAAAACCATGACGGCGAACTCGCGGAAATGCTAATGAAACGCCATATTAGTGCCTCTCAAGCAAATATCCAAACAAAATTCGACTTGTTAGCTACAAAAGAGAAGGCAGTGCAGTAATTGAAGACAGTTAAAGTGTCATAAACAAATTTAAATATAAAGTTTGCTCCACGCAACAACCGTTCAAAGAGAGGATATGTAATGTCAGCAGGATTAAAATTTAAACAGGCGGTAGCCAACAATCACCCATTACAAGTGGTGGGAACTATCAACGCTTACACCTCGATAATGGCTGAAAAAATGGGCCATCAAGCTATTTATTTATCAGGTGCGGGTGTAGCTAATGCCTCTTATGGTATGCCCGATTTAGGTATGACCAGCCTTGATAATGTCCTAGAGGATATTCGTCGTATTACCGGTGCCAGCGATTTACCCTTATTAGTTGATGCTGACACCGGTTGGGGCGGCGCATTTAACATTGCTCGCACAGTAAAAGAAATGACCAAAGCCGGTGCGGCAGGTTTTCATATTGAAGACCAAGTAGCACAAAAGCGTTGTGGGCATCGTCCAAATAAAGAAATAGTTTCGCAAGACGAAATGGTCGACCGTATTAAAGCAGCCGTTGATGCAAAAATTGACAGCGACTTTTATATTATGGCGCGTACAGATGCATTTCAAAAAGAAGGCTTAAGTGCGGCGATTGACCGTGCAGCAGCGTGTGTTGAAGCCGGTGCAGATGCAATTTTTGCAGAAGCCGTACACGACCTTGCTGATTATCAAGCATTCTCAAAAGCGATTGATGTGCCTATTTTGGCTAATATTACTGAGTTTGGGCAAACACCTATTTATAACAAAGAGCAATTAAGTGAAGTGGGCGTAGAAATGGTGCTCTATCCGTTAAGTGCCTTTAGAGCGATGAATAAAGCCGCGCTGAATGTCTACTCAGCAATTTTAAATGAAGGGTCTCAGCAAAGCCAAATAGATAATATGCAAACCCGTGCTGAGCTATATGAGTTCCTTGATTATCATACCTATGAAAACACCCTTGATAATCTTTTTTCAGAAAAAAATAATAAAAAAATTAAAGGAGCAAAATGATGAGTGATAAAGCATTAGCCGGAGCTGGCTTACGCGGTCAAGTAGCAGGGCAAACAGCATTATGTACCGTAGGGCAAACAGGATCTGGTTTAACGTATTGTGGTTACGATATTAGTGAACTTGCTGAAAAAGCACAATTTGAAGAGGTCTCATTTTTACTTTCTCGTGGTGAGTTACCTACGACAAAAGAGCTTAGCGGCTACAAAGCAAAATTAAAAAGCTTACGTGGCTTACCCGCAGCGCTTAAAACGGTGCTTGAAAATATTCCAAAAGATGCGCATCCAATGGATGTAATGCGTACAGGTTGTTCTATGTTAGGCAATCTTGAAATGGAAAATGATTTTAGTGAATCTAATGATGCTATCGACCGGATGGTTGCTGTATTTCCAAGTATTATTTGTTATTGGTACCGCTTTACACATGATGGAGTACGTATTGAAACACAGACGGATGATGACTCAGTTGGCGCACACTTTTTAACACTTCTACATGACAAATCACCTTCAGAGTTATTTGCAAAGGTAATGAATGTATCGCTAATTTTATACGCAGAGCATGAATTTAATGCTTCGACCTTTACGGGGCGTGTATGTGCGTCAACGTTATCTGATATTCATTCTTGTGTAACGGGTGCAATTGGTACGCTGCGCGGTCCATTACATGGCGGCGCTAATGAAGCGGCTATGGACATGATCCAAGATTTTAATAGTGTAGATCACGCTGAACAAGAAATTATGGGTATGCTTGAGCGTAAAGACAAAATTATGGGTTTTGGACATGCTATTTATCGTGAATCTGATCCACGTAATGTAATTATTAAAAACTGGTCTGAAAAACTCGCTGAGCAAGTGGGTGATGATGTTCTTTATCCTGTATCAGTGCGCTGTGAAGAAATAATGTGGCGTGAGAAAAAGTTATTTTGTAATGCTGATTTCTTCCATGCATCGGCTTATCACTTTATGGATATTCCAACCAAGTTATTTACGCCTATTTTTGTAATGAGCCGTGTAACTGGCTGGACAGCGCATGTTAAAGAACAACGTGCTAATAATCGTATAATTCGCCCAAGTGCCGAATACACAGGGCCTGATGCGCGCAGTTATACGCCCATTGAATCAAGATAAGTTATGTAGATAAGGTGAGCAGAACGTTCACCTTTTATTGCTTTATTTAATAAAAGTAACTGCAAGCTTAAAGGTCTTCTTGATAAATACCAACTGCATTAAATTTGTGACCAGTTATAGCTATTAAATCCGGCAAAAAGATCATGTTTTAATAAAGTTGGCATTGCACCCGTCACCAAATTAACGAGCGCCATAATGACTATTATAAATAACACCGAATATCGGAAACCCTTACCAAATAGCAATCTTGATTATTTTGATACCCAAGCTGCCGTAGATGCAATTAAACCAGGCGCTTATGCCACATTACCTTATACCTCACGTGTACTTGCTGAAAACTTAGTGCGTCGATGCGATCCTGCAATGCTCACTGATTCACTACAGCAGCTTATTGAGCGGAAGAGAGATTTAGATTTTCCATGGTTTCCAGCTCGTGTTGTGTGCCATGATATTTTGGGCCAAACCGCACTTGTGGATTTAGCTGGGCTACGTGATGCTATTGCAGAAAAAGGTGGAGACCCTGCAAAAGTAAATCCTGTTGTACCAACGCAGTTAATTGTTGACCACTCATTAGCGGTAGAGCACGCAGGGTTTGATCCTGATGCATTTGAGAAAAATCGCGCTATTGAAGATAGACGTAACGACGACCGCTTTCACTTTATAAACTGGACTAAAACGGCATTTAAAAATATTGATGTGATCCCACCAGGAAATGGCATTATGCATCAAATTAACCTTGAAAAAATGTCGCCAGTTATCCAAAGCCGTGATGGTATTGCTTTTCCAGATACATTAGTTGGTACCGACAGTCATACACCAATGGTTGATGCGCTTGGTGTAATTGCCCTGGGTGTAGGTGGTCTTGAGGCCGAAAGTGTTATGCTTGGGCGCGCTTCTTATTTACGTCTACCGGATATTATCGGGGTTGAACTTACGGGCAAACCGCAACCAGGTATTACTGCCACCGATATTGTATTAGCGATTACTGAATTTTTACGTAATCAAAAAGTGGTCTCAAGTTACCTTGAATTTTATGGTGAAGGCGCTGATGCGCTTACGTTAGGTGATAGAGCAACCATTTCCAATATGACGCCAGAGTTTGGTGCTTCTGCAGCAATGTTTTATATTGATGACAACACTCTCGATTATCTGCGCTTAACAGGGCGTGATGATGAGCAGGTCTCATTAGTTGAAAATTACGCTAAAACCACTGGACTTTGGAGTAGCAACTTAAAAACTGCAGAGTATGAGCGTGAACTAACGTTTGATTTATCAAGTGTAGGCCGAAATATTGCCGGACCTTCGAACCCACATCGTCGTGTAGCAACCAAAGATTTAGCGGTAACAGGTATATCAGGCAAAGTTGAAAATGAAGAAGGCTTAATGCCTGACGGCGCTTGTATTATTGCTGCAATCACGAGCTGTACCAATACCAGTAACCCACGGAATGTAATTGCTGCAGGACTTGTTGCACGTAACGCTAATGCCAAAGGTTTAAGCCGCAAACCCTGGGTAAAGACATCATTAGCGCCGGGCTCTAAAGCAGTGCAATCGTATCTTGAAGAAGCCAACTTATTACCTGAACTTGAAAAGCTCGGGTTTGGTATTGTTGGTTTTGCTTGTACCACTTGTAACGGCATGAGCGGTGCGCTTGACCCTATTATTCAAAAGGAAGTGGTTGATCGTGACTTATATGCCACAGCGGTACTTTCGGGAAATCGTAACTTTGATGGGCGTATTCACCCTTATGCTAAGCAGGCGTTTTTAGCCTCGCCACCCTTAGTTGTTGCGTATGCGATTGCGGGTACTATTCGCTTTGATATCGAAAAAGACGTATTAGGTACAGATTGTGATGGCAATGAAATTCGCTTAATGGATTTATGGCCATCAGATGAAGAAATAGACGCAGTTATTAAGCAAAGTGTAAAACCAGATCACTTCAAAAAAGTGTACGAACCGATGTTTGACCTAACAGTTGACTATGGTGAAGACAACGACCCGCTATACGATTGGCGTCCAGAAAGTACCTATATTCGTCGTCCTCCTTATTGGGAAGGTGCGTTGGCCAGTGAGCGTTCCATGACAGGAATGCGTGCATTAGCAGTACTTGGCGACAATATCACAACAGATCACTTATCGCCTTCAAACGCGATTATGCCAAGCAGTGCAGCCGGTGAGTACTTAACTAAAATGAATGTGCCTGAAGAAGACTTTAACTCGTATGCAACGCATCGCGGCGATCACCTAACCGCGCAGCGCGCCACGTTTGCTAACCCAAAGTTACTAAACGAAATGGTTATTGAAAACGGTGAGATTAAACAAGGTTCTTATGCACGTATTGAGCCTGAAGGCACCGTGACTCGTATGTGGGAAGCAATTGAAACCTATATGCAGCGCAAACAGTCATTGATTATTGTTGCTGGCGCTGATTATGGGCAAGGCTCATCACGAGACTGGGCGGCTAAAGGCGTACGTTTAGCCGGTGTTGAAGTGATTGCAGCTGAAGGATTTGAGCGTATTCATCGTACTAACTTGATTGGCATGGGCGTACTACCGCTTGAGTTTAAAGAAGGCACAACGCGTCAAACGTTAAAAATTGACGGCAGCGAAAGCTTTGATGTAAAAGGCGATCCAACACCAGGTGCAACACTTAACCTAATAATTATTCGTAACAATGGTGAAGTAGTTGAAGTACCAATGACGTGCCGTATTGACACCGAAGAAGAGCTTTCAGTGTATGTTGCTGGTGGTGTATTACAACGTTTTGCACAAGACTTTTTAGAGTCTGAGGAAGCTTAATAATGAAATCTGAAACGCCATTATTTATGCCTCAACTAAAAATTCCTGCCACATACATGCGCGGCGGTACAAGTAAGGGGGTATTTTTTAAATTAACTGATTTACCTGAGGCTGCCCAAGTGGCAGGAACTGTACGTGATGATTTATTATTGCGGGTTATTGGTAGCCCAGACCCTTACGGCAAACAAACCGATGGTATGGGCGGGGCAACATCAAGTACGAGTAAAACGGTTATAATATCAAAAAGCACTCAAGCAGATCACGACGTTGATTACTTATTTGGTCAAGTCTCTATCGATAAGCCCTTTATTGATTGGAGCGGAAACTGCGGTAACTTAACCTCAGCAGTCGGTGCATTCGCTATTAATAACGGGTTGGTTGATAAAAACCGCTTACCTGAAAACGGCATAGCGATTGTTCGTGTATGGCAAGCTAATATTAAAAAAAGCATTTTAGTGCATGTACCGGTAACTGACGGCCAAGTACAAGAAACAGGCGACTTTGAGCTTGACGGTGTGACATTTCCAGCCTCGGAGGTAAAGCTTGAATTTATAAACCCTGGTGATGACAATGGCGCATTATTTCCAACGGGTAATGTGGTTGATGAGTTAGATGTGCCAGGTGTTGGCACATTAAAAGCGACGATGATAAATGCTGGTATTGCAACCATTTTTGTTAATGCGGATGCAATTGGCTACACCGGCACGGAGTTACAAGATGCAATTAATAGTGATGTAACGGCACTTGAACGCCTAGAGCTAATTCGTGCCCATGGTGCACTTAAAATGGGCTTGATCAGCCACATTGATGAAGCACAAAAACGCCAGCACACACCCAAGCTTGCTTTTGTTGCTGCGCCTAAAACTTATTTAGCATCAAGTGGTAAAGATATTCAGGCAACTGAAATTGATTTATTGGTTCGTGCTATGTCGATGGGTAAATTACATCATGCCATGATGGGCACCGCCGCTGTTGCAATAGGCACTGCTGCAGCAATTAACGGCACACTTGTAAATATAGCTGCTGGTGGCGGTAACCTTACAGAAATCAACTTTGGTCACCCATCAGGCACCTTAAAAGTCGGCGCACAAGCACAGAAAATTGACGGCAACTGGCAAGTAACTAAAGCAAGTATGAGTCGCAGTGCGCGTATTTTAATGGAAGGTTTTGTTAGAGTTAGAGTGCAGCAATAATTGAGTACTAACACTTCTAAGTACTAGTATCTAAAGTTGGAAGGTTGTCAGCGACTAAAAACATAAAAGTTTGGTCGCCGATAATCTTTTAAAACATTTCAATTTCTACTTGGCTTCCTTCTGGTACAGGGCCTGAATCTGCACTAAGGACGATAAAACAGTTTGCTTTACTCATCGATGTTAATATACCTGAGCCTTGATATGGTAGGGCACTTACTGTGTAATGACCTTCGCTGTTAATACTTGCAATGGCTCTTTGAAAGTCGGTACGACCTGGGCGCTTTTTGATGGCTGTGGTTGTCACAGCTGTAAGCTTATTAGCTTTTTCAGAATTTAACTCCCCAAGACTTGATTTGCCAGACAAGCTTTCAAGAGCAGGGCTTACCAGCTTCATAAAGGTAACAATTGCTGATACAGGATTTCCTGGCAAACCAAAAAAATAGCTGTTTGCAAGTTTACCAAAGGCAAAGGGTTTACCGGGTTTCATCGCGATTTTCCAAAATCCAATATCGCCAATTTCACTCAACACATCTTTGGTATAATCAGCATCACCAACAGATACGCCACCTGAGCTTATCACTACATCTGCTTTTGCATCAGCCGTTAAAAAAGCGTCTTTTATGGCAGTAGGGGTATCATTTATTATTCCTAAATCAATCACCTCGAACGCACATTTTTGAAGCAATGAAATAAGCACAGGGCGATTGCTTTCGTAAATTGCGCCTGTTTTTAAAGGTTCACCTGGAAGCGTTAACTCATCACCGGTTGAAAATACAGCTACTTTAACGCGCTTATAAACTGAGACCTCATTAATACCAAGGGAGGCAAGTAAACCTAAGTCAACGGGTGTTAATTTATGACCTGCGGTCAACACCGTGTCACCTTTTGCTATGTCTTCACCGGCAGAGCGAATATTATCGCCTACTTGAATTTTTTGGTTTATTGTAACTTTATCATCCATTTTAGTGGTATTTTCTTGCATAATCACCACGTCGCAACCTCTAGGGATAGGCGCGCCTGTCATGATCCTAACGCATTCACCAGGATTCAATTGCGGTTCAAAATACTCACCAGCAAGCACGGTTCCTATTTGTTGATAAGTATCACATGATTGTTTATAACAAATTGCATAACCGTCCATTGCTGAATTATCATGGATAGGCACATTTATGTTCGAGATAAGTGCTTTGGATAATATTCTATCTGCAGATTCATAAAGTTTGATCTGTTCATGTTGATTTATAGGTTTTAAAGTCGATAAAATATTCTCAATGGCAAGTTCAACCGACAATAAACCGGATGCATTAAAGCAGTCATTCATATATATTAATTCTTAACATTCTTTATATAATTAAAACAATACTTACAATGTCAATGCTTTACAATAGAGTCAGTTACTATTTTTGTTTGTTACTATTACTTAATATAAATAGTGTGGTGGCGAAAGAGAGTGTTCATATTGCGGTTGCTAGTAATTTTAAGGCGCCATTAGAGCAGTTGCTTAAACAGGCCCCATTTTATAATAATATTGATATAAAAATATCAGCAGGTGCAAGTGGTGTGCTGTATTCGCAAATTATTCACGGTGCGCCGTTTGATATTTTTCTGTCTGCTGATGCCAAAAGGCCAGAGCAACTAAGTGAACAAGGTTTAATTGTTAACGGTAGTTTGAAAACTTATGCGACAGGAAAGCTCGCTCTTTGGCAGCCAGAGACACATTCAGATAATCCTTATATTGCGATTGCCAATCCACGCTTATCTCCTTATGGAGAGGCCGCAGAATATTACAATAATCACTATTTAAAAACTGGTTTGACGTTTGTTTTAGCAAACAATATTACTCAGGCATTCCAATTTGTAGATAGTGCCAACGCAAGGCTGGGGATAGTTGCCTTAGCTACATTAAAAGCGGCTAATCAGTTACAGCCTAACAACAAATATGAAGCTTATACGCTAATTCCTGAGACCCAATACCCAGCAATTATCCAGCAAGCAGTAATTTTAAAGTCAACTGATAACCTTGCCTTAAGTAATAAAATAATGAATTATCTACTTTCAATAAAGGTGCAAACACAGATTGCTGAATTTGGTTACAAAAAGGATTAATAGTGCATGCTAGAGACTGATTTAACCGCATTATTACTCACCATAAAACTGGCTGTCATTACTTCATTATTACTATTGTTTATTTGCTTTCCAATTGCGTGGTTGTTATCAAACTATCAGGGGCGTTTTAAAGCTTATTTTGAAGCCATCATTGCTTTGCCGTTAGTATTACCACCGACTTTATTGGGGTTTTATTTATTGGTCGCATTTTCACCAAAAAGTATGTTCGGACAGCTTTGGCAAAGTGTAACGGGCCAGCAATTGGCTTTTAGTTTTTCGGGGATTGTTTTAGGTTCACTCATTTACTCATTACCTTTTGTTATGCAGCCTTTATTGATTGGCTTTAAACAAATAAATGCTCATTATAATCAGGCGGCTATTGCGCTTGGTTTTAGTGCGAAAAAGCGGTTTTTCTTTTTATTAATACCGCTTCTAAAAAGTACTATTTTAAGTGCTTTTGCACTTGGTTTTGCCCATACATTAGGAGAGTTTGGCTTGGTATTAATGATAGGGGGTAATATACCTGGAGAAACACAAGTTGTTTCTATTGCTTTGTATGATCATGTTGAGTCTTTAAATTACCAAGCAGCCCATGAATTATCTTTAATTTTGTTAGGTATTTCGTTCGCTTGCTTAATATTACTTTTTAAATTTAATAAAAATGGCCTGGGTTTTAGGGGGAAGAATGCTTGAAGCTAGCATAGATTACCCACTTAAAAATTTTACGCTTAATGCCGATCTTTCTATAGCACAAGGAACTATTGTGGGGGTGTTTGGGCCCTCAGGTGCCGGTAAATCAACCTTATTAGCATGTATAGCTGGCTTGATTAAAGGGCAATCGGTTAGCAATCATCAACAAAGTTTAAGTAACCTAACTCCTGATAAGCGAGGTATCAGCTTACAGCTACAGTCGTGTCCGTTGTTTCCGCACCTTAATGTGCAAATGAACTTAGCATTTTCGTGTAAGCATAGGGCTGTTAATAATAATCAGTTGGAATTAAAGCAAATTATTTCTTTATTAGGGATTGAGGATTTGCTCGACCGCGAAGTCGCTACGTTGTCAGGGGGTGAACGGCAACGTATTATTTTTGCCAGAACGTTATTGTTAGGACAAAATATCGTTTTACTCGATGAACCATTTTCAGCCCTCGATTGGCATAAAAAACAGCGTTTATTATCAGCGATAAAGCTACTCGCTAAGCAAAAAAACATTACCTTTATAATTGTTAGTCATTCATTAAAAGAGCTTAGTTATTGCGCTGATAAGCTATTACAATTAGAAGCAGGCCATATAAAAAGGTATGCCGATACCGCACAGATTAGTCAAACGATTAATAATGAACAACATACGCCGCAATTCAGTTTTATTACTTTTGAGGTGGTTAAGCACCTACCTGAATATAACTTAACGAAAGTACAGTTAACGAACAGTTTGCAAACGCTTTATATTACAAACTTTGATGATAAAAACAGCTGCAAAATTTGTATTAATGCCAGTGATGTTATTATCCACCACGAGCTAAATAGCCAAAGTAGTGATTTAAACATACTCACGGGTACGCTTATAAGCTACGAAATACACCAATATGAGGTGTTACTGTGCCTTAACATAGACGCGCAAACTTTACTGTGTAGTATGTCACTACTCGCATGGGAGCAATTAGGGCTAAATATTGGCCAAACTCTGCATGCACAGCTTCATTCCATTTAATTTATAGCAATTGCTTTTGCATTACCCTACTTTTTGTACTCATACCGCGATATATAAATGATTTTTAATCCAGTTAGTGAATTATTTAACTGACTAGGATGATCATTGTTTTTAATAAAGTTGGCATTTCGCATTATGCACCGATACTGCACATTCTAACTCCCCTAATAGTGCAAAGCGATATTTTTTCATAACTTTAAATGGTTAATGCTATGAAAATATTAAATATAATTTTGTGGCTTATAATTTGCTCACTCTCACATGCTTATAGCTTACTTAGTACTAAATAAAAGTATTTTAAGAATTTATTCTAATAAAAATAGCATCAGGAGAGTGGCGCATGCAGCAAAGTACAGGGTTCAATTTGTTATCATTTAATGGAAAAATGAAAGTTCTTCATTTGAGTTGGATGGTTTTTTTTGTATCATTTTTTGTCTGGTTTAATCATGCGCCGATGTTAGGTGCGATTGCAGCATCACTTGATATTAGTATGTCAGAAGTAAAAACTTTACTGATATTAAATGTGGCACTAACCATTCCAGCACGCGTCGTGATTGGTATGCTCACTGATAAATATGGCCCGCGTATTGTTTATGCCGCACTACTTATCACCTGTAGTATTCCTTGTTTTATGTTTGCCGCAGCGACCACCTTTGAACAAGCTGCTATTGCGCGTTTTGCGCTAGGCTTTATTGGCGCAGGTTTCGTGGTGGGTATTCGTATGGTTAGTGAATGGTTTCCTGCTAATGAACTGGGTATTGCAGAAGGTATTTACGGCGGCTGGGGTAATTTTGGCTCAGCTGCTGCGGCGATGTCGCTACCTGTTATTGCTGTTTTATTTGGTGGTGAAGATGGTTGGCGCTATGCGATTGCTGTAACAGGGGTGATAAGCATTTTATTTGGCATTATCTGGTTTTTTAATGTTAGGGATACACCCAAAGGATCAACCTATTTTAAACCTAAAAAAGTAGGCGCAATGGAAGTGACCAGCAAAGGAGACTTTGTTTTATTATTGGTCATGAAAATACCGATGTATGCAGCGCTTGCTTTACTTAGTTGGAAGTTATCTGATAGTGACGCAAACCTTATTTCGTCAAACTTTGTGCTGGGCGTGTATGGGGTGCTTATTTTACTTTATTTGTATGAAGTGTATAAAACTTGAATTCAAGTATTAAGTGCAATCATTATGCAGCCACCAGAACTTCTGATTGCCCCGTAAATAATTCATGAGGGGTTTTATACCCTCTTGTTTTTCTTGGCCGATGGTTGAGCTTATCAACTGCCGCCTGTATCTCTGCTTCACTTAGCGCCATAAAGTCAGTTCCCTTGGGGAAGAAGCGTCTAAGTAAGCCGTTGGTATTCTCATTTATGCCCCGCTCCCATGATGAATAGGGATGAGCGAAATACACATCAGCTTCTAATTTTTGTGCAACATGCTCATGGTGAGCAAACTCTTTTCCATTATCTAACGTCACGGTAATAACCTTACCTTTATATGGTGTCATACACGTGATCAGCGCATCGGCTGTTATTTTCGCATGCTTGCTTTCAATTCTGTGAACGACTGTATATAACGTTTTACGTTCAACCATTGTGACAAGCGCATTTTTACGCCCTTTACCTATCACTGTATCGCCCTCCCAATCACCAATCCTAGACTTTGAATCCACAATACTTGGGCGTTCATCAATGCTGACTCGATTAACTATCTGTCCACGTTTATCATAGCTTCCATAGCGTTTTTTATACTTTTTACATGCACGAGTGAGTGTCTTATGTAGCTTGCCACCACGAGCCTTGTCTCTGTAAATATATTGATAAATTGTTTCATGATGTAAAACGACCTGTTTCTCTAAAGCTAAGCGGCCTGCCACTTGCTCAGGGGAAAGTCCGTCATGCAACAATTTATTAATCCAGTGAGTGACGTCCTCTGTTAACTTACTTGCTTTGAAAGATGACTTACGTCTTTGTTCAGCAAAGTTATTGGCTTGGTTAGGCCGATAGCCTTTAAGTCCTTTATTGCGTTTTAGCTCTCTAGAAATAGATGACGGTGAACGAGTTAGTTCTTCAGCTATCTGCTTTTGGTTATTTCCTGCTTTTATTAACGCGTAAATCTGGTATCTTTCTTCTTGTGTCAGCTGTTTATATTTCATTAAAGCAATTTCCTTTGGCGAGAAAATGGCCGAATTATAACAGCTGGCCATCTAATCTGAGAAATTGCACTTATTATCCGAATTTAGGAAACGTTTGATATCAATAAAGCTATTTTTAAACAGCCAGTACCAGAGTCTGAACGGTATGAGTTTAAACAAGTGGCAGTGTTGAATATTTTATACTTTACCACTTTTGGCTCAGAGCTTGCCGTTATCTCTATGCTGCCGTTATTTTTTAGTGACGTATTTGGCCTTGATATGGTTTATGCCGGTTTACTAGCCTCTGCTTATGCGTTTATGAACTTAGTATCGCGTCCCGGCGGCGGCTGGATCTCTGATAAGCTCGGACGCAGAATCACTTTAATTGTACTAACAATGGGCCTAGCTGTTGGCTATTTTGTTATGGGGGTAGTTGATGCAAGTTGGCCGCTGTGGTTAGCTGTTGTGGCGGCAATGGCGTGTTCGTTCTTTGTGCAGGCAGGCGAAGGGGCTGTTTTTGCTGCTGTGCCGTTAATTAAGCGTCGTTTAACAGGGCAAATAGCGGGTATGACTGGCGCTTATGGCAATGTAGGGGCCGTAGTATATTTAACGGTTTTATCAATTGTTGATTATCAAACCTTCTTTTTTGTGATTGCCGGTAGTGCTTTGGTTGGGCTTCTTGCCTTGATGTTCATGCAAGAACCTAAAGGGCATATCACTGAAGTAAACGAAGACGGTTCAGTTGAATTAATTTCAGTCAGCTAAGGATACACAATGCGAGATGAAGCTGCCAAAACGGGGACTGAGCGGTTAACTGATGAGCTATCAACTAGAAAGACATCAGTTAATGAGCTAAAGGTATGCTTTGGTGGTTATTCATCTGCAGGCATTAAAGCGGTTAATCAAGACGCCTTTGCGGCCTTAAATACTAAAGGTATCGAACGTGGTTACAAAGGGGTTATAGCCTGTTTAGCTGATGGCTGCTCAAGTGCCAAATTTGCTAAAGAAGCTGCGCATTTATCGGTTAGTCATTTTATAAATGAATACCTAGCAACCGAGCTAAGTTGGTCGGTTAATAAATCAGTTTCAAAAGTCCTCGCGAGCTTAAATTTATGGCTTTACTCGCAAACACCGAATAATAATTTGCAAATGCATCGCCAGGCTCACTGGATGACGACGTTTAGTTCCTTGATATTAAAATCATCCAGTGGGTTTATATTTCATTTAGGTGATACTCGTATAAGCCAATTACGTGATAGTCAATTGACTCAATTAACCCGTGATCACAAAGTTAATCAGCATTTAACCAAGGCACTAGGCGCTGAGCTTCATCAAGAAGTGGATGTATATCAATTTGATATTAAAAAAGATGATATTTACTTATTAACCAGCGATGGTGTGCATGATTATATTAACCAAGCACAAATTATAGCTTGCCTGAATCAATATACTGATTTAGAGCTGGCAGCAAAGGCGCTTACGCAACTAGCTATTGCTAAGGGCAGTGATGACAATGTCAGCTGTTTATTAGTTAAAGTGCAAAGTGTTCCTACTAAATGCGTTGATGAACTATACCGGGACTTAACCAAACGTAAAATTCCTATGGTGCTGCGGGTAGGCCAGAAGATTGATGAATATAAGGTATTTAGGCAAATACACGCCAGCACTCGTTCGCATATTTATTTAGTACAAAGCAGTGAGTACTCAGCCCCCGTGGTTTTAAAAACGCCTTCAATAAACTTTGCAGACGACCTGCATTATTTGCAAGGGTTTGTGCGCGAAGGATGGGTGGGGCAACGAATTACTCACCCCAACGTAATGAAAGTGTTGAGTACGGCTGATGATAGTCCGTTTTTATACCATATTTGTGAATATATGGATGGCCAAACACTTAGCCAATGGCAAGCTGATACGCCCGTTCCGCAAATAAACCAAGTGCGCAATATCGCCTTACAAATAGTGCAGGCTCTGCGTGCTTTTCAGCGCCTTGATATGGTTCATCGAGATTTAAAGCCAGACAATGTTATGATTGATTCACACGGCAAAGTTACATTAATAGATTATGGCACTGTAAAAATAGCGGCTATGCAGGGAGACGTTAAACAAATAATTGATGACTGCCCTCAAGGAACGTTAAATTACACCGCACCAGAAACGCAGTTGTCACTTAAGGCCGACTTTAAAAGTGACTTGTTCTCACTTGGTGTTATTATGTATGAATTGTTAGCTGCAAAATTACCTTATAAATCAATTTCATCAAGTCAGTTCACCCCTAAAAGTTATGCTTTTTGGCATTATCGCAGTATTCGAGATTATCGCAGTGATATCCCTTTTTGGTTTGATCAAGCGTTGATGAAAGCCACCGCAGCAAAGCCAGAACATCGCTATAGTTCATTTTCAGAGTTTATAACCGATCTTAAAAAGCCTAATTCACAACTGACTATGTCGGTTATAGATAAGCCCTCTCTTTATCAACGTAACCCGGTGATGGTTTGGCAAGTAATCGCTATTTGCTTATTCCTTTGCTTACTTACTGTGATAATTATTAAATAAACGGTTACTTTAAACTGTGTATCACTATGGTGCATGCGGTGAACTGTAGTGGTGCCGAGCCTGCCTTTTCATATTAAAAATAAGTCTAAATATATGAATATTAACATTTTAAATGTTTGGTATGTCCTTTGCTTTAAATGTTAATAATAAATAGTCATTGTAAGCAAGGTGAACTGATGAACCGCAAACAACGAATAGTTGTCGTCGGTAATGGAATGGTTGGGCATCATTTCGTAGAGCAAATTACCTCCCACATAGAACCTGACTCAGACATTGAAGTGACCGTACTCAGTGGTGAAGAACGTTTAGCCTACGATAGAGTTCACTTATCAGAGTTTTTCTCTGGCAAAACGGCTAGCGATTTAGCGTTAACTTGCGAGCAAATTTATACTGATTGGCAAGTACGTTTTTATACTAATGCTAAAGTGACTAATATTAACCGTGCTAAACAGCAAGTGACGACTAGCGAAGACATGACTTTCGATTACGACAAGCTCGTGTTGTCGACCGGTTCATTTCCTTTTGTACCGCCAATTCCGGGTAAAGATCGAGAGCATTGTTTGGTATATCGCACTATTCGTGATTTAGAGGCAATTAAACATTCTGCAAGTACTAGTAAAGTCGGTGTGGTTATTGGCGGTGGTTTATTAGGGTTAGAAGCCGCAAATGCACTCAAGCAACTTGGCCTTGAAACTCATGTTATTGAATTTGCACCGCAGTTAATGGGGGTACAAGTCGATGGCGGTGGCGGGCGAGTACTTAAAGAAAAAATTACCGCTCTGGGCGTACAAGTTCATACCTCAATGGCAACCGAGCAAATTGTTGATGGCGACAACTACCGTTATAAAATGTGCTTTAAAGACGGAGAAAATATTGAAACTGACCTGATTTTATTTTCAGCAGGAATACGTCCTTACGATAATTTAGCGCGTGAATTTGATTTAAATATTGGCGAACGCGGTGGAATTGTTATTAATAACCACTGCCAAACGTCAGATAAAAACATTTATGCTATTGGTGAGTGCGCACTTTGGAGCAATTTCATATTTGGCTTAGTCGCTCCGGGTTACGCTATGGCCAAAGTTGCGGCTAAACATATTCTTTTTAATAACAGTGATGATGCGTTTAATGGCGCTGATATGAGCACAAAATTAAAGCTGATGGGTGTTGAAGTCGGCTCAATTGGTGATGCCCATGGACGTGCCGAAGGGGCGCGTAGTTATGTTTTTGATGATCAACAGGCTGGTATATATAAAAAAATAGTTACCAACAAAACCGGTACTCGTTTAATTGGCGCAGTACTGGTTGGCGATACCAGCGATTATGACAACTTATTGCAGTATCACTTGAACGACTTAGCCCTTAATGTTGCTCCTGAATCAATTATTTTACCGCTTGCACCAACGCCTGATTCTGTATCAATTACAGACTTACCTGCAGATGCACTTATATGCTCTTGTCATGCAGTTACCAAGCAGACGATTGAACAGGCCATATTGGCGGGAGCTAATGATTTAACCTCAGTACAAACAATAACTAAGGCCTGTACAGGGTGTGGTAGTTGTGAAAGTCGTGTTAACTGTATTATCGAAAATACTTTAGCTAATGCCAGTGAAGCTAATCCCCTAGTGCTTAGCGATAACGCATTAATACCCATTACTGAACTTGCATAAAGAGATCGCTATGACCACTTCAAAAGAGAGCTTAATTCAAACAACGTGTGCTTACTGTGGTGTTGGCTGTGGTGTCGACGTTGGTTTAAGCGACAATCAACCTACACAACTTGAAGGCATGCCAGAGCATCCTGCAAACTATGGTCGTTTGTGCGTTAAAGGTACCCATTTATTAGATACGCTGGCAAATGAAAATCGCTTAACTACACCAATGATTAATAATAAAGCAGTTGCTTGGCCTGTTGCAAGTAATTATGTGGCGAATAAATTTAGTAAAATAATTGCTGAGCATGGCCCTGATGCTGTGGCTTTTTATGTGTCGGGTCAGTTATTAACTGAAGATTATTACATTGCTAATAAACTGATGAAAGGCTATATCGGCTCTGCCAATATTGATACCAACTCGCGTTTATGTATGTCTTCTGCTGTGGCGGGTTACAAACGGGCTTTTGGTGAAGATATTGTGCCCTGTGATTATGAAGACTTAGAACACACCGAACTACTTATTTTAATAGGCTCCAACGCGGCTTGGACGCACCCGGTATTATATCAACGCATAGCGCGAGCAAAGCGTATGAATCCTAAAATGAAAGTAGTGGTTGTCGATCCCAGGCGCACCGACAGCGCCGAGCTGGCAGATGCATTTTTACAAATTAAACCCGGTACCGACGCGGCACTATATAATGGTTTATTGCACTATTTAGCAGATAACCAACTACTTGATAACGAGTTTATTGATAAACACACTGATGGCTTTGCCGCGGCTTTAGCATCCGCTAATAATTGGACAATAACTGAAGTTGCCCGCTTTTGTGAATTAAATATCGATGAACTTCACCAATTTTATAGCTGGTTTGCTAATAGCGCCTCAGCAATTAGTTTTTATTCAATGGGTATTAATCAATCATCATCTGGGGTCGATAAATGCAATGCGATAATTAATGCGCATTTAGCCTCAGGGAAGTTATTAAAAAAAGGCTCTGGGCCATTTTCGATTACTGGCCAACCCAATGCTATGGGCGGGCGTGAAGTCGGCGGACTTGCCAATCAACTTGCAGCACACTTGGATATAGATAACGTTCAGCATCAGTCATTATTAAAACGTTTTTGGCAATCACCTGCAATGGCCACAAGTGAAGGCGCTAAAGCACTTGATATGTTTGAGGCCATAAGCGCAGGTAAAATCAAAGCTGTATGGATCATGGCAACCAATCCGATGGTTAGCTTACCTAACACTGATGTTATTGCAAAAGCGCTGAAAGCCTGCGACCTGGTAGTTGTATCAGATTGTGTTCAGAGTAATGACACTCTTGATTTTGCGCATGTAAAACTACCTAGTACTGGGTGGGGTGAAAAAGAAGGCACGGTAACTAATTCAGAGCGTAGAATATCTCGCCAGCGGGCAATAACAGCGCCGTTCACTGGAGCCAAAAATGATTGGCAAATACTGTGCGAGGTAGCAAAAGACATGGGCTTTGATGGCTTTGATTTTAGCAATCCCAGCGAAATTTTTGATGAATGGGCTCGCTTAACTAGTTATGAAAATAATGGCGAACGCCAGCTTAACTTATCGGCTTTAGCAGGTATGACTGCAAGGCAGTACAATGCATTAAGGCCCACCCAATGGCCTTGTAAAAAAGGTGTGGAGCATAAAAATGGGCAGGTATTTTACAAAAACCAATTTAGTACCGCCAATAATAAAGCTCGCTTTATTGCTATAACGCCACAACTACCAAAGCAAACGACCTCAAGTGAGTATCCGCTGGTGATGAATTCTGGCCGTATTCGCGACCAATGGCACACGATGACGCGTACAGGTAAGTCAGCATCACTTTCGTCGCATATTACTCGTCCTTATATTGAGGTGCATCCAAAGGATGCCAATCAGCTAGGCATTAATAATAATGATTTAGTTATCGCCGAGGCAAAAACAGGCAAAGTGATAGCGAACGCCAAAATTACCGACTCATTAAGAGTGGGTGAATGCTTTATGCCTATACATTGGAATCGGCAATTCGCTTCATCGGCGAATATAGGCAAATTATACTCCTCCATTGTTGATCCCTTGTCAGGTCAGCCAGAAACTAAATTTACTGCCATAAAACTGATACCAGCTACGTTTGGTCAATATATGGACGTGTTCGTTAAGAATGACATAAAAGATGAAGTAGGCTCTTTTGGTATAATAAGCGCAGAAAGCGATTATTGGCTTAAGCTAAGCGCTAGCGATTGCACCCAATATCAACTCGCTTTTAAAGAGGCCTTGTCGGATGCGCTTTTGTGGTGCCAACGAATTAGTGGCATAAAAGGTCAATGGTCCGGTTTTTATGAAGGCGATACGCAGCGTATTCAATGTATTGGAAATGGTCGTTTAGTGTTTGTTGCTATGGTTTCAAATGTGCAGCCAAGCACTTCTATAGAATGGATAAATCACTTATTTTGCCAACCTGCACTTAGCTTTGTAGAATTGCAGTCATTATTAACGGCTACACCTGATGAAGAGTTTAGCCAAGGTCGACAAATTTGTAGCTGCTTTAAAGTTAGAGAAAAACCGATTATAGATGCAATTAAGTCAGGAATTCATCGGGTTGATGAGCTAGGCCAGCAATTAAAATGCGGTACCAATTGTGGTTCATGTAAAACCGAGTTGAGTCAGCTTATTAAACACTATACAGTGACTGATAAAACTCAGCTAATTGATGTGCGGACTACGGTGTAGTTTTATGCTCAGCACTGCGATACACAAAAATAACAAGAAGGCACATTATGCGTGAAGATAAAAATGAACTTGAAGGTGAGCTCGAAGATAAATTTGGCCGGCGTTTTAATTATTTACGGCTGTCAATCACCGACGTATGTAATTTTAGTTGTAGCTATTGCCTACCCGATGGTTACCAATGCGACACCCCTAGGACATTTTTAACACAAGCAGAAATTTCGACGGTTATCAGTTCTTTCGTAAGCGCGCATTTAAGCAGTGCGCTTAGCTATAATCGAAGTCTAGCTGCACATTCCACGGCATTAGGTCGGTAAAATCATCATCACCCTCATCTCGATTCGGCAACGTTTTAAATAAATGCACAAAGTAGTTATAAGGATTGATGTCATTGGCACGACACGTCATCACAATACTATAGAGTGTGGCGCTTGCTTGGGCACCATTAATTGACTTTGAGAATAGCCAGTTTTTCCTACCAGTGGTAAACGGCCGAATATCTCGCTCAGTAATATTATTATCAATCCCTAGTTCGCCATCTTCACTATATCGCATTAATTTCGGCCATTGATTAAGCGTGTATTTTATCGCTTTGCCAATATAACTCCCCGCCGTTACTTTACCTTCGGCTTCATCAAGCCACGCTTTAAAGTGCATTAATATGGGTAAGGCTTTTTCTTGTCGTAACTGATACCGCGCTTGAGGGGATAACTGTTTGTTTTTAGCCTGGGTTTCCAGTTTATATAATTGGCTGATAAAGCTGATGGCTTTATGCGCTCGACCTTTGTTTTTCGACTCTGCTTTTAAGGCATCGTTATATTTGCGTCTAGCGTGTGCCCAACAACCAACAGGGGTAATGCCTTCAATACCGTCATAAACACGGTAACCGTCGCACTGTAAATAGCCTTGATAACCGGCAAGAAATTCTTTTGCGCAAGCGCGACTTCGACCTGCTTGGTAATCGTAAATCACGACAGGCTCATGGCTAACCTCATTGCTGCGATAAACCCACATGTAGGAATTGCTGCTAGGATTGTCACCTTCATCTAAGACTTGTGTACGGGTTTCATCGGCACATAAACTGTGCTCATTAAGCAAGTGACGTTGCATGGCTGCCACTAAGGGGCTGATTAGCAGGCCCGCTTTAATACACCAATTAGCTAATGTTCCGCGCGATAGTTCAAGGCCGCCACGGCCCAGTATTTCAACGAAACGATAAAGCGGTAAGGCATCGCAGTATTTGCCTGTCACAACCGCCGCTAATGCCTCGGGACTGGCAATACTCCCCGGTATCGGTTGTTTAGGTTTAGGCGCGGTGATGATTTTACTGGTCAATTGTTCATGCTCGCAATGTCTGCAAGCATATTTAAATTGTTTGTGCTTAATGACGCTGACTTTCGCCGGAATAATTTTAACTTGTTCGCTGTCTTCACTACCACATTGATGTAGTTGCTCACCGCAACACTGACACGTTAACTCGGTTAAGGTGTGCTCAACCTCTTCTCGTTCAAAGTGCTCAGCCAGCGTTTGTTTGCCTTTCTTATGGTGTTTAGGCGGCTCAGTCGTTTTATGCTGCTCCGCTTCATTGAAGGTGCCCCGTGGGGCTTTTTCACTTTTTTTACCGTATTTTTGGGATTTACTTAACTTAAGCTCAGCAAGCAAGTGGTCAATCCGCGATTGCATTTCAACCTTATCTTCTTGTAAAGCATCAAGCTTAGCCTGCATAAGTGCAAGCTGATTTTGTAGTTCGGTGATGAGAATAGTGTCTGGCATTTTAATAGCATGACACATGGGAAAGATCGTTCAAGTAAAAAAAACGATCTGATTAATTTACATCACCGATAACCCCGATAAAGTCGGGTGCCGTGTTTGATTACTGACCGGTAACCCTGATAGCAACCACTGTAATTGGCGTTGCTCGATGCCCATAGCCGTGTGTTCATTAGTCTGTTTTGGCCACTGAAATCGTCCTTGTTCTAAACGACGATAATAGAGCCAAAAACCGTTGGTATCCCAAAATAAAATCTTTAATTTATCGCGTTGTTTATTACAAAAAACGAACCACGCTTGGCTTAAAGGATCGAGAGATAGGGTATCGCTGACAATAATACTTAGGCCATTGATTGATTTGCGCATGTCGGTGAACCCCGTGACCAAGTAAACTTGGTGTGTGCAAGGTGTCACAGTACGCTCAATAATTTGGCTAGCGTTTGGTTAGCTAATGTCGACTCGAAGTCTATTTGATAGCCGTTTGGTGTGGTGAGTTTAATGATTGAAGGTTGCGTAAAGGCTTGCTCATGAATAACAAACGGGATCACCTGTTGCTTTTTAACCCTTACCGTTTCGTCAGAAAGGCGTTTACGCCAAACATAGAAAGTCGATGCGTTAATGTTGTTATCACGACAAAATTGAATGATGGCTAAACCACTCGATTTTTGCTGCTCAAAAATGCCTTGCCAGTGTTTTATTTTTTGCTGTTTATTCATAATTACCTCAGGTTAATATGCTGAGTAAATTATGCATAGGTGCCATTAACATTGGTATGTGGGGCTAATTACGCGCTTACGTTCTTTCGCCAAGCTTGGCACTAAAAAAATTCGCTTAACAGGCGGCGAACCATGCTTACGAAAAGATTTGCCTGACATTATTAAGCGTTGTAAAGCCACTGATGGGATCACTGAAGTGGCGATCACAACCAATGGTTTTAATTTATTAAATAATGTTGATGAATATAAAGCAGCAGGCCTTGATGCAATCAATGTCAGTATAGATAGCTTAAACCCACAAATGTTTAAACTGATAACCGGTCATGACAAGTTGCAGCACATTTTAAAAGGCATTGAGCGGGCAGAGAAAATTGGTATTAAGCGTATTAAAGTTAATGCGGTTTTAGCTAAAGCGTTTAATCATAATCAGTCCTAAATTCGGATAATAAGTGCAATTTCTCAGATTAGATGGCCAGCTGTTATAATTCGGCCATTTTCTCGCCAAAGGAAATTGCTTTAATGAAATATAAACAGCTGACACAAGAAGAAAGATACCAGATTTACGCGTTAATAAAAGCAGGAAATAACCAAAAGCAGATAGCTGAAGAACTAACTCGTTCACCGTCATCTATTTCTAGAGAGCTAAAACGCAATAAAGGACTTAAAGGCTATCGGCCTAACCAAGCCAATAACTTTGCTGAACAAAGACGTAAGTCATCTTTCAAAGCAAGTAAGTTAACAGAGGACGTCACTCACTGGATTAATAAATTGTTGCATGACGGACTTTCCCCTGAGCAAGTGGCAGGCCGCTTAGCTTTAGAGAAACAGGTCGTTTTACATCATGAAACAATTTATCAATATATTTACAGAGACAAGGCTCGTGGTGGCAAGCTACATAAGACACTCACTCGTGCATGTAAAAAGTATAAAAAACGCTATGGAAGCTATGATAAACGTGGACAGATAGTTAATCGAGTCAGCATTGATGAACGCCCAAGTATTGTGGATTCAAAGTCTAGGATTGGTGATTGGGAGGGCGATACAGTGATAGGTAAAGGGCGTAAAAATGCGCTTGTCACAATGGTTGAACGTAAAACGTTATATACAGTCGTTCACAGAATTGAAAGCAAGCATGCGAAAATAACAGCCGATGCGCTGATCACGTGTATGACACCATATAAAGGTAAGGTTATTACCGTGACGTTAGATAATGGAAAAGAGTTTGCTCACCATGAGCATGTTGCACAAAAATTAGAAGCTGATGTGTATTTCGCTCATCCCTATTCATCATGGGAGCGGGGCATAAATGAGAATACCAACGGCTTACTTAGACGCTTCTTCCCCAAGGGAACTGACTTTATGGCGCTAAGTGAAGCAGAGATACAGGCGGCAGTTGATAAGCTCAACCATCGGCCAAGAAAAACAAGAGGGTATAAAACCCCTCATGAATTATTTACGGGGCAATCAGAAGTTCTGGTGGCTGCATAATGATTGCACTTAATACTTGAATTCAAGATACGTAAAGTATCCTGTAAAGAAACTTTTTAAATAATTGGTTGTATTAAAATGATTGTTTATAACTTAAAGGAATTAATCGCAGCTAAGTCATTGAAAGAGGGACGTAAAATTACGTTAGATGAAGTTGCAAATGCCGCAGGAGTAAATAAAGCCGCTATGTCAAAAATGGCTAATAACAATAATTACTCAACAACTACGCGTACTTTGGATGCATTATGTGCTTACTTCGACTGCAAAATAGAAGAAATTATTACCTACGAAAAAGTCGATAATTAACTAAAGAGTAGTATTAAAAGCGTTAGATAGATTAACACTGCATAACCTTTATATATTATTTAAGATATGATTCTATATAGGCTTAAAAGCAAGTGGTGAAAATCTATTTTGATTGATATCAACTAGTCAGTCTAAATAATATTTTATCTAAAGTGATATGAATTATGAGTGGATTTAAGATTCATCAAAAATTATTTGATATCTATTCACTTTATGAACATACTAGGTTCACTTAGTTGATTTTATAATTAGAAATGAATTTAAACGATATTGGCTTTACTCAAAAACAACGTTTGTCATACATTGATTTTAAACTTTTTTTTGTTGGATATGTTACGAGAGCTGAAATAGTTTCTTATTTCGAGAAAGGGTTAACCTCGGCTACTCGTGATATCAATTTCTATAAAGAGTTGTGCCCTGAAAATATGGTATATGACTCAAAAGAAAAGAGATATTTTCAAGCTGCGGGCTTTAGGCCCTTATTCACACATGACCCTCGTAAAACTCTTGTTAAGCTCTCTAATCAAATTACTGATGGTTTTGATGCGATTGGTGATACTACATTCCCAGTCGAAGCACCAAGCCAGTTAAACATCCCAGATATATTTATTGTCGCAAAGCTTGTTCAAGCAATTATCAATGAAAAACCAGTCAGTGTTATTTATACATCGTTATCTAGTGGTTCGGCTGCAAGAGAGCTAGTACCTCACAGCATTGTTGATAACGGTCTGCGTTGGCATGTGAGAGCTTATGACAGAAAATCAAAAAGTTTTAGAGACTTCGTATTAACTAGGATCACTAAAGTAACAATTAAAAACACGGAAGTTGTTGCTGGCGAAGGTAAAATTGAAGATCATCAATGGATGCGTATGATGCCGTTGCAACTCGTTCCTCATCCTCATAATGTAAGGCACCCTACTGCTATCGCATTAGACTATGGAATGAAGGGAGATGAGCTGTCACTTAATGTCAGGGCTGCTATGGCTGGTTATCTATTAAGGCGTTGGAATGTTGATTGTACCGCTGATGCCGAGCTTGTTGGCGCTGAGTATCAATTATGGCTCAAAAACCGTCAAACGTTATTCGGTGCCGAAAACTTAGCAATTGCTCCAGGTTATGTACCAGAACTGGAAGAACTATAAATGACGACTGCAAATACAACACAAATGAAATCATATAGAGACTATCTCGGCGATCTCATTGGCGGCAGTTTAATGATCAAAGAAAGCCAGACCGTAGCTGAGCTATTACTTAAAAAACCGTCACAAGAAGAATGGCTAGAAGCCATTGTAAATCAGAATGTTTTACAAAAACGGTCAGACGCTTCAGCAAAGAGGAATGCGGCTACTATCAAAAAGCGTTTGGATGGTATGTCAGACAAATACCTAGAACTAATCGCATTTGGTAGCACTGAGCTATCAACTCAGTTAATGTTTGCAGCTACGTTAATTAACTGCACATTACTTGCTGATTTTATGCGCAATGTAGTGTTAGATGCTAAACGTATGTTCCGTGAAAGTTTAGATGTAGCTGATTGGGAGTCTTTTTGGGATGAACGCATTAGATTATTCCCTGAGTTAGCTCAAATGTCAGAATCATCGACTTACAAAATTTCTCAAGTAGCTTTTAAAGCCATAGCTGACGCTGGTTATATAGAAACAACACGGAATAAAAAAATACAAAATGTATATTTGTTACCAGAAGTGAGAGACTTACTTCTAGAGATCAACAGAGACGATATTATTTCAGCGATGGAGTTGCACTAATGGTTGAGCTTAAAACCAAACAACAAAAACGACTTCACGAGCGGCTTGATGAAATTCAGCCCAAGATTGAAAGCGAAGATTTTTTAAAAAACCAAGGTTTAGGAAACGAGATTGGCTTTTACGTGTTCGACTACCCACCAGAGGCAGAATTAACTGTAAGAGAGCATCTAGAATACATGACAGAACGCCTTGATAAACGTGAGCGTAATTTTAAAAGCATCAACTTATTTGAAGCCATTATTGAATTGCTCGATTCCCGAAAACTTACTGAAAGAGCGTTTAAAGTACAAAAAGAGCGCGGTGATGATGCGCTATTCAACGCACTAAAGGGGCCTCTTGAGCAAAACCGAGTCGCTGAATTTATCGCCTCAAAAATCGACTTCGGCTCTTGTGAAAAAAATAAAACTGAGTTCATTTTACTTCATGGGCTTGGGAGCGCGTGGCCTATTATTCGTGGTCACGGCTTGTTAAACGCTCTACATGCTAAGGTAGGCAACGTACCAACGGTGCTCTTCTATCCTGGTGAGTACGACGGTACAGCGTTAAAACCCTTTGGCAGAATCGAATCAAATAACTATTATCGTGCATTTAAACTAGTACCGTAAACGGACTTGCAATCAAACAACAAGGATAAAATAACATGCAAATTAACGACTTATTTACTAAAGATATAAACCGACCAATTAATGGTGTTGTAAAAGCTGACCAATTAGAAAACAGCACTGTTTTTACCGAGCTAGATGAATATGTAATCACCACCGAATTAGCAAAACACTTCGAAGAGTTTTTTGATGCGTATATGCCTTCAGTGCGCGATCCAAAAGCAAAAGCTGCATCAGGCAAGTTAGGGATCTGGGTGAGTGGATTTTTTGGCTCAGGTAAATCTCATTTCATCAAAATATTGTCTTACCTTTTACAAAACATTCAAGCAACAAATGGTGAGTTTGATAAATCAGCTATCGAGTTTTTCAAAGATAAAAACCTAGATGGCTTCTTATTAGGTGAAATAGACACTGCGGTTACCAAAGATAATACCGTTATCCTTTTTAATATCGACAGCCGTGCCAACACAGATGACGGTGATGATGCAATTTTAAAAGTGTTCTTAAAAGTTTTTAACGAGCAAATGGGCTTCAGTGGAGATCACCCTCATATTGCGCACCTTGAACGCGAGTTAGACCAACGAGGTGTATTTGAACAGTTCAAACAAGAGTTCAATGCGTTAGCGTCTGCTAACTGGATTGAAGAAAGAGATGCTTACGATTTTTACCGCGATGACATGGCTGATGCGCTTGGTAAGGTAACTAATCAATCAACTGAATCAGCAAGGCAGTGGGTTGAGCAACTTGAAAACAACTTCACGTTAGACGTTAGCAACTTTTGTAAATGGGTAAAAGAATACCTAGATGTAAACTCAGACCGCCGAGTTTTGTTCTTTGTGGATGAAGTAGGTCAGTTCATTGGCAACAACACCCAGATGATGCTGAAACTTCAAACAATCACTGAAAACCTCGGTACTATTTGTGAAGGCCGTGCTTGGGTGGTGGTTACTTCTCAAGAAGACATCGATGCAGTTATAGGGCAAATGACAGGCTCAAAAGGTCACGACTTCTCAAAAATCCAAGGCCGATTTGAACGCCTATCTCTTTCAAGCTCAAACACCAGTGAGGTGATAGAAAAACGACTGCTATCAAAAGAAGATGCGGCTCGTATTGAACTCCAGGACTTGTATGATCAAAAGGGTGACATTCTAAGGAACCAGTTAGCTTTTGACAGTACAACAACCGCTGAGTTAGCTAACTATAAAGATGCAAGTAGCTTTATTAATAGCTATCCATTTGTACCTTATCATTATATTTTAGTTCAAAAAATATTTGAAGCTATTCGTAAAGCGGGTGCAACAGGCTTACATTTAAGCCGTGGTGAACGCTCTTTGTTAGATGCATTCCAAAGCGCTGCCAAACAAGTCCGAAATGAAAATGTCGGAGTTCTAATCCCGTTATATTTTTTCTATCCAGCTATCGAAAGCTTCCTCGATACATCTGTTAAAAAAGATATTGATCAGGCATCCGTTAAAGAATCTATATCGCCGTTCGCGCTGAATATATTAAAAACATTGTTTTTAATTCGTTATGTCGATGTAATTAAGTCAACGTTAGATAACCTTGTCACCCTGTGTGTAAGCAAAGTCGATGAAGACCGCCTAGCGTTAAGGCGCGAAATTGAGCAGGCTTTAAATGCCTTAGAGCTTAATATGCTTATCGCTCGCCAAGGTGACGAGTACATTTTCCTTACTAACGAAGAGAAAGAAATTGAGCAAGAAATCCAAAAAACTGAAATTGAATTATCTGATCAGACTAAAAAGATAAGCGATCTAATTTTTGATGATGTGCTGCGTCGTGAAGCGAACTATCGCTACCCAGAAAACAAGCAAGATTTCCCTATCAGCCGTTTTTGTAATGGTAGCCCACGAGATGGCTCTCAAGAAAACGACTTAGTAGTAAAAGTGATCACACCAAGAGATCCAAACTACGATGAATATACATCTACCGTATGTGCTAATCGCTCAACGGACGGCGACAGTGGCTCTATAATCATCAAACTTGCTGAAAGCAACAGAGTATTCAGAGACATCGAAACGTTTATCCGAACAAGTAAGTTTTTACGTGGTAACTCTGGTAAACGCCCAGAACAACAACAGTTACTTCATCAAAAAGCGACAGAAAACCAAGATCGAAATCGCCGCCTAATTGGAGAAGTAGAAGAGATACTAAAAGATGCTGAATTTTACGCTTTAGGCTCTAAACAAAATCCAAAAGGCGGAGCGGTAAGCTCAATACTTCAAGAGCTTTATCGCTACGTAATTGAAAACACTTTCAGCAAGCTAAAGTTAGTAAAACCATTTCCAGGTGATATCCGCCGCGAAATTCAAAACACTTTAGTTGCAGACGATATTAGCCAAATTGGTCTCGATTTAAATGCTGACGAAATAAATCCATTAGCCTCTTTAGAGGTAGAAAAGTTCATAACCCTTGGCGATGACACTGGCAGAGCAATTACTGCAGAAGACATTGTAAAACGCTTTTCAAAACGACCGTTTGGCTGGAACGATGAAGAAATAATTTTAATTATTTCGCGTTTGGCACTCGCTAACAAAATTTGCTTTCAAATGCGTCAGCAAGAAGTTCCTTTAAAAAGTTCCTACGACAATCTTACACAAGTTAGAAAACGTGCAGAACTGCGCGTTCGGCGCATTAAACAGCAGTCTGAAGCAAACTTAAACCGTGCGGCTAAATTGTTTAAAAACGTGTTTGGCAAAAATGCCCCAGACAGTGAAAAAGAGCTGTTCAACATTGCTCAAACTAATATAAGCACCATGAAAAAGAAGCTTGATGGCTTTGCTAACAAAGCTTCAACGGGTCACTACCCTGGTGTAAAAGACATTGATAACGGGCGAGTATTGTTAGCGGGTTTAATTGAAGCGCAATCAAGCTATCAGTTTATTGAATCATTCTTGGCTAATGGTGATGATCTACTTGATTTTGAAGAAGACTACCAAGATCTTGAAAACTTCTACGAAACTCAATTTTCAACTTGGCAAAAGTTGTACAAAGCACTCACTATCGACTTTGACCGTAATCGCATAGCACTCGAAAAAGAGGCAAACGCGATAGCAGCGCTGCAAAAGTTGGAATCTATTTTTAATAAAGAGCGCCCATACCGCGACATACGCGACGTAGAACCGCTTATTGAAAGTGTAAACAAAGTTAACGAAGCTTTATTAACTGAAAAGCGCACTCATGCTAAGGCAAGAATCGATATTCGTATCGAGCATGTAACTGAGCAAATTAAAGCCGCAGGCGCAGTAAATAGCGATATTAGCAATAAAGCGCTTTACCCACTTCAAAACGCTAAAAAACGTGTTGATACGCTGCAAGGTATTGCTGAAATACATCAAGAGATCACAGAAGCTGCCACACTTGAAGAAGATGCCTACGAACTAATCAATAAGTTTATTGAACAGCAACAAGCACTCGCTGAGCAAAAAGCCAAAGAAGTAACGCAAAAGGCTAAACAAGCCCCTGAATCGGTTTCAGCATCAGGTATAGACTCAGAAAGTGGTGACTACAAACCAACAAAATCTGAGCCAAAAAAAGTAGCAGAACCAGCACCGAAAAAAATAGTTTCTGTTGATACATCTAGTGTAATGCGAGAGGTAAATAGCGCAGGAATAATTGAAACTGAAGATGATATCAATAATTACCTTAAAGCACTCAAAGGAAAACTCACAACATTAGTAAACAGCAACAATAAAGTGCGGATTAGATAGAGATAATTACCAATTAAGGTGCCAATAAAGCCACCTCAATTGGTAGTTTGGTAAAACATTCTTTCAACAATATAACTATATTTTGATAATGAAATTTTCTAAGGATAGTCGCAAGGCAAAGGGATTAAAATAAATGAACTTATTTACTAATTTATTTAAGAAAAAAAAGCCAATTCGCTGTCATAAACAAAAAGAATTAGCTCGCCAAAGAAAGGTATTAAAAAAAAATAACATAAGGCAATTGGCTAATAAAAAAAATGCAATTCCAGTCATAGTAGCAAGAGATAAATTAGTGACTACCTTGTCAACATTTGAGTTTAAGCGAGCCCAGCTTAATCTTGAGTGGCAGCAAGCCTATGCTAATTTTTCATGTTGGAATAAATTAAAACATGACGAAAAACTAGATCTCAGCTCATTAGATAAAGAAATACACAAATTAAAAGTAGCGCTAAAAGAGTTTAACAAAACATATGGCAATGATTGCAAAGCAATAGAAGACCACTTTGTGTCATTACTGCTTTTAAGTGAACAAAGAATCGATAGAGCACATAAAACACTAAAAGATGCTGTAGATAAAAAGCTAGTAAAGAATATTAGTAGCACTTCGGTTGCTGCTACTTGGTTTGCTGGATTATCCATACCTGTATCAATTACCGACGATCTATATAATGCCAACCAAGTGTATGACTCACTTAGGGCTGTTAATGGCAACTTTGCAAACATGTCTAATACCGAAATTTGGTTTGAAACACTTTGGATGTCACCAGCAAGTTATGCAGGCTTAGTTAGTCTAACAAAAGGTGCATATTTTGAGCAGCTTGTAGCAGACGATGCCGGGGGCGAATTATTTGAGCACTTTAATAACCCCGGCACAGATATCACAATTGATGGCATAGAGATGCAAATCAAAGCAACAGATAGTGTTTCTTATATTGCCTCAGTTGATGAAGAGATCCCTGTAATAGCAACGAGTGAGGTTGCAGTAAAAACTGGTGCAATTGATGGAGGCTATACCAATGAAGAGCTTAACAATACCGTAGAGCAAGCACTCGGCGGTGGAGTGATTGACGCAAAAGATACTGCTGTTGATGCCATTCTCTCAGGTGTTGGTACACTGGGTATCTTCGCTACTATTAGCGGAATTAACCACGCTTCTGAACGCTATAATAAGGGCGTTGATGGGGTAGAGGCTATTTTTGAAGGTGCAGGTGTTGCTATTGAAGGAACTGCCAAAGGCCTAGTTGATGCAGGTGAAATGGTTTACAAGGCAGCAATGTCAAAACCAAGCAGGTTTATTGGTCGCACATTAGTTAAAGGATTAAAAAAGCTCGACGACAAATTGTTTGAAGAGCCATCCAAGGAAGAAAAACGATGAAAGAAATAGCACAAGCATATTTACATGAAATGACGGGAAACCCAACCGCATCTTTTCATGAAGACCAGTGGGAATCTATCGATGAACTGGTGAATAAACAAAATCAGTTACTAGTCGTTCAGCGTACTGGTTGGGGTAAAAGTGCCGTATATTTTATCGCCACAAAAATTCGTCGCTCTCAAAGCTTTGGCCCTACATTAATCATATCGCCTTTGTTGTCATTGATTCGCAATCAAATCGACTCTGCTGCAAAGTTAGGGTTAAAAGTGGTTTCATATAATTCATCAATGGACAAAAATGAGCGCCAAACTGCCGAAAATAAAATACTCGCTAGCCAAGTTGATGCAATCATAGTTGCTCCTGAGCAATTAGGACAAACTTACTTTGCCGAGAAAATATTGAGCCGCATTAGTGGTAATATAGGTTTGTTTGTAGTCGATGAAGCGCACTGTATATCAGACTGGGGGCACGACTTCAGGCCAGACTATGGCCGTATTGTTCGAGTACTACAAAATATGCCGAAGAATATGCCTGTATTAGCGACAACCGCTACAGCGAATAACCGCGTTGTTGATGACATTAAAAATCAATTAGGAGATCGCTTATCTATAATCAGAGGAGCGCTCACGCGCAAAAGCTTACAGCTGCAAAATATCGATATTTCAAATAAATCAGAGCGCCTAGCTTGGTTAGCTCAATATTTAAATGACATGTCAGGTACTGGGATTATTTATACCAAAACAACAAAAGACTGTGAGATAGTTGCAGGCTTTTTGCAAACGCAAGGTATTAATGCTCATGCTTATCATAGTCAATTAGAAACTAACGAGATGAAAGAACAGCTCGAACAAGCGCTAATAAATAATACAATCAAAGCACTTGTTTCTACTTCTGCATTAGGCATGGGGTTCGATAAGCCCGATTTAGGATTTGTCATTCATTACCAATCACCAGGAAACGTTGTTGAATATTACCAACAAGTAGGCCGTGCTGGGCGCGGAATAGACAAAGCAATCGGTATAATGATGCTAGGTAAAGAGGATGGCAGAATTCAACAATACTTTATTGAAAATGCTTTCCCTAAAGAGCAACAAATTAATCAATTATTAGAAGTCATAGAAAATGCAGATGGCCTCAAAGTAACAGAGCTAGAGCCGCTCGTTAACTTCTCAAAAGGTACAATAGAAGACATTTTAAAGTTTTTAAGCATAGAGCAGCCATCACCAATATTAAAAGACGGTCCTCAATATTTTAGAACACAGTTTGATTACCAAATACCAGAAGAAAAAATTGAACGTCTAAATATTATTAAACAAGGTGAGTGGGAAGTCTTAAATAATTATCATAAATCTAATACATGCTTAATGCAGTTTTTGTCAAAAGAGTTAGATGATCCTGATTCACAGCCTTGCGGTAAATGTGAAAATTGTAATCCAGCAAATAAACTACCTGGCAAAGTCGATAGTGAGCTGGTATTAAAAGCGAATGATTACTTAAGGCATAGGTACATTGCTATTAAACCAAGAGCAACCTTTGCTAGTTCTGGCAATAATGCCCGCTTAGCATTTACTAAATATGGTCTTCCCTATAGCGCAAATAAAGCTAATTTAAATATTGAAAAAGGGATGGCGCTTTCATCATGGAAAGATGGGGGCTGGGGCGACCTCGTTGCAGAGGGCAAAGCTTCAGGCGTGTTTAGTCATGACTTAATTCCGCCAATGGTCAAAATGATCAACAGCATCCCTTATGAACAAAGGCCAAGTTGGCTTGCTTACATTCCATCTCCTAGGCATCCTAACTTAGTTAAAAACTTTGCACATGCGTTAGCGGCTGCATTAAATGTTGAATGTAAAGACACTATTAATATTGCTGAATTAAGACCACCCCAAAAAACGATGGAAAATAGCTTTCACCAAAGTAAAAATTTAGATGGTGCTTTTAGTATAGATACTTCACAAGGGTATCCTTCACCTGTTTGGTTATTAGATGACGCGGTAGATTCAAGGTGGACATTTACCATTGCAGGCGCCTTATTAAGGCAAAATGGTGTAACCAGCGTAGTGCCCATAGCATTAACTAGTACCAGTAAAAATAACTAAGTAAACTAAGACAAAAAAGTGGCAAGGTAAAATTAAGAAACAAGTAAAGCAACCTAATTATAAAATCGATAATAGTAGATACTTAAATGATAACTGAAAATACAAAAGCAATACTTTTACTCACAAGCTTTTTTAACGCGAATGAAGTGAAAGAATATAAAACGCTGACAGTCAATGAGTACGGTTACTTCGCATGTTGGTTACATCAAAATGGTTTTAAGCCTGTAGATTTACTGAATGAAGAAACGTTTGACAGTATTTGGGTATCTTGGGATGAACCATTAAGTCATATTAAAGCGAAACAAATTATCGATTTTGCTCGTTTAGACAATACAATTGAAAAACTAACGTATGAGCGTATTAAAACTCTACTTAATCGAGGTGCAAGTTTAAGCCTAGCGCTCGACAAATGGCAGAGTGCGGGTGTGTGGATCATGGACCGACAACACGAGCACTATCCTAAGGTGATTAAAAAGCGGCTTAAGCATCAAAGCCCAGCTTTATTTTTTGGCGTTGGTAATCCTGAATTACTCTCAAAGCAAGCAATTGGCTTTGTTGGCTCTAGAGATTGTGATGGGCAAGATGAACAAGCAACCAATCAATACGTTTCACAAATTAACCATTTAAATTACCAAGTCGTTTCGGGTGCAGCCAAAGGCGTAGACTCTCATGCAATGCTTGCTTCTCTTAACAACGGCAATACAGCAATAGGCATATTGGCAGATAGCCTGTTCAAAGCAAGCGCAGCAAGACAATGGCGTCAGCACTTAAAAGCCAATAACTTAGTGCTTATAAGTCCATTTTACCCTGAAGGGCGCTTTACACCCGCTAATGCTATGGCGCGTAATAAGTTTATTTACCTCTTATCAAGTGCAACGGTTGTTGTAACTTCAGGTGAGAAAGGCGGTACGTGGGAAGGCGCTAAAGAGAACCTTAAAAAAGGGTGGGTACCACTTTTAGTTTCAGAGCATAAACAGCCTTTACAAGCGGGTAATCAAGCATTAATAAATGGCGAGGACTTAGGTAAGGTTCTGGCTAATGCATATTCAATTTCGCCTGATAACACCACAGAACAATTGTTAGGGTTATTCTCAACTTCAGAAAAAGAAACCTCTCAACAATCAAATAAACTAGCCAACGAATCAATTAAATACGTTGAAAAAGGTCAAGGTTCACTGCTGAGCGGGTTAGATGCTTCAACAACTAGCGCTAGCTATACAGAAAGTCCTATAAGTAATATTCAGACTCAAGACGATCTATTTTCTATGGCAAAAAATGAACTTGAAAGTGAACCAGAAGCATCGGCTTCACCCAATAAATACTCGAAGATAGAAGGTGTTGAGGTTAAAAATGTTGAGGCTAAAAGTGTTGAGGTTAAAAGTGTTAAGGTTAAAAACAATCAACTTGAAGCGGGCGAACATAAAGAGCTCAGCTCAACCTCGTCATCAGAACCGCAAGAGCAGACCAAAAATAAACAGGTTAATTTAAGTAATCAAACACAAAGCGATGAGTGTGATAACACTAAATTGCTAAATGTGGAGCCAGAGCAACACGCAGGTGAGGTGCAAAAAACAGAACAAGCACCAGAGCAAGCCAACGAAAAAATACCAGAGCAAATATCGCAGCAAATACCAGAACAGTTAGAAGAGCAATCACCTGAGGAATCAACAACGCCTTTGCTGGATAGCTTTTATCTTCAGTTATGCAAATTAATTGAACAGCAACCACAGCATCTTATTGATAAAACAACACTCGACAGCCATTTTCCCGAGTTTGAAATAATGGGCAAGCAGGCACTAGATAAGTGGTTAAAGCACCTAGTTGAGCAAGGCAAACTAGTACGCCCGTCAGCTAAGAAAAAGCAATTCACATTGCCTGTAATATCGCCAACATAAAGTAACAAGTAAGACTGCGAAACAAATTAACATCATGGATTAGATACCGAGGTCAGATACAGCGGCCCAGTAAAGAGAAAATTATGAACACTAAAAACTTAAAATCATACGCACCTAAAGCGCGTAAACAATTTATTGAAGCCGTTAAAAAGCGTGCTGCTCACTTTGGTATATATGAAGATCGAATAGCAGAAGTTCGCATTGAAGGCGGCGCTGCGATAATCGAAGGCCGTGCCTTTACTCGTCAAGAAGGTGAGCAGCGTAAGCGTTTAGAAAGCAAATTAGCAGAACGCGGCTATGATATGTTCACCCGTGAAATTGCCTACACGTGGTTTAACCGTTTAGCGGCACTGCGTTATATGGAAATACACGATTACTTTGATCATGGTTTTCGTGTGCTTTCACCTGCAAAGAGTCATCTTAGTAACGCCGATAGCCTACCTGAAATCTTAAATCATGCATCCGATGTGGCAGAAAGTTTAAATTTAGATAAAAACCATATTATTGAGCTACAACTAGCGGGCGATAAAGAGGAAGAGCTGTATCGTGAATTGCTATTAGGCCAATGCCATCAACTCGCTAAAATTATGCCTCAAATATTTAAAGGCTTAGCGTTTGAAACTATTGATGATGCAACAGAGCTACTACTACCAAATAACTTAACCAAGACTGATTCGATCCTAAAAGGTCTAATCAACGACATTCCAGAAGAAGATTGGCAACAAATCGAAGTCATCGGTTGGCTTTATCAGTTTTACATTTCAGAGCATAAAGATGCTGTAATTGGCAAAGTGGTTAAATCAGAAGATATACCCGCTGCTACTCAGTTATTTACGCCAAACTGGATTGTTAAATACTTAGTACAAAACTCTGTGGGTAGACAATGGTTAGCCACTTACCCAGATTCAGACCTTAAAGACAAAATGGAATACTACATCGAACCTGCTGAGCAGTCTGAAGATGTTATTGAACAGCTAAAAGCCATTACGCCAACAAGCATCGACCCAGAAGAGATCAAAGTGCTAGACCCTGCCTGCGGATCAGGACATATTTTGGTTGAAGTATATGAAGTATTGCGCGAAATATACCTAGAGCGTGGCTACCGTCTTCGTGAAATACCTGAATTAATTCTTACCAAAAACATTTATGGTTTGGATATTGACGACCGTGCAGCGCAGCTTGGTGGTTTTGCTTTGATGATGAAAGCCCGTGAAGATGATAGACGCGTGTTTGAAAGGTTTAGGCAACGTGTTGAAGGTGGTGAGGTAGCACTTAATGTTTACTCACTACAATCATCTGAACATTTGGATATTCCAAAGCTTTGGAAAGCTTTAGATCTAGAAGGTAATCAACAAGCTGGTTCTACAGGTGGATTATTTGACTCCTCTGAAAATTATGCACAGCCGACGGGTGTTTATGGAGAGTATTTCGAATTACTTCATAAGCTTAAAACATCTTTTGTGCAGGCAAAAAACCTTGGTTCACTAATTCAAGTTGAACATCATAATTTAAACAACCTACTCGGTCTAAAAGCTGAGCTTGATAGGAAGATTAAAAGTACAGATCCAGGTGCTAAGCAAGCTGCTACAAATCTATTGCAATTATGTAATCAAGCAATAGTTTTAGCTGACCGATACAACGTTGTAATAGCAAATCCTCCGTATTTGGCAACAAAGGGAATGAATGCCAATTTAAAAAGCTTTGTTAAGGATGTTTTCCCTTCTTCTAAAGCTGATTTATTTTCTGTCTATATTGAACGATGTGAGCAGTTAACACTAAATAATGGTGATCTTGCTCTTGTAACCCCCTATGTTTGGATGTTTTTAGGAACATATGAAAAATTAAGAAAATTGATCTTTCAAAACAAGTCAATAACTTCTTTAGTTCAACCGTCATACACCAGCTTTTTCGATTCCGCAATTGTACCTCTTCTAGGTTTTACAATTGTCAAAGGTGTAAATAGATACCTAGGGAAATATACTAATCTAGGTTACTTAGGTAATGGTGACGAACAACCTTTTAGACTTAAAGAAGCTATTTCAGGGAGTGAAGAATATCCTTTTTATACTAGGTCGGTATCACATTTCGAAAAAGTACCAGGAAAGCCGATAGGCTACTGGATTGATGAAAATATTTTCGAGATTTTTGAAAGTTATCAGACTTTGAGAGATATTTGTTATGCAGGTTTTGGAATAAAAACAGGCAACAATGAAGTCTTTATGAAGGAATGGCATGAAGTCAATATAGCAACAATTGAGTTCAATCAACAAGCTGGCAATACCATTGAAGCTAAATGGTTTCCATGTGCATCAGGAGGAGCCTATCGAAAGTGGTATGGGAATCAAAATTTAATAGTTAATTACCAAAACTCAGGTAAGGATATTGAAGGTTATGCAGCCGTTAATGGGAATAGTTATGGATTTAATGGGAAGAAATATTATTTTAAAAAATCGATTACATGGCCTAAATTGACATCTTCCGATAATTCTTTTCGTTCAACTCCATCTGGGCATATATTTGACGGGGTTGGCTTATCAGCATTTTTCGAAAATGAAGATGATTACTATATCTTGAATTCAAGTATTAAGTGCAATCATTATGCAGCCACCAGAACTTCTGATTGCCCCGTAAATAATTCATGAGGGGTTTTATACCCTCTTGTTTTTCTTGGCCGATGGTTGAGCTTATCAACTGCCGCCTGTATCTCTGCTTCACTTAGCGCCATAAAGTCAGTTCCCTTGGGGAAGAAGCGTCTAAGTAAGCCGTTGGTATTCTCATTTATGCCCCGCTCCCATGATGAATAGGGATGAGCGAAATACACATCAGCTTCTAATTTTTGTGCAACATGCTCATGGTGAGCAAACTCTTTTCCATTATCTAACGTCACGGTAATAACCTTACCTTTATATGGTGTCATACACGTGATCAGCGCATCGGCTGTTATTTTCGCATGCTTGCTTTCAATTCTGTGAACGACTGTATATAACGTTTTACGTTCAACCATTGTGACAAGCGCATTTTTACGCCCTTTACCTATCACTGTATCGCCCTCCCAATCACCAATCCTAGACTTTGAATCCACAATACTTGGGCGTTCATCAATGCTGACTCGATTAACTATCTGTCCACGTTTATCATAGCTTCCATAGCGTTTTTTATACTTTTTACATGCACGAGTGAGTGTCTTATGTAGCTTGCCACCACGAGCCTTGTCTCTGTAAATATATTGATAAATTGTTTCATGATGTAAAACGACCTGTTTCTCTAAAGCTAAGCGGCCTGCCACTTGCTCAGGGGAAAGTCCGTCATGCAACAATTTATTAATCCAGTGAGTGACGTCCTCTGTTAACTTACTTGCTTTGAAAGATGACTTACGTCTTTGTTCAGCAAAGTTATTGGCTTGGTTAGGCCGATAGCCTTTAAGTCCTTTATTGCGTTTTAGCTCTCTAGAAATAGATGACGGTGAACGAGTTAGTTCTTCAGCTATCTGCTTTTGGTTATTTCCTGCTTTTATTAACGCGTAAATCTGGTATCTTTCTTCTTGTGTCAGCTGTTTATATTTCATTAAAGCAATTTCCTTTGGCGAGAAAATGGCCGAATTATAACAGCTGGCCATCTAATCTGAGAAATTGCACTTATTATCCGAATTTAGGTATAGTTTTAGGTCTTCTAAATAGTAATTTTTATAAACAATTGATTTCTGTCGTTGCTCCAACTTTATCTTTAACTAGTGGTGACTTTTTAAAGCTGCCATACAAAGCTGTTAGTGAAATTATACCTATTGTCAAAGAACTTATTTCTTTACATGAGCGTGACTGGAACCTGACACAAAGTTCTTTTTATTTTTCTAGTGAAGCTATTGTTTCTTATAAAGGGAGCATTAATGATGCCTACAATACTTGCTTGACTGATTATCAGGCTACCATTGAAAATGTATTAGCCTTGGAAAATAAATTAAATCATATAGTAAATAGTTCTTTTGAGCTTGGGGGCTTTGTTGAAGGTGATGTTACTCTTGACAAAATTTCCTTAAACGTCAATAAAGACTTTCTGTATAAAAATAGTGCAAAGGGTTTAAACTTAGCTGACAAATTAAGAAGTGATAAGCTGTGCGAGATTATACAATATAGTATTGGTTGTATGATGGGCCGTTACTCATTAGATCGAGAAGGCTTAGTTTACGCTCACTCTAGCAACGATGGCTTTGCAGAGCTTGAAGCTGAAGGGGCATTTAAATCTTTCCCCGCTGACGACGACGGTATTATCCCTTTAGCCTCAGAAGAGTGGCTATTTGTTGATGACGCAACCACTCGCTTTAAAGAGTTTGTTAAAACCGCTTGGGGTGAAGAACACTTAACTGAAAACCTAGAGTTTGTAGCTGAAAGTTTATGTTTACATGCATTGAAACCGCTCTCTACCAAAAAGGGAGGAGGTGAAGGTGCAATGGATACTGTTCGTCGCTATTTCTCAACACAATTCTTTAAAGACCATTGTAAAACCTACAAAAAACGTCCTATCTATTGGTTATTTAGTTCAGGTAAAGAAAAGGCCTTTGAGTGCTTAGTGTACCTACACCGCTATAACGAAGGAACCTTATCACGGATGCGTACCGAGTATGTTACGCCATTAATGGGTAAGTTTGATGCACAGCATACCTTATTATCAGAACAGCAAATACAAGCTACTGGCACCGAAGCTCGCCGTATCGAAAAAGAACTAAAAACCTTAGATAAAAAACAAGCCGAACTACGCACCTTCGACGAACAATTAAAACACTACGCCGAAAAACGCATCACCCTCGACTTAGACGACGGTGTAAAAGCCAACTACGGCAAATTCGGCAACCTACTAGCCGACGTAAAAGCCATCCACGGTAAGGCGGTGAAGTAATATGATGGGGCTATTTAAATAAGATGGAAACAGACAATACACAACCATTGTTGACAATTGCTGAAGCTCAAGCGCTTTCTGACGATGATTTGCTGCAAGTGTTAAAAGCACATTGGCAAATTGAAAGCGATGAATTGCTAGTTTGGGGCGAGTTAATTGAGATTAATACGGTTGAAGATACTTTTATTAAATTGACGAATGTAAAAGCGGTTAATCAAACGCAGTTATTAACCTATCCAGTCGATATACCCACTCAGCATGATATTCCAAGGCGAGGAATATTTTTAAATAGTAAAGTTGCTAGGGAATTTTACACGGATAAAGGCGTTAGATGGATAACCTGTGCTGTTGAGTTATCAGAAGCCAAAGAAAGGGAAAAGCATAATAACCCTTTTATATTAAAGGTTCAGCCTTCGAGCATTAAACCTTTAATTGAGCTGTCAGAATTAAAAGATGAGCAACATCAGTGGGGCTATATTACTGAGGGGATCATCGAACATGTTTCTAATATAAATAAAGATGTGTTAGATCAAAAAAATGCCTCATTAATTGAGGACGTTAAGATTAAAGAGCAGCAAATAAACGCTATTGAAAGTGGTATTGCGTCAGTTCAGCAACAAAAAGACTCGGCTACGGAACAACTGATTAAAGCTCAAAAAGCGCTGGAAAGCGTTAAGGGAAAAGAAATTGAAATGAAACAGTCTTTATCTGAACTTACACGCTATATAGAACAAAAAACGAGAGTTTTAGAGCAATTAGACTTGATTGATAAGGTAGATGAGTCATCTAAAGTTGAAGAAGAGGATGAAGGTGAACATTTGAATTTCTCATCTGATTTTAACAATGATTACTCGCTGGTTTCGCAATATATTCAAGCTAATTTGGCAGAGAATGGTTTTTTGTACCCTAAGGAAATTGTTGATAACTTTATTACCTTATTGCGATGTAATGATTTAATTGTGTTAGCAGGCGACTCTGGCGCAGGTAAAACAAGTTTGGTTAAGGCATTTGCTAAAGCCATAGGAGGCGTTGCTAAGGTTATTCCTGTTAAACCTAATTGGACGGGCTCAGAAGATTTAGTGGGTTATTATAATCCGATTGAAAAAAAGTATATTTCGACCCCATTTTTAGATGCGCTAATTGAAGCGAGAGATAACCCTACAAAACCTTATTTAATCTGTTTAGACGAAATGAATTTAGCCAAGGTGGAATATTATTTTGCTGACTTTTTGTCAAAAATGGAAGAGCGCAATAGCGCGCCTAAAATAAGCCTATACAGTGATGATTCTGTTGGGCATACCCTTTCAGAAATAAAAACGGTGCTGACTATATTGCAGGATGCACGTGATAATAGTCAAAACGGCGAATCAATGAGTTTTATTGAATTGATTCAAGATGAAGCTATTAATAAAAAGCTTCGTTTGGCGTTTGGCATGAGTGATCAGGAGTCGTTAGTTAAATACCACGGTGATATTCGTCGATTAATTGCTGAGCGTACCAACAAGCCTTCTGTATTAACGCTGCCTGAAAATGTTCGTATTGTTGGCTCTGTTAATATTGATGATACTACGCACTTTTTGTCGCCAAAAATACTTGATCGTGTTCATGTGATGCAGTTTCAAAGCCCTTTGTTAATGGATTTAGCGGGGATTAAAGCAGAGATTGAGTTGAATAAAGAGAAGGGGTTATATGAATTAGGTGTTTCTCGCTTTGATTTACCAGTCATGTTTTCTAGTGCCGAAATGGGTAGAAGACATGAGTATCCGGCATTTGATACTTCGTCTCCCTTTTGTGAATTAATGACAAAATACGTTAAAGAATTTTTTCATCCACTCGGTTTAGACTTTGGTATGCGACCGGTTAGACAAGGCTTGAATTACCAGCATTATTTTAATGATGTAAACACTAGTGAGCAGGAAGCATTAAATAACTTTTTTCTTTTTAAGGTGTTACCAAAGCTTAACTTTGATGGCACAGTAAAAGTTGGTGAATACCATAAACATGAATTGCTATTACAAATGCATGGGGAGCTTAAGCAAGATATTGGTGATGACATAAAAATTAATGAGTCTTTTTCTTCAGTTAAATTACTGGGAGCATTGTTGAAAAAAGCAGAGGCAAACGGTTGGAACGTTAATTTTTGGTTGTAAATATGAACTTTGAAGCCCGTTTTATTAATATTCGTTGGCGTGACAAAACTCATGTTGGATCTGTGAAACTATCGGCTCAGCCTATAGACGTTGAGACTGTTGGTGAAGGTGAATATTGTGCTGATATTATTAGCTACTCAACTTTAAACGATGACAAAAGTGAATTTGGGCAGTTTGCTGTTAGGCCGCTCAATAGTGTTGAGTTTACCCCTTTTATTATTAATGGAACCGATAAGCTACCGCTACAGCCTGTTGTTGATTTTAAAACAGGGTTAACTTGGTGGGTTGAAAAAGACAAATGGGATAATGACCGAAACCAATGGCAGTCGAGAATGCTAACGGGTGTTGGTTCGGTTATTTTAAGTTTAGGCGCTGAAGAATTAGAGCTAAGAGTTGCAGCCTCTACTTTTACTTATGAACAGCTTGACCGATATTTATCTGACTTTAAGCTCGATTTTTCAGAGTTATTACTCGATGATGAAAGCTATCTTACCAGCAGAGGTAAACTTGATAATTTAGTTTTAAATGAAGATATTTTTAAAACGTTAGATACCTTTGTTGAGTCTATCACCGCGATTGTGGCGAATCCTAAAGTCGATTTAATTGAAACATTATCTCCGCAGCCAAGGGGAAGAGTTAGGCCAACTAATAAAACCTTTATTGAATACATAAAAAACCCCTATGCTAAAAGTTATAGTGGCCGAATGGCAACATCAACTACTGATAATGCAGAGAATCGGTATGCACACTTTATGTTAAAGCAAACCGTATTTATGTTAGGGGTTATTAAGAATATTGCTCAGCAACAATATGATACTGACTCTCGAAAAGTAAAAAGTTATCAATCTCGTATTGATAGGTTTAGTCAGTATGTTTTGGTTAATGCTGATGCGGTAACAAATGCTATAAGTCGATTAAAAGAACAACGCAAGCAGATGCAGTCAAGGTTAGGTAATTTCAATAAAAGCCTTTCAAAAGATAATTTAACCGCTAACAAGGAATTGTTTGTTCATTTAACAGGTCAGTTTGGTGATAGTAAAAATCGTTTTTTTGCAAAGATTAAAAGTTCTGCGAATAAGCCTTGGCATGATGGGAAGTTAAACGGCTTAGATGGTTATAATCTGGTTTTATTTAGTGTCATGGTTCCTGTTGAGATTGGCTGTGTATATCGGATTGTGGGTAATTGGCAATATGATAAGAGAACCCGAAGAGGGAAGTCTGTTATCGAAATAAACATAAGAGGGCTAAACCGCATAGATTTACTTGGAAGCGATAAATTTGAAAAGCTCACCAATAAAATTAATAGTATGGAAGCAGAGGCAGAAACGTTAGCGAAAAACGGTTGGAAGAGGCCACTGCGACAAAATGAAAAAACAGCTCAGCAGCGTGAACTTGCCTCACTACAGGAAATGCATACTAGACTCAGAGCAAAAGTAGATATAGCTGATCGTTTAACCCAATATTTTGTGCCATTTATTCAAGCTTTAAAATCGCTACAAGTAAAATTTGAACGATTAGGAATAGGCGTGACGGGCAATTTTCCTTCATCTATGACCTTCATTCAAAACCGAACTTACAGTAATGCTAATAAAGCATATAAGAGCATAATTAATTTTTCTGGTTTTAATGAAGATAATGTATTTGAGGCAATTCAAAAGTCTGACAATCTGAAGTTAATAAATATATCGTCTCTTTATGAAAGATGGTGCTTATTGCAGTTTTTTAAAGTGTTGATATTTAAATTTAGATATCAGCCAGAAAAAGGCTGGAAAGAAAAACTTATTGCGTCAGTATTAAATAATGAAAAAGACATTTCTATATCTTTTACAAATAAAGCAGCAGGTCGAGGTATTACCTTATGGTACGAGAAAGTATTAAGTAATAAGCGTACACCAGACTTTTTACTTGAAGTTAATGCACAAGGCGATAACGGACGAGTTAATAGTAGGTCTTTTGTATTTGACGCAAAGTTTTATCAAGACATTAATGACCCCAAACATGGTGGTATTAGCCAAGTTATAAAGCATCTTTATTTTGATAAAGATTACTCAGAGAAGGGTCAAAATGGCGTTTTTGTATTACACCCTTCAAATGACGCTGTACCTGTCGCAATTAACCCGCAATCTTGGGCACAGCATAGCTTTTTAGGTGAGATAACCATGTTTGATTGGGACGATACTATGCGTGAGCAACAGTATCATAAATATGGTGCAATTAAGCTTTCTCCTATCGATACGGTCAGTTACCTGGATGAATTACAAAGGCTTGTAGGTATGTGTTTACAATATGGGGTTGAGAATAACAAACTTAATAAACAGCATCCTATTACACTTACGGATTCAACCGGGTTTTGTATTCAATGTGGTGGCACCGACTTAAATTATTCGCAAGGTAACAATGATAAAGTATGGTGGGCGACTTGTAATGATTGTAAGCATTTCACCATTTATAGCTATTGCTCTAATGGCGAATGTAGAACTAGATTAATTAAAAACGGCGATTATTGGAATTATCATTCTATTGAGGCTTTAGAGCCTATTAATATTCAATGTCCTGCCTGTTCGGAGCATTTTTAATGATAACTGGTTACAGGTTTCAAGGAGTCTTATATCAAGATGAGTTATTGTTTGGTAATCGCTTAAAAACAATAGCATTTATCAGTGCTTGCAATAATTTATATGCGAAGTTAGTGGAGTTTTGCGACGAGCAATTAAGTCATTGTGTGAAAAGCGTATAGCAATTGCTTTCGACAACGTAAAAACTATCCACGGGAAGTCGGTGAAGTAATATATACGAAGCTAGGAAAAGGGATTATTTGTATTTCATGTAAATATTCTTGACATGTTTAAATTGTTTAAAGGATACTGTCCTCAGTCCTAGGACTGAGGACAGTAAAAGGAAATAAAAATGAAAAGTCAAGATATCGTCGTGTTGCTGAAGTTAGTGTCCCTTCACACTGAGCTATTTGGCGAAAACTCCGTTGAAAGCGAATTATTAAAAATCAGTTGGCAATTTGATGATTGGAGTGATGGCGAGGAGGTATACTTTGAAGAACCTAGTTTAATCGATGAGTATATTGAGCGTCGTTTTTCAATGCGATCTTTAGAAAGTGATACGGGAATTAGTAAATCTCAAGTCAACTTGAGCTTAAAGCGTATGACTGAAGTTGGGCTAGTTAAGCTTGATAGAAAACTAGCGGTGCCTAAAACAAATGTTAAAGCACTATTGGAGTTCCTTGCTTATGGTATTAGGTACGTATTCCCTGCCAAAGAGGGAGTATTAACGCGTGGAATTGCAACCTCTATTGCTGCTCCTGTGCTACAAGGAAGGTTAATGACATCTGGCGATTTCTCACCCGTTTGGCCTTATGCCAAGGGCAAGTCAAAGGGTTTAACTATAGAGCCTTTACATCCCAAAGTTTTTCAAGCTGTTCGCAAAGATCCAAGAATGTATGCATACCTTGCGTTAACAGACGCGATTAGACTAGGTAATCCTAGAGAACGGAACTTTGCTTTAGAAACCTTACAGCAACTATTTAAGACAACAATATGAAAACGATAAATTTACAAAAGCAGATGCTAACAAAAGTAGCAGAAGCACTTGGTGAGCAATTGATTCAAGAAGTTGTGTTTGTGGGAGGCTGTACTACAGGACTTTTGATTACAGACGATTTCACCAAAGAGCAAATTAGGTATACCGATGATGTTGACTTAATCGTTGATGTAGTAGGGTATCCTGCTTGGACGAGTTTACAAGATCAATTAAAAGAGCACGGCTTTAGCATAGATATGGGTGAAGAAGTCATGTGCCGTATGCTGTTAGGTGAGCTTAAAGTTGATTTTATGCCTGTGGATGAGAAAACACTCGGCTTTACAAATAAGTGGTATAGAGATGCCGTAGATACGGCCCAAGATTATCAATTGACTGATCAGTTGACGATCAAACTTGTTGCGCCGGAATACTTTATTGCGACAAAAATTGAAGCTTACTTGGGGCGTGGCAATGGAGATTGCTTATCTAGCCATGATATAGAAGATTTGCTTAATATTTTTGATGGCCGAGAGGAAATCGTAGAAGAAATAAATAGTGCTTCAGCGGCTTTGAAGAGTTATATCTCAAAGCAATTATTTTTACTAATAGAAGATTCCAATTTTGAGTATGCGATTCAAAGCCTAACAAATGGTGATTTAGATAGAGAAAAGGTGATTTTTGAAAGGCTAGAAGGCGTTGCTGACAATGGATAGCAGAGTAATGGATATAGATTGTTATTCACAACAAGGTAGTGCTCGTGAGACCAATAGAGACTTTGTTGGGCTTTTCGAACTTGATTGTGGAGTGTTGGTTTATTTATTGGATGTTTCAACAAGTTCATCGCTTAATTGTGCAAGCTTTGTAGAGCAACTTAATGGCTTAATTTTAGAGCGGGTCACTAATGAAAGTGTTGCAGAACCCAGTCTTTTTCTTGAAGTATTTCAACAAGTCATTATTGAGTTACAGCAGTCGTTCAAATCTGGAGTAGCAAGCTTAATTACGTGTTTTGTTTCATATGAATCCGGCAATGTGTGGGGGTATACCGTAGGTGACTCACGTATAGGCACTGTGAGGGATGAGATAATTTGGCTTTCTCCTGTTCATACTGGCGCCAATCCTTTTGGTGAAAGTTTTATAGACTCAATGAAGTTACTACCTGAAAGGCATATTTTGACCCGTTCTTTAAATATGCGAAAAAAATATAACCCCGAGCTTTTCCAATTTAATATCGCAAAAGAGCAATCTTTAGTAGTTGCATCTGATGGTTTCTGGGCTGAGTTAACATCAGAGCTTCAGCTAAGTTTATTGGCGAAGCAGCAAGTGCAGACGGAAGATGATAGCTCAGTTATCGCTATCAAAGACTTTATTGGCGCTGCAAATTTAAATTGCACTGTTTTGTCTGGAAATTGTAATTATTTCAACCTGACTAACAAGGGGTAATCTAATGAACCTAGAACAAATAAAACAAGGTGTATTAGCCAAGTTTGAAAAGTGCCGATTGGTATTTTGGCAAGATGAAGATGTCGAATTTAAAGAACAGTTGCCATCAATAAACGACGAACTTAATAGCAATGATGTAGAGCTTATTGAGCTTGATGCGTGTTCACATTTTGAAATAAAGCAACGTATTGAACTAAAAGAAACAAGCTCAAAGTTCTTGCTGTATAGCAATAAACCGCAAAACGAGCCATCACGCGATTGGCTATATGATATTCGCTTATACGCAGAGCGGTTTTATGCTGATTCAAGCTCGATGATATTGAATGAGCTAGGTATGAGAATGGAGTTTCGCCAAGACATAAGTCGCTATAAGAAGTTTTTTGGAAACCAGCAGCGTTATAACAAGCTAAAGCGGTTACTACCAGAGGGTGCAGATAAACAAACATTAGAGCTTTCGATGATTGCTGTTATCGCTAAGGTAGAAACGGTTTCTTTTACTGCGGCTTTATATCAGTTAATTAAGTTGTATGCAGAGCAGCCAGAAAAAGCAGGTGAGTTGCTATCTGAATTAAATAAATTTGAGCTTGGTAAAGTGTTTTGGCTGTTAGCTGTTGAAGAGTTTGGTTTTGTCGCCAAATGTTTATGGATAGATGATAAAGCCAATAGTACTCAACTCGTTATATTTAAAGACTTATTAACTAAGTTATTAGTCACTGATTGCTACCAAGCGTTGCAGTCGTCTGGCGTTACTGTTCAAGCCACTAGTTTTGCCTCAAGCCTTTCAGCACACACTTTACCGATGAGCTTGAGTGATGAAGAAACAACGGCACTGCCAAAGAGCGTAAAAGAGTTGCTATTGAATGCGGCTTCTAAACGTGCATCTGTGGTTAACTTTGTGTCGTCTTGGCGAGAGAGCAGAACGTTATCGAATTCATATAATGTTATGGCATTTGAGGTTGCCCAAGAGCTAGAGATTAAGAATAAACTTGCCGAGTTTAAACATCCGTCGGAGCTGATACATGTTGAAACCTTTGTTGAAGCGGATCAGCAGTTAATTAAATCGTTAGCAACGGATTTACCTGCATATAACGCTGTTGAAATTAATGAATGGGTTTCGAAAAAATTACGCAGCCATTGGTGCTCACCAGGATCACATAAAGATAGTGCTAACTATGCGGCTATTTATACGGCATTAAGAGCCGCTAAAGAGTTTTATGACTTAAAAGAAAAGCATATTGATGGTTTGGCTTTTGAAAGTGCAAGGAGCCTTTACAAAGCTTATGAAACAGAGCTTTATAAGTTTGACCATGCGTATCGTATTTTTAGTGAAAACTCGATTGAAATTAGTAAAAACGGCTCTGATATTTTAAAAGCAACAGGTCTTGTTGAAGATATTGAGCACTTATATGTTGATTGGTACTTGCATGATTTAGCGATTGTTTGGGGTAAGTTAGTTGATGATGAAAACTTACTGGATAATTGGAGCCTAGCTGGAATAAACAATCAGCAAGACTTCTTCCGTGAAGAAGTTAAAGGTGTATTAAATAAAACTCAAACTAAACGAGTTTTTGTCATCATCTCCGATGCACTTCGATACGAGGTAGCGCATGATATTCACCAGCAGATTAATGATGAAAAACGCTTTAAGTCTGAGATTAAGTCTCAGTTAGGCGTTGTACCTTCTTACACTCAACTGGGCATGGGTAGTTTGTTACCTCATCAGAAGCTGACAGCTCACCTTGGCACTAAGCCAGAATATAAAGCTGATGGCATGTCTGTGCATGGGCATGAAAACCGCCATAAAATCCTTGAAAAGCACGGTGGTGTTGCATTTAAAGCGGATGAGGTTCTTAACTGGACAAATCAAGAAGGCCGAGACAAAGTACGTGATACTCAGGTAGTTTATATTTATCACGATGAGATTGATGCAATAGGCGATAAGCAAGCGACAGAGAATCAAACCTTTGAAGCCGCTCGCGATGCCGTTGATGAAATTAAGCAATTGATTGGTCGTATCATTAATCGCTTAAACGGTAGTAGAGTACTTATTACCGCTGATCATGGTTTTTTGTTTAAAATGACGGACGTGACCGATTCAGATAAGACTGCGCTTAAATCAAAACCAGCAGGCACAACCGAAGCGAAAAAGCGTTATGTAATAGGCTCAAACTTACCTACAGACAGTTATTACTGGACTGGCAAATTAGCTAACACTGCTGGCGTAGATGTTGACGGTGGTGATGATGCTGAGTTTATGATCCCAAGGGGAAGTAATCGTTTTAATTTTGTTGGTGGGGCTAAGTTTATTCATGGTGGTATTATGCCACAGGAAATTTGTGTTCCTGTTCTTCAAATTAGAGAGTTAGATACAAAGGCTCAAACGAAACACGCAAAGCAGAAAGTAAACGCTGTTCCGCTCAATAATCCTGTGAAAATAGTATCTAATATCGATAGGATCAAATTCCTTCAAACAGATCCGGTAGGCGAGAAATTTAAGGCCCGTGAATTAGAAATATGGATTGAAGATTCCGATGGAAAAAAGGTAAGTTCACGTGAAAAGGTATTGTTTGAATCGACTTCAGAGAAGATGGACGATCGTAAACGCAACGTACAAATAAAATTAGAAGGTAGCGGCTTTGACCGCACAGTGAGCTACAAGCTAATGATGGAAGATACAGAGAGCAAAGTAAAAACAACACACTCTGTGATTATTGATTTAGCTTTTGAAGACGACTTTTTTTAGGGAAGGCATAAAATGGAAACCAAAGACAATTTAGAAAATGATAATCAAGAAAACCAAGTTGCCAACCAAGAACGTGAAATTAATGTACATGTTCATATGCATGAAAATGACGCGACGATAGACCCTATAGACGACACTGCACCGGTGCTTACTGAGCGTGGGGAGCTAAGAAGTATTGATCTAGACGAGCTGATGATAAATGAATTTAAAGGTCGTATCGTACGTAAAGATCTAACAAAGCAGTTAAAAGAAGGTGCTAACGTTCCTGTATACGTACTGGAATACCTTTTAGGTATGTATTGCTCTGCTGCTGAAGATGACTTAATTGATGAAGGCATGAAAAACGTTAAGAAAATATTAACGGAAAACTATGTTCGACCAGATGAGGCAGAAAAGGCCAAGTCGCTTATTCGTGAAAAAGGCACACATAAAGTTATAGATAAAGTGACGGTTAAGCTAAACCAGAAAAAAGATATTTACGAAGCAAGTCTATCTAATATCGGTATCAAAGATGCGGTTGTGCCAAATAAAATTGTTAAAGAAAACGAGAAACTCTTAACAGGCGGTATTTGGTGCATTATTACAGTTAGCTATTACTATGAAGAAGGCCAGAAGGTATCACCTTTTAGTGTATTTAGCTTAAAGCCAATTCAAATGCCTTCTATGAATATGGAAGAGGTATATCAAGCTCGACGTAAGTTCACAATGGATCAGTGGATCGATATGTTACTGCGCTCAATTGGAATGGAACCTGCTAATTTAGATCACCGAACTAAATGGCATTTAATTGCTCGCATGATCCCATTTGTTGAAAATAACTATAACGTTTGTGAACTTGGGCCGCGTGGTACAGGTAAGTCGCATGTTTATAAAGAGTGCTCTCCTAACTCGCTCTTGGTATCGGGCGGACAAACTACAGTTGCTAACCTTTTTTATAATATGTCTTCTCGCCAAATTGGTTTAGTGGGAATGTGGGACGTTGTGGCCTTTGATGAAGTAGCCGGAATCCGTTTTAAAGATAAAGACGGTATTCAGATCATGAAAGATTATATGGCCTCAGGTTCATTCTCTCGTGGCCGTGATTCGATAGAAGCTAAAGCGTCAATGGTGTTTGTTGGTAATATTGACCATAGCGTTGAAACTTTAGTAAAAACGAGTCACCTTTTAGCGCCATTCCCTGATGATATGATTGATGCCGCATTTTTTGACCGTTTTCACGGATACATTCCTGGTTGGGAAATACCTAAAATGCGCCCTGAGTTCTTCACAGACCGCTTTGGTTTAATAACTGATTACTTAGCTGAATACATGCGCGAAATGCGCAAGACAACGTTTTCAGACTCTATTAATAAGTTCTTTAAGCTAGGAAATAACTTAAACCAACGAGATGTAATAGGTGTGCGTCGTACAACTTCTGGATTACTAAAGTTATTAGTACCTCATGGGGAATATACTAAAGAAGATGTAAGGGTATGTTTAACCTATGCTTTAGAAGTTCGCCGCCGAATTAAAGAACAGTTGAAAAAAATAGGCGGCATGGAATTTTTTGATGTTAACTTTAGCTATATTGATAATGAAACACTCGAGGAATTTTTTGTCAATGTTCCAGAACAAGGTGGTTCAAACCTAATACCAGCTGGAATAGCTAACCCTGGTGTGCTTCATTTTGTAAGTGAAGGCGCAGCTGGCAAGTTAGGGCTATACAGAGTTGAAACTCAAATGACACCTGGTAATGGTAAGCACTCTACTTCAGGTTTTGGCTCTGATACGTCAGCAAAAGAACAGGTTAGGGTGGGTTTTGAATATTTCAAAGGTAATTTAAATCGTATAGCAGCGACTTCACGATTTTCTGAACACGAATTTCACTTGCACTTTGTTGATTTACAAAACTCAGGCAATAGTCATACAGCAAGTTTAGCTTCTTTAATTGCTAGTTGTTCAGTTCTAATGAATAAACCAATACAAGAGTCTATGGTTGTGCTTGGCAGCATTACATTAGGTGGTGTGGTAAATCCAGTGCAAGATCTCGCATCTAGTATGCAAATAGCGCTAGAAGGTGGAGCAACCAAGGTACTTCTGCCAATGGCATCAGCCAGTGACATCCCATCAGTCCCAGCAGAGACGTTTACTAAGTTTCAGGTAAGCTTTTACAGTGACCCTGTGGATGCTGTTTATAAGGCGCTTGGGGTAAATTAATGTAAGTGGGGCAATTGTAGTGGTAGAGTCATTTTGACCACTACACATATTATTAAGGTTATGATCGCTGCACACAACTAATTAGTGTATCTGTGCCTTGTGTGGGCACCGGAGCCTAAACAAGGCACAGAAGCAGTTTATGGAATAGGGGTCATAGAATATTTCATGAAATGACACGGAAAATATTAGGGTAGTGGTCACCTGATTTGAAATTTTTGGTTTGGAATTTGTGATTTGAGGTTTGTGAATTTGCAAGGGTAGGGGTCTAATTTTGAGGAAGATTAAAGAGCTAAAAAAGTGGTTTGGGCGCTTGGGCACAAGTTTGGGCACAAATCGATAAAAACTGGAATTTTTAGGATGATCTTTTGAGGCTTGGCTCTCGTTATTTTAAAATTTTGAATACAAAATAATAAAAAACTAAGAATTTAATTTTTAGTTGAATAATTAAACGAATAGATTGAATAGGGTTTTTAACTGTTTGAAATATAGAGTTTAATTGGTACGACCGAGTGGATTCGAACCACCGACCTCTACCATGTCAAGGTAGCGCTCTAACCAGCTGAGCTACGGTCGTACAATTTTTTTAGGATTCTTAAATGTTGGTACGACTGAGTGGATTCGAACCACCGACCCCTACCATGTCAAGGTAGTGCTCTAACCAACTGAGCTACGGTCGTATCATAAATTAAGATGTGTTAATTGCTCAACAACGGTCGCTAATATATAGCGTGTGCTTTAGTGAATCAAGTGTGAATATGTTTTTTTAGTGCGTTTGCCGTTTTTTTATTCATATTGGGCTGATTTCACACGTTTTATAAAATACTTGCCACCATTTTACATGTGCTTTGGCTGATAATTTTAAATTATAAAGTAAATTATCAGGGCTATCATTTATAAAAGAGTGTAAAGCGCTAGGAGTATTTTGTGAAGATGTTAGCCACAACGCTTTATACAAAGGCATTAACCGCTCTAGGGCAGCTGTTAGCTGTGCTTGATAGGGTTGTAGTTGTGATAGGTAATACTTTTTAAAAATATTGCTAAGGATCTTCGCTTTTTGTTTATTTTTATTGGGGGCGCAAAAGCGTTTAAGTTTGAGATTTTGTAAATAAACGCGTGTGTCGTTATTAAGTTTTATTTGTCTTCTAGCTGAACTAATAAGTGCTTGATTAAAATTAAACTTATTTAAAACTTCTAAAGCTGGGAATAGCAGCTCTGTGCCGATATTTTGATAATCTTTAGCTTTAATTGCTTTTTTAATATTAACGAGCTGTTGTAATGCTTGCTCAGTTTCAACTAAACCTGAAAGACTCTGATCCACTTCGTAGCTACCTAACAGCCACGTTCTTTTAAGTTCAGGTTCTTGGTAAAGTAAGACTGTGAAATTTGCATTTAATTGTGCTTTTTTATTTGCCGTGGCATTTTGTAATGCTTGATATATTTTGGGTTTATCTTCTATGGTTGCCATGCATTTATTGGCAAGTTGAATAAAGCGAATTTGATAAATAAGCTTACTACTTACTGTGGCTACTTTTCCTAATTGATTGTTGTGAGCAGCAATTAATCCATTTAAAGGGCAGTGATTGAGCTGGGCCAGCTGTAGTAAACTGATGGTTTGCTTGTCTATATTATCGTTGGAGTAATCAATATTAATATTGCGCAGTTGAGTCGTAGAAGGGAGTTCAACTGCTGTGGTGCTTGCTAGGCGCTGCTGATACTCGCTGTAGGTATCGCTTGGTTTGTCATTACATGCGCTGATCATAAAAGTAGCCAATACCCACACAAGGACGCTCGCCAGTTTTTGACAAGATAAACAGTAATTATTGTTTTTATTCGCCCGCTTATTTAGCATTTAATTAGCTATGACTTGATAAAGCGTGTGATTGATTCATGTTTAAAGCGCCTTGAAACTGTGTACATAAGCATTATAGCGGCTACAGATAAACCAACAATAATACCAACCCAAAAACCATGTGGGCCCATAGCTGGTACTATTAAGTCAGTACGGGCAAGTATAAAGCCGAGTGCAAAACCAACCAACCAATAAGAAATAAACGTAATATAAGATATTGGGGTTGTATGTTTTAAACCACGCAAAATACCGTTGGCTGCAACTTGCAGTGCATCAGGCAATTGATAAATACACGCCAAAATCATAATTGAAGAGGCAAGGGCGATAACGCTTTCGTTGTCAGTATAAAGGTGGCTGATAGCATGGCGACCGATAAAGGTAATCGTAGCAAGTAGTATTGCAATACACACAGCGAGAATATAGCTGGTTGATATTGCGTTTTTAAGCTGCTGGTAGTGACCTTGGCCATATAGATTACCAATGCGTATACTTATCGCAATAGAAAGGCTTAGGGGCATCATAAATAGCAATGTAGTTACACTAGCAGCAACTTGATGACCCGATACTGCAACAGCGCCTAAATGCGCAATAAATAAAGGAATGCACGCAAACAGTGTAACCTCAAAAAAAGTCGCTAGTGAAATGGGAATACCCACTTTAGTTATTGTCCAAATGGTTTGTAGTTGCGGCGCTTTAAAACCGGCCAACAAGCCTTTGGCATTGACTTTCTTACTGTTGTGGCAGTAAATAACTTGTGCGATCGCCATGGCTGTAAATACCAGGGCGGTTGCAATACCGCACCCTGCACCGCCAAGAGGGGGCATCCCCAATTTACCGTGGATAAAAATATAATTTGCCGGAATATTAATGGCGAGTCCGATTAAGCTAATGTAAAAAGCGGGTTTAGTCATCCCCATGCCTTCGGTTACATTACGATAGACACTAAACACTAAAAAACCAATAACCCCCCATTTCACAAAATGGATATAATCATCAGCGAGTTCTGCAATGGCTGGCGTGGTGTCTAACTTTAAAATAACGGTGTTTGCTAAATAAGCGATGGCTAAACCAATCACACTTAAAATAGCGGTTAAGTATAAACTTTGCTGAAAATAATGGCTTATGCCGGCTTTGTCATTGCCTCCTGAAAACTGTGCAATGATACCCGTCAGCGCTAATAAAATACCTTGTAGGGCAAGCATTGCTGGGTTCCAAATACCCGTAGCAATCGATAGAGCGGCTAAGTCCGTAGCGCTGACTTGGCCTGCCATTATCGTGTCAACGACCGACATTAATACTAAGGTAACTTGTGCTAAAAAGACCGGAATGGCCAAAGAGATAAGCCGTTTGGCTTCCCAATTACAAAATGTCATATCAAACACTAACTAGAATAAGTCACGTTATTGTAATTCAATACACCCAGAAAAAAAGCTTCTAGCGATGAATGAAGATATTTTTTCAGTTACACTTAAGCGGTTAATTTTTATTAGGAATGGTTATGTTTACTGGTATCGTGCAAACACAGGCAAAGGTTGTTGAAAATAATCACAATGAGGGAGTCCTTAGGTTAGTACTTGAAGTTGAAAAAGTTTATGTTGAAAACTTAAACTTAGGTGCCAGTATAGCTATTAATGGATGTTGTTTAACGGTTGTAAAAGTGTGCTTAAATACTCCTGATAACGCAATCAAAGTTCATCAAGCGCATGTTTACTTTGATGTGATCGACGAAACGCTTAAATTAACAAACTTAGGTGAGTTAGCCCAAGGAATGCAGGTAAATTATGAGCGCTCGGTAACTTTTGGTACGGAGCTTGGCGGGCATATTGTATCAGGGCATATTCATTGCTGCGCCAAAGTAGAGCAAGTTATTCATGAGCAAAGTAATTGTAAAATACAATTGTCGATTCCAACTGAATGGCAAAAATACGTATTGTATAAAGGTTTTGTAGCCATTAATGGCGCAAGCTTGACGGTAGGTGAGGTTGATGAATTGGGCTTTTGGTTGCACCTCATTCCTGAAACATTGTCCATCACTAACATTGGTGTTGCTGAGGTGGGCCACGGCTAGCGCATTTTAATCCCAGACTCTAGCAGGGTTGAGCGGTAATCATCGTCTAGCCCTGCCATTTTCTTTTTCCTCGCCATACTTGCTGACTTAGATGCATCTTGTTTAAAAAGCGCCATGGCTATCTTTCGCATTACATTAAACATTAATGGCCCTTGAAGTTTGCGTATTCTCGATTCATCTTCTCTGAAGTTCATATCAAGCATCCAATGCATGCTTTCAACCTGCCAGTGACTGCGTACTGCATTGAGTGCTTGCGCTGCATTTAAGTCTAATGAACTTATATACCAGCGTGTTTCAGTGGTATCCGACCCTGCCGACTTATCATGAACTTCAGCCCTGACCTTAATAATACTCGTTAAGCCAGGCCAACGATAATCCTTGCCTAGCCAGCTTTTATCTATAAGTAACTGCTGGCATGTACGTGTTTCAACACGCCCATGTCCTGAGCTTATTTCGGTATGTTCATCACAATTATGCTTAGTTAACCTTTCACGCTCGCACTTGTGCCACCACGCTTCTAGTTCCTTTTGCATGCCTGAATGATTACCTTTAAGTGCAAGAATATAATCTGCTTTTTGTTGGATGATTTGTTTTGCTATTTCTTGTTGGCATCCCATCGCATCTAACGTAATGATACTGTTTTCAATATCGAGCAGGGTGAGTAATTCTGGTATTGCGGTGATTTCATTTGTTTTATTATCAACAGCCGTCTGCCCAAGCACTAACTGGTGTTGGCAACTCCATGCACTGACCGTGTGTAAGGCACTTTTTCTGTCTTTTGTGGTAAATGAACGCCGTGCGGTTTTGCCATCGATAGCGATGATATCTGCACCTGTAGTTTCAATCAGTGATGATATCCAAGATTGAAATGCCCTTTCTATTTCATTTGCTTTTAACCGACACATGACGCGAGCAATCGTGTCATGTTTTGGAATTCCTGCGTTGAACGTGCCGTATTTTTTTAACCAATCAAGCTTTAGGTGCCCAAAGTCTTCAATATCTTCCCATCCTTCTGCACCAGAGAGTACAGCGCTAATAGCAAGGAGAAGAATATCGATAAGTTCATGCTTTTTACAACGTTCAATGCGAGGATCTGTAATTGAATTAAAATGTTTCAGAAAAGTAGTGCTCATATTTATGCGACCAAGTAATTATTATGCCTTGATCTGATCACTACTTGCTCTATAAGTTCAATTTATAATGATCTTGCCGTGTGAGGTGGGCAGTCGGTTGAATATAGAAGTTGATCAACAAACCTATACCATAATAAATACCGTTGAGAACTATTTAAGCCAACATTAAAGCTAATTCAAAATATTTGTTCATCGTCGCTGTCAATATGCAGCTCTATTTTGTTGCGAGCGTAATCGATGTGCATATTTAAGTGAATTGGGTTGCAGCATGCGGTGCAGTCTTCAATATAATCTTGATCACCCTCACTGGCATCAAGCGCGATATGAATATGATGCCCACAATGAGGGCAAGTAATACGTTGTGATAGTTGATATTTCATCAGCTTTTACCTTAATCAGGCATGCCTGATCACTATATTAATTAAGTTATTTTGTAACTTCATTGTCGTCAAAGTATCCGGGTATATGTTTACTTTACTCGGCTGGCGTAACAACATTTCCAGCGCTACACAAATACTTTTAGCTCTTTAAATATAGTGTGAAATATCTTTTTGTGACACTTATTTGAATACTAAAAATTATTATTTGAGTAATAGGTTTATTTGTTGTTTTGCTTCAGTAAGATAGTGTCCGGCAAAAATGTTTGCGTGATTTAAAATATGATAAAGCTGGTAAATTATTTTGCGTTGTTGGTACCCTTGAGGCAAAGGGTAGTGCTTATTATAGGCAATATAAAACGCTTCAGGGAGTGGTCCAAATAGTTCGCTCATGGCTATATCGGTTTCTCTGTCGCCATAATAGCAAGCTGGATCAAAAGTGCTCGGCACACCTTGCATAAACCCCATATTGCCGCGCCAATAATCACCATGCAATAATGAAGGCTTTACTATATGCCCATGCAGCTTGTTTTTTATAACGCTTACGAACTCATCTTTATCGACTAAGTTAATGCCTTTCTCGTCCAGTAACTGTAATTGCCAACCAATACGTTCCTCAGCGAAAAATACATCCCATTTTTTATGCCAGCGATTAGGCTGGCTAGTTGGACCAATAAAGTTGTCATGATCAAAGCCAAACATCGCTTGTTGATGTTTTAAATGTAATCTTGCTAAATGGCTGCCCATAATATGCCAATCGGTGTGAGGTTGTTTATCAAGTTCAAGCCACTCTAAAACAATAAAGGCATATTCGATATTAACGCCCGTTGTAATACAGTCGGGCACCATAAATAGGCTTTCTTGGGTCAGCAATGTTAAGTTGTGAGCCTCGCACTCAAAGCGTTCTAGATCATGTGAATAACCTACTTTGACAAAGTATTGACGGGTCCCATCGCTAATTTGAAACAGTTTATCACTATTGGCACTTTGCAGCTGCTGCTTAATTGTATGTTTAAACTCAAAATGCATGGCTTGGCTAATATGTTCGTTGACACAATTCCACATAACATTGAACACCTTTTGAACAGATACTTAAACTATGGCAAAAAGAAGTTCAATAGACAAACACTTACAGGTAAAATTAATGATCCTGATATTTTAAAAGGCTTGTTTATAAAATGAATAAAAGTGTTGTTACTAATTTTATTGCTGCTGTGTGTGTTGCGGTGGGTTATTTTTTTGAACAAAGTATTCTTTTGTCGGTTGGCTTATTTGCGCTTTCAGGCGCGGTAACAAACTTATTAGCTATTCACATGCTGTTTGATAAAGTCCCTTTTTTATATGGCTCAGGGGTGATTACTTTAAAATTCGAACGCTTTAAAGAAGCAATAAAACATTTAATTTTAACTGAGTTTTTTTCGCCAGAAAAAATAAATCAATTTTTAAGCTCACAAACTGAGCAGATTGATTTAGCGCCAGTAATCGGTAAAGTCGATTTAAACCCTGCCTTTGACAACTTAGTTGACGTGATAGAGCAGTCGCAGTTTGGTAGCATGCTGGCTATGATGGGCGGTGCTGCGGCTCTTGAACCAATGCGCGAATCGTTTATAGAAAAAATGCAGCACTCAATGACTGAAATAAGCCAATCAGAGCAGTTTAAGCAGCTATTATCGGCGCATTTAACACCCTCTGCTACCGACGACAACGCGCTTTATAATACGATCACGACATTGGTTGATGAACGTCTTAATGAGCTAACGCCGGTGATGGTTAAAAATATTATTCAAACTATGATCAGAGAGCACTTAGGTTGGCTTGTTGTATGGGGTGGTGTATTCGGAGGTGTATTTGGTTTGATAGCGGCAATTATTTAATATTGTATTATTTTTCAAATGTTTCATTCCTACAAAACTAAGTAGCCTAACTATTAGGCTACTTAGTTTTACTATCACATCATTTACTTTGAACCGGTAGGATCACATCATTGCTGTGTATTATCATTGATTGTAATTCAGATACTGTCGTTCTTAACTCTTAAGGCATAGCCACTGATAAGCTAAGCCACGTTCATCTCACTACAAGACACAATACCTTTCATCATTTTAAATTACTGCCTTAGATAGTTAGTAATCGTGATGCTATGCAGGGCGGCTTGGGTTGTTGAAGTTGTCAGTGTATGTATAGCGACACTCGAGTTGCTTGATTTCCTTATGATAGGTCATTATTGGTTTTGACTGTTTTTTATCGGATTTACTTGGCTTATTGATAATTTTATTTTGGTTTTTTTACTTTTAGTAAACTCATCGATTATCGAGGTGACTTAGGTATTTCTTAGCTGTATTATTCGGCCATAATTTTGAAAAAGTTTGGGAGACACTGTGAGCCGTAAACTTGCAAGTTACTATCAACATGCATATGCCACTGAACAGCAAAATTTTAATCAGTGCTTTTACTGTGGCTGCGAAGCTACAGAGCGCGATCATTGCCCACCATTGCACATGCTACAGAGTATTGTTGACTTAGGAGAAGAGGCTGAGTTTGTTAGCATTCCTGCATGCTATGAGTGCTATGCGTTATTACATAATGAGCGTCTAATGAGCATTGATGAGCGTTTCATTAAGTTGAAAAAAAAGCTCTCAACAAAATATGCCAAACCGCTTCGCGTTTATAATATGTGGCATGAAAGTGAGCTTGGTGAGATGAGTGACGAGTTCGCACACAGTATTCAAGCCGGTATGAGACTCGGTAAAGAATCTGCTGAACGCTTAGCATTTCAAGGTTTTAGCTATGCGACCGAAGAAGCGAAAGTAACAGTACGTGAAAAAACGAAAGAATTTGATGTAGAAGGGATGATTTTTTACGACTTTAAAGAGGCTCTTAATTATTGCATCAGTGATTTAAATGTACACAAAAGCGACTTTTATAAAATTTTAGTAGAAGATTATAACGGCAACTTTAATAAGGCGCTCAGTCAGTACCGTCATCGTCATGATAAAGTAACCGCAGTGAAAGACGGTAATAGTCTCATTAAAGACTTTGCTAAAAAGCATAAACAAAACTCAGATTTTGTTACTCGTACAGTAAAGCATTTTATGGATAAAGACCCTGAGATGACGACAGAAGATGCCTTAGACAAGCTTTACAATAACTACATTAAAAAGTAACGTTTGATTACATTTGTTAGCACGGCCAAGGCGTTTACTTTAAAGTATATGGTTTTATATTTTGCAATGGCCTAAAATTAAGGCATTCGTCCTATATAAATGCTGAATTACCGTGTTTGATCGCATTGTGGGGCGTATTTAGTTACAGTTACATTAATAATAAAAAAACAACAGAGATATAACATATGCAAAAATTTGCTCCTTCTATGTTGGCTGCTGCATTGGCTGTTGCCCTTAGCGGCTGCCAAGATAATGGCCCACAAAATGAAAAAATAACGATTAATAAAAACCCATACCCAAGTACTTACCAACCGCTTAAATCGAAGTCTACGCTTATTACCAATGCCACAGTATTAACTGGTACAGGTGAGCGTTTAGACGAGGCTGATGTATTACTGGTTGATGGTAAAGTACAACAAGTAGGTAAAGACTTAACAGGCAGTGCCGATGTCACTATCGATGCGCAAGGTAAGTGGGTAACACCGGGTATTATAGATGTGCATTCTCATTTAGGAGCTTATCCCAACCCATCGGTTGACTCGCATCAAGATGGTAACGAGATGACTAGCCCAAATACCGCAGAGGTTTGGGTAGAGCATTCTATTTGGCCACAAGATCCTGGCTTTAATCGTGCTCGTGAAGGCGGTATCACCTCATTACAAATTTTACCTGGCTCAGCTAACTTATTTGGTGGTCGCGGTGTGACCCTTAAAAATATACCTGCGCATACAATGCAAGGCATGAAGTTTCCAAATGCGCCGTATGGTTTAAAAATGGCCTGTGGCGAAAACCCTAAACGTGTTTATGGCCGTAAAGGCGAGTTACCTTCAACCCGTATGGGTAACATGGCAGGGTACCGTGCAGCTTGGGCTAGTGCGGTTGAATATAAACGAAAATGGGATAAATACGACAGCGATTATGCCGCAGGTGAAAACCCTGAAGTTCCACTACGGGATATTAAATACGACACTTTACGAGGCGTTCTTGAAGGTGAAGTAATGATCCACAATCATTGTTACAAAGCCGAAGAAATGGCAATGATGATTGATCTATCGAAAGAATTTGGTTATCACGCAGGGACGTTCCATCATGGGGTTGAGGCGTACAAAATTGCCGATATGCTTGCTGAAAATGGCTCGTGCGCAGCACTTTGGCCAGATTGGTGGGGCTTTAAAATGGAAGCCTATGACATGGTTCAAGAAAACGTAGCAATTGTTGATGCTGTTAAAAACTCATGCGCGATTGTGCATTCAGACTCAGACACCACTATTCAGCGCTTAAACCAAGAAGCGGCTAAGGTAATGTTCCGCGCGAATGAAAATGGTTTTGATATTTCAGAGCAACATGCAATTGAGTGGATCACCTCTAACGCGGCTAAATCGTTAGGCATTGCAGATAAAACCGGCTCACTTGAAGCGGGTAAGCAAGGCGATGTTGTTATTTGGAATCAAAGCCCGTTTAGTGTGTATGCAAAAGCTGAACAAGTATTCGTTGATGGTGCCAAAGTGTATGACCGTAATGACGAAAAATACCAAGCACAAAGCGATTTTATGTTAGGTCAACAATAAGGGGTAACTAGGATGACAAAATTAACACGTTCGTTTTCACTTTCACTGGTTGCCGCCGGTTTATTTGCAGCAGGCGCTGTACAAGCACAATCAATCGCTATTATTAATGCCACTTTACATACATCCACAGAGCAAGGTGTATTATCAAATGCCAGCATTATTATGGATGAGGGTAAAATTACCGCGATTAATCCAGAGAAAGTAACTGCAGATACTATTGTTGACGCCGAAGGTAAAATTGTAACGCCAGGTTTTATTGCTAGTGTGAACCAATTAGGTTTAGTTGAAGTGAGTGCTGTAGCAGGTTCTCGTGATGGTGGCGATGACAAAGCTGGGATTGATTTTGATCCAAGCCTTGCCTTTAATGCACACTCAAGCCTTATTCCTTATGCGCGTAAAGGTGGTGTTACTCGTGATGTAATTACACCTCATGGTGGTGATAGTATTTTTGCAGGCCTAGCTGCGATAGTTGATTTAAGTGGATCATTTGATAGTGTTTCAAAAAAACAAGCAGCCTTAGTTGTTCACCTTGGTGAAAAACGTAAAGGTTCTCGTGCTATGTCGTTGAAAACACTTATAGACACACTTGAAGCGCACCAACAAAAGTCAGCTAAAGAAGATAAAAAAGACGACACCCCAAGCACTGAAGATAAAATATTAACTAAAGTCCTTGCTGGTGAAATGCCATTGCTCGTTAGCGTATCACGCGCGGCTGATATTATGGAACTATTAAAAGTTAAGCAACAGTTTGGTGTTAATCTTGTACTTAGTGGCGCACAAGACGCCGTTGTCGTTAAAAAGCAGTTAGCGGATGCGCACGTGCCGGTTATTTTAAGTGCTATGGATAACTTACCCGGTAGCTTTGACTCACTACACGCAAGCCTTAGCAACGCAGGTGAACTTGAAAAAGCGGGTGTTAAAGTTCTTTTAACGGTAGGTGGCGATTCAAGTCATAATATCTACCAATTACGTTTTGATGCGGGTAATGCTGTTTCATATGGTATGAGTCAGCAAGGTGCATTAAAAGCGGTCACATCAAATATTGCGGATGTATTTTCTATTGACGCAGGTCGGATGGAAGTAGGTAAAGCCGCGGATGTTGTCATTTGGAGTAGTGATCCATTTGAACTTAATAGCCACGTTACGCAGATGTTTATTAATGGCGAAAAAGTTACAACTGAGGCACGCCAAGATAAATTACGAGAGCGTTATATGAGCGACTCAGAAATGCCCAGAGCTTATAATAAGTAATTAGCAATAACTTATTAAAAAGGCCACATATTATTATGTGGCCTTTTTTATTATTTGTGTTTTAAAGCTTAAAATAAAAAGGCGCTTACTTTGTAGTAAGCGCCTTTCTCAACTTGCTTTTAGCTTTAAACTAGCTTAGCTAAAATATCGTTGTATGTTGCACTTGGACGCATTGCTTTATAAGCTTTGTCGTCGTTAAGCTGGAAATATCCACCTACGGCCATTGCAGGACCTTGTGCTTCATTTAGCTCCTTAACAATTTGTTCTTTGTTAGTTTCTAAATCAGCAGCAATTTGCGTGAACTGTGTTTTGAGTTCGCTATCATCATTTTGCTTAGCAAGTTCTTGTGCCCAGAATAAAGATAAGAAAAAGTGAGAACCACGGTTATCAATTTCTTTAACTTTACGTGAAGGTGACTTGTTCTCAGCAAGGAAAGTACCAGTTGCTTTATCAAGCGTATCGGCAAGTACTTGCGCCTTTTTGTTGTTGGTATTAACACTTAAATGCTCAAGTGAAGCCGCCAACGCTAAAAATTCACCTAGTGAATCCCAACGTAAATGGTTTTCTTTTTCGAACTGTTGCACATGCTTAGGTGCTGAGCCACCTGCACCTGTTTCAAATAAGCCACCGCCATTCATAAGTGGAACAATTGAAAGCATTTTAGCACTTGTACCTAGCTCAAGAATTGGGAATAAATCAGTCAGGTAGTCGCGTAATACATTACCAGTTACTGAAATAGTGTCTTTACCTTCTTTGATGCGTTCAAGTGAAACATGTGTCGCTTCAAGAGGTGCTAGAATACGGATATCTAAGCCATCAGTATCATGTTCTGGTAAATAAGCATTTACTTTTTTGATAAGTTCAGCATCGTGAGAGCGGTTTTCATCCAACCAAAAGATAGCCGGAACGCCAGTTGCGCGTGCACGGTTTACTGCAAGCTTAACCCAATCTTGGATTGGTGCATCTTTAACCTGGCACATGCGCCAGATATCGCCTTGTTCAACACCGTGTTCAAGTAACGTTGTGCCGCTTGTATCAACAACACGAATAGAACCCTCTGCTTTTGCTTCAAATGTTTTATCGTGTGAACCGTACTCTTCAGCTTTTTGTGCCATAAGGCCAACGTTTGGCACGCTACCCATTGTTGTTGGATCAAAGGCACCATTTTCTTTACAAAAATCAATAGTTGCTTGATAAATACCTGAGTAACAACGATCTGGGATTACAAAGCTAGTATCTTGTAATTTACCATCGTTATTCCACATTTGACCGCTTGAACGGATTGCAGCAGGCATAGACGCATCAATGATCACATCACTTGGTACATGAAGGTTGGTAATACCGCGGTCTGAGTCAACCATTGCAATAGCAGGGCCGTTGTCATAAACCGCTTGAATATCTGCTTCAATTTCTGCACGTTTAGCATCATCAAGAGTGGCAATTTTAGAAAATACATCACCAAAGCCATTGTTTACATCAACATCTAGTTCTTTAAATAATTCGCCGTGCTTAGCAAATACGTCTTTAAAGAATACTTTTACAGCGTGACCAAAGATAATTGGATCTGATACTTTCATCATTGTCGCTTTCATATGTAGCGAGAACAGTACGCCTTTTTCTTTAGCAGCTTCAATTTCTTTTGCTAAGAACGCTTGTAATTTAGCTGCGCTAATACGAGAAGCATCAATGACTTCGCCTGCAAGCAGCGGTGTACTTTCTTTAAGTACGGTTACATCACCATTTGTAGCAACGTGTTCGATACGTACATCAGTTGCTTTATCAACAGTTACTGACTGCTCAGATCCGAAGAAATCACCGTCTTCCATACTTGCAACGTATGATTGTGAATCTTTGCTCCATGCACCCATTGAGTGCGGGTTATTACGGGCATATTCTTTTACAGAGCTTGGTGCGCGACGATCAGAGTTACCTTCACGTAATACTGGGTTTACAGCGCTGCCTTTGATTTTGTCGTAGGTGGCTTTAATTTGTTTTTCTTCGTCAGTTTTAGGCTCAGACGTGTATTCAGGAAGGGCATAGCCTTTTTCTTGTAGTTCTTTGATTACCGCACGAAGCTGTGGCACTGAAGCACTGATGTTAGGTAATTTAATAATGTTTGCTTCAGGTGTTTTTGCGATGTCACCTAATTCAGCAAGTGCGTCGTCAATGCGCTGATCTGGATTTAAGTAGTCAGCAAAGTTCGCGATAACACGACCTGCTAAAGAAATATCACGCGTTTCCACTTCAACGCCAGCGGCATTAGTGTACGCTTGAATAATCGGCAGAAGTGAATAGGTGGCCAGTGCTGGCGCTTCGTCTGTTTGAGTATAGATAATTTTTGATGTCATCATCATTCCTAGATAGTAGGCGTTAAAGCCATATTCAACAATGCAAAGAATATTATCGTCAATGTTTAGACAATAATCAGTCAGTTAGGTGTGATTACTAATGTGTACAATTTTCACACCTGACGGACTGTGAATGCGTATTTATATGCTGCATTTTGGAAAAATAAATTAGCCATCAGCATAGTGTTATGAGCTTGTACTGCATATTAATGCAATTTTTTAGCATGCAAGAGTGTACCAAGTTTGGTGTAAAAGGGCTAGCGCGTATGCGCTTAGGCTCCATAGTTACTTTTAGTTAAAACGCTAAAAGGCATCACAACAAATAAACAATTGGGGTTTGTACGCAACAATTCAACCGTTAGGGGGTTTTTAAGTCATTTTGTTCGTTAAGAAAGTAAAATTCAGCGGGCTGTATGTAAATGAATTAGTGCCATTAAATATAAATTAGTACAATTAAATATATCTAAGCAGACAAATACAGATAAAAGAGGTATAAAAAGAAGGATTAAGCGAGGATCTAAACTAAATCGCTCGCTTGTAGTCGAACATTATTAGCTACTGCAAAATATCTCCGTTAGGAGCGATATTTGTAGCATGAAGCCCTTTAGGGCCTTGCTGTAATTCGAATGTTACATCTTGACCAGCTTTAAGTGTTTTATAACCGTCCATTACAATCGTTGAGTAATGAGCGAAAATGTCATTCTCACAGCCGTCTTCGACGATGAAGCCAAAACCTTTGGCATTGTTGAACCATTTGACTTTACCACAAGCCATACTTCTACATCCTTCTATAAGTTGACTAATTTAGTTATTCTAAACCGTATAATTTGTTAGACTGACTAAGGTTTAATCAATCTATAATTGACTGTAGTTTATTTCATCAAGCAGTCAAGTTGTTTTAGCGGTTTATTAACAATTTATTTATTTTTTATTCAAGTTTCCTTGAGTTCCAAAGACAAGACTATATTTAATTATGAGTGGTATGAAAGAATCAGATGTTTTAGATACAGTTCGCGACAGTGAAAAGCAAAAGCTACAGCCGCCGCGAAAATATAAAGTCATTTTAAATAATGATGATTACACGCCAATGGACTTTGTGATAGAAGTACTTACGACGTTTTTTAATATGGATAGCGATAAAGCAACAGATGTGATGCTTCAAGTTCATCACTACGGTAAAGGTATTTGCGGAGTTTATACCGCAGACGTAGCCGATACCAAAGTTGAGCAAGTTAACCGTTATGCGCGGGATAACGAGCATCCACTGCTATGTAGTTGTGAGCAGGAATAAATACTGAAGATAGTGATCAAATGAGCTATCAAAGTGGTATAAATAGATTATCTCAGTAAGGGGTTGCCAATGCTAAACAAAGACTTAGAACTAACCTTAAATGAGGCGTTTCGTGAAGCGCGTACACGCCGCCATGAATTTATGACCGTAGAGCACCTATTGCTTGCTTTATTAGACAACCCATCAGCAGGCGAAGCGTTAACAGCCTGTGGTGTTGATATGCCCGGTTTAAAATTGGAATTGTCTGAGTTTATAGACGAAACCACGCCGGTCATCCCTGATTTAGAAGAAGAGCGTGAAACCCAGCCCACACTTGGTTTTCAGCGTGTATTACAGCGCGCAGTATTCCATGTACAATCTTCAGGAAAAAATGAAGTGACAGGCGTGAACGTACTGGTAGCGATTTTTTCTGAGCAGGAAAGCCAAGCAGTTTACTTACTTAAAAAGTCAGATGTAAATCGTTTAGACATCGTTAACTTTATTTCTCACGGTACTACTAAAGCTGAAGATGATTTAGGTGATGATCCCGACGACTTACACGAAGAAGTACAAGAAGTACAAAATGAAGAGCCAACTAAACTTGAAAACTTCACAACCAACTTAAACATTCAAGCAGAAGAAGGGAATATTGACCCACTTGTAGGGCGCGACAGTGAAGTTGAACGTACGGTACAAGTATTATGTCGCCGTAAGAAAAATAACCCGTTATTAGTGGGTGAAGCTGGCGTAGGTAAAACGGCCATTGCAGAAGGCTTAGCGTATCGGATTATAAATAATCAAGTACCTGAGGTTATTACCGATGCTGTTGTTTACTCTTTAGACATGGGCGCGTTACTTGCTGGCACGAAATACCGTGGCGATTTTGAAAAACGCTTTAAGTCGCTATTAAAAGAGCTTCAGGCTAAACCTAACTCTATTTTATTTATAGATGAGATTCATACCATCATTGGTGCCGGTGCGGCCTCTGGCGGCGTTATGGACGCGTCTAACTTAATTAAACCACTGCTTTCAAGTGGTCAGTTACGTTGCATGGGGTCAACAACCTATAGTGAGTATAAAAACATCTTTGAAAAAGATCGTGCCTTAGTTCGCCGCTTTCAAAAAATTGATGTGCTTGAGCCAAGTGTGGCCGATACCACTAAAATTCTTAACGGTTTAAAAGAACGTTATGAACAGCATCATGGTATTCGTTATACACAACCAGCACTTAAAGCAGCCGCAGAGCTGAGTGCTAAATACATTAATGAACGTCACTTACCTGATAAAGCCATTGATGTGATAGACGAAGCGGGTGCTAGTCAGCGTTTACAGCCCACGTCTAAGCGTAAAAAAACCATTGGTGTTGCGGACATTGAAATGATTGTTTCTAAAATGGCGCGTATTCCACAGCAAAGCGTGTCATCAAGTGATAAAGAAACCCTTAAAAACCTCGATCGTAATTTGAAAATGCTGGTATTTGGCCAAGACCAATCTATCGACGCGCTGACATCTGCTATTCGTTTATCGCGCTCAGGCCTTGCTAATGAAGATAAACCGATTGGTTCATTCTTATTTGCAGGCCCAACTGGTGTTGGTAAAACGGAAGTTACCAAGCAACTTGGTAAATGTATGGGTGTGGAGTTTATTCGTTTTGATATGTCGGAGTATGTTGAGCGCCATGCGGTGAGCCGCTTAATTGGTGCGCCACCAGGCTACGTTGGCTTTGAGCAAGGCGGTCTACTTACTGAAGCGGTTATTAAAAATCCGCATGCAGTGGTACTCCTCGATGAAATCGAAAAAGCACACTCAGATATTTATAACATTCTGCTGCAGGTGATGGATCACGGTACGCTCACTGATAACAATGGTCGTAAAGCAGATTTTAGAAATGTTGTAGTTGTGATGACCACCAATGCGGGCGTACAAGAAACAGTACGTAAATCAATCGGCTTTACTGAGCAGGATCATTCACATGATGCGATGGGCGAAATAAACAAGGTATTCTCACCTGAGTTTAGAAATCGCTTAGATAACATCATTTGGTTTAATCACCTAGAAAAAGACGTGATACTGCAAGTGGTTGATAAGTTTATTGTAGAGCTACAAGCTCAGCTAGATAAGAAATCGGTGAACTTTGAGCTTACCTCAAAAGCTAGAGAGTTCTTGGCTGATCAAGGTTATGATAAAACGATGGGTGCACGGCCTATGGCACGTGTTATTCAAGAGCAGCTTAAGAAGCCGTTGGCGAATGCCATTTTATTTGGTGAGCTAGTTGGTGGCGGTAATGTCAAAGTGTCAGTGAAGGATAAAAAACTGCGTTTTGATTATGAAACAAATCTAACAGCTGCATAAGTACATTCGTTAGACAACAAAAAGCCCAGCAATTGCTGGGCTTTTTGTTTATTAAAAGATAATTAATAACTAAGTTGCTAATTACATTTAATAAACGCTTCAAGCTAGTGTAGAAAGTAACTAAGTTACTCAGACAACTTAGCTAAAAACTTGATATTTCGTTAACGCACTAACTTAGCGAGCACGGAATACAATGCGACCTTTCGATAAATCGTAAGGAGTCATTTCTACGGTAACTTTATCACCAGTTAAAATACGGATATAATTTTTACGCATTTTGCCTGATATATGCGCCACAACTACGTGACCATTTTCAAGCTCAACTCGGAACATTGTATTTGGTAAAGTATCAAGGACCGTTCCTTGCATTTCGATTACGTCTTCTTTCGCCATGTTTAGCGTAACACCTCTTTAATAGTTAAACGATGCAGATTTTGCCCAAAATACACCAATAAGTAAAGGTGCAGGGGCTATTTTTGCAAATTAAATAGCCATCCACTGGTCATTAACGTGTTTTTGCGCCGGTAAGTATTGAGTTTTGTAGCGCATTTTGGCACATTCATCAATTTGGTAGCCTAAATACAAATATTGCTTTTGTTGCTTTTGGGCCAATTTTACTTGTTCTAAAATCATTACGGTACCTAAACTGTAATGCTCATAGTCTGGATCGAAAAATGTATAAATGGCTGATAATGCGTTATTCATGGTGTCGGTAACGGCTACCGCAATGAGCTTTTCGTCATGCCAAAGTTCAATAAATGTAATAGGTAGCCAATTGCAAAGTAAAAAGCTCTTGTACTGATTTTTCTCAGGCGGATACATCGAGCCATCCTGATGTCGCTCGCTAATATATTTACAGTATAAAGGGTAGTAGAGCTCATTTTCTTGTGTGCTATAGCGTACTGTAAATTTGTTACCGGCTTTATTGCGTTTTCTTTTTTGTGATTTACTTGGCATAAATTGCTTTGCTAACACACGGACAGACGAACACGCACTACACACTGGGCAGTGCGGACGATAAATTTGGTCACCACTGCGACGAAACCCTAACCCCAGTAATTGTTCAAACTTGTCAGTTTGATAACAGCTTGGGTCGAGTATTACTAATAATTGCTCTTCGCGGTCGCTCAGGTAGCTACAATCAAAGGGCTGACTTAACCCCAGTCGTACAGGTAAACGCTCACTCATAAATAGCCTTTAACTCTTGTGGTTTCCACATTTCACTGGCTATAACATATTGGTGTGCATTATTTAGCTTAGTAAAAAAGTCAGAGCGTGGTATTACTTTTGCTCCTAACGACATTAAATAAGGGTTTTCCAACTGACAATCTATAAAATGCGCATTGTGGCGCTTAAGCCAATTAACGAGTGCCCACATGGCAAGTTTTGAGCAGTTACTCTGGTGGTGAAACATCGATTCGCCACAAAACACCCCATGCTGCATTATGCCGTAAAGACCACCGACTAACTCATCATCACGCCATACCTCAAGACTATGGGCTATACCCGCGTGGTGAGCGCTTATATAAGCGTCGAGCATGTCAGTGGTGATCCATGTACCCTCTGTATCAAGACGCTGATCTCTACAGGTTTCGATAACTTCTTCAAAGGCATTATTAATAGTCACTTTGACTGGCGACTTCTTAATTTCTTTACGTAAACTTTTACTAACATGAAAATCATCAAGTTCAATAATGCCACGCATGCTAGGGGACCACCACATTATCGGTTCATGTTCACTAAACCACGGGAATATTCCTTGGTTATACGCATTTTTTAATCGTGTTACTGATAAGCAACCACCAATAGCAAGCAAGCCATCTGGTTCATCCAATGCGTAGATAGGGGCGGGAAAAGTAAATTGGTTTTGAGATAATTGATAAAGTTGTTTTGTCATAACACCGATTTCACCTGATTTCAGATAATAACTACGAGGGCAGATAAATTGTAACCTGTTGCTTTAAATTCACAAACAAGAAATAGTAAACAGTCAATGGCAAGGGTGAAAATGTGGCTTGTATGTTAGGGCAAATTTTGGGCAAAAAAAAAGCGCGTTTTAAACGCGCTTTTACTAACTTAATTCAGTCCAATTAGTTTACAACTTTTACTGGAACGGCTTCAGCCGCATTGAATTTGGTTGTCATATCTTCTTCAACTGGAGTAAACGCTGTTAGGTCTACGCCTTCAACTGCTGAACGATACTCTTCGATAGTTGGGAAGCGACCAAGTACCGTAGAAAGCACTACAAGGGGTGTTGAACCTAATAGTGACTCACCTTTTTTATCAGATGTATCAGCTACTACACGGCCTTGGAAAAGACGAGTTGACGTTGCAATAACTGTATCGCCTGGTTCCGCTTTTTCTTGGTTACCCATGCATAAGTTACAACCAGGGCGCTCTAGGTATAAAATGTTTTCATACTTAGTACGTGCGGCTGTTTTTGGTTTCGAATCGTCAAATTCAAAGCCTGCGTACTTAGCTAAAATATCCCAGTCGCCTTCAGCTTTAAGCTCATCAACAATGTTATATGTTGGTGGCGCAACTACAAGCGGTGCCTTGAATGAGATAGAGCCGTTTTTCTTTTCAAGGTTACGTAGCATGTGAGCAATAATTTTCATATCGCCTTTATGAACCATACACGAACCAACAAAGCCTAAATCAACTGGCTTGTCGTTGTAGAATGAAACCGGACGAATAACATCATGAGTATAACGTTTAGATACATCATCGTTATTTACGTCTGGATCGGCAATCATTGGCTCAACGATTTCATCTAAATTAACCACAACTTCTGCATGGTATTTCGCTGCATCGTCAGGTGTAAGCGCAGGGTTAGTGCCAGACTGAATTTCTTCGATACGTTTATCAGCAAGGGCAATTAGGCCTTTAAGCGTTTCAATTTCGTTATCCATACCTTTGTTGATCATGATTTGGATACGGCTCTTAGCCAGTTCAATTGATTTAACTAACGTTTCGTCGTTTGAAATACAGATTGACGCTTTCGCTTTCATTTCTGCAGTCCAGTCAGTGAAGGTAAACGCTTGGTCAGCCATAAGGGTACCAATGTGTACTTCAATCACGCGGCCTTGGAAAACGTTCTCGCCACCAAATTGCTTAAGCATTTGCGCTTGTGTTGCATGTACAACGTCACGGAAATCCATGTGCTTAGCCATGCTGCCTTTAAATGTTACTTTAACAGACTCAGGAATAGGCATTGCTGCTTCACCTGTAGCTAATGCTAATGCTACGGTGCCTGAATCAGCACCAAAAGCAACACCTTTAGACATACGTGTATGCGAGTCACCACCGATGATAATCGCGCGGTCATCTATGGTAAGGTCGTTCAATACCTTGTGAATTACGTCAGTCATTGCATTGTAAACGCCTTGCGGGTCACGTGCAGTGATCAAACCAAACTTATTCATAAACGCCATAAGTTTAGGTATATTAGCTTGTGCTTTGCTATCCCATACTGATGCTGTATGGCAACCTGATTGATAGGCACCGTCAAGAATTGGTGAAATAACTGAGGCAGCCATCGCTTCTAATTCTTGCGCAGTCATTGGGCCTGTTGTATCTTGCGAACCAACAATGTTTACGTTCACACGAATATCAGAACCTGCGTGTAAAGGAGTTTCAGACAATACGCCTACAGCATTACGGTTAAATATTTTCTCAACCGCAGTTAAACCTTGACCTTCATGTGATATTTCTTGTGAAGGAGCGTATACAAGCGGTGTTTCAATGCCTAAAGTTTCAGCGGCAAATGTTTGTATTTTTTTACCAAATACAACAGCGTAAGAACCACCAGCTTTCATAAATTCAACTTTTTGCGATGTAAATGCTGAAGATATATCAACAAGCTCTTTATCACCGTTATAAAGTTTTTTCTCTTTAGTATTGATGGTCAAAACAGTGCCAGTAGCGACTGAGTATGCTTCTTCAAGTACTGCATCACCATTTTTATCAGTAACCGTTTTACCGTTTGCGTCTACTTTTTTAACCCAGTTTTTAAGGTCAAGACCGATACCGCCAGTTACACCAACCGTTGTTAAAAAGATTGGCGAGATACCGTTAGTACCCGCAACAACAGGGGCAATGTTGATGAAAGGAACGTATGGACTTCCTTGCTTACCAGCCCAAAGTGCAACGTTATTCACACCCGACATACGTGATGAACCAACACCCATGGTACCTTTTTCAGCAATAAGCATTACTTTAGCATTTGGGTGTTTTTTCTGAAGTTCACCAATTTCTTGCTGAGCTTCTTCAGTGATCATGCATTTACCGTGTAGTTCACGGTCAGCACGAGAATGCGCTTGGTTACCTGGAGAAAGTAAATCAGTTGAAATATCACCTTCGCCAGCAATATACGTTACAACGTCAATTTTTTCTTCAATATCTGGCAGCTTTGTGAAAAACTCCGCTTTTGCATAGCTTTCTAATAGTTCTTTAGCAACTGGGTTACCTGCTTTATAAGCCGCTTCTAGGCGCTCAGTGTCGGCATCGTATAAGAATACTTGTGTTTTAAGTACTTCAGCGGCTTGTGCTGATATTTCCGTGTTATCACCAAATGCTAAATCAAATAGCTTTTCGATTGAAGGGCCACCTTTCATGTGTGAAAGAAGCTCAAAAGCGAAATCTGGAGTGATTTCTTCTACAGATTCTTCACCAAGAATAATTTCTTTTAAAAACTGTGCTTTAACGCCCGCAGCACTTGTAGTTCCTGGTAATGTGTTGAAGATAAAAAAGTGTAGTGAATCTTTACGGTGCTCATTGCCTGTATCTTTAATTTGATTAATTATTTCAGATACTAGTTCTGCGCTATCGATTGGTTGTGGATTTAATCCAAGTTCCGTTTTACGGGTTTGGATTTCTTCCAGATACTGTGTATACAAACTCATAGAAAACTCTCGATATTTTACTTGATATGAAGTTGAGCATTTTAACTTATTTTATAGTCTCTAGTCATGCTCAAAGGAACAAAGCTTTGTGCTCAACTAATTATAGTTAGTTTTACGTGCGATACTTTGACGGTATTCATTTTACGCATTTAGATCCTATCGCACTTACAATATATACTGTATATATAAGATGAATCTTTATTATAACGGCAGTGAATGTCACTACCGCATACTTTGCGTTTATATATGCGCTTTTGATTAAGGCACAAAAAAGGGCTGAATACTCAGCCCTCAAAATTTACCCTAAGGTATAAATAACCTGAATCTCGTTTAAGAAATTGAACTAAATGCCTGTTCCGAGATCCGATCTTTCGACCAAGAACGATTGGATAGACAAGGAACAGGCATGATTAAATTAGTTGAATTGTTTTGCGATGTCGATGATTTTTGCAAAGTATTTATACCTCAATGGGAACAACAATTACTCGAAGATGGTACCCAAAAACGTCAGCGAGCAGGACGTATGACGACCAGTGAAATTATGACTATTGTCATCAGTTTCCATATGTCGCATCACCGTGATTTTAAAAATTACTATCTTGGTTATGTTTCACTTATGTACAAAAGTGAATTTCCTAACTTGCTCAGTTATACCCGATTTTTAGCCGTTATGCCGAGGGTACTTGTGCCGATGTGCGCCTATTTCACTTCGCTTAAAGGAAAGCCTACAGGTGTTGAATTCATTGATTCTACATGTATTAAGGTATGCCATAACATTCGTATTCCCAGGCACAAAACCTTTGATGGAATAGCCCAGCGAGGCAAAGGAACAATGGGTTGGTTTTATGGCTTCAAGTTGCATTTAATTGTTAATCATCACGGTGAAATTGTTGCTGCAAAGGTGACAACAGGTAATGTGCATGATACACAGCCAGTGCGTGAATTAGCGAGCTGTCTGACGGATAAATTATATGGTGACAAAGGGTATTTAAGTAAAGCTTTAGAAGCCGATTTACTCGATAAAGGGGTAAAGCTCATTACGACGGCTCGCAAAAACATGAAGGCAAAAGCGATGTCACTATGGGATAGAGCGATGCTTTCAAAGCGCTTTATAATTGAAACAATTAATGACCAACTCAAGAATATATCCTTCATTGAACATTCGAGGCATCGGAGTATGAACGGCTTTATGTTAAATTTAGTCGCTGGATTGGTGGCTTATTGCTTGAAAGAAAATAAACCACACCTTAATTTAACTGATGTAGAGCGCAATGCATTAGTTATCGCTTAAGCAGATCTCAGGTTAAATACTATTAAAGGTTATCTAAGAAGCGCTCTGCATCTAGGGCTGCCATGCAGCCTGTGCCCGCTGAGGTAATCGCTTGACGATAAATATGATCAGATACATCGCCTGCTGCAAATACGCCCGGTACGCTGGTTTGTGTTGCATTACCATGTAAGCCTGATTCAACGACAAGGTAACCATCTTTCATTGTTAACTGATCTGCAAACATATCGGTATTTGGTTTATGGCCGATAGCAATAAACACACCGGCTAAATCAAGTTCTTCAGTGTCACCAGACTCGACATCTTTAATGCGTACGCCAGTGACGCCCATTTGGTCGCCTAGTACTTCGTCTAGTGTGCGGTTGTAATGCATAACCACATTGCCATTCGCCGCTTTTTCAGCAAGGCGATCGGCTAGAATTTTTTCACTGCGAAAACTATCACGGCGGTGAATAACATGCACTTCGTCAGCAATGTTAGATAAATAAAGTGCTTCTTCAACTGCCGTATTACCACCGCCAACAACTGCTACCTTTTGGCCTTTATAAAAGAAACCATCACAAGTCGCACAGGCTGATACGCCACGGCCTTGGAAGTTAGTCTCTGATTCTAGCCCTAAGTATTTAGCTGAAGCACCAGTGGCGATAATGAGCGCGTCACAAGTATAAGTACCTTGGTCACCTGTTAGGGTAAATGGGCGCTTTGATACGTCTACTTTATTAATGTGATCAAACACAATTTCAGTTTCAAAACGTTCAGCATGCTCTTTCATCCGGTCCATTAGTGCAGGACCCGTTAGGCCATGTGCGTCACCTGGCCAGTTTTCAACTTCAGTCGTGGTCGTTAGTTGACCACCTTGTTGAATGCCAGTAATTAAAACTGGGTTTAAATTAGCGCGGGCAGCGTATACGGCTGCGGTATAACCCGCAGGGCCAGAGCCTAAAATTAACAACTTACAATGTTTTGCTTCACTCATGTTTTTTTCCTAAACGTTTCAATTCTCTTTTAATGAGTTCAATTCTAAGAAAAACAAGGCGGATGTAAAAAAAATTCCGGATAATTATTTTATTCAAATCACCAAGCTGTCAGATATTGTGTACTTTATTATGATTACATTGCTTGTTTTATAAGCTAATAATCAACAATAGCGCGTAAAACCATGACCACAGCATGTTTTTTTGGTATGTTTTAGCTAATTATGATTTGTCAGCCTTAAAAGGCGACTTAAGTGAATAGGCAACTATGTTATTTTGGCAGGAAAAACCTGGTTTTGGGTTAACTTCAAAAGACGTTAACGTCTTGACCAATGCACAAGAATATCGCACGCATTTATTAGCACTTATCGCAGGTGCGAAAACACGTATTTACATAACGACACTCTATTTACAAAATGATGAAGCAGGGCGAGAAGTATTAACTGCACTGCATGAAGCCTCACTTGCTAACCCTGCACTTGAAGTAAAAGTGTTGGTGGACTTTCATCGTGCTCAGCGAGGTTTAATTGGCGCAAAAAAATCAGACGGTAACGCAAGTCTTTATTGCGAATATCAGCAAAAATACCAATCGAACGTTGAAGTTTATGGTGTACCAGTAAAGGCCAAAGAGCTATTTGGTGTATTACACCTGAAAGGTTTTGTGATTGACGATACTTTGCTTTATAGCGGGGCAAGTTTAAACAATGTTTACTTACAATATGAACAACGTTACCGCTTAGACCGTTATTTTGTTATCAAACAAGCCGCTTTGTGTGACTCTATTATTCAGTTTATTAGCGAGCATTTGCTGAATTCACCAGCGGTGCCGCGCTTAGACACACGGCCATTAACTAGGTTTAACGATATCCGTTTTGACCAAAAACAATTAACGCGAGATTTAAAGTCAGCCAGTTATAATAATGGGGCAATTAAGCATGACTCGCCGTTAGATATTCGATTGTTTTTAGGCCTTGGTAGACGTGGTAATCGTTTAAATCGAGTTATAAAATCATTATTTGATAATACTGAACAAGAGCTTGTACTGTATACCCCGTACTTTAATTTTCCAGCGCCATTAATGCGCTCACTTAGGCGTTTACTTAAACAAGGTAAAAACGTAACTATAATTGTTGGTGATAAAACCGCTAATGACTTTTACTTACCGCCAAGCGAACCATTTAGCAAAGTAGGGGCGTTGCCTTATTTATATGAAACGATTTTATATAAGTTCTTAAAATCGCAAAAACGCCATATTACCAATGGCAACTTGAATGTTTACTTATGGCAACACGAGAGTAATTCATTTCACCTAAAAGGTATTTGCAGCGACAAACGCACTCACTTATTGAGCGGCCATAACTTAAACCCTCGTGCATGGGGGCTTGATATTGAAAATGGTATTTTAATTGATGACCCAGAGCAGTCACTAATGCCTGCTATTGAAAACGAAAAGCAAGCGATTTTAACCCATTGCCGACGTTTGACAGGTGCTGAAGATTTAGAAACGGTAGACGATTATCCGGCACCGGTTAAAAAGCTATTAGGGCAAGCTAAGCGTGTTAAAATGGACTTTATAATCAAACGTTTTATTTAGACTGTTTAGTCTATATCTTTAAGATTTATGCAGATAAAAAAAAAGCAGCGAATTCGCTGCTTTTTTTAATTGTTTGCCCAGCGAAGCTGGCAAACCCGATAGGCTGAAAGATGCCTTATCACCCTGACTAAGGGGAAGATAATCTGAATGGCAAGGGCGTCACTGGCCAACGGTGGGGTCTGAAGGAAGCCATAAGAAGTTAGAGGTACACAACTAACCGTAACCTGTTTCGGCAGTATTGGTGGGTCAGCGTGCAAAATAGCGCAACGCCCTATACTTAGTCAGACCAATACTGTGCTTGAGGGTGGGATTTCTAACAGGGAGCCAGTGCAGTAACTGGGGAAGCCTGGCATCTAAACTTAATGAGAGTAAGTGGCCTAAATTCAAGGTGAAAGCCAAGATTTAGTGTCGGTGTGAGGTGGCAGATGAACCCGTAGTAGTGAGTAAGGCTAGGCCGATGAAAGCCAGTAATGGTGTGGAGGGGAAAACCAAGCCGACCATCAACATTATGTTTGATGGGGTCAACTTTAGCCAAAAGCTTTAATTGATTGCGAAGGGGGGAAGTATTCTTTAAGCGTATGAAAGACGGGAACTTTTGTTTATCGGCTCACAAGTATTTCGACGGAAATAGCCAAAATATGACGGCCAAACAGGAATGTAGACGCTGAGAATTGAAGGGCGAGCAATGGAGTAATGACTGACCACTTAGGCAGATTGCCAAAAAAGGCTAGCACACCTAATGTCATCATGAAGAATCAGCGATAAGTAGAGTGACACGAGCAGACATACCGCAAGCAAAGGCAGAAAATGACAGTTTACTACAGCTTGTACGGACAATTATTAGACATTAATAACCTGTACAAGGGATTCAAAAAAGTGAAAGCAGCTAAAGGAGCGGCCGGAATAGATAGGCAGACCGTAGGCGCATTCGCCCTGAATTTAGAAGCAAACTTAAAACAACTGCAACTTGAGCTGCAAACCAAGCAATATAGGGCACAACCTGTCAAACGGGTGGAAATACCCAAAGATGATGGCGGTGTCAGAATGCTAGGTATCCCCGCAGTTCGAGACCGAATAGTGCAACAAACACTATTGAACATACTCCAACCGATATTCGACATCGACTTTCACCCATCGAGTTATGGGTATAGGCCGAAACGAAGCTGTCATGACGCTATCAGTAAAGCAAGTGTATTTATCCGTAAATACCATCGCGACTGGGTCGTAGACATGGATTTGTCGAAGTGTTTTGACCTGCTTGATCATGCTTTGATAATTAGGAGTGTTAGACGCAAAGTGACGGACGGTAGTATTTTAAAACTGATTAATCAGTTCTTAAAAAGCGGAGTAATGATAGGTGAACACTGGGAGGCTAGTACGATAGGAAGCCCACAAGGTGGCGTAATTAGCCCGTTATTGGCCAATATCTACCTAGATGCTTTCGATCAAGAAATGAAAAAGCGTAATCACCGAATAGTGAGGTATGCAGATGATATCTTGATTTTGTGCAGCACAGAAAAAGCAGCGCAAGAAGCACTTAAGGCATCCACCCAGATACTAGAGCGAGACTTGAAATTAACCGTGAACCAAAATAAAACCCATATTGCTCATAGCAGCAAAGGAGTGAAGTTTTTGGGAGTAGAGATAGGTAGCCAGTGGACACGGATACAAGCATCAAAACTCATCGGGTTTAAACAAAAAGTGAAGCAATTAACAAAACGTAACGGCGGCATAAATTTAGCAGAAGTAATAAAACGGCTAAATCCAGTTGTGCGCGGTTTTGTAAATTATTTTAGTATAGCCAATTGTAAACGAGAGCTAAAAGCCTTGGCAGGTTGGATCAGACGAAGACTAAGGGCAATACAGCTGAGGTTGTGGAAGAAGCCATCAAGGCTACATCGACGACTAAAACAGTTAGGAAAAAAGCCACCGTTTAAGTTCATTAAGATGAACTCGTGGCGTAACTCACTAAGCCCTTTATCTTGTGTATCGATGCCAAACCAATGGTTTGAGGAGCTTGGTTTATATCCAATAGAAAAAGTGAATACGGGATGGCTTGCTTTATCGGCGTTTAGGAAATAAGTTGATAAAATGTGAAGGGTACAGGAGCCGTATACGAGGTCCGTACGTACGGTTCTGTGAGAGGGATGAGGCATAAGCCTCACCCTACTCGATGTTAGTTCCGCATATTTACGGCGTTCACACTAAGCGTTTTCAACTGCTGTACGAGGATCTTCGTAAGGCATATTGAACGCTTCAGCAACTTCTTTGTAAGTCACTTTGCCTTTCAGTACGTTTAAGCCTTCTAAGAAGTGCTCGTCATCAAGTAGCGCCTTTTTATAACCTTTGTTTGCAAGGTTAATAATGAAAGGTAGCGTAGCATTATTAAGTGCAAACGTAGAAGTACGTGGTACCGCACCTGGCATGTTAGCAACACAATAGTGAACCACGTCATCAACAATAAAAGTAGGATCTGCATGGGTTGTTGCTTTAGAGGTTGCGATACAACCGCCTTGGTCAATTGCAACATCAACAATGGCAGAGCCTGGTTTCATTGCTTTAATGTGATCGCTAGTTACAAGCTTAGGTGCCGCAGCACCTGGAATAAGTACACCACCAATAACTAAATCAGCTTCTAGTACATGCTTTTCAAGGGCATCAGCAGTTGAGTAAATAGCTTTAACTTTATTACCAAATTGTGCATCAAGAGCACGTAGCACGTCGATATTACGATCAAGAACAACAACCTCAGCACCTAAGCCAATAGCCATTTGCGCTGCACTACGACCAACCATACCGCCGCCAATAACAACAACTTTAGCTGCCTCAACACCAGGTACACCACCAAGTAACATACCACGGCCGTGGTTTGATTTTTCAAGTGCTTGTGCACCGGCTTGAATTGACATACGACCAGCTACTTCGCTCATAGGCGCAAGAAGCGGTAAACCACCACGTGAATCAGTAATTGTTTCATAAGCGATACAGATAGAACCACTTTTAACAAGCTCTTCAGTTTGTGGAAGATCAGGTGCAAGGTGCAGGTAAGTGAAAAGAATTTGCTCTTCACGTAACATCGCACGTTCAACAGCTTGTGGCTCTTTTACTTTTATGATCATGTCAGCTTTTGCAAACACATCTGCAGCGGTTGGCAAAATTTCTGCACCCGCTAATGTGTAGTCTTCGTTAGTAAAGCCAATGCCCATACCAGCATCTGTTTCAACAAATACTTGGTGGCCGTGGTTTACAAGTTCACGTACGCTCGCAGGAACCATACCTACACGGTATTCATGGTTTTTAATTTCTTTAGGTACACCAATAATCATAAAATTCGCCTTTATAAAGCTTGATAAAATTTTCCACTATTATATTCATGATAAGCCAGTGTGTCTCACCTTTTTTAGGTTTGTTTATAGTGTTATAGTCTATAAAATTGTTTTATTTAGTTAAAAAAACTAGTTGGCACTATGCATGAATTATTGGACCGAATTGACCGTAAAATTTTAATGGAATTACAGCTCGATGGCCGTATTTCAAATGTAGAATTAGCAAGGTGAGTAGGCTTAAGTGCCACCCCATGTTTAGAGCGAGTAAAAAAGCTTGAACGAGAAGGCTATATTTTAGGATATAAAGCGGTGGTTGATTCTGCCAAACTTGGACAAGGCTTGTCGGTTTATGTGGAGGTTACAATTATTAAGACCTCTGCGGATGTATTTGATGAGTTTAGTGCTGCCGTAAAAAAGCACGAAGAAATAATAGAGTGTCATTTAGTATCAGGGAATTTTGATTTTTTATTAAAAACGCGGGTAAATGATATGTCCGAATATCGTGGTGTGCTCGGTGATATATTATTGAAGTTACCCAACGTTAGTGAAAGCCGAACTTATGTAGTGATGGAAGAAGTTAAAGGCGAGCAAGGGATGATCATCCGTCCGTACGTTAACTAGTTTACTCATCGAGCAAGCAATCACAAAAAACTTGTTCATAATCAGGCAAGCTTAGATAAGATAGAGTGCATCAAAAAGCTTTTTCTGCTAAAGTATTTTGCTTAAATGCATCTCAAAAGTGGTGTTTATTAACAGCACAGCAGTGACGATAAAGATAATAAAGAGGAATAGGGAATTATGCGCCTAAATGGTGTGCAAAGACTATTAGAAGCAGGGCTTATCATCAGCACATTTGCTGCGGTATTTATTTTGTGTGCCCTGATTAGTTTTGATCCGGCGGACCCTGCTTGGTCGCAAACAGGCGAATTTGTAAAAGTAAAAAATATCACTGGCACGGCAGGTGCGTGGATCGCGGATATATTACTGCTTACATTTGGCTGGCTTGCTTATTTTGTACCTGCGGGTATTCAACTCTTTGGTTATTTATTATTTAAGCAGCCACATAAAATTTTTCAGCTCGATTACACCACTTTAGCGCTGCGTGTGATTGGTCTTACTCTGTTTATTACCTCAGCGTCGGCAATTAGCAGTATTAACTTTGATGACATCTATAACTTTTCATCAGGGGGAGTAGTGGGGGATGTTATTGCTTCAGCAATGATGCCTGCGTTTAATTTTACTGGCACGTCTATTTTACTATTATGTTTTTTCTTTGCTGGTTTAACGCTTTTAACTGGTGTCTCATGGGTGCAGTTTGTTGATTGGCTAGGTGATTTGGTTGTTAGTATTTATAACCTTGCTCATTATCACTTAAAAGGCTGGTTGGACCGTGAACGCTCCGCGCTTGATGAGCCTAAACGAAGTGATGCAGAGTTTTCTGGGTCAGATGATGCCATAGATGAGATTAATTTTAACGAGCCAGCTCCAGCTAAAACGTCAAAATCAGCCGCCAAGCAAAAAGAAGACACAAAAAACGAGCCATCTCCTTTTGATGATCTTGACGATATTCTAGACCAAGAAATTAATTTTAGCGCCATTGATGATGAGCCTCTTGATACGGTTACTGAATTAAATGCGCTTGATCAAAGTGAAGTAGCTGAAGCGCAAAAGCCAACAACAACGGTGGTTTCACCAGCAAGGCCAATGCCTAAACCAAAAAGTACTTATCAGCCTCCACCAACGGCAAAAGAAAAATTTGAACAGTTATTGGATGAGGAACCACCGAGTGCGCCGTTGCCAACACTCGATTTGCTCGACAGACCAGACAAAGCTAAAAACCCAATCTCGCCCGAAGAATTAGAGGCAGTATCGCGCTTAGTAGAAACTAAACTACTTGATTTTAATGTGCAAGCCGCCGTAGTCGGCGTTTACCCAGGCCCGGTTGTTACACGTTTTGAGCTTGATTTAGCTCCAGGTATTAAAGTCTCTAAAATTACCGGGCTTGCTAAAGACTTAGCCCGTTCATTATCGGCTGTAAGTGTACGTGTCGTGGAAGTTATTCCAGGTAAAACTTATGTTGGTATAGAGCTGCCAAATAAACACCGTGAAATTGTCCGCTTGTCTGAAGTTATTGATGCGCCAAAATTTGAACAAAACCCATCACCACTCACTATGGTACTCGGTAAAGATATTGCCGGAGAGCCGATTTGTGCTGATCTTGGCAAAATGCCACATTTGCTTGTTGCAGGTACTACCGGGTCAGGTAAGTCAGTGGGCGTTAATGTGATGATATTAAGCTTACTGTATAAATCAGGGCCTGATGATGTTCGTATGATCATGATTGATCCGAAAATGCTTGAGTTATCGGTGTACGGTGGTATTCCACATTTATTGTGTGAAGTAGTCACCGATATGAAAGAAGCCGCTAACGCATTGCGTTGGTGTGTAGGTGAAATGGAACGTCGCTACAAATTAATGTCGGCGCTGGGTGTGCGTAACTTAAAAGGTTACAACCAAAAAGTGTTAGATGCTAAAGAAGCGGGGCATCCAATAATGGATCCGCTATTTAAAGACACCGATGGCATGAAAGAAGGCCCAGATGAATTAGGTAAACTGCCAAGCATTGTAGTCGTTATTGACGAATTTGCCGACATGATGATGATTGTAGGTAAGAAAGTTGAAGAGCTAATTGCGCGTATAGCCCAAAAAGCGCGTGCAGCAGGAATTCATTTAATATTAGCAACACAGCGTCCATCGGTTGATGTTATTACCGGCTTAATTAAAGCCAATATACCCACACGCATGGCGTTTCAGGTTTCAAGTAAAATTGATTCACGTACTATTTTAGACCAACAAGGTGCTGAAAACTTACTCGGTATGGGTGATATGCTTTACTTACCGCCAGGTACTAGTGTGCCAGTGCGTGTACATGGTGCATTTGTTGATGACCATGAAGTCCATGCTGTAGTTGATGACTGGAAAAAACGCGAAAAGCCTAATTACATTGATGAGATTCTCAACGGTAATGCCACAGAAGATATTTTGTTGCCAGGCGAAAACAATGAAAACAGCGATGATGAATCCGATCCACTTTATGATGAAGCCGTTTCATTTGTTATTGAATCGGGCAAGGTGTCAGTATCAAGCGTGCAACGTAAACTGCGCGTAGGTTATAACCGTGCTGCCCGTTTAGTTGAACAAATGGAAACTTCGGGAATTGTCAGCTCACCAGGTCACAATGGTGCTCGTGAAGTATTAGTGCCCAATAATGGAGCAAATTAATGAAAAAAATTAACTATTTAGCATTGGTCCTTACGTGCCTTGTTTCGGCGCAAAGTGTTGCCAACGAAAACGACAGCCAAGAACTGCAGCAAAAATTGCAATCGATTGAAAGCTTTAAAGCGCAGTTTTCTCAAAATGTAACAGATGGCCAAGGCGAAACCATCATGGAAGGAAAAGGCGATATTGCCTTACAACAACCGATGATGATCCGCTGGCAGCAAACAAGCCCTGACGACACCTTATTTGTATCAAATGGCAATAAAACCTATTATTTTGACAGCTTTGCTGAGCAAGTAACCATTATGAATACCAACAGCTTAATTGATTCAACACCATTTGTGCTATTAACCTCTGAAGATCCTGCACAGTGGCAAAAGTATCAAGTAACCGCTACCGATAATGGTTTTAGTGTCACACCTAATCAAGGTATTGAAAGTCAAGTTGAACAGCTTGATATTGTTTTTGCTGCAAAGCAGCAAGGTTTAGCTAAGTTAATGGTTAAAGACAGCTCAGGGCAGTCATCTTTATTTACTTTTAGCAACCCAGTAATAAACGAGAATCTTGCAGAATCAACCTTTGAATTTACCATCCCAGAGGGTGTTGATGTAGACGACCAAAGCCAAGGTCACTAGCGTAAAAATGCAAGTGTTAAGCTAAATGGACAAGGAAAATGAGTATATACATTGAGTAATTTAGGCTTCAATTTCGGCCCCGATGTACGTCCCCTTGCGGCGCGTATGCGGCCAAATTCACTGAACGAATATATCGGCCAGCAACACCTTCTAAGCCAAGACAAACCGCTTTATCAGGCCATTCTTGCAGGGCGTTGTCATAGCCTCATTTTATGGGGCCCGCCTGGTGTGGGTAAAACTACATTAGCGCAAATTATTGCTAATCACGCAGATGCTGCACTTATTCAAATGTCAGCGGTGACTGCCGGTGTTAAAGATATTCGTGATGCGGTAAGTGAGGCTAAAAATAACCTTGAAGGGCGCGGTCAGCGTACCTTATTATTTGTTGACGAAGTACACCGCTTTAATAAATCTCAGCAAGATGCGTTTTTGCCTCATATTGAAGACGGCACATTTATTTTTGTTGGCGCAACTACCGAAAACCCATCTTTTGCACTTAATAACGCTATTTTATCTCGCGCTAGGGTATATGTACTTAAGTCATTACAAGAACCTGATTTACACCTAGTGATCGAACGTGCCCTTAAAAACGACGCTGAACTGTGCAGCAAAACCATAATACTTGCTGATAACGCTAAAAAAGCGCTTTGCCAAGCAAGTGATGGCGATGCCCGTAAAGTACTTAATTTACTTGAGCAAGCAATTGATCTAACTAATGAGCAAAATGGTCAGTATGTCGTTGACGAACATATTTTAAGCCAAGTTTTGCCTACTCATTTAGCTAAGTATGACAACGGCGGAGATGAATTTTACGACTTAATATCGGCGTTTCATAAGTCAGTACGAGGTAGCTCACCCGATGGCGCACTGTATTGGTATTGCCGCATTTTAGCAGGCGGCGGCGATCCTTTATATGTAGCAAGACGTTTATTAGCTATTGCTACCGAAGACATTGGCAACGCAGATCCAAGAGCGATGGAAGTTGCACTTAATGCGTGGGATATTTTCCAGCGCGTAGGGCCAAGCGAAGGCGAGCGGGCAATAGCACAAGCCACACTTTATTTAGCCAGCGCACCAAAAAGTAACGCTGTGTATATGGCTTTTAATCAAGCTAAAACAGACGCACAAAATGAACCAAGTTACCCGGTTCCAGAACACTTGCGTAATGCCCCAACGAATCTAATGAAAGACTTAGGCTACGGCGCTGAGTATCGCTATGCTCACAATGAAGAAGGTGCGTTTGCAGCGGGTGAAAAATACCTTCCAGAAGAAATGGATGGCAAACGTTATTATCAGCCAAGCGATCGCGGGCTTGAGCAAAAAATAAAACAAAAGCTCGAATACTTACAGCAGCGCGACCAAGAAAGTGACCTGAAACGTTATGACAACAGTTAAACTTTACATGATGATCGCCTTTGGCGGTGCATCAGGCGCTTGCTTACGGTACTTTATTAGCGAAACCATGGTAAAACTGCTGGGTAGGGGATTCCCTTTTGGTACGTTGACGGTTAATATTCTGGGTTCATTGTTGATGGGCATTTTATACGGCTTGATTGAAAAAGATATAATCGCTGTTAGCCCCGCTAAAACCTTAATTGGAATAGGCTTTTTAGGTGCATTGACCACCTTTTCAACATTTTCAATGGATTCGTTGTTGTTATTGCAACAAGGTCACTTTTTTAAAATGGCCCTCAATATCGTCTTAAACGTGACGGTCTGTATTTTTATGGCTTGGCTGGGCCTTCAGCTGGTAATGCAAAAAGGTTAAAAAACTAACATGTTAGATTCTAAATTATTACGTCAAGATATCGAACAAACCGCAGCGCGTTTAGCCGCACGAGGTTATGAGCTTGATACTAAAGCAGTAACTGCTCTTGAAGAAAAACGCAAAACACTTCAAGTAAAAACGCAAGAGCTTCAAAGTGAGCGTAACAGCAGCTCCAAAGCCATTGGCCAAGCAAAAGCCAAAGGCGAGGACGTACAGCCATTATTAGACGCGGTAAGTGATTTAGGCGCGCAGCTTGATAGCGTTAAAGCCGAACAAGACACTATTTTAGAGCAGCTAAAACAAATTTCTTTAGCTATCCCTAATTTACCTGACGAGTCGGTACCAGAAGGTGCGGATGAATCTGATAATGTTGAGATTTCAACATGGGGTACGCCTAAAAAGTACGATTTTGAGGTTAAAGATCATGTTGATTTAGGGCAAGACTTGAACGGCCTTGATTTTGAAATGGGCGTTAAAATTACGGGCTCTCGTTTTACTGTTATGCGTGGTGCAACCGCGCGTATGCACCGTGCGCTAGTACAATTTATGCTAGACACTCACACAGACAAAAATGGCTACACAGAAATGTACGTGCCGTACCTAGTTAACCGCGACAGCCTTTACGGTACTGGGCAGTTACCTAAATTTGCAGAAGATTTATTTCACACCAAAGGGCTAGTAAACGATGACGGCGAAGAGCAAGAAGGCTTTAGCTTAATTCCAACAGCAGAAGTGCCACTTACTAACAGCGCTCGAGATGAAATTTACGACGAAAAAGACTTACCTATTCGCTTAACTGCACATACGCCGTGCTTTAGAAGTGAAGCGGGCAGTTACGGGCGTGATACCCGTGGCCTTATCCGTCAGCATCAGTTTGATAAAGTAGAGCTTGTTCAGCTTGTAAAACCTGAAGATTCAATGCAAGCTCTAGAAGAGCTAACAGGTCACGCTGAACAAATCTTACAAGCATTAGAATTACCGTACCGTAAAGTGATTTTATGTATGGGCGACATGGGCTTTGGCTCTGCAAAAACCTACGACTTAGAAGTGTGGGTACCCGCACAAGATACTTACCGAGAAATCTCATCATGTTCAAACATGGCCGACTTTCAAGCGCGCCGTATGCAAGCACGTTTTCGCCGTGCAGGCGAGAAAAAACCAGAGTTATTGCACACACTAAACGGCTCAGGTTTAGCGGTAGGCCGTACACTTGTCGCTATTTTAGAAAACTACCAACAAGCCGACGGCTCAGTAATTGTGCCTAAAGTGCTACGCCCATATATGGGTGGGTTAGAAGTGATAAAATAAGTTTTAGATCTATAAATTTTAAGAGGCCGCTGTTTATAAAAACAGCGGCTTTTTTATAGTGTAAATTCTAAATTTAATAATGGTCAATTGGCGAGAGTAAAATTAGTGGCTTGTAGTTAACTCGGTTCGCACATCGCTATGGCTTAATTGCGATTAAATCGTTCGAATTAAACAGTACTTTGTGTTTTATCTAATATTACTGTTCTCCACCACTTTGTATATTCCTACAATTATAAAGTACGCGTCTAACTTAACTAATTGTTTATAGATGTTTATTTGATAGCTAAGATAAAAGCGTTGTAGTATATGGATATTTTTCGGTTTATAAAACGGCAAATGTCGTAGATATAATGGTTAGGACTTTTCCCGCAGAACACTAGATTTTTTAGAAAAGGATTTGAAATACATGAAGTTCATCAAGTTTACAACGTGCATCTTGGTCGTTGCCATTGTGGTAGCAGCACTGTCTTACCAGAAAGTTATCTCAAAAATATTGCTGCCACAGTATATTGACTGGGCGTATGAAACTGATAGACAAGGTTTGGAGTCTGGAACACCTTTAAATGCACAAGAATTTTCTTTAGCAACCGATATAGGAATTCAAAACCCAGATAAAGTAAGGATTGTGTATGTGGATGAAGTTCCGTTCCCATACGAAAACTTTGCCCTGAAAACACTAGGTGAAGCACTCGGATTCATTGGTGAAGATATCATCAACAATGCCCAAGTGTTCGGTTACTCAATTTATGTTCGTAATGGTTATGAACTGGATAGGGCAAAGCTTGCTCATGAATTGGTACATGTACTCCAAATTGAACGAACCAGTCTCGACCACATAATAACTCAGCACTTTTCGGATTTAGCAGAATATGGGTACGACAAAGCTCCTTTAGAGGTCGAAGCGTTTAAAGCGAATAAAGAATATGCGAGTGATTGGTAACCATGCGGGGGAGTAGAAAAACATAACAAGCGCATAAACTCGCTCGCTTGAATTTGTAGCGATAAAGTTTGCCAAAAATTAATCAACTATAACGCTACTGTATAGCGCGGCGTTATATTTTCTATAAATCGGTGTTAAATTTGTATGTATGCTTTTCAATTTACAAGTGATGGGAAAGGGCAAATTCAAATTGATGACTTTATTGAGTCATTTGAATCGGAATTTTGTTTTTGGTCAAAGAGTGATTATGAAGCACATTGGTTAAAAGCATCTGAAGAATTATCTTTAGGTAAAGACGTCTCCTTTATTACTTCTATTACAAACCCTGGAAGTTCTAATTTTATTAGAACTTGGACTTGTTATGTTAAAAATAAAGAGCTAATATTTCAAGAAAATATACTTTTTTTAGATGATATGCCCTTTGAATTCAATATCGCTACTCCCCATGAAAATGTATTACCTTATGAGTCAGTTACGCAGGATGGTGACGATATATCTGAATGGCGAACAAAAATATAACAAGCTGCTCTGGCTCCGCTTAGCTTTACGTTTTAAGCAACTACAATTTGCCCCTTAACGAGAGTGTTATGCGCCACTCAAATCAGAGTCGTATATAAAAGATGAAGAAGTATAGGGTGTTGAATAAAATGGAGATAGGAAGTAGATTTTATCAGTTTTATGGATATTTCTTTCAGTCAACTATATTTATTGTGATATTTTTTCACCTCATCACGATCACGCAGAGACCTTGCAGGCATTCCTAACGTATAAGATCGCAGGGAGGACGCTATCTCATGTGTTCGAATAGTGAGGGACTGTCTAGTCTAGTTTAGCTTTGTCGTGCGAGGGTATTTAGAATTGCGAACTGGCAAACAAGCTTTTGAACGGAAATTTTTGAGGCCGAGGATTGAACAGGTTGATCGCGTCTATGTTCTTCAATAAGGGCGGATTCATTCAATTTTTTAGTGTACCAAGGCCGGTAAAAAGTATGCTATGTTTATTGATGTTAGCCTCTGCTGTTTAGTTATTTGACCAACTATATGACTCTAGCTTTGAATTAAGCTAACCCACAAAAGCGTAGGCTAACACCGTGTGGGAGTCATTATGTCAAGCGATTTAAAGGTGAACGGAAACAATGGATTTATTTTTAGAGTTGCAAAAAGGACTAGGGATACTTTTTAATACTTTACAGCTATTAGTTGTGTTGACCTTTGGTTACTTATATTTCAGCTTTCGTAAAAGAGCAAAACAGTCTGGTTATAAAATATACAAGCACCTGTCGCTGGGGTTTTTATTTACTTTCATATCCATTCTTATCCCGATGGTCTCAATAGCTTTTGGTACCTCGGTATTAGGCGATGCTTCACATGATAATTTTTATTTGTACAATGATTTACCCTATTTCTTAGCCACTTTTGCGAGTCTAGGTTGTTTTATTTTGGCCGCAAAGGCAAAGCTTGAACCGGATGCCTAACAAAACACTCAAGTCATTCCCTTCGGTCGCAGGGGCACTTATACGCGGGGCGGCATTCTTGTGCCTGCCCCCCCTTAGCTTAGTTGTAAGCCTTTACAGCACGGTGTACATGAAAATAAATGCGGAAAAATAAATGGTATAACTCTGATATACAAGATTATGGAGATTGTTGCTGTGCTTTTATGCGTTCCACTTTTATGAATCGTTTTATTCCCGCTTCTTATCGTCTATTCTCTTTTTAATAAACATATAAGATGCTGAAGGTATTGATAGTTTGTTTAAACCTAAACTTGATTTGAGTGTGGTGTGTATAGGCTGCTATTGCTGCAACAACCCCTTTTACGGATGATATCTTTATATTGGACTTCCTAGCTTTGCTTTTAAGTATCTTTTTCTTTCCTGCTAGTTGGTTATATTGTTGGTATTTATCAAAAAAGCAACCTAAAGTAGCAAGTGAGTTATAATAAGCTAATTAATAGGGACAAAAAACAGTTGGCTGTTTTTGTTCCTTACTATTTTAACCTATTATTAGGACGTTAGGCTTTTTGTTCGTCCGGTCTAGCGTCTATATTTTTTATAGGACGAGGAGATAAAAAATGAAAAAAATGTTATTTGTTGCACCATTCGCATTGCTATTAACTGCTTGTGGAGCGCCTAGTGTTAATGATTTGGTAGAAGACCCAGAGTTATTGGCTGAAACAGCTCAAAAGTGTTCAAAGCTTATGGCGCAAGGTAAAAATGCTGATACAGAAGAGTGTAAAAATGCTCAGCTTGCACAAAAGAAAATAATTGAGAATATGACCAAAGGTATTATGAACCAATAAAGTAATGGCTAAGAAAAAGAGTAACAAGTTGCTCAAACAAAAAATAAGGGGTGGCGTAGCTCCTGAACAGCCCCCCTTATTTTGTAACTAACGCCTTTGGCCGGACAACAAAAGCTTTGCTTTTACTTCCTTTATTAAGGCGTTAGGCATATACAGGAAGTATTATGTTAGATTCAAGTACAAATAAACCTCTTATGTTGGGTGGGTTTTTCAGCGCAGTTGCTGCTTTAGCTCACTTAGGGTGCATTATATTTGGTGGTGATTGGTATCGCTTCTTTGGGGCTGGTGAACAAATGGCTAGGATGGCGGAAGCAGGAGAGTCTTATCCTACTATTGTTACATCTGTTTTGGTTTTAGTACTTTTAATTTGGTCTGTTTATGGGTTATCTGGTGCAAGGTTAATTATTAAACTTCCGCTTTTACGTACAGCTTTGGTACTTATATCATCGATTTATGTACTACGTGGCGTAGTATTCGTTGTGTTAATGCCTATGTTTCCTGAAAATAGTATTATATTTTGGCTTGTAAGCTCCGCAATATGTTTAAGTATCGGTATGCTCTATTGTGTTGGTACTTATCAAAGCTGGTCAAAGTTAAGTGCAAAATACGCCTAGCAAGGCGTTAGGTGATACCGGACTTTCGAATGAACTATTTTAAGAAATCTATACTACTTACACTCTTTATCTCGCCTCTTGCACTCTCACAAGTAAGCCAGCTTCATAGGGTATCGGGATATTTAAGTTTCTTCATCGGCCCAAGCGGTGATGGCGAATAAAGTATTCAGGAGTCTATTCAAGTATCTGAGTGTGTAGCCAAAGAGGCAAAAGACAAGTGGTCTGAAAACTACTTCAATGATTTTGAAGAAGCGCTTTCAGGCTTTATAGATAAGATTGAGTCTGAAGTCAAAGACCCTCAGGCGCTTATGCTGAATGGGCCATCTCAGCCAAGCGATAAACTACACAAAGAATTGAGGTCACTGCGACCTTTCGTTGAGTCTTGTGAAACTAAAGTTGGGGCAGAAGTCGAATTCTAGTACCTAACAAAACAGTTTATCCTATTCTGTTTATTCTTTTGGCGTTACGAGTAATAGCTTTGCTTTTTGACCATCAGTTAATATAGCTATATTACCGTTATCGGTTACAAATACATCTCGTAGCCTTCCAGTGATCTCTGGGAATACATGTGATTGGGTAAAATCACCATCATCTAAATTAACCGCATAGAGTTTTTTGTCGACTAGGGTGGTGATCAGGACGTGCTTTTTCAGTGAAATAAAGGCACCTTGCTTTGAGCCATAATAAGCCATACCTGAGGGCGCAATAGACGGCGTCCAATCAACGGTAGGCTTTTTCATACCTGAATATTCTGTAAAAGGTGAAATACGGGCTTGAGAATAATCTTTACCATAAGTTATCACCGGCCAACCGTAATTGGTGCCTGCAGCTAAGTAATTTAGTTCGTCACCACCAGCAGGGCCATGCTCATGACTGACGATTTGTTTGGTATCATAATCATAAACCAGCCCTTGGGTGTTACGGTGGCCAAGTGAGAAAACCGCACGTGCAACCAGGGTTTCATGATCAATATATGGATTGTTTTTTGGTAAACTGCCGTCTAAATTTATACGTAATACTTTGCCAAGCTGGCTAGTTATTACTTGTGCTTGTTCTCGATGATCAAAGCCATCACCACTTGAAAATAGTAAAGTATTATCAGGTAGCACAAGGGCGCGCCCTGCATGATGCTGTGGTGTGTCTTTATCAGTTGCAACTTGATAAATGATCTCAGGTTGTGAAAAGCCGGTGCCATCAAAGGTGGCTTTAGCAATCACGACTCGGTTTGCGTCAGAGTTACCTTGAACATAAGTGAAAATAACTTTATTGGTCTCACTATAATCAGGCGATAATACAATATCGAGCAGGCCTCCTTGGCCGGCAACATATAATCCATCAAGCGCTAAATTAACTCTAGATTGTTGATTGTTTTTTACAATTACTACGTGACCGTCACGTTCGGTAATTAACCATGTGCCATCAGGCAGTTCGACCATACTCCATGGAGATTGCAGCTCAGTGGCTAGGGGGAAAATTTTGTGTTTTTTTGTTGGTAACGGTGTGTCGGCTTGTACTGAAAATACAAAAAGCCAAGTAAGTGTAAAACAGCAGATAGATTGTTTACGACTCAAGCCTTTGCTACTGTTGATAAAACGTTTCATTTTAAGTTGAGAAAACCATGAACTTTTTAACACGTTTGTTACCTTCATTTTTAGCTTCCTGGTTACTTACATTCACACTTGCTAGCTTGTTTCATAGTCAATACGTTGTCAATCAATTAGTTAATGTTGGTGTAGTCGTTGGTTTTAGTGATCGGGTTAGTTTAACCCTCGATGATTGGCTGGGCTTACTACCAACTTATGGTGCTATAATTGCTGTTGCATTGCTGATTGCATTTTTAATCACTGGGTTTCTTTATAGTAAGTATAATAAATATGGCGTGCAGCTATTTATTGCTGCTGGAGTCGTGGCGTTTGCTGTTGCTTTGGTGGCTATTGAGTCAATTATGAATATCACTATTATAGCGGGCGCAAGAGGCTGGGGATTTTACGCTCAATTGACTGCTGGAGCCGTAGGTGGATATGTTTTCGGTATTTTAACTAAAAAGTATATTAGCAAAAATGAACTTAATTAGTTTTAATACGATAAAAATAGTGAGTTGTTACCGCTTCACCTAAATACTTCATAGAGCCGCTGTTTATAATGAACAGCGGCTTTGTTGTGTGTATGTATTGAGTTTATGTGCTAAAAAATCAAACTAAAGAGCTTATAACTACTGAGAGCAAAAATGAGTAATAATACGGGCAGTATAAGTAGATTAACGAGTGTCGAGTTTGTGTAATTACCCATTACCGATTTTTGGTTTACTAGCCATATGAGGTAGGTGGTGACTATTGGGAGCAAGAGGCCATTGGCGGCTTGTGCAAAGATGATTACGGCCACAGGATCTAAGCCAAGAGAGGCAACTGCTGCACCAAAGAGTAAAATAATAAGGGCGACCATTTTAAAGTGCGTGCTGTTCATATTATTAGACCAACCAATCATACCGCATACTGCGTAAGCACCGGCAAGAGGTGCTGTTATTGCGCTGGTTAATCCTGCGGCAAATAAACCAATTGCAAAAAAGTAATGGGCTGCATCCCCTAATAATGGTTCTAGCTGCATTGCCATATTAGCTGCACTGACTTTACCGGCATCGGTGCCATAAAAGGCAACAGATGCGGTGGATAAAATTGCTAATGTAATAACACCACCAAGGGTGATTGAAATTCCCGTATCGAGGTTGGTTTGTTTTATAACTTTGCGTTTATCACTTTGTTTGTCATGTTGTGCAGCTAATACTCCTGAATGTAAAAATAAGTTATAGGGCACGATGGTGGTACCGATTAAGGCCAGCACAGTGGTAATCGAGCCATCAGGAATGCTAGGCACAAAGCCTGCTAACACTTGAGTAATAGGGGGGGCTGCCATTATTAAAGTAGATATAAACACCAAACTCATTAAAATCACTAAAAAAATCAGCGCGGTTTCAACTACTTTATGTTTACCGCTGTACAGTAATGCAGCACTGAAAATAGCAATTAATGGCGTCCATACTTGGGCATGCACCTGCGGGAAAATTTCAATTAAGCCCATACTTGCCCCGCTTAGATTTCCTGCTTCATAAGCTGCACTGCCAACGCCAATGGCGCTTATCACTAAGAAAGCGGCCAGTTTTTTAAATAAGGGAGTTTGAATATGTGTACGTAACGCTTGAGCTAAGTCTTGGCCAGTTGCCACACCAAGGCGTGCAGCCATAGACTGTAATAAAATAGTCGCTATAACAGAAAATAGTAGTGTCCAAATAAGCGCAAAACCAAAATTTGCACCGGCTATGCTAGCACTGGTTATAGTGCCTGGGCCAATAAAAGCGGCTGTGACAAGTAGGCCTGGTCCTAATCGCATAAGTAACCTTATTGTTGTTTAATGTGTGTAACTGTATTGATACAAGGCGTTTTGATGGTGCTAATTATCGCCAGTCGCTTCAGTCATCTTAGCTGACATATATTTATCAGTAAGTTACAGCATACAAGTAAAGTTATATTGCTAAAGTATCCCCAAAATTAGCCTTTATATATCAATGAACTAATAGTGTTAAAAAATATGGGTAGTGAGGGAACATTCATGGTGTTTTGTGATCTTATGAATCGCTTAAAAACAACAGAACTAAACACCATGAATGCGTCTACTATTTTGCACAATATGCTCCGCGCTGTCACCCCTAACTCTATTCATAAAGCCAGATTTAATACTCTAGTCGCTGCCGTTAAATCTCTTTTGCACTGTCAGCAATGCACCTTGACATCTATTGGTCGCAATTTGGATTCAAAAACAACTGAAAAACATGATATTAAACGTATTGATCGACTACTCAATAACCACGAGCTTTTGCGTGAGTCGACATCGGTTTATGTTCGCTTAAGCCGTTTTGTGGTCACTGAAAAGCATCCCGTCATTTTGGTTGATTGGAGTCATGCAGATACACAAACCAAATACTGTATTCTGCGTGCCAGCATTGCCAGTGAAGGTCGTTCTTTGACCCTGTATCAGGAAAGTGCATTCAGTTTTCAGTATCATTGCCCAAAAGTTCAAAAACGGTTCTTAAAGATGCTCAAACTGATTTTGCCGGGTGACTGCCGGCCCGTCATTGTGACGGATGCGGGCTTTAAAGTTCCTTGGCTCAAAGCCGTGCGAAACAATGGCTGGCATTATATTAGCCGTGTTCGAGGTACGGCACATTTGAAAACGCAGGGCAGCGATGAGTTTGTTCCATGCCAGTCACTATTCAAGAGCAATCAACGTAAGAGCCAGTATCTTGGCGCGACCGAGTTGACCAAAAGTGCAAAATATCAAACTCATGCAGTGCTGGTTGGCAAGGGACATAAGTTATTAAAAAGAGATAAAAAACGTGGTTATAAGGAGCCTTGGCTACTCGTTTCTTCACTTCCAAAGAGGCACCACTTTCTCGAAAAAGTACTCAAATTATATGGTATGAGAATGCAGATAGAAGCAGGATTTCGAGATCAAAAAAGTGTTAGGTTCGGCTTAGGCTCAGATCTGCACAGGACAAACAAACTCTATCGATTAGACATACTGTTGCTGCTTGCCACACTGGCTCATTGGTTCTCAATGATGCTGGGGGCAGTGATAGACAAAGCAGGAAAGACAGGCGCTTTTCAAGCTAATTCAACCAAAAAAAGACGAGTAGTGTCATGGGCATTTGTTGGGCTGCGATACTTCAAAAAACAGTCCATTAAACTGCGACGGCGAGATTATTTGGCAGGACTAGCCTATTTCGTACAGGTGGTAGTGCAACTCGATTGGAAAAATATGGATGTGAGTGATGTAATTGAAACTTAATGATTATTTCTGGGGATCCCTTAGGTTATATTGTTAAAAGCGTGTCGTTTCATATTTATCACACTTAAACCTATATAAACCTTTTAACATGAGCTCATTGTTTTTAGCAGGAAGTGTCTTAAGTGGTTTTATTTAATCGGTAATTTTTATACACCGGAGGTTCATTCTTTTAATTGGTTAGTTTGTTTTTCTTTAATATTCTTTAATTTCAGGTGGTTAATAATGGTTTGAACTTTGCAGGGTATTTGGTTCGAATAAAAAATTAAGGAACAAAAATGACTGAATTAACGTTATCTGCTTACTTTGCGCTTTATTTATATTTTATTATGTTGCTTATCCAGTGGGGCGTAGCAAGTTTTTCTAAAGCTAATCAGCCAGGCACGGTGCCCGGTAAGCTAAGTGATAATTTGAGCCATGAAAGCTTTGTATTTAGAGCACATCGCACTTTTCATAATACGATTGAAAATAGTCCGTTATTTTTAGGTACGGTACTATTTGCTTTTATCGTTGGTCTGCAAAGCAGCATTTTTGCTATTAGTGTGTGGATCTACGTTATTGCACGCATAATCCACATGGCGCTTTATTATATGATTGCGACAGAGAAAAACCCCAGTCCACGTAGTTATTTCTTTTTAGTGGGAGTAGCCGCCAATATTGTGATACTCGGATTAGTCGGCCTACGTTTAGTGGCTTATTAATAACGTTATATACGCAAAAAAGCCCACTGTTGTGGGCTTATTATCTATTACATTTTTAATGCCTGAAGCTGGGCATTAATGCTGGTATTCCCGGTAGCATACCGACTATTGCCATTACACCCGTCAGTAATACAAACATAATAAGTGGTACTATCCAGCGGCTGGTAGGGGTAAGCTCAGCACTTCTTTCTTTACAGCCAATTAGGCCTAAGTTATCCAGTAGCATAGTTAAAGACCAACCAAATGCTGGATTTACGAGTGATGAAGCAAAGACCACAATAGCCGCAGATTGCGTTGTTTTGCCTTCACGCGTCATTTCCATACCCGCTTCTAGTAACGGTATAAACACACCCACAATCAAGGCCACACAAAGCACTGGTTGCCAGATTGCTAAATCCATAGGGTAACCCCAAATACCGGCAATAATACAAAATAAGGCTGTTAAAATAGCGCCTGCAGGAATAGGGCGTTTTGCAATGGCAGCAGGTACGATATAAGTGCCCCAAGAAGACGCGAAATTAGCCCCGCCAAATAGTGAGCCACAGGTTTGGCGAACAGACGCACTAAGCATAGTGTCATCAATATTCATTTGTACTTTTTCAGTACGTTTAGGGTAACTAATCTTTTGAAATACTTGATGACCTAAAAAGTCCGGTGACCACATAGCAACAGCTAAAACAGCAAATGGTAAAACAACCACAAAGCTTTCTAACGTTGGCAGGCCGAGCATCCAGCCGGTGTTTTCACCCCACCAATACATTGGGTTCATGTTGGGCAATCCCGGTGCTGTTTTAAATTCAAACGGTGCACCTAAAGCAAATGCCGTAAGGCCGCCAATAAGACAGCTAAGTGGGACGGCAAGCCAGCGTTTTTTAAAGTGCTCTAGTAGAGCATAAAGTAAAATAGTGGCAAGAATAACGATAAATGCAATATGCGTCATTTCAATACTTTCGGCCCACGTAAATAATTTCTTAACCTGAGAAATAGTGCCAATAAAGCCTAGGTAAATAAGTAATCCCCCGCAAACCCCTTTACTGGTGAGCCTCGCGAGCAAACTACCTCCTTTAGTTATAGCTAAAATAAATCCAAAAGCACCAATTAATAAGCCAAACGCCATTGGATGGCCACCCGCCGCAACAACAATAGGAATTAGTGGGATAAGTGGGCCATGTGTTCCTGCTAAATTTGCAGTAGGTAAAATAAAACCTGAAAATAAAATAATAAACAGCGCAACTATAAGCAGCTCGTAGCGGACGTTTTCTAAAACGAAGGCATCGCCGAGTCCTAATGGCGCAGCAAAGGTGGCAGCAATCGCCCCAACCATGACAATTTTACCTATGGTGCCAGCCATTGCAGGAATGGTGTCTTCTAATTCAAATCGATAATCTCGAAAAGGTAGATTAGCCCGCCAACGTTTAGGCTGCATGATCTGCAACTCGTGTTCAAGGTATTCATCTCTGGTTTCAAACTCAGAGCTAGGTTTATGAAGGTTCGCATAACTGTCAGAAGTCGCTTGTTGGTGATCTTCATTTTTAGGTTCAGGTGCTTGATTACCCTGTTGTGTTGTTGTCATAACTACTCCGGCAACATAATTGCTAACTCAAAATACGCATTCAATATAAAAATAGCTTTTATTATAATTATATAAAAAGCGTTTAATGTTGAGTTACCAGAGTAAAGCAACCCGCAGCAAGTTGGGATTAGTCAAAGGTCTAGTTTTTGTGATTAATTAAAATGGTAAGGTGAGTAATAAAAGGCTAAAGAATAAAGGCAAAGACCCATTGGCCTTATTATATAAAGTTTCCAATGGGTCCCACTTTTAAATTATTATAAACTTACTAAATTTAGTCTATTCAACTCCAATAAACCCGCCTGTTTGGTGTGACCAAAGTGCGGCATAAATACCACCTTGCTTGATAAGCTCTTCATGACTTCCTTGTTCAACAACACCGCCTTCGTCTAGCACTATTAGCCTGTCCATTTGTGCGATGGTCGATAACCGGTGTGCAATGGCGATTACGGTTTTGCCAGTCATTAAGTCGTCAAGGCTGGTTTGAATCGCGGCTTCTACCTCTGAATCGAGAGCGCTGGTGGCTTCGTCTAAAATTAGGATCGGTGCATCCTTAAGTAATACCCGAGCAATTGCTATACGTTGGCGCTGTCCGCCTGAAAGTGTTACACCGCGCTCACCTACTTGGGCATCAAAGCCTGTATTCCCTTTACTGTCAACAAGGTCATAAATAAACTCAAGGGCTTTGGCTTGTTTGGCCGCGGCTATTAATTCTTCATCAGTCGCACTCGGGCGACCATATAAAATATTGTCTCGTACTGAGCGGTGAAGTAGGGAGGTGTCTTGAGTAACCATTGCAATGTATTTGCGTAAGCTTTCTTGGCTTACTTTTGCAATATCTTGGTTATCAATGGTAATACTGCCCGAATCAACATCATAAAAGCGTAGCAATAAGTTAACTAAGGTCGACTTACCTGCGCCGGAGCGACCCACTAAACCAATTTTTTCCCCCGGTTTTATGTGTAAATCAAGGCCATTTACGACGGGGCCGCGATGCGTTTCGTTAGCCGCTTTACCGTAATTAAAGTACACGTGTTTAAACGAAATATCACCGGCAGTGATCTCAAGTGTTGAGGCATCTTCTTGATCATCTACCTCAATGGGGGTTGATAGTGTTTTCATGCCATCGACGACAGTGCCAATATTTTCAAATAAGCTGCTTATTTCCCACATTATCCACTGCGCCATGCCATTTAAGCGTAGCGATAAACTTATTGCTACAGCAATGGCACCCGCACTAATTGCACTTAATGACCATAAATATAAAGAGAGTACCGCGATACTAAATACTAATAAATAATTTAAGCTATTAATGGCAAAGTTAAGGCTGGTAACTAAGCGCATTTGTTTGTACACAGGCTGCAAAAATACATCCATGCTGTCTTTTGCATATTGTTCTTCACGCTGGGTGTATGAAAATAGTTTAATGGTGGAAATATTCGTATAGCTATCGACAATACGGCCGGTCATTTCTGAACGCGCGTCCGCTTGAGAGCTGGCAATACGTTTAAGTTTTGGTACAAAATATACTTGAATCGCGGCGTAAAGTACCAGCCATGCCAGCAATGGAAGCATTAAACGCCAATCTGACTCGGCGACTAAAAACACCATGGCACCAAAATAAACGACTATATACACCAGTACATCAAGTAGCTTCATAACAGACTCGCGTACAGCGAGTGATGTCTGCATCACTTTGGTGGCAATGCGCCCAGCAAACTCATTTTGGTAAAAGCTGACACTTTGACGTAGTAAATAGCGGTGTGCGAGCCAGCGAATTGACATAGGATAATTACCCAATAAAGCTTGGTGTAATATGGCTGAATGAAAAAATACCACCAGCGGTAACACTACCAGCAGTACTACGGCCATTTTTATTAACTCAGATTTTTGTTCAACAAATAACGTATCAGGTGTATAGCTGCTTAACCAATCAACAAGCTGGCCCATATAACTAAACAGTGATACCTCTAATATGGCAAGTGCTGCAGCACTTAGCGACATAAGTATCAGTGATACTTCCATACCTTTGGTATAGTGACGGCAAAAGGCAAACAAAGTGCCTGGTGGTTGAGTGGGTTTATCTGTTGGGAATGGTTTGGTCATCCGCTCAAATAGTCGATACATTTTAATGGCTTAATTATCTAGACAATATTCTATATTATAACATTGTAATCTTACTCTAGGTGCGATATTTGTTGGGACTGGTCGTTAAACTTACAGTATTTATACTAAGCTCACGCTCAGTGCTTGACTTAAAAGAGTCGCTTTAATCAAATCGGACTTGTAAGGTTAATGCCTTGTACCATATATAAATCGTCATAGCGTAAACCGCCATTGCCATATGGGTTATCGTGTGGACCTGTATTGCAGTTAGCTAAAAAATATTTTAATGGTTTTTCTCGTTTCATACGAAAATCTGCATTTTTATATGCAAGTGTCTGCGTAGAAAACTCGCCACCTTTGATATAAACATCATAACGCTGCCCACCTTGTTTATGTGGTTTGTTATTTACTACGTACCATACTTCATACCATTGGTTCTCAGACATGGGTTTTGCATTTTGTTGTTTATTTACAGAAATAATATCCTTATAGCCCTGATCTGTTTTAACCATAAGCGCACCGGTATTTTTAAAGCCATTAGACTCCATTTTATCGGTTATGCGTAGAGTCGGCTCAAAGGAGTCATAGCCTTGCTTATTTATTTTATCAGGGGCTAAATTACTTAAGCCAAAAGCATGGTTGTTTGGAAAGGCTGCCACATTAATACGTATATAAAATGTGTATACTTGCCCGTTTTCGACCTCATTTGGTAACTTTAAGTAACTCAAGGCTTTACGATTACCAATTAAGCCGTCTTTTGCTGGCTTTTTAAGTAAAAAATTATTTTGAGTTTTATTAAGTTGTTCTGTTTTTATAGTCGTTATTTGTGGCTTTTTTACCCGGGGCTTTGTTTGGTTATCAGTATCGATTAGTTGCCACTGTGCTAAAGTATTTAGTTCGAAATTATCAATGAGCTGCCAATCATGATCCGTTTTAACCTGTGCTAAAGCTATATTGCTATAAATAGTTGTGGTAATAAAAAGTAATAAGGCGTATCTATTTTTCATAATCTTCTCAGCATGACTTGGGTACAGGATTAGCTTGTTTTTCTTATATTAATATATGGGGATAGTGCATTGCACACTATTTTACCAAACAAGTTTGGATATTGATTTAACAGAGCCATGTTGTTATTGGTCTCAAATTTTTTGCGGTTGTGTTTTTACTTTACTATTGTTCGATGAACAATAAATCAAATAGGTAAACACCATGAGTTTTAAACTAGTCAACGCGTCGCTTTTATTTAGCTTTGCTGCGTTATCGTTTTCAGCCTCTTCAGTGGCAACAATTCAGTATCAAGAACAGCAAAAGCTTCACGATATTGCAGCGAGTGTATCGGCATCTCGCATTGAAAGTGACATTCAGTCTTTAGTTGATTTTGGTACTCGCCATACTTTGTCTGAAACCAAGTCAGACACACGCGGAATAGGAGCTGCAAGACGTTGGATAAAAGCAGAGTTTGAAAAAATATCTGCCGAGTGTGGTGGTTGCTTAGAAGTGATTGAAGTAAAAGATACTATTTCCGGTGAAAAGCGCATTCCAGATCCTGTTGAGGTGGTTAATATTATTGCCATACAACGAGGTCAAAGTGAGCCAAATCGTATGGTAATGATGTCAGGTGATATTGACTCTCGCGTGAGCGATGTGATGGACTTTACCAGTGATTCGCCAGGCGCTAATGATAATGCCTCGGGTGTTGCGGGTGTGATCGAATCGGCGCGAGTGCTTTCAAAGCATAAGTTTAATGGCTCGATTGTTTATGCAGCGCTGTCAGGTGAGGAGCAAGGCCTGTTTGGCGGTAAAATATTAGCCGCTCATGCACAAAAGCAAGGTTGGCAAGTTCATGCGGTACTTAATAATGACATGATTGGTAATATTACTGGTATCAATAGAGTAACCGATAACACCACTGCGCGGATATTTTCTGAAGGCACTCGTGTAATTGAAACCAAAGAGCAAGCGCATACACGTCGCTTTACTGGTGGTGAGGTTGATTCAGCAAGTCGTAACCTCGCACGCTATATTGACACCGTTGCTGAGCGCTATATTGAAAGCCTAGATACCATGTTGGTTTACCGTTTAGATCGCTTTGGCCGCGGGGGGCATCATCGTCCATTTAATGATATGGGCTATGCTGCAGTGCGGGTAATGGAAACTAACGAAAATTATAACCACCAGCATCAAGATTTGCGTACTGAAAACGGCATTATTTATGGTGATACAATCGATGGTGTTGATTTTGATTATGCAGCCAAATTAACCGCACTGAATGCGGTGAGCCTTGCATCAATGGCGTGGGCGCCAGCACCACCTAATGAGGTTGAAATTTCAGGCGCAGTGCAACCAAGCACTACATTAAAATGGCAAAAAAAATAATGATAAAGCCACAACGGGATATCGTATTTACTGGCGTTACACAAGCGAACCACAATGGCAGTTTAGCCGTTATGTTGGCAATGTAAGTGAAGCGACTTTAAAAAATGTAGTTATAGATAATTATTATTTTGGTGTGGCTGCAGTTAATGCACAAGGAGTTGAATCGCCCGTTGTATTCCCAGGCGATGTAGGTGCATTTGAACAAAACTAACATAAGCTCATAAAAGAGAGTGTGCGATTGGCAGTTCATTTATGTTTTATCGTAACTCTCCTTCGTTTTTGTTTTTCATTTATATTCATCTATACAGCATAAAAATCGACATAGTTTGATTTTTATCTTCAGCTTTTTTCACGTTTAAAAGTTAAGTATTCATAAAAGTAGTGTTAAGGTGTGCTTAAGTTTATGACTTGAATAGCCTTATTATATGAAATACAAACTAGATCATGTTTATTTTAATATTTGATATATAAAACTTTTTTGAAACGGAAGAATATTTATGAATTACATTCATTCTACAATTGAGCACTTAAAGCAAACCAGCCCCGCACAATGTGAATTTTATCAGGCTGTTGAAGAGGTGCTTGAGTCACTAAACCCTGTACTTGATGACTCTGAGGTTTATCAACGCAATGCTATTATCCAACGCTTAGTTGAGCCTGAGCGACAAATTATGTTTAGGGTCCCGTGGGTAGACGATAAAGGCGATGTGCAGGTTAATAAAGGGTATCGTGTTGAGTTTAATTCAGCTTTGGGACCTTATAAAGGAGGTTTACGCTTTCATCCGAGTGTAAATGCAAGCATTATTAAATTTCTTGGGTTCGAACAAATCTTTAAAAATGCATTGACTGGTTTGCCTATTGGTGGCGGTAAAGGTGGCGCTAATTTCGATCCTAAAGGGCGCTCCGACGCTGAAATAATGCGCTTTTGCCAATCGTTTATGACAGAGTTATATCGTCACATAGGCCCAACTACAGATGTACCAGCGGGTGATATTGGTGTTGGAGCAAAAGAAATTGGCTATATGTTTGGCCAATATAAGCGCCTAACAGGCCGCTATGAAGGTGTGCTGACCGGTAAAAGCTTACTATGGGGTGGTTCATTAGTACGTAAAGAAGCGACCGGTTATGGTGTTGCGTATTTTGCCAATAATATGCTTGAAGCTAATGGTGATACTTTACAAGGTAAACGCTGTTTAGTATCAGGATCTGGTAATGTAGCTATTTATACCATTGAAAAGCTTTATCAATTAGGTGCAACGCCAATCAGCTGCAGTGATTCCCGGGGTACTATTTACCATGAAGCTGGGGTTGATCTTACTCTTATAAAAAAACTTAAAGAGCAATCAAAGGGCTGTTTAAGCAGTTATATCAATACTTATTCTAATGCTAAATATATTGCCCGCAATGATTATCCTGTAGATGGTCATGCTGTATGGCGCCTTCCAGCAGATGCTGCTTTCCCATGTGCCACTCAAAACGAATTAACTCAAGCCGATGCACAAGCATTATTAAGCAATGGATGTAAATTGGTTTCAGAGGGCGCAAACATGCCTTCAACTAAAGAAGCCATAGACTGCTTTATTGAGGCTAAAATAGCATACGGGCCAGGTAAAGCGGCCAATGCCGGTGGGGTTGCCACCAGCCAACTTGAAATGGCACAAAATGCCAGCATGCAAAGTTGGACGTTTGAAGAAGTTGATCAAAAGCTGCAACAAATTATGAAAAATATATTTGTCACAGCCAGTGAAACGGCTACTGAATTTGGTGAACCTGGAAATTTATTACTAGGAGCTAACATAGCTGGCTTTAAACGTGTTGCTGATGCCATGATTGAACAAGGCGTCGTTTAATTGCTGAGATAGACTTATAGGCTGCCTCGTTTGCAGTGCAGCCTAATTGCCAATTCCATCAACTTTGTATTTAAAGCTCTTTTTTTAATGCTACACTTTGCTCACCTAAAACCTGTTTTTATATTTAATGCAAAAACTTCAATTAATCTTGTTTATTAACGGCTGTGTGTGCTTCCTTTTTGGTTACCTGCGTTTATTAAGCGATGAAAAGGGTAATGTTGATTTGCATAATTACCGGTTTACCGGTGGTTTAGGCCGTGTTTTATATGGTTTTTATGTTGGAAGTTGTGAACTATTATCCGCTGAACGTTCTCGCGAAAGTACATCTGCTATTAGTATATTTTGTGGCTTAATACTGTTTTTAATTGGGTTTAATATTTAGCAAAGCGCTTCTTTATTACTTAGAGAAACGTTAGGTTGATATGAGACAGCTAATTGTAATTAATTAAAGTGACCTAACTTATTACCCTTAGAATTCGGGCTGAAAGTTAGGTCTTATTGCTTAGGTGATAGCGTAAATCACGAAAAAGCGCAGTCTTTAAGCTCAGTTTGCATTTGCTCACGCATTTTAAATTTTTGTAATTTACCCGTTACTGTCATCGGGTAACTGTCTACAAAACGAATGTGTCTTGGAATTTTAAAATACGCTAGTTTGTCTTTTAAGAAGTCACGAATTGCGTGCTCATCTAATACAGCATCGTCTTTGGGTTGTATCCACGCGCAGACTTCTTCACCATATTTTTCATCGTTTATGCCAAATATTGCCGCATCTTGAATACCTGGATAGGTGTAAAGCACTTCTTCTATTTCTCTTGGTGAAATGTTTTCACCGCCACGGATGATCATATCTTTAATGCGACCAACAATCGTGACAAAACCTTCTTCATCCATCACCCCTAAATCACCAGAATGTAGCCAGCCATCAGTGTCGATTGTAGCGGCTGTTTTTTCTGCATCGTTCCAGTAACAGCGCATAATGCCCGCGCCGTGGCTGCATATTTCACCGGGTAAACCTATTTTTTGAATGTTACCCAGCTCATCAATTATTTTAACTTTAGTATGGGCAAGGGCACGGCCCACGGTTTTTACTTGTTTTTCGATGGGGGAGTCTATTTCAGTTACATTATTAATCGGGCTACACTCGGTTTGACCATAACCAATAACAATTTCGCTCATGTGCATTAGTGTTTGCACTTTGCGCATCACCTGTTCAGGACAAGTAGAGCCTGCCATAATACCAGTGCGCAAGCTTGATAAATTAAATTGCTGAAAGTCTTTATGTTCAAGCTCACTGATAAACATAGTGGGTACACCATGAAGCCCTGTACAGCGCTCTTGCTCAACCACGCTTAAGGTTGTTTTAGGATCAAACGAGTCGCCAGGAAATACAGCCGTCGCGCCTTTACTTATGCAAGTTAAATTTCCAAGCACCATGCCAAAACAATGATATAGGGGTACGGGAATACATATTTTATCATTAGCGGTTAACTGCATTGCATTCGCCATGAAAAAGCCATTGTTAAGAATGTTTTTGTGGGTGAGCGTGGCACCTTTTGGGTTGCCAGTCGTACCAGAGGTAAACTGAATGTTAATGTCTTGATCGGGTTTTAATGTATCTGCTAGTGCATCGAGTTCAATTTTATGCGCAGCCGTGGGGAGGGTTAAAATATCATTAAAGCAAAACATACCCGGCGCCGCTTCGTCACCAATACGAATAATGTTTTTAAGTGTTGGCAATGCTTTAGCGCGCAAGCTCCCAGATTCACTATGGCTAAGCTCAGGGGCAATTTCGTTCAGCATTTTTAAGTAGTCACTTGCCTTAAAAGCGCTTGCAGTGATAAGTGTTGAGCATTCTACGGTGTTTAATGCATAACGCAGTTCATTAGGGCGGTAAGCCGGATTGATACAAACCATAATGGCACCAATTTTTGCGGTTGCAAACTGGGTTAAACACCACTCGATATTGTTAGGTGACCAAATGCCTACACGGTCACCTGGCTTAACGCCAAGCGCAAGCAGCGCCATCGCTAATTGATTGATTTTAGTTTGGTACTGTCTATAGCTCAAACGTACATTTTGATGAGTGACAATAATAGCAGGGTGATCTGGATTATTGTCGACAATGGAATCAAAGTATTGTCCGATGGTTTTATTTATTAATGCCGGGGTTTGCACACCTGTAAAGAGGCTCCTTGTGAGTGTTTTATTGTTACCTTCTGAATCATGTTGTTCAGTTGTGGAGTGGGTTACTTGCATTACATGCTCCATAAATCAGTGTGAGAGGTTGGGGTTGCAATACTAAATAAACATAAATTGTCGACAAGTAAAAGTGGTATTAGACTAATGTAGTGTGTTGTTTGCTGCTGTGAAAATGATTACGGGCATAAAAAAACGCGCATTAGCGCGTTTATTTAACGTTTATAATTTTTTATATCTCATCACTACGATATGTTTTTTTCATGATGTAGACATAAGCATTAACAAACGCATTTTCCTGATACTTTTTAAGGCCGGTATCTTCAAAATCAATCGGGATAGGATTACGTTTTAATTGTTCTTTTATTTCAGTTGGGCTAAATACTTGCACATCTAAATTGTCGATAAGTTGGATGGCGGTTTCCATTTTAAACCCTTTCGCGCTACCCGCAAATTTACCCTTTGGCTGGCGTTCACGAATTGCCACTGAGTCTATTTGATAATCTTGCATAAGTTTTGCAAAATCAAACTGGAATTTACGCATTACTTCGCTGTCATTCCCGTTAGCTAGGGTAAACCGAGTTTGACGTACATCACGGATATCAAATACGTCATTATCTTTACTTAAAATACATAGTAGTACGTCACTACCTGTAATATCTACACCGCATGTTCTCATGGTTTTTCTCTACAAAACTTAATTGCCGACATTATATACCCAAACCACCTCAAGATGCGAGGCATCCACTTAAGCTATTACTTAAAAAGTAAGGGTAATACTAATCGCACTATGATCGCTGGTACTGAGATCTTCCTCTTTTAACATGGGGTTTAAGTGTTTATCAAAACTTTGATAGCGCAGGGCAGCTACTTTTGAATAAGGGCTTTTGGGGTTAAAGTGTTCAGAGATTAAAATATAATCTAGTACATTTCCCTTTGTGTGATGATAGTGCGTAATGGGTTTTGCTTCTTTACTATTTTCACTGAGCAAATATGCATCCGTTAATGCAATTTCTAGAGCTGGGTTATTTTTAGTTGTTAAAGCTGGTTTTTTATTTGTACTTCTGTGTGCTTTGTTCGGTTTATTAATAAATGATAAGGAACTACTTTGTAAGTTATCATTAAAGTCTCCCATAATCAGGGTTGCACATTGACGCTGTTGCTGAGTGTGTAAGGCATCAAAATACACGATAGCCGCTTCGAGGGAGCGTGCAATTTGCGACTGCATAGTGCCAACCGTACTCTCTAATAATGTTAATACCGGATCCGTTTTGCTATGAACATTGAGTAACTCATTCATTGGCACAATACGCTGTGATTTAAAATGCACCACATAACAGCACAACTCACCAAGTAAAGGTAAATCAATTAGGCATTTGATAGGTATACGATTAAATTTAAATTCCGTTTGATTGGTTAAATACTTTATAAGTTGTGGTGAAGGCGTTAAAGGCTCACATTGTTTTATAGGATATTTAGCGGCAATTGCAACCACGGGGCTTAGCAACAACTGTGGGTATAATGGATCACAGCGAGGGGACTCAACCGTTTTAAAATGGCTATAGCCGTGCAGCTCACATAACGCTTGTAATTTATTGGGGCTAAATACCTCTTGAAAAGCAATAACATCAGCATGTGATTGCTGCAAAAAATCACTTATAAACGCTTGTTTTTGTCGCCACTGAGTTTGACTATAGCGTTCTTGCTGAGTGTAAAACGAGTACGGCGGCGCAGCATAGTTAAGTAAATTAAATGTGGCAAAACTGAGCTGCTCAGTATTGGCTATATTTTCAGGCTTGCTGGCAGGCATAGCGTATTTCCATAAAGAACAATCGGCTCAGTATGAAATGTCGGGATTATTTGTCAATTACTGGGGCTAAATACTTGTATTTGGCTGCATCAAACGAGACAATACCAATAATAGTTGCTCAGACTCAGCAACTATAAAAGCCTTTTGGCATGTTTCAGCAATGCTTATTCGTAAAAGCGTTGTAGAGTCACTCATTTTACTTTTAATAAATACATGTGATGCATTGTAGGCGTCACCACTGTAGTAAGGATTTATAATGCCAGTTATTACCCTTCCTGACGGCAGTCAGCGTAGTTTTGAAAACCCAGTAAGTACACTCGATGTAGCCAATGATATTGGTCCAGGCCTCGCTAAGGCGACCATTGCTGGTCGTGTAGATGGTACACGTGTTGATGCATGTGATTTAATCAGCGAAGATGCCCGTCTTGAGATTATTACCGCAAAAGATGATGATGGCTTAGAAATTATTCGCCACTCATGCGCGCACCTTATTGGTCATGCAGTTAAACAATTATTCCCTGAAGCGAAAATGGCGATTGGTCCAACTATCGATAATGGTTTTTACTATGATATCGATATGGAACACTCTTTAAGCCAAGACGATTTAGATGCAATTGAAAAGCGCATGCTACAACTGGCAAAAACTAACTACGACGTAGTGAAAAAAACCGTCAGCTGGCAAGAAGCACGCGATACGTTTGCTGCGCGTGGTGAAACTTACAAAATAGAAATATTAGATCAAAACATCGCACAAGATGACCGCCCAGGTTTATATCATCATGAAGAGTATGTTGATATGTGTCGTGGTCCGCACGTACCAAATATGAAGTTTTGCCAAAACTTTAAGATAATGAAAGTAGCCGGTGCATACTGGCGCGGCGATTCAGAAAACAAAATGCTTCAACGTATCTATGGCACAGCTTGGGGCGATAAAAAACAACTTAAAGCGTATTTAAAACGCTTAGAAGAAGCCGAAAAACGCGATCATCGCCGTATTGGTAAAGCCCTTGATTTATGGCACTGGCAAGAAGAAGCGCCAGGCATGGTGTTTTGGCACAATGATGGCTGGAGTATTTACCGCGAACTGGAAGAGTTTGTACGTGAAAAACTACGTGAGTACGATTACGAAGAAGTGAAAGGCCCAATGATGATGGACCGTTCATTATGGGAAAAATCAGGTCACTGGGAAAAATATTCAGACGCGATGTTTACCACCGAATCTGAAAAGCGTGAATACGCTATTAAACCAATGAACTGCCCAGGTCACGTACAAATCTTTAACCAAGGTTTAAAATCGTACCGTGATTTACCACTTCGTATGGCTGAGTTTGGTTGTTGCCACCGTAACGAACCTTCAGGTGCGCTGCATGGCTTAATGCGAGTGCGTGGCTTTACTCAAGATGATGCACATATATTCTGTACCGAAGAACAAGTTATGGACGAAGTGTCAGCCTGCATTAAGATGGTTTATGATACTTATGAGACGTTCGGTTTTGAAAAGATTGTCGTTAAGCTCTCTACTCGTCCAGAAAAGCGTATTGGCGAAGACCATTTATGGGATAAAGCTGAGCTTGCATTAGCGGATGCACTTAAAGCAAACGACATTGAGTTTGACTATTTACCAGGTGAAGGGGCGTTTTACGGCCCTAAAATTGAATTTACTTTGTACGATTGCTTAGACAGAGCGTGGCAGTGTGGTACAGTGCAGTTAGATTTTGCTCTACCAGAGCGTTTAGGTGCTACTTATGTAGCCGAAAATAACGAGCGTCGCACACCAGTTATGATTCACCGTGCGATTTTAGGCTCGATTGAACGCTTTATCGGTATCTTAACCGAAGAGTATGCCGGTTTATTCCCAACCTGGCTTGCGCCAAAGCAAGTGGTAATTATGAATATTACCGATAAACAAGCGCCTTATGTTAAAGAAGTTGTACAAAAATTAAATAAATTGGGTATTAGAGCCTCTGCTGACTTGAGAAATGAGAAGATTGGCTTTAAAATCCGCGAACATACATTAAAACGTATTCCTTACTTACTAGTTGTTGGTGATAAAGAAGTTGAACAGCAAGAAGTAGCAGTACGAACTCGCACAGGTGAAGACTTGGGCAAATTTAATGTTGATGAATTTGTAGCTAAAATTAGCGAAGAAATTAAGCATCGACAGTAAAATTCGAGTGTGTAGGGCATTAATAATAGGCCAACTGCACGCTTTTTAATTGATATTCTTGGAGGAACGTACCATTAGAGGCGGCAAGAAAGGGCAACAAACAGCTCAAAAAAATCGTATTAACGAAGATATTACAGCACAAGAAGTTCGTTTAATTGACATTGAAGGCGAACAAGCTGGAATTCAGTCATTACAAGACGCGCAAGCTATGGCTGATGCAGCGGGAGTTGATCTAGTAGAGATCAGCCCAAACGCTGAGCCGCCTGTTTGTAAAGTTATGGACTACGGTAAGTTCATCTTTGAAAAAAGCAAAGAGCTTAAAGAACAGAAGAAGAAACAAAAGCAAATCCAGATTAAAGAAATCAAATTCCGTCCGGGTACGGATGAAGGCGATTATCAGGTTAAGCTGCGTAACTTACGTAAGTTCTTAGAAGCTGGCGATAAAGCAAAGATTACTATTCGTTTTCGTGGCCGCGAAATGGCGCACCAAGAAATTGGTATTGAATTATTAAACCGAGTAAAAACCGATTTAGAAGACTTAGCAATTGTAGAGTCATTTCCAAATCGTGTAGAAGGTCGCCAAATGGTTATGATGATGGCACCTATTGCTAAAAAGTAATAATTCAGCGATAATACGCACCGAATTTAGCTCAGGTCTACAAGTAGTATGAAAATGCTCACCTGAGGTAACCGGTTTTGAAGTAAAGCTGCAGCACATAAGTGCTGAGTTTTCACCGGAATATGGCAGTAAGTTAGGCCTAAAAGTGGAGCTATAGCAATATATCTCACGCCTGCTTACTAATTTTAAAGCAATACATTTGGAGTTATTGCAATGGCTTATAAGCTAAAAAGTCACAGAGGCGCAGCAAAGCGTTTCAAGAAAACTGCTTCTGGCGGTTTCAAGCGTAAACAAGCGCATCTTCGTCACATTCTGACTAAGAAAACTTCTAAGCGTAAGTTACACCTACGTCCTAAGCTTATGGTTCATAAAAATGACCATGGTCTAGTTTCACGTATGTTACCATTCGCTTAATAGGGGTTTTTAGAAATGGCAAGAGTTAAACGCGGTGTTGTCGCACGTGCACGTCACAAAAAAGTTTTAAAACAAGCTAAAGGTTATTACGGAGCACGTTCACGTGTTTACCGTGTAGCTTTTCAGGCAGTTACTAAAGCGGGTCAATACGCTTACCGTGACCGTCGTGCTAAGAAACGTACTTTCCGTCAATTATGGATTGCACGTATCAATGCAGCTTCACGTCAAAATGGTCTGTCTTACAGCCGTTTTATTAATGGTCTTAAAAAGACATCTGTAGAAATAGATCGTAAGATCCTTGCAGATATCGCTGTTTATGACCAAGTTGCATTTGCAGCGCTTGTTGAAAAAGCAAAAGAAGGCCTAGCCGCTTAAGCTTTTTCATCTAAGTATTAAAAAGGAGCCTCTGGCTCCTTTTTTTGTTTGCCCAGCGAAGCTGGCAAACCCGATAGGCTGAAAGATGCCTTATCACCCTGACTAAGGGGAAGATAATCTGAATGGCAAGGGCGTCACTGGCCAACGGTGGGGTCTGAAGGAAGCCATAAGAAGTTAGAGGTACACAACTAACCGTAACCTGTTTCGGCAGTATTGGTGGGTCAGCGTGCAAAATAGCGCAACGCCCTATACTTAGTCAGACCAATACTGTGCTTGAGGGTGGGATTTCTAACAGGGAGCCAGTGCAGTAACTGGGGAAGCCTGGCATCTAAACTTAATGAGAGTAAGTGGCCTAAATTCAAGGTGAAAGCCAAGATTTAGTGTCGGTGTGAGGTGGCAGATGAACCCGTAGTAGTGAGTAAGGCTAGGCCGATGAAAGCCAGTAATGGTGTGGAGGGGAAAACCAAGCCGACCATCAACATTATGTTTGATGGGGTCAACTTTAGCCAAAAGCTTTAATTGATTGCGAAGGGGGGAAGTATTCTTTAAGCGTATGAAAGACGGGAACTTTTGTTTATCGGCTCACAAGTATTTCGACGGAAATAGCCAAAATATGACGGCCAAACAGGAATGTAGACGCTGAGAATTGAAGGGCGAGCAATGGAGTAATGACTGACCACTTAGGCAGATTGCCAAAAAAGGCTAGCACACCTAATGTCATCATGAAGAATCAGCGATAAGTAGAGTGACACGAGCAGACATACCGCAAGCAAAGGCAGAAAATGACAGTTTACTACAGCTTGTACGGACAATTATTAGACATTAATAACCTGTACAAGGGATTCAAAAAAGTGAAAGCAGCTAAAGGAGCGGCCGGAATAGATAGGCAGACCGTAGGCGCATTCGCCCTGAATTTAGAAGCAAACTTAAAACAACTGCAACTTGAGCTGCAAACCAAGCAATATAGGGCACAACCTGTCAAACGGGTGGAAATACCCAAAGATGATGGCGGTGTCAGAATGCTAGGTATCCCCGCAGTTCGAGACCGAATAGTGCAACAAACACTATTGAACATACTCCAACCGATATTCGACATCGACTTTCACCCATCGAGTTATGGGTATAGGCCGAAACGAAGCTGTCATGACGCTATCAGTAAAGCAAGTGTATTTATCCGTAAATACCATCGCGACTGGGTCGTAGACATGGATTTGTCGAAGTGTTTTGACCTGCTTGATCATGCTTTGATAATTAGGAGTGTTAGACGCAAAGTGACGGACGGTAGTATTTTAAAACTGATTAATCAGTTCTTAAAAAGCGGAGTAATGATAGGTGAACACTGGGAGGCTAGTACGATAGGAAGCCCACAAGGTGGCGTAATTAGCCCGTTATTGGCCAATATCTACCTAGATGCTTTCGATCAAGAAATGAAAAAGCGTAATCACCGAATAGTGAGGTATGCAGATGATATCTTGATTTTGTGCAGCACAGAAAAAGCAGCGCAAGAAGCACTTAAGGCATCCACCCAGATACTAGAGCGAGACTTGAAATTAACCGTGAACCAAAATAAAACCCATATTGCTCATAGCAGCAAAGGAGTGAAGTTTTTGGGAGTAGAGATAGGTAGCCAGTGGACACGGATACAAGCATCAAAACTCATCGGGTTTAAACAAAAAGTGAAGCAATTAACAAAACGTAACGGCGGCATAAATTTAGCAGAAGTAATAAAACGGCTAAATCCAGTTGTGCGCGGTTTTGTAAATTATTTTAGTATAGCCAATTGTAAACGAGAGCTAAAAGCCTTGGCAGGTTGGATCAGACGAAGACTAAGGGCAATACAGCTGAGGTTGTGGAAGAAGCCATCAAGGCTACATCGACGACTAAAGCAGTTAGGAAAAAAGCCACCGTTTAAGTTCATTAAGATGAACTCGTGGCGTAACTCACTAAGCCCTTTATCTTGTGTATCGATGCCAAACCAATGGTTTGAGGAGCTTGGTTTATATCCAATAGAAAAAGTGAATACGGGATGGCTTGCTTTATCGGCGTTTAGGAAATAAGTTGATAAAATGTGAAGGGTACAGGAGCCGTATACGAGGTCCGTACGTACGGTTCTGTGAGAGGGATGAGGCATAAGCCTCACCCTACTCGATGTGGCTGTTTAAAAATCAGACCGCCTTTGCGGTAAGCTTGTTAAAATATAAGGTGGGCGGTAGTGATCAATACGTTAATAACCCGATATAATACCGACAAACAATTAAGGTAACTGATTATTTTGAATTGGCAATCGTTAGTCGATAACCGTCAGCGTTTTTTCTGGGTATTACAGATAGCGGGGTGGATTGGCTATGCACTGGTAAATTACATTGGCTCAAAAGTATTTGAAATGCGTGATATTTACGTATTTGTAATTGTGCTCAATGCGTATGCAGGCTGCTTAATGACCGTGCCGCTGCGCTATATGTATCGAAAGGTGTGGAATTCATCACCATGGGTATTGATGCTGGTAGTATTTAGTGCATCGTATGCAACAGGCACCCTGTGGTCCGTCGTTCAAAAATTTAACCTGTGGGAAATTTATCGTCATGGCTACAGACCAAACGAATGGTTTTATTATTTTCAGCAGGGTCTAGATTCAGTTTACATAATTTTATGCTGGAGTGGTTTGTATTTTGGTATTAAGTACTACCAATTGTTGCAAAGCGAGCGTCAAAAAGCATTAAAAGCGACTACAATGGCCCATGAAGCACAGTTAAAAATGCTGCGCTATCAGCTTAATCCTCATTTCTTATTCAATACACTCAATGCGATCTCGACCTTAATCTTGGTTAAAGAAAATAAAGATGCTAATTTGATGGTGTCTAAGCTTAGTGAGTTTTTACGCTATACCTTAAATACAGACCCAATAAAGAAAGTGCCACTAGAGCAAGAGCTGCATGCACTGATGCTTTACCTTGAAATTGAACGGGTACGGTTTGATGAGCGTTTAAAAGTTAATATTGAAGTGAGTGACAAAGCCAAAAATGCTTTAGTACCGAGCTTAATATTGCAACCGCTGATTGAAAATTCAATTAAATACGCCATTGCACATTTAGCGCAAGGGGGGATGATTGACATTAAAGCACAAGTTTTTGCTAATGAGCTTTTATTAGAAGTAGGTGACAATGGTCCAGGTACAGAATTAAAAGATGGTCAATTAGTTAACTCACAAGGTGTGGGTGTGGCAAATACAAAAGATCGTTTAAAAACCTTGTATGAAAATAATTATTCTTTTGTGTTATCGCACAACACGCCAAGTGGTCTAAAAGTGAACCTTCGAGTTCCGTTTGAAGAGGCTGTGAAAAATGAACAAAATTAAAGCCCTAGTCGTTGATGATGAACCATTAGCACGAAAAGGTTTGGCAGTGAGGCTCGAAGATTTTGATGATATCGAAGTTGTAAAGCTTTGCTGCTCAGGCCAAGAAGCGATAGATGCATGCCAAACAGGAGATGTAGATTTAGTTTTCTTAGATATTCAAATGCCGGGTATGAATGGTTTCGAAGTGGCTCGTGCTTTAAGCAAGAGTATTAGAGTATTACCGGCTATTGTGTTTGTTACGGCATTTGACCAATTCGCGGTCAAAGCATTTGAGATCCATGCTTTAGATTATATTCTTAAACCAGTCGATGACGACAGACTAAAACAGGCGGTAGAAAAAGTGCATACCTATTTAAAGACGCAACAAGACAATGCCCATAAAAAGAAACTAGCCAGTTTTGTTGCCGGGATCACCGGAAATAACTGTGAAGAAATTTTAAAGAAATTAGCTACTGGTGATACGTTATCAGATCGTCGTTACCCAGAATCGTTGGCTGTTAAAGATCAAGGTGAAATTATTCGAGTGCCTGTAGCGACGATGCAATGGGTTGATGCGGCGGGTGATTATATGTGCCTTCATTGCCAAGACGGGCAAACACATATTTTACGCAAAACGATGAAAGAACTTGAACAAGAGCTCGACCCTCAGTTATTTGTGCGTGTACATCGCAGTGCGATTGTCAATACTAAGCAAATTAGTAAATTAGTCACGCAGGTAAGTGGTGAGTACTTGTTAGTGTTAGATAATGGTCAAGAGCTTAAAGTCAGTCGCAGCTATCGAGATAAAGTTAAAGCAGCGCTAGCTAGTTAATAAGTGAGTATTTAGCACTAACTTTAGTGGTCAAATAATAGATGTTGCTAAGGTAACGCTTTTAAAATAAAAAACGCGAGCCTCTGCTCGCGTTTTTTATTGTTAATCTGTCGCCTAGGCTACAGTAACAATTTTCATAGTATTTGTTGCACCAACGGTTTCCATTGCATCACCATGAGTAATGATAACGGTATCACCAGAGTGTAATGAACCAGCAGCAACTAACGTGTTTAACGCATCTTTAACCATACTGTCTTTTTCGCACTTTGTTGAGTCAAAAAATACCGGGTAAACACCACGGTAAAGGGCGCTTTGACCCAGCGTACTTGCATGACGTGACAGTGAGTAAATAGGTAAGCCTGAGCTAATACGTGACATAAGCTTTGCTGTACTACCTGACTCAGTTAACGTAACGATTGCTTTAACGGAATCTAAGTGATTTGCAGCATACATGGCTGATAGAGCAATAGACTCTGCATTAGATGAAAAACGGCTATCTACGCGGTGCTTAGAAACGTGAGTCTCTTTTTGTGATTCAGCACCTAAACAAACACGTGCCATAGTTGCTACGGTTTCTTCTGGGTAGTCACCGGCTGCTGTTTCAGCAGAAAGCATTACAGCATCTGTACCATCTAAAACTGAATTGGCAACATCCATAACTTCTGCGCGAGTTGGCATTGGGTTATCGATCATTGATTCCATCATTTGTGTTGCAGTAACAACAGTACGGTTTAATGCGCGAGCACGGCGGATAATTAATTTTTGCTTACCCATTAATGCGGCATCACCAATTTCAACACCTAAATCACCACGGGCAACCATTACTGCATCTGAGGCAAGTACGATGTCATCGACGGCTTCAGTTGTCTCTACCGCTTCTGCACGTTCAATTTTTGCAAGTAGCTGAGCTTTTGAGCCAGCTGCTTCAGCAAGTGAGCGGACATAACGCATGTCATCGCCACTACGAGGGAATGAAACAGCGATATAATCAACGTCAATTTCTGCTGCAGTTATTAAGTCTTCTTTATCTTTTTCAGTGAAGGCAGGGGCCGTTAGACCACCACCTAAACGATTAATACCTTTATTGTTCGATAAAACGCCACCAACAGTAACACTGGTGTGCACTAAGTGGCCTTCAACTTTTTCAACAATTAATTGAATTAAGCCATCGTTTAAAAGTAATAGATCGCTAGGATAAACATCTTGTGGCAGTTCTTTATAGTCAATACCGACAGCATTAACATCGCCTTGGCCTTTTTCCATCTTAGCGTCTAGGATGAATTTAGCACCAACATCAAGCGTTACTTTGCCTTCTTTAAAGGTAGAAACACGAATTTTAGGGCCTTGTAAATCGGCTAAAATTGCAATGTGTTTGCCTAGTCGATTAGCTATATCACGTACAGCTTGAGCACGGTCTTTATGATCTTGTGCTACGCCATGTGAGAAGTTCAAACGCACTACGTTTGCACCAGCACTGATTATTTTTTCTAGGTTGTTATCACGATCGGTTGCAGGTCCAAGTGTAGCGACTATTTTTGTGCGTCTAAGCATCAAATTCTCCTGTAGGCTTACTTAGGTAAGCAGATTGAGGGTTATCTTCGTTATTCTTACTTTCAATTAAGTAATTGAAAGTCACTTTATAAGGGAAAGTGTCATTTTATAAAACACTTAATAATTTTAAGTTACCAATATTTATACAAAACTTATTTTGCCATTATGACACCGGTGTCAGACGCCGTCAATGTGCTTGTAATTAAAACCATAAGATTGAAATTTTTGCCACGACGTTCGGGATGTTTGATATAATGCCAAGATTACGTACAGATAGTGTACGTAGCGTGGCATCAAACTGGCTCAAAGTATAATTTTTAATCTGTTTGGGTGCAATCTGCGCAAAAATATGTTCATTAACTAACCAAATAGTTGTTACCGAGGAGGACACTAAATGCAAGTTGCATTAGTAGGGTTAGGCGTTATGGGGAAAAATATTGCCCTAAACTTGATTGAAAAAGGGATAACGCTAGTCGCTTATGACAAAAACCCACATGCGGGTGAAGAATTATTAAGTTGTGCTAAATCTCAAGGTATGGCCGAAAGGCTGCACATTGTTTCTGACTTAAGAGACATGGTTAGGCGTTTAGAAGCACCGCGCTCTATTTTATTACTTGTTCCTGCAGGCGAGCTAGTTGATAGCGTTTGTAATGAATTAGTCGAAGCGGGCGTCGATTGTAATGATATTATCGTTGATTGTGGCAATAGTAATTATAAAGATGGTATTACGCGTAAACTTAAATACCAGAACAAATTTGAATTTGCCACAATGGGAATTTCTGGTGGCGCTGAAGGTGCCCGTTTTGGACCTGCCATGATGGCAAGCGGTTCTGAAGGTGGTTGGGGCCGTATTGAGCCGTGGTTTGAAAAAGTAGCTGCAAGTTACAATGGCGAGTCGTGTTTTGCACGTGTTGGCCAATCAGCTAGCGGCCATTTTGTGAAAATGGTTCACAACGGCATTGAATATTCATTGATGCAATTAATAGCTGAAGTGTACCAATTGTTGCGTATAGGCACAGGCCGAACTCCGCAGCAGGTTGCTGAGATATTTAATCAATGGGCAGAAGGCCAATTAAACAGCTACTTACTCTCTATTTCTAGCCATATTTTATCACTTGAAAATAAAAACAATATTCCACTGGTTGATTTAATTGATAACAAAGTTGGCGCTAAAGGCACGGGTCTTTGGACTGCGCAAAATGCATTAGAACTTGGTATTGCTGTGCCATCATTAGTGGCTGCTGTACAGGCGCGTCATTTAACAAATGTGTGTGATACCACTGCAGCACAAGAGATGACTTATGCGGCTAAATCAACGAACAAAGTTGATATTGATTTAGATGAACTTAAAGATGCGTTTACACTTGCAAGTTTATTAGCTTACCGTCAGGGGTTAGCGCTTATCAAAGGGGCGTCACGTACTCATCAATGGAAAGTAGATTTATCTAAAACATTACAGACTTGGCGCGCAGGCTGTATTATTCGAGCAGATTACTTAGACAGTGTTGCAGAGGGTGTTCAATTTATTGATACTCTTGAAAAAGAGTCGCAAGCACTTCGCAAAATTACCGGGCAAGCAGTCATGACTGGTTTGGCTTTTCCTGTATTAGGTGCCACGCAAAATTATTTAGCTACGCTAACAACACCGAGTAACGGGCATTTAGTACAGGCTCAGCGAGATTACTTTGGTGAGCATGGCATTAAAATTCACAATGGTGAATCATGTCATTTAACTGACTTGGTTGAGATAGATGCTAAGGTTCGTTAAGAACTAACTGTTTAATAGTATAAAGGCACGCTAATTAGCGTGCCTTTTTTATTGGAATTAATAAAACTTCGCGAAGCTAAGCTTTAGCGACTTAATTCACCGCGTAAGTTGTCTTGCATTAAATGGCGAATAGCTTCAATTTCTAAATTTTGACTTAGTAAGTAATGTAGCTTAGTTAAGCAAGCTTCTAGAGTCATGTCGTAACCGCTGAACACACCAATATTAAGTAGTGCATTGCCCGTTGCATAGCCGCCCATATTTACATGCCCTTTTAAACATTGTGTGAGGTTGATGATCACTGTTCCACGTTGGCTAGCATTTGATAATATATCTAAAAAGGTTGGATCTTGTGGCGCATTACCCACCCCAAAGCTTAACAGTACGAGTGCTTTAATATTATCGTTTACAAGACTGTTTACTACCTGTGAACTGATACCTGGGTATAAATAAAGTACACCAATTGGCTGTGGGGTAATGTTGGTTACTTGTAGCTCATTCTCAACGTAAGGACTTAATTGGCCTTTTAATAATTGAATACTAATACCAGAAAGCGCTAAAGGATCGAGGTTTGGCGATGCAAACGCATTAAAGCCATCAGCATGGGCTTTGGTGGCTCGATTACCGCGGAAAAGCTGATTGTTAAAAAATAAGCTGACTTCTGCAATAGGGTAGTTCGCAGCCAAGTACATGGCGTTGAGTAAGTTCACTTGGCCATCAGATCGCAGTTGCGATAGTGGAATTTGTGAGCCGGTAACAATCACAGGTTTAGTTAGGTTTTCAAACATGAATGATAAGGCTGATGCAGTATATGCCATGGTGTCAGTTCCATGTAGTACCACAAAGCCGTCATAATCTTGGTATTTACTTTTAATGTCGTCTGCAATTAATTGCCAGTGTGCAGGAGACATATCAGATGAGTCAATTAATGGTGCATATTCGTGTATATCAAATAAAGGCATTTCATCACGATTAAACTCAGCGTTATTAACGACAGTTTCGGTTAAATACCCGCTTGCAGGAATGTAGCCGCGACTCGATTTTTTCATGCCAATAGTACCGCCTGTATAAGCGATATAAATACGTTTGCGTTTCATAAAAAAGCCCAGTAAAAAAACTGGGCTTAGTATAACGTTAAGTTGTATGTATTACAGCATCAAGTGAAAGATTACTGCACCACGTTACAGACTAAGCAACGGGTATAAATACCTTGCGGGTCGTTATAGTCTTTTAAGTTATCAACCTCGCTGCCAAGCTCCTTAACTAAGCTTTGTAAATTAGCTTGGGTTGCAAGCGAGCTAACAGCACTTTTCTGGCTGCCAAGTAGGGCGCCTAATGAGACATTGCCAAAAATGTCTTGCATCATTTGCTCTTGTGGGGTCAGTGTTTGCTTAATCGTTTTAACTTCAAACAAGTCTAATTTAGCTAAAGCAGCGGCTGCGTCGATAGCATCTTGTTTATCGCCTAACTTATCGACTAAACCAAGCTCTTGTGCTTGTGACGCTATCCATACACGGCCTTGGGCAATTTTGTTTACTTGCTCTGGCGTCATATTTCGGGCATCGCCTACCACTTCTAAAAAGCGTTGGTAGGCATCTTCGACACTAAGTTGAATTATTTCAGCCATTTTATCATCAAGCGGACGAGCAATCGAAAAGCCCGACATTTCTGTGGTTGCAATACCGTCTGAGTAAACCCCAAGTTTTGCCATTGTGTTTTCAAAGGTCATAAAGCTACCAAATACGCCGATTGAACCAGTTATCGTACTAGGTGCGGCCCAAATTTCGTTAGCCGCTGAAGCAATCCAATAGCCACCTGATGCTGCAACTGAACTCATAGAGGCAATGACAGGCTTACCAGCAGCTTTAAGTGCGAGTACTTCAGCACGAATAACTTCTGAGGCAAACATACTGCCTCCGCCTGAATCAATACGTAGTACAACTGCTTTTACTTTTTCATCAAGGCGGGCTTTACGTAATAACGCTGCTGTTGAGTCACCACCAATTTCACCTGCTTTACGTTCGCCATCAACAATCGTGCCTCTAGCAACAACAACAGCTACTTTTTCAGTCATTGGGTTATCAAAAACAACAGGAGGCTTAACCAAGCTTAAGTAATCACGAAACGACACTTGTTTAAATGTTTTACCGGTTTCTTCAGTGCCGACAAGCTTAATTAATTGTTGGCGAATTTGTTGGTTAGATTTTAATGAATCAACCCACTGATGATCAAGTGCGTATTGACCTGAATCGCCATTAACCGCTTTCATTTTCGCTAAGTAAACGTCCATGGTTTCATCAAAATTTGTTTCATCAAATGGGCGAACATGAGCGATATCTTGCTTATATTCTTGCCATAAAGCACCTAACCAAACGCTATTTGCTTCTTTTGCTGCATCAGACATGTCGTTACGAATAAATGGCTCTACGGCTGACTTAAATGTACCCACTCTAAAGATATGTTGCGTTACGGCTAATTTTTCTAGAGCGTCTTTAAAGTAAAGCGGATACATGCCATAACCTTCAATCATGACACCACCATAAGGATGCATAGATACTTCATCGGCATGTGCGGCAATATAGTACTGTGCTTGGGTATAATAATAGCCGTTGGCGATGACTTGTTTACCTGTCGCTTTGAACTTATCAATAGACTTAGTGATGCGTTTTAACTTATTAAGGTGCGCACTAGGCATTTCTTGTAAGTCTAAAAGCAGTACAGTAATACGGTCATCTTTTGCGGCTTTATTGATAACCTTAACAATATCATCAAGTAATATTTCGCTCGGTGCCTCGCTATCCATTGTCGCGTCGTTTATTGCTGCTTCTATCGGGTCAACATAAGTTTTTTCTTCAACAATAGGCCCGTTTAAGTTGAGCCTAAGTACAGAGCCGTTTTCAACTGTAACTTTATCGCCATCACTAAACATTGAAACGATGATAATAAGCACGATCACTAAAAACAACAGATTCAATATTAATCGACGAGAAAAGTTAATTCCTGCCCATAAACCTTTAAATACCTTTGCAATCAAAATAATTCCTTAATTATGGTACTACCTAAACATTGTATTCATAGTAGCTTAGAATAAAAAAAAACTTAACTGTTAAATCGTAACTAAGTATTTATATACTTTATTGTGTGGTGATTTTGCACTTTAATTATAAATTACCAGGGCTTTTATTGCTTATTACTTGCCAATCAAGCAAAATTCGCTAATGTATAGAGGTTAGACCAGTTAGTTGGGGCAGAGGATGTTAGAACAACAATTAGAATTAAAACACACACAATTACGTAACCGCTTAGTGATGGGCTCAATGCATACCGGACTTGAAGAAGGCTGGCATAATCGAAAACGCTTACGTGCATTTTATGATGCCCGCGCAAAAGGCGGCACTGGAATGATTATAACCGGAGGCTACAGTCCTAATTTACGCGGTAAACTCACCCCGATTTCTTCTTCGTTTAATAACTATTACGATGTTTTTAAACATCGGGCTTACACTGATGTAGTGCATCAACATGGGGGGAAAATTTGCTTGCAACTATTGCATGCTGGACGTTATGCGTATCACCCATTTAATCAAGCACCAAGTGCCATTAAAGCGCCTATTAACCCCTATAAGCCAAAAGCGATGTCACTTTCAAGTATTAAAAAAACGATAAAAGACTTTGCTCACTCAGCTCGCATGGCACAAAAAGCCGGTTACGATGGAGTTGAGATAATGGGCTCCGAAGGGTATTTAATTAACGAGTTTATGGCGGGGTATACTAGGGGCTGTTGATCTTTGTAGTACATATATCAATCAGCCCACATTGGTAGCCACATCATAGTAAATGCTAAAGCGAGCATTGAATGATAATTTCGTTCAAGCTTTTCATACCGCGTGGCTATCCCTCTATATTGCTTAATACGGCCAAATGCATTCTCAACCAAGTGCCGATATTTGTACATGCACCAGTCAATATCTTCATTGCCTACTAAACTGTTGCCCTTACGTGGAATAACGGGTGTAGCGTTATTATCACGAACAAACGCTCTCAGTTTTTCACTGTCGTAGCCTTTATCTGCGACAACCATATTACTTGTTGGGCAATTAGCTACGAGTGACTCTGCATGGACGATATCATGCGTATTCCCACAGGATAATTCATAATAAACAGGCAACCCTCCGCTATCGACTGCAAGATGAATTTTCGTAGAATTTCCACCTCGGCTCTTTCCAATTGATTCATTGTCAGCAGTTCTTGCACCGCAACTATGTTGATGAGCCCTGACAATACTGCCATCAATGAAGACCCAATCCATGTCCGCATCACGAGATAATGCGCGAAACAGTTCATTCAAAATCCCTTTTTTGGACCATAAATTAAACCGTCTGTAGATAGCACTCCAACGGCCAAAATCAGAAGGTAAATCTCGCCATGGAATACCTGTGCGCATCTTATACAGTATGCCTTCGAGCGTTTTTCTATGGTTGGGCTTATTATAAATTCGACCACTTAAGTACATTACTTTTGATAAGACATTCCATGTCCCGTCTGTTAACATTAATCTTGGCATGTAGGTTCGGTGTAAAGTTTTCTGGCGAATTCAATTATACCTTATCTTCATGCTGTTTGTTTTTCATACCACAAAGATCAACACGCCCTAATAAGCGTAATGATGAGTTTGGTGGCAGTTTAGAAAACCGTATGCGTCTAGCGGTTGAAATAGTTAAAGCCGTTAGAGCTAAAGTCAGTAAAGAGTTTTTAATTATATTTCGCTTATCTGTTATTGATTTAATTCCAGATGGCTCAACTCCTGATGACGTTACTATTCAGGCAAAGACACTTGAGCAAGCAGGAGTTGATATATTCAACACCGGCATCGGCTGGCATGAAGCCCGAATACCAACTATCGCAAGTATGGTGCCGCCGGGTGCTTATAAAGAAGCATCAAAGCGACTAAAGTCAGTGATTAATGTGCCAGTTATCGCGGTTAATCGGATCAATACACCCGATATTGCTAATCAAATTTTAGCTGATGAAGAAGCTGATTTGATTTCAATGGCGCGACCATTATTAGCTGATCCTGACTTTTTTAATAAATATAAAGCTAAGCAATTTGAACAAATTAATATTTGTATTGGTTGTAACCAAGGTTGTTTAGATCATGTATTTAAAGGCAAAAGAGCTACTTGTTTGGTGAATCCGCAAGCAGGTTATGAGCTTGATTATCCGCTTGAACAAGCGCATAAAACTAAAAGTGTATTAGTGGTGGGCGCCGGTCCTGCGGGGCTTTCAGCAAGTTGCTATCTTGCACAAAAAGGTCATAAAGTAACCTTGATAGATAAAAAGATGCAAATGGGGGGGCAGTTTAATCTTGCTATGCAAATTCCGGGTAAAGAAGATTTTATTCATACTTTACTTTATTACACGAATGAATTAAAACGTCTAGGAGTCACCGTTGAGCTTGGTAAAGCTTATCAAGATGATATGTTAAGTCATTTTAATGATGTTGTTTTTGCAAGTGGTGTGCGTCCTCGAGAAGCGAATATAGCTTGCTCTGACGGCAAACGGGTATTGGCTTATGATGAGGTTATTCGGGGTGACGTTGAGCTTGGGCAATCAATCGCTATACTGGGAGCTGGCGGGATTGGCTTTGATATGGTGGCTTATCTAACTGAACATAAAAACCAATCCATCGAACAATTTAAAACCCAATGGGGCATTGAGCAGCCAGCTAACCCTGTTAAAGACCCTCGAACAATCTATATGCTAAAACGAAGTGCAGGGCGTTTTGGTGGTGGTTTAGGTAAAACAACCGGCTGGATACATAGACGAATTGCAAAGCAACATGGTGTAAACCAAATAGCTGAATGCGAATATTTGTCATTTGATAACAATGGTTTAACCATTAAAATAGCGGGCGAACATAAAGTACTTAACGTTGATACCGTCATTGCCTGTATTGGGCAAGTTTCAAACGATGAAATCATCGCTTCAAGTCAAGGAAAAGCAAACGTATACGTTATAGGTGGTGCAAAGCTTGCTTCAGCTATTGACGCTAAGCGAGCCATATTTGAAGCATTACAAGTCGCAAGAGCAATATAATGCAACTATTTATTAAATTAATCAGCTTAGCCTAGGTTGAGGCTCGTTTCTTATGCCTTCTAAAAGGCTTGGGTAAGTTATTGAATACTAAAAGTTGGTTTAATGAATAGAAATAAATGATGAGTAACGTATGGGCAGCTTATAGGTGACGAACTATATGCCTATAGGTTCGCCTCTAAAGCTCATCAAGCAAACATGCTTGTTGTTTAGATACAATTTACATCAGCTAAATGCGTGTATGAAAGCAATAATAATCTTTTCAGGCTGTTATTTTTTCTATTGCTAGCGTTTCGTATCAAAATTAATCTTGCCTTTTTAAGCGACGATTTCTACCGTTTATAATTGATGTTATGCTAATGTTTTTTCTTCAGAGTAATTTTATGGACGCTATCGAGCTTTTATTAACCCGTCAATCCACAGCTAAGCTTTCTTTTCCTGGTCCAAGTGAGGAGCAATTAGCCATTATTAAACAAGCTGCTTTAAAAGTCCCCGATCATGGTGGTTTATCTCCTTGGCAGTTTATTATTGTTGAAGATGAAGGTCGTGATCGCCTTGGTGAAATTTTTTATCAAAGCGCGGTTGATGAGCAACAGCCTGAAAAAGTGATAAATCGGGCTAAAGACTTGCCACATAGAGCACCTATGGTCATTATCGCGATAGCTAAATACCAAGAACATCCAAAAGTACCGCGTATAGAGCAAGTACAAAGCGCTGGTTGCAGCGTACTGACGATGCAACAGGCCGCTTTTGCACAAGGCCTTGATGGTATTTGGCGTACCGGCTACTTTGCTCAAAGTAGTGGAGTTAAAGCGGCGCTTGGCTTGGCTGAATGTGATGAAATAGTCGGCTATTTATATCTTGGCACAGCGGTGGTTGATTGCACTAAACCCACTCGTCATCAAGTCGGTGACTTTTTTACCTCTTTGTGATCACAATAGTGAACTATTGAGCTTTTCAGTAGTCAGACGGCATTAAGGTTGGCAGTGTTATTTTTTATAAGTTAACGCTTAATGCTGTAAGAAGCGCTAGGATGCAGTGGTAAATAATTCTTCTTCAGTTTGTTTTTTAATCGGTTGTTTTTTGTTAGTGTATGGGAAGTCTTATAAAAAAAACGATAAAGAAGACGAGAATGATGGGCAATTTATTTTTACAAGAAAAAGAGAAGTGGTGGGCATGGTCATTATGGGGCATGGTCGGTGCTGTGATTACACTCTATATTGCTATGAGTACTAAAACACCACACTTTATTGCGATATCAGCGTTTGGTGTACTGGGATTACTTACTTTGTGGATGCAGCGTACAAAACGCTTTGATTTTGGTCGTGCATTTAAGGTATGTCTTTATGTTTCTTTAGTTAGTGTACTACCAGCATTTGTATTGGTTATTATACCAAGCGATGATTTAAATAAGTTTGATGTGATCTTTCAAGCAATCAGTTTTACTACATTTAGTTTATTAGTTTGTTTGATTTGCTCATGGATAGCTAAAAGACCTAAGCAATATTACTAATAATCAGCAATTTTATCTTAATTGTCTTTTAGGGGTTTACAACAACTTCCTTAAACACTATCATTCGCGCCGTACGGAGAGATGGCAGAGTGGCCGAATGCACCGGTCTTGAAAACCGGCAGGGGTTTATAGCCCCTCTAGGGTTCAAATCCCTATCTCTCCACCATCATTTAAAGAAACCGCCTTATTGGCGGTTTTTTGCTTTATGGAACAGTTCTTTATTGGAAAGTACTAATATGAATACTTCACGCCCTTTGTCTAAACCACAACGTATAATCAAACATATTTTACTTTGGACTGTGTTTAGCTACTGCTTTCATAGCGCCATTAATTTATTAGTAAAAATGGCATTAGATGCTGAACCTGATAATGCATTGCTCACCGCTATTATTTATTGCCTTGGCTTTAATGTTTTAACAGCGCATTTGATCACTAAATATGATAAACACTTCCCTGTCATAGCTGCTTTATTTATTGCTTGCGTTGGCTTGATTGTGGTGCCGCTTATATTTGTTGGTGCCGCTGCGCTATTGGCAAGCGAGCTTATCGCTGTTATTTGTATTAGTTTACCTTTGCTAACATTATTAGTCGCTTTTTTAAAGCGCCGTGCAGAGAAAAACTCACCTGAAAAGCGCTAAACTGAGCCCAAAGGCGATTCTTTTTATGTTAGCATACGCGGGTCTTTTAACTAACAAAACGTGAAAAACACATTATGTCAGATAATTTTAGTACAGGTGCTGAAAAAGCAAGTTATGGTATTGGTTTACAAATGGGCGAGCAACTTAAAGCAAACCCTTTTGAAGGTTTAAACCTTAATTCAGTATTTGAAGGCATGAAAGATGCTTATACAGGTAATGATTTCCAAGTGGAGATCCCTGAAATTCAAGCGGCATTTGAAAAAATTAACACTGAAATTCAAGCACGTCGTGAAGAAGAAGCAAAAGTACTTTCAGCTGAAGGCATTGCATTTTTAGAAGAAAATGCAAAACGTCCTGAAATAACAGTAACTGAATCTGGACTTCAATATGAAGTAATAACAACAGGTGAAGGCGAAAAACCAACAGCAGAGTCAACAGTACGTGTTGATTACCATGGAACGCTTATTAATGGTACTGTTTTTGATAGTTCATACGAGCGCGGTCAACCTGCTGAATTCCCAGTAGGCGGCGTGATCAAAGGTTGGACTGAAGCATTACAAATGATGCCTGAAGGCACAAAATGGCGTGTCTATGTTCCTCATGACCTTGCTTATGGTGAACGTGGTGCAGGTGCTGCCATTGCACCATTCTCAACGCTAATATTTGATGTTGAGCTACACGCTATTCTTTAATTAGATATCTATTCGCCATTACCTGAGGTTTCCTTAGGTAATATAAAGGTGAATAATAAAAAGCCACACTCGATAATATTGAGTGTGGCTTTTTTGTGTGTGCTGTTTAATCGCTAATAACGGCAAGTAGGGAAGCCGCTATTAACGATAATTAATAGGCTTTAAAGCTAATTAAAAGTATCCACGAATACCAAAGCTGAAGTTACGCCCTGGTAAAGGTGCTTTTTCTTTAATAAATGAGCTATGTACAAAACCTAATTCATCAGTAAAGTTTTCAATTTTTAAATACACTTGCGTATCAACTTGACCTAAATCAAGCTGATAATTTGCACTAGCATCAAATAACGTATATGACTCCGTAGCTGTTTCATAGGCTGTAATATCATTTTGCTCGAAGTAATGAGTACCTGTCAGGCTAAACTGCCAATCAGAAATTGAGTATTGCAATTCTGAGCCTAATTTGTTTGCAGGAATACGAGGTAGATTAGCATCATCTTCATCTGATAACTTTGCGGTTGTAGAATCACCAAACACTTTTACCATTGCATTAGGGTTAATTTGATAATGTGCATCAAACTCGATTCCATATAGCTCTACATCGCTACTTACAAATTGATAAACAGGTGAATCACCTTCATGACCTTCTGCAGCTGTTTCTAAGCCCACTTCTTCGTCATAAACAAGGCCTGTATTTTGTTGGAAATAGAAGTTTTCAATGTCGTTATAGAAAAAATTAATGTTATAACCAAAGTCACCAACAAAACGTCTAAAGCTTAAATCAAGGTTTGTTGATTTTTCTTGCTTGATATCTTCTGGTTCAAAATGAATTTCACCGTTTTCAATCTCGTAACCAAGACCAAGCTCATAAGTACCAGTAGCTATATGTAAGCCATTTGATAGAAGTTCAGCTGAGAGTGGGGCGCGTTCAGAGTGCGAAGCACTTAATGCCATGCTATAGCCCGGTTTGTACTGCCAAATTGCACCAGCAGAAAGGCTTAAGTTGGTAAAGCTTTGGTTGTATTGCGTTGCGCTCGTTTCGTGCTCTTCTTCTTCGTGCTCGTGCTCGTGCTCATGATCGTGATCAGATGCTGTAATTGAACTTTTAATTTCGTAATCTTCTATTCGGCCACCCAGCTCTACTGTAACATCACCAAACTGGCGCTCTTCTAGAATAAATAGCGCATGAGTGGTTGTTTTGCTTGCTGGGGTAAATGCTTCTTCACCATCTGCATCGTAGTCAGATTCACTATAATGATAGCCAACCATACCATGCCAATCACTTAATTTATGTTCGATATTGACTCGCGCTTCAGTGGTTTCATTTTTGAAAATAGTACCGATGGCGCCATCTTCAATTTCAGCATGCTGGTAATCTGTATAGCCTAAACGTAGGTTAATACTTTCAATCCAATTGTTGTGTAAAGAGTAGCTCATTAGTCCTTGCCAGCGATCCTGTTCTACTTTCGCGTAGACAGCTTCTTCTTCATCTTGATGGTTATGGTCTTCTTCATGGTTATGGTCTTCTTCATGATCATGGTGTTCTTCATGAGCATGGTGATGCTCATGCGCTGGAATGCCGTAGTCAGTTTCAATACGTCCGTATGAAGCACCAATGGTAAAGTGCTCTCCTACATAGCTCGTACCAAAGTTGACTGTTTCGCTATCAATGAATGTGTTCTCTACCGAAGAAGCTAGTTCAGGCTCTTCGCCATCTTCTGCGGGTAGTTGAAAGTCAGGTGTATCGTAATCATCACCTTTACGTTTAGTACCATCAAAATGAAAATTAAAGTTATCATGACCTGTTTCGAGCTTTGCAGCATAGGTGTTGGCATTAGAAACTGTATCATGATTATATTGTGCCGCACCGGTAAGGCTCTCGATATTATCAGTTGGGATACGGTTATCAACAACATTTACAACACCACCGATAGCACCAGAACCATATAATAAAGTTGCAGGCCCACGTAACACTTCAACTTGTTCTGCTGCTAACGTGTCGTTTGAGGTTGCATGGTCAGGACCAATCCTTGAAGCATCGCTGCTGTCTAAGCCATTTTGGGTTATTTTTACGCGAGGACCACTAAGACCACGAATAATAGGGCTTGATGAAACTGGGCCAAAGTAGCTTGAATTCACGCCTGGCAAGCCTTTTAAAGTTTCACCCAGTGTTGGTTTTGATTGGTTTTTAAGTTCATCACCTGATAATACATTGACGGGTGAAATCATCTCTAAACTATTTTTGTGAAGTCCAGAGGCATATACCACAACAGTTTCAACTGATGTAGGTGTTAAGCTTACATTAACGGTCTGATCGGCATCATTAATAGCAACACGCTCATCAATGTAGTTGCTTTTACTGATGTGTAATTGGCCTTTATTATCAATATCAATATTAAAGTAACCTTGGTCATCTGTTTTTACGCTTTTTGTTTTACCATGAACGTGTACATCGGCATCAGCAATAGGCTGGTTGTTATTATCGGTAACTTGCCCGTTTACAACTGCGGCGAATGCGTTGTGAGAGAATAAGGCCGCGGCAACGGCCGCAGAAATCATAGAATATTGCTTCATTATCATTACTACATTTTGGCTTGTTAATGTTGTGATATAATATAACACTAGGGTAGGCGCTAAGCAACAACGTTATAGTATAGCTTTAGGCTTATGTGTAGTGTTGTGCTTATTCAACTTATGGCCAAGGTATGAGTTTTAGATGGCAACTGAACGATTAAATAATCGCACGCTTGAAGTACTTCTTTATACCAAACATGACTACACACAAATGTTAACGACTGCTACTTTTAAGCACTAATTAAAGTGAACGTTAATTGGTCCTGAGTTTTATTGGACATTTGCTTATTCTTTTATGATGCTTAAGTTAAGATAAGGCATGCTATTGATAAGTCTCACACTTATGTTAAGAAATTGAATACATGTTATTCTTTACTTAGTTACCTAGTTTAAGGGACCTAATTTTAAGCGAGAATTACTAGGTAATAGTTTGATGTTTATAGACTCGAATTTTGTAAGTATGAATGATTAAATCTCGGTTGTTTATTATAGAGTGAAAGTTTTAAGAAGTGACAGATATGAAAATACCGAAAGAGATTAAAAGCCAATGGCTAACGTATATAGATTTAAAAGAAAAGGGCTTAAAAAACAAGCAAATAAGGCTTTAACAAGTGTAGTTAATATAATCAATATGTACGATGTGGGTTATTTCAATGATTTTTTATATTCGTTGTGTAAGTTAGAGCTAAACAAAGGCATTAATAACCAGTTGCAATATCCTATTTTTGTCAAGTGCATTTTACCTATCTTAGTTGAGGGGATTAGGAATAACTCAGTAAAAGATATTGTTTACCTCGTACAAGCGAATGAAGGTGGTTTTTCTAGAGAAATATATAAAGAGTTAGGAGATATATCTAACCGAGACTTATTAAAAACTGCTTTGATATCAGAACCTGATAACACGACAGTAAAAAGCCTACTCGGTGCTGATTATGTTTATGACTTATATTATGGTGCCCACCACTTGCCAGACTTTATGATTGGAGATATTGCATACGTTACTTCATTAATTAATGAGTCTAGTGATTTTTTCGATGCAAACAGTCAAGTTCTACATAAAGATCTGATTAATGAACATAGCTATTACTGCCAACTATATAGAGATTATATTATGTGGGAATCAGGTTGCTTTGATTTCGACTTTTCTACATGGTGTGAAAAACACAACCGAAAATATAGTTGGGTAAAATCATACTACTATGAATGATTTTACATTAATGAATTAATACTAGCTTATAACCATTGAAATTGTTAACTAGTTAGCCTAGTTTAATGATGTATAATCCTTTAGTACGTAGCATATTTAAACGTAGCCCTTTGAAAATTATCGTTATATAAAAGTATAAAAATATGAAAGTCGGTGTTGTCAGTTTTAGTTATGGTTTTTTGGCCAATGTTTCTACCAAACACAGCAAATTAACCCGCTAACTAATTTTTATGTATCGTATCTCTCGTGATCAAACAAAAAACTAGTTAAGTTATTGAATAAGCCATTGAGCAAATTTAAGTTAATTGAAGCGTTTCATTATCAATTTAGTCAATCTCAATTACGCTATTTTATTCAGCTCTAATTATTAGATTGATAAAATTTCAGAACAATACTTTGAATCCTTACTAAATCCAGGCTCATTGTTTGATGTAGATACATCAGAAGTAGTTTCATACTGAGTCTTGTTCATTAAGCTCATCGATAATATGGGCAGTTACGAAAAGACAAAAGTTTTGTTTAGTTATCCGGTGGGCTTAGTGATTATGAGATAGCTAACATTAACATCGTACGGTTAACTGTAATGATTCAAAACGTGGTCATATAGCAAAAATTCAAACGTTGCTAGATGCCGTGCAGATTAATTTAAATATTAATGATTAGACTTTATAAGGAGTAAAAGTGGTTTTACCAATATTTAAATATCACCCAAACCCTATTTCAACAGGTGCCATTGTTCAAAGTGATGAAGAGTGTGAATGTTGTCAGCAAGCCTCAGGTTATATTTATACAGCATCATTTTACACCAAAGAAGAGGTAAGTTTTATTTGCCCTTGGTGTATTGCTGATGGTTCAGCCGCCGCTAAATTTGAGGGGATGTTCTCAGATGATTTCTTTTTACTCCAAGCAGGTGTCGTAGAAGAGGTTATTGATGAGGTTTGCGATAGAACTCCTGGTTATCATTCATGGCAACAGGAACAGTGGCAATCTCATTGCTCAACAGCTTGTGAATTTCATGGCGATGCATCAAAAAAAGAATTAGCTGAGCTTAGTGGTATAAAATTAACGCAATTTTTAAATGAAAATAGGTTCAAATTAGAGCAATGGCAAAGTATGTTATCGGTGTATGAGGAAGGTGGTAATCCTGCAATCTATAAATTTAAATGCACTGAATGTTCACACTATCTAGCGTCAATTAACTTGGCCGGTTCCGCGTCAATTATCTTGGCCGGTTGACACCGAATTTTATTTGCTCTTATTGAGCGCTGTTTTGCGTCGGTAACTTTCACCTTCGCAATGAATAATCGTTGCATGATGAACCAAGCGATCTATTGCCGCTACAGTCATCGTTGAATCATCAAATAGTTCATCCCATTGTTCGAATGATTTGTTTGATGTGATGATCATGCTGTGTCGCTCATAGCGATGGGCTATCAATTCAAACAGCACGCTCGTTTCCTGTTCCGTTTTTCGTACGTAACCAACGTCATCAACGATTAATAAGCTGTATTTATCGAGCTTTACAAGTTCGTCTTGCAAGCGTAAATGTCGCTTTGCTTGCTGGAGTTGTTGAACAATCGCTGACGCGGCAACAAACTTAACTTTATGGCCCTGCTCGATAAGGCCATAACCGATACTACTGGCGATATGCGTTTTACCAAGACCACTGGCGCCAAATAGCAATATATTGCCACCGTGCTTCAACCAATCCGGCTGATTTATTAAATCAGCAACAAGGGGCTTACTAACCCCATCAACAAGGGTAAAGTCGAAGCTGCTAAGGTGTTTACCCACGGGCAATTTTGCATCTTTTAAAAGCCGCTGAAGGCGTTTATCATCGCGTGTCGCAAGTTCAATATGGCACAGCTCAGATAAGTATTGCTGTGGGCTCCATTGTTCTTCTATCGCTTTTTTGCCCAGGGTATTCCACTGTTGAAGCATGGTGCTAAGCTTTAATTGTTTCAGCATTAAAGGTAACGAGGCCGTGAAGTTATCCATGTAGACCTCCCGGTATCATGCTGCTATAAGCGCTCAAGCTGTGTTGCTTTATTGTTATTGTGGGTATGTTTGATGCAATCACTAAAAATTGCGCTTCACATTCTCGGATGGCCGGTAATTGTCGCTGAGTAATTGACGCTGCTACAAATCGTCCTAATTGACGTTCGCACCCACTTTGTTTTGCTAAATGGAGCAGTTTTACCATGTAATAGCTCGCTTCATCCGCTAAAAGGTGGGCATTAACGTATTCCCAAATAGCTTTGTAATTGTCGCTTGGAAGTAAGTCGTCACGTAGTTGTGAGTAGCGAAATGCCAATGGTTTTTTAACCAGTGCGTCAATAACATGCAAGTAACTAATATTACGTGCACGGCATCCTTTAGAAGCATAGACACGCGCTAACGTTTGAACTAAATCGCTGCCATAGTGCAGCTCTAAACGGTTGTCATATAAACGAACCAGTAATCGGCTACCAATAAGGCGTGACGGGACGCTATAGGTAACACGTTTCAATGAAATAGTACTCGTACGTGACACCGTTAGATAATGCTCGGTGTAATTGACGCTCATCGTCCGTGGTAAAGCATGTAATTGTCGCTGCTCTACTGCGTATTTATCACTTACACGGCGATTACGGCGAGCTACAATGTCGGCAACAAACGATTCATAGACTTCTCTTGTCTGAAAGTCATAACTACCACGGATTTTTAATGCTTGCTCCAGTTGCGATTTAAGATGCCCATGAGGGCTCTCAATAGCCCCATTTTCATGCGCAATACCGCGGTTATTGCGGGTCGCTTTAAAGCCATAATGGGTGACTAATTCATTAAAGCGCTCTGTAAAATCGTTATCATTAGTGTGATTACGATAGGCGGCACTCAGACTGTCTGTACGCACTTCTTTAGGCACACCGCCGGCTGCTTTAAATGCGTTTTGCACGCCATCAGAAAAAGCAGCAAAGCTTTCACCGCCGTAGATCACTTGGGCGTAAGCCCAGCCACTGGCGGGCATACGATAATGAAACAACATATGCTTTAAGGGTTCACTAGCAATGGTAACGGGTGACTTCACATGTGTAAAATCACACATACCTAATAGGCCATACTCGTGTGTTTGCAGGAATACGACCTCTTTACTTGAGCCATACAGTGCCCGCCATTTATGAATTCGACGCTCTAATGTACGCCGTGAGCTAGGGTTAAATTTGTCGGTGTGAAACTCGCAAAGGTGATCAAAAATTCCCACCGGAGTTAACGTTGCATCACCTTGAAGTAGAGGGACAACAATACTGTCCCAGATAGACTCAAGTGGATCTATACGCGTTCGCCATTGGCGTTTATTAGACAATGGCTGCTCATCCAGTTTATCAATGCGCCTTGCTGAACGTTCTGAAATACCTGCTTTCGCAGCCGCGATAACTTGGCTATTACGTTTTCTATGTTTCATATAAATAGTGACCTGCTGATCAGTGATTCGTGTTCCCGGCACAGTGAACTCCTCCGTTCTGCTGTACCGAACCTTATCAGATCAACCGGCCAAGATAATTGTCGCTAGACCGGCCACCGTAATTGTCGCTTAATACACACATTATTTATACTTTAGACTTTACCTAGTGATAGTTTAAAAGTAGTAGGAGTAGAGCTTTATGCTGAAAACTGAAACAGGCAATCCTCAGGAAATATTACTCTACGCGGGTAATGCGAGTGATTCCAAAGAAGTTCGTGAATCATTGTTAGCTTATCCAATTGATAATAGGCATTATAAATTAGCTATTTCACCTGCTTTAGTTTTAGGTATCGCGATGGGTGATGTCATCAATATCATTGACTTAGAGCATGGCTACTTTGAACTAATAAAACGAGGTGGAAACATAAGTATTCAAGTATACAGCGACTCAATTACAGTAGTTGAACCTTACTTAACTCAAAAGTTAGTGGCTTTAAGTGGCTTTTTAGATGGTATAAATAACGGTGTTTGTGTATACACTGTACCTGCTTCAGCAGGGTTTGATAAGATTGAGTCTGTTTTTAGTGATGTGATGACTGTATTTAATAATACACAATGGTATTACGGTAATGTTTATGCTGATGATGGCGAAACGCCCTTAAATTGGTGGTAAGTCATGTTTGCGTTATTTTAGCGTATGAAGCGAAACTTATTTGTTACTTAAAATTCACCAGTCAAAAAATAGACTAACGAATTAATAATAATAGAGGAACTGATGGTTGAATATAATAATAGTATGGCATTCGAGCCTCTGATCAATATATTGTCGCGTGGTGGTACCGAAATTGAAGCAGGGTGGTTATATCTTCCACAGGATGAAGAATGGCTTTTACACACTAATGGGTTAATAATTGACGACGACAAACTTGAAACTAATCAGGTTGATAGTCAGGGCGTACCACTAATCGCTTTACAAAAAAAGTTAGTGTCTACACTAGACTCAGATACTATTGAAGATATTAATCACAGTGCCAAAGCACTTGATTGCGAGTTTACAGAGGCGTTATTACTCGAAGCTTTTTTATATTATTACCATTATGATGCCTTTTTACCTTATTCAGGTTTTAAGCCTATTCCACGTGAAGAATATCAAATCAACATAGATAAAAATTTCTATGACTGCTTAGGCGCAGAAAGAGCTAATACGCTATGCAAAAAATCTACATGTCAACGAGGTGCAATTACAAGTAGTGTTTTTTGTCGAGTTCATCATTTTGAAATGATAAAAAACAAACCTTGTCCATTTTATCACTAATCATAGTGCTAAATTAAATCTTTAAACGTATATCACCGTTGGGTTTACAACAACAGAGTAATACCTCTCCGTCTCTTACAAACGCTAACGGTTCTTGATTATAACTGACTTCACCGCTTAATAGCTCAGCACGACAGGCGCCGCAATACCCTTCACGGCATTGAAATGGAATAGTTAGCTTTCGTTGCTCTAAACAATCTAAAAGGGAATTGCAGCCAGTGCTAAAATCGATACACTGGCTGGTATCTGCAAGATGGACTCTTGCAGGTTTTTTGTCGCTCATTAGAGATCGAAATCACCGAAGTCAGAAGCATCAACTTGTGAGTCTATTTGACCTACAAGGTAAGAGCTAATTTCAGTCTCTTGTGGAGCAACTTGTACGTTGTCTGATGCTAACCACGAGCTGATCCATGGAATAGGGTTGTTATTATTTTCAAATTGCGGCGGAAGGCCTACCGCACTCATACGAGAATTAGTTATATATTCAACATACTGACATAAAATGTCTTTATTTAAGCCAATCATTGAGCCATCTTTAAACAGATATTCTGCCCATTCTTTTTCTTGCTCAGCGGCATCAACAAACATTTGGATCGCTTGTTCGCGGCACTGTGTTGCAACAATTGCCATTTCAGGGTCGTCTTTGCCATCTTGCATAATATTTAAAATATGCTGAGTACCTGATAAATGTAGAGCTTCATCGCGAGCAATTAATTTGATTATTTTAGCGTTACCTTCCATTAGCTCGCGCTCTGCAAACGCAAATGAACAAGCAAAACTAACATAAAAGCGAATCGCTTCTAAAATGTTTACCGACATCATGGCAAGGTATAATAATTTTTTAAGTTCAAATAAGCTAATGTGAACGGTCTCACCGTTGATCACGTGCTTACCTTCACCATATAAATTATAAATAGATACCTGATTTATCAAGTCATCGTAATATTTTGTTACGGCATCAGCACGTTCACTGATTTTGTCATTACTAACGATATCGTCAAAAATAAGTTCAGGTGATTGAGTAACATTACGAATAATATGCGTATAAGAGCGACTGTGAATAGTTTCGCTAAATGCCCAAGTTTCAATCCATGTTTCTAGCTCTGGAATGGACACAATAGGAAGCAAAGCAATATTAGGCGAGCGGCCCTGTACACTATCAAGTAGTGTTTGGTATTTAAGGTTACTCAAAAAGATGTGTTTTTCGTGTTCCGGTAGCGCTTGGAAGTCTAGTCGGTCTTTACTTACGTCTACTTCCTCTGGACGCCAGAAAAACGACAATTGCTTTTCAATTAACTTTTCAAAAATAGGGTACTTTTGCTGATCGTACCGTGACACGTTTACTGTTTGGCCGAAAAACATCGGTTCTTTTAATTGATCATTATGTGTTCGGCTAAAAGTGGTATAAGACATAGTGGTTACTCAAAAAACAGTCAGGACAAAGCGGGCATTAAGCCCGCTTTCGTTATTTTACTTTATAGTTAAATCTTGCATGCGCCGCCAGCGCAATCATCATCTTCAACTTGTGGAGCTTGGTCATCTTGTGAATCAGATGAACCATCACGGGTATTATGATAATAAAGTGTTTTGACTCCTAGCTTATAAGCGCTAAGCAAGTCTTGCAATAACACCTTCATAGGGACTCTTCCACCTTCGTACTTATTTGGATCATAATTAGTATTAGCTGAAATTGTTTGGTCAACAAACTTTTGCATAATACCAACAAGTTGTAGGTAACCATCGTTTGATGGAATATCCCATAGTAACTCGTAATTATCTTTTAAACGCTCATACTCAGGTACAACCTGCTTTAAAATGCCATCTTTACTGGCTTTAACGCTGATATGCCCGCGAGGTGGCTCAATACCATTTGTCGCGTTAGAGATTTGCGATGATGTTTCTGAAGGCATCAGTGCTGACAATGTCGAGTTACGCATACCGTGCTCTTTAATATTAGCACGTAATGCATCCCAATCTAAATGCAATGGCTCATCACAAAACTTGTCAAGATCACGCTTATAAGTATCAGTTGGCATGATGCCTTGAGAATATGTAGTTTCGTTAAACTTAGGGCAAGCGCCGCGTTCTTTAGCCAGTTCATTTGATGCTTTCATTAAGTAATATTGAATTGCTTCGAATGTTTTATGTGTTAGCGCATTAGCACTACCGTCAGAGTAACGCTTACCATTTTTAGCTAAGTAATATGCGTAGTTAATTACACCTATACCGAGCGTACGACGACCCATGGTGGCATTATGCGCTGCTGGAACAGGGTAGTCCTGGAAATCTAATAAGTTATCAAGTGCACGTACTGCAAGCTCTGCTAACTCTTCTAGTTCATCTAGTGATTCAATTGCACCTAAATTAAAGGCTGATAACGTACAAAGTGCAATTTCACCGTCTTCGTCGTTAACATTATTGAGCGGTTTAGTAGGTAATGCAATTTCCAAACATAAGTTAGATTGACGAATAGGTGCCACGGTCGATATAAATGGGCTATGAGTATTACAGTGGTCGACATTTTGTAAGTAAATACGACCAGTACTTGCACGCTCTTGGGCAAACATTGAGAATAATTCAATCGCTTTAATGCGCTTTTTACGGATTGATTCGTCTTGTTCATATTTCACATACAGCTCATCAAACTTGGCTTGATCTTCAAAAAATGAATCATAAAGGCCAGGCACATCTGATGGACTAAATAAAGTGATGTAGTCGTCTTTAATTAAACGTGAATACATTAGCTTATTAAATTGTACGCCGTAATCCAGGTGACGGACACGGTTATCATCAACACCACGGTTATTTTTAAGTACGAGTAAGTTTTCTACTTCTAAATGCCAAAGCGGGTAGAAAAGTGTTGCAGCACCGCCGCGAACACCGCCTTGTGAACAGCTTTTTACAGCTGTTTGAAAGTGCTTATAAAAAGGAATACAGCCAGTATGGTACGCTTCGCCGTTACGTATAGGGCTACCAAGGGCACGAATTTGTCCTGCGTTAATACCGATCCCCGCGCGTTGAGATACATATTTAACAATCGCAGAAGAAGTCGCATTAATTGAGTCTAAGCTATCGCCACATTCAATTAGTACACACGAACTAAATTGACGCGTAGGTGTACGTACCCCAGCCATAATAGGGGTAGGTAGTGAAATTTTAAATAAAGATACGGCATCATAAAAACGCTTAATGTAATCAAGACGCGTTTCTTTTGGATAATCTGAGAATAAACTTGCCGCAACTAAAATATATAAAAATTGGGCGCTTTCATAGATTTTACCCGTAACACGGTTTTGAACTAAATATTTACCTTCAAGCTGTTTTACTGCTGCATAACTAAAATTTAAATCGCGGTCATGATCTAGGTAGTTATCAAGTTCATCAATTTCTTGTTCAGTGTAGTCGGCAAGTAAATGTGCGTCATAGCGCTTGTCTTCGACTAATTTTACAACGTGATCGTATAAACGGGGCGGCTCAAATTGGCCATATGCTTTTTTACGGAGATGGAATACAGCTAATCGTGCAGCTAAATATTGGTAATCAGGCGTATCTTTTGAGATCTGATCAGCGGCTGCTTTGATAATGGTTTCGTGAATATCATCAGTACGAATTCCGTCATAAAATTGAATATGTGACTTTAATTCAACTTGTGAGACAGACACATTATTTAGACCTTCTGCGGCCCAAGCGATGACGCGATGGATCTTATCCAGATCAAGTGACTCTTTACGGCCGTCACGTTTGCTTACAGATAGCTGTTGGTTCATAGTTTTGCCTGTATTCCTTGGGAAAATTATACTTTGAATAACAAAGTAATTTTATATAACTCTTTTTGCTCAGAACCCTAAATAATAGGGCGCTTGTTGAATAACATTTAGCCACAATATCTGGTGTTCTTTAATTTACAGATCACAAGATAGTGTGGTCGGCTCTGTTTTGCAAGGGATAGAAATTCCTCTTTTTGTGGATAACATTGGGATAAGGTATTTACGTTAGTGCTCACTAACCTTTGACCAATCACTGATGAAGAAATTTGTAAAAATCAACTAAAGATCTACAAATATACATACTTTTAAAAATAAATTTTGTCTGCTTTTTTTATCAACAAATAATGTTCAAAAACTATCTTTATCACTATATATAGTATCAACTCGTGTTTTAGGCACTATATATGGTTAAATCCGTCAATTGGTGTTTGCCAGTTAAAGTCGGCTTGCCAGCTTAAAGCCTCATCAATACTGGGTATGTAGCCCCAAAGCGCGGTTGCACTGTGCATGTTGGCAGCTTTAGCTGCAACAATGTCACGCTCAGCATCGCCAATATATAAGCAGCGTGTTGGATCAACATTCAATAATTCTGCGGTATGTAATAGTGGTAACGGTGAAGGCTTTGCTATATTAATAGTATCGCCACTAACTATAGCTTGCACGTTAGCTAGTTCTTTAAAGGTTTTGACTAACGGCTCAGTTAAAAAACCGGGCTTATTAGTCATGATCCCCCATTTTATTTGTTGCTGCTCAAGAGCAATTAAAAGTGGGGCAATACCTGAAAAACAGCGGCTATGCACTGCAATACTAGCAGCGTAATACTCAAGCAGTTGTTGCCTAAGCCCTTGCTGGTCCATCTCAGGCCACTGCGCCGCAAAGCCAAGTTCAAGTAAGGCATTTGCGCCATTAGAGGCCACAGGACGATACTGCTCAGCAGAGACTGGCGCTATCTTTACACTTTTGAGCACCTCATTAAGTGCCGCACCTAAATCATCTGCGGTATCGAGTAATGTGCCATCTAAATCAAAAATAAACGCATCATAGTCAATATCATGTGGTTTAAACCCGACCATTAGGCAAGTTTCTCAAAATGTAAAATATAGTTAACGCTGACATCACTATTAAGCGCGTACTGTTTAGATAGGGGATTATAAGTTAAGCCTGCACTGGCGCGTACCTTTAATCCTGCTTGCTCAGCCCATTGAATTAGCTGCGCAGGCTTAATGAATTTTTTATGGTCATGAGTGCCATCAGGCACCATTTTTAAGACTTTTTCAGCACCAATAATGGCAAATAAATACGCTTTTGCAGTTTTATTCAACGTTGAAAAAAACACATCTGCTCCGGGTTTCGCAAGTGCAGCCACAGCATGAATAATTGAAGCTGGATCGGGAACGTGTTCAAGCATTTCCATACAGGTTACTACGTCAAAGCGAGCAGGATGTTGGTTGGCATATTCCTCGGCCGGTATTTTTATATAGTCAACGTTAACGCCGCTTTCAAGTGCATGTAATTTAGCAATAGATAAAGGTTCTTGGCCCATATCAATTCCGGTAACGTGAGCCCCCATTTTCGCCATGCTTTCACTTAAAATTCCGCCGCCACAGCCAACATCTAAGGTGTGCTTATCAAATAAGCCGTTACATTTATTTGCGACAAAATCTAATCGCAATGGGTTAATTTCGTGTAAGGGTTTAAATTCACCCTCGCGGTCCCACCAACGCTCAGCGATGGCTTCAAACTTTGCAATTTCTGCACTATCTACATTTTGATGTTCGGTCATAAAAAGCTTCCTCGTCAATCTGAGGCCATTATATAGGGGGAAATTGATAAATCGCAAAGATTTAGCGCCTGTAAATCTAAATTAATTGTGGTAGCATGGTGTTGTAATAATAACTAATACTGCTAAGCGGCCACTATAGTGGCACTTTGGTAAGTAAATCCTGAAGGAATGTGATATCAAATGACTGATCTCGCCAATGAAATTCTGCCAGTCAATATTGAAGATGAGTTAAAAAACTCCTACTTAGATTATGCAATGAGTGTAATTGTAGGGCGTGCATTACCAGACGTACGTGATGGCTTAAAACCTGTTCACCGCCGCGTTTTGTTTGCAATGAACGAACTTAATAATGATTGGAATAAACCTTACAAAAAATCAGCCCGTGTGGTTGGTGACGTAATTGGTAAGTACCATCCCCATGGCGACAGCGCGGTGTATGACACGATTGTACGTATGGCACAGCCATTTTCGCTTCGTTATATGTTGGTTGATGGCCAAGGTAACTTTGGTTCAGTTGATGGTGACTCAGCAGCGGCAATGCGTTATACCGAAATACGTATGGAGAAAATGTCTCATGAGTTATTAGCTGATCTTGATAAAGAGACTGTGGATTTTGTACCAAACTATGATGGTACTGAACACATTCCAGATGTTCTGCCGACTAAAGTTCCTAACTTATTAGTGAACGGTTCATCAGGTATTGCGGTAGGTATGGCTACAAATATACCTCCTCATAACCTATCTGAGGTAATTAATGGTTGTTTAGCGCTTATTCAGAATCCTGATCTAACTATTCATGAATTAATTGACTATATTCCAGGACCAGACTTTCCAACAGCCGGCATTATCAATGGTAAAAAAGGTATTGAACAAGCCTATTTAACGGGTCGTGGTAAAGTATATATCCGTGCTCGAGCTGAGATTGAAGTTGATGAAAAAACCCATCGCGAAACTATCATTGTTCACGAAATTCCTTATCAAGTTAATAAAGCACGTTTAATCGAAAAGATTGCTGAGCTGGTTAAAGATAAGAAAATTGAAGGTATTAGCGCACTTCGTGATGAATCAGATAAAGACGGTATGCGTATCGTTATTGAGATCAAACGTGGTGATGTAGGCGAAGTTATTTTAAACAACCTTTATTCACAAACTCAGTTACAAACTGTGTTTGGTATGAATATGGTGGCGTTAATAAATAACCAACCGAAGTGTTTTAATTTAAAAGAAATGCTTGAAGAGTTTATTGTTCACCGTCGTGAAGTGGTTACTCGTCGTACCGTTTTTGATTTACGCAAAGCTCGTGACCGTGCTCATACGCTGGAAGGCCTTGCTATTGCACTGGCTAATATTGACCCGATCATTGAGCTTATTCGTAATTCGCCAAGCCCAGCTGAAGCAAAACTTGCATTAACTGCGCGTCCGTGGGAATTAGGCAATGTTAAATCAATGCTTGAAAAAGCAGGTGAAGAGAATGTTGCGCGCCCAGATTGGCTAGCAGAAGAGTTTGGTATTCGTGATGATATGTATTATATCTCTGAGCAGCAAGCCCAAGCAATTTTAGACCTTCGTTTGCATAAGCTTACTGGTCTAGAACATGAAAAGATTATAAACGAATACCAAACGCTACTCGACCTTATCGCCGAGTTACTCTACATATTGGCAACGCCTGAGCGCTTAATGGAAGTTATCCGTGATGAGCTGGTCGAGATTAAAGAGCAATATGGTGATGAGCGTCGTACTGAAATAAGTGCCGCAGCCCACGATATTAGCCTTGAAGATTTAATTAACGAAGAAAATGTGGTTGTAACACTTTCTCACGAAGGTTACGTAAAGTATCAGCCCTTGTCCGATTACGAAGCGCAGCGCCGTGGTGGTAAAGGTAAATCAGCGACGAAGATGAAAGACGAAGACTTCATCGAACGTTTATTGGTTGCAAACACGCACGATACTATTTTGTGCTTCTCTACAGCGGGTCGTTTATATTGGCTTAAAGTATATCAATTACCACTTGCAAGCCGTGCAGCCCGCGGTAAGCCGATTGTTAACTTGTTACCACTTGAAGCAGATGAGCGTATTACTGCTATCTTACCGGTACGCGAGTACGAAGAAAATAAGTTCATCTTTATGGCAACTGCTTTTGGTACGGTTAAGAAAACGCCATTAACAGCGTACAGTCGTCAACGTGCCAGTGGTATTATTGCAGTTAATTTAAATGATGGCGATAGCTTAATTGGTGTAGATATCACCGATGGCAGCAACGAAATTATGTTATTTACTGATGCAGGTAAAGTTGTTCGCTTTAAAGAAGCGGAAGAAACAGCCGTTGTTGATGAAAATGACAACCCGGTACTTGATGATGAAGGCAACCCTGAAGTTAAGTTTAAAGGTGTACGTCCTATGGGTCGTACAGCAACCGGTGTTCGTGGTATAAAAATGTCTGCCGAGCAACGTGTTGTATCGTTAATTGTACCAAAAACAGATGGCGCTATTTTAACTGTGACAGAAAACGGTTATGGTAAACGTACGCTACTTGAAGATTACCCATCGAAGAGTCGTGCAACTCAAGGTGTAGTCTCAATCAAGGTTTCAGAGCGAAATGGTGCTGTAGTTGGTGCTGTACAAGTAGATGATAACGACGAGATCATGATTATCTCTAATCGTGGCACATTAGTTAGGACACGCGTTAATGAAGTATCGACGGTTGGTCGTAATACTCAAGGTGTGATCTTAATTAGAACCATTGAAGAAGAGCAAGTCGTTGGTTTACAACGTATCGAAGAAATCGAAATTGATGAGCTATTAGCCATTGAGGGCGAAAGCGTCGAAATTACTGATACACCAAGCGATGAAATTATTGATGATGAAACTGGGGATCACCCTCCAGCTGAATAACATTAATAAATAAAAAGCGGCTTAGGCCGCTTTTTTTTGTAGTATAACAATACTAATTAATAAAAATAATTTAGTATCAGATAATCAAATTACTGGAATGAGGAAAGGTAATGAGTAAATATAACTTTTGTGCGGGGCCTGCAATGTTGCCACCGGCAGTTATGGAAAAAGCACAAAAAGAGTTTATCGATTGGCAAGGTTTAGGTGTGTCGGTGATGGAAATAAGTCACCGTAGTAAAAAATTTCTTGCTCTAACAGAAAAATGCGAAGCAAGCTTACGTCGCCTAATGAATATTAGTGACGAGTTTGAAATACTATTTATGCACGGCGGCGGACGGGGTCAATTTAGTGCTGTACCATTAAATTTACATCAGGAAAATAAATCAGCGGTTTACTACGAAAACGGTGTTTGGTCAAAAAGTGCAACGGATGAAGCAAATAAGTTTACACAAATTACTGCTATCGATATACGTAACGATGCCAATGGTCAATTTTCGATCAAACCGGTGACTGACTGGCAGTTACCAGCAGATCCCTCGTACATTCACTATTGTCCCAATGAAACTATTGATGGACTAGAAATTTTTGATGTACCGAGCCATCCAACAGCGCCAATTATCGCAGATATGTCGTCAACTATTTTATCGCGCGAAATAGACGTTAATCAATTTGACTTAATTTATGCCGGTGCACAAAAAAATATAGGCCCTTCGGGCATATCAATCGTTATAGTGCGTAAAACATTACTGGCGCGAGAGGGGCTTCCTAGGCCGGGGATTTTAGATTATGCACTAGAGGCCAAGCAGAGCAGTATGTTTAATACGCCACCCACATTTGCATGGTATTTAGCGGCTGAAGTATTCGAATGGCTTGAGCAAAATGGTGGTGTAAAAGCCATGGAAACACAAAATATTGCAAAGGCTGAACTTCTTTATAATTTTATCGATAATTCTGATTTTTATTTTAATAAAGTAGCTAAGCATAGCCGCTCGCGTATGAACGTGCCTTTTTGGCTAAATGACGAAAGCTTGAACAGTAAGTTTGTCGCTCAATCAAACGATGCGGGGTTAATGGCACTTGAAGGCCATAGAAGTGTTGGGGGCATGCGTGCCAGCATTTATAACGCTATGCCACTTGCCGGTGTGCAAGCATTAGTAGACTTTATGGAGAAATTTGCCAAGGAGCATAACTAATGGAGCAGTTACGCTTAGAGCCAATTAAAAAAGTAAATGGTAGTGTCACTTTGCCTGGCTCGAAAAGTTTATCAAATCGGATTTTATTATTGGCAGCGTTGGCACGAGGTACCACTGTTGTTGAAAATTTACTTGATAGCGATGATATCCGTCATATGCTTGATGCTCTAAAGCTATTAGGTGTCAATGTAAGTCTTAATGATGATAAAACTGTGGCTACCGTAGAAGGTGTTGGTGGGCAGTTTTTAACGCCTACAGAGTCGTTATTTTTAGGTAATGCGGGTACAGCATATCGTCCATTAACAGCGGTGCTTGCGGCTGTAAAAGGTGAATATGAACTTATTGGCGAGCCACGCATGGAAGAGCGTCCGATAGGGCACTTAGTTGATGCCCTACAAGCGCTTGGTGGCGATGTTACTTATACAAAGCATAAAGACTATCCTCCACTTAAAATAGTGGGTGGGCAAATAAATGGCGGTGAAGTTGAAATTGACGGCAGTATTTCGAGCCAATTCTTAACTGCGTTATTAATGGCAGCACCATTATTTAAAGGCGACACGCAAATTACTATAAAAGGCACCTTAGTATCAAAGCCCTATATTGATATTACGTTAGATGTAATGGCGCGTTTTGGTGTTAACGTTTCTCATAATGACTATCAAACCTTTCACGTTAAAGGCGCACAACAGTACCAAGCGGTTGATCGTATTATGGTTGAAGGGGATGCTTCATCCGCATCATACTTTGTTGCAGCAGCTGCTATTGCTGGCGGTGAAATTGAAATAAAAGGCGTTGGCGCTAAATCCGTACAAGGCGATATCGGCTTTGCCAAAGTGATGGAGCAAGTCGGGGCCAAGATTGATTGGTATGATGAGCGCCTAGTCGTTCGTAAGGGCCAGCTTAAAGGCGTTGATATTGATGCCAATGCTATTCCTGATGCTGCTATGACACTTGCCACAGTAGCCTTATTTGCTGATGGTCCTACAGCCATACGTAATATTTATAATTGGCGTGTTAAAGAAACTGACCGTTTATACGCTATGGCAACAGAGCTTCGTAAAGTGGGCGCAAAAGTCATAGAAGGTAAAGACTTTATTGAAATAACACCGCCGACAACGTTTTATGATGTAGATATTGATACTTATGACGACCATCGCATAGCGATGTGTTTTGCCATGGTTGCGGTCGGGGGTAAGCCCATAACAATCAACGACCCTAAGTGTACATATAAAACTTTCCCTACTTTTTTTAAGGTTTTACGCTCAGTCAGCGGTGTATAAAAATAGGTCATAATAAAAAGTTAACCACAAAAAAGCGGATATATTTTATTATCTGAAGTATAATGCTGTCGTTTATTTTGGTGTGCATTGCAGGAGGTTTAAATGCAGGCGTTATTAATGCCCGTAATCACCGTTGATGGTCCAAGTGGTTCAGGTAAAGGAACCGTTTGTCGCTTGTTAGCCGAAACATTAGGATGGGATGTGCTGGACAGTGGCGCGATTTATCGTGTTTTATCGCTAGCAGCACTTCATCATCAAATTGCATTAAATAATGAAGAAGCGTTAGTGCCCCTTGCTGCCAATCTCGATGTACAGTTTTTGGTCGATAGTCAAACAAATAAATCTAAAGTGGTATTAGAAGGCGAAGATGTTACTACAACAATACGTGATGAAGAAGTAGGCGCTGAAGCATCTACAGTTGCTGCCTTACCTCGCGTTCGCGAAGCGTTGCTACGTCGCCAGCGCGCTTTTAAAACCGAAAATGGTTTAATTGCTGACGGCCGTGATATGGGCACCGTTGTATTCCCTGATGCGACGCTAAAGATATATTTAACAGCTAGCGCAGAAGAGCGCGCGCGCCGTCGCTTTGTTGAGTTGAACGAGCGCGGACTAAGTGTTACACTGAGTGGTCTATTTGAAGACATTAAAGCTCGTGACGATCGCGATATGAATCGTACCGTTGCGCCGCTTGTGCCGGCAGAAGATGCTATTGAAATAGATACTAGCGAGCTTAATGCTCAGCAAGTATTTGATAAAGTAATCAATTTAATTGATATTGCAATCTCTGAAGGTAAGCTTCCTAAACGAAGCTAAACACATTTTATGCGCCAGCAGGATGCCAGTGCTATTTTAACAACCCCATGCAGCATGGTTGCTTATTGGTATTAATATATGAGACGTATATTCGTATGTCAGAAAATTTTGCGCAGTTATTTGAAGAAAGCTTAAAGGGTTTTGAAGCAGAGCAAGGCTCTATTGTTAAAGGTACAGTAATCTCTATCGAGAATAACATTGTACTTGTAGATGCTGGTCTTAAATCAGAAAGTGCTATCCCTGCAGAGCAGTTCAAAAATGCTGCTGGTGAACTAGAAGTTGCTGTAGGCGACGAAGTAGATGTTGCACTTGATGCAATCGAAGACGGTTTCGGTGAAACTATCCTTTCTCGTGAGAAAGCGAAGCGTCACGAAGCGTGGATCCGTCTTGAAAAAGCATGTGAAGAGCAAGAAACTGTTACTGGTGTTATCAACGGTAAAGTTAAAGGCGGCTTCACAGTTGAAGTTGATTCAATCCGAGCTTTCCTACCTGGTTCACTTGTTGATGTTCGTCCTGTACGTGACACAACACACCTTGAAGGTAAAGAGCTTGAATTTAAAGTAATCAAGCTTGATCAAAAACGTAACAACGTTGTTGTTTCACGTCGTGCAGTTATCGAGTCAGAAAACTCACAAGAACGTGAAGAACTTCTTGCTAACCTTGTTGAAGGTCAAGAAGTTAAAGGTATCGTTAAGAACCTTACTGACTACGGTGCATTCGTTGACCTTGGTGGTGTTGATGGTCTACTACACATTACTGACATGGCGTGGAAGCGTGTTAAGCACCCTTCAGAAATCGTTAATGTTGGTGACGAAATCGCAGTTAAAGTTCTTAAATTCGACAAAGAAAAGACTCGTGTATCTCTAGGCCTTAAACAGCTTGGCGAAGATCCATGGGCCGCTATCGCTGGTCGTTACCCAGAAGGTTCTAAACTTTCTGGTCGTGTTACTAACCTTACAGATTACGGTTGCTTCGTAGAAATCGAAGAAGGCGTTGAAGGTCTAGTACATGTTTCTGAAATGGATTGGACTAACAAGAACATCCATCCTTCAAAAGTTGTTAGCCTTGGCGACACAGTTGAAGTTATGGTTCTCGAAATCGACGAAGAACGTCGTCGTATTTCTCTTGGTCTTAAGCAATGTATTGCTAATCCTTGGCAGGAATTTGCTCGTCTTCAAAACAAAGGCGACCAAGTTACTGGTAAGATCAAATCAATCACTGACTTCGGTATCTTTATCGGTCTTGAAGGTGGCATTGACGGTCTTGTACATCTTTCAGATATTTCTTGGAACACGCCTGGCGAAGACGCTGTACGTGAGTTTAAGAAAGGCGACGAAATCACTGCAATCGTATTGCAAGTTGACCCAGAGCGCGAACGTATTTCGCTAGGTGTTAAGCAAATCGAAGCTGACCCATTCAATAACTATCTTGATGCACATAAAAAAGGTGCTATTGTTAAAGGTAAAGTGACAGAAGTTGATGCTAAAGGTGCAACTGTTGAGCTTATTGAAGGTGTTGAAGGTTACATTCGTGTAGCTGATATCTCTCAAGAGCGTGTTGAAGACGCAACAACAGTTACTTCTGTAGGCAGCGAGATCGAAGTGAAATATGTTGGTGTTGATCGTAAGAACCGCACCCTAAGCTTATCTGTTAAAGCTCTTTACGAAGCAGAAGAGAAAGAAGTAATTGAGAAGCTTAAGAAAGAAGAGCCAGTGTTTGAAAACGCAATGGCTGCAGCATTTAAAAGTGCTCAAAAAGACTAATTAATCAGTCTTAATGGGAAGGGCACTATTGCCCTTCCTTTATCTTTTTTTAAGGAAACGCTATGACTAAGTCAGAATTGATAGAAACACTTGGCGAACAACACGCACATGTACCAGTGAAAGATGTTGAAAATGCAGTAAAAGAAATTCTTGAACAAATGGCCGGATCATTATCGAGCTCAGATCGTATTGAGATCCGAGGTTTTGGTAGTTTCTCACTGCATTACCGTTCTCCACGTACTGGCCGTAATCCTAAAACCGGTGACACTGTTGAGCTTGATGGTAAGCATGTACCACATTTCAAACCAGGTAAAGAATTACGTGATCGCGTAAACGCGAGTATTGCCTAGTTTATTGATTGGAGTAGTTACTTGTTTAGGGTATTAAAAATTATTCTGGTAGCAATATGCTTCATATTTGCATTTGTGCTTGGTTCGCAAAATCCACAACTTGTGCAAATAAATTATATTATTGCTAGTAGTACATTACCCCTAGCCATGATAATAAGTATCTGCTTTGCTTTAGGTGTCGCAATTGGTTGTTTTATCAGCTTTAAACTGTTTTCGCAGTTGAAGTGGCAAAACTATCGTTTGAAAAAAAGATTAGCGCCTGAAAAAGACAATAAAAAGCTTGTTGCTAATAAAGACACCTAACTATGATTGAGCTTTTGTTTTTACTTTTGCCTGTGGCAGCTGGTTATGGCTGGATCATGGGAAAAAACAGTGCTAAAAATAAAGCTCATCAACTTAATCGTCAGATCACCTCTGAATACAGTAAAGGGTTGAAGTTTCTTCTTGATAGAGAAGAAGATCAAGGCCTTGAACACCTTATTAATTTACTAGAAGTCGCTGCTGACTCTGTTGAGCATTATTCAACGCTTGCCACTATGTTTAGGCGCCGCGGCGAGCTTGACCGCGCAATAAAAATCCACGAGTTGCTATTAAAGCATCCAAGTCTTAATGAGCAACAAGCAACTGCTAGTCGCTTAGAACTTGCCGAAGATTATATTATGGCAGGGCTATTAGATAGTGCCGAAGAGCACCTAGTCTGGTTAGTTAAAGCCCATCACATAGACGCATTAGACCCGATTTTGAATCTATACTCGCAAACCCGTGAGTGGGGCAAGGGCATTAGTATGTTTGAAGGCCACAGAGAGTTATTCTCAAAACCTCAACACTTTAAAGCCATTGCTAATTTTTATTGTGAAGCTGCTTTAGTTGAAAACAACCCACAAATAATGCGTAAAGCTATTAGCTTAAATCACAAAGTAATTAGGCCTTTGTATGAATTGGGTAAGTCTGCCTACGCAAAAGAAGATTATGTAAAAGCTATTTACTATTGGCGAGAACTCATTTGTAATTTTACATTTTTTGCTCCGCTCTTTATAGAAGAGCTTGCACATAGCTATAATCAATTGAATTTAACATCACAGTTTCATGAGTTAGTTGTACAGCTTCTTGATAAAGGTGGGGTGTTAATAAAAATAAAACATTGCCAAGCGTTACTCGAGCAGGGTCATACTGACCAGGCGATAACGTTTTTAACTGATAGCTTAAAGCGACAACCCACAATTCGTGGTTTCAGTTTTTTACTGCAGTTGTTAGCTAAACAAAATGGCGATATAAAAGAAGTGCTTGATCAAATTGATAAGCTAGTAACGTCTTATATCGCCACCAAGCCTGACTTTCAGTGTCAGCATTGCGGTTTTACAAGTTATACTATTTATTGGGTTTGCCCATCGTGCAAACATTGGGAAACAATTGTCCCAAGCCGTGGTATTGACGGCTTTTAATTCTTCTAGTTAGAACACATATTTACAACTTGTTTAGGAAAGTTATGTCTTTAAAAGATTCAAAAAAAGTTCTTATAGCGCTTGATTATGACGATCAACAAACAGCACTGGATTTTGTTAAACAATTATCACCTACCAATTGTCGCTTAAAAGTAGGTAAAGAAATGTTTACTTACTTTGGTCCTGCATTTGTTAAAGAACTAATTGATTTAGGCTTTGATGTATTTTTAGACTTAAAATTTCATGATATTCCCAACACGGTAGCTAAATCTGTAACTGCAGCAGCTAAGATGGGAGTATGGATGGTTAATGTGCATGCCAGTGGTGGTGTTGAAATGATGACCAAGGCGAAACAAGCACTTGAACCGTTTGGTGATAAAGCCCCCTTATTAATTGCGGTTACTGTTTTAACCAGCATGGATAAAGTTGAGCTTACTCGTTTAGGTGTTGATAAAACCCCAGAAGAACAGGTTATCTATTTAGCAAAACTTGCAAAAGAAGCAGGCCTTGACGGAGTAGTGTGCTCAGCACAAGAAGCCAAGCAATTAAAAGTAGAACTAGGTGAAGATTTTAAACTAGTGACCCCAGGCATTCGCCCTACAGGCAGTGATGCAGGCGACCAAAAACGTATCATGACACCAAAGCAAGCCATTGATGATGGTAGTAACTACCTAGTTGTTGGGCGTCCGATTACACAAGCTGTTGATCCGGTGACGGTTCTTAAAGAAATTAATGACTCGTTAAAATAACCAAGCGTTATTTCAATTAGTACTATTACTAATACTAAGAGCAAAGTACTTACTTTGCTCTTTTTGCTTTTAGGTATACAAACTTACTAACTTGGCGATAAATAGCCCGCAATGTGCCATAAGCGGCCGGTTGTACTAACTCGTTTATGTTCTAAAATCAGTTAAAGTAAATACTTTAATGGCGACTTTGAGCGAGCAAGAGATGGTTCAAGTCGTTTAATGCTATTTTCTTTATTCTACAAAGCGGCCGTTCCGCTAACGCACTTTTCGCCTCATAGTAAGTTAACTAGAAAATTTTGCTTAATGGGCTTACAACACCGTTTGCTCCTTGTTGTAAAACATGCGTATATATTTGTGTGGTTTTGACATCAGAATGGCCCAATTGTGCTTGAACGGTGCGAATATCGGCGCCACTTTGCAATAGATGCGTTGCAAATGAATGACGCAAGGTATGCGGTGTTATTATTTTTGTTAATCCCGATTTTTGAACGGCTTTTTTTACTTCTTTTCTTATACACGAGTGATGAAAATGATGTCGTCTTATTTCACCACTTTGAGGATCTGTACTTAATATATGTGAGGGAAATAAATACTGCCACGCAAGTGATTTTGAGGCAGAAGGATATTTTTTTGTTAAAGCATAAGGCATCCATACGCCAGCATATTCCGTATTATTTAAATCAAGTTTTAGATAGTCATCAACCTGCAGAATTTGATTTCTCAGCATAGGAATTAGCTCGGTGGCCAGCGTTACAATACGGTGTTTATTACCTTTGCCATTCCATACTTGAATACACTTGTAATCAAAATCAATATCTTTCACCCTTAATTGCACCGCTTCCATTACTCTTAAGCCACTTCCATACATAAGGGCTGCAATTAAATAATAGCGCTTATTTAAATGAGCCATCAACATTTTAACTTCCTCTGGGGTCATCACTACAGGGAGCTTTGCTTGTTTTTTACTACGAGCAAAATTTAAATTTAATGAGAGTTCTTTTTTTATTATGTGCTTGTATAAAAATGACAATGAATTGAGTGCGGTAGCTTGCGTACGTGGTGCAACGTTTTGCTTTAACACTAAATGTTCTAAGTAGCGTTCGACTTCATTGTCCCCCATTGAGGCGGGATGACGTTTATTATGAAAATGGATATAAGATGCAATCCATCTTAGGTACGTATCTACGGTGCGCAATGAATATTGACGAACTAGCATATATTCAGCTATGTAATTTAAAAATGGGGAACGTGTTTTCATACTATTACCAATAATAGTGCTGTTTTTATATACAGTATAGTTGTGATGCACACATATTCAAGAAAATGAGCGGCGAGCGCATTTTGTCTTTTATTGAGAGTTTGAGTACTAATAAAAAATTATATGTAGCAATGTGTTAAGTTATTTGTTAAAAAGAATTATTGAATACATGAGCGTGACATTGGCAGATATATGCGCAATGAGCGCACTATAAAATTGTTATGTGAATGGAGATCAAAATGTCTTCTGTGCCAAAAAACAAGGATGAATTGGAGTTAGCGATAAACTCAATATTTCCGAAACTCATGGCTGACTATCGTTCAATTCCGGAAAGCAAAGCTCGCAAACTTGGAGTAGAGGGAAATATCAAAGGTACAGTCATTAGCGTTAGTGACACAGTGGCTTACTTGATTGGTTGGGGGAGACTCGTTCTTAAATGGTATAACTTAAGAGCTCAAAACCAACAAGTTGATTTCCCAGAAACAGGTTATAAATGGAATCAATTAGGCTCGCTTGCTGAAAGCTTCCACGAAGAGTATCGTCAGTGGAAATATGACGATTTACTCATTGAGCTTGAGTCTACGGTTAACGAGATACTTTTACTCATTTCAAGCTTAAGTGACCATGATTTGTATGGTGTTGCGTGGTATGAACAATGGACTTTGGGGCGTATGATTCAGTTTAATACATCGTCACCTATGAAAAATATGCGTACAAAAGTTCGGCGTTTCAATCGAGAATTCACATAACAAAGTCGTCAACGCGGACAAAAAATTTGTTGGCTTTGCTCGTACTTCACAAAATTTTAGCCAACAATTTTTTGCCGGTTACAACGGCGTTAGAGCTACAAGGAAAAATATGAGAACAATTTCAATAATAAAATATACGTTTACAGTGGTCGGGCTTGGCATGCTAGTCGGGGCATTTTTCTTATTTACAAATACACAGGATTTTCTGAAGAATGCGCTAACAGCTGACGGGACAGTCGTAGAACTTGTACGCTCAAGATCAAGTGACTCAGATACATATAGACCGATGATTGAATTTATAACACAAGATGGTTCAACTATTGAATTCACCTCGTCGTCTGGAAGTAACCCTCCAAGTTATTCTAGAGGCGAAATTGTTGAAATTTTGTATCAAGAGACTTTTCCTGAGCGAGCTAAAATAAATGGTTTCTTTTCTTTGTGGGGTGCGCCAACTATTTTGGGGGGGCTAGGTTCGGTTTTTTTCCTCACTGGATTCTTAATCATACTGCTAGGAAGCTTGAAGGGTAAAAAGATTGAATATTTGAAAAAAAATGGGATTCCAATTAAGGCCAAATTTCAAAACGTGGAAATCAATGGCTCACTTGAAGTAAATGGTAGAAACCCATATAAAATTTGTGCTCAATGGAAAAACCCTACCACATCTGAAATACACTTATTTAGTAGTGAAAATATATGGTTCGATCCCACTGAGCACATTAATACTGATGAAATTACTGTTCTAATAGAAAGAGACAACCCCAAAAAATACCATGTTGACATTTCTTTTCTTCCTGAGATTGCAAGTTAAAATGGCTCTAACAAAAAGCTCAAGCCGACGCGCAAAAAGCGCGCTCGGCTTAGCTTAGCGTTATGTGTTGCAGGGGGGTGAAGATTGAAGAGAGTGTTTCTGGTTGCTTTGACCGTTGCCCTGAGCCTAATTGTAGGTGCGGCAGTAGGTTGGTGGGCAAATTCTCCAGGCATGGACCTATTGTGTTCTAAGCCCTTCGTTGCTGAGCTGGCAGAAGATGTGGAGGCTCAAGGAGTCACTGTTGAGGCCGGAACATTGGTTGATCTTCGTTCTTGTGAGTATGCCGAACGGTTTACTATCAACCTTTACTACCCGAAGCATCCGACGGCTCCAATATTTAAGCCAAGAAATAGTGCCCCGAATCTGGGGAATCATGGCGCAGACCAATATGAAATCAAAAAATCTGAAAAATAAACACATAACAATGCCATGCATGCGACAAGCGCATGATGGCGGGCGTTAGCCTTCATGGGAGAGATATGAACGAGTTTGAAACCATCTATGAGAAATGGCACGAATATGCCAAGGGTCGGGATGTTCCATCCCTCATCAATCTGTACGCTGAAGATGCTGTCTTCGAAAGCCCGCTTGTGCCAGCCATCCTAGATCAAGACTCTGGCGTTCTTCGGGGGCGGCAGGAGATTGTTCGCTTCTTGGAGGAGGGTACTAAGCGAAGACCCAATGATCTAGTTCGTTGGCATCGAACAGGCAAATACTTCATCAACGGTGACACCCTTATTTGGGAGTACCCGAGGGAAACTCCTGAAGGCGATCAAATCGACATTCTCGAAGTCATGCAGATTTCTGACTACAAAATCATGAACCATAGAATCTATTGGGGTTGGTTCGGTTGTAGCCAACTAATAGCGTCTGCTCTAAAGAAGAATTCGAGTTGATGGCTAACAATTCATTCCAGCCGACCGTCCACTGGCTGCGCCAGCGGCCGGCGGCTGAATTCAGGCGTTAGCTTTTCCATGCCCGAAGCTATCAACAATTTTTAGGGTATAACCAATTGAGGGAATTATGAAAAAATCTAAAGCAATTCTGTTACTTTCTTTCTGCGTTAGTTTTAATACTTTGGCAGCGGAGCAATGCGAAACTAACTTCACAAAAGAAGGCAGCTTTTTTAAAGGAAAAACCTTTAAAACATGGGCTGAAGTTGAAGGGGTTTCAACCGCAGAAGCCTACAAAAAAATATACCAACAAATAGCAAAAGGCGGCTGGAAAATTTCAAGTTCTGACAAAGATCTTGGTATTATTTCCGCAGGCCAAGACGTTTCATACGGTAACGGTAAAACTGCACCCCTTAATGTGGTCGTAGAAGAATCCGGTTCAAATTCAAAAATATCAATTAGTTATTCTATTTCTGGTGGCGTTTCATCACCTGAAAAAGCTGTTATTGAAAGCTTTTGTAAAACTATTGGTGCCGCAAAATCATAAGCTAATCGGGTAGCCGGAGGTCTCTAACCTCCAGCCCCCACACCACCCATCATGCGGGTCCGCAATGGGCGGTTCATCTCCCGTAATGAATTTTGATCCAAATATCTTTCAATGACACTAAACCTTGTGATGCTAAATAGTCATTACCTAGCGCAATGTTAATTCCTTTTGTTTTTGAGCTTCTACAAGGGCCTTTACTGGTGATACCACAGGCTATGGCGAGTCGTTCGCTAACACCCAATTTCATTAAACTGCGTACTTTGGTGCGAGGTTTACGCCATTGCCGCCAGTAGCACATTCTTATCCTACGTCGGATCCAGTGATCTAAATCCACCGTTAGCTGATAAGCGTTGGCTATTAGGTAGTAGTTCCCCCAGCCGCGCAAATACTGTGTGAGTTTATGAATTTGTAGGGTCATTGAGATCCCCCAGTTGCGGTTAGTGAGTTCTCTTACATTTGCTTTGAATTTCTTTAGCGCCTGTTCGTGGATCTGCACTTGAGCGTAACGGAAGGTAAACCCGAGAAATTTCGAGCCTGATACGGGACCGACTCGACTTTTCGATTCATTCACTTTGAGTTTTAATCGCTGAGTGATGAACGCAGTAATTTCCCGCTGGATTATGAGTCCTTCGCTTTTCGTTTTTACTAAAATGATTATATCATCAGCGTAACGTGCAAACTTAAGGTGTTTGTAGGTTAGCTTCTTATCTAATTCATCGAGTAAGATGTTGGAAAGCAAAGGGGATAATGGCCCACCTTGAGGGACTCCTTTGGTTGACTCAAACCACAGACCCGTTTCGCGCTCTGCGATCCCCGCTCGGAGGTATTTACCAAGTAGGCGCATGAGTGCTTTGTCTTTGACTTTACGACCAACACGATTCATCAGCATGTCATGGTTTACTTCATCAAAGAACTTAGACAAGTCAATATCAACTGCTGTTTTATAACCTTGTTTAACACAAGATTGAACATGATTTACTGCTTGGCTGGCTCTTTTATGAGGGCGATAACCATAACTATGTGGTGAAAATAGAGGCTCAAAGTAAGGGCTAATCACTTGAGCAATAGCTTGTTGGATTACTCTGTCAATAACAGAAGGGATCCCAAGCATTCGCTCACCGCCATCGGGTTTGGGTATCATCACGCGTTTGACTGGCAAGGGTTGATAAGTGCCGCTAAGTAATTGTTGTTTAATACCCAGCCAATGTAACTTAGCGAAGTCATTAAATTCCTCAATACTCATATTATCAATACCCGCAGCCCCTTTATTGCGCTTAACATGTTGCCATGCTGCACCAATGTTGTGGTTGCTCAGTACCCTTGCCATCAGGTCACGATCTGTTTTGTTGTATTCATTCGAGGTATTATTCACAGTCGAACGCTGTTCATCACTATCACAACACGGTGATCTATGTGAATTCAAGTTCATTTGTAGTATCTCCTCTGGTTAAGATGTTCAGGCCTTCACCGTGTCCCCTCCATTACGATGGGCGTTTGGCTACTATGCCGTCTGCTGACTTCTGATAAATCACTCTAGCGATTACTCGATAAAGCGCGTCGAAACTAATGCTTGTTTACTGCTATTTCGCTCGCTGTAGGTCGCAGCAACCAAAGCGCCAAGGGTTGAACAACCAGTCCCTAACTGGTAATCTCCAAGCGTTAGCGCGGATGCGTGTTTATCAGATCTCCCCGAATAAGGTGCATCGACTTTCTCTGCACAACTGCATCATTTACGGTGGCCGTTAGATCACATGACTTCGCTATCTTGTGCTAGCTCGTCTCCAGCCTACGCCTCATATGATGTTTTTGTTCATCAGCTCACAGATTTGCTAGCGGCTTCCTCTAGACTATCTCTCGCGATTTAGCCCTTGCCATTCGCTAGTAGTTATCGTTTAATAACAGTGTGTTATTTAAACGGTGATCTTCCTACAGAGGACTTTCACCTCATAAGTCAATGCCCATGTCGGGCGTACACAAGTCGCTCCAGCAACGCGCACTTCGTGCGCTCGACAGTTTGTAAGTCGCCGTTTTGTGGTTTTGCTACGCAAAAGGTTTCCACAAAACGTCAACTTACAAACTGCGGCTGAGCTGGGCGTTAGCTATTACGAAAATTATTGAAGGAGATCGAGATGTCCGAAGGTTCACCAGAAAATATCGAGCAACTTGGTTCGATCAATAAAAAGATCGTGGCCGAAGGAGAAGAGCTTCCCGCAGTCACCCTTAAAGATGGAAGTAAGGTACAAACAGGTACGGTTGCCACGATGCTCCGCAACGTCGCTTTATACAACGCAGGTGAGCGTGGCGAGGTAGAAGAGCAGCTGAAGATCGCAGTACCGACCTTGATTAAAGTTGGATTGTTTGAGCTATTCTCCGTTGATGAATGGATTAACGGTCAAAATCCTGGGCGTAGTTTAGTTGGCCTGTACGCTAAAGAATACCTTGGCAAACAAAGCTAATCGGGTAGCCGGAGGTCTCTAACCTCCAGCCCCCACACCACCCATCATGCGGGTCCGCAATGGGCGGTTCATCTCCCGTAATGAATTTTGATCCAAATATCTTTCAATGACACTAAACCTTGTGATGCTAAATAGTCATTACCTAGCGCAATGTTAATTCCTTTTGTTTTTGAGCTTCTACAAGGGCCTTTACTGGTGATACCACAGGCTATGGCGAGTCGTTCGCTAACACCCAATTTCATTAAACTGCGTACTTTGGTGCGAGGTTTACGCCATTGCCGCCAGTAGCACATTCTTATCCTACGTCGGATCCAGTGATCTAAATCCACCGTTAGCTGATAAGCGTTGGCTATTAGGTAGTAGTTCCCCCAGCCGCGCAAATACTGTGTGAGTTTATGAATTTGTAGGGTCATTGAGATCCCCCAGTTGCGGTTAGTGAGTTCTCTTACATTTGCTTTGAATTTCTTTAGCGCCTGTTCGTGGATCTGCACTTGAGCGTAACGGAAGGTAAACCCGAGAAATTTCGAGCCTGATACGGGACCGACTCGACTTTTCGATTCATTCACTTTGAGTTTTAATCGCTGAGTGATGAACGCAGTAATTTCCCGCTGGATTATGAGTCCTTCGCTTTTCGTTTTTACTAAAATGATTATATCATCAGCGTAACGTGCAAACTTAAGGTGTTTGTAGGTTAGCTTCTTATCTAATTCATCGAGTAAGATGTTGGAAAGCAAAGGGGATAATGGCCCACCTTGAGGGACTCCTTTGGTTGACTCAAACCACAGACCCGTTTCGCGCTCTGCGATCCCCGCTCGGAGGTATTTACCAAGTAGGCGCATGAGTGCTTTGTCTTTGACTTTACGACCAACACGATTCATCAGCATGTCATGGTTTACTTCATCAAAGAACTTAGACAAGTCAATATCAACTGCTGTTTTATAACCTTGTTTAACACAAGATTGAACATGATTTACTGCTTGGCTGGCTCTTTTATGAGGGCGATAACCATAACTATGTGGTGAAAATAGAGGCTCAAAGTAAGGGCTAATCACTTGAGCAATAGCTTGTTGGATTACTCTGTCAATAACAGAAGGGATCCCAAGCATTCGCTCACCGCCATCGGGTTTGGGTATCATCACGCGTTTGACTGGCAAGGGTTGATAAGTGCCGCTAAGTAATTGTTGTTTAATACCCAGCCAATGTAACTTAGCGAAGTCATTAAATTCCTCAATACTCATATTATCAATACCCGCAGCCCCTTTATTGCGCTTAACATGTTGCCATGCTGCACCAATGTTGTGGTTGCTCAGTACCCTTGCCATCAGGTCACGATCTGTTTTGTTGTATTCATTCGAGGTATTATTCACAGTCGAACGCTGTTCATCACTATCACAACACGGTGATCTATGTGAATTCAAGTTCATTTGTAGTATCTCCTCTGGTTAAGATGTTCAGGCCTTCACCGTGTCCCCTCCATTACGATGGGCGTTTGGCTACTATGCCGTCTGCTGACTTCTGATAAATCACTCTAGCGATTACTCGATAAAGCGCGTCGAAACTAATGCTTGTTTACTGCTATTTCGCTCGCTGTAGGTCGCAGCAACCAAAGCGCCAAGGGTTGAACAACCAGTCCCTAACTGGTAATCTCCAAGCGTTAGCGCGGATGCGTGTTTATCAGATCTCCCCGAATAAGGTGCATCGACTTTCTCTGCACAACTGCATCATTTACGGTGGCCGTTAGATCACATGACTTCGCTATCTTGTGCTAGCTCGTCTCCAGCCTACGCCTCATATGATGTTTTTGTTCATCAGCTCACAGATTTGCTAGCGGCTTCCTCTAGACTATCTCTCGCGATTTAGCCCTTGCCATTCGCTAGTAGTTATCGTTTAATAACAGTGTGTTATTTAAACGGTGATCTTCCTACAGAGGACTTTCACCTCATAAGTCAATGCCCATGTCGGGCGTACACAAGTCGCTGCAATTGACCGCTGTTCCGCTTCGCTCTACAGCGGCAACTGAGCTTCGGCGTTAAATGTCACGACAGACTATGAGTAAGGGATTCGAAGTCAGAGATAACGCCAGTGGGAGGGTAACCATTTCGACCTTCTCATTTTGGCGTTCATGGAAAGTCAGTCTGTTACTCATGCTGCGCTATGGCTTTTACCGCTGGGGGCCGTATGTCCCTCCGGTAACAGATGAGGCCGTCCATCCACGTTTTCATCGGGGTAAGTTGATTATCGAATCTGGTTGGGACAATTGGTTTGGTTATGATTGGTCCGCAGCTAACCAAGAAACTGACGATTTTCTGTTAGATTTCTACGAGAACCATTGCCGTGGGAAGTGACGATTTAACAAGGCAATTAAATTCGTTCCGGCCTTCGGCCTCCACCGGACGCCCTTGTCAGGGCGCCGTTTATTGCTGGCGTTATACCTAATCTAAACAGTGGAGGTTTTTATGAATAGATGGATGCTTACTTTTTTTACCTTAGTCTCGTCATTTAACGCGATAGCAGACACAGATTTATCCGTATTCGGAAAAAAGTATTTTTTAGCATGGGCAGCAACACAGGCACCTGATGCTACTGAAAAAGACTTAGAGCACTACCTGTCTTTCCTTAAACCTGATGTCGCCCACCAACACTTGCCCTACGATTCGGATGACTCCCGGTTACCTGACGGCAAAGAAAGTATTCGCGAAGGGATGTTGTTTTATTTAGGATCTCATTCTGAACATGAAGCTACTTTGAACCAAGTTATTCCCGCTCACAATGTGATTACCATTACATACACCACATCTAGTAAGGGAATTCACCCTCAAACAAATAAACTCATTGAATTACACTACTCAACGATGGAAGTTTTGGAAATCGAAGATGGAAAAATAGCAGTGATTCGGAAATATCCCTCTCTGTCAGACTAGTTGTCGCGCTTAATATTCAACCATTAAACAGAGGGCGTGGAGTAACAATGAAACATTATTCAGCGCAAAGCAAAGAGTCGGCTCTTCAGAAGATGATGCCTCCAAATAATATAGCAATAGCCCAATTATCAATCGAGATGGGGATTGGTGAATCAACCTTGTATAATTGGCGAAAACAAGCAATTGATAAGGGGCATTTAGTGCCAGGTGATGGAAAGAATGCTGAGCAGTGGTCATCAGCAAATAAATTCTCAGTCGTGTTGGAAACAGCCTCTTTAAATCAAGCTGAGTTAGCGGAATATTGCCGAGGCAAAGGTCTTTATGTGGAACAAGTATCGGCTTGGCGAAATGCGTGTATAGATGCAAACGCTAACGTTAAAGAGCAAGAAAAAGCCTTCTCCACCGAAACAAAGAAAGATAAAAAACAGATCAATCAATTAGAAAAGGAGCTACGTCGAAAAGATAAGGCACTCGCTGAAACCGCAGCACTATTGGTGTTAAGAAAAAAAGCAAATGCGATCTGGGGGGAAGCCGAGGACGAATGATCCTCGACTCAGCTCGCATTCAAGCAGTTAAACTAGTTAATGAAGCTGTGAGTTCTGGTGCGCCAAAGTTTAAAGCTTGCCGTGAACTTGGGATCAGTGTCCGGACGTATCAACGTTGGACTGTTGACGGGAACATAAAAACAGATGGTAGACCAATATCTCAGCGCCCTGAGCCAAAAAATAAGCTATCAAAAGCAGAGAGAGATAACATATTAGCCATCGTTAATAGCGATGATTTTAAGAGCTTACCACCAAGCCAAATCGTCCCTACATTAGCAGATGAGGGTATTTATCTTGCTTCTGAATCAACATATTATCGTGTTCTTCATGAAGAAAAACAGCAAAACGCTCGCGGACGTAGTCAGATAAAAGAGAGAAAAGTACCGACGACACACTGTGCTACAGGGCCAAACCAAGTGTGGTGTTGGGATATTACTTGGTTACCAGGCCCCGCTAAAGGGCTGCATTTTTATTTATATTTGATACTCGATATATTTAGTCGAAAGATTGTTGGATGGGAAATTCATGATGACGAATCAGCAGAAAATGCATCAATATTAATTAAGAAAGCTCATTTAAAAGAAGGAGTTAAAGATAATCCTCTGGTACTGCATTCGGATAATGGAAGCCCAATGAAAGGCTCATCAATGCTTGAAACACTTTATAGTTTAGGTGTCGTGTCGTCTTTTAATCGTCCTAGGGTGAGCAATGATAATGCTTATGCTGAGTCGATATTTAAAACGTGTAAATATCGGCCTGACTATCCGTATAAAGGGTTTTCAACAATTGATGAGGCGCGTAGTTGGGTGTTGAAATTTAGCCACTGGTATAATTTTAACCACAAACATAGTGGCATCAAATACGTCAGCCCACATCAAAGGCATTCAGGATTAGCGGGTGACATATTGGCTAATAGAAAAGAAGTTTATCAAGGTGCTAAAGATGCTCACCCTGAGCGCTGGAGCGGTAATATCCGTAATTGGGATTTACCAAAAGAAGTGTACTTAAACCCTGAACAAAATAGTGTCAAGGCTGAGAGTGCATAACGTAGTGATCGCGACAACTAGTTTGACAAACACCGAAAGCGAGTTTATCGCCCGTCTGAACTCACAGCTCATAGTTGCCATTGAAGCTTATAAAAAAGAGCAAAGCTTTCACTTTACTCTTTTATTAAGCATTTAATATTATTAGTTTTTATTATTTTAACTTAATAGACTTAGCTTCAATATCAATTAAACCTTGCTTAAACAAACCGCCTATGGCTTTTTTATAGTTTGCTTTACTAGTAGCGAAGACCTTTTTAATAAGTACAGGATCTGACTTATCACCAATTGCTAAAACACCGCCTTCGTCTTTTAGCTTTTGCATGATTTTTTCACCTAGTTCACTTACTTTTCCCATACCTGGCTTTTCAAGTATCACGTCAATTTTGCCATCTTCACGGACTTTATGGATAAAGCCTGTTAATTTTTGGCCGATAAATAAATTCTTAAATACCATATTATAAAAAACCACACCAAAATGTGCTTCTTCAATCAATACTTTGTAGCCGATATCTGTTTTGCCAGCCACAATTAAATTGACTTCCTGAAGGGCAGTGTATTGTGGTTCATCTTTTGATAGAAAACGATTGAAATTACTAGATGCACAAATACGTGAGCTTGCGTTATCTAAGTAAAGACGTACCAAGTAGGAGTGGCCTTCTTGCATACGTGGTTTTTGTTCATTGAACGGGGCAAGTACATCTTTGTCTAATCCCCAATCTAAGAAAGCCCCAATGCTGTTGATTTCTTTAACACGAAGTAGGGCGTATTCACCAACTTGAGCAATCGGCTTTTTAGTTGTTGCTGTAGCAAGATTGGCATGATCAAGGTAAATAAATACGCTAATGCTATCGCCGGCTTCAAGCTCATGTTTAATTTCTTGGCTAGGTAAAAATACTTCACCTAAATCATGGCCATCAAGATAAGCACCTTCGTTTGATACTTCATTTACAAATAAGGTTTGGGTGGTTCCGAGGTAACTCATAATTATTCCTGCTCAGGCTTTTTTTTGCGACGCATGGGCGTATTAGCGTCTATATCAATAGGGGCTTTAATTGGCGCTTTTGGTTTTTTGGGGCTGGTTTTTCGCTTTGGTTTTATACTTTTTGAAACAACGGCTTTTTTATCTGTTTTAACTGATTCTGGAGTAACCTTTTTCTCACGTAAGCCTTTAAATTTACCGGTAAGGCCTTCGATAGTATGAAAAGTTAGTTCGTCATTTAAAAATGCTTTGATTGCTTTATAGCTCAGCCAATCTTTTGGTCCGACTAACGAAATCGCAGTTCCTTTAAAACCAGCACGGCCGGTACGACCTATGCGGTGTACATATTCCTCGGCGTGTTTAGGTAAGTCAAAATTAATAACATGAGTTACACTTAATAAATCTAAGCCACGAGAGGCTACATCAGTGGTGATCAGTACTTTAAAGTTTTCACGACTAAACGCATCCATAATATCGAGACGTTTATTTTGTGTTAAATCGCCAGCGAGTGCTTGTGCTTTAATGCCTTTTGCAGTTAATAAATCACTTAATCTTTGAGTATCAGAGCGCGTAGCAGTAAAGATAATACACTGTCCCACATCATCTTGCGTGACAAAATGCTTAAGTAGGGCTTCTTTATGATCTAAGTGATCTGCTAAATATAAGCTTTGTTTAATATCTGAATGCTGCTCGTTAGCGGCGCTTAGCGTAATTTGTTTTGGTTTACGTAATAAATTACGTGATAGGGCATCAATTTGAGCATGATCAAGTGTTGCTGAAAACAATAACGTTTGGCGTAATCGATGGTCGGCCAACTCATTAATCATTTTTATTTGTTCAGAAAAACCTAAGTCTAAAATGCGGTCGGCTTCATCAAATATAAGTAACTCAAGGCCACTTAACTGTAATGAACGTTGAGTCAGATGATCAGCCAAACGCCCTGGTGTGGCGATGACAAATTGCGGATCATTACGTAGTGCTTTAACTTGGTCATTAAAGTTTTCGCCACCGAGTATTTTTACTGCTTTTATATTAGTACCCGCAATGAGCAATCTAAGTTGGGTAAATACTTGGGTTGCAAGCTCGCGAGTGGGAGCGACAATTAATGCCCGAGGATCACGTTTACTGAGTGCTCTTTGCTTCATAACACGCTGCACGGCAGGTAATAAAAACGCTAATGTTTTACCTGACCCCGTTTTAGACTGAGCGAAAATGTCATGGCCTGCAAGTGCTGTAGGCACCGCATGGGCTTGAATATCAGTGGGCTGAGTGATCCCTTGGTGGGCAAGCTGCTTTTCAAGGCGTGTATCAATCCCAAGTTCAGTAAAATGCAATGTGTTGTTCTCCGATGAGCAAAATCAAATAAAATACAGTTTATTATAACGTAGATATACACCAAGGAGACAGGAAAAACGCAGTAACTTAGCTAGTTTTTGCAATTAAATGTAAATCGGGTAAAATGCGCGCCTGCGCCGGATTTACGATTCGGTTGTTGCCAATATTGGCTCTCAAAGCAAAATAGGAATCCCCATGTCTGCTGTACATAAAGATAATGTCACCAGTGAACACTTTGTTGTGTGCGCGCTCTATAAATTTGTTGCTTTACCTGAGTTTGAAGCATTACGTCAGCCGCTGTTAGCGGTAATGGAAGCCAATGAGGTACGTGGTACATTATTACTTGCCGCTGAAGGTATTAATGGAACGGTATCGGCTAAACGCCAAGGTATTGACAATTTACTCGCATGGCTTAGCACACAACCAAGCCTTGATAATATAGTGACTAAAGAATCGTTTGATGACGAATGCCCATTTTACCGTACTAAAGTAAAACTCAAAAAAGAAATTGTAACAATGGGTGTTGAGGGTATAGACCCTCTAAAAGCTGTCGGTAGCTATGTGAAACCAAAAGATTGGAATGCTTTAATCTCAGATCCAGAGGTTATCTTAATTGATACACGCAATGACTACGAAATTGAGATTGGTACTTTTCAAAATGCAGTCGATCCAAATACGACTACATTCCGTGAATTTCCGCAGTGGGCAAAAGAAAATTTAGATCCTAAAAAGCATAAAAAAGTAGCCATGTTTTGTACTGGCGGTATTCGCTGCGAAAAATCAACTGCCTACATGAAAGAGAAGGGCTTTGATGATGTATATCACCTTGAAGGTGGTATTTTAAAATATTTAGAAGAAGTGCCAAAAGAGGAAACCATGTGGGAAGGTGAGTGTTTTGTATTTGATAATCGCGTTGCCGTAGATCATGATTTACAAAAGGGTTCATACGATCAATGTCATGCGTGTCGTATGCCTATCACTGAGCAAGAAAAACAAAAGCCTGAGTACATGGAAGGTGTGTCATGTCATCATTGTATAGATAATGTTACTGATGAACAAAGAGCGCGCTTTGCTGAACGACAAAAACAAATAGAACTTGCACAAGCCCGTGGCGAAGGTCACATCGGTAATGAAGCTCAAGCTGTTTTACAAAAACGTAAAGATGCTAAAAAAGCACAAAAAGACGCTCAACGTCAAAAGTAGCTTTAATACAGTATGTTCTAATTAAAAAAAGCCCTAGTAGGGCTTTTTTTATATCTAGCTATTCACCCTAGCCACCTTTTTATACTTACCTCAGCATTATGTTAATTAATCGAACTTTTCTTTTCATTGAACTTACTGTTGTTACACTACGTACATAAATAAAATAGTTATCATTTAGGTGAACTTTTGCAGCGACAACTTTTATCATTCAGTATTTTAATCTTTATTAGTGTAATTTTTGCAAGAACAGCTATTGCAGCTAATGTAATTGTAAAACCAATAACGATGGAGCGTAGTGAAAAGAAAGTTCAAGCAGTTGGGGACGCTGAAGCAATACGTTCGGTGACGCTTTACCCTGCTGTTGGAGATAAAGTAACGGCCGTGCATTTTGCACCAGGAGATAAAGTTGAAGCAGGTGAAATACTGTTAGAACTTGACTCACGTAGACAAAAAACAGCACTTAGCGAAGCAAAAATAACCTTTAATGATACTCAAAGAACGGTTGAACGATTAATTGAAAGTCATGCTAAAGGTGCCGTGCCTCAAAGTGACTTAGATGATGCTAAAACTCTTTTTGAGCTTGCAAAGGTCGCTGTAACACAAGCCGAAACTGAACTTGAGGATCGAACCGTAATTGCTCCATTTGGTGGTATTATGGGTTTAACCGACGTAGAAGTAGGCGATCGGATAACACCGCAAACCGCTATTGCGACAATCGATGACACTAGCTCACTTTATATTAATTTTAATGCTCCCGAATCTGCAATAAATATACTGAAAACTGAGGGAGAAGTTGTGGTTATTCCATGGCAGGGAGAACAACAGGTTGCTGCTAAAGTTGCTTATTTAGACTCTCGGATAGATTCACAAACTCGTACATTGAGAGTGAAAGCAAAAGTTAACAATAATAATCAACAATTTATTCCAGGGATGAGTTTTCGGGTGCATATTCAGTCCCAAGGGGATAACTTTGCTGTGATCCCTGAAGCTGCACTTTTATGGGGAGCTACGGGGCCTTATGTATGGAAAAGTATTGATAAAAAAGCAGTGCGTGTTGATGTGAAAATAGCTCAACGTTTAGCTGGAAGACTGCTTGTAAGCGGTAACTTAAAAACTGATGACTTACTAGTGGTAGAAGGTGTACAGACTTTACGTTCTCAGCAGGACCTAATTTTTAACTCGACCAGTTCAAGCGTTCAGGAGTAAGTTATGAAACAACTCCCACTAATGAACGATTTGCCCTCAATGGCTATTCGCCGTCCAGTGCTGATTGTGGTTTTAAATTTGTTGATCATAATTGCTGGTATTGCTGCAATTGCAGGTGTTGAGGTGCGTGAACTTCCTGATGTTGATATGCCTAAGATAACGGTTAGTGCGGCATTTCCTGGAGGATCTCCCGAAACAGTAGATACCGAAGTTACTAGTAAATTAGAGGGCGCGGTCGCTCGTGTAAGCGGCGTTAAGTCTATTCGCGCACAAAGTGAGGAAGGTAACTCACGTATTGTGGTTGAGTTTCGCCCGGGGGTTAATCTCGATAATGCAGCTAACGAAACCCGAGAATCAGTTGCTAGAATAGAGCGTGAACTACCTGACGACGTAGAGCAGGTTTCAATTATTAAGGCTGATGATGATGCTGAAGCTGTTGTCTCTTTAACTGTTTCAAGTGACACAGTATCTCTAGAGGCACTAACCGAACGTGTTGAAACAGATTTAGCGCCTCAATTTTTAACCATTCCTGGCGTGGCTGATGTGCGCTTAAATGGTGATAGAGAGCGTGTTTTGCGGGTTCGTATTGATCCTTTAAAACTGAGCAGTTTTAACCTTACCGTGCCTGACGTAGCAGATGTGCTTCTCGAAGCTCCCTTTGATGTACCTGCGGGTAGCTTAAAAGCCAATGATCAGCAAATTATTGTACGTGCTGATGCAACTTCAATTAATGCTGAACAAATAGCTGATATTATAATACAGGGTGATACTCGTATTGGTGATGTTGCCGCTGTTTACTTTGGCCCTGCAGATCCGCTTTCAATGGTTCGCTTAAATGGTGTTCCAGTTATCGGGTTGGAAATTATCCGTCAAGCGCAATCTAATACAATTGAGATTTCAGATGAAGTATTAAATTTATTAGATGCTTGAATTCAAGTATTAAGTGCAATCATTATGCAGCCACCAGAACTTCTGATTGCCCCGTAAATAATTCATGAGGGGTTTTATACCCTCTTGTTTTTCTTGGCCGATGGTTGAGCTTATCAACTGCCGCCTGTATCTCTGCTTCACTTAGCGCCATAAAGTCAGTTCCCTTGGGGAAGAAGCGTCTAAGTAAGCCGTTGGTATTCTCATTTATGCCCCGCTCCCATGATGAATAGGGATGAGCGAAATACACATCAGCTTCTAATTTTTGTGCAACATGCTCATGGTGAGCAAACTCTTTTCCATTATCTAACGTCACGGTAATAACCTTACCTTTATATGGTGTCATACACGTGATCAGCGCATCGGCTGTTATTTTCGCATGCTTGCTTTCAATTCTGTGAACGACTGTATATAACGTTTTACGTTCAACCATTGTGACAAGCGCATTTTTACGCCCTTTACCTATCACTGTATCGCCCTCCCAATCACCAATCCTAGACTTTGAATCCACAATACTTGGGCGTTCATCAATGCTGACTCGATTAACTATCTGTCCACGTTTATCATAGCTTCCATAGCGTTTTTTATACTTTTTACATGCACGAGTGAGTGTCTTATGTAGCTTGCCACCACGAGCCTTGTCTCTGTAAATATATTGATAAATTGTTTCATGATGTAAAACGACCTGTTTCTCTAAAGCTAAGCGGCCTGCCACTTGCTCAGGGGAAAGTCCGTCATGCAACAATTTATTAATCCAGTGAGTGACGTCCTCTGTTAACTTACTTGCTTTGAAAGATGACTTACGTCTTTGTTCAGCAAAGTTATTGGCTTGGTTAGGCCGATAGCCTTTAAGTCCTTTATTGCGTTTTAGCTCTCTAGAAATAGATGACGGTGAACGAGTTAGTTCTTCAGCTATCTGCTTTTGGTTATTTCCTGCTTTTATTAACGCGTAAATCTGGTATCTTTCTTCTTGTGTCAGCTGTTTATATTTCATTAAAGCAATTTCCTTTGGCGAGAAAATGGCCGAATTATAACAGCTGGCCATCTAATCTGAGAAATTGCACTTATTATCCGAATTTAGGATGGAATGCGCACACGTTTTCCTGAATTACAGTTTACTCTTACATCTGACGATGCGTTATTTATTCGAAGCTCAGTTAAAGAAGTGATCACTTCGTTAGTTTTAACAGTACTTTTGGTGATCATTACCCTATGGGTATTTATCGGTTCTTGGCGGGCAACGCTTGTTCCTGCTTTTGCAATTCCTGTTGCATTGGTGGGATCGCTGGCGTTAATATGGGTACTTGGTTTTTCAATTAATATTTTAACATTACTCGCCCTAGTTCTTGCTACAGGCCTAATTGTGGACGATGCCATTGTTGTCAGTGAAAACATTCAAAGGCAGCGTGGTTTGGGGCTTGGCCGAAGGGCAGCCGCTGTAATTGGCACTCGTGAAGTGTTTTTTGCTGTAATAGCTACTACTGCTGTTTTGGCTGCAGTATTTGTACCGATTGCCTTTTTACCATCAACAGTAGGGCGTTTGTTTAGAGAGTTTGGTGGTGTACTTGCTGGCGCTGTCATTATTTCAAGCTTTGTTGCCTTATCATTAGTACCTGCACTGACTTCAAAATTAGGTGGTGTTCTAAAAAGTATGCTGGCATCAGACGTAGCCATAATTGATGTAAAAGAACACCAAATCAAACACTTTAAAATGATTATCAAGCTTTTTTGAGAAGCAACAAGTCTTTCTAACCGCTCGTCTTAATCGGTGTCTAAGGCGACAGTTATTACCCTCTATACCTATGGTATGCTGTTTGCCAACCTGTTTGTGATCACCTTTAAAGGCGGTTTTAAAGCTATCCCAGTTGTCCATACTGATAGAGCCATAGCTTACTTTAAGTTGCTTTAAACGTGCTCTTAGCTTCTTAGCTGTTTTTAAGTCACGTTTGCCCCAGACATAAGCGACAATCTCATTAGTAGCACGGTCATAAGCGTAGATGAGCCAGACTTTACGCTTCTTGCGATACACGTAAGTCCAGAACTCATCAACCTCTAAGCGTTCATAGTAGCGCTTCTTAGGCGCGATCTTATAAACAGATGAGCCTATGGTGCCCAATACTTTACCGATACTGACTGAGGCTATAATAGCTATGTCTCTAACACCGCAACCTCTCACCGTCATTAGCCGTATGATGTCTTCTATTTTAGAGTGACAGCCCTTATAAGTTAAGGCATGGTCACCAATGAATTGACGTTTGCAGTCCTTGCATTGGTAGTTCTGCTTGCCATAGCTTTTTATGCCGTTTTTCTTTAAACTGGGACTGTGACAGTCGGGGCAGCTGATATCTATTTGTGTCTTCATAACCTCAAATATATCATCTTGCTTTGGCTGTCACCCTCCTTTATTTCTTCAGCATACTTTCTGACACACCACCCAAAATTAAAATTGAAGCCAGGTGGTTTTCACCCATTCGCTAAATTTGGCCATATACTTGCGCGTATTTACACAAAGTCAATACATTGGGTTCTTGATCATGCTTGGCTTACGTTCGCTGTTTGTGTTTTAGTTGCAACAGGTTCTGGTGCGCTTTATTTAAATTTAGACAATGAATTATTACCTTCAGAGGATCGCGGTGAAATCCGTATTTTTGCGCGAGGCCCTGATGGCGTTGGCCTAAATTTTATGGACAGGCAGGCACTGCAAATAGAAGATACTTTAATGCCATACCTTGAAAGTGGTGAAATCGAATCTATGTATACTGTTGTTGGTCAATATGATCCTAATATTGTATTAATTACAGTGCCATTGAAGCATTGGGACGAACGACAATTTAGCCAACAAGAAATTATCGATAAAATACGTGAACCAGTTAGTGCTATTCCAGGAGCTCCAGGGCGAGTATCTGGCTCTAATAGTCTTAATTTACGTGGCCAAGGGGGTGGAATTGAACTCGCTTTATTAGGTCAAGATTACCTGCAAATATTTAAAGCAGCACAACAATTTTCTGCAGCTCTTGAAGAAAAAATTCCAGCCGTTGCGCCGGTACGTATTTCTTATCAACCTTCCCAGCCACAGCTACGGGTAAATATAGACAGGCATAGAGCTGAAGATCTCGGTGTTGAGCTCAGTGATATAGCTATTACTTTGCGCGCTGCTATAAATGGTGAGGATGTGGCTGATTTAAATATAGGTGACCAATCTATACCCATCATGCTACAAGCTCAAAACCAGACAATTAATGATCCCAGCGACTTAGCAAACCTATATATAGGTGCTGCTGATGGTCGATTGGTTCCATTAAGCAGTCTCGCTACAATAACAGAGGAAGGTGTTGCCGCTGAACTTGAACGGCACGCCCAGCGTCGCTCTATTGAAGTAGATATGGAGCTTCCGGAAGATTTAACATTAGCAGAGCTAGTAACACACATTAGAGACGTATCTGATACCTCTTTACCCGATGGTATTACTTTAATGTTTAAAGGTGAAGCACTTACATTTGAAGAGACCAGTAATGAAATATTGCTAACCTATATTTTAGCATTGTTAATTGTTTTACTTGTACTTGCAGCACAATTTGAAAGTATAAATAGTGCTGTAGTTGTCATGATTACTGTGCCATTTGGCATCACCTCAGCAATTTTAGCTCTTTATCTGACAGGTACATCCTTAAATATTTACTCGCAAATAGGTTTAGTCATGCTGATTGGATTAATTGCGAAAAATGCCATTTTATTGGTCGAGTTTGCTGATCAACTTCGTGACCAAGGAAACTCAGTGCGTAAAGCAGTGGAAGAGGCCGCTTTAGTTAGATTAAGACCTATTACCATGACTTTAGTATCTACGCTATTGGGTGCTCTACCTCTTATATTATCAACAGGGGCGGGAGCCGAGGCACGTAATGCCATCGGTTGGGTTGTATTTGGTGGTCTTGCACTTGCGGTATTATTTACGCTTTACCTTACTCCTGTTATTTATTTAGGGCTTGCACGCTTCACTTCGCCTAGAGGTGATGAGTCTAAACAATTAGCCCAAGAACTTGATAAAATGACCTGAGCTACAACTAAAATCTGAAATCGACTATTTTTCTTTGAAAAAATAGTCGATTAGGCACACAATTAACGCCTAAACCGCGATTAGGAATGCTTGTTATGCAGACCGAACAATTTGAAGTAGCACAATTTTTAACTGTACATCCGCCATTCGATAAACTCCCTATTGAAGCGCTTAACAAGCTCGCTCAACAAATTGAGGTAAGTTATTTTCGTGCCGGTACTGATATTTTGCAATTTGGTGAAGACATCGCCGACTTATATATTATTCGTAGTGGCTCTGTGGAAATGTATCGCCGTGATGGCGAATTATATAATCGTTTAGCAATTGGTGGAATTTTTGGTCAAATGGGACTACTAATGAATCGTAAAGTACGATTCCCCGCCAAAGCCCTTGAAGACACGTTAGTGTATTGCATTAATGCAGAGCTTTTTGAGCATTATTGTAGTGAGTTTGATGCTTTCGCAGATTATTTTGAATCTGATGGTAATGTGCGCTTGCATCAAGCAATTTTAGAGCAAGCCGACAGTAATGATTTAACCACCGCAAAAATTAAATCGTTACTGCATCGAGGGGTAGTAACGGCCCCTAATGATGCTTCAATAAGAGACGTTGCTGAATTAATGACCCAAGAATCGGTATCGTCAGTTTTAGTTACCGATGCACAAAAACAACTAAGCGATGACCCAGAAGAAGATGATGGTCAAGTTGTGGGTATCATTACAGACCGAGATTTACGTAGTAAAGTGATCGCCAAGGGCATGACGTATGACACTCGGGCTGATGAAATTATGTCAACAAACTTAGTTTTATTAGATGCTAATGCCTATGTGTTTGAAGCGGTTCTTGCGATGCTTCGTGAAAATTTGCACCATCTACCTGTTGTCCATAAACGTAAACCTATTGGTGTTATTTCTTTATCGGATATTTTACGTCACGAGTCACAAAGTAGCTTACTATTAGTACGTGGGATATTAGCTCAGCAATCGATTGAGGACTTAACTCATTATGCCCGCCAAGTACCCAATGTATTTGTTCGTATGGTTAACGAAGATGCTAACTCGCACATGGTTGGTACAGCAATGGCTGTTATTGGCCGTACCTTTAAACAAAAATTACTGCAGTTAGCTGAAGAAAAATATGGCCCACCACCCGTTCCTTATTGCTTTATTGCACTTGGCTCAATGGCACGAGACGAGCAGTTGATTGTAACTGACCAAGATAACGCTTTGATTTTAGATAATAGCTTTGATGAAAAACTCCATGATGGCTACTTTCAAAAACTATCCGATTTTGTTTGTGACGGTTTAGCTTTGTGTGGTTATACCTATTGTACTGGGGAGATAATGGCGTCTTTTAAAAAGTGGCGTCTGACACGAGATCAATGGCGCGAGCAGTTTGCCAGTTGGATTAAAGAGCCTAAACCACAATCGCTGTTACATAGCTCCATTTTCTTTGATTTAGATGGTGTGTGGGGTAAATTAAAATGGGCCGATGAACTAAAAAGCTATGTGGGAAGAACGGGGCGACAAAACAAACGGTTTTTAGCTAACATGGCTGCAAATGCGCGTAACAGGACACCTCCACTTGGCTTTTTTAAAGGTTTTGTACTTGAGCATAATGGCCAGCATAAACGTGCAATGAATTTAAAGCGTCGAGGCACTGCGCCGTTATCGGATGTTATTCGAGTGCATGCTCTTGCGGTGGGTTCAAGAAAGCAAAATTCTTTTGAACGCCTTGAAGATATTATCGCAGCGAAACTATTACCTGAGGGCAAAGGACAAGACTTACGTGATGCGCTTGAATACATTGCCATGATGCGTATTCGTCATCAAGCATGGCAAATAGAACAGGGTGAAGCACCAGACAATGATTTAGACCCGCATTTACTATCACCATTTGAACAGCGCAACTTAAAAGAAGCCTTTGCTATTTTAGAAAAAGCACAGAGTTACTTAAAGTATAGTTATTTGGCCAATACAAGTATGACAGTATTAAATGGTAAATAAGCAAAAAGTAAACTGGCATAGTCGCTATAAGCAATTATTTGCAAGCGCTTGTGATCAACAGTTACAAAGCTTTTATAAGCACAGCATAAGTGATGGCAACTTAGCTATTAATGAAGTCCCTATGGTGGCGTTAGATTTTGAGACGACCGGTCTAAACTTCAAAAGTGATGATATTGTAAGCGTTGGGTTAGTGCCGTTTACGCTTGCACGTATTTATTGCCGAGAAAGTGCGCATTGGTTAGTACAGCCACGACAAGACTTAAAAGAAAAGTCGATTGTTATACATGGTATAACTCATTCAGAGGTTAATGATGCACCCGATTTAAGTGTTATTTTAAATCAGTTATTAGCAGCGTTAACCGGTAAAATTATAGTAGTACATTTTGGTGCAATTGAGCGGCATTTTTTAAATAAAGCCTTATTAGCAAGACTAGGAGAGGGTATTGAGTTTGCCGTTATAGACACGATGGAAATTGAAAAGCGCGCTTTACAAGCACGACAAGGCTTATTAGGGAAGATATTTAATACTAAGCTCGATTCGTTACGCTTAGGTGATACACGTGCGCGCTATTCATTACCAGCATATAATAGCCATAATGCGTTAACAGACGCGTTGGCAACCGCAGAGTTATTGCAAGCACAGTTATGTCACCATTATCGGCCTGACACACCGCTATCAGCTCTTTGGGTTTGATATAGAGGCGTATTTATATCGCAACATTTCAAACTGCATATTCATATTAATAAATTTATACCAATAAAAAACGCCGCAAAAATGCGGCGTTTTGTTGTTTACTAATTTGTTAAATCACTTATTTAGGGCGAGGCTCTGTGCGAAGGCCTAGCAATAAACTAACACACATTAATAAAAGTACGATAGTAAATGGTAAGCCTGTTGACACCGCACCAGCTTGTAATGCTTCAATAGCTTCAGTGCCGCCAATCCAAACGAGTGCAGCAGCAATTACGCCCTCAATGGTGGCCCAAAAGATACGTTGAGGTACAGGCGCATCAACTTTACCACCAGCGGTGATAGAATCAATAACCAACGACCCAGAATCAGATGAGGTGATAAAGAACACTAACACTAATACAATTGCAATAAATGACAGTACTTGCGACATCGGCAATACGTCAAACATTTGGAACATAGCCAGAGGTACCTCGGTTAAACCGTTTTGACCCAATTCGCCAATACCTTCTTTAACTTGATCAATCGCAATGCCACCGTAAATAGACATCCACACCACAGTGACTAGAGTTGGGATAAGTAATACTGCAATTAAAAACTCACGAATAGTACGTCCTCTAGATACGCGAGCAATGAACATACCTACAAACGGTGACCACGAAATCCACCATGCCCAGTAAGCTACAGTCCAGCCATGCATCCAGCCTTCATCTTCACGTCCGTGAGGGTTACTAAGAGGAATAATATTTTCAACATAGCCCATTATAGTATTTGGAAGATTGCCCACTGCAACAGCAAAACCTACTAGACAAACAAATAGTAATAATACAAATGCTAGGCCCATATTAACGTTACTTAATAATTTAACGCCACCATCAATACCACGAATAACTGAAAATACAGCGAGTAGTGTCACTGCCGCGATGACAATTATTTCTAAGCCGATGCCACCATCTGTACCAAATACATGGTTAATACCAGCAGAGGCTTGTTGTGCACCTAATCCTAGGGATGTTGCAAGACCAAATAGGGTTGCAAGTACCGCTAAGATATCAATTATATGTCCTGGCCAACCCCACACTCTATCACCTAGGATAGGAAAGAAAATAGAACGAATTGAAAGTGGTAATCCTTTATTATATGTGAAAAAGGCTAATGATAAGGCCACTACTGCGTATATTGCCCATGGGTGTAAACCCCAATGAAACATGGTTGCTCCCATGGCAAGTTTTGCAGCTTCAGGTGTATTAGCTGCAACATTCAGTGGCGTTTCGAACCACCCAGTATAATAAGCTAGCGGCTCTGCGACCCCCCAAAACATTAAACCAATACCCATACCTGCAGCAAATAACATTGCCATCCAAGACAATCTAGTGTAGGTAGGGCGTGCTTCATCACCACCTAAACGAATTTTCCCGTAAGGAGAAACAATTAAGCCAATACAAAATAATACAAAGAAATTCGCAGCCCACATAAAAAGGCCATCGAAATTATTAATTATATCTTTTTTGATACCATCAAGGGTGGCTTTCGCTGTTTCAGCATCAGTTATTAAGACAGCGAGTAAAAAAATGATAATTAAGCCCGCACTGAACCCAAAAACGGGATTATGAACATCAAACCCCCACTTTTTCACATTATCTTGACCTACGGTATAGTCCGTATTGTCTATACTGTATTTATCATGGTTTTCGCTCATGTAATACCTCTTGTTGTTGCTATCTATTTTGATGCTAGATCAGCTGATAGGACTCTAATATAGTCAAAACTAGTTATGTCGTTTAAAAATAATACCAAAATTGGGTAAATTATTTTGAAAGTGCCCCATTAGTTTAGGTGGTATATTACAAATGTAAACAGTAGCACTGCTAAATATCTGAATAATAGGTAATATTCATAAAAAATAATGAGCTGTTAGCTATTTACTACTATACTAAATTAGTGATAAATAATTTTTATGATAAATGGGGTAGCTCTATTTTGCATAAACAATTAATCTGGGTGTCATCTAAATATGATTTAAAAGAATAGAGGCCTATTTTATTTCTAGTTAGGCAAGGATAAAGGCAGAATAATAAAATGATAGATCAAAGGATAACTGCATCGACACTCAACGAGTCACTTATTTTACGTTTTAAACAAACGCGACAAGTAACACGAAGCATTATAAGTGATTTATCAACAGAGGATTGCCAATTACAGGCAATGGCAGATGTAAGTCCTAGCAAGTGGCACTTAGCCCATACAAGTTGGTTTTTTGAAACGTTTTTACTCAAGGCCCACATGGCCAATTACACTGAGTTTAATAAATATTACACCGTGTTATTTAATTCTTATTATAACGGCATTGGTTCGCAATTTAGTCGTGCCCAGCGGGGCTGCTTATCAAGACCGAGCTTGACTGATATCCTAAGTTATCGTGAATATATAGATAACCAAGTAACCACACTTTTAAGTGCAACAGTTAATCATGAGCACTTTGAAATAGTTGAGTTGGGCATTAATCATGAGCAGCAGCACCAAGAATTAATGTTAATGGATATAAAGTATAACTTTTCAGTTAACCCTATTTTTCCAAGCTACCGCAAAAATGACGATAAACCCAGTAAACACACTTCATCATCTGCAATGGTATTTTACGACTTTGACCAATCTATAATTAATATTGGAGCGATGAGTGAAGGCTTTAGTTATGACAATGAGAGACCTTGCCACCAAGTATTGAGCCATGACTTTAGTTTAGCTAATAGGCTGGTAACAAATGGTGAATACTTAGCCTTTATAGAAGCGAAAGGCTATCAGAATCCAGAGTATTGGCTAAGTGATGGGTGGGCACATATTAATACACTCGATACTAAAGCACCGCTTTATTGGCATTTAATAGAAGGGTGTTGGTTTGAGTTTACTTTACATGGCTTAAAAAAACTTGATTTAAATGCCCCTGTTTCACATGTTTCTTTTTATGAAGCCAGTGCTTATGCGGCCTTTGCCGATGCTCGTCTGCCTACTGAGTTTGAGTGGGAGCGAGCGGCGAGTTCGCCTGAGCGTGCTTTATTTTCTCAGTTGGATGATTGCTGTTGGCAATGGACAAACAGTAGTTATTTACCCTATCCCGGATTTCAACCTATTGCTGGTGTTGCTGGTGAGTACAACGGAAAGTTTATGAGTAACCAAATGGTACTACGTGGTGGTTGCGCACTAACTCCAGATAAACACTTACGTGTTAGCTATCGTAACTTTTACTATGCACATCAAGCATGGATGCAAAGCGGAATTAGACTCGCTAAGGATAAATTATGAACCAAATTCAAGGTGACTTTAAGTTAACTGAGATGATTGATAATGATTTTTTAAATGATGTAACTACAGGACTTGTACAACAGCAAAAAAACTTACCATGTAAATACTTTTACGATGATGCGGGCGCTGCTCTTTTTGAACAAATAACTGAATTAAATGAATATTATGTAACCCGAGCAGAACTTTCAATTTTAACTAAGCATAGCCAAGCTATTGCACAGTTATTGCCAGATAATTTATCAATAATAGAGCCAGGCTGTGGCTCAGGCAAAAAAATTGCTTATTTACTGGCACATTTAAAAGCCGTTAAAAATTTTGTACCTTTTGAAATATCTGCAGAAATGTTGAACTATTCTCTTGCACATTTAGGCCCGTTATTTCCAACATTGGCAATCAGCCCATTGCTTGGTGATTTTACTGACAGTCACATGGTAAAACAGTTATCAGTAGAGCATGCATTAGATAATCAGACCAACTTAGTGTACTTTCCAGGTTCTACTATTGGCAACTTCTCACCAGTAAAAGCAATCGAGATCTTAAAAAACTTTAACCGATTGTGTGGTGTAGGCGGCTATGTATTGGTCGGAATTGATTTGGTTAAACAAAGGCAAGTGCTTCTTGATGCCTATGACGATAAAGCGGGGATTACTGCTGCATTTAACAAAAATTTATTGCAGCGTATTAATAATGAATTAGGTGGTACTTTCATGCTCGAGCATTTTAGCCATGAATCGCGCTTTAATGAGCAACATAGTCGTATAGAAATGCATTTAGTCAGTGATATCGCACAAACAGTTACTATTGATGGTCAATCAGTTAGGTTTGAAAAAGGAGAGAGTATACACACTGAAAATTCGCACAAGTACACACTCGAATCATTTAATAACTTAGCCAAACAAGCCAATTTGTCATTAGAGAATACCTGGCAAGATGATAAGAACTACTTTGCCTTATGCCTATTAAGGCCAATTTGAGTCTATTAAGCTTAGCTAATCGTAGTCAGTTATAGTTTGTTGTAGCTGAGTGTTTAATTCACCAAGCGGTAGTTACCTTATTGATACCCGTGTATATAAATATTTTCCTCGGTTATTTCTATCGGGAACCTACCAAATGCTTGCAGGCTATCTAAAAATGCATTGCTTGATGTTGTTGTATTCTCGTACCTTCCCGTTGCAGCATTTTGGCTTTTGTTAAAGCGTATTATTTTCACTGCATATATTTCCTTAAAGTACGTAGGTCCCCCGCATACACACCCATCTGCTAAGTGGTCATCAATAACATCTAACGTATGAATCTTTTGTAATGATCCGTACTTATGCTCACGTACAAAAGCTATTTGAAATATCATTTGAAACTCTGTTAGCTTTTTGAAAACATGCTTCCATTTAGTATTATTCATCAAAGCGACAGAATAATTAGCAATTGCAGAGTCGATTCTTTGTTGTACTTTACTCAATGATTAAGCCTCTTTACGGTTTAGTTTACGATTGCTGTGTTATCAAACATAAACAGCCATTAGGGCACAATATAATATGAAACATGAATGACAGCGCTTTATAAGAACAGCATGTATGATTACCAAGGTTATGTAAACAGTAAGCTATTCAGTTTAGACTAAGTTGGAAATTTATATAATTAACAAAAGCCTGTATGAAATAGTCAAACCTATGGGGCGTACGTTCGGTAAATTAATGTTAGAAGTGTTTATCAATAACTCACTAAACCATTTGGTTCATAAAACTTGCACATTAAATAAATCATAAAAAGGGTTAAAGTTTGAAAATTGAATATACATTAAAAGAATCCGAGTTTCACCAAGCGGTCAAAATAAGCGTTAAAAACAATAAAATTTTACTACCTATCTATCTAACTATGGGAAGCATTTTTTTCGTTGCGGGTTTACTAACAGGCATGTATTTATTGTTTTTCACACCGTTGGTATTTGGCTTTTTAGGCTTCTTAGGTGCCCAGCTTTGGCTCATGCCTTATATTAGTAAAAAGCATTTTACGCAAAATAAGGCGATAGCAAGTTATACTGAAGTTGAATTAACTCCTGAGTATGTTACCCATAAGAACTCCCAAACAATCAGTAAGTTTACATGGGAAGAGATTCATAAATGGGCTAATACTCCAGATCTTTACTTAATTTATATTAGCAATCAGTTTTTTCATATAATACCTAAACGAGCTGTAACAGAGCATGACGATTTTATAGCTTTAATGAGCGAAAAAGTTGGTCCTGCTGAATTAACCTAATTAGATTGTAAGTTAAATTACTAATTACAATAGGAAACTATAGCAATACAAATGAAAATAACCTCAACAGAAAATATATCAATAGAATTACATTCACCAGAAGTTAATTCCCAAGGCTGGGTTGATTTTTATTGTGTATCCTTAATCGGGAACGAATTAAGTGCTAATATTCGTGTTACTAATCATGTATACGGTGAAAGTCCGATAGATTTTTTCAATCAGTTATTTCAAAATAGAAATGGCTGGGAAGGTGAAAAATCCTGGAGTGCCCTCGAAGGGGAGTTTCAGCTTTTCGCAACTTCTGACAAAACAGGCCATATAACTTTAACAGCAAAACTATGTACAGGGACGTGGGAGCCTTTTTGGAGTACCCAAGTTTCACTTATTATAGAGTCTGGACAATTAGAGCATTTGATTTCTGAAGCAGAAACCTTTTTTCATCCAACAGTAATAGAATAAAATTTACAATTTGTTGTATTAATTTATATAGTGAGCGTTTGGTTTTTATGCCATATAAAATGAATGAGCATCAATTCAGTGCAGTGTTATCTTTAAGTGCTGAAAAACGCAGTCGCCATTTTATTGAGCGAGTCGCAGATTGGGAACAACTCTGGGGTGTGAAAAATGATGACGGTTTCTTTTTTTGTATAAATGCTGAAGGCATGAAATCGGTTCCTGTGTGGCCGCATCCCGATTATGCAGACGTTTTCACAAATAGCATTGAGAACTACGCTGTATGTGAACTATCGTTACATGAATTTATAGATTACTGGTTACCACTTTTTAAAAACGAAAGTATTAATATAGCAGTGTTTCCAAACCAACAATGGGTATTTGATGAAATTGAACCTGATGTATTAAGTGAACTTTTAAACCAAGAAACCTCTCAATACGTTTAAATTAAATAATGTTGAGCTTTAAATTGACACATTTGCTATTAAAAGGAGTACTTTATAGCTATATAAAAAGTGCTAGGTTAACTGATATTGATGACATTATTTTTTAATTGATAATTAATAACAGCACCGCTCGGTGACTCCTGTATTAGTACGGCGTGAGTTTGGGCGCTTAGTGATTTTATGATAGGTGCTATTATACTCAGTGCTGAACCTGTTGCATTATCTTCGTTGACGCCAAAATAAGGTGCAAAATACCTAAACCTCCATTGCGTCTGATGTCGTTTGTTTTTCGTTTTTTGTAAAATAATTAAAGCGAAAGGGTGGAGCTTCAGCTGTTCCACGTTAACCTTTAAATTTTTTAGGGATACTTCACTATCAATTAACGCCGTTGTATAACCCTCATGGCCAGTTGTTTGATAAAGCCTCTTTAAAGTTACCGGAACTGCTTTTGATAATATCTCAATATTGTTAATAGTGTTACTGATGATAGGTGCTAGTTGAAGTTGTAATGCGCCATTTTGACTTATTATCTTAAACTCTTCATTACTTACAATCCCTTTACCCCTTCTAAATACAGCCGGACAATACCCTTGGTATTTTTTTAAAAAATAGGCCGCCGCTAATGTACCGTGACCGCAGCGAAGAATTTCTTTATTTGGATTAAACCACCTAATTGCACATTTTGGTTTGGATATATCGGCTTTATTTAAAAAAACAGTGGCGGGTTGATCTGTTTTTTTTGCTATTTTCTGCATCATGAATGTAGTCAATCCATGTGTATAAATAACAATTAATGCAGATGAACCTTGTTGGTGTGTCTTTGTATGATAAAAAACACGCTCTATACCCACAAACTGCACAAAGCGGGTTGCTTTGTGCAGTGAGCCGGCTAATAAGTAAGGATACTTATTATTTCTTTTGGGCATAGGCGTCGTTGTGAATACCTGAGGCACGGCCTGAAGGATCTGCATTGTTTTGAAATGATGCATCCCAAGCTAGCGCTTCAGGAGTCGAACATGCGACAGACTTACCGTGTGGTACGCATTTAGCCGCGGCATCACCTGGAAAGTGTGATTCAAAAATACGGCGATAAAAATATGCTTCTTTTGAATCAGGCGTATTAATAGGATACTTGAAGTGGGCGTTAGCTAAGTCTTGGTCACTTACTTGTTCAGCGACATATTCCTTTAAAGTATCTATCCAGCTGTAACCTACGCCATCAGAAAACTGCTCTTTTTGGCGCCATAAAACTTCATCAGGTAAGTAACCTTCAAAGCCTTCGCGTAATATATGTTTTTCGATTTTTTCATCTATACACATCTTTGCTTCTGGATTTATACGCATGGCGGTATCAACAAATTCTTTATCTAAGAAAGGAACTCGTGCTTCAACTCCCCAAGCCGCCATTGATTTATTGGCGCGTAGGCAGTCAAACATATGTAGTTTTGATACTTTGCGATTAAGTTCTTCATGAAACTCTTTTGCATTAGGCGCCTTATGAAAATACAAGTAACCACCAAATAATTCATCAGCGCCTTCGCCTGATAGTACCATTTTAATACCCATAGCTTTAATTTGACGAGCCATTAAATACATTGGGGTTGATGCACGAATTGTTGTTACATCATAAGTTTCAATGTGGTAAATCACTTCTTTAAGCGCGTCTATACCTTCTTGAATCGTAAAATGGATAGGGTGGTGAATTGTACCAATCTTATCAGCTACTTTTTGTGCTGCAGCTAAATCCGGTGAACCTTCAAGACCAACAGAAAACGAATGAAGTCTTGGCCACCATGCATCGCTTTCGTCGTTATCTTCAACACGTTTAGCAGCAAAGCGCTGTGTGATTGCTGAAATTACAGAAGAGTCTAAACCACCAGAAAGTAATACACCGTAAGGTACATCACACATTAACTGGCGTTTTACGGCCGCCTCTAATGCTTCTTTAACGTCTTGGGCTTGTGCGCTGTTATCTTTAACTGCATCGAATGTTTCCCAATCACGTTTGTAATAAGGCTTAAGCTCACCATCTTTACTGTAAAGGTAATGACCAGGTGGAAACTCTTCAATCTGCTTACAAATAGGCGATAATGCTTTGAGTTCAGAGGCAACATAAAAGTTACCATGCTCGTCATGCCCAGTATAAAGCGGGATAATACCGATATGGTCGCGTCCAATAAGGTAGGCGTCTTGCTCTTCATCGTATAAGCAAAAAGCAAAAATGCCATTTAGGTCATCTAAAAACTCAGGCCCTTTTTGTTTATATAGGGCTAAAATAACTTCACAGTCAGATTGGGTTTGAAAAGTGAAATCGGTTTCTAAATTTGCTGCTAGCTCTTTGTGGTTATAAATTTCACCATTAACAGCTAAAATATTTGTTTTTTCTGGGTTATATAAAGGCTGTGCACCACTTGATACGCCGACAATAGCTAAACGTTCGTGCACTAAAATAGCTTTGTCTGATGAATAAACACCTGACCAGTCAGGTCCGCGATGACGTAGTAATTTTGACATTTCAATTGCTTGGCTTCGCAATTTGCTAGGATCAGACTTTATATCTAATACCCCAAAAATTGAACACATAGTGACTCCTCATTCCAATTATGTGTGCAGCTAACCATTCGCTAACTGCTAACCTTTGTTTTAACAGAAATATTTAACTAAGTCACATAGCTTTTAGAAAAAATATAGAATAATTAATGCACCACTATAGTGCTAGGTGCACCAAAATAGTCGGTGGTGAGGGGGTTATTTCGCCATTTGAATTTACTAGACCGATTGTGAGCACTTTCGGCGCTATCACTACACATTTTACTATGCAGTGCGCGCCATTTTGGTGCGTTGATAATTAATTTTTTTGTAAAGCAATCATCCATTGGTTTAAATGGCTGTCTAGTTTTCGCTGGGCTTTCTCAGCAGTTGCTAAATCAACATATTCAAATTGTACATTATCACCCGTTTTAAACTGTGCAAACTGATGTAGATCTGCGCTTATTACGGTACCGAGTAACGGGTAACCACCAGTCGTTTGACAGTCATTAAGTAATATAATGGGTTCACCATTAGGCGGTAGTTGAATGCTCCCTGGTTCAACGCCTAATGATGGCAGTGAATGGTTATGCTCAAGAGATATGTTGGCAGCAGATAAACGTAGCCCCATGCGGTTACTTTGCGGGGTAATTTGCCATTTTTTATTAATAAACTCATTGAGTTTTTCCTTGCCAATAAGTTCACTGTGGGCGCTGGAATGCAGACGAATAATACGACGTTTAGCCGGAGCCATAGCCCCTTTTTCTGGTTGAGGGTTGGGTTGTGTATTGAAGTTTCCAAACGTAAGCTTATCATCGCTTGCCAATGCGCGAGAATTGAAGCCGCCAAAATCAGCGCCTAAATCAGTTGATGCGCTATTCATCACAGTTGACACATCAATACCGCCTTTAACAGCTAAATAACACCTAAATCCATTACGTGCAGAGGCAAAGGTAAGCGTTTGACCTTGTTTTACTTCATGTCGCCAGCCGGGGTAAATGGGGGTGTCATCCAGTTTTGCTTTTAAGTCAGCGCCTTGTAAAGCAATGCTCGTGTCGCATTGGAATTTTAATTCAGCTAAACCTAAAGTAATTTCAATTACCGGGGCATTATCAGTATTATCAACAAGTCGATTAGCAATAATTTGTGAATACTTATCAAGTACACCTGATTTAGCCACGCCAAGGTGTCGAAAACCTGCGCGGCCAGCATCTTGTACACTCATTTGTATTCCAGGTTTAATAATTGTCAGCATGGTTAATCCTCAACTACAAATTCTAGTGTGTCACCGGGTGCTATAGTGCAAGGTGTTTCTTTACTGGTGTCAAATAAAGGATGATTTGTATGACCAATAATATGCCAGCCTCCAGGTGAGTCAGCAGGATAAATAGCGGTTTGATTGGCACCAATAGCAACCGAGCCTTTTGGTACGCGGGTGCGTGGCTCGCTGCGTCTTGGGGTGGTGAGCTTCTTATCGAGCCCGTGTAAATAAGCAAAACCTGGTTGGAAGCCTAAAAACAACACCTGATAATGTACCTGGCTGTGTAATTGGATAACTTGAGATACCGATAATTTATGTACTTGTGCAACGTAATCTAAATCAGGGCCATGAACACCACCATAGCGGGTTATTATTTTGTGGTGCGAACCTTGATGCTGCTTTTCATCTACTTCTTGCCACCAATTTGTTAAGGTCGTTTGCCAAAAAGTTAGCTCATCACTATTTATTAAATACACGGTTAATGAATTCATTGCAGGGACTACATCTACAAAAGCTTTAGATTCATTACATTTGGCAACCAAAGCCCAAATTTTTTTTTGAATCGATAAGATGTTATCACCAAGATGTGTTGCATCTAAAAGTAAGCTGTTATTACTAAGAATATAGGTAGCTACGCTTAAGTCTTTAGTCATCACTTATAACTTTATTAATAATTGATTAAACTAAGCTAACACAAATGACATAAAATGTTGATAGCGTTATTTATTGTTATATATCCAAGCGATCTAAAGATGTGAGTTTCAGTTAGAATTAAAAAGTGATTTAGGCAAGACATTTTGAGGCTGTTTGGGTATATATAAGTGACTACGCATAAATGTAAGCCTAACACTTATGCGCAGTCAAATGGCTTTAGTCTTTTAATAGCCATTCACTTAATAAACGAACTCCGTAACCTGTACCTCCTGGTGAGATTTCTCCTTTACCTTTAGTCGCTAGCGCATTACCAGCTATATCAAGGTGTACCCAGCGAGTTTCTCCAGCGAAATGCTCTAAAAAGCTTGCTGCTGTTGTTGCCCCAGGACCGCTAGAACCAATATTTGTAAGGTCAGCAATAGGTGACTCAAGGGTTTCTTTATAGCCTAAAGGTAAGCGCCATAAATTTTCATTCACTTGTTTACCCGCAAAGGTTAATTCAGTCACAAGTTCATCATCTGAAGAAAATACTGCTGCGTAATCGTTTCCTACAGCGCCAATTTTTGACCCTGTTAACGTCGCTATATCAACCATAATCTCAGGTTTATAGTACTCACGTGCATACCACATTGCGTCGCTCAACACTAAGCGTCCTTCAGCGTCAGTATTTAAAATTTCTACACTTAATCCTTCAGCAGTATTAACTACATCACCTGGTGCGACAGAAAACTGTGAGACCATATTAGCTGCCATGCCCATTACGGCTACAACATTCTTGTCCGCTTTGGCTAAGGCCATTGCTTTTACGGTGCCTAATACCGCAGCAGCACCTGCCATGTCCGATTTCATCCGCGCAATTGACGAGCCAGTCTTTATACTATAACCACCAGAGTCAAAGGTAATTCCTTTTCCGACTAAAGCAATAGGAGTATCATTTGAGCCTTTGTAGTGTGCAACAATGAGTCGTGATCCTTGTTCGCTACCACGGCCAACAGCTTCAAGTGCTCCCATGCCAAGCTCTTTCATTTTTGAGGGTTCTAAAACCTTTACCTCAACCCCTAATTCTTGAAGTTTTTTAGCCGCATTCGCAAAATCAACAGGGGTCATTTCAGTGGGAACTTCAGAGGTTAAGTCTCGCGCCAAGAAAACACCAGCTTGAATGCTTTTAAGTACTGAATACATCTTATCAGTGGTTTTAGAATCGTTAACATCAAAGGTATAGTTAACTGTATTTATGCTCGGTTTTTGTTTGTATTTTTCAAAGCGATGATCACGTAAGTTGATACCATGAGCAAAGTTTGCAGCTAAATCACTATTATTAATAGTTCCTTTTATACCTTCAAATGCAACACTTGCTGTTGTCGTTTTATTTTTTAGTAGGCGAGCATGAATATCTCCTCCTAACTTTGCTGCCGCCGCTTTATCAAAAGAGTCTTGTTCACCAGTGCCGACAATCAGTATACGTTCGAAACCGCTGTCGTGCGGGGCTAACAGCTCAACTACGCTGCCAAGTTTGCCAGTAAATTTTTCAATTTCAATTGCTCGCTTAAGCTGCTCTGTAAGTTGCTTATCTTGGGTACTTAAAGAGTACTGCTGTTCATTTTTACTATAAAAAACGACCAGCGCTTGCGCCTCGTCATTAATGCTCGATGAAAAGTTGAACTCAGCGGCGTTAAGCTGCGTACTTAATGTCATTGTTAGTGCTAAAGCCGATGCTTTAAATAGTTTACTCATGATAATGATACCTTTTAATTATAATATCAGGGGTTGTACCTTAATTAGACTACAAGGTTAAGTTATACACGCTGAGTGTGCAAAAATTAGCGATTAAAGCAGTATAAATTTGAAATAAAGTTGTTTAATGCATGGTCTACTAAAATAAGCAATTACCTAGTAAGGAATTAATATATTGAATAAATTAACAAAGGCAGGTTTTATTCTGTTTGTTATTGGCAGTACAGGTGTTACTTTTTCCTCTACCGCAGCTCAAAACAGCAAAACACAAGCCACCATGCATGTGCAAACATTGGTACTAGGTTCTGGTTGTTTCTGGGGCGCAGAGAAACGCTACGAAGCATTAAACGGCGTACTGGATGCACAATCTGGTTATGCAGATGGGAGCGGATTTCGTGCTAGTTACCGTGAAATTACAAAAGCGTCACGTAGGCACGATGAAAATAATTACGCTGAGGTAGTTAAAGTTACCTTTAATAGTACCATCATCAGCGCAGAAGCTTTATTGAAAAATTATTTTGAAGGCCATGATCCAACTAAAAAAAATCGTCAGGGCAACGATATTGGTACGCAATATCGCTCAACCGTTCTGACTTCCAGCTCTGAACAACTTGCTACTGCAAATACAATCAAAGATGAGTATCAGAAAAAGCTTACCGCAGCAGGTTATGGTGAAATTAAAACAATCATTAAACCGCTAACTACGTTTTATCCGGCTGAGGAGTATCACCAAAACTATTTGGTCAAAAACCCTAATGGATATTGCCCTGATCACTCAACTGGCGTAGTGTTTGAAAAACGTCAAGAAGAGCAGGTAAGTAACAAGGCATTATTAGCTGGAAAACACATTGTTATTATAGATTCTCGTGATTACTGCCCCTATTGTGAAAAGCTTAAAAAAGAGGTGCTTAACGATTATAAAGGTTCTATTCCCGTTACTTTTCGTAAAGCTGATCAACTTGACGGTTTAACAATTAAGTCAGCAACTTGGGCAACTCCGACTATACTGTTTATAGAAAATGGAGAAGAAGTTTATGGACGACAAGGCTATGTAACCAGTGAAGATTTTTATAAAGCACTTGGCGCATTTAAGTTAGGTAATAGTCAAGGTTATGATGTTGCTTTTGACTCTGATACAGATAGGCCTTATTGTAAGGAATATAAAGAATTTAAAAATACACCGGATGGTATTTTTATCGATAAGCTAAGTGGTGAAGCTTTATTTGATACTCGTGAGCGTTTTGACTCTGGCACGGGTTGGTTATCCTTTACTCATCCTATTGAAAGTAATATCACTGAGCACGAAGATAATAGCTGGGGTATGCGCCGTATAGAAATTCGTTCTAAAACATCTGGAATACATTTAGGACATATGTTCCCAGGCGAAGGGCCACAGGGTCAAGATCGTTATTGTATAAACGCTACAGTACTTGAGTTTGTGCCGCGGGTAGAAAGTTAATCTTTACAAGATTTAAAAGCTTTAGACAAATAAAAACAGCGCCATAGAGCGCTGTTTTTATTTGTCTAGTATAGGGTATTTAGTATTAAAGCGATAAATTCTGTTTAGCGCGATTAAGGTTATGTGAAACCAAATCGTTACCTGAAACATTAACTGCTTCATAAAAATCTGATAGTCCAGCCGTATTATTATTTGCCATTATACGTGCGATGCCACGGTTACTTAATGCAAAAGAAGTTAATTCACGACGCTTATAGCCAGGTACTTTACTGTTTTTTAGTAAGGTAATTGCCTGTGTACATAACGTTTCTGCATCGACAAATTTTTTCATTTTTATATTTGCGGCGCAGCGGTTAAATGCAAGTTCATATTTACGTTCTAAATCAATACTTTGTTCTACATTACTACTTAATACAGTTTCGTACTGGCCTGAAATAATTGCCTGAGATGTTTGCAAGTCTTTAATAACCATTAACTTATAGTCACTTTGATCAGCGACTGCTACAGCTGAACAAGTTAAAAGAGCGGTAAGTGCAATGCGTTTCAAAAGTGGGTTAAACATAATAAAAATCCTCTGGTTAAGTTGGTGTTCATCGCCAACAATTAAATTCTAGGATCTTAGCCTCAATGCGACAAACGATAAAAATAAACCTAATGAGTGAATTTTTCTAACTTGTAGACTTTAGTCTTATGCTTAACTTAAAGAGCAAAATTAAAGTTGTAATAAATTTTAACTTCCAAAGAGGTGTTGCTAAAGTTGAGCATAATTAAGTAGGGTTCAAGAGTTACCTACTTTATGCACTAATACAGAGCACCACGGTATTTTATATCTATTTTAAATACTGAAACGTATCTACCATCCATTTTGTAAATAAGTCTAGTGATGGGTTACTTTGGTTAGACTCATGCTGGACAAGATAATATTTGTCTTTCGTTTTATATGGAATATCCGTTAATTTATGGAGCCATTCTTCATCAAGCCAAGTTTGACTAATAGGTAGAGGAATTAAAGCAATGCCCATACCTTGTTGGGCGGCGCGAGTCACCCCAAACATACTGTCTATTTGGATAATTTGCTTAGGTGAAAAATCATCAACACCCGCATGATCAGCCCATTGATGCCAAGACCATGGACGAGATTTATGTAAGATCAGTGGGACTTGGTTTAAAGCATCGAGTGGATCTTCTTTCCAGCGCTGTAGGTTTTGTTTATTACATGCAGGGATATATTCAAGAGCGAATAACTCATGTACTAAACCGTCAATAGGCTTGGATGATGATAAAACAACTGATACATCGCTTAGCTGACTCAGTTCTTTTCTGGTTTTCATGGTATTTAGCTGTAAATTAATATTAGGATGCTCGGTAGTCCATGCACTCAGTTTAGGCATTAATAATTCGCTGGCAAAAAACTCAGGTAGGGTGATGCTAATACTAACGTTTTCTTGTAGCTGACTAAATTCATTAATAGTACTTTCAAGTGCTTTAACTAAAGGCGATACGGAATCGTAAAAGTTTTTACCGGCTGAGGTGAGACTAATTGAGCGAGTTTGTCTCTCGAATAGATCTATACCTAATTGTTCTTCCAATTGCTTTATCTGATGACTTACGGCTGAAGGGGTTAAAAATAGCTGATTTGCAGCTTCTTTAAAACTTAAGCTTTTTGCTGCGACACAAAATGAGCGTAATCCACGAATAGGCGTTTGCATAATAACTCTATTTCATCCATTCATTAATATTATAAGTTAAGCAATTAATGACCCAACTTGTTAAGTGTATAATAGCCCAATAATGAGTGATCATATCAGCATTTTATTACCAAAATAATGTTTTAAAATAAAATGTGCATCATAGAAGTGCAAATAGGCTGTGAATAATAACTAAAAAAAATCCCTCTTGCGAGGGATTTTGGGTAACTCAGCGCCATTGGCACTGGGAATGAGGTCGGTACAGGGTTAGTTGGTGGCTTAAACAGCCATCTCAGGAACGTCACCGTCAACAAGTAATTTACCTGCTGTTTTACTAATTATTTCATCGACTGAGACACCTGGTGCACGTTCAATTAGATGAAATGCGCCGCCTTTTACTTCAAGCACGGCTAAATCAGTTACGATTTTCTTTACACAGTTAACCCCAGTTAACGGTAAAGTGCAACTTTCTAATAACTTAGAGTCTCCATGCTTACTAGCATGAGTCATCGTAACAATAATATTTTTTGCACCAGCGACTAAGTCCATCGCGCCGCCCATGCCTTTTATCAGCTTTTTAGGGATCATCCACGATGCAATAGAGCCATGCTGGTCTACTTCAAACGCGCCCAATACAGTTAAGTCTACATGACCACCCCGTATCATGGCAAAGCTATCTGCACTATTAAATATGGCAGCTCCTGTCGCTGCTGTCACGGTTTCTTTACCCGCGTTGATCATATCAGCATCAACTTCATCTTTACTCGGGTAGGCACCCATGCCTAATAGACCATTTTCAGATTGTAACATTACTTCGATACCGTCTGGAACATAGTTTGCCACAAGAGTAGGGATGCCAATGCCTAAATTAACGTAATAACCATCTTGTAGTTCTTTTGCTACGCGCATCGCAACTTGTTCACGTGATAATGCCATTGTTATTGCTCCTTAATCGCAAGTAGTGATACGTTCAATGCGTTTTTCAAAGTTATTACCTTTAATCACGCGGTTAACAAAAATACCTGGAGTATGAATTTGGCTTGGCTCAAGTTCACCTGGCTCTACAATTTCTTCTACTTCGGCGACCGTAATTTTACCTGCTGTGGCGGCCATTGGGTTGAAGTTCATCGCGGTATGGTGAAACACTAAATTGCCATAACGGTCTGCTTTCCACGCTTTTACAATTGCAAACTCACCCGTGATCGACTCTTCTAAAATATACGGGCGACCATCAAATTCTTTTACTTCTTTGCCTTCAGCAACCGGTGTGCCATAACCTGTGGCGGTATAAAATGCAGGTATTCCAGCACCGCCCGCACGCATTTTTTCAGCAAGTGTGCCTTGAGGGGTAAGTACGACATCAATTTCACCGCTTAGTAATTGCTGTTCAAATAGGGCGTTTTCACCTACATAAGAAGCCACAATTTTTTTAATTTGTTTGTCTTTTAATAAAATGCCCAGACCAAAATCGTCGATTCCACAATTGTTTGATACCACCGTAAGAGCTTGAGTTCGTTTTCTTTTTATTTCAGCAATTAAGCCCTCAGGAATACCACAAAGACCAAAGCCTCCAGCGATAACCGTATCGCCATCTTTTAAACCTGCCATTGCAGCTTCATAACTTGAAACTACTTTATCGAAACCGGCCATTAGCTTACTCCTTCATTATTCACGGTGTTTTTAAGCGCAAGAGAAACCTTGCTCATGGGTTGTTTATTGAGTGTGCTACAAATAATCCAACCTGCTTTAGCTAGTCTTTCTAAATCAATTCCATGTTCAATGCCAAGTCCTTGTAGTAAGTAAACAACATCTTCGGTGGCAACATTCCCTGACGCACCTTTAGCATAAGGACAACCACCAAGGCCAGACACTGCACTGTCAACTGTTGCTATACCGCGGTTTAGGGCCGTGTAAATATTTGTGAGCGCTTGGCCGTAAGTATCATGAAAATGTACAGCAAGCTTGGACTTATCAATATGCGTTAATAGCAAGTCTAGTAGAGCATTTACTTTTTTTGGATTACCAACTCCAATGGTATCGCCCAAGCTTATTTCATAGCAGCCTATTTCAAGTAGTCGCTGTGATACTTTGAGTACATCTGCAATATCAACATCACCTTGATATGGACACCCCATAACGCAGCTAACATAGCCCCGTACGCGAATATCATGCTGTTTAGCAAAGTCCATCACATCTTTAAAGCGGTCGATACTTTCATCAATTGAGCAGTTAATGTTTTTTTGGCAAAATACCTCACTGGCAGCGGTAAAAATTGCAAACTCTTTAATGCCTGCTTGATGAGCTGATTCGCCGCCGCGTAAGTTTGGCGTAAGCGCGCTAAAATTTATATTATTAAGTTCCGGGCACTTATTTAGCTGATTAATTACGTCAGTGGAGTCAGCCATTTGAGGCACCCATTTCGGGGATACAAAGGCGCCAGCTTCAATATCTTTCAATCCCGCTTTTGCTAAAGCGGTGATAAGCGCTACCTTGTCATCTGTACTAACACTTGTTTCATTCTGTAAGCCATCACGAGGGCCGACTTCAACAATACGGACATGTTTTGGTAGGTTGTTTGCACTGTCAGCCATTACGCCTCCTCATCCTCAACAATAGCAAGAAGGTTGCCATGGCTCACTAGTTGACCTTCAGCGAAGCAGTAGCTTTTTAATACACCATTGTGTGGCGCAGTTAAGGTGTATTCCATTTTCATGGCTTCAATAATTACCACTGCGTTACCTTTGGTGACAGTATCGCCAATCGCCATTAAGTGCTTCACAACAGTACCATTAAGTGGGGCTGCAAGCGGAAGGGCATCGCTTTCATGGTCACTAATATAGTGTTTACTTAATAACTCAAAATGTGCCTGTAGTGCGTTTACCATTACAGTAATGTCAGCACCTGTACTATAGACATGAGCGGTGTGTTTATCACCATTAATAAATACATTCCACAAGCTATTATTCACAGTACCTGATGCTGTATAGTCAACCCCTTGAAGACTGATTGTATAGCCCTCAGCGGTTTTAGTGGCTGTGATTTCATCGTGATCAACAAACGGTATTTTGATGACTCTGGCGCTATTTAATTTAAAACCCGATAACTGTTGCCATGCATTCGCCTCGCATCCAGCTAATCCAACAGCATAGCTAAAAGCAGCAATGATAGTACTTACTTTTGTAAGATCAGTATCGACGGCGACGAGTTCTTTACCTTCATCGGCAATAAAATGCGTGTTTGGTGCGCTTTGCTTAAAGACTTCGTGGTTTGCAAGGGTATGTAAAAAGTTTACGTTACAGCTAAAGCCCGCTAGATGAAATTGCTCAAGTGCTGTTGATAAACGCCCAAGAGCAGCATCACGGTTATCATCGTGTACAATTAATTTTGCGATCATCGGATCGTAAAATGGACTTATTTCATCGCCACAGGCAACACCAGTGTCGACACGTATAAACTCAGATTCAGCAGGTATGTTCAACGCTGTTATATACCCTGAGCAAGGAATAAAGTCATTGCTTGGATCTTCTGCATAAATACGCGCTTCAAAACTATGGCCTTGCGTTTGTATATCAGCTTGCTTTAAAGGAAGCGGCTTACCTGCTGCGACATTTATTTGCCATTGAACTAAATCTACGCCAGTCACCATTTCTGTAACCGGGTGTTCTACTTGTAAACGGGTGTTCATCTCCATAAAGAAAAATTCATCACCACAAAATAAAAACTCAACAGTACCCGCGCCGCGGTAGTTAATCGCTTGCGCGCAGCGTACAGCCGCTTCACCCATTTCTTTGCGTAACGCGTCAGACAAACCTGGAGCAGGGGCTTCTTCAATTACTTTTTGGTGACGGCGCTGTAATGAGCAATCTCTATCGCCTAAATAAACACAGTTGCCGTGACTATCAGCAAACACTTGAACCTCAACATGGCGTGGTTTATTGACATAGCGCTCAAGTAATACAAGATCGTTACCAAAACCTGTAATGGCTTCGCGCTTGGCGCCTTCTAGTGCGTCCATAAATTCTTTACTGTTTTCAACCACGCGCATGCCTTTACCGCCGCCGCCAAAGGCCGCTTTAATAAGTACTGGGTAACCAATTTTTTCAGCTTCAGCATGTAAAAACTCGGCGTCTTGGTTATCGCCATAATAACCAGGTACTAAGGGTACATTGGCTGCTGCCATAATTTCTTTTGCACGTGTTTTTGAGCCCATAGCTTCAATACTACTTGCTGGTGGGCCAATAAATGCAATGTTATTGGTTTCACATACTTTAGCAAACTCGCTGTTTTCAGATAAAAAACCATACCCTGGATGAATGCAATCAACGGCCGCTTGCTTAGCGACTGAAAGTATTTTTTTAATGTCTAAGTACGAGTCTTTACTTGGCGCAGCGCCAATGTGATATGCTTCATCGGCGAGTTTAACGTGCTGAGCGTTTTTATCTGCATCAGAATAAACAGCAACGGTGCTTAATCCCATTAACTTTGCGGTGCGCATAACCCGACAGGCAATTTCACCACGGTTTGCGATAAGGATTTTTTGTAATCTAGATGTTGTCATGGGTAATCCTACTTCTGCCAGTTAGGGGCACGTTTCTCAAAAAAGGCACTAAGGCCTTCTTGACCTTCATCGGAAACACGAATATTTGCAATTCGCTCAGCAGTTAAATTAATAATCTGGCCGTTTATTTCATGCCCTGCAACGTCATTTATAAGCTGTTTAGCGGCTTTAACAGCCAATGGACCATTGTCTAATAGTGTTTCTAATATCTTTTGGACCGCACAGTCTAAATCGCCTGTTATTTGATGAATAAGCCCTAAGCTTTTAGCCGTGTGCGCATCAAATACTTCTGCGGTTAAAAAATAACGGCGTGCGGTGCGCTCCCCAATTGCTTTAATAACGTAAGGGCTTATAACAGCTGGAATAAGGCCAAGCCTAACTTCACTTAAACAAAATTGCGCATCGTCTTTACAAAGAGCAATATCACAACAGGCAATTAAACCCAGCGCACCACCAAAAGCAGCGCCTTGAACTGCGCAAATCGTTGGGTGTGGGCAGGTAGCTAAGACATGCATTAATTTAGCGAGTTGTTTAGAGTCAGCCAAATTTTCGCTAAAGTCGTTTTCAGCCATAGACTTCATCCAATTCAAATCCGCACCAGCTGAAAAATGTTTACCTTCGGTTTTTAATACTAAAGCACGAATATTAAGCGTGTTTGCATGCTCAATACATTGAATTAGCTCGTGAATGACTTGTTCGTTAAAGGCATTTCGTTTTTCAGGGCGGCTTAATAGGAGTACAGCCACATTTGATTTAGTTATTTGTAGTGTTACTGACATGCTGCGCTCCTTTACATTCTAAATACGCCAAACTGAGAATCACGTTTAGGTGCATTTTTAGCAGCGCTAAGCGCAAGCCCCAATACATTGCGTGTATCAGCTGGGTCGATAATACCGTCATCCCACAAGCGGGCACTGGCATAATAGGGGTGGCCTTGTTTCTCGTACTGATCAACAATCGGCTTTTTAAATTCACTAATTTGTTCTTCAGTCATGTTTTCGCCTTTACGGACTAAACCATCTTGCTTTACCTGTGCCATAACGCCGGCGGCTTGTTCACCACCCATCACAGAAATACGGGCATTTGGCCACATCCACATCATAGTGGGTTCAAATGCACGGCCGCACATACCATAGTTGCCAGCGCCATAAGAACCACCAATCAATATGGTGAATTTTGGCACGTCAGCACATGAAACCGCTGTTACCATTTTTGCGCCGTGTTTAGCAATGCCTTCGGCTTCGTATTTTTTACCTACCATAAACCCGGTAATATTTTGCAAAAATACCAGTGGAATATTTCGTTGAGCGCATAGTTGAATAAAGTGAGCACCTTTTTGTGCAGACTCACTAAATAAGATGCCATTGTTAGCGACAATACCGACAGGGTGGCCATATATTTTTGCAAAACCTGTGACTAAGGTATCGCCAAAATAGCGTTTGAATTCATCAAATGACGAATCATCAACAGTACGGGCTATAACTTCGCGCACATCAAATGGCTTTTTAAGGTCTGTGCCAACAACACCGTAAAGTTCGTTAATATCGTAACGTGGTGGTTTTACGTCCTCAGCAAGTAATGGTGCAGTAGGGCGTTGATAATTAATGCGTTCAATACATTGGCGAGCAATAGAAAGCGCATGCTCGTCATTTTCAGCGTAATGATCGGCAACGCCTGATGTTTTACAGTGAACGTCGGCGCCGCCTAGTTCTTCGGCAGTTACTTCTTCACCAGTCGCGGCTTTTACAAGCGGCGGACCTGCTAAAAATATAGTGCCTTGATCTTTTACTATAATGCTTTCATCTGCCATGGCAGGTACGTACGCACCGCCTGCAGTACACAAACCCATTACCACCGCTATTTGTGGAATGCCTTTACCTGACATACGTGCTTGGTTATAAAAAATTCGTCCAAAATGCAGCTTGTCAGGGAATACGTCGTCTTGCTCAGGTAAGTTTGCACCGCCCGAATCGACTAAATAAATACAGGGTAAGTGACAGCGCTCGGCTATATCTTGTGCGCGTAAATGCTTTTTAACGGTGAGCGGAAAATAAGTACCGCCTTTTACGGTGGCATCATTTGCCACAATCATGCATTCAACGCCTTTAACACGGCCAATACCGGCAACAACACCGGCACATGGAATCGCTTGTTCATAAACGCCAAATGCAGCAAATTGTGAAATCTCTAGAAAAGGAGATCCTTCATCTAATAGTGTTTCAACACGGTCGCGTACAAATAACTTACCGCGATCTTGATGACGCTCAATAAGTGCAGCTCCACCGCCTTGGCTAATTTGATTTACTTGCGTTTGTAAGTCATCGACCAAAGCTGACATGTTTTGATGATTTTTTACAAACTGTGGGTCGTGTGGGTTAACACTCGATTTTAAAATCGTCATAGCGTTTTATCCTATCGGCTTTCAGTGAACAGTTCGCGACCAATTAACATGCGGCGAATTTCTGAAGTGCCCGCACCAATTTCATAAAGCTTTGCGTCACGTAGTAATCGACCCGTTGCGTACTCGTTTATATAACCATTACCGCCTAAAATTTGAATCGCATCAAGAGCCATTTTAGTAGCAAGTTCAGCAGCATATAAAATAGCGCCTGCTGAATCCTTTCGGGTGGTTTCACCACGATCACATGAACGTGCTACAGTATAAACATACGAACGAGCCGCGTTCATTTGTGTATACATATCGGCTATCTTGCCTTGAATAAGTTGGAACTGGCCGATAGGGGTGTCAAACTGTTTACGCTCGTGTACATAAGGTACAACAATATCCATACACGCTTGCATAATGCCAAGTGGGCCTGCCGCGAGAACTACGCGTTCATAATCTAGGCCACTCATTAATACTTTAACGCCTTCGTTTAAGTTACCTAAAATGTTCTCTTTTGGTATTTGGCAGTTTTCAAATACGAGCTCACAGGTATTTGAGCCACGCATACCTAATTTGTCGAGCTTTTGGGCTGTTGAAAACCCAGGAGTGTCAGCTTCAACAATAAAGGCAGTAATCCCTTTAGCGCCGGCGTTTAAATCAGTTTTTGCGTAAATAACAAAGGTGTGTGCATCAGGACCGTTAGTGATCCACATTTTATTACCGTTAAGTACGTAATTATCGCCTTTTTTCTCGGCTTTAAGTTTCATTGAAACTACATCAGAGCCTGCATTAGGTTCGCTCATAGCTAATGCACCAATATGCTCACCGCTAATTAACTTAGGTAAGAATTTTTCTTTTTGTGCTTGATTACCGTTACGGTTAATTTGGTTAACACATAAATTTGAATGCGCGCCATAGCTTAAACCAATAGAGGCACTTGCGCGGCTTACCTCTTCCATTGCAATTACATGTTCAAGGTAACCTAAGCCTGCGCCACCAAACTCTTCAGAGACAGTCATTCCTAATAAGCCCATTTCACCTAGTTGTGGCCATAACTGATTTGGAAACTCGTTGTCTATATCAGTTTTTTCAGCCAGTGGCGCGATTTCTTGACTGGCAAAACTATTAACATGATCGCGGATCATATCAGCGGTTTCACCAAGGCCAAAATTCATTTCTTTATAAAGGGAAATAGTGCTCATAAATAAGTTCCTGTGAGAGTCTGTGACGATTAGTAATAGGTTAGTCGTCTAAGTTGTTGAGGGTTTCACGACAACGACGTTCTGCTGTAACCAATTCCATTAAAACAACTTTAATGTCATCCATCTGTTGGCTTAAATCAGCTTTTTTATCTGCAATTAAATCAAGCATAGTCACTAATTGCTTGGCACTTGATTTATCTGCATCATAAAGTTCAAACAAGCGACCTGTTTCAGCCAGTGTAAAACCTAAACGCTTGCCGCGTAAAATAAGCTTTAAGCGTACTTTGTCACGTTTTGAATAAATGCGGGTTTGGCCGTTACGATCAGGTGAGATCAAGCCTTGGTCTTCATAAAAGCGAATTGAGCGGGTTGTAATATCAAATTCTTTAGCTAATTCACTAATACTAAACGTTTGTTCGTGGCTTGCAGGCTCTGCCGCAGAGCTTTCAAAATTTGTTTGATTGTCTTGTTTCATGTTGTGTTCCCTCATTCTAATAGTCCCAATATAAGTGAAGTTTACGTAAAGGTAAAGGGGTATCTCTAGCTTATACTTTAGACTTATAAAAAATGGAAGTGCCTAAGCTACTTTATATGTTATATGACCCTTTGCAGGGTGTTTTTTGTTACTGTAAACACAAAAAACAAAAAACTTTACAGTTTAATTTACCGCAAAAACGTTAATTTTAGATTTACGTTGGCGTAAACGTAAATCTTATGTATGCTTTTATACAAAGAATTAAATTAGTTTATTAATTCATTGATAAATGATAACCAAAAACATGGAGCCAATTATGACTACCGATGCCATTGTTATTGTAGCAGCAAAACGCACCCCAATGGGGGGCTTTATGGGCGCACTAAGTGGAGCTGATGCCACTGAACTTGGCGCTACTGTAATTAAAAGTACCCTAGCTGACGCGGGTTTAAATACCGAATCGATTGATGAAGTAATTATGGGTTGTGTACTGCCCGCAGGCCTTGGCCAAGCACCTGCGCGCCAAGCAATGCTTAAAGCAGGTCTAAAACAAGGTACGGGGGCAACGACCATTAATAAAGTATGTGGTTCAGGTTTAAAGGCCGCTATGTTGGCTCATGATTTAATCAAAGCAGGCTCTATTAATAGCGCAATTGCTGGCGGTATGGAAAGTATGAGTAACGCGCCTTACTTTATTCCTAAGGCGCGTGGCGGAATGCGTATGGGCCACGGTGAAATTAAAGATCATATGATGAGCGATGGCCTTGAAGATGCTTACGATAACAAAGCAATGGGCTGTTTTGCACAAGACACTGCCGATCAATACGGTATTAGTCGTAAACAAATGGATGATTTTGCGGTTGGCTCGTTAACTAAAGCTAATACAGCGATAGAAAGTGGGGCTTTTAGTAACGAAGTGGCGCCGCATACAATTTCTACCCATAAAGGTGATGTAACCGTGAGCTTTGACGAGCAACCAGGCAATGCACGCCCTGATAAAATTCCAAACTTGCGCGCTGCATTTAAAAAAGATGGCACTATAACCGCGGCAAATTCTTCGTCAATTTCAGACGGCGCAGCTGCACTGGTATTAATGCGCGAATTAGACGCTAAAGCACAAAATTTAACCCCCTTATGTAAAATTGTTGCACACACTACGCATTCTCAAGCGCCAAGTGAATTTACTGTAGCTCCTGTGGGCGCTATGAAGTCACTACTTGAAAAAGCGGGTTGGAGCGTCGATGACGTTGACCTTTGGGAAATTAATGAAGCATTTGCAATGGTAACTATGCTTGCAATTAATGAGCTAAAACTTGATGAAAACAAAGTAAATGTTAATGGCGGCGCTTGTGCATTAGGTCACCCAATTGGTGCCAGTGGTGCACGAATTTTAGTTACCTTAGTTCATGCTCTTAAAAATAAAGGTCTTAAAAAAGGAGTTGCTTCACTGTGTATCGGTGGTGGCGAAGCCGTGGCAATGGCAGTTGAAGCCTATTAATACATTTTTAATCTCTCACAGCCGCAGTGCCTTTTAATAATAACTAGCTGCGGTTTCACTATTTACCCTCAGACGAGGAGTGCATTATGCACCAAGTACCATTACTCATAAACGGCGAATTTACCCAATCAAGTTCAAAAGAATTAATTGACGTGATCAACCCTGCTAATCAAGAGGTACTAGCAAAAGTACCTTGTGCTACAGACGCTGAAATGGATGCAGCTATTAGCTCTGGCGCTGAAACCTTTAAAGCATGGAAAGAAGTGCCTATTTCAGAGCGTGCCCGCATAATGATGAAGTACGCAGCGCTTTTAAAAGAGCATCACGACGAGCTCGCAACCATTATTTGCCACGAACTAGGTAAAACGTTTGAAGATGCAAAAGGTGATGTCTGGCGTGGTATTGAAGTTGTTGAGCAAGCGGCTAATGCCCCTTCATTAATGATGGGCGAGACGATGGAAAACGTGGCACGTAAAATAGATACTGTATCTTATATGCAACCATTGGGTGTTTGTGCTGGTGTAACGCCGTTTAACTTTCCTGCGATGATCCCACTTTGGATGTTTCCTTTAGCCATTGTGTGCGGTAATACCTTTATTTTAAAACCTTCTGAACAAGATCCATTAACGCCAATGCGCTTAGCTGAACTATTTGTTGAAGCAGGCGCGCCAAAGGGCGTATTACAAGTTGTACATGGTACTAAGCCGCAAGTTGACCGTTTATTAGAAGATCCAATTGTGCGTGCTATTTCGTTTGTAGGCTCCTGTGGTGTAGGTGAATATATTTACTCAAAAGGCACTGCTAATTTAAAGCGTGTACAAGCATGTGTGGGTGCTAAAAACCACATGGTAATTATGCCAGACTCAAGTAAATCGCATGTGGTTAACAACCTTGTCGGTGCTTCAGTAGGGGCGGCAGGTCAACGTTGTATGGGTATTTCAGTTGGAGTATTTGTAGGCCAAGCAAAAGACTGGGTTGATGATATTAAAGCCGGTTTTGAAAACGTTCGTCCTGGAGTTTGGGATGATAAAGACGCCGCATACGGCCCTCAAACATCAAAAGCGGCAAAAAAGCGTATTTTATCGCTTATTGCTGGCGGTAAAAAACAAGGTGCAACGTGTTTGATTGATGGCTCAGATTACATGGTAGAAGGTTACGAGCAAGGTAACTGGGTAGGTCCAACGTTGTTTAGCGATGTCACCACCGAAATGGACTTATACAAAGAAGAAATCTTTGGCCCAGTACTCGCCTGTATGTTTGTTGATACCCTTGAAGAGGCGATAACACTTATTAATGCGTCACCATACGGTAATGGTACGTCGTTGTTTACCTCAAACGGTGCAGCAGCGCGTAAATTCCAACATGAAATAGAGGTAGGACAAGTAGGAATTAACGTACCAATTCCTGTGCCGCTGCCGTTCTTCTCGTTTACAGGTTGGAAAGGCTCATTTTATGGCGACCAGCATACTTACGGCAAACAAGGCATTCGCTTTTACACCGAGACAAAAACGGTTACCTCTCGTTGGTTTGAAGATGATATTGCCTCAGGCCCAAATATGAGTATTAACCTTAAATAATCAACTTAAAACAATAAAAAAGATGAACGCTAAGTTATTAACGTTCATCACTATTTTGACAACACACAATTTAAAATAAGAGGTCTATCATGGACTTTAATTTAACCGAAGATCAACAAGCCTTTGCCGATACGGCTCGCCAGTTTGCACAAACTGAGCTTGCGCCACATGCAGCTAAATGGGACCGCGAACATATTTTTCCAAAAGACACTATCAAAGCCGCAGGTGAACTTGGTTTTTGTGGACTTTACAGCCCAGAAGAAGCGGGCGGTTTAGGTCTTTCTCGTCTTGATTCGAGCATTATTTTCGAACAATTAGCTATGGGCTGCACAGCTACTACTGCGATGTTAACTATCCATAATATGGCAACCTGGATGATCACAAGCTTTGGCACAGAGCAAGTGAAATCAGCGTACTGCGAGCAATTAGTAATGGGCAAGTTACTAGCATCATATTGTTTAACCGAGCCTGGCTCAGGATCAGATGCTGCGTCACTTAAAACCAAAGCTGTACGCGAAGGTGATGAGTATGTAATAAGTGGCTCAAAAATGTTTATCTCTGGTGCAGGAGAAACAGAGGTGCTTGTTGTTATGGCGCGTACTGGCGGCGAAGGTGCTGCAGGTATTTCAGCATTTTTAGTACCTGCTGATGCAAGTGGTGTTGAATACGGTAAAGCCGAAGAAAAAATGGGCTGGAACGCTCAACCGACTCGTTTAATTAGTTTTGAAGAAGTACGTATTCCTGCGCATAACTTATTAGGCAGCGAAGGCGAAGGCTTTAAATTTGCTATGCAAGGTTTAGATGGTGGGCGAATTAATATCGCGACCTGTTCACTAGGTACAGCGCAAGCAGCCTTAAATACAGCCCGTGAATACTTAAAAGAACGTCATCAATTTGGTAAGCCTTTGGCTGCATTTCAGGCATTGCAATTTAAACTGGCTGATATGAACACTGAACTAGTTGCAGCACGCCAAATGGTGAGATTAGCTGCCTTTAAGCTTGATACCGGCGATAGTGAAAAAACAACTTATTGCGCCATGGCAAAACGCTTTGCTACCGATGTTGGCTTTAAAGTATGTGATGATGCGCTGCAAATTCACGGCGGCTACGGTTATATCAAAGAATACCCGCTTGAGCGTCATGTGCGTGATGTACGTGTTCACCAAATACTAGAAGGAACGAACGAAATTATGCGTGTGATCATTGCGCGTTGTATTTTAGCCGAATCTGCCAGCGATATTTTATAAGGAGACTATGATGTCAAACCCAAGTATAGATTTAACTATTGAAGGTCATGTTGCCATATTGACCATGAATAATCCGCCAGCAAATACATGGACTGAAGACACCTTAACCACTTTAAAAAATACAGTTTATGAATTGAACGATAATAAAAATATATATTCATTGGTATTAACTGGTGAAGGTGAAAAATTTTTTAGTGCCGGTGCAGATTTAAATATGTTTGCCGAAGGCGATAAAGGCGTTGCTGCTACTATGTCAAAAGTGTTTGGTGATGCATTTGAAGCACTGAGCAATTTTCGTGGAGTTTCAATCGCGGCAATTAATGGTTATGCCATGGGAGGGGGTCTTGAAGTTGCGCTTGCTTGCGATATTCGAATTGCAGAAGAGCAAACTCAAATGGCACTGCCTGAGGCTAAAGTGGGCTTGTTACCGTGCGCCGGTGGTACACAAAACCTTGCTTGGCTTGTCGGCGAAGGCTGGGCAAAACGAATGATTTTATGCGGCGAGCGTCTAAAAGCAGATAAAGCCTTACAAATAGGCCTTGTCGAAGAAGTTGTTGCTAAAGGTGAAAGCTTTACAAGCGCCTTAAAACTTGCCAACCAAGTGGCTGAGCAAAGTCCTGTTGCAGTAAGTGCTTGTAAAACGCTAATACAAAAAGGGCGTACTCAACCAATGGCCAATGTATTACCACTTGAACGTGAGTTATTTATTGGCTTGTTTGATAGCGAAGATCAGCGCGAAGGCGTGAATGCCTTTTTAGATAAACGCAAAGCAAACTGGGTAAACGGATAATGGTTGATTTAACACTATTAAATGAGGCTGATGCACCTGTGATGTTTGAAACTGCAAGTGCAGATAATGGCAGCTTAATTGGTATTGCGACTTTAAATTCGCCTAAAGCACTTAACGCTCTTAATTTTGACATGATCAAGTTATTAGAACCCCAATTGCGATTGTGGGCAGATGATGATGCTATTGCGATGGTCATTTTAAAGGGCGCAGGTGATAAAGCCTTTTGTGCAGGCGGGGATGTTGTAAGCTTGCATGGGGTTATGAAAACCAAGCAACCCGAAAACTATATTCAAGATTACTTTGCTTGTGAGTATCGCTTAGATTACTTAATTCATTGCTATGACAAGCCCATATTACTATGGGGTAATGGCATTGTAATGGGGGGCGGCTTAGGTTTAATGGCAGGTGCTAGCCACCGCGTGGTAACCGAAACTTCGCGTATTGCTATGCCTGAGCAAACTATAGGATTGTATCCGGATGTTGGTGGCAGTTATTTTTTACATAAAATGCCTGAACAAGTCGGTTTATTTTTAGGGCTAACATCTGCTTCAATGAATTGCGACGATGCATTGTTCGTGAAGCTTGCCGATCACTATGCAAGCAGCGACAAGTACGAGAGTATTTTAAGCGCGATAGTTAGTGAAAAGTGGAGTAAAACTTCATCACTTAACCATGACAAACTTACCAAGTTACTTATTCAAATAGAAAGTTTATCAGGTCGTATGCCAAAGGGGAATGTAAAAGCTAATTTAGCCACAATTCAAAAGCTGGGCAAATTTAATGATTTACAAAGTAAAGTTGATTACATCCACGGTCTTGAAACGGATGATAAGTGGCTATTACGAGCACAAAAAGCATTAGCGCATGGTTGTCCATTAAGCTCTGCATTGGTTGAGCAACAGCTTAAAAACTCTCAACATAAAACGCTTATAGAGTGTTTTAAAATGGAGCTAGGTATTTCAGTTCGTTGTGCTGAAGTGGGTGAATTTCAAGAAGGTGTACGTGCTTTGTTAGTTGATAAAGACGGAAAACCTAACTGGCAGTTTAAGTCGATTAATGAAATTGATGAAGCACTGTTAGCTAGCTTTTTCACACCACGATGGGATGAACAAGCTCACCCACTTAAACTGTTAACTCAAGGATAATATAATGGCTAAATTAACGATTGGTTTTATCGGCTTAGGTAATATGGGCGGCCCAATGGCAGCTAATCTAATTAAAGCAGGCCACACTGTAAGAGTCTTTGACTTAAATGAGATGGCTGTGACCGACCTTGAAAAGCAAGGCGCAATAGCGGCAAAAAGCGCCAGTGAATGTGCAAAAGGTGCTGAGCTACTAATTAGTATGCTACCTGCGAGTAAGCATGTTAAATCACTTTATTTAGGCGAAGCTGGGCTTATCCATGCACTTGCTGAAAACACTTTAGTAGTAGATTGTTCAACTATTGATGCAGAATCGGCACGCCATGTCGGCAGTGAACTTGGCGCTAAGGGCATTAGCTTTGTGGATGCACCAGTATCAGGAGGAGTTTCAGGTGCAACCGCAGGTACGCTTACCTTTATTGTCGGTGGTGAACAAAGTGATTTTGCCAAAGCAAAATCGGCTCTTGATGATATGGGGAAAAATATTTTCCATGCCGGGCAAGTGGGGGCAGGACAAGTCGCTAAAATTTGCAATAACATGCTGCTGAGTATTTTAATGGCGGGTACCAGCGAAGCTCTACAAATGGGTATTAATAATGGTTTAGATGTCAAAGTGCTTAGCGATATTATGGCCGCAAGTTCTGGGCGAAATTGGACACTTGAACTTTATAACCCATGCCCTGGTGTGATGGAAAATAGCCCCGCAAGTAATGATTATAAACCGGGCTTTATGGTCGACTTAATGGCTAAAGATTTAGGCCTTGCGATGGAGTCAGCCCAGCAAAGTAACTCGGTTACGCCAATGGGTGCTATGGCTAAGAACTTATACACTATGCTACAACACAAAGGCGCAGGAAGTGATGACTTTAGCGCCATATTTAAATTATTTTCAAAGTAGGAGTGTGTTGTGGATATTAAAAACAACAACATTGTAATTACTGGTGGCGCACAAGGACTAGGCTTGGCAATGGCTGAAAAATTTGCAGTTATGGGCGCTAATATCGCCCTTATTGATATGCAGCAATCAATACTTGACGACGCTGTTGCTATGCTAAGTGTTCACACGGCTAAACACAGCACAACCGTTAAAGCGTACGCTGCTGATGTGACTGACGAAGACGAAATGGTCAATACTTTTAATACCATTAACGCCGATTTTGGTTACATCGGGGTGCTTATTAATAATGCGGGTATTCTACGAGATGGCATGTTTATTAAAGCCAAAGAGGGAAAAGTTGTAGATAAAATGTCATTGTCACAATTTCAATCAGTGATTGATGTTAATCTCACTGGGGTATTTTTAGCAGGACGTGAAGCTGCAAGTCATATGATTGAGTCAGGCAAAGGCGGCGTAATTGTCAATATGTCGAGTGTTGCCCGTGCGGGTAATATTGGGCAAACTAACTACGCGGCATCCAAAGCCGGTGTGGTGTCAATGACTACAGGGTGGGCTAAAGAACTTGGCCGGTTTGGCATTCGTGTTGGTGCGATTGCCCCTGGTGTTATACGCACCAAGATGACCGATGCCATGAAGCCAGAAGCAAAGCAACGTATGCTTGCAGTAACACCGGTTGGGCGCTTTGGCGAAGCAGATGAAATTGCTCAAACAGCGAAATATATTGTTGAAAACGACTTTTTCTCTGGTCGTGTAATTGAAATAGACGGCGGTATTCGTTTGTAAAACAATTCATGAAGTAAATCAATGATTAGTTTAACTAAAAAGGCATAACTTTAATTGAGTTATGCCTTTTGTACTACGTTTATAAAGTTAAATTATGTTTACTAACATCTTATATTCTAATTTGTTAGAATTAGCTGGTTATTATTGTTGATCTTTAATGTGCAAACTTATTCACTTTTATTCGTAAATAGTTTTCAGCACCTTTGTTTATTACTTTAGAGTTACTACGCGGTTGGGTATAATTTTTTACTTAACTAAAAAGAATGGTGAAACACGCTTTTGGTAAAAATTAATTGCTAATTTAATAAATTAATAGCGCGGGTACAGAAACAGCTTATTTTTGATAAAACTAAAGTTTTACATTTTAAACAACAGGCTTAAAGCTTGTAATTAACGATTATAAAATCAATAATTGAAAGCTACCCAGATGAGTAGCTGCTTTACTTTAAACTGAGTTTGTGTAGTGAACCCCAAAGAAATCCGCAATTTTTATATCAATGAAGAGCAATCGGTTTATTTGCTCTCCCATCATGATGCGAAAAAACATCGCCAATGGTTAAATATCTGTATTAAACAGCTTACTAACCTTGGTTATAGTGACGTTGAAATGATCGGCTCTGGGGCATTTGGTTTCGTGTTCGCAGGAATTGATGACGAAGGAAAACCGTGGGTTTTTAAATTTTCCCGAATAACACTTGCGCAAAGTGTACGAGATAGGCTTGAGGATGAAGCCTATATGCTCTCACAAGTGAATAACCCTTTAGTACCCGAGTTTTATGCTTTTGAGCGTATAAAAAAGCAGGGCATTCTGATGATGGAGCGCGCTCTTGGGGAGGATCTGGAAAAAATATCCCTAAAGCAAGGGCGTTTTAACGCAGCACAAATAATGGCGCTGGCTTTAAAGTTGCGCAATGTACTGCTTGATTTACGTAATCATAAAAATGGCATCACCCCCCAGCCTATAGTCCATGGTGATATCAAGCCTTCGAATATCGTTTATGACGAAACGTACCATAAGCTATCACTGGTTGACTGGGGGAGCTCTGTGTATGCCCAAGTAGATAGTGATGGAAACCCTATAGCTAGCAACTTTATGGATTTAATGTCTGCAGATTTAAGTACAACAAATGCACGAATGGGTGATGTGTACTTTATCGGTGAAGCTCAAATGTCGGGGGAAAAATCTTCCCCGCGTTTTGATGAGCAAGGAGTAGCAGCTACACTATATGCACTCGCTTCAGCGCAATCATGTCGGTTTGGTGCAAGTGTGATCCCGGCAACCAGTTTATACCTACCGCAAGAGCTTGCTAAAGTTATTGACGGCATGCTGGCAAAAGATAAAGCCACGCGTGATGACGCTGGTAATTATTTTATGCGAAATATGCCAAGCATTGCTAAAGCATATTTACCTGAATTACAACGCCAAGCTGTGCGAGCGATCATTCCTTTTTGGTATAGTGAAACAGACGATTTGCCTGATACTGTCGTTTATAGCTCACGAAAACAGTTTTTACGCCAAGCTGATCATGAACATCACTTACTTGACGTAAACGATGCCCAATTAGATAGGTATTATAAAGAGTTTTTATTTGATACCGGTGATACAGAAAAAGCCTTTCTAGCTTCAATAAGTCGCTTAGCAAAATATCCTGTAGTAGGGGGCCTAAGCTTTCATTGGAAACAAGACTCATTATTCGTTGAATCATCTTTAATTATGCACGATGAAAATCTTGATTTAGCATTTACTGATGCAATAAATAACACTGTAATGCTGGCGCAAGGGATAAGCCAAAAAGGCTTATTTAAATGTTGTTTATTTGATGCCCGTAGAACTATTCAATTAGAGCGTGATGGCACTGGGGCTTTTAAGTTTGACCAGTTACCCGAATTAAATTATGAAGTAATGGATGTTACTGCGGCTGATGTAACAAGACCACACTCTTATTTTGAAGACGGTAAAGATCCTGATGAGCAATTACAACTTCCTAAAAAAGTAATCCGCTGTGTCTTTGAACTTAATCAAATTCATCATACCGGATGTATTATCTTTGAAGCCTTGCCAGATAGGATGAAAATACACCATTACTACCGATTACTTGATGCAAGTAAAGAGGGGGAATTTAAGCGCTTGCTTGATAAGTTAATGCAATATGCCGTGAGTATAACCGATGTTGGCGTAGCAGGTTTTATGAAGCTACCTTATAAAAATACCCGAGAATTTAATTTATGTGTAAAGCAAAACGATCATTTTTATCCAAAAAACCCCAGAGAGATTAATGGCTAAATCAACACCGATAATCAACATGCAAAGCTATGGTATTTATACACATTGGGACGAGAAGTCTAAGGCCTTACCGCAGATTGAAGCTTTTACAACCAAGGTAAATGCGCAGCTTGATATTGAATTTGGTTTTATTATTAATATTAAAAAAGCAAAGGGTGAAAAACTACATTACTGCATTTATCATCCAGATATACCGGATAAAGACGGTGAAGTAATGCCACCTTTTAATGGTGTTGAGTATGTAAAAGATAATAATTGGGACTTTTATCTAGGTGATACTTTATGGGCACCGATAGAAAATAAAGTAGGTGATTGGCGAATGACACTTGAATTAAATGGTAAAATCATTGCTGAGAAAACATTTAAAGTTAAACTTTCCTAGAGCTGCAACAAAAATGCCTTATGAAGAGCAATAGAGTATAAATAATGATTAGCGGGGCGTTTAGAACCCCGCATAAACGCGCTTAGTTACCCCAAGGGTTGCTAGCATTAGAGCGTTGTTTGCGTGTACGCGCACGATCTTTCGCTTCTTTTTTAGCTTGAATTCGTTTTGCATCACTAAAGCTTAGTTCACAAGGCTCACCGGGTTTGTGATCTTCTGGTATAACACGATCGCGGGGTGGTAATTGGTATTGCACATCATCAGGTTTGGGTAGATTTTTTAAGCGATATAAATAAAAATTTTCAACCTTGTCTTGCGCCCATTGTGTTTTACGTAAAAATTTAACTGTCGACTTTAAATCAGGGTTAGTCTTAAAACAATTAAGTTGCATATAAGCATAAAGCAACTCCCAGCTGTATTGGTCAACAAGCTCGGACACTACCTGTTCAAGCTTTACACCTTGTAGTGGATTATTTCCAAAAATTTTTTCGTTACTCATTGCTTCACCCTGATTACTTTAAACAAGCGCAAGTATAAATTGCTTTAGCCCTGTTTAATAGGTTTAAGTTAAATAGGGCTATATTTTCTTGAACCAAACAATTAGCTCAACATGTTTAAATGCTATTCATTGCACTTAACTACAACGCGACCTCGCAAAGTGCCGGCGAGCAAGTATTGGGCATGTTCGATACTTTGCTCAAGGCTAATTTCTTTACTTATGGTATCGAGATAATCGCTGTCGACAAGTTGTGCCAAACGCTGCCATGCTTCAATGCGGTCATGTTTTGGACGCATTACACTATCAATACCTATTAAGGATATACCACGTAAGATAAAAGGCGCTACGGAAGCTGGGAAGTCCATTCCTTGTGCTAAGCCACAAGCTGTAACAACACCGCCATATTTTAATGAGGCGCATACATTCGCTAAAGTATGACTACCTACTGAGTCTATTGCGCCAATGAAACGTTCTTTAGCAAGTGGTTTACCGGGCACGGAAAAGTCCTCTCTTGATAGAACATCACTTGCGCCAAGCTGTTTTAAATAGCCTTTCTCTTTTAATCTGCCTGTTACTGCGATTACGCGATAGCCTAATTTATTAAGTAGATATATTGCAAAACTACCAACGCCACCACTAGCGCCTGTGACTAATATATCACCAGAGTCAGGTTTTATTCCTTGTTTTTCAAGGGCAATAATACTTAACATAGCGGTGTATCCAGCTGTACCAATTTGCATTGCATGTTTTGGAGTTAATTGTTCTGGTAAAGGGATCAACCAATCGCTCTTTAAGCTCGCTTTTTGTGCAAGTCCGCCCCAATATTTTTCTCCAACAGAAAAACCATTTAGTAACACGTACTGGTTAACAGAAAACTCAGAACTATCAGAGTGAGTCACTTTACCGACTAAATCAATCCCTGGAATCATGGGGAAGCTACGAACAACAGGTCCTTTTCCAGTTATTGCCAGTGCATCTTTATAATTAAGAGAGCTGTAAAGTACATCAACATCAACATCATTACTTGGCATATCAGTAGTGGAAACATCACAATACGAAGCCGAGTAGGGGGTATTTTCATCTTTGTTGACCATGATTGCTTTAGTTACATTCTTCATATCGCACCTTTTAGACCGATCGTCTTTAAATTGATAAATAAAAAAGCACTACCTAAGCAGCGCACGTAAAAACATTTCTGTGTACAAAATAAGTGGAGAAGCGTTATTCAATAGCTTAGCCCGCATAACTGCACCTTCCCAACCGAGCCAAAAGAACTCACTCATTTTTTGAGTATCAACATCATCAGCAATTGCTTTTTGTTGTTTAGCTAACTGAAGGCAATGATTAACTTCAAGTTGCCATAAGCTATAGCTTTTTAATAACCGGGTTTTAAATTCACTGCTTAAGTGATTCAGCTCTTGATTTAAATTACCCACTAAACAACCACGTTTGAAGTTGTATTTCTTCATGCCAGCGCTTGCACTTTGGGTAAAGTTAATAATGCGCTCCAAGGGAGGGATATTATCTTGTTTGAGATAACGACTTAGCTTGGCTATAAAGTAATCGTCGTATGCGTCAATTACAGCTAAGCCAAAAGCTTCTTTGTTTTTAAAATAATGATAAAAAGAGCCTTTTGGAACACCGACTTTCTTAAGAACAGTATCTATACCTGTAGCACTAAAACCAAACTCAGTGAATGTTTCAACTCCCGTCTGAATCAGCAGTGCGCGGGTATCACTATTACTGCGAGCAACCTTTGGTGGCCTGCCTCTGCGTGGTGTTATATCAGGTACTGTAGTCATTGCCTTAACCATTAAGTTTAAAAACACATTGTTATATTAGACCGATCGTATTTTATTGCAAGTTGTTTTTTAACCAGCCTTTTAACTCAATACAAATAAATTCAAAAAGTCAGAAGCTTAGATTAAATGTGTAATGAAATTGTCATTGTTGCGATTTTTATAGGAACTCTTGCTAAAGCCTTAGGTCATAAATGTTGCAGTTAAATGCAATTTTTAGATTATTAAATCGTATTTATTTTGAACGTTTTTGGTCATCACCTTTTTAAGGTATGACCACTTTACTTTTTTTAATGTTAATTCATTTTTGCATCAGCAACTTAGTTAAAGTCAATTTTTTTAATTGCTTTTGTGGTTTGAAATTAACACTTTTATTTACTATTCATTAGATGTAGATGTGATTTGCACTACAAATATACAATAAAAGGTGAGGATTTACCTATGAAGAGACAGAAGAGAGATCGTTTAGAAAGAGCTCACTCTCAAGGCTTTAAAGCAGGTTTAGCAGGACGTTCTAAAGAACATTGTCCGTATCAACAAGTGGATCCGAAGTCAGAATGGTTAGGTGGGTGGCGAGAGGCCATTGATAACCGAAACTTATACAAAATATAATGGTTATAACCCTTCTTATTTAAGCAAAAACGCCCCAACGATAATGTTGGGGCGTTTTTGTTATGCGTTTATATATTAAAACGCGCTGGTATCTTGAAACAGACCGACTTTTAAATCTTTTGCTTCATAAATTACTCGGCCATCGACTTCGACTATACCATCAGCCATTCCCATGAATAACTTACGCTTGATTACACGCTTCATTTCAAGACGGTAAGTTACTTTTTTAGCCGTAGGTAGAATTTGGCCTGTGAATTTTACTTCACCCACACCTAGTGCACGTCCAAGACCAGGACCACCAGACCAACCTAAGAAAAAGCCGACTAATTGCCACATAGCATCAAGCCCTAAGCAACCAGGCATTACCGGGTCACCTCTAAAGTGGCAATCAAAAAACCATAAGTCTGGATTAATATCTAGCTCTGCAACAATTTGACCTTTACCGTATTCACCACCATCATCAGTGATTGAAACGATACGGTCCATCATTAGCATGTTGTCAATTGGTAAACGGCAGTTGCCTTCACCAAACATTTCACCTTGACCACATAGGATCAAATCTTCTTTTGTATAACTATTTTTAGGTTCCATAACACTTTTCATCGCTTAGAAATTGCCTAGTACTTTAGCGTACACTTGTACGCTAAACAACTCGGAGCAGTTAAAAAAATAGACATTTCGCCTGAAAAATCACCAGTTAACTTTGTAAGTTAACTATAAAGTGATTTGCACGCGCTTTTTTGTTTAAAAATCATTATAATTACCGTGAATTTTAACCAGTTTAAAGGAAGTTTATGATCCTTTTTGTTAACGCACTTACTGTTATCGATTTTTCCTACTTATGTTCAAAGCGAGGCGCTGTTGGCGAGAGCTGGATTGTTGACTTAACATTGCATGGCAAATTAAATGATGAATCAATGCTACTAGATTTTGGGCTTGTTAAAAAGCAAATAAAGGGCATTATTGATGAGTGTATTGATCATAAGTTGGCTATTCCAAATACCTTTGATGGTGAGGTAGTTAAGCACGCAGATCATACTACTGTTGATTGTCATTTTGGTAAGCACCATTTAGCGATGAGTGCACCTAATCAAGCGTATTGTTTTATTGATGCGCCACAGGTTGATGAAGCTGCAGTTATTGATTTTCTAATTGCTACAATTACCCCTCAATTGCCAGATAATATTGATAAAATAGAAATTGAAGTAAAGCCTGAACATAGTAAAAGCTTTTTTTATCATTATAGTCATGGCTTGAAAAAACACGATGGTAATTGTCAGCGCATTATACATGGACATCGCTCACAAATTGGTATTAGCTTAAATGGTATGTCAATGCCAAGGCTACAAAAAGAGTGGGCCGATAAGTGGCAAGATATATACTTAGCTACAGCTGAAGACCAAATTCAAGCCTCTAAGCTAAAACACATTACTGCAAATAATAATGATGTATGTTTTGCCTATACAGCACAGCAAGGTTATTTTGAGATGGCTATAAGTGAAGCTCGCTGTGATATTTTACCTTGTGATACAACGGTAGAATGTATTGCTAATTATTTGGCAGGACAAGTGAAACAAGATAATCCTGAGTGCGAAGTGAAAATCACCGCTTATGAAGGTGTCGCTAAAGGATCTATTTGCTATGCATAAATTGATTTCAGCAACAATTTTAGCTGCACTTAGTTTTTCTAGCCAAAGCGTTGAGCTTAAGGGCAATTTAACCCAAGGCGGTTTAGTTGTCGGCTCAGTTGATGGTGACTCTTCAGTGTCACTTAACGATGAACCACTAAAAGTATCTAAAGCTGGGCAATTTGTATTTGGTTTTGGTCGTGATGCAAAGTTAACTCATACCTTAAGCTGGGTTGATAAAAACGGTAAATCTCAGCAAAAAGAATTAACTATTACAAAGCGTGAATACGATATTGATAAAATAACCGGTGTGGCTAAAAAATATGTATCTCCACCTAAAGAAGTCAGCGAACGGATCACCCGTGATGCCATTGCGGTAAAAAAAGCACGTCAAGTTGACTCTGACCTTACTTACTTTTTAGACCCTGTTTATAAGCCTGCAAAAGGGCGCATCTCAGGTGTTTATGGTAGCCAGCGTTATTTTAATGGTAAGCCTCGTCGTCCGCACTTTGGTTTAGACATAGCTAATAAAACAGGCAGCCCCGTTTATGCCCCCGTTAGTGGTAATGTAGTATTTGCGGATAATGACTTATATTATTCTGGCGGTACATTAATTTTAGATCATGGTCATGGTGTTACCTCAACCTATATTCATTTGAGTAAATTGAATGTAAAGGTAGGGGAGATGGTTACACATGGTGATAAAATTGCAGAAATTGGGGCTACTGGCCGAGTAACTGGCCCGCACCTTGATTGGCGCTTTAACTGGAAGAACGAACGTTTAGATCCAGGTCTAATGATGATCGATACCCTAGCAAAAACGAAAAGTAGAGATAATGACAACAGATAAAACCCGTGATGAAATCATCACTGAACGAATAAAAAAATCCACAACCTCAGTTACAAAAACTGTATTTCCCGGACGTACAAATCACCATAACACTTTATTTGGCGGAGATGCATTAGCCTGGATGGATGAGGTTGCTTTTATTGCTGCGACTCGTTTTTGTCGTAAGCCTTTAGTGACTATTTCATCAGACAGAGTCGACTTTAAAGAAGCAATCCCAGTAGGTACATTTGCTGAGCTTGTTTCTAAGGTTGTATATGTCGGTAATACAAGTTTAAAAGTTGATGTTGAAATTTTCTTAGAAGCAATGCACAGAGATGACCAACATTCAGCTATAACTGGAAGCTTTACGTTTGTTGCAGTTGATGACAACCACAGACCTACACCCGTTGTGTGCGATAAAATGAAGAATGGTTTTGAAGATTAATTGTTAGTATAAATAAAATGGGTAAATTAATAAGCACTCGATTGTGCTTATTAACTTCACATAAAGAACACATCATACTAGATATCGTAATAACTAATCTAAACTATTATTATAAATTATTAATAGATTACCAAGAGGGTGGCTAATGCTTTTTATAATTTTACCTCTACAACAAACATTAGCACATGGTATGTAATTTTATGCGGTACATTCTTATCAAAGAACCATTGCAGCTATCCATCCGAAAATAAGCAAAGGTATATTAAAGTGTAAAAAAGTTGGAACGACTGTTTCCCAAATATGATCATGTTGTCCGTCAACATTTAAACCAGAGGTTGGTCCTAACGTTGAATCTGAAGCAGGAGAACCAGCATCTCCTAAAGCACCAGCTGTACCTACAAGTGCAGCCGTTGCCATAATCGAGAAGTTAAGTTCTAAACATAAAGGTACAAATAGAGTTGCTATGATCGGTACCGTTGAAAATGAGCTCCCAATACCCATTGTAATCATTAGACCCACTAATAAAATTAACGCAGCAGCTAACGGTTGATTGCCTTCTATAATTGAGGCCGCGCTTTTTACTAAACTATTTACATCGCCTGTTGCTTCAATAACTGATGAAAAACCATTAGCCGAAATCATAATAAAGCCAATCATTGCCATCATAGCAACACCTTTACTAAAGACATCGCTATTTTGTTCCCACTTAACAACACCCAATAAGCTAAAGACCGTAACACCAACTAAGCCACCTAATATCATAGACTCACTTATAGTCTGGGCAATTAAGGATGTTATTACAGCGGCAAAGCCAACAATTAAAACTTTTTTTGGTTTTTCTACTCGGACTTTTACAGCATCAACTTGAGTGTTATCTTGCGTATAATCTCGTTTTTTACGATAGCTAAAAAACACCGCGATAATTAACCCTATAACCATTCCGCAAGCTGGGATAACCATGGCAATAGGCACTTGAGTAGTGATAATATCTAGGCCGTTTTTCTCTAAGTTTTTGTGTAATATTTTATAGAGGTACATTCCTCCAAAACCATAGGGTATGACCATATATGAAGTAGCTAAACCAAATGTCATCACACAAGCGATAGCTCTGCGGTCCAATCTTAATTTGTTGAAAACAACGAGTAATGGTGGGATCAGAATTGGTATAAAGGCGATATGAACAGGGATAATATTTTGTGATGAAATACCACAAAGCAAAATAATCCCGAGAATTAAATAACTTAATGAGGTTTCAGCCCAATTAGAGCTATTTTCTACTTTCTCTAATAACTTTGCAGCTAAAATACGGGTTAAGCCCGATTTAGAGATTGCGACTGCAAATGCCCCCAACATGGCATAACTTAAGGCTATTTCAGCACCGCCTGAAAGCCCAGCGTTAAATGCATCAATCGTTTCTGACAAGCTAAGACCAGCAACTAAACCTGCAACCATGGCACTTAATGTCATCGCGACAATTACATTTACTCGCGCAAGTGTAAGCCCAAGCATTGATATTACACCAATCAAAACTGCATTCATGACGATTTCTTTGTATTTGTTGTTCTTTTAATTAATTTTACCAGAGATTTACTGTGATTTTTACGTTCTTCGGTAAATATTTTTTCTTGATAACGAATATCGCTATAAAGCTTAGCAAATTTATCAAAATAAGGTTTAGCATCAGGAATAGAATTTCCTGCTTGCTTACAAAACTGTAGTGGTGTAATTGATTCAGAAAATTTAAAGCCTTGTTTTTCTACGTGTGCTTTTATAATTAAGTAATCATTTCCTAGAGTATGTAATTGGCTTTTGGGCTTCTTTGACCACTTTAAATGAATAAAGTAACTTGCAAATACCCCTGCAACACATAAAAGCACAACAACTGATATCTTCCAGAGATCTTTATTACCAAACAATGCTTTTAGCATTGATGACTGTTGCTGTTTATCAAATCCTAATACCCAGCTTGTCCATTGATAATCTAGGTTTTCAAGCTTTAACCGTATCCAGTTTATTGCCGCGACATTGCTCAGCCTTAATAAGCCAAAGTTAAGGTTATTATTAAATTCATTATTTAATTGTTGATGTTCAGATAAAGAACCGTTTAATCTTTCAGGTGATACGACAGCTGTAGCATCAAAAATCTTCCAACCTTTTTTTTCAATATAAACTTCAACCCACGCATGCGCATCGTATTGGTAGACGCTTAAATAGCCATCTTGCTGGTTATACTCACCCCCTAAATACCCCGAAACAACACGGGCAGGGATGCCAACAGAACGAAACATAAATGCTGCGCTGCTTGCATAATGGCCACAAAAACCGCGTTTATTATCAAATAAAAATTGGTCAATGGTGTTTTCTCCCAACATAGGTTCAGGTGATAACGTATAACTAAAACCATTGTTAGCAAAATGCTTAAATAAAGCATCATAAAACTGCTCTGGTTTAGAGTTTGATTTATAAATAGACGCAGCTAAGCGCTGTGCTTGTGGGTTATTTGTTTTTAAATTTATTTTTAGGTTTTCTGAACGTTCGGTTTCTGTAAGCTTCGAACTGTTCAACGGTTGGCTTTGTACTTGATAACTAATACTATTACTTAAATAACGCTGACGTAGTAATAAACCTTGCGCGGTATTTTTAATATCTTTGTGATTAGACTTAGCAAGCCCTAAGCCAAATAACCAAGGTTTGGCTGCCGGCTCAGCATATATTTGATAACTTACCCCTTTATTTTGTACCTGACTTTGCTCGTCAACATCCACTGAATGCCAACTTTTCTGACGCTTTTTTAAAAAGTCCGATATTACCCAAGTGCGACCATTAAATTCATCATGAATGAGTGCACGCCAATAATAAGGAGGCTTTAGTGGTGTTTGCGTAAGTTTAGCCCTAAATACCAACTCATCTGAATTTGATAATTTAGCAATAGCAAACGGATCGACTGATTCGGATAAACCCGTTTTAGCTAGCTTCGGTCCAGGCAACTGCCAAAACGCTGGCAATTTCGGTAAAAATAGTAATAAAAAAACTGCAATAGGCAGCGAAAGTAATAATAATTTTACACTTTGTTTTGAAGCAAACTGAAGGCTTTTCCCTGATTCTATTAATGCTAATACAGCAAAATTTAAAAAATATAATACACTTATAACAAGTGTGGTTATGATGGTTTGTGAGAATAAATAAACGGTAGAAAGACTAAAAAAACTTAGTAAAGTAATAGTTTGGTAATGCTTTTTGGTTGTCGCTTGTAATAGTTTAAACAAACTCGACAGGATTAACATTGCTACAAATAGTGTTACGGTATCGCTAAACCCAACAAAGTAAAACAGTATTAATAAACTAACACCGGCTAAGCAATTAGCCAGTAATGGCGATGGCTTATTTTTATTAAAATGGGTTATCAATAAGTTCCAACTACACAGCAACGCTAGTAACACGCTAAATATAATGGGTAATTCACTTACTAAAAAGCAAAGTACAAAAGCATATATAATACAAAGGCAAACATTAATAGTGCCTAAGTTATTTATAGATTTATGCGTTGTTTGCATCAAGCGACTCTGTAGTTTTATTAAAGCGACTAATTGCTTTTAGACAATCAGTGTAATGTTGATCCATAGTCAAATCATCATTGGGGGCAGAAAAGTAGGTGTCTGCAAGCACTAAACTAAATCGACTTTTTTGTTCACGTCCTTCGCTAATAAGAAAGCTAAGTTGGCTGAGCCTTGATTCAGTATCCCCTTGGAGTTGATTAAAGTCATAAAGCGTGGATTGTTCATTCAAATTAATAAACTCCTTGATCATTAGTTGCTGTGTTTTAGCGTAATGTTTCCAAGACACCCGGTTAATATTCATGCCTGTTTGATGTACTTTTAAAGAGTCAAACTCATCAATACCATTGGTTTGTTCATACGTGCCAACTGATGCAGAGCGAGCGTCGCTCGTTGAGCCTGGTAAATGTTGTGGCTTTAATTTTTTTGGGTAAACATAAAATGATTCACTCAATTGCATGTAACTCCAAACGGATACTAAACCAAACGGGTACAGGCTTAGCACTTTAAGTAGAGTCGGTTTGTACTCTCCGCGCTTACTGATTGGCAGAGGTAGTTGTAAAACTTTAGGTTCAGTGGTTATTTCATCAATAGTCGCTACTGTTATATTATCGTATATAAATGAAAACGCTTGACTTGATGAGGCTGCTTTTAGCTGTAAGTTCAAAAATGGTGAGGCCGGCGAGTAACTAGCAGAAAAATTTTGGTATTTAACCTGTAATCCTTGTGCATTGCTGTAAGCTGTTAAAAACGAAAAAATCATAACCACTAACATCAAATACGCCATCACTAAAACAAGGTTATTTTGATAGTTAATACCGAGAATGAAATTAAGCAATGTGACGCATAAAAAGCCTAAGCCCGCTTTAGAAGGGAAAATATAGGTAGTATTGTGCTTTAAAATTAGATGTTTTGTGTGGTGGTTGTTTTTTAGTAATAACTCAGTTAAACGTGATTTAACAGCATCAAAAAAAGCAGAGGAGCTAACTATGTTTGTATTCATATATTACAGCGGTACAGTTACTGAGTTTAACAGTTGTGCTATTTGTTGCTCGCGCCCTTCGTGTTGTAGACCTAACCTGTTGTGTTCTGTGACACTTGCAAAAATAGCTTGAACATCTTCAGGTGTCGTAAAATCACGACCCTCTATAAAAGCCCATGCTTGAGATGCTTTCCCTAAAGCAATACTAGCGCGAGGTGATAAAGAGTTTGCATAATGTCCTTCCACTCGAGTTTTAGCAACTAGGGCTAAAATATAATCAACGACCGGCGCTGTAATCATAACGTTTTTAATTTCATTTTGTATATCAACCAATTGAGTCGGGTTGATACGCACGGGTAATTTTTCATAATTACGATCGTTTACACCTAAGATCAACTTTTGCTCAGCTTCTTTGGGTGGGTAGCCCAAACTAATACGCATGAAAAAACGATCTAACTGTGACTCAGGTAATGGGTAAGTTCCTGATTGACTTGATGGGTTTTGTGTAGCGAGAACAAAGAAAGGGCTTGGCAGGGGGTAGATATCGCCATCCATTGTCACTTGGTTTTCTTCCATAGCCTCAAGTAATGCGCTTTGTGTTTTAGGCCCCGCTCGATTTATTTCATCTGCAAGCACAACTTGACTAAATATCGGGCCTTTATGAAAAGTGAATTGGTGATTACTGGCATTAAAAATACTTGAACCTAAAATATCAGCGGGTAATAAATCACTGGTAAATTGCACTCGTTGATACGATAAGCCTAACACTGTCGCTAAAGCATGAGATAGCGTAGTTTTACCCATACCGGGTAAGTCTTCAATTAATAAGTGTCCTTGGCTAAATAAGCAACTAAGAGCTAATTTTATTTGTTTTTGTTTTCCATAAATAACTGTAGATAAATCATCTATTATTGCAGTAATTGTTCGTTGCATATAAGCCTTAAAGACATTGGAATGGGTGGTTAAACAAGTTCAAGCCGTTTCATTACTGTATCAACTTTTTTAGCATTAAATGGTTTAGCTATAAACCCTTTAGCACCTAGCTCCCAGGTGTTTTGTACGTTTTCAAGACTATTATGACCAGAGCACATAACAACATGAATTTTAGGGTAATGATCGTTAATGTATTCTAATATTTCGGTGCCTTCGGTATCTGGCATTTCAATATCTAAAAATATAACGTTAGGTGACTTAGTTTCGATTAGTTTTTTCGCTGACTGAAAGTCGGGGCTTTCAAGAATATTTTCAAACCCGAGCTCGGTTAAAATTTGATTTAAATAATCGCGAATATCTTTAACATCATCAATTATTAAAATAGGTTCTAGCGGGCGCACAAATTCCATATCGTTTACTTCTTATTTCAAACAGCTAAATATGCTTTTAATATTAAGCTAAGCAATAGATAAGCTCAAGAACGTTACTTAAAAATCACTAATAAATAACCTCTTTATTACCCGTTATAAATTTGCAATTTTGTAGGTTGTATTTAAAAGAATGACTTATTTAATATAATTAAGTGAATCCAGTAACTTATTACTCTCTAATTTGTGTGTTAAAAGTTATTACTTAACCTATTGATTCAAAATATATTTACGTGAAAGATTCAACCTTGTAAATTTATTGTAATAAAAAACAATTGACCTTCCAAATTGACTCTGTGATTATGCTCACGAGATGAGCTTATGCCCTTAACTTTGTTTTTGATTGGATTTACGGGTTTTTGCTCGGATCGACTTATCTATACACACTAAATTAATACCAATTTTATCAAGTAAAAATGCGATTTAATAAAGTTGGGATCAACACACCACACAAAATATAGAGTTTATTATGTTTAATGATAAAAAGACTAACTTTGCAATCTCGTTCATAGCACTAGCTATGGCTACATCAACGCCTGCACATGCTGATATCTCTGAGTACCTAGATCGCGTTGAGCTAGATTTCTTGTTAATGCAAAACTTTCAGTCAATTCAGGCAAAAGGAGGCGCATTTCGCCCAGAAGACGAAGAGCAAGAATCTGGATTTGGCCGCATTAGAGCAAATCTTATGCTTAAATTTCATATTAATGAGTTTATTACTGCTGATATAGACATTGCAGAAGAGCCTAATGATTTTGGTGGTGAAGGCCAGGATTTTTCATTCCACAACGATTTTGCTGGTATTGAATTTGACTTACTAGGCCTTTATGGAACACCAAAAGATAATGCAAACTTAACACTGCGTTTAGGTAACATTGGCGGATCACCTTTTCAATTTAAAGGTTTTCAGGACGGCGCAGATAACCAAGGTAATGCACTTATTGGTAATGGTATTACAGATTATTCAACAGCAGAAAATGGTGCCCAGTTAAGTTATAGCGAAACATTAAATAGCGGTGTAGTCCGTGCTTATAATGTAACAGGCCATATTACAACGTCTAGTTTTGGTGAAGCTTTTCAAGATGGTCGCGGTTATAACTACCGACTTCAAGGTACCCTAGAGTTTCAAGGTGGCTTTAAAGCGGGTTTAAACTTATTAAAAGCGAACCAAGGCGATCAATTACGCTTTGAAAATGGGGTAGCTAGTCTTGATGGGGTGACAACAACAAACTATCGCTTTGGCGATGGTGAAAACTATAATTTTTCAGCATCACCTTCAAACGAAAGAGATACCCACGTTGGAGTAATGCCTGGACTTGAGCAATCAATCATTCAGCTGAATTTAGCTTATCAACCATCTGACCAAACGAGCTTAATTTTTATGCTTGGTAAATCATCTGATGATTACACGTTTGCTGATGCTGCTGGTAATGCAGTTGCGGGTATTACATATTTTGGTACAAACGGGATAGCTGACGAAAATGGCACTACTTTTGATTCAAATAGTGTAATTGAAGGTGACACATCAGTAGAGTACTTCGTTTTTGAAGCGCAGCAATATCTAATCCCTAAAAAGTTATACATAGCAGCTCGCTATGCTGAAGCCGAAAACACCTCAGACTTAATTGACCACACAGACAATACAGTAGAGCGCATTCAAGTAGCCACTGGCTACTGGTTTAATGATAAAACGCTTCTAAAAGTTGAGTATGTTAATCAAAAAGAAGGCATTAACTCTGGCGGACAAATCGGTAAAGGGTTTGATGGCTTCACTTCGGAAATCTCAGTTAAATTTTGAATCATTAGTCGAATAGCTATATTTATTAATCCAAAATGGTTACAGTAGCGACCAAAATAGCACCTTTGTAAGCAATTTAAGGGTGCTATTACTCAAGTTATGATTTCATAATACTATGAAACCTCGTTGTTTTTATTAAAAAAAGGTATATTTGTTGTTATATATAAATTTTATATAGCAACACATACAATTAAAATTAAAAATCAGGGTTTACTTATCCTTCTAATTTAAGAGGTTTACGTGATTAAGCTATCAAATACAGAAATTAGGAAGCTCGATGATGCAGCTAGAGCAGGGTGGTTATATTATGTTGGCGGTAACACACAAGATGAAATAGCTAAAAAACTCAATGTTTCTCGCCAGTCAGCACAAAGAATGGTCGCATTATCAGTTAGCCAAAGTTTAATTAAAGTTAGGCTCGATCACCCAATTGCTAAATGTATGGATTTAGCAGAAAAATTAAAAAGCCGTTTTGGCTTAGATTCGTGTGAAGTTGTGCCTAGTGATCCATCTGAACCTTCATCTACTTTAGGTTTGGCACAAGCTGGTGCAGCAGAAATAGAGCGGCACTTAAAATCTGAGCGACCCAAAGTACTTGCTATGGGAACTGGTCGAGTGTTACGTGCGTGTGTAAATGAGCTCAGAATTGTTGATTGTCCACAACATAAAATCGTAGCTATGTTAGGCAATATGGCATTGGACGGATCTGCTTCACCTTATGATGTTGTTGTAAGAATGGCCGGGCACACCAATGCAAAACATTACCCAATGCCATTACCAGTCTTACCAAGAAGTATTGAAGAGAAAGAGCAATTACATGCACAACAAAATATTACCGGGAACTTAAAACTCGCTAGAGATGCAGATGTTACATTTGTTGGTATTGGTAGCTTAGGTGAAAAATCGCCATTACACATAGATGGTTTTATTGATGCACAAGAGCTTAAACAGTTACAAAGTTTGGGTGGCGTAGGTGAAATGATTAGTTGGGTATTTGATAAAAACGGTAATCTTTTAGATTGTAATGTTAATCAACGTGTAGCTAGTACGCCTTTAAAAACAAACGCTAATAAACAGATTTATGCGATAGCTGCTGGCGAAGAAAAAGTGTTAGCCATTTTAGGTGCAGTAAGGTCAAACATGATAAGCGGCTTAATTACTAACGAATATACAGCTGAGCGTTTACTCAGTGTTGATTAACCAAATAACCATAGTGTTTTTTAATAAAGTTTTAAAATTACTTTATGTCCGATACCGTCTATTATATATAGTAATTAATTTAGTGTATATTGTGTATTTAAGTGGTTAATTAATCGATGAATTTGACTTTAATAGCGCAAGCTATATAGTAGCATATGTGTATAGTGTGTATTTAAGAGATGGGATTGACTACAGTAAAAGTTAGAGCAACAATAATAGAAGATAATACTGGTGTAAAAAGCCAAATACCTACCTTACTTACAGAGGAGGGTGAAATAAGTTCAGTAACTGATTACTTGTTATTAATGGAGGCTAATGGTTCAAGTAATTCGTCTATGTTAAGTCTAATCAGGGCTATATCTTTGTTATTAGATTATTTGGAAGCTAATAAATATTTATTTCATGATCCCGCCATACTCTTTCAAACTTTCGCTAAGCGCTTATATACAGGCACTATAGGTGAGGATGGTTTAGATCCTTCAGGCTTATATTGGATACCTACTTCAACAATTAATGTAAATAAACATATCAATAGGCTAACTGCATTTACGGATTGGCAGGCTGACAAAATTGGTAATGTTTCAATGAATCCCCTACGCGATGCTACACCACAGGAATATAGGTTAAATTATGCAGCATGGTTTCGAAAGAATCAAAATGACTACTTGGGACATATTGAAGATAAGATTATTAATAAAACCATTCGAAAAGCAAGGCATATCAAAGGGCGTACATTATTAACACAAGCCGAAGGTGATGCAGTTGCATTTCCAGAGAAATATTGGGAAATGTTTTTTAAGCATGGCTTAGGAGGCTCCACTGACCCTAGAGTAATACTTAGGGATAAATTGGTTTTATTATTAATTCATGGAGGTGGTCTACGCTTAAGTGAAGCACTGACTCTATGGATTACAGATGTATTTGAGGACCCCTATAATCCTGAAATTGCTGTTGTCAGAGTTTATAATGAAGTAGACGGCAAGGCCCCTTATGATTGGAAGTGCCGCTCAGGCACCCAAACCAGACAAGCGTATTTAAAAGAAAACTATGTAAGAATTCCACGTATTAAAATGAAAGGTACTCATTATCTAGGATGGAAAAGTACAGTCGTTGATCATAAAGATAATTATTTACAAGTTCATTGGTTTCCTTCTGATTACGGTAAGGTTTTTATGTCATTATGGACTAGCTATCAGAAGTTTCGTGCTAGTGTAGATTGTTATCATCCTTATGCTTTTATATCTTTTCATCATACAAGTTTGAGTTCTCCTTATACAATTAATGCTTTTAACCATAATTATTCAGTTGGATTAAAAAGAATTGGGTTAAGATCTAACAAATCAGAAGGAATTTGCCCTCATGGACATCGTCATAACTATGGAAGACGCCTTGAGCGAGCAGGGCTAAGTCCACTTATAATACGTCGATGTATGCATCATAAATCGTTAGAGTCTCAAATACCTTATACAGGTAAGAGCCATATGGAGATATCTAAAGAGCTTGAAAGAGCAACGCATCAGCTATCTAACATAGAATCAATTGTTAAACCATTGAATTGGAATGATTTAGTTGAAGTTGGTTTCGAGGATATAGACCCTAATGGTTACTTTACTGGTAAAAATTCTAAATTTAGAGGCTTAAAATGAACATAAAAATTGAAGTGAAAAAAAGAGACAATCGCGCATCAGATACGACTTTCGGTTGGATGTTAAATACATTTGGTCCTGAATGGGAGGACTGGCAAAAATTAGCTTCAGAATGGATGGAAACACAGCAAAGTGGTGTTGGACCTAAACAGGTAGCTCTGACACGTTTTTTTGAAACATACCTCTATAAAAAAGTGCCTTACGCTGTTGATGTCAAACTTTTTTTTAGTGGCTTCAATGGCCATAAATGCTCTACTGAAGAGTTTGAAAAGATAATAAGAAAAACAGTAAATCAGCCTGCAGCGATACAAAAGTCTGTTAATGTACCATGCGATTTTATTGATTATATTATTGAATCTCATTTATCCGAAAAAAATGATAATGGTATTTCTATCCCACTTGTAGCTAACCCTTTCACTAAAATAAAGATAGCCCGTTCTCTCACAGAGACTGTTCGTAATCCTTTACCTTATCGGTATATTCAAGATTTACGTCAGATCATCTGTCCATTACCAAGTAAAATAGAAATGCTAGAGATTTCTAAAACCATAGAGTTAAATGAAGAGTTAAAACCATCTTATCACTACCGAAATTTCAGTGATTGGACTTGGTCCCATGATACACAAAAAAGTGATTGGTACGAAGTCGATGAAGAGGTAATCGATAAATCAGACCCAGATTGTGTGTGGCGTACAAAAAAGAATGGTAAAAAGGAAACGTTTCAAATCTGGTCCCCTGTCAGGCACATGATACTGTTTATTAAACTTCATTTACCTTTGCGTACATATCAAATCCTAAATTCGGATAATAAGTGCAATTTCTCAGATTAGATGGCCAGCTGTTATAATTCGGCCATTTTCTCGCCAAAGGAAATTGCTTTAATGAAATATAAACAGCTGACACAAGAAGAAAGATACCAGATTTACGCGTTAATAAAAGCAGGAAATAACCAAAAGCAGATAGCTGAAGAACTAACTCGTTCACCGTCATCTATTTCTAGAGAGCTAAAACGCAATAAAGGACTTAAAGGCTATCGGCCTAACCAAGCCAATAACTTTGCTGAACAAAGACGTAAGTCATCTTTCAAAGCAAGTAAGTTAACAGAGGACGTCACTCACTGGATTAATAAATTGTTGCATGACGGACTTTCCCCTGAGCAAGTGGCAGGCCGCTTAGCTTTAGAGAAACAGGTCGTTTTACATCATGAAACAATTTATCAATATATTTACAGAGACAAGGCTCGTGGTGGCAAGCTACATAAGACACTCACTCGTGCATGTAAAAAGTATAAAAAACGCTATGGAAGCTATGATAAACGTGGACAGATAGTTAATCGAGTCAGCATTGATGAACGCCCAAGTATTGTGGATTCAAAGTCTAGGATTGGTGATTGGGAGGGCGATACAGTGATAGGTAAAGGGCGTAAAAATGCGCTTGTCACAATGGTTGAACGTAAAACGTTATATACAGTCGTTCACAGAATTGAAAGCAAGCATGCGAAAATAACAGCCGATGCGCTGATCACGTGTATGACACCATATAAAGGTAAGGTTATTACCGTGACGTTAGATAATGGAAAAGAGTTTGCTCACCATGAGCATGTTGCACAAAAATTAGAAGCTGATGTGTATTTCGCTCATCCCTATTCATCATGGGAGCGGGGCATAAATGAGAATACCAACGGCTTACTTAGACGCTTCTTCCCCAAGGGAACTGACTTTATGGCGCTAAGTGAAGCAGAGATACAGGCGGCAGTTGATAAGCTCAACCATCGGCCAAGAAAAACAAGAGGGTATAAAACCCCTCATGAATTATTTACGGGGCAATCAGAAGTTCTGGTGGCTGCATAATGATTGCACTTAATACTTGAATTCAAGAATAAGTATGTTGGATAGTGGCGAAGCTGATACATGGAGATATGAAAATCGACAATGGGTACTTAACGAAAAGCATAGTTTTAAATTAGGGAATGCGAAACGACCATATGGTAAAGGCGTTTTTCGTCGAGTTTATGATTCTGTTTCTGCAGCTTATTCAACAGCTTTATATATAAATACTAATAAATCAGCTGACAATAATAAAGAAGAGCTCGAACGAGGATATACAATTCCTTGGCAGAATGAAGAAGTACTATATTGGTTAGAAAAATTGCGCAGTTGGCAGGAAAAATACAATCCTATCGAAAGCCCTACAGACTGTACTACTTTAAAAAATAAACATACAGCAGATCAGAAAAAATCTGAAGCTCAGTTAAGAAGTATGGGCGATATTTCCTTTCTTTTTCGCGACGCTTCTGCAGCAGGTACCGATAAGTTTAAACCTACTTATTACAAAGCTATCAACCGGTTATGGTATCAATTATTACTTAAATTGGAATGCAACCTAGAATTAAATGGAGATACACTAGATAATGGAGAAAAATTAAAGTTAGTCCACGAATGCTCTCTTGGTACATCTTTGGCTTCAATGACTAGTACTTACTTTCCGCTCCATAGCTTACGTGTTTCTTTAATTACGGCATACACAATGGATACACAGCTACCCATTGCTGTTATATCAAAAATGCTGGCTGGCCACAGCAGATTACTGATGACAATTTACTACAATAAAATCACTCCCTCTGTGTTTGCACATAAAATGGGGGAGGCAGAACTCCAATTAGAAGAAAAATCTACTCAAAGTGTCAGAAATTTTTTAAAAGATGCTTCTACCGAGCAAATTCAAATGAAAATGGCATACCATAAGGCCGATAGTATCGAAGCGGCATTAGTCAATCGTGCACCTATAGGTTGGGAAGAAAGAGCTACTGGTTTATGTTTAGTTGGCGGTAATACCGTTAAATCTAGTGAATCTAGTTCTCTGGGAGGCTGCTGGAATGGAGGAGAAGAGCTAACTGAAGCAACATATGCCCAAAACCGGATTTATGCTGCTGTATCTCATGGCCCAGAGAACTGCATTAGATGTCGGTGGTTTATAACTGAAGCACGCTACCTTCCAACTCTTAATGCACAATTCAATCAACTCAGCTATAAAGCTCACCAAGCGGCAAACCTATTTATTGAAATCGAAGGTGAATTAGATAACTTAAAAGATGAAAGTTTTTTTGCTGAAGAACAAGGAATTCCTTTTATTAAACATAATGAACTTCAAATTTTACAGCGGAGATATGAAAAGCAAAAAGTTGAAGCAGATGAATATACTAAAGATTGGATGGCCTGCTTTGAACTTATAAACAAAATTATTCGAGTAGAAGAAACACGCAAAGATGATGAAAAACAGGATAAATTAATTGCTGTTGGCGATGAAAGAGATATTACTAAGGCACTGAAATTTATAGAAACAAAATCAGAGTTATTGCACTTATCACTACTCTGCGAGGATGCTGAGTTTTACCCTGATCTCAAAGATGAGCTTCGCAAAACACCAGCAATACAGAAGCGCACAATGCAATTAAGCCGGGTGCTTATGAAAAGTGGTTTCAAGCCAATTTTTATGGAAATGGACGACAATCAACAGTTAATAGCAGTAAATGCGATGATGAGAAAAATGGCTAAAATTGCTGATCCTGATGATAAAATGGAAGGTTATAGAAAAGTAGCAAATCATATTGAAGCTGAAGAATACCTTGTAAACAATAAACTTTTGTCTGCCGGTATATCTGCTATCAATAATAATGCTATAAATTTAGAAAAATTAACCTTGCCTTTGAGTTTGGAGAGCTAATGAATATTAATATCGACGTTATTCTAGCTGATTTAAAGGATGGAAAGGCAACTAGAACACAAAAAAATTTAGAAAAATTAAATGAAATTATGAGTAATTATTCAGCTTTAGGTAATTGTAACTTTTCAATAACACAGATAGGTCATTACTCCAAGTTAAATGGTGGTCCAGGATATGAAGCTTTGAGAGCGACAAGAAACGACCACTATCGTGTACTTATTGAAGCATGGGCTGAGAAGAGCAAAGATAGAGTTCAAAGAGCTAATAACAAAGTCAAACCAAACAGCAAACTCCCATCCGATAATATTTTACTGCAGCGTATTACAGACCCTGCAGTAAGAGCTTTGTTTGGACAAATCATAGCCGAGAGAAACAGGTACAGAAAAGAGGTTAACTTACTCAAACAACATGCAAATATTGTGATAGACAGACGGCCAATCAAACAATCAAATGAATCTTATACTTTAGAATCATCGTTGATAAGCAACTTAACAGAATCTGAAAGAAAAACACTAAATTATGCTATATCTGAAGAATGTATGGAAAATAATGACTGGTATTCAACCCCAGCAGGGCAAATAAAATGTAAAGATAGTAACATTGAAGTACTGCCTCGTGGTTTTATTACAGGTTTAACAAAACTGCTTGGTGTAAAAGTAGAATAATTTATAGCTTTAATTTAACTTACTAGTTGTCTTTCATAAATCTAAGCAGGTGTAATACCTGCTCTACAAAGTAGCTTGATATTTTAGCTCATTACAAACACCTCTATTACCCGCTCTCTAAATCCGCCAAAGGTCTGTAAAAAACTTGCTTCTTGAGGTTCAATTTTTAGCTGATTTGATTCATTTAAGCCCCACGAAAATAATAAATCATCAATTTCAGCAATCGGCTGACTATCGGGCCTAGTGGAGCTTGTCTTTTTATGAGTCTCTGTTCCAAAATATTCATTCGCTATGGCGTTATTTCTTATCAGTACGCAAGTGTCAGGTAGCTCTTGGTCAATTCTATTTGCAAAAGTGCTTAGTGTTTCTTCGGCTAGGGTGAATAGCCAAGCTTCTTGGTTGGGGGAATTGTTTACTCTTAATATGCGTCCAAGCACCTGCCTAAAATAAAGCTCGGTTTTAACTCTGCTTAAATGGCAGCATACCTGTAGTCTTGGTATGTCAGTACCTTCCGACACCATGCCAACGCTTACAATCCATTGCGTGTTGCTAAAGCGAAAATGACTGATTCTATCGCCAGCATCGCTTTCTTTGTAAGTAACTATGGTTGCTGATTGATGAAAAAGGTCAGTTAGTACAGTCACTATTTGCTCTGCATGTTCAACAGAAGAGGTCACAATTAGCCCTGCTGCATTGCTGTTTTGCAGCCTAATAGTGGCGAGCTTACTTACTCCTTGAGCAACAATGTAATTGATTACAGCCTCGTGCTTAATTAGATCTTGGTAGGAAATCGATGGATCTTTTAGCAAAGACTTTAATGAGTTATAGGTTTTAGTTTCCTGTTTCGTGGTTGTTACCGAAATTTCTTCATTATCAATTAAAACAATTTTAGGGTTACGGCAAACTCCATCAGTTACGGCCTGTTGCAGTGAGTAAGTGTAATTACACTGAATTCTATTATCTGGGTCGCTATAAGTCGCCAGCGCAATAGGGAGAAGGTCAGAGCGCCAAGGTGTGCCTGTTAAAGCTAACGTGAAAGCAGCTTGCTGTTGAATGTTTTTAACAATACCTTGCCCCCATACATTAGCATCCTCAATGCTTGAACCAGCGCAATGGTGTATTTCATCAAACACCACTAACACGCGGTTGTTCTTTAATAGCTTCCAGTAGTCGTCACTAAAAAAGCGCATGTTTTGATAAGTATACGAGCAACCAACTGAGCCAATAACACCGTCAAAATTACAATTTAAACGTTTAGCAAACGTCTTTCTAATGCCATTTGCAACCTCACTAGAGGGTGAAAAACAAATCACAAAGTCTATTTGCTTTGTATCAAATAAGTAAGCTGTAACTTCTGCCGCCAACACGCTTTTACCAGCCCCAGGTGTAGCTAAACAAAAAAAGTGTTTATGGTTTTGAGAGTAATGTTTTTTAACTGCCGATAAGCAGGCTGTTTGCCAAGCCCTTAACATGGCTGTTTTTCTGTTATTTTATTACCCAGTAAAGTCTGCAAAGCATTTATTTTGCCAAGTAATTTAATCGATTTTTCCTTAGCTTGAGTGTGATGCAGCTGCAATTGTTCATGTAGTTTTGGGTAACGCGCAGTAAGGCGTTTATACTCTTTTGCTTCTTCAAGTACTGTATTTAAATCAATTTCGTATGTTAGTAAGTCTTTTTTAAGTTCTTCTTGGTACTCAGTAATTTCAAGATTTTCAGCTGTGGCGTTAGTAGAGTTATTATTAATATCAATGCTTTTTGCTCTACTTCCTCTTGAGTTTGGCACCATTTCTAAATTAAAAAACAGCTCCGTTTTTGAATAGATAACTTCTTTAACTCCATTGTTTAATTTATTGGTTCGCTTTAATAGTCCTTTTTCAACATTACGAGTTAATTGACGGTATATAAACTTTCGGGTTTCCACCGCATCAGTAAACGCAGATTGTTCATGTAATAAAGCGTCTTTAGCTTCTGTTACAGTGAAGTTATCCATCTGTTTGATTACCAAAAGAAAATGTAAAAATACATTCATATTCGCTTTCTTACTCATTGCTAAACTTTACCACTCACCATAAACTTAGGATTACTAAGTATACATGCTCATGTAAAAACTAGACAATCATTTAAATGTAAGAGTTACCAAGATGAAGCAACGGTGCAGGTTAAATCCTTTTTTACAGAGCGTCTTAAAGAGGCTCGAAAGCGAATGAAAATAAGCCAAAAAGAGTTAGGTATTAAAATGGGGATGGACCCAAGCTCTGCCAGTGGCAGAATGAACCATTACGAAACAGGTCGTCATATGCCCGATCTTGCAACACTCAAAAATCTAGCGACCGAGCTAAATGTTCCCGTAAATTATTTTTTTTGTGAGTCAGAAGAAAGCGCAACACTGGCGTGTTTAATCGAAAAGCTTGATGACGAAGGTAAGCGTAAGCTCATTCAATTATTAGAATTAAAACAGTAAAATACACGTATAATCGGGCGTAAATATATGCCTGATTTACAATAGTCGTTTTTTGACAAACATACCTTTTTAAAAATTATTTTATATCTCTTTTTTTAATACCAATTTATTACTAATTAACACTCAAAAAACCACGACCTTTGCGGTATGATAAGCCAATAATTTATATTGATATTCTTGCAAAGAGAGACCACATGGACGCTGCATCAAAAAAGCCTGCAACAAAAAAAGCCACAAAAAAAACACAAGTCGGGTTTGAAGAATCCCTTTGGGACGCCGCCAATAAACTGCGCGGAAGTGTTGAGTCAGCTGAATACAAGCATATTGTTTTAAGCTTAATCTTTCTTAAATTTATTAGTGATAAATTTGAGGTGCGTAAAAAGGCTATCGTTGCTGAGTACGGTGATGAATACATCGACATGGTCGACTTTTATGCGATGGATAACGTGTTTTACCTACCAGAAGACGCACGTTGGTCGTATATTCAAGCCAACGCCAAGCAAGGCGATATTGCCGTTAAAATAGATACCGCACTACACGCGGTCGAAAAAAACAATAAATCACTCGCCGGCGCATTGCCCGATAATTATTTTTCTCGCTTAGGGCTTGATGCTAGTAAGCTTTCAGCGTTAATCGATACCATTAATAATATCGACACCATTGCCAATCAAAACGAAAAAACAGAAGAAGACTTAGTTGGCCGCGTTTACGAATACTTTTTAGGCAAATTTGCCGCCTCTGAAGGTAAAGGCGGGGGCGAGTTCTACACGCCAAAATCAATTGTTACCCTAATAGCCGATATGATCGAACCATTCGAAGGTAAAATTTACGACCCATGTTGTGGCTCGGGCGGTATGTTTGTGCAATCGCTTAAGTTTATTAATAGCCATAATGGCAACCAAAAAAACATCTCTATTTATGGGCAAGAGTACACTAACACCACCTATAAACTGGCTAAAATGAACCTAGCTGTGCGCGGTATTTCGGGCAACTTGGGTGATGTAGCGGGCGACACCTTTTTTAAAGACCAACACCCCGACCTAAAAGCCGATTACATAATGGCAAACCCACCGTTTAACCAAAAACAGTGGCGCGCCGATAACGAACTAGTCGACGATGCCCGTTGGGCAGGTTACCCAACACCGCCTACTGGCAATGCCAACTATGCGTGGATAATGCATATGATCTCAAAGCTTAGTGAGCATGGCACCGCAGGCTTTGTACTCGCTAACGGTTCAATGTCAACTAATACCAATACTGAAGGTGATATTCGCCAAAAAATAATCGAAAACGATTTAGTCGATTGTATGATAGCCCTACCAGGGCAACTGTTTTACACTACGCAAATTCCGGTGTGTTTATGGTTTATAAGTAAAGATAAACGCGGTAATAACGAAAAAGGCCTACTAAAGCGCCGCGACCGCCAAGGCGAAACGCTATTTATAGACGCCCGTGAAATGGGCTCTATGGTTAACCGTACCTTAAAAGAGCTAACTAACGACGACATAGCTAAAATAACCGAAACCTACCATATATGGCGCGGCGAAGAGCTAACCACTGAAAGTGCGAAGCCAGAAAGCGCAGATAAAAAGCAAAGCGAAAATAAAGAGCAAGAATACCAAGATATCGCCGGTTACTGTAAATCAGCCTCTCTTGATGATATTAAAGCTAACGATTACGTACTCACCCCTGGGCGCTATGTAGGTGCTGCCGATATTGTAGACGATGGCATCCCGTTCGAAACCAAAATGACTGAGCTTAGCCAAACTCTTTATAGCCAAATGAACCAAAGCGATGCGCTTGATAAAGCTATTCGTAAAAATTTGGAGGCGCTCGGTTATGGAGTTTAAAAGCTATACATTTAAAGATTTATTGGAAAATATAGTAGATAACCGTGGTAAAACTTGTCCAGTTCAAAGTAGCGGCATCCCTCTAATTGCAACCAATTGCATTAAAGATAACTCTTTATATGCTGAGTACGAAAGGGTTCGTTATATTTCTGATGAAACATACAAAACTTGGTTTAGAGGGCACCCTAAGCCAGAAGATATTATTTTTGTATGTAAGGGCTCTCCTGGTCGTGTAGCTTGGGTACAAAATCCAGTCCCTTATTGTATCGCGCAAGACATGGTTGCTATCAGAGCCAATAAAAATGTAATTGATTCAAAGTTTCTATTCGCATTGCTTCGCAGTCCAAAAGCACAGAAAAGTATTTTAAATATGCATGTCGGTACAATGATACCGCACTTCAAAAAAGGTGATTTCTCTAAATTATATTTTGATATTCCAAGTGATTTAGAATACCAAAAGTGGGCTGGGGAAGTGTATTTCAGTTTTAGTGAGAAAATAGAGCTTAATAAACAAACCAACCAAACCCTTGAGCAGATGGCGCAGGCGTTATTTAAAAGCTGGTTTGTTGATTTTGATCCGGTGTTCGACAACCTACTTGCGAGCGTTGATTTTAAGTTAGAAAACCTTGAAACTAGTCTGCCAGACGAGTTAAAACTAAAAGCACAGCGCCGCTTAGCGGCACTGAACAGTTTACACAATGCGGACGAATGCAAAGCATCACTCAGTGCGCTCGCTCACGAGTTACAAGCACAGTTACCAACAAAAGCAGTAGATAAAGGCTCTGAAACACTCGTTAAAGCAGACTTTAACGTCAATCCTAATATATTGGCCCAACACGCCAACACCCACTCCCACTTCCCCAATGAGTTCGAACACAACGAACAACTAGGCTGGATACCAAAGGGCTGGAGTGCATCTTCAGTAGAGGATGAGTTTGTGGTAAAAGGTGGTTCAACACCAAGTACAAAAAATCCAGATTTTTGGGAAGGTGGTGAGATACACTGGACCTCACCTAAAGACTTATCGGGTAACACTACAAAAATAATGCTTGATACAAGCCGAAAGATAACTTCTGCTGGATTGAAAAAAATAACATCAGGTTTATTACCTATTGATACTGTTCTAATGTCATCAAGAGCGCCAGTCGGTTATTTGGCGTTAGCAAAAGTACCTGTTGCGATCAACCAAGGTTACATAGCAATTACTGATGCTCAAACATTAAGTTCCGAATATACCATCCAATGGCTAGACTCTGTGATGGATGAAATCAAGGGTATTTCTGGTGGTACAACGTTTGCGGAGATAAGTAAGAAAACATTCAAAAGTATACAGCTAGTTATTCCATCAAAAAAGGCTGTAGAGGCTTATACAGAAGTAACAAAAATGTATTACGAACGTATTACTGCTTGTGTCCAAGAAATTAATACATTGACTGAAACTAGGGATTATTTGCTCCCCAAACTCATATCTGGCGAGCTACAAATACCTGATGTTGCAACCGATGAAGAAGTAGTAAATTAACCTTAGCTGAGCGTTTAAAGGCCAAAATAACAAGAATAAGGATGTTTGATGAAATTTACTGAAGCCAAATTAGAACAAGCGGTGGTTGCGCTATTAGGCGAGCAAGGCTACCCGTATTTACTGGGTGGTGAGCTTACTCGCAACCATAGCGATGTATTGATAAAAGAAGACCTCCGAGCTTTTTTAACCAAGCGCTACGCTAAAAATAATATTACAACGGGTGAAGTAGACTCAATAATTGCAAAACTTGAAAAGCTGCCAGCCAGTGATTTATACGAGAGTAATAAAACCTTTTGTAAGTGGCTGAGTGATGGTTTTTTGCTTACACGCGAGCGTGGAAGAGTAGCAGGCAGCGCGGCGCAAAAAGATTTGTATATTCAGCTGCTTGATTACGACAACGTTGAGCAAGGCATTAAAAGTAGCCTAATAGCAGGCAGTGCTATAGCGGACGTTGCTTTGAATAAAGTGAATGAAGCGAGCGTTACTTACCTGCAAGACGATAACATCTACCGCTTTGTTACCCAGTTAGAAATAGAAAGCCCCACAAGCTACGATAATATTGAACTGCGTATTCCCGATGGCATTTTATATGTAAACGGCTTGCCATTGGTGGTGTTTGAATTTAAAAGCGCGATACGCGAGCAAGCCCCCATATTTGAAGCGTATGAGCAGTTAACGGTGCGGTACAGGCGCGCTATACCTCAATTATTTGTGTTTAATACCTTGTGCGTTATAAGCGATGGCGTAAACAATAAAATGGGTAACTTATTTGCGCCGTATCAATTTTTTTATTCGTGGGGAAAAGTAACGGGGCAAGAGCTCACAGTGCAAGAGGGGATTAACTCGTTACATACGTTATTGCAGGGCTTGTTTGATAAAGCACGCTTACGCGATGTAATACGCAACTTTGTATTTTTTCCCGACTCTGATAATAAAAACGCGGGCAAAAAAGAGGTAAAAATTGTGCCGCGTTACCCGCAATATTATGCGGCTAATAAACTGTTCGAAAATATAAAACTGCATTTAAAGCCACAAGGTGATGGTAAAGGCGGTACGTACTTTGGCGCAACGGGTTGCGGTAAAAGTTACACCATGCAATTTTTAACACGCTTGTTGATGAAAAGCGTTGAACTTAAAAGCCCAACCATTATTTTAATTACCGACCGAACCGATTTAGACGATCAGCTTTCGCAGCAGTTTGGTAATGCTAAAACCTACATTGGCGATGATACGGTAAAAACAGTCACCAGCCGTACTCACTTACGTGAGTTACTAGAAGGGCGTAACAGCGGAGGGGTATTTTTAACCACTATTCATAAATTTACCGAAGACACCCAGTTATTAACCGACCGCACTAACGTTATTTGTATTTCTGATGAGGCGCATCGTAGCCAAGTTAACCTTGATCAAAAAATTACTATTACCGAAAAAGGTGTTAAAAAGACCTTTGGCTTTGCTAAATACCTGCACGACTCACTGCCAAACGCTACCTATGTTGGTTTTACTGGCACGCCAGTAGACGCAACTTTAGATGTATTTGGTGAAGTGGTTGACTCGTACACCATGACAGAGTCGGTTAAAGATGAAATAACCGTACGTATTGTGTACGAAGGCCGCGCCGCCAAGGTGTGCTTAAACAATAGCAAGCTGGCAGAAATTGAAGCCTATTACAAAGAATGTGCCGATGCAGGCAGTAACGAGCTGCAAATAGAAGACAGTAAAAAAGCCACCGCTAACATGAATAGCATTCTAGGCGATCCTGACCGCATTAATGTTTTAGCAAGGGACTTTGTTGAACATTACGAAAAACGCGTTGAGGAAGGCTCTACGGTTGCAGGAAAGGCTATGTTTGTGTGTAGCTCGCGTGGTATTGCCTATCAGCTGTATCAAGAACTAGAAGAACTACGCCCACATTGGTTTGATGTAGTAGATACCGATGACGCCCAAAAGCTATCAGATACCGAGCGAAAGCGCGCCATTAGCGAAGGCCGTATTGCTGCCCCCTCTGAAAAAGTAAAAATGGTAATGACGCGTGGCAAAGACGACGTTGAACGCTTATATAATTTACTAGGCAGTAAAGACGAGCGTAAAGAGCTTGATAAGCAATTTAAAAACAAAAACTCAAACTTTAAAATAGCCATAGTGGTCGATATGTGGCTAACCGGTTTTGACGTGCCATTTTTAGATACCATGTACATAGATAAGCCATTGCAAAAGCACAGCTTAATACAAACTATTTCGCGGGTTAACCGCCAGTTTGAAGGTAAAGATAAAGGCCTAGTAGTTGATTACATTGGTATTAAATCTGAAATGAATAAAGCCCTAGCGCAGTATTCAAAAACAGACGAAACCAATTTTGAAGACATTACCGCCTCGGTTATTGAAGTCAAAAACCATTTAGCGCTACTTGCCGAGTTATTCCATAAATTTGACAGCAGCCCATACTTTACCGGTGAAGCCGTTGCCCAATTAAACTGCTTAAACCACGCCGCTGAATTTGCGCTTATTACCGAAAAGCGCCAAAAGCGCTTTATGGATTTAGTTAAGCGTTTAAAAGCCGCTTACGATGTATGTTGTGGCAGTGAAAAAATTAACGAAAGTGAGCGTAACCACATTCACTTTTACCTCGCTATTCGCTCTATTATTTACAAACTAACCAAAGGCGAAGCGCCCGATACTGCGCAAATGAACGCCAAAGTACGTGAAATGATAAGCGAGGCCCTACAAAGCGACGGCGTTGAGGAAATATTTAAACTCGGTAATGAAGACGGCGGCGAAATCGACATTTTTAATGACGACTACATCGCTAAAATAGAAAAAATAAAACTCCCCAATACCAAAATTAAAATACTGCAACAAATGCTAGCCAAAGCCATTGGTGAGCTTAAAAAAGTAAATCAAACCCAAGGTATCGATTTTACTAAACGCTTTGAGTCGCTGGTACAGCGCTACAACGAACGGAAAGAAGATGACGTACTGGTAAGTAGCGTACTTGATGACTTTTCAGAAAGCATGGTTGATATGATTTACAGCGTACGCGACGAAATGAACGCTGGCGACGAGCTAGGTATTGATATTGAAGAAAAAGGCTTTTACGACGCCTTAAAAGCACTTGCAGTTAAATACGACTTTGACTACCCCGAAGATAAGCTAATTGAGCTGGCCCAAGCGGTAAAAGTAATCGTGGACGACAAAGTTAAATTTGTTGATTGGAATCACCGCGACGATATTAAATCATCACTTAAAGTAGAGCTGATTTTAATACTCGCTAAATTTAAATATCCACCAATCAGCCGCGATGAAGTATACAAAGAAATATTTGAGCAAGCGCAGAGTTTTAAAGTAAACCAAGGAATATAACTTGTTATTGTCGGAGGACAATAATTATAAATAGTTCGTTACATGTAACTGTGGCTAACCTTCTGTTTTATATAGCTTTGTTTGAGGTTACACTTTTGGATGTTTTTAACTATCTCAAAAGTAACCTTAATTTGAAATTATTAACATTAAATTCAGGCAGTTAGCTGTATATTAGTTGCGTTACATTGCTATTGTCCGCAAGAACATTGCTCAGAGCCATGTTTTTTCGTATTAACGTAGCATTTTGTGATTGAACTTTAGCGAGCATAGCTTTCAATTCTGCCACCTCAGACCGCAACTCTCGATTGCGGTCTTTGTATTTATTAAGTTCAGTTTGTTTGGCATCACGTTGCTGTCGAATATCTTTGTTTACACCGCCTTTAATACGCTCTAATAGTTCAGGGCAATCACGGTGAATCAATGCTCGACTTACACCTGCTTCTTCGGCAACGGCAGCGACACTCATTTTGCGTTTATGAGAAACAGTATTTGGACGACCTTTTTCGATTCGAACAATGGCAAGTCGAACCGCTTTATGTGTCGCTTTTTCTTTCTGGTTAGACATTTATCACCTCGATATTCTCTCTTTCGTTAATCTCTTGCTTCATAGCTTCAACATCAATACCCAATGCCACTAGAACCTTTTCACAGCGTTCCATGCCTTTTTTTACCGCCGCTCTACCAGCTTCACCAATATCATCCAATTGCATCAGTTTCATTTGCTGCACTAGCATTCCCTCCCAATAGGGCAGGTGTCGCTTATCTACAATGCCGCTTTCACAGCTATCAGGCTTACCACACTTACACTCATCATCATTGGTGCACCACCCAATACCTGTTGAGCGAATTGGTATGGAGCTAGAGTATGCCTTTGCCATAGCACTAAGAGAGCCAAAAGATTTAATTAACTCTTTATCCTCACGGACTTTCATGATGTTTTGAGCTATGTCGCCACCAGTGATAGGCATGTCTAGTTCAAACCAATCTTGCTTAATTTCTTCTTCAACCAGATATTTCTCTCGAAGCATTTCTTCAAACAATTCAGCATCAAAAGCATCATTAAAGGCATACAAAGTGGTCATGGTAATTGACCAATGTTTAAAGTGGTCTTTTAATGCTCTCAAGTCACCTAATTCAGAGTGAACCGCATAATTAGCAAAGGTACGTCTGAATTGGTGCGCTGATAGGTTCCAATTATTCCCTATTTGTTCACATAAGTTTGGCAACCTAGTGTTAGTCATTGCCACCCCTGACAATAGGTAAATTGCGTTTCCTTTTCCCCGGTTTTTCGATAGGCAGATGTGGTTTGAGATTTCCTCAAGTCGATGTGCTTCCACATGATCGTTGCTTGCTTTCGCTTTTAGTAAATCACACTCAAGTTGGTCTTGAAGTGGAGCGCTCAAACGGCCAAGAATATCAATCGCTTCCGTGGCTATCCTTGGCGCAATCCACTCAGCTAACCCTGTATGTGTTTTCTCAGAGACAGTTTCGATGTGGTAGTAAGTGGTGTCACCTTTCGTTTCAGAGCGATACGCATCACGCTTAATGCCTAATATTTCATGGATACGCATACCCGTTGTGAGTAACAGCCAGAAGATACAGCTATCTCGAAGTAGCAATGTTTCTCTCTTTTTTGACGATTCCAGAATTTCATCAGCTTTATCTAGGTATGATTTAGTGAACTGGCACAGCGGAATTAGCACTTTATTTGGAATAATGGGGGTCTTACCTTTGGTAATGGCTTCCCGATACGCTTCACCAACATACCCTGCTTGCTCATTAGCGGTTGATTGAGGCCAAGGATGCTCTTTGACAAAATCAAACTCTTTACAGTGGTAATAAAGGTATTCTAGAACGCGGAATCTATCCACCTTGGTGACTGCTGTCAGTGGTTTAGTCTCGCCTTTTCGTTTTGAGTGCAGGGTATTTACATGCCTAACGTAGGCATTTGAGGTAAAAGCTGTCAGCCCATGTGTAACTGTAGTATCTGAGCTTAAAACCCACTGAAAATAACTTTTCAACTTGTCCAATGTTTTCACAAGAGTATTAAGAGCTAACCCCTTTTTGAATTTGCTCCAGATTACCCACTTTGCCATGCGCTTCATTTGAGTATCATCAATCGTAGAAAAAGTAAGGTTTAATGCACTTGCTATAGTTGCTTTCGTACCTTTCCTAGCAGGAAACACCCATACATCTTCCTCAAATCGAGATAGCGTTTGGTATTCACCATTGGCGAGTTTAATGTAGGTCACGATACCCGTTAGAGAGCCATCAATGACTTGCTCAAGCGCACTGGTGCTTGGCTTTGGGCATTGCTGAATTGCAAACTCAGCTTGCGTGAGTATTAACTCAATTGAACTCATTGCGTCACCTTCAACATATCAAGGTTTTGCCAGTACGGATGTGGATTAGATCTTGCCCGTTCTTTTTCAGCCTCTACACGCTGTAGCTGACCAAGCTTTGCAAATTCAGGGACAACTTCTTCATCTACGATTCTTAGAACATTTTTTAAATGACGCTTCCAGTCTTTACGACCAAACTCGTCACGGCTTCGAATAATCGCCCAATAAAAACTAAAGAGTTTGTACAAATCATCACCTGTAATAACGAAGCTTTTACAGCGGAAGCAGCCTAAAAAGTCATTACAGAACGAGCCATTTTTCGGTGCTTTATCGCCATTCTTAGGGTCTTTACAATGCCCTACAGGGACACTTGGCTCTGCGCACGTTAGCTCTTTAACTCGTATCTCACCCATTAAGCCCAAGTTGCGCTTTGATTGCTCAGGAGCTTGCAGGTAGTGGTCAAGCGTTCCTGTCCCACTGTGTTTGGCTTGCCGCGCAGCAATTAACAAACTCTCACCACTCAGCTCATAAATACCATTGATGAACGTCTTGCGAAAACGGCTTACATTAAGTTTCATCGTTCGAACATCTTCATCTCTTAAGTCGTACTCTTTGATGAATTTTTTGATGTTATATCGAAGCAGCCTTTCTGCTAGAGAGGAGACCGTACCTCTCTCTGCACCTATGTGGGCAACTCTAGGCTCATAGACAAATACCAAGTCGGAATCGATAGACTTTCTCACTTGGCTATTACGCTCAATGTGTAATGGTCAACAAATTCTGTAGAGATTCTAAGCGGCATTTTTTAATTCATTATATTTCTGATGTGGCGTCATATAATTAAGCGTAGAATGCCTACGTTTGTAATTGTAAAACTGAATATAATTGTCCACCTCACTTATAACTGAATGATGATTTATAAATGACAGGCGATTCAGTCGCTCTGTTTTTAAACTTCTAAAAAATCGCTCCATTACTGCATTATCCCAACAATTACCTCGACGACTCATACTTTGCGTTATAGTTAGTTGTGATAACCGAGCTCTAAACGAGGCCGCAGAATACTGACACCCCTGATCGGAATGAAACATCAGTTGATTAAGAACCGGCTGTTGACGCTTAATAGCATTATTCAATGCTGCTATAGCCAATTCAGCATTTGGGCTTGTTGATAAGGCATACCCTACAACTTCCCTCGTTGATAAGTCTAACACACAGGCCAAGTAGCTCCACCCTTGATGGTTCCTGATATAGGTAATATCACCGACCCAATGCGTGTTATGTGAATCAGGGTTAAACTCTCGTTTTAAGAGGTTCTGTGCGTACTTATGTTCATCACCTGAGTTAGGGTAGTAATGTTTTTTCTTCGGCCTGATGGCTTTTATATTCAACTTTTTCATCAGTGCCGCTGTTTTATATATTCCAATCGTATGATTTAACGCATTCAGTTCAACGTTCACTCTGCGTCTACCATACGTATAACCAGAATCGTCAGCGATAGATTTAATTAACTCCAGCAGTGCCTGCTCTGACTTATTTGGCGCGACGGGCGCATAGTAATAACTACTTGTACTGACTTCTAAAGCACGACACAACTCAGATACCGTATAGCTTGGGGTCGCTTTCTTCAACGCTTTAATTACTTTAAATTTTGATTGTCGCGAATGAAGAAAGCGGTGGCTTTTTTTAATATATCATTATCCCTTAAAGCTCGCTGTAGCTGCTTCTCTAGCAATTGAATACGTTGCTGTTCTGGTGTGAGTGCTTGTACATTTCCCGGGCTCTTACCATCTAGCTCAGATAGATATTGTTGCTTCCAACGTGATACTGCTGACTTTCCTGCGCCAGACATCTCTTCAATTTGCTTATTGGTATAACCTTCTTCTACCATTAATTTGGCATATTCAAGTTTTTGTTGTGCACTGAGTGTTACTTTTGATTTTCTGGTCATAGTGATACCTTTTGGGTTTAGCTCATTTTACGCTATAAACCTGTCCAGTTTCATTAGACCATTACAATGATAGCCTCAATAAGATAAGCAACATCAAGCTTTATTCCTTGCACCACTTCAAGTTCCTGTGATTTTCGTAAATTGTGCAATTGCGTGGTGTTGCCTCTTTTTTTGAATACGGTTAAGAGCTTGCGGCAATCTTTAAGTGGGTGGTCGGTCAATGAGTCGGTAGTCATATTGAGAAGCGGAGATGTGTTGATGCCTGTCTGAATCGCCACAGCTAACAAACACAGTGTTAACTGATAACCTGTTAGTGGTTCGGTCTTTTGATAAATCGGCTTAATTGCTTGTTTTAGCGCAACTACCACCTGCCTTTTTTCATGGGAAGTCAGAGGTTTCTCGCCCTTTGCACGTTTACTTGAATTTGGAAATGGGCTCTTAGGAAAGAAATCACTGTTTAGGTTGATGTAACCAATGACTGACCAATAGCCCTTGTCCCTCATGTGTATCAGCATTGACTTGAGATGAGTGTAGTAACCTTTTTGGGTGTTATACCCAATATCACTACCTTTAAGGTGCAGTAAATATTGGTCGATCAACTCTGGTGTAATATCTGCTTGTGTTAAGTCCTCACTCGCTGAATACCTAAATAATGTAAGGTATTCAGCGAAATGGGAAAAACCACTATTAAAATAACTTCTTTGAGTTTCCTCGCTAAGAGCATCGGTATTTTTCAGCAGAGCTTTTGCGGTGTAGTACACTCGATTTGTAATGTCGTCATAACCTTTGCCATAGAAACGAGTAAAATTAATGTTAGAACCATTACCACCTTTTGAACCGATATTGGGGTAATTCACAACAGGGTTGATTGGTCGGACTATTTCTCGATTTTGAGTAGTGTCAATAGTTGGCTCTACTGCCGACGTTTTCTTTAGCTTGTCTTTGTTAATCGACAGTTTTTTTCTTTGCCTAGCCATACTTTACCTACGCAATCGCATCAACTTGTTGCTGATACTCAATCGAAAAGTCATCGACTAAATCATTAACCAAGTGCAAATACTTCATTGTGGTTGTGATACTTGAATGCCCAAGCCGAGCTTGTAGGTACATCAAGGGTTCAAATCTGCTGCTTTTATGTTCTAGCATTCCTTTTAGCATGTGCGTTGCGTAAGTATGTCTTAACATGTGCGGTGATACGTGAAAGGGCAAATTAAGCGACTTGAGAGCCTTACCAAAAGCAGAGCCTTGAGAAGTCCACTCTTGACCATCAGACGTTAAAAACAAGCAGTCTGATACCACTCCTGACTCTTGCTGCTTCCGAAAACGAGCCTCATTGACATAACGCCACAAGTCTTCCATCAGTCGTGTTGGAATGTGTATCTTACGCTCTTTCTCACCTTTGGTTCGCGAAATATTGACCTCGTAGTAAGCTCGATTTCCAGTTGGCTTTCGTATTACGTGCAACGGAAACAACAACAGCTCTTTACGTCTGATACCTGTCTGTAGACATAAGCGAACCATCAGCTTTAAGGTTGGATTTTCAATCGCAGATAGCAGTTCTTTCACTTCAATAGCTGACAAAAACTTAGCTTTCTTCTCAAAGGTTTTCATCATCAAATCAGAGCTGTACTTCTTACCACCATTTCTTTCGGTATGAGCTAGAAACTGCTGCCCTTTATTCACTGAAACGGATTCTAGAGAGTAAGGCAATGATTTAAACCACTTACCAACACCATAGGAGTAGAAACGCACTATCGTTCGTAAGTGCTGATTGGTTGAATTAACCGACATGCCAAACTCACCAACACAAAGGTCACGATAAGCACTGACTAACATTTCATCTTCACTGCTTTCTGAAATATCTCGCCAATCCAAACTGTTCTGCTCACAGAATGTCAGGAATTGAGCTAAATGATTGCCATACGTCCACCAAGTGTTCTCACTATTCACTCGACCTCGTTTTAGGCACTCATAGATCAAGAACTGCATTGCCTCTACACAAAGGTTTCCAGATTCAATCCCTAGATCTGAATTATCAGTCTCCCAAGTCAGTAAAGGGAAATTGGGGTATTTGACGCTTTCTATCTCAAAGTCAGATGTGGATTTCAGTACGATCATAACCATTACTCTATACCTGTGTTAATAACCAGTATGAACAGGTATTTTAGAACATCAAGCAATAGTTACACTTTAAGGGATTCATAACATTAAAGTATGAAACTCGACAATAAATACTAAAACCATGACAATAACGTTCGAAACTTTTCGATGCTATTTGTCGCAGTCTGCCTTTTGTTCTAACAAGCTTTTGCCCCTTTTCGAGCTAGGGAGTGTGATTGTTTGTGCTGCCTTGGTACATATTCAAACTAACAAATCGTAATCCGAAGATGAGAAGCAGTTTGATGAATTTGTGCTTATTGTCATTAGTCTGAGTAGCTTTTAAATTCTCTTTACTTGAATTCAAGTATTAAGTGCAATCATTATGCAGCCACCAGAACTTCTGATTGCCCCGTAAATAATTCATGAGGGGTTTTATACCCTCTTGTTTTTCTTGGCCGATGGTTGAGCTTATCAACTGCCGCCTGTATCTCTGCTTCACTTAGCGCCATAAAGTCAGTTCCCTTGGGGAAGAAGCGTCTAAGTAAGCCGTTGGTATTCTCATTTATGCCCCGCTCCCATGATGAATAGGGATGAGCGAAATACACATCAGCTTCTAATTTTTGTGCAACATGCTCATGGTGAGCAAACTCTTTTCCATTATCTAACGTCACGGTAATAACCTTACCTTTATATGGTGTCATACACGTGATCAGCGCATCGGCTGTTATTTTCGCATGCTTGCTTTCAATTCTGTGAACGACTGTATATAACGTTTTACGTTCAACCATTGTGACAAGCGCATTTTTACGCCCTTTACCTATCACTGTATCGCCCTCCCAATCACCAATCCTAGACTTTGAATCCACAATACTTGGGCGTTCATCAATGCTGACTCGATTAACTATCTGTCCACGTTTATCATAGCTTCCATAGCGTTTTTTATACTTTTTACATGCACGAGTGAGTGTCTTATGTAGCTTGCCACCACGAGCCTTGTCTCTGTAAATATATTGATAAATTGTTTCATGATGTAAAACGACCTGTTTCTCTAAAGCTAAGCGGCCTGCCACTTGCTCAGGGGAAAGTCCGTCATGCAACAATTTATTAATCCAGTGAGTGACGTCCTCTGTTAACTTACTTGCTTTGAAAGATGACTTACGTCTTTGTTCAGCAAAGTTATTGGCTTGGTTAGGCCGATAGCCTTTAAGTCCTTTATTGCGTTTTAGCTCTCTAGAAATAGATGACGGTGAACGAGTTAGTTCTTCAGCTATCTGCTTTTGGTTATTTCCTGCTTTTATTAACGCGTAAATCTGGTATCTTTCTTCTTGTGTCAGCTGTTTATATTTCATTAAAGCAATTTCCTTTGGCGAGAAAATGGCCGAATTATAACAGCTGGCCATCTAATCTGAGAAATTGCACTTATTATCCGAATTTAGGTTATGTTTACTATTGCATTTAAACAATATGTCACGAACATAAGGAAAACACATTCAAATGAAAACGGATTTATTTATTTCATACGCTTGGACGTCAAATGAGCATAAAGAGTGGGTTCACCTACTCGCAAGCCAACTTCATTTAATGGGTTACACGGTGAAAATTGACGAAGCAGTCGACTATGGTTCGAGTTTAAGCGGCTTCATGCAAGAAGTAACCGATGCTTCTCATGTACTTTTAGTTGTTGATGAAAATTATGTTGAACGTGCAGACAACGCCCCAACATCAGGAGTTGGCATTGAGACAGAATGGATAAGCAGTGTTTTTGAGAGTAAACCAAACACATGGCTGTCCGTTATTTTTGTTAGAAACCCTAACTATAGATTGCCTCGTTGGCTAAAAGCTAAAAGTCCTAAAGGTTTTGATTTTAACTCAAACCCTGATGCTAGGAGATATCCAGGATCAACCCAGATAGACGCAGTATGGCGATGGATTGAAGGACTTCCCGCAGACAAACAACATGCGATACCTATCTCGGTCGTTCATAAACGAGCAGCGCGACTTGAGCGGATTGATGTTCTTAAAGACTCTGGTAATTATGCAAACCCAGCTCTAAGTGGGCGTGTAACTTTTCGCTATCGAGAGCATTCAGGTTATACCGTTGGAAATGGTGAGTACCAGTTCAAAATTCATTTCAGTGGGTGTTCAGGAAATAGTGTCTATGTATACACTGACGGTGGTCTTAAAGCTGTGGGGCTAATAACAACTCCAAACTTTACCCCCTCAACAGTCGATTCTTTTCTAACCCCCGGTCGAACAATCACCCCTACTGTCGGACAAAAAGCCGTGCTCTTGAATAGTGAGGGTGCTCTCTGTGTTTTGACTATCGAAGAAGTCCAACGTGAAATTAATACTGAACAGTATGTACCCGAGCATGTAACTTTCACTTATGAAATTTTAGTTAATCAATAGCGGGATCATTTTGCGCATTTGTCCCTAGCTTGCTATGCCACAGTAATTCGTTAGACGCTAATTTAGTAATCTCTATAACTCAGTTATGTCCAGAGGCAAGTTTTGGATTGCCCCTTTATAAGTAAACGTAAATACTCTAAGGGCGGCTTTGAGCGAAGAGCAGTCATTGCGATTGACTAAATATAATAGTTAACAGATTGCTCAATGTTGTTTGCTCATTAATTGGAGGAAATGAGCGGCGCTCGTACATTGTTTCATTTAACTTTACATAAAAACTTTAGAAAACTTAGTAATATCTTAGGTAATTTGTTAAAACCATGTAGAGATGAGCTAGCAATAGCAAATAAATACGCTATTTGCACACTATTAAATTGTTAGCTGCTTTGAGGTAAATCATTAAGAAGGTGCTGTAAATGAGAATATTGGTAACAGGCTCTGCGGGTAGAGTAGGGCGTGCGATTTATATTAAATTAATGCGAACACATAACGTAGTCGGTATTGATAAAACACCTTGTTCAACAGCCGATTACATTGGTGATATTCGTGATAGTGCTCTGATTGATGGGATTCTTGAAAATATTGATGTCATCATTCATACAGCGGCTCTTCATGCTCCTCATGTTGGTTTAGTGCCTGATTCTGAGTTTAAATCTATCAACGTAGACGCGACTGAGAAACTGGCTTTGTCTGGCGTAAAAGCAGGTATTAAGCACTTTATTTTTACCAGTACAACTGCGTTGTACGGTTATGCTTCGACTCCGAAAGGTATTTCAGGTTGGATTAATGAGGAGGTTACTCCGCAACCTAAGTCGATTTACCATAAAAGTAAAATTGATGCTGAAACTAAGCTAAAAGAAATTTCAAACCTGTTTCAGCTTCCAGTGACTGTGCTGCAAATGTCGAGATGTTTTCCTGAGGCTGCGGATTTAATGGCGGTATTTCGTCTGACTCGTGGTATTGATGCTCGAGATGTAGCAAGTGCTCATTTATGTGCTGTGGAAAAACGTTTAAACGGTTTTAATCGTTTTATAATTTCAGGTGCAACACCTTTTCATCTTTCTGATTGCGAAGCTTTATATACTGAAGCTGGATCTGTCATCAAGCGTAAGTGCCCAGAAATCGCGCTAGCATTTAAACAAAGAAATTGGCAATTACCTCAATGCTTAGATCGCGTATATGATTCATCGTCCGCACGTGAGAAATTAGGTTGGTCACCTATACATGATTTTGAAAGCGTTTTGGAAATGTTAGATTCTGAAACAGCAGAAGTATTGCCAATTTTAAAACGCAGCTAAACGCGGTAAGTCGGGCTGTTTCTAGTAAACTCATCATTTTTTCGGATGGCGTGGCTTCGCCACTTATCCGACCTACCCCGTAACGTCAAAAGGTAGGTTGGTTAAGCCGAAGGCGCCACCCAACAAAGTTTCAGGTTAACGCCTTGAAGGGGTGCTCATGGCACTTTGGAGAAGTTTGGCTGTGAGCGATAAGCAGTCAGTCAGGTGAGTTGTCAGTAACTTAGTAAGAATAAGAGGAAACGTTCCTCTTTTTTACATGTTTATATAGGCTATAAAAAGTATAATATTTATATCTGGCAATAGTTTACGCTATTTGCTATTAATATAAGCTCATAAAATAAGGATGTTTTCGCGCTAAAATAGGGAAAGTGTCCTCTGATAAATTTGTTAACTTACCAGGGATAGTATGAGTATAAATTCTACTTCGGTTAAGAAATTAGTTATTGCATACTTTGTATGCATTATATTTTTTGCCCTTATTTATTTTTTCTGCTCGCCTGAAGAGTTGTGTAACTTTAACAAAGAGCTGTCTCCAGTTAGCGCTCTATATTTTAGTGTTGTCACAATTACGACGCTAGGTTACGGAGATATTCTTCCTACTTCTGAGCTCATGCAGGTAGTTATTTCAATACAAGCATTGTTAGGAATTATTATTCTGGGCATGCTTATTAACGCTGCTTGGTCAAACTATGCTGAAAAAGTTGAAAAGAAGACAGAAGCGGCATTAAAAGCTCAAGCTCAATTAGAAAATGACCGAAAGCTAAAAGCTTATTCTAATGCCATTTCATGGGTATTTAACAACATGAGACACTCTTTTTTTGAAGTAACAACTCCTGTTGTAAATAGGGAAGGAGCATCATTGGAATTGAATAAAGACTTCAAGGAAAAAGATCTTGTCGGTATGTTTGATATTTCATTAAAGTATAAGAATGGTTTTACCACTTCAATTGAAGCATTTTACAATAACGAAGACGAGTTTGTGGGTGAGCTCAAATTTATATTAGCTAACTTCGATTTGGACCATCATCAAAGCCTGCAAAAATCAATCGTAGACTATATCGGTTTATATTTCTCAGACCAGTCTAGAGGAGCGTTATTGTTACATAGTGCCAACTGTCCAAATGGTAAAGACATAGAAATAATAAGGCAGTGCTTAGAAAGCCATGAAGATGGTGACCAATTCAAAGAAGGATTTAGCAGTACGATTTTGTATCCAATACTCACCTTTTCGTTAATGGTCAAAACAAAGTATAAACATCTGACAAGCATTAGAGATGAACTTCAAAATATAAGTTTAAAGGTAACTTAACAAGAGTCTAAGGTGCGACAGTCCGCTTATGGCACAAAGCTGACCTTAGGCTCTAACTCGAAATTGTCCAAAAGTGAGTTTCAATCTTTGCTGTCATAATTTTTCTTTGGATAGGCACGTTGATTGAATCTAAGTTTTGTTCTTTAGCTGAGGGTGACAATACTTTCCTAAATTCGGATAATAAATGCAATTTTTCAGATTAGATGGCCAGCTGTTATAATTCGGCCATTTTCTCGCCAAAGGAAATTGCTTTAAAGAAATAAAAGTTCAGGCTTTGAAAAATGCACTAAAACCCCTATTCTGAAGATCATATGCTAAACAGTTTTCAAAATTGTACAATAAATAAAGTCAACTCAATTCAATAGATGATGTGCTAGGGCAGGGGGATTACCGAGTTAAAAAAGCACAGCAGGGACAAATACTAACAGGGCTTCGTCCAGCAATGCTCACTTGCCTCTTGGCAAAGCATTATATTCTCAGAGGTACTGAATGAGTAATAAGTTTTATTTAAGATCACAAAATGGAACAGTGGTATTAGCAATTAAAGTTCAGGATGCGCCTATTCGGCAGTCTCCAATATATGGGGAATCAGATGTTATCATCGAGTGCTCTAAAAGGGACAGATTTAATGGGTTTATTAATATAAAACAAAATAAATTCCACTTTCTGGATGTTTCTTATATTTCATGGCATGGGTTCTATTCGCATAAACAGAATAGGATTAACAATCCAGTAGTTAAGTTTCACTCAAAGTCAGGGGCTCAAGAATATCGTCATAAAGGGGTAGTAAATAAAAGTGATCAATTTGCCTTTCCCATAGCTACATTTTATTTAGATAGTGAGAAAGTAAATGGATTCTTGTATAACTCTAAACGAAACTATCAACAACTATTATTTAATAGATCAGTTGTTGATATTTTCTTATTACCGAAGGGTTGGACTTTTCATGAATATTTAAAAACTTCAATTTCTCTGTTTTATCTTATTGCTGATATGTCAATTTACAACCTTACAGAAAACTGCGAGTTCAATCCCATCGAAATAGGTGACATGTTATTTTACCATAAAATGATTGCAGGACGAGTCATTTTGTTGCGTGAGCGCGAATTGCCCGAAGATATTGTTACTAATGGTGTGTCCTCAGTTTTTCATGACCCAAATGCTCCCTTAGAGTCTTTACTTAATCGTTACATTGCATATGGTGATGAATCGCTTAGCTTATTTCGTGATAGATATGATGAAGAACGAATATAAAAAACAGCTTGCTTGGGTTAAGTTTCGTTATCCAACCTCGGATAGTGAGCAGTAAACTGTAATGACAATATGGTGCCTGAGATCTTAAATCTTATAAAGCTTTTTACATTTCCCAATTCACATACATGCGTTGTTTCAACTGCTATAGATATGATTGCAGTAACTTATCTATATCGTCAACATTCTTTTCTACGCCCACTAAGTCCGATACCGTCTAGTACTGGACTTAGTGGGCTATATATACATAGTGTGTTTATTCCTTAGTTTGATTAAATTACTAAAAATCAGCTAGTTAAAATGGTTAAAAAGTTAAATACATATTACAGCTATATACTCCTGGCAGTATTGGACTTAGTGGTATCAAGAAATGCTTAAGTTTCGTTAGTTAACTAATAGCCCATAATTTATATTATGTTAAATAAGATAAAGATCTCGTTTTAATGTTGTCATTACCTTGTTTATAAGCCTCTACTAACCCAACTTCGTGTCAGTTTTTTTATAAGGGTTTAGAAATTACATTAAACCAATGTTAATATAAATTGTTCAGTTCATTTGGAGTCTTTTATTTTGATGCGCATTAGTGCTAACGCAATTTTGAAATCACCAACTCAACAGTCTCTTCATATTAATGCTGATAAACGCATATTTGTTATTGGTGATTTAGATGCAGATTTAGCAAAGTTTCACTATGCACTTAAGTCGGTAAACTTTAATAAAGAAAAAGATGTTTTAATTTCTCTTGGTGATGTTATTGACCGTGGTAATGACAGCTTAAAACTACTCAATACTTTTTCGACCCTTGGCGTACATATGGTGCTTGGGAACCATGAACATATGATGCTTGAATCAATAATTGCTAATGATAAAAAAGCGCACTATCTAGCGTCAATTAACTTGGCCGGTTCCGCGTCAATTATCTTGGCCGGTTGACACCGAATTTTATTTGCTCTTATTGAGCGCTGTTTTGCGTCGGTAACTTTCACCTTCGCAATGAATAATCGTTGCATGATGAACCAAGCGATCTATTGCCGCTACAGTCATCGTTGAATCATCAAATAGTTCATCCCATTGTTCGAATGATTTGTTTGATGTGATGATCATGCTGTGTCGCTCATAGCGATGGGCTATCAATTCAAACAGCACGCTCGTTTCCTGTTCCGTTTTTCGTACGTAACCAACGTCATCAACGATTAATAAGCTGTATTTATCGAGCTTTACAAGTTCGTCTTGCAAGCGTAAATGTCGCTTTGCTTGCTGGAGTTGTTGAACAATCGCTGACGCGGCAACAAACTTAACTTTATGGCCCTGCTCGATAAGGCCATAACCGATACTACTGGCGATATGCGTTTTACCAAGACCACTGGCGCCAAATAGCAATATATTGCCACCGTGCTTCAACCAATCCGGCTGATTTATTAAATCAGCAACAAGGGGCTTACTAACCCCATCAACAAGGGTAAAGTCGAAGCTGCTAAGGTGTTTACCCACGGGCAATTTTGCATCTTTTAAAAGCCGCTGAAGGCGTTTATCATCGCGTGTCGCAAGTTCAATATGGCACAGCTCAGATAAGTATTGCTGTGGGCTCCATTGTTCTTCTATCGCTTTTTTGCCCAGGGTATTCCACTGTTGAAGCATGGTGCTAAGCTTTAATTGTTTCAGCATTAAAGGTAACGAGGCCGTGAAGTTATCCATGTAGACCTCCCGGTATCATGCTGCTATAAGCGCTCAAGCTGTGTTGCTTTATTGTTATTGTGGGTATGTTTGATGCAATCACTAAAAATTGCGCTTCACATTCTCGGATGGCCGGTAATTGTCGCTGAGTAATTGACGCTGCTACAAATCGTCCTAATTGACGTTCGCACCCACTTTGTTTTGCTAAATGGAGCAGTTTTACCATGTAATAGCTCGCTTCATCCGCTAAAAGGTGGGCATTAACGTATTCCCAAATAGCTTTGTAATTGTCGCTTGGAAGTAAGTCGTCACGTAGTTGTGAGTAGCGAAATGCCAATGGTTTTTTAACCAGTGCGTCAATAACATGCAAGTAACTAATATTACGTGCACGGCATCCTTTAGAAGCATAGACACGCGCTAACGTTTGAACTAAATCGCTGCCATAGTGCAGCTCTAAACGGTTGTCATATAAACGAACCAGTAATCGGCTACCAATAAGGCGTGACGGGACGCTATAGGTAACACGTTTCAATGAAATAGTACTCGTACGTGACACCGTTAGATAATGCTCGGTGTAATTGACGCTCATCGTCCGTGGTAAAGCATGTAATTGTCGCTGCTCTACTGCGTATTTATCACTTACACGGCGATTACGGCGAGCTACAATGTCGGCAACAAACGATTCATAGACTTCTCTTGTCTGAAAGTCATAACTACCACGGATTTTTAATGCTTGCTCCAGTTGCGATTTAAGATGCCCATGAGGGCTCTCAATAGCCCCATTTTCATGCGCAATACCGCGGTTATTGCGGGTCGCTTTAAAGCCATAATGGGTGACTAATTCATTAAAGCGCTCTGTAAAATCGTTATCATTAGTGTGATTACGATAGGCGGCACTCAGACTGTCTGTACGCACTTCTTTAGGCACACCGCCGGCTGCTTTAAATGCGTTTTGCACGCCATCAGAAAAAGCAGCAAAGCTTTCACCGCCGTAGATCACTTGGGCGTAAGCCCAGCCACTGGCGGGCATACGATAATGAAACAACATATGCTTTAAGGGTTCACTAGCAATGGTAACGGGTGACTTCACATGTGTAAAATCACACATACCTAATAGGCCATACTCGTGTGTTTGCAGGAATACGACCTCTTTACTTGAGCCATACAGTGCCCGCCATTTATGAATTCGACGCTCTAATGTACGCCGTGAGCTAGGGTTAAATTTGTCGGTGTGAAACTCGCAAAGGTGATCAAAAATTCCCACCGGAGTTAACGTTGCATCACCTTGAAGTAGAGGGACAACAATACTGTCCCAGATAGACTCAAGTGGATCTATACGCGTTCGCCATTGGCGTTTATTAGACAATGGCTGCTCATCCAGTTTATCAATGCGCCTTGCTGAACGTTCTGAAATACCTGCTTTCGCAGCCGCGATAACTTGGCTATTACGTTTTCTATGTTTCATATAAATAGTGACCTGCTGATCAGTGATTCGTGTTCCCGGCACAGTGAACTCCTCCGTTCTGCTGTACCGAACCTTATCAGATCAACCGGCCAAGATAATTGTCGCTAGACCGGCCACCGTAATTGTCGCTTAATAACGCACGCACTTTGGACTAAAAATGGTGGTAATTGGCACCTTAATGTTGATAAGCAAACATTGCGAACGGCATGTGAAAAGTTAGTATCTTACCCGCTGTCTATTTTGCTTGATTATCAAGGTGAGAAAATTGGCTTGTCACATACTCTAGGTCAGCAATGGGATTGGAGTGATTTAAATAGTGATAAGAAAAAGCTTGTAAGCGAGTTACTATGGGATCGGGAAGTTGTAAAACAAGATAAAATTTTTAGTAATCGCGGCGTTTTATTTTCAATTCACGGCCATAATGCCACAAAAAAACCTTTTTGGATCTTTAATACTTACCATATAGATACAAATTACAAAGCCGGGCGCCCTACTATCGTAGAACTTTCAGAGCTAATAAATTACTTTAAAGCAACGCCTTTAAGGGAGCTTAGCTATTGTTGAAAGTTTTTTTCTATATGTTTATTAAGTTGTTCACCAATTTTTTCAAGTAAATAATTAACTATTAAGTAAATACCTTAATTTTATATACTCAAGCTTATCTATCTTCCAGCAGATAAATAATCTTAAGTATAATTACTGGGGCTTTTTATAAAAAATTTAGTGAAGCGCTGACGTAAATGGAATGCTTTCACAGATTTTTGCTTCCGCAATTAAAATTTCTTCTAAACGTATATCAACTTCATTTTTAGAGAAGTACTCGTATGCAAGCTCTACAAAAAGGTTTTTATGTTTTTCTTCTGATTTGGCGATGGCTATATAAAACTCTTTTTCTTTCCCATCTGGTAGTGCTTCAGCTACAAGAGAAAAACGTTCATGTCCCCTAGCCTCTATAACACCAGCAACTAAAAGTCGATCCATTAGAAACTCATCACGGCCATTTCTAAATAAGCCACGGATTTGTTTTACGTATGGGTCTTTTTGGTCGTTGCCAAGGTTTACTCCTCGGTCTATTAATAGTTTTAATACTTGTTTAAAGTGAATCATTTCTTCAAGTGCTAAATCTGTCATTGATTTAACTAACTTTAGGCGATCGGGGTAATGAGAAAGCATCGACATTGCCATGCCTGCAGCTTTTTTTTCAGCCGCGGCATGATCTTGTAAAAATGCACTGAAGTCAGCCATTACGGTTTCTGTCCACGAGAAAGGCGTGTGATATTTTAGTTCAAACATGGATACAACTATTTTTAAAATCTATAACTAGATTCTACAATATTTGCATTATAAAATCTTGTGGTCATAGCCTAGTGATTTATCAATTTTACCATTTCTGGTTGAGGATATTTTACTAGGATGCTTTAGATCATTCCAAGCGGTTACTTTGCCAGCAACATTCATTTTAGTAAAATTAATCGGTAGTCCGTTATTGATAAAAGCTTGTAGTTTGGGGCCACTGTCTGCTTTTGCGATATCAATGTTTAATAAATCACTACTGCGCTGTTTAAAGTAATTCATTACGGTATCTTGGTGCTTGTAATAGCAATCTGTTAAATACGTATCAGAGTTAATTTTATCGAGATTAATATTTTCAAATGTAGACATATAACAACGTTTTATATGAATATTAAAACCGCCATCTGGGCGTGTTAAGTTAGTATACATACGGGTTAAGAGTTGTCTAATTGACGGAACCCATAACGAAAGCTCCCGAGTTAAGTTGATAAATTGGGCGCCGCTAAACTGCTTGTCAAGCAGCTGATATTCACTAAATATAGGTGTGTCAGCAATAACCTTTGCTTGTGTTAGTGTCTTTTTAGTATATGCAGTATGTGCCGTAGTGTAACCAAGCTCTAAAAAGCTATTACAAACACTGGTTGTACCTGTTCTTGGTAAGCCAATTATAAAAATTTTGTTACTCATTAATGTTTACTTATTTATGGCTAAAACAAAATGACTTTCTCTAAAAAAAACTTGTAAGCAGCAGTAAAAATGCGCTGAGAATAAACACAGAAAATGTTAGCACCATGCCAATAGCGCGTATTTTTAGAGAGTTTTCAGGTAATGCATAACTATGACAAACTCTGCCAATGACTAATAAAAAGCCAAGTATGTAACAATAGTGGCTCCCTACTCCTTGATATTCAACCAAAAACAAGAGTATTAAAGCGAATGGCACATATTCAATAAAATTCCCATGGGTGCGTATTGCCATAATTAACTCAGGGTCATCACCATCACCTAATGATATTTGTTGTGCTTTACGTACTTTAACAACTCTAAAACTTAATTGTATATACATTATGGCCAGTATTGCAGCATATAAAGAAACGATCACATTAATTCCAATTTATTATTTGTTAGACTAATAAGCCATTTTATTGCTACGCTAAAAACAACTCAAGTTCAGCGCTATTATGACTAGATTGAACTTAAAGTCTAACCTTGTTTAAGGATTTTTATGTTCGCACCTAGAAAAATTGCTAATAAATATCGAGATTTAATTAGTAGTATTGGTTTTTACCCCTCATTGATCTCTGTATTCTTTTTATTATTTGCAGTTTTAACTATGTCTGTAGAATACATTGGCTTTGTACAAAAATTTAAAGAATCAATAAACGTCATACTAGTTGATAGCGAAGAAAATGCACGTACCATTTTAAGTACTTTAGCTGGCAGTATCATTTCGTTAACGGTGTTTAGCTTTTCAATGGTAATGATTGTACTCAATAGTGCCAGCGCGTCATTATCCCCTCGGGTTATCCCTGGTCTTATTACTCGTAAATCACATCAAATGGTGCTGGGGTTTTATCTTGGCAGTATTATTTATTCAATTATTATGCTGATCAATATTAATAAGCTTGCCGACGGTAGTACAGCGGTACCTTCATTAGGCGTATTTTTTGCGCTGGTTTTTGGTTTAATTTCGTTGGCACTTTTTGTATTTTTTATACATTCTATTTCTCGGTCTATCCAAGCTGATAATGTTTTAAATGACTTGTACAAACATACTAAACTTGAAATGGTCGCTAGTGTCCAGCGCCAAGATGAACATAGCATAAATGAATTTCCTGACTTTGATTCATGGCATTCTATTACCAGTAACACTGAGGGTTATTTTAAAGGCGTGCACACCGAAAAGCTCACTTCACTTTTAGCAGAGAATAATTTAAATGCTTATGTAACCATCAAGCAGGGTTTCTTTACCGTAGAAGGTTATCCCTTTTTAAAATGCGATAAAGACATCACCGATAATAAAGAGCTTATAGAACAAGTATTAGGTTGTTTTATTTTTTATATTGAAGAATACATAAGCGATCACTATCGCTATGGCTTAACGCAAATTTCAGAAATTGCAGTCAAGGCCATGAGCCCAGGTATTAACGATCCAGGGACAGCTGTTAAAGCTATTGATATGCTGAGCATTTTACTAATTATACGGCTAGATATTAAAGATGTTAATTACTCACTTAGAAATAGTGAGAATGGTGTACCTCTTTTATACTTTCATGAAACATCATTTGATGAACTGCTTAATGATAACTTTACCCCCCTTAGAAATTATTCTAAAAGTGATGCCTATGTAATGACTAATATATTAGAGGCCTTTAAAAACATTCTTTTCACGTCGCATAAATATCAATCAGCGAATGCCAGCCTATTTATTTATCTGAATGCCATTGTTGATGATATTAATGAGCATATTACTAATGAGTATGACCGTAATCAGGTAAATAACATGCTCAAGTCTATCTCGCGCATCAGTCCTGAAAAGGGAGAGAAATTAGCTGCTCGGTTTAACAGCTAAATTCTAAAATCAACGTGTAACTATTTATCTTCAATTAGATAAATAGCATAACTTGATGCAGTAATATTTATTTCACCTGCATGATACGCGTCAGGTACGAATCCACCACTGGCAGTGTCTTGCAGCATCGTTTTTTCAGCGCGCATATAAGGCTGCGCTCCTGAATTCAATGGGCTAGATGATACGCTATATAGCCCTTTTAACTCCACATCATAGTCATCAGCTAACTCTTCTGCGGCTTTTTTAGCATCAGCAATCGCCATTTTTTGAACTTGTTTTTGTAAGGCTACTTCACGACTTGAGGTAAACTGGGTTTGCTGTATTTCATTAATGCCTGCATCCACTAAATTTTGTAATAGTTGTGGGTACTTATCAACCTCGTTAAGAGTAAATGTTAAACTGCGCCCCACTCTGTATCCGTTAAAGTCTTGCGTTCCCATTTTACTATTATATTGCGTGTCTCGGTTTATTTGGATTTGCGCTGCGTTAATCCCTTTTTTATCTACGCCGGTTTGTTTAGCAATTTTTATGGCTTTGGCCATGGTTTGATCTGCTTTTTGTTTTGCAGCCATTAAATTTTTATCTACTTCGACAATAGCAACTCTTAGCCGAACATTATCAGGTACGGTAGTAACAGAAGCTTGTCCCTGTATATAAAGATGTGGAGCATCCGGTGTACTTGCCGCAAAACTATTAAAAGTCATTGTAGATGCTAGTATTGTCATCGATAAAGTACGCATTAATTAATTCCTTCTTGAATCCATAATAATTTCTATTGCTAGGCCATAGTAAACACCTTAGCGGGTTAATTCGCAATGAACAATTTATTAACTATATAAACATCGAGTAGGGTGAGGCTTATGCCTCATCCCTCTCACAGAACCGTACGTACGGACCTCGTATACGGCTCCTGTACCCTTCACATTTTATCAACTTATTTCCTAAACGCCGATAAAGCAAGCCATCCCGTATTCACTTTTTCTATTGGATATAAACCAAGCTCCTCAAACCATTGGTTTGGCATCGATACACAAGATAAAGGGCTTAGTGAGTTACGCCACGAGTTCATCTTAATGAACTTAAACGGTGGCTTTTTTCCTAACTGCTTTAGTCGTCGATGTAGCCTTGATGGCTTCTTCCACAACCTCAGCTGTATTGCCCTTAGTCTTCGTCTGATCCAACCTGCCAAGGCTTTTAGCTCTCGTTTACAATTGGCTATACTAAAATAATTTACAAAACCGCGCACAACTGGATTTAGCCGTTTTATTACTTCTGCTAAATTTATGCCGCCGTTACGTTTTGTTAATTGCTTCACTTTTTGTTTAAACCCGATGAGTTTTGATGCTTGTATCCGTGTCCACTGGCTACCTATCTCTACTCCCAAAAACTTCACTCCTTTGCTGCTATGAGCAATATGGGTTTTATTTTGGTTCACGGTTAATTTCAAGTCTCGCTCTAGTATCTGGGTGGATGCCTTAAGTGCTTCTTGCGCTGCTTTTTCTGTGCTGCACAAAATCAAGATATCATCTGCATACCTCACTATTCGGTGATTACGCTTTTTCATTTCTTGATCGAAAGCATCTAGGTAGATATTGGCCAATAACGGGCTAATTACGCCACCTTGTGGGCTTCCTATCGTACTAGCCTCCCAGTGTTCACCTATCATTACTCCGCTTTTTAAGAACTGATTAATCAGTTTTAAAATACTACCGTCCGTCACTTTGCGTCTAACACTCCTAATTATCAAAGCATGATCAAGCAGGTCAAAACACTTCGACAAATCCATGTCTACGACCCAGTCGCGATGGTATTTACGGATAAATACACTTGCTTTACTGATAGCGTCATGACAGCTTCGTTTCGGCCTATACCCATAACTCGATGGGTGAAAGTCGATGTCGAATATCGGTTGGAGTATGTTCAATAGTGTTTGTTGCACTATTCGGTCTCGAACTGCGGGGATACCTAGCATTCTGACACCGCCATCATCTTTGGGTATTTCCACCCGTTTGACAGGTTGTGCCCTATATTGCTTGGTTTGCAGCTCAAGTTGCAGTTGTTTTAAGTTTGCTTCTAAATTCAGGGCGAATGCGCCTACGGTCTGCCTATCTATTCCGGCCGCTCCTTTAGCTGCTTTCACTTTTTTGAATCCCTTGTACAGGTTATTAATGTCTAATAATTGTCCGTACAAGCTGTAGTAAACTGTCATTTTCTGCCTTTGCTTGCGGTATGTCTGCTCGTGTCACTCTACTTATCGCTGATTCTTCATGATGACATTAGGTGTGCTAGCCTTTTTTGGCAATCTGCCTAAGTGGTCAGTCATTACTCCATTGCTCGCCCTTCAATTCTCAGCGTCTACATTCCTGTTTGGCCGTCATATTTTGGCTATTTCCGTCGAAATACTTGTGAGCCGATAAACAAAAGTTCCCGTCTTTCATACGCTTAAAGAATACTTCCCCCCTTCGCAATCAATTAAAGCTTTTGGCTAAAGTTGACCCCATCAAACATAATGTTGATGGTCGGCTTGGTTTTCCCCTCCACACCATTACTGGCTTTCATCGGCCTAGCCTTACTCACTACTACGGGTTCATCTGCCACCTCACACCGACACTAAATCTTGGCTTTCACCTTGAATTTAGGCCACTTACTCTCATTAAGTTTAGATGCCAGGCTTCCCCAGTTACTGCACTGGCTCCCTGTTAGAAATCCCACCCTCAAGCACAGTATTGGTCTGACTAAGTATAGGGCGTTGCGCTATTTTGCACGCTGACCCACCAATACTGCCGAAACAGGTTACGGTTAGTTGTGTACCTCTAACTTCTTATGGCTTCCTTCAGACCCCACCGTTGGCCAGTGACGCCCTTGCCATTCAGATTATCTTCCCCTTAGTCAGGGTGATAAGGCATCTTTCAGCCTATCGGGTTTGCCAGCTTCGCTGGGCAAACATCGAGTAGGGTGAGGCTTATGCCTCATCCCTCTCACAGAACCGTACGTACGGACCTCGTATACGGCTCCTGTACCCTTCACATTTTATCAACTTATTTCCTAAACGCCGATAAAGCAAGCCATCCCGTATTCACTTTTTCTATTGGATATAAACCAAGCTCCTCAAACCATTGGTTTGGCATCGATACACAAGATAAAGGGCTTAGTGAGTTACGCCACGAGTTCATCTTAATGAACTTAAACGGTGGCTTTTTTCCTAACTGCTTTAGTCGTCGATGTAGCCTTGATGGCTTCTTCCACAACCTCAGCTGTATTGCCCTTAGTCTTCGTCTGATCCAACCTGCCAAGGCTTTTAGCTCTCGTTTACAATTGGCTATACTAAAATAATTTACAAAACCGCGCACAACTGGATTTAGCCGTTTTATTACTTCTGCTAAATTTATGCCGCCGTTACGTTTTGTTAATTGCTTCACTTTTTGTTTAAACCCGATGAGTTTTGATGCTTGTATCCGTGTCCACTGGCTACCTATCTCTACTCCCAAAAACTTCACTCCTTTGCTGCTATGAGCAATATGGGTTTTATTTTGGTTCACGGTTAATTTCAAGTCTCGCTCTAGTATCTGGGTGGATGCCTTAAGTGCTTCTTGCGCTGCTTTTTCTGTGCTGCACAAAATCAAGATATCATCTGCATACCTCACTATTCGGTGATTACGCTTTTTCATTTCTTGATCGAAAGCATCTAGGTAGATATTGGCCAATAACGGGCTAATTACGCCACCTTGTGGGCTTCCTATCGTACTAGCCTCCCAGTGTTCACCTATCATTACTCCGCTTTTTAAGAACTGATTAATCAGTTTTAAAATACTACCGTCCGTCACTTTGCGTCTAACACTCCTAATTATCAAAGCATGATCAAGCAGGTCAAAACACTTCGACAAATCCATGTCTACGACCCAGTCGCGATGGTATTTACGGATAAATACACTTGCTTTACTGATAGCGTCATGACAGCTTCGTTTCGGCCTATACCCATAACTCGATGGGTGAAAGTCGATGTCGAATATCGGTTGGAGTATGTTCAATAGTGTTTGTTGCACTATTCGGTCTCGAACTGCGGGGATACCTAGCATTCTGACACCGCCATCATCTTTGGGTATTTCCACCCGTTTGACAGGTTGTGCCCTATATTGCTTGGTTTGCAGCTCAAGTTGCAGTTGTTTTAAGTTTGCTTCTAAATTCAGGGCGAATGCGCCTACGGTCTGCCTATCTATTCCGGCCGCTCCTTTAGCTGCTTTCACTTTTTTGAATCCCTTGTACAGGTTATTAATGTCTAATAATTGTCCGTACAAGCTGTAGTAAACTGTCATTTTCTGCCTTTGCTTGCGGTATGTCTGCTCGTGTCACTCTACTTATCGCTGATTCTTCATGATGACATTAGGTGTGCTAGCCTTTTTTGGCAATCTGCCTAAGTGGTCAGTCATTACTCCATTGCTCGCCCTTCAATTCTCAGCGTCTACATTCCTGTTTGGCCGTCATATTTTGGCTATTTCCGTCGAAATACTTGTGAGCCGATAAACAAAAGTTCCCGTCTTTCATACGCTTAAAGAATACTTCCCCCCTTCGCAATCAATTAAAGCTTTTGGCTAAAGTTGACCCCATCAAACATAATGTTGATGGTCGGCTTGGTTTTCCCCTCCACACCATTACTGGCTTTCATCGGCCTAGCCTTACTCACTACTACGGGTTCATCTGCCACCTCACACCGACACTAAATCTTGGCTTTCACCTTGAATTTAGGCCACTTACTCTCATTAAGTTTAGATGCCAGGCTTCCCCAGTTACTGCACTGGCTCCCTGTTAGAAATCCCACCCTCAAGCACAGTATTGGTCTGACTAAGTATAGGGCGTTGCGCTATTTTGCACGCTGACCCACCAATACTGCCGAAACAGGTTACGGTTAGTTGTGTACCTCTAACTTCTTATGGCTTCCTTCAGACCCCACCGTTGGCCAGTGACGCCCTTGCCATTCAGATTATCTTCCCCTTAGTCAGGGTGATAAGGCATCTTTCAGCCTATCGGGTTTGCCAGCTTCGCTGGGCAAACAAAAAAACAGGCCAAAATAGCCTGTTATTTTTACTAACTGAGTAAATTGATCAAATACTGCAACGTTTATAGTTACGGTATTTCGGTAGCCAATAGTTACGGTCAATAGCAGCCCAAAGCATATCATCACTTATCTCAAGTGCGACGCCTTCTTCAATAGCTTTTTTAGCAACAGCAAAAGCTATACGCTTACTAAGTGTTTCAATTTCAGCCAAAGCAGGCAATAAACTACCTAAACCAGAGTTTGCAAGCGGTGATGACTCGGCCAGCATTTCACTAGAAACCATCAGCATTGCATCAGTAATTCGTTTCGCTTTGGCGGCAATAACTCCTAAACCTATACCCGGGAAAATATAGCTATTATTGCATTGTGGTATAGGAAAAGTTTCACCGTTATATTCAACCGGTGCAAATGGGCTACCTGTAGCTATCAGTGCTTTGCCGTCCGTCCACTTAATAACATCTTCGGGCAATGCTTCGACTTGCTTTGAAGGGTTGCTAAGCGGGAAAATAATTGGTTTTTCACAGCCATTATGCATAGCCCGGATAACTTGCTCGGTAAATAAACCAGGTTGACCTGACACCCCAATTAAAATATCCGGCTCTGCGCAATGCATTACATCTAATAGAGAGGCGTATTCACCACTGTAAGTCCAATCGGTAAGTTTATCGGTAGGTTGTGCCAATGATTGTTGGAAATCACGAAGTCCGAGCATACCGTCTGTTAATAAGCCAAAACGATCGACCATGAATATTTGACTACGCGCTTGTGCATCCGTTGCACCTTCAAATACCATTTGACTAACAATTTGTTCAGCAATACCACAACCTGCAGAGCCGGCACCAACAAAAACTACTTTTTGGTCGCAAAGACGCTGATTTTTAACTCGACATGCGGCCAGCAATGACCCTACGGTAACTGCAGCAGTACCTTGAATATCATCATTAAAACTACAAATCTCGTTACGGTAGCGCTTTAATAATGGCATTGCATTAGGTTGAGCAAAATCTTCAAACTGGAGTAATACGTTTGGCCAGCGGCGTTTCACGGCTTGAATAAATAAGTCTAAAAATTCATCATATTCGTCTTGGCTAATACGCTTGTGCCGCGCGCCCATGTACATCGGATCGTTAAGTAGCTTCTCGTTATTGGTACCCACATCAAGCATCATTGGCAGCGTATACGCTGGGCTAATACCACCACAGGCGGTATAAAGCGATAGCTTACCAATAGGGATCCCCATACCACCAATACCTTGATCCCCAAGGCCTAAAATACGCTCGCCATCAGTTACCACAATAACCTTTACTTTGCCTTTTGTAGCATTGCGTAAAATATCATCTATATGAAAACGGTCTTCGTACGAAATAAATAAGCCTCGAGCACTACGATAAATATCTGAAAACTTCTCACAAGCGTCACCTACCGTTGGGGTGTAGATAATCGGCATCATTTCGTCGATATGATCGCGTACTAATCGATAGTATAAGGTTTCGTTATTATCTTGAATTGCACGCAAGTAAATGTGCTTGTTTAAGTTATCACTAAAGCTTGAGTATTGCTGATAGCAACGTTCGACTTGTTCTTCGATGGTTTCAAAGCGTGGCGGTAAAAGCCCCGCTAAATTAAAGTTTTCACGTTCTTGCTTGCTAAATGCGCTGCCTTTATTTAAAAGAGGAGTCTCAATTAAACCAGGGCCTGAATGATGGATATAAAGATAGTTCGGATCGGTTTTTGTAGTCATAATTCCAAGCTTAACGATGTCTTGTATGTGTGATCTGTCATTATTACTGCCTATGATAAAAATGCAATGACATTCAATCTTGTCAGACCAATTGAAAGTTAAAAAAGCACGCGAAATATCATCGCATAGAACTTAATTATACCTGATTACAATAGCTTGAACCAGCGTCAAGCTATTGCTTTACTGTAGGTACTAGTTAGTCGTTTTTTGTTCACTTAATTCGCTCAGCGCGACCCCTTCACGACGGGGATCTGCCCCGCCATACAGCTTGCCATTGATCACTTCTACACTGTGTAAGCCTGAATTTAAATCGACAATACGCACAGTGTGACCCCGTTTACTAAGTGCTTTAGCGGCATTAACAATCTCAGTAGCTTTTTCAAGGCTAGTGTAATTATTTCGATTAGTGATTCTAGGCAAATCAATCGCTTGCTGTGCACTCAATTTCCAATCTAGTACACCAATAACCACTTGTGACACATAATTAATTATACGACTTCCACCAGGAGAACCAACCACAAGGCGTAAGCTTCCATCTTTATTAAATACCATTACCGGTGACATTGAACTGCGCGGGCGTTTACCTGCTTCAACACGGTTAGCCATTAATTTTCCGTTTTTGCTTGGTGATAATGCAAAGTCAGTAAGCTGATTATTTAAAATATATCCATTGACCATAACGGTTGATCCAAATGCCATTTCTATTGAACTGGTCATCGACACCGCATTACCGTCGCTATCCACAATGGATACATGACTTGTTGAAGGGAGTTCATAGGCATCGTCTATTGCGTAGCTAAGTTTTACTCTTGGCTCACCGGCTGTTGCATGGGTGTCTTTTTCTGTGATTAATTGCGACCGCTGTTTAATGTAGTCAACTGCAAGTAATTCTTCAGTGGGAATATCAGCAAAAGCAGGATCGCCCATATATACGTTACGATCGGCAAATGCCAGACGCGAGGCTTGCGTAAAATAATGCAGAGCTTGCTCTTCATTTGGCTGATACTGAGCCATATTTTTTTCTTCAAGCAAAGCGAGTATTTGTAATACCGCAACTCCTCCACTACTTGGTGGTGCCATAGAGCATACTTTGTATTGATGATAAGGCGTACATACTGCATCGCGTTGCTGACTTTGGTAGTTTGCTAAATCGTTGAGCGCAAGCTTACCGGGTACAACCTGTGAATTTTGTACCGCATGAACCATTTGTTTAGCGTTACTTCCTTTATAAAACGCATCAATGCCCTGTGCGGCGATATCGCGGTATAAATTTGCTAATGGCGGGTTCTTTTTAAGCGACCCAATAGCAATAGCTTTTCCGTCAGGAAAAAAGTAATCGCGGATAACAGGTAGCTTAGTCACTCCAGGGTTTATCTGCTTAGCAAGTAATGAGTGTAGACGTGGTGATATCACAAAGCCTTGATCGGCAAGTTTTATTGCTGGCGCAAAAAGCTCTGCCCACTCAAGTTTACCGTATTGTTTATGTGCGCTTGCAAAAGCATGTAACACACCAGGCACACCAACTGAACGTCCACCGACAACTGCTTCAATCCACTTTACAGCCTTACCGTGTTTATTTAAAAAGAGTGTTTCGTCAGCGTTACTTGGCGCGGTCTCACGGCCATCAAAGCTAGTTAACTGCTGATTTTTTTTATTATAGACCATCATAAATGTGCCGCCTCCAATTCCCGAGGATTGTGGCTCCACTAAGGTTAATACCAGCTGCGTAGCAATAGCAGCATCAACTGCGCTACCGCCTTTTTCAAGTATCGTACGACCAGCTTTTGCGGCATATGGATTGGCGGCGGCTACGACATAATCGTTACCCATCACTTGATGTTTTATTTGATGGCCGGTAGCGGCTTCAGGTTCACGAACTTCGCGAGGTTGCTGCGCTGTATTTGCAAGTAAAGTACAAGAAAAGAAGCTCAGCGTAATAAGGGGGTTTAGTTTACAAAGCATAGGACTATTTATATTAAGCAATCATATTGGCATCTTAAAGTTAAACGGGCACAATATGCAAAGTTTTGCTTTAAAATAAGAACAAAATGTTCAATCTTCCATTGCAGCCACGTTATATTTTACCGCCATTGTGCTTAATGTTAATAAGTACACTATTTGCTTTGTTGCAATTAAATGATGTTCTAGAGTTTAACCGCTCACTTGTTGAAAGTGGCGAATACTTGCGTATCGTATCTAGTCAATTTGTACATGCTAATTGGCCACATTTAGCGCTGAACTGTGCGGGCATACTACTCATTTGGGCTCTGCACGCAGAGCACACTACACCGCTTCGTTATACTTTTAATGTTTTGTTTTTAGCTACTTGGTGCGGCCTCGGTATAACGCTATTTTGCCCTGATATAAAGACTTATACGGGCTTAAGTGCGCTGTTACATGGCGTAATTATTTGGGGTGCTGTTAAAGATATTTGTATCGGCTATCGTACAGGCGTGCTTTTATTTATCGGCGTATGGATCAAAATACTATTAGAACAAATAAACGGTCCTAGTGCAGATATAGTAAAACTTATTAATTCGAACGTGGCTATTGATGCGCATTTAATTGGCGCTATTGGTGGCTTGTTATTAGCGTTACCCTTATTAATAACTTACTTTAGATCAAAAAAAACGCCAAGCTAATGCATGGCGTTTTTTGTTTGCTTTTTAAAGACTTTCTTTAAATAACTTATAAATGCGACGATATTCATCTAACCAGCTTGAGGGCTGCACAAAACCATGTGGCTCGACTGGAAAAATAGCCGTTTCAAAGTTTTCTTTTTCAAGTTCAATTAAACGTTGTACTAACCGTACTGAATCTTGAAAAAATACATTATCATCAACCATTGGCGCGTTTATCAATAAGCGATTTTTAAGTCCCTCAGCAAAATAAATCGGCGAGCTTCGCTCATAGGCAATCGGATCAACATCTGGGTGGTTTAAGATATTTGCTGTGTAAGGACCGTTATAGTGTGCCCAATCAGTTACAGGACGAAGCGCAGCACCCGCTTGGAATAGATCAGGCTCGGTAAATAGTGCCATAAACGTCATAAAGCCACCATAAGAACCGCCATACGTACCTATTGAGCCCGTATCAACATTAGCGTTTTGTTCCATCCAGCTAACACCATCAACTAAATCCTGTGTTTCCGGAGTGCCCATTTGGCGATAAATCGCAGTACGCCAATCACGGCCATAGCCTTTTGATGCGCGGTAATCCATATCCATGACTACATAACCTTCAGAGGCTAAGAGTGAATGAAACATAAATTCGCGAAAGTAAGCAGACCAACCCATGTGCGAGTTTTGTAAATAGCCTGCCCCATGGTTGAAAATGACTGCTTTACGGTTTTTACCACTTTCACCTTCAACGTAGTCCGCTGGATAATATACTTTTGCATAAATAGGTTGCTCAGTATGACTCGATGGCACAGCAACAATTTTAGGGGCAATTAGCTGTTTAGCTAAAAACTCATCAGATACCATATTCGTTAGTTGCGTCGCTTGCGTGTTCGCTTTCGCATCAGCAACGTATAACTCTGGCGGCGACATTATTTTTGAATGAGTTAATAACAGCTTGGTTTGATCTGGACTTAACTGATAATCGGTCATGCCGTTTAGATCAGTCACTTGTTGCGATTCACCATTATTTGGATTCACACGGAAAATTTCGTATAGGCCAGGATGCTCAACATTGGCTTTATAATAAATTGCACTATCGTCATCTGCCAGCGTTAAATTAGATACAACAAACTGACCTTTAGTTAGCTGTGTAGCGTCTGCATCTAATGGCTTTTTATAAATATGACTATAACCTGTTTCCTCAGATAAATAATACAAGGTGTCGCTATTATTTAACCATCCAAAATCATTGTAGGTGTAATTAACCCAGGCATCATCATGTAAACGGTGCTGCGAAACAAGTTCATTACTTGTCGTATCTACAGTTGCTAACCAGCGATCTTTATTATCCCAAGCCTCTAGCATTAAAGCCACTTGGCTACCCTCATCATTCCAAACAATGGCGCTTTGAGACCACCCCCAATCCATTATTAGGTTGATAGCACGAGGCGCTTCTTCAGATTTATACGTTTTACCTTCACGTTTATAGTTTTCTTTTTTTACAGCAGCAAGTACGTCTTCGTCATAGCCGGGTAAAGTATCAAATGAAAGTGTTTTTTTACTTTGGTTTTCAAGGTCGATATAAATAACTTCTGAAGTGATTGGCTTTTCATCAGCAACACGACGACGTGCTTTTTCAGCTTTAACACCGGCATCTGCTTTTATATAATTTGGCATAATATCGGTATCATCACGCCATAGACGCTTTTCAGTTACTACGACAACTAACGCTTTACCATTTGGTGAAAGCTGTACATCAGCGATTTTATTGCCTTCACCCAGATAAAATTGCGCATTGGCAATTGAACTGTTTTTCTCATTAATTTGCTCTTTACGTGCTTGTTTATCTTTATTATTTTTATGAGTAAGCGCAATATAGTCAATCAGCTTATGTTGTTCTTTGGCAATATAAGTAGAGGGCTCTTGGATACCCTTTGGCGCATTACTTAAGTGTAACTTTACCAGTTCAATTTGTTGGCCTGTTGCAAGGTCAACTTTATAAAAAGTATTTCCTTCACGAAACGCTAAACTGCCGTCATTTAAAAACTGTGGCTTTGATTGCTTGGTACTGTCTTGAGTAATTTGTTTAATTACACCTGTTTGACTGTTTTTGACAAAAATATTGCCTTCAAACTCATAAGCTTGTTGTTTTTTATCTCTAGAATAGACAGATTTTTTTGCACCTAACGTATGCAATTTATTAAGTTCAACTTGCTCTGCTTGCTTCGAATCTATTGCTTGACTAAACAAGTCATATAATTCATTACCTTGCTGCTTACGTGCATAAATAATTGTGGCTGAATCCGCAGCCCAAAAAGCTTTTTCTGCTTGGCGACCTAACCAGTCTGGATGAGCCATTGCTTGTTCGAGGGTTATTTCTGCTGAGCCAGTATCTGCTGGGGTGGTAACTACAGAGGCAACATTTGCTGTAGGTTGCTCTTTAGTCGTTGAGGCGGTAGTTTGACAGCCTGCTAACATAAAGCTTGCTGCAACGCTTAGCGCAACGAGCGTTTTATTAGCCGTAATTGGTAAAGTCATAATGCTTCTTTAAGGTAATTATAATTTCCCTAATTTAACCAGAAGCAGCTATGTAATAGCAATTATTTCAGACAGACAGCCAAACTTTGCTGTTTAATAACCAAGTTATTTTAGTGAAATATCTAACCACACCATGCGGTGATCAGATGAAGCATTACGATCTTTAATTAATCTAAATAATTCACTGTCTTTAGGTGGCCAAAAAACCCCGCCTTGGTGAATTTTTATCCCTTCTTTTGAAGGGAGTACATAATCTACGCGGGCTTGCCAAAAAGCGGTATAACGTGCGCCATAGCTCTGTGGGTAACTAAGTTTAGCCCCTTTACTTTGTGGTGCATAAGTGGCATTTATTAACGGGTGCTTTAATAATTGGTCAGTTGTATCTGGGCGTTTTTTATCCCCTTCAGGAGCGGCATTAAGATCCCCTACAACCACGAATCGAGAATTAGCCTTTAACCCCCCATGCACGCCTTTATCATCATAAAGGTAATCAGCGTTTGCAACATAGTCTGCTATCAAACGTACTTCATCATGGTTTCGAATGCCATTTCGATCTTCTTCGCCATCAAAAACGGGGGGCGTTGGATGGGATGCAATTAAATGTAGCGTTTTACCTTTTATAGAGATTGGTATATCCCAAAATGATTTTGAGCTCAGCCTTAACGCTTGCCACTCTTGTGCTGAATACCAGTTATCTCCTGTTTTGGGATCTACAGGGACTCCCGCATTAGGCATATCTTTATTTTTAAATTTTTGTAATGTACGCACTTTACTTACATCAATGGGAAAACGAGAAAGTACAGCCATACCATAATGGCCTTCAAAAAAACCAAAGCCTTGTGCATCTGCTTTTATGCCAGTGTTTTTGCCATTATTATCAAGATCAAATGCGGTAGCCAGCCCAGTATTGACCGGAGCAATAAACGTATAAGGGTAATTTATCGTGGGTTGCTTTTGTTGGCTAACCTGTAAGTAGTGATGTTTAAAATAATCGATACCGCTACTTTGCTCAATATAGTCAAACTCATTAAGTAAAATGATATCTGGACGTACGCGCTGGATAATCTCAGCTATATTTCTGATTTGCTGATGGTCTTCTTTAAGCGCTGTAGATAGCGAATCAGCTTTAATCTCTTGAGGATTATTAGCATAATTAGTGGCATCCATACTAACATTAAATGTTGCTACACGGATGCTATCAGCTGCAAAACTAGGATTAGTTATAAATAATGCAGCTAATATTGAGTAAGGTAATTTCATTAGATAAACCCATCTAAAATAAGAAGTAATATGACACTACTGACTACTATCCATAATAATATAGCCATTATAAATGGCTTTATCCCGGCATTTTTTAAAACATGCAATGATAAGCCACTACCAATTAAAAATAGCGTCATCACTAACAGCTCTTTAGCCAGAACATTAAAAACACCCCAAACTACATGATAGTCAGGCAAGTAAGTATTGATCAATGCAGCAGCTAAAAAGCCAACAATAAAAAGCGGAATACTGGCCTTTTCATCAGAGCGCCAAAACATGCCAGCCAATGACGTATAAGGAATTATCCACATCGCTCTGGTAAGCTTAACCGTCGTGGCAATGCTTAGAGCTGCTGCACCATAAGTAGCAGACGCTCCCACGACACTACTGGTATCGTGAATAGCAAGCGCTGCCCACATACCAAATTGCTCTTGGCTCAATTCTAAATAATGGCCAATACTTGGAAATAACAGTAAGCCAACGCCATTAAGTAAAAATACAATGCCCAGTGCAACCGCAACTTCATGATCTTTTGCTTTGATAACGGGTGCCATAGCAGCAATGGCACTGCCACCACATATCGCCGTACCAAATGAAATTAACACACCCGTATTACGGTTTAGCTTAAATACCTGCGTAAGTATTTCACCTAAACCAATAATGGCAGTAATACTGACAATAGTTAGCACTAAAGAGCTACGGCCAACTTCTATTACCTGATTAAAATCAACCGAGAAACCTAATCCCACAACAGCTAATTTAAGCATCCATTTACTGGCCTTTTGACTTAGCTCTGTAAATGGGTTGCCGATCGTTAAAGCAAATAAAGCACCTACGATCAAGGCTGTACCTGATCCAACTATTGGTAACGCACAGAGTAAGAATAGGCCTATAAATAGTGGTTTTTTAATCATATTTAGGTTAGCCATTTTACACCTAACGTTTAAACTCGAGTAACACAATATGCTACAAGTGTAGTCACAAAAATGAGGGAATATTTTGCGTTTGCATATTTCTTTTAATTTTTAGCACGGTAACGTTGTAATAAAAAACCGAGTTAAGCTCGGCTCTTTCTATTAGTTAAGAGTTAACGCTTTACTAGTGGCCGCAACTCCGGGGTAATCTTTTTCTAGAAGTATCTCAGCCATTTCAGCTAACCGCTCACCTAACTGATGTAGATTATTTGCTGAAACATTTATATGGCCCATTTTACGACCAGGCTTAGCTACTTTGCCATACCAGTGACTAGTCACATCGGGTGTAGTCAGTACATTTACTGGAATGCTTGATTGACCCAGTACGTTTATCATTGCACTTACTCGTTGAAGCTCAGTATTACCAAGAGGTAAACCCGCAACAGCACGCATATGATTCTCAAATTGAGAACAGTGAGTACCTTGTTGAGTCCAATGTCCTGAGTTATGAACGCGAGGCGCAATTTCATTAACTAATAGTTGCCCTTGAACATCAAAAAACTCAATTGCAAGCACACCTACATAATTAAGCTCGTTAGCAAGCTTATTAAAGGCGTCTTGTGCTTGGTGCTCAATTGTCCATTTTTCTTTACCTGCAACTGATAACGTAAGTACACCATTAGTATGCTGATTTTCGGTAAGTGGATAAATAGCCGTATTACCGTGCTTATCTCGAACACCAATTATTGAAACCTCCCGATCAAACGGGATCATCTTTTCAGCAATAATAGTATGCGGGGCGGCGTCGGTACCTGAGGTTATAAAATCGGCCATTTCAGACCAAATTTGTGGTATTTGATCATCCGACTTAAGACGCCACTGCCCTTTGCCATCGTAACCAGCTTGACAGGTTTTAATTACGAGAGGCTTGCCTAGTTTTTCAACAGCATCAATAAGATGCTGCTTTTGAGTGATCAACTGATAAGGCGCACATTCAACATTCGTTTTATCAAGTAATGCTTTTTCAAGCGCGCGGTCACCTCCGGTTTTAATTGCGGCTTTACCAGGGTAAAACTTATTACTCTCGCAACAAAGCGTTAGTACATCATCCGGTATGTGCTCAAACTCAGCAGTAATCGAATCAGCTTCAGCAATAGCTTGTTGTAAAGTTGTGCTATAAACCTCTCCTGTCAACGGATGCATAATTTTTTTGCTGCCGACATCATAAGCAACCACATTTAAATCTAAAGGCGCGCCAGCAAGGCTCATCATTCGTGCAAGTTGTCCTGCACCTAAAATTAAAATATTCATATTATTCTGCAGGATTTGGGTTTGCTAAAATTGTCTCAGTTTGCTCTTTACGGAATGCTTCAACTTTGGCAAAAAGATCAGGTTGCTGACAACCTAAAATCTGTGCAGCTAGTAAGCCCGCATTTGCAGCCCCTGCTTCACCAATAGCCAATGTACCTACAGCAACGCCTTTTGGCATTTGGCAAATAGACAATAATGAATCAACCCCATTTAAGGTTTTTGATTTTACTGGCACACCTAATACGGGTAATGAGGTAAAAGCTGCGGCCATTCCCGGTAAGTGAGCAGCGCCGCCAGCACCTGCGATAATGACTTTAATACCGCGTTCTGCAGCAGAGCTTGCATAGTCAGCTAATAATTGAGGAGTACGATGCGCTGAAACAACTTTGGTTTCATAATCAATACCAAACTTTTCTAGCATTAACACCGCATGTTCCATGGTCGGCCAATCTGATTTAGAACCCATAATAATGCCAACAGTCATAAATACTCCTCAGTAAATAAATTTATAAAGCAATTGCGGACTTTTGTCCTTATTTAATGGCGAGCATTATACACGGATAACTAACCAAAGTGCGACTTTCAGGCAATAAAAAAGCCATGACATACATGGCTTTTAGTAAATTACAAACGGTTAAGTCGTTCAGCTTTCTTTAGATGCTAAGTACTCAGAATATGTACCACTAAAATCAATTACTTTACCATCTTTAATTTCCCAAATGCGGGTCGCTACAGATGAAACAAATTGGCGGTCATGAGAGACAAATAATAAAGTGCCTTCATATGCTTCTAAAGCTAGGTTAAGTGCTTCAATTGATTCCATATCCATATGGTTTGTCGGCTCATCCATCAATAAGATATTTGGCTTATGCATCATAATTTTACCAAACAACATACGGCCTTGCTCACCTCCTGAAATTACCTTCACTGATTTTTTAATATCGTTTTGTGAAAACAACATACGGCCCAGGAAGCTACGTACAACTTGTTCGTCATCACCCTCTTGTTGCCATTGCTCCATCCACTGGAACAAATTCATATCTTTTTCAAAATCACTCGCATGATCTTGTGCGTAATAACCAATGTTTGCATTGTCAGACCATTTGTACTCACCTTGCTTAGGCGCTAATTTTCCAGCCAGAGTATTTAATAATGTCGTTTTACCAACACCATTTTCACCAATGATAGCAATACGTTCACCCACTTCAACAAGCCCTTCAAGGCCTGAGAATAACGTTTCTTCAAATCCTTGGCTGAAGTTAGTTATTTCTAATGCGTTACGAAATAGCTGCTTTTCTTGTTCAAAGCGTATAAATGGTGTTTGACGTGAAGAAGCTTTAACTTCATCTAATTGAATTTTGTCTATTCTTTTTGCTCGCGATGTGGCTTGTTTAGCTTTTGAAGCATTAGCAGAAAAACGTGAAACAAACTGTTGAAGCTCGGCAATTTGATTTTTCTTCTTAGCGTTTTCACTGAGTAAACGTTCACGCGCTTGAGTTGCTGCAAACATGTACTCATCATAGTTACCTGGATAAATACGCAGCTCACCATAATCAATATCTGCCATGTCCGTACAGACCGAGTTTAGGAAGTGACGGTCATGAGAAATAATAATCATCGTGCAATCACGTTGATTCAATACATCTTCAAGCCATTTGATAGTATAAATATCTAAGTTATTGGTGGGCTCATCAAGTAACATGATATCTGGATCTGAGAATAATACCTGTGCTAACAGCACTCGTAATTTAAAACCCGGTGCTATTTCAGACATTGGGCCAAAATGCTGTTCAGTGCCAATACCAACACCAATTAACAACTCACCCGCTTTTGCCTCTGCCGAATAACCATCCATCTCAGCGAACTCGGTTTCAAGATCAGCGACTTTCATGCCGTCCTCTTCACTCATTTCAGGTAAGCTATAAATACGGTCGCGTTCTTGTTTAATGGCCCAAAGCTCTTTATGCCCCATGATCACTGTATCAATAACCGAATACTCTTCATAAGCAAACTGATCTTGATTAAGTTTTGCGACACGCTCATTAGGATCAGTACTAACATTACCCGCTGATGGCTCAAGCTCGCCGCTTAGGATTTTCATGAATGTGGACTTGCCACAGCCGTTTGCACCTATTAAACCGTAACGGTTTCCTTCACCAAACTTAGCAGAGATATTTTCAAATAAAGGTTTAGCACCAAATTGCATGGTGATGTTAGCTGTACTTATAATAGCGGTACCCTCCAACGGGTAAAAACAAAATAATATTGCGCGCAATTTTAAACTAAACCACTGCGTCATGCCATGAAAGATTAGCTTAAGCACATATAACAAATAAAAAATAAAATTTTGCGATTCACAAAATAGCTTCTACACTTAATGAGCGTGCTCATAAATTAAAATGAGCGCAGTCATTTTTTATTTTATAATTAAAATACAAGGAGATATAAAATGAAAAAGAAAGAACAAACGCGGGAACGTATATTACAACATGCTTGGCAATTATTCACTAATAACGGTTACGAGAACACCTCGACACGAGAAATATCACAATCAGTAGGGATTGCGACTGGCACTTTGTTTAGCCACTTTGAAGTGAAGCTGGATATTTTACACGATTGCCTAAAGACACGATTTGAAGCAGTTGTTAAGCAAGCAAAAGAAACAGACTTTCATCGTTCAGCACGTATGAAGATAACCCACTACGGCCAGTATTTTTTTCAATTTTATTGTCAGCACTTAGCATTCTACCGACTACTGTTTAGTAATAAACTTTTCACCGATGGTTTTCAACAGCAGCAAGTTGCTTTGATGCGCGAATTAGTATTTGCCGACCAACCACAATTTAATAAAGTAAAAGCCGCTATCTTACTCGACTGCTATTTCATGACACTACTTTATGGATTATCAGAGCAAGAACCTACAACTAAATTAATGCTACATACATTGAGTCAAAAGGTTTCATTACTTTAAACGCTTATTTTCCATGAATGGACAGTGCAACAAACAATAAAAAACCACAAAATTGTAAATAATGCTAAGAGCAGATATTGCCTTAAGCGTTAACTACTTTGTACCAAACTGACCAACATTCTGACTTAAGAACCAAATACAATTATATACTAATCGACTTCCCTTTTATTAAATGTTTTTAAGAGCAACTCCGCTTTTATAAATAAAATACAATTTAGTATGATGTGTTCTTTTGGTGTGTGTAAGTCGTATTAAAGTAGCTTTTCCCATATCTTATTATTAAAAGTAAAACCTAACTTTTTGAGTAACGCAATACACGCAGCATTACCTGGTTTTACATCTGCATACACCGTGTTTATTTGATAGGCATGATGCTTAACCGTTTTAGATAATAATATGCTCACTGCCTTATGCATTATTCCCTTACCAAAAAACTCAGGGGCTAACTCAAACCCAACATAAGCACTTTGTGCCGCTTTATTTATATTAAATAGCCCTATACTTCCGACTACTTGCCCTGTTAAGTTAAATACAATAACAAAACGTGAGCCTTCTAGTTTATAGGCACGTTCAATATCACCTTGAATTAAGTCTCTTACATCCCCTTTAGTGATTGTCAGTGGGTAATCGTTAAATTCTTGTACCAATGGGTTTTGTAAGATATCCCAAATAGCTTGGCAATCTTTATGGGAAACAAGTCGGAGGGAAATATCTGTCAACCCTGACATTTCATGCTGCACAATAAATTCTTCGTTTTTCTTTATGAACAACGAATATTGGCTTATCATAGCGCTACTTTCAAGAAAATAATAAGCTAATATGAGCGACGAATTTGAAGTAATTCAACCTACAACCACTGTTTATTGCCCCAACCGTGGAGAAGGCTGGACACTCACGGGGATCACCTCAATTGATGAATTTACATCAGTCATGTTTGATGGTGTAAGATACACCCTGCCAGCACGAGAAATTATCGAAGAGCTACTACCAAATCAAATAGCACGAAGTGCAAAGTAATCATAACAAAAATACAGCTTTCAAAAAGCCAGTACTCGCTGGCTTTTAAATTTGCGGTGGAAAATTAGGTTTAGTACTTACGGCCCACCTTATGGCATGTTGTTATATTTTTCTACTCTGTTTTTAATTAGATTTAATACAGAGCTGTGGAAATCATCCAACACATAATTAGCCCATAACGAACCATACCAATTTACTTTTGATGTCATTCTATAATTTGTAGTTAATGACAAATAAGCTACACCGTCAATAAGCTTAAGATCATACGAGCCGCTTTGAACATCAAAGTATTTATCACCTACCACGATATGAGTATCTAGCTCTGCGATACTCATAGACTTTTGATCTACAATAACTTCGTACGCCAATTTTTTGTTAACCTCTAGTTCAGTGATCTTTTCTTGAAAGTGAACACCTCGCTCCCAATGCAGCTCTCTTAGACCACCAACCTTTAACTCAGTAGTTGTAGCTGATAGTGGCTTAGGAATTCCAATAAAGTGAGATAAATTCCACGGTAATTCCTCTGGCTGTATATCTTGTATATTAGGTATTCCAGCCCATACTTGATCTAATGGTGCATTTATAGCAATCGTGTTACTTGAAGAATAAAATAAAGTCGGTGACTCTAAAGGCCTTTCAATTGGTGCGATAATAAGAGGCAAAATAGCAAAGCATGAAGCAACACCTGCATTAGTTTTTTCACAGTAATTTTTTCTTACATAACCTGCAACATATCCCCCCAAAGAAGACAATGGTAGATATAATGGTAACAACATAACTATACAAATTATTGTTTCCCATGCTAGTAAAATCGAAATAAGAGACCAACCTATAACAGGGAGCCAAGGATGTAATAATATGATTTTTTTATTTAAAGCCTGTTCTTTTGTAAGAAAAAGTACCGTTATAATTCCGACTGAAATAGGAAAAATAACTAACATTGCAATTGATACAAACTCTAAAAAGTTAACTGAATATTTTTCACCAATCGAAAACAGGTAATAAAATATAATTGCATATATAATTCCTCCCAAAAAACCAGCGATGCTACCTCGATAATTGCGCAAGAATTCTCCTAAAAATAAAAAATGATATGAATCGTCTCGAGTTCATCGGAGACCAGTTTGTTTAAGTCAGGCCACTTTACCTGACTGGTTTAAATTATCATAGAAGTTTGCTTCATATTGAGCTGGTGAAACATACCCAATTGAAGAGTATTACCGTTGATTATTAGACCAACTCAACCATTCTAAGGTTGCATATTCAACAGTATCAGCATTTTTCCACGGGCCATTCCTGTAAATAATTTTTGTTTTAAATAAACCATTAATCGTTTAATCCACTGCATTGTTAAAAGAGCCACCTACATTCCCATAGACGCTTGAATTCCAGCTTCAGAGAATCGAATTGTGTATATTACATACAAATATTGACAGATTCTGTCGCTATGGTGAGTTAACCCCTCGGGATTGCCACTATGTGCTAAATAGCTTGCTCTAACGCATCAAAAATAAGTTCTACACGCCAACCTACAATGTACCGTGAAAAAACATCGATCACGAAAGCGACGTAAACAAAGCCACTCCATGTCGCAACATATATAATATCAGGTACCCAAAGCTGATTTGGCTGCTCAGTTAGAAAGGCGCTCAGGCTCTGTTTTCATCTGTTTATGGGAATAATACCTTGATGGTGCAATCTGTAATTCCTTGCAAATTAACTCGACACCAGTTTGCGGTCTAGCTCCGCTTGGGCGAAAAAAGCAGCGGTTTTCCTCAAGATACCATTCGTTGACTTAAGCTCTTTATTCTCGCGCTTCAGATTAAGTGTTAAAAAATGTTTTAGACGATTGAGCTTGAGACTGCTTGACCCATGCTCTAAGTGTTTCTGGTGTAAATCCCAGTTTATCTGAAATCGACACTAGCGCAGCAGCACAAAGAGAGGGGGATTATTAAACGCTTCGTTCATTTTCATAGGGTCACTATTATTATCGTTATCCATTTTTGTATTAAAGTAATTTTATAAAACAATGCATCTTCGCTCTCACACAAAGTACTGTATATAAACTTAGTAAATGCTAGTTTAAGCACTTTTGTATAAAAATATCACCGTAATAGAATCTGCATTGCAGCAGGTGGTTTTAATTTAGCTTGGTGTTGATTATCATGCAGTAACAATGGATCACATACAGTTTCGCTTTTTAATTCTCATTAAGGTACCACTATGTCTAACTATAACGAATCGCCAGAACAAGTTGCAGAATCTACACAAGGCTACGTAATGCAACAAACGATGTTACGTATTAAAGACCCAAAACCTTCATTAGCGTTTTATCAAGATGTTTTAGGAATGAAACTATTAGGTAAGTATGATTTTCCTGATATGGAGTTTACCCTGTACTTTTTAGGCTATGAGCAAGAACTACCAAAGGGTGATGATAAAACTAAAACAGAGTGGGTATTTCGCCGCCCTGCACTCATTGAACTCACCCATAACTGGGGCACTGAAAATGACGACAGTTTTGCCGGCTATCATAGTGGCAACCAAGAGCCTAAAGGTTTTGGCCACATTGGTATTAGCGTACCCGATGTATATAACGCCTGCGAGCGGTTTGCAAAATACGATGTGGAGTTTGTTAAAAAGCCAGACGATGGCTCAATGAAAGGCTTAGCCTTTATTAAGGACCCTGACGGTTACTGGATTGAGATATTATCAGCCGAAGGCATTACTGAGATTATTCAATCTCAATAATATTTAAGTTTGCACATAGTTAAAAGCCAGCTTAAGCGCTGGCTTTTTAGAATACTTTATCAAATAAGGCTTTTACTTAACGTAGTGCGTTTATTCGTGCGTCGAGCGATGGATGAGATGAAAATAACTCAGCCATACCTTTACCACTGGCTATACCAAATGCCATCATTGAACCTTTTAATTGCGATGGGTGGTTTTGCTTTAAACGCTCAAGTGCTGAGCGCATTTTGTCACCACCGACTAATTTTGCAGCGCCTCTGTCGGCAACAAATTCACGTTTTCGACTATAATGCGCCACCACAACGCTTGCAAGTACACCAAATAATACCTGAAATAACATATCAAATAGGAAATAAGTCCAGCTACTGCCGCCCTCCTCCTCATTGCTGTTAATAAAGTTATCTACTATTCCCGCCAATACTTTTGCAGCAAAAATAACAAAAGTATTTACTACACCTTGTATTAGTGTAAGCGTAACCATGTCGCCATTCGCAATGTGTGAGACTTCGTGCGCAAGTACCGCTTCGATTTGCTCTTGGTTCATGTTGTGCATTAAGCCTGTACTTACTGCCACCAGCGAATTTTTTTTACTTGGACCCGTTGCAAATGCATTCATTTCCGGGCTGTCGTAAATAGCGACTTCTGGCATTTTAATATCGGCCTGTTTAGCTTGCGCCGCTACGGTATTAATAAGCCATTGTTCGGTTTCGTTACGAGGATGAGTAATAACATGTGCACCGGTTGATTTTTTAGCTATCCATTTCGACATAAATAACGAAATAAACGAACCACCAAAACCAAATACTGCAGCAATAAGTAGTATGCCGCCTAAGCTACGATGGCTCAGACCCAGCACACTCATTATTATTGAAAGCACCACACCTAATACCAACATAACCGCTAGGTTAGTTAATAAAAACAAAAATATACGTTTCATTCGAGTTCTCCAAAAATAACATTTATTGCTGAGTGATTGATAGTTTGTCATGCTGTAGCAACCACTGCAGTATGACAAACTATGTCAAGGTGCAAGCGTTATTTATGGATTAATCGATAATTCTTTAAGCAAGGTTTTATAAATTTGTAATTTAGGTGTTTGCTCGGTATACGGGCTTATTGCAAGTAATGGAAAAGTTAAACGGTGCTTAAGTGAGTCAAGGTTTGCCTGGTACTCGGCCATATTAGAGTCAACTTGATTAGCGACCCAGCCTATACAGTTTACACCCATACTTTTCATATGTTCGGCTGTTAATATAGCATGATTTATACACCCCAGCTTTATCCCTACCACAAGTATAACCGGAATTTTCTCGGCTTTAACCCAGTCATATAAATACTCAGTATCATTAATGGGTAACGCCCAACCACCAGCGCCCTCTGTAAACAAGTAATCAGCCTCTTGCTGTTTTATATTTTGATACGCCGCGCTTAGCTTTGCAACGCTCAGCGTCACTCCCGCTTGTTGTGCTGCTATATGCGGGGCAATGGGCGGTGAAAATGCAAACGGATTAATAATATCGTAATTGGCGCTAACGGTTGCGCTTTCCATTAACATTAGGGCATCTGCATTAACGAGTTGATCAAACGCCATTTCGCAGCCAGAGGCTATAGGCTTAAAACCAATTGCACGCTTTTTGTGCTGAGCAAGCAATTTTAATAGCAAACTAGTTACGTGAGTTTTACCGGCGTCGGTATCGGTGCCGGTAATAAAAAATGAGTGCATGCGCTGCCTTTGTATTTTATTAAATTTTTGCTGTTTTTAATGAGACTTTTCTAACGACATCAATAACACATGGTAAGAAACATGCGCTTTACTGTTTATCAGCGGGTAAGCATTGCATACCCTTTGTAGCGCTTGTTTAGTTAATAAACCAGGGCGATGAGTTGTTTGGTTTTGGGCGGTGGCACCAATAGCCTTAATTGACCGAATAGCCTGTATTGGAGATGCAAATTGGTCGGTATATACAACAGTTTTGGTACTATTTATCTTAAACCCTGCCTTTTCGACCGATTGGTTTATATTATGCTTACTTTGAAAATGATTAATATGACTGTGAAGATCAAGTACTGCAAACGCCGTTTTTATTTCATGAAGTGAGCCTTCAACTACCGTACTTATGAACGCCTGCCCACCTGATTTTAATGCTTTATAAACTCCCTGTATCAGCCTTTCAAAATCAGCCGACCACTGCACCGCAAAATTACTAAAAATAACATCAATACTATTTTCATGTAGCGGTAAATTATCCATGTCAGCGCAAATACGCGGCGCGGTCAGCATACTACTTTGCAGCATATTTAAACTTAAATCCATTGCAATCACCTGCTTAAACATGCTCTGTAAAGTTTTCGTGTTACAAAGTGGCCCTGCACCGATATCAATGCACAGTTTGTCTTTAGTTTGGGGTGTTACAGGGATTAATTTAAATAAGTCGAGCGCAGCCTGTTTTTGTACATTGGCATGCTCAACATAGTTATTTGCTGCATGTGAAAACCTACGCTGAGTATTAGCTTTTAATACTTCTGAGGCTAAACGACCTGATTGAGTCGTAATGGGTGCTTTTATTACTTCTTTTATAGGTGATGAATTTTTAAATGATGATTTTTTAAAAGATGTATTAATCGCCTGCGGGTTTATCATGTAATAGCCTTTTGTAAGCTGCTGACTAATGTAACTATGTCGCTTTCGGTATGCGCCGCAGTTAATGTAATACGTAGCCTTGCTGTATTATGCTGTACCGTAGGTGGGCGAATTGCCGTGAGCCATATTCCTTGTTGTTTTAATTGCTCGCTAACTTGTAAGGTCTGATCGGCGCAGCCTAAAACAATGGGTTGAATGGCCGTATTTGAAGGAAGAACAGATATATTGTACTTACTAGCTAAATGTTTAAACGTGGTAATATTGGCGTTTAACTTTTTTCTCTGCTCATTCGCGTTTCTTATCGCTTTAATACGCGCTAATGTTTGGCACGCAATAAGCGGCGACATCGCTGTTGAAAACGTGTAGTCACGGTTGTATTGCAGCATATAATCAATAAACGCGTCTGACCCTAAAACACACGCGCCACTACTTGCAGCTGCTTTGCCAAAGGTGATCACCAGTATGTCTGGCATTAGTTCATCAGCAATAAAGGCCTCACAGCTGCCGAGCCCTGTTTTACCTAAAGTACCAAAGCCATGCGCATCGTCTATCATTAGCCATGCATTGTGTTGTTTGGCAAGCGTGAGTAACTCTTTCAGCGGGGCCTTATCGCCATCCATTGAAAACACCCCTTCACTCACAATCAATTTATGCTGTGCTTTAGATTTTTCGAGCCGAGAACGTAAATGGTTTATATCGTTATGGTTAAACCTTACTAAAGCGGCATTTGCATGCAACGCACCATCAATTAAACTGGCGTGATTTAACTTATCCTGGAAAATCGCACTGTGCTGAGCCACTTTTTTGTCTTGAAATAATGCCTTAATTATACTGCTATTAGCACTAAAACCAGAATTAAACAGCATGGCTGCTTGATACCCTAATTGGTGGCACAAGTACTGTTCAAGCTGATATTGAGATTGTTGATACCCCGTTACCAGCGCTGAGCTGTGGCTACCAAGAGCTGACGTTTTACTAGCCATTATGGGCTGTTCTGCGAAGCCTAAATAATCATTACTGGCAAAGTTAATATAGGTTTTATCAGCCACGGTGATTGTGCGTGCGCTTGTATGCTCAATCAAGTGGCGCGTGCGATTAAGTGCATTATCGCAGCGCGCTTGTAAATGACTATTTATAAAATCAAATGGCATAGAATACAATAAACTCTAACTTAAGCTTCGTAAAACAACTCAGATGTTGCCTTGTCTGCAACCTTTGATGCTAATGACGCTTCATGCGCTTCGTCTGAATAATCATGGCGCTGCTCTGGGTTCATGCCTAACTTTTTAATTAGGTTCATATCGGCATCTGCTTCTGGGTTTTCAGTAGTAAGTAACTTATCGCCATAAAATATAGAGTTTGCACCTGCAAAAAAGCACATTGATTGCATTTGTTCGTTCATTGCGTTGCGACCAGCAGATAAACGTACATAACTGTGCGGCATCATTATACGGGCCGTAGCAATGGTGCGGATAAACTCAAAATCATCTAAGTCTTCAACATTTTCAAGCGGTGTGCCTTTTACCTTTACCAACATGTTAATTGGCACACTTTCAGGCTGCTGTGGTAAATTAGCTAGTTGCATTAATAAACCAAAGCGATCTGAAGCTTGCTCCCCCATACCAACTATTCCGCCCGAACATACTTTCATACCTGCATCGCGTACATTACCTATGGTATCTAAACGATCTTCAAAGGTTCGAGTAGTTATAATTTGCTCATAATACTCTGGAGAGGTATCTAAATTGTGGTTGTAGTAATCAAGGCCCGCGGTACTCAATTCATGGGCTTTGTCATTATCAAGCATGCCTAAGGTCATACAGGTTTCAAGGCCTAGCTCTTTTACCTCTTTAACCATTCTAGAAATATACGGCATATCCCTGTCTTTAGGATCAGACCAAGCCGCCCCCATACAAAAACGAGTAGCGCCTTTTTCTTTTGCTAAACGTGCTTGTTCAACTACCTTATCAACTTCGATTAAACGCTCACGCTCTAAGTCAGTTCTATAATGTCCAGATTGCGGACAATATTTACAGTCTTCAGGGCAAGCACCGGTTTTGATTGATAACAATGTTGAAATTTGTATTTCGTTAGGATTAAAGTTTGTACGATGAACAGACGCAGCTTTAAACAGTAAATCGTTGAATGGCATTGTAAATAGTGCTTTAACCTCGCTATGGTTCCAATCGTGGCGAACAGGTGCTAGCTCCATAATAAGTCTCTTTATTTTGTAACGGTGATATTGGCTTTAGTCTACGTCTTGGCGTAACATTGTCAACAAACAAGAGCACAGTTGAGTTTACAAATGAACATAAATAAATCTATAGATCTAGATTTTGATCGCGAGCATATTTGGCACCCTTATACATCAATGACACACCCTCTGCCTGTATACCCAGTAACACATGCAATAGGTAATCGGCTGTATTTAGAAACTGGTGAAACACTTATAGATGGAATGGCCTCTTGGTGGAGTGCTATTCACGGTTACGGCCACCCTGTATTAAATGAAGCAATAACAAAGCAAGTGGCTAAAATGAGTCACGTTATGTTTGGGGGAATTACTCACCAACCTGCGGTAACGCTGTGTAAAAAATTAGTGTCTATGACTCCTGAAAAATTACAAAAAGTATTTTTAGCAGACAGTGGCTCGGTAAGTGTTGAAGTGGCGATAAAAATGGCCTTACAGTATTGGTTAAGCCAAGGTGTAACGACTAAACAAAAATTAATGACACCGTTTAAGGGCTACCATGGTGATACTTTTGCCGCTATGAGCGTATGCGATCCGGTTAATTCAATGCATAGCTTATATGAAGGCTTTTTACCTGAACATATTTTTGTACCTGCCCCCAAAAGCGCTTTTGCAAGTGATTATAATGAGCAAGAATCAACTCTATTAGCCGATTATTTTAAAAAGCACCACCATGAAGTGGCCGCCTTTATTATTGAGCCTATTGTACAAAATGCGGGCGGTATGAACTTTTATCACCCAAACTACCTTAAATCTGTTCGCAAACTTTGCGACCAATACGATGTACTTCTTATATGCGATGAAATAGCGACAGGATTTGGCCGCACTGGTAAGTTATTTGCTGTAGCTCACGCAAATATTCAACCTGATATTTTATGTATTGGTAAAGCACTTACTGGCGGTATGATGACGCTGTCTGCAACCTTAACAACCGATAAAGTCGCTATTGGTATCAGTGAAGGTGAAGCCGGTGTATTAATGCACGGGCCTACTTTTATGGGTAACCCACTTGCTTGCGCGGTAGCATGTGCAAGTATTGACTTACTGTTAGCACAAGATTGGCAAGCGCAAATAACACTTATAAATAGTGTGTTAAGCCACCAGCTTGAGCGATGTAACGAATTAAACGAAGTGGTTGATGTTAGAACACTTGGGGCAATTGGTGTTATAGAGCTAAACAGTAATGTAAATGTTGAAAAAATACAGCAGTACTTCAATAGCCAAGGTGTGTGGATACGCCCATTTGGGAAGCTTATTTACCTAATGCCACCGTATATAAGTAACGAGCAAGATTTAACGACTCTGTGTGATGCAATTTATAAAGCAATTAAAGGTAAGCATTACTAAAGTATAAATTAAACTACCAGCTAAAAAGGAAGCAAGAACTTCCTTTTATTAACCAATTTTGGTTACCACTCGAACATATAAGCCATTTTACTAAGCATTTTTAGCGGTACTTTGTGTTGATTTCGCTTAGCATAAAGATGCTGCAAAGATTTATCTTTGACCTCGCCAACTATCACTTCTTTTACCTGATAGCCTAATGCTTGAGCAGCTTGGGTATAGGCTATAAACTCCCACTTTTTGATATTCGTATTATCGACAATCACCAGCGGGATATTTTGGGCTAAGGAGTTTATAAAACGCGCCAAGTTTAAATTATGGTATTCGGAGAGTTTAAACTTATCAAAATGATAAACACCATCAGCGTTATAAAAGTAATCATCGGTTGCACAAATTACGTATTGACTTTGGTCGCCCTGCACCATTTCGTCAGCTAGGTTTTGCGCATAATAAGATTTACCCGCCCCTGGTAAACCACGAAGAATAAAGACTTGTTTCATAACACCTGTAAACTAATTTGATTGAGTTAACGTTTATTGATCTTTATCATGCCATAAAATAGTCAACTTTCGCAGTGACAATTTTAAATAACACCTAAATGCCGCTATTACTTGCTGATTTTTTCATCAAACTTATAAAAAATACCAAAGAGTTATCAACAGTAGTTTTTTTATTGGCTTTACAAAGGTAAGATAGGCGGTTCAAAGTGCAGTGCACATTATTAATGTTAGGCAACTTATATCATTGGAGTGAAGATGAGCCATTTAGCGATCTCAGAGCTATTAAAAGGCACGGTTGCGGAAGACAGCCAAGTAACAATTAAAGGCTGGATCCGTACTCGCCGCGATTCAAAAGCAGGAATTTCTTTTTTAGCCGTTCATGACGGTTCATGTTTTGATCCTATTCAAGCGGTAGTCCCTAATTCACTTAATAATTATGATGAAGTAACTCGCCTTACCGCTGGTTGTTCTGTCTCAGTAACGGGTGTTTTAGTTAAATCTGCTGGCCAAGGTCAATCATTTGAAATTCAGGCAAATACAATTGAGGTATTAGGTTGGGTAGAAAATCCAGATTCATACCCAATGTCGGCAAAGCGCCACAGTATTGAATACTTGCGTGAACACGCGCATTTACGTCCACGCACTAACATCATGGGCGCCGTAACACGTGTACGTAACTGTTTAGCACAAGCGATTCACCGCTTTTATCATGAACAAGGTTATTACTGGATAAGTACCCCAATCATCACCGCAAGTGACTGTGAAGGCGCAGGTGAAATGTTCCGTGTTTCAACCTTGGATATGCAAAACCTGCCGCGCACAGAGAAAGGGGCTGTTGATTACAGTGAAGACTTTTTCGGTAAAGAAGCATTTTTAACCGTATCAGGTCAGCTTAATGGTGAAACATACGCTTCAGCAATGTCAAAAATTTACACCTTTGGCCCAACGTTCCGTGCTGAAAACTCAAATACTTCACGCCACTTAGCCGAATTTTGGATGGTAGAGCCAGAAGTTGCCTTTGCCGATTTAGAAGATATCGCAAAACTTGCCGAAAATATGCTCAAATATGTATTCAATGCCGTACTTACAGAGCGACGCGATGATATGGAATTTTTTGCAAAACGTGTAGAGAAAACCGCCATTTCGCGTTTAGAAGAGTTTGTAGAAAAAGACTTCGCGCAAGTTGATTACACTGACGCCGTTGAAATCTTAAAAGCCTGTGGCAAAAAATTTGAATACGATGTTGAATGGGGTGTTGATTTACAGTCTGAACACGAGCGTTATTTAGCAGAAGAACATTTTAAAGCACCCGTGGTTATTAAAAATTACCCTCGCGATATAAAAGCATTTTACATGCGTCAAAATGAAGACGGTAAAACCGTAGCTGCTATGGATGTTGTTGCCCCTGGAATTGGCGAAATCATTGGTGGCTCACAACGTGAAGAACGTTTAGATGTACTTGATGCGCGTCTTGCAGAAATGGGCTTAAATAAAGAAGATTACAGCTGGTATCGCGACTTACGCAAATACGGTACCGTACCACATTCAGGCTTTGGTCTTGGGTTTGAGCGTTTAGTTGCTTATGTAACAGGTATGGGTAACGTACGTGATGTAATTGCCTTCCCTCGCACTAAAGGCAGTGCAACTTACTAAATTTTAGTAACTGAATAATTTTAAAATTAAAAACCAACCTTGAGTTGGTTTTTTTATACATAAAAGTCATTCAACACACTTTTAGCAACGGACATAATCGAGTAGGGTGAGGCTTATGCCTCATCCCTCTCACAGAACCGTACGTACGGACCTCGTATACGGCTCCTGTACCCTTCACATTTTATCAACTTATTTCCTAAACGCCGATAAAGCAAGCCATCCCGTATTCACTTTTTCTATTGGATATAAACCAAGCTCCTCAAACCATTGGTTTGGCATCGATACACAAGATAAAGGGCTTAGTGAGTTACGCCACGAGTTCATCTTAATGAACTTAAACGGTGGCTTTTTTCCTAACTGTTTTAGTCGTCGATGTAGCCTTGATGGCTTCTTCCACAACCTCAGCTGTATTGCCCTTAGTCTTCGTCTGATCCAACCTGCCAAGGCTTTTAGCTCTCGTTTACAATTGGCTATACTAAAATAATTTACAAAACCGCGCACAACTGGATTTAGCCGTTTTATTACTTCTGCTAAATTTATGCCGCCGTTACGTTTTGTTAATTGCTTCACTTTTTGTTTAAACCCGATGAGTTTTGATGCTTGTATCCGTGTCCACTGGCTACCTATCTCTACTCCCAAAAACTTCACTCCTTTGCTGCTATGAGCAATATGGGTTTTATTTTGGTTCACGGTTAATTTCAAGTCTCGCTCTAGTATCTGGGTGGATGCCTTAAGTGCTTCTTGCGCTGCTTTTTCTGTGCTGCACAAAATCAAGATATCATCTGCATACCTCACTATTCGGTGATTACGCTTTTTCATTTCTTGATCGAAAGCATCTAGGTAGATATTGGCCAATAACGGGCTAATTACGCCACCTTGTGGGCTTCCTATCGTACTAGCCTCCCAGTGTTCACCTATCATTACTCCGCTTTTTAAGAACTGATTAATCAGTTTTAAAATACTACCGTCCGTCACTTTGCGTCTAACACTCCTAATTATCAAAGCATGATCAAGCAGGTCAAAACACTTCGACAAATCCATGTCTACGACCCAGTCGCGATGGTATTTACGGATAAATACACTTGCTTTACTGATAGCGTCATGACAGCTTCGTTTCGGCCTATACCCATAACTCGATGGGTGAAAGTCGATGTCGAATATCGGTTGGAGTATGTTCAATAGTGTTTGTTGCACTATTCGGTCTCGAACTGCGGGGATACCTAGCATTCTGACACCGCCATCATCTTTGGGTATTTCCACCCGTTTGACAGGTTGTGCCCTATATTGCTTGGTTTGCAGCTCAAGTTGCAGTTGTTTTAAGTTTGCTTCTAAATTCAGGGCGAATGCGCCTACGGTCTGCCTATCTATTCCGGCCGCTCCTTTAGCTGCTTTCACTTTTTTGAATCCCTTGTACAGGTTATTAATGTCTAATAATTGTCCGTACAAGCTGTAGTAAACTGTCATTTTCTGCCTTTGCTTGCGGTATGTCTGCTCGTGTCACTCTACTTATCGCTGATTCTTCATGATGACATTAGGTGTGCTAGCCTTTTTTGGCAATCTGCCTAAGTGGTCAGTCATTACTCCATTGCTCGCCCTTCAATTCTCAGCGTCTACATTCCTGTTTGGCCGTCATATTTTGGCTATTTCCGTCGAAATACTTGTGAGCCGATAAACAAAAGTTCCCGTCTTTCATACGCTTAAAGAATACTTCCCCCCTTCGCAATCAATTAAAGCTTTTGGCTAAAGTTGACCCCATCAAACATAATGTTGATGGTCGGCTTGGTTTTCCCCTCCACACCATTACTGGCTTTCATCGGCCTAGCCTTACTCACTACTACGGGTTCATCTGCCACCTCACACCGACACTAAATCTTGGCTTTCACCTTGAATTTAGGCCACTTACTCTCATTAAGTTTAGATGCCAGGCTTCCCCAGTTACTGCACTGGCTCCCTGTTAGAAATCCCACCCTCAAGCACAGTATTGGTCTGACTAAGTATAGGGCGTTGCGCTATTTTGCACGCTGACCCACCAATACTGCCGAAACAGGTTACGGTTAGTTGTGTACCTCTAACTTCTTATGGCTTCCTTCAGACCCCACCGTTGGCCAGTGACGCCCTTGCCATTCAGATTATCTTCCCCTTAGTCAGGGTGATAAGGCATCTTTCAGCCTATCGGGTTTGCCAGCTTCGCTGGGCAAACAAAAAAGCTGCGCACCTAAATAGATGCAGCAGCTTTACAACCAGAATTTTTTCTTCATAAAGGTTTACAGTGCTTTTTCAAGCTCAGGTAGTACGTCAAATAAATCCGCGACTAAGCCATAATCAGCGACTTGAAAAATAGGTGCCTCAGGGTCTTTATTTATTGCAACAATCACTTTTGAGTCTTTCATTCCTGCAAGGTGCTGAATAGCGCCGCTGATACCTACTGCAATATATAAATCAGGTGCTACAATTTTACCTGTTTGCCCTACTTGCATGTCGTTAGGCACAAAACCCGCATCAACAGCTGCGCGCGATGCGCCAATAGCGGCGCCGAGTTTATCGGCAATCCCATTTAATAATGTAAAGTTTTCACCGTTTTGCATACCACGTCCGCCGGATATAACAACCGGAGCAGCGGTTAGCTCTAGACGCTCTGATTCTGTTTTCTCAACACTTAGAAATTCACTCAATGTTGATTCAATCACAGTATCAATTGCAATGATTGACGCTGTTGCTTGTTCGCTTGGTAAATCAAAACTACTCGCGCGTACCGTAATTACTTTTTTGCTATCTAGCGATTTAACCGTTGCAATCGCATTACCAGCATAAATTGGGCGTTTAAATGTATCTGCATCAATCACGTCTATAATTTCAGATATTTGTGCTACATCTAAAAGTGCAGCGACACGCGGCATAAAGTTTTTACCTGTTGTAGTGGCACTGGCTACCAAATTAGAGTAATCATCAGCTATTGATAACACTAAATCTGCCATATTCTCTGCTAATTGCTGAGCATATACGCTGTTATCTGCCACTAACACACTGTTTACCCCTGCAATAGTGGCAACTTGCTCACTCATCACCGATACTTTTTCACCAGCAATTAGAACATCTACAGGTAAACCAAGCTTTACAGCAGCATTAATCGTTTTGTTAGTTTCAGGTTTTAAAGCGCCGTTATCATGATCGGCTATTACTAATGTTTTCATTTAGATCACCTTCGCTTCAGATTTTAACTTCTCAACTAATGTCGCAACATCATCAACAATCACACCCGCTGAACGCTTTTGTGGCTCATTAACTTCAACCAATTGAATATGCGGAGTTAAATCTACACCAAGGCTGTCTGCTGCTATTACCTCAAGTGGTTTACGCTTTGCTTTCATAATATTAGGTAAAGACGCATAACGCGGTTCATTTAAGCGTAGATCAGTAGTCACGATAGCAGGAAGTTTAAGCGAAACTGTTTGTAGGCCGCCGTCGACTTCACGCGTTACATTAATAGTGCCATTTTGCACGTCTACTTTAGAAGCAAATGTCCCCTGCCCACGCTTTGTTAGTGCTGCCAGCATTTGACCAGTTTGATTGTTATCCGAATCAATTGACTGCTTACCTAAAATAACTATCTCTGGAGATTCTTGTTCAACAATTTTAGCGAGTAACTTGGCCACATGAAGAGATTCAAGTTTTTCATCAGTTTCAATGTGAATGGCTTTATCAGCGCCTAGGGCTAGTGCAGTACGCAACTGCTCTTGAGATGCTTTAGCGCCAATGGTAACAGCAACAACCTCGGTTGCAGTGCCCGCTTCTTTTAAACGGATTGCTTCTTCAATCGCAATTTCACAAAACGGATTCAAAGCCATTTTTACGTTAGCTAAGTCAACATCACTTCTGTCAGCTTTAACACGCGCTTTAACGTTGTAGTCAATCACTCTTTTAATTGGCACGAGAACTTTCATCTGAACTCCATTATCATTTTGAATTACAGGGTGACGTGAACGTCAACCTGTTTATTTTATAATTTTAGACTACTTCCTGTTGACGTAAACGTCAACCTAAAATAACCTTAAACTATTCATCACCTGTAACGTTTCATTTGCAAGTATGAAACTGCCACCTAATTGTGGCTTAGGGCCGTCACTGAGGAGATTAATATGGTCGAACGCGAAACTATGGAATTTGATGTTGTTATCGTAGGAGCAGGCCCTGCAGGGTTGTCTACAGCAATTCGTTTAGCGCAGCAGGCACAACAAAAACAACAAGAGCTAATGATTTGTGTGGTCGAAAAAGGGTCTGAAGTAGGCGCACATATATTATCGGGCGCCGTATTTGAAGCAAGAGCCCTTGACGAGTTACTACCTGATTGGCAAGAACTGGGCGCACCTATCAATACAAAAGTAATTAACGATGAAATTCTTTGGTTTAATAACAGTGAAAAAGCTTCAAAAATACCTCACTTCGCAACACCTAAGACATTTCATAATGACGGAAACTATATTGTATCTATGGGTAATGTGTGCCGCTTTTTAGCTGAGCAAGCTGAAACTCTTGGTGTAGAAATATTTCCAGGTTTTAGCGCCCATTCAATACTGATAGAAGATGATACCGTTAAAGGTATTATTACCGGTGATATGGGTATTGATAAAAACGGCAAAGAAAAAGATGGCTACATGCCAGGCATGGAACTTAAAGCCAAATACACCGTATTTGCAGAAGGTTGTCGCGGCCATTTAGGTAAGCAGCTAGTCAACCAGTTTGCGCTCGACGAGCATGTATCACCTCAACATTATGGTTTAGGGTTTAAAGAAATTTGGCAAGTGGATTCAAGCAAACATCAGCAAGGTAAAGTTATGCATGGCACTGGTTGGCCACTGAAAAATGATACCAGTGGTGGTGCTTTTATGTATCACATCGAAGACAATCAAGTCGTCGTTGGTTTAATTGTTGACTTAAATTATAGTAATCCACACTTAAGTCCGTTTGATGAGTTTCAGCGAATGAAACACCACCCTACCTTTAAAGATGTTCTTGAAGGCGGTGAACGCATAGCTTATGGCGCGCGCGCTATTACTAAAGGCGGCTTACACTCATTACCTAAAATGCATTTTCCCGGTGGTTTACTCGTCGGTTGTGATGCGGGCACATTAAATTTTGCCAAAATAAAAGGAAACCATACTGCCATGAAGTCAGGCATGGTAGCCGCCGATGTTATTTTTGATGCAATAACGCAAGGTAAAGAGCACACTGATTTAAGCGAATTCAAATCTGCATTTGAAACATCGTGGGCCTATAAAGAGTTACATCAATCACGTAACTTTGGCCCGGTGATGCACAAACTCGGTAAGTTTATTGGTGGTGCGTATAACACGCTTGATCAAAACCTGTTTAATGGTGGCTTACCTTTTACCTTTAAAGACAATGTATCAGACCACGCAACTTTAGTGGATGCAGCCTCTGTTGAGAGGCTCAAATACTCAAAACCTGATGGCAAGCTAAGTTTTGATAAGCTCTCGTCAGTATTTTTATCAAATACTAACCATGAAGATTCCCAGCCATGTCATTTACAACTTAAAGATGTCTCAATACCCATCAAGGTCAATTTAGCCAAGTTTGATGAACCAGCGCAGCGATATTGTCCCGCAGGTGTTTATGAAGTACAGCAGGTTGAAGGCAAAGATGAATTTGTGATCAATGCGCAAAACTGCGTGCACTGCAAAACTTGCGATATCAAAGACCCTAGCCAGAATATAACGTGGGTCACGCCCGAGGGGGCTGGTGGTCCAAACTACCCTAATATGTAGCTTTATACTGTTTTTATAAATAAATCCTAAATTGCAGGGGGCTTCGGCCCCTTTTTTACGCTATGCTAAAAATAACTGTTTAATTATTAAGAGTAAGTTTATGCCGTCGTCAAGTGTTACCTTTCGTTTTTTAGCTGAGCCTACCGATGTAAATTTTGGTGGTAAAGTCCATGGTGGTGTAGTTATGAAATGGATTGACCAAGCCGGTTATGCTTGTGCCGCCGGTTGGAGCGGTCACTATTGTGTAACGGTATCAGTTGCTGGGGTGAAGTTTCAGCGCCCTATTCTGGTTGGTCAAATCGTTGAAGTAGAGGCTCGAATCGCCCATACAGGTAAAACCAGTATGCAAATATTTATACAAGTGCGTTGTGGCGATCCTAAAACACAAAATTTGGTCGAAACTAATCACTGCATAATAAGTTTTATAGCCATGGATGAAGCTGGCTATCCTATTGCGGTGCCATCTTATAAAGCCAATACCGCAGATGAAAAGAAAATAGAAAACTACGCTATTAAAATGAAAGAAATAGCTATCGAAACCGAAACATTACTAAATAAGACTGAACCATAATAATTCTGGACCATATCTACTTTGTAAAACCTTCCAACTCCCTGAAATTTTTTCTTCGATGAAACTGAATGAGCGAATAAATCACGCTCATTCAGCTCAATAAGCAACCATTCCACCTCATAAAGACACTAAATTAGCCCTGTTTGTAATTGGCATGTGTAATGCAATATACAAAACGAAAGTTAAAACCAAAGCAGAAATTTCTGCCTATTTTATTTTGTAAAGGAGTTATTAAATGATCAAAACAATTTCACTCTCTGCACTTTCTTTGGCACTACTAGGTTTTGGTAACGCAGCCCACGCAGATATCACAGATATGGACTCACCACGTATCTATACTGGTATTGGTTATGGCCAGTATTCTTTTCAGTTTGAAGACAGTGAAAATGACACTGATTTTGATGATGATGCACAAATGCTAAAAGGGTATGTCGGTACTCAGTTTAATGAATACCTAAGCCTTGAACTTGCATATCAAAACTTTGATGAAGTAAGTGATATAGATAGCAAAGCAGAAATCGACGGTGTGTCATTAGCAGCCCGTCTTGGCGCACCAATTACTGATAACTTCTCTATTTATGGTAAAGGGGGTTGGTTCGAATGGGATGCAGAAGTAACACAAGGCTTGGGCGAACTAGGTAGTGTCAGTGCAGATCAAGACGGCGGCGATGTATTTTACGGCGCGGGTATTGAATATGCATTTACTGATAACATGCAAGTACGTTTAGAGTATGAGCGCTATGAATTAGAAGATGATATTGACCCAGAAATGGACGTAGCATCAGTCTCATTCCAGTACATGTTCTAACCTTTAGACCAATAAGTCTAAATACTAAAGACAGCTCATGCTGTCTTTTTTTGTGTATAATGCGCTTAATTTAATTATTTTACGGCGCAACATGAGCGATTATCAATTATCGGCCATTGGTCATATTCACTCACCTTATAAACAAAAATTTGCCATTCCACGTCAACCCCGCTTAGTGCCAGAAGCTAAAGCCAAGTTACTATTCTCCAAAGACTTTAATCGTGAAGAATTCATAAGAGGTATTGATGAATTTAGCCATATTTGGCTATTATTTAGGTTCCATGAAACCGCCGATAAAGGCTACTCAGCCATGGTGCGCCCGCCTCGCCTAGGTGGAAATGAACGTAAAGGTGTATTTGCCACCCGCGCTACATTTAGGCCAAACGCAATTGGTATGAGCGCAGTAAAACTCGAAGGTATTGAACATAAAAATAACCAGTTCGCATTATTATTATCTGGTATTGATTTACTTGATGGCACACCTATTTTAGATATTAAACCCTATTTACCTTATTCAGACTCTATGGAAGGGGCCAGTGCTGGCTTTGCTGATACTCGTCCTGAAACATTAATGAGTGTAGAGTTTAGCCCACAAGCACTAAGCTTTATTTCTTTACAAAAAGAGCACCCTGAACTTAAAGCATTTATTGCTAATGTATTAAAGCAAGATCCACGCCCTGCTTATAAAAAGCAAAAAACTGGTGAACAAAGCTACGGCATGAACTTATATGATTTTAATATACGTTGGCAAGTTAACGGCGAACATAACTATGTTAGCCATATTGATAACACATAGGAATTACCTCTAATACCTCTAAACTTAAACTTATCGCTTTAGTGTCAATGCAACCGCTGGTAAACTGAGGCTTATTGAAATAAAAACTTTACAACTATCGGAATAACCATGCGTACCAGTCAATATATACTCGCAACACTCAAAGAAACGCCCTCTGATGCTGAAATTGTATCGCATCAACTAATGCTACGCGCTGGTATGATCCGCCGCGTTGCCTCTGGCTTATACACTTGGTTGCCTTCAGGCTTAAAAGTTTTACGTAAAGTAGAATCAATCGTTCGCGATGAAATGGATAAAGCAGGCGCGATTGAAATGCTTATGCCCGTTATACAACCAGCTGACTTATGGGAAGAATCAGGGCGATGGGACCAATTTGGTGATGAATTAGTACGTTTTAACGACCGCCACAACCGCCCTTTTGCACTTGGCCCAACTCACGAAGAAGTGATCACTGACTTTGTTCGTAAAGAAATAAATTCATATAAACAGCTTCCTACTACACTTTATCAAGTACAAACTAAAGTCCGGGACGAACGACGCCCTCGTTTTGGTGTGATGCGCGCTCGTGAATTCACCATGAAAGACGCTTATTCGTTCCATTTAAGTGATGAATGCTTAGATGCGACTTATCAAGCAATGCATAAAGCGTATTGCAATATTTTTGAGCGCTTAAACCTAGACTACCGTCCTGTCATTGCTGATACTGGTTCAATTGGGGGCAGTGTTTCTCATGAGTTTCATGTTTTGGCTGAATCTGGCGAAGACGCAATTGCCTTTAGTGATAGCAGTGATTACGCTGCGAATATCGAAAAAGCAGAAGCGCTTGCTCCAAATCACTCACGCCCTGAAGCGGCAAAAGAACTAAAGGCATTTCCTACACCTGACGCGAAAACTATTTGCGAACTTAAAAAGCATTATGGTGTTAAGCCACATCGCTGTGTTAAAACCTTGATTGTATATGGTGCTCCTGACGAAGACGGTAAACGTGGTCTTGTTGCGCTTATATTACGAGGCGACCACGAATTGAATGAGTTAAAAGCTGAAAAACACCCGTTGGTTGCTGCTCCTCTTGAAATAGCGAGAGAAGAAGACATCATTTCAGCCATTGGTGCAAAAGCAGGCTCACTAGGCCCTGTTGGTTTAACCATGCCGATTATTGTTGATCGTACAGCTAATGTAATGGCTGACTTTGTAGCGGGCGCAAATAAAGACGGCGAGCACTTGAGCGGCATTAACTGGGATCGTGATGTAACTGAATATCAAATTGCAGATATCCGTAATATTGTTGAAGGTGATGCAAGTCCTTGTGGTCAAGGCGTTTTACAGGTTAAACGTGGTATTGAAGTTGGCCATATTTTCCAACTTGGCACTAAGTATTCAGAAGCAATGAAAGCCGGCGTATTAAGCGAAACAGGTAAAAACCAAATAATGACCATGGGTTGTTATGGTATTGGAGTATCCCGCATCGTTGCTGCGGCAATAGAGCAAAATAACGATCTATACGGGATAATTTGGCCACAACCTATCGCGCCATTTGATTTAGCCATTGTGCCAATGAATATGCATAAATCGCATCGCATTCCAGATATTGCCAATGACCTTTACGATGGTTTAAAATCTGCCGGCCTTGATGTGTTATTTGATGATCGTAAAGAGCGACCTGGCGTGATGTTTAACGACATGGAGTTAATTGGTGTGCCATTCACATTAGTTATTGGTGAGCGCAACCTTGATGAAAATAAAGTTGAGCTTAAAAACCGTCGCACAGGGGAAAAGAAAATGATTGATCTAGGTGATGCTGTCACGTATATCAAAGAAGCGATAACGGCTTAAATAACCTACTTAAGGTATAATACTTACTTATACCTCTTTGAGTTTAGATAATAAAAAACCGCGAAAGCGGTTTTTTATTATGGGCGTCTTAAATTTATAACCTCTTTATAAAGTGGCCATGATTTCAATAATAAAATAACTCTTAAATTATTCCCAAACCATACTAGGTGGATCATAGATTGATCGTAAAAGCGTTGTGTAATTGTCATTAACACCAGCCAAACTAAACTCTAATATCCCTACCTAAATACCTAGCTCCACCATAACTATTTATACTTTTAGCCACCTTGTTAGCTTTTCTTTCAAGGTGGCTGAGTTAATCGGTTTGGTTATGTAATCGCTCATTCCAGCTGCAATACAGCGCTCTTTATCCCCCGCCATTGCACTAGCAGTCATTGCAATAATTGGAATAGTTCTATACGTTTCACCAGATTTACCGTGACGAATAGCTGATGTTGCGTCGTAACCATTCATATTAGGCATTTGGCAATCCATTAGAACGATATCGAAACTATTTTTGGCTTTAGCCAACTGCTCTAATGCATCAACGCCATCATTTGCAATAGTCACTTTAATGTTTGTTTCTTGTAAAATTGCCTTTGCTACCACTGTATTAATCATATTGTCGTCGACTAATAAAACACTAAAGGCCGACAGATCTTGGATTTCTTCTTTTATTTGACTCTTAACTTTCGGTAATTTTTCTAACCTATTCTCAGCCCAAATACTCGCTAAATTAAAAGTAAGTTGATCTTGAGTGAATGGTTTAGTTATACGATGAACGTTAGGCTTATTATCTATTATTTTAGGCTTATTATTTAAAAAGTCAGTTAAAATAAAGATATGCTGGCGTGATTCATCGCAAAGGTAAAGCACCTTTGTTAAACGTGGTTCAGTTTCATCGATTAAAACGAGATCAGCTGTAATCTCTTCAAATTGCTCATTATCATTAAGACGCACAATAGCATCACTTTGAATATCACCACTGGCCCGCAAGAGGTTAACGGTATTAGCATAAACACGATCATTTTTGATCATTACTAAAACGTTAATTGGCTTATCAAGTAGAACCGGCCTTGCTATTTTTCTTTGCGGATCAATTTGCATTTTTATTTTAGCAGTGAAACAACTGCCCTTGCCTTTTTCACTGCTTACAATGATATCGCCATCCATTAAGCGAGCTAATTTACGACAAATTGATAACCCCAAACCAGTTCCGCCAAAGTGGCGCGTTGTACTGTTATCTTCTTGTGTAAATACATTAAATAACTTATCAATATTTTCTTGAGCTATACCTATTCCAGTATCTTTAATTGCAAAATTCATCATGATTTCATTACTTTCAAGTGTTTCGAAATCTAAAGTTAAGCTAACCTCTCCGTGATGAGTAAATTTAATTGCATTGTTAAATAGATTAATTAAAATTTGTTTTAATCGGTGACTATCACCTATTAGTTGACGATCGACTATTTTGTCGGTGTTAACTATTACCTCTAACCGTTTACGCTGCGCTTGAAGCGCCATCGAAGTCACCATATCACTACAAACCGTCACAACATCGAAACTATGATGGTCTATATCTAACTTACCCGCTTCAATTTTTGAAAAATCAAGAATGTCGTTAATTAATGTCATTAACGAGTTAGCGCTTTTAGCAGCTAAACCCAAAAATCGTAATTGTTCACTCGTTAGCGGATCTTTTTTGAGCATCTCGAGCATGCCCAAAACACCATTCATTGGTGTGCGTATTTCATGAGAAATATTTGCAACAAAATCACTTTTTGCTTGGCTTGCAGCTAATGCTTGTGCGGTCGCAGCTTGTAGCTCATTAGTGCGTTGAGAAACTTTTAATTCAAGTGTTCCGTTTAATTTCTCAAGCGCTTGTTGAGTTTGTTTTAAAAATTTAATATTACGTAAAATAACCGCAACTTGGTTACGTTGAGTAAAAACGTCAAATACCCGAGTTAATGTAATTGAGTAATAACATGGGGTGTTTTGTTGATCATAATAAATAGCTTCAAAAGGTAACTTCTTTCCTTGCGTTAAGGTTTCATCCAAGCAATTTTTATCCTGTTCATCTAAAGCAAACAAAGATATAAAACTTGTTTTGTTTTTTACTAAATTAAAACTTGTTTGTGCAGCTTGGTTTCCATGACTGATCACACCATGGTCATCGACTAACATAATCGGGTCAAGAGAACCTTCGATGATCTTAGTATTTTGCTCTTTAAGAGAATCTAATTCTAATTGACGATTTATATAGCGCTGATACAACCAAACTAATAAAAGTAAAGTAGCAAACAACGAAAAAAGCATGAGTATAAAGTTATAACGACGATCAGCAACTTCATCTAATAAAACCTGCGTATCAATCGAAACGGCCAGCGTTAATGGTAGCATGGTGACATTATCGTCAAGTGTAATTTGATGTTTCAGATAATATTGTTCGGGGAAATTAGTCAGTGAAAGTGTATTTTTATCGTTCATATCCTGATTACGATTAAATTCACTTGACCAATTAGCCGTTTCATCAAATTCAAAAGCAAAAGGCAGTTTTGTATTAGGATGGGATAAAAACTGATTATTATTATTTAATAAATAAGTGTTTACACCTACAGGTAAGTCAACCTTTAGACTTTGTAGTAATTCTTCAGCAAAATAATTAGTAACTAGAACTGCAAATACATTACCTTGTGCATCAAATACAGGCTTAGCTAGGCGGTAGGTGCTAACATAAGGAACCTGAATTTCACCATTTTCACGATTATAATTAATAGGCGAGATATAAACGGATTGGTCATCAAGAACAGCGGATTTTACTATATAATCGCGTTGACCCTTTTGTTGTAATTGCTCCCCTAGCACACGTGAAATTGTTTGGCCTACTCGGTCTACCCTAACCAACTCTTTACCCTTATTTGCAAGAGTAATATAACGTGCTTGTGAAAGGTGTTCATCGGTATGCATAAAGCCCATAAATGTTGTAGCAAGACGCTCCTGCCAAACATCAACATTGATGCCATATAAAGGATCAATGTTGTTATTGTGGATAGTACGGCTAATACCAACAATAGAAGGCGTAACATTTAAAAAACGAATAGCATTGACACTATCTTGTAGGCGTCCTTTAAATGCCTGCGCTTTATTATCTAGCTCATGTTCTAAATTAATTTTTTCACTATTAAAAACATCATGACGAACTTTTTTTTCGAATGTATATAACGTCGGAACCGCTAGAATTGCAAAAACGAGGATGGTTAATAAAAATATTTTATTACTTCTAAATAGTAAGCTTAACACCGAAAAAGAATAACGCATTTACCAAGCCAAATTAATATTTAAAAAAGGGACAGTATAAGATCGGCAAAAGCAGCCCTTTTTAAAATCATTATACTAATGTTTTGATGATTGATTTATAGCCTTGTCAAAATACAAAGTTCGCTACTCAAAACTGTATTAAGAAATAAAGTTTGAGTAGCGTCCAATAAAGACTAAAACTTAAATATATATCTGTAACCTCGTACAAAGGTTACAGCACATAATTTACATACTGTTCAATTGTGAACCTCTATTGAGCGATGCCCTCAGATAGCTGTTCAACAAATTTCATAGAGCCTAAGGTAACATCTTTTTTAACTAACCCAGCATCAACCGCAAGCGCTTCGCCTGATAGAGGGTCAGTATCAACAGATTTAAGCTGCAATATAAAATTATTAGTTTTTAAATAAACGGGAAACACAGGATACTGGTAGTTTAACCTACGCATCACTTCTGTTATAGGTTGCTCAAGAACCATCACAAAGCCTTGACCAAATTTACGATCTTCAAGCGTTCTCGATAGTAACCAATCATATTGCTGTTGAGTAACATACTTATTTGGTACTTCTAAATAGCCAATCTCGTGAATAAAGTTTGAATACCGTTCACCTTTTAATTTGTTATCTCCAGACTTAGAGTATTCAATATATTCGTCCTCATCGTTAGCTGGATCAATACTCATTGAAAAAATTTGCTCAGCAGTAAAATTTGGCGCTTGCGATGCCATTTTGTTTAATGCTGTTTCTGCTTTTTTATTAGTGGTATTATAGTCTAAAAAATAAGCTGATTTTTTATTGTGATCAAGTATATATTGACCATCCCACTTCACTGTCATTTCGGTCAAATTTTTATTGGCTAACTTATAATCAGTTCTTAAATAGGTATCGTTAACTCTTACAGTTATATCAGCGTAATGCCCATTATCTTTTGTTATTTCGTATTTTAAAGTCATGTTATGCGCTTTTGCTAACACTTGAGTATTAAACACGATTAGAGAGACAAAACCTGCTAATTTAAATCCGTTATGCATAACCTACCTTTCCTTCATATTTATGTTTATCAAAACGTTTGTTTGTCTGTTTTTAAAAGGTTCAGCAAACGTACTTATCAATCAGTTAAGATTAAAACAATGTAACTTAAGTTAACGTTAACGAAGTGAAATTATTTGCTAATAAAATAGATATTTAAAAATTCATTTTGTTTCTTAAATAGCTATTGATCTTGCTGAGCAAAGTTTGTTCAAGCCCAAGCCTGGATTCATGTAGGATAAAAACCTACACAATAAACCCAAGCAATAATCCCATTGGGATGAGTAATAAATAACTCAAAACCCACCATGAAAAACGATGATTAATTGATACCTTGTGAGTAGAGGTTAGATATTCTATTACTAGCTGATAGTCGTTTAAGTTAAAAGTATGTACACCCAGTTCATTACCAGATTTATCTTTTACTGCAAAGTGGGTACTAAGGTAAGGCCCTTTTGAAAATAATGGAGTGAGAGGAAAGTAATAAAGGACTATTGAGTCAATATTATTATAAGCTGTAAAAGCTTCACGCTTACCTTTAAAGTCAGGCATCAAAATGCCTTTACGAGTTAAGAAAACATCACCATTATAATACGTTCTTTGTAATGAAGATTGTAAAAGTACCAACGCAAAAAATACAAATGGCGTTAATATAAACATACTCGTTAAGCTCGACCCCTGCATTACATATCTAGGTTTACCATCAATGAAAAATGTAAATATAAATGCAGCAAATAACATGCATAAGAATGCTTTAATCGATGTATAAGGTATAGTTCGCTTATGTGCTAGGCAGTACTGCACGTTGTGCTGTAATTTTTTTTCTATGAAATTCATTATAATCAACTACTTTTAAATAAATATTGAGTCCAGATAACCACTAAAAATAAACTTAATTATGGTAAACCGAGTTTTGAAGGCCGGTCTTTGTTTCAGTACCATCAGGTCCTATACCATTACTACTTATCAAGGTTATATTAAGATCATCAAGCTTACTTTGAGTCTAATCACCGTTATAACCTTTTAAGATACGGTCAATTTCTTCCAATGCAGGTTTGCCATCTTTCCAGCTTTGTAATTTAGGCGAAAAATGGTCAAATAAAGCCTGTTTATCTCCTGATTGCAAACTCTCCCATGCAGACATACCTCTGTTTTCAAAGTAACTTTGTTTAGGAGTGTTTGCAATCGCACTATACGACAACGGTGCAAATAATGTAAAAAATATAATTTTAGAAATGTATTATTTATACTACATGGTTTAAGTCAGCTTGATGAAAGCAAAATGTTCCATTTTATTAGTACCCACATTTTCAAATACACATTTTGTGGAAACGAATTTTTTTTCGCCATATTTCGCTTTGATATTTACCGCAGCGTAACCCTCTTTCATTTTTTAGAAAGCTCCATGCTAATAACTTCATAGTTCGGGTTCTGAGAGTACTGTTGGTAACTATCTGCATATTTTGTTAATGTGCTAATCGCTCTTGCCTTTCGTTGCTCGGTATTTTTAAACTCTAAGTGCACAAAACTCATTAGCGTATCAATATCTTTATCAGCTTTGGCTTTACGAAAAAGCTTACAACTTTAGATAAAAACTGGATCAGAATTATTTTCGGCCACAATATTTACATTAGATTCATCCGCAGCAACAAAAAGACTTAATGAAGAACTTACCAGCAGCGTAACTATTTTAATTTTCATTATTTTACTTCCTGTACTTTATAAATAAGGGAGAATTAGTTGTAATATTTAAATTATCATAATCATTACTTTGAGCCGTTGCATCGATAGTAAATTCAACCCCTCCTTCAACCGGTGACCAAGTAAAGCTTTCAACCTGTGGAACGCCGGCTAACAGTACGCCATCATTGCGTAGACAGGTAACCCCCTTAAGGAGTTCTTTTTCATTGGTAGGGTTATATAAATCTTGACCAGCTAAAGACAATAAAATGGTACACGTATCATTCATATCTTCAATTATGAGATCAACGCGGAATAAGTCTGATTGAAAGTCAGCGTTCACAGAACCCTGCACTACACCGACAACTTGTTTTGAATCAGTACAACCTTGTAACAACAACACTGTAGAGATTATTAGTCCTATTTTTTTTAACATACTTATCCTTGTAATTTAAAAGAGAGCCGAAGCTCACTCGTATATTAATCTATGCTCGAATATGACTGTTGAGCATCAGCTGAATCATCAAAAAATTTCAGCCGATAGGATTGGAATTTGGTGTGTTATTTACTGAAACCTCAAAGGGTTACATCGCCATTGTAGTGCGTTTTTTGTAATGACGAGTGAAATAATACCAGCCAAAAAAACGAATGGGGTTAATATAAACATGATTGTTAAAGTAGACCCCTGCAATATATAACTAAGTTTACCATTAATAAAAAATATAAATGCAACAAGTAACATGCATAAGAATGCTTTAATCGATGTATAAGCAATTATACGTTTATGTGCCAAACAATATTGAATATTGTCTTGTAGTTTTTTATCTGTAAATGAACATGATTAACGAGACAATTCATCACACTTAATGAAACACTCTATTTGTGTGTGGTTATCGGATAGTAAACAATAATACTTTCTAAACCAAAGGTTGATAGCGGCTTTTTTCATGTATCACCAATAAATCAAAATATTATTTTTGACAACAAGATACATAACTAAACACCTTAGAGCATTTTGAACTTTTAGAATTAAAATTTGTTCAATTTAGGGGCGGCTTAATCGCAGCATGGGGTTTGTATGTAACTTAATGAGCCAAGTAAAAACATAACAAAAGCTAGACACCCACCTTAATTCTCCCAATAAAATTAGTACTTAAATTCAAGCGGGGATTCTGATTTAATTTCAAGCTGATAATCATCATTCCTTGTTTTTATCAGTGCATGCAATGACAACGACACCTTATTGTCATCTGCGTAATCAAGCTGCGCATTATAGATCTCTTTCTCGTAATGACTACCAATACTGGTTTCATTATCGTAGTTACAACTAATTACTAACTCGTGCCCTCTAATTGCTTTTTGCTCAGCGAGTACACCAACAGGAATTTTTATATAGCACGTTCCTGCTTTACCTTCACCCTGAATATCAAGATCAAGACGAGGCATGGTGACTGCATTTTCTCTCATAGGCTTTGATGGTTCAAAATGTGTTATTTTTGTTATTGTTGCATACTCAGTTCCACAACCTGTTAGTACAGGTAGTAATAAAGCCGGTAATAGATATTTATATTTCATTTAGGTCCTTTTATTAAATTATTTAATAGTTATTTGAATATTGAGTACAGATAGCAACATATGACTTAAATTACAACATTAAGCTATTTAATCAAATATTATAAGAAGGTGTGATGCATATACCACTTCCCATCAAGTTCTAAAAATGCACAAGATTTCCCTATAACACTGCTCCCGGTTTTAAACTCGTATAAAACACTATATTGACGTGTTGCTTTAGGGTAATAAGCAACAATATTTTTATTAATTGATTGTCGAATGCCTGTTTTTGTTTCAGTTCCATCAGGCCCTCTACCATAAGTTGGCATCATAGTGATATCGAGGTCATCAAGCATACTTTCGGTCCAATCGCTTTCATAGTCTTTTAGTTCGCGATCTATCTCTTCCCATGCAGCTTTACCCTCTTTCCAATTCTGTAGTTTCGGTGGTAACTGGTCGAACAAAGCTTGCTTATCACCCGCTTTAATACTTTCCCAGGCGGCCATACATCTATTTTCAAAATAACTTTGTTCCGGTACTTCTGTAGCTGTTGAGGTGTAAGAGGCCATCATTAATGGGACAGCAACAAATATCCCTAAAGTATTTTTTTTCATTAACTTTCCTTTAATTGATAAAACGAGCAAAGTTAAAAACCTTGCTCGTTATGGTCAAATATTATAGTTCATTCCAAAGGATATTAACTTCAACGTCGTTATTTGTATTCGTTGAATAATCACATGTTGAAATAGTTTTTCCCTCACCCTCATTAACATTAACCTCCCAAGATAAGACTTGGTCGACAGCTGTTAGTTGATCTTTAGAAGATTGGCTTGGGCCGCTAATAATATCGATATTATCGGAGAAACAGATATAAAATGTACCGCGCTCATCAGGGATTTCGTTAGCTGTCAGTGCAATATTATACTTTCCTGGCGATAATAACTTTGAAAGTTGCTTTGCACGTTGTCCAACAGTGTCTAGGCTAATGCCAGAGTCGCCAGCAACACTAACTGAAAAACGGTCATCTAATAGGTTACCATTATCGCCAAACAGAACTGATATTCCACTAGGAGGAATAGTTAGTGTAAGTTCATTTGATTTTACACCATCAACTTCCGCAAGTAAGGGACCTGTAACCGCATCTTCAGGTACAATTATATCGACAGTTTCACCATCAATACTCACAATATTTGCTTTTGTTCTGCCTGTTTTACTAGCAACGGTGATAATTGTATCACCTTCTATAAAGCCAATACCATGTACTGTAACTTTCTCACCAGAGTAAGCTTTTTCAGATGCTAATTTAGTTAGGGTTACCTTATCGATAAACTTAATATTTTCTGGCGCGTTAATCACAATATCGGCAATTTCTAACTCCAACTTAATTTCAGCTGTAAATGCATCAACTTGATCACGAGGCACAGTAAAAGTCACCTCAGTTGCGGTATCGTCAAGCAGAATGTTATCTTCTACTATATCGACTGTATAATCACCTTCCGTGTCAATTAACTCTATTTGTGGTTTATTAAAAGTACAAGTATTAAACACATTACATGACTCATAACCTAAGCCATAACCTTCAATCGTAAAGCTGACTACATCTGGTAATTGGTCTTTAATCCTAAATTCGGATAATAAGTGCAATTTCTCAGATTAGATGGCCAGCTGTTATAATTCGGCCATTTTCTCGCCAAAGGAAATTGCTTTAATGAAATATAAACAGCTGACACAAGAAGAAAGATACCAGATTTACGCGTTAATAAAAGCAGGAAATAACCAAAAGCAGATAGCTGAAGAACTAACTCGTTCACCGTCATCTATTTCTAGAGAGCTAAAACGCAATAAAGGACTTAAAGGCTATCGGCCTAACCAAGCCAATAACTTTGCTGAACAAAGACGTAAGTCATCTTTCAAAGCAAGTAAGTTAACAGAGGACGTCACTCACTGGATTAATAAATTGTTGCATGACGGACTTTCCCCTGAGCAAGTGGCAGGCCGCTTAGCTTTAGAGAAACAGGTCGTTTTACATCATGAAACAATTTATCAATATATTTACAGAGACAAGGCTCGTGGTGGCAAGCTACATAAGACACTCACTCGTGCATGTAAAAAGTATAAAAAACGCTATGGAAGCTATGATAAACGTGGACAGATAGTTAATCGAGTCAGCATTGATGAACGCCCAAGTATTGTGGATTCAAAGTCTAGGATTGGTGATTGGGAGGGCGATACAGTGATAGGTAAAGGGCGTAAAAATGCGCTTGTCACAATGGTTGAACGTAAAACGTTATATACAGTCGTTCACAGAATTGAAAGCAAGCATGCGAAAATAACAGCCGATGCGCTGATCACGTGTATGACACCATATAAAGGTAAGGTTATTACCGTGACGTTAGATAATGGAAAAGAGTTTGCTCACCATGAGCATGTTGCACAAAAATTAGAAGCTGATGTGTATTTCGCTCATCCCTATTCATCATGGGAGCGGGGCATAAATGAGAATACCAACGGCTTACTTAGACGCTTCTTCCCCAAGGGAACTGACTTTATGGCGCTAAGTGAAGCAGAGATACAGGCGGCAGTTGATAAGCTCAACCATCGGCCAAGAAAAACAAGAGGGTATAAAACCCCTCATGAATTATTTACGGGGCAATCAGAAGTTCTGGTGGCTGCATAATGATTGCACTTAATACTTGAATTCAAGAATCAATAAGTTTGGAGTAACAGAAATAATACTACTTGGCCATACAGCTTCAAACTCAACTTTACTCGGCACCGTTACAAAGTCACCAATGGTTTGGCCCATTGTATTAGCCATGTTTACACCTTGTAGCGCTTCTAAAACAAGATCAACTTGACCAACAACTGGAATGAACTTAACCACAATCCATTGAGAGACATTTGTACCCAAAGTTTGTAATATTTTCTCTCCTAACCGTGTTGCTAAAAAGTTTCTAAGTGGCGCTTCATATCCGTCACTTGTTAAATCTTGATAGACTAATTCAGAAAACTTTTTTAAGCGATCCCAGTTACTCGTTGCATAAGCCATATCATAGGCAGCACCAACATACGGATAAAGCACTTTTAATAAGTCACGAATAAATTCTTTGTCTTCTAAAAGTGAAGTAGAAGAAAGGAATTTATCCATTACTGGCAACAGAAACTGTTCAACCATTGTTCTACCAAGTAGGTATAATTGTGCGGTCCTTTCAACGTCACTTAGCTGCGGGCCGCTATAACCTGGTGTTATAATACTTACTTTACAATCATAGTAAGAACAATGGTTAAACTCCTTTTTTGAGGCAATATTCAGTATCCCCCATCCTTGAGCACCAACAATATTAGGTGAAAACCATTCTGAGGCATGTTTTTCAAGCGGCTCTGCTGCTGTTGAGTTTAGTAAACTAAATTCAGGACTCAACAGTAGTGCCGTATCGTTTTCGATACCAAAATTACCAGAGTAAACTTTAAAATTCTCAAAACTATGCCATTTATCAGTAGCATAAATTTCTAAAGTATTATTACTTTCAGCCCAAGAAGAGGTGATCGCAGGGCCATTCTCTGGTGATGTAGCATCTACGGCTTGCACCTGAACCGATGAGCTTGATATCGTTTTGTTTACTTGTTGAGACTGAACAGATGCACTTGCTAGCGATTTATTTACCTGTGCAGACTGTATAGATACATTTGATACCGCTTTATTTACCTGCTCAGACTGCTTCCATACACCCATTTTAGTAGCAGTAACCTTATTTGTACTTTGGTTATTTAAGAAAACAAACTAGACACCCACTCTAATTTAGTAAGCCTATAATACATTTTTAAATTTACTATTTAGGCTAAAATTCAACTTTTATTATCTTGCCGCTTTCTTTTTATTCAGTAAATATATAGTTACCACAGCAAAACCCAAATTCCATGCATGATAATGTCTGCACAGTCGCAGCATGTCTTTATTTAATTGTTAATCTCTATGCGAATAGCTTTTCACTATTACTGATATTCGCTCGTCGCTTTCTGCCTAAGTGTTCACTATAACTCGCTTGTGAGCTTACTTTCCCTACTGCGCCATGGAACACACGCGTAAATTGCGTGGTTAATTTTAACCAATTTTCGGGAGAGATATTTACACGTTTTAATAACGGTAAAATAGACTTTTCTACATGCCCGCGTTTGCCTTCGCGAATACAACGTCCTGTAAGCTCAACGAGTTCAAGGTACGACTTAAGCTCAAACGGAAGTCCTTTTGGCATAATTTGACGTGGTATCCCAGCAAAGCGTAATAGCTGTTTGGGTTGCTTACCTATCGTCGCGCTGTCTACTCTCTTTTGTACACTTGTGTGGTCAGACTCTTCTGGTGTTTTTGCCATTTTAGCTCTAATCGGGTTTAAATCTACATACGCCATACACGCTGCAAGTGCCGCTTCATCTAACAAGGCTTGTGATTTAAAGCGACCTTCCCAAAACCGGCCTGTACACTTATCTTCTTTATTTGCTCTTCGTGCAATGTCTTCATTTAACAAACGCATAAACCAGCTTATACTGGATAACCGTTCTCGGTATTGTTTTAATGTTTGATTAAAAAAGATAAGCTCTGCTTTAGTGAGCTTTGCACCATGAAGATACTTTTGTGTTAATAACGTGCCTTTACACAATTTATGCCAACGAATAATAATTGCTTTATCATTCAAACGGTTTGCTTTTTTATCATCTACGTAAAGTACTAGGTGAGTATGATTACTCATTACCGCATACGCACATACATCAATACAAAATATCTTCGCTAATTTAAGTAGCTTATCTTCAACCCACCCTCTACGGTGTTCGTAAGACTTACCCGTAAAGCGGTCTGCACCACATAAAAATGCACGGCGAACACACCGTGAAATACAGTGGTAGTACTTTGTATCAATCAAGCTTATTTGACGCTTTCTTGCGACTGCCATATAACACCCCGACTGTTTTTTAAACTAATTAAAACGTAGCCTTTAATTTCATAAAGTACAAAATTAAAATGGGTGTCTAGTTTATTCCTTTGTTAAAATACTCTTTAGCTGGCACTTCGCTAGCCATTGATAAAAAAGATAAGCTGACTAAAGGCCCCGCAATTAATAGTGTGATTAATTTATTTTTCATAAAATGTCCTTTTTATTTATTGAGATGAGCTGTCATCGCATCGGCTGCTCACATTCGCATTTTTTACTGCAATGTATCATATATATAAAGCTTGAGCTTATTGAAGGCTGCGTAATAACTAATATGAGCTTTTAGTAAGTCCTTTATAAGACAGTGCTATTAAGCCATACATACTTAATAGTCTATTCCACATTTTCTTGGTTAGTTAATTGCACTTATAAACTACTTTTTAAATAAATGAAATTTTACCTTCAATTTCAGAATGTACCAAAGTCAAAATAGATGTAACTTCAATAATCACTCGATTTATTTAGCTTTAAATAAAGCGGGCCATAGAAAATATGATAATCCCTACTATGGCAAATATCACCGCAATACGAACATGAGTCAATATAGGTAATGCCTGCTTACTAGTCCTTTCAATGGATACTGTGTATTGATTATGGGTTAGCGCTAATAATAGCGATTGACCGTTAACCCCCATATCATTAAGGGGTAAAGTAAGACCCTTCTCGGTAACAAAAGTTAATTCTACAATATGAGGGCGTTTAACTTTATCGTGAGTCCAATTATCAGTTAGCGAACCTGCAACATAATAATTCCATTTCACCTTAACATCACTTACTTGCTCCCTCTTAAGTTCACGTGCTTGCCTATCTTCGAATAATAAAGCCGGTAACGATAAGCTATCAGAGTTGACTATGATGTCACTTTGCGGTGATTGAGCAATAAAGTAATATTGGTTACACAAATAGGCTCTTGTTAACCAATAACTTAGATAAGCTACTGATAAAAACACACAACCAGCCATCCAATTTTGTGCTGATACAACAACTGTAATAGCACAAAATAAACATACCCCAACAACACTAAACACAACCTTTTTTTTATTATCTGGCAACGGCAAAGCAAATCGTAAGATACTGTGATGTGTTTTTATATCTGTGGGGCGAAAGCTATTCAGATGGAAAATGTCTGATACCGTTTCTTTAGTTGCATTCCCTCTTTCGCTTTTATTTATACTCTGGGTATGCTGCTTTGCGCTCGTCTTAAAAACGTAGTTTACACTACTCATAGCAAGTAACTTTTTAACTAGCTCTCCCTGCCGCCAAAACGAAAAGTGGCTGATTTTATGACCTCCACCTTGCTCATAGGTAATGTTGAGATCATATTTATAGCGTCTTTGTGTAAGTACCGCCTCTGTTATCGTAGAAAGGTCAATCGATTGTCTATTAAATACGTGAATAGTTTTACCCAGCAATACAAATTGGCTTTTTGTTTCTAATGCGTTGTTATTTAGTATAAGTCGCCGTTGAAAAGCAAACAACACAGCAACAAAAATAGTGTTAGTTACTACTGACTGTGTATCTTCACTGAGTACACTTAATATAATTGTCATTGAAAAAATGACAGCCAAAAAATTGGTAACCCACTCGCTCATTAATTTTACTTGCACGAACACTCCTTATTTTATTGCTATATTTATTATTCATTGCATGAGTCTTGCTTAATACTCAAAAAATAAACCAGCGATGCATATCGCTGGTTTAATATGACAAAGTCAACTTTTAATTAATACTTAGTTAGCTATATATCTAACACCCATTTTGTAGTGCCAGGCAACAGCTCAAACACACAGCTATCTAACACCCCCTTGGTGTGACCACCTTTACCGTCGTTATCCCATTTTATAAAAACTTGAGCTACGTCTTTTGGTACTTCAGTCGATAAATATTCATCACGTTTAATATAAGCCCCAGCTTGGCTTAATCGAGCGCGATGTCTAGAAGCCACTTTTTCCATTTTTTTAGCCATTTTAGGTTTAAGTGTACCTTTATATTTTTCCTCTACAAAGCTCCACATAACATCCTTATCATTGTCGCGCATTGCATTTCGCCATAACTGGCATTTTTCTATAAAAATATCTGCTTGGTTATTTTTAGCATTAAACTCAACATTGGGCTCAGCTGCTAACGCATGTGCGCAGCTAAATAACAAGGGCAAAGAGATGAGCATTTTTTTAAACATTATTTAATCCACCATGATTGACATATTATTTTTTGAACTAGTATCTGCAAATTTACAACCAACTGGTTCAGATACAGGAGCACTCATAACGTTAATGTTGAACTCAGCTTTAAATTGTTCGCCATCTGCAAAGTCTACTTTTGAGTGTAAATCACCTGATAAAACCTCAACATTGCTAGAAAAGCAAATAAAGTAAGTTGCTCTATTATCAGGAACTGTGATACCAGTAAGCTCTACACTTTTTTCACCGGGTTCAGTAGATAATAGTTTTGTTAATTGTCTTTGTCCTGCTACAGTTTGGTCAATAAGTGTCCCGTCAATTTTTAATTGAAAACTGTCATCTTGTATATTGCCATTATCACCAAAGGTGAGCTTCATCTTAGTACTCTGGATCAATATATTCGTTGATACAGTATCATCACCTACTGTTACAGTAAGCTCTCCTGATACAGCCCCTTGCGGTACCTTAATTTTAAGTGAAGTATTAGTCGCAGAAATTACATTTACTGTTATTAATTCATTGTCACTATTTTTTAGCTTAACGATATTTTTTGACGCTTCTTCAGAAAACCCAAAACCATTTATTGTAATTTCGTTGCCCTGATAAATTTTATCTGGCTCAATGCTACTGATGGCTAATCCACTGCCTATTTTCAACAATGGTGGGCTGCTATTTTGTACTTGAGAATTTGCAATTTCATCCCCAAGTATAATTTCTACTTCTATCTCTGACGCCTCAGTTACCTGAGCCATTACGTCACCACTCACATATACCGTGGCTTCTGTGCACTTACTGTTAACTGAATATGAATCATCAAGTGATCCTCGGTTTTTTATAGGAATAAGCTTAGAAAACCCGCTTGTAATATCTGTGTATCTAATCTCTGGGTAAATAGGATCGTTGGCCCAATCATGTTGAGGGCATAGACCAATACCCGTTATTGTAATTGGTAAGAAGGTTGGTTCGTTTTGCAAATATTCAGGAGTCATTTTTAGTATTTTTAAGCCCCAATTAACCCTGAACTCATACTTTGTTTTTAAATTAAATAAATCGTACCAGTTTTCTGCTAAGTTAACACCTTCGCTAACTGTTGATAATGTGTCATAAATAAAAAGTATAATATTAAGGTATGGAATAAAGTATGCTGAATATTCTTCTAATTGATCTTTTACTGCTACTTTTAAATATTTTTCAATGTCAAACCCAGCAGCATCAAAAATAGCTTTAACAATTGGTCCAGGCTTTGCCAACAAGAGCGCCTTAGATTCTTTTTCTAAAACTTTTTTTATTTCTGCTATAACATCTTGTTGATCAGATGTAGACATATCACCGTCGGAATAACCATCATCAATAGCATCTATAACACCAGGCATGTGCTGAATAATGATATATGTAATATGTTTCGCTTGCCCCCCTCCTGGTTCAACCAAAAAACCTTCATCATCTATTGGTTTCTTGATTTCTACTCGCTTCGCAATCAAGTCAGTAATATACTCGAATGAGGGTAAAATGACATGATCTATCGCATTTCGAATAAATAAGTCTCTGCTTACCTTTAGTTTTTCTGAATCAAGGACGGGAGCTCCTTCGTAACCAGGCGTTAAAACTTCAATTAGACAATTTTTGTATTGGCAGACTTTTAACATCGAATCTTTAGACCATAAAGCAACTGCAAAAGCTCTATAATTTACAGGGCTTAACATGTCACGATCGAGCAACGATGTTATATGACTGTATGTTTTTGGTTTATCGCCAGCTTTAGAAGGGTCAAGCCCAACAGCAGGAGTAGCCATTGGGTCTAATTGGTCGTCAAGTTCATAAACTGCTGCACTTAAATACATTGGCGTGCTGTTTTGTAACTCAGTATAACCGTCATAATCAAATAAATCTGTAATACCTTTCCTAGTTGCCTCTATTTTGATTCCGTCTTGCCTATCTTCAGGCGATATTTTAGGCTTTTGATCCGAATCGGAACTAGCACTTTGAGAAGATAAACTAGAAACTTGTTGTATAGATACATCTTTCTGTTGTGAGTAAAGAAAGTTTGATTTTTTAGATAGATTAGTAGACGTTTGCTCTGCGTAAGATAATGTTTTGACTTTATCTCTAAGTTTCAACATTTTCATAGATAGCTCGTAGTTTTGTGGAGAAAAAAACGCTCTAAAATCCTCCTCTGCGCCTTCTTTAAAATACGCTAAATAGTCATCATACTCTTCTAATGAACGTAAGTTACTCAATGCCTCCAATCGTTTAGATTGACTCGCTGAAACAAAAAAAGGTTTTAAAACATACTCTTCAGCTGTACTTTGCAAACTTAGCGTTAACGCGCTTTCATTGCCCACAACACCAGCTGATAAAATAGCAATCCCGTCATACCAGATTGAGACTGTAGAGTCTTCTTTATTAAAGCTAAACGCTTGCCCATCAACCAACGCTAATTGGGAGTACTTCGTCCCTTTCGGTATTACGGTTACTTCCCCTTGCAAATCGCGGTATGCGGCTGGGAGGTTTAGGTCGAGAGTTACTTCTCTTTGGTTATCAATATTGATGTACATGGAATTACTTTTGCCATAAACATTTTGTAAATAAAATAAACCACTTGCTGCTTCATTTGGGATCACAAATGTTGCTAGGTTGTTTGATAACCAGTCGGCTTCATACCTACCTTCTCCCATTACAACTTTAGCCAAATCGTTAATACTTTCACCTTCAATTTGAATTTGTTCTCCAGGTACTGCTTGAGATGTCGATATCGACTTTATTAGAGGCGTTTTAGGATGCAAAAGTTGGAATGTTAAGTCATTACTACGTACATTATCTTTGACAATAAATAATGAAAGCTCTTCCCCCTCCAAAGCAACTTTCTCATAATTAGGAATTACGATACTTATTGAAGTGTTTGTGGCTTGTGTAATGGGCATATTAACAATGGGAAGGCGCTCATCCCCCTTTGTTATTACAACAAAACCATCTTGCTCTGGAAAATTTTCGCCTATAATATTCAGTGGTCTAAAAACTCTTCCTTTATTGGGAAGAGATATTGAATCTGAAAGTTCATAGTAGACAGACGCTAACGTTATTGCTGAATCACTTTCTGCGCTAGTGTAGGCAAGTACTGTTTTTGGCTCTGTGTCATTCACATCAAAAACTGCATCACCATCATCGTCTATATCAATATAATCTGGGATTCCATTTCTATTTGTATCAATTAAAGTACCACTGCTCTGGGCTTGTTCGTCCTTATCGCTAATAGTGTTATTATCGCTGTCTAAGTCAACAAACGCCGGTAATTGGTCATTATCATGATCAGCAGTACCCTCTAAAGTATCGGGTATACCATCACCATCGGAATCGTCATCTGACCAATTAGGCACTGAATCACCATCAACATCATAAGCAAATACATTTTTACTGCTAAATACCCAATATTCATTACCATCAGCGATACCGTCTCGATCTGAATCCTGAATTTTATAATTTAATCCCTGTGCTTGCTCTTTGTTATCGGGGATTGCATCTTTATCTGCATCAATAAAACCGAATGCTTGATATTTAAAATCATCAGCATGATTACCATTACGATCCAATACTGAAAGGTTATATTCACCACTTTGTGTGGGAGTAAATGCAATAGCTGCGCTTAATGGAGCAACTCTATCAATAGCTAATTCGATGTGTTCAACAACTTGACCATTATTTTTGAAAATACCAAGCTGCGGGTGAAATCGAGAAGACTGCTCTAATATAATAAAACTGATTGATTTACCGCTTTGCACATCAGCTTCAGTAACAGTGAACTTGAAGTCATCTATATCAGCTGATAACGACAGCGCGCCTTCAACAGAGAAAGGTACTGTACCAACTGGGTTTGCTTCGGCAACGTTATTATTAAACTCTTCTTCTTGGACAACCGTTATTGTGCTTTTTTCCGCATCAAACGGATAATCATCTTGTTCATCAGGCACGCCATCGCCATCTTCGTCTTTGTTTTCCCAGGTACCCACGTATTCAATAGGTTCGCCGTCGTCTCCACCATCGCCTGAGCCGTCGTCTCCACCATCGCCTGAACCGTCGTCTCCACCATCGCCTGAACCGTCGTCTCCGCCACCATCACCACCGCCATTATCTGGTTCGACTGGGTTTTCGATTGTGTTGTCTTCTAGTGGCTCGTTACACCCGACGAGCGTAAAGCTTAATGTGCCTGTTAGAAGCAGTATTAAAAGTTGCTTTGCTTTCATATCCTTTTCCTTTAACTGTGTTCTATCCTTTACATCCGATATGGCGTTTGCATTCGGATTAATGCATAAGATTTAATAGTAATATAATAACCGCTGTAACGTGTTTCACCGGTCGATGATGTGGCGGCGCCTAGTGCAGAGCACGTTAGTTGCTCTTGGTTTGGTACATAATTTACAAATTTATCTGAGGTTGGATCGGGGTCAACGTCCGTTAAGGTTATAATTTTACCTATTAACCAATTAGCTAATGGCACCTCTAGGCGTTTACACCAATCAACTTCTATTTGTAGTAAGTTGGCATCTTGTATATTAAGTTTTTTGTCCGTTGATATCGTTTCAACCTGTGGGTTTCTGTACATCAAGTTGTCGTTCGGTATTTCGTAAACTGTGGGTCCGTCTTTATAGCGCCTACGTTGTTTAAACTTATTAAACACATCACTTGTAGGATTAAGCACCGTGATGTTAGAGGCGGTTGCGGTATGTGCTTTAGATTTTGCAAAAGCGGCAGCTACATCAAGTCCATTTGGATCATCGCCTGAGTCAACCATAAATAGTGGCATCATCCCTTGTGCAAGTGCACTTTGCATTTTAGACATGCTGCCATGGTTTAGTGCCCCAGCACGCGCTGCATCAAATGTTGCGGCATTTAGGGTTATTTTATCTTTGTATATCAATACCCATTGTATAAGCAACATGATAAGCACTAACACCAACGGCGCTAAAAATGGCAGGGTTATTGAAAACTCAACCATTGATTGCCCTTGCTGCTTTTGTAAACTCCTTTTTTGCTTACTCACACTCACTATTCCCTACTCTTTTTTACCGGTTTGTAGGCGCATTAATTGAATAAAAAGCTCATCCATTTGTGCTTTACCAGCTGAGTTCTCTTCAAGGTGTTTTTGCGCTTCTATTAAAACCTCTGTTGCTTGTCGCATTCTTGCAATAGCCAAGTTATACCAAGCTTTATCGTGCTCTACATCTAATTGAATGCAGCGTTGATAGGCACTAATTGCAGCGTCTAAACGGTTAGTTCGGGTATAAATATTACCGAGCCTAAACCACGCTGGGGGGTAGTTATCTTTTAATTTAATTAATTGCCTATATAAGCCTTCTGCCATATCTAAGTGCCCTGCCAAATAGGCAGCTTCAGCTCTATTTTCAATTTCAACCAGGTTTACTTTTGATTCTGGTTCTTGTTGTGGTGAGCTACTACAACCAGAAAAAAGTAAAATGAGCAATGCGATATATATAGTTTTCATGTACTTCTCAGTTATTCTATTATTAAGTTGTCGCCAACTTTGAGTGTTTTTGTATTACCATTTTTTATTGATAACTCAATGACTTTGCATGCTTTACCGCACGCACTAAATTGCCAGGGGCGTAAATTTTTTACAATTTTTATAATCGTGTTTTGCTTATTTAAATAAATAACGTCTATGGCGTATCGCATACCCAACATATGCACTGAGTTACACGGTGTAATCAGTAATCCATCATTTTCACTAAGCGTTCTGCCCAACAGTCCTCTTAAACGTAACCACCAGGTATTTGCAATAGATAAATTACATACCGTGTACCCTGCTGTTGTTTTTAGTTGATGATTAAATACGCTACAGGTCATACATAAACTTCATTACTATTGGGAAAAACAGAATCATAAACGTAACAGGGAAAATAAACATGATCAGTGGAAAAACCAGTTTTACTGGCGCTTCAAGTGCCTTTTTCTCTGCTCGTTGAAAACGCTCTACACGGCGTTGATCAGATTGTATTCTTAATGTTGACCCTAGGCTTGCCCCCGTTTTTTCGGCTTGTGCTAGAGCACTAACAAGGTTGTTTACTTCGGAGGTTTGCACTCGTTCTGCCATTGCTCTAAACGCGTCTACTTTATTAACGCCGGCTCTTAAGTCTCTAAGCACTTTACCAAATTCGACTTTTAAAGGCCCTTCAGGTCCTTTGTCAACCGCTTGGCTAAGACCACCTGTTAAGTTTAATCCGGCCTCTACCGACATGGTTATAAAATCCAGGTAAACAGGGAGTGACTTTACTATTGCCAGTTGACGCTTCTTTTTAAGGTCGTTAAGTGTTAACAGCGGTAAAAAGTAGCCAAATATAGCACCGTAAACTAAAGCCATAAACGTAACTGCATCAAGCATGGCACACACTAAAAGCGTAAACACGGTACAACTCAGCGCAGAGATAATCCTTACACCAAAATACTCTTCAGCAGTTAATACATAAGAGAGCCCTGAAATTTGTAGTTTTTTTCCTGTTTTCTCTAGGTAGTCAATAGGTAAGCGTTCGCCAATGTAAAATGCAGCTAAACGTACAAATGGCCATATTAATTTTAATGATGGCGGCAATGGATCCATAAAGTCACGAGTATCTTCAGGGAGCCCTTGTTTAATTTTATAAGCACTATAAAAAAGTAAAAATAGTGACAAGCCTGCGGTTAATAATATTAAAAGCATCTATTCACCTATACATCTATATTTACGATTTTACGAATAAATATATAGCCAACATAAAGCATTATTGCGGTCACTGCGCAAACAGCCCACCCCATTGGCTCTGTAAAAAGTCGCATCATGTGTATAGGCTCCATGTGGTACAAAATAAAGCCTATAAATATGGGTAAGGCGGTCATCACTATGCCTTGCATTTTACCTTGGCCTGTTAATGCATCTATTTTGCCTTCCATTTCTAATTTTCGTCTGAGTGTGTCCGCCAGCCTTTCAAGGGTTTCTGCAAGATTCCCCCCAATTTCCTTAGAAATTTGCATGCCAGAAACCACTAATTTGAAGTCAAGCTCAGGTATACGCGTTAGCATGTTATTTAAGCCATCATTAAAATCTACACCTAGGCGCTGCTCTCTTAAAAACAACGAAAACTCTTGGCTAATTGGCGCAGCTTGCTCCTGTGCCATGGCTTCTAAGGCATTGGTTAGACTTGATCCTGAGCGCATCGAGGCACACACCATATTTAATGCATCAGGCAACTGCTTTATAAACAATTTACGTCTACGCTTTTGTAAATATTTATAAAAATAAGGCGGTAAAAAAGCAACTATGCTCACCAATATAATGGCCAATACAACCGCACCTGAGTAAGCCCAAACCACTAAGAAAAATACAAGCATGCCTACCATGTTTAAAATAAAGAGTTTTTGTGGCTCTATAAATAAAAACATATCTGATAGGTTTACTTTGGCAGCATGAGTAAATGTTTCTCGGTATTTTTGCGCAAGTTCTCGGGAAACAAAGTTGCCACCATAAATAAGTAAGGTTACGGTTAACCCAACCAGCGTCATTATTATTATGCTACTCATGATCTGAACCTGTTTTAAAAATACCTAGGTCAACATCAACACCTCTTTCGCGAAGCTTTTCGTAAAATTCAGGGATCATACCTGTTGGCACGTAGTCGCCTTGTACTTTACCGTTTGTGTTATAGCCTGTTTGCTTAAATTTAAATATTTCAGAAAGCTGAAGTACATTACCTTCAACACCTGTTACTTCACAAATAGAAGTAACCCGCCGAGAGCCATCACTAAAGCGTGATTGCTGAACAATCATATTAACTGCTGAACCAATTTGTTCCCGTATTGCTTGGATAGGTAAATCCATGCCAGCCATCATCACCATAACTTCTAGACGGGATATACAGTCTCGCGGGGTGTTGGCATGAGCTGTTGTTAGTGAACCATCATGACCTGTATTCATCGCTTGAAGCATATCAAGTGCTTCGCCACCACGACACTCACCAACAACAATACGGTCGGGTCTCATACGTAAACAGTTTTTTACTAAATCACGAATTTCCACAGCCCCTTTACCTTCTTGATTGGGGGGTCTAGCTTCAAGTGAAACTAAGTTAGGCTGGTATAGTTTAAGCTCAGCGGCATCTTCAACCGTTATAATGCGTTCGTCATCGGGGATAAAGTTTGATAATACATTTAATAATGTTGTTTTACCTGACCCCGTTCCCCCAGAAATCACGATGTTTCTTTTATTAACCACCGTCATTTTTAAAAAGTCGACCATCGCTTGAGACATAGAGCCAAAGTTAATCAAATCTTCGGCTTCCAGCTTTCGAGACATAAACTTACGGATAGTGATACATGGCCCTTTTAGCGCCAAAGGAGGGATAATCGCATTTACACGAGAACCATCTTTTAACCTCGCATCGACCATAGGTTGGCCTTCGTCTATACGACGACCTAATGGGGTTACTATTCGCTCGATAGCACTTAAAACAGCTTGGTCGTCTGTAAATGCAACGTCTGATAAGAAAAGCTTACCGGCTTTTTCATAAAATATTGCATCGTGAGAATTAACCATGATCTCTGAAACATCTTCGTCACTAATAATATTTTCAAGTGGGCCTAAGCCAATAGTTTCATCTAGTACTTCTTTACATAGCTCGTCAAAATCAACATTTTCTGGAATTTGAAGCTTTAAAACGATTGATTCAATCAACCCTTTACTTTGTTTACGTAACTCCTCATCGGACATTTCTGAGACATTAACGCGACGAAGGTCAATTTGTTTAATCAGCTCTTTATGAACCTGCTTTCTTAATTCGTTACGTTTTTTTATTCTACGACGAGTTTTCAATTCATCATCTGTTGCTTCACTTTTTACTTCTACCGCATTAGATGTAGGGATCAAATCATCGTAAGTTTTTTCACTTGCCACATCTGGTTTAGGTTTTTGAACATCTCGATTTTTTAGTGAATCAAAATTATCGTTAAGTTCCACTCGAATATGATAGCCGCCGATTTCTATAACATCTGTAGGCGCTAAAGGCCCCGCAGAGTCAATTTTTTTACCGTTAACTTTTGTACCCGTAAGGCTGGCTCTATCTTCTAAAAAAATGCCATCATCATTTAAGTAAAGTTTGGCATGCTCTTTAGATACTTTAAAACCATGTAAATTAACTTTGTATTGTTTGTCTTTACCAATTACACAGGTTTTTTCGTTACATTTAATTCTATTTACAGCAGTACCTTTGGCTGTATTAACTATTACATCAAACATTTAACTGTCCTTAGTCTAAGATGTAGAAAGCTTCAAGTTCTTGGGCTTCATCTATCATATCGCGAGCGCGTTTAAGCCTATTTTTATGGCTTTCACCTTGCAAAGAAACAATATGTGGCGTCACTAAAATAACCAGTTCTGTTTTGTTGTCAGCAAAATCTCTTGATTTGAATAACTCACCTAGAATTGGGATAGAACCCAAAAATGGAACTTTACTTACTGACTTAGACATTTCACTTGAAACAAGTCCTGATATAACAATCGTATCGCCGTTACGTACATTTACAACAGATTCGGTTTCACGTGTTTTAAAGCCAGGAATACCTAATACTTCAACAGATGTATCGACTGAACTAACTTCAGCGCTTACATAAGAAACGATATTACCTTCACTGTCTGATACAGGTTCAATTTCTAGTTTTATGCCATATTCTTTAAATTCAACATTAGGTGCTCCATCAGCCGAAAGCAGAGGGATAGGTATTTCGCCACCGGCTAAAAAGCGTGCTTTTTCACCACTACGTGTACTCAATGTTGGCTGTGCAAGTGTTCGTGCATCACCCTGCTGAGATAAGAGTTGTATTTGCGATGTGAGTCCAGTAACAATGCCAAAGTGAGAGAAGTTATTATTGCCAAGTATCCTACCGCCTATTTGCTCTGCAATAGAGTCAGAAACCGTATCCGGCGAATATACAGAAAAAAGATCATTACTGGTCCAGTTACTTACGGCACCAAAAGCCGGCCCAGCAGCAGTTGTCCCCCAGTTTACACCTAAATTTTTAAGTGTTTGTTTGCCGATTTCTACAATATTCACATCCATACGGATCATTTGTTTAATCTCAACACTTTTGGTCGTTACCAAAGAAGTTACATTAGGAACTAACTGAGCTATGCTTTGGGTTCTAGCAAACGTATCTTCATCAACATTGCCTTCTAGAACTACTAGCCCACCAACTTCACGGACTGATAAGCCAGGTAAATCGCCAATCAATCCTTTTACTTTATCGACTAAAGCAGAGTTATCTATTAGGTTTACTATTACATTGAGCTTTACTTTATTATTGTTTTTATCCCACACTTGTAATTGCGTTTCACCGGGGGCTTCTGCAATAAGTAAAACACTCTCGTTATCAATTACTTTGGCGCTTACAACTCCTGTTTTAGCGACAGCTATCCGTTTAACATTTTCAATGGGTAGTAAATTTAAAGTCCCAACTTTCATGTTTATATCACTAGACATTAACCCATATGAGTTTGCTGAGGTTAATATCATAGTTATGATAAAAAGCTGAATAATACGGCGCATAAATGTATTCCCTTACTACTATTTTATAAGTTATTATTTGATTCTGAATTAAGTTCAGCGATGTTTGTTTTATTAATAAATGTGTTAACTGATTGAGCAATGCCCCCAGAGCCCCCAAAAATCATTTCAACTTCATCTTCGTCGGTAGAATCACCAAATAGTGATGAAGATTTAACAAGGCGGTCAGTTACTTCCTGTTTATCTTCTCGGTTTCTAAGTAAAGCAACAAATTTACCTTGCTCTTTAGCAAGACTCACTCTGGCTGCATTAAGGACTGAAACATCCAAAGTTACTGTGCTGTAATTGGTTGGATCTGAATAGACTTCATCAACTACTTTTTTATTTTTATCAATTGTAATTTGTCCCGTTGCTAAGATATCTACTTTTTCAATAAGGAGATTAAGTTGTGATTTCCCTTCTTGCTTTTCAGATAATAAATATAAATCAACCTTGTCGCCGGCAACTAACAAGCCTGCAGTGGAGTTAGTTTCGTCAATTTTTATTGTTACTGCGCGGCGACCATCTGATAAAATATCAGAAAATTGTTGCAAGCCTTTTCCCGGTAAATATGATCTTAATAAAGGCTGACCTGTATTGACTGACTCAAGTAGCATTTGGCCATCAACTTCACCAAACTCACTTGGGTTTAATGTACCTGCTGGTAAATAGTTCGATGGTATTTCACGAACAGCAACTACTGATTTGTCAATTATGCTCCCCTGCTTTACAGGCCTTGTTAATACAATAACAGGAACTTTAACGACGTCTGTCTTTGCATATTGAGTTCTGATTTCATTCTCTTTATTATCTATATATTGACCTACAGACCAAGCGGCAATACCACCAAGCAATAGAGAAACTAGTAACAAAACCCAATTTTTATCTAATAAATGTCTAACTTTCACTTTTTACTTCCTTGCACTATAAACTTTCAAAATCTTGTGGGAGAGGCGGTAATGCTTTAGCGTAACTGTAGTTGTTATAAGCCTTTTTAAATTTGTCAGCTAAAATCTCCATTACATTCTTCCCCCCATAATCTGATAACCAACTATTAGCTGTTAACTCATTATCGGGTAATGGCATTAGCAATGCGAAAACCAATGCTGCAGATATTACTAAATATTCTACTGAGGACTGACCTCGCTGTTTGTTAACGAACATCTTCACGCACCGCTGTTATTAAGGTTGCACCTTTATTTCGACTAAAAGTAATGTTGATATTATTAGGTCCATTTCTAGCTATAAAAACTCCATTATTTAATCCTTTGGTATAGGCTGCTTTATCAATTGCCCAGTTATATTGGGTAAAATAGTCATGGTAGAAACTTAAATTACGCTTCACTGATAAATTATTTTTTAGAATCATCGTATTTGAAGTTTTAGGACCATCACTCGCTTTAATATCACGAATGACGTCTGTTCCGCTTGGCATTGGGAAGTTCTGTAGTGTTTTATTTAACTTACTCAGTTTTGAGTCAGGCTCTTTTGATATTGCCATATAACCAAATGTTGACTTGCCTGGCGTAGAGCGCAGTTTAGCCGTATACACTTGATCATCAATCAATGCATTCAATACTTCCCATTCTTCAAGTTTATCTTGAGAAAAATACTGACTTTGTGGCTCCCAACTCTCGGTAAAAAATTTAATATTTTGACTAACTGAACTTTCACTTTTGAATTCCCATGCTTTTATTTGCATTCCATCTACTAACATAGAGTCAGATACTAAAACGACGGTAGCCTCATCTGGAAACTCCATCGCTGCATATACTTTGTTACTGATAAAAAATAAAAATAGAATTGAGAAAAAATAACGACTCATTTTTCATTTCCTTGTGTACTCGATTCACCTTTACGTGAGTCAGGGAGTTCCCCAAGCTCAACATGACCAAACTTTAATGAGTCTGGAGATAATTTTTTAGCAATTGGGATTGCTGAAATTCCGTTTCGTATAAAATCGATAAAACCATTGTCTAATAAATTTGATGGAACTAATGATTTAACTCTTTTTTCATTGTGACTTTCGCCCCCTACATTCCAACCATTAGCCACAATATAAGTTGTCGACTCAAGTGGTATTTCAAACTGGTGCGAGCGTTTATTTTCTTCGTCTGCATTTTCATTTGCAGGATCGGCTTCATTATCTTCGTTTATAAATTCAAGTAATTTATGACTCGTTAACTGCGTTTTATAAGTGGCTTTATAGTAGCCTTTAGTTTCAACATCAAAATTACCTACTTCTAAAACAGATAATGCAGCAGTTAATAAAGAAGAAACACTACCTGGCACACTTCTGTTGTCAGTATTTGGTTGAAAATAATTAAGTTGCTCTTCGTTTTCTTCGGTTGGATTAAATGCAGCAAGTAAAAACTCTTTCTCAAATTGTGATGACTGGTTAAATTTAAGAAATACCGCAGCATCATCACTACTCCACTCTTCTGAAGGCTCTTCAGAGGAAATAATAGAATTATGGCCTTGTAATATTCTACGTTTAACTTCGCCATGCACTGTATTAGAATCTTTTATTGCGAGAATACTATCATCGCCGCTCCAGTTACCTGGCTCTTGCTCTAGCCATGCGGTACGTTCCCAAGCAATATACCTTGACGACATATCTGAATAATGTTTAGTTTCAATAATTTTAGTAAAATAAGGCATTAATAACATTAATGGAGCAATAATAAATGTAATAAATACACTTAATTCAACCAAAGACTGTCCTTGTTGATATCTCATAATAAACTCATAATAATAACGCAAGAGCTGAATATATACGTCGCTCGTTATTAGATGTTTCGTTTAACGTAACTTGCCAATAAGGGTTATAAAGATTTCCATATTCCCATTTTGAACTTGAACTACCGAATAACGTTTTATCACGAAAATAATAAACTTTTGCTTTACTTAACACGGTCATTTTATCGCGAGGAAGCTCAACTTCTTCTTCGATATTAATATCGGCTAAACGGGTTCCATCTTGATTTTCTGTGCCAATATTAAGTGAGCTTGATGTTGTTATATCGTTTTTATCTTTAGAGATTGCGACTGTCAACATAGGTGCTACGTTGACATTTTCCGTTTTTCTTATTTCATAGAAAGACTGTAGTCCAGAGTAAACAGAGTTAATATCTGTTTCATTGTAGGAAGCTAAACCTGAAGCGCTTCTATTAATATTTCTTGAACCACCATGATCGCTACTATTTCGATAATTGGTAACATTTTTATTGCTGCCTGCGTGGCTCGCCCCCCAACCAGTGGGAATTTCACCACCTGACCAACTATATTTGTAAGTATGTACATGAAAACCTAACGTATCCATTGCACTCCACACTTCAGGTTGGCTACCATTTTTAAATAAGTCTGTTCCACCGGCTTGTTTAGTTTTAACTCTATTAGGGAAAAGAGTAAGTGAGAACGGAAACCCCCAATTAAAACTACGATTTTCAGTAAATGGATCGACTGAATTTGTTATTAAATCAAAGTGCTCTTGGTAACGCCCGGTATTATCACTTCTATCAAAACTGCCTTGAAAGTCAGTCCATTCATATAAGATGAAATCTCCTATATTTACGGCAGAAGCAAAATCAACATAGGCATCCTCATCATTAGCTTTTAATACTTTATTTGAAGTATCAACCATTGAAGCCATTGTGGCTGCATTCATTAAACTTTGTGAAAGGGACAATGCACGATTAACAACATCTGTAGCAAATACAGCTCCATACATCGTAGGCTGGATTATTTGATTCATAACTCTAAGAAGTGATTCTACACCAGCTGCTATTTGGCCAATTATAGGAATTGCACCAAGAACAGTTCGTAAGTTTTCACCTGTTTTTTGGGACATATTTCCCCAAGACGATAAACCCACATATTGAGCAACAGCAACATGGTTTGCAACCATTGCACGATTAGTATACGCCTTAAAATTTAAGTCTCTAGCAAGCAGATGAGCTCCACTGATAACCGTTGCATCAGCGCTATTTTGTAGTTGAGTTTTATTTAAATTTTGTTGAGAAACATTAAATAAATAAAGTACTGACATCACTATTGAGGCCAAAAAGACTGTTCCCAGTACTAATGACTGTCCACGTTCCTTGTGCATAATAAACCTTTAAAAAAGCCATAACTCATAATGAATTATGGCTTGAATTTTAATCTACAGTGTCTGAACCGCCACCAGAGCCACCACTACCTTCACCTTGACCTGCACCATCGTTAAAATTGCCGAGGTTATAGTCGTTATTGGCGTTGGACGTTGCAGCTTCAGCTGAAGATTCTGCATTAGCAATATTTGCTTGCGAATCCTGCCCTGATACTTCGGTAGATAAAGCAGAAACTTGATTACGTACTGTTTTACCAAAGAAGCTATAAACACCAATTGCAGCTACAGCTATTAGCGCAACAATGATTATATATTCAGTTTGGCCTTGGCCTTTTTGATATTTAGTCATAATCGAGGTTTCCTTTTACTTAGTTTCCACCCGCGCCAGAACCACCTTGTGCAGCACCGTCGTTGAAATTACCTAAGTTGTAGTCTTCATCTGCATTAGTTGTTGCCGCTTCTGCAGATGTTTGAGCAGCTTCAATATTGGTTCCTGAATCTACACCTGACACTTCTGTTGCAAGTGCTGACACTTGGTTACGGATAGTTTTACCAAAAAAGCTGTATACGCCAATTGCCGAAACTGCGATCAAGGCAACAATAATTATATACTCCGTCATGCCTTGTCCAAGTTGTCTTTTTTTCATGTCCCTATTTCCTTCTTTATTAATGGAGAGTGAATGATAACGAATAATAAAAACTAAAAAACCCTCAAAAAGGAGGGTATTTTATTTGTCATAATTTTAATTTATTTCCTAATGAGGTACGGTTTTTTACGTCTGCCTTCGATAAAATATTTTTTAAATGAGATTTTACGGTAGTTTCAGAAATGAATTTCATTTCAGCAATTTCTTTATTCGAAAGTCCCAAAATAACGAGCTTGGCAATTTCGACTTCCCTTTTAGTTAATGATTTTATAAGCTTTTTATCATCAACCTTAAGATTTAATTTAATGCCATGGTTATCGTAGTGTTTTATTTTGTTTGTTAGTGTCACTCTATCAAACCATAAACCACCATGGTTTAAAGTTGATATCAAATTATCAATCAATGCAGCATCTCCCGGGCACCAAAAAACTCCAAGAGCCCCTTGATCCAGCATTTGAGATTCAAATTTTAAATTTTTTGATGAGTGGATAATAACTAAAGATTTATCTTTTATTATTACATTTTTTAATTTCTCACCATCAAGAACTAAATAATTTATGTTATTTTCTGATAACTTTTTTTCAAGTTGTCCTTGAGTCACTTTCTCACCCGCAGAGTAGTTTCACTATAATTTTTTATTCAAATTAACAACATTAAACTTAATAGATTATGAATCACAAAGCTTTATAGTTGTAACCCTGGATTTTTATTCATTTTAAGAAACACTTGAATTGCTGAGTTTATCAAGATAGAGTTTTTATAGGAAAGCACAACTACACAAAGGAACCCAATCTCGTGAATCGCTTCTACATGCCAGTATTAGGGCTGGTTATTTGCAGTTTCAACAGTTACTCAGCATCAACTGCCACCACTGGCAATATTAACTTTGAACAATACCTTCAAATGAATGCTAAAGTTATCGAACGCCAACATACAGAAAACTTTAAGTCACCTCTGACAGATAAAGTAACTAACGAAAAAACAAATATCGAGTTTTATTCTAATTATATAAATACACAATTTAAAAAGTATACTAAGGCAAACAATTCATTAAATGAGATTTCCGATTTATATATAAAGCAAGGTTATAAGACATTATCGAGTTGTGCAGGTTTAAAATGTGGTAATTCGTTAGAGTTAGCAAGCCGTATTGACTCAAATAATTTCTTAAGTGAAAAAGATAAACAAAAGCATACACTTTTATATAATAATTATAATTGGGTTTCATTGCACATTAGCGCTTATGAGGAAAAAAACTTTTTATCTATTCGCTTTATTAATGAAAAAAATCTTGAGCCGCCTCTACAACGCCTTTCATTTGAAAAAGATAATTATTCACTATCATCTAGTACTATAGAAAAACTAAAATCATACATTCCAGCGATAAAAAAGAGCCCTGTACCCTATTATATTATTGGTCATACCGACAACACAGGAAGTCAGCAATATAACTATACATTGGCAAAGCAAAGAGCCGACGCAATCTATAGATACCTTGTAAGTAATGGAGTCGAAAAAGATAAGTTAACTGTAGAGTCAGCGGGAGAAAAAGCACCTTTGTCTACAAATAGCACGAAGCAAGGACAGGCTGAAAATAGAAGAGTGGAGCTTATTGCGTTTACAACGATATAAGCTCCGAATTGTAGATTATCGAAACAGTACTTGTTCCTTTTTGAACCAGTTGATACAAAACATTAAGGTCATAACCGCGATTGCAACGGTTGATATTATAATTATATATACAAAATTATAATCAACCGTCCCTTTTAATAACTCTTGAATAGCTAGGGATATATTAACAATAGGAATTAATGATGTTTTAAACGTTAATTCCATATTTGGCATCATTGATATAGCTAAAGGTACAAATATAATCATAGTAAGGGGCCCCATATAATTTTGGGCCTCTTTGAATGAGCGTGCATAAATTGATATTGCTAAAACAATACTAGAAAATATACATGCTAAAGGGAGTAATAAAAACAATATAAGTAATAAATCGAACGCACCTATTACAGTAATAGCTTCAATTATTTCTTCAGAAGAAAATAAGCTTTTAGCTATAAAAATCCACAATCCCATACTAAAAACGGTAAATAGCGATGTCGCTACGGATGTTGAGAATACGGTGAGAAATTTACCTAAGACTATTTGAGTTCTTGTTATGGGTGTTAGTAATAATGTTTCAAGAGTTCCCCGCTCTTTCTCACCAGCACCTAAGTCAATTGCAGGATAACTTGCACCTGTTAATACTAATGGTATTAACAAATATGGCAATAACATCCCAAGCTTTTCACCAATACTTTCTCTTGCATCGGCCGTATCAGTTTCAACTAATATTACAGGTTCTAGGACTATATTTTTAACTTCATCATTTTTTATGCCATATAAACTAAGTTTCTCTAGTTGTTTTTTATTTTTAAACTGATCATAAAGATCAGTTAGCTTTTGGGATATATAATTGATACTTGATGCATTATTAAAAATCACTTCGACTTTTATAGTGTTTTTATTTACATCACGATATGTGTTTTCACTAATATAAACCCCCACATCAATCACTTCATCCTTTACACCTTGAATTAACTCTTCTCGATCATTAAATGTTGACTTAGTTAGAGTAAAATTTTTGTGGTAAAAAACATTTTCACTAAATTCATTCGCTTTTTCTGCACCAATAATTGCGTAATTATGTACTTCTTGGTCAGCATCAATTTGAGCTTGCACCATAAAATAACCTAAAACACCAAAAATAAGCGGAAAGATAATTAGCGGTAATGCGATAATAAACATTAATGTTTTTTTGTCTCGAAGCAGCTCTTTTAATTCCTTTTTAAATACCTCAAACATTATTTTTCTCCGTCAAAATAGTCATAAATGCTCGGTTAAGTGTCTCACTACGTCCTTGTGATTTGAAGGCATCAATTGTCCCATCAAAACAACTTAGACCTTCGTTAATGACAGCTACACGATCACAAAGTAATGCAACTTCGTCTAAATGATGTGTAGAAAATATAACCGGTGTACCTTTTGCTTTTAAGCCCTTAATAAACTCAATAACGGTTTGAGTTGTCATTATATCAAGTCCAGTTGTAGGTTCATCTAAAACAACAACTGCCGGTTGATGTACGACAGCTCTTGCTATATTCGCTTTTTGTTTCATTCCCGTTGATAGCGTTTCTGCACGTTTATCTATAAAGCTGTGCATATCAAGTAAATCGTAAAGCTCTTGGGTACGCTCTTTGATTAATATTTTATCCATTGCGTGTAACTTAGCAAAATATTCAATATTTTCTTTTACGGTTAAGCGTCCGTATAAACCTGTACTGCCTGATAAAAAACCAATTGACTTTCGCCCATATAATGGCTTTTTCACAATATCTTGCCCAGCAATAGTAATACTTCCTTCATCGGGTACTAGTGCGGTAGATAACATTCTTAAAGTGGTGGTTTTACCCGCACCATTAGGGCCAAGTAAACCGAGCACTTCGCCTTCATTACAATGAAAGCTGACATCACGTACTGAGTGAAAATAATCTTTATCTTCACGGGGGTCGGTTTTTTCTAATTTATTTTTTTTATGATCTTTAGTTAACTTAAACTTCTTTTTAAGCCCAGATACTTCTATCATGTTCGCGTCCTACGTTTAGCCCTAAAGTAATCTGTATTACTGTAGTATTCAGGATTTTTATTATCATCACACCAACCTGGCACACCTAGTAATGGTAAAGGTGAAAGTTGGCGGTTGTCCCTTAAATAGTTATTTAAATTAATCATCTCATAAAGTTTATTATCTAGATACTGATATTGTGTTCTTAAATCTTTACAGAATATCTCAGCAGGTACTTTTATAAATAATGCTTTTCCGGTCAGTCCTATATAAGGCTTAGTCATCATTTCATAATTAGCATGACCAAACATAAAAGGCTTGATGGTTTCACCCCACTGCTGGCGCTTCACAAAAAATGCGTGTTTCCATTGATGATCACGTAATAACTCAGGCCAACATTCATCACTTTGTTCATTTACGGCAAGTATCACACCGCATTCATCAAATAAAGTGAGCGCATTTCGGTGTTTACTTCGCTTTTGTAAACCATGTCGGTTAATTTCTTCAATATGGCGCTGGTTTATCAATGCTTTAGTTTTTGGAAATAAACACCAAATAAAGCCACCAAATAAGTCATGCCAGCTTTTTTCACGCGTAGGTACTTGGCCGGTTTCATAAATAATTTGCTCATAATAACGTTCATCCCCTTCGCATACTGAATCCGCTACAAAAGTTACTTTTTTATCGCTGCCCGTATGTGCATCTAAAAAAGGAGTAAACCAATCATAATCTGGCCAATCGGTTAATCTACTTAAACCAAACAGTGTATTTAAATGTGCAAATGCACCACTGGTTACGCTTTGAGCGTGCCACTTTTCATGAGGGATAAAACGCTTCATGTGTACTCATTAGTTAACGTATTAATAGCATTAGTTTACCGCAAAAACTGGTTCTATTTAATAGAACTTCTTATAATGCACTTACATAAAACTATAAAAGAGTCGTTATGAAACGTTATTTTTCTCTTACGCTACTAGCAAGTGCCGTACTAGCTGGTTGCGCTACAACAAGTATTACTAATGAAGATGTTAGCAACGGTTATCAGTCAATTAATGCAGAGCAACTTGCTGAACATGTAAAAGTACTCGCTTCTGATGAATTTGGCGGACGCGCCCCATCATCTAAAGGGGAAGAACTCACTCTTGCTTATTTAACTGAGCAATTTAAAGCAATTGGCTATGAGCCAGGTAATGGTGACAGCTTCTTGCAAGAAGTACCTTTAGTGTCCCTTGAAGCTGATTCAGACATGGCATTAACTATTGGTGGCAAAGATTACCAGTATAAAAAAGATATGGTAATGGGCAGTAGCCGTATCAGTGCTGAAGAAAGTATTAAAGATTCAGAACTTGTATTTGTGGGATACGGCGTAAACGCCCCTGAGTATAATTGGAATGATTACGAAGGTTTAGACGTTAAAGGCAAAACCGTTGTTATGCTGGTTAACGATCCTGGGTTTGCTACCAAAGATCCTGCTTTATTTACTGGCGATGCAATGACTTATTATGGCCGCTGGACTTATAAGTATGAAGAAGCGAGCCGTCAAGGTGCCGCTGGTGCCATTATTATTCATGAAACAGCCCCAGCATCTTATCCGTGGTCAGTAGTTGAAAACTCATGGAGCGGTGAGCAATTTGGTTTTCAAAAAGAAAATAACAATATGGATCGCGTTGCTGTTGAAGGCTGGGTAACTACCGATGTAGCTAAAGAGCTATTCGATAAAGCCGGGCTTGATTTTGCAACCATGAAAGAAAATGCAGCAAAAGGCGCATACCATGTTGATATGGGCGATTTAACAGCGTCGGTTGCGGTTAAAAATACCATTAAAAAATCAATCTCATATAATTTTATCGCCACTTTACCAGGCAGTGAAAAACCTGATGAGCATGTCATTTACTCAGCACACTGGGATCACCTAGGCACAGATAAAAACCGTAAAGGCGACCAAATCTATAATGGGGCTCATGATAACGCAACAGGTACGGGTGGTTTGATTGAAGTCGCCGAAGCCTTTACAAAACTACCAAAAAACCCAAGCCGTTCAATGACATTCTTAGCCGTTACGGCCGAAGAACAAGGTTTATTAGGCTCTAAATATTATGCGGCAGACCCTGTGATCCCAGCAAACAAAACCGTTGCTAACATCAATATGGATAGCTTAAACTTACTGGGTAAAGTAAAGGATATTAGTGTTGTAGGCATTGGTAAATCTGAAATGGACACACTGTTAGAAACTGCCGCTAAAGCCCAAGGTCGCGTTGTTTCAGGCGATCCTAAGCCATCATCAGGGGGTTACTACCGCTCAGATCACTTTGCATTTGCTAATATGGGCATACCAGCAATGTATGCTGGAGGTGGTAGTGAAGCGCTGGATAAAGAAACCGCTAACTACCGTAAACGTATGAGCTTAGTGCTGCGCGGTTGCTACCACCAACCTTGTGATAGATACCGTGATGAATGGGATTTATCGGGTGCGGTACAAGACTTACAGTTATTTTATCAAGTAGGTTTTGATATATCAGAGCAACAAGACTGGCCGACATGGAATAGTAGTTCTGAGTTCCAACGCAAATAAATGCAAATGATATTGATTATCAATTAAGACCATATTATAGTGCAACCTAACTACTTTTTAGGTTGCACTCATGTTTTTTCTCTCGCACTATAAAACCCATCAAGCCAACTCCACATTATTTATGCTTTCTAATAAACGTTTATTATTGCCACTATTACTTTTATGCTGTTTAGTTTATCCGCCCCTTAGGGATATAACGCTTACGGCTTTGCAAGATGCTTTTTTTCAAGTAAGTGTATTTGTAGCAGCAACCTTATATATCTATTACCACCTAATTGAGCGCATACCTCAGCTAGAACTTAGTTATTTAGCAAATAAATCCCCTACTTTAGAAATATTTTTTGCAGCATTGTTAGGTGCATTACCTGGCTGCGGGGGCGCAATCATCGTAGTAACGCAATTTACCAAAGGCCAAGCCAGTTTTGGTGCTATTGTTGGAGTATTAACCGCGACTATGGGCGATGCCGCATTTTTACTGTTGGCAACAAAGCCTATTGAAGGACTCATAATTATGGCTATTGGTTTAGTTGTCGGAGTTACCAGTGGTGTTTTAGTCAATATTATTCATAAAAAAGATTACCTACGCCCTAATGCCAGTGACCAGTTAGCCGATTGCGTAACACAACCGACCAAAGCAGTAAGATTGAGTAAGTCAGTATGGAAAGTGGCGATTATCCCAAGTCTAATAGTCGCTATATTAATTGCCTTAAATACTGACTTTAATGCTTTTTCGCCAAAGCTTACGCAAATGATAACCTTCTTTGGTGCACTAATGGCCATGCTCGCAGTAACAACGTGGGCTTTTTCTTCAAAAGGAAAAAGCTATCAAGATGTCGCTTCAGAAGAAGAGTGCCCAAGCCCCCCATCGACTTTGTATAAAGTACTTCAAGATACTCATTTTGTAACAGCTTGGGTAGTTGTCTCGTTTATGTTATTTGAGATATTGGTTAATTTCTTTGGTTTTGATCTTAAGCTCTGGTTTAGCCATTATGTTTATTTAGCGCCGCTGATAGCGGTACTAATTGGCTTCTTACCCGGTTGTGGCCCTCAAATTATTGTTACAACCTTATATATACAGGGGATCATCCCTTTTAGTGCGCTTGCTGCTAATGCAATATCTAACGATGGAGATGCATTATTTCCTGCGATTGCAATGGCACCTAAAGCTGCTCTCGTCGCTACTATTTATTCAGCAATACCGGCTATTTTAGTTGGATACGGATTATATTTTTTTAGTTAACTTTAATATAAAGCCAGTTAATATAAATGATAAAAAGCTCAATATATGAGCTTTTATAAGTAGTACTTAATCTTCTTTATCTGCTATTTTTTGTAAATTGCCATGTATCTTAAATAATACAATAACAAATTCACACCAAATTCGAGAGCCAATTACACCAAAAATAATAATCCCTAATCCAGCAATAAAGCCACCGCCATATTGAGTAAACATTGTAGCGATACCTGAAATAAGAGTACCTAGCAGCATAAGCCAATATATAAAAGTAATTATTTTAGGTGTAATCATTGAATTAAAAAAGAAAAGATCTTTCATTTAAGTCCCTATTATTTTTATGAGTAGTTTATTTATTTGTATTAATGTAAAGCAACAAATAAAATCCATTCTTGAATTCAAGTATTAAGTGCAATCATTATGCAGCCACCAGAACTTCTGATTGCCCCGTAAATAATTCATGAGGGGTTTTATACCCTCTTGTTTTTCTTGGCCGATGGTTGAGCTTATCAACTGCCGCCTGTATCTCTGCTTCACTTAGCGCCATAAAGTCAGTTCCCTTGGGGAAGAAGCGTCTAAGTAAGCCGTTGGTATTCTCATTTATGCCCCGCTCCCATGATGAATAGGGATGAGCGAAATACACATCAGCTTCTAATTTTTGTGCAACATGCTCATGGTGAGCAAACTCTTTTCCATTATCTAACGTCACGGTAATAACCTTACCTTTATATGGTGTCATACACGTGATCAGCGCATCGGCTGTTATTTTCGCATGCTTGCTTTCAATTCTGTGAACGACTGTATATAACGTTTTACGTTCAACCATTGTGACAAGCGCATTTTTACGCCCTTTACCTATCACTGTATCGCCCTCCCAATCACCAATCCTAGACTTTGAATCCACAATACTTGGGCGTTCATCAATGCTGACTCGATTAACTATCTGTCCACGTTTATCATAGCTTCCATAGCGTTTTTTATACTTTTTACATGCACGAGTGAGTGTCTTATGTAGCTTGCCACCACGAGCCTTGTCTCTGTAAATATATTGATAAATTGTTTCATGATGTAAAACGACCTGTTTCTCTAAAGCTAAGCGGCCTGCCACTTGCTCAGGGGAAAGTCCGTCATGCAACAATTTATTAATCCAGTGAGTGACGTCCTCTGTTAACTTACTTGCTTTGAAAGATGACTTACGTCTTTGTTCAGCAAAGTTATTGGCTTGGTTAGGCCGATAGCCTTTAAGTCCTTTATTGCGTTTTAGCTCTCTAGAAATAGATGACGGTGAACGAGTTAGTTCTTCAGCTATCTGCTTTTGGTTATTTCCTGCTTTTATTAACGCGTAAATCTGGTATCTTTCTTCTTGTGTCAGCTGTTTATATTTCATTAAAGCAATTTCCTTTGGCGAGAAAATGGCCGAATTATAACAGCTGGCCATCTAATCTGAGAAATTGCACTTATTATCCGAATTTAGGATTAAGTATTTATTATCTTTAATAAACAGTTAGATATTAATATAAACAAGCTGAATTTAAAACATCGAGTAGGGTGAGGCTTATGCCTCATCCCTCTCACAGAACCGTACGTACGGACCTCGTATACGGCTCCTGTACCCTTCACATTTTATCAACTTATTTCCTAAACGCCGATAAAGCAAGCCATCCCGTATTCACTTTTTCTATTGGATATAAACCAAGCTCCTCAAACCATTGGTTTGGCATCGATACACAAGATAAAGGGCTTAGTGAGTTACGCCACGAGTTCATCTTAATGAACTTAAACGGTGGCTTTTTTCCTAACTGCTTTAGTCGTCGATGTAGCCTTGATGGCTTCTTCCACAACCTCAGCTGTATTGCCCTTAGTCTTCGTCTGATCCAACCTGCCAAGGCTTTTAGCTCTCGTTTACAATTGGCTATACTAAAATAATTTACAAAACCGCGCACAACTGGATTTAGCCGTTTTATTACTTCTGCTAAATTTATGCCGCCGTTACGTTTTGTTAATTGCTTCACTTTTTGTTTAAACCCGATGAGTTTTGATGCTTGTATCCGTGTCCACTGGCTACCTATCTCTACTCCCAAAAACTTCACTCCTTTGCTGCTATGAGCAATATGGGTTTTATTTTGGTTCACGGTTAATTTCAAGTCTCGCTCTAGTATCTGGGTGGATGCCTTAAGTGCTTCTTGCGCTGCTTTTTCTGTGCTGCACAAAATCAAGATATCATCTGCATACCTCACTATTCGGTGATTACGCTTTTTCATTTCTTGATCGAAAGCATCTAGGTAGATATTGGCCAATAACGGGCTAATTACGCCACCTTGTGGGCTTCCTATCGTACTAGCCTCCCAGTGTTCACCTATCATTACTCCGCTTTTTAAGAACTGATTAATCAGTTTTAAAATACTACCGTCCGTCACTTTGCGTCTAACACTCCTAATTATCAAAGCATGATCAAGCAGGTCAAAACACTTCGACAAATCCATGTCTACGACCCAGTCGCGATGGTATTTACGGATAAATACACTTGCTTTACTGATAGCGTCATGACAGCTTCGTTTCGGCCTATACCCATAACTCGATGGGTGAAAGTCGATGTCGAATATCGGTTGGAGTATGTTCAATAGTGTTTGTTGCACTATTCGGTCTCGAACTGCGGGGATACCTAGCATTCTGACACCGCCATCATCTTTGGGTATTTCCACCCGTTTGACAGGTTGTGCCCTATATTGCTTGGTTTGCAGCTCAAGTTGCAGTTGTTTTAAGTTTGCTTCTAAATTCAGGGCGAATGCGCCTACGGTCTGCCTATCTATTCCGGCCGCTCCTTTAGCTGCTTTCACTTTTTTGAATCCCTTGTACAGGTTATTAATGTCTAATAATTGTCCGTACAAGCTGTAGTAAACTGTCATTTTCTGCCTTTGCTTGCGGTATGTCTGCTCGTGTCACTCTACTTATCGCTGATTCTTCATGATGACATTAGGTGTGCTAGCCTTTTTTGGCAATCTGCCTAAGTGGTCAGTCATTACTCCATTGCTCGCCCTTCAATTCTCAGCGTCTACATTCCTGTTTGGCCGTCATATTTTGGCTATTTCCGTCGAAATACTTGTGAGCCGATAAACAAAAGTTCCCGTCTTTCATACGCTTAAAGAATACTTCCCCCCTTCGCAATCAATTAAAGCTTTTGGCTAAAGTTGACCCCATCAAACATAATGTTGATGGTCGGCTTGGTTTTCCCCTCCACACCATTACTGGCTTTCATCGGCCTAGCCTTACTCACTACTACGGGTTCATCTGCCACCTCACACCGACACTAAATCTTGGCTTTCACCTTGAATTTAGGCCACTTACTCTCATTAAGTTTAGATGCCAGGCTTCCCCAGTTACTGCACTGGCTCCCTGTTAGAAATCCCACCCTCAAGCACAGTATTGGTCTGACTAAGTATAGGGCGTTGCGCTATTTTGCACGCTGACCCACCAATACTGCCGAAACAGGTTACGGTTAGTTGTGTACCTCTAACTTCTTATGGCTTCCTTCAGACCCCACCGTTGGCCAGTGACGCCCTTGCCATTCAGATTATCTTCCCCTTAGTCAGGGTGATAAGGCATCTTTCAGCCTATCGGGTTTGCCAGCTTCGCTGGGCAAACAAAAAACCAGCATTAAGCTGGTTTTTTATGAATCCTGTATGAATAAAGGCTATTTTAACTCATTGCCATCATCATTTTAGCCGGATCTTCAAGATAGGATTTCCACAGATTATTAAAGCGTGCAATGGTGCCTCCATCAATAACTCGGTGATCGCCAGACCAGCTCACTTGCATAATTGCAGCAGATTCCACCTCACCTTTGTCATTAAAGCGCGGTAAGTGTTGTAATTTACCTAATGCAACAATTGCCACCTCGGGTTTATTAATAATCGGTGTTGCAATTGTGCCACCTATCGCACCGATGTTTGAAATGCTAATTGTGCCTGCTTTCAAATCATCAGGCGAAACCCGACCTTCACGTGCGCCATCGGTTAAGCGAGTTACTTCGTTAGCAACATCGACAATGCTTTTATGCTGACAACTTTTAATATTAGGCACTAATAAACCAATTTTTGAGTCAACCGCCATACCTATATTATGGTCATCAAAATAAGTGACCTCTGTGCATTCATCATTCACTTGTGAGTTAAGCACTGGAAATTGCTTCATAGCAAGCGATAATGCCTTTATGAAAAACGGCATCATGGTTAACTTAACACCTTGATTTTTGTATTGCTCTTTAAGCTCACTGCGCATAGCAATCAATTTGGTTAAATTAATTTCATCACTAAAGGTAAAGTGCGGGATAGTTGACACTGACGCGACCATTTGTTTAGCCATCGCTGCTTTGATGCCTTTAATAGGCTCAACTCGTTTACCATTCGATGATGCTTTTTCAGGCGGTGTTGCCGGGGTATTAGTAGCTTGAAGCGAGCTGCCCTGTGACTGTACATTTGTCGCAGCAGTACCATTACTTAAAAAGTCCTCAATGTCTTCTTTATAAATACGGCCTGCTTTACCAGAGCCTGGTACTTCAGATAAATCAACATCGTGCTCACGCGCTTTACGACGAACTGCCGGCGAAGCGACTGCTTTTTTGTTGATCTGCTTTTCATTGCTACTTTTACCAGCTATGGCTGTTTTTTCAGGTGTTTGCTCTGTCGCGTTACTTTGTGCCTTTACAACCTTTGAATTTACATCAGGTGCGCAGCTGCTACCAGCTATGCTCATTTGAAATAATGGGCTGTGTACCGCCGCTATATCACCTTTTTGATAATATAGCTTTTCAACTTTACCTGTGTATTTTGCCGGAATTTGCACTAATGCTTTGTCAGTCATCACATCGCAAACAGCTTGATCTTCTTGTATTTCGTCACCTTCGCTTACAAGCCACTCAACAATTTCACACTCAACGATACCTTCGCCGATATCAGGTAAAATAAAATCTTCAAGCTGCGTAGTGCTAGTTGGTTCTTGAGCTGGGCTCGCTGCTTGTATTTCCTCTGTATCACTCGGTTCGCTGCCGCTTACATCCATTGAAAATAATGGACCATGTACTTTAGCAATATCGCCTTTTGCGTAATACAATTTAGTAATAACACCATCGTGAACCGCTGGGATTTGTACTAATGCTTTATCTGTCATTACATCACAGATGGGCTGATCTTCTTTTACCGTATCACCTTCGCCAACAAGCCACTCAACAATTTCGCATTCTACAATGCCTTCGCCGATATCCGGTAATATAAAATCTTTAGACATAATGACTCCTAAAACTCAATAGACTGCTTAATAGCCGCTAATACTTTTAATGCATCTGGCACGTACTCTTTTTCAAGCGCTAGCGGGTAAGGTGTATCAAGGCCACAAACACGGCTGATTGGTGATTCTAAATGTAAAAAACATTCTTGCTGGATTGTCGCTACAATCTCTGCACCAAAACCGTTTGTTATCGGCGCTTCATGACTGACTATTAAGCGCCCTGTTTTAGTTACTGATTTTGCAATTGTTTCCATATCCCAAGGCACAATACTGCGTAAATCAATCACTTCACAACTAATGCCTTGTTCGTTTGCCTTTTTAGCGGCATCTTCAACGATTTCCATCTGCGCGCCCCAAGCAAGCACGGTCACATCAGACCCTTCTTGTACTACTTCGGCTTTGCCAAGTTCGATGCTGTAATCGTCTTCTGGCACTTCACCGGTTGAAGCACGGTATAAACGTTTTGGTTCAAAGAAGATAACCGGATTATCGTCTTTAATGGCTGCGCGCAATAAACCTTTTGCTTGATACGGATTACGAGGCACGATTATTTTCAAGCCCGGTGTATGAGCAAAGTAAGCTTCTGGTGATTGGGAGTGATATAAACCGCCCGCAATACCACCGCCGTACGGTGTACGTACTGTTAAATTACCTACATTGAACTCATTACCACTGCGATAACGAAATTTAGCTGACTCATTTACAATTTGGTCAAAGGCCGGAAATATATAATCCGCGAACTGAATTTCAGCGAGAGCCGGAGCACCAAACGCCGCTAAACCATTAGCAAAGCCTAAAATGCCCTGCTCCGTTAGTGGCGTATTAAAAACACGATGTTTACCGTACTTTTCTTGTAGGCCTGAAGTAGCACGGAATACACCACCAAAGTAACCAACATCTTCACCGAAAATGCACGCATTAGCATGCTCACCCATAGTGATATCAAGTGCAGAGTTAATTGCATGAAGCATGTTCATTTTAGCCATTATTTTAATCTCCCTGCAGTGGTTGGGTACGCATCTGGGTTATTGAGTATATGTTTTTTTAACTCATCATATTGTTTTTGTAATGATGGGATCGGCGTATCATAAACATCTGAAATTAGCTCTTCAAGTGCTGGCTTTTCGACTTTCTCAGCCCGCTTAAGTGCCGCTAAAATTTCTTCTCGAATAGCATCTTTGGCTTTGTTGTCATCATCTTCATTTAACCAACCTTGCTTTACTAACCACTTACGATAACGCTCTATTGGGCAGCCTTGGTGTTTCGTTTCTTCGTCTTTAGAACGGTAACCGCTTGGATCATCTGAAGTTGAGTGTGCACCTAAACGGTAAGCTATCGATTCAATCAGCACAGGTTCACCGGTGCTAGTCGAAATTTCACGGGCTTTTTTAGTTGCCGCATAAACCGCTAATGCATCTGCGCCGTCAACACGAATGGTTTTAATACCATAACCAACACCACGCGAAGCTATACCATCGCCTTTAAACTGTTCATCAGCCGGCGTTGATATCGCATAGCCATTATTACGGGCAAAAAATATTACGGGTGCTTTATGCACTGCGGCCATATTTAAACCAGCATGGAAGTCACCCTCAGAGGCTGCGCCTTCACCAAAGTAACAAATTGTAATATTGTCGATAGTGCTTGCAAGTTCGCCGTTTGCAGCTTCAATATGCTTTACTTTTTGACCATACGCATAACCTGTTGCTTGCGGAATTTGTGTTCCCAATGGTGATGAAATAGTCATATAATTTAGTTCTTTAGAACCATAATGGATTGGCATTTGGCGGCCTTTCCCTAGATCCAACTCATTTGAAAACATTTGGTTCATAAACTGATCGAGGGTAAAGCCACGATAATGTAATGCCGCTTGTTCGCGATACTGCGCCATGATCATATCATCTTGATCAAGCGCTGCAGCTGAAGCTGTAACGGCGGCTTCTTCACCTAAACATTGCATATAAAAGCTTACACGACCTTGGCGCTGCGCCGATTGCATACGTTCATCTAAAGCGCGTATAAAGCGCATCGTTTCGTACATACGCACTGCTGTTGCTTTATCTATATCTGGCGCCGTTGCGCCTGAGTGAATGTCGCCGTCCTCAGTAAGAATACTAAGTGTAGGAATAGTTAATGCGTGTCCGTCAATAAATGACAGATCATGATTAATATTCAGCGATACGTTATTGGGATTAGTCATAACCTACCTTTTGTTGTTGTCTATAAACTGGGTGTTTCGGTTTTTATTATGTGAAACGATTGCCAGAAACCTGAATAAACTTTGCAATTTAACCACAGTATTTAAATTAAAGCTTCTGCCAGCTTACGTTAAGGTAAATAGTTATTCAACTAATCATAGGCGAAAGGAACACGGCTAGCGCATTTTAATCCCAGACTCTAACAGGGTTGAGCGGTAATCATCGTCTAGCCCTGCCATTTTCTTTTTCCTCGCCATACTTGCTGACTTAGATGCATCTTGTTTAAAAAGCGCCATGGCTATCTTTCGCATTACATTAAACATTAATGGCCCTTGAAGTTTGCGTATTCTCGATTCATCTTCTCTGAAGTTCATATCAAGCATCCAATGCATGCTTTCAACCTGCCAGTGACTGCGTACTGCATTGAGTGCTTGCGCTGCATTTAAGTCTAATGAACTTATATACCAGCGTGTTTCAGTGGTATCCGACCCTGCCGACTTATCATGAACTTCAGCCCTGACCTTAATAATACTCGTTAAGCCAGGCCAACGATAATCCTTGCCTAGCCAGCTTTTATCTATAAGTAACTGCTGGCATGTACGTGTTTCAACACGCCCATGTCCTGAGCTTATTTCGGTATGTTCATCACAATTATGCTTAGTTAACCTTTCACGCTCGCACTTGTGCCACCACGCTTCTAGTTCCTTTTGCATGCCTGAATGATTACCTTTAAGTGCAAGAATATAATCTGCTTTTTGTTGGATGATTTGTTTTGCTATTTCTTGTTGGCATCCCATCGCATCTAACGTAATGATACTGTTTTCAATATCGAGCAGGGTGAGTAATTCTGGTATTGCGGTGATTTCATTTGTTTTATTATCAACAGCCGTCTGCCCAAGCACTAACTGGTGTTGGCAACTCCATGCACTGACCGTGTGTAAGGCACTTTTTCTGTCTTTTGTGGTAAATGAACGCCGTGCGGTTTTGCCATCGATAGCGATGATATCTGCACCTGTAGTTTCAATCAGTGATGATATCCAAGATTGAAATGCCCTTTCTATTTCATTTGCTTTTAACCGACACATGACGCGAGCAATCGTGTCATGTTTTGGAATTCCTGCGTTGAACGTGCCGTATTTTTTTAACCAATCAAGCTTTAGGTGCCCAAAGTCTTCAATATCTTCCCATCCTTCTGCACCAGAGAGTACAGCGCTAATAGCAAGGAGAAGAATATCGATAAGTTCATGCTTTTTACAACGTTCAATGCGAGGATCTGTAATTGAATTAAAATGTTTCAGAAAAGTAGTGCTCATATTTATGCGACCAAGTAATTATTATGCCTTGATCTGATCACTACTTGCTCTATAAGTTCAATTTATAATGATCTTGCCGTGGCGAAAGGAAAAGAAATCGATAAGTACAAGTGGAAAGTTAACTATACATGATTTTCACTAACAGTAATCAGTATAGTTAACCTTAAAACAGGGCTACAATGGTGTATTATTTTAACAAATCAAACAAAGTTTTTATCAACACTCAATGGGATAACAGTTAGTAAAGCGCGTTGACCTAAGGCAACATCTGCATTGGGAAAAATAATCGCTTCACCTTCAACCTCTGCAAAGTACTGCGTATCACCATCTGTAGCGAGTAATTCCCCCTTAGCAAAGCCTGTAAAGTTTTCTGCATCATCCGAAAACGTGAACGAAAAATGTTCATGACTACGATTTATCGTTCGATAAACCGAAAACAACTCAAAATCACTAGCATTAAATTCTTTATATTCTACATTTTTTTGGCTAATTAATGCAGTGAGTGCTTGTTTAGTTTTCTCAAATCGCGACATATCGTTTTCACCAAATGGTTTAACTTGTCCAAGCTCTATTGTAAATGAGTCTGCACCGTGAACAAACGATGAGTAATAACTAAATGTAGTGGCTGCAGATTTCATCATTAAGACGGTATTAACACCGCAACTTAACAAAAATTGTAGCTGCGACTTTTTCCATGGCTTACCATTTAAAAACGGATATACAGCAAACTTATCATTTTTTGAACCACGAATAGCTGTATGTAAATCATAATGACAACGTGCGCTGCCTTGCTCACCACGACTATAAAAGTTAGTAACGTATTGCTCTAGTTTACAAGCGCGGACGCGCTCGTCATTCATAGCAATACCCTCTTCAGTATGATGCCCATTAAATAGTCTATTAAGGTTTTCTTCAACGAAACGTAAACCAATATTTATAGATTTAGGATTACCATATATAAATAACACTCGCTGCGCTAATTTAAGCTCACCACTGATTATATGCTTTATTAACTCATCGCAAATCTCTATTGGCGCAGTTTCGTTACCATGCACTGCGCTTGAAAGCACTACATCTTTCGTTGTTGTAACACTGGGTTGGAATTCAATAACACCAGTATCGTGCACTGCTACCTGAGTACCATTTGCTAGTACAAAATGTCCAGCATCTAAGTGCCATTCGTTATTACGGCTAAGCGTTAAGAAATCACCTGTTTTTTTTAATTCATCGATATAGCTTGGGGTGGCTGACATAATATGGACGCCCTTATGTGCAAATTAATTTGTGAGAGTAAATACAAAAACGGCTGATTAAATCAGCCGTTTTTAAACTAGTTTAAACCCTGTTAACTAATAACAGAGTCGACTAACTCTTTAGCTTCTTTTTCAAGTAGTGCTAAATGCGCTTCACCTTTGAACGATTCGAGGTATATTTTATAAATATCTTCTGTACCTGAAGGACGCGCAGCAAACCAGCCATTCTCTGTGACAACTTTTAAGCCACCAATAGCCGCATTATTACCAGGGGCATGAGTGAGCTTTTGTAAAATAGGCTCTCCGGCAAGTTCTTGAGCTTTTACATCGTCCGCCGACAACGCCTTTAAGCGATTTTTTTGTGCTGTGCTAGCCGGTGCATCAATACGTTTATAAAACGGTGCACCAAACTCTTGTTTAAGCTCATTATATAACTGTGAAGGTGTTTTACCTGTTACAGCCAGGATTTCTGCAGCTAATAGGCCCATAATGAAGCCATCTTTATCTGTACACCAGACCGTGCCGTCAAAGCGTAAAAATGCCGCACCAGCACTTTCTTCCCCGCCAAAGGCAAGCGTGCCTTTGCTTAGCCCATCAACAAACCATTTAAAGCCGACTGGCACTTCTCTCACTTTGCGGTCATTACGCTCAGTGACCTTATCAATCATGCCACTAGAAACGAGGGTTTTCCCAATTTCAACACTAGCTGACCAATCACGATGATTAAGCAAGTAATCAATCGCCACAGCTAAAAAGTGATTCGGGTTCATTAACCCATCTGGAGTAACAATGCCATGACGGTCGTAATCAGGGTCATTACCGATGCCAATATCAAAATCATCTTTTAAGGCAATTAAGCTTGTCATTGCATAAGGTGATGAGCAATCCATGCGAATTTTGCCGTCTTTATCAAGCGGCATAAAACCAAAACGCGGATCAATCTGATCATTTACGACTGTCAGGTCTAAGTTGTATTTTTTGGCAATAACAGGCCAGAAGTTTATGCCTGAACCACCTAGAGGATCAATACCTACTTTTATTTTTGCATCACTAATAGCTTGTAAGTTAATAACATTACTTAAGTCATCAATATACGGGGTCATTAAATCTTGGTACTTAATAAATCCCGAACGAGAGGCTTTAGCAAATGGAAACAATTCAACTTCCACTAAGTCTTCAATTAATAGTTGATTCGCTCTGTCTTCAATCCATTTAGTTACATCTGTATCTGCAGGACCGCCATTAGGTGGGTTATATTTAAAGCCACCATCTTCGGGTGGATTATGTGATGGAGTAACAACAATGCCATCAGCTAATTCGTTAGGATTTTTTTTATTATGGCAAACCACTGCATGACTAATCACCGGAGTGGGGGTGAATTCATCATTTTCTTGGGTGATCACTTGTACTTCATTTGCTACCAATACTTCTATTGCAGAGTTAAAAGCCGCTTCACTTAACGCATGGGTGTCTTTGCCTAAGAATAATGGTCCAAAAATATCATTGTGTTTACGATAGTCACAAATTGCTTGGGTAATAGCCAAAATATGTGATTCATTAAACTTAACATCGTACGAGCAACCTCGGTGACCCGATGTGCCAAAGGCGACTGAATGCTCAGGGTTTTGCTCTAAATCAGGTTCATTTAAATAATACGCCGACACAAGCTTAGGAACATTAACTAAGCATGATTGCGATGCAGTTTTACCCGCGTTTGGATGAATTGCCATAATATTCCTTATAAGTAGTCACGAATTTTTTCAGCGTCAGTGGCACTGTAATCAAGACACAGTGCAACTTCATGTAACATCATTTTTTTACGCGTTGTATTTGAGTTAGTCATCACCCAATATTCTGTATCAGGGATGTTTTTAGGATTCATACTGCTACCACTTTCTAATAATGCTTTTTTTGTGGTGGCAAAATAAACACGATCACGCCCTTTGATCTCAAGTACGTTTGCAAAATCAGTTTTATGTGTTCTATAAAATGCCGATAGGATAAATAAGAAACGCCCTACCACGCCCTTTTGCATGGCAAGCTCTTCTTTATTTAGTATGTTAAATACATTAGCATTTTTTTGTGTCACTGCGGTGACAGGTGCTGGTAGGCTGGTTTGAGTAGCCGCCTCTTCAGCGTTGGTAATATTTTCCTGTTCAGGTTCTTTACTCAAACTTACTGAAGAATCACTTGATACAGGGGCGATTGTTTCGCCACTGAGATTTAATAAACGACGTAAAATGGTAGAAGCACTTTCGCCGATACTTTGTGTATTACTAGCAATGTATTGATATAACTCGTCGTCTATGTCAATTTTTTTCATGTTATTCCTGTCATTACGGGTCACATTTTTTCTTCGTGTTTGATTATACCCAAACCTGATTTAATTCTCTATGTTTTGCAATTTGTTATTTCGCGAGGCAAAATACAGCGACTATATTTAGGAGACAACCATGTTATTAAACTATGTACAATCTGGCCAAGGTCCTCATGTTATTCTTATTCATGGTTTGTTTGGTTCCCTTGAAAATTTAAATAGTATTGCTAAACCATTATCTGAAAACTTTACAGTTACCAACATTGACTTACGCAATCACGGCAAGTCATTTCATTCGCAAACTATGACTTATACTGATATGGCCAATGATGTACAAGCATTAATGAGTCATTTAAATATAGCGAAAGCCCATATTATAGGTCATTCAATGGGTGGAAAAGTAGCCATGCAAGTTGCACTTAATGCCCCTGAGATTGTCTCTCGGTTAGTGGTGCTTGATATAGCCCCGGTTTCTTATAACTCTAGCCATGATGAGATTTTTAAGGCGTTAAATAAAGTAGCCAAGCATGAACTTAATGAGCGTAAAGCAGCTGATACTTTAATGCAGGAACATATTAATGAATTGGGTGTCAGACAATTTTTATTAAAAAGCTTTGCCAAAGACGATACTGGTCGATTTGTTTGGCGTTTTAATTTACCTGTGCTGGAGCAAGAATATAAACATATTTTATCAGGGATTAAAGCAAATGATTCTTATTTATGTGATACACTCTTTGTCAAAGGAAATGATTCTGACTATATTTTGGCATCTCACCGCAGTGCCATTATGAACTTATTTCCAAAAGCACAAGCTAAGGTTATAAATGGCGCTGGACACTGGTTGCACGCGCAAAAACCCGAAGCAGTAAATAAGGTGATTAAAGATTTTTTAAATTCTTAAATGGCAAGAATTTAATCATGTTTTTTTGATATCACACCCTAAATTATTACAATTTTGTGTGCTATAGTACGCGCCGTTTAATTTAAAGGTTATACGTTGATGGTCAGTCAGTTAATTAACGAATTTGATACCTTAGGGTTGTATTTTGGCTTAGCCGGTGTGTTCTTTTTTATCGGTATGGCCATTCAAGATGTGCTTAAGCGCGGTGATGTGCCAAAATTTGGCCGCTATATCGTCTGGCTAGTGCTATTTTTAGGCTGTTCAGGCTTTATTGCAAAGGGGCTTATTCAAGTCTTTTGGCAAGGTGCGGGTGTGGTTTAACCATGGCCAAATCAGAAACAGATCGTACAACTCTCGATTTATTTGATTACGAAAAACGCCCAGGCAGACCAAAGACTAATCCCCTAACAAGGGAGATGCAGTTAAAGGTAAATAAGCGTAATCAAATAAAAAGAGATAAAGCACGCGGTTTAAAGCGTGTAGAATTTAAGGTTTCATCTCAGCTATATCAGGCTCTTAGTGATATGGCTGATGCGCAAGATATTAGCCGCAGCGCATTGATCGAAACAATTTTACAAGAAAGATTGGCTATTGATACATAGAAGGTTTTAATTTCATGGCAAGCGTAGGTATTTTTTTCGGCAGTGATACAGGCAATACAGAACATATAGCAAAGATGATTCAAAAAGAATTAGGTAAAAAGCTAGTGGCAGTGCATGACATTGCAAAAAGTTCTAAAGAAGAAATAGCGGAATTTGATTTGATCTTATTCGGCATTCCAACATGGTACTACGGCGAAGCACAATGTGATTGGGATGACTTTTTCCCAGAACTTGAAGAAGTTGATTTTGACGGTAAGTTGGTAGCTATATTCGGCTGTGGCGATCAAGAAGATTACGCAGAGTATTTCCTTGATGCGATGGGCATGATTAATGATATTGTCACTGAACGTGGTGCGATTGTTGTTGGCCATTGGCCAAGCGAAAGCTATGACTTTGAGGCCTCAAAAGGGATGGCTGATGAAAACCACTTTGTTGGATTAGGCATTGATGAAGACCGTCAACCAGAACTCACTGAGCAACGAGTTAAAGAATGGTCAGCTCAAGTATATGAAGAAATGTGTTTAAGCGAATTAGCAGATTAAGCTGATAAGTGTTTAAAGAACTATCAAATAGTTAGCCTTTTTTGATAATTAACGAATTGTTCTTTGCACTTATTTCACAGGCGCGTTATTCTAATCGATGCTAATGTGTCGTGCACATCTTTGTAAGGTGTCTAGTATAACCAAATAAACATTGAGACAGATTAATGACTGATCACAACTTGGAATTAAAGAAAGCCGGTTTAAAAGTTACTTTACCGCGTATTAAAATTTTAGAGATTTTACAATCTCCAGATAACCAACACATCAGCGCTGAAGATGTCTACAAAATTCTTTTAGACCTAGGCGAAGAGATTGGTCTAGCGACAGTTTATCGTGTTTTAAACCAATTTGATGATGCTGGAATTGTAAGCCGTCATCACTTTGAAGGTGGTAAATCAGTATTTGAACTTTCTGGCAGCACTCACCATGACCACCTAGTTTGCTTAAAATGTGGTAAGGTTGTAGAGTTTGAAGACGATATGATTGAGCGACGTCAAGTTGAAATTGCTGATGAAAGTGGTATCAAACTAACAAATCATTCGTTGTATTTATACGGTGAATGCTATGATACTGCGGCCTGTAAAGCCTACGCCGATAGTCAATAATTACTATCGATAATAAAAAAACCTGCAAATTGCAGGTTTTTTTATGTTTGTATTTTATTGCACCTAAAAGTATAGGTCGTTACCTACCCCAACTTTATGAGGTAGGAATATAGCAGGATTACTTTTGATCCATTTTAGCCCATGAATCTCTAAGGCCAACCGTTTGGTTAAATACTAGATTTTCAGCTTTAGTATCACGACAAAAATACCCAGTACGTTCAAACTGGAAAGCTTGTGCTGGTGCAGCACTTGCCAATGAATGTTCAAGTTTGGCGTTATTTAGTACTACCAATGAATTTGGATTTAATGTTGCTGTAAAATCCTCAGCTGCAGCCGGGTTCGGTATATTAAACAAGCGGTCGTACAAACGCACTTCTGCACTGATACATTCGCTTACCGATACCCAATGTATAACCCCTTTAACTTTACGACCATCACTTGGGTTTTTACCCAGAGTTTCATCATCATAACTACAGTAAATTGTGGTGATTTCACCATTTTTATCTTTTTCGACACGATTAGCTTTTATAACATAAGCCCCGCGTAGGCGAACTTCTTTATCAGTAACTAAACGCTTGAATTTGTTGTTGGCTTCCTCACGGAAATCTTCACGTTCAATGTAAAGTTCTTTAGTGAACGGGACTTCACGGCGACCCATGCTTTCATCATTTGGATGATTTGCTACAGACAGAACTTCAACTTTATCAGCGTCATAATTTTCAATTACAACTTTGACAGGGTCAAGTACAGCCATTGCTCGCGGCGCGTGTTCATTTAAGTCTTCACGAATACAAGCTTCTAACATGCCCATTTCAACCATATTTTCTTGCTTGGTGACACCTATACGCGCACAGAATTCACGTACTGATGCAGGCGTGTAACCACGACGCCGTAAACCCGCAACCGTAGGCATGCGAGGATCGTCCCAACCTTCAACATGTTCATTTATGACCAAGTCATTAAGCTTGCGCTTTGACATTATGGTGTATTCGAGATTTAAACGAGAGAACTCGATTTGCTGAGGATGACATTCAATACTGATATTATCTAATACCCAATCATACAAACGACGATTATCTTGAAACTCTAATGTACATAATGAATGGGTGATCCCTTCCAGTGCATCAGAGATACAATGAGTGAAATCATACATTGGATAAATGCACCACTTATCTAATGTTTGATGGTGATTAGCAAAACGGACACGGTATAAAGTCGGGTCACGAAGAACCATAAACGAACTTGCCATATCAATTTTTGCACGCAGTACACATTCACCTTCTTTGAATTCACCTCCGCGCATTTTTTCAAATAACGCTAGGTTTTCAGAAGGGCTAGTATCGCGAGTTGGGCTATTTTTTCCAGGCTCTTTTAACGTACCACGATATTCGCGTGCTTGCTCGGCAGTTAAAAAACAAACATATGCCAGCCCCTTTTCGATTAATTCAACGGCATAGTTGTATAACTCATCAAAGTAATTTGATGAGTATTGGATTTCTCCATCCCAGTTATAACCTAACCACTTTACGTCTTCTTTGATTGAGTTTACGTAATTGATATCTTCTTTTTCTGGGTTGGTATCATCAAAACGTAGGTTACAAAGACCGTCATAATCTTTGGCAATACCAAAATTAAGGCAAATTGATTTTGCATGGCCAATATGTAAAAAACCATTGGGTTCAGGTGGAAAACGGGTATGCGTTCTTGGGTGCTTCCCGCTTGCTAAATCTTCATCAATTCGGGTTCGAATAAAGTTACTTGGGCGATTCTCAATTTCCGCCATAGGAGTATAATCCTCTGAATATTGCATGGTGACAAAACGAATACATTATTACAAAAACAAGCGTTAACATACAGCAATAGATACGGGTTTATTAGATATTATGGCGAACCAATACAATACAAACCAAATAAATACGATAAAACAATAAAAGTATTGCGCCAACGCAATAAAAGGGTCATTCAAAGTCGTTACCATTGTGAAGATTTAATAACCAATTTTAAGGATTAAAAATGGCACTTTCATCTCAACATAGAGTATATATACCAACTATAGCGCGAGCGAATCATTATTTACTCGCAGAATTTAAACCTAATGATACTTTTTATGCACAGTTTAGCGATTTAAATAGCTGCTATGATCGCATCTCACGCCAATTATTCGCCTTATGTGATGAGTATGAACTTCATAATGTGCATGTTATAGCTAACGATAAATTGCCTGTAGTACGCTTCCATGAAGAAGCATACTGCTTAGAAACTGATAAACAAATACTGTTTTTTTATAATCCGCAATACCATGAGGCACATCGCTGCTTTATAGATAAACATAAGCAAAGTAAAAAAGTAAGATTGTTATTTTTAGCCACCGGCGATGATTTACGTGCCAACGCAGCGATATTTCATAACCAAGTTAAAAAAGTGATTGATGAACTGCAATCATCAATATTCAACGACACTCCAGTAAAATTACGCGACCATCAGCACCTAACTTATGATTTATTTGCGAAAGCAAAAGGTCATAAACAAAGTTACGGTTATAAGCTACGCAGCTTGTATCCCCGTTATAAAAGTAGACAGTGCTTAATACCAGATGAGCACAATGAAATGACCTACGCCACTTTTTCATTACCCATTACGCGTAGTTTAAAGACCCAGTTCCAACACTTATTGAATATTCATCAGTACACTGTATTTTATGAGTTTTTTTACACGCAATTTCTCCAGCAGTGCCGCTCAAAAGAGCTTACTCTTGGTGCTATGATAGCAAATGGCACAATGCCGATAGTCAGAAATAGTAAAATAGATAATACTGATGGTAATAATGAGTGGCAGAAACTCAGCTTCAACCAAAACTCGCAAAAGGAGCAATTTAGTCATTATTGGGAAGATAATATGTTAGTTGAAAATTTACACTTTATTATTGTCGCAAATCAACTAGACCAACACGATATGGGGTTTGGTCGTTTTATGAATCAGGTTGAATCGGTAATTAACGGCATTACCGCTGACCTTGCTATAAATGCAAAACGACAAGATTTAACAGTGCGTTTTTTCCAGCATATTAGTTACTAAACACTGAGCTGTACACTTAATCTCTCGCTGTGGTTCTTGGTAGCGTTTAATCGCATTTATATCTTTCGAGGTTACTTTAACGTGTTTTAGGTTAAGTAGAGGATATATTGCAGTATTCCCGGCAGCTACTGTTTATTGGTAGAACGCTAAATAGCTTGTACAGTACTGAGTATAAAGGCTAAATACGTCCTAATTTGCAACTTTTATATCAATAGTGGCGAGCGTTACTACTCGTCACTTCTACAAGCATCAGCAGTACCATTATAGTGATATTTGGGTGTGGTTACTTCAAAATTAAAATCATAATAAATAGCGAGAATTTACTGCTCTTAAGGTAGCACTTCGTTAGCTATGGACATACCAAAATCAAATTTTATATTAGCAGCTGTTATTAACAAATAACTATTGTTTGAAAGACTTATCAAATGTAAGAGGCCAAGGGGGATTAATTTATTTTCTTTAGGCTGGGTATAAATCGTGTAAAGAAAGTATAAAGTAAAAGAGACTTAGCTCTTAAGGAAAAGGCCCGCCTAAGCGAGCCTCAATTTAAAGTAAAACGAGCTTACCAGCCTGTTTTTTCTTTAAGTGCATTACCGATTTCAGCTAACGAACGTACAGTTTTAACGCCCGCAGATTCTAATGCAGCAAATTTTTCATCAGCAGTACCTTTACCGCCCGCGATGATTGCGCCAGCGTGACCCATACGCTTACCTTCTGGTGCAGTAACACCAGCAATGTAAGAAACAACAGGTTTAGTAACGTTAGCTTTGATGTACTCTGCAGCTTCTTCTTCTGCAGTACCACCAATTTCACCAATCATTACGATTGCTTCTGTTTGTGGATCTTTTTCGAACATTTCTAAAACGTCGATAAAGTTAGTACCTGGAATTGGGTCACCACCAATACCAACACACGTAGACTGACCGAAACCAGCGTCTGTAGTTTGTTTAACAGCTTCGTACGTTAAAGTACCAGAGCGAGAAACAATACCTACTTTACCCGGCTTGTGGATATGACCAGGCATGATACCAATCTTAGTCTCACCTGGTGTAATAACACCTGGGCAGTTAGGACCAATCATTCGAGTACCTGTTTCGTCAAGCTTAACTTTAACGTCAACCATATCAAGCGTTGGGATACCTTCAGTGATACAAACAATAAGCTCAATGCCAGCATCGATAGCTTCTAAGATTGCATCTTTACAAAAAGGTGCTGGTACATAGATAACTGAAGCTGTTGCACCAGTTTCTTGTACTGCATCACGGACAGTGTTGAATACAGGAAGACCAAGGTGCGTTTGACCGCCCTTACCTGGGCTTACGCCACCAACCATTTGTGTACCGTACTCAAGTGCTTGTTCTGAGTGGAAAGTACCTTGACCACCAGTGAAACCTTGACAGATAACTTTTGTATCTTTATTGATTAATACAGACATTATTTGCCCTCCGCAGCAGCAACAACTTTTTCAGCCGCGTCTGTTAGTGATTCAGCAGCAATGATGTCAAGATCTGAGCTCTTAAGAACGTCACGACCTAATTCGGCATTAGTACCTTCTAAACGTACAACTACAGGTACATTTACGCCAACTTCTTTAACTGCGCCAATGATACCTTCAGCAATCATGTCACAACGTACGATACCGCCAAAAATGTTAACTAAAACAGCTTTAACATTATCGTCAGAAAGGATAATTTTAAACGCTTCAGAAACACGCTCTTTAGTCGCGCCGCCACCAACATCTAGGAAGTTAGCAGGTTTTCCGCCATGTAGGTTCACGATGTCCATAGTACCCATCGCAAGGCCTGCACCGTTAACCATACAACCAACGTTACCGTCTAATGCTACATAGTTAAGTTCATAGCTTGCTGCATGTGCTTCACGTGCATCTTCTTGAGATGGATCGTGGAATTCACGAATTTTAGGTTGACGGAAAAGCGCATTACCATCGATACCAATTTTGCCATCAAGACAATGAAGGTTACCTTCATCTGTGATAACTAACGGATTGATTTCAAGTAGTGCAAAATCGAAGTCGTTGAACATGTTGCCAAGACCCATAAAGATCTTAACGAACTGTTTCATTTGTGTAGGGTTAAGACCCAACTTGAAACCTAGTTCACGTGCTTGATAAGCTTGAGGACCTACTAATGGGTCGATCTCAGCTTTGTGAATAAGTTCTGGCGTTTCTTCTGCAACTGTCTCAATTTCAACACCGCCTTCAGTAGACGCCATGAAAACAACTTTACGAGAAGCACGATCAACTACCGCACCTAGGTACAGTTCGTTTGCGATATCTGTACAGCTTTCAACCAAGATTTTAGCTACTGGCTGACCATTTTCGTCTGTTTGGTAAGTAACTAAGTTTTTACCTAACCAGTTAGCAGCGAATTCTTTAACTTCATCGATTGTTTTAACTAGCTTAACACCGCCAGCTTTACCACGGCCACCGGCGTGAACCTGAGTTTTAACAACCCATACATCACCGCCAATTTTTTCGGCAGCTGCTGCAGCTTCTTCAGGTGTATCGCAAGCGAAACCTTGAGAAACTGGTAAACCATATTCGGCAAAAAGTTGTTTTGCCTGATACTCATGCAAATTCATGATGCTTTATCCAAATTTTTATACTAAAAGAGCTGAATACTTATGCAATAAACAGCTATCCCAAATTGCGCTCCTAGTATAGATCCCAAGGCTTAACATGAAAACCCCAGTACGACCAAAGGCGCAAAAAAAAGCTGCGAAATATATCCGCAGCTTAGGTTTTATACTACTGAATTAAACATCCAGTAATAAGCGAGTTGGATCTTCTAATAACTCTTTAATAGTTACCAAGAAACCAACTGATTCTTTACCATCAATTTGGCGATGATCATATGATAACGCCAAGTACATCATTGGTAGAATTTCTACCTTACCATTTACAGCCATTGGACGGTCTTGAATTTTGTGCATACCCAAGATAGAAGACTGCGGTAAGTTAATAATAGGTGTTGAAAGTAATGAACCGAACACTCCGCCATTAGTAACAGTGAAGTTACCGCCGGTCATTTCGTCAAGTGTAAGCTTACCATCACGGCCTTTAAGTGCTAATTCACGAATGCCTTTTTCAATTTCAGCAACTGAAAGCTTGTCGCAATCTTTAAGTACTGGAGTTACTAAGCCTCGAGGAGTAGATACTGCAATACTGATATCAAAATAATTGTGATAAACAATATCATCGCCATCAATAGATGCATTTACACCAGGGAAACGCTTAAGTGCTTCAGTAATAGCTTTAACATAAAAAGACATGAAGCCTAAACGAATACCGTGACGCTTTTCAAACACTTCTTGGTACTGTTTACGAAGATCCATGATTGGCTTCATGTTCACTTCATTAAATGTAGTTAGCATCGCTGTTGAATTTTTCGCTTCAAGTAAACGATTAGCAATGGTTTTACGCAAGCGTGTCATTGGTACTCGTTTTTGTGAACGGTCACCCATAGGTGCTGCAGCGGTAGATGACTCAGCTTTAGCTTCTGAGGCTGGTGCTTTTAAGAATTTATCTACATCTTCTTTAGTCACACGGCCATTTTTACCCGAGCCTTTAATTTTTGATGCATCTAGTCCTTTCTCGGCGATTAAACGACGTACAGAAGGTGTTAGAACATCTGAGCTTTCACTCGAATCACTTGAATCTGAAGATGACTTTTCAGCTTTAGCATCTGATTTTGTATCTGATTTAGACTTACTAGCAGGAGCGCCGCCAGCTTTAACTGAGCCAATGACTTGCTCACCGAGTACAGTATCACCTTCATCATTGATGATATCACCCATTACACCATCTTCTTGGGCGACCACTTCTAGCACAACTTTATCTGTTTCGATATCAACTAGATTTTGGTCTCGCGTTACTTCGTCACCTGGCTGTACATGCCAAGTAGCAATTGTTGCATCAGCAACTGATTCTGGAAGTACGGGTACTTTAATATCCACTTTTTTACCTTCTGATGCTGGAGCTTCTTGAGCCGCTGGAGCGTCTTCTGATTTTTCTGGTTTATCTTCGTTCTCTTCAGATTTAGACTCAGCCTCTGGTGACGCTTCATCTTTTGTTGAAGAAGATTCATCGGCTTCGCCGATTAAACCAATTACTTGGTCACCAAGTACAGTCGCACCGGATTCTTCTGAAATCTCAGTAAGCACACCATCATCTTGGGCAACCACTTCTAAAACTACTTTATCTGTTTCAATATCAACTAAGTTTTGGTCACGGCTTACTTTGTCGCCAACATTTACGTGCCATGTTGCAACAGTCGCATCAGCAACCGACTCAGGAAGAACAGGAACTTTAATTTCTGTACTCATTGCTTATCCTTTCTTTTGTATAGTAAGCGCATCGGCAACGAGCGCTTGTTGTTCTTTAGTATGCACTGACATATAACCACATGCTGGTGATGCTGATGCTTTACGCCCTGCGTATTTTAACTTAGCAGCTTCTGGAAGAGCTTCAACAAAATGATGTTGAGAACAATACCAAGCACCTTGGTTTTGTGGTTCTTCCTGGCACCAAACAAAGTCTTTAACATGCTGGTAGTTTTGCATTATCGCTTCCATTTCGTCGTGTGGGAACGGATATAACTGCTCGACACGGACAATGGCAATATTATCGATTTCTTGCTTACGACGCTCTTGTAATAGTTCGTAGTAAACTTTACCGCTACAAAACACAACACGCTCAACTTTATCAGCCGCAATATCATCAATTTCATCAATCATATTGTAGAAAACACCTTCAGAAAGTTCTTCTAATGATGATGTTGCAAGTGGATGACGAAGTAGTGACTTAGGTGTCATAACAATCAGAGGACGACGCAGTGGTCGAACTGATTGGCGACGTAGCATAGCGTAAACTTGTGCAGGAGTTGAAGGCACACATACTTGCATGTTGTGATCAGCACAAAGTTGCAAGAAACGCTCAAGACGTGCAGAGCTATGTTCAGGGCCTTGACCTTCATAACCATGTGGTAACAAAATTGTTAGGCCGCATAAACGTCCCCACTTTTGTTCACCAGAACTTAAAAATTGGTCAAATACAACTTGTGCACCATTTGCGAAATCACCAAACTGTGCTTCCCAAATAACAAGTGACGTAGGCTCTGCTGTCGCATAACCGTATTCAAAAGCCACAACGGCTTCTTCAGAAAGCACCGAGTCAAATACTTGAAATGCGCCTTGGTCTTCACTTAAGTTCTGTAAAGGCGTATACGTTGCACCATCATCTTGACTATGAATAACCGAATGACGATGGAAGAAAGTACCACGCCCGGTATCTTGTCCAGTCAGACGAATATCAGTGCCTTCTGTTGCGATTGTTGCATAAGCAAGCGTTTCTGCCATACCCCAATCAAGTGCTTTTTCGCCAGCAGCCATAAGCTTGCGGTCGTCGTAAATTTTCTTAACGCGCGATTGTGCATTGTACCCTTCAGGGTAGCTGGCTATCTTTTCGCCCAGCTCTTTTAATTTTTGAACTGAAACACTGGCATCGTAGTCGACACTCCATTCATGACCAACAAACTTAGCCCAATCAGAAGAATGAGAAGTTTCTGGTTGAATTTCCTCAACCACACAATCTCCACCATCTAAACCATCTCGGTAATCATTCGCGATAGCTTTTACGTCGTCTTCACTTAACGAGCCTTCACTTATAAGTTGATCAGCATAGATTGCACGAGGAACTGGGTGCTTTTTAATTTTTTGATACATGACTGGTTGAGTCGCATTTGGCTCATCTGCTTCGTTATGGCCATGACGACGATAGCAAACCAAGTCAATCACTACATCACGTTTAAACTGATTTCTAAAATCAAGCGCGAGTTGCGTTACGAATGCAACAGCCTCAGGATCATCTGAATTAACGTGGAAAATAGGTGACTGAACCATTTTAGCAATGTCAGTACAGTAATCTGTAGAGCGAACATCTGCTTTCTTAGAAGTAGTAAAGCCAACCTGATTATTAACTATGATGCGGATACTACCACCACAGCTAAAGCCATTAGTTTGCGACAAGTTAAATGTTTCTTGTACTACACCTTGACCAGCCACAGCTGAATCACCATGAATGGTGATAGGCAATGCTTTAATACCCGATGTATCACCTAAACGGTCTAGACGTGCGCGCACTGAACCCATTACTACTGGATTAACAATTTCCAAATGAGATGGGTTAAAAGCAAGTGCCATATGCACTTTTCCGCCTTTAGTAGCAAAGTCAGATGAGTAACCCATGTGATATTTAACATCACCTGAGCCTAATGTTTCTTTATGTTTACCGGCAAATTCATCAAAAAGCTCAGACGGATTTTTGCCGAGTACGTTTACAAGTACGTTTAAGCGGCCACGGTGAGCCATTCCAATAACAGCTTCTTGCTGGCCACTTTCACCTGCCCGGTGAATAAGCTCTTTAAGCATAGGAACAAGCGCATCACCACCTTCGAGTGAGAAGCGTTTTGCTCCAGGGAATTTAGACCCTAAATATTTTTCAAGACCATCTGCTGCCGTCAATCCTTTTAGGATACGTAGCTTTTCATCTTTATTGAATTTGGGATGTGACTGTACTGATTCCAAACGTTGTTGTAACCAGCGTTTTTCCTCAGTCGATGTGATGTGCATATACTCAGCACCTATGGAACCACAGTAGGTGGTTTTTAAGGCTTGGTATAACTCACCTAAAGGCATAGTGTCGCGGCCTACAGCAAACGATCCTACATTAAACTCGCGGTCAAAATCAGCTTCAGATAAATCGTGGAATTCAAGTGCTAAGTCTCGAACGCGTTCACGCTGCCAAATTCCTAGTGGATCTAGATTGGCATTTTGGTGACCACGGAAACGGAAAGCATTTATAAGCTGAAGCACTTTGACTTGTTTAAGGTCACCGCCTCCACCTTCTGCTACCACTACTTCTCTATGCTTGTTTTTAGCAAGCGCCGCAAATTGTGCACGAACTTCTGAATGTTTAACTTCAACATCCACACCGTCAACTTTCGGTAATTGTTCGAACACTTCTCGCCATTCTTCTGGCACCGAAGTCGCATCATCTAAATACGCTTCATAAAGCTCTTCTACATAAGCAACGTTACCGCCGTTTAAATGTGAAGATTCTAGCCATGCCTTCATCACACCTTCGTGCATTTATAAGCCCTTTTTTTTAGCGCAGAAATTAATTGTTATATAACAAGATGGCTAACCGTAATTAGCCATCTAACTGTTTGTCAACAAATTAAACCGAACGGTTTAAAAGCATTGATTTGATTTGTCCAATTGCCTTGGTCGGATTAAGACCTTTAGGACAAACGCTAACACAGTTCATGATACTGTGACAACGGAACACACTGAACGCATCGTCCAAGTCAGCTAAACGTTCTTCTGTAGCGGTATCTCGGCTATCTGCCAAGAAACGATATGCATGAAGAAGACCTGCTGGACCAATGAACTTGTCTGGATTCCACCAGAACGAAGGACACGATGTTGAACAACATGCGCACAGAATACACTCATAAAGCCCATCTAATTTGTCACGTTCTTCGATAGACTGAAGACGTTCACCCGCCGCTGGCGTGTCGTTAATTAAAAACGGTTTTACTTTTTCGTATTGAGTGTAGAACTGACTCATATCAATAACAAGGTCACGTACCACAGGTAAGCCCGGTAATGGACGTACTACGATTTTACCTTTGCCATTTTTTTGTAGCGTAGATAAAGGGGTAATACAAGCCAGACCATTTTTACCATTCATGTTAACACCGTCAGAACCACACACGCCTTCACGACATGAACGACGAAATGAAAGTGTTGGATCTTGCTCTTTTAATAATAAAAGTGCGTCCAATACCATCATGTCTTGGCCTTCCTCAGTTTGCAAGGTGTATTCTTGCATACGTGGGGCGTTATCAACATCTGGATTGTAACGATAAACAGAAAATTGTACTTGTGCCATCGTCTCGCTCCTAGTAGGTACGTGCTTTAGGTGGAAATGCTTCACGTGTTTTCGGCGCATAGTTTACATCGCGCTTGCTCATCTCATCCGTAGTTGGATTAAAGATTGAGTGACATAACCAGTTATCGTCATCACGATCTGGGAAGTCAAAGCGTGAATGTGCACCACGGCTTTCAGTACGGAAGTTTGCAGCTACTGCAGTTGAGTAAGCTGTTTCCATTAAATTATCTAACTCAAGACATTCGATACGTTGCGTATTGAAGTCTGACGACTTGTCATCAAGACGTGCAAACTGTAAACGTTCACGAATTTCTTTAAGTTCTTTAAGACCGCTAGCCATTGTGTCACCTTCACGGAATACCGAGAAATTAAGCTGCATACATTGCTGTAGGTCTTTTTTGATTTGGAACGGATCTTCGCCTTGACCAGTAGTTGAACTTTCCCAGCGATTGAAACGCGCTAATGACGCTTCAAGGTCAGATTCTGACGCTGCTTTGGAAATTTCTACATCATTAAGGTATTTACCTAAGAAGTTACCCGCTGCACGGCCAAACACCACTAAATCAAGAAGTGAGTTACCACCTAAACGGTTAGCGCCGTGTACTGATACACAAGCAATCTCACCCACTGCAAATAAACCTTCAACTACTTTTTCGTTGCCTTGAGCATCGATTTGTAGCGCCTGACCATTTACGTTTGTAGGCACACCACCCATCATATAATGACAAGTAGGGATAACCGGAATAGGCTCTTTTGATGCATCAACGTGAGCAAAGGTTTTCGCTAAGTCCATTACACCTGGCAAACGCAAGTTTAATGTTTCTGCACCTAAATGGTCTAGTTTAAGCTTAAGGTGAGGACCCCAAGGACCATCACAGCCACGACCTTCGCGTATTTCAGTCATCATTGAACGTGCTACCACATCGCGAGACGCTAAGTCTTTCGCATTTGGTGCATAACGTTCCATGAAACGTTCGCCATCTTTATTTAAAAGATAACCACCTTCACCACGACAACCTTCAGTTACTAACGTACCTGCGCCTGCAATACCCGTTGGGTGGAATTGCCACATTTCCATGTCTTGCATAGAAATTCCAGCACGTGTTGCCATACCAACACCATCACCCGTATTAATGTGAGCATTGGTTGTTGATGCGAAGATTCGGCCTGCACCACCGGTAGCTAACACAACCGCTTTTGACTTGAAGAAAGTGATTTCACCGGTTTCAATATCAATCGCAGTACAACCTACTACGTCGCCATTATCGTTTTTAACTAAATCTAACGCATACCACTCAGAGAACACATTAGTTTTATTTTTAACGTTTTGTTGGTAAAGCAGATGCAATAGAGCATGACCAGTACGGTCAGCTGCAGCGGCTGTACGCGCGGCTTGCTCACCACCAAAGTTTTTCGACTGACCACCGAAAGGACGCTGATAAACACGACCTTTTTCAGTACGCGAAAATGGTAAGCCCATATTTTCTAATTCAGTAATAGCTTCTGGGCCTGTTTGACACATATATTCGATAGCGTCTTGGTCTCCGATAAAATCAGAACCCTTAACTGTATCGTACATATGCCATTCCCAGTTATCTTCATGAGTGTTACCCAGCGCTACCGTAATACCACCCTGTGCTGAAACAGTGTGAGAACGGGTTGGGAAAACTTTAGAGATAAGTGCACAGGTTTTACCTGATTCAGTGATTGCTAGTGCTGCGCGCATACCCGCACCACCTGCGCCAATCACAACGGCGTCAAATTCTCGAACAGAATGATTCACTTAAACACCCCATAAAACGATTAGACCAATAGCTACGTACGCAATGGCCATTAAGTTTAAGACAAAGCCTAATACAGCACGAAGCTTAGCGCATTTAACATAGTCAGTTAATACTTGCCAAAGGCCAATACGGGTATGAACCATAATGCAAACGAGGGTAATTAACGTAAACCCTTTCATTGCTAGGTTAGAGAACAGGCCTTGCCAGGCTTGATAGGTGACTTCTGGAGTACATAAGAAGTAGCCAATAATAAAAATCGCATATGCGGTAATTACTAAAGCCGTGGTACGTAAAGATACGAAATCTTGTACACCGTCACGTTTTAGAGTTGCTTGATTTAAAACCATATCCACACCCCTGCTAGAATTGCAGCGATAACACCAAGTGCCATCGAGATATTAGCGCTAAGGTTACCTGACTCAAGTTCTTCCCAATGGCCCAAATCCATAATAATATGACGTAAACCACCAATAATATGGTACGCCAATACAGAAATAGTGCCCCAAGCTATAAATTTAGCAATGAATCCGCTAAACAGACCCTTGACAAATTCAAAACCTTCAGCAGAAGAAAGAGACTCAGACCACGCCCAAATGACAAACGTTAAAGCAAAAAATAATGCAACACCGGTGACGCGGTGTAAAATTGATGCTTTAGCTGATGCCGGCATAGATATAGTTGTTAGATCTAGATTTACAGGTCTTTGCTTTTTCACAGTTACTTGCCCATCTTGCTCACAGTGGAGCTCATCTACTTGTTTTTCTTAACCCACCAAAAATAATTTTTTGATGGAACTATCTAAATAAACATCGTTATACATAAAAAGTTTACAGTTACGCAAAATTTGAATGTAAATTCCATTTACCTACAGACAATACGGTATAAAACCTATGATAGTATATATAGCCGAAGCCCTTTTTACAATTCTTGTTTATTTATAGTCGTTTGCGAATTAGCCAATGGTATAATATTTTACTGCTGAAGAATATTTATTATCTATATGTGCATAATGTTTATAAAAATTGACTTTAGCCCCCTCTTTCACGTTAAAATGAAGATGATGTGCTTAAACAGATTCAGAACATAACAATCAGAGTTGTTATCTTAATAGGAGATAAATAGATGGCGGATAAGAAAGCCACAGTCCATATTGATGGTCTAGATCCAATCGAACTTCCAATTTACCAAGGCACTGCTGGCCAAGACGTTATAGACGTCCGTACGCTAGGTTCACACGGTCACTTCACGTATGACCCAGGTTTTATGTCAACAGGTTCTTGTGAATCGACAATCACATACATCGATGGCGGCAAAGGTGTATTATTGCACCGCGGTTATCCAATCGAACAATTAGCAGATAACTCAAACTACATTGAGCTTTGTTACTTGCTTCTTAATGGTGAACTTCCTTCTAAAGAACAATATGAGAATTTTGAACTAGAAATTACTCGCAGCACTATGCTTGATGAGAAAATCGCTACTTTCTTCCAAGGTTTTCGCTTTGATGCACACCCAATGGCAATGCTTTGTGGTGTGGTTGGCGCATTATCATCTTTCTACCATGAAGATCTTGATATAACTGACTCAAACCAACGTAAAACCAGTGCAATTAAGCTAGTAGCTAAGTTACCGACTATTGCTGCGATGGCTTATAAAACAAACATTGGTCAACCATTTGTTTACCCACGTAACGAGTTAAGCTACGCTGAAAACTTCTTGCACATGATGTTCTCTGTCCCAGCTGAAGAGTATAAAGTTAACCCTGTAACGGCTAAAGCAATGGATAAAATATTCATGCTTCATGCTGATCACGAGCAAAACGCATCAACGTCAACAGTACGTTTAGCCGGTTCTTCAGGTGCTAACCCTTATGCATGTATTGCTGCTGGTATTGCATCACTTTGGGGCCCTGCTCACGGCGGCGCAAATGAAGCATGCTTAAATATGCTTGAAGAAATTGGTTCAGTTGACCGTATTGATGAATACGTTGCTAAAGCAAAAGATAAATCGGACCCGTTCCGTCTTATGGGCTTTGGTCACCGTGTCTACAAAAACTTCGATCCACGTGCAACAGTAATGCGTCAAACATGTCATGAAGTTTTAGAAGAGCTTAATATTCAAGATCCATTGCTTGATATCGCAATGAAACTTGAGCAAATAGCCCTTGAAGACCCATACTTTGTTGAGAAGAAACTTTACCCGAACGTAGATTTCTATTCAGGTATCATCTTAAAAGCGATTGGTATTCCAACAAGTATGTTTACAGTTATTTTTGCTATGGCACGTACCGTAGGTTGGATTTCTCACTGGGATGAGATGTTATCTCAATCTGGTCACAAGATAAGTCGTCCACGTCAACTGTACACTGGTGAAACACACCGTGACTACAAAGCGAAATCATAACTTTTAAATAAGTTTTGTAATAAAAAAAGGCCGCACCGCGGCCTTTTTTATTGCTTATCTATTGTTAAAAATCTCAAAGTAATTAAAATCCTCTGCAAATTTGTAATTATGTGGCAAGCCAATGTTTGATATTGATAAAGTACGTTTAGATTTCCCCTTGCTAAGCCTGCAAATTAACGCTCAACCTTTAGTTTATTTAGACTCAGCAGCAACAAGCCAAAAACCTAATTGCGTCATTGATGCTACTAATAAATTTTATACTAAAGAGAATGCTAACGTACATAGAGGTCGCCACACACTAAGTGAAAATGCAACACAAAAATACGAGCAAACGCGACAAACAATGGCTGACTTTTTTGCTGTAAAAGCCTCTGAAATTGTCTGGACCAAAGGCGCAACTGAATCCGTTAATTTGATTGCGAATGGCCTAGATAGCGGCTTAAAAACAGGTGACAAGATTGCGGTTTCCTATTTAGAACACCATGCCAATTTAGTGCCTTGGCAACAACTTGCAAAGCGCTCGGGTTGCGAGTTAATCGTTCTGCCAATAACTGATAATCACACTTTAGATGCCCAAGCATGTAGTGAATTTATTAAATTGCATAAGCCTAAAATAGTTGCTGTTACACACGCCTCTAATGCGCTCGGCAATATCACAGAATTATCACCTATTATTGCAGCCTGTAAGCAGGTAAGCGCTATTTCAGTAATTGATGGCGCACAAGCAGCAATGCATTTAAGGCCTGATTTAACATCGCTTGATTGCGACTTCTATGTTTTCTCGGCCCATAAAATGCTTGGGCCAACCGGGTTAGGTGGTTTATATGGCCGTTACTCCCGCTTAAATGAATTAGCGGTTTACCAAACAGGCGGAGAAATGATCGAACGCGTAACGCTTTTTAGCAGTACATTTCGTGAAGCTCCCCATAAATTTGAAAGCGGCACCCCTAATATTGCTGGTGTTGTAAGCTTTGGCTCTGCGATTAATTATCTAAATTCACTTAATCAACATGATTTACAAGAGTATGAGCTGTCATTATTTAATTACGCTATTGCAAAGTTAACAAGTATCGACGGAATTAAAATTTACAGCCAACACCAGAAAAACATTGGTAATATTAGCTTTAATTATGCCAATGAGCACTCCTTTGATGTAGCCACATTACTTGACGGCTATGGTATTGCAGTACGCAGCGGTCACCACTGTGCACAACCACTAATGGATAAGTTAGCAGTAACAGGCACCGTACGTGTAAGCTTGGCCTTTTATAATACTTATCAAGATGTTGACTTATTTATTGCTGCATTGCGTGAATGTATAGCGCTGTTAGATTAATTTAGGATACTTAATGACAAATTCATTTAAAGAAATCACTTCAAACATTCAGCAAGCAACAGGTTGGCAGCAAAAATATCGCCAAATTATGCTTTTAGGTAAGCAGCTTCCTACTTTTCCAGCGCCAATGAAGGTCGATGATGCACTTGTAAAAGGGTGCGAAAGCAACGTTTGGCTCTATATTGATTTTGATCTTTCAGAAAAGCATTTAGTATTGGCTGGTGACTCTGATACTCGTATAGTAAAAGGTTTATTAGCGCTTATTTTAGCACTATATAATGGCTTAACCCCTGAGCAAGCAAGTGAAGTTGATGCTTATGAGCAGTTTAATAAGATGGGCTTAATTAATCATTTAAGTCCATCTAGGGGAAATGGTATTAAGGCTATTGTTGATAAAATTCAAAAAATTGCATTAGAGAAAAGCGTTTAGCTCGTTGCTAAACGCTCTCGTTTAGCTAAGTACTTTTTAACTGCTTTAGCTGCAACAAAAAAACCAAAACTACCGGTTATCATAGTCACCGATCCAAAGCCGTTATTACAGTCCATATTCATTGTCCCATCAGCGCTTTGCTTGGCATGACAAACTAGACCGTCACTACCGGGATAAACTAATTGCTCGGTTGAGTAAACACAATCAATATTAAACTTTCGCTTAGGATTGCTACTAAAGTTGTACTGTTTACGTAGAATATAACGCACTTTTGCAAGTAATGGGTCCTGCGTTGTTTTTGCGACGTCACCAAACGCTATTTGACTCGGATCAGTTTGCCCGCCTGCACCACCCGTGGTAATAATTGGCAATTTATTACGCTTGCAGTAAGCTATTAATGCTGCTTTTTCTTTTACCGCGTCTATGCAGTCAATAACGTAATCAAAGCCTTGAATATGCTCAGGTATATTATCTAACGTAATAAAATCGTCAATAACATCAATTTTGCAGTCAGGATTAATAAGCTCGCAACGTGCTTTCATTGCATCTACTTTTGCGTTACCAACAGTCCCTGTAAGCGCATGTATTTGCCTATTAATATTAGTAGCACAAATATCATCTAGATCAATTAGCGTTAATTTCCCGACACCTGAACGAGCCAACGCTTCAGCAGCCCAGCTGCCAACACCGCCTATACCAATAATGCAAAAGTGAGCTTCTTGCAGCCATGCAAATTGCTGCGCTCCATATAAACGTTTAATACCACCAAAGCGAATGTCTTGTGTTGTTTGTGTCATTTACCAGTCCAACTGCCAAGGTGATTGCCAACCTTGAAATAGTTCATGTTCAAAAATACTCTTAAAAACAGCATCATCTATATGAGTAAGCTGATAATGCATATCCTCACCTTGCCATCTAAAACGAAGAGCAAAAGCATGCAAGCATGTCCGCGGGTGTAATTCGCCGCTGTAAAGCACATCACCTAAAATAGGAGCTGATACACTTTTCATCGCTACCCGCAGTTGATGAGTTTTCCCCGAATACGGTTTTAATAAAAAAGCACGCAAATTTTCTTTTACACTAAACGAGTAAAAGCGAGTTATCGCAGGGTTTTCTTGGCTTTTTAAAAGCTTAAAACTGCCACGGCGACTTTTAGCCATATCGCCTTTGATCCAACCTTGCTTTTTTTTAGGCTTTTGCGTACTTAGTGCCAAATAGAATTTACTAACTTGGTGATCACTAAAAAGCGAAGTAAATAATGATGCAGCAGACTTATTACGCGCCAGAATTATCAAACCTGAAGTGACTTTATCTAAGCGATGCACCGGATAAAGTTTTTCATTTAGCTGTTGTTCCGCAATTACAACAAAGCCAGGACCTTCTTCACTATGAAAACTCATACCCGCAGGTTTATTAAAAACATAGTAGTCAGGTTCACTGGCGATAACTGTAAGCTCTTTATAATCCGTCATTTAATTGCTTGATTCTTCCTGACTAGAGCTTTGTCGTTTTACTTCAGCCACGACACGGGCTAAGTCTTCTGGTGTATCAACCCCTGCTTGTGGTGTTATCAGTGCCGGCTCTATTTTTATAGCATAACCGTGATATAGCACGCGTAATTGCTCAAGTGACTCTAACTGCTCCAGCGGTGATGCAGCTAATGCAATGTATTGCTTAATGAATCCTGCGCGATAAGCGTAAATACCAATGTGACGTTGATAATCACCTACATTAATTTTATCAAGGTTATTACCCATCAGCGCATCGCGGTGATACGGAATCGCCGAGCGCGAAAAGTACAGCGCATTTTTATTTATATCACTGACGACTTTGACGCAATTAGGATTTAAAATATCATCACGGTTATCTAGTACCGTACTTAAGGTAGCCATCGGAGCGGTTGAATCAGCCAATAATGCAGCTACCTGCGAAACATTTTTGCTGGCAAGTAATGGCTCATCCCCTTGAACATTAACGACAATAGTTTCGTCATCTAGGTTTAATAAAGCCATAACCTCGCCAAGCCGTTCAGTACCTGATTGATGATCATCACGCGTCATTAATACATCGTCAGTAAAGGAAGAGACGACATCAAATACAGCTTGATGATCAGTGGCAATCACCACTTTACTCGCCCCTGATTGGCAAGCCTTTTGATATACATGCTCGATCATTGGTTTTCCGCATATATCGGCAAGCGGCTTACCCGGTAGACGACTTGATGCGTATCGCGCAGGTATAACAACTACGAATTCCACTTTTCAACCTCAGCTTGTGATAATTCACGCGCTTCGTTTTCCAGCAGCACCGGAATATCATCAACAACCGGATAAGCAAGCTTTGCGGCAGTACTAATTAATTCGCTATTTTCTTTATCAAAACGTAGCTTGCCTTTGCCCACTGGACAGGCAATTACTTCGAGTAATTTAGTATCAAAAGCCATGGAGGATCCCTTTTTCTTTAAGTAATACGTTTAATTTATTAATAACCGCTGTTGAGGGCTTGGCATCAACCGGTAAATAATACCAATTTTGTTTAGCAAAAGAGCGACATTTTACCGCATCTTTTTCCGTCATAATGACGATATCATTATTAAAATGTGCAAAATCATGCGGCGTATAAGCATGATGATCACGAAAATGCTGGTAACTGAGTAATTTAATACCTTGTAACTGAAGACTTTCTTCAAAACGTGTAGGATTACCGATAGCACTAACTGCATGGCCTTGCACTATTGGCTCTGTAGGCGGCTGGTTATCAACCACCGATAATAAATTACTAGCCTGAAGTTGGTAGTTATATTCAGCAAAACCGCCATTTTCAATAACTAAATCAACACTATTTAAGCGCCGAGTACTTTCACGTAAAGGGCCTGCGGGTATTAAAAAGCCATTTCCAAAACGCCGCACGCTGTCAACAATACAACATTCGATAACTCGTGGCATTTTATAATGCTGCATGCCATCATCAGAGATAATCACATGCAAACTATATTGCTCACTGAGTAATTTAATATTGTCTTCGCGGTTGGGGCCTACCACTACCGGGCAACCTAAACGCTGCTTGATCAAAACAGGCTCATCGCCGGTCTGCGTGGTACAACTTGTACTTTTAACAACAAGTGGGTAGCTGTCACTTTTTCCGCCGTAACCACGGCTTATAACACCCACATTTAACCCCTGCGACGCGAGGTAATTGCCTAGCCATATAACAAATGGGGTTTTTCCATTGCCACCGACACTAATATTACCTACCACAATGATAGGCACATCACTTTTGAATCTCCTTAAAACATCACAGCTATAGAGAAACTTTCTTAGTGTTGCAATTAACCAAAACAAACCACTTAACGGCAAGAGTAAAAATGTTATCAAACGGGGCTTTTTATACCAACTTTGCTCTATCTTACTCATCCCTGTTCGCCAAATTGCATTTTACACAGGGCACTATACATGCCTTCATTAGCGAGTAACTGCTGGTGAGCACCACTTTCAATCACAGCACCGTTATCAATAACATAGATGCGATCGCTGTTTTCGATTGTAGATAAACGATGAGCAATAACAATGGATGTTTTATCTTTCATTAATACATCCAGTGCCTGCTGAATTAGCTTTTCAGACTCAGTATCAAGGGCTGAAGTCGCCTCGTCTAAAATTAATATAGGCGCATCTTTTAAAATAGCGCGTGCAATAGCGATACGTTGTCGCTGTCCTCCAGATAACATTACACCGTTTTCACCTACCATAGTATCTAAACCTTCTGGTAAGTTTTTAACAAACTCCCATACATGAGCCTGCTTAACGACTTGCATTAATTCATCGTCAGACAGCTGACGATCAATTGCATAAGCAATATTATTAGCTATTGTGTCATTAAAGAGCACCACTTGCTGAGAAACCAAAGCAAATTGACGTCTTAAATCAGCCAGCTTGTAATCGGCAAGTTTAATTCCATCAAGTAAAATTTCACTACCAGGGGCTAAATCATAATAACGGGGTAACAGATTCGAAATTGTTGATTTACCTGAACCAGAACGACCAACCAATGCTACACTTTCGCCTGCCTGGATAGTCATCGATAAATCTTTAAGTACGGGTTCATCTTTGGTTGGGTAATTAAAAGTTACATGTTGAATTTCAATTAAGCCATTCACTTTATCAATTCCAACAGTACCCAAATCCTTTTCTACTTCTTGGTCAAGCACCTCAAAGATACTTTGCGCAGCCGATATACCTCGCTGCAAATCACTATTTACATTCGCGAGCTGCTTGAGAGGTCTAAGTAGCATCATCATTGATGAAATTAACACCACAAAATCACCAGAGCTAATTGCATCGATCATTGATGGCATAGAAACCATCCATAAAATAACAGCCATAGCACTAGCAGCTAGAACTTGAATAACCGATACACTGAGCGCCTTAGTTGCATCCATTTTGATACGCTGCTGACGATTGTGATTATTTATTTTAGCAAACTGGTCAATTTCTTGTTGCTGCCCACCAAAGCCGTGAATAACTTTATGGCCCGACAGCATTTGCTCAGAACTTTTAGTAACTTGTCCCATTGCAGATTGGATACTTTTAGAAATATGACGAAAGCGCTTAGATACAACGCTGACAATAATCGCGACCAGAGGAATAATCACTAAAAAAACAAGAGATAGCTTCCAACTGGTGTAAAACATAACAGCTAATAAAAACACCACAAAAGCCCCTTCTCTTACCACAATAAGTAGTGCTTTTGTAATAGCTTGTTGAACCTGCTCTGTATCAAAGGTAATTTTAGAGATTAAATCACCGGTAGAGTTTTTATCATGAAATGAGACCGGCAAATGCAAAATATGCTCAAATAGTTGCTGACGCAGCGAACGCACAACCTGCGACCCAACATAGCTTAAACAGTACGAGGACATAAAATTAAACAAGCCACGACCAAGCACTAATGCAATAACCACAAATGGCGCATATTTTAATACCTCGGCATTGCGTTGGTTTAAACCTTGGTCAATAAATGGTTTCATTAACTGAATAAACAACGCATCCATTGCTGAGTAACCAATCATACCTACGATAGCGACTATCGCGACGGTTTTAAATTCCCCCACATAACTCATTAGGCGTTTATAGATTTGGATTGTTGTTTGACTCATAACGTTCTCATTATTATCTTATGCGCCTATTGTATCCTCAGCGACATAAAAACTAAACTCAATCTTTGAGAAACCAATAACTTTCAAGCGCTCTGGCGGTATTTACTTGATAGTCATCATGGTAAAACACCACCTGAACTTGGCCTGTAAGCGCTGTATTGTATTGCTGTACACTATTTTGCTTATATCTGGCGATAACATGTTCATTTGGTAAGTTCCACTGCCCTTTATAACGCGAAGAATGAATGACGACTTTTGGCTTAACTGATTGTATAAACAACTCACTCGAGGATGTGTTACTACCATGGTGTGGGCTCACTAATATAGTACTCGGTGTCAGTAACCCTTTTTTAATTAACGACTGTTCTCTTTTTTCTGAAATGTCACCCGTTAATAGTACGTTAAAGTGACCATCGCTAATGGCAACCACACACGATCGATCATTATTTGAGGTAAACTTCGCATCAACGGGCAATAGTCTCACCGCTAAACCATTAAATTGATAACTTCCTGCTTTACAGCCCTGATCAATTCCATTTGGATGAAACTGATTAAAGGTTGCGTTAAATCCGGCGGCTTTTAAGTGACTGACCCCACCTGCATGGTCTTTATCTAGGTGGCTAATTATACTGTGCTTAATTGTGATCCCCTGTTTTTTAGTATAAGACAGAAGCACACCTTGTATCTTACTATATCGGTCAAAATAAATTGGCCCGGTATCATATAACAAACCTTGATTATCTTTACTTATCAACACCATTAAGCCATGACCTACATCAAAAACATCTAAACACCAATTTGCAGAAGGCTTAATAAAATGCTCTAAACTATAAATCAGTAAAGGAATAAGGCACAGGCGTTTAACGGGTGAAAAATACAATACTGCCAATGTTATATAACAAAATAACAGCTCTGCTTTTAAAAACCGACCATAATCCAACCACTGAATATCGACTGGAATTTTAGCCAAACCCAAAAAAGCGAACTTCAAAAGTAGATCAAGCAGAGCGACTAAATGATTAATATCAAATAAAAAACCGAGTAAGGTAAATGCCAATAACATAGGCATAATTACAAAGCTCAGTAATGGGATAGCAAGAATGTTAATCACAACGCCAATGAGGCTAACACCATTAAAAAAATATAAAGATAAAGGCAATAAACCTATAAAAAGTGCGAGCTGAATAATCAACAGCATTTTCAAGTTTTGGCTGAATTTAGTAATACGGCTCTTAGTTTGTGTTCCTTTATTGATAAATACCAAGAAAATAATAACAACCGCTGTAAATGAAAAATACAAACCAGGGTTGAGTAGACTAAATGGATCGAGAAATAAAACGGCGACTAACGCATATAATAAACTTCGCCAGCGTAACCCCTGCTTAGTAGAAAAATACAGCACAATAAAACAACCAAGCATAATAAGTGCACGAGTAGCTGAAACTAAAAAATCACTTAAATACACATATATGAAGGCTAAAACAAAGCCACTTAAACTATAAATAGTACGCAAGTTATAATCTTGTCTTGCTTGCTCAGTTAGGTATTTAAGTACAATATACGTGTGTATGAAGCGACTACAATAAAATCCGATCGCGAAAATAAGACCTATATGTAACCCAGAGATAGCGAGAAGGTGGCTTAACCCCAAATGTTGTAATTGCTGTTTTTTCTCAAATGACATTAGTCGCTTATCACCCGTTAATAAAGCGTAATAAAGCCAATTAAACTCACTTTGTTTATACAGCTCAAATACCCTTTTTTGATAAGCACTACGGATAGGTGATTGCATAGCGGGTTGATGGTGAATTAACTCCCCGACTTGCTTTCCTTTAAAAAATATTCGCTTAGAAAAAGCAAAACGCTCTTTATCAAATACTGCGATGTTTTTATTACTACGGTAGGGTTTCAAATGAGCAGCTAGCTGAAGTTGATCATTAACAAGTAAAGGATTATGCGTATTTATACTCAATAATGCCGAGGGAGCTGTTAAACTAGAGTAATAGCTCTGATTAATACTAAGAATTTTCGCCTGTAAATAATAATTTTGCTGTTGGTTTATGATTTTTTCAATTTTTACAGTGAGCTGATATGGTTGTTTTTTATCCACCACGGGTAGCTCGAAAGAGTAAAACAGAGTGAAATGTATTAAAACTATGAAAAATGCACAAATAAAGCCTAACAATAGAGGTAGAAACGGCTTAAAATAAAGGCTCGCTATTAATATGACAATGCTGATGGCAATAAATTCGTGGGTCTGATAATAAAAAACGGCTGTAATACAGCCAATAACAAACCCAAGGCTAATCCACACAGATGTAAATGGTTGCTTTAAATGGCTAAAAAAACGATTCAACGGTTTTTACCCGATCATAACAAGATAAAGAATCATAAATTGTTAAAGATTTTTGGCCGACTTTTGCATGACGCAAACTTGTGGCATCTAAATAGACGCTCTGCTCGTGGAGCATTTGCAGTAGGTTTGTTTTTCGCATTCATCCCTGTTCCTTTTCAAATGGTTCTTGCCGCCGCGATTGCTATTCCTTTAAGAGTTAATCTACCCATTTCTGTTGCAGTCGTGTGGCTTACCAACCCTCTTACTATGCCACCCATATTTTACGGCTCTTACTTAGTCGGTACTTTTGCGCTTGGGCATAAGCAACAACACTTTGCTTTTGAACCAACTTGGCAATGGTTTATTAACAGCCTAACCACTATAGGCCCTGCATTTTTAGTTGGCTCCATTATATGCGGCGCTTTAGCCTCGATAATAGGCTACTTTACAGTTGACCTTTTATGGCGACGATCAGTCAAAAAAACATGGATAAACCGTCATAAATAAAGTAGAAACTTAAAAGTTTGTGAAGAAAGTATAGACAAAAAAACCAGCTTTAAGCTGGTTTTTTATGAATAAATTAATTTCGATATTATTTAAATCGCCGACGTAAGCCGACAAGGGGTATTAATAATAAACTCAACCAAGAAAAGCTGCCTGATTGACGCTCATATGCTTCTGTTTCAGGCTCAGTACATGAGTCGGCTTCTCCACCGGTTGGTGTAAGCTTTACTGCCACGGCAACACTTTCATACTCAGTATTGCCCTCAATATCTGTAACTATATCACCTAATGTGTCACGTTTTTCAACGGTTTTAGTAGCAACACCAAATATCTCATTATCATTATTAATCTGTCTAGCTTCAGCTACTACATACTTAAAGCGTGTTTCACCATCAGATTCATAGCACGGTAAAAGATCATTTATATTAACGATGCTGTCATCACCTATTTGATATAAGAAACCTTCACGACGACGCTGACCATTAGTAACATCTGTTTCACCTTCACCAACAATAAAGCCATTATCGTTTATATCATTTGCGAATGAACTTGAGCTACTAAAGTAATCACTTGGAAATACCGTACTGTTACTGGCTATATCATGATAGAAGAACTTAAATCTTGGAGTACTTTCAATACGACGCTGTGCATAGCCGACAATGATATTATTTTCATTTATTGCAAGTGACTTACCAGCATACCAATCATCTTCTTGATTAATAAACTCAACCACTTTTCCGTCTTGATAATACACAGGCATGGTTAATATAGTACTATCATTGTCAAAATAACGGACATTAGAGTGCCCTGCAACAACGCCATTACTATTTACGGCTAATGCATTACTTGCAAATGCAAAGTCATCATCATCCTCTGGCGTTAACCCTAAACCAAGAATTTCTGTCGATTTAACATTCAAATCAGCATCTAATGTCCACTTAACAGCACGTGTATCGAAAGTGCCACGACTACTGGTGCGGTTTTGTCTTTCTACACAAACTGAAATCGGCTCATCTAGACCATCACAGTTGTCATCTATTTCTTCTTGACGATCAAGCGGTATACCCGTAGATACACTACCGACTACAATATAGTCGCCATTTGGCGCTAATTTAATATCAGTGGCAGTACTTATCCCGCCAAAATCTGCAAAATCAGGTGCAAGAGGTACTTTAATACCGGTATTAGAAATCACCATAGCACGAGAGATAAAGTCACGCACAAAAAAGGTTTCTTCTTCATCTTCGTTATCTGGTGTAAATTGTGTTTTCACATAAGGCGAACTACCCCAAGCGGCAACTACGCCATCTTCGCTAATAGCATTATATAAATTAGAAACTGAACGCGTTAAACCGTCATAATCAGGTGATTCAACATCAAATATAACTTGCTCGGTTACTTCTCCTCTATCGGACTGAACACCAACGAGGCTAGCGATTTTTTGATAACTTGGGTTGTTACCTGCATAATTGCCCAAAGTTAAAAAGTCGATCATAAATGCATGGGCATCCGGATTTGTTGCCACTGCGTTATTATTATCAATGTCGTCAAGGGTAAAGGTAATTTCTTTATTTATGACCTCAAAGGCGTTTTCTTCTGTTTGATAGGCACTTTCAATAAGGCTATCCTCAAAATCAATGTAACTTACATCAATGGGTAAGTTATAAAGGCCGTTAGCAGAGCCAATAACATAACCACTTTCACTCACATCTGAAACATAGCTCAGTTTAGCCCCTTCTAAGGTACCTAACTCTTCAAGTGTATACGCTGCGCTCAATGCAGGTGTGCTCAGCGTCGTTAATATGCTAGCAACGAGTAATTTATATTTCATTTTTATCCTTCTAACTACTGATTCTTTAATTCTTCAAGTTCTTCCCAGCGCTCAAATGCGGCTTCTAGGTCAGACTCAAGTTGTGCTAAATGGTTCAATGCCTTCGTTGTGCTATCAGCATCTTGTTTAAAAAAGTCGGGATCATTTACAACAACCTGTTGTGCCTCAAGGGCTATTTCAAGTTGTTCCACTTTACTGGGTAGTTGTTCTAATTCAAGCTTTAATTTGTAAGAAAATTTATTGCTTTTGTTTTGGGCTTTAACAGGTGTTACAGGAGCCGCTTTTTCAGTTTTTTTGGGGGCTACTTGCTGTTTTTTAGCTTGTTCTGCTTGATAGCTAACAAATTGCTCGTAATCGGTATAACCACCGACGATATCAGTAATAACGCCATCACCTTCAAATGCCCAAACACTGCTACAGGTATTATCAATAAACTCACGGTCATGACTTACAATTAGCACAGTACCTTGATATTGATTAATTATATCTTCTAGCAATTCAAGGGTTTCAATATCCAAGTCATTAGTTGGCTCATCGAGCACTAAAATATTAGATGGCTTTAAAAATAACTTAGCTAATAATAAGCGATTCTTTTCCCCTCCGGATAAGGCTTTAACCGGCGTGCGTGCGCGTGCAGGTGGAAACAAAAAGTCTTGTAAATAACCAAGCACATGGCGTGAACGCCCCCCCATCATCACTTCTTGCTTACCTTCTGCAACATTATCTTGCACTGTGGCTTCTTCATCAAGCTTTTGACGATATTGGTCAAAATAAGCAAATTCTAAGTTTACGCCTTGCTTTATATCACCGCTATCGGCTGCTAAATCACCAAATAACAGTTTTAATAAAGTCGTTTTACCAATACCATTTGGACCAACTAGTCCAATACGGTCGCCGCGCATAACTAAAGTAGAGAAATCATTGGCGATCACTTTATCTTTAAAAGCATGGTTAAGGTGCTTAGCTTCAAATACTAACTTACCTGAGCGGTCAGCCGTTTCGATATTAAAGTCTGTTTTACCAACTTGATCAACACGTTGCTTACGCTCATTACGTAATTGCTTAAGCTCTCGTACGCGCCCTTCGTTACGCGTACGACGCGCCTTAACACCTTGGCGTATCCACGTTTCTTCTTCAGCTAAACGCTTATCAAAAAGTGCATTTTGCGACTCTTCAACTTTCAAGTCATGGGCTTTTTGCTCAAGGTAAGTTGCGTAATCGCCAGGGTAAGAAATTAACTTACCTCGATCTAAATCTAAAATACGTGTAGCCACAGCGCGAATAAAAGCACGGTCATGTGAGATAAATACAATGCCGCCTTTAAATTCCTTTAAAAACTCTTCAAGCCAGATAACACTTGCCATATCTAAGTGGTTAGTTGGTTCATCAAGTAATAATAAATCAGGCTCACTAACAAGTGCTCGTGCTAGGGCTACTTTACGTAACCAACCACCAGAAAGTGACTCAAGCTTAGCCTCGGGCGATAGCTCAAGACGGGTTAACACTAATTGAATACGACTATCAAAACGCCAACCATCTGCTGCTTCTAACTTAGTCGATAAGCGTTCTAATTTATTTAATAGCTTATCAGTACACTCTGTTTGCAGCTGAGTACTAACATGATGGAAATCAATTAATAGGTTAGCAATATCAGGCATGCCTTGGGCTACATAATCAAACACGGTACCATTAGCACCCTTAGGTGGATCTTGTTCAAGGCGCGATATTTTAAGGCTACTAATTTGGTTAGTTTCACCATCATCGAGAATTACTTGACCATCTAATACTTTTAAAAGTGTTGATTTACCTGCGCCATTGCGGCCAACTACACATACCCGCTCACCCGACTCTATCACTGCATCAGCGTTATCTAATAAAGGATGTGTACCGTAAGCAAGTTGCGCTTTAGAAATTCTAATTAAGTCCATACTTCTCTACTGTTGTTTATCATTGTCATTAATCAACTGGTCAACATCTTTTTGGCTAAAGGGCCAAAATAAACGCCTCCCCTTTGGGCTTTTTAACACAGGTATCAATACTTGATATTCGACGATTAAAGTTTCATCGCTCATAATATCAATTAATTGCAAACTATCATTTGCCAGTAAAGGCTGCACTAACTCTGCAGCCTGTTCACATAAATGACAGCCATCTGTGTGGTATAACACCCAATTAGCCATGGGTGATCAACCAGCTATTATGAATTTTTTTATTACGTTTAAAGTCAGGTGAGATTGTCTGCTCTGAAATATTAACAGCTTTTAACCCTAAGCCAATCAAACCAACTTCATCCATCGTAAAACCACGCATATTATTTGAGAAAATCAACGTCCCTGATGGGCTGAGGATTTTTTTAACCCACGTTAATAATTTAATATGATCATTTTGAACATCAAATGCATCTTTCATGCGTTTTGAATTAGAAAATGTTGGCGGATCTAAAAAGATCAAATCATATTGGCTCGTTGCATGCTCAAGCCACTTCAAACAATCAGCTTGTTCAAAACGATAGCGGGTATTACTAATATTGTTCAGCTCAAAATTATCTTGCCCCCACTTTAAGTAGGTTTTTGATAAGTCGATGGTAGTAATCGCTTTAGCCCCACCAATAGCAGCATGCACTGAGGCTGTGCCCGTATAAGCAAATAAATTTAAAAAGCGCTTATCTTTAGCATTTTGTTGAATATAACGCCGTGCTAAACGATGATCTAAAAACAACCCAGTATCTAGATAATCAAATAAGTTAACTTTAAATTTAGCCCCAAACTCTTCAACAATTTGAGTACGGTTTTGTTTTGCCATAGGCGTATATTGCTCTTCGCCTTTTTGCTTTTTACGCACTTTGACAGCTATGTTTCCCGGCGCAATATTGAGCTGTTGCGAGGTTAGCGAAATAACATCTTGCAAACGTTTATGGGCAGTGTCATCGTCAATTTCTTTAGGTGCGGCATACTCAAATATTACCGCTGAATCTCCATAAATATCAACGGCTACATTGTACTCAGGAATATCAGCATCGTATACGCGATACGCTTGCACATTATTTTGCTTGAGCCAATTTTTTAAACCCTGTTTATTCTTTTTCATTCGGTTGGCAAACGACATTGAACCTTCAAAATTCAATGCTGGCTTGTCTTCGCTCGTTTGGCTTACTTGCTTATCATCGAGTTGATATAAGTTAAGTACCACATCCAGTGGACCATTTTTAAATTTGTAACGTTTCAGCTTAACCAGTTTTAATAACTTAAATAAGCTTTCATCCATCCCCAATAACGCAAGTTTCCAATGGTTAAAGTGCTTTTTGAAGCCCACACCTAAATTGCTGTGTAAATCAACCAACTCAGCCATTGAGCCGATACGTTCACCATAAGGTAGATTAGAAATAACTACACCAGGCAATTTTGCAACACTGGTTAATTTTGTCGCATCGCTGTGTTTAAATTTAATAATACTTGTAAGGTCAGCTCGCTCAGCATTTTCTTGCGCCTTTCGTAGCACGTTTTCATCAAAATCATGGCCGATGAGCCATAGTTTCGGATCAACGATTTCTTCTGCTAACTGCTCTTTTAACTCTTTAAATTTAGCCGCTCTAAAACTAGGCAAACGCTCAAAGGCAAAACCTTCGCGGAATAGACCAGGCGCTTCATTGCGAGCCATCCCAGCCGCTTCAATCAAAATAGTGCCCGCACCACAACATGGGTCAAACAACGGTTGTTGTATATTTTCAAGCCACCCACTACGAATAATAAGCGCAGCCGCTAAATGTTCTTTAATCGGTGCTTTACCTTGGCCTTGACGATAACCGCGTTCAGATAAACGAGGACCTGAATAATCAATATAAAGTGCAACGCCTTGACGACTGAGCCTTGCTACTACACGGACATTGGCATCTTGTTTATCAACATTGGGACGCTGTTCAAATAGATCATTAAAATAATCAACAATGGCATCTTTTATAACTAGTCCTGAAAACTGCGTGTTTTTAAGAGAGTCATTAGTACCATTAAAATCAACAGCAAACGTTTGAGTTGGACCAAACCATTCTTGCCAAGGCTGTGAACGTGCAAAATTGTAAAGACTACCTTTGTCTTTTACGCCTTCTTTTTCTTCAATCAACATTAAAATTCGAGTGGCTAGTCGGCTAGCTAAACATACCTTTTGAGCCAATGTTGAATCCGCCTCAAAGCGAACAGAGCCCACAGTTTGTTTGGTTACTTGCGCACCTAGCGCTGTAAGCTCATCAACCAATAAATTTTCGATTCCGATAGAAGTAAGTGCGATAAATTGCAAAGTAATAACCCTTAATAGCTAATTACGCAGGATTATAACATAGGTTCGCCGACAATTACGCCTTAAAGCGCGTAGTTTAGAAGGTAATTAAGCGGTTTGTGTGTGAGATATTTTGTTCAAAATTGGATGTACGCGGTTGTTTAATACACGTATCACTTCAAATTGGTTTAAATGCAGGTTTTCATCAAGTTTAAAGTGTTCACTTAAGTTAATACATAAAGATGCATCTTGGGTGTGTTCTACAATTAAAAACTCACCCGTTTGTACAACTGAAGAAAGCTTAACAATAGCTTCAACACTTGGTTCTGAGCCGGTATATTCTTTAAAAAACCAACTTTTAGCCAGTACAGGTTTTAAATAAAGCTTAGCAGCAGTGGCATTAAGCGAAATTTGGCATAACTCAGCACTGCTGTATATTTTAAAACTATCAAGATACTGATAAACCTGCTGATAAAAAGCGGCATCATCTAAACTAAAATGACTTTGCTGCTTAATTGAGTCGGTAAGCTGGCGCAATTTATAGGGAGTACATAATTGCATATCTTGGTCTAAATCGACCAATAAGCGATTACGCTTAGTACAAGCTACCCACTTCCATTGTCTTGATGCTTGAAACATAATTTGCGGCCTCCCTAAAAAATAATATTTACAAGTTATATAATTATAGCTACTTTTGACCATTTTTAAAACACTCTGTTAGAACATTTAATTAATGATCAGAAGCTTAGATAACTGATCCTTATAAGTCGTTAACGATCGTTTTTACCAATTGTGGACCTTTATAAATAAACCCAGAGTAAACTTGAATCAAACCAGCACCGACATCGAACTTTTCTTTAGCAGAGCTCGCATCATCAATACCACCTACACCAATAATGGGTAACTTACCTTGTGTTAAACGTTTCAACTCACTAACCACGTGGGTTGCACGCTCACGCACAGGCTGACCCGACAAGCCTCCTGCTTCATCAGCATATTGTTGACCTTGTACAGCAGCGCGTTCTAAAGTGGTATTTGTGGCAATCACACCATCTATTTTATTATTGATCAATGAATCACTTACTTGAGCAATTTGCACTTTATCTAGATCAGGGGCGATCTTAACCAGCATCGGTACCGGTTTACCGTGTTTAGCACTTAAATCTAACTGCTCAGATTTTAAGCTTTGTAATAAATCATCTAATGCTTCACCGTATTGTAAATCACGTAGACCTGGCGTATTAGGTGATGAGATATTAACGGTGATATACGAGGCATACTCAAAAACTTTACGCATACAGTGAATATAATCATCTTTACCCTGCTCATTAGGGGTGTCTTTATTTTTACCAATATTAATACCTAAAATACCATCATACTTGGCGGCTTTTACGTTATTAACTAAATTTTCCACGCCTTTATTGTTAAAACCCATACGGTTAATAATCGCGTTCGACTCAGGTAAACGAAACATGCGTGGCTTGTCGTTACCTGCTTGCGCGCGCGGCGTAACGGTACCCACTTCAATAAAGCCAAAACCCATTTGACCAAATGCATCGATACACTCTGCATTTTTATCAAGGCCTGCGGCTAAGCCGACTGGATTTTTAAATGTTAAACCGAGAAAATCTACAGGCTTATCTGCAAGTGATTGCGACCAAGCAGCACTGATTGGCGTGTTAGCAAAACGACGCAAATTGTTGAGTGCAAATTCATGAGCCCATTCCGCATCACGGGTGAACATAAAACGGCGAGCAAGATCATAAAACATGGAAGGTTCCTCTTATCTAACAAAAAGCGCAGCCATAAACTAACCCCCAAATAATACTGATTATCTGGTCTAATTTATAACTAGGCAAAAAAATACCCCAACTTAGAAGCTAAGCTGGGGTAGGTATTTTAACGACTTTTCAACTATATGGAAGTGTCGCAATTGTGTCCTAGTAACATTAGCTCCCGCAATGCCACAGAAAACTTAGCAAAATCATGGCTTTGTGATGTTTTGAATTCAGAGAGCATTTGCTGCCAACGTTGCAATAACAGCTCTTTGCTATCCATCCATTGATCAATCTGTGCATCAACGTCTTTATTTTTGCCCTCGAAGCTATTAATAACTACCGCTGACAGTAGGCGTTGCTGCCAATCAAGCTCTTCTCGGTACGAAGCGCGTGCCAATGCTTGCCAGTGGTTTGACACTGGTTGATTAGTAATTTGCTCTAAGAACCAATGTAAGCCCATACGAGCGCCTAGCTTGAAGTAAGTGTGAGAAACCATATCAATACTACGATTTGATTTATTAGCAATTTCAGCTAAATCCATAACTGAGAATAAGCTAGATAAAGATGAGACACGGGTTGCCAATGCTTTTGGTACACCGTTATCAATTAATTTACCTGACGCTTTTGCTAAGCGCTCACTTTCTTTATCGACTGTGTATACATCCAAGTTTTTACTTAAATCTGCAAATGTTGGTGTATAGAAATCAATGGCTTGCGTAATAGTTTGTCCTTTATTGCGATGGCGTAAGAACCAACGTGTTGCTCGACGAACAGTACGGCGTAATTGATACAGCATTTCAGTTTGCACTGCTGCTGGAATTTTATTATCAAGCGCTACAATAGACACCCATGTATCACGCATTTGGAATACTTCTTTAGCGATTGAATAGCAAACCGCAATTTCAGCTTCACTTGCGCCAGTTTCTTCATGCATACGTACCATGAAGTTTAAGCCCATGTCATTTACGATATTATTGGCAAGTTTAGTGGCAATAATCTCTTTGCGTAGTGGATGGTTATCCATCGCATCATTAAACTTCTCACGCAGTGGCACAGGGAAAGAGTGCACCAGTAACTGACGATAATATGGGTTTTCAGTAATTTCTTCGCTAACTAATGATTCTTTCAGAACCATTTTCGCGTACGAAACTAACACTGAAAGCTCAGGACGAGTTAAGTCTTTACCCGCCGCCGCACGCTCTGCAAGCTCTTCATCAGTTGGAATAAACTCAATTGCACGATTAAGCTTACCGTCTTTTTCAAGAGCATTAATAAAGCGTACTTTCTCTTTTAGCGTTGACGTTCCTTTAGATTGCGTAATTGATAACGTGTGCGTTTGACGATAACAATCTTTTAGCACTAACTCAGCAACCTCTTCAGTCATCGAATAAAGAAGCTCATCACGTTGTTTACGCGTTAAGTCACCCGATGCAACCAGACCATTAAGTAAAATTTTAATATTTACTTCGTTATCTGAACACGCCACACCACCCACATTATCAATGAAGTCGGTATTTACACGACCACCGTTTGCTGCAAATTCAATGCGGCCAAGTTGAGTAGCGCCTAAGTTGCCACCTTCACCAAGTACTTTGGCACCAAGTTCACCGCCATTAATTCGCAATGCATCGTTGGCACGGTCTCCAACATCAGCGTCAGTTTCTTTACTGCTCTTAATGTAAGTGCCAATACCGCCATTCCAAAGTAAATCAAATTCCATCATTAATACGGCTTTGATCAATTCGTTAGGGGTCATGCTGGCTTTTTTAGTGCCAAGCATTTTTTTCATTTCAGGACTTAAGCTAATAGACTTAGCGGCACGTGAGAAGACACCACCACCTGCAGAGATAAGATCTTTATTATAATCTTCCCACGAAGAGCGAGGTAGCTTAAATAAACGCTCACGCTCAGGGTATGATTTAGCAGCATCCGGTGTTGGATCAACAAATATATGCATATGGTTAAAGGCAACTTGCAAGCGAATATGCTTAGATAACAACATGCCGTTACCAAATACATCTCCTGCCATATCGCCAATTGCAACGACTGTGAAATCAGTAGCTTGACAATCAATATCCATTTCACGGAAGTGTCTTTTAACTGACTCCCACGCACCACGAGCTGTAATGCCCATTTTCTTATGGTCGTAACCCACAGAGCCACCTGATGCAAATGCATCACCTAGCCAGAAGTTATATTCTTTAGCAATGCCATTCGCGGTGTCAGAGAATGTCGCAGTGCCTTTATCGGCTGCTACAACTAAATATGCATCATCACCATCATGACGAGTTACGTCGCGCGGCGCTACAATGTCACCTTTTACAATGTTATCGGTGATATCTAATAAACCCCGAATAAATATTTTGTAGCACTCTTGGCCTTCTTTGAAAAACGCTTCGCGCTCAGTTGGTAGTTGTTTACAAACAAAACCACCTTTTGAACCAACAGGAACAATTACTGCATTCTTAACTTGTTGCGCTTTAACTAAACCTAAAACTTCAGTACGAAAATCTTCACGACGGTCAGACCAACGAAGACCTCCACGTGCAACGCTGCCATAACGTAAATGCACACCTTCAACACGAGGCGAGTAAACAAATATCTCAAACGCAGGTAAAGGTAGCGGTACATCTGCAATTAAGCTTGGTTTGATTTTAAATGAAACGTAAGACTTAAACTGGCCGGCTTCATTTTTTTGGAAAAAGTTAGTGCGCAATGTAGCAACAATCATATCCACGTATAAACGAATAATACGGTCATCGTCTAAGTTAGCTACATTTTCAAGCTCTTGATGAATTTGCACAACTAGCTTTTCTAAAGCTTTTTCGCTAGCAGGATTTTTAATAGAGAACTTTTTAGCAAATAAATTAACGATTTTAGCAGCAATCGCAGGATAATTAGCAAACGTGCTTTCAATATAAGTTTGCGAGAAAGTCACGCCTATTTGACGCATATATTTAGCGTACGCACGCAAAATAGATGCTTCACGGCCCGTAAGGCCACCCATTAACACTAAGCGGTTAAAACCATCATTTTCTAATCGATTACCCCAAACATTAGTCAGCGCTGCACGAAAACGCGCCGACACTTTGTCAAAATCAGCCATACCTTGGCTATCAATAAGCATTGAGAAGTCCATGATCCAATTGATACGACCGTCACTTGTTTTGACCGAGTATGGGGTCTCACCCACTACGCGCAGACCAAAATTTTCAAGCATTGGCATAACGTCAGATAAATGGATTGGTTCATCTTTGTGGAATAAGCTTAAACGTACGATATTGCTGTTTGCTTCTTCTTGCGGACGGTAAAACAGCATTTCTAGCTTGTTATCATCGTTTAGTAGCTCAAGTTTTTCGATATCGACAACCGCAGCACTTGGTAATACTTGATCTTTATATGAGCGTGCAAAACCTTGTGCATATTTACGATTTAAATCGTTACCACGCGCTTCACCCACAGATTCAAGTAATGCAGATTGTAGTTTATCTTCCCAAGTACGGGCCGCTTCGATTAAATTATTTTCAATATCTTTCACGTCATATTCAATATTTTTGTGAGTCGCACGAACGATGTAATGAGTGCGCGCAAGTGTTGACTCAGAGAAGAAAGTGGTAAATTCGACTTTATCGTCAGAATTAAATGCATTAGCTAATATACTTTGTGTTTCATAGCGAAGTGCTGTGTTGTAACGTTCACGAGGTACATAAACCATACAGGAGAAGAAACGACCATAAGCATCTTTACGCACAAATATGCGGCACATATCACGTTCTTGCACTTGTAAAACACCCATAGCAACTTCAAGTAACTCCGCCTCACGCGCTTGAACAAGTTCATCCCGTGGGTAGGTTTCAAGAATATTTAATACCGCTTTATAGGCATGAGTACCTTGAGCAAAATCACACATAGCCATAATACGATTAATTTTACTTTCTAAAACGGGTACATCTGAAGCACTATTGTTATAAAAACTTGATGAGAATAAGCCAATAAAACGGTCCTCTCCCACTACATTGCCTTTGTCATCAAAACGTTTGATGCCAACATAATCAATATAGGCTGGGCGGTGTACCCGTGAAACTGAATTAGTTTTGGTTAAAATCAATAGATTGTTGCTGCGTGCTTCTTGTCGCGCCACTTCAGGCAAGTCTGATAGTAATCGTGTATGTTCTTCTGTTGAATTTTTCATCAAGCCAAGACTGGTATCCATTAAGCCCTTAAGCTGATAATCACCTTGTACTGGCGACAACTCATATTGACGATAGCCCATCAAAGTAAAGTTGTCTTTAACTAGCCAATCCAAAAACTCGACAGTTTCTGCAACATTATTTTTATTATTGTTGTGCTTACGTTTAGGTAAGTCTTTACTTACAGCTATCAGTTTATCGCGAATTGGCTGCCAATCTTCAACAGCAGTCGATACATCAACTAGTACTGACTCAAGTTCAGCTTTGAACGAATCAATTACAGCTGAATCGGTTTGACGGTCTATTTCGATAAAGAAAACTGTTTTTGTTGATGTTGATTCTTGATCCGCTTTTAAATTAGATAAAGCAGTAATTTTAGAGGCTTTATCGCGCTTAATCTTTAACGGGCTATGCAGTAGTAAGTGAGAAGCGATATTTGCGCGGTTCATGGCCATACGCACAGAATCAACTAAAAATGGCATATCTTTAGCGATGATTTCTATAATCGTGTGCGATGACTGCCAGCCATCTTTTGCTACTTCAGGATTGAAAACGCGGATCACCGCGTTATCAGAGGTGTTTTTTTCTAGCGAGTTCCATAGGCTAAGTGCAGCGCCATATAAGTCACTATCGTTGCGATGAGCCAAATCCTCTTTAGACATATTGCTGTACAAGGCTTTGGCAAATTTCTCAACGAGTAACACATTATCAGCGTGAACTTTTTTCTGGATCAGCTTGCAGACATTATCTAAGATAACCGAGGCTTGCCCTTCATTTCGTGTCATTGTATGTTCCTTAAATCTATACCATCTAACACAGATGGGATATTTGTACAGCCGTTTAATTAACGTGGAGTCAGGTAAATTCTAACGCTTTTAAAATTAATAAACAGCCCTTTCGATGAAAACATTTTAAGCATTTCAGCTATTTGGTCATCTATTCACAAAATGTAGATATAAATGGCCATTACGGCCATTTTGGAGCACAACTATTCACATTATTTTTTCTGGTCAGTCCAGAGTAAACTCCCTATTGCAGGTAAAAGTAGCACTGCACCTAACATATTCACTAAAAACATAAAGGTTAATAGGATCCCCATATCTACTTGAAACTTTAGATCTGAGAAAATCCACGTACTAACACCAATCGCTAAAGTAATACCGGTAAACAACACTGCACTACCGCGCTCAACTAATGCGTTGCGATAAGCAACAGGTAATGCCACACCTTGTTTTAATTGCCCCATCATCGATGACAAAATATAAATACCGTAGTCAACGCCAATCCCGACACCTAACGCTATTACTGGCAAAGTAGAAACAGTTAAGCCTATTTCCAACTGTACCATTAAAGCCTGTGCAAGCGTCGATACTATATACAGCGGTAACACCACTGCAACGGTTGCTTTTACACTTCTAAAACTAATTAAGCATAACAGAATAACCGCACCATAAACGTAGAGCATCATCGGCAACTGCGCCGCCGATACCGACTCGTTCGTTGCAGCCATAACCCCAACCGGGCCGGAGGCTAATTTAAAGGCCAATTTATCGGTTTGCTCTTGCTTAGCAAATGCCTTGATGCTCGCGATTACTGAATCAATAGTCTCTGCTTTGTGATCGTCCAAAAAGATGATCACCGGCATCACCGAACAATCACCATTTAATAAGCCGGTACTGGTCTCAACCCGTGCAGTCGATTGCACTAAACTGGCTGTATTTCGCGGTAAGCTTTGCCATTTTAAATTGCCTTCGTTATAACCTACATTAACCGATTGCGCCACAGAGCTTAAACTTATCACTGATTGCACACCTGATAGGTTTTCAACTTTCCACTGAAAATGACTAATGCGCTCCATTACATTATGTTCAGTACATGCCGCCGGATACGCTTCCACTATGACTTTTAAAATATCAGACGATATAGTGTATTTATCCGATATTAAAAAAGTATCTTGGTTATAGCGTGCGTCTTGGTGTAGTGATGGTGCACCTGCTTGTAAATCACCAATACGCATTTTATCTGCTTGCCAATAACCTAAAGCAAATAATACCAATGTAAAACCAATAATCAGTTTAGCAAATTTCGGGTCGGTCGCCTTAACCAGTAACTCTCTCATTGAATCGAGCAAATTCGGTTTGTTGCTATTACCTGACTGAATTTTCAAAGATTTTTCAAAATGTAAGTACGACGCCCATACCGGCAATAAGATTAAGTTGGTAAATATAATCATTGCTACACCTAAGCTAGCAGTAATAGCAAGTTCACGGATAATACCAATATCTATAGTTAACAGAGTTAAAAAGCCCACAGTATCGGATAATAAAGCAATACCACCAGGTATTAATAAAGCCCTAAAACTTGCTTGGCAGCACGCACGTGTAGTACCTCCTTCAACTACTTTTTTACCAATGGCATTGATCATTTGTACGCCATGGCTAACACCAATTGCAAAGACTAGAAATGGTACCAAAATAGACATCGGATCGAGACCAAACCCTAAACTCGATAACAACCCTAGTTGCCAAACGACTGCAATAATAGAGCATGCAATGGGTAGTACAGTGAGCTTTAAGCTACCGCAAAAAATCCACACCATGGCAAAAGTAAAGGCAATCGCAATGGCAAAAAACAACACCACCCCTTTTGCACCATCAGCAATGTCACCGGCCATTTTGGCGAATCCAATAATATGGATACTCACTTTCTCAGTGCTTAGGGGCTCACGTATTTCGCTCTCAAGTTTTTCTGCAAATGCTAACGTATCAAGCTTTTCCTGAGTTTGCGGTTCAATTTCAAGTAGTTCTGCAGTCACCATAGCGCAAGAGTAATCGCTGGCAATCATACGACCAACTACTTTTGCTTTTTCAATATTCTCTTTTACTACTGCAAGACCACGCTTATCCGCAGTAAAACTAGCAGGTATAACTGGCCCACCAGCAAAGCCATCCTCAACAACTTCAACAAAGCGTGCGCTGGGTGAAAAAATTGAATTAACTAAAGTACGGTTAACGCCGGGAATAAAATAGAGCTGGTCGTGTACGGCTTTAAGCTGAGTAAAAAATTCGGGATTAAAAATATCGCCATCGGCATCACACACCGAGATTAAAATACTATTTGCTCCACCAAATTGTTTTTCATGTTTGGTGTATACCTTCATATACTCATGGTTAAGCGGTATATTTTTATTAAATGAAGCATCTAGCTGAATATCTGCGGCTTTAAAAAGCAGCATACAAGTAACAATGACAAAAGTGACGACTGCCACTAAGCGATAACGAAAAACCGACTTTTCAATAAAGTCTAATAAACCACGCATCAAGGGTTCAACTCCTTCACTTTAATGCCATCTTCAGAGGCCATAACTAATTTACCTTCAAATAACACACCATCAAGTAATGCTTTACCGTCGGCTAATTGCTCAACACTCAATTGGTTATCTTTGAGGTGGTAGATAACACCGCTGTTAGCCAATAATAGCCATTGCTTATTGTTATATTTGATAATGCTATTAACAGTTGCGTGAATATCATTTTCGATTTTTTGCCATGAGGCCTGTTGCCCATCACGAACAAAAATATTACCGCGAAGCCCTGCAACTATTTCTTCACCTTTAAGTTGGTTAAGTGATGATGCAAACGCAAAAAATGAACCTACATAAATTTCATCCAAGCGCTGCCAAGTTTGGCCTTGGTCGTCACTTTGTGCCAAAAGCCCCATTTCACCAACCAACATTAAACGCTCATTAGTACTAATAATACGATTAAAATGTGGAAGAATTGATGCGGTTTCAGCCTCGTATTCCTCAGGATAATCCGTTTTCAAATCATTTAGGTAATCGCGGTCTTCTGGAAATAACAAACTATCTAAAAAACGTTTTTCCCAGCTTTCACCACCATCACTAGTTTTATAAAACATGCCGTAAGCGCCTACAGCAAAACCGTTTTGGTTATCTGTAAATAAAATATCTAAACACGGTTTATCAAGTCCTGGAAGGGATTGCTGTAGTTGCCAATTTTGCCCGCCATCTTGGCTATTAATAATGGTAGCGTCATGACCACACGCCCAGCCATTTTTATTATCAACAAAGTCTATCGCGGTTAATAAAACTTGAGTTGGTACGCTCGCTTGTTGCCAACTTTTAGCATCTGAACTTGAAATTACAACACCATGCTTGCCTACGGCTATCAGGTTTTGACCTGTGTATTCAATATCCGTTAATAATGTTTTTTCAGCATTAGGTGCGACGATCGCACTAGATGTACTTGGTGCGTCTTGTGCACAGCATGAAGCACTATAAGCAAGACAAGCATAAAGCAAATACTTCATAAATATTAATCACCTTGATAGATTTGTGGCATTGTCATTATATTTTGCAGGTGGGTTATCCCGTTGCGAATGAAGATGACAAACGCGAAAAGAGAAAAGGCACCTGCAAAAGCAGGTGCCTATGTATTTTAACGTCCCGCGCGACGCAGCGCGCTTGATGTGAATTCGTTGTCATTGAACGACTGCGAGAAATCATACATTTTCTCTTGGTTATCAAGACCAATTGCTAAATAACGACGCGAGTTTAAATCATGATATACATCTAACGTACTCCAATGCGTCATCGCATCATAGTAATTTAAACCATGAGCCATGGCCACTCGGTACATTTGATCACGGTTATCATAAATATCCGTTACATGTACTTGCCAGCTATCTTCATCAATATAAAACACACGTTTTTTATAAATATGACGCGTATCGGCTTTTAAGTCAGCTTCAACTACCCATACACGGTGCTTTTCATAACGCACCACTTCAGGATTAATATGACCGGGCATTAAAATATCATCATATTCTAGCTTATCACTGTGTAACTTGTAGCTATTATACGGGATATAAAGCTCTTTTTTGCCCTTAAGAGTCCAGTTATAACGATTTGGAGAACCATTAAACATATCAAAATCGTCAGTTGTACGTAAACTATCAGCTGCTGTACCTGGTGCATCATACGCTACGTTTGGCGCACGACGCACGCGACGTTGACCTGAGTTGTATGTCCATGCTTGGCGTGGTGTTAATATCTGATCCATGGTTTCATGAACTAATAACGCAGTACCTGCAAGACGAGCAGGCTCGGTGACTTTTTGCTTGAACTTAAATAAAATATTTGATTCTTTAAGCTCTTCTGGTGTTGCTTTTGGATCTGAGTATTTAACTAACAGTTGCTCATCAAAGCCAACCATGTTGTAAGAACCTGATGCAGTTGGCGCAGCTTGACCACCATAACGCTGAATTGATAAACCACGATAACGTAATAGGTGATTCCAAATAGCTTCTAAGCCATCTTTTGGCATTGGGAATGGAATTCCGATAGCAGTATTTTTAATTCCATTACCGCCTTCAATAAGTTCTGCAGTGGGAGCATATTTCTTAGTTGCATCATAGACAAACTGAGGATAAGAAGCGCTTCGACGCGTTTTATACACATTCATTTTAAATGTCTCTGGGTATGCTGCAAATAATGCCACTTGTCCTGGGCTTAGATTATCTTTGTATTTATCAACATTTGATTTATCAATAGTAAATAATACTTTATCATCGGCAAACGGATCAGGATGATGCATGCCTGGGCTGTAGCCTGCAGGTGCTTCAGTGATACCACCTTTCCAAGCAGGAATAGAGCCATCAGTATTTGCTGCTTTTTCAGCGCCTAATAGCGTTAAATCGTTACCTAAACGGGCAACTTCTTCACTACTCATTTTTGCAACTGCAGCAGAACCACTAAAAAGTCCACAAAGTGCAATCGCGATGAGGGTAGGTTTTTTTATCATCATGATACCCTTATATTGAATATTTAATATTAAAAGAAACAAAGTCACGGTCAGAGAAAGTATTTGTCTCGCCACCACCCCAAAATGAGTTATAGCTAAAGTCAAATGACCATGCATTTTGATAGTTAAAGTTGGCTGTTACTCCTAATGATTTACGGTCTTCAACAAATAAGAACATCGGATCTGGCGTAATCCCATTCACATCATGAGAAAATACAAACCGTGGTGAAAAGTTAACTCCTTTGAAAAAATTAAAGTAATCTCCTTTAGCAATTAAACGATAACCCCACGCCGAAGCACTAGGAAAAGGATTCGTCTCTGGACCATTTGAAAGCCCCATATGCAAGGTTGAGTAATCATCACTAAGTGGCCCCTGAATAACACCACTACGCCCTGTACCCGCTACATTTAAACGCAGCTCGTCATATTCAGGCATATCATTAATTCGCACGCCACCCACTTCACCCACGACGGCCCAACTATCAGCGCCTAGTGATGGGCCGAATAAGTGTGTTGCTGTAAATTGCAACTGTGCGGTATTACGTAAAATAAATCCTTGAGCTAGTTCGCCAGGCCCTACAACGCTTGTAGCATCACCGGGGCTCATTTGTGAAATACCTGCAAAATCAGGACGAATACCGGCAACCGCTAATTGCTCTGGCATACCGGCATACAGTAATTCTACGTCATCAATTTGCAACGGTTCATCTTCACGAAACGCAAATTCACCGGCAAACGCAGTTTCGCCTAATGAAGTATTAAAACTTAAACCATAAAGCTTTATATCTTCTGGGTATTCTAAACGCCCTTTAGTAAATGCTTGCAACTGAGTAACATTATCTTCAGTAATTTCTTCACTTAGTAACATACCAATATCAGCACCAATCGCCTCTGACGTGAAGTTTGATACTTGCCCTGAGATCACGGGGCGACGACTATGATAATTAATGTGATAAAGTGCGACTTCAGTATCATTTAACTCTGGTAAAAACATACCAAAACGTAAACCATACTGACCACCATCATCGGGGTCTGTTTTACCGTCATAGCCTTTACCTTTTAATGCAACCTTAGTTGGATAGGCTAGATACATTTGGCTCATCATAGCTTGACCTTGAGCTGATAAAGGATCCACACCTTGAGCACGAACAATGTCATCTAAGTTATTAAGGCTTGTAGTAAGAGAAGCTAAATCAATATCGGGGCTTGAGGTAAAACCGAGCTGAATGTTCTGTTGATAACCATTTTCAGAGGCAAAATCATTGGTAGAAAAGTAACTTCCTGCTGCTGGCAAGCGTGTTTCATGCCATTGGTATTGATAAAAACCTTCAAGAGTCATATTTTCATTAATGCCTAATGAAGCCCATAACATCCCCACTGGGATAAAAGCCTCTTTTAATTCAGCGCCTGGAGCTTTAAGGCGGTCAATATCGACTGGATTAACATTAATACCATGAGAAATCAGGGTACTTTCACCCCAATTGACCACTTGTTGCCCTAATCGAATAGATAGTGGATTATTACCATCGTTTAAATCAAAATTAGCCCACACATATGCGTCGAGTAAACGCAGATCTCTACATACTTGCTCTTTTGTGTCATCGTCATCACATGGATCTACGCCGCCACCGGAGGTTGGGTTAACATAAGCTCGGTCACCATCCATTAACTCAAAATCATAGAAATACATAAAACGAGTAAATAGACCAAAATTATCTTTGCTTATTGATAAATCATGGGTGCCTTTTAACAGTTTTGAAAACGACTCACCGCTATTAAAGTTTAAATCACCCGCATCACCATTGTTTGAATAAGCACCAGGCTGTGCCCAAACGTCCTGCGCTGTGTAAATTGGATTAAGTGCTGCATTGTAGCCCGTCCAATTAAGTGCAGGATTATTACTCTTACCAATCAGTGCAAAATCACGATCTTCTACGCGAATGCTTTGCCCGTAAGAAAAGGTCGAGTCAAACCGCACGTCAAAATCACCAACTTCAAATGTTGCTGAATTTGAAGTCGCTGAAGTTAAGCCTAGTGTTGCAGCAGCTAGAGCAAGTGCAATTTTGTTTTTAACAAAAAAAGCGTCTTTTAACATTGTGTGTTCTCCCGTTGCGGGTAATTTTGTTATCAAGTTATTGTTTTTAGTCTAATCATAACGATAGAAGCGAAATAGAGAAATTACAAATAGTGCGCTTCAATCGGTTATATATTTTTAACATTTATTAACATCTAACCACTGGAAAGACATCCTACCAGTTAATATATACACGCAAATTAACAATAGGACAAATTTATTTAACAAAATAATAATGTTTTTTATCTAGAAAGGCGCAGAGGCTACGCCACTTTCTCTAAACGTATAAGCTGATGTTCTGGGGTAAGTAATAGTGTAAATCGTTCACGCGGTCACGGATACCAATACTTCAGATAAATGGCCGTAGGTGTTTAGCGGCAAAACATACTGTTTTGCCGCTATCTTAAATAATTTACACTGATGTATATTTTCCATCGTAATAGTCGATACACTCCTGATAACTCATATTTAATGAGAAATAGAGTTCTGTCATGATTTATTGCAGTGCTTTGTCCACTTTCTCGTACAAATCATGACTTAAGTCATCAAGTTTAGACAATCGCTGCAACTGAGCTTTCATTGCCAGTGAGCGGCTTTCATCATAACGGCGCCATGACATAAACGGCGTGAGCATTCTCGAGGCGTTCTGTGGATTAATAGCATTAAGCTTAACGAGTAAATCACCTAATAACTTATAACCTTCACCATCAGCACGATGGAATTGCTCTATATTAAAGTGACTAAAACTGCCTACTAAGGCTCGTACACGGTTTGGATTACCTAAATCAAAACATGGGTGTTCATACAAGCGCGTTATGTTGGTAATCGCATTGTCACCATTTTGCATTGCTTGTAGCGCAAACCACTTATCCATAACCAGTACATCATGGCGCCATTGGCTATCAAAATGCGCCAATAGTTCATCACTTAATGGGTGCTGGGCTTTTACAACACTCCCTAAGGCGCCAAGCACATTCGTCATATTACTTGATAAAGCTTGTGCTTTAAGTAAAGCATCTATATTTGCTTGCATGGATGCATCTAAGGCCGTGTTTTGCTTCGCCAAATAATATAAACAGATTCCTTTTAGTGCTCTAGCTGCAACAGCAGCTTCATTTAACGAGCCGTCATCGTCAAGTGCTTGGTAACAGCTAAGAAGCTGCTCGTTAAGTTGTACCGCAATTTGTTGCTCAAACTGTTTGCTAATAGAAATTAACTGATCAACAGGGATCACTTCAAACTCGCCCGCTAAAGTATCAAAGCTTGGAAGCTTTAACAGCTCGGCGATAAGGGCTAAATCACCTTCACGTTCAGATATAAGTACATTTAACGCATTAATAATCGCATCACTAAGTATTGGCTGAGTTTGGTTTTCGTTGATGGCTTGTTTTACTGCGCCTATAAATAACCGTTGCTGCGCATCCCAACGAGAAAAGTCACTACGAGCAAAGCGCATAATGTGTAATAAATCATGTTCACTATTATCTTGCTCTACAATGCACGGTGCTGAAAAATCTTCGAGTAGCACGGCAACCGGTTGAGCATCAATATTTTCAAAAATAAACTCGTGCTCACTCTGTGTTACATCAAGTACGTGATTAATTGATTTTCCTTCAAAACTAAGTGCAATACTTTGCCCTTCACTATCAAGTAATTCAATTGCAAACGGAATATGCTGTGGTTTATTATTCGGTTGATTTAATGGTGCATGCTGTGAAACATGTAACATGAATGTTTGTTTAACCGGATCATAATGCTGATCAACGACTAAACGTGGTGTACCTGCTTGATTATACCAACGCTTAAACTGGCTTAAATCAACACCTGATGCATCATTCATAGCTGCAACAAAATCATCACAGGTAACCGCTTGTCCATCATGGCGATCAATATATAGTGCCATACCTTTTTGAAAGTTGGTTTCGCCTAACAAAGTATGCATCATACGAATAACCTCAGCGCCTTTATCGTAGACGGTTACCGTATAAAAATTATTCATTTCAATTACTTTTTCAGGACGAATTGGATGCGCCATAGGCCCTGCGTCTTCACTAAATTGATGAGTACGCATTACTTTCACGGCATCAATACGGTTAAGTGCTCTAGAGCCAAGATCACTGCTAAACTCTTGATCGCGGAACACCGTTAAACCTTCTTTTAACGATAATTGAAACCAATCACGGCAAGTTACCCGGTTTCCTGTCCAGTTATGAAAATATTCGTGTCCGACAATCGACTCAATAGTATGAAAGTCTTTATCCGTTGCGGTCTCTTGATTGGCTAATACACATTTACTATTAAAAATGTTTAAGCCTTTATTTTCCATAGCGCCCATGTTGAAAAAATCAACGGCGACAATCATATATATATCTAAGTCATATTCAAGATTAAAGCGCTCTTCATCCCACTGCATCGACTTTTTTAAGGACGTCATTGCATGCGGTGTTTTTGCTAAATTACCTTTATCAACAAATAAAGCTAAGTCAATAGTTCTACCGCTTTTAGTAATAAAAGTATCTTCTACTACATCAAAGTCACCTGCAACCAAAGCAAATAAATAACTTGGCTTTTTAAACGGATCTTGCCATGTGGCAAAGTGGCGGCCATCTTCAAGCGTACCATCTGCAATTTTATTACCATTAGACAATAAATGCGGGTACTTTTTATCAGCAATAATAGTGACTTCAAAGGTCGCTAATATATCGGGTCTATCAAGATAATACGTTATTTTTCTAAACCCTTGTGCCTCACATTGTGTGCAATACGCACCTCCCGATAAGTATAGCCCTTCTAAAGAGGTATTTGTTTGCGGTGAGATTTCATTACAAATTGTCAGCTCACACACCTTAGGTAAATTATGCACGATTAATTGATCATCGCTTAATACATAATCATCGTAAGGTTTACCATCAACGATTAAATTGATAAGCGTTAAGTCAATGCCATCAAGGACCAGTGAAGTGTTATCCTCACTCATCCGCGTTAAGCTAAGTTTGGCTGTCACACGGGTATTTGTAGGCTTAAGATCAACATTTAGTTTTACATGCTTAATACTAAAATTCGGCGCTTGATAATCTTTTAAATATTGCGCTTGAGGCTTTTTATTTTCAGACATTTTAGTTTCAGACGTTTCGTTTTCAGACATAGTAGTGCTCCTAACATGCCCCTTAGTAAAAAGGAGCAATCAGTTTTAAGCTTGTTGCTTAGGTTTGATACGAAGAATTTTGATGCCTAAGTAGGCATAAATAACAGCTAAGAAAGGGTTTATTAGATTAAAAAAGGCATACAATGCATAATCAAACGGATTGATCAGTAATACGCTTTGCATATAGGCGCCACAAGTATTCCATGGAATAAGCGGGCTGGTAATAGTGCCGCCGTCTTCTAAGGTACGTGATAAGTTAACAGGCTTCAGGCCACGCTTTTCGTATTCTTCTTTATACATGCGTCCAGGTACTACAATAGCAATATATTGGTCTGCGGCAATCACATTAGTACCAATACAAGTAGCAATCGTTGCTGTAATTAATGAACCGGTACTTTTTGCAATGCGCAAAATACTTTTTACAAACACATCAAGTAAGCCTGTTTTTTCCATAATCGCGCCAAACATCAACGCCGTCATGATTAACCATGTGGTTGTCAGCATTCCAGACATGCCACCACCGCTGAGTAATGAGTCCATTTTGTCATCACCCGTTACAATGCTAAAACCATCAAAAAAGGTCGTCCAAACTAGCTTAAAATATCCAACCAATTGACCTTGAGAAAGATCAATTTGACTGGCAATTAAGTCTGACTGAAATAACATAGCCCAAACAGCCCCCATCACCGCACCAATAGAAATAGCAGGGAATGCCGGCATTTTTTTCATTGCTAACACAAGCAAAACTAAAAGCGGTACCAACATTTCAAGGCCAATATTAAAATTCTGCTCTAAAATAGCGGTAATGTCATCAATGCGCCCTGCTTCACCTGACGCTGTAGCATTAAAACCCATAAATATAAAAATGATTAATGCAATTACAAAGCTTGGAACGGTGGTCCAAAGCATATGCTGGATATGTTCAAATAAATCAGCGCCAACAACTGCAGGCGCTAAATTAGTAGTTTCTGATAGTGGGCTTAGCTTATCTCCAAAGTAAGCGCCAGATATAACCGCGCCTGCCGTCACGACTTGCTCTAACCCAAGGCCTGAAGCCACACCAAGTAAAGCAACACCAATTGTAGCTGCGGTTGTCCATGAACTCCCAATACTCATTGCCACAACGCCGCAAATTAAGCAGCTAGCTGCATAAAACCAGCTTGGGTTGATTACTTGTAAACCATAGTAAATTAACGTAGGCACGGTACCTGAAAGTAGCCAAGTACCAATCAAAGCGCCGACCATAAGTAAGATCAAGATAGCACCTAGCGATAAAGTGATGCCTTCAATCATTGCATCTTCCAGCTTTTTCCAGGTATACCCATTTTTTAAGCCGATTAAAGCCGCAGTGAAAGTAGCAAACAATAGGGCAATTTGGTTTGGTCCTGACGAGGAGCTGTCACCAAATAAATAGACAGCTGCGCCAAGTAAACAAATCAGCACTGAGATAGGAACTAAAGCATCGAAGAAGCTTGATTGTTTAATGGATTTATCTTGTTGTTGCTGCAAAATAGCGTCTCCAACACGTTTTTAATAACGTGTAATTATTATTTTTTTAATATATGTTGTTGTCATAGTATTAAGGCATTTTGCTTCATCTAAGTTAGAGGATGAGTATACCAAGTGTATTTGTTTTAGGCAGCAAAAAAGGCGCGAATGCGCCTTTTTTATTGGATGGGAAAGCAACTATTTTTTAGCTAAACGACCATATTTTATGTAATCTTGCGTGATCAGTGCCGCTTCTTCTAAGAATGGATCTAGTTCATCTAACACCTCAGGTACATCATCAAGATTTTCAACTGGCTTTTCGCCTAAGCGTTTTAACCTTTCATTAGTACGTGTTAAGGCACGAGCTTTACCTTCTTCTTCCTCATTTTCACGCTTAGCCTCAACTAACGTGATGGTCTTTTTATCTTTCTCTTCATTATAGCGAGTAATATCTTCAAATACATAACCAAATTCAGGTTCAGATTTAATTCGCGTATCATGAAGTTTAGCTAAATAATTAATAGCAGGTTTTAAGTTATTAACAGGTGTATATTTAGCACGAATAATACTATCCCACGGCAAGGCATTGTCTTGCTCACTTTCACCCCATTCATCAGGATCAATTGCTGAAGGGAATGAAATATCTGGAATCACACCTTTGTGCTGCGTACTACCACCGTTGATACGATAAAACTTAGCGATAGTGTATTGTACGCTGCCAATAGGGTTGTCGTATAAGTCATATGCACGCTCAAGGCCTTTATGTTGTTGTACAGTACCCTTACCAAATGTTTGCTCACCAATAATTACTGCACGACCATAATCTTGTAATGCTGCGGCAAATATTTCAGAAGCTGATGCACTATAACGGTCAACCAAAACTGTTAATGGACCATCATAAAAAGTGATGCCATCACGGTCTTTTTGCTCTTCAATACGATTGTTCAATGTATGAATTTGTACCACAGGGCCTTGATCGATAAATAAGCCAGTAAGTTGTGTTGCTTCGTATAATGACCCGCCGCCATTTTGGCGAAGATCAATAATGATACCGTCTACTTTCTCATCTCTTAATTTCGTTAATTCAACTTTAACGTCTTTAGACAAGTTATTATAAAAGCCAGGGATTTCAATTACGCCAATCTTGCTGGTTAAATCAGAGTAATTAGCTTCAAATACTTCTGATTTAGCAGCTCTGTCTTCGAGGCGAATTTTATCACGAACAATTTTCACTTCTTTTGGTGTGCCGTGTGCGTCAGAGCCTTTTAAGTATTGTAAACGTACCGTTGTGCCTTTTGGTCCTTTAATTAAATCAACCACATCATCTAAGCGCCAACCAATTACATCTACAAACTCCTCGCCTTCTTGCGCAACACCAATAATTTTATCATCTGCTTTGATTTGCTCAGACTTATCAGCCGGACCACCCGGTACAAGACTACGAATAACCGTATAATCTTCGTCAAAAGTTAATACAGCCCCAATGCCTTCCAGCTCTAGGTCCATATCCATTTTAAATTGTTCAGCACGCCGAGGAGATAAATAAGAAGTGTGCGCTTCAATACTTCGCGCAAATGAATTCATCATTATTTGAAAAGCATCTTCACTATTCGTTTGTACTAAACGTTTTTGTGCGTTGTGATAGCGTTTAACTAGCACTTCTTTTATACCAGCCCAATCTTTGCCCGTCATTTTTAAACGTAGTGCATCATATTTAACACGCTCACGCCAAAGTTCATCTAGCTCAGCTTGAGTTTCAGCCCATTTAGCGTCTTCACGGTCATAAAGATACTCATCTTCTTTATCAAAAGTCATTTCCTTTTCAAGCAAAGAAAGTGAATAATCATAACGTTCAAAGCGGCGTTGCATACTAATATTAAAAATATTGTAGGCAAAATCTAATTTACCAGTAGACAGTGCATTATCAAATTGATCGCGGTATTGCTGAAATGACGCAACATCCGCAGCCAAGAATACACTTTTATTAAAATCAAGGGATTCGATATAACGTTCAAATATTTTTTCTGCTAAAGCATCGTCAAATCGAATAGGTTTGTAATGAGCGCGAGTAAATAAGTTTGTCACTCTTTTGCTAACCGTACTATGTTGACTTTCTTGCTCTAATACAGGCAAGTCATTTGCCGTCAATACATCAGCAACCTCTGTAGCAACCTCTGTAGCAACCTCTGTCGCTGCAAATAATGAACCTGAAAATAGGGCCGCAACTAACGGAATGAGCGTAAACTTCTGACTCATACACAACTCCTTAATTTATCTACAGCTTATATAATGTATAAGCTGTCTGCTTTAGTTTTAACTTGCATGCCAGTCACTAATTCAACATGAACATCTTCTTTGTTCACTTCAGTGATTGTTGCATTAACAAGTGCTTGGCCTAGTTTAACTTTTACTTTGTTATTAACCTTGACCTCACTGGCTGGTAAAGGTTCAATTTTTCCTGAACGTTTAACCGGTGCAGCTTTAGCTGGTTTGCTATTTGGCTTAGCATTCTTTTCGCCATTTTTAGCAAATTGAGTTGGTTTCTTTTTGAAGGACTTGCTATCGGAATCTTGACGTGGACGCTGCTGTTTTTTGCGTTTAGCCATTTTCGCACGACTTTCTTCAAGGGCTTTTTGAGCATGATCGATATGTTCTTGCTCAACTTTTTCAGCTTGGTTGCCATCAAGATCAATACGAAACTCTGATTTGGTGACCGCTTCTAAATAGCGCCAATTTGAGGTGTATTTCCTAAGCGCTTGACGAACTTGCGTTTTACTAACCTTTTCTGAGCCTTCAATGCGCTCAGCGATATCTTTAAAGATACCGACTTTAAGCGGCTTGATACCGTCTTTTTGTTTAAAACATTGCGGGAATTCTTGATATAAAAATTCTAGCACTTCATTAATATCTTTTAGCTTGTTTGTGGTTTCCATTCTTAGAACCTTTTATTACATCTTTTCATCAAGTGACGAATCGACATAGTGTGTTACCCAGTCGGTCAACTCTTCGAACTCAGCCTCTACAAGCGCCATATCGCCACGAAGGTGTTCCCAAATACCATTAATAATTTCATCGATTAACTCTGTCCCAAGATCGTCAGGAAGACGATCCCAAGCAATATGAATTAAATCGTTGAGCGTTTCCGCTACGTGTTCTTCATCTCCTTCCCAATCACCAACATCGGTGTTGCCAAAAAGATAATCTTGTACATTTAGTAGATCTTTCATACTAAATTAGCCTCAAAAACCGCAATAAGCGCTTCAAGACCTTGTTGGTCATCAATATCAAACCGAGCAATACTCGGGCTGTCTATATCAAGCACCGCAAACAGCTTTCCTTCTTTCATAATAGGAATAACTACTTCTGAATTTGACGCTGCATCACAAGCTATGTGGCCCGCAAATGCATGAACATCTTCAATAAGTTGTGTTTGCGCTGTTTGTGCAGCGGTTCCGCAGACACCCTTTCCAACAGGAATACGTATACATGCAGGATTGCCTTGAAAAGGCCCAAGCACTAATTCTTGAGGTGAATCCATTAAATAAAAGCCCGCCCAATTTACATCATCTAAAGAGGTAAATAACAGCGCGCTAATGTTTGCCATATTGGCAATAATGTTTGATTCACCTGCAATCAGTGATTCAGTTTGTTTAACTAATGACTGGTAAAACGCTTGCTTTTGCATACCAAACTACTTCTTATTAAACATACAGTAGGTAAAGGTACTCTTTGTGAAGAATAATTGGAACCTTTTACAGGCAAAAAAAACTAAATTTCCTCAAGTTTCAGTGAGCTTGGCTATTATTTCTGCGATTGTGGGTTGTCTTGTTTAATGGCTCCTAAGCGTAAGCCATATAAAAATAACCCTGCAGCTAATGCTGACATCAACGTATTTATTAAAAACACCATTCCAGAGGTCGCACTCAATAAGTAACTAAAAATAGCCCCACCTAATAACCCAAGCGTAAGCACACCTGAATAATTGACTTTGGCATACTTAAGCATTAGCAGATAACCTGGCACCACAAACGCCGCCATCGTTAAACCTACAATATGGCCATTGGCAATTGCACTCATCAGTAAATTAAAAAAAATACTCATAGGATTACCATTTAATGTCAGTGCGTAATAAGCACCTAAACAGCAACCAATAATTATAGGTGATAGTAATGAAAGCCCTACACTTTTAGCTAAACGATGTTTCATTAATTTTCCTCGCAGGGAGACTATTAAAAATAAAGCATGCATTAAGTTTTTAAGGAGATAAATAGAGACATAGGTCGTATTTTTGTATTGAGAAGATTAAATATACAAATAAAGGTATGCGTTAAAACACATCGAGTAGGGTGAGGCTTATGCCTCATCCCTCTCACAGAACCGTACGTACGGACCTCGTATACGGCTCCTGTACCCTTCACATTTTATCAACTTATTTCCTAAACGCCGATAAAGCAAGCCATCCCGTATTCACTTTTTCTATTGGATATAAACCAAGCTCCTCAAACCATTGGTTTGGCATCGATACACAAGATAAAGGGCTTAGTGAGTTACGCCACGAGTTCATCTTAATGAACTTAAACGGTGGCTTTTTTCCTAACTGCTTTAGTCGTCGATGTAGCCTTGATGGCTTCTTCCACAACCTCAGCTGTATTGCCCTTAGTCTTCGTCTGATCCAACCTGCCAAGGCTTTTAGCTCTCGTTTACAATTGGCTATACTAAAATAATTTACAAAACCGCGCACAACTGGATTTAGCCGTTTTATTACTTCTGCTAAATTTATGCCGCCGTTACGTTTTGTTAATTGCTTCACTTTTTGTTTAAACCCGATGAGTTTTGATGCTTGTATCCGTGTCCACTGGCTACCTATCTCTACTCCCAAAAACTTCACTCCTTTGCTGCTATGAGCAATATGGGTTTTATTTTGGTTCACGGTTAATTTCAAGTCTCGCTCTAGTATCTGGGTGGATGCCTTAAGTGCTTCTTGCGCTGCTTTTTCTGTGCTGCACAAAATCAAGATATCATCTGCATACCTCACTATTCGGTGATTACGCTTTTTCATTTCTTGATCGAAAGCATCTAGGTAGATATTGGCCAATAACGGGCTAATTACGCCACCTTGTGGGCTTCCTATCGTACTAGCCTCCCAGTGTTCACCTATCATTACTCCGCTTTTTAAGAACTGATTAATCAGTTTTAAAATACTACCGTCCGTCACTTTGCGTCTAACACTCCTAATTATCAAAGCATGATCAAGCAGGTCAAAACACTTCGACAAATCCATGTCTACGACCCAGTCGCGATGGTATTTACGGATAAATACACTTGCTTTACTGATAGCGTCATGACAGCTTCGTTTCGGCCTATACCCATAACTCGATGGGTGAAAGTCGATGTCGAATATCGGTTGGAGTATGTTCAATAGTGTTTGTTGCACTATTCGGTCTCGAACTGCGGGGATACCTAGCATTCTGACACCGCCATCATCTTTGGGTATTTCCACCCGTTTGACAGGTTGTGCCCTATATTGCTTGGTTTGCAGCTCAAGTTGCAGTTGTTTTAAGTTTGCTTCTAAATTCAGGGCGAATGCGCCTACGGTCTGCCTATCTATTCCGGCCGCTCCTTTAGCTGCTTTCACTTTTTTGAATCCCTTGTACAGGTTATTAATGTCTAATAATTGTCCGTACAAGCTGTAGTAAACTGTCATTTTCTGCCTTTGCTTGCGGTATGTCTGCTCGTGTCACTCTACTTATCGCTGATTCTTCATGATGACATTAGGTGTGCTAGCCTTTTTTGGCAATCTGCCTAAGTGGTCAGTCATTACTCCATTGCTCGCCCTTCAATTCTCAGCGTCTACATTCCTGTTTGGCCGTCATATTTTGGCTATTTCCGTCGAAATACTTGTGAGCCGATAAACAAAAGTTCCCGTCTTTCATACGCTTAAAGAATACTTCCCCCCTTCGCAATCAATTAAAGCTTTTGGCTAAAGTTGACCCCATCAAACATAATGTTGATGGTCGGCTTGGTTTTCCCCTCCACACCATTACTGGCTTTCATCGGCCTAGCCTTACTCACTACTACGGGTTCATCTGCCACCTCACACCGACACTAAATCTTGGCTTTCACCTTGAATTTAGGCCACTTACTCTCATTAAGTTTAGATGCCAGGCTTCCCCAGTTACTGCACTGGCTCCCTGTTAGAAATCCCACCCTCAAGCACAGTATTGGTCTGACTAAGTATAGGGCGTTGCGCTATTTTGCACGCTGACCCACCAATACTGCCGAAACAGGTTACGGTTAGTTGTGTACCTCTAACTTCTTATGGCTTCCTTCAGACCCCACCGTTGGCCAGTGACGCCCTTGCCATTCAGATTATCTTCCCCTTAGTCAGGGTGATAAGGCATCTTTCAGCCTATCGGGTTTGCCAGCTTCGCTGGGCAAACAAAAAAGCCCGCTATTTAGCGGGCTTACTTGTAGTGGTGGAGAGATAGGGATTTGAACCCTAGAGGGGCTACAAACCCCTGCCGGTTTTCAAGACCGGTGCATTCGGCCACTCTGCCATCTCTCCGAAACTGCTATAAGTCACGAGTAAGAGTGTACTCATAACTATTTTAAATTAGGTGGTGGAGAGATAGGGATTTGAACCCTAGAGGGGCTATAAACCCCTGCCGGTTTTCAAGACCGGTGCATTCGACCACTCTGCCATCTCTCCGACGGCGTGCATAATAGTGAAGGTTACTGTGTTTGTGAAGCTTTTTTTTAAAAAAGTTGTTTAAGTGATTAAAAAAACATTAAATTGCTCATTTACAGTGCATAGTGTATAAAAAACCTGCAGCAATGAACTTTTCTTTTTATTTATCCACGGCTAGCGCATTTTAATCCCAGACTCTAGCAGGGTTGAGCGGTAATCATCGTCTAGCCCTGCCATTTTCTTTTTCCTCGCCATACTTGCTGACTTAGATGCATCTTGTTTAAAAAGCGCCATGGCTATCTTTCGCATTACATTAAACATTAATGGCCCTTGAAGTTTGCGTATTCTCGATTCATCTTCTCTGAAGTTCATATCAAGCATCCAATGCATGCTTTCAACCTGCCAGTGACTGCGTACTGCATTGAGTGCTTGCGCTGCATTTAAGTCTAATGAACTTATATACCAGCGTGTTTCAGTGGTATCCGACCCTGCCGACTTATCATGAACTTCAGCCCTGACCTTAATAATACTCGTTAAGCCAGGCCAACGATAATCCTTGCCTAGCCAGCTTTTATCTATAAGTAACTGCTGGCATGTACGTGTTTCAACACGCCCATGTCCTGAGCTTATTTCGGTATGTTCATCACAATTATGCTTAGTTAACCTTTCACGCTCGCACTTGTGCCACCACGCTTCTAGTTCCTTTTGCATGCCTGAATGATTACCTTTAAGTGCAAGAATATAATCTGCTTTTTGTTGGATGATTTGTTTTGCTATTTCTTGTTGGCATCCCATCGCATCTAACGTAATGATACTGTTTTCAATATCGAGCAGGGTGAGTAATTCTGGTATTGCGGTGATTTCATTTGTTTTATTATCAACAGCCGTCTGCCCAAGCACTAACTGGTGTTGGCAACTCCATGCACTGACCGTGTGTAAGGCACTTTTTCTGTCTTTTGTGGTAAATGAACGCCGTGCGGTTTTGCCATCGATAGCGATGATATCTGCACCTGTAGTTTCAATCAGTGATGATATCCAAGATTGAAATGCCCTTTCTATTTCATTTGCTTTTAACCGACACATGACGCGAGCAATCGTGTCATGTTTTGGAATTCCTGCGTTGAACGTGCCGTATTTTTTTAACCAATCAAGCTTTAGGTGCCCAAAGTCTTCAATATCTTCCCATCCTTCTGCACCAGAGAGTACAGCGCTAATAGCAAGGAGAAGAATATCGATAAGTTCATGCTTTTTACAACGTTCAATGCGAGGATCTGTAATTGAATTAAAATGTTTCAGAAAAGTAGTGCTCATATTTATGCGACCAAGTAATTATTATGCCTTGATCTGATCACTACTTGCTCTATAAGTTCAATTTATAATGATCTTGCCGTGTTTATTTATCTCTCTATTGAACTACAAAGGTTTGCCCAAATATATAAGTCTTGGTAATCTAACTTAAGTTATAAAATCTAGTTGGTTATTACAACTTAATAAACAGGTTTCATTTAAAGGAGCTCTACAATGGCATTTAATCACTCGTACAATACCGCTAACCCGGTTATGTCGACCGTTGAAACAAACAAAGTATTAAAGAATACTTATTTCTTACTGGCCATGACATTAGCATTTAGTGCAGTGACAGCCGGTATTTCAATGGCCTTAAACCTACCTTACTTTATGGGTTTGGTTTTTACTTTAATTTCGTTTGGCTTACTTTTTGTAGTCAATAAAAAAGCAGAAAGCGCATCAGGCGTAGCTTGGGTTTTTGCTTTTACAGGTTTGATGGGCGCAGGTCTTGGGCCGCTTCTAAACTACTATGCAGCAATGCCTAATGGAGCAATGTTAATTATGCAAGCATTAGGCTCTACTGCATTAATTTTCTTTGGTTTATCTGCTTATGCACTTAATACTAAAAAAGATTTCTCATTTATGGGCGGTTTTTTAACGGTTGGATTGTTAGTCGTTATCGTTGCCAGTATCGTTAACATCTTCATCGGCAGCTCGCTAATGTTTATGGTGTTAAACGCTGCGGTGGTATTAATCATGTCAGGTTTAATCTTGTTTGATACAAGCCGTATTATCAACGGTGGTGAAACCAACTATATCCGCGCTACGGTATCTTTATACTTAAGCGTATATAACTTATTTACTTCATTACTTGCTTTACTCGGCGCAAATAATGACTAATTAAAAAGTTCTGTTAAAATAGCTCCTTTCTAGGGGCTTTTTTTTTGGATTTATTTTGGCAAAATTTGTTCTTTCTCTTCATACTGCACCAACTGATCATGACACGGTTCAGCGGCTGATTAAATTTATCAACGCATGTGTTGATAAACAGCATACTATTGCCGCAGTATTTTTATACCAAGCAGGCGTTTATCATGCTAGTAACCACCTTGAACTTGCCTCTGATGAGCTTAATGTCCCTGCTTTATGGCAATCAGTTAGCGCACTTAATATTCCCTTATTATTATGTGTCACCGCAGCAGAGAAGCGCGGCGTAGATATCACTAATACAGCCCCATTCACTGTCGCGGGCCTCGCTGAGTTTGCCATGCTTGCCAGTGAATCAGACAAGTGGGTGCAATTTAAATGAAAAATATTTTAGTTCTCAGTCAGCACAGTCCATTTGACGATCAGCATATTCGTGAAGCCCTTGATACCACCTTGATATTCGCCGCTATTGAACAAAACATTAGCTGGCTTTTTAGTGGCTCAGCAGTCCTTGCTTTAAAAGCTGCACAACAACCACAAACCATAGGTTTAAAAAATCACTTCAAAACGATTAAAACACTGGAACTATATGATGTAGAAAACGTTTATATATGCGAGAAGTCAATGATTGATCACAACTTGAAGCAGTCAGAATTACTGTTACCCGTAAAAGTCGTGAGCTTTGAACAACAACGACAATTACTTAAACAACAGCAGCAGGTTGTTACTCTATGAGCACATTACATATTTTTGCAAAACCGGCCTCTCACTATATCGGCCATGAGTTAGAAAAACGGATAAGTAAAGATGACAGCGTAATACTTGTCAGTGATGCCTGTTATAGCACAGAGCAATTTAAGCAGCTTTCAAATCAATTATATATTTTAAAAGAAGATGCATTCGCTCGAAACACCACTTTTAATGAAAACGATGCAGCAATAGATTATGCCGCATTTGTTGATTTAACCTTAAATACCGATAATACAATTAGCTGGTAACAGATGCTCAAATTTAACAATCAACACATAACAACTGACAAACAAGGCTATTTACTCGACAGTAACGATTGGTCTGAGGCGCTTGCACCCGTTATTGCCGAACAAGAGAATATTACACTCAGTGAATCTCATTGGGAGGTTATTCATTTTGTGCGAGATTTTTACCTTGAATATAACACCAGCCCTGCCATTCGTATGTTGGTAAAAGCAATGGCTAAAGCGCTAGGAGAGGACAAAGGTAACAGTATTTATTTATATAAACTATTCCCTAAAGGCCCCGCTAAACAAGCCACTAAAATAGCAGGTTTACCCAAGCCGGCACGGTGTATATAAATGCCTGCTAAAAAGCCATATAAATCATTGAGTCGTAATAGCGGACGAACTTATACGCGTAAACCTGTAAAGCGCGAAACTAAACCGCCTATTAGCCCCGATGAACGTAAAGTCGTGTTATTCAATAAACCCTTTGATGTACTTTGCCAGTTTACTGACGATCAAGACCGGCAAACCCTAGCTGACTTTATAAAGATAAAAAACGTTTACGCCGCAGGTCGTCTTGATAAAGACAGCGAAGGCTTACTGCTACTAACAAATTGCGGAAAACTACAACACACTCTTACAGAACCGAATAAAAAAACGGCTAAAACTTATTGGGTGCAAGTTGAGGGAGAGCCCACTCAAGCATCTATTAATGCACTGTGTAAAGGTGTTGAACTAAAAGATGGCCTAACAAAACCCGCTAATGTAAAGGTTATGCAAGCCCCCGATATTTGGCCACGCAACCCACCCGTTCGAGAGCGAAAGTCAATCCCAACAAGCTGGATTGAAATAACCATAACAGAAGGACGTAACCGTCAAGTTAGACGTATGACTGCTCATATTGGCCACCCAACTTTACGGTTAATTCGCTACAGCATTGGTAAGTACACATTACATGGTATTGCCAATGGCGAACTTAACGTTATAAATAAGCCAAGTATTTAGCTGGCTTCTTTTAGTTTGCTAAATGACTAATTAATTCAGCCATTTTTAGCGTTTCAATTAGTGTTTAAAAGTGCCGCGATTTTGGCTGGTTTGAGCACTCAAAATCATGCTATAATCCCGGCCTTTCCAAGGCAGTTAAAAAGTAACAGCGAGTATTATGAGCGAAAATAATCACATTAAAGTCATCGTTGGTATGTCCGGCGGTGTTGATTCTTCTGTATCAGCGTATTTATTAAAGCAACAAGGCTATCAAGTTGAAGGCCTGTTTATGAAGAACTGGGAAGAAGATGACAATGATGAATATTGTGCTGCCGCTGATGATTTAAAAGACGCGCAAGCCGTGTGTGAAAAGCTCGATATTGAATTGCACACAATTAATTTCGCTGCTGAATATTGGGATAATGTGTTTGAGTACTTTTTAGAAGAGTACAAAGTAGGCCGCACACCTAACCCTGATGTCATGTGTAATAAAGAAATCAAATTCAAAGCATTCTTAGAATTTGCAGCCGGCGCCTTAGGTGCTGACTTCATTGCCACAGGACACTACGTACGCCGTGAGCTACGGGGTGATAAATATGTTATGTGTCGCGGTCTTGATGACAACAAAGATCAAAGCTATTTCTTATATACACTAAGCCATGAGCATATTGCCCAAACATTATTTCCCGTTGGTGATATCGCAAAGCCTGACGTACGCCGCATAGCAGAAGAGCAAGACTTAATTACCTACGATAAAAAAGACAGCACAGGCATTTGTTTTATCGGTGAGCGTAAGTTTAAAGATTTTTTACAAAAGTTCTTACCAGCACAACCTGGCATCATTGAAGATACCGACGGAAATAGTGTCGGTGAACATGAAGGCTTGATGTACCACACACTTGGCCAACGTAAAGGTCTGTTAATAGGTGGTCTGAAAGAGGGCTCAGGTGAACCTTGGTACGTGGTTGATAAAGACATTGCCCGTAACGTATTAATTGTTGGCCAAGGTAAAGATCACCCTCGCCTATTCAGTAATGGCTTAAACGCAGACCAACTACACTGGGTTGATCGTATAGGGCCTAAAGGCACAACACGATGCACTGTAAAAACTCGTTACCGCCAAGAAGACCTTCCGTGTACTTTATTGGTCGGTGATGATGGATTAGCCCGAGTGCTATTTGATGAGCCGCAAAAAGCGGTTACTCCCGGACAGTCTGCAGTTTTTTATGAGAATGAAATATGTTTAGGCGGCGGTATTATTGATTCGGTGATCAAATAATGAATGAACACCAAGTTATGGCCTTGGCTGCAATGTGCCAAGTTGCTAAGCAAGTACAAAAAATAGCGCAATATGGTTCAAGTAACGATTTTGAACTAGAAAAGTTATTAAACAGTATTATTCAAACATCGCCAGATTCTCCTGAAGATGTTTACCGAGGCAAAGATAATCTACGCGAAGGTTACAAAGCGCTAATAAATCAACTTAGTGCTGGTGCCCAAAAGGACGTTGAGATCGTCAAATATGTAGGTGGTTTAATGCAGCTAGAGCGCGCATTAAACTCTAAACCAGACAGTTTAAAAGAATTAGGTCGACGCATCGATGATATTCATCGTCGCCTCGAACACTTTTCAATTACGGATGACACCGTAATTGCAGGCCTTGCTGATATTTATTCTACGGTGCTAAGCCCCCTTGGGCATCGTATTCAGGTATATGGCAAGCCAGAGTTATTAAAACAACAACTCACGCAAAACAAAATCCGCGCATTATTATTAGCCGGAGTTCGTAGTGCTGTGTTATGGCGACAAATGGGCGGTAAACGCCGTAATTTTTTCTTTGCAAAAAGAAAAATACTCGCTATTGCTAAAAACCATATTTAATTATTATCGTTCAAAACTAAAATTTAGGAGTTATTATGGAGCTTTCAGCGTTAACCGCTATCTCTCCGGTGGATGGTCGCTACGGCAACAAAACCACTGAACTACGCAGTATTTTCAGCGAATTTGGCTTAATCAAATACCGCGTTAATGTTGAGGTTCGTTGGTTACAAGCCTTATCGCGCGCAAGCGAAATTAATGAAGTACCAGAATTTAGCGACCAGGCCAATGCCCTACTTAATGCCATTGTTGATAACTTCAGTGAAGCGGATGCACAGCGTGTTAAAGACATAGAAAGCACCACTAACCATGATGTTAAAGCCGTTGAATATTTATTAAAAGAAAAAGTAGCTGATAACGCTGAGCTTCATGCTGTTAACGAATTTATTCACTTTGCATGTACTTCAGAAGACATCAACAATCTATCTCATGGTTTAATGTTAACAGAAGCACGTAAAACAGTATTACTGCCTTATTGCGATAAGCTCCTAACTGCAATTAAAGACAAAGCCGTAGAATATAAAAATGTACCCATGATGACCCGTACTCACGGCCAACCTGCTACACCTTCTACAATGGGTAAAGAGTTTGCCAACGTATATATGCGTTTAAAGCGCCAACGTGACCAAATCGCTAACGTTGAAATACTCGGTAAAATCAATGGTGCTGTAGGTAACTACAATGCACACTTAAGCGCTTACCCTAATTACGACTGGCATAACCATGCAGAGCAATTTGTAACAAGCCTTGATCTTAGTTTTAATCCATTTACAACGCAAATTGAACCGCATGATTACATTGCTGAATTGTTTGATGCGATTGCGCGTTTTAATACAATTTTGCTTGATTTTAACCGTGACATTTGGGGTTATATTGCCCTTAGCCACTTTAAGCAAAAAACCATTGCTGGTGAAATTGGTTCATCAACCATGCCGCATAAAGTAAACCCAATTGATTTTGAAAACTCGGAAGGTAATTTAGGGCTTGCTAACGCTATTTTTTCTCACCTTGCGCAAAAGCTGCCTGTTTCTCGCTGGCAACGTGACCTTACCGACTCAACGGTTCTGCGTAACCTAGGTGTTGGTATGGGCTATACGCTAATTGCTTATCAATCAACCTTAAAAGGTGTTAGTAAATTAGAAGTAAACGAACAACGCCTACTGGATGAGTTAGATCAAAACTGGGAACTGCTTGCAGAGCCAATCCAAACAGTAATGCGTAAATATAGTATTGAAAAACCATATGAAAAGCTTAAAGATTTAACCCGTGGTAAGCGCGTTAATCAAGTTATTATGGCTGAGTTTATTGACGGTCTTGATTTACCAGAAGAAGCTAAAGTAGAAATGAAAAAACTAACACCGGCAAACTATATTGGCCGTGCTGTTGAGTTTATCGATAACCTAGCGTAACTATTTATTCGAGCAGTATTTAAAAAGCGAAAAGCTCTCCTTTCGCTTTTTTTATCTCGCCACTTTAGGTGTATAGCATGTATCAATTAGCAATTAACGATTTATCTAAGCAAGAATTTTTAAGCCAATACTGGCAAAAAAAGCCGCTATTGATAAAGCAAGGCTTTAAGCACTTTGTTGACCCACTTGATGCCAATGAGCTTGCAGGCTTAGCTATGGAAGAAAGTATCGAGTCGCGTATTATCACTAATCATGATAACCAATGGCATGCCTATCACGGACCATTTGAAGATTTTGAGCAACTTAGCGAGCAGCACTCCACCCTACTTGTGCAAGCTGTTGATCACTGGCATGGCGATGCCGCACAATTGCTCGAGCCATTTCGGTTTATTCCTAACTGGCGAATTGATGATTTAATGATCAGCTTTTCCACTCCAGGAGGTGGTGTTGGTCCACACCTTGACCAATACGATGTATTTATCATTCAAGGTGAAGGAAAACGTCATTGGCGCGTAGGCTTACCCGATAACAACCTTAGACAATTTGTAAAAAACAAAAGTTTGCTGCAAGTAGAACAGTTTGACGCAGTAATTGACTGTATTTTAGAACCAGGTGATATCTTATATATTCCGCCAGGTTGCCCGCACGAAGGTTATGCAGTTGAAAATGCATTAAATTACTCTGTCGGTTTTAGAGCCCCTAATCAACGTGATTTAATCTCGCAATTTGCCGATCATTTGATTGATACAGAACTTGGCAATAAGCGTTATAACGATCCTGCATTGGCACTGAGAGAGTCTAAAGGAGAGTTAAGTAACGATGAAGCACAGCAAATTAAACAATTAATGATAGCAGCAATAGAAGACGAAACTGTGTTTAAAACCTGGCTTGGCAATAGTATTAGCCAACCAAAGCATGACATGGACTTAGCACCACCTGAGCAGCCTTACACCTTAGCCGATTTGAAAGACTTATTAGTTGATGACGATATCGTATTTGAACGCCTAGGTGGGACTCGTGCGGTTTATCAAGTATTAGACGATTCAGTATTACTAAGTATTAATGGCACTAATTATTTACATGACTTAACGTGTTTAGCAGATATTAAATTACTTAGCGATAATAACACTATTGCAGCAAGCGAAATAAATAGTTCAAAAAACAACCATACATTTTTAAAAACCTTCACTATATTATTAAATGAGGGTATTTGGTTTTGTTAGGAGTGCAATTATGGGCTATCGAATTGACAAAGTTGAATGGAAGATCAATAAAGAATTGCTACAACAAATAAGAGAGCGAGTTTTTGTTTGTGAGTTACACATTCCCAAACATATTGAGTTTGATGCACTTGATAACACCGCCCAACATATTTTAGTTACTGATGATACTCAATGCCCAGTCGCCACTGGGCGTTTATGCAATGATGGATTGATAGGTCGTATTGCTGTATTACCCGAACACCGTAACCGCAGTGTTTATAAATCACTATTAACGTTTATCGTGCAACTAGCTCAACAACAAGGCTGTGATTCAGTTAGTATCAATTGTATTTTAAATGAAGTTGAACGCTTTAAAAGCAATGGCTTTGCTACCGAAGGACATGTTTTTATGGAGGCTGGCATCGCAAGGCAGCGTATGCAATGCCCTATAAATCAATTTGTTACTAAACCATTTACCTTAGTCCACTGATACGCCATACATAAAGTATAAAAAAGCGAACCCTTTGGCTCGCTCATAAATAAATTACGTTTACTGTAAATCAACTATTAAGACGGCTCGTTAACCCACATTTCTTCTTTTTCATATAGCTCATAAATACCTTGTGCTCTATTAATCAGCAAATTGGCAAAATCAACCTTGGTTTTATCACCAGCACCCGTCTGCATAATTTGATCAGCTTTTAACTGCCACTGTAATGAAAAGTAACGCAGTGTGTCACGGGCATTCTCAGACACATTGGCCGGCGCTGAATCTGTTGGTAAACGGCCAGTGATCACCCAATAACTTTTACCATCCTGCGCTTTAAACTTCCAAAGTGCTACAAGTGGCGCAATAAAGCGGCTTTCTTTTTCATTTAAGGATTTTGGCATTACACCTTTTTCAGCAAGATGTTTTTGTGCATTTTGAAAACACTCACGTTGCCATAAAACACTTTGTTTATTTGCTTCTTGTTGTTCTTGGGTTGCTTTATTTGCTTGTTCTTGTTCCATTATATTTACTCTTTTATGACATTATAGATACTGTAAGGGCTAATAATACAGGCCGCAAGTATAAATGCCGCGTAATACCATGCTTGTTTACAAAGACGGCTATCATGTACAAGCTCATAGTTTTATTACTTAGCCCTTAAAACACCCTTAATGGTTGTTGGCGTATCAGCTTTGCTCCATTTTGCAAAGGAATCTAAATGCTTCTGCGACTCTTACGCTGCTTTATCAAATCATTTACTGACTATAATTTTAATACGTTTGAGAACCTATGAATAACGGTTAATAGCCTAACCTTTAAAAACAAAAACATGCAGGCTAATCAAGAATCGTACTTAGTAGAAAAGCTTTCGGGTATTTATCATTTATTCTGCATTATCCCTATATTTATTGAGTCTGGGATGTAGGAAATCCCCGCATTATATAGGCTTTGCCTTGCCTAAAAATAAAAACTCACTGCTGCAAACTTAATGTTGAAAGATAAATAGACCCTTTAATTTCCTGTCAACAAGCATACGTGTAAATACGCCAGTAAGCGCATTTACCTTAGGCTACTGCAAAAACACGTCACTAATATGCGCCGATTTTTACCAGTCTTTACCACTTTCTGATCAATTTCATCAAACCACTTATGACTGGAGGCTACCTTTAGTTACCTAACACCTTCGCCGGATCAACCCGAGTCGCCTGCCATGCAGGATAGATTGTTGCAAGTACTGCTAAAATAAATGTTACAATAACGGTTATTACAATATCTTTCCACACCAGCCGACTCGGTAGGAACTCAATAAAATATACTCCCTCAAGTGGGTTTTTTGACATTAGTTGGCTTATCCAAATAAACAACTCACTGATATTGAGCGCCAGTACAACACCGATAAACGTACCTAATACAACACCTATGAATGCTTGAGTAAGACCTTGCATAACAAAAGTAGCGACGATTGTACTATCCTGTGCTCCCATGGTTTTTAATATTGCAATATTAGACTGCTTCTCTCTCACTTCCATTACTAATGATGAAACAATATTAAAACTAGCCACCGCAATAATTAAAAATACCACAATATAAACAATCGTTCGCACCATCTGTATATCTTGGTATAAGCTTCCTTGAGTTCTAAACCAACTAGAGATATACACATAATCATCTATTGTTTGCCCTACTTTAAGTGCGATATTGTGAGCTTGAAAAATATCATCGACAGCTAAACGTAACCCCGTCACCTGCTCGTCACTATAGCCCAATACTGACTGTGCTTTATTTAAATGGATGAAGGCGGCTGAATTATCTATTGGCCCTCCCATATTAATAACACCAGCTAGGGTAACTGTAAGACGCTTTGGCGGTAAAATTTGGCTAGAGGTATTATTAATTTGCGGAATTAATAATGTCACCGCATCCCCCATTTCCAAACCTAACTGCTTAACAACTAACCGACCTAAAATTAGTTCATCAGTACCTAATTGATTTACTAATTTACCTTTAGTAAATTGATTAACTGCGGAAACATTTTTCTCGAGTTCAGGGCTAACACCTCTAATTTCAACGGCTTTAATCTCATTTTTAAACTGCGCCATACCATTAACAGCAATAAATGGAGCAGCGCCAGTAACATGGTTTTGATTACTTAGACTTTGTACTTTACTTGGCCAATTTTCAATAGGTTTATCTGGGGCGACATATTCAACTTGCGGAACAACACTTAACAACCGATGCGCTAGTTGTTGCTCAAAACCATTAATAACAGACAATGCAACAATCAGCACAGCAACACCTAGCAATATGCCTATCGTCGATGCTTTAGCAATAAAGCTGACAAACCCATTTTGTCCTTCTTTATTCCCTGAGTGAGCTCGAAAACGTTTACTTAAAAAAGCACTAAGCAACATGACCGCTCTCTTTAATCGCTATTTTACCATTGTCTAGATAAGCAATTTTACCCAACTTGTCAGCTAACTCTAAATCATGGGTAACAACAACAAAACTGGTATTGAGACTCTCGTTAAGTTGTTTAATTAAATCATAAATTTTAATCGCATTTTGTTTATCTAAATTACCTGTAGGTTCATCAGCAAGCACTAAAGCAGGCTCAGTCACTAAGGCTCTAGCAATTGCAACACGTTGACGCTCGCCACCAGATAACGCTGATGGTTTATGTTCAAAGCGATGGGCCAATCCTACTTTATCAAGCATTCCTTTTGCTTTTTGTTCAGCATCTTTAGCACTGAGCCCTTTTATCAATAAGGGCATCGCAACATTTTCAAGTGCATTAAATTCCATTAACAGATGATGAAACTGGTAAATAAACCCCAAGTTATCATTTCTGAATTTAGCTTGCTCAGCCCGGCTAAGTTTTGCAACTTGTTGACCTTTAATTTTAGCTATCCCATCGGTTTGACTATCTAAGGTCCCTAAAATATGTAGCAAGGTGCTTTTTCCTGAACCTGAACTACCAACGATTGCAAGCATTTCACCTTGTGTGAGGCTTAAATCAACGCCTTTTAATACTTCTACTTCATTTGTGCCGTCTTGATAAACTTTACGTAATTGTTCACAGTCGATAACTAAATCATTCATAGCGCAATACCTCTGCAGGACTAACTTTGGCCGCTTTACGGGCCGGGTATAAGGTTGCTAAAAAGCTCATAATAATACTGCCTAATACAATTACAATTAGGCTAACCGCATCATATTTTACGGGTAATAAAGCACCTGACAATAGGTTAATACCTAGTAAACTTTGTATTTCATTAATATTCGCACTTAGTAAAAAGCCTAAAGCGGCACCAATACTGGTACCAATTAAACCGTTATATAAACCTTGGATCATAAAAACTTGTTGCACTTGTTTAGGTGTTAGACCTAACGTTTGTAAAATCGCAACTTCACTTTGTTTTTCACTCACCATCATGGTTAATGCTGACACGATATTAAAAGCAGCAACGAGTACAATAAGCGCAAGTAGCATCGACATAATACGTTTTTCCATTGCAACAGCAGCAAACAATGTCCCTCTTGATTGTCGCCAATCACTATAATTTTGAGTATCTAGTAATGGAGAAACAGACGCAAAGAAATCATCTAGCAAAAATGGATCGTTAAGGGAAATACTTAAATTTGGTGCATTGTCTTGTGGAAGTTTCAACACCCGTTGCAAAGACTCACCACTGGTAATGGCAAGCGCTTTATCGATATCAGATCCTGTCTCGTATATTGCAGCAACAGTAAATAAACGTTGGCTTGGAATGCGCCCTAACGGCGTATACGTACTTGTGTTAGGTAAAATAACACGCACCTTCTCGCCTAAACGAATATTAAGCATACGCGATAAGTAGCGGCTAACCGCTAACTGATAACGGTCTGCCATAACATTTTCCCAATTACCTTCGACTATCTTATCGCTTACTTTATATAATGATGCATTGTCATCATATAGTCCTTGCAGTAGGACACCATTGAGATCTTTATTCGTCTGTAGAATCGCTTCTGCATGGCGATACAAACTAGTGTGCTTAACTAACTCAGAGCTACTTAAATCAGCTTTAAGTTTTTGCATTTGTTTAATTGATTGCTTCGACGAAGATACTTCAACGTGAGGGATCAAACCTAGCATATTTGTTTTAAGGCTGTTTTCAAAACCATTCATAACAGCACTCACTGTAAATAAAGCCATTAAACCAATAGCGATACCCGCAATAGAGAAGAACGAAATAAAGGAAATAAAGGCATTACCTTTAGAAGAGCGACTATATCTCAGCCCTATGAATAGGCTAGCTGGTTGAAACATAATTATTAATTGTCATATTAAATACTAATTATATGCGCATACTAGCATAAAAGTGAGTCTTGAGGGTAAGCAAAAAGATGTAAAAATTAATGTCAAATCTGATACTTGTATCGACTACAAATACCAATGGTATTTAGTTATCGAGCTATTCATTTGATAAAAATCGCTCAATAACAAAGTAAAATTATAAGGTATAGTTTTTCTCGGAAATTGCTCATGTATTATTTTATCTTTTGTACCTAATTAGTCATACCCAATTGATTTAAAATAAAATAATGAGTTATTTGTACGCTAAAGTAGTCATGCTTTAATAAAGCTAGTATTGACTAAGCGCTGAGACCATATGATCAAGTAGGGCTTTTACATTAGTCGCAACAAATTGCCTTGGCGGGTAAACCCCCCACACTCCCTCAGGCTTAGGCTGGTAACGCGTTAAAATAGGCACTAAGCAACCCTCCTTTAAATCACCTTCAATATAATAATTAGGTAATTGCACAATACCTAGGCCTTTTTTTGCTGCGTCAGCAAGCGCCCAACCACTGTTACAGTTAAGCCTTCCAGCAATTTTGATATGCTTATCACGTCCTTGTTCGTTCACTCGCCAATAATGACTATTACCCACTAAACAATGGTGCTCACTGAGCTCTGCCAAGGTATGTGGCTGACCAAAGCGTGATAAATAGCTCGTTGAACAACACATTACAAAGTGCCTACTACTGAGTCTTCGTGCTTTAAGACTAGAATCTTTTAAATGGCCTAAGCGAATTGCTAAGTCAAAGCCGCCTTCTAGTAAGTTTTCTTGTTCGTTACTAAGTGCCATTTCAACTTCTATATCGTTATGCTGCTGCATAAAATCATGCACCGCTGGCATCACAAAATTTTCGCCATACATTACTGGTGCTGTCAGCTTTATTTTACCTTTAGGGGTACTTTGCTGCTCTGCTAATAATGCAGTTGCTTCATCCATAGCATGTTGTAAATGCTTGGTTTGATGTAAAAAAGCCTCCCCCTCTTTGGTTAATACCACCTTACGTGTAGTTCGCGTTAAAAGCTGGGTGTTTAAGCGTTGCTCAAGCCCTGTAACTTGTCGGCTAATGTGTGCAACCGAAACATTAAGCTGTGTGGCTGCGCGGGTGAAACTACCTTGCTCACCCACCGCGATAAATTCATCTATGCCTAACCAACGATTCATTATTACCATACTGTAAAAGTGTTTTATTAAATTGAAGATTAACATTCTCTGAGAAACAAATAAAATAAACATTTACGCAATTAAACTAGCAAGGAAATACCATGTCTGAATTTATAAAATCAAAAGCAGCCATCGCTTGGGGCCCAAATCAGCCATTATCGATAGAAGAAGTGGATGTAATGATGCCTAAAAAAGGCGAAGTTTTGGTAAAAATAACGGCAACGGGTGTTTGTCATACTGATGCATTTACATTATCTGGCGAAGATCCAGAAGGTATTTTCCCTGCCATTTTAGGTCACGAAGGCGGCGGTATCGTGGAGGCTGTTGGCGAAGGCGTTTCAAGTGTTGAGGTAGGGGATCATGTTATCCCACTTTACACTGCTGAGTGTGGTGTATGTAAAATGTGTACTTCGGGTAAAACTAACTTGTGCTCTGCAGTACGTGAAACCCAAGGTAAAGGCTTAATGCCTGATGGGACCACGCGTTTTTATAAAGACGGTGAGCCAATTTACCATTATATGGGTTGCTCTACTTTTTCTGAGTACACCGTATTACCAGAAATATCATTAGCTAAAGTAAGTAAAGAAGCCCCTCTTGAAGAAATTTGCTTGTTAGGCTGTGGTGTAACCACCGGTATGGGCGCAGTGACTAAAACAGCTAACGTTCAAAATGGCGATACCGTTGCTATTTTTGGCTTAGGTGGTATAGGTTTATCAGCAATAATTGGGGCTCGCATGGCTGGAGCAAGCCGTATTATCGGTATAGATATAAACACCAACAAGTTTGAACTAGCAACTAAGCTGGGCGCAACTGATTTAATTAACCCGAAAGATTATGACAAGCCAATTCAAGAAGTTATTGTAGAGCTTACCGACGGTGGCGTTGATTACTCGTTTGAATGTATTGGTAACGTTGATGTAATGCGCTCAGCTCTTGAGTGTTGTCATAAAGGTTGGGGAGAATCCGTTATTATAGGCGTAGCTGGTGCAGGACAAGAAATTTCAACGCGTCCATTTCAACTAGTGACTGGTCGCGTATGGCGTGGGAGTGCATTTGGTGGCGTTAAAGGTCGCTCTGAATTACCTGAAATTGTTGAGCGTTATATGGCTGGTGAGTTTGCATTAAATGATTTTATTACCCACACCATGAAGCTTGAAGAGATTAACGACGCTTTTGACTTAATGCACGAAGGGAAAAGTATTCGTTCTGTTATTCATTATTAAAATTACCTCAGCAGAGCTTGCCATTGGCTCTGCTGTAATTAAAAGGGATCGATATGTTAGATAATATCAGTTCAACTAAAGTCAGCGGCGGTTGGCATAAACAATATACTCATCAAGCAAGCAGCACACATTGTAAAATGCGTTTTGCAATTTATTTACCGCCAGGTGAAAGTAATAAAGTACCGGTACTTTATTGGCTGTCAGGATTAACTTGTACTGATGAAAATTTCATGCAAAAAGCGGGCGCGTTTAAAAAAGCGGCCGAGCTTGGTATTGCAATAGTAGCGCCTGATACGAGCCCTCGTGGCGATGACATACCTGACCAAGACAGCTTTGACTTTGCTAAAGGCGCAGGATTTTATGTCAATGCTACACAAGCCCCATATAACACTCATTACAATATGTATGATTATGTAGTGACTGAATTACCCGCACTCATTGAGCAGCACTTTCCTGTTACTGATAAAAAAGCGATTAGCGGGCACTCTATGGGCGGCCACGGTGCATTAATGATAGCCCTTCGTAATCCCAAAGCCTATACCAGTACCAGTGCTTTCAGCCCTATAACCAACCCAATAGAGTGCCCATGGGGTGAAAAAGCCTTTAGCAATTACTTAGGTGATGATAAAAAATCGTGGGCGCAGTACGATACGTGTGAGCTTATGCTACAAACACAGCAGCATGATTTTGTACCTATGCGTGTTGATCAGGGTGAAGCGGATAACTTTTTAGTAGAGCAGTTAAAAACTCCAAACTTATTTAAAGTGGTTAACGAAAAAGATTATCCTGCTGAAATTAATATGCATGCAGGTTACGATCATAGTTACTTTTTTATTAGCAGCTTTATTGATGAACATTTAATATTTCATGAGGCACATTTGAAAGGCTAAAAATCTTTATGTGGGGGAGCTACTTCCTCACACTCTTTCGTCGTGCGAGTTATTTGGCGGCAAACCAGCGTTGATTTAGGTTCAGTACCTTCTTTAACAAACTCAATAATAGCCTGATCGATTTCATTTCCTAATTGAGAAAATGAAAATTCACTTTCACTTTTTCTAAACATCCCCTTACTTTGAAGGTTGTCAGGATTGACAGTAGAGCCTATAGACACTTTATTCCCGGCGCTATTATCTGCTATTACCCCGACCACAGTGCAACCTGATGCTCCTATCAAAACACAAAATAAAAAACAAAATCTAAACATCTTATCTTATCCATAAATTTTAAGAGCTGTTGAATCACAACAAAATAAGTCTATAGCAAAATTAAAATTTAACTGTAAAAAACTGTAAACTATTGACACAACTCCTCAACGTATTCTTTTATAAATCCCAGTAACTGCAAAATAAAATAACTAAAAATGTAAGGCAGCTATTATACAGTGTTAGCAATGGTAATCCCCCCATTTGTTAATGGAGGCTAGTTTGCTACATAACTTGTAAAATAGCTGCAAGGTAATGGTTAAAACAGACATAACCCAGCATAATTTAGTGTTATTTTTTCACGTGGTGTGAAGAAGCGCTTCAAATTAATATCTGTAAATTATCAATCGTGAAAGATACTTAGCTCTACTAAATGTCAACTTCAAACAATATACTGAAAAAACAGCCCTAAACTACGTAAAAATAACTAACGTTGTCACTTTAACCCCCTAAAACCGTCAAATTAAAACTCTAAACGCATGAAGTAATTATAAAAAATTACTTGGTACTATAATTGCTGCTTTATAACACAAAGAAAATTTATATGGCCTGCAATTATGGAACTAGATTTACAGTGGAATGAAATAATCGACAACCTAATTCATTTAGGTATTGCCTATTTACTTGCGCTGCCAATGGCGTTTGACCGCGAGCGTACTAGCCATGGCGCAGGACTAAGAACATTTCCCTTAGTCGCTGTTGCTTCATGTGGTTATGCACTAGTAGGGATGTCTGTTTTGACCACATCAGAAGCAGAAGCAAAAGTACTCGAAGGGATAATTACCGGGATTGGTTTTATTGGCGGTGGGGCTATATTAAAAAATAAAAACTCGACTTACGGTACAGCAACCGCAGCAAGTATTTGGAATATGGGATTGATAGGTATTGCTGTGGCATTTAGCCGTTATGAAATTGCCATTTTAATGGCCATTATTAACTTTATAACACTACGTTATATTAAGCGTTTTAAAGTCCGACCCAAAGAATAGCACTTAGGCTTGCTCGTTGGCTAAATAGGTTTAGCCATCGAGCAAGCCCTGTACCTGTATTTTATCGCACACCTAATAAAGCGGCCTGCTCTCTTTGCTTGGCCATAAATTCATTAAACGTACCATGGAAGTTAATTACTTCTTTATCTTTAATTTCGATAATACTGGTTGCCAGTGATGATACAAACTCACGGTCATGGCTTACAAAAATAAGCGTGCCTTCAAACCCTTTTAGCGCATTATTCAATGCTTCAATGGCTTCCATATCCATGTGGTTTGTTGGTTCATCCATCACCAATACGTTAACGTCTTGCATCATTAACTTACCAAATAATAGGCGATTTTTCTCACCACCTGAACAATTTTTAGCTTTTTTATTAGCATCATCTGCGGTAAATAATAATCGCCCAAGCATACCTCGAACCATTAAGTCATTGTGTTTTGCTGTACGCCACTGTGACATCCAATCAAACAATGTTAAGTCGTTTTCAAAGTCTTTACTGCTATCTTGTGGGCAATAACCAATTGTTGCGTTTTCTGACCACTTTACTATGCCATCATTCGCTTGTAATTCGCCAACTAAGCAACGAACAAAGGTTGACTTACCCACACCATTTTCACCAACAATAGCTAGCTTAGAGCCAGCTTCAAGAATTAATTCGCCTTTTTCAAATAAGACTTCGCCATCAAAGCCATGGCCAAATTCTTCCAATATAAGTGCTTGGCGATGCATTCTTTTACCTTCATCAAAAAATAATGAGGGTGCCATACGGCTTGATGATTTAACTTCATCTAAAGAAATTTTATCCATACGTTTAGCACGCGAACTGGCTTGTTTTGCTTTTGAAGCGTTAGCGCCAAAACGGTTTACGAAATCTTGTAGCTCTTCCATTTCTGATTGTTTCTTAGCGTTACCTGCTAAAAGCTGTTCGCGAATTAGGCTTGAAGCTTCAATATATTTTTCGTAATTACCCGGGTAGATTCTCAGCTCACCGTAATCAATATCGGCCATGTGTGTACATACCGCATTTAAAAAGTAACGGTCATGAGAAATAATGATCATGGTGCACTTTCTTTGATTCAATTCATCCTCTAACCAGCTAATAGTATGCAAATCGAGGTTATTGGTCGGCTCATCAAGTAGCAAAATATCAGGATTTGCAAACAATGCTTGTGCCAGTAGTACTCGCAATTTCCAACCTGGCGCGACTTGTGACATTAAGCCAAAATGATACTCTTCTTCAATTCCCGCTTTTAATAAAATATCACCGGCTCGGCTTTCTGCACTATAGCCATCCATTTCAGCAAACAAGCTTTCAAGTTCAGCGACTTTCATCCCCTCATCTTCACTCATTTCAGGTAATGAATAAATACGGTCGCGCTCTTGTTTTACTTTCCAAAGCTCAACGTCGCCCATAATAACGGTATCAACGACCGAATATTGCTCAAAAGCGAATTGATCTTGGCTTAGGTTACCTACCTTTAAGCCTGGCTCAATTGAAACATTGCCTGAGGTAGGTACCAATGAACCATTAAGGATTTTCATAAAGGTTGATTTACCACAGCCATTTGCACCAATAAGGCCATAACGATTACCGTTACCAAATTTAGCGGAGATATTTTCAAATAACGGTTCTGCACCAAACTGCATGGTGATATTAGCGGTAGAGATCAAGATGAATTCCTAAGCAAAGACAGGCAAGTTTGTAAACACAACAAACAAGCATATAACAAGGTATAAAGAGGCCGGGAATTATACAGGCCAAGTTGTAAACAGTCGAGCTTTGTCTTACAACGAAAGCTAATCTATATAGGTGGGCTTACCCGGATTTTGTTGATACTCAAATAACATGGCGATATCTTCTGCTAATACTCGCCCAGTTGATAACTCAGGTAAATTATCTAACGAAAAAAAGCCAATTTCAGACACTTCTAGATTAACTGTTGGCTCCCCACCCACAAAATCACATATAAAGAAAAGCTTATAAATATGCTGTACCGAAACCGGCTTATATGGGTGCAATGCACGATCTTTTAAGGCGATAAATTGCGGATTGCTAACATGATAACCCGACTCTTCAAGTACTTCGCGAATAATCCCCTCTTTTGGTGCTTCATTTACATCGGCCCAGCCACCTGGTAATGACCAACGGTTGTCAGTACGCTCACGGACAAGAAGTATTTTGTTGTCGTTGATAACACCAGCACGTAAATCAACTTTAGGGGTAGGATAACCGCACTCATCAATAAATAAGTTATCAACTTTACTTACGGGCTGCTCAGCTAAGGAGGCCAACATTTGATGGCTAATTTCTTCTAATTGTTGATAGCGTTCTAAATCGTAGCCGTCTTTACCATAGGTTTTTCCTGCTTGGCTAATCGCTTTAATTTGTTTAGTCCAATGTAACCAGTTTTGCATTATGGCGCTCTGTTATTTTATTTAATCTATTGCCACATTATCAATTAAAACTAAAAAAGCGAAGAGTGGCACCCTTCGCTTTTTTAGTTTTTGTTAATTAGCAATTATCTAATAATGATAAATTACCCACTATTTATTATTTAAGCTAATTTATCAGAAGCTACTTTGTATGTAGGATCTTCAATTACGTCTACTTCAACTAAATCACGTGCTCTATGCAATAACTGAGTACAGTCTTGACTTAAATGACGTAAGTGTAGTTTTTTACCTGCTTTAGTGTATTTTTCAGCAAGTCCATCAATTGCTTCAATCGCACTGTGATCAGCAACGCGGCTATGTTTAAATTCGATGATTACGTCTTTCGGATCATTTTTAATATCAAATAACTCTATGAAGTTTTTAACTGAACCAAAAAATAATGGCCCGTGAAGCTCGTACACTTTAGCGCCTTGGTCATCAATATAATTAGTAGTATAAATATGTTTAGCATGTTGCCAAGCAAATACCAATGCTGAAACAATCACCCCTACACACACTGCAATTGCTAAATCAGTAATGACGGTTACACCTGATACAAGCAAAATCACGAAGGCATCTGATTTTGGTATGCGTTTCATCATTTTAAAGCTTGCCCACTCAAAAGTGCCTAATACCACCATAAACATTACACCAACGAGTGCTGCAAGTGGGATCATTTCAATCAAGCCAGAAGCGAATATAATAAATGCAAGTAACATAACAGCAGCTGTAATTCCCGATAAGCGAGAGCGACCTCCCGAATTAATATTGATCATCGACTGACCAATCATCGCGCAACCACCCATAGCACCAAAGAAACCGCATGTTAAGTTAGCAGCACCTTGACCGATACACTCTTTGTTACTGTGCCCGCGAGTGTCTGTAAGCTCATCAATCAGGCTTAATGTCAGTAGCGATTCAATTAAACCAATCGCCGCTAAAATAAGCGCATAAGGGAAAATAATCTGTAAGGTTTCAACGGTAAATGGCACCATAGGAATATGAAACTCAGGTAAACCTCCGGCAATTGTAGCGGCGCTGTTTCCGCTCATATCCTTTAAGAAATCAATTACAGTACGGGCTTCTAAATCAAACCCCATAACTAACAACGTAACAGTTACAATGGCAACAAGTGTTGAAGGCACAGCGGTTGTTAACTTAGGTAAAAAATGGATAATTGCCATGGTAAGTGCCACAAGCCCAAGCATAATCATCATCGGCTGACCACTCATCCAAGTTAAACCACCATCACCGTCTGGTACTTTAAACTGCCTCAGTTGCGCTAAAAAGATAATAATAGCCAAACCGTTCACAAAACCAAGCATTACGGGGTGTGGCACCATGCGAATGAACTTACCGAGCTTAAATATCCCGGCCAGTATTTGCAGTATGCCCATTAATAACACCGTTGCAAATAGGTACTCTACACCATGATCTAACACCAAACTTACCATAACTACGGCAAGTGCACCGGTTGCACCAGAAATCATACCTGGGCGGCCACCAAAAATTGCGGTGATAAGCCCTACAATAAATGCTGCATATAAGCCCACTAATGGATCAACATTCGCAACAAACGCGAAAGCAACCGCTTCAGGCACAAGCGCAAGCGCAACTGTAATGCCCGATAAGACATCATTTTTAGCAGAGCTTGGTGCTTTGCTGAGTAAGTTAAACATTGAGTTCCTCTTGGATGAGTGGTATGTCAAAAAAAAAAAAGCGCTGAATTTCAGCAAATTAAGCAAAAGTTAACAATTAATAAAAATAGGAACATGCGAAGCAATTATCTGCTTCGCATTAGCTTTAATGAAGAGTGACTACTTTATAGTGGTAATGAAGTACTGCGTTTTACACAGGTCATAGTCACATTTGAGTGAACTTCTTGTACAAACTCAAGGCTCAAGAGGTTGTCACGTACAAATTGCTCATACCCCTCAATACCTTTAGATATAATACGCAGCATAAAGTCCATAGTACCCGCCATGCTGTAGCATTCGGTGACTTCATCATAGCTTAAGATCAACCTCTCAAATTCAGCTAAATTTGTGCGGCCATGATTTGATAATCGAACATGGGCGTACACAAGCATATCAAAGCCAAGTTTCTTTTCATCAAGTAAAGCAACTTTACCTTTGATAAAACCATCTTGCTCTAGCTTAGCAATACGGCGCCAACAAGGTGATTGTGATAAACCTACTTTATCGGCAATTTCAGCCGTTGATAGGCTCGCATCTTGTTGTAATAATGCCAAAATTTGGCGATCAACGTGATTTAGAGACATTTTATTTCTTTATTGATTACTAAATTGATTAAATTATACATTGCTTTAGTAAGTTCGTCTTGTATTTTTACGCATTTTTTATGCATAGCTTACAAGTTTATTAACAAAACCGACCACCGATGCACCTAAAAAGCACCAAAACACCCAATACGTAGGGCTCAGCATTTCACAATAGCTTACCAACAGTGAAGGTAAAGACTTTAATAAACACCTGCATTTTTTGGCAATGCATTAATTAAAGACAATTAACTTACCTGATGCGGGTTAATTGTCGCAACACAGCAATACTCACTCAGTAGTTTCGTTTTGCATATTTAGTTTTTTTGACGTTACTTTTGATTGCTGTGTTTTTTTGTTAAACGTCATTAATATCGGGTACTTCAAGTACGCTTTATCGTAAAATGGTGAGCGTTCATACAGCCAATCTAAGCGTGCTTGTGCATCCTCTGCGAATACACTGTCATCACGCAGCTTCTTATCAAATTCAAGAGCCAAAGCGGGCTGATCCTTTAGCATTTGACGTGCAAAAGGTGCTAATGCGTAATTTTCCATATACTCAGTGCGCTGGAAAATCGTATTAAACTCTCCCCAAGCAAAAAACGAGTCTGGTGCTTGTGGGTGCAGCAAATGTGTTGCTAATTCACCTAGTGGCTGCTGGGTGCTAACTTTATACCAATCCACAAGGTTATTATTTACCACTTTTGAAAAACTAAAGGATGCTTTAACTCTAAAGCGCCCTTCAAATGGTACTTTATCAAACTCATAGCTATCAACACTGGCAACCTGTAATTCTGGAATCGGCTTTGTAGTAGTAACACGCTCAACATTTACGCCATGAAGCTTTAACTTTTCGACGATTTTTGGATACGCAGCAGGAATATAAAAAGCGCTGGGTACTTTAACGCTCGTTTTTACCTTTTTTTGCCAGTAAATAGGCAATGCATCATACGCTTGCTTTTCACCAAGGTATTTAACCTCAATCTGCCCTGATAACGCACTTTGATAACGTTTATATTTTATACCTTTAAACGCCAGTGTATTGGGCTCTTTGGCATAGCTGCGCTCAACGATTAATTCGCTTGGTACAAAGGCTTTCTCTTTTTTAACTGCATTAGCTAATTGCTGCTGATGCTCACTCAGTGCATCAATAGCGCCGACAATAAATACATAAGTGCCAAGAACCCGCTGTTTATAAGGTTTAAGGGAATGATTTTCAACTAAAATGGTCGGTAAAGAACGTAAGTCCCCCCAGCCATTGGAGTAGCGTGGTGTTGCGACCCAACCCGCTAAGCCTTTTTTAAATTCACGTTTATCCATCACAAACACTAAAGGCCCAGGTATATGTCCTTGTTCGGCTAATTTGGCATCAATTACCGGTTTAAAGTAATTATCAAGCGCCTCTGATACACTTGGTGATTCACTCGAAAACACCGGGTTATAACCATAGGTTACATCGTATTGATAATCAGCGCCGTCCGTAACGTGTACATCAATATATAAATCAGGCGCGAAACGCTTAATAGTTGAAAGTACTCCGCGCACTTCAGGGGTATCAAGCTTAGTGTAATCACGATTCAAATTAAGATTATTCGCATTGGTACGAAAGCCCATATTTGCGGGGCCACGTTGATTTATGCGGTTATAAGCACTGCTACGCTCATGGCCATCGACATTTAAAATAGGGATAAATAAAATATTAACCTTGCTTAAAATATCTCGGCGCTTACCCGTTGCAATATCGCGAAGCAACATAAACATAGCATCTTTGCCATCAATTTCACCGGCATGAATGCCCGATTGTACAAGTATCGTTGGCTTAGCGCTTAAGCTTATTTGCTCGGCATCAAACTCACCATCTTCGCTTGCGACCAATAATTGAATGTCGCGTCCGGCATTACTTTTCGCAATAGTATTTACTTTAAACTGAGTTGGGTTTGCTGCGACTAAACGATTAACAAATGCTTTAGTATTTTTGTAGTTCGGGGATACTAATCCACCACTGAGTTCAAAGTCGGTGGTCAGTGGACCCTCATTTTGTAATAGCGATGTACTTTGTCCATGCCAAGGCAATAAAGGTGGTAAATGGCTATCGACGGTAACACTTGCGCTGAGAAGTAATAAGCTGGCGATCATTGCGTGCTCTAAATGTAATCATTTTGTTGCTATAAATTATAACAAGGAATAGACAGAGATCGCGTAAACTGCGGTGATTCAACAAAAAAAGACAGCCAACCGCGAACTACTCAATGACTACAACGAAAAAAGGCGCCGTAATAGCGCCTTGCCAATCAAGAACAATGTGCTTAAAACATATCTTGATACAGGTTCGTTGTATTGAGCTTAATGGCTTTATCAAAGCCAGGAATAGTTATAGATGAAGTAGAAATAGTAATATCACTTTCATCAATCATGCCATCGCCAAAGCGATAAATTAGCGCATACTGGCCTAGATCAGCTTGTTGCTGATACTTTATCTGCGCGTTTTTGACGGCTTTATTGGTATCTGTGTATTTTTTCAGTGCTGTGCTGCCATGGCGTTTTTCAAGCATTTGCAGTGTTATTTTTGGTGATAACACCGTAGCTGTTGCGTTATTGCCACCAAAGCCTTTGGAATTAATAAATGCCACATCCATATCACCGCACTCATAATGTTCTGTGCGAATATCTAAGTATTTTGCATGCACGTCATCGGCTACTTTATCAATAGTGGTAATACCCGGCATAATATTGTGCGTAAATACGCCAAGCGCCATCGCAAGTTGATCACCACTTGCAGGTGCAATTGTGTGGCCAACATAAGCTTTTGGTGCGGCTACTTTCCAGTTATCAATAGCAAACGTTTCAGCCACTTTATGATAAATAAATGATTCAGTAACACGGTTTTGTGGCGTACTTGAGCCATGGGCTAAAATAAAACTGCGCTGTTGTACAGATTCTCGCCCTACCATGCTTGATGCAAGCGCCACAGATTTTGCCATGGTGATATAATTACCAGGACCTGGCGCAGTAATTGACTTTTTCACACCATCCGCATTAACAAATACATCAGCCACAGAGCCCATAATGTCAGCGCCGAGCTCAAGTGCCAAAGCATCATCCATTAATATAACCACTTGTGCGCCCTCACCAATAGTGAAACCACAGTTTTCCCCAAACGGGCGACTGGTGCGACGGTGATCAACTGTTTCAGTAGCATCTAAACGTTTTAATCCCTCTTCATTAGCAAGGGCATTCATATTACCAAAACCTTCTATAACTTCCGGAGTAAGGGCGCATTCTACAGAAGCCACAACCGCCACACGGGTACGCCCTGCTTGAATGTCATTAACCGCCGCTCGTAGGTTATATAAAAACGTGGCACACGCGCCTGAGCTTGTAAAAGTAGTACCCACATTGCCAGTTACATAAGCATTAATAAAATCTGTCGACATGGTGTTCAAACCAAGCGCTAACTGCTTTGTGCTTACTCTTTCGCCCTGTTGACGTGCTTTAATTAAGCCGCCTAAACCTCGGTCGTCAATTTGCCCAATTACCGATGCTGAATAAGTCCCTATTTGATCAGGTTCAACGCTATTCATGATGTACTGCCAATCAAGACCGGTAGAACGTATGGCATCTGTCGCTGCAAAAATAGTGGCTTGTAAGCCACGCGGCTGATAGCGGCTATTGTACATTGTCGACGGATCAAACCCCGTTGGTAATTGTCCAGCTGCTTTAATCGGATTATCGCGGGTACTATCATGCTTAATGGCTAAATCAGCAGCAATAGTTACTTTTACTCTTTTCTCACCCAACTCTTCAACTTCCCAACAACTTGGTACTGGCTTGGGTAAATCACGCTGGCGTGTTTCAAATACGATTTTTTCGTCATCTGATACATTTAAGGTCATTTTTTGTTGCCATGGAGTAGCATCAACATCAAAATGATTTTTTTCAATCTTGCGAATCAGCGTACCGGCAATAATTTGCTCACCAAATTTAGCTTCGATATCAGCCTGATTAATACGATTACCATCACTATCTACAAGCTGGCCTTCATTTAAGCTTACTAAATTCATTAGTGTAGCAAGCCCTAAAAAGGTTTCTTGACGCGCAGCTGCATCCAAACTGTTTAACACGATACGACGATAACCTTGATGAAAAGATGTACGGCCTGCGGCGTTTATTCCGCCCATACCTACAATAACGGGTAATGCTGTCATAATTTACCTTGAGAAAACGTGTTATAAGAATTTAATTAAGTTTAATTGGAATAACTGAAGCTCTTTATGCTTTAATAGCCAAATAACACGTATAACAGGACAAAAATAGCTGGTCGGAGGAGTTTAAATGTCTAATTCTATTAAAGCAACACCTATTGAAATAACTGTATTGGTATATCCACACTTATTGACCACCAGCCTAACCCTACCTATTGAGATGCTCCAAGCCGGTGAAGCGTTTGCTAAAAGCCATTATGATGAAGACACTTTTCATGCCCTTAATATAAATTTAGTAGCCGCAAATACTAAACCTATATTCAACAAAACGGGCCTTACGGTTGTCCCTGATTGTGAGATAAGTAAAGCCCCTAAAAGTGATTTAATTATCGTCCCTGGAATTTGGCGTAACCCTCGCCCTGTAGTACGCAGCAATTTATCATTAGTTAATTGGTTAGCTGCTTCATGGCAAAAAGGTAGCCATATTATTGGCGTGGGTACAGGTAATTGCTTAATCGCTGAGGCTGGACTATTAGATGGGCACCCCGCCACCACACATTGGCATTATGCGGCGCAGTTTAAGCATGACTATCCAAATGTACAATTGAAGCCTGACTTTTTTATCACCCAATCAGAGCGTATGTACACAGTAGCAAGCCTAAACGCCCTTGCTGATGTTATTGTACATGTTATTAGCCAATACTATGGCCGAAATGCCGCTCAACATGTCGAACGTAACTTCTCTCACGAAATTCGTAAACCTTACGAAGAGCAACGCTACCTTGAAGGCGCAGTTGACAAACACCCTGACGAGCTAATCGCACAGATTCAATTTTGGTTAAAACACAATTTAACTTCAGAGTTAAGCTTACAGGAAATCGCAGCACAATTTAGTTTAAGTTACCGTACTTTTACACGTCGCTTTCGCCAAGCAACCAACCAAACTCCAGTTGAATATTGGCAACAACTACGAGTACAAACCGCCAAAGAGTTACTCGCTTCATCAAACTTATCGATTCAGGAAGTAGCACTTGAAGTGGGTTATAACGATCAAGGTCATTTAACAAGGGTATTTAAGAAAGTACTCTCACAAACTCCTAGCCAATATCGCAGCGTAGTAAGAAGAAAATTATTTGGTTAAATATTTTTTGTAAGAGCTTTAACAATAGTACATAAATGACAGCTAACCAAAAGGCAGTATTTATACAAATGACTAATCAGGTATGCTTTTAAGCAACAGCAGATTAAAGTACTTTATCGATAGTAAATAACAATGATTTTGACGCAACTTTTAAGCTTACTTCATCATCCACTTGCTTATTTTCTAATTGTTTTCCGAGTGGCGCCTGCGGTGTAACCACTTGTACTTTTATATTGTTCACTTGAACAATTAAACCACCTGCGGATGGACCAAAATAAAACCACGACTCTGTATCACTTTCATCAAGTAGACACACTAATGCGCCCAGAGAAACTTGCCCTTTTTTAGGTTCGTTAAATACATTTTCAAAAGCTTTAATATCTTTATAGCAATCATTAACGCGCTCAGCTTGTCCTTGAGCAAGATAACCAGCTTCAAGTCCAAGGGTATCGTATTGGGTTTCAGCAACACTCTCTTCATGAGTTGCATCATCGTGAGCAGCTTGGGCTGCTTGCTTTACATTCGTTAATTGGGCTTCTAAGGCAAAGCGTAAATGCTCTACAACATGGGTTTTATTCATCATACTCAACAAAATCAATTTATATTTCGCATAAAAGCGCTGTTTCTACAGCACTTTTATATACTACTTAACAATCCACGGGGTTACTTTTAATACTGGTGTGGATATATTCAATGAGGCTATATCGTCCTCCCAGCTATCATCCACTTTGACATTACAGACTGCACCATCACACATAAAGGCGGCATCGTTAATTGTTACAGGCTCTGCAAATGTAAGCACAACGCCTTGTTGCTCTGGGAGTAGGAAGCTCATTAATTTACTAACAAAAAAACCTGACAAATCATAAAGTAGCTCATCAAACTCATTATGCATAGTCAATAACTTGGCTCTAGTAAGTGGCTTTGGATTGAACTCTTGCGCTTCTATTTGCATTTTTAACTGGCAATCATAGGTACTGTTTTCGGGGGTTAATACAACCACTGCTTTATCAGTATCTAGTTGCTTATCAAAAGGGAGTTGCAATTGTGCTTGTTCAGTATAACTAAGCGCTAATTCGCGAGTTTCGGTAACAATTTTACCGCTGTCAATTAAGCAAGGTTTACCAGAGGCAATGTCCGTAACATAAAAATTAACTTGGGCATATTGAAAATCGCCTTTATTAACCACCTTTAAACGGTCATAAAAACCATCATACGAAACCATAAAATCTTTCGCGCTTACCGTAAAGGTACTTATTATTAATACACAAAATAAAAACAAACGACTTATTAACATGGAATTACTCATTAAAGTAAACTCTATTTTGGCTGATCATGGTGTTTAAATCCTCAACATACGCTTCGCGACGCTCTGAATAAGAGAGTAAACCTTCAGTCAGCTTAGTTGCTTCAATAGGTTGATTTTGGCGACGTAAGTTTTCACGAATACTGCGCAAGTCTTTATACGCGTTATGCGTGTTAATATTTTTAAAATACGAATTGACTGCCGCTCGTACTGATTTAAATGCAGCCACTTCGTGACCGGCATCACTGTTTCGAAGATTTGGCACCATACCGCAGCCTTTTTTATAACACCATTGGCCAAAAAAGTTTAACCCAATGCGTGCAAAACGAGAGGTACCCCATGCTGACTCTTTTGCAGCCTGAATTAAGGCTAACTCTCTGGGAATAACATCCACGCGTCTAAGTGCTTGTGTTAACGATAAGCTATTTATAGTGGAAGGCAGCTTATAACTATTTAAAATAACTTTGACATCGTTGGTTTGCTTTTGATTAAGCGGCTCATTAAATTCGACCATCATACGAGCCATTTCTAATACTGCACGTTGCTTGAGTATTTTTTTATTTTCAGCATCAACATGTACACCTATATAGTCAAAAAAGGCATGCTTTTTTTCTTTTACATCAGTAAAATCATTAAAGTTTGGTAGTGCTACATTATGTAATGGTTTTTCTTTTTTCTTAACTTTCTCGTTTTGTACTTGTTCAGATTGTTTAACTGAGTCAAAACGAACTTGCTCTAAAAACGGATAACTTAACGCCCATATAAAAAACAGCGCAGTAATAAATCGCAAAACAAACTTAAGCATGTATTCTCTCTATTGATTAATCTTTATACTTGGTAGTGACACAAGCACATTAGTAACTATTATACCGAAGCAAAACAAAGAACGCGAATAACGATAACAATCTAAATAATTGAGTTACAATGGGTTATTAATGAATGTAATTAATGCAGGGGAAGTAATGGATAAACTCTGGCAAGCTCGGCTGATAGATCAACAAAAACACCGCCCTAATGATAACCGCAGTGCGTGGCAAATTGATCGCTCAAGAATAATCCACGCAGCCGCATTTAGGCGTTTGCAAGCGAAAACTCAAATAATGGGCATTGGTTTAAATGACTTTTACCGTACTCGCCTTACTCATTCATTAGAAGTGGCACAAATTGGCAGTGGCTTATTACGTCATTTAAAATCCCAGCACCCTGAATTTAACCACTTCCCTTCAACCAGTTTGCTCGAAACCTTATGCTTGGCTCATGATATTGGCCACCCTCCTTTTGGCCATGGCGGCGAAATAGCCCTTAACTATATGATGCGCGACCACGGTGGGTTTGAGGGCAACGCGCAAACACTAAGAATTGTCGCGAAACTTGAACCCTATAGTAATGGCTACGGTATGAATCTAACCCGGCGTACATTACTTGGCTTTATCAAATACCCTGGTTTTATAAATGACTTGTGGCATAACATTCCAGTTCACCCAAATAGCCAGCGTTTTATCAAAGCCGATGATTGGCGCCCAGCCAAAGGATTATATCAGGATGATGCAGAAATTTTCTCGTGGATTATTAAGCCGTTAAGTCATAATGACCAACAACTTTTAGTGCAACAACAATCGGTTGATCAATACCGTGCTAAAACCCGTTATAAATCTTTAGATTCGGCTATTATGGAACTTGCTGACGATATCGCTTATGCCGTTCATGATTTAGAAGATGCTATTGCCACCGAAGTGTTGACCTTGGAAGATTGGCAAAGCCACGCCATACCAATGCTTAAAGAATTATCATTGCCTTGGTTAATCAAGATTTTACCGTCGCTTACTGCGCGGCTATTCTCTACGTTTGATTATGAGCGAAAAGATGCCATTGGTGAGCTTGTAAATACTTTTATTATCAATGCCAAGTTGGTGATACAAAATAAGCAATTCGACTGCCCTATTTTACAAAATAGTGTTGTATTAGATGATGAATATGAAGCGGTATTACACGTGTTAAAAAGCTTTGTATTTAGCCGCTTAATTCGCGAACCTAAAATGCAACAAATTGAATTTAAGGGGCAAAATTTATTGATTGACTTGTTTTCTGCCTTTGCTGCCGATCCTCTTCGGCTACTGCCCGAAACAACTCAAATAGCATGGCAGCATGCGGCCGAGAATAAAGGTAATACTCACCGTATACTATGTGATTACCTAAGTGGAATGAGCGATGAATATGCTTATAAAACCTATCAGCGATTATTTCTCCCCGCAAGTTAACACAAAAAATTTAGTGAGGGCTATTATGCCTTCATTTATGGGGGAATTAGGTAATTAAAGGGGCTGATCGAACTTTCGAGTTTCATGGGTATAACGACAGAAAGTTATCTACAGCCATGCTCTTACTTAAACTAGATAAAGCAGGTAACAATCTTCTCCCCGATTAGTAATTGACTGCATTTAAAAAAATCTTATATGAATAGAACGTCGAACATATGCTCGACGCTCTATTTAAAGTACAAAGTTACAGTGACTCTATGCCCATATTGTAAAGTGTAAAACCATATATATCAGCATATTGCTCGATCGTCTTGCTGGTGGGTGTCCCTGCACCATGTCCCGCATTAGTTTCAATACGAATCAAATAAGGTTTATTGCTTGCCCCTTTGGCTTGCAGCTCTGCCGCAAATTTATATGAATGCGCAGGTACAACTCTATCATCATGGTCTCCGGTGGTGATAAGTGTTGCAGGGTAGCTTATCCCTTCTTTAACATTGTGGACTGGCGAATATCCCTTTAGGTAAGTGTACATTTCTTTACTTTGCTCACTGGTGCCGTAATCATACGCCCAACCAGCCCCTGCGGTGAATGTATGATAACGAAGCATATCAAGTACACCTACTGCTGGTAATGCAACTTTAAATAACTCTGGACGCTGCGTCATAACCGCACCAACTAATAAGCCACCATTTGATCCACCACGCACAGCTAAGTAATCACTTGAGGTGTATTTTTCCTCGTTTAGGTATTCTGCGGCTGCGATAAAGTCATCAAATACATTTTGTTTTTGTAATTGTGTACCCGCTTTATGCCACTGTTTACCGTATTCACCACCTCCACGAATATTTGGTACTGCGTAAACACCTCCTTGCTCAAGCCAAGCAGCTATAGTTGAACTAAAACTAGGTGTTAAACTTACATTGAAACCACCATAGCCATACAAAATAGTCGGGTTTTTACTATCTAGCTTTAAGCCCTTTTTATACGAAATAATCATCGGCACTTTAGTACCATCCTTAGATGTATAAAAAACCTGCTCAGTTTTATACTTATCACTATCGAATTGTGCACCTGATTTACGATAAACCGAAGATTCACCCGTTTGAACATCAAAAGAGTATGTATTACCTGGCGTTATATAGTTAGCAAATGAATAATAAAGTGTAGTTTGCTCTTTCTTACCAACAAAGCCACGGGCAGTCCCTACACCAGGCAAATTAATTTCTCGTACTAACTTACCTGCTTTATCGTATTGTTTAACTTGGGAGATTGCATCAGCCATATACTTAGCAAAAAAGTAATCGCCTCCTTTTGATAAGCCCAGTACATTTTTAGTTTCTGGGATCACATCTTGCCAATTTTCAGGTTGTGGTTTGCTTGCATCAACTCGCACTAATTTTTTGTTCGGCGCATTGAGGTTAGTCACTAAAAATAAAGTGCTCCCTTTAGTGTCAATCACATAAGTATCTGAGTCTGTATTGTCCAAGATAGTTACTAATTTGCTATCAGGATCAGTTAAATCTTTAATAAATAATTTATTGCCCGAGGTTGATACACTTGCTGAAATCACTAAAAATCGATTATCACGGCTCACATTTGCACCAATATAACGATGCTTTTGTTCATCGGTACCACCAAATACCAGTTTATCTTTCGTTTGGCTGGTGCCTAACTGATGATAATATACTTTATGTTGATCAGTTTTAGCGGAAAGCTCGCTGCCTTTAGGCTTATCGTAGCTTGAATAGTAGAACCCTTGATTACCAAACCATGAGATACCACTAAATTTCACATCAACTAGTGCCTGCTCAATCGGTTCTTTAGATTCAGTATCCAAAATAATGATTTTTCGCCAATCACTGCCCCCTTCAGAAATTTGATAAGCTGCTAATGAGCCGTCATCTGAAAATGTTAACCCTGACATAGAGGTCGTGCCATCTTCACTAAAGGTATTAGGGTCTAAAAATATTTCAGCTTCTGCATCGCCTTTTGTTCTATACAATACATACTGATTTTGTAAACCATCATTTTTATAAAAATAGGTATAGTCGCCTTCTGTAAAAGGTGCTGATATTTTTTCATAATTAAACAGCTTTTCAAGACTCTCTTTGAGTTTATCGCGATAAGGAATTTGGTCTAAATAAGCAAAGGTTGTTTGATTTTGTGTCTTAACCCAATTAGCAGTTTCATCGCTCATATCATCTTCTAACCAGCGATAAGGGTCAGCTACCTCTTCACCAAAATAACTCTCTACAACTTGTCCTTCTGCTGTTTTAGGGTAGCTTAAATTTACTTTTTCTATAGACGTAGTTGATACTCTTTCTTTAGTTACCGCTATAGATGAACTCGGTGACTCTGAGCAACCAGTTAATGCGAGTAATACACCACATGCTAAAATATTTTTTATCATCGTTTTCATTCTTGTTATGTAAAATAATTAACTTCCAAGAATATGGTTCTTTGTAGGTGTTGTCTAGCTGTTCGCGTTACAATATCCACCTGTTTGTAAACAACTGTTAATGAATCCACATCAACACAGCTTTACAAACTTGAAACATTTTACCCTTATTATTTAGTTCCCCGAAATCCAACTTACCGCAGACTGCATTTTGTCGGCAACTGTTTAGTACCCAGCGTATTTGTATTAATAACACTAAAGCTTAGCTATTTTGGTTATGATCGATGATTGGTTATGGTTTTGCGTGGGTTCATCATTTTTTGAAAAAATAGGCAGGCAACATTATAAGCATCTATTTTATATTTGTAGGGAGGTTGGTGATGTTTAAAGATATTAATATAGGAAAGATAAGTTTTATAACCACGGCAAACGCCGTGGCTATAATAGGCATGCAGCGTATGCTGTTATACTTTAGTTAACCAACCGTGCTTATCGTCTGCTTTTCCCCATTGAATATCATTAAGCGCTTGGCGTAAACGTGCCGCTTGCGGGCCTGGCTCACCATTACCTACTTTGTATTCTTTATCGTTATGGATAAATGTGCCGACTGAGGTTAATACCGCCGCAGTACCAGAAAGCGCAGCTTCAGTACCCGGTTTTTCTGCACGCTCAAGTAACTCTGTTACTGTAAAATTGCGCTCAGAAACCGTCATACCTAAGTCTTTTGCAATGGTTAAAATACTATTACGAGTAACACCATGTAAAAAACTGCTATCGAGCGCTTTAGTGATGATTTCATTGCCATCGATTAAAATAAAGTTAGCAGCGCCGGTCTCTTGTACGTCACCACCTGGGCAAAATAATATTTGATCAGCTTTATACTTTTCACGTGCCGCTGAAATAGGTCCTAATGCACTTGCATAGTTGCCACCACTTTTAACCATACCCATATGCGGGGCGCAGCGCATACCATCTTCTTCAAGTAATACACGTAATGCAGTAGCGCCAGCAGAGAAGTAATCGCCCACCGGAGAAAGTAAAACATAGAGTAACGAACTCATTGAAGGCGCAGCGGCTTTGCCAATGGCTGCTTCAGTACCAATATGTGTGGGACGAATATACATTGAGCCTGGCGGTAGTGGTGTTTCATGACTATACATTTTAACACTATCGATAATCATTTTTTCAAGCATTGACTCATCAAAGTCAGGTAGGCTCAAAAACTTTGAGCTTTGCTTCATACGCTTGATATTCGCATCCATTCTAAAGACATACACTGCTCCATCTTCATGGCGAAATGCTTTTAAGCCTTCAAAACATGTACTTGAATAATGTAAAACATGTGCACCACCATGAAATTCTAATTTATCTGACGCAACCGTTGTCAACTCACCCCACGCTTTATTCTCAAAACGTGCTTGTATCATCTGCGGCATAAACACAGTACCAAATGCGGCCATATTTGTTCTCTCTTATGTAGACTACTTTACCCCATTGTATGACATTCAAGGGCATTTTAACCATAGTTAAAACAAGGCTTTTTCAATTAAGCGCTAGATAATTTTGTACTGTTATATGACAGACCCGATAAAAGGAACTCCTACCGATAGTTATTTTTTGCTGTCATGCGGTTAAGTAACGTCGGCAAAAACCGTTTAAGGTACTTAATATTTCTGGCGTAGAGGCTAAAATCGGCTCTGTATTTGCTAAGCCAAGGGTTACAATATGATGCTTATAACCGAACCAACTATTTAATCCATTGAACGTCGCTTCATTACGTACAAACAAAATAAGCATGCACCTTTAGCTGCTAACTGCTCAGGTAAGGCTTTACTAATACCTGATGAAACACCCGTGTCCAGATTACTTTATCGTTAAAAGCATCTTATGTTACTTATACCCGCGTTGAACCCGCTTGCGCTGTAATTTGTTGCTCGAGCTTTTTATAAAAACCCAGTGAAAACAAGGCTTCTACAACTACAAATAATGGGCCTATAATCAATCCCATTAAGTCATCTACAAATGCCGGCTTTTTGCCTTCAAAATAATGGCCGATGAACTGTAAGCCCCAGCCCACAGCAAGCGTTGCAACACTGACTATTAGCCAGTTTGAATGACTTAAACTTGCCACTGGAGCGGCCGCTATCGTCAATAAGCTGAGTAACAAGGCCATTATGACACCCAATGATAGGCTCAATCTTAAATAATAAAGTGATGTAACGGTCACAACGAGCGAAGCACCCGTTACCTGAATGATCCCATCAAAAAGAGTTATACGCTCTAAAAGGCATAGAATTGCATACACAATCAGTGGTATGCCAATAAAGTGAGTTAAAACATTGCGTTTTGAACGATGGTAAAGGGCATAGTTTATTAATTGTTGTTCGAGCGTTTTCATTTTATCTGCCTAATTAAATTGCCACCTTCAACTTTAGCAGATAAAACACCGAATAGAACATCCAGCTTTGAGTTTTCTCCAAAAGATAAGTACACACTAAAAATGCACTTATAGTTTAACCTTTGTCATGCTTAGCCTCTGCATCTAACTGCTCACGACCTTTTTGATACTCTTGAGTGAGCATTGACTCTAGCTCATCAGTTTTTTCTTTATCAACACCTATACACTGATAAAATAGTGCCTTTTGCGCCGCTTTTAGCACGGCTAGCGCATTTTAATCCCAGACTCTAGCAGGGTTGAGCGGTAATCATCGTCTAGCCCTGCCATTTTCTTTTTCCTCGCCATACTTGCTGACTTAGATGCATCTTGTTTAAAAAGCGCCATGGCTATCTTTCGCATTACATTAAACATTAATGGCCCTTGAAGTTTGCGTATTCTCGATTCATCTTCTCTGAAGTTCATATCAAGCATCCAATGCATGCTTTCAACCTGCCAGTGACTGCGTACTGCATTGAGTGCTTGCGCTGCATTTAAGTCTAATGAACTTATATACCAGCGTGTTTCAGTGGTATCCGACCCTGCCGACTTATCATGAACTTCAGCCCTGACCTTAATAATACTCGTTAAGCCAGGCCAACGATAATCCTTGCCTAGCCAGCTTTTATCTATAAGTAACTGCTGGCATGTACGTGTTTCAACACGCCCATGTCCTGAGCTTATTTCGGTATGTTCATCACAATTATGCTTAGTTAACCTTTCACGCTCGCACTTGTGCCACCACGCTTCTAGTTCCTTTTGCATGCCTGAATGATTACCTTTAAGTGCAAGAATATAATCTGCTTTTTGTTGGATGATTTGTTTTGCTATTTCTTGTTGGCATCCCATCGCATCTAACGTAATGATACTGTTTTCAATATCGAGCAGGGTGAGTAATTCTGGTATTGCGGTGATTTCATTTGTTTTATTATCAACAGCCGTCTGCCCAAGCACTAACTGGTGTTGGCAACTCCATGCACTGACCGTGTGTAAGGCACTTTTTCTGTCTTTTGTGGTAAATGAACGCCGTGCGGTTTTGCCATCGATAGCGATGATATCTGCACCTGTAGTTTCAATCAGTGATGATATCCAAGATTGAAATGCCCTTTCTATTTCATTTGCTTTTAACCGACACATGACGCGAGCAATCGTGTCATGTTTTGGAATTCCTGCGTTGAACGTGCCGTATTTTTTTAACCAATCAAGCTTTAGGTGCCCAAAGTCTTCAATATCTTCCCATCCTTCTGCACCAGAGAGTACAGCGCTAATAGCAAGGAGAAGAATATCGATAAGTTCATGCTTTTTACAACGTTCAATGCGAGGATCTGTAATTGAATTAAAATGTTTCAGAAAAGTAGTGCTCATATTTATGCGACCAAGTAATTATTATGCCTTGATCTGATCACTACTTGCTCTATAAGTTCAATTTATAATGATCTTGCCGTGCCGCTTTTAGAATCGAGTGATTTATATGTAGTATTTTTACTTCCAATTATGTCTAATTTATCTAACTGTCTGTATCCATATCGAGTCTAAATAGATGGTCTTATTTTATTTTCTGGCTATATTCAGTAATAATAAACTCTAAATACGTTACTCTTTACGCTTAATATGTCCCAAGCACTAACACGCCAGCAGGAAGGCCTATATGACAACAGAATATTTTGAATTGTTAAGCTTAATTGGTGTTGCTTTTTTTGCAATATCAGGAACTTTGCTTGGTCATGATAAAGATATCGGTGGTTTTGGTATTGTTGTCGTAGGATCAGTAACCGCTCTTGGTGGTGGCACGTTGCGCGATGTACTGCTAAACCAGCCGGTATTTTGGATTTCAGAGCCAAACTATTTATATGCCACTTATAGCGCGATATTTGTCGCAGTCATGTTTATACGCTATTTGCCTGATGTATCAAGCTATTACATGCTACTCGTTGATGCCATCGGCATGGCCATTTTTAATATAGTCGGCATTGAAAAAGCATTAATTGAAGGCACAACCATGATAGTTGCTATCACTATGGGCATGACCACCGGTATATTTGGCGGTTTAATGCGCGATGTAATCTGCCGCGAAATGCCTCTAGTCATGCGTGAAGAGCTCTACTCTACCGCCTGTTTTTGCGGTGGTATCACTTACGCTACTTTATTCTTATTAGAGGTGTCATATTTGTGGTGCATTATTGGCTCATTTTTAGTTACAGTATTCCTCAGACTCGGCGCCCTGCACTTCGGCTGGCGTCCTAATGTATTTAGAAAAAGAACCGTGCGTAATTAGAGCATTGTGAGAATAATACAAAGGAAATAATAAAATGATGAGTATAAAGAGCAAAGTTACTTTTTTGCTCTTCGCTTAAAAGCTAAAAAATTGGTAATTACTTAGCCCTGTTATTACGCCCCAAAACAACTAACAATAGCACCTTCACAAAACCACGCAGGGTTATTAACTTTAAAATATGACTGAAGCCTTCTTTTCACATAATAAAACAAACTAGGAACTAATATTTTTAACTCCTAGTTTGCATGCCTCATTTTAACCGCTCGTACAACCCTGACGCTCTACTTACCGATCTATTCATTGCCGTTAGTAGCACGTTTTTGTCGGCTACCAGCTCGAAGGTATTTTTTGCACGGGTGATGCCGGTGTAGACTATTTGGCGGTTTATGCCAGCAGTTGCCTGGTTTGCCGGTGGCAATACCATCGCAGTATAAGCGAATTCAGAGCCTTGTGATTTGTGTATAGTCATTACATACACTTTATCGTGGGGTGGCATTCTGGCTGGTGAAAAAGCACGTTCATTACCTTGCTCATCTATAAATATCGCTTTAAGTTTCTTGTTTTCATCATGCATTAAAATACCAATATCGCCATTAAAGAGCTTAAGTTGATAATCGTTTTGTGCAATCATGATCGGCATGCCTAAATAGTGCAGTGGATTTGCAGTGGTATTGATAAGCCCTTGGTTGTGCAGTTGTTTTTCAATTCGCTGATTTAGGCTATTTACGCCGTAATCACCCTCGCGCACTGCAGCAAGTAATTGATACTTAGCAAAGGCTTTATGAACCTCTGCAGTTGTTGCATGTTGCTTAATTAGATTTAGATACTTTGCATAATGGCTAGCTGCATTTTGCACTAATTTTTCAACCGGTTTAGTCACTAGGTCGAAATCAAGAATCACGTCGTTAAATACGCCGCTATTTACCTCTTGCTCTACAAAATTTAGTTTGCCTCTATGATTAGTATTAACAGCCAATGCTAGTTGGCCGATGCCACTTTCTGCGGTAAACCGATAGCTATGTTGTAAAAACGCGATGCAATCGGCAAGTTTAAATTTACTTGGTTTTACTTCGAGTTTTTGTTCGCCGTTAAAGCAAAGCTGATTTAGTTCATCGCAGCGTGCTTTTGAATAACTGGGCGTTTCACCAAACATTAAACCTTGGCATAAATCACTCATAACACTACCGGTATCTACCGAAGCAAGTTGGTCTTTATCACCAAGTAGTATTAGCCTCGCGTGAGCTGGCAGTGCTTCTATTAGCTTTGCCATCAGTGATAAATCAACCATGGAGGCTTCGTCGATAATCAATATATCTAAATGCAGTAGGTTGCCACTGTTATGTTTAAACTTATTGGTAAAGGGTTTAACCCCCAATAAACGATGAATAGTTTCTGCACTTTGAGGAATTAATGGCTCTACCTCAACTGGAATAGATGCTTTTAATTGCGCTTTTGCGCCTAATATAGACTCACTTAATCTTGCTGCCGCTTTTCCTGTAGGAGCTACCAGCTTAATACTGAGCGGCGCACTTTGATAAAGTGATTGCAAAATAGCAAGCAGCTTCGTGACGGTGGTGGTTTTACCGGTGCCGGGACCACCGGTGATCACACTAAAACCTTTTGTGGCAGCCATAGCGCAGGCGACTTTTTGCCAATCAAGACCCTTTTTAGGTGCTTTGCAGGCAGGAAAATAATAATCTAATAAATCACTGAGCTTGGTATTGTCTATCGTTATTTTTCGCTCACTCATAACTAATAGTCGCGATGCCAGAGTTTGCTCATACCCGGCAAGACGGGAAAAATAGAGGCGGCTTCCAAATAGTTGTAAAGGCTGCTGTTCGCCAACACTTGGGTGTGCTTGTAAGCAGTTAATGGCACACTGGGTGTCAAAGTCTTCAATAAATGGGCTGAGCTTATCTGGCACTGTGCCATCAGCCTTTGTAAAGTCAGATTGGCGTAAATTAAACGGGTTTATCCAGTTTACCTCGTCTAGGTTTAAACAACTATGTTGGCTTTGCCCTGCGAGGCACAGTAATAAAATAATATTGTAAACATCACTTTTATCGGTGTTTTTATTTTGTTGACAGAGTAAATCAGCCAACTTTATATCCACCATACGTAGGCGATTTTCATTAAGTAAATAGTCAAGCAACGGGACTTTTTTTACTGTTCGATTTAGTTCAGTATTTATTGTCGATGTTTCGCCTACTGTAGGCGTTGTGTTTATTGTAGGCCCGTTGCTCATGATGGCTCTCCTTCGCTCATTGTCGCTTTAGTAAATAACCCATCTAAAATCTCAACTTGCTCGCTGCTGAGCTTTTTAAAGTAAATACCTTTGCCATCACCCATCCCCCGCAAAAAGGTGTAGTAAATGCCACCTAAATGTTGCTCTATACTGTAATTTTTAATACGTTGTTTTAACAAGCGATTTAGCGCAACTGTGTATATTAGATACTGCAAATGATACTGATGGCTAGTCATAGCTTGCTCGAGTGAGTCTTGCTCGTAATCACTAGGCTTGTTGCCTAAGTAATTGGATTTATAATCCAAAATATAATATTTACCTTGGTAGTAAAATATTAAATCTACAAATCCTTTAAGTAGTCCTTGTACATCAAAAAAATCAAGATTGCTTTGATTAAAACCAAAGTGTTTAATTAGTACTGAGTTTAACTGTTTAGCATTTAAGCTTTGCAGTGGTAAATTAAATTCCATCTCAACTAAACAGTCACTTGGGGGTAATACGCTTAAGCTCAAGCCAGTGTTATCAAAAGGGCACTCTAAGGCGCTGAGTATCCATTGTTCAGTGGTCTCTTGCCACTGCTCGTCTATGTGATACTTTTTTAAACTTTTTTTAATCACCTCAGCTAAGTTATTCTCATTACTACCTTGAGGCTGCTCAGTTAAGTGTTGCTCTGGATTAGTAAAATCAATTTGCTCAAAAATTTCGTGTAAACAACTACCTGGTTTTGCTCCTTTGGGGAAACTATACGGGGATTGACTATTATCTTGCTTGGCGGCAAATTCATCTTTGTTGTGATCTTCATCAGTACGTCCTGGTTGTATGTGATCAGACTGTTTTTTAAAGCTCAAGGCACTAAAACTGGTTGCGCGCCAATCTTTTTCTATCTCAACGGTTACACTATTAACACTAAGCTTTTGCTCTGTATTTTGCGCTGGTAAAAGTTGTAATGGCTCCTGCTCGACTAACTCATCCTTAGTAAATTCGCTATATTCCATCGCTGAGTTTTGCTGACAAAACTCTTTTAAATGATTACGCCAAATTACGCTACTGGTTATATCAAGGTTTGCAAATAATACATGTCCAAGCGAGCTGCTTTGAATAGCTAAACGACTACTTTGCCCTTGCCCTATGTTGTACATACCAATGGCGCAGTAATGAATAGCGCGTGTTAGTGCCACGTACAATAAACGTAAATCTTCAGCTAGACGTTCTTGCTCGGCTTTTTGCAGTGCATCGTCACTTTTACTTAAATCATAAATAAGCTGCCCGTCTTTATGATACAAGGCCTCTTTGGTTTCACGATACCCACTAGCAAATGGCATAAACACTAACGGAAACTCAAGCCCTTTTGATGCATGCATGGTAACAATTCGTACTAAGTTAGCATCACTTTCAAGGCGTACTTGGACAGCTTCACCGTCTTGTTGACTCACTTTTTGTGCAAACCAACGTAATAACCGTTGTGTGCCCTCAAGCTCAATTTGTTTTTGCTGGAGTATTTCACTGAGATGTCGTAAATCTGTAAGCCAGCGCTCTACGTTATAGCCTAAACCTTGCCATTTAGCGCTTAATTTATTGTGGCTTAATAAATATTCAAGCATCGCCATGGCACCTTGCTTGTGCCAGACTGAGCTTAAGTAAGCAAAAAAGTTAAGGTGTACTTGCCATTTTGCTTCATCATCTGCAAGCGCATAAATGTCGTTATAACTTAAACAAAATAATGGGCCAGCAAGTACCCCGCGCAGTAATGATTCGTTATATTGGCCATGTAATGCTGTTAAAAAGTTCAGTAAATGATGGCTCAACTCTTGGCTAAATACACTGTCGCGAGATAAATACACACTGGCAATTTTAGCATCACTGAGTGCTTTTTTGATAACCTGCGCTTCACCCCGATCACGCACCAAAATACAAATATCAGCAGCGGTTACGGGCTCACTGCCTATACACGCGCGTCCCTCTGACGCCTGTACAAGCAACGCTACTATTTTATTAGTAAAGTGGGCGGCTAAATGCTGCTGGCTAATCCCTTTTTTGGTTGGTTTGTTTTTATCATCAGCCTCGGTATCTGTAAATACACAAAACTCAAAGGCCTTGGCCGGCTTACCATTTATCAAAAATGATTCATCCGCTTCCTTACCTTTGGCCTTAACTTGGTTAAAAGGAATGACATCGTTATATATAAAGCTGTTATCATGCTTAGCAAATAATTGGTTAACACTTTCAACTATATCAGTACTTGAGCGAAAATTGGTGTCCAAGGTAAATTGCTGGCTTTGCTCAACAGCATGTTTTGCGCCTATGTAAGTAAAAATATCTGCGCCCCTAAAACCATAAATAGCTTGTTTAGGGTCCCCAATCATGGAAAGAGTAGTATGTGCTTGCGTATAAATCTTACTAAAAATACCGTATTGGGTTGGATCGGTATCTTGGAATTCGTCAATCATGGCAACGGGGAATAAGTGCGCTATTTTTTGTGCAAGTGTTTCGCCCTGCTCACTGGTCAGTGCATTATGTAAGTTACTCAATAAGTCATCCGGAGTGATCACGCTTTGTTCTTGCTTGCGTTTTGCAATAGCTTTTTTAACCCACGTAGCTGCATGTTGTACTATTGCTATAGCGAGCCCTTGATTTATAGTGTTGCTAAGCGCTGCAAGTTCATCAAATTGGCTTTGTAGTGCATGAGTAAATAATGGCTGGTTTTTTTTATAGTTACCCGCATCACTTAGGCTTTCAGTACTCCACACTTCGAATGAATATTTATTGGTACCAAACTGAAAAAACAGCTCGTCACTTAAACAGAACTCTTCAAGCGCTTTTAAGCTTCCTTTACGCGCAGGAGTCTTCGAACCACTGAGCCCAGAGGCTTTAACCGCTGCAACAAATTCGCTTTCTAAACAGCTTTTTTTAAAACCGGGTACTTTTGCAATGTATTGCTCACGGGCTTGCCATACATCTTCTAAATTAATTTGCGGAGTAACTTTTGCGTTGCCTTTATTCAGTAAGCTAAACACTTTACTAAATAACGCTTCCGGGGCTTGAAAAACGTCGAGTATGGCATCGGTTTTTTCTTTATTTAGCGGGTATACAAAAGTGCGCCAAAAATCTTTTATGGTCTCGAGTAGTATTTCTCGCTCATCTAAAATAAATTCTAAATTAAACGCCACTCCTGATTCAAACGCATGCTGTTTTAGCATGCGCTGACAAAAACCGTGAATAGTAAAAATAGCCGCTTCGTCCATTGATTTTGCAGCAGCATCGAGTAAGTCAAAGGCACGATGTTTGTCGTCAATCGTGCTTATAATATCGTTAATTAGCTGATCTTTTGTTTCAAGGCCTAATAAACCGTCACGGGCGGCGATAATACGTGTGCGTACGCGATCTTTAATTTCTTGGGTGGCGGCATCGGTAAAGGTCACTACCAATATTTGCTCTACACTTAAAGGCTTATTTAGCTCTGAGCCTGGTTCATCCGCTATTTGCATTCCTAATAAATAACGTAAATATAAACCGGTAATAGTATAGGTTTTACCTGTGCCTGCACTAGCTTCTATCAAACTTTGCCCAGTCAGTGGCATTGTAAGTGGATCAAGCGCTTGCATAGTCACTCTCCTTTGCGTTAGCAGCTAACGGGGCGAGCAACTTATTGCTCCACACTGTAAATTCTTCTTGGCAATCTAATAGTGATTGCGTGGTTAAGCGAATGTACGGATTTTCGCCCTCGCCGCGGCCAATATATTGTGGGCTAAATTTATTGATTGCTTTTGTGATGTCGCCACCGGTTTTTACGTATTCATACCCACTTACCGGAAAAAACGCTACTGGCGATTGCCTAAGCGCAACATATAAACTAAACCACTGATTTAACAGTGCCTCAGCTTGGTTTTTATCTATTGGGGCAAACACTATTTTTTGATCAAGGCCGAGAATTAATGTTTCTACACTGTGCTCCATAACTTGCGCACTTAAATGGTAGATAAAGCCTTTAATCAAGTCTTTCGCTTTAATACTGGCACTTCGGTAAAACACTTGTTTTTGCTGTGACTGTTTTTGTAAGTAAAGATGATTTAACCATCCTTCAATTTTCATACTTTGGGGTTCTGCATCTACGCCGTCACTTTTAAGGAGTAAGCTCACCTCTGCGGGTTCATTTTTGCTTTGCTTAATTTGCTCTTTTACTTGGCCTGCGAGTGCATCAACACGATGTTCCATGCTTTCAAAAATTAAATCGCCAACGTGCGCTTGGGGCAGCTCACCTCGTTGCAATATTTGCTCCCGGCTAAGTGGTTTTTCTAAAATAGTAGCTTCGAGTATTTCATCTAAATAAAAGTAACGCTTTAGTGCATCTACACTAAAGGGTTCTTCATCTTTGGTTATGTCATTAAATTCAGGTAAGCGCAGACCTAATGTTTGTTGATAAAAACTCTCTTGTGGATTACAAACACTACGAATAAATACATCTAAATCTAAGCTTTCTGGCATTATTACAGCAAGTTTAGTGAGTGATTGTGGCGCTATTGCTTCTGCAGGCAGCCAAACGGGATTATAGCTGTGTTCATTAAATGCTGTTTGGTCTTCTGACTGCTCTGTTGGTAGATAATAATGGCTATTAAACGGCTGCAAATACTGCTTGCTAATCAAACAGTCAGGTAATTTTTGTGCACTTTGCTCATCTTTTTCAACTAATGAAAAACTGCGGCCAATATATTCTAGTAATTCACTGACAAGCGTTGATGGCATACGCGGTTGGTTGTCAAAACACGAACGACCAATGTAACTCATGTACAAATTTTCGCGGGCACTGAGTAACGCTTCCAAAAACAGGTAGTGATCATCAAGTTTTCGTGATCTATCACCTTTTTGCTTTTTCGAATACGGCACTAAGTCAAAGCCTATCGGCTGTACAGTACGAGGATAATCAGCATCGTTAAGGCCCAGCATACATACCACTTTAAATGGCACAGCGCGCATTGGCATTAAAGTACAAAAATTAACTTGGCCGACCAAAAAGCGCTGGCCTACGCCATTTTCTTGAATACCTTGTTTGATTAAGTAACTAACAATACGTTGTGATACAACTTGAGTATAATCACCGTTTTGATGGTGTTTATTAACATCATCGAGTACTTTTTTAAGCACCAACAGATCCCAACTATCATCGCTATCACTTTCGTATATAGCCGCCAACAGCTCATCAAGAATATCGGCTTTATTTGTTAGTGTGTCATCGGGAGTTAGGCGCTCTTTAAACGTTTGCAGTACATCAATAAAGTGCACTAGTTTATTAAGGGTATCAAGAGCCATCCCTTCAACTTCATCCGCACTGTAAATGCCATTAAATGGATTTTGCTCATCGCGCTGAGCAATCCCTAAAAGTAAACGATTTAACCCATGCTTCCACGTATTTAAGTCAATAGTGGGTAAGTCGAAGCTACTTTTATGCTCAGCATCTATGCCCCACTTAACGCCTACTCGCTCAAGCCAATATTGAATTTGCTCGTATTCATGGGACTCAAGACTGAATTTTTCGGCAATTTGAGTGACCTGTAGTAAATCTAAAATATCCGAGACACCAAAACGTGAAAACGGCAAATTAGCTAAACTTGCAAACGAACTAAGTACAGGCTTTTCTTGCTCAATAGCTAAATCAGCCAACGCATATGGGATGTGACGCTTACCTTGTGCCCCACCAAAAACGGCCTCGATATACGGGCTGTATGTGCCTACATCGGGCATCATAACAATAATATCTTTTGGGGTAAGCGCTGGATTTTGATGAAATAAATTAAGTAAGTAATCATGCAAGCGTTCAACTTCTCTGAGCGGCGTATAGCAATCGCTAAGCATGATACTGTTATCATTTTGCTTTACTGGCAACTTGCCTTCGTCGTTAATAAACCACTCTTTATCTAAAGTAAGTGATTCGCCTTTAAAGGCCAACTGATAAATTTCACTTTGTATCTTGCCAAGTAATGAATCATCAAAGCTTGCTGTAAAGCCATCAATCCAACGGGCATCAAGTTGTACTAGTTGCTCAAAATAATCACGCCCTAATTTCCCCCATGATGATAACAGTGGGTTACCAATAAAATAGTATTCATCATCGGGATTATTTTGGCTATTTTCGCAGGCATCAAGTAATGGCGTTTTGGCATATTTTGCTTTAATTTTAGCAGCGGTTTTTTCATCAACTACATCACCCCAATAATGCTCACTGGGGTTAAAAAAGAATAAGAACACCTGTGTTTTTTTACTCAGTGCATTAAATATTTCAAGCTGGGAACTTGCAATAGCTGATATACCAAACAGACTAATACGCTTAGGTAATTGGCTTTCGTCCATGTTTTCAAGAGCGGCAATTAATTTTCCTTGCATATTGGCGCGGTGGAATTGGCTTTGCCCAAGTTCAACACTTAACGCAACAATGCGCCGCCATAAATCCGGTTGCCAAGGCGAAACCGCAATATCGACATCATCAAGCTCATCTTTACCGCTATCCCATGTTGCTATCCAATGCGGGCGATACATCAAGTACTGATCGTACACGTCGGCTATTTTTTCACATAAGGCAAAGGTTTTTTGGCCGTCAATATCGCCTGCTAAATAGCTTTTAAGCGGCGAATACAAGGGCTCGTCAATGCAATCAGGCAAAATAGCAAAGAGCTTCCATGCAAGGTTAGGTTTATTAAATGCGGACTCTTTAGGCACATTAGGTAATAGTTGCTGATATAACTGCCAAATAAAGCTTGATGGCAATGGAAAATCTACCTGTGCGGCAATACCAAGCTGTTCGCTCAAACCAATTTTTAACCACTGCGACATACCGGGCGATTGCACCAGCACGACTTCTTTATCAAACAGGCTTTGTAGCGGGTCAACCATTAAAAGCTTATGGAACTGCGCTTGCAGTGTTTCCATACGGTTAGATTGGATGATATTCAGCATTTAACACAGTCCTTGCTTGAAACTAACTAGTTGACCTAGTGTAAGATATTTTAATAATGAGCGACAGGTAATTTATGTTGCTTAGATCTAAACTGTAGATGAAATTACTGATTGAGTTTTTATAAAATGTTCCTTATGGTTATTGCGCTTTAATTACAAAGCTAGTTTATGCAGACAGTTAGCAATTTTGCCTAACCAAACAGGACGATCTATAGATTCATCAAGCCTAACAATTTTAGATACGCATGAAAGGTGAGTTTGCGGACGGTTTGATTATTATGATTTAGACTTGTATGTAAATATTAAGCAGCGCTTCGTCTAACGTACCTAATAAAAAATTGCAGAAAATGGCAGGCTAAAAGCTATCTATGAAAAATATATTACCTTTTAACTGTTATTTTATTAAAACTTCGAATCTATCACAGCAATAATTTTATATCAGCATGCTTGTCATTTTCATTTATAGCTAAATAAAAAGGCTTGTTTTATTACAAGCCCTTTATAGTTAGTAAATCAATATGCGTTCAGTAATAACTACACCAGTTCAGCAAGCATTTCATCGCTATAGGCGGTAAGCTCTTGCCCCTGCTTTAGTTTCTCTATGTAATCAGGATTAGCGATAAAGGCACGGCCTATGGCAATTAAATCAAACTTATTGTTACTAATAGCTTGTTTGGCACTGTCAAAATCATAGCTACCTACCCCCACTAAAGTTCCTGTGTAGTTAGTACGTAAATACTCAGAAATAGTTTGATTATCTAGGCTTTCAAAACGCATGCTATCGTCAAAAATACCACCATGAATATACGCTAACTCGCGTGTATTTAACTCACTTAAAAGGTAATCAAATACAGCTTTATCACGGTTGTCTTCATCCATATTAAAATAAGCCCCTGGAGATAAACGAAGGCCCGTTTTTTCAGCGCCGATTGCAGCTATCACTGCATCAACTACTTCAAGGGGAAAGCGCGACATGTTTTCAGGAGTTTGTCCGTATTCATCACCACGTTGATTAGACGCAAAATGTAAAAATTGGTCAAGCAAGTAACCATTAGCGCCATGAATTTCAATACCATCGAAGCCTGCCTCAATCGCGTTCTCTGCTGCTTTTACGTAATCAGCGACTAACCCTTTAATATCTTCAGTAGTGGCAGCTTTAGGCGTTTGATATGTCAGTTCACGCATTCTTGGAACTGAGCCTTCAATACCAATTGCAGAAGGTGCGAGCACTTCCCCGTCAAAAAAATGCGGATGTGCAACGCGGCCGACATGCCAAAGTTGAGCAAACATTTTACCGCCATTTGCATGTACCGCATCGGTGACTTTTTTCCAACCTTGAATTTGTTCATCACTAAATAACCCCGGTACATTAGGATAACCTTGTGCGTCTGGGCGAATGATTGTCGCTTCACTAATAATTAAGCCCGCATCTGCACGGCGTGCATAATACTCAACCATAGCTTGAGTTGGTACTAAATTATCATCTGCCATACAGCGGGTTAAGGGTGCCATTAATACACGGTTTTGTAGCTCAATACTGTTATTTAATTTAAACGGTGCTAGTAAATCAGTAGTCATCATAATCGATCCTTTATTTTGTATAACTGTTAGATATAGTCACCTTGGTAAATATTCAAGCCCTATTTTGAATGATCGCTCAATTTATTTTTCAAAATAATAATTTTGCTATACTAGATATAAAATTAAATGCAAAACTTTCAACATAGTGTCATATAACTCGATATACTATTAAGGAACTAATTAAATAGTAAAGAGTGAGCCAATTATGACGACTGCAATTAAAAAAAATGATGATGCTATTTTATCGCTAGGGGCAAAAAAACGACTCGCTTTTATGTTTGAAACCGTACAAGAATATAAGCAAGTGTGGATTTTAAATGATGACGACGGCTGCGTTATGCTGGTAAATGAAGACGACGACTGCGTGCCTGTTTGGCCTGAGCGCATTTATGCCGAAACATGGGCAACCGATGAGTGGGAAAATTGTACTGCTAAGGCAATTCCAGTAAAAGACTGGCAAAGTCGTTGGACCAGAGGACTTGAACAAGATGATTTACTTATCGCCGTATTCCCTACCGAAGACGACGACGGTACTATATTATTTCCTGATGAATTTGATACACAGTTAAACGCAACTAAAAAGCGTTACTAAATACTGCTAGGCAAAATAATGGCGGAGGGAGAGGGATTCGAACCCTCGTTAGGGATAAACCTAAACACACTTTCCAGGCGTGCGCCTTCAGCCACTCAGCCATCCCTCCGCAGGGTTACCATTTGGTAACTCGGCATAATAGTATGAAATAGCGCTCTTAGGTGCAAGGTGTTTTTCATTATTGCTTTTTAACTGCCTAGTAAACAAACAAAAAAGGCCGTTAATCATTAAATTAACGGCCTTTTCTTTGTAATCGAACTTAGCGTTGTAATGATGCTGAGAAATCAAGCATGCGATTAAGCGACTTGAGTGCGCCTTCACGTAGATCCATATCTACAAACACTTCTTTGCCGGTTACATCAAGTAATGCTTCCTCAATTGCTTTAAGGCCGTTCATTGCCATCCACGGACAATGTGCACAACTTTTACATGTTGCTCCATCACCTGCTGTCGGGGCTGCAAAAAACTCTTTCTCAGGACACAACTGTTGCATCTTATAAAAAATACCGCGATCAGTTGCAACAATAAACTTTTGATTATCCATCGTTTGTGCGGCTTTGATTAACTGACTAGTTGAGCCAACGGCATCAGCCAGTGCAACAATTTCAGCGGGTGACTCTGGATGCACTAATACGCCAGCATCTGCGTGAAGTGCTTTCATGTCTTTTAAGGCTTTGGTTTTAAACTCATCGTGAACAATACAGGCGCCATTCCACATGATCATATCTGCGCCGGTATTTTTTTGAATATATGCGCCTAGGTGTTTATCTGGACCCCAAATTATCTTTTCACCCATTTCATCAAGATGCTCTACAATTTCAAGCGCACACGATGAGGTAACGATCCAATCTGCACGCGCTTTTACGGCAGTAGATGTATTTGCATACACTACTACTTTACGATCTGGGTGCTGGTCACAAAATGTTGAAAACTCATCAATCGGACAGCCAATATCAAGTGAACAGGTTGCCTCAAGCGTTGGCATAACTACCGTTTTATTGGGAGTCAAAATTTTTGCAGTTTCACCCATAAAACGAACCCCAGCTACGACGATCATATCTGCATCGTGCCTAGCGCCAAAGCGAGCCATCTCAAGTGAATCAGCAACGCAACCGCCCGTTTCTTCAGCAAGCGCTTGGATTTCAGGATCCGTATAATAATGGGCAACAAGTACCGCATTTTTATCCGTTAATAATTGTTTGATACGTGCTTTATATTGCGCTTGCTCTTCAATATTTAATGGAGCTGGCTTAGGAGGAAAGATATAACCTTCTGGCATAATAGTTTGAGCTAAACTCATTTCTCGACCACTTAAATCTACAGTGCATATATAGGGTGAATTATACGAGAATATAAAACTAAATAACAGTGGTGGTAGTGAACTCTGCGGGAAATAAAGATATAAAACTGAATAATATCAAGAATGGTGGGTCATGATGGATTCGAACCATCGACCAATTGATTAAAAGTCAACTGCTCTACCAACTGAGCTAATGACCCGCTCTGATTGCTTGTTAAAGCTTACGTAAATCCGCCGATTGAAACCATTCATTATACTTAAATAAATGGTGGGTCATGATGGATTCGAACCATCGACCAATTGATTAAAAGTCAACTGCTCTACCAACTGAGCTAATGACCCGCTCTGATACTTATTGAACTGCGTAAACCCGCCGATTAAAACCATTCATTATACTAAAATAAATGGTGGGTCATGATGGATTCGAACCATCGACCAATTGATTAAAAGTCAACTGCTCTACCAACTGAGCTAATGACCCGCTCTGGTGCTTATTAAAGCTTGCGTAAATCCGCCGATTAAAACCATTCATTACACAAAATAAATGGTGGGTCATGATGGATTCGAACCATCGACCAATTGATTAAAAGTCAACTGCTCTACCAACTGAGCTAATGACCCGCTCTGGTGCTTATTATACTTGCGTAAATCCGCCGATTAAAACCATTCATTATACTTAAATAATAAATGGTGGGTCATGATGGATTCGAACCATCGACCAATTGATTAAAAGTCAACTGCTCTACCAACTGAGCTAATGACCCGCTCTGATGCTTATTAAAGCTTGCGTAAATCCGCCGATTAAAACCATTCATTACACTAAAGAATAAATGGTGGGTCATGATGGATTCGAACCATCGACCAATTGATTAAAAGTCAACTGCTCTACCAACTGAGCTAATGACCCGCTCTGATGCTTATTAAAGCTTGCGTAAATCCGCCGATTAAAACCATTCATTATACTTAAATAATAAATGGTGGGTTATGATGGATTCGAACCATCGACCAATTGATTAAAAGTCAACTGCTCTACCAACTGAGCTAATAACCCGCTCTTTTTTCCGCATTTCGATTGGGGTAACCATTCGTTTGCTGCGGGCGCTTATAATACTTATTTAAAAAATGAGTGCAACAGAAAACGTCTCTTTTTTTAAGTTTTTATGTCTAGTTGACCAATTTTAGACCGCTTATGCTAAAAAGCAGTCTAATCAAGGTCATTTTACATATTTGATAAGCGTTCTGTGGCTAATTTTGCAGCGGTGGTACTTGGGTATTGGTTTATTAAGTCATTAAAGGTTTTTGATGCTTCATCAGTTAAACTTTGCTCTGAAAGCAGCGTACCTAATTTTAACATAGCATCTGGTCGTTTATTTGAATTAGGAAACTCATTTACCACTACTTTAAAATGATCAGAGGCTTGTGCAGGATCATTTTTAATCGTTAGCAGTTGTCCTAACCAATAATGTGCATTAGGTGTATACACCGAGTCTGGATACGTAGTTAAGAACGTTTTAAATTCAGGAATTGCTTGATCATAGCGCTTATCTTTCATTATGAGTGCCACAGCACGCTCGTAAGCTTCGTTCTCAGACAAGTCAGAACTATATGTTTGTGTTGAGTTAGCATCACTGTAATCATCACTAGGCGCTGTATTTTCAGGTTGTGTGTATGCTTGACTAACACGGTTCTCAATTTCTTGATACAACTCACGTTGACGCTGTAGTACTTTTTCGAGCTTATAACTTTGCTCTTCAGTAACACCTCGTACCTGACTTACTTCGTTTTGTAATGAGTTTAGCTGTTGTTGCAGTTCTGCCTGCAATAAGTTACGCGACTGCATCATGTTTTCTAGCGCAGTTAAACGTTTTTCGATACTTGATTGTGAACTTGCAGCCTCTGAAACAGGAGCGGGAGCAGCCCATAGTTGGGTGCTCCCGCTCAATACCATGGCTGCCAAAATAATTTTCGGCTTCATAATATCTCTTATCTTAGTAAACTAATACCGCACGACGATTTTTAGCGAAAGCTGATTCTGTACGTGACTTAACCATTGGTTTTTCTTCACCATAGCTCACTACAGACATTTGGCTTGCAGAAACACCTAAACTTTGTAGGTATTTTTCCACAGCTTGCCCACGATACTCACCAAGCGCAATGTTATACTCTGGCGTACCACGTTCATCAGCATGACCTTCAATTAATACTTTAACTGAAGAGTTTTGTACTAAAAACTCAGCATGTGCTTGTAGTAATTCAGCATATTTACCCTCAACTGTCGCTTTATCGAAATCGAAGTAAATAATTTGCTCTTGACGAAGAGCTTCATATTTTTCACGAAGTGCTTCTTCAGCTTTTTGCTCAGGTGTCAACGTAGCTACTTCAACATTATTGTTTTGGTTGGCCTGTTCAGTTCCCTGGTTAGATTGATTAGCCATACCTTCATCGATATCTGAAGATGAGCTACAAGCTGCTAATGTCATCACTGGCACAGCAATTAGCAGGCCCTTTAGTATTTTATTAAGTTGCATTAAGTAGATTCCTATATTGAGTAAACCAGCAAATATTACTGTAAATAAGGCGACCAAGCCGGTGCCTTTACTTGTCCGTCTAGCACAGGTAAACGTGCTTTAAAGCGACCATCCATCGATACTAGCGCAAGTACCTGTTTATTATTATGAAGCGTGCTATAAATAATCATCGAACCATTCGGCGCTATGCTCGGTGATTCATCTAGGCGTGTTCTTGTTAATACTTGAAACGCGCCTGTAGCCAACTCTTTCTTAGCTAAATGATATTGTCCGTTAGTACGGTTTACCATCACTAATTCTTTTCCATCTGGTGAAACTGATCCTGCAAGATTCATATCACCGTCAAAAGTCATCCGATTTGACCTACCGGTTTGTAAATTTAACTTATAAATCTGAGCATTACCACCCCTTTCAGACGTAAACACAATTTCCTTACTATTTGGAAACCATGATGGCTCAGTATCTATGCTACGATGGCGTGTTAAACGCGTTTCTTTTCGGGTTGCTAAATCTAAAACGTAGATTTCTGTTGCCCCAGTTTTATCTTTTGACAATACCTGCAATAACTTTTTACCATCTGGTGAAAACTGCGGCGCACCGTTAATACCTGAGTGACTGCTGAGTAATTCACGCTTACCTGTATATAAGTCTTGCATATAAATCTGACTTTGACGATTTTCAAAAGTTACATACGCAAGTTTAGTTCCATCAGGCGACCATGCTGGTGACATTAGTGGTTCTTTAGAGCGTAATAACACTTGTTCGTTAAACCCATCATAATCTGCTACAACTAGTTGATATGGTTTATCATCATTATCACGTACTATAACGTAGGCTATTTTGGTTAAAAACGCACCTTTTTCGCCCGTTAACGCTTCATATACCACGTCACTAATACGGTGAGAATAACGACGAAAGCCCGATTCACTAATCACACTTTCACGCGCATCTTGAATATGGTCTTCGCTTTTAACTAGTTTACCATTACTCATCATCTGTGTATCGCCGCCAGTGATTTGACCGCGAATGACATCAACCAGCTGATATTTGACTAAATAACGCCCATCAGTTTGTTGTTCAACCTGGCCAACAAGTATCGCTTCAACACCTTTATTTACCCACGCAGCGTAGTCTATTTCACTATCTTTGCTTGGCTGTTGTGGCATTTGATTAACTTCAATCGGTTTAAACTTACCACTGCGCATTAAGTCAGCAGCAACGACATCGCTAATGTTACTCGGCTTAGGCCCAACACCATTATATTTAAATGGCACAATGGCGATTGGTCTTGCGCCGTCGACCCCTTCTGTTATCACGATTTCAAGGGCTGCAGATGCAGCACCAGTAAAACCTAATAATAAAATAAAACACATTGTTTTTAACTGGTTGAACATATCATTCCTTTAAAATTGTGGTTTGATTGTTAGATTAATATTTTTCAATTGCTCAAACACATCTTTATCTTTAGAAACCGGTAATGTATCTGCCATACGAACCGCACGAAGCGCCGCCTCGCATACTAGTTTATCACCGCCTAGCGATTTAACTTGTGTTACTAAGCCATTAAAGCCCAAGCGAATATTTACACGGCACTGCTGACCTTTCATTTTCTGATCAATCAATAAGTTTTGCTGAATACGCTGCATAATTAACGCTTTATATTTATCAACCTCACTAACTACCTGCTGCTGACGCACTTTATCACGTGCCGTTTGCTCTTTGGCAAGTTGCTCTTGTAGCATTTGCTCTTGCATTGCTTGCTGGCGTTTTCGTTTGGCTTCAGCTTCACGTTTCTTACGCGCCTCTTCCGCTTTTTTCAAAGCATCTTCTTCAGCTTGACGTTTAGCTGCTGCATCTTTTGCTGCTTGTTCAGCTGCTTGCTTTTGCTTTTCTGCTTGTTTTGCTCTTTCGCGTTCTTTTTGTTCAATTTCATGCGCTTTCTTTGCTTGAGCCTCTGCTTGTGCTTTTTCTTTTTCCTTTGCACGGCGTTGTTGTTCAAGCTTTTTAATCTGGCGATTTTCAGACTCACGTTCCTCACGAGCTTGCTTTGCTCTTCGTTCTAAGTCGCGAATACGTTTATCTTCAGCACTTTTCTTATCTGCTTCCTTCTTTTTTAAAGCTGTTATTTTTTCTTCAACTAGCTTTTGATCCACAGTAACCGCAGATACCGCTTTTTCAGTATCAGGAATGGCTGAATTAAGTTTTACTTCCATAACCTTCGGTGAAGGCATATGAAAATTAGCCGTTGCATATAGTAAGCCACCAATCGCTAGATGCAATAATATTGATTTTATTAACGACGCTTGCATAAACTAACCATTCCCTTCAAAAGACTCGGTCATTAGACCTACTGAAGGTACACCCGCATTTTTCAAAAAGTCCATCAACAGTAATACTTCTTGGTAAGACACTTTACCTGAGCCTTTGATCATTACTGGAATATCTGGATCCTTCGTTAACTGCAATTTAATTACTGCGGCAACATCAAGAGCTTCCATTGGTTCTTCAGGGTCAGTACCAACGCTCACATAATATTTGCCTTGAGCATCTATAGAAGCAATGATTGGGGGAGTATCTTTGGTATCCACCAGATCAGACTCTTCCATTTTAGGTAGGTCTACCTTTACACCGTGAGTAATAAGCGGCGCGGTTGCCATAAAGATGATCAACAACACCAACATCACGTCAATGTAAGGTACCACATTTATTTCCGCAACGGGACGACGTTTCTTACGCTGATACATTCGCTTTTGCCTCTATTTGAGTAGCTGCTTGACGGTGTAAAATATTGGCGAATTCCTCCATAAAGTTTATGTAGTTTGACTCTAACTTTTCAACTTTATTAGCAAAGCGATTGTAAGCAATAACCGCTGGAATAGCTGCAAATAAGCCCATAGCCGTAGCAATTAGTGCTTCTGCGATGCCTGGCGCTACCATTTGTAAGGTTGCTTGTTTAACCTCACCTAAGGCGATAAAAGCATTCATGATCCCCCACACCGTACCAAACAGACCAATATACGGACTAATTGAGCCAACGGTCGCTAAAAACGATAAACTATTTTCTAGTTTTTCGATCTCACGAGATAAGGCCACACGCATAGAACGATGAGCGCCATCCATTACAATTGAAGCACTTTGAAATGAGGTTTTTTTATGGCGTGCAAATTCTTTGAATCCTGCAACAAACATAGACTCAAGACCATTTGAACTACTACCACGAGATGAAATTTCATTATAAAGTTTACTGAGATCAGTCCCAGACCAAAATTTTTGTTCAAATTTTTTGGCATTTGCAAATGCTTCAGTAACGGCTTTTTTACGTTGGAAAATAATTGCCCAAGACATTACCGACATTGCCACAAGTGCCAACATCACCAACTGAACCAATAAACTGGCTTCTAGAATTAAATCTAAAAAATTAAGCCCTGCTCCCACATTAAACTCCTAATTTGATTTTATAAATCATAATGTATAAAACTGCAGTTACGTAAATACGTATCATGCCTACAGTTGCAAATTTTATCTAGTGTATATAGTCAACGCATTGCTGACAACGACATTGCTGTGAATTACCAGCAAAAAAGTTAAAACACGAATATCTAATAATTAATTATTGATGGCAAGCAGATTTATTTAATTAAACCTTAAACAAAAGCAGCGAACAGTGCTTATTTATTTCTTTAAAGAACACAAAGCAGAACTTTTATTCACTTTAATGGCATAAAAACCCAAAACCACCCACTAAATAACAAATTTTCTAATCCAACTAAAAAGCTTAATAAAATATCAACCTTATTATATTCAATACTATATTGGTAACAATAGACACAGTAAGCATTTTAAGTAAAATAAAAATACAATCTGACATTAGTTTTTCTAATCTAAAAATATAATTTTTCTAGTTTGAAATATAACCAACTAAACCGTATCATTCACTTATGCCAAGATGATTAGTATTAAACTTTTCATAATGACTTTGTATTTTAGCAGTATGATTTTTTGTATTGCTCGTTTAAGCCTATTACGCAAGTTAGCGTAATAGGCTTAAACACAGATACCCCAGATTACTTCCTTCAACTTGTTGTTTGCCCGCACTCTGTGCGGGCTTTTTTTTGCCTGAGAACAATAGCGGTTAACAGCTTAACAGCATGTGAATTATTGGTAGAGGAAGGAGCAACAACGAATGTTATTGCTTTATCTAACTATTTTTAATAACCAAAGTAACTAAAACTTCTTATTGATAACTTTACGTAGTCTCGCTTGGCGTTAAACCAAAGTGCTGATAAGCAGTATTAGAAGCAATGCGGCCTCGAGGTGTACGCTGTATAAAACCTTGCTGGATCAGAAAAGGTTCAATTACATCTTCAATGGTTTCTTTTTCTTCCCCAATTGCCGCCGCTAAATTATCTAAACCGACAGGGCCGCCCATAAACTTTTCAATAATGGCTAATAAATACTTTCTATCCATGAAATCAAAGCCACTTTTATCTACATCAATCATGTTCAGTGCAAGCTCTGCAACCTCGGCATTAACGGTTCCGTCTGATTTTACTTGAGTGTAATCACGTACACGGCGTAACAATCTATTCGCTATACGGGGCGTGCCACGGGAACGTTTAGCTATTTCTGTAGCGCCATCGTCACACATTTCAAGCTCTAGGTAGTGTGCTGAGCGAGCCACAATAGTCGATAAATCGGCAACTGAATAAAATTCTAAACGTTGAACTATACCAAACCTATCTCGTAGTGGTGACGTTAATGAGCCCGCCCGAGTTGTTGCGCCAATTAATGTAAAAGCAGGTAAATCAAGCTTAATAGAACGCGCTGCGGGGCCTTCACCTATCATTAAGTCAAGTTGGTAATCTTCCATCGCGGGGTACAGTATTTCTTCAACTTGAGGGCTTAAGCGATGTATTTCATCAATAAATAAGACATCTCCCTCTTCAAGATTAGTTAATAATGCAGCTAAGTCACCAGCTTTTTCAAGCACGGGTCCTGAAGTGGTTTTAATATTGGCATTAAGCTCGTTGGCAACAATATTAGCGAGTGTCGTTTTCCCAAGCCCTGGCGGACCAAATATTAATAAGTGATCAAGCGCTTCACCCCGGCTACGTGCAGCCTTAATAAAAATTTCCATTTGCTTTTTAACATGCGGCTGACCGGTGTAATCAACAAGTAGTTTTGGCCGAATAGCACGATCAACTAAATCTTCATTACTTTGTTCGTTGGCGTCTATTAAACGATCCGCTTCAATCATAGTTTACTCACAACATTGATTTAAGAGATTCTTTGATCAGATTCTCTGTCGACATATCAGGCTTGCTCACAGCTTTAACCGATTTTTGTGCTTGCGCTAATTTATAACCCAGTGATACTAACGCCGAAACAGCATCATCAGCGGCATTATTAGCAACTAACGTATCATTACTACTTGGGGCTATAACTGCATTATCGCTAAACGGCGTAAATAAGTCATTACCCCAATCTTTTAACCTGTCTTTCATTTCAAGCACTAAACGCTCTGCGGTTTTTTTACCCACCCCCGGTAACTTAACTAAGCTTGTGGCATCTTCATTATTAACGCAGCTAACAAACTGCTGCGCAGACATGCCCGACAAAATAGCCAGTCCTAATTTGGGTCCTACTCCATTAGCTTTTAATAACTCTCTAAATAAAGCGCGTTCAATTTTATTATTAAAACCAAATAATAATTGTGCATCTTCACGAACAACAAAGTGAGTGTATACAACTGCTTGCTCACCAATTACTGGTAAGTCATAAAAGCACGTCATTGGCATTTGCACTTCGTAACCAATACCGCTCACCTCGAGTAAAATTTCTGGAGCTTGTTTTTCAACTAAAATACCGTTTAAACGCCCTATCATATTATTTTCTAAGCCTTCCTCTTACAGTTTTTGATGCGCTACCGGCAAGTTTAATAAGGTTTTGTTCAGAGTGAGCATGGCAAATGGCAATTGCTAATGCATCGGCCGCATCGGCTTGAGGAGTACCTGGTAGCTTTAAAATATTTTTAACCATATGTTGTACTTGCGATTTATCTGCCCCGCCATTGCCAACAACCGCTTGCTTAATTTGCCTTGCTGAATATTCAAATACATTAAGCTGTGCCATCGCAGCAGAAACAATAGCCGCTCCTCGTGCTTGGCCAAGCTTTAGCGCTGAATCAGGGTTGTGGGCCATAAATACTTTTTCTATAGCAAAGTTATCAGGAGAGAATTGTTCTATTAATTGGCTCACACCTTGGTAAATCATTTTTAAGCGCACTGGAAAATCATGCTCTGCAAGCTTAATACAGCCACTGCCTAAATATGTAAACTTAGCGCCTTTAAGTTCAATAACGCCATAGCCGGTTAATCGTGAACCCGGATCTATCCCCAAAATTATTGCCAACTCAGTGCCCTAGTCTTAATACATATCATAGAAGTAATAATGCCAGAGCACTGTATAAATTACCAGTAAATAATGTGCATCCGAGTTAATATGGTTACCCTAAGGTACGCAATAAGCCTTGAGTATTTTTACGTAATATTTGGGCAATCATTAAATACCCTAAACTTGCGACAAAAATCCCACCAGCCAATGGACCAATCAGCCAAATATGTGGATGTAGCTTTCCAGCTAAGTCAAACATTTGTCTTTGCACAATAAATAATGCAGCATCACTGACAACTGCCGCAACAAAGCCAGCACTGATACCTAATAGTAAAAACTCATATAGAGTCGCATTTTTAATCAACCGTCCTTTTGCACCCAAGGTTCGTAAAATCACAATTTCCTGCATTCGCTCACCCAGGCTTGCTTGTACTTGTGAAATCAATACTAAGGCGCCGCATACCACTACAATCGCAAGTACAAAGCCAATAGCTAACGATACCTGTGCAATAGTTGATTGAATTTGTTTTACAAAGCTCTCGACATCAATAGCATTAATTGTAGGGTAAGCCCTTAACAACTCACTAAACGCTTTTTTCTGCTCAGGCTCTATACGTACAGATGAAATATAGGTGGCCGGAAAGTCCGCCATTACATCAGGACTTAAAATCATAAAAAAGTTAGGTTTAAGGGTCGCCCAGTTAACTTTTCTCACACTGGTTATCTTGGCATCAAATGATTGCGCACCAATTAAAAAAGTTAGGGTATCACCAAGCTCTACTTCAAGTCGTTCGAGCATTGACTCTTCAATAGATACTTCACCTGTTGCATCAGACGAGAACCACTGACCATTAATTACTTCATTATGGCTAGGCGGTGTATCACGCCAAGTTAAATTAAGCTCTCGCCCAATGCCTGAACGAGCTTCTTCATCTTTTTTCTCGTTGTCTTGTAATGACACTTCACGCGCCACAAGCTCACCATTAACAGCATTTACACGGCCACGAATAGTCGGGTAGAACTCAGAAACTTGAATATCATTTTGCGCCAAATAGTCATTAACCGGGGTTAATTCACTATCTGTGATATTAACTAAAAAAGCATTCGGCGCATCATTGGGTAACTGCGACTGCCAATCCGATATCATGTCGTTTTTAAGCACAATTAAAAACAGTAATAACTTAATTGCTAATGCAAAACTTATCAATTGCACCGCATTCGCATTCGAGCGTTTTTGAATCGAGGCAATGGCCAAAGACCAACTGTTCCCTGGGCGTAGGCCAAGTTTACGACCGCCACCAAAAATAACTTTAGATAGGCCAAATAACAATCCGATTAACAATAAAGTCGACAAAAATAAAATAGCAGTGATTTTTAAATTATTACTAAATAACCACATCAACATAAATACAGTAACTGCCGACATTCCTAGATGAACTTTACTAACTAATAGGCGATCGCCTAAATTACGGCGTAAAACACGAAGTGGTGGAATATCGAATAGGTCAAGTAATGGCTTTATTGAAAACATAACCGCGCAAATAACACCCGTGCTAATCGCGATTAACCAAGGTTGATAACTTGCCGCAGGTAACGCTGTACCCATACTTTCAGCTAAGTAGCTGGTTGCTATGGCTTGTAAACCGTAACCTACCAGTAACCCTAGTGTTACCGACATAGAGCACACTAGCGATAAATGCAGTAAGTATATTTTACGAATTGTTGTGCGACTACCACCAAGTGTTTTCATCATCGCAACGGGATCGTATTGGCGTTCACAGTAACGTTTAGACGAAACAGCAATCGCCACTGCAGCTAATATGATGCCTAACAACCCAGCCAGCAGTAAAAAGCTTTCTGCTCGGTTTAAACTATTAGCAATTGGAGATTGACGGTCTTTAACACCATACCACTCCTGATTTTCTTTTATTTGTGGCTTTAGCCATTCATAAAATGAGTCAACTTGGGATTGTTCACCCGCATAAAGCTGCCTGTAATAGGAGCGACTCCCCGGCTGAATTACGTTTGTTTTTTCAACATCTAAGCGATTTAATAATACTCTTCGGCTGCTTGAAAAAACATTAAACGGCGCATCAGGCTCTTCAACCAACACTTTTTCTATTGTGAAATTAGCGGCGCCCAGCTCAATAGTATCACCTATATCAACATTTAAGGCATAAAATACAGATTCACTAAGCCACACGTAACCTGGGGTTGGGCCTTGCTCCGCAACTTCAGTTTTACCCAACAAAGTTGTTTTAACTTTTAGTTCACCCTTCAATGGGTACCCTTCAGATACTGCTTTTACCGAACCTAATTGCATTTCATCATTGGCAAATAACATGGTATCAAAATAAGTAATTTGCGCTGTTTGCAAATTACTTTCTTGTGCTTTTGTAATGTATTTATCCGGTAAAACATGACTACTAGCAAGCACCCTGTCAGCTGCGATAAAAGCACTGCTTTTTTGCTCAATACTTTGGCTTATCCGGTCAGTCACCATAGATAGAGTCAAAACTGTTAATACAGCAAGCGCAATGGCAGCACTAATAACCGTAAGTTCGCCACGTCTAAACTCACGAGAAAAAAGTTTTAATGCTAATTTAGCCCACATTCGTCTTTGCTCCCTCACTGGTTTGTGATTCAACCAGTTGACCAGCTTCAATATGTAATACCTGTTGGCACTTATCTGCTAAGGCTTCATCATGAGTCACTAAAATCAGTGTTGTGCCATGCTCTTTATTTAATTCAAATAATAAAGACTCAATCATTTTACCATTTTTACTGTCTAAATTAGCGGAAGGTTCATCGGCAAATAGTATCTTTGGCGTACCGATAAATGCACGAGCAATAGCAACACGTTGCTGCTCACCTCCAGACAACTGCGAAGGATAATGACCAACACGATGACTTAAACCGACTTTATCAAGTAAAGCTAACGCTTGTTCTTTAGCACTTTGACTACCGGCAAGCTCAGCGGGAAGCATTACATTTTCAAGGGCGGTTAAACTTTGTACCAACATAAAAGATTGAAACACAAAACCAACTTTTTCAGCCCGTAAAGCAGCTCTTGCCTCTTCATCGAGTTGATGAAGTGGCTCACCATCTAAAATAATTGAACCTTGTGTAGATTGATCAAGCCCCGCGAGTAAGCTAAGTAAAGTAGATTTACCCGATCCCGATGTACCAACCACGGCCACTGAATTACCAGACTTGACTTTAAAGCTGATGTCAATGAGGATAGGCAAGTCACCTTCAACGGTGGTAACGGTTTTAGAAAGTCCTTCAACTTGAATAATATTTAATTGAGAAAGCGCTGACATATTATGCATCCAATCCTACGTTTTATATTCGTTTTACTTTTAGTTATCAAACCACTTAGCGCGGCCGCTGACAACACAATTTTAATTTTAGGTGATAGTTTAAGTGCCGCCTACGGTCTAAAACAAGAACAAGGCTGGGTTAAGTTATTACAAGATAAATACGACTCTGAACAAGCCCCCGTGCAACTAATCAATGCCAGTATTAGCGGTGAAACCACCGGCGGCGCACTTAGAAGACTTGATGGCCTTCTTGATGAATTTCAACCGACCCATGTACTTATTGAACTTGGTGGTAACGATGGCCTACGCGGTTTTCCTGTTACGCGTTTAGCGTCCAATCTACGCGAATTAACATCAAAAAGCCAAAAAGCTGGAAGCACCACTGCCATTATGAAAATTCAAATCCCACCTAACTATGGCCCACGTTACACCAAATTATTTACCGATACATTTGAAACGCTAGCAGATGAAACGAATAGCTACCTTATGCCCTTTTTCATGCTAAATATTGCCCCTGACGCCAACCTAATGCAGAACGATAGGATTCATCCCAACCTAAAAGCCCAGCCACTTATACGCGATATCATGTATAAAACGATCAATGACTGGCTTAAAAATGATTAGTTCGTTCAATAAACATGCAAACAAACAAAAGCTTATTGATTTTTAGAAAAAAAGCCGTACTATTGCATTTCAACGTCGGTATGTGGCGCAGCTTGGTAGCGCACTGTCATGGGGTGGCAGGGGTCGAGAGTTCGAATCTCTCCATACCGACCAATTAATTCCTCTTTATTTCAACTCGTTATAAATTAAACTCTCTTCTTTATCGCACAATTAAATTAGTATTTTTAAATATATGTCGCACATTTATCGCACGATACTTGCCTTAAATTATTTTATAATTTTAAGGTATAAAAGGGGGGGATATATAGGAAGACAGCTAATGGCACCCTTCTAAACCGTCTTTATCATTATTTTAAAGAATAAACACATTTAACTTGTCTCCATGTTTTTCAAATTGTAATTTGAGTCTAAAAGTACAATAGAGGATGTTATGCAGATCGATCAAAAAAAACCACTTCACCCTTATTATTTGATGAAATTATTTGTGCAATTGTGTTTGGCTCAATACCCTGCCTTTTAGTATTACAATTTTCGGGTGTAGAAGGCCTAGTTAGCTTTTTCGAAGGAATTACGCCACCAGACCATCTAATATACTATTTTAGTTTACTAACTCTTTTACATAGTATTGTGTGGGCTATTTCTAAATACAGTCTTTCTTTATCTGATTCTAGTAGAACATTAAAATACAGATTACATACACTTTCATACCAAATTGGTTTTAATCTAGTAGGTTTTTATCGAGCTATAGCAGGTTCACTCCCTTTCATTGCAATACCTATATTAATTTATGATTCGACAAGAGATAGCACCCTTAAAGCTATATTTATGCTTTTATTTTCAATTGCTAGTTTACTAGTCGCCTACTGGCTAACATATTGGCAGCAAAAGACCGCACCAAGAATTAAAGAGTTTTGATTTATGCTTAAGCGAACAAAAAGTTTGAAACTTAAGGCAACAACTAACTTGAAAAATGCCGGACACCTGTGAATTGGAAATTAAAAGAAGATAGGCAGCTTTGAGTGGTTGAACTCACAGCACTTAGCTGAACTTCGCCAAAGAGCTACAAGCAAACATTGAGTTAATCGATTTTAATAATTAGCTTTTAACTAAATTTAAATAAACTTTAAAGCTGGTAGTTTGATTATTTGAACTGACCTCTATATCTCCACCGTTTGCTTGCGCTAGAGCTTTAACTATTGCAAGCCCTAAACCTGCTCCGTCGCTGTGTCGTTGCCGCGACTTATCAGGTCGATAAAAGCGGTCAAATAAATAAGGTAAATGCTCAGAAGGTATTCTCTCCCCTGTATTAATCACTGAAATGCATATTTTTTCAGCGGTGGTCATTTCACTGTTTACAGTGATTGATGAGCCTTTTGGGGCGTATCTAATTGCATTGGATAGTAAGTTTGATAATAATTGGCGAAAGTGTAATTTGTCACAATAAAAACAAAGGTTTTGACCTTTTTTATTAAATGCAATCAATGAGTCTTCAGCCAATGCGTCAAAATACTCAAATAACACTTCAATTTCATCATGGCTTTTTAGAGTGTTTTGAACGGGTTTAATTAGCCCATTTTGAGTTTTTGCGAGCCAAAGCATATCACTAACCATTTTAGTTAATCGCTCAAGTTCTTCTAAGTTAGAAAACAATAATTCTTGATACTCTTCCAACTGCCTTTTTTTAGATAATCCAACCTGTGTTTGAGTAATTATATTTGTTAGTGGAGTTCGTAGTTCATGAGCAATATCACTAGAAAAATTTGATAAGCGAATAAATTCACCCTGGAGCCTGTCGAGCATTGAGTTAAACGACTGCACCATATTAACAAGCTCAATAGGCACTTTATTTTCATCGAGCCTTACATCCATTTTATTAGTTTGGATATCGTGTATTTTCTGACTTAAACCTCGTAAAGGGTTTAATCCTTGATGTATAGCAAACCAAGCCACCAATAAAATGAGTACCGCTGAGCCAAACATAATGGCCCAAAGGCTTTGCTGAAATTGATTGAGAAAGTGTAAATGAAAGCTCATGTCTATCGCTGTAGTAATTTTGTATTGCTGTTGCCCAGTACTTAAATTACTCACCAGAGCTCGGTAGGTGTGGGTATCATTTTGCCATGAGGTAATGTTGTTACGGTTAAAGCCAGTTGAAGCCTTAGCACTCATTACAAAATCACTAAAATCTCGTTCAGAGCTTTGAAAAATGAGATCTCCTTTTGCGGTATTTACCTGATAGTAAACACCGTGATGACCCGCTACAGCGTTAGATAATTCATTTTTAAGTTTCAGGTTTGATTTATAGTGTTGTGTTAAAACTAATTCAATAGATTGATTAATAACATGCAGTTCACTACTATCTTGCTGGAAAAAATGATGTTTTATCGAACTATTTATTAAGGTGGCAACTAAAGTTAAGCACGCAATAACGGTTACAGCCACAAACAACACAACACGCATCGTAAGTGATAAAGGCCGTGACTTAATAGCCATCAGTTTCAACCTCTAATTTATAGCCCATACCACGAACTGTATGAATTAATTTAACAGTAAAGTCATCATCAACTTTTGCTCTTAGCCTACGAATGGCAACATCAATCACATTGGTGTCGCTATCAAAATTCATATCCCATACTTGAGAAGCAATTAACGAACGTGGCAGTACTTCACCTTCGCGCCGTAACAATAGTTCAAGTAAGCTAAACTCTTTATTACTCAATAAAATACGCTTGCCTGCACGTTGTATTTTTCGCTTTGGAATATCCATTTCTAAATCAGCAACGATCAGTATATCGTCAACTGTTTGTACTGCACCACGGCGAATAAGAGTGCGTACTCTTGCTAAAACTTCAGCAAAAGCAAAAGGCTTTATTAAATAGTCATCAGCACCAAGTTCGAGCCCCTTTACTCTATCGTCTATGCTATCGCGAGCAGATAAAAATAGTACTGGGGTTTTGTTATCTGCTTCACGTAGCGACTGTAAAATTTTCCAACCGGATACGTCAGGTAACATGACATCAAGTATTATTACATCAAATAATTCGGTCATTGCTAGGTGATGGCCGTCAAGACCATTGCGCGCCAAAGAAACCTGAAAACCAGCTTCACTTAGTCCCTGTTTTAAATAATCTCCCGTTTTTGCTTCATCTTCAACAACTAATAAGCGCATACAATTCCTTCATTAAAGTCCTAACAACTACCTCTGCAAATATTATGCAGTATCTGTCACTACAGCAACATGACACCAAGATTACAACTTTGTAATGTTCGCGTCATGTTGAAGACAGGTCTATTTTCTATACTCAATACATATTCTGCTATGAAGGAGTAAGGAAATGGGGTTTAAAAAGTCATCACAACAGGTTAGCACACCACGAAGACGATTTGTTCAAGGCTTAATTGCAGGAGGTGTACTTGCTGCTTTTCCGAGTGTATTACATGCTGCATCATCTTTAGTAGCAGGAACAATAACAGGCACTGTACCCGAACTTAGCGGCGAAGTAATTGATCTGGTTATAGATGAATCGCCGGTTAACTTTACTGGCGTAGTACGTATGGCGACAACTATCAATGGATCTATACCCGCTCCTACCTTGCGCCTCAAAGAAGGCGATGACGTTACTATTAGAGTAACAAATAAGTTATCAGTACCGAGTTCAATTCATTGGCATGGCATTATTTTACCGTATCAAATGGATGGCGTACCAGGTATCAGCTTTAAAGGCATTATGCCGGGCGAAACCTTTGTTTATAAATTTAAACTGCAACAAAGCGGTACATATTGGTATCACTCACATAGTGGCTTTCAAGAAATGACAGGCATGTACGGTGCATTAATTATTGAACCGCGAGAAAACGATATTATTAGTGCAGATAACGAGCATGTTATTCAATTATCTGATTGGACTGATGATGACCCAATGGCGCTGTTCCGTAAATTAAAAGTACAGAGTGATGTATTTAACTTCAATCAACCCACTGTCCCAGAGTTTTTCGATGACGTTTCAAGCAGCAGTATTTCAAATGCTCTACAGCGCCGAAAAATGTGGAATCAGATGCGAATGAATCCTACAGATTTAGCTGATTTATCTGCATCAGCAATGACTTTTTTAATGAACGGTAGTACTCCAATGGCAAACTGGCGTGGATTATTTAAAGTCGGTGAAAAGCTTAGGTTAAGGTTTATTAATGGCTCTAGTAATAGCTTTTTTGACGTGCGTATCCCCGAGTTAAAACTAACGGTTGTACAAGCAGATGGGCAAAACGTTGAACCAGTGACAGTTGATGAATTTAGATTCGGCCCTGGTGAAACCTACGACGTAATTGTTGAGCCTAAAAATGATGCCTATACGATTTTTGCTCAAAGTATGGATCGCTCTGGTTACGCAAAAGGAACTTTATCAAGCTCGCCTAATATTGATGCGCCAGTACCTGCACTTGACCCTGTTGAATGGTTAACGATGACCGATATGATGGGCAATATGACCCACGGCGGTGAGCACTCTGCAATGGCTGGTATGGCAGGCATGTCAGGTATGAACTCTAAAGAAATGGATCATAGCGCTATGGACCACGGTGCAATGGCAATGGATCATAGCAAACATGGTATGTCTGAAAACCCATTAGCGGTTGCCAGCTCTAAAGTGCGTCATGCAAAAACGGAGTATGGAGCTTCAGTTGATATGCGCGTTGATATGCCTAGAACAAATCTTGATGATCCTGGTATTGGTTTACGTAAAAATGGTCGTCGTGTTTTAACACTTGCAGATTTACACTCACTTGAAGGGATCACTAACCAGCAAGAGCCAGAAGCTGAAATTGAGCTGCATTTAACCGGAAACATGGAGCGTTATAGCTGGTCATTTGATGGCTTAGAATTTGGTAAAAGCACGCCAGTGCATATGAAGCATAACCAACGTTTAAGAGTTATTTTACAAAACGATACCATGATGACACACCCTATGCATTTGCATGGTATGTGGAGTGATTTAGAAAACGAGCAAGGTGATGTGCAAGTACGACGTCATACGATTCCTGTTCAACCCGCACAAAGAATCAGCTTTTTAACCACCCCTCATGATGTAGGTCGCTGGGCTTGGCATTGCCATTTATTATTCCATATGGATGCCGGTATGTTTAGAGAGGTAGTCGTATCATGAAACAATTAAAACTATCTAAATCATTCGGTTTATTAATGTTAACTGGGGCTTCATTAATTAGTTTCCCTTTATTAGCGCAAAGTGAAATGGCACAAATGAATAGCGCTAAGATGCAACCACAAGGAGGAAGTGCACCTAAAGATGCAAGAGACTCACATGCTTACTCTGCGGGAACAACTTTAACAGAAGGCCCATATGCGCTTGAGGGCAATGAACGATTAACACTCGCTGATGAGCATCCATTTTATGCATTACTAGGCGATCGTCTTGAATATAACGAGCAAGCAAACGCAGGTGTATTTGACTTACAAGCATGGTACGGCACTACCTTTGATCGATTGGTAATTAAAACCGAGGGTGATTTCAGCGAAGGAAGTATTGAAGAAAACCAAACCGATATTTTATGGGGTCACGCCGTATCAGCATATTGGGATACTCAAGCAGGTGTTCGTCTTGATTACAATAAAGAAGGTGAAAATCGGCAATGGTTGGCTTTTGGCTTACAAGGTTTAGCCCCTTATTGGTTTGAACTTGATATGACAGCATACGTAGGTGAGCGAGGCAATACCGCATTTACGTTAGAGGCAGAGTACGAACTATTACTCACGCAAAAGCTAATTATACAACCGCGAGCCGAAATTACACTTTATGGCAAAAACGATAAACAAAACGAACTTGGAAGTGGCCTATCAAGCAGCGCGATTGGCTTTAGGGTTCGTTATGAATTTACACGCCAGTTTGCGCCCTATATTGGCGTTGAATGGAGCAATAAATTTGGCAATACCGCCGACTATGCCACATCAAGTGGACAAAGTAGCAACAACACCGCATTTGTTGCGGGTATTAAATTTTGGTTTTAATCATTTTAAATAAGAGGTAATTATGAAGTTTTTTAATTCTGCAGTAGCTATTTTAGGTTTAGTACTTACATTTTCCGCATCAGCGCATATATCACTCAAGCAATCAACACCTGCGCAAGAAGCCATGTTAATGAAAAGCCCAGAGCAACTTTCGTTAACTTTTGGTGGTGAAGTAAGGCTAGCAAAAGTCATCATCAAAGATGAAAAAAATAAATCAATAAACTTTGATTTCAAACCAAGCTCTACCCCAAGCACAGACTTTAGTTGGTCATTGCCGAGCTTAGTCCAAGGGACTTACACGGTTAAATGGACAGCACTGGGTGGTGATGGACATAAAATGACCGACACGTTTAGATTTATGGTACACAAAAGTGAATCGCATAAGATGATGCAAGAACAATCTAATACCCACAGCAAACATAATCATTAAGTAGCAACATAATGCAATTAAGTGAATGGTCAGTACTCTTACTATTATTAAAACTAGCAAGCTATATCGCAATTGCAGGGCTTGCGGGCACTTTATTAATGCGCTTTATGTGTGGCAACAGCAATGTTGCAGGGCATCACTTAATTAGCTTTTATCAGTTCTTAAAACGTTGGCAAATTACGTGTGTAGTTACAGGTAGTATTGCTGCACTTTTACAAGTACCAATAGAAGCTGGAGCAATGGCTGAATCAGGCTTTATGGGAATGTTTGACCCCTTTATGCTTGAAATTGTTTGGCAATCAGTCATAGGTGACCAAGCAACGTTTAGAATACCAGCGCTTATTATTGCTCTAATTAGCGCATGTATGTGGAGTGTGGAATCAGATGATAACGTAGCAGGTTATAAAAACGGTGCCGTTATACTAATCATGCTTGGGTTTATCGCTTATAGCTTCACTTTTACTGGGCACAGTGCAAATGAAAATGGGTTAGTGAAAAGTATTTTAACCTTTCACCTTATTGCCATTGCGAGCTGGTTAGGGTCATTGTGGCCGCTTTACAAAAGCTGCACTTTACTACCTACCAGTGAAGTAAAGCGGTTAATGCATTACTTTGGTCAACTCGCTATTGTTATTGTATTTGTACTACTTATTTCGGGCTTAACTCTGCTCCTGCAGTACCTAGAGTCATTTTCTGCATTGTTTACATCAAATTATGGGCAACTAATTTTATTAAAGCTGTTACTCGTCTGCGCGATGCTGTTACTAGGTGCATGGCATAAGCTTTTTTTAGTCCCGCAAATCACTCAACAACACCATATAAGTATATTAAAACGCTCGATCATTGTTGAAATATTAATTGCCCTATTTGTACTTATTACAACAAGTGTATTTACAACACTTGTTGGTCCGCCTATTTAACGATTAATAAAAAAGGAAAATGTATGTTAATTAAATCCTCTAATTTAAAAATTTTATTGCTACTAATTTTTAGCGCTGTTAGTTCTTTTGCTGTGAACGCACACACCCATGAAGAGCACACAAAAAAAGGCTGGGTCTTTGTTAATGTTGATAGCGAAGCTGCAAAGGCAGTTAGCTTATTTCATGCATCCCTAAAACAAGGCGATGCCAAAGGTGCCCGTAAATTACTGGCCGACGATGTCGTCATTTTTGAAGGCGGAATTGTTGAGCGTTCTGCAGATGAATACGCGAACCATCATATGATAGCGGATATGAAATTCTTAAGTGCAGTTGATAGTGAACTGCTAGAGCATCAAGTTCACACAAATGGAGACATAGCTTACTCAATTTCAAGAAGTAAAACTCAAGGAAAGTATAAAGGGAAAGATATTAAGTCTACGGGAATGGAATCAATCACATTAAAAAACACCGATAAAGGTTGGAAAATCACTCATATTCACTGGTCTAATTAAGGAGTTAACAATGCGAGTAATCTACATTACCTCAGCGTTTTTTTTATCATTAACTATGTCATTTTCGGCAATGAGTATCGAAAAACAGCATAAAACATCAATAATCTATGAAAATTCAGAAAAACCTGAAATTGAGCTTACCGTTTATAAAAGTAAAAATTGTGGATGTTGTAATAAGTGGATTGCTCATTTGAGTGAAAACAATATTCAAACAAAAGCAATTAACGTTAATGACATGGGGTCGATTAAATCTCAGTATCAAATAAAACCTAATATGCGCTCATGCCATACAGCCGTGTCAGCCGATGGATTTGTATTTGAAGGTCATGTTCCCGCTAAACATATAAAACAGTTTTTATCTGGGCAACACGCTCCGCACATTACAGGCTTAAGTGTACCAGCCATGCCTATTGGCACTCCCGGAATGGAAATGGAGGGTATATTTCACAAATATAATATTGAACTACTCACTGACAACTCAAATGAAGAAACCTACAGATACATAAGTAAATCCAGCGAGCAATTTTAGCCTAACGGCATAATTCTTGAGTTAATTGTTAAATACCCATTTTACACAACAGGAAACACTGATTTGTGAGCTTGATAGTGTAAAGATTACTCATATGTAAAAACAAAATACAAAACTTTTAAGGATCAATACAATGTCACACTATTCAAAATTTTTTTAATGATAGCAACATCTACAATAACCATGTTTGTATTGATGTATTTGAACACCTACCAACTTAGTCATGTTTATTTTAGTGAAACTCGTACTTATATGGCGCTTTATATGGGAGCCACGATGGCAGTGATAATGCTACTTTTCATGCTCAATATGTATAAAGATAAAAAGAAAAATATAACAGTACTCATTGCTAGTGTTGCCGTATTTGCAGGAAGTTTATTTTTAGTTCGCTCACAAGCGACTGTTGATGATAGCTCATGGATGTCGGCGATGATCCCACATCATTCAATTGCCATACTCACCAGTGACAGGGCAAAAATCAAAGATAAACGCGTTCAAAAGCTAGCTACAAATATAATTGAAGCCCAAGAGCGAGAAATAAAAGAAATGCAATGGCTCCTAAAAGATATAGAGCAAAACGGCATTGCACAAACCAATGCTCAAGCACAATTAAGAGCTGTTCCAGATTTCAATTCAAATAAATAAACCGCATAACATAAGGAGTAAAGCATGAGCGGTGTTTGTCAAACTAGTTGTCGCGATCACTACGTTATGCACTCTCAGCCTTGACACTATTTTGTTCAGGGTTTAAGTACACTTCTTTTGGTAAATCCCAATTACGGATATTACCGCTCCAGCGCTCAGGGTGAGCATCTTTAGCACCTTGATAAACTTCTTTTCTATTAGCCAATATGTCACCCGCTAATCCTGAATGCCTTTGATGTGGGCTGACGTATTTGATGCCACTATGTTTGTGGTTAAAATTATACCAGTGGCTAAATTTCAACACCCAACTACGCGCCTCATCAATTGTTGAAAACCCTTTATACGGATAGTCAGGGCGATATTTACACGTTTTAAATATCGACTCAGCATAAGCATTATCATTGCTCACCCTAGGACGATTAAAAGACGACACGACACCTAAACTATAAAGTGTTTCAAGCATTGATGAGCCTTTCATTGGGCTTCCATTATCCGAATGCAGTACCAGAGGATTATCTTTAACTCCTTCTTTTAAATGAGCTTTCTTAATTAATATTGATGCATTTTCTGCTGATTCGTCATCATGAATTTCCCATCCAACAATCTTTCGACTAAATATATCGAGTATCAAATATAAATAAAAATGCAGCCCTTTAGCGGGGCCTGGTAACCAAGTAATATCCCAACACCACACTTGGTTTGGCCCTGTAGCACAGTGTGTCGTCGGTACTTTTCTCTCTTTTATCTGACTACGTCCGCGAGCGTTTTGCTGTTTTTCTTCATGAAGAACACGATAATATGTTGATTCAGAAGCAAGATAAATACCCTCATCTGCTAATGTAGGGACGATTTGGCTTGGTGGTAAGCTCTTAAAATCATCGCTATTAACGATGGCTAATATGTTATCTCTCTCTGCTTTTGATAGCTTATTTTTTGGCTCAGGGCGCTGAGATATTGGTCTACCATCTGTTTTTATGTTCCCGTCAACAGTCCAACGTTGATACGTCCGGACACTGATCCCAAGTTCACGGCAAGCTTTAAACTTTGGCGCACCAGAACTCACAGCTTCATTAACTAGTTTAACTGCTTGAATGCGAGCTGAGTCGAGGATCATTCGTCCTCGGCTTCCCCCCAGATCGCATTTGCTTTTTTTCTTAACACCAATAGTGCTGCGGTTTCAGCGAGTGCCTTATCTTTTCGACGTAGCTCCTTTTCTAATTGATTGATCTGTTTTTTATCTTTCTTTGTTTCGGTGGAGAAGGCTTTTTCTTGCTCTTTAACGTTAGCGTTTGCATCTATACACGCATTTCGCCAAGCCGATACTTGTTCCACATAAAGACCTTTGCCTCGGCAATATTCCGCTAACTCAGCTTGATTTAAAGAGGCTGTTTCCAACACGACTGAGAATTTATTTGCTGATGACCACTGCTCAGCATTCTTTCCATCACCTGGCACTAAATGCCCCTTATCAATTGCTTGTTTTCGCCAATTATACAAGGTTGATTCACCAATCCCCATCTCGATTGATAATTGGGCTATTGCTATATTATTTGGAGGCATCATCTTCTGAAGAGCCGACTCTTTGCTTTGCGCTGAATAATGTTTCATTGTTACTCCACGCCCTCTGTTTAATGGTTGAATATTAAGCGCGACAACTAGTCTGACAGAGAGGGCTTAGCAAGCTGTCTAGCTTCACTTACTGTGATTACCGATGAATTACCTAAGGCTAACCTTCTTTCTTTCGAACCTCGGCCTCCTAGACGGTAATACAGATAATATACCTGTGAGCGCTTTCCTTCTTTATTCGCCTTACCAATATTTAGATAGAAACCGGAGATCTCAGTGTCATTGATTTTGGTAATTTCCAGAGGGATATTTTTGAGTACAGATTCAGTTAGTTTTACTTTGATTGACGCCATTTTTCGCACACCTAGAGTTAAGTCAAAACTTTTGTCGCACACTTATCGCACGAGCTGATTTGAGTTCACTAAACTTCACGTTTATTCACTAGGTATAATTTAAAAGCTTAATCCTTTCAATAGCAATAACTTACAATTACTTCAAACACTTCACTGTAGAACACTTTTAGCCACTTTTGTACACGATAAAGCACAGGTGATTTTTATGGGGTGGCAGGGGTCGAGAGTTCGAATCTCTCCATACCGACCATTTAAACCTCGCAAAAACAACATCCTAATCCAACTTTAAAATATATCACAATTACCCTGTGGTAATATCGTGGTAAAACTTAGTTTTAAAGAAAGCCAGAGATCCTACATTTAAACCAAAGAAATAATAACGTGCAACTAGCTATAAAACACCCAGCTTTAGCGCATTAATTTGCTATCGCACATTACCAGCGTTACTCTTTAGGTTTTACAATACACTAAGGTCTTTATGAGTCACTCTCCTTATCCAATTGGTACTAAAAATACACCATGGAATTCACAAGACAAACAATTATGGCTGTCAAAACAAAGTAAAAAGCGTAGCTATATTGATGATGTTGTAAGTAAAATAAAGGCGTTAGAAAATGAGTTTGATGTAGAGCAATATGCATCGCTAACTTACCCAGAGCATGACTTCCCTTTATTTGTAATTAGAACAAAAGCATTTTCAGAAGCTAAGCCAACAATACTAGTCACTGGCGGTGTTCATGGCTATGAAACCAGTGGTGTACATGGTGCACTTCGCTTTGCCGAAACCTTACCAGCGGCCTATAAAGATAAATTTAATATTATTATAGCGCCATGTATTAGTCCTTGGGGTTATGAAACAATCAACCGTTGGAACCCTGATGCGGTTGACCCTAATCGTTCATTTTATAAAAACAGCCCAGCACAAGAATCTCGCGCCATTATTGAATATATAGATTCAATTGGCATCAATTTACTCGCCCATATCGATTTACACGAAACAACCGATACTGATAACAGTGAATTCCGTCCTGCACTAGCTGCTCGTGATGGAAAAATAAATACGAACTGGAATATCCCTGATGGGTTTTATTTAGTTGCTGATTCTGTAAAACCTGAACCTGAATTTCAAAAAGCGATTATCGACTCAGTCAAAAAGGTAACTCATATTGCGCCTAGCGATGAAAACAACCAGCTAATCGGTGTGCCTCAAAGTCAGTTTGGAGTGATCAATTATGCAGCCCGTGAGCTAGGCTTATGCATGGGTTTTACTGATGCGCAATTTGTGACGACCACAGAGGTTTATCCAGATAGCCCGACGGCAAGCGACGAAGAATGCATTCTTGCACAAGTAGCTGCTATCCACGGTGCATTTAACTACGTTTAAATTCTAGATATAAGTTATGTATTGATTTATTTATAATTATGGGTGTGTTGGATAAACTCACCCTGCATCGATAAAATTACAAATAAACAACCCTTACATAACATTAAACCAGCTTATTTTATCAAAATTTAAAATTGTTCAAATAATAGCTAGACAAAAGGATTGCTTTGTATAAAAATCGCGCTCTTAATTTTTAAAGGCGTGTTTAATGGAATTTATAAACCAATATGGTCAAGTAAATATAAAACAACAAAGTAATATTATAATTTGCTCATTTAGCGGTAGTTTAAATGAACGTTTAGTTGATTCATACACTGCTGGTTTATGCTCTTTAATTAAAAACTTTCACGGTAAACCTTGGAGCTATATTTGTAACGCCAAAATGGTAATTGCCGCAACACCACAAGCAGAAAAAAAGCTGGTCATGATGACTGAATTGGCTAGAGCAAACAACTGTATTGCCAGTGCTTTCATATTTGCCTCAAATTTAGCAATTAACCAAATGCAACGCGTGTTAGATAAAGCAAGTAGCGGCCAAAACATCACTGACATTTTGTTTTCTGACTTACCTACCGCAATAGATTATGTTTCTCAGGCATTAAATGCTAACCAGCAATCTAATAAAATACTTGAAAACACCAATAACACTTATCAAGCACTTTAGTGACTTTGTGTTTTACTGTTAATAAAGTCTGTCAATGCAAACAACACGCCTGATACTACAAATGTGATGTGGATCAGCATCTTCCATAAAAGCTCATCACTAGTATGACTATTTGAACTAATAAACACCTTGAGTAACTCAACCGCTGAAATGGCGACAATGGCACTGATCAACTTCATTTTTAAACCAGAAAAACCAACCTTTCCCATCCATGCAGGTCTATCTTCATGGTTCTCAATATTAAGTTTAGAAACAAAGTTTTCATAACCACTAAATATAATAATCAATAACAACCCAGCGAGTAGTGCGGTATCGACTAGAGTTAATATTTTTACTAATAGCTGTTCATTGGTCGAGGTAAAGGTCGTTAGCGCCATACTGTAAAGGTACTTACAAAATTTTAAGAGTAAGATCACAATAGCGACAAGTAAGCCAATAAAAAATGGTGCAAGTAACCAGCGCGCTTTAAAAATACAGCTCTCAACAACCTGCTCGAGCTTTGATGGTGTACGCGGTGTGGTGGTAAAAACTTTATTTTTAGACATAATCAAACCTTAATAAATATTCTACCGCTAAGATAACACTTTAAATGCGTTGCACCCGCATTTAATGGAAATTTTTATTTATCTTTACGATAAAAATTTTTCGTTATCTTTTATTTCAAATTCGTTTATAAATCACCATACCAACAGCATAAAGGCTGTTTTGGTTAACCCTAGTTTTTAATAGTTATAAACTTTTAGGAATAAAAAAATGAACAAAGCATTGCTAACACTTATTGCAGCTCCATTATTTGCGCTAACTGCAACGTATGCAATCGCAGACGAAGCAAAAGAAGCTTCGGCTGAAACTATCCAAGAATATACAGAAATGTGTTTAGATTGGGCTAAAGACGACGACATTAGCAACGATGATTTAAAACCGTATGTTTTAAAATGCGTTAATGATGAGCTTGAGTCTGAAGGTTACAAAAAAGTAGACAACGTAAAAATCTAATTTCGAATGTGCCATTGCGAGGCAAGTTAGATTAAAAAACCGGAGTGACACAACGATGTGCACTCCGGTTTTTAGTTTTAGTCAACTTGTGCTAATTTATTCAGCCGGTTTTTTCGACTTAGTCTCAGCTTTTTTAGCGGGGGCTTTTTTAGCAGTGGCTTTCTTTTTAGGGGTGGCTTTTTTCTTCGCCTCTTCAGCCCATTTTCCTGCATGATAATGTGCAGTCCAACCAGTTGCTTTGCCTTCTACCTCAGTCATCACATACTGTTCTTTATTTTTACGGCTGTAACGTACCACGGCTAAGTTGCCATCTGGATCTTTTACAGGTGCATCTGCAAGGTAGTAAAACTTAGGTGAAATACGGTCTCTAAAGCGTTGTAACTCCTCTACTTTAGGTGCGCGCGTTTCCCGTGATTTAGGAAATGTATTTGCCGCTAAGAAAATACCTGCGGCGCCATCACGCAATACAAAGTATGCGTCTGACTTTTCACACTCAAGTTCAGGTAATTGCACTGGATCTTCTTTTGGTGGCGCAGCTTCGCCGCTTCTAAGTAGCTTACGGGTATTTTTACACTCATCGCTACTACAACCAAAATATTTACCAAAACGGCCTGACTTTAGCTGCATGTCTTCACCGCATTTATCACATTCGATAATAGGCCCGTCATACCCTTTTATTTTGAAGGTACCCTGCTCAACTACGTGACCTTTACAGCCGGGGTTATTACCACAGACATGCAATTTACGCGTTTCATCAATGAGGTATGAATCCATCGCCGTTTCGCAAATTGGACAACGCTTCATTTGCATTAAGGTTTCTGTTTCAACATCTTCCACATCGGCGGCAACTGCTTCATCGCCAGATACCAAGTTCATCGTTGTTGTACAACGTTCTTTTGGTGGTAAGTTATAACCTGTACAACCTAAGAATACCCCAGTCGAGGCCGTACGAATGCCCATCTTACGACCACAGGTTGGGCAATCAATATCGGTTTCAACCATCTGGTTCAAACGCATTCCACCATCAGCTTCTTCACCAGCTGCTTTAGTTAGCTTTTCTGAAAACCCAGCATAAAACTTATCAAGCACTTGAGTCCAAACGCGTTGCCCTTCAGCAATGTCATCTAAACGGCCTTCCATTTTTGCAGTAAAATCAAAGTTCATTAGATCATCAAAATTCTCAACTAAACGGTCGGTAACGATTTCGCCCATTTTCTCAGCGAAGAAACGACGGCTTTCTACTCGTACGTAACCACGGTCTTGAATAGTTGAAATAATTGACGCGTATGTCGATGGACGACCAATACCACGTTTTTCTAATTCTTTAACTAAACTCGCTTCACTAAAGCGCGCTGGCGGCTTAGTGAAGTGCTGCTTAGGATCAAGCTCAACCAAGGTAAGTATTTCACCTTCTTTAACCGCTGGCAGTGATTGGTCTTCTTCATTTTTCTTACGAACTGACGGCTGTACTTTAGTCCAACCATCAAAGCGCAATACACGCCCTTTTGCTTTTAAATGATAGTCGCTGGCAGCTACTGTAAGCGTAGTTAAGTCATATTCTGCTGCTACCATCTGACAAGCCACAAATTGACGCCAGATTAGCTCATAGAGCTTCTTAGCATCAGGGTCTACCCCTTCTAGGTGTCCAGATAACACAGTTACACTCGATGGACGAATCGCCTCATGCGCTTCTTGCGCATTGCCCTTTGAACTATAGTTAACCGGCTCTTTAGGTAAATATTTATTGCCAAACTGCTCAGTGACATAATCACGACACATCGATACAGCGTCTTTTGACAAGTTTGTTGAGTCAGTACGCATATACGTTATGTAACCCGCTTCGTATAACCGCTGTGCTAGCATCATGGTCTTTTTAACGCCATAGCCTAAGCGCGTACTTGCCGATTGTTGCATAGTCGACGTTATAAATGGTGCACTTGGACGACTTTTACTCGGCTTCTCTTCAACGCTAACAACTTTATACTCAGCACTTTCAAGGGTTGAAACCGCAGCCATCGCTTGAGATTCATTGACCGGTTTAAAGGCTTTATCGTTATATTTAGTGACTTCAAGGCGCAAATCAGATTCAGAATTTTTAACATCTGCATGAATATCCCAAAACTCTTCTGGAATAAATGCTTTAATTTCTCGCTCACGCTCAACCAGTAAGCGAACGGCTACAGACTGTACACGTCCTGCTGATAAACCACGCGCAACTTTAGCCCACAATAGAGGAGACACCATAAAGCCGACCACACGGTCTAAAAATCGGCGTGCTTGTTGGGCATATACCATATCGGTATTAAGTTCACCCGGTGTTTTAAAAGCCGCTTGAATCGCGTTTTTAGTGATTTCGTTAAAAACCACACGTTTGTATTTTTGTGGATCACCACCAATAATTTGTTCGAGGTGCCATGCAATGGCTTCCCCTTCTCTGTCCAAATCCGTTGCAAGATAGATTTGGTCAGCGTTTTCAGCTAATTTTTTTAGCTCTTGAACTACTTTTTCTTTACCTGGCAGAATTTCGTAATGCGGCTCCCAACCCTTTTCAGGATCTATACCCATACGCGTAACTAAGTTAGTATAATCTCGCTGTTTTTTATAAGCAGCTTTATCTTCAGGCGCCATTTTACGGACTTCGGCAGGTGTTTTAGTCGCCGCACTTTTACTTTTGCCAGAGCCTGAGGTAGGAAGATCACGTACATGTCCAACACTGGACTTAACAATGAAGTCTTTTCCTAAATATTTATTAATTGTTTTAGCCTTAGCAGGAGACTCTACAATTACTAGCGATTTACCCATAGTTGCCTATTTCTAACCAAATATTTTAAATGTGTTTAGCCCTTTTTGGGCGCGAATATTTATAGGTATATCTACAAACACCTATTGTTACAAGCTTTTAATACAAACTTTTTAGCTTTTATTGATTAATTGAACAATTTCTGTCGTTAAATTAATCAATAAGCCTGTTTTATTCATTTTGTGGTGGAATATATAGAATAGATACAAAAATGCCAACCTTGAGGTTGGCATTTAATTAAAATATTAATTATCAACCATCATCATTAATCGTTAAAGAAGCCACCGTTTGCACACCTTTGGGTGTATCAAATGTGACTGTTAATAAACCCGTTGATGCATCATTCGGATCTGTTTCACGGCTAATTGTAAAGCTTTCAGAAGCAGCCGTTGTTCGACTAGTTTCAAGCATGTTAAAACTATCGCGGCCATCATACTTACCATTAGTTGTGGCAATTGAAACAGAAGTTCCTTCAGGGATTGGGTTGTTGTACCTATCAGAGTAATAAGTACTTAAACGCAGACTTTCCAGTGCATTAACACCACCCGTACTTAGATCAACCAAACTTACATCACAAAAATTATCATCACTAGAAAGCTCTATGCGTAGAACAGTCGTAGCATCATCAGCTTTGTCACCATCTTTTTTGTGTTCTGTGTAAATATTCTTGCAATTTTCTATATTTGACTTCAAACCTTCTGCATTGTCAGTTTTAACTTCATCACCTGTTGCAGCTAATTGTGTAGCATATTCACTGTTAAGATCTTCCTTTGATACAACAAAACGACTATAAACTGTGCTACCTGATAATATAATTTGAAATGACTCTCTGATATCAACTAGATCTTTCTCACATAAACTTGCAAACGTTGCATCAGCTGGCGGGTTTGTTGCCTGCTCAGTACACAATAAGCCATTATATTTTCCATCTGCTAAAGTGTGCATTTCATTTAAATCAATATCGAAGCTTTCTTCAAAGTGGCCACCATTTGTATTTACAGGGCTACATGGGTCACCTGTATCACCTTCGCGGCAAAAGTCAGCTTCTTTAGTAATTTGAGCGGTTACGGGATCATAAATTGCGGCTAACCCGTCATACTTGCCATTTTCATTATGATCAACATAGGCCTCAGTTAAATCATAACCACTAAAATACTCATTTGTATCAAAACGTCCGTTACCATTAATATCTATGAACGACTCTTGTCCTTTTGCTGTAGCCAGTACCGTAATACGACCACCTAAAGGTACTCCATCTGTATTTTCCGCCGCATTGTTAATACCATTTATACAAGGTGCGGCAACACCAAAATATGAGTCACAGTTTATCTGGTTAGTCCTAGGATTAGTAGAATCTATGCGATTATTCCACATGCTATCGGTAAATGGTTTTGGATTTTGATTTCGCCACTGCGCATTACACTGGCCATCAATAGTGCGGCACTCTAATTGTGGGTCAAATGCACTGCCGTTTAACGTACCAATTGCTCCGCCTTCAGTGGTTAAATATACAGCAGTACCATCTGGCACAGGGTTATTAAAATGATCGGCTAAATAAACTGATACCTCGTTAATATCACCGATAGAATCAAGCCCTTCAATATTGATAGTTTCAGCGCCTGCGGTAAAGCTATTACCATCAGGCAAACCAGAGCTAATTGACACGAGATCCGATACCGTAATAACTTGTTCATCAAGTGCTAGTAACGATAACTCACCTGCAGGACAAGCAACATTTTCATCGCGCTCTTCGGCTGACTTTTGACATTCAGCATAAACATTTTGCCAACAAGTTACGTTATCATTTTGATTTTCGGGAATTTGATCGTCAGGAACAAAGCATGCTTGCACCCTAACAGCCATTGGAATGTAGCCTGCGATTACTTGCACGCGCGCAAGTCCATCACCGTCTGTAACTACACTTGGGTGTGATAAACTAATTGCACCGTTAGTTGAGCTTAAACGAAAATCTATACGACTACTTTTAACATCTTGACCTATTTTATCTTTAAGCTTAAAAGTAATTTCAGAAATATCATCGCGTGCCTGTCCACCAGTGCCCTTTAATGCGATAACTGACTCTGTGGCATCAATAAATTCTATCGATTCAATAGGTGCTGTTGAAACAGGAATGTTTATTGATTTAACAATTGGTGCACCACCAGTTAATACTGTTGCTGTTACGGTATCGCCTTGAGCCGCACTACAACCATTTGTACGATAAGTCGTCGTCGCTATACCACTAATACTGGTGGCTGTTTGATCCATGACGGATAAACCGGCTTGTACACAACCTGATGTAAATTCAACATCTAAAGGCGAAACAACCGAATTACCTTCTGTATCAAATATTTCAATTGTTATGACTGTCGTAGCACCTGCTGCAAGTGGTAAGTATTCATCCTCAATAGGATTACCACTTGCATCTAATTTATTAAATAAGCCATTACTAATATCAATGTTTAGTTCTGCTGTGGAAATTTCAAATGCTTTTTGGCTCGAAGCCGATTTAGAAGCCGCCGTTATTTCACCCGCCCCGCTATTCGCACCGGGTTGTAATTTTAATAGTGCAAAACCAAAGTTATCTGTTAATGCTTTGCCTGAGTCAGGTAAAAGTCGCCCAAGATCTGTGGAAACTTCACTGATAATCCCAGAAAAACCATCTCCTGAGCTATTATCGGTCACTTTAACAAGCACATCTATCAATTCATCTGATGAGAACTGATTTACAATTTCACAACCAGATGAAGCTAATGATTGTTCTAGGGATGTATTATTCCTATTTGCATCCCAACCATCTGTACAATCTTTTAATAGTTTAATGTCGATATTAGCGAGCGCAGTTTCAACAGAAGCATCATCACCACTTGAAATAAAACCCGCTATTTTAGTAATAGTTTCACCACTTTCTGCTTGGTAACTGGCAATAACTTGGCCTGCGCCTTTTAAGTCACCGCTGCTTAAAGTCACGCTCGCTAAACCATTTTCATTTGTTAACGCCGTACCAAGTTCTGGGATGATTTTGCCAGTAAAATTAGTATTAAAGCTAATTAGTTGCTCGCTCAGTGGCTCACCATCATCTTTTAGTGTTGCAATTACTTGACCTTTATTATCTTTACTTACCGGATTTGTTTCAGTAAATCTTTGATTATTTTGGTCTACAACACTTAGCTCAAGGGTAATACTACCAATAATCCCTGCATTACCCCCTTGCCCACCTGATGATGTAAAAGCAAAGCGTTCGGTAACATTGATGTCACCGTCACCGCCCACAAAGGTCGCAGTTATTTCGCCAGCACCGGCTTGTACTCCTGCTGAAAGCTCAACAGTCGCAATCCCTTCGCTATTAGTAAGAGCAGAATTTACATTTACAGCGCCGATATCATCAGCCAAAGTAAAAGTAATTCTTTGCCCATCAACTGGTTCATCATTTTTTAATAGAGTGACTTTAATATCTATCGGATCAATCTCGGTTACTGCATTACTAGTTTCGTCGCTTTCTTTTACATAACCTTGAGCAGATAGAGTATAAATAGGTTCATCAATAGTACCGTCATCTCCACCATCAAGTGAGCCACCCTCTTTTTCAAGTGAACCACCGCCGCCGCATGCCGCGAGAAAAAAACTAAATAACACAATATTGAGCCAGCGCATTAAAGGCATTGACCTCTCCCTGTAATTTTATTGTTTAATAACATATGTAAACCTTAACCTTATATTAACCTATAACCAATACTAAAATCATATTTTTTGGCGCACCATCGTATTATTTCGATGTTTTTTAACGAGATAAATTAAAAAATTTATCGATTTTTTGTGTATAAAAATCTGCATGCTGTTAGGCTATGACAAATTTATAAAAAATAGATTATTAGTATGTCAAAAATCCGTTCAATGAGTTTAACCACTCGGATCATGATTGGTATGATTCTAGGTGTTGCCGTGGGCTTTTTATTTCAAGCTATCGTAATAGGTGAAGAAAAGTTCATCATTCCTCCCGGGTTATTATCTATACCTATTAAGAGCTTTCTAGTTGATGGCTTATTTCATATCGGTGGGCAAATATTTATTGCCAGTTTGAAAATGCTAGTTGTGCCGTTAGTATTTGTGTCACTTGTTTCTGGTACCTGCAGTTTAAGTGACCCTAAAAAATTAGGGAGTTTAGGTGGGAAATCGATTGGCCTATACCTAATTACAACTGGGGTTGCGATCACCGTAGCGATGACTTTAGCTATACTAATTAGCCCTGGTGATGGCGTTGAGCTTCCAACCAATGCTAGTTTCGACGCAAAAGAAGCGCCGACTTTAGCCCAAGTTATTATTAATATGTTCCCCACTAACCCTATTGATGCAATGGCAAGTGGCAATATGCTACAAGTAATTGTTTTTTCGCTCTTGTTTGGTATTGCAATGGCATTAAGTGGGAAAGCAGGTAATCGAGTAGCAGCCGTTTTTGAAGATCTTAACACGATTATTTTAAAGCTAGTTACACTACTAATGAACGTGGCACCGTATGGTGTTTTTTGTTTAATGGCAAAATTATTCACCACCATACAAGTTGAGTTAATACTAAGCTTAGCAAAATACTTTGCTGTTGTTGTTGCCGCGCTAGCTATTCATGCCTTTGTAAATTACAGCATTTTATTAAAACTATTTACTGGCTTAAACCCTGTTATCTTTTTAAAGAAAATGAAGCACACCTGCTTATTTGGATTTAGTACATCAAGTTCAAGTGCGACAATGCCAATTACACTTGAAACGGCAACCAAAAAGTTAGGTGTAAATAACTCAGTTGCATCATTTACGATTCCTTTAGGTGCAACAATCAATATGGACGGCACCGCAATTATGCAAGGTGTGGCGACGGTCTTCATTGCACAAGTGTATAATGTCGACTTGGCTTTGTCAGATTACCTAATGGTTGTTCTCACTGCGACACTTGCTTCTGTTGGGACTGCGGGTGTACCTGGTGTTGGCTTAATAATGCTGGCCATGGTGCTAAACCAAGTTGGCTTACCTGTTGAAGGGATTTCAATTATCATCGGTGTCGATAGACTACTAGATATGATCCGAACCGCAGTTAACGTGACAGGTGATTGTATGGTTACCTGTGTAGTCGCAAAGTCAGAAGGTCAGCTTGATGAGCAAATCTTTAACGATCCTGACGCGGCAAAAGACTTAGAAGATTATCACAAATCAACTGAGTAATAGTTGCTAAATAATATTAATAAAAAACCCGCGTAAATCGCGGGTTTTTTATAAACTCGTAATTAAAACTGTTTAATTACGGTTGTAAGGATTTAAAACGTGATATTAAATTTACACCAGCGCGGTTTAAACCTGAGCTCATACCAAGTGCAAATTTATCACTCAAGCCCTTTTTAATTTTATAATGAACTTTATATATTTGACGCTCATTACGGCTTGCTAATAATGCGTCATCGCTGGTTTGAATGCTATCAACTAACCCTTTTTCAATAGCTTGTGTAGCAAACCAGTGCTCCCCTGTAGCAACACTATTTATATCTAAAGTCGGTCTTTGGGTACTAACAAAGGTTTTAAATAGATCATGCGTTTGTTCAATTTCATCACGAAATTTTTCACGAGCCTTCTCTGAATTTTCACCGAACAGAGTTAGCGTTCGCTTAAATTCACCTGCTGTTATTTGTTCAAAATCAACATCATTCTTTTTAAGAACTTTATTAAAGTTAGGGATTTGTGCAATTACACCAATCGAGCCTACAATTGCAAACGGGGCAGCAATAATCTTATCTGCAACACAGGCCATCATGTAACCGCCGCTCGCAGCTACTTTATCTATAGCTACCGTTAGATTAATTCCAGCATCTTTTAAACGCTGTAATTGCGATGCAGCCAACCCATACCCATGCACAACACCACCACCACTTTCTAGGCGCACGAGTACTTCGTCTTGCTCTTTATTAGCAATGAGTAAGATAGCGGTTATTTCTTCACGTAAACTATCCACTTCATGTGCATCCATGCTACCGGTAAAATCAATTACATAGAGCTTAGACTTAGGTGTTTTATCATCCTCTTTTTTGGCTAATTGCTTTTGCTGTTTTTGGTGCGTTTTCAACTCTTTTTTAGATAAGGTATTTTCAAGAAAATCATCTTTAAGTGAGGTTAATTGCGCCGATAAGTCGTCTATTTCAATTTCACCTTTCTTTGCTTTTGGTTTAACAGCAGTGCCAACAATAAGCGCAACAATAACTGCAAATGCGGCTACAAAGGTAATAGTTTTGGCAAAAAATAAGCCATAGTCGTAGATAAATTCCAACGGTTTGCTCCTAAATAAATTTGCCACAATTTAACATGCTTTCAAACAAAAAAAAGCCACTTTGCAGTGGCTTTTCGGTTATTGGTGGAAATTATTGTTTAATCAGTCACAATGTCTGCATTAGTAATAACTAACATTTTCCCGCGACTCGCTAAATAAGTCGCTATTTGTAACTGCATTTCAGTATTTGCTGCGGCGCTTCCTTCAATGGTTGAGCTTTTACCTTCATCTTGTGCCGGCGTTAATATTGAACCATGATGGCCCGTAGTAAATTTCACTAAATAGTTCATACCATCAACTGTTGGACCTTGAGATTCACTTACTGTTGTTGTTCCCATTAAGTTTGCCAATGGCAGCGTACCAGAGATTGGATTATTCATGGTTGCAGGTGGGATGACTTGATCAGCTTTGTTATTTTCACCATCCCCTACTACTGCACTCATGTAAACAGGTGTGCCTAGTGCATTAACCGTGCTTGCATAGTTAGTGGGATCGCCGCCATCAAGTGCAGTTTGTGCTGCAAAAGCAAACTGCGTCATTACACTTTGGATATTGGTAAGTTTTTGCGTTTCGCCCGCCATTGTTAGTGAGGCTGTGAACTCATTATAAGCACATGTAACATACGCTTGCTGATTTTCACTAAACTGGCCACAATTAGATACTGCACCACCACTTAAGTAGGCATTAAACTCATCAGACTCAGACGTTTCTGCAGCTGATAATACTGAGCCCTGTACAAATGGGCCAAACGTAGCTGACTCAAGCAAGAAACTTGCAATACCGCCACCACCATTAGCAAGCGCTGCTGTATTAACATTAAACAGTGCATCTATTTGTGGATCAAGCCCAGTATTAGTGGTTGCTAAAAATGCAGGAGCAACAATAGCGCCTAGTGAATGACCAACATATGTTACATCTTGCGTATTTAAGCTGGTATCATTAGTAAAATTTAAGCCAAAGCGTAATCCTAATAAGTCAGCTGCTGATTGGCGTAAATTATCACGCGCAACCAATAATGATTGCAAGTTCATATACGCAAGTACCGAACCAGTAGAAGCATTAAAGTCATCCTCCCCATCTGCATCAACATCTATGCCGCGCTCGCCATGAACGGGGTGATCAATAGCAACGGTGGCAAAACCTTGAATAGACAAGCTTGCTGTTAAGGCCAGCATATCTTCTTTTTTAGAGGTTATACCGTGCTGTAAAATAACCACCGGCCAACCCGTATCTGGCATCGCTATTTCAGCTAATCCAAGCTCTGTGCGTACACCATTAATAACCGGTAAAATTGGTTTAGTAAGCTGCACTGGAATATTAGCGACACTTTGTGTTTTTGGGATTCTATTATATTTAGTTAAATGCTTTGTGCTATCTAGGCCTAAATCACGTTGTTGACCGTCACTAAGAGCTGCGCAGGTAGCATCATTAGCACTTATTGGGTCTTCTGGGAAAGCATCTCCCGCTTGTGCTTTATAACCAAGTACAGCAACTGCGCTATCACACATGCCTTGCCAGTATAGATCAGCTAAATCTGAAATTTCTTTCCCCGCGGGTGTTGATAAGTACATTGGTAGCATAATGCTACCTTTTTCGTACTGTACGCCTGCAAATGCTGCTGTACTTGGTGCATCAGGCAAACCAAGAACCTCTCTTACCGTCAGCATTGGTTGCTCAGGCACTTGTACTGTCGGGGTAGGAATGCTGTCTTCAGTTAAGCTTGCCGCCAATAATTTTTTAATCGTATCGAGTGTAGTTCCTGCAGACTGAATAGTCATTGCCCCGGAAAAGATAATATCGTCTTTAGTGATATCACCTAAACTTGTCACTACATTTTCATAACTGTTTACAACAGCCTGTAATGATTTTTGTTCATCAGTAATAAGCGGTATTTCTGCGCTTACTGAACCATAAGTAGCAGAAGGTTCAATAGAACGTCCTTGAGAATCCATTAAGCTTGTAGTTAACACATTAATATATGAACTACCGGCTTTAAATGGTTTGAGCGGAATTACCGCTACAGCATCGCCGCTAGCTTTAGTTATAAAATCAATACCAAAGGTAAGTTCACTTAAACCTTTACAAGCGATACCTGCAGGTACACTTGAGCAGTCAGCATCAGTTAAACTTGCGCCCATTACCACTTCAAAAATGCGCACGGCACCGGGTGTACCTGCGGACGTTTCATCAAGCGTTATATTCGGCGGGAAAACTAAATCGATAGCATAAGGAGCTTGTGAGGACCAGCCATCAAGAGCACCTAATGCAAACTGTGGATCTGCATATTCTGCACGAGTAATAGACTCACCAGTTTCTTCGTCAAGCTCATCTGGAATATTCAGTGTGCCATCTTTAGTACCTTGCATCAGTAGATCATTAGGGACAGATAATATCCCTTGTGCCGGGTCAAACTTAACCGTTGCAGCCGGTACTACTGGAGTAGAATCTTCTTTGACATCTTCTAAGGTTTCACCGCCGCCGCAACCAGTAAGGCCTGCTGTAACTGCAAGTGAGAGTAGCATTTTTTTCATATTAATTGCTCCGCGCAGAATCTTCTTTTTATTGTGTGTTGATGACGAATTAAGATTAAAAATAGCATAATCTATTAATTTCACGGCTCAAAAACCAGTTAATTTTATGTAACCAGAATATTAATGAGACATTAGACCAGTTAAATTTAACGTAAAGTTTTCATTTTCGCCACCTTATTTCGCAATAAATTCGATAACTTGACGTTTTGCTATGTTAAAATCCAAAAAATTGTTTAAATTGGTATTTTTATGAACACTTATCAAGCAACAAAAAATGCACTTAACGATAAAGTTATTTTGATCACCGGAGCCGGTGATGGAATTGGTCGCGTTGCGGCGCTAACCTATGCAGAACATGGCGCTACGGTTATTTTATTGGGAAGAACTACGAGTAAACTAGAAGCAGTTTATGACGAAATCATTGCATTAGGCGGCCCAAAGCCCGCCATTGTCCCCATGGATTTAAAAGGCGCGACAAAACAAAATTACCGTGATTTAGGCGCAACTATAGAACAGCAATTTGGTAAGCTTGACGGCTTATTAAATAATGCAGGTATATTAGGTTCACTCGGCCCACTTGAACACTTTTGCGCCTCGACCTTTGATAACATCATGAAAGTGAATGTTACTGCACAAGCAATGATCACCAAATATTTATTCCCAGCACTACGTAAATCGCCTAATGCGTCAATTATTTTTACTTCATCTGGTGTGGGCCGTAAAGGCCGTGAATTTTGGGGCGCTTATGCAATATCAAAATTTGCCGTAGAGGGCATGATGCAAACGTGGGCATGTGAAGTGGGTAAAACCAATATTCGTGTTAACTGTATTAATCCAGGCGCAACGCGTACCTCAATGCGTGCAAGTGCATACCCAGGTGAAGATAGAGATAAACTAGCCACACCTGAAGATTTAATGGCTACCTATTTATACCTAATGAGTGATGACTCCGTTGATGTAAATGGTCAATCTCTCGACGCACAAACAAAGTAACTTTTTTGTCTATAAAAATGCAAAAAAGCCGCTAACGTTAATGTGAAGTGACCCCATAAAGTTGGACTCATTTCTAAGCGGCAGCCAAGGCCTGATTTCGATATTGTATCGGACTCAGGCCTTTTAGTTTCAGCTTAATACGCTCATTGTTATAATAGTGGATATATTCTTTGATGTTTTCAATGAGTTCATTCGCGTCCTTGAACGTTTCGTTGTGATACATCTCGCTTTTCAGTATGGCAAAGAAATTTTCAGCAACAGCGTTATCTAAACAGTTTCCTTTTCTAGACATACTTTGTTTTAACCCTTTTTCTTTAAGGTGCTTTTGATATTGCTTGTTTTGATATTGCCATCCTTGGTCTGAGTGTACTATCGGCTTCTCGTTCGGCTTCAACTTAGCCGTTGCGGTTTTAAGCATGTCAGTTACCAAGGGAAGCGCAACGGATTTTCTTACTTCGTAACTGATTATCTCTTGGTTGAATAAGTCAATCATAGGCGATAGATATACCTTCTCATTATCCACTTTAAACTCCGTCACATCCGTTACCCATTTTTGATTAGGCTTCTGCGCAGTAAACTCGCGGTTAAGCGTATTTTCTGCGATTTTACCCACTTCACCTTTGTAAGATTTATAGCGCTTAGGCCTTACTTTTGACTTAAGGCCTAACTCATTCATTAGACGTTGAACGCGCTTATGATTAACGAGTACCCCCATTTTTCTTAGGGCACTCGTAATTCTGCGATAGCCATATCGCCCTTTATGCGTGTGATAGATATCACGTATTTTTACGAGTAAATCACTGTTGGCGCAGGGCTGCTCACATGTAGTTCGATGATAATAGTAGACACTCTTCGCCAACCCCGTGGCCTTTAATAGATGTCGTAAGCTATGTTTTGCCTTGAACTCTTCGACGACTATCGTCTTGTCTTTGCTTTTTTCTTTCTGGCTTGAGCCAAGGCTTCTAACTTTTTTAGCACATCATTCTCTGCTCGTAAGTATGCTAACTCTTCTCGTAACTCCTCCTCAGTCATTTGCTCTACTGGTTTTGATGAAGAAGAATTATTTGTCATGGTTGGCCTACCTTTTTTCTGTGGTTGGAGACGGGATATACCATCGCGAGCATAAAGCTTTTGCCATTGAAAAAGAATACCTGGGGACGATAAATCGAAGAACGCACTGGTATAGCTGAGTGACCAACTGTTAGCTGCCATCGATTTTAACACTTCTATCTTAAATGCTTGAGAATAAGGTTTGTGAACAGACCTGAAGCTTTCAGCGCCATGAATTCGATAAACAGCGGTCCAATATCGGACCTGCCTTTGTGTAACATTAAATCTATTACCTATCGCCAGAGAGCTTTCAGATAAAGCGAACTCAGCTACTTTGAGCTTAAAAGCTCGATGATGTTTGGACATAAAAAGACCCCCAGTAATTGGACTGTCCAACTATTGGGGGTCACTTCAATGTTGCGGCTTTTTTATATTTATATGTTATGAGAGGTGATATTAACGACGCTTAGTTTGTTTCACACGGGTATTGTGCTTTTTAACCGCTTTACGTATCTGATTTATTTTAGCTCGCTTATCTTTACGCTTCTCTGGCATCACCGATAACTTAGTTTGTGTTTCACGACCTAATTTAACTGTTTTACGTAAGTAGTTAACAGTTTCTAAATCAAGTTCCACCCACCCACCTTGTGGCAGGCGTTTATCAAGTTCAAGCTTACCGTAACGAATACGTATTAAACGTGATACTTCTACTTCTTGTGATTGCCATAAACGACGTACCTCACGATTACGCCCTTCAGTCAACGTTACATTATACCAACGGTTAATCCCTTCACCGCCCATTGGTTTAACACTTAAAAATTTGGCAGGGCCATCTTCAAGCTCAACACCTTTGGTTAAATTTTTTATTGTTTCGTTTGTTACTTCTCCAAACACCCGAGCAGAGTATTCGCGCTCAACTTCATAACTTGGATGCATCAAGCGGTTCGCCATCTCTCCGTCATTAGTAAATAACATCAAGCCAGCAGTATTAACATCTAAGCGCCCTACAGCGATCCAACGTTCACCGTCAATACGCGGAAGGCGATCAAACACGGTTCTACGCCCTTCTGGATCTTTACGTGTTGACAACTCCCCTTCAGGTTTGTTGTACATTATCACGCGACAAATACGATCCGCTTTTTCTTCAATTTTTACGATATGACCATCGATGCGAATTTTGTCAGTTTCTTCAACCCGGTCACCTAATTTAGCCACTTTACCATTGACACTAACACGGTTTGCATCAATTTGTTTTTCCATTTCACGTCTTGAACCTACGCCTGCGCGGGCTAAGACTTTTTGTAACTTTTCACCTTGTATACTCATGTTGATAGTTCTCTCACAGAAGGATCACTCAATAGCTGATCTATTTTACTTTGTTGCTGTTCAGGCAGCGCCGGTAAATTATCAAGGGCAGCTAACGAAAAATAATCTAAAAATTGTTTAGTGGTTACATACAAGGCAGGTCGCCCTGGCACTTCTTTATGTCCTACTACTTTTATCCACTCACGCTCAAGCAAGGTTTTAATAATACCTGAGCCCACTGCGACTCCTCGTACTTGCTCAATCTCGCCGCGAGTGATTGGCTGTCGATAGGCAATTAACGACAAGGTTTCTAACAAGGCCCGAGAATATTTAGGGGCTCGTTCTTGCCATAAATTATTAAGCCAAGGTGCCAAACTTGCACACGCTTGAAAGCGATAACCACTGCCTACTTCAACTAAACGAATACCACGAGTCATATAATGTGTTTGGATTTGTTCAATCGCTTGATTTAATCTCACCATAGACACGTTTAAATCAGTTAATACAATGTCTTTCAAGTGGCGTTTAGATAGGGGCTTACCCGCCACAAAAATCGCAGCTTCAATGATTTCAATAAGTTGTTCATCACTTACACGCTTTGTCGCCATGTCATTTAACCGCACATTGAAAAAAACTATAATTAACGAGTCATTATGACAGATCAAGATGAAGGTTGGAAAATTTATTATATGTAAAAACTAAAAATACCAGCAGTAGCACTGCTGGTATTAAGTATATATGAGCTTTGATTAATAATTAACCTGAATCTCGTTTAAGAAATTGAACTAAATGCCTGTTCCGAGATCCGATCTTTCGACCAAGAACGATTGGATAGACAAGGAACAGGCATGATTAAATTAGTTGAATTGTTTTGCGATGTCGATGATTTTTGCAAAGTATTTATACCTCAATGGGAACAACAATTACTCGAAGATGGTACCCAAAAACGTCAGCGAGCAGGACGTATGACGACCAGTGAAATTATGACTATTGTCATCAGTTTCCATATGTCGCATCACCGTGATTTTAAAAATTACTATCTTGGTTATGTTTCACTTATGTACAAAAGTGAATTTCCTAACTTGCTCAGTTATACCCGATTTTTAGCCGTTATGCCGAGGGTACTTGTGCCGATGTGCGCCTATTTCACTTCGCTTAAAGGAAAGCCTACAGGTGTTGAATTCATTGATTCTACATGTATTAAGGTATGCCATAACATTCGTATTCCCAGGCACAAAACCTTTGATGGAATAGCCCAGCGAGGCAAAGGAACAATGGGTTGGTTTTATGGCTTCAAGTTGCATTTAATTGTTAATCATCACGGTGAAATTGTTGCTGCAAAGGTGACAACAGGTAATGTGCATGATACACAGCCAGTGCGTGAATTAGCGAGCTGTCTGACGGATAAATTATATGGTGACAAAGGGTATTTAAGTAAAGCTTTAGAAGCCGATTTACTCGATAAAGGGGTAAAGCTCATTACGACGGCTCGCAAAAACATGAAGGCAAAAGCGATGTCACTATGGGATAGAGCGATGCTTTCAAAGCGCTTTATAATTGAAACAATTAATGACCAACTCAAGAATATATCCTTCATTGAACATTCGAGGCATCGGAGTATGAACGGCTTTATGTTAAATTTAGTCGCTGGATTGGTGGCTTATTGCTTGAAAGAAAATAAACCACACCTTAATTTAACTGATGTAGAGCGCAATGCATTAGTTATCGCTTAAGCAGATCTCAGGTTAATTAGCTCTTTTTAATCATTTCAAGAGCCTCATCTTCAGCGACATCTTTACCGTGAGTTTGAATATAGTTAACAAATTCATCGCGGCTGATACGCTTATCTTTATTGTTATCTATATAACCAAAGTGCTTTGAGATATCGTCATCATTGGCTTCTTTTACAGAAATATAACCGTTATTATCGTTATCTAACGATTTAAAACTATTTTCAATCGGTTCAAATTTAGCTATTCCAGCTTTAAAGGCGGAATCTGTTACATCACTCCCATCAGCCACTTTACCTGTATTTAATTGCATGTAGGCATTAAACTCGGTTTGGCTTATTTGCTCATCCATATTGGTATCAATATTTGAAAAGTGTTGCCAAATGCTATCGTCATCAGCTTCTACTTTTGAAATATAGCCATCACTATCATTATCTAGACTGCCAAAATCACTGTCGATATTATCGATAGACGGATTTGCAGAACATGCTGATAGGCTTAAAGCAGCTAAAATTGTTGATGCTAAAGTTAACTTGTTCATAAGACGTTTCCTTGTAGTATATTAGTTTCAACGTTTAATATACAAATAAAATGCCAAAAACATAAGCTTTTGAATTTAAAGTTCATTTAAACTTAAAACACCTCAGGATGCCTCTTTTATTGCACGCCTTGCAGGGCTGTTCGTAAATTTTTCAAGCGATCTATCCGATTTCAGCTAAATGGCTCTATTGTGTACCACTGAACAAACTCAGTTATCTTTTCGTCATTACACTCAAGTAAACTCAAGCCACAAGTTTGACCTTTCACCGCCGCGCTGCACTCAGAGCTTGGGTTCATGACGCAGTAATTATCAAAAGTGCTAATATTTTAGTTTTCATGAAAGTCCAAGGTAAGTACATTATTTACCGAATGGCTCGAGCTATATATCTCAGAGAAGGCAAAGTACTAGATTTTTTATTTATAAACTTGTTGCATATCAAATGATCAACACCTAACAATTGCTCATCACTTGTTCGACATGAATGCATCACTATTTTATAAATATCGTCCTGTACCCAGCGTTATTTAATGGTAGAATTTGCCCAACACAGACAGAAAAACATAACCACTTAAGGCCACTGTATGAAAGTTATTTCATTTAACATAAATGGGCTGCGCGCTCGCCTTCACCAATTACAAGCTATTATTGATAAGCACAAGCCAGATGTTATCGGTTTACAAGAGATAAAAGTACATGATGAGGCTTTCCCTCTAGAAGATGTGCAAAAAATGGGTTATCACGTTTATTTTCATGGCCAAAAAGCGCATTACGGCGTAGCAATACTCTGTAAAAGTGAGCCTAAGTCGGTTTTTAAGGGCTTTGTCAGCGATACCGAAGAATCACAAAAACGGATGATCAGCGTTACTATCCCACAACAAAGCGGTCGTGATTTAACCATTATGAATGGTTACTTTCCGCAAGGGGATAATATTGCTCATGAAACTAAATTTCCTTACAAACGTCAATTTTATCAAGACTTAATGACGCATTTAAACACTAATTATGAACCTTGTGATGACGTTATTGTTATGGGCGACATAAATATATCCCCCTCAGATTTAGATATTGGTATCGGTGAACCAAATCGCAAGCGCTGGTTAAAAACCGGTAAGTGTTCATTTCAGCCTGAAGAGCGTCAATGGCTAGCAAACTTACTCGATTGGGGCTTTAAAGACACATTTCGTGAGCTTCATCCTAAAACAACTGAGCAATATTCATGGTTTGACTACCGCTCAAAAGGTTTTGTTGATAACCGAGGCTTACGTATCGATGTCGTATTAGCAACCGAAGAACTTGCTAAGCGCTGTATTGATGCAGGCATTGATTATGAATTACGTGGCATTGAGAAGCCCTCTGATCATGCACCCATTTGGTCTACTTTTAACTAGTTTATGAGCGATCTAGCAGCACAGCCATTAATATCGATGCCAATACAGTTAATGTTGTGGTTTAGCATTGCTGTGGTGTTGTATTTAAGCTTTAGTAAAGTACAGTATCAGGGGCTTATTACAACCCCTGAACGCCAAACAGGTTTACTTGCATGCGCCTTAGTATTTACAATTTTATGGCGTATCAAGGCTGGGATTTTACCTGGCCTCGATCTACATATTCTGGGAATTACTGCGGTTACTTTAACCTTGGGTTGGCGCTTTGCTTTAGTGAGCGCAACGCTTGCAGGCTTGTTGCTCACGGCTTTTTCACAAATATCAGTCAACTCGCTGCCCGCTTCACTTTTACTTGGGGCTTATTTACCTATTCTGCTTAGCTATGGGATATTTGTGCTCTGCTATCATTTTTTACCTCGGCATTTTTTCATTTATATTTTTGTTTGTGCTTTTTTATGTGCGGCCTTAATAGCGTGTTTTAAAATTGTACTTATATCCGCTTTTTATTATTTAACAGGTAACTACACTGGCTTTGAGCTAACTGAAAATTATCTTTATTTATGCGCCATTATTTGGTTTCCAGAAGCCATGCTAAACGGTATGGCTATTACCGTATTGATTACCTATCGCCCTCATTGGGTAAAAACTTTTTATGACAAGGACTACCTAGACTCATGAGTCTGAATTATCAATGCCCGTTGTGCCAACAAACGCTTAACTTAACAAACAACAGCTTAAAGTGTAGCAATAACCATAGCTTTGATTTTGCGAAAGAAAATTATGTTAACTTATTACCAGTACAGCAAAAAAACTCTAAACAACCCGGTGACAACCTTGATATGGTGCAGGCTCGCCGCGCTTTTTTAAGCACCGGACACTATCAATTTTTGCAATCGGCAATAGCCAAAATTGTACAAAAACATACACCAAGAACCATTATCGATTTAGGTTGCGGTGAAGGTTTTTACACGCAAGAAATCGCAAAACTTAGTAATGCAAACGTCTATGGTGTTGATATTTCAAAGTCAGCAATAAAATACGCAGCAAAACGCTACCCACAATGCCATTTTAGTGTTGCTTCTATTAGCCAAGCCCCTTTTCAAAAAGGAATGGCTGATGCATTAGTAAGTATTTTCGCCCCACTATTTGAGAATGAGTTAGCGCGCTTAGCAAAAAGTGATGGTGTTTTAATCATAGCTAGCCCAGGGCCTTGGCATTTGAAAGAGTTAAAACAAAAAATTTACCGTGATGTCAAAGCCCATACGCCAATTGCAGCGCCTAATCGGTTTGAGCCGATAGAGCAGGATTTATTAGAGCGACAGGTGAGCTTAGGATTTGATGAACTTAAGAACCTTATTACCATGACTCCGTTCGCGTGGAAGTTTCGCCCTGAACATTGGCAAGCATTAAAAGAGCAAGGCGAGCAGCATGTCACCCTGTCCTTTTATATCAGCCAATTTAAACGCAGTACTTAATACAAAAGTTAAAGGTTTTCTTTGGTGAAAGCGCGGTCCATTTTATCAAACATATCTTTGAGTAAATGGGCAAGCTCTACATATTTAGGTTTGTTTTTAGCTGCTTTGCCTTGGTAACCATTAGCAATCATTTTGTTGTAAAGTTCTTTATACCAATGTTCCATAGCAGGATCTAACTTAGTTTCAGCGCGTTTACCAAGCCACAATAAACCTTGTAGAGGCAACGATAGAAAAAACAGCGCCATAGCAATTGCTTGCGGTAAAAAATCGCTACCTAAATAGTTTATTTGCATAAACAGCGTTAACATAGCCAAAATAGGCATGATAGTAATAGCCAATTCGGTTGCTTTTATTACCCTAAATTCAGCAAACAGCGGTGCTAATTCTTTACGCATTGGCCATTTTTTTGCATATTCACGACCAATTTGAACTTGTGATATCACACTTTTTTGCATCATAGCTCCTAATATGGCTGGGTTATTATGACCCGTTGATTATAACATATCTTATCTTGAGGATATTATACCTTCAAGTAACAATCACTTTAAATTTCACACGCCTTTTTACGTTCATACACTTTATTAAATCAAGTAATTTAATAACCATTAAGCAAAGGTAAGCTAAAACATATAGGGTAAACCACACGTTACTATCGCTTGGGCATTTGTCGGCTAAATGCCCGTAGTTCAGCAGGTATTAAAAGTAATACTTATTGCCTCGTGAAGATTCTTCAAGCCTATTACTCAGCTTTATCCTCTAACTAGGCGGAGCAAGATAATGCAAACTAGAAATATACTGAACCAAAAATGAACAATTTGAACTATGGTGATTTTCATCATTAAATTTAATAACTTATATTTTCAATACCCGATAACTCCCACACTTATCCACAGAAATTGTGGACAAAATAGTAAAGTAAAAATTATCGCTTTTTAATATTAATGCAATAATTCATAAATTCATCCGCAGACAAGGGTTTACAAAAGTAGAAGCCTTGAAAATAATCACACCCCATTGCTTTTAGCGCATTAACTTGTTCAATATTTTCAGTTCCTTCTGCCACTGTTACTAGATTCATATGACTTCCAATTGAAATTATTGAACGCACTAATTCAGCACTGCGTGCTTGTGATAAGTTATCAATAAATGACTTATCAATTTTTAGTACATCTAACGGTAAGTCCTGTAAGTAAGATAGTGACGAATACCCAGTGCCGAAATCATCAAGCGCAATACTAATACCTATATTTCTGAGCTTATTTAAATTACTGACAGCACGAGTAATATCGGTCAGTAAACCTGATTCGGTTAATTCAATTTCTATGTATTTCGATGCCAATTGGTACTGTTCAAGCGTGCGGCAAATAAAAGCTATAAAATCAGGATTATCAAACTGCATCGCCGCAATATTAATAGACACTTTATATACCGGTTTATCATCATTGATCCACTGCCTTATCTGCTTACACACTTCATTAGTAACCCATCGCCCCAAAGCGTGAATAAGACCACAGTCCTCAGCAATATCAATAAACTCACTAGGCAGAATATTACCCTTTTGCGGATGCTGCCATCTTATTAAAGCCTCTGAGCCAATTACTTCACCTTGCGCAGTTACTTTAGCTTGATAAGCAATACTTAACTGACCATCAGAGTTTAATGCTTGCGCTAAGTCAGCTGCTAGTTCTTTTTGAAAATCAATTTTGGCGAGTATGTCTGGATCAAACAGTGCGCATTGATTTCTGCCACTTTCTTTAGCGCGAAAAATAGCATGTTCAGCTGAACTTATTACATCAAAACGATTGTCTATTTGCGCCGGAAACAAGACAGCTCCCATACTACATTTTATTTTGATTTGCCTTTCACCAACAATGCACGGTTCGCTCAAAATAGCTTTAATGGCTTGCCAATGAACATTGAGCACTGATGATGTTTCGCCTTTTACATTAGACAACACCATCGCAAATTCGTCACCTGAATTACGAGCAATAAACTTATCTTTCGACGAATAATGGCCCAACCTGAGCCCTAGCTGCCTAATCACTTGATCCCCAACATCATCGCCATACTTTCGATTAATATCACCGAAGCAATCTAAGTCAATCAACATAAACATAGCGTTAGTGTTATTTTTTTTGCATTCAATATACTTTTCATTAATCACTTCAAGTAACCGAGCGCGATTCGGCAATTTAGACTCATAATCGAAATAAGCCATTCTTTCGAGGCGTTTTTGTAAGTTACTCCGACGGATCTCAGAACCCGCACGTGATGAAAATACTTTCATTGCGTTTAGCACATCACTGTTTGGCTTATAAGCATGATTATAAAGCAATGCAAGTACACCAACGGCGTTATTACTTTCATCAAGTAGCGGAGATCCTATGTAAGAGACTATGGATTCATCATTAAGCATTTTATCTTCAGGGAATAAGCTCGCAACGTTATCAGAGTAAATACATATTTCATTTGAGGCGACTATTTCACAGGGGGAGCCACATAAAGCATATGAAAAATTATTAATTATCTGGCCATCTTTTAACGCCACTAAAGTATCGATACAGCGTTGCTCTCGTTGCTTAATCGTACTAATTAAGATGTAATTTGCTTTAGAAAAATCATAAAGTATTTTTGCAATCTCTTCATAAAAGTGTCTACTGTCTATACCAGAAAGGCCTTCTGCAAGCTTTGTAATCGCTTGTTGAAGGTGTAAATTACTTTGCTTTTCATAGATAAGGGAAGCGCTTTTTTGCTTATAAGAAGAAAAAATAAATAATGTATAGAACACAGAAAATACAGTTAACGGTAACCCCCCGATGTAAAACAGTGCTAACTCTAACTGATCTATTTTATAGCCTACATAACTCACACTGCCTTGTGTGATTAAAAGCAGCACTAATGCACTCGCTACAACGCTTTGCTGTTGCTTATAAAACTTAATGGCAAATAGTAATAGACACCCCCAAGTAACAAAAGTAATACCATAGAAAAGCATTGAAATATTACTTTTAACACCACTGAGTAACGCCACATTATCGTTAAAAATACTTTTATAATTTACTAATTTTATCGATTCATCGTAACGAATTGAATAAGAAGTGAAGCTACTTACAGCCAATAAGGTTGCCACTATCACTATTAATAAAATGGTAAGTGAATTGCTGTATTTAAACTCACACCAACGACTAAAAGTAAAAAATATAATTGGAATTGCTAGCAAGACTAAACCACTATGGATATCGCTGTAAGTCATTGCTTCAGCTAAATTAATTGCAGTATGTAACTTCCAACTGATTAAATGAAAGAAAAATATAACAATATTTAATACAACTAAGCTAAACAGATAAACTTGTCGTTGATGCACACCTGATAAAAAAATCAGTACTGCACACATAAGATTCAAGGTCATAACTGTTGTATAGTAAACTTCCAATAGAGTCCCCAATAATTAGTAAGTAATGCCGTTTATGCAATGTACTTTTATTTCTTAGTCTTGATTAATGAAATTGGCTGGGTAAAACTTTCACTTAACAAAGATTACCTATAGTATTAGTTAGATTAAGCTTTATCATCAACGCAAAGCTTATTTTTTATACTATGAAACAACGAGCTATTAAGTAGGTGCTTATGGCAAAGCCAACATTACAACTGAGCGCAACAACCTTTGCGCACCATAGCTTAGTTGCTAGTTCAGAAATACCCAAGTCGATGTTTACACAAAAAAATATTTCTACTGATAAAACAACTGATGAACTTTCAACTATTAGCACCGAAACGCTTGAATCTGTCGAATCATTAAGCTTTTCGCTTGCTGGGGTTATGTCCAATATAGCTAGAGTATTAGCTCAATTAAGCATAACTATTTTTATCTTACCTACTTATGAGAGAGGCTATAGCTTAATCAAAAAAAATGCCATAACTAAAGCTACAAAAATACTTAACAATGAATGCTGCCATTTACTTGATTATTCAATTTGGTATCTTAGGTTTCGGTATTATGGTTAAATTGAATAAGCATAAAATCCTAGTGCCGTTTGACGGTAAACTCGTCCAAGTAAAAAATGCTAGTACCGAGTTTATTTTACAAGCCAATAATGGCTTAAAAGTACTTTTTAACCTCTATGTTAAGCAAAGTCTCGCGCTCCCGGAACACACTTACTTAGCGCAAATTAATACCAGCAAAATAACGCACGGCCAACAACTAGCCTATTTTGATCTTCGACAATTTAAACGGCCGTTACTGGCAAGCCTCACTATTTTAAATGCCCTAAAAAGCAACAATGTTTTTATTCACTAAATTATGTTGATGCGGGTGAAGATATTTTATTAACGTTAACCAAGAAGTAAATTTATGATTACTCTATACGGCATTAGCAATTGCGACACCATAAAAAAAGCCAAGAAGTACTTAACTGGTAAGAACCTTGCTTTTAACTTTCATGATTATCGAAAAGATGGCATTACCTCAAAACTACTTTTAGATTTTGCAGAGCATATTGATTGGCAAGAGCTTATTAATAAACGCGGCACCACTTATCGCAAGCTTTGTGATGAGCAAAAGAAAAACTTAGATAAAGATAGTGCATTAGCACTATTAACTGAGCAACCTGCGATGATAAAACGTCCTGTGCTAGTTTATAATAATAGCTATCATTTAGGCTTTAAAGCAGACCAATACGATGAGATTTTTGCCTTATGAAAGACCCTGTTATTGAACTTGCTCAAGCATTAATTCAACGTCGCTCAATAACGCCAGAAGACGCAGGTTGCCAAGAATTGATAAATCAACGACTTGCAAAAAAAGGCTTTAATATAGAATCACTTTTTTTTACCGACACCCTTAACACTTGGGCCCGTAAAGGTGATAGTTCGCCGCATTTTTGTTTTGCAGGCCACACCGATGTGGTGCCTACCGGCCCAGAGGCCAACTGGCAGCATCCGCCATTTTCGGGTCTTATTAAAGATGGCATGTTACATGGACGCGGCGCCGCAGATATGAAAGGCTCATTAGCCGCCATGTTAATCGCAGCAGAGCGCTTTGTGGACAAAAATCCAGATCATAAAGGCTCTATTTCATTTTTGATCACTTCAGATGAAGAAGGCCCTTTTATAAATGGTACCACGCGGGTAATTGATACACTTGAAGCACGCGACGAAAAAATTGATATGTGCTTAGTAGGCGAACCTTCTTCACGTGATGTGCTCGCCGATGTAGTTAAAAATGGTCGCCGCGGTTCATTAACCGGCTTTTTAAAAGTTAACGGTATACAAGGCCACGTTGCTTATCCGCATTTAGCTAAAAACCCGATTCATTCAGCCACGCCAGCACTGACCGAGCTTAGCCAAACAAGTTGGGATAATGGCAATGACTTTTTCCCCGCCACCAGCTTTCAAATATCAAATATCAATGGCGGAACTGGTGCAAGTAATGTGATACCTGGTGAACTTGAAGTACAGTTTAATTTTCGCTTTAGTACCGAAGTTACCCATGCACAGTTGCAAAAAAGAGTGAACGACATTCTAGCTAAGTATGATTTTGACTATAGTCTTGATTGGATAGTCAATGGCCAGCCATTTATTACCGAAGGTGGTCCACTTATTGATGCCACGGTTGAAGCGATCAAAGCCGTAACAGGACGCGATACCGCGCTTGAAACCACCGGAGGGACTTCAGACGGCCGATTTATAGCGCAAACAGGTGCAAAAGTAATTGAGCTTGGCCCGCGCAACGATACTATTCATAAAGTTAATGAATGCGTAAGTTGTGATGATCTAGTTGCCCTTGCTGAAATTTATGAACTAATTTTAGAGCGCCTTTTAACGTGAATGTAACGCCCTTAACATTAAAACAATTAGTAGCATGTGCTTGCGGGAAAAGCGAGCGACTGCTCGCCCCGTACCAAGGTCATAAGTTACATAAAGATATTATTAGTGATTTTAACTTGCTACAAAATGCCGCCCGCGAAGCCGGATTTCATATCGCGATCGCATCAAGCTTTAGGGGTTTTAATCGCCAATCACTTATTTGGAATAACAAGTTTAATGCTAAGCGTGCAGTGCTTGATAAGCAGAATAAAGCCGTTGATTTAGCAGCTTTAAGCGACATTGAAAAATGTCACGCGATCATGCTGTACTCCGCTCTGCCTGGCGCGAGTCGTCATCATTTTGGTACTGACTTAGATATCTTCGACGCGGGCGCCGTGCCTGATGATTATAAGCTAAAGCTAGAAGCTGACGAATACCAAAAAAGCGGCCCTTTTGCACCGCTAACTAAATGGCTTGATGATAACCTTACTCAGTTTGGTTTTTATCGCCCTTACCAACATGACCTCGGTGGGGTTGCCCCAGAGCCTTGGCATATCAGCCATATTACAGAGTCGGAAAAGCTCGCAAAGCTATTAACTATAGAGGCATTAAAGTGTGCTATTTCTGACAGTGAACTGTGCGGTAAAGAGAGTATTTTAGAACATTTACCGGCGCTTTATCAGCGTTATGTCGTAAACCTTAGCCCCGCATAATCAACGTTTTTTCGGTTGCTTAGCGAGTAAAAAAACCAACACCGCGCCAAGAATAACCACACTGGCAATAACAAAGCGTATGGTTAATTGCTCGCCTAAAAACAAAACGCCAGCAAGTGCAGCAAGTACCGGTACACACAGCTGTACTATCGCTGCTTGACTACTTTTTAAAAGTGGTAATGCAATATACCAAATACTATAACCAACTCCAGATGCTAGCGCCCCAGAGGCACATGCTAATAATATACCTTGCCAATTAAGCTGTTCAATGCTGCTAAAACCAATAATTAGTAATAAAGGTAAGATCAACAAACTTCTAAAAAAGTTAAAAGATGTGGTTCTAAGTGGTGAGTCACAAACTTTCCCCCGGATACTATATACTCCCCATGCGACACCGCTTACAGACATTAATATAGCCGGAATAAATGATGGCACAGCAGCCGACGGTAGCATTAAATAAATAAACCCTAACAAAGCAATAATAAACGCAGTCCATTGTAGTGTAGATAAACGTTCTTTATTAACAATCCCCCAGCCAATCATGGTTAGCTGAACAGCGCAGAACAAGATCAGTGCGCCCGTTCCTGTATCTAACTCCACATAAGCAATTGAAAAACACAAAGCATATACCACTAAGCTGATACTACTAAACCAACTTCCCCTATCAATTTGTGAATGCGCTACTGCAACCGGTACTTTTTTAGCTCTAACCAATAAAATAACAGCAAGACAAACAGCTGCGCTGAGTAACCTTATGGCAGTAAAATTCCACGCATCAATATAGCCTTGCGCTAATGCCATCCGACATAACAATGAATTTGCAGCAAATGCAACCAAAGCGAGCGTTGTATATAAAAAAGCTTTCAATATATAACCTTATTCAAGATTGTTAGTATTACTTAACTGCCGGCCCTAGCTTCGAGCCGCCGCTTACCTTTCAGTAAAAACCAATGTTTTTTTTCAGCCAATAGCCTCACAAGCAAGGTTGATACAACGGTGAAAAGTCACCGGCTATTTTAAAGAATTATGCAACTACCATCTACATCATATCAATACAAAAAGTCGTTATGCATTTATTTCACTAAACTTATCATGGTAAAGGCTTTTTTAACCATTACAACCTACTCTTTTGAACGTTATTAAGTGCTCTGTAAACTTTTATCATGCTCCCCACTTGACTAGTTAACAATATTGTTACATCACTTTATCAAAGCCACATATTTACACGACTCATTAGTTGTAGTGATATTAGCCTAATGAGTTAGTCGGATAGACTACTAATTAGCCAATAACTCCCATCATGTTGCTACGTTTTTTTACAATCTTTATCAGCGTGCATTAATCAGGCTATGCTATTATTTAAAAATAAACTATAAGGAGTTTTAAGTGCGAAAGCGTGTTGTTTTTGGGTTTTGTTTACTATTATTAAGTAACTTAAGCGGTTGCAGCACCGTAGGCTTTAGCGATTTATTTACTAATTATGCCAGCCAGCTTACCCCTGTCCGCCAAGCTATTACGAATAATCAGCTAAATACGGCAAAGCAATCTTTACCGACGAATAGTGAATCACACAGTAACTATTTACTCAATCAGCTTGAGCATGCGCGAGTTAACGACCTTAATGGCGATAAAAATGCACAAAGTCAATTTGAGTCGGTTTATCAACAGATGCAGGTTAAGCGTCAGAAAGCAAAGGTACAACTTGGTAGCAGTCTAGAGCAAAGCAATGCGCTACTCACGAATGACTCTGTCATTGCTTATACGCCTGCACCTTACGAAATGAGTATGCTACACAGCTACAAAGCATTGAACTATGTTTATCAAAACGATATAGAAGGAGCTTTGGTTGAGGTACGTCGTGCAAATAAAGTGCAAACTGACGCTCTTAATGAAAACCAAGGAACTATTGATGACGCGTTAAAAGCCGCCCAACAGCAATACCCAGATATGGGCGCATTAATGAAAGACGTTAAAAATGGCTTTCAAAATGCATTCACATTTTACCTTTCTGGCTTATTGTATGAAAGCAGTAAACAGTATGATGACGCCTATATAGACTATAAGAAAGCTCTTGAAATCAATCCAGAAAACAGTTATCTGCAACAAACAATTTTACGTTTAGCCAAACGCCAAGGCTTTGACGATGATTATGCACAATTTGAAAAGCGTTTTGGTAAGTTAAAAAATACGGTAAATGGTCAAGGAGAGGTTATCGTATTAGTTGAGCAAGGCTTAGTGCCAAAAAAAGAAGAATTTACCCTTCGCTTACCTATATTTACATCCAAAGGCGATGCCCGTTTTTACAGCGTAGCCTTACCTGTTTATAAAAATACCCCGTACGCTGAAAAGTTTGACAAAATAGAGCTAGCCGAACAAGCACTGCCGTTAAAACCGCTAGTACACATAGAGGCACTAGCAGCAAAAACTTTAGAAGAACAAACCCCTGCACGCGTATCGCGTCAAGTATTGCGCTTAGTAGCTAAAGAAAAAGTACGCGCTGAACTGGCTCGAAGCGGTGGTGATGTGGGGAATATTTTAGCCAACCTTTATAACCTTGCCTCAGAGCAAGCTGATACTCGTAGTTGGCTCACGCTACCAAATCAAATAAGCGTTGCTCGTAGCTTTGTAAGCGAAGGGGCGCACTCATTAACACTCGATGCCAAGCATAGCGTCGATTTTACGGTTAGTAAGCAAGGGTTAACCTTAATTTACCTAACCTCTATTAACAACTACTTTAACTCTCATGTAGTTCAGCTTTAGGAGCCGCTATGAAATACTTAGTGCCAATAATATCCGTTATAGTTTTATCCGCATGTGCAGGAAGACCAACAACTTCAGGTGTCGCGGTTGAACAAAATAGCAGTCAATATAATCAACAACTACGTGTTGATAACCCCAAATTAGGTGAGCGCTTAGCAATTACTGATGTTAAGACTCGTCAAAGAAATCAACTCACTGATGTTGTCGTGACCCTTGCAAGCGAATACAAAAAGTCACAATACTTACAGTACCAATTTACTTGGTATGACAGCGAAGGCTTTGTGATAAAAGGAAATCACTCACCGTGGCAAGCAATTACTCTATTCGGCTTTGCTAAAACCCAATTACCAGGTCTTGCTCCCACCTCAGAGGCAGTCACTTTTTCACTGGCGGTAAGAGAAGTATCGACAGAAGCACAAGAGTTTGAAGATTAAAGAACTAATTTAAGGAATCGCTATGAACACTATGATAAATAAAACATTAACAGTAAAAAAACTTACAAGCTACGCACTCGTCGGCTTAAGTGCACTCGCGTTAAGCGGTTGTGCTAATAAAGCCGTAGTGAGTTATGGCGATGCGCAAGCAGTTGAAACCACCGATATAAATTTTGGCTCTACCGACCTACAAAAAGTAGCCAGTCAAATGACAGACTCGTTACTTTCTTCTCCTGTGGTTGGCACTATGACAGCCAATTCTCGCCCTGTAGTATTTGTAGAGCGCATTAAGAATAAAACCAGTGAGCATATTGATACTGAATCAATTACTGATTCAATTTCAACTCAGTTATTACGCAGCGGTAAATTTCGTTTTGTTGATATGAGCCGAGTGGAAGCCGTTCGTGAACAACTTAACTTTCAAAACACTGATGCACTCGTAGATCCCTCAACAGCTGTTGCATTCGGTAATCAAATCGGCGCGCAGTATATGCTGTATGGGAACCTATCAAGCATTGTCAAATCCAATACAGATAAAGCCGATGTTTATTATAAATTTACCATGCGTTTAATGGATTTAAAAAGCGGCTTAGTTGAGTGGGCTGACGAAACTGAAATTCGCAAAACCCGTGAAAAATCAACCTTTGGTTGGTAATCAGCTAGGGAGGTTACAATGAAATTACTTACTTTAGGGCTGCTTACTTTAGGAATGTGTACCACCCTACTTTTTGCCAGTCCAAGCTTTGCGGCTTATGAGCGAAATAAAGCAGTTCCTGTGCAACAAGTCTTGTTTGGTGAAATAAAATCAGTACGCGACATTACTGAACAAGAACTTGTAGAAGACAAAAACAGCGGATGGAAAACCTTCGGTGGCGCCTTACTTGGCGGTGTTATCGGTAATCAGTTTGGCGGCGGCAGTGGGCGTACAGCTGCCACTATTTTAGGCTCAGTGCTAGGTGGCAGCATTGCATATAATCGTCAGCAAGAGCAATATTATAATGAATATTATTTAGTAGAACTAATGATTGAAGTTGAAAACGGTGATCAGTTTATGGTGGTTCAGGAACGCGATAACAAAATGCGCTTTAGTACAGGGGATAATGTACGATTAGTCTATTTATCAGATAACACAGTGCGTGTGGATACGGCTTATTAACTTTTATTAATTATCGTATATTTAAGCCACAAAAAAGCGGGCTCACTTTTTTAAGTCAGCCCGCTTTTTATATTGATAAAACTTATTTCATACCCAGTTTAATTAAAACTGTAAGCTTACATTTGCAAAGTATGCGTCAGAACCAGAGTCATCCCAGTTGTTTCCGTAACCTGCTTTTAAACCAACATTGCGGTTAAAGTAATGTTGTGCACCAAAGCTGTAGTTATCTTCTTTATCAAAAGTAACGAATGCTGAAGTTGCTTTTGTAAAGTAGTAATTAGAACCTAGCTCCCAAGAACTACCAAAATCGTCAGTATCTGAAATAGTACCTTCTACCGTTAAGTAGTTGCCTTGCTTAAGATCCATGAAATATTTAGCGTTTACTGCACGGTAATCAAAATCATCGTCTGATGTTACTGTAAAACCGATATAATCTGTGCTGTTTAACTTATGGTTGTACGCAAGGTCAAATAACGCAAAGTCTTCGCCATCTTTATTTTCAACTAATGTTGCTTTCATTAATAGGTCAGGGTTGAAGAAGTAACCTGCTGAAATTTTATAAGCTTCGTTATTAGTACCGTAGTCTGAATTAGTGTATTCAGCGCCTACAACGAAATCTTTAACAAAATACTCACCGCCAACGGCCGTTGTATCACCGAAATCATCATCAGCATAAGAACCATATACATTTGTTTGTTTGTTTATGTATTCAAACTGGTCATAAGGACCTAGTGTTGATTTAGGCGAAAAGTAATATTTTGAATCAACACTTGCCGTGTCATTGCCATCAGTATCACTGTATCCTACGTGGCTGATAGAGTTATAGCTATCCGCAGCAGTCGCGGCGCCAGAAAGAAGAATACTCGAAATTATAACTGCTAACTTTTTCATAATTAGATTTCCCTATTTACATTGTTTCATCGCCATAGCCGATTGACTAGGACGCGCACATGCTACTCTGATCAAACTGAATGAAAACTTAACTAAGTGCATGTATTTTATTACTATTTTGTGATAAATTGTAAAAACCATGCAACTTAATTGTGAAACTTAAAAGAGAAGCCTCTAAATTGAATATGTTCTTTATATACAATACACCTCTTTAATACTGTCACTTGCTTATTCCCTCTTCTATACGGTTGGGTAGAATCCTTTTTTTAACCTAAGCTTCTAATTACTAAATCAGCTAAGGCTCCTAATAATTAGTACTTACAGCCTTCATTTACACAGCCCTTTAACCTAATAAACATCCTAACTAGGTTACTTCCTGTTTAAATATTTGGTTTTCCAATGTATGGCCATTTACTAATTGGCGGTAACGCCAACCTTCTCGATGGCAGTGCTGTAATAGGGATATATCAAAAACAGTTGTACTGTGCGTATACTCAATAACATATTCTTTCGCTTGGCTTTTATACACCTTACTTACGCCAGTAATACCTTGTAAGCTTTGTTCAACATTTGAATATTCTTCACTTAATAGCAGCGTCATATAATGCATATTTGTGGCTGTACTATTACTCTGCGTGGCATGCTCAGTCAGCTTACCTTTGTTTAAGTGAAGAACTTGGCCACATAATCGTTCAAGTTCAGTTAAATCATGAGAGCTAAGAATGAATGTTGCTTCATTACTTAAGTTCGACACTAATTGGCGTACTTCCCGTGCATGAATAGGATCTAGCCCCGCGGTTGCCTCATCAAGCATGACAATTTCAGGCTGACCGATTAAGGCTTGTGCGATTGTCGCACGCTTGCGCATACCATGAGATAAATCATCCGATCGCTGACTGGCAACATCTCGTAAACCAACTAGCTCTAACACCCTAAATGCTTCTATTTGACTCTGCTTTGTTGAAAGTCCTTGCAGTTGTCCGTAAAAACCTAATTGGTGGGCAATACTAAAACGTGGATCAAGTTGCGCATCTTGTGGTAATGCACTGAGCTTACCAAATAATGCGCTATGGCCTGCCCTCTTACCCATTATGCTTAACTCCCCCTTACTCGGTAATAGGTAGCCACACAACAAACTAAATAGTGTGGTTTTACCCGCCCCGTTGGGACCAACAAGCGCAACAGGCGCTCCTTTGTATATTTCAAAGTTGACTTGGTCAAGTGCTAACTTACTGCCATAGTATTTACTTAAACCATGGGCTTTTATTAATGTGCTCATAATGAACTCCTGGCAAATATCTGCTTTGCAACAGTTAGCATCACTGCAGTTTGTAATAGAGGCACACCTATACTTTTAAATAATCCTGCATTTTGTCCTGCCATTTGTTCAAATTGTACGCCCGGAAATATATAATCAAGTACCACTAAGGCGGGTATTTGCCAACTCAAGATACTGGCAATAATTCCCCCTGCGGTAAAAAACAACACCGCTAAGACAACACATAAACGCGCTGAGCGTGCGAAGGTATTAAATAGCGTCATTAAAGCAATAAACGGTAATACAGCAATTAATAAATAAAAGAACACCATCACACTACGACTAATACCACTGCCGAGTAAGGTCGGATCACGAAAGCCTAATACTGCTAAGGTTGCCACTAAAGTGATAATTAATAACAACGCAAGAATTAATACCTGCCCAAGAAAACGCCCGAATAGAATTTCACTACGTGTTGCTCTAAGTGATAAAAATCTCAGCGTACCGCGGACTTTGTCACCCACTATTTGATCACTACATAAAAATAAACAAAAACTAGGAAAACTATATAAAGCGATTAACCAATACATGGCAAGTTCGGCTTCAGGCCAATCAAAAAGCTTACTAAGCCCAATAGCCCCTAATAAATTATGCGCTAATTCCGCCAAATCTGGTGAACTCATAAAGTTGACAGCTTCACCAATGGGGTAACGTAAAATTAATAGCCAACACAGCGTAAATGCAGCAACGGCAAGTAAACCGCGTTTAGTTAAAAATAACCGTGACAGCTCAAACTGAATAATACTCAATAATCGCTGTGGATTTAGTTGTGTCATAGCTGTTCCTTAAAAAATACATTTCATCTTCTTACACTAAGTGCAAACGCCTTGAATTACTAGCAAAAAACCTACATAGAAACAGTTTATTAAATGATTTAGCCAGCAGTAATTGCTATTTATAAATATTGTTTATAGGTACTTAACGCTTGGCTTAAATCGGCAATTAAGTCTTCAACATCTTCAAGACCGATATGTAAACGGATCACCGGTCCTAGCTGCCAACCGGTAGTTGGGCGCTGCCCTTTCATTGTCAGATTCGCAGTTACTAAGCTCTCGAAACCACCCCATGAGAAGCCCATTTTAAAGTGCGTTAAGCCATCTAAAAAGGCATCAATGGCTTGCTGGTTGCCTTCTTTCATTACAAATGAAAATAAGCCATTACTACCATCGAAGTCACGTTTAAAAAACTCATGTCCTGGGCAAGTCTCAAATGCAGGATGGCGAATATGATCAACCAATGGATGCTGTTCAAGCCACTTAGCGACTTCGATCGCCGCTTTTTCATGTTGATTTAAGCGTACAGCCATAGTGCGTAGGCCTCGAAGCGCTAAATACGCATCATCAGCAGACGTACACTGCCCTAGTAAATATGAATTTTCACGAAGCACTGGCCAATATTTTTTATTAGCTACAGCCGCTCCCATCATGACATCTGAATGACCGACGATGTATTTGGTTGCTGCTTGAATGCTGATATCTACACCGTGTTCAAGTGGGCGAAAATGTAAACCATTGCCGTAAGTGTTATCAAGCATGGTTATCACACTTTGCTCTTTTACCGCATTAACCATAGCCGGCACATCTTGAACTTCCATGGTAATAGAGCCTGGAGATTCTAAAAACAATACCCGTGTGTTGTCCTTTATATAATCGCTAATATCAGCGCCGATACTTGGCGGGTAATAGGTGGTTTCAATGCCAAGTCCGGCTAAAATTTTGTTGCAAAACTCGCGGGTCGGTTCATAGACGTTATCAACCATTAATAGATGATCGCCGGCTTTTAAAAAACATAATAAGGCACTACTAATAGCGGCCGCACCACAAGGGTAAAGCGCACAGCCTTCACCGCCTTCTAATTCAGTAATCGCTTCTTGTAGTGCAAAGTGTGTCGTTGTGCCGCGACGACCATAAAAAAGTGTTTTATCACCACGCGTTTTTCCGGCTTCTTTTAGTTCAGCGACGGAATCAAATACAATTGTCGATGCGCGTTGCACAACCGGGTTAACAACGCCATGGGTATACTTTTTACTGCGCCCTGCGCTCACTAACTGCGTATTTTTTTTACTGTTGCTCGTCATTATTAATCCTTAAAATCGTTCATTAATCTTGTAAGTTACGCCAATGATCAATTAAATAGCGTGAAATAGAATCTGTTCTGGGTAACTTTAAGTGCTCGCCTTCATCATGCCAGTCACCACTTTTATTAAGATCTTCACGGCTAAACCAAAGGGCGTCATCTATTTCATCTTTATCGACTTGAATATGATCTGTAGTGGCGTTTGCAAAAAAGCCTAACATAATCGATGAGGGAAACGGCCATGGTTGGGAGGCTACATATTGCACATTATCAACCGTAATACCGGCTTCTTCCATTACTTCACGGGCTACGGCCTGCTCAAGGGTTTCACCAGGATCAACAAAACCCGCTAAAGAAGAATACATGCCAACAGGCCACGCTGCTTGGCGCCCCAATAAACAACGTTCAACGCCATCAGCAAAGGTACGAGTTACCACCATGATAACCGCAGGATCGGTTCGTGGAAAAGTTTGATGTAAGCACATTGAGTTTGTACATAACCGTGAGTGGCCTGCCTCAATCAAGCGGTTCTCGGCGCCGCAACGGCCACAGAAACGGTGAGTTGCATGCCAATAACATAAGCCGCGCGCTAATGCGGCCATTGACCCTTGTTTTATTTCAATATTCACACCATGGCGGCGAATATCAATAAATTCACGCTCAGCAATCAGTGGCTTTAAACTATAATCATTAAGCTCACTTACATCTAATGAAAAGTGACTGACCTGATGCTCATCTAAACCTAAAAAAATAGCATTACTTAAATCAAGATGCTTGATTTGACTATACTTTAAAAACGAAATGGCAAAATTGTTTAAATCAAATAAGGTATGGTTGTTATTAATTAATAACCAACGACTTTGCTCGTTTACTTGCGATGCTAACCAATTAGCATCTTTGCGTTGGTTTGAGGCGCGGTTTAAGGCCATATTGCTATAGTGAAGCATGCACATCCTCTTTTATTTCTAGATGGCTAAAACTACCACAAGCCTAGCATAAACCCAATTTATTACTGACATTAAAACAGACATAAAAAAAGCCCAAAGGGCTTTAATCACATCATAAATTTAAACCGTTATCGGTCAGTTAAATACGCCTGTAACTTTTGGTTTTCTGACTCAATATGTTGATAAAAATCAATATCTGCAAGCTTGCTCGCAGCCGCTTTATCTATAACAATGACCGCATCCTGGTGTAATTGTAAAGCGGAAGCAGGACAAGCTGCCATTAGAGGGCCTTCAATCATGGCATGAACTGCATCAGCTTTATTTTTGCCAGTAGCCAGTAACACCACTTTTGTTGCTTCTAAAATCGTCCCAATCCCCATCGTAATCGATAAGTGTGGCTGGTATTCATCGGCTTTAAAAAAACGCGCATTGTCATCAATTGTAGCTTTTGTCAGCGTTTTTACACGGGTACGCGAACGTAAACCTGAAGATGGCTCATTAAAACCAATATGACCGTTACGCCCAATTCCTAATAGTTGAACGTCAATGCCACCCGCTTGAGCTATTTTTTGTTCGTATTGCTCGCATGCTTGAACTGGGTTTTTAGCGTCACCTTCCGGTACGAAGGTGTTATCTTTATTGATATCAACAAAGTCAAATAATTGCTTATTCATAAAATAGCGGTAACTTTGTGGGTGCTGGCCTGTTAAACCTAAATATTCATCTAAATTAAATGAAGTAGCTTGGCTAAATGTAATATCGCCTGCGTTGCTCTTTGCAATGAGCTGTTGATATAACGCAACAGGCGTTGAGCCAGTGGCTAAACCTAATACAGAGGTTGGCTTTTTTTGTAATTGTGTTGCGAAAATATTCGCGCCGTATGATGCTACTTCTGCTGCATCATTTAAAATAACTATTTGCATATATAATCGCTCACATTAATAGTTGATTAAAAATGGGATCTAAGCCCAATTCCATGTGCAATCGAATTGGAGCTTAGATCAAACTAAACCAGATACGAAAGTTTAGTCAACACCATTATGACAACGCTGTCATAATCTCCGATTTAATTGTACTTGTAAAGTAAAAGTGAATTATCTTTCACTTTTTTAATAAATGGGTATATCTATTTTATACCAATATAACCATTACACACTGACGAATATTTTTCTTTTATACATTCAGCGTAATAACTGTATTGCACTGCAACTGCATCAATAACAACACTAAACACGCTCAGGCTGATATATCCCCAATCGACTAACTCACATACTGCTAATACTTTAGCGCTCCAAACAACGGTGACAACCGCGAAATAACTTGTCCACAGCTCTTTATTGACTGGAAGCCGAAAATCCCAGAGCGAGCCAAAATAAACTCTCAAAACGCCTGAAGAAAATATTATAGCGAACCTTTACGCCACCTATTTGGTTTCCTCTGGGTATTAACTGACCAGCAAACGCACCGATCCTAGCATTAATAATAGCGAGTAAAATGGATATCACACCTTTTGGGTAAACCAGTGTATTTTTATAACTAATACCCGATAAAAAGTATTAATCAAACGATGCCTTCCAACTTCCTGTTGCACTTAAATCCTCAGTGCTACCAGCCGGTATCGCAATAAACACAGCAAAACTTAATAACCTACAACTAGCCCAAGAGCAGTCGCAATTTACGTGTTTTACGATAATATATTTTGCGTTCAATCTATCGACTTAAGCGCAAGATCTATAGCCATATCCGATACACGACGTTTTTCAGGAACAGGCTAAGTTGCTAGCCCACCAATATACGTTTTTGTGACATATTGATGCTCATCTAGCACCACAAAATCAGCGTCAAAGCCGTCGATTAAACGACCTTTTTTGACCAAACTTAAATATTGTGCCGGATAAAGCGCAGCCATACGTAAGCTTTCACCTAAACTAATGTCTAGGGTGTTTACCGAATTGCGTACGGCACTTGCCATATCAAGTACACTACCGGCAAGCTCTCCGGTGCTCGAATTGAGTCTACCGCCAGTACGAATTACTTTACGGCCATCAAAAAAATCAAATTCCATGTCATCAGTGCCTACTGGTGGCATAGCATCCGTTACAAGCATAATTTTACCGCGCTGCTTGGTACGAATAGCTAATTTAGCGGACAGGGCATGAACATGATGGCCATCTACAATTAAGCCACACCAGCTGTTATCGTGCCAAAGTGCTGCGCCTACCACACCCGGTTCGCGAGACGTGAACGGTGACATGGCATTATATAAATGTGTAAAACCATCAGCACCTGCGTTAAGTGCTGCCATAGTGGTCGCATAATCAGCATTTGTATGACCAATTGAGACTTTTACGCCACAGGAAACTAAACGAGCTATATCAGCAACACTGACCGTTTCAGGTGCTAATGTGACCATTTTTATACCTAAATCTTGACGTGCATAAATGGCAAATTCTTGCTCGCTAATCGGGCGAATAAATTGCTCACTGTGCGTGCCCTTCTTTGGTAATGATAAATGTGGGCCTTCAAAATGAATCCCTAACACACCAGGAGTACCTTCGCTAATTGCTTTTGAGGTTGCATCAGCCGCCGCTTGCATAGTTTCAACTTTATCGGTGATAAGCGTTGGCATTAATGCAGTTGAGCCAAACTGGCCGTGAGCCTTAACAATTTTATCCAAACATTCAGGGCTTTGCTCAGCATTAAAAAATGCACCACCGCCACCATTAACTTGTACATCAATAAAGCCGGGAGCAACTAAGCCGTCAAGTTCGGTGATATTTTCATCCGTTGAACTTTCTAAATTAAACACACCATTTTCAACACTAAATAAGGCGTTGTCGATAAAATCTTCTGCGGTAAACAACTGCTTAGCACGGTAAAAAGTTTTCATTATGCAGTAACCTCTTGATATTGTTTAAGCACTGACTGTTGAGCAAAATAAATAGCGCCCATCTCGGGTGGCTGAACAGGAGGCTTAACCAACTTTACTATTTTCGGATCAAGCCATTTACTTAACGGCTCAGCTAACCCACCGATTATTGATAAACGCGGTGGTTTAATTTCTAATAGACGTTCTGATAATTGATTAATATAATCAGCGCCTTCTTTAACTATTGCTAATGCAATCAAGTCATTTTTTTCTGCGGTTTCAAATACTATGCGTGCTAGTTTGGCATAACTGCTCGATGGCTGCCCGGCCATTTTTTCGGCAATTTCCATGGCACTATTAACCTCAAAGTGGTTTTTAAAGGTCTCTGTCATAGCTGTTTTTGGCCCTAAACCATCTAGTTCTACAAGCACCGCCTTAATCGCTTCAAGGCCCATCCAAGCACCACTGCCTTTATCGCCTAACGCAAAGCCATGACCACCATAGTTAACCGACTTACCCTTTACACATGAAAACCCACATGATCCAGTGCCTGTAATAATAACAGCACCATCACCACCGTCATGCGCACCTATACAAGCTGTATGTAAGTCAGTGGTTAAAAAAAGTTGCTTAAATGGATGATCCCACTCATTAATTTTGTCATATAAATTAGGTAAGTTTACCCCAGCCAAGCCAAGACCGGCATACATTTGGTGCACCCTATCTAACTTTAATCCTGCATCACGCATGGCCAATTGTGTCGATACCATAATCGACTCTAATGTGCGGTCTAAACCATGTAATGGATTCGCGGGACCGCCAAGACCTGTTCCTAATACCCCGTGTTGTTTTGAGTATATAGTTGCACGGCACTTTGTTCCGCCTCCATCGATACCAATAAACAATTGGTCCTCATTCTTAGCCATCATGTAACGACCTCTAACCTTCGTTTGTATTTGTATTTAACAACATTTAATTCTTATTATCTGAATGCGGTATTCCCTAACCACGGCGAGTTAATGTTACACAAAAAATGACAGCGTTGTCATTTATTTTTCAATAAAATACATCCCTCGTTTTTATTAAACTTTAACGCATTGAAATATTTATCAATTATTATTCTTAAAAATTTAGCCAAGGGCTTAAAAACACGTATTTTATATTCAAATCACGTCATATTAGCCAATTTTAGTTTCTTTTTCAAAAACACCTTGGTCAATTAACCAACCAAGCTTACCTAAAATAATAATTTAGTAAAGATCTAAGGTGAGTAGTGGAATATGTTTTCTAGCGACTTTCCAAAAACCGCTGCAATTTTAAATGCCACTTCTAATGAAGGAGAATATCTAGCAGCTTCTATTGCAGCAATTGTTTGCCGCGTTACCCCTACATGATCTGCTAATTGCTGCTGAGTCATTCCATCATGGTGAAATCGCAGGGTTCTAATTGTATTTGTGATTGCTAACTTTGCCATTTTAACCTCTATGCAATAACCATGTTTCTACAGCAGCGCCAATCACTTCACTCAATAATGCAGCTATAACTAACTGATGCACCGGGCTCATTGGTATTGGGTACACTGAGTCAACCAATATAGCAAAAACAGTATTTACAACGCCGAGTTGTAAAATAAACAAGCTCACACTTTTAGCCTTTAACGCTATTGCTTGCTCACGCTCATCTTTGAGCTGCTTAGCATATTTAGAATTAAAAGCAGCTAAAATACTATGCATAACAACAAGCATTACTAGCGTTTGGATAACCAATTTTATAATTAAACCGCTCGCAAGTGTTGGATCCATCTGCGCTTCAGGGCTCATTGATAATACAGCTTGTAAATAATTAAACAGCACTATTAACGTTATACCGGCTTCTAATAACCGTGTTTTTTGTGTGTAACTCATTATTGTGGCCTCTAGTGCAAAGTATTTCGGACTTAATGTTAAAAATAACTAACATAGAAACTATAGAAACACACATTAACAATGTCAAATAAAATTAACATTGAGTTAAGTTTTATTTGCATTGCTATTTTACAATAACAATGAATCGTCAATACAGTGAAATTGCGCTGCGCTTTGTTTAAGCGCATCGGCAGTGAGCCTATCCGCTCCGTATACCTCGCCAGGAACATTATACTCATGCTGCAAATGACCAAGTAATAAAGCAAAATCTCCATCACCTGAGAGTAAAATCACTTTATCTAACTTTTTACCCTGCTCTAGCATATCAATGGTAATACCGACATCCCAATCCCCTTTCGCACTGCCATCACGGCGCTGTATAAAAGGCTTGAGCTTCACTTCAAAGCCTATTGCACGCAAAATATTTTGAAACTGGCTTTGCTTTTCATCTCCGCGATAAATAGCATACGCGAATGCACATTCAATTTGGTTTTCTGCGCTTACTTTGGCCCAAAAAGCGTTGTAGTCAAAGTTTTTACCGTAGGTTTCACGGCAGGTATAATAAATATTTTGTACATCGACAAAAATACCAACTCGAGGCTTATTAAGCGGCTGGCTGTCAATTGCTGGGTTCGCTGGCATTACTTTGTTGTTCCTTTTAAGAGCCTAAATTAAAGCGTTAAATTCACTTTCAACTACTTTAACATAGTTACCCGGCTTGATTTTTTATTCTTTGTAACCTAAATTAGTTACATATCAACTTGTAACCGTATTTAGTTACATGTATAAGTGTAACTTAATACGATTACTTAAAACTAGGTAAAACTATGATTGCAGTTATAACAGGCGATGTGATCAAATCACAGAGTATTCCCAAACAACAATACGATGCCATGCTATATCAGCTTGATCAAAGCCTGCGCAATATTGATCAGCGTTTTGATGCAAAAAGTAACCTTTACCGAGGAGACGAATTCCAATTACAACTTAATCAAAGTGAACACCTCTGTACTGTAGCACTACTGCTTTATTTACAAATAAAAGCAGCAGGCTATGAGGTTAGACAAAGCTTAGCAATGGGTAATATTGATAACGCCCGAGCCGATATAAAAACCGCGACTGGCTCTGCTTTTACTTTATCTGGCCAACATTTAGATGAAATGAATTCAAAACGGTTGGTGCTCAATATTGCTAAGCAACAAGTTAACCCTGGTTTAAAGTTAAATATTGCCTTTGTTGAAGTGTTACTAAGTAAAATGAGTCAAAAGCAAGCCAATGCCTTATTTGTGTATTTAACAGCTGAAAACAAGCTACATAGTGAACTGGCCAAACAACTTAAAACTAGTCGAGAAAATGTCACTAAACTACTTAATCTTGCTCACTACCAGTTAATTGAAAGCTTTTTAACTTACGCAGAATACACGCTCCGCGAATATATTAAGGGCGCCTCTGCATGACATTTACTTTATTACTTGTTGCCTTATTTATAGGCCATATTTTAGCTGATTTTTATTGGCAACCGATGGGCTGGGTTAATAATCGTAACACGCAGCATTTTAGGGCACATAAGCTTTATTTACATGTGTTAGTGCATGGTCTAACTAGTGCAGTAATCATCGCGGGTTGGGAGTATTATTATGGTTGGCAAGACTGTATTCGAATTGCCTATGCAAGCCTGATTATAATGATCACCCATTACTTTATCGACCTTGCAAAATCCTATTCAAACAAGGGGGTTATACCCTTCATACTTGACCAACTGGCACACTGTCTAATTTTATTATTAGTCACAGTTTGGTTAACTGACAACACTGAACTTTTTACTCATATAGGGCAGTTGTTTTTAGCACCAAACACTTTATGGGTGCTATGTGGCTACTTATTAATACTTAATCCTAGTGCCGTATTTATCCGTATGATGCTAGAGCGGATAACATCAGGGTTTAGCACTACCGGCAGTTTACCCGCAGCAGGGCAAAGTATAGGCATGCTAGAGCGTGTGCTGATGTTGAGCTTTATTTTACTCGACCAATTTGCCGGTGTCGGGTTTTTATTAGCAGCTAAGTCAGTTTTTAGATTTGGTGACTTAAGCGCCAGTAAAGACAAAAAACTTACTGAATATGTGATGTTAGGCACATTATTAAGTGTCACTGTAACGTTATTTATAGGACTGGCTGTAAGCTATTTAGCTAAAAATTAAATAAAGTGATATAGATACAAAAAAACGCGTCAATTGACGCGTTTTTTTAGTGTCGTTAAAAAGTAGCTAGTTTAGTTATTACCTTCTGAGCCAGCATTACTTGGGCGACGACGGCGCTGGTTAGCCTTACCAACTGATTGGCGTTTTGACCACGGGGTTTGCGCGTTGTCAGCATCGTGTTTATTCGCATCAGCCTTTTTACCTGAGCCACCACGACGAGGCCCTGTACCATTACCACCATTGTTAGACTTTTTGGAATCTGATTTAGGCTTTGAAAATGGTTGTTTGGCTTTTTTTGGCTTTTTCGGTTTGATTGGTCTAGCATCGAGCTCGCGCTCTGGTACACCTTGTGTTGGTTCAAACCCAGGCTCAGAAGCACGCGGAATAAGCTCGCCAATAAATCGCTCAATACCGTATAAATCGGCGGCATCATCAACTGTTACGAGTGAAATTGCGTGCCCACTTGCACCTGCACGACCAGTACGGCCGATACGATGTACATAATCTTCATAAATATTAGGTAGGTCGTAGTTTACGACATGTGGCAATTCAACAATATCCAAACCACGGGCAACAATATCTGTTGCAACTAATACGCGCACTTCACCACTTTTAAAACCATCTAGCGCTTTTACACGTGCACCTTGCGATTTGTTACCGTGAATAGCAGCGCCAACAATATCATCACGCTCAAGCTGTTTTACTAAGCGATTAGCGCCATGCTTAGTACGGCTAAACACCAACACTTGCTGCCAATTATTACTACGTATTAAATGGCTTAACAAGGCTGTTTTACGGGGTTTATCAACCGCGTAAACTGATTGTGTAACACTTTTAGCTGTGGTGTTTTTAGCAGCGACAGAAATTTCAATGGGGGAGTTGATAAGTCCTTTTGCAAGACTACGAATTTCATCAGAAAATGTCGCCGAGAACATTAAATTTTGGCGTACCGGCGGTAATTTAGTGATGATACGTTTAATATCATGAATAAAACCCATATCAAGCATGCGGTCGGCTTCGTCAAGCACCAACACTTCTAAATTATCAAACTTAATCGCGTTTTGATTATGTAAGTCAATCAAGCGTCCAGGGGTAGCCACTAAAATATCTACGCCTTTGCGCAAACGCGCCATTTGTGGGTTTATTTTTACCCCGCCATAAACCACAAATGAGCTAACATTTGAATGCTTTGCATACTCTTCAACATTTTCGCTTACTTGTAATGCCAGCTCACGTGTTGGCGTTAAAATAAGCGCACGCACTTGATTGCCTTTGGCTTTTGGCCCTTTAGATAGACGCTCAATAAGAGGCAAAGTAAACCCTGCAGTTTTACCTGTACCTGTTTGCGCAGCAGCCATAACATCGCGACCGTCAATAATAGCTGGAATAGCTTGAGCCTGGATTGGCGTTGGCGTTTCATAGCCCTTTTCTAAAACCGCATTAACTAAAGACTGTGATAAACCTAACCCATCAAAACTCATATTCTCTCTCAATAATTGCACGGCCGAAGTGGCCAAGCGCGCATTATACCGATCACACGAAATAATGCATGATAATATTTTCTTACGTGGTTTTTCTTATAAACTGTCTTTTAATGCTTTTGCCGCTTTAAATACCGGCTTGTTAGCGCCCTCTATTTCTATCGTTTCGCCTGTTTGCGGGTTACGCCCCGATCTCGCAGGATGATAACTCAACGAAAAAGTGCCAAAGCCATTAACTTGTACTTGGTCGCCTTCACTTAATGATTTTTGAATGCTTTTTAATAACGATGTCAATGCGGCTTTTGAGTCTTTCTTTGTTAATTCACTGTGCCTTGCCATGGTACTAATTAATTGTGACTTATTCATAAATGCTCCGAAATGCTCGCGAACTGATGATGAGTTCAGCGTAGAAAGTGATAATTACTTAAGTAGCCAACTAAAAGTCACGCAGGCTAAGGCTTACAAGCCAGTAAGTCAACCTTGTAAATTGAGCAATTACTTGTTAAACCCTCTTGAACTTTAGGCAGGCATTAATTGAATACATTCCACTAATTTAATTTTTTGCGGTATGTAAACTGGTCGATATCTATTAGGCAACCGCCTTATTGATGACAACCACGTTTATGTAAGTGCTGTACTACGATGTTAAACATAAAAAAGTATCTACTCGCCACTGGGTCTTTTTTGGTATTGCTGCCGTGCTTGGAACACTTACATTAGTTTTTCATGACGATCAATTTGTAAAACTCAAAGCCACCATAATCTACACAGGATTATCGAACAGCTTGTTAGTAAGCTGCTATTGGCAGGGAAAAGTCTCGTCAAAAAATCACTCAGTACTGTTTTAATTAACGCATCAAAAAAGCAATCTCAGGTGCAAGTTCCCGCACCTTTATGGGGGAAACTAAATTTACTATGGATTGCTATTTTTGCAGCTATCGCGTTGTTAAACCTTACATAGCCTATAATTTTTCACTAAATTTTTGGGTTAACATTAAAGTATTTGGCTTAATGGGAGTTACGTTTGTATGTATTTTTATTACCATTATGGTGCTGTTTAAATACGTACCTGACGATGAAAAGACTGCCACATCGGATAAAAAAAACCCGTCCAAGTAATGTCATAAAAATGTCGCCTTAACTTGTTATGGTGAATTAAAAATCAACCTGAGACAACCTTGAACGCCAATCAATACCGCTGGTTTGAATTTATCTTTATTTTTATACTGCTACCAATACTTGGCTTTACTTTTAGCAGTTACCTGACAAATTGGCTGATCCCCGCACTTATTATAATAATGAGCGTGTGTTGCTGGTTGCTACTAAGCGATCCACACTTTAAACGCTTTCGGCTCACCAGTTTAGGTGAGTTCTCTGCGGTTAAACGTCGGTTATTTAGTTTTTTATTTTTGGGGGCGTTATTTTCTGGGGTTTTTTACGCCGTTATTAACCAAGGAAATTGGTTTAGTCTTCCACGTAACTCATTTTATGACTGGCTATTATTATTGCTGCTTTATCCGTTATTATCTGTACTGCCGCAAGAGTTGATTTTTCGCACCTACTTTTTTCATCGCTATAAACGAATTATGCCAAGTAAAACTGTTCGCATTGTTATCAGTGCCAGCGTTTTTGCTTTAGCTCATATTGTATATGCTAATGTTGTGGCGGTTATTTTAGCTTTTTTAGGGGGCTTACTTTTTTCATATACTTACGCACAAAGTCGTTCAACCTTCGTGTGCGTAATTGAACATAGTTTATGGGGCTTGTGGATGTTTACTTTAGGGTTAGGGAAATACCTAGATTCTGGTGCACTTTGAAGTATTAAAGTAGCTGAACCATACAGAGCATGACTCAGCTAAATTGACGCCTAAAAACCGAAGATGCTTAAACCAAAAAACTTAGTTGCCACAGTGTTTACAAAAATCAACACTAAAACAACAGGAATAAAGGTCGATAGTGAAAAGTTAATATACTTTTCACTAAAACTACCAATATAACTTGGGCGGCCTTGACTAAGCTCTTCGCTGAGGTTCGCCTTTTTCCAGCGGTACATAACAAATAGACACACCATTAGGCCGTTAAGCGGTAAAATAGTATCGTAAAATACGTCGTACACAATATCGAATACACTTTTACTATTCCCACCATAGCTAGTAAACGACGTTAAACTCTCCACCATACCAAACGACATCGTACATAAAACAGTTAAAACACCCGTCGCTAAGCTTAAAATGACTAATGCTTTTTTACGACTAATACCTCTACGATCGCTTAATGTCGCAGTGGGTACTTCAACAATAGAGACCAATGAAGTAATAGCGGCAAAAAAGACTAATAAAAAGAATACGAAAGCTACAATTGACGCGCCGATGTAACCAATATCAGCTTGCAGAGCAAGTAAGATTTTCGGTAAGTAAACAAAAATCATTGACACTGACGACTCTGATAAATTAGCAGGATTAGTATCTGGGTTAAAACTAAAAATAGCAGGCAATACCATAAGACCCGCAATGAAAGCGACCAGTGAATCGGTAAATGCAACAACCTTAGCACTGCCTACAATATCTTCTTTCTTTGAAATGTATGACGCATAAGTAATTAAAATACCCATTCCCAATGACAAAGAGAAAAAGGCTTGTGCTAGCGCACCATTAAGTACACTGGCGTCCATTTTAGAAAAGTCAGGTATAATATAATACGTCACACCCGCAGCGGCATTATCAAGCGTTAAAACATACGCGACTAATGCAATGAGTAAAGCAAACAACGCCGGCATCATAAACTTTGCCGCCTTTTCTATTCCTCGCTTTACACCGCCAACTAAAATCAAGTTAACAATCAGCACTACCACTGCCATGTAACCAAACACGGTATAACTATTAATAAACGTGTCGAAATGCTCAGGTCTCGATAACGCATCTAAATTACCTATCACGACTTGGCTTAGGTAACCAAAAATCCAAACAGTGATCACCATATAAAAAACCGCAATCATAAACGGAGTAAGAACGGCTAAAAATCCAGCAATGCTCCATTTAGAATCATTATTAGACAAGCTTTTATATGAACCAAAAGGATCTTTTTGTGCTTTACGTCCCATCGCCATTTCAGCAATCATCACCGGTAAGCAAATAAAAATAACAAACAATGCATAGACGAGTAAAAATGCTCCTCCCCCATTTTTTGTTGCAGAAACAGGGAAACCAACTAAATTACCAATCCCAACTGCAGAACCTGCTGCTGCTAGAATAAATCCGAGGCGGGAGCTAAAATGCTCGCGTTTATCGCTCATTTAAAAACCTTTTTATTATTTTCTTTTATCGACTCGACTTTATCAGTGTTGCGCTAAGCTTTTCAAGCATTATAAGTTAAAGGCATAATACATAGTGTAAATTTATATCGGCACCTATATCCAAGCGACTTCAAGGTGAAGAGCTCAGTATTTCAATGGGGTTTGGGTATAAAAGTCATAGCTGTGCTACCATCAAAAAAACTGTAAGAGATTAAAACAATGTTATATGCCATTTATTCAACTGACGTGCCTAATAGTCTTGCTGCACGACAAAGTGCTCGCCCTGCTCACTTGGCTCGTTTACAAGAGCTTGATCAACAAGGACGATTACTCACTGCGGGGCCATTACCAGCGGTAGATAGTAATGACCCTGGTGAAGCCGGATTTACAGGTTCTTTAGTGATTGCTGAATTTGACTCACTCGAGGCTGCTCGTGAATGGGCTGGTCAAGACCCTTACATCAGCGCTTGTGTGTACGACAACTCAGTCGTCAAACCTTATAAAAAAGTGTTCCCTAATTAAGTCCTCCAAGATGCTATTAAGGGCTTGTTCACTAGAGATTAATTAACATTTAGTTTAAGTGAATTATGTTATTGGTAGCTTTTACTTGAGTTTTAGCTAACAGGTTCATTAAACTATTAGTAGTGTCAGGTTTAGGAGTTTTTTCATTATGCGTATATTATTTACACTCAGCATAGCGACTAGCATTTTATTTTTAAGCACAGCTTTAAATAATGTATACGCTAATCAATCAGTACAAAAAGCTGAAGTAAGTAAAAAACAAGCTGTTGAGCTTGCCAAAGGAAGCCAGCATGGCAAAACCCTAAAAATTACTGAACAAACCAACGTTTATACCGTACGAATTTTAAAGACCGATGGACATGTTATTGATGTCCATATAAACAAAAAAACCGGCAAAGTGAAAAAGGATTAAATTAATGCGAATTTTAGTAATTGAAGATGATTTACACTTAGCAGATAACCTGCGCAATGCCCTTGAAAAAGAACGCTATAGTGTTGACTTATGTCACGATGGCGAAGCTGGTTTGTTTCATATTACTGAATACCCGCTCGATATGGCTGTTGTAGATTTAGGGTTGCCTAAAGTTGACGGTATTGAGCTAATTAATAAAGCTCGTGCGCAAGGGGTTACTATCCCGATTTTAATACTTACTGCACGTGACCGCTGGCAAGATAAAGTTGAAGGTCTCGATGCTGGTGCTGACGATTACCTAACCAAACCATTCCATGTTGAAGAACTTATTGCTCGCTGTAATGCACTTATTCGTAGAAGCGCCGGCAAAGCAAACCCTGAAATGACCGCAGGACCAATAAAGATTCACACTCGTTCGCAGCAAGTATGGGTGGATGATAAAGAACTAAGCTTAACGGCTTACGAGTACAAAGTACTTGAGTATTTAATGGTTAATCCGCAAAAAGTGATTTCTAAATCAGAATTAACTGAGCATATTTATGACCAGGACTTTGACTTAGACTCAAATGTAATTGAAGTATTTGTACTACGCTTACGTAAAAAACTTGATCCAGAAGGCATACTTAACCCGGTTGAAACATTACGTGGCCGTGGTTACAGGCTTAAAAGCCAGTGGTAGTATCGCAAATTCCGTTAAAAGTAAGGCAAGGATTTATCCTTGTCTTTGTTTTATTAGTTGCTTTACCTATTCTGTTTTTTTCAATCGGAAAAGCCTATTACGCTTCACTGGTTGAAGCCACTGAAAAAACCCTCGAAGCGCACCTTTACTCACTGATTTCTGAAGTTGATTTTACAGAGCGTGGGATTGTCATGCCAAGTACTATTTTGGCGCCAGAACTTAATAGACTCAACTCCGACACTTACGCAATGATATACCGCGATAAACAAGCGGTTTGGCACTCTGAATCAGCTGTTAACGTTAATATTGTGCCAGAGTACGTAGAACCTCGCGCTGGCTCTGCTGACTTTCGCCGTGTATCGTATAAAGACACCATATACTGGCAGCTTAGCTTTACGGTGATTTTGAATAATATAAATCAGTCTGAACAAGCACGGTTTATTTTACTAAAGCGAAACGACGCCTTGTTAAGGTTAATGGACGGCTTTAGACGAACACTCGTAAACTGGATGTTTGTTATGGGTTTTGCCATTGCAGCACTTATTGCTATTGGATTTATCTGGAGTGCTCGGCCTTTACAGCGTCTTGATAAAGAAATTAAAGCAATTGAATCTGGTGACAACCAACAAATAAAAGGTCTGTACCCTGTAGAGTTACAGACAATAAAAGCTGACTTAAACTTATTACTTGAATCACAGCAAAGACAAAAAGAGCGGTATCGTGCTTCATTAAGTGATCTTGCTCATGCATTAAAAACCCCACTAGCTGTATTAAAATCAAGTCCCCTTGCTAACGATATCGATGCACAAGAACAATTAGATCGCATTAATGTGATGATCGAGCATCAGCTCAAGCGTGCTGCTACGGGCGCATCTGACACCTGGAAAAAGCAAACAATTATCAAACCTCTACTTGACTCTATTTTAAGCGCTATGAACAAAGTTTATCGTGATAAAGATATCATTTTTGATTGCCAAGTAAGTGAGAAAGCCTTCTTTTTAGGTGATAAAACCGACTTAATGGAGCTACTTGGTAATCTTATCGATAATGCTTGTAAAGCATGTCGCTCACAGGTCAGTATTAATGTAATACAAAAAAACAAAAAGCTCGTTATAAATATTAATGATGATGGCCCTGGTGTACCTGAAGATAAGCGTGACTCATTACTAACCAGAGGCACACGTTTGGATACCTATGAAAGTGGTCACGGTGTGGGAATGGCGATCGTGTCTGATTTAGTAAAATCTTATCATGGAAGCCTAACTATTAGTGATAGCGAACAGTTAGCTGGTGCGTTATTTAGCTTAGAGTTTAAATTACCATAACAAAAAATAAAGCATTACTGTGTAGTACTCCATTGTTATGGCTAAATACTTTAAGCTACGCTAAAGCTAATGAATGTATACCAAAAGATAGCGCCCCCCAGGAGTAAAAAACTATATAGGTTGTTTAATTGAGAAGATTGCAGCCTTATAGTGCAACCAAACAATGTGGATCAATAAGTTAACCTTAGATTTAAATAAACTTGAACAGAAACTGGCAACAGTCAGTTATTACCTATTTTTAAACGTAGCTTAATTAGTCAAAGCCAGTTTTTAGAGGGAGGCTGTCGGTGACGTTACTTGCATAAAATGCCAAACGCCACCAAAGCTACTTATAAGCCGTATGAGATAATTATGTTAGAACAACATATTGAGTTATTACAAGAGGCTATTTAGACTGCTGTATTTCTTCACCGTTACCTAACAGAATTGCAAGCCAACGCCCTTCTTGGCTCGTTTCAAGACCAATCTTAACAATCATGGTCAAAGGAACCGACAACAGCATGCCAACTGCACCGAGCAACCACCCCCAAAAAATTAATGATGAAAATACCACCAATGTTGATAACCCTAAACCCTTACCCATAAACTTAGGCTCAACAATATTGCCCATCACAGTGTTGATCACCATATATCCAGCTCCGACTAGCCCCGCGCTTAAGGGCCCTTGCGTAACTAGTGCAAGCAACATCGGTGGTATCGCCGCGATCATAGAGCCAATATTGGGTATATAGTTAAGCATAAAAGCGATAACTCCCCACAGCACAAAGTAATCAACATTAAGTATCCACAATAAAAAACTAGCAAAAATACCAGTGCCTACGCTAACTAAAGTTTTAATGGCAAGGTATGAATTAATAGAATTTAAAAAGCGGTTAATTTGCTGCATTTTACTATCAGGATCATCCAGTGCTATGTGTATTTTATGGCCAAGTGTTGGCCCTTCAAATAACATGAATACAACGGTTAGAATAATCAAAAATAAATTAGCCATTACACCGCCAAGACCGGTGAGCATATCAGTAGCTAAATCAACTATTTTACCGGGATCAAACATTGCAAGAAGTTGCTCTTTGTTGACGATGATATTATATCCTGCTGCAATATCAACCAACCACACAAATTCAGTTTGCAGCTTTTCTTTGTACTCTGGCAACTGCTTAGAAAAGTCATTCAGTGACTGCCCTACTAAACTACCTAAACTAATACCAATACCGACCATCATCAATATAACTAATATGATGGCTATCCCTCTTGGAATACGGTAGCGACCAAAAAACTGCAATAAAGGATTACAAATTATGGCAATAAATGCAGCCAAAACAAATGGAACTATAATCATACTCGCCGATTTAATGCCCGCTAATACAATCACTAACGTCGCAAATATAACTAAACTTCTATTAACTCCTGTTAAACCTGACAAGCTCTTATCCTTATTAACCAAAAACTTTACTAAGTGTATGTGAATTCCCAATAAAATAAAACGTTTACTATCCCTATATATTTGAGATCCGCGCGCAAAGCAAAAGAGCATTGTGATCATATTCATCAACTCTTCGTATAAGTATTGTATAGTTAAATAATCAGCCAATTTAAGTAGGATCACTAATGAATGTTTTAATCACTGGCGGAACAGGACTTATTGGGAAGCACCTTTGCGGGCTTTTAAAGTCGCAACATCAGATCTATGTACTCACACGCACACCATCTAAAGCTCAACAAATATTAGGGACAGACATTAAGGTCGTGAGTAAAGTGAATGATATTGATTTTAATGCTCTTGATTGTGTGATTAATTTGGCCGGTGAGCCCATAGCCAATAAACGTTGGACTGATAAACAAAAGGCATTAATTAGCAACAGCCGTATAAAGTTAACTAAACAGCTTAGTTGCGCAATAAATCAAGCTGAAACCCCTCCTTCTGTGTTTATTTCAGGCAGCGCAATCGGTTATTATGGACGACAATCAACTCGCGCTATCGATGAAAGTTACACAGACGTTCATGATGAATTTAGCCACCAGCTTTGTCTAAAGTGGGAGCAAGCGGCACAACAAGCTCAATCAAGTAATACCCGTGTATGTCTATTACGAACCGGTATTGTACTTGATAAACACCAAGGTGCTTTAAGCAAGATGCAGCCTGCGTTTAAGTTTGCTCTAGGTGGAGCTATTGGCGATGGCAACCAAGGTATGTCATGGGTGCATATTGACGATATGGTGGCACTTATTAACTTTGTAATAGAAAATGAAGCTCTAGACGGTATTATTAATGCGACGTCGCCAAACCCAGTTAGCAATAAAGAATTTAGCCACCAGCTAGGTAAAGTACTGAATCGCCCCGTTAAACTCACTGTACCAGTATGGTTTTTGAATCTCACAATGGGAGAAATGGCTGAATTACTCATTTATGGGCAATATGTAAAACCAACTAAACAACTCAACCATGGATACAATTTTAGATACCCTGATTTACCAGAGGCTCTCAATAACATTATTAATAAACAATGAGTTAAGTATAATTAAACTGTTAAATTAGTATGCCAATACTATGCTCACATTTTGACTTAGTTAAAACCAATACTAACTTGCTATTTACCAACTGGTGAATAGCACTAAAGTAAGTTAAAATTATTGAACTATACAATGCAATACTGAGCAGCAAGAGATAGCAAATGCTACATTTACCAACAGTTATAGGGATATCTTTACTGCTTAATATATTGATCAGCTGCTTTTTTTTTACAGCTTATCATTATAAAAAACAATCATACTATTTATGCTTCGCTACAGCCTGTGCGCTGTTTGCAAGTGCAGAAATACTAACTAGTTTACGTATTGTAATTGATAGCCCATTTATAACTCATTACCTTGCTAGCTTAGCTATAATTGCATCCCCCATACTTGTCACCACAGGCATTGAAAGAATATCGCCGAGTAAAAAAAACGCTCAACAGCCAATGTTAGCTTTATTTGGTATCAGTGCGATAACTCTGATACCCATATATACTCACCCCGCTGGACAACTTGTTACCAGCCTTATTATTGGTTTTTTATTTTTATATTCAGCATATCTCATTCATAAGTTGCAAAGTAATGTAGCTATTCATCAAAAAATCCTCACCGCTTGCTTTATCAGCCATGGCTTTATAATGCTCTACCAAGGGGCTTTGCTGCTACTCAACATTTATGGTTACACCCCCCCTGTTAGTTCTCAAACACTTAATACTATTTTAATTAATCACTTGATCCTAACCACTGTCTGCTCATTTCTACTGCCTTTTATTATGTTTGCTGATGATGAAGCTAAACTTCGAGATTTAGCCAACCAAGATTTATTAAGTACGTTATTAAACCGCCGTGGTTTATTTATAAAAGGAGAAGAATTGCGTCAAGAGGTGATAAAACATAACAAGCCAATAAGCATGATCATGGTAGATATTGATTACTTTAAAAGTGTCAACGATAAGTACGGACATAGTATTGGCGACTCGGCTATACAATGGATTTCTCAACATATAAAAGCGCTATTCTCTGATATTGGGGTTTGCGCGCGTATTGGCGGAGAAGAGTTCGCTATTATTTTACCTAACCACACGCTTATCGAAGCAAAACAAAATGCTGAAAAGCTTCACGAATGTATTCGAAAACTCCCTCTACACTGCCAACACTTTAAGATACACCTCTCTATCAGTGTTGGAGTGAGCTGCTCCCAAGATGGCACTCTAAGCATTAATGAATTGCTGAAAAGTGCCGATCGTTGTCTATACATTGCCAAAAAGACCGGTCGTGACAAAGTAGTTATCCAAGACGAAAAAAGTTTACTCATCCAATTATAATTACCTCTGCCAGATGTTTTTTCTATACTTAAATTTGTATTTCTACTACTAATTTTAACTTTATTGATTAAATTAATATCTATTATTGAAAGCAACAATTTCATAAATAGTATCTAGCGAGCTAGAGTGAAGCTGTACCAATTATTCAGTTTAATACTTATAACTTTACCAACAGACAGAAGAGGCGATTATGATGCCAACTACACACTTCACACAACAAGATGGTTTATTCATTTATGGGAAACTACATACGTTTATCGAGGAGCAACTGTGTAAATCAGATAAAATTGCTTGCGATGACGTGTATCAAACGCTAGCAACTTTGGTTGACGAATTTGGTTGCCAATGCCGTAAGAACAAACATCAAAATAATGACACTCTAGATGCACAGGCACTACTTTATGCTTATCAATCTGAGAAAAAGCATCCATTGTGTCATGTTGATGCACAAACTACGGACGCAGTTCTAGATGAATACTGCTGCCAAGTTCCGGCTATTATTGTAGTAAGCCTAATTGATACTTTAAGCGGTACATTTAATGACGAACCAGGCGCACAAGCGATATATCAACGTGCAGCACAGTTATGTCAACGTGAAAACGTATACCGCGAAAAATTAAATACAAATGCAGCCTAGAGTGACCTTTGAGGACTTTCAAACTAGAGATGATTTAATCGCAGTGCGAAGTTTTAACCTTATGGGCTAAGTAAAAATAGAGCAAAACTACAGCTTCCAGTTCATGCTCCTTGCTTAGTCCCGTGAAGGTTAAAGTAAATCGTCTCTAGTTATGGAGTTTGTAAGCGTTCAATAATTTTATCTGCAAATTCGCTACAGCTAAAAACTTTCGGGTGATCATTTTCCAAGCTTGCCTGGTTTTCGTGTAAATCAAAAGTCAACTCACCCGCCTCTAATGTTTGCTCTAACGCACACTCAATACAGTCTGCAGCATCGTGCCAACCCATAAAGCGTAACATCATCACAGCACTTAAAATACTGCTACTGGGATTCGCCATATTTTCTCCCGCTATGCGTGAAAAAGTACCATGAGTTGGCTCAAAAAAAGCAACTTCTTGATTTAAGTTAGCCGCAGGTAATATACCTATGCCACCCACTTGCGCGGTAAGCATATCCGCTAAATAATCACCATTTTGATTTGTTGTTACCACAACATCAAAATGCTCTGGTGTCATAAGCGCTTGTTGTAGCATATTATCAGCAATGACTTCTTTTATTATCAGCGGATCTTGACCTTCTCTTGCTATTTGCAGCCATCGCCCATTCGCATGCTCAACTGCCCCGAATTCGGTTTTAGCAACTTCAAAGCCCCAGCGTTTAAATGCTCCATCAGTAAATTTTAATACATTACCTTTATGTACTAAGGTTAATGAGTCACTTTTATGTTTGAGTGAGTAGTTAAGCGCGTAGCGCATTAGCCGCGAAGCACCTTCTTTAGAAATATTTTTAATGCCAATGCCACATTGAGTATCAAAACGTAGCCGTGTGACTCCCATATCATGACACAAAAAATCCAATACTTTTTCAGCCTCAACACTTCCCGCCTGCCATTCAACACCGGAGTAAATATCTTCCGAGCTGTCACGAAAGACTACAATATTAGTATTTTCAGGTTTTTTAAGTGGCGAAGGTAAGTTTGCATATCCTCTAATAGGACGCATATTCACAAACAAATCCATCTCTTGGCGAAGCGCTACATTTAAAGAACGAAAACCGCCACCTACCGGTGTCGTTAACGGTCCTTTTATAGCAATTTTGAACTGCCTAACAGCATGAATAGTTTCTTGAGGAAACCAATCACCGTCATATAATTGTGCCGCTTTTTCACCATTATATATTTGCATCCAATGGATTTTACGCGAAGTTTGATAGCAGGTTAAAACAGCCGCATTAACCACTTTTAGCATCATAGGGGTGATATCCTCCCCCACACCATCCCCTTCTATATAAGCAATAATAGGCTCTAACGGAATAGACCATTGCCCATTATCGTCGATAGTGATTGCTTCGCCTTTTGGCGGTATAGTGATATGTTGATATTGCATGACTGATAAAACCCACTTTATTTGACATGAGATTTATTAAAGCATGGCTGTGCTAATTTGTCTTTGTGTATCCCGCTATACTTGCTATTCAACGTATAAATACATATCCGAACTTAATGTTAAACTCCCTATATTAACTGTTTAAGCCAGCCTACTTATTAAAAATGTACAAAGTATTGAAGGTTTATCAACTATTGATAAATAAGGCCAAAATAAAGCATCATTTATTTTATCAAAGCAAGAATAAAAACCTTGCTTATTTTATGAATTACAATTATAGTACTTGCTTGGTTTTAAAAAACCTCGCGGTTAACCTCTTTACCCTGATCCAGTAAGCCCGCACAAACGTATATCTAAAGCTAAATTATTGTAACGGCGAGAACCCCAACTCAGACTACGACATATATTTTTTATATATAGTCGCATAAATGTCATAAAGATCGTCAACACTGTAATGAAGCTAAACACAACACGGTCATCTAATTATGTATTAGCGCCACAAAAGTAATGGCAACATAATTGATAACAAGAAAAAAGTGAGTTTTATTATGTCTTATAGTTATAACGGATCGATGATCCAGATTGCCCATCCAGTGCAATCAATTTCAGTAAATAAACAACGTGTTATATTTTCTGATACGCAAGGCTTAAAAAATGCCTTATTTAGTAAAGCAAGTGATGCACGCCTATTTGTTAAATGGCTAAAATCAAATTAAGTTGATTTATCTCATCATATAATAATTCGCCAGCTACTTGCTGGCGGTTTGCTTTTTAATCCTCGGTTTTCTGCCACACTGAATTTATGAGTCATTATAGCTTTAACACAACTTTTCCAAGTCCTACTTGCTTACGAGCTTTCCAATCAGTTTAAGCATTAATTTATGTTTTCGCTTTATAAAAACAAACAACAAAAGACCACATTGTTTTTAGCAAAGAGTTTTCAACCATAGGTTTATCATCTCCTTTTGCGATTCCCGAAGCGCTTGCTAAGCAACTTAAACGAGATTAAACACAGTCATTACGTGTTCATTACCCAACTGAGCTACAATCGAGTAGGGTGAGGCTTATGCCTCATCCCTCTCACAGAACCGTACGTACGGACCTCGTATACGGCTCCTGTACCCTTCACATTTTATCAACTTATTTCCTAAACGCCGATAAAGCAAGCCATCCCGTATTCACTTTTTCTATTGGATATAAACCAAGCTCCTCAAACCATTGGTTTGGCATCGATACACAAGATAAAGGGCTTAGTGAGTTACGCCACGAGTTCATCTTAATGAACTTAAACGGTGGCTTTTTTCCTAACTGTTTTAGTCGTCGATGTAGCCTTGATGGCTTCTTCCACAACCTCAGCTGTATTGCCCTTAGTCTTCGTCTGATCCAACCTGCCAAGGCTTTTAGCTCTCGTTTACAATTGGCTATACTAAAATAATTTACAAAACCGCGCACAACTGGATTTAGCCGTTTTATTACTTCTGCTAAATTTATGCCGCCGTTACGTTTTGTTAATTGCTTCACTTTTTGTTTAAACCCGATGAGTTTTGATGCTTGTATCCGTGTCCACTGGCTACCTATCTCTACTCCCAAAAACTTCACTCCTTTGCTGCTATGAGCAATATGGGTTTTATTTTGGTTCACGGTTAATTTCAAGTCTCGCTCTAGTATCTGGGTGGATGCCTTAAGTGCTTCTTGCGCTGCTTTTTCTGTGCTGCACAAAATCAAGATATCATCTGCATACCTCACTATTCGGTGATTACGCTTTTTCATTTCTTGATCGAAAGCATCTAGGTAGATATTGGCCAATAACGGGCTAATTACGCCACCTTGTGGGCTTCCTATCGTACTAGCCTCCCAGTGTTCACCTATCATTACTCCGCTTTTTAAGAACTGATTAATCAGTTTTAAAATACTACCGTCCGTCACTTTGCGTCTAACACTCCTAATTATCAAAGCATGATCAAGCAGGTCAAAACACTTCGACAAATCCATGTCTACGACCCAGTCGCGATGGTATTTACGGATAAATACACTTGCTTTACTGATAGCGTCATGACAGCTTCGTTTCGGCCTATACCCATAACTCGATGGGTGAAAGTCGATGTCGAATATCGGTTGGAGTATGTTCAATAGTGTTTGTTGCACTATTCGGTCTCGAACTGCGGGGATACCTAGCATTCTGACACCGCCATCATCTTTGGGTATTTCCACCCGTTTGACAGGTTGTGCCCTATATTGCTTGGTTTGCAGCTCAAGTTGCAGTTGTTTTAAGTTTGCTTCTAAATTCAGGGCGAATGCGCCTACGGTCTGCCTATCTATTCCGGCCGCTCCTTTAGCTGCTTTCACTTTTTTGAATCCCTTGTACAGGTTATTAATGTCTAATAATTGTCCGTACAAGCTGTAGTAAACTGTCATTTTCTGCCTTTGCTTGCGGTATGTCTGCTCGTGTCACTCTACTTATCGCTGATTCTTCATGATGACATTAGGTGTGCTAGCCTTTTTTGGCAATCTGCCTAAGTGGTCAGTCATTACTCCATTGCTCGCCCTTCAATTCTCAGCGTCTACATTCCTGTTTGGCCGTCATATTTTGGCTATTTCCGTCGAAATACTTGTGAGCCGATAAACAAAAGTTCCCGTCTTTCATACGCTTAAAGAATACTTCCCCCCTTCGCAATCAATTAAAGCTTTTGGCTAAAGTTGACCCCATCAAACATAATGTTGATGGTCGGCTTGGTTTTCCCCTCCACACCATTACTGGCTTTCATCGGCCTAGCCTTACTCACTACTACGGGTTCATCTGCCACCTCACACCGACACTAAATCTTGGCTTTCACCTTGAATTTAGGCCACTTACTCTCATTAAGTTTAGATGCCAGGCTTCCCCAGTTACTGCACTGGCTCCCTGTTAGAAATCCCACCCTCAAGCACAGTATTGGTCTGACTAAGTATAGGGCGTTGCGCTATTTTGCACGCTGACCCACCAATACTGCCGAAACAGGTTACGGTTAGTTGTGTACCTCTAACTTCTTATGGCTTCCTTCAGACCCCACCGTTGGCCAGTGACGCCCTTGCCATTCAGATTATCTTCCCCTTAGTCAGGGTGATAAGGCATCTTTCAGCCTATCGGGTTTGCCAGCTTCGCTGGGCAAACAAAAAGCCACACAATGTATGTGTGGCTTTTGATATAAAATCTAATTATCTATTTATAGACTCTTATTTACGTATCCCTTCAATAAATAGTCCAATATCTACATGCGTTGAAGCTGGGCCTAAATCATAATCAATATCGTAATCAGCGAGTTTTAAACTTGTTTCCCCCTCAAAGCCGACACGGGTCCCTCCCCATGGATCTTTACCTTCACCGATTTTTTCAATTTCAAAGGTAATCGTTTTTGTAACACCATGTAAAGTAAACTCGCCGGTCACATCAGCCTCTTCACCGTCATCTTCAAATTTAATTGAAGTACTTTTAAATGATGCTTTAGGAAATTTATCTACATTTAAAAAGTCATCGCCACGTAAATGTTTATCACGCTCAGCATGGTTTGAATCAATACTTTTAGTATCAATATTTACTACTATTTGTGATGCATCAGGTTTTTTTGCATCATAGCTAAACTCACCATCAAAGGTATTAAAACGGCCATGTAACCAGCTATAACCTAAATGCTTAATTTTAAAGTTAACAAAGGCATGAGCACCTTTTGTATCAATAACATAATCAGCAGCCTGCGCCGCGCTTGCACCAAATAATGTAGCTGCAACAGCAGCAGAAACTAATAACTTTTTCATTTTAATCTTCCTTTATAGGTTTGATCATTCGAACTAAGGTTTTATCTTTATCAATAAAATGGTGTTTAAACGCCCCAAACGCATGTAAAAGCACTAAACCAATTAGCGTACAGGCCGTATAATAATGAAATTCACCAGCAATATCTGCCTGCTCTGCAATGCTAAAGTCAATTGCTGGAATACTAAATAAGCTGAATACTTCAATCGAGCGACCATCAGCAGTAGAAATCATGTAACCTGCTACAACTATAATACACAGTAAAATATATAATAAGACATGTGCCGTCTTTGCTACTTTATTGAGCCTAGTACTGCCACCTGAAACCGGTTCTGGGTTAGTGCCCAGTACCCGCCAAAAAAATCTAAATATCAGTAATATTACTAGGGTGATACCAATACTTTTATGTAAATCCATCGAACCACGATACCAACTGTCATAATAAGTAAGTTCAACCATATATAAGCCAAGGCCGAATAAGCCAACCACCATGACAGCCATTAGCCAATGCAAGGTAATTGCTACCCAGCCATAACCAGTGCGCGTATTTTTAAACATCTTCATTAATCCTAAACATCATTAAAACAACAATATCGCGTGCCCAATGAAAATAAAATAGCATTTAACAAACAACTTATGTGCATATAAACACAAAGTATTTCACTAACCTAAAGCTAAACAGTTAAAGTTTAATAAGCCTAATCACTTTCATGCTCAACTAAATTTACATACAGTTGACTGCCCGGCTCGGTTTGAAAACAACTAACCAGGTTTTCTTTGATCAGCTCAAGCATAGCAACAAAACTTACAACTACACCGCTGCGTCCTTCATTAAAAGTAAATAACTCACTAAATGGCAGTTGCGAACCCGTTTGTGAAAGCTTTTGTAATATTAAACTCATGCGTTCACGAGTAGAAAGCGCTTCTGCAGTTATTTGATGATGCTCAAAAGTTTTAGCTCTTGCCATAACATCACTAAGTGCCACTAGTAAGTCTTTGAGCTCTACATCGGGTAATATCTGAGCTTGCTCACTTTGCTCTGGCATTTGTGCTTTCGCTAATTGAATATCGCGTCCTACACGAGGAATTTCGTCGAGATTTTCTGCCGCTTTTTTAAATTGTTCGTACTCTTGTAGTCGCCGGATAAGCTCTGCACGAGGGTCCTCCTCTTCTTCAAGCTCTTCATGTTTTGGTAACAACAATCGCGACTTAATTTGTGCAAGTAAAGCGGCCATCACTAAATACTCACCAGCGAGTTCTAGCTGAAACTCGGTCATCAGTTCGACATAACCCATATATTGCTCGGTAATGCTAAAAATAGACAGCTCTAAAATATCCAGTCTGTGCTTTTTAATTAGATAAAGTAATAAATCAAGCGGGCCTTCAAAAGTTTCGAGGATCACTTTAAGAGCATCAGGTGGAATATATAAGTCTTCAGGCTTATCTATAACCGCTTTACCATGCAAAAAAGCCAGTGGCAGCTTTTGCTGTACTGGCTCATTTAACGTTGTTGCTTCATTGTTGCTCTGCGACATTAAATCTACTCAAAGGGTGATGTATCACCGCAACCGACACGTAATATTTGTATGTCATCTTCAGATAAGTCAACTACCGTCGTGGCTTGCTCAGCTAAGTGTCCACCATGAATAATTAAGTCAACTTGGTTACCAATTCGGTCGCGAATATCATCTGGATCTGACTCGGTAAATTGCTCGCCCGGTAAAATTAGTGAACACGACATTATCGGTTCACCTAATTCAGCAAGCAACGCACAAGTAATTGGGTGCTCTATTACGCGGATACCAATAGTTTTCTTTTTATCGTTTAATAATCTTTTAGGTACCTCTTTAGTACCTTTAAAAATAAACGTATAAGGCCCAGGTGTGTTATTTTTAATTAGCCTAAATAACTGATTATCAACCCGTGCATAGGTTGAAAGCTCAGATAAATCACGGCACACTAAAGTAAAATTATGATGTTTTTCAATACCACGAATACGTTCAATACGTTCTTTTGCTTGTTTGTTACCTAAGCTACATCCAATGGCATAACCAGAGTCAGTTGGATAAACCACAACTCCACCTTTTTCGATAATAGCAACCGCTTGATTTATTAAACGTGGCTGTGGATTATCAGGATGAATATATAAAAAATCACTCATTTTCATCTCCTTGTTGCCCTTCCCAAGATTGCCAAACACCTTGGCAGTCCTTAGGTAAGTATAAATTTTTGCCAAGCTCCAACCAACTGGTAGGAAAATGAAAGTCAGAACCTTGTGAGCATAATAGATCAAATTCTCGGCTTAGTTGACCTAAAAACTGTCTTTCGCTCGGCGCCTGTTGCGGCTGTGCTACTTCCATAGCATCACCTCCAGCTTCTTTAAACTGTGCCAATAACTTACGTAACCATTTATTAGACATCTGATAGCGCCCTGGGTGCGCAATAACGGCCACCCCACCAGCTTGATGAATGGCCGTGATGGCCGTTTGCATATCACACCATGTACTTGGTACATAGCCGGTTTTTCCGCGCCCCAAATACTTTTTAAATACACCGGGTATAGTACTTGCCACGCCGCGCGCAATAAGTGCTCTGGCATAATGAGCACGGGTAATTTGTGCATCAGCAGCAAGTTCCGCTGTTTGCTCATAAATACCATCAAAACCTTTTTTTTCAAGGCGGCGGCCTATTTCCTTGGCTCGATCGGCACGTTTTTGTTGTTGCTGTTGCAATAATAATTGCAATGATTGTTGCTCGGAGTCAACATTTAAACCAACAATATGAATTTCAAAGCTTTCCCATTTAGTAGATATTTCAACACCGCTAATCAAGGTAAGCGGTAGAGCCTCTTCTTTAATAAAAGCTTTAGCGGGCTTTATAGCCGCAACCGTATCGTGATCAGTAATGGCAAATACATCGATGTTTTTATCAACCGCACGCAACAATAATTGCTCAACAGTTAATTGTCCGTCTGAGTGAGTGGTGTGGCTATGTAAATCGTATTTTATCAAAAGAGAATACTGCTCATCGTAAATGTACAAAGTTGTTATTAAGTATAACAAAAATTTTAACTAAAATGTTTTAAATAAACACTTGACACTTAAGGTGTTAGTACGGTTTACTGTATCCACTTAAGACACATAAAGAACTAAAATAATGATTAATTCAATCCAAAACACTATCTGGTGGTGGCACTCGTAATTTATCGGGTGACGAATTGTCGTGTCTAACAAATTCAAAACCCGCTTATTGCGGGTTTTTTTATATCTTTTTTTTAATTTAGCTTGAGGCAAAAAATATGAATAACGGTCTTACTCTTACGCATCGTTGGTGGTGGCGCCTGATATAGCGGGACGGTAATGGTTTATCTAAAAATAGGTATCGTTATTCAAACCCTGCACAGCATAGCTTGCGGGGTTTACTTTTTTTGAGGGAATGAGGTTTGATATTTAGTCATATAACAACAACGCCGGGTGAAGTAACCAGTATCACCCAAATACGCGATTATATAAGTAGCCCATTGGCGCTTTACGGGCTACTTGATAAGCCCAATTCACTGCTATTAGAGTCAGCTGAAATTGATTCAAAAGATAGCGTAAAAAGTTTAATTTTGGTCGACAGTGCACTAAAAATTGTCTGTACTGGTAAAACAGTAACGATTACCGCGCAGTCAAATAACGGCCAACAATTACTACCCTACTTACAAGCTAACTTGCAAAATTGCGCAGTAAGTCAACAAGGTAATCAACTTACTTTAACTTACCAAGGCATTTCAAGCGATATTGACGAAGCCTCAAAGCTGATTGCCGACAATGCTTTTAGCACTTTACGTAGCTGTATAAATAATATCACTAGCACTACCGACAACCCTTTTTCGTTATTCTTAGGCGGTGTGTTTGCCTATGACATGGTAGCCAATTTTGAACAGCTAAGCGATGTACCTGACGGCGAAAATAGCTGCCCAGATTACGTTTTTTACCTTGCTGAAACTTTAGTTGTAATCGATCACCAAGCGAAAACCACTGAGCTAATTGGCAATGTATTTAATGGTCCAGACGTACATGCAAATTGTTTTGAAATAGGTGAAAAACTCGAACGTTTAAATGCAGTATGCGACCAAGCAAGTAATTACACCGGTAAACCTTGTGCAGGTAAAAGCGAAGTGAAGGTTGATATAAGCGATGAAACTTACTGTCAGCAAGTTGAAAAACTAAAAAAGAATATTGTTGATGGCGATATTTTTCAAGTTGTGCCTTCACGCACGTTTTCATTACCTTGCGCCGATTCACTACATGCTTACAGCCAACTTAAAAAACAAAACCCCAGCCCTTATATGTTTTATATGCGCGACAGTGAATTTGTTTTATTTGGTGCCTCTCCTGAATCAGCCCTTAAATTTTGCCCTGATTCAAAGCAAGTAGAAGTGTATCCGATAGCTGGTACTCGTGCGCGTGGTAAATTTGCCAACGGACAAATAAACCCAGACTTAGACAGCCGCATCGAACTTGAACTTCGTAACGACCAAAAAGAACGCGCCGAGCATTTAATGCTGGTTGATTTAGCCCGCAATGATGTGGCTCGTATTAGCGTACCCGGCACACGTCACGCAAAAGAGTTATTAAAGGTAGACCGTTATTCACAAGTTATGCATTTAGTATCACGTGTGGTTGGCACCTTAAAGCCTGAACTTGACGCCCTGCATGCTTACCAAGCTTGTATGAACATGGGCACCTTAGTCGGCGCACCTAAAGTCAGTGCGGCAGAGTTAGTTCGTCAAACAGAAGGCAAGCGCCGTGGCAGTTACGGTGGCGCGGTGGGTTATTTAACCGGTGATGGTGTAATGGACAGTTGTATTGTTATTCGCTCTGCGTTTGTAAAAAACAATGTTGCTTATGTACAAGCCGGTGCCGGCGTTGTATTTGATTCAGATCCGCAATCAGAAGCCAATGAAACCCGCGCTAAAGCCCAAGCGGTTATCGCCGCAATTCAATCGACGTATCAAGGTTAATTAGGAATACTATGCAAGATTTAAGCAAAATTAAAATCTATTTTTTAGATAACTTTGATTCTTTTAGTTATAACTTAGTCGATGAACTTTCTATGTTGGGAAGCGATTTAGTGGTATATCGTAATAACATAGATGCACAGGTTATTTTTGACAAAATGTGTAACGAAACCAGCCCGGTTATTTTAGTGCTTTCGCCAGGGCCTGGCGCTCCGAGCAATGCAGGCTGTTTAATGACACTGATTGAGCTTTGTAAAGGCCGATTCCCGATGCTAGGCATTTGTTTAGGCCAACAAGCATTAACCCAAAGTTATGGCGGTATTATTGGCCATGCAGGGGAAACCGTACATGGTAAATCATCACTTATTGAGCTTAGCGACCACCCTGTATTTGCAGGTATGGGTAAACAAATGCCAGTGGCACGTTATCACTCATTAATGGCCACAAAAGTACCTAAAAGCGTTGAGGTTATAGCCGAGTTTGCTGATATTCCTATGGCGATTTACCACCACAGCGATAACACCTTAGGTTTTCAGTTTCATCCCGAGTCAATTTTAACGCCTAACGGCGCTGCACTATTACAGCAAAGTATGCACTTTTTAGCCAACTCGAATTAAGCGAGAATAGTATGCCAGCAACACAACCAGAAACGAACGCTGACATAGCAAATATTGGGACTTTACTCAATCAGCTAATAGCTCAGCAACCATTAAGCTTTAGCCAAAGCCAGCAGTTATTTGCTGAAATAATGCAAGGCAAAGTCTCTGATATTGAACTGTCAGCGCTATTAATCGCGCTTAAAATAAAAGGCGAAGTGAGCGATGAAATAGCAGGTGCAGCGGCCTCTATGCGCGCTAATGCCAAAAACTTTAATACAACACTAACAAACCTATGTGATAGCTGTGGCACCGGTGGTGATGGCTCAAACACCATTAATATCAGCACCACGGCTGCCATTGTCGCTGCTGCTTGCGGTATTAATATGGTTAAACATGGTAACCGTAGCGTATCGAGCAATTCAGGCTCAGCCGATTTACTTAAAGCCCTGGGTATTAATATTGATATGAACCCAGAGCATGCAAGTGAGTGTTTAAGCCAAACCGGGTTTACGTTTTTATTTGCCCCGCACTATCACAGCGGCGTACGTCATGCGATGGGTGTGCGTACCGCACTTAAAACTCGCACTATTTTTAATATTTTAGGGCCGTTGGCAAATCCTGCCGCACCTGAAGTACAGCTACTTGGCGTGTACGATAAAAGCCTTTGCTTACCGATGGCAAAAACACTTCAAACATTAGGCACTAAACGCGCGATGGTGGTACATGGTGCAGGTACTGATGAAATAGCCCTACACGGCGAAACGACTGTGGTTGAGCTTAATAATGGCGCGCTTAAAGAGTACACCCTCACCCCTGCTGACTTTGGTCTTGCAAACTATTCACTTGAACAACTAGCCGGTGAAGGGCCAGAATACAACGCCCGTGCTAGCAAAGCGATTTTAGCAGGTAAAGGGAGTGATGCGCATAACGCAGCAATTATTGCAAATGTGGCGGCATTATTATATTTAACCCAGCAAGTAAGCGATTTGAAAGCCGGTGCAGAACAGGTTAAAAACGTATTAGCAAGTGGCCAAGCAATAGCCACGTTAAATGCAATCATTACAGCCAGTAATTCACAAGTAAACGCGGTAGAGGTAAATAATGGCTAATGTATTAGATAAAATAATCGCTGATAAAAAATTAGAGCTCATTGAGCGTAAAGCCAAACGCCCACTAGCAAACTTTAAAGAGCAGGCCGTACCGACTAGTCGCGACTTTTATAGCGCCCTTGCCGCCAAAGGCACACAATTTATTTTAGAATGTAAAAAGGCCTCACCTTCTAAAGGGCTTATTCGTGAACCTTTTGATTTAACCGAGATCACTTCAGTTTATAAAAAGTACGCTACGTGTATGAGCGTGCTTACCGATGAAAAATACTTTCAAGGTAGTTTTGATTATCTTAAATTTGTGCGTAGCCAAGTAGAGCAGCCGCTTATTTGTAAAGATTTTTTCATCGACGAATACCAAGTTTATATGGCGCGTATTTATGGCGGCGATGCTATTTTACTGATGCTTTCAGTATTGGATGATGAACAATACAACACATTGCGCAGCGTTGCTGAATCACTTAATATGGCTGTGCTTACAGAGGTAAGTAACGAACAAGAAGTCACTCGCGCGCTTACCCTAAACGCCAACATTATTGGTATTAATAATCGTGACTTACGGGATTTAAGCACCGATTTAGCCACCACAGAAAAGTTACGACAATTGATCCCAATTGATAAAGTGGTCGTTTCTGAGTCGGGCATTTACACCCATCAAGATGTAAAACGCCTTGCGCCTTTATGTGATGGCTTTTTAATTGGCAGCTCATTAATGACTGAGCGCGACCTAGAACGCGCTTGTCGTAGTGTTATATTAGGTGAAAACAAAGTCTGCGGCCTTACCCGAAAGCAAGATGCACAAGCCGCTTATAGCAGCGGGGCTGTGTTTGGCGGTTTAATTTTTCATCCTAAATCGCCTCGCTATATTGATTTAGATTGCGCAAAAACCATCACCCAAAGTGCACCATTGGCTTATGTTGGCGTATTTGTAAACACTGCAATTGAACAAGTAAGTGAATATGCGCACACTCTTAAACTTGCTGCGGTGCAATTGCATGGCCAAGAAGACGACGACTACATTACAAGTTTGCGAAAACTGTTACCAACTAGCTGTCAAATTTGGAAAGCCCAAGCAATTAAAAACGCGTTACCATCACCTGTAAATGGTGTTGACCGGCACTTATACGACACCCATAGCGACAGCCAAGCGGGCGGTACAGGTAAAACCTTTGATTGGTCAATGCTTGATGATGCCACAACCGGCTTTATGCTCGCTGGCGGGCTTAATCCTATAAATATTCCTGACGCACTTTTTCATGGCGCACTTGGCCTAGACCTTAATTCTGGGGTAGAAACGTCGCCAGGTAAAAAGTGTTCAAAAAAATTAAATGATGCCTTTGTAAGCATCCGTCAATATTGAGGTTACAATGAATAATCCAGCCTATTTTGGTGAGTTTGGTGGCATGTTTGTCCCAGAGCTCCTTGTTCCTGCACTGAAGCAGTTAGAAAATGAATTTAATAAGTCGCAAACCGATGCTGACTTTCAAGCTGAATTTGAAAAACTATTAAACGAGTATGCTGGGCGCCCTACGCCACTCACACTTACTCGTAACTTAGTTAAAAACCCAAAAGTAAAACTGTACTTAAAACGCGAAGATTTACTCCACGGTGGCGCGCACAAAACCAATCAAGTGTTAGGTCAAGCGCTACTCACCAAACGCATGGGTAAAAAGCAGGTTATTGCTGAAACGGGCGCAGGTCAACATGGTGTAGCAACCGCCCTTGCTTGTGCATTACTAGGTTTAAAGTGTCGTGTTTACATGGGCGCTAAAGATGTAGAACGCCAGCAACCTAATGTATTTAGAATGAAGCTGATGGGCGCCGAAGTGATCCCCGTAACCGCAGGTTCAGGCACCTTAAAAGATGCAGTAAACGAAGCACTTCGTGATTGGTCAGCCAATTATAAAGATGCCCACTATTTATTAGGCACCGCAGCAGGTCCGCATCCATTTCCAACGATTGTACGTGAGTTTCAAAAAATGATTGGTGAAGAAGCCAAGCAACAAGTATTAAAAGCTGAAGGTCGTTTACCTGATGCGGTACTTGCTTGTGTCGGTGGTGGCTCAAACGCCATTGGTATGTTTAATGACTTTATTGACGAGCCAAGCGTTAAGCTTATTGGCGTAGAGCCGGCAGGCAAAGGCCTTGATACTAAAGAGCACGGCGCAACGCTATGTAAAGGCACCAAAGGTGTATTACACGGCACTTATACCTACATTATGCAAAATGACGACGGCCAAATTGAAGAGTCTTACTCGGTATCAGCGGGGCTTGATTACCCTGCGGTAGGCCCGCAACATGCGTTTTTACACGAAACTGGCCGCGCGCAATATGTTGGCATTACTGATGATGAAGCCCTTGAAGCGTTTCAGCTACTTGCTAAAAAAGAAGGGATTATCCCCGCGCTTGAGTCAAGCCATGCCCTTGCCTACGCACTCAGATATGCCGAGGAACAAACCGAAGAAAGCATTTTAGTGGTTAATTTAAGTGGCCGTGGTGATAAAGACTTAGCCCACGTTCACAACGTATTATCTGAAGGAGGCAAGCTATGAGCCATTCGACTCAAAATACGGATCGTTACGGACAAACCTTTGCAGCCTTAAAAGAGCAAAACCAAGGCGCATTTGTGCCATTTGTTACTATCGGCGATCCTAATAAAGCATTAAGCGTAGAAATAATTAAAAGCTTAATTGATGGCGGCGCTGATGCATTAGAACTAGGAATTCCGTATTCAGATCCAATTGCCGATGGTCCCGTTATTCAAGCGGCTAATATTCGTGCCCTTGATGAAAATATTAATACCGAAGACTGCTTTGATATTATTAAACAAGTACGTGACTACAATGCGGACATTCCTATCGGGCTATTACTTTACTCTAATTTAGTATTCAAACGCGGTATTGAGGCATTTTATAAGGGCGCAAAAGCAGCAGGCGTTGACTCTATTTTAGTGGCTGACGTGCCTTTACATGAATCAAAAGTGTTTCGTAAAGCAGCTAAAGATAATGGCATCGACCCTATTTTCATTGCCACACCAAATGCACCTGACGACACGCTTCGCGAGTGTGCATCTTATGGCCGTGGTTATACTTATTTATTATCACGCGCAGGCGTTACAGGCACTGAAACTAAAGCGCAAATGCCAGCATCATCTATTGTTACTAAGCTAAAAGAGTACCACAGCGCACCGGCATTATTAGGTTTTGGTATATCAACACCAGTGGATGTAAAAGCCGCACTTAATGCAGGAGCAGCAGGCACTATTTCAGGCTCTGCCGTAGTTAAAATTATCGAAGCAAACTTAACCAATAGTGATGCTATGCTCAGCGAACTCAAAGCCTTTGTTACAAAGATGAAAGCCGCTACACAGCTCGATTAGAATAGTTTGCATTTCGCAATTAAAAAAGCGCTAAATAAATTAGCGCTTACAGGTAAGTTAACACCAATAAAAAAGCCGCTAAATGAAGTGACCCCATAAAGTTGGACTCATTTCTAAGCGGCAGCCAAGGCCTGATTTCGATATTGTATCGGACTCAGGCCTTTTAGTTTCAGCTTAATACGCTCATTGTTATAATAGTGGATATATTCTTTGATGTTTTCAATGAGTTCATTCGCGTCCTTGAACGTTTCGTTGTGATACATCTCGCTTTTCAGTATGGCAAAGAAATTTTCAGCAACAGCGTTATCTAAACAGTTTCCTTTTCTAGACATACTTTGTTTTAACCCTTTTTCTTTAAGGTGCTTTTGATATTGCTTGTTTTGATATTGCCATCCTTGGTCTGAGTGTACTATCGGCTTCTCGTTCGGCTTCAACTTAGCCGTTGCGGTTTTAAGCATGTCAGTTACCAAGGGAAGCGCAACGGATTTTCTTACTTCGTAACTGATTATCTCTTGGTTGAATAAGTCAATCATAGGCGATAGATATACCTTCTCATTATCCACTTTAAACTCCGTCACATCCGTTACCCATTTTTGATTAGGCTTCTGCGCAGTAAACTCGCGGTTAAGCGTATTTTCTGCGATTTTACCCACTTCACCTTTGTAAGATTTATAGCGCTTAGGCCTTACTTTTGACTTAAGGCCTAACTCATTCATTAGACGTTGAACGCGCTTATGATTAACGAGTACCCCCATTTTTCTTAGGGCACTCGTAATTCTGCGATAGCCATATCGCCCTTTATGCGTGTGATAGATATCACGTATTTTTACGAGTAAATCACTGTTGGCGCAGGGCTGCTCACATGTAGTTCGATGATAATAGTAGACACTCTTCGCCAACCCCGTGGCCTTTAATAGATGTCGTAAGCTATGTTTTGCCTTGAACTCTTCGACGACTATCGTCTTGTCTTTGCTTTTTTCTTTCTGGCTTGAGCCAAGGCTTCTAACTTTTTTAGCACATCATTCTCTGCTCGTAAGTATGCTAACTCTTCTCGTAACTCCTCCTCAGTCATTTGCTCTACTGGTTTTGATGAAGAAGAATTATTTGTCATGGTTGGCCTACCTTTTTTCTGTGGTTGGAGACGGGATATACCATCGCGAGCATAAAGCTTTTGCCATTGAAAAAGAATACCTGGGGACGATAAATCGAAGAACGCACTGGTATAGCTGAGTGACCAACTGTTAGCTGCCATCGATTTTAACACTTCTATCTTAAATGCTTGAGAATAAGGTTTGTGAACAGACCTGAAGCTTTCAGCGCCATGAATTCGATAAACAGCGGTCCAATATCGGACCTGCCTTTGTGTAACATTAAATCTATTACCTATCGCCGGAGAGCTTTCAGATAAAGCGAACTCAGCTACTTTGAGCTTAAAAGCTCGATGATGTTTGGACATAAAAAGACCCCCAGTAATTGGACTGTCCAACTATTGGGGGTCACTTCAAAATTAGCGGCTTTTTTATTAATTTATTCATTCTACGAGTGCTATTTAACGCCCAGTTCACGTAAGCGCTCTTGTAAGTAGCTATCGGCGGTATAACGCTCAGACAGAACGACATCTGGGCGCGGGTGTAAAAACAAAGGTAATGAAATACGCGATTTAGTCGAGCCTTTACCTGTTGGATTAATTACACGGTGAATGGTCGATGGAAAATATCCTCCCGACGCTTCTTGTAACATATCACCGATATTTATAATTAAGCTACCAAAATCACAAGGGACATCTAACCAACCGCCATCGGTTTTTTGCACTTGTAACCCTGGTTCATTAGATGCAGGTAATACCGTTAATAAATTAATATCGCCATGTGCTGCAGCCCGAATTGCGCCAGGTTCTTCATCCCCTGTCATTGGGGGATAATGTAAAATACGCAGTAATGTTTGCTCAGAATCAGCAATCATATCTTTTAAATCGATTGAAAATTTAGCACGTACATCGGCTGGCGCTTCAGCCTGCACCCAACTTAATAATGTTGCTGCAAACTCATTGGCTAAACGATAATACTCGTGAATATCGGCTGCAAGTTCTTCTGGTACACGTCCTTTAGGGTAAACATGAAAGTACTCTTTAATGTCTTTTACCGTAAACCCCTTCGCAACCTCTGACACTGAAGGCGGAAAATAACCATCTTGATTATCTTTTGAGAATAAAAATTCGTGCTTTTGCTCAGAGTTAAAAAAGTCCTGCCAATTCTTATAAATCGACTCAACTAATGATTGCGGAATTGGGTGGTTTTTTAACACCCCAAAGCCTGTATTTCTCAGAGACTCGACAAATTGAGCGGCCGCATCGCTCGCTTTATAATCAACGGTAGGTAATTGCATGATGGTATCCAATGAATTAGGTTGTTAAGCTAGTTATTAGCTTATTATAGCGCTTCGCGAGGATAGTAAACTAGCCCAAAAAGTATAAGGACTTATGTCCGCACCTTATTGTCTCGCAATTACATTTTTGATACAGATCAAAACAACAAAAAAGAAACTGAAAGCATACTATGCTAAATAGGGTCTATTATTTAGTAACCCCTGATTTTACACGCAAAATTAATAAGGCGAACTTATGCGACAAAAAGTATCTTTTCAAAGTGGTGACTTAACGTTAGCAGGCCAACTAGAAGCCCCCGAGGGTGAAATTAAATTTTACGCACTATTTGCACACTGCTTTACATGCGGTAAAGACATTGCGGCGGCCACACGTATTAGCCGAGCTTTAACACAACAAGGTATCGCCGTACTACGTTTTGATTTTACGGGTTTAGGTAATAGCGATGGCGACTTTGCCAACAGTAACTTTTCATCAAACATTCAAGACTTAGTATCAGCGGCTAATCATTTACGTGAGCATTTTGCGGCGCCGCAACTACTCATTGGCCACAGTTTAGGCGGAGCTGCGGTACTTTCTGCTGCAGAGCATATTCCTGAAGTATCGGCTATTACAACCATTGGTGCACCGTCAGATGCGCAGCACGTAGCGCATAACTTTCAAGCACACCTTGATGAAATTAACGCAGCAGGTGAAGCTAAAGTAAACTTAGCCGGTCGTGAATTTACCATTAAAAAGCAATTTATTGACGATATAGCCAAGTACGATAAAAGCCATATTAGTAAACTTAAGCGCGCATTATTAGTAATGCACTCCCCTATCGATGCGACGGTAAATATTAGTGAAGCTGAAAAAATTTATGCATCGGCAAAACACCCTAAAAGCTTTATTAGCCTAGATAACGCCGATCACCTTTTAACAAATAAAAACGATGCCGACTACGCAGCACAAATAATTGCAACATGGGCAAACCGTTATGTTAAGTACGACAAAACTAAATACACGGCAAGCTTAACGGGCGGTAATGTGCTTGTTGAAGAAAAAGATCATGTTTTTACTCAGCATGTAAGCACCAAAGATCATACTTGGCTTGCTGATGAGCCGCTAAAAGTCGGAGGTAATAATTTAGGGCCAGATCCGTACCATCACTTACTTGCAGGACTTGGCGCGTGTACATCAATGACATTACGTATGTACGCCACCCGTAAAAAGCTAGCACTTGAACATGTAAAAGTAGAGCTTGACCATACCCGCGACTACCACGCAGATTGCGACGATTGTGAAAAAGACGGAAAAATTGAAGCCATCACCCGTAAAATCACCCTAGTAGGCGATTTAACCGACGAACAAAAAAAGCGTTTAATCGAAATTGCTGACTTATGCCCAGTGCATAAAACACTGCACAACAACCCGTTGATTGTCAGTGAACTTGTGAAATAAAGATACAGTGGTGCTGTGCTTAGCAGCGCCATTACTTCAAATCTATGCGATAATGGCGTTATTGTTACCACAGATTTAGTAAAGAGACTTACCATGAAATCATATAGCAGCATTGAAGAACGTATTAATATTTTACAAGAGCGAATTACAGCCTACCAAGATGAAATAAAAATTTTAAAAGCTGAGCCGAAAAATAACAACGAGCGCATTATTTTCAAGTTTATTGAAACCGGCAGTACAGGTAAAACTAAAGATTTTGTGCGTGAGTTAGGTATTAAATCGCCGCGCGATAGCTTGTATTCTTCGGGAGATGTAACAAAACTAATTAAAGATGGCGCGAGCGATATTTCTCCTGCGTTATTAGAAATCGCAAGACAGCTTGCAAGTGCACGTAATAAAAACGGCCCAGCTTGTTAGTCGTTTATAAAATAAAGTAGTTAGCCGTTTGCATTTACGGCTAATCCACCAGCTCTATATTTAGTCCCGTTAATAGGTTTAACGCTTCAAATCGCTCAAATTTTGCCTGACTAATATCATTATTTTTAATATCAATATTAAAGTTTCTAGCACCTACAAAGTTCGCTTTACTCAAATTAGTTTGCTGAAACAGGCTGTCTCTAAAGTCTGTGCCGGTAAAGTTACTCGTGATTAAATTTGCGTGTCTAAAGTCAACGTCTTTTGCAAAACAGCCTGTTAGTGTGAGCCCTTTTAACGGTAACTCATAAAACGAGCTATGACTGAGTTCGCAGTCTTTAAAACTTATTGGCGCCGTTAACGCTAATTGCGGCCAGTTAACTTCTCCCCACTGAATACTAGTCAGTTTACAGTGCTTAAAAGTAACGTCTTCTAATGAGCTGTAATTCCAACTTAATTCATTCAAATTGCAGTTTATAAATTCGCAATCAATAAAGCGACAATCGCTAAATTGACTTTGGCTAAAGTCACAATCAATAAATTGGCATTGTTCAAATTCAATGTCGTTAAGTCGCGCAGTGTGAGCTCCGAGCTTTGAAAATGTCTGATCGTAATAATCGTTTTCAGAAAAGTGGTTGCTTTGAGCCATACTATTCCTTAATCATTTTAGCTATTAGTCAAACAAAAACCCCTTAGGTTTGAGCCTAAGGGGTTTTAAAAAATTAACCAATTTTTAGTTAATTAATTACTTATTCTGTTCTGCTGAATTTTCAGCTTTATCGACAACATTGATAGCAAGCTCAGTTAATGAATCAGCATTAGCTTTGCTTGGTGCGTCTGTTAATAAACACGATGCTTGTGTTGTTTTAGGAAATGCAATGACGTCCCGAATATTGTCAGTACCACAAAGCAGCATAACTAAACGATCTAAACCAAACGCTAAGCCTGCATGCGGTGGAGTGCCGTACTTAAGGGCGTCAAGTAAGAAGCCAAACTTGTCTTGCTGCTCTTGTGCATCAATACCTAAAATTCTAAAGGCCGCTTCTTGCATGTCAGCGTTATGAATACGTACCGAACCGCCACCCACTTCGTAGCCGTTAAATACCATATCGTAAGCATCTGAAATAGCCGTTGCTGGATTTGCTTCAAGCTCACTTGCAGTAACATCTTTTGGTGCAGTGAATGGATGATGTACAGCATGCAATGTGCCTTCGTCATCTTCTTCAAACATTGGGAAATCAACGACCCATAGCGGTGCCCAGCTATTTAGGTTGGTGATTTGTAAATCAATACCAATTTTCAAGCGAAGTGCGCCCATGGCTTCATTTACAGTGTTACGTTTATCTGCACCAAATAAAATGATATCGCCAGTTTGTGCGTTAGTACGCTCAAGTAACTGAGTAATAACGTCTTCGTTTAAGAACTTAGCAATCGGTGATTGCACCCCTTCCACACCAGCTTCGCGATCGTTTACTTTCATCCACGCTAAACCTTTGGCGCCGTAAATACCAATAAACTTAGTGTAATCATCTAGTTGCTTACGAGAAAGCTTAGCACCGCCTGGAACAGTAAGCACTGCAACACGGCCTTTTTCATCATTGGCAGGGCCTGAGAATACTTTAAATTCAACATCTTTAACTAAATCAGCAACGTCAATTAACTTCATTGGGTTACGTAAATCTGGCTTATCTGAACCATATAAGCTCATTGCCTCGCTATAAGGCATTGTTGGGAAATCGCCTAAATCAACATCAAGCAATGACTGCCACATTTCACGGATCATTTTCTCAGTTATACCACGTACTTGATCAGAGCTCATAAATGAAGTCTCTAAATCTATTTGGGTAAATTCAGGTTGACGATCGGCACGTAAATCTTCATCACGGAAACATTTAACAATCTGATAGTAACGATCAAAACCCGACATCATCAACAATTGCTTAAACAATTGTGGAGATTGTGGCAATGCGTAAAAGCTACCTTTATGAACACGACTCGGTACTAAGTAATCGCGTGCGCCTTCTGGCGTAGCTTTGGTAAGTACCGGTGTTTCAATATCTAAGAACGCATTTTCATCTAAGAAACGACGCACAAAGCTGCTTGCTTTAGCACGTAATTTAATACGATCGCTCATTTCTAAGCGGCGTAAATCTAAGTAACGATACTTTAAACGGCGCTCTTCAGAGTTTGTTTGGTTAAAATCAAGTGGCATAGGCTCAGAGCGGTTAATAATGGTAAGGTCTGTGCCCAAAATTTCTACTTCACCAGTAGGCATATCTTTATTGACTTGACTGTCAGGGCGAGCACGAACAATCCCTTTTAACTGCACACAAAACTCTTGACGCAATTTGTTAGCGTTATCCATTAAGCCTTCAACTTCAGGATCGAATACAACTTGCACTAACCCTTCTCTATCGCGTAAATCAACGAAGATTAAGCCACCAAGATCACGGCGTTTATTGATCCAACCACATAATTCAACTTCTTGATCAACGTGGGTTTTATTTAGCTGTCCGCAGTATATAGAGCGCATAGTATTCCTGTCAGTGTAAGACTAATAGCCAATTTATTAGATTGATTGAAAGCGCCAAGTGCACCTTTATTTAAATAATAAATCCACTATTTTAAAGAGTAATCATTTTAAGGCCGTATTATACCCAAGTTGCCTGCAGATGCTAGTTTCTCAAGTATTTGTTACACTAAATCAAACACACAATCAGTTAGCCATTTTATGTTGTATTTAGGGTGTCCACAGTGGTCGAGCAATGCATGGAAAGGCAATTTATTTTCAAGCCGATGTAAAAACGCCGATATGCTTAGCCAATATGCCCAGCATTTTAATTCAGTTGAAGGCAATACCAGCTTTTACGCTGACCCTTCAGCAAGCACTGTATTACGCTGGGCAAACAGCGTACCCGACGATTTTAAATTTACTTTTAAGTTTAATCGTCGCTTTAGCCACGAGCTGCACCTAACTAATATACAAACCGAGCTTACTGATTGGCTTAACTTGTTCTCCCCTATTTTAGAAAAAACGGGGCAGGTCATGTTGCAATTACCGAAAGCATTTGGTCCAAATGATTTACCCAAACTCACCCAATTTATTAGCCTATTACCAAAAGAAGTTAATTACGGTGTAGAGGTACGCCATATTGCGTTTTTTCAAAAAGGTGAAGCCGAAATAGCGCTTAATCAGTTATTAATGGCAAACAACATAAATCGTATATCGATGGATACACGCGCCCTATTTTCAGTAAAGCCAACAACCGAAGCTTTAATTGATGCACAACAGAAAAAGCCACACTTACCCGTACATGCCATTGCTACAAGCACGCAACCCATGGCGCGCTTTGTTATCGCCGATTTACAAAACGACTATAAACCCTTTTATAAACCGTGGCTAAGTAAACTAAAACAATGGCTTGATGAAGGAAAAACGCCTTATGTGTTTTTTCATACGGCAGATAACCGAGAAGCACCTTTATTAGCAAGGCAGTTTTGTAAAGACCTTGGTTATAATCACAAAGCATTAAACCCATTTACTGGCGAAAAAGAAGCCTACCAGCAAGCGCTTTTTTAAATAATAAAATTAGAGAATATAAATGAGTGAATACGCACGATACTTTACCGGCTACCCTGCAAACATTGTTGAACAGGTATTAAGCCTAATTAATAACAATAAAGTATGCGACTACTTACTTAAAAAGTACCCGCAAGCACACACTATTACCAGTGATAAACTACTTTATAACTACGCCACCGAGCTTAAAAAACAGTATTTAAAAAACGCACCACCGTTTGGTCGCGCAGCATTTAAAAAACAAGGCGATATGATCACCAGCGCACTTGGAACGCATACGTACCGAATGCAAGGTAAAACACGTAAGCACGATTTAGCGATAAATAGCGACTTGCTACGCGCTCCCGAGCCGTTATTAAAAGCATTAGTAGTGCATGAGCTTGCCCATTTTAAAGAAAAAGACCATAACAAAAGCTTTTATCAACTTTGCTGCCATATGGAACCGAGTTACCACCAGCTAGAGCTAGATTTAAGAATTTTTTGTGTGGTAGTCGCAATGAATGAAAACCCTTATTTAAAATAAGGGTTTTAGCGTTAATTTAACCTATAACAATGCACGCATTGAGTTAATCACTATTTTTGAGCAATCAGTTGAAAACTACACCGCTCGTTTTAAAGAGCGTGAATTAAATGTAGACAGCAAAGCTTAACCAAGGCTGTTAAATGCATCATAAATGGCGACAAAGAACGCCTTGTACAGCTATTTTCAAACCTGTTAGAAAATACGTGCAAATACACACAAAGGCGGGCAAGTAACAATACTTGCCAATAAAACACATAATAACATTGAGCTTACTTTACAAGATTCAGCGCCAGGGGTTTTACCTGACGACTTACAACAATTGTTTGAGCGTTTTTATCGCTTTGAAAAATCTCGCAGCCGAGAGCACGGCGGCTCGGGTTTAGGACTTGCACTTTGCAAACAAATCGTAGAGGCACATGGTGGTCAAATATCGTTGCTAAAATATCATCAGTGCTAATCACTTTACTTTTAGTTATTAAAAATTTCTTTTTTATACTTATTATTCATTATTTCTAGCCAAACGACTGAATTTATCACTGACTATCTAGCATAAAATGCTAAAATAACTTTATTATTTTTTTTTAGAGACTGTTTGTGTGACGATAAAAGACAGCATTTATGCCAGTGAGCAAGCGGTTAAAGACTTTAGCTTTGACCAACATGTAGTAGAAGTATTCCCTGATATGATCCAGCGCTCGGTACCAGGTTACGCCACGATTGTCAGTACAATGGGCAAAATTGCCGGTGAATACGCACAAAGTAATTCTAATTTATATGATTTAGGTTGCTCCCTAGGCGCGGTAACACTAAGTATGCGCCGCAATATTCGCACTGATAACTGCCAGATTATTGCTGTTGATAATTCACAAGCAATGGTTGAACGCTGTAAGTTACACTTAAATGGCTTTCGCTCCGAAGTGCCAGTGACAGTAACACTCGGTGATATTAACGAGTTAAAACTTGAAAATGCCTCGGTTGTAGCGATGAACTTTACTCTACAATTTATACCACCTACGCAGCGCCAAGCGGTGCTTGAAAAAATATATGCTAATTTAAAGCCTGGTGGTGTATTGCTATTAAGTGAAAAAGTAAAAGGTGAAAACGAGCAATGCGATAACTTGCTGATTAATCTTCATCATGACTTTAAGCGTCATAATGGCTATTCCGAGCTTGAAATAAGCCAAAAGCGCACCGCGATTGAAAATGTAATGCGCCCAGACACCCTCAATTCGCACCTTGCACGTTTGAGCGATATTGGCTTTAGCCAAACTCAAGTATGGTATCAATGTTTTAACTTTTGCTCATTAGTCGCAATCAAGTAACAAATATAAAGAGTAATTCAATGTCTTCATGGTTTAACCAATTTTATGCTGCAATTGCACAGAGTCCACTTAGCCACTGGCTTGAAACTTTACCGAGTCAGTTAAAACACTGGCAAAATGAAGCCAGTCACGGTGATTTACCTAAATGGCAAAAAGTGCTGAAAAACTTGCCAGACGTATCCACTCAACATGTTGATACTACCCACAAGGTTGAAATTGGTGCCCCCGGCGAAATGAGTGAAGGTGAGCAAAAGCAAACCACACACTTATTGAAACGGATGATGCCATGGCGTAAAGGTCCATTTAATGTGCACGGTATTGAGATAGACACAGAGTGGCGCAGTGATTGGAAATGGGACCGCCTACTTCCTCATATTGAGCCATTGAAAGGTCGCACTGTTTTAGATATTGGTTGTGGCTCAGGTTATCATTTGTGGCGTATGCGCGGGGAAGGTGCAGAATTTGTAGTAGGCATTGACCCGTCTGATTTATTTTTATGTCAGTTTCAGGCTATTAAGCACTTTAACCCTGACGAAAATGTACATTTACTACCACTAGGTGTTGAAGCTCTGCCTGAATTAAAAGCATTCGATACGGTATTTTCAATGGGCGTGCTTTATCATCGCCGTTCGCCTATCGACTTTTTAGCGCAGTTAAAAGCACAGCTTCGCCCAGGCGGTGAACTCGTACTTGAAACCTTAGTCATCGAAGGGGATGAAAACACCGTATTAGTACCAACCGACCGGTATGCAAAAATGCGTAACGTTTGGTTTATTCCAAGCACAGCAGCGCTAAAGCTATGGATGGAACGTGTTGGCTTTAAAGATGTACAAATTAAAGACTGTGCCATAACCACTTTAGAAGAACAGCGTAAGTCAGATTGGATGGAAAACGAGTCACTTATCGACTTTTTAAACCCAGACGACAATAGCAAAACTATTGAGGGCTACCCTGCACCATTACGCGCTATTTTAACCGCTAAAGCATAAGGTAAAGACATGAGGGGGCAATATGCTACTAACAAGCTGTAAGCAATTCCCTAAAATCTCCTTTGCTTACCATGCGGACAAGTGTCCTTGTAATACGGTTAAAGTTACATTTGAACTAGCCGCGCCTTTGCAATTGTTGTAAAATGTGCGCGTTTCTAAGCACTATGAATTCACATGCAACCATGCAACTTTTTTGAGGAAAACCTGTGAGCGAACAAAAACAGTCTCTAAGCTACAAAGACGCGGGCGTAGATATCGATGCCGGTAATGCACTTGTTGAGCGTATTAAAGGCGTAGTAAAAAAAACCCGTCGTCCAGAAGTAATGGGCGGAATTGGTGGTTTTGGCGCACTTTGCGAAATTCCTGAAGGCTACAAGCAACCAGTATTAGTTGCAGGTACAGATGGCGTTGGTACTAAACTACGTTTAGCAATCGACCTTAAAAAACACGATACCGTGGGTATCGATTTAGTTGCAATGTGCGTAAATGACCTTATTGTTCAAGGTGCTGAGCCATTATTTTTCTTAGACTACTACGCAACTGGCAAGTTAGATGTTGATACTGCAGCTGATGTTGTTACAGGTATTGGTAAAGGCTGTGAACTTTCGGGTTGTGCATTAATTGGTGGCGAAACAGCTGAAATGCCTGGCATGTACGACGGTGAAGATTACGACATGGCTGGCTTTTGTACTGGCGTAGTTGAGAAAGCCAATATCATCGATGGCACAAAAGTAGCCGCTGGGGATCAGCTAATTGCTCTTGCTTCAAGCGGTCCTCACTCAAACGGTTTCTCATTAATTCGTAAAGTCCTTGAAGTATCAAACGCGGATACTAATGCTGAGTTTGAAGGAAAAACATTAGGCGAAACACTACTTGAACCAACACGTATCTACGTTAAACAGCTTCTTGAGTTATTCAAAAAAGTAGACGTTCATGCTCTTTCTCATATTACTGGCGGTGGTTTTTGGGAAAATATTCCACGCGTATTACCTGAATCTGCAAAAGCAGTCGTTAAAGGTGATAGCTGGCAGTGGCCTAGCATTTTCAACTGGCTACAAGAAAATGGTAACATCACTACCCACGAAATGTATCGTACATTTAACTGTGGTGTCGGTATGGTAGTTGTTGTTCCAGCTGACAAGCTTGAGCAAAGCTTAAGTATCTTAAAAGATCTTGGCGAAAATGCTTGGCACCTTGGTGAAATAAAGGACGCTAAAGCAGACGAAGAACAAGTAGAAATCTTAGGCGGCCATGATTAATGGCTCCTTCTCGTCTGGTAGTCTTAATTTCAGGTAGTGGCTCGAATTTACAAGCCATTATTGATGCCTGCAATAATGGCGAGATAAATGCAAACATAGCAGCTGTTATAAGTAATAAAGCAGACGCCTATGGCCTTGAGCGAGCAAAACAAGCCGGTATTGCAACCGCAGTATTGAGCCACAAAGATTTTGACTCGCGCGAGACTTACGATGCACAATTAATGGACGTTATTGACTCTTTTGCACCTAATCTAGTTGTATTAGCTGGTTTTATGCGTATTCTTACACCTAGCTTAGTGCAAAAATATAAAGGAAAAATGTTGAACATTCATCCTTCCTTGTTGCCTAAGTATCAGGGGCTGAATACCCATCAAAGAGCAATAGATGCAAAAGACGACGTTCATGGCGTAAGTGTTCACTTTGTGACTGAAGAATTAGACGGTGGTCCAGTTATTCTTCAAGCCAAGGTAGCAGTACTGGCAGACGATACTGCCGATACTTTATCTAAGCGCGTACATGCACAAGAGCATAAAATCTATCCTTTGGTGGTCAAATGGTTCAGTGAACAACGACTTACTATGGAAGCAGATTATGCAGTTCTTGACAAAAAACAACTTCCTGCACACGGCGCGCACTACCCAGAATAAAAAATTAAGTGCCCTAATTTTGTGTGCGGGCACTTTACTTCCAACTAGCTTAATTGCTGGTGAACTAACCCAATATCAAGCAAGCTATGATGTTCTGCGTAAAGGCGAAACGCATGGTAAAGCAGTACGAGAGCTAAAAAAAATAGCTGATAATAGCTACGAAGTCACTTATCATAGTGAAATCGAGTGGATGATTTTTTCAGATGTTCGCAAAGAAACGTCTAAATTCACTTATAAAGACCATGCTATTTCCCCAATCAGTTACACCATGGAGCGCTCAGGAACAGGACCTGATAAAGACTATTCCCTCGAATTTGATAACCCAAATAAGATAGTTAATAGTAGCGAAAACGAATATCCGCTTGAATACGAATGGACTAATGAGTTTCAGGATTCTCTATCCTATCAAGTACAAGTTCGTGAAGAATTAAAAATGGGTAAAACTAACCTTTCATATCCGTTAATCGATAAAAAGGGAAATCTGCGCGACTACAACTTTGAAGTTGTTGGCAAAGAAGTGATCCCATTGCCGATTGGCAATATTGAAGCGATTAAAGTTAAGCGTCTATATGATAATGACAAACGCCAAGCGCTTGCTTGGTTTGCCCCAGAAATGGACTACATGTTGGTAAGAATGTGGAAAGGTGAAAAAGGTGTAGAACAATTTGAAGTGCAACTTAAATCATTCACAGTAACAAGCCCAGTTGCGGTCCCTGAAGAAGTTAAAAGCGAAGTAACCCCGTAGTAGTTCAATAGTTATTTATTATTTAAAGTAGGCGCGATTTTTTATATCGCGCTTTTTACTTGCACCTAAGAATTAAATCAACTCACCCATTTTAAATAAAGCAAACTCACCCGATTCCATTTTATGCCAGCGTTCGTCGTTGGTTAATGGCCGCGTAGCAATTACGCTGACGACATCATTGAGTGTAGTCTCTTGTTGAAAATCAACCACCATATCTGCATCAATAAGCGTTGCTTTACCAAAGGGAGCACGGCGCGTTATATAGTGTAAATTATTAGTGCAGTACGCCAATACAAATACCCCATCTGTAAGTAGCATATTAAATACGCCTTTTTCGCGTAGTGTATGGCAAAGTTTTGCTGCATAACGAAAAACAGATGCCATATTTGATGGGCGCTTAGGGTATTTTTCGCGAATTTTATCAAGCAACCAACAAAATGCTAGCTCACTATCGGTATTACCTACTGGTCGATAGTGCTCAGGTTGTAAATCATGATAATTAGAAAGCTGGCCGTTGTGAGCGTAGGTGATCTCCCGCCCCCACAGCTCACGCGTAAATGGGTGGGTATTTTCAAGACAGACGTGACCACGATTACCTTGGCGAATATGGCTTATCACTGACACACTTTTGATCGGGTATGCTTTAACGAGCTTTGCGATTTCAGAGCTGTAACTTGGCTCAGGATCTTTAAACGTGCGACACCCTTTTCCTTCATAAAAAGTAATACCCCAACCATCTTTATGGGGGCCGGTATTGCCCCCTCGCTCCAACAGGCCTGAAAAACTAAAACAAATATCCGTAGGCACATTCGCCGACATGCCAAGAAGTTCACACATAAAATAAATTAACCTTTAAAATCAGATGATCAACTGCAAAAGTAATAACTTGATATAGAACGAAAAAGTAAATTCAAAAACAAAGCTATATTCTGTATTGTTGAACATATGCCATATCAAGGCAAGTAACAATTTTGTTCTAGCCTTCGACTTAAGTTGGTAGCAATAAAAGTCAGCAGTAATCTAATTATTGGGCTTGATAATTACAGCTTCTAACGCTACTCTTACAGAGGTGGTCTGACCTCTATTAAGGATTAAATACATGACACTCTTATTTATACTTGGGTTACTCATATTACTGAGTATTGCAAGTTACCAACGTGCAAGCTGGAACACCTGTTTAGGTATTACTATTGCTACTTTACTTGTCGGTACCTTTGCAGGTGCTTTTGGCGCTATTAGCTGGTTAGTTTTCTTGCTAATTGCGGTGCCATTATCTGTAACCGGTATTCGTAAACAATATATTATTAAACCCATTTTTACTGCGTTTAAAAAAGTGACGCCAACCATGTCTGAAACTGAAAAGTCAGCCATTGATGCCGGTACTACGTGGTGGGAAGCGGATCTTTTTTGTGGTCGCCCTGATTGGGAAAAGCTGCACCAATATCCTATTCCAAAACTGACTATCGAAGAGCAAGCCTTTATCGACAATCAAGTTGAAGAAGTATGTGGCATGCTTGATGATTGGGAAGCCACTCACGAGCTAACTGATTTACCAGAAGATGTATGGCAATACCTAAAAGATAATAAATTCTTTGCCATGATCATCAAAAAAGAATTCGGCGGCTTACAGTTTTCAGCATTTGCACAATCGTGTGTGCTCCAAAAGCTAACCAGTAAATCTACGTTACTTTCATCAATTGTTGGTGTTCCTAACTCATTAGGTCCGGGTGAATTACTACAACATTATGGTACGACTAAGCAAAAAGATCATTACTTACCGCGTTTAGCCAGCGGTGCTGAAATTCCTTGCTTTGCCCTAACCTCACCAGAAGCAGGCTCTGACGCCAGCGCTATTCCTGATTATGGCGTAGTATGTAAAGGGCAATGGGAAGGTGAAGAAGTTGTCGGTATTAGCCTAACGTGGAATAAGCGCTATATTACTCTTGCACCTGTTGCGACCGTACTGGGTCTTGCATTTAAAATGCAAGATCCAGATGGTTTATTAGGCGACAAAAAAGAGCTCGGTATTACCTGTGCGCTGATCCCGACAGATATGCCGGGGGTTGAAATTGGTCGTCGTCACTTTCCACTAAATGTACCATTTCAAAATGGGCCTACTCGTGGCCAAGATATATTCGTACCGCTTGATTACATCATTGGTGGACCAGAAATGGCCGGGCAAGGCTGGCGCATGCTGGTTGAATGTTTATCGGTTGGTCGTGCAATCACATTACCTTCAAACTCTGTAGGTGGCATTAAAACAATAGCCCTTGCTAGTGGTTCTTACAGCCGTATTCGTCGGCAATTTCGTTTACCTATTGGTCAAATGGAAGGTGTTGAAGAGTCACTTGCTAAACTTGCCGGTTACGCTTATAGCTCAGACGCCGCAGTGAGCATGTCTACCGGAGCGGTCGATTTAGGCGAAAAGCCGTCTGTTGTTTCAGCGATTATTAAATACCATTTAACCGAGCAAATGCGTGACTCAACCATCCATGCTATGGATATTCACGGTGGTAAAGGCATCATGCTTGGGCCAAATAACTACTTAGGTCGTGGTTATCAAGGTGCGCCGATTGCCATTACCGTTGAGGGCGCAAATATCTTGACCCGTAACATGATTATTTACGGTCAAGGGGCTATACGCTGTCATCCGTTTGTTTTAACAGAATTAAATGCATGCTCAATTGAAGACCGCGATGAAGCTCTCGCCGTATTTGACAAAGCATTAATGGGCCACATTGGTTTTACAATTTCAAACCTTGTACGTACTAAATGGCTTTCCTTTACGGGGGCACGCTTTGCCGGCACACCTTATAAAGACGAAACGGCAGAGTTTTACCGTATTGCATCACGCTTTAGTGCATCCCTTGCGTTAATGTCTGATATCAGTATGGCCGTATTTGGCGGCTCTTTAAAACGTAAAGAGCGTATCTCTGCTCGTTTAGGTGATTTACTGAGTTACTTATATCTGGTATCAGCTACGCTTAAACGTTATAACGATGAAGGCCGTAAAAAAGAAGATTTAGCACTCGTTCAATGGAGTTGCCAAGATCACCTTTACCACTGCCAACGTGCCCTTGCGGATTTAATTAATAATATGCCGTCAGCGCCACTGCGTACTGTACTAAAAATTATGTTATTTCCGTTTGGTCGTCCAGTGAGAAAACCAACGGACAAACTTGAGCATAAGCTAGCACGTATTCTACAAGTACCTAGCGAAACGCGTAACCGTTTAGCAAGCTATGTATACTTAACCAATGAGCCGCTTAACTTGGTCGGCCGTCAAGAGCAAACGCTTAAAGACGTACTTGAAGTTGAGCCATTATTTGACAAAGTATGCCGTGAAAAAGGTAAAAAACTACCTTTCTTCCAGCTGGATAAAGTGGCGCAAATGGGCCTAGAAGCGGGTATTTTAACGCAAGCCGAAGCTGATAAATTAGCTGCTGTTGAAAAAGCACGTTTAGATACTATTAACGTGGATGACTTTGATCCAGCTGACTTACTTGCAGGTAATGCGGCACGAAAAAGTGCTGCCGATAAAAGCTCTGATGCTGCTTGATCACTTATAATTTAAGTCATTAAAGCAAGTAATAAACCTGTTATAACCATCCAAACCAGCGCATAATGCGCTGGTTTTTTTTGTGCTATATATAATTGTAAAGCGCACCAAACAACACTCAAACTCAGTAATAGCCACTGTATTTTAGCTACAAACATCAGATAGCTGAGCATAGTTATCAAAAAGAACAAACAACTTGGTATAAATTGGCTAATAAAAAAAAGCCGCTGTTGGTTATTTAGTTGAAAAAACAAAGCATGTTTATCTCGTAACTTGCCACAATCAAATTGCAGTGAGCTGGTAAATAACACCATAAAAGCAACCGCTACAACGCTAAATATAGCGGCTAAATCTGTACGCTCATTGAGTAAAGTAGTAACGGCCATAAACACACTTAACAATAAAGCCACCCGCCACACTATAATCCAACTGTGTTGAAGAAAGAAACTTAGCCAAAAAGTAAATAATGAATTAACTGATAACCGGTCACTTAGCGAAATTGCTGGCAGTAATATGCTCAACACAAATAATATAATAAAGCCACAATGGTACACTAACGGCGTTATATCAATGGGCAACAAAACTAATACTGATGTGAATAATAAGCCATATATCAATGCCGTAGGCTTGTACAAACACAGCACACCTAAGCCAAGCTGCAGTAACATAAACAGTAAAAAGTGAGGGACTCGTAGCCATTGTGACACGGTTAAATCCAGAGCAATAACTGCACTTGCTAACAACCAACCATTACTTAAAAGTAATAGTTTTATATCCATTAACCTAAGCCAGTTTGACCTTACAATAGTGCGTTGAAAAAGCCGCTGTTGGCTATTTTTAATAGCTGATCCCATCGTGCCAAGCATTACGCTTTGCAGTAGTAGATACAGCCAAGCCATTTGCGCACCATACTGCGGTGCATCACTGCTATCGATAATTTTTCCTAGTCCTAAAAATAACAGTAAAATCATACCAAGCATGGCAGAGCCAAGTACCACTAGAAATAACAAGCCAAAGTTTTTGAGCTGCAACAATAATTGCGTAAGTTCAGCTTTGTAAGCTTGGTACCGATAATCCATAAAAGAGCGATATTGCCCAATTGATTGTTTTAAATTTGCAATCATAAAGGCATACACTCAAAGCCATGCTCAATAAATGGCGCTGGTTCATGGCAGGTGATGATTATTTGCCCTTCAGGCTTATCAATTAAATGCTCATCGAGTAAATTTAGTAGAAAGTGAATACTGGTTTGATCAAGGGCTGCGCTGGGTTCATCTAATAGTAAATACGGTGCATCACGCATAAGCGCTAAAATTAACTGGCATTTCTTTTGACTACCTGACGACAGCGCATCAAACCGAGTATTTAAAAAATCATTAAAATTAAACCCATCTATTATTGCTGCTGGCCAACGACAACCAAGCGTATTCGCGGATAAGTTAATAATTTGCTTTGCCGTAAGAAAGTCGGGTAAAGCAATGCAGTCTGAGGCTATAGCAACTTGCTTATGTGGTTCGGTTAATGCGTCTGCAGAAAACAAAACCTGTCCACTTTGCCGTATTTCAAGCTCTGCTAAGATCATTAATAAGGTTGTTTTCCCTTGGCCATTAGGCGCTTCAATACATAGCTTAGGTGCTAAAAATTGCACGCTATAATCACTGTACAACACGTTTTCAGCAAACTGTTTATGCAACCCAATGACTTCTATCATAAATACTCCCTTTTTCAATAAGTGATTATTATAACGAATACTTATCTAAAAACGATACACGCTTTGTAACACTTTATTATGCTACCAATAAGCTAAAAACTTGCGTTTAAAAAACGTTCGGTTAACACTGGTATAACAATAATCCAAGGAATGTATCTATGAAAAAAGCCCTCAAACTTGCCTGTATCACTTGTGCAGTATCTATTGCATTAGCTGGCTGCAGTCAATCTAATAACTCCGCCTCTACCCCTGTGGTTGCTGAGCAAACACAGCAAGTCAAAACATATAATGCAAAAACCTTTTTTGATACAACATCTATTATGGGCAGTAGCTTTTCTCCCTCTGGCGATAAGGTACTTGTCAGTAGTGATGAAAGCGGTATTTACAGCTTATATGAGGTCGATGTTAAAACAGGCAGCAAAACGCGCTTAACCAATTTTGAAGACAGCACCTACCCCGTAAGCTATTTTCCTAATGATGAGCGCGTATTATTTAGCAAAGACTCAGGCGGTAACGAACGATACCATGTTTACGTGCGCGAAACTGATGGCACCATCAAAGACTTAACCCCTGGCGATGAAACGCGTGCAAGCTTTGCAGGCTTTACTAAAGACGGTAGCCAATTTTTTATTACCAGTAATCAGCGTGATGCCAAGTTTATGGACTTATACCGAGTCGATAGTCAAACGTATCAAGTCACGCCTATATATCAAAACACGCTTGGTTTAGATGTAGGTGCTATTAGCCCTGATGGACGTTACATTGCCCTATCTAAAAACAATACCAATAAAGACAGCGATACCTTCATCCTAGATACTTTAAAAAAAACACTCAAACCGCAATTAATTTCTAAACATGATACACCGGCTCAATATACGCCTGTTACCTTCTCTGTAGACAGTAAATATTTATACTACTCTACAGATGCTAAAGGAGAGTTTTCACAGGTATGGCGTTATGAATTAGCCACAGGCGAACATAGTCCAGCTTTAAAGGATGATTGGGATGTCAGCTTTATGTATTTCTCTAATTCTGGCCGCTATCAAGTTAGTGGTGTTAATGCTGATGCCAGCACCAAAGTAACCGTCAAAGATACCAATACCGGTAAAGAAATCGCTATGCCTAAATTGCCAGCTGGGAATCTACGCAGTGTGAATTTCTCACGCGATGAGAAAACCATGGCGTTTTACTTAAACTCAGACACCTCACCAAGTAATTTATTTGTCTGGCAAGTTGGTAGTGATGAAGCCAAACAACTCACAAACACATTAAGTGATGATATCGATCAGAACGACTTAGTACAGAGCACAATCGTGCGCTTTAAAAGTTTTGATGGTTTAGACATACCAGGCGTTTTGTATAAACCAAAACAGGCCAGCAGCAATAATAAAGTACCTGCGCTTATATGGGTGCATGGTGGCCCAGGCGGGCAAAGTCGCACCGGTTACAGTGCAATGCAGCAACATTTAGTTAATCATGGCTATGCCATTTTTGCCGTTAATAACCGCGGCAGCTCAGGGTATGGTAAAACATTTTTCCATTTAGATGATAAAAAGCATGGCACTGATGATTTACAAGATATTGTCTACGGTAAAAAACACTTACAAAGCTTAGATTGGGTCGATGCAGATAAAATTGGCATCATGGGTGGAAGCTACGGCGGTTTTATGACCGCAGCAGCGCTTGCCTTTGAGCCAGAAGAGTTCAAAGTAGGCATCAATATTTTTGGCGTGACCAACTGGGTAAGAACACTGAACTCTATTCCACCATGGTGGGAAAGCTTTAAAAAAGCACTGTATGATGAAATGGGCGATCCGGCCACAGACGGAGAACGTCACCGTGCTATTTCCCCACTGTTTCATGCCGATAACATCACTAAACCTCTAATGGTAATTCAAGGTGCTAACGATCCGCGAGTTCTCCAAGTAGAAAGTGACGAGCTAGTCGCGGCAGTTAAAGCCAACGGCGTACCAGTAGAGTATGTATTATTTGACGATGAAGGCCATGGTTTTACTAAAAAAGAAAACCGCATTAGCGCCTCAAATGCCTATTTAAACTTTTTAGATACTTACTTAAAATAACGCCCGTAAGGCTAATAAATAACTAAGCTTTATAATCTATAGCCCGCCAAGTGAGGGCTATTTTTAATAGTTAAAACTGAGCTACGGTTGCCTTAGTACATTTTCGTTAATTACACCTTTATTAACCAGTTGCCCTAAAATAGCCGCTGTTTTCTCACGACATACATCCCTTAACTTCCTCACAGCAGGCGTAATACTTTGCCTGCTTGGGCATATGAGCCATAACTCACCCATTACATGTGGGTATTGTTGCATCACAGACACGACTCTATCATTTAAAATATCATCAGCAATATCAAGCGCTGATTTCACGGCGAGCCCCTTTGCGTTAACACACCAACGTCTAACTAGATCACCGTCGTTTGCCGCGCGACGTCCATTCATTTTTACTTTTATCACGCCATCGGCACTTTCAAACTCCCACACGTTATTAATAATATCTTGCAACTGATAAAATAAACCTTGATGACTTAGCAGTTCATTTGGATGCTGGGGTTCACTGTAACTTTTTAAATAATCGGGGCTTGCACATAATAGTCGCGGTACGTTACATATTTTAAAACCATATAGACTATTATCTTTTGGTGAGCCGTAGCGTAAAGCTAGGTCGACCGAGTCGCGATAAAAATCAATATTGCTATCGCTAATATGCGCCCTTAAACTGACTTTTTGATAACTTTCCATTATTTCATCCAGCCAAGGAACTATTAAATTACGGCCTAAATCTGAAGATAGCGCAACCCGTAACTCTCCTTCTATTTCGTCATGTTCACCTTTTAAGTTTCTCCGAGCTTCCTCAAGCACTGCAATGGCTTGTTCGCACTGCGGTAAATAACGCTCACCTGCGGAAGATAACCTTAAATGCCGAGTTGTTCTTATAAACAGCTCTGTTCCAAGCACAGCTTCTACCCTTTTAATTGCTGCGCTGGCCGTAGCTGTTCGCATATCAAGTTTTGCTGCCGCTTGGGTAATACTTCTAAACTCAGCTACTTTTAAAATCAACTTTAAGTCGTCAATCTGCATATTATCTATTTATTTTTGATAATGATTCAATGATTATGCTGTTTATTTAAAACTTAGCAAGGCGTATTCTCTGATCAACTTATAATGAATGAGAAAGTTTATGAACCACCCTATTATTAGCGACCTTGAAAAGCGTTACACAGCAAAAAAATACGATACCAACAAGCGCGTATCACCTGATGATATGGCAGTTATTTATGAAGCAATGCGGCTTTCACCTTCATCTATCAACTCTCAACCCTGGAAGTTCATTGTTATTGAGTCAGATGCTGCTAAAGCACGTATGCACGATACCTTTGCTGATAAGTTTCAGTTTAATCAGCCGCATATAAAAGCAGCCTCACATATTATTTTATTTGCCTACAACCCGAAATATACTCGCGACGATTATGCAAAAATCATCGACGCCGATATACAAAACGGCCGTACCCTTAAAGAAAAACGTGAGCAGGCATTTGGCGCTTATGTATTTGTTGATTTAAATACCGATGAACAAGGCAATAATGCGTCTTGGACGAAGGCGCAGGCTTATCTTGCACTTGGTAACACACTTCACACGGCAGCGCGTCTAGGAATTGATTCAACCCCAATGGAAGGCATAGATGCTGAACTTATTGGTAAAACATTTTCAAAAGAGCTCGATGGATATATTTGTGATGTTGCACTTGTGCTTGGTTACCATTCATCAGAGGAGGATTATAACGCGGGTTTACCTAAATCACGCTTAGCAGCAGAGCAAGTGATACAGGTTTTATAAACGTAAAGAAATTACCTTGGTTAATTCCGAAATAAATAAAAATGACTCATTAACTATGAGCCATTTTTATTTGATCACAACTATGAAAGCTGTGTATTTATAGAAGCTTCAAGTACTTTACCTTCATTGATCCCTGCGGTAATGGTACACATAGCCCCATTAATAAGATTCAAATTAGGCGGTATATGACCAATATCAGCATCTATGATCACTGGGAATAAAAAGTCCCCGAGTGCAACTTCTAAAGCATGTTTATAATCAAAGACTTGTGTATGGCCTTTAACAACTTCGCTTCGACCAATAATGATGCCGTTAATGTCGTCAAAAATTCCCGCTAATTTTAACGATAACAAAAACCGTGCGACAGTGGTTGGAGTAAGCTCTGAATTTTCAAGGTAAAGAATGAGCCCTTCTGGAGCGCGGTGCTTTTTAAATTCATGTAATGATAAAAACGGTGAATCAAGTAATAAGCCAACCGTATCAAGACAGCCACCAAATAACCGTCCAGACATTTCGATAGTACGTTCATCCAGGTGATTTAAACACTGCCACTGAGTAGGTTCGGTATAATCAAATAATGCATCTGGGCTTTGTACGTAGTCGGGTTTTTCTTTTTGAAAGTGAGTTGAAGGAGCCTGTTCAAACTCGTTACCCACCTCATATGTGAGCGTTTCAAAAATTTGTAAACAATAAGGATTTTTTTCATCCGGGTGTAATTGCATTAGGTTGGCACTGTGTAATGTTGCCCAACCACATTTTGCTGTTAGTGCACAGGAAATGGTACTTACATCTGAAAAACCAACTAACCATTTAGGCTTGGCTTCACTGATAGCATCAAAATCAAGTAACGGCAGTATTTCCATTGCCAACTCACCACCAAATGGCGGCATTATTGCGTCAATTTCATCATCGAGTAAAAACTGCATTAGTTGCTGGGCATGATATTTTGCGGCAATATCATCATCTGATTTACTTTGCCTTAAAAATTCGCCCTCAGTAACTTCATATCCGCGTAGCTTTAAGCCATTAATAACAATATCTAAGCGTGGGTGATATTTAGTTTTAATGCCTGATGACAACGAGCATACAGCAATTTTAGAGCCGACCTTTAAAGGCGCTGGATAAATAATTTTGTCCATCATTTTCCTTATTTTCGAAGACAGTTCAAATATAATAAAATTAATGCCAACTACAATGAATTAGCGTTTTATTATTGCTACAGGAAAATAACGCAATAACAAGGCGAAAATTATGAAATATAGCTGTTTTCAGCAGTTGCTCCTATGTTGCCCTATCTTCTGCATCCAAACAGTCGTATATAAATAATTTTTAACCCAGTTAGTAAGTTATTTAACCCGCTAAGTGATCATGCTTTAATAAAATAGGTATCGTGTACGTTTACTATCAAAGCATAGGCTAAATTTATATAAACTGAATTAGGCCTAAAGTATTAAATACTTTAAAACATAAAAAAAGCCGCTGCAAGTGCGGCGGCTTTTATTAAAAGTAAGTAAATTAAAGTTAAAGATACTCAACTTCAATGATTTCGTACTCAACATCGCCTTTTGGAGTTTTAATAGTTACAGCGTCATCCACTGCTTTACCAATTAGCCCTCGAGAAATTGGTGAGTTAACTGAAATTAAGTTATTTTTAATATCAGCTTCATCATCACCTACGATACGATATTTTACTTCTGCATCGGTTTCTACGTTGACAATAGTCACAGTAGTGCCAAAAATAACCTTGCCGGTATCAGGTAACTTTGTCACATCAATGATTTGAACATTCGAAAGTTTCGCTTCAATTTCTTGAATACGACCTTCACAAAAACCCTGTTGTTCACGCGCAGCATGATATTCAGCGTTTTCTTTCAAATCACCGTGTTCACGTGCATCAGCAATATCTGCAACGATTTTAGGACGGGTAACTGTTTTTAATTCGTTAAGTTCTGCGCGAAGTAACTCGGCGCCACGAACTGTCATCGGAATTGATTGCATACTTTTCTCACTTAATCCCAAGGGTGACACATTCACCCTTGGCACATTTCCTTAGTTCAATCGTTGGTGTAGTTCTTGAACTGACGTTACACTGCTACGGTCATCTGCTTGGTTAGCAGTACAGTTAGCAAACGCTGCATTCAAGGTCGTGGTGTAGTTAGTTTTGTGCTGTAAAGCACCACGACGCAACACCTTCGAATCTTCAATCGCTTGGCGACCTTCTGTGGTATTAACGATATAACTGTACTCACCATTTTTGATTCTATCAAGAATGTGAGGACGGCCTTCGAATACTTTATTTACACGACGTACAGCAATACCTGCTTCTTCAAGCGCTACGGCTGTACCGCCTGTTGCATCAATTTCAAAACCAAGATCGGTCATGGTTTTTGCAAGCTCAACAATGCGTGGTTTATCGCTATTACGTACTGATAATAACGCGCGGCCACCGCGTGGTAAAGTATTGCTTGCACCGAGTTGTGCTTTTGCAAAAGCTTCTGCGAATGTATCACCCACACCCATTACTTCACCGGTTGAACGCATTTCAGGACCACGAATAGGATCAACACCTTGAAATTTAGCAAAAGGAAGTACCACTTCTTTTACGCTATAGTAAGGTGGAAGCACTTCTTTAGTGATACCTTGGCTTGCAAGTGATTGACCCGCCATACAACGCGCAGCTACTTTTGCAAGTGGCACACCGGTTGCTTTAGATACAAACGGTATGGTACGTGCTGCACGTGGATTGACTTCGATTAAATAAACTTCACCATCTTTTACTGCAAACTGAGTATTCATCAACCCAACCACACCAAGCTCAAGGGCCATACCCGCTACTTGCTTGCGCATTACGTCTTGTACTTCTTGCGTTAACGAGTGTGCTGGTAATGAACAGGCTGAGTCACCCGAGTGAACGCCCGCTTGCTCAATGTGTTCCATAATACCGCCAATAATCACTTGCTCGCCGTCGCAAACTGCGTCAACGTCAACTTCAATTGCGTTATCTAAGAAACGGTCAAGTAGAACTGGCGCTTCGTTTGATGCAGATACGGCTTCGGTCATGTAACGTCGTAAGTCTTGCTCATCGTATACAATTTCCATTGCGCGACCGCCTAGTACATAAGAAGGACGTACAACGAGTGGGAAACCAATTTCAGCAGATTTAGCTATCGCTTCCTCTGTTGAGGTTACCGTTGCGTTTTCTGGCTGGAGTAAGTTTAAACGATCAACAAGTTGTTGAAAGCGTTCACGGTCTTCTGCACGGTCTATTGCATCAGCCGAAGTACCAATTACAGGCACCCCATTCGCTTCAAGTTCGCGAGCTAGTTTAAGAGGTGTTTGACCACCATACTGCACAATAACGCCTTTAGGCTTTTCAACACGTACAATTTCAAGTACGTCTTCAAGGGTGATTGGTTCAAAGTATAATCGGTCTGATGTGTCATAGTCTGTAGAAACCGTTTCAGGGTTACAGTTAACCATGATTGTTTCATAGCCGTCTTCACGCATTGCAAGCGCCGCGTGTACACAACAATAATCAAATTCAATACCTTGGCCGATACGGTTAGGACCGCCACCGATAACCATTATCTTGTCTTTGTCTGATGGGTTTGCTTCACACTCTTCATCGTAACTTGAGTACATGTAAGCTGTGTCTGAGCTAAACTCAGCGGCACAAGTATCAACACGCTTATACACGGGTACAATGTTTAGTAAGTGACGTTTTTTACGAATTTCAGCTTCAGATACACCGGCAATATCGGCAATACGTGGATCTGCAAACCCTTTACGTTTCAATTTGCGTAAGAAGTCAGCATTTAAACCAGCCATACCTACTTCACTGATTTTTGCTTCATCTTTTAAAATGTCTTCGATTTGCACTAAGAACCAACGGTTAATTTTTGTTAGCTCATATACATCATCAACACTCATACCATGGCGCATCGCATCGGCAATATACCAAATACGCTCAGCACCTGGCTCGCGTAATTCACGAATGATTTTTTCTTTCGCTTTAGGGTCATCAAGTGCCACAATTGGGTTAAAGCCCGTTGCACCTACTTCTAAACCACGAAGAGCTTTGTGTAATGACTCTTGTTGGTTACGACCAATCGCCATTACTTCGCCCACTGATTTCATTTGCGTCGTTAAACGGTCGTTTGCACCGGCAAATTTCTCAAAGTTAAAGCGAGGAATTTTTGTTACTACATAGTCAATTGACGGCTCAAATGACGCTGGTGTTTTGCCACCAGTAATATCGTTTTGTAGCTCATCAAGGGTATAACCTACCGCAAGTTTTGCGGCAATTTTAGCTATTGGGAAACCCGTTGCTTTTGAAGCTAGTGCAGATGAACGCGATACACGCGGGTTCATCTCGATGATCACCATACGACCATCATCTGGGTTAACACCAAACTGTACGTTTGACCCACCGGTTTCAACACCAATTTCACGCAGTACCGCCATAGAGGCATTACGCATTAGCTGATACTCTTTATCAGTTAATGTTTGTGCGGGTGCAACAGTAATTGAATCACCTGTGTGTACGCCCATTGGGTCGAAGTTTTCAATAGTACATACGATGATGCAATTGTCGTTTTTGTCACGTACAACTTCGGTTTCATACTCTTTCCAACCAATGAGGGATTCATCAATCAATAGTTCATTAGTAGGTGAAAGGTCTAAACCGCGCTCACAAATCTCTTCAAACTCTTCCATGTTGTAAGCAACACCACCACCGGAGCCGCCCATGGTGAATGAAGGACGAATAATACACGGTAAGCCAATGCGTGACATTATGTCTTTAGCTTCTTCCATTGAGTGTGCAATTTCAGCGCGTGGGCACTCAAGGCCAATGTTGCGCATGGCTGCATCAAAGCGCTCACGGTTTTCTGCTTTATCAATTGCATCAGCCGTTGCACCAATAAGCTCAACCCCGTGCTTAGCCAGTACTCCGTGTTTGTCTAGTTCAAGCGCACAGTTTAATGCTGTTTGACCACCCATAGTAGGGAGTACAGCATCTGGCTTTTCTTTTTCGATAATTTTTTCAACAACTTCCCAGTGAATTGGTTCGATGTACGTCGCATCGGCCATGTCAGGGTCAGTCATTATTGTTGCAGGGTTCGAGTTAACTAAAATAACTCGATAACCTTCTTCTCTAAGTGCTTTACACGCTTGAGCACCAGAGTAGTCAAATTCACAGGCTTGGCCAATTACAATCGGGCCTGCGCCTAGGATAAGAATGCTTTTTAAATCAGTACGTTTTGGCATTGTTACTCCGGTTAATTTAGTTAGAACGCGCTTGCATCAGTTCGATGAAGTGATCAAATAACGGTGCAGCATCATGTGGGCCTGGGCTTGCTTCTGGGTGACCTTGGAAGCTAAACGCTGGTTTGTCTGTACGATGAATACCTTGCAATGTGCCGTCAAATAATGACTTGTGTGTTGCGCGTAGGTTTGCTGGTAAACTTGCTTCGTCTGCTGCAAAGCCGTGATTTTGCGCAGTGATCATCACTACATCACGGTCTAAGTCTTTCACTGGGTGATTACCACCGTGATGACCAAACTTCATTTTTGCAGTTTTTGCACCTGAAGCTATAGCTAATAATTGATGCCCTAAACAGATACCAAAGATAGGCGTTTCAGCTTCTAAAAACGCTTTAATTGCATCAATGGCATAAGTACATGGCTCTGGGTCGCCTGGGCCATTCGATAAAAAGATACCATCTGGGTTAAGTGCTAATACATCAGCTGCTGAGGTTTGTGCTGGCACTACTGTTAATTTACAACCGCGGTCAACAAGCATGCGTAAAATATTGCGTTTTACGCCAAAGTCATAAGCAACAACGTGAAATTTTTCATCGGTGGCTGATAAGGTTTTAAACCCTTCACCTAATGCCCAACTTGACTCGCGCCACTGAAAATTTTCCTTGGTTGAAACTACTTTTGCTAAATCCATGCCTTTCAAGCCTGGGAAAGCTTTTGCCGCTTCCAGTGCTTTGTTTTCATCTAATTCGTCACCTGCAATAATACACCCGTTTTGTGCGCCTTTATCACGAAGAATACGGGTTAACTTTCGGGTGTCGATGTCTGCAATACCTAAGATGTTACGTTCTTTTAAGTAATCTCCTAACGATTTCTCGCTACGAAAATTACTTACTAGCAGTGGCAAATCACGGATCACTAGGCCTTTAGCCCAGATTTGATTCGCTTCTTCGTCTTCGCTGTTAGTACCCGTATTACCGATATGTGGGTACGTCAAAGTTACGATTTGTTCCGCGTATGAAGGGTCTGTCAAAATTTCTTGATAACCAGTCATTGACGTATTGAATACTACTTCACCGGCTGATATGCCGTCAGCACCGATTGCAGTACCGCGAAACACTGTGCCGTCTTCTAGGACTAACAGAGCGGATTTAGTCAAGTTAAACCTCCTAACAGTAAAAAACGGGCGTAAAGTCATTTGCTCTACTACCCGCTTAAGCGATTGGAAACACGCATTTATTAATTTTTGGCAAATTGAGACTATTCTATAGTATTTTGCCTTTTAGATCTAACCCTAATTATTAAAACAGCTAAAACAGGCACTATTAACTAAATACTGACTCAAACAGCCAAAAACACAAGTAAACTACTTCAAGTCAAGCACATCTTGCATATCATAAAGTCCTGCGGGTTTGTTTTTTAACCACGCTGCAGCTCTTATAGCACCTAATGCAAAGGTCATTCTTGAGCTTGCTTTATGAGTTAATTCAAGCCTTTCACCGGAAGTTGCGAAATAAGCGGTATGTTCACCTACTATGTCTCCACCACGAATGACTGAATAACCAATCTCATTTTGAGACTTTTCATTTTTAACTTGGCTACGATCAAACACAGCGGCATCATCATGGTCCCACCCTTTAGCATCTGCAATTGCTTCACCAATAGCAAGCGCCGTACCCGATGGCGCATCGATTTTATGACGATGGTGAGCTTCAAGTATTTCAATATCTAAATCATCACCAAACTTAGTCGCTGCGGTTTGTACTAAGCTAAGCATTACATTAACACCCACGCTATAATTACGTGCAAATACAATCGGGATCTGTTTAGCTGCCTGCTCAAGTGTTTCCATATCACTTGCACCTAACCCCGTAGTACCAATCACCATTGGAATATTGTTTTTTACGGCATTTTGTAAATGGTTACGCATGCCTTCAGGTAGCGTAAAATCAATTAATACATCAATATTATTTAGCTGCCCTTCATCACTAAAAGTAATGTCGGATTTTACAGCGCTATTTACTTCGTTTACAGCGAGGCCTAATAAAGATGAACTTGCTCTTACGTAAGCGGCGCTTAATTGTGAATTATTTTTATTTGTTGCAGCTTCTAATAATGCCTGCCCCATTCGGCCATTAGCTCCAAATATACCAATTTGGTTCATACTGTTACCTTATCTGTTGTTATTTATACTCAAGCCACATCATGATGCGAGCGTCGTTGTAATTAAATCTTTTTAAACACACGTTTTAAGTGCTTTAGAGGAACTGACTTCCTACGTTTTTACTTATTCTTAAAAGGACTTCCATTATTGCAAAGTAACGCCTTGATATTAAGCCCCTGTGAAACGCCGAATTCTGCATCTTGAGGTTACTTGGTTACATAAGCTAGATTTTATCTAAAACTCATGTAATAGTCGGGAAAGCTTTATAATAAAACCACCTTAACTTTACAAAAACAATAATAACAGATAGCCTTTGCATTTAGCCATCTATACATTTAAACTTCTCACCTTGCGCTGATTTGTCTTTGACTTGCGGGCGCTGTTGACACTCTTTTCAGTGAAAAGAACACAACTGAATTCAGCTAAAAAAGGGAAGTTTTGGCTGTAATATACCCAAACCACCTCAAGATGCAGAATTCAGCGTTTCACAGGGGCTTAATATCAAGGCGTTACTTTGCAAGAATGGCAATCCCTTTTAAGAAGTAACAACAATGAGAGTAACTGCCTGTGAAACGCCCAAAGGGTTGGTTTAAAAGCGATTTATACTGCATTATTGATTTTAACAATAGAACCACTATTATTTGCAATCAATGCCTTGCCTAAATCGCTTTTAATTCCAACTGAAACTCGCATCTAGGGGTGGCTTGGGTATAAATGTTATCTAACGAGGAATATGATGCAGCCATCATTTAATAAAACCCAAGCAAAGCTTTCTTTGCTGCCATTAGTTACCTTTGTTGCGCTATTTTTAGGCGCCGGATTGTATTTGCAATCACAAGGGGTTGATTACGCTTTTTATCAATTGCCTGCGCCCGTAGCTATTCTACCCGCCATTATGCTGGCGTTCTTTTTAAATAAAAACACGATCAATCACAGTGTCGAAACTTTTATTAAAGGAGCAGGCCACAGCAATATTATCACCATGTGCTTAATATACCTGTTAGCCGGTGCGTTCTCAGCTGTAGCAAGTGCCACAGGCGGTGTTGATGCAGTCGTTAACGCAGGTTTATCACTTATTCCACCTAGCTTATTATTACCGGGGCTATTTTTAATTGCTGGGGTGGTTTCGACGGCGATGGGAACTTCAATGGGTACCATTGGGGCAATTGGACCAATTGCTTATGCGGTATCAGTCAAAACAGGTATTGATCCTGCGCTTATGGCCGGTACGATTGTTTCAGGCGCGATGTTTGGTGATAACTTATCGATTATTTCTGATACCACCATCGCTGCCACCCGCACCCAAGGTTGTGAAATGAAAGATAAATTCCGTGAGAACTTAAAAATAGCTCTCCCTGCTGCTGCACTAACCATTGCCTTATTATTCTTTTTAACACCTGAGGCACAAGCAGTGGACACCAGTGATTACAACATTTGGCTAGTACTGCCTTATGCCTTTATTTTAGTACTTGCAGTGATGGGCTTTAACGTATTTGTGGTGCTATTTAGCGGTATTATTTTTGCCGCATTTGTAGGGTTCGCTTTTGATTACCAAGGTGGCAGCTTTGTAAAAGATATTTATAAAGGTTTTACCGATATGCAAGAAATATTTTTACTGTCAATGTTTATTGGTGGCTTATCGGAGTTTATTCGTATTAATGGTGGCCTTGATTACATCGCAAATAAAATTCAAGCAATTACAAAGATCATCGCTAAATGGCACCGTAAAGTGGCTGACCAACTCGGTATTGCTGCATTAGTAATGACCAGTAATGTGTGTATTGCTAATAACACCGTGTCAATTATTGTAGCAGGCCCTATTGCTAAAAAGCTTGCTGGTGATGGTAAAATCACAGGTAAGCGATCTGCAAGTTTACTGGATATTTTTGCCTGTGTAACGCAAGGCTCACTCCCTTATGGCGCACAAGCTCTACTGCTTGGTGCAACGTTTAAAATAAGCCCATGGGAAGTATCAACATCTTCTTACTATTGCTTTATTTTAGCCTTTACTGCAGTAACGGTTATTTGTTTACGAAGAAATAAAGCTTAATCCAACTAATACTGCAAAGCACTGTAGTAAGTGCTTTGCAGTAACCTTTCACTGCCCTTTGCATATCTAATAATCTATAAATCAATCTATACATGCACGTTTGCAGCAAATAAAAATTTTATGGTTCTAGCTCCCTAGAGTTAATTTCAACCTTACTCCCTCCTTTGCAAGTTATCCTTATATGAAATCAAAATATTAATTACCCTATTGGTATGACCAAAAGTTTTATAGTAAAACCTAATTGGTATGGTTGATTTGAATAATTGGTATGTTATATTTTGTTAACGAATGTCACACACAATATACACACGCAATTTATAAAGAGACCAGTATGAATAAAAATCGACTTAGACAACTATCTTTTTACGGCGCTATTTTACCCCTTTCTTTAACTGCTATCGTTGCTTGCTCTAGTAGTGAAACGCAAGTCAGTGACCAATCAACAGCTGATAACACAAACCAATCTGTGCCTGCTGATAAATTTGATCTTAGTAACTGGAAAATTACCGTACCAATCGACAAAGACAAAAATGGTAAAATTGACGAAATTGATGTGAAAGAAATACAAACCTATTCACACCCTGATTTCTTTTATCTAGATGACCAAGGTGGCATGGTATTTACTAGCCCAAACAAAGCAATTACTACCGCTACATCAAGTAATACCCGCAGCGAATTAAGGCAAATGCTCCGCGGCACAAATACTAAAATAAAAACAAAGAGTGCTGGTAATAATTTTGCTTTGGCTGCACATCCTTTATCCGAGCGTTTTGGAGCAGTAGGCGGTAAAATGTCTGCGACTTTAAAAGTTGATCATGTTTCAAGCCATGCGGGTCACCCTGATAAACCACCTGCTTATAGTGTTGTTGTTGGACAAATCCACGCCGGCAAAGACAAAGCTTTAATAGCTAAAAATTTAGGTTTTGGGTCGGGAAATGAGCCAATCAAAATCTACTATAAAAAATGGCCTGATCATAAAACTGGTTCGGTGTTTTGGAACTATGAGCGTAACTTAGCTAAAGATGATCCAAACCGCATCGATATTGCCTACCCTGTATGGGGTAATACATGGGAAAATTCTGCTATGCCAGGTGAAAAAGGTATCGCACTAGGTGAAGAGTTTAGTTACGAGATAAATGTTCATCAAAGTACTATGTATTTAACGTTTACAGCACCAGATAAACCAACAGTAAAGTACAGCGTTGATTTATCTAACAACATTGACCCTAAAGGTAATGTTGACCAGCACGATCATCGTTTAGGTTACACCGCCGATTCGCTTTACTTTAAAGCTGGTGGATATAACCAGTGTAGTACTAAAGATGCCCCCGGTGTCTGGTACACAGCTTGCCCTGGTACTGGAAATTGGGCAACAGATAAAGCCAATGGTAATTACGCACAAGTCACGTTCTCTAAATTACTACTAGGCCCAAGTGAGGCACCTAAGCAATAATGTTATTAGTTTCTCCCTACTAACACTTAAAAAGCCTGTGAACAAATGTGAAGTGACCCCCAATAGTTGGACAGTCCAATTACTGGGGGTCTTTTTATGTCCAAACATCATCGAGCTTTTAAGCTCAAAGTAGCTGAGTTCGCTTTATCTGAAAGCTCTCCGGCGATAGGTAATAGATTTAATGTTACACAAAGGCAGGTCCGATATTGGACCGCTGTTTATCGAATTCATGGCGCTGAAAGCTTCAGGTCTGTTCACAAACCTTATTCTCAAGCATTTAAGATAGAAGTGTTAAAATCGATGGCAGCTAACAGTTGGTCACTCAGCTATACCAGTGCGTTCTTCGATTTATCGTCCCCAGGTATTCTTTTTCAATGGCAAAAGCTTTATGCTCGCGATGGTATATCCCGTCTCCAACCACAGAAAAAAGGTAGGCCAACCATGACAAATAATTCTTCTTCATCAAAACCAGTAGAGCAAATGACTGAGGAGGAGTTACGAGAAGAGTTAGCATACTTACGAGCAGAGAATGATGTGCTAAAAAAGTTAGAAGCCTTGGCTCAAGCCAGAAAGAAAAAAGCAAAGACAAGACGATAGTCGTCGAAGAGTTCAAGGCAAAACATAGCTTACGACATCTATTAAAGGCCACGGGGTTGGCGAAGAGTGTCTACTATTATCATCGAACTACATGTGAGCAGCCCTGCGCCAACAGTGATTTACTCGTAAAAATACGTGATATCTATCACACGCATAAAGGGCGATATGGCTATCGCAGAATTACGAGTGCCCTAAGAAAAATGGGGGTACTCGTTAATCATAAGCGCGTTCAACGTCTAATGAATGAGTTAGGCCTTAAGTCAAAAGTAAGGCCTAAGCGCTATAAATCTTACAAAGGTGAAGTGGGTAAAATCGCAGAAAATACGCTTAACCGCGAGTTTACTGCGCAGAAGCCTAATCAAAAATGGGTAACGGATGTGACGGAGTTTAAAGTGGATAATGAGAAGGTATATCTATCGCCTATGATTGACTTATTCAACCAAGAGATAATCAGTTACGAAGTAAGAAAATCCGTTGCGCTTCCCTTGGTAACTGACATGCTTAAAACCGCAACGGCTAAGTTGAAGCCGAACGAGAAGCCGATAGTACACTCAGACCAAGGATGGCAATATCAAAACAAGCAATATCAAAAGCACCTTAAAGAAAAAGGGTTAAAACAAAGTATGTCTAGAAAAGGAAACTGTTTAGATAACGCTGTTGCTGAAAATTTCTTTGCCATACTGAAAAGCGAGATGTATCACAACGAAACGTTCAAGGACGCGAATGAACTCATTGAAAACATCAAAGAATATATCCACTATTATAACAATGAGCGTATTAAGCTGAAACTAAAAGGCCTGAGTCCGATACAATATCGAAATCAGGCCTTGGCTGCCGCTTAGAAATGAGTCCAACTTTATGGGGTCACTTCAATGTTCACAGGCTTTTTCATTTTATTACTACCTAAAGAACCTAAACTCTGGATACAGTCTATCTCAAGCAGAGTTTATAACTATTAACTATAATGTACATTGTGGGTTTTTACCTTTGCCGCTCGCTGCTTTTTGTTCGTTAAGCGCTTCTGGCATTTTGGCTTGTAGCTCTTTAATACGATTACCCGGTGCAGGATGAGTCGACATAAACTCTGGCGTTTCACCGCTGCCAGCTTTACTCATGTTTTGCCAAAGCGTAACAGACTCTTTAGGGTCAAAACCTGCTTGTGCCATTAAATCAAGACCAATAACATCCGCCTCAGACTCATGTGAGCGGCTAAATGGTAAAACAACTCCATACTGAGCCCCTAAACCAAGCGCTTGCATTATTTCGCCGCGATATTGAATATTACCCATATCTAGCGCTGCACCGCCTACTTGCATGCCTGTTTGTAATAATGAATTTTGCGATACACGCTCATTTGAGTGCTCAGCTATTACATGCCCGACCTCATGCCCTAAAACAGTCGCTACTTGATCTTGATTTACCGCGACATCTAGTAATCCGGTATGCACACCTATAAAACCACCGGGTAAGGCAAATGCGTTTGCTGATGGCTCTTCAAAAACCACGACTTCCCATTTTTGAGTGGCATATTGATTAGGCAAAACAGCAATCACATCATCGGCAATGCATCTTACATAAGCATTAACTTTAGGATCGCTATTTACCTTTTGGTTTTTTTTCATATCAGCAAAACTTTGCTGACCCATTTCACTCATCTCTTGATCTGAATAAAGAGCAATCTGAGTACGTCCTGTTGGTGATGTTTTACAGCCAACTAATACAGCAGCAGCTAATGCAGCTAACACTAATTTTTTCATTCGATTCCCTCAATAAACAATCATTAACTCAAAGTCATGTATAATAAATGTAATATAACAAACCAAAAACTATTTAACATCACCATGCAATATATAATAAAAGAACATCTTAACTGCAAGGCTAAAGAATAAACTTAGCAGGCAAACTAAGTACCCAGGCATTCATCGTACTGTTACACTATAAGAGCCTTTTATTTATTAGAGTAGATTATGCAAGACTCTCCGGCATTTTTTAATAAACGCCTTTTACTGCCATTATTAGCAAGTATTGTTGCTATTACTCCTTTGGCAATTGATATGTATTTGCCAGCCATGCTAGTGATTGCAAATGATCTCAATACAGATATGCCAAACGTGCAAATATCTCTCAGTTTATATTTAGCCGGTTACTCTCTTGGCATGCTATTTTTTGGGCCCATCGCTGATCAAATTGGCCGCCGTGTACTTGCAAAAATAGGCTTAATTGGTTTCGCGATTAGTTCATTGGCACTGGCTTTTTGTAACGACATTCATTTATTTTGGGGTCTGCGCATTTTACAAGCATTTACTGGCGCCGCAGCAACGGTTGTCGTTCCCGGCATTATTCGTCATATTTACCAAAAAGACACTGCAAAGGGTATGTCGTATGTTTCGATGATCATGATGGTCGCACCGCTTATAGCCCCAACGGTGGGTTCAGCTATTATGGGCTTTTCACATTGGCAAACTATCTTTTTGGTTCTGGCAAGCTACAGCTTGGCTATTTTAGTCTTTGTACAAATTTACCTTATTGATATCCCTATTTTTAAAAGCCCATTAAAAGGCTTTGCATTATTTTTTGATAGCTACAAAACGGTATTTAAAAATAAAGGGGCTCACGCTGATATTGCCAGCTCAATGTTTGTATCGTTTGGCTTTTTTTGCTTTTTAACCGCTGTACCTTTTGTTTATCTTGATTACTTTAAAGTCTCAGAGCAACTATTTGGTGTACTGTTTGCTTTTAATGTCATGGCACTCATGTTTGGTAACTTTTTAAATACCCGTATAGTACCGCGTATTGGCTCACGTAAAATGCTTTATTATGGGCTTACAGTTGGTTTTATCGCCGGCAGTACCTTACTTACTTTTAGTATTTTGCGCTTCCCGTTATTTTATGTAGTTGCCGCAATTGCACCACTAATGATGAGCTTAGGGGTAATAGCCAGTAACGCAGATGCACTTATTTTAATGGAGTTTGAGAAAAACTCAGGCACCGCAACCGCAGTCATTGGTACTTTACGGTTTGGTAGTGGTGCGTTAGTTGGACCAATACTTGCGCTGATGCATGCACAAAACGCGGTACCTTTTTCAAGCTTAATGTTTAGCGCGTTAGTACTTACCTTAATTGCTCAGCTTTTGCATCGTGCTCGAGAGAAAAAAAATGCCCGTATTTAACGGGCATTTTATAAACTTATTTAACCAGACACATTTAAAAAAGCAAACTAAGCGTCAGTGGCTTTAGATACCATCACCATTGCAGGGCGTAATAAACGACCATTTAATGTATAACCTTTTTGCATAACAGCTAATACCGTATTTGCTGACACATCATCACTTGGCTGAATAGACATCGCCTGATGAAAATCAGGGTTAAATTGCTCGCCTTCTGGGTTAACAATTTCAACACCAAACTTAGCAACCGCCTCATTAAAGCTCTTAACTGTCATATCGATACCATCAAGTAACGGCTTTAATGCTTCGTTTTCTTTATCCGAAAACTCAATCGCACGTTCTAGATTATCAATTACTGGTAGTAGTTCGTTGGCAAATTTTTCAAGTGCAAACTTATGTGCTTTTTCAACATCTTGCGCTGCACGACGACGTATATTTTCAACATCAGCTGCGGCACGCACAACACCATCTTTTTGATCAGAAATTGTTTGTTTAGCCGATTCAAGTTCGCTATATAGCATAGCGATTTCAGCTTCTGGGCTTGATGCTTCTTCATTTTCAACACCATCTGCTGCATCAACGGCAGCATCAACCTCTGCTTGCATTTGCTCAAACTCTTCGTTTAATTGTGCTTCTTGCTCTGGTGTCTTTGTCTGCTCAGACATAATTAATTTACTCCAATTCTTTATAACTGCGGTAATTATGGGGATTGAATGAAAAGATTCAAGTACTCATCGACTCGATTAGTTTAAATTCTTGGATGATTGCTTCAATTTGCGCCGATTTAGGGCAAATAACACAAAAGCGGCTTTGGTATCCTTGGTTTTGAAAATAAGGAACACTTATCGTAATTAACTCATCACACTCACTAAAAGGAAGTTGTCCAGCACCGAGTACCGACAAACCATTCCTAAAGGCCAGTTTATCTTCAACATAATTTAAAAAAGAAACACCAATATTTAAATTTTGCTCGCAATCAATTTTTTTATAAAGGTAATGCTCTCCCACCACAATACTGTTGTCGGATCCCAGTTTATGGCTTAATTCCCTCGTCCACTGATTCAATGATGAATGACAATTTCGTGGTGCCGTATTCGCCATCGCTTGCATGCGATACAAACCTTCCATTAAAGTTTGCTGACTAAATACAGTATTCAGCCACGTTGCAAAATGGTAACGAACCGTATCGCTTGCATCATCAGGTTTATGAATACAAATATTGTGGCTTTGCCCGGCTCTGTCAAGAATAAGTACAAGCCAATCGCTACTATCAAAATCAAGTACTTCTACTCTAAATACTTGCTGCGAGCTCACTTGCGGTAATCCCACACAACAACATACTTGATAGCGTTGACTCAAACCATGAGCAAGCTCAACAAGTTCAGCTTGTTTAGGTTCCCAATAACTGGCAATTTCAGCAAGTGGAAAGAACTCATCCAGCCAATAGTCAAAGCCGGCATTGGTAGGCACACGCCCCGCTGATGTATGCGGTGAATATAAAAGCCCTACTTTTTCAAGACGTGCCATAACACTCCTTACTGTCGCAGAACACACAGCCATACCTTTTTGTTTTGCAATCCGGCTTGATGCCACTGGAAGGCCTTCACCGTTGCAATACATGCTCATAACGGCGGAAAATATTTGTTGATCGCGTGGATTTAAAATCATGGTATCTACATCTTTATGCATACAACGTATATCGGGGCTGAAAAGATTTTTTCAAGTGTAAAATCTGTATTTTCAAAGCTGCTCGTTTTACGTTACTCTACTGATATTCATACTAATGATGTATTTAACATGGAATCACCGTTTAAAACAATTGGCTTAATAGGCAAACCAAATCATGTAAATGCTGCTGCAACATTACAGCGTTTATATACATTCTTAAATGCGCTCGGGTTTACGGTAATAGTTGAACAACGTACCGGCCATCAGTTGAAAGATGTACCACGCCAAAAGCTAGTTAAATTAATAGAGCTTGGAGAACAAGCCGATTTAGCTATTGTGGTTGGCGGTGATGGTAATATGCTGGGCGCAGCTCGCGTATTAGCGCGTTTTAATGTCGCGGTTATTGGCGTTAACCGAGGCAACTTAGGCTTTTTAACTGATTTAGACCCAGAAGGCTTTGAAGCAAGCCTAGAGCAAGTACTAAGCGGCCAATACATTGAAGAAAATCGCTTCTTATTAGAAGTTGAAGTATACCGCCATGCTGAGCTTAAAAGTGCAAATTCGGCTGTTAACGAAGCCGTACTACATGCCGATAAAGTAGCGCATATGATTGAATTTGAGGCTTTTGTTAATGACGCTTTTGTGTTTTCTCAGCGATCTGATGGCTTAATTGTTTCTACTCCAACGGGCTCTACTGCTTACTCTCTTTCTGGAGGCGGGCCAATTTTAACCCCTGAATTAAATGCGATTTCGTTAGTACCAATGTTTCCACATACCTTATCAAGTCGCCCACTAGTAATTGATGCCGATAACGAAGTACGTTTAAAACTCAGCCTTGATAACACCGACAGCTTGCAAGTCAGTTGTGATAGTCACGTGGTGCTTGCAGTATTACCTGGTGATGAAGTAGTGATAAAAAAAGCCGATAAAAAATTAAGGCTTATTCATCCAAAAGACTACTCTTATTATCATGTATTGCGTACCAAATTAAATTGGGGCAGCCGTTTATACTAACTTTATTGCGCTAACTAACCCTTTAGCGCAAAACACCTAAAAATGACCATTCGTTATCAGCAAAAAATAATAACAATATCCGCTTGAAGTTTTTTGCTCTATTGCCTCTACCTTCTTGCTTGGGTCTTATTTAATAACCTAGCAAACAAAACAGGCAAGCAATGAACTAACCAAATCCTACCTCACAGATACACACGACGAACTAACGCAACGTCTAGGCATTTTTGCAAAGCGAATTCAAACCGGTATTACTTTTAATAAAGTGTTTTATAACTAAATTTTCCCTGTATTAATTACCATGCTTAAAATACCTTCTTTATGCTCAGATGCTCTTGATAATAATAAAAAATTGAATAATATAGCGTTCAAAAAAGTAACTTTCATTGTATAAAAGCTGAAATTTAATTTGCAAAAAGTAAAAACACTGTATAAATTGACAGTTAAATGACTGGATGGATGAACAGTATGTTAATTGGTTTAGAAATTAAAGATTTTGCAATTGTAAGTAACTTAAGCACAGAATGGCACGCCGGCATGAGCGCTATAACTGGCGAAACGGGCGCAGGTAAATCAATTGCAATTGATGCTTTATCACTGTGCTTAGGTGAGCGCGCTGAAGCCTCAGCCGTTCGCCCAGGCTCTGACCGCGCCGAAATATGCGCCGAGTTTGACCTCACTCAACTCCCTCTTGCTAACGCATTTTTAACAGAAAACATGCTCTCAAATGACGAGCAAGAGTGCTTGCTCAGGCGTGTTATTTGTAAAAATGGTCGTAGTAAAAGCTATATAAACGGCAGTCCTGTCACAGCTACACAGCTTAAAGAACTTGGCCAATATTTAATTTCAATCCATGGCCAGCATGCGCATCAACACTTATTAAAAAGCGAGCACCAATTGCAGCTCCTTGATGAATATGCAGGCCACTCTGAACTCATAGAATCAGTACGTCATAGCTGCAATGAATACCAGTCTTTACAAAAAGAATTTACCCGGCTTGAGCAGCAACAACAACAGCAAGCGGCACAAAAACAGCTACTAGAATATCAAGTTGCTGAGCTTGATGAATTTGCACTACAACCAGATGAATTTGTAGAAATTGAAGCCGAGCATTATAAGTTAAGCCATAGTCAAACAATAATAGAAGCCTGCCAACGTGAGCTACAAGCACTGTATGAAAGTGATGAGCAAAATGCCTGCTCACTATTACAACACAGCGCCCAACAGTTCGCTGAACTAGCTAATTACGACGAAAACCTATCAAGCGTTGCAGCACTACTAGCAGAGGCTGCGGTACAAGTTGAAGAAGCCAGCCGAGAAATACGTGGCTACACTGAACAAAGCGATCTTGATCCTGCCCGGCTAGATGAAGTTGAAACACGCTTAACAGGCGCGATGGATTTAGCCCGCAAACATCATATAAAGCCCGAACAATTGGTTGATTTTCACCAAGATATTGCACAAGAACTAGAATCAATCAGTAATAATTCATCCCGATTGGCTGAGCTTGAATGCGAAATTGAACACGCTTTAAACTTATATATCAAAGCGTCTCAAGCATTAAGCGATAGCCGCCTAATAGCTGCTAAAACATTAAATACGCTTATTAGCGAAAGCATGGCGCATTTATCAATGGAAAATGGCGTATTTGAAATTTCCCTGACACCTCAGCCTGGGCGCCCCCCAAACAGCTTAGGGTTTGATACCGTATCGTTTTTAGTATCAACCAACCCCGGACAACCCCTACAGCCGCTCTCAAAGGTTGCATCGGGTGGTGAGCTGTCACGTATCAGCTTAGCTATTCAAGTGATAATAGCGCAAAAAGTAACTACACCTACGCTTATTTTTGATGAGGTGGATGTAGGTATTTCAGGTCCAACCGCCTCAGCTGTTGGTAAGCTATTACGCCAGTTAGGACAATCCACACAAGTAATTTGCGTTACTCATTTACCGCAAGTTGCAAGCTCTGCTCATCAACAATTTTTTGTTGCCAAAGAAATAGCTAATGACGAAACCTTTACCCACATGCTGCCATTGAACAAAGCAGGCCGAGTTGATGAAATAGCAAGGCTGCTCGCAGGCGACAACATAAGTAAAACCGCCCGAGCAAACGCAAAAGAGTTGATCATGGCACATGGGTAAGCTTGCTTAGGGCTTGTTAACCTTAAAGGGTTGAAACTTATTCGGTCTAGTCTTGCTTTTATTTATAAACAATCAAGCCAGCTTTGTACCAAAAGCTGCGTTTGCTCATGGCATTAAGTACAACCTCGTTTCACTAATTTTAACTAAGAAAACCAGCATGTTAAAAAAATAATAAAAGCAACTAACGTTTTATTTTTAGCAAGTCTTGTTAATGCTTGTAATCATATTGAGGCAAATCAGAGCATTATACCGGCTAAACACAGCTCTATTTTTAGCTTTATTATTATTGTGCCAATAATTAGCGTTATGTTAATTATTTTAAGCTATTGGAAAAACCTCACCTTTAAAATAAGTTTACAACGCTATTTACATATAGCTTTAATTTTAATGCTTACTTTGGCCTGGGTTACAGAGTTAAATTTAGCTAATAACTTATCTAGAACATTGAATTCAAATATAATTATAATCTCATCGTTGTTTCAAGTGTTACTGACTATCAGTGCCTACTTATCACTTAAAAAACAACAAATTAAAGATAAAAAACAACGATATTTTTTATAATATGAGCAAAAACGACCAGATAAAAACATTTATTTTACATTATTGACACATTTAAATTAGCCAATTACACTCTAAAAAATAATAACAACATGTGACCATCATGGAGCGAAAATGAATGCAGCACTAGACAAAGTAACTCAACTTAAAAGTTGCTACGCGACATTGCAGTTAGGTGTAGCTAAAGCTGATGGCCGTTTAACTTTAACTGACCACTTACTGCATTTTAAAGCGTTAAATAAGCAGCTTCAATTAGGCTCATATGCAATTAAACTGGAATCAATAGTCCACGTTGAAAAGTCTTCTACCAAAGCTGCTGACATAATTTCCATTAACCGCAACAGTATTAAAATTACAACCCAAGAAAATCACAATATTGAATTTATTTTAGCTGAGCCTGATGAGTGGTTAAGTTTTCTTAAAAGCTAAGTTGTGAACTAGCCTTTCTTTTTCCTATGTAAACAGACCCAGCCACCAGCCGAAAAGTCATCCCAAACTATGTGCTGGATAATGAACAGATTTATACCAGCGCCGAAATACTTAACTAAAACATGCTTATTATTATGGGGTGAACAGATACTGACTTTTATTGGTATTGATCCCAACTATAAAACGTTAGTATTTATTGATGTGGTCGGTGTAGGCGTACAGGTTATATTTTTATCTATTTTAAATGTTTTGTTTTATTTAGATAAACGCTCAACAGTACTTTTTTTAGCTGGGTTATTTTTACTAATAAATATTGTTTTAACTTTACTATCAATAGCCTTAGGCCCGCAGTTTTATGGTTATGGCTTTGCATTAGCCACTATAATTACCTCGGTAGTCGGATTATTTTGGCTTTCAAAGCAATTTGAAGAGCTAGAATACGAAACCTTTATGCTGCAATAAATAATATAAAAAGCTGAATATATGATGTTCACGCCGTTCTCTTAGAGTGAATGGCGTATTTATTCTTGGCAAACTTTAATCACTTTTGGCACTATTAATGTGTATAAACTAAGTAATTATGTGAGCAATAATAAACCAGGTAGATTCCATTTTTTACCATGAATTAAACCGCCTATTAATGGTAGCCATATGCCAAAATAAGGATCTGAATTTCGCCATGGAAACCTGCCTGCACCTTATATACTAAATAACCTGAAGATGTAGAACTCAGCACTTCACTGGGGCTTAATATCTAGGCGCTATTTTGGATAAGACATTCCATACTTCATCTCTTCCATTAATCTTGCCATGTAGATTCGATATTAATTGCTCATATTTAACTTATTATACACTTGCTATTTGAACACAAAATAAGTGCCTAGAGCGCTTTTAAGCCCTCATTAATTGCGACTAAATCATCGCCTGTTAGTGTCCCTGTTGCTTGCTTTAAGCTAAGGGTCGATAGCACATATTGATAACGCACATCGGCTAAGTTACGTTTTGCATCATACAAGCTTTGTGTACTAACGAGTACGTCAACAATAGTTCGAGTACCTACTTCAAAGCCCGCCTCTGTGGCTTTTAGCGCACTTTGCGCTGAAACAACAGCTTGTTCTAGTGCTTTATACGTTGCAATATCAGATACAACTTGGTTATAAGATATTATTATAGAGCGTGTCACTGCACGAAGATTTGTTTCTAGATCTTGGCTTGCAGATACATAAAATGCGCGCGCTTGGTTCGTTGCAGCTGCGGTCGCACCACCTGAATATAAAGGAACGCTAAGGTTAATACCTACAGAACTTGAGTCACTGCGTGATTGGTCGTTAAAGTTTACATTGTTAATAGTTCCATCGCTGAGTGAATCTCCGTATGTTGCATCTAATGTAAGCTTTGGATAATGCCCAGCTTGTGCTAATTTAATTTGCTGTTTAGCTATGCCAACCATTACTTTGGAGACTTGTAAGCTAATGTTTTTTCCTTGGGCTACTTTAACAAAATCGTTTGAACGTTTTACAGGTTTAACCATTGAAAAATTATCTGTATTTAAAAAGCTTAGCTTTGCATGATATTTACCTGTTATTTCACGCAGTTCTTCACGGGCTGTTTCGACTGAGTTACTCGTAATGATCTCTTGAGAGACCGAGTTGTCGTACTGCGCTTGTGCTTCATGTACGTCTGTAATAGCTGTTAACCCAACGGCATAACGTTGTTTTGTTTGCTCTAGCTGGCGGTTTATTGCACGCTTTTCGGCCTGAGTAAACTCAAGATCATCAAGTGCACTTAATACATTAAAGTACCCTTGAGCAACGCGTACGATTAAATTTTGCTTAGCTTCGTCGTATTGAGCGGTTGCTTGCAGTGCTTGTTTGTCTGCAATATCTAATGTGTTCCATGCTCCTAAATCAAATAGAGTTTGACTTAAGGTAATGCCCCGAGAGAACGCATCAGCATCACTTTGCACCTCAACTTGATTTGTTAAATCGCCCACACTTTGAAATGAGGTTGAGTTACTTTTTGTATAACCCATGGTTAAACCAATTTGCGGTAACAAAGCACTCATTGCAGTATCACTTTCGTAAGACTGCGCCTCAGCGTCAGCTTTTGCTTTTAACACAGTCGGATCGTTAGCAATAGCAACTTCATAAACTTCTAACAAGTTATCTGCACTCGCAGTTTTCATAATAAATAAGCTAGGTAAACAAAGTACCACAGCAAAAATATATTTTTTCATTTAGAATCGAATCCTTAAACAACGTTAAATTAATAGCAATGTAATAAACGGTAATAAAAATTAATAAGTGTTTGTTTTAAATAGTTTAATGAATTCAAGAATACGCTTAGCGTTAACCCCCCTATCACCCCGACCAATACGCGACACACTGCGAATATCAATTTGGCTTCCTTTTTTATAAGCAGTGATCTTTACAATTACATCATCTGAAAAGTTAAAAAAAGGGGTTTGTGCAATGCTTTCAAAACTGAGTAGACTTGGGTTTTGATAAACAATTTTCCACTGCATTTCATAAGCCGTATTTAGCGCATGAAGGTACGCTCCCTCAACACTTAGCTCTGATTGAATTGGTTGAATATTTGGGTAAGCTTGTCTCTGTTGTTTTGCGATATTATCGCCGCCATAAATTAATGAGTTTTTTCTACCCTCATGACTTTCGATTAAAAACTCAAACTCTGGAGGCTGTTCAATATTAGTGGTTATGTCATGTATTGGTGGAAATTTTTCAGAGTTGCTAAAAATATTAATAACACTCGGGGCTAAAATACCTAAGCCAATTAGAAGCGTAATTACTGACTTTAATATCCCTTTATTTATATGGTATTTAACGCTGTATATTAATGAAAGTAGTGCTAAAGCAAGTACGCTGTAGCCTAATAAATTATTATAATTATTACTTGCTCTAAATCCTGTTATTGCATCCCAAAACCCTAAGGAACACCCAAATACCATTAAGGTTGCAATAGCAGCAAATAAAACACCTATAACTAACGCTATATTGGGAAACTTTGCACACGCAACATTCATTTTCATCATTATTTATCCTATAGCCTAAGTGGCCTACTAATCCATTTTAATAGCAACGATTAAAATGGATTAGTATTATTAATTACTCTGATTTACTTACATACTTTTGTATTAAAACAAAAAATAACGGCACAAAGAAAATAACTAATAAGGTCGCAGATAGCATTCCCCCCATAACAGATGTACCAATGGCCTGCCTTGAATTTGCACCTGCACCAGAGCTGACAACCAGTGGTAATACGCCTAAAACAAATGCCATTGAGGTCATAATAATAGGTCGTAAACGCATACGACATGCTTGAACGGCAGCATCAAGTACACTCGCCCCCTTTTCCATTAACTCTTTTGCAAATTCGACAATTAAAATGGCATTTTTTGCAGATAAACCAATGGTGGTTAATACCCCAACTTGAAAATACACATCACTCTCCAAGCCCCTAAAGTAAGTAGCGACTAATGCGCCTAGAACGCCCAGTGGAATAATTAAAATAACAGATATAGGAATACTCCAACTTTCATACAATGCCGCTAAACATAAAAACACCATCAGTATTGATACAGCATAAAGAATAGCCGCTTGATTTCCTGCCTCTAACTCTTGATATGATGTGCCTGTCCAACTAACCGCTGTATCTTGGCTTATCTGATTTGAAATACTTTCAATTACTGACATCGCATCACCGGTGCTGTAACCAGGCGCCGCTTCTCCCACTATTTCAAACGCTGTATTACCGTTATATCTAATTAACTGTGGGGAGCCTTCTTCCCAGTGAGACGAGCTAAATGCATTAATAGGCACCATGTTTCCATCACCATTTCGTACATACCAGGCGTCAATATCTTCAGGTGTCATGCGGTACTGGGCTTGTGCTTGAATATATACTTTTTTAGAGCGTCCTCGGTCAATAAAGTCATTCACATATGACGAACCCCATGCGATTGATAGCGTATTATTTATATCGTCAAAATCAATACCTAGCGCCTTAGCTTTTTCATAATCAATGTCGAGTACAAACTGAGCATTATCTTCGAGTCCGTTAGCTCTTACTTTTTGTAACGCGGGGTGCTGATTAGCTTCTTCTATCAGCTGATTACGAATACTTAATAGCTTATCGTGACCAATAGCAGCCATATCTTCAAGATAAAAGTCAAAGCCTGTTGCATTACCTAGCTGGCGTATTGACGGTGGATTAACAGCAATTACAGAGCCTTTTTTGTACCCTTTAAAATGCGCCATCGTGCGCTCAATAATTGCATTAACATCTTGACCCGCTTCAGTGCGTTCTGACCAATCTTTTAACCCAATTAAGGCCATTCCTGCGTTTTGCCCACGCCCTGAAAAATTAAACCCTGATACACCAAAAACAGTATTTACAGTATCTTTTTCATTTTCTTGATAATAATCTGTTATGTCTTGCATCACTTCTGCTGTTTGCTTTAATGTAGAACCATTAGGTGACTGCACCATTACCGTAAAATTACCTTGATCTTCATCAGGTAAAAATGAACTTGGTAATGATTGATAAATAAAACCACACGCAACTAATAGTAAAGCGTAAACAGATAACGAACGAAGCGGACGCTTTAGTACCTTCCCTACCGATACGTTGTAGTAACCAGCTAACGCATTAAACCCTTTGTTGAAGGTTTTAAAAAACCAATTTTTTTTATGTTCATCCTTCGTCGTTGGTGCTTTAAGCAAAGTAGCGCACAACACTGGCGTTAAAATAAGCGCCACAATAACCGAAAGCACCATTGCAGAGACAATCGTTACAGAAAACTGACGATAAATAGCCCCTGTTGAGCCATCCATTAATGCCATAGGAACAAATACCACCGCTAATACCGTGGTAATACCCACTAAAGCACCCGTAATTTGGGTCATTGATTTACGCGTTGCGTCTTTTGCTGATAAACCTTCTTCATGCATTAAACGCTCTACGTTTTCAACAACAACAATTGCATCATCAACAAGTAAACCTATGGCAAGCACTAGCCCAAACATGGTTAAGGTATTTAAACTAAATCCAGCAAGTGACATGACACCAAATGTGCCTAGTAGTACCACCGGCACTGCAATAGTTGGAATAAGTGTTGCGCGAAAGTTTTGTAAAAATAACAACATAACAAAAAATACTAAAACAATGGCTTCTATTAAGGTGTATACAACTTCTTCAATTGATAACTTAATAAACGGTGTTGTATCCATCGCCTTGGCAACTTTTAAGCCATTAGGAAAGCTTTTTGAAAGTTCTTCAAGCTTAGCGTCAATACTTGCTTGGGTATCAAGCGTGTTTGCACCTGATGCAAGCGTTACACCTATACCTGATGTACCTTGACCATTAAAGGTAGGAATAGCACTGAAACTTTCGCTCGAAAGCTCTACGGTAGCCACATCTTGAAGGCGTACTTGCGAGCCATCTGTATTTACTTTTAAAAGAATATTTTTAAATCCGTCAACACTCGTTAACAGGCTTTGCGCTTTGATCGTTGCGTTAAACTGTTGGTCGTCGGTTGAGGGCGCGCCTCCCAACTGGCCGAGTGTTACTTGTGAGTTTTGCTTAGCAATTTCATCGTAAACATCACTTGGGGTCATTTTTAAACTATTGAGTTTAGTTGGATCTAACCAAATCCTCATCGCGTACGATGGGCCAAATACATTTACATCACCTACACCGCTCACACGACTAACAGGGTCTTTAACGTATGAATTGACGTAATCTTGGATATCGCCGGTACTCATGCTGTTGTCTGGTGAGTAAATGGCAATCATAGAAATAAAGCCTGAGGTATTTTTACGTATAGATACACCTTGCGCTTGCACTTGTGATGGCAAACTATTTTCGACTTGCTGTAAGCTGTTTTGTACTTGAACTTGTGCTATATCAGGGTCGGTTTCAGCGCTAAAAGTAAGAGTAATACTCACGCTCCCTGATGAATCACTTTTAGATGACATATAAAGTAAGTTATCTAAACCTGTCATGCCTTGTTCGATAACTTGCGTGACGCTGTCTTCAACAGCTTTAGCTGATTCCCCAGGATAAGAAGCGCTTATTTCAATTGCTGGCGGCGCTATTGTGGGGTACTGCGCTATTGGCAATGAGTTAATTGCAAAAATACCACTTAACATGATCACAATAGCAATCACCCAAGCAAAAATAGGTCTATTAATAAAAAATGCAGACATATTAAACCTCAACTATTGGTCAGAAGTAGACGTTTGATCAATAACTACAGCAACGCCATCTTTAAGTTGTAAAAAGCTATTGATGATCACTTTGTCGCCATCAGTTAAACCTTGCTTTATTTCCCACTGAGTACCGATTTCTTGTCCCAATACGACATCCTTTTTAACCGCTTGGTTATTTTCATTAACAACGTAAACATAAGGCGCACCATTTTGGCTGCGAATAATAACGCTCTGTGGGAGTAACTTAATATTTTGCATTACTGGCCCCATAATTGTGGCTCGCACAAATATACCTGGCAGTAATTCTAAAGTGGGATTTGGCATAATTGCACGCAGCGTTACACTACTTGTTGATTGGTCAACCGTGATATCTAATGACTCAAGGTAACCCTTTAATGGATACGCACTGCCATCTTCAAGCTTAATAGTAACAGGGACATCAATATCGTCTTTTTTCTCTTGCCCTATAAGCTCTTTACGTATTTTTTGTAGCGCTAATGATGACTGAGTCATATCAACATAAACTGAGTCAAACTGCTTAATAGTTGTTAAATATGACGACTGCTCTGCAGTTACTAAAGCACCTTCTGATACAGTTGATATGCCAATACGACCAGAAATTGGCGCTTTAACTTGAGAATAAGACAATAAAATATTGTTATAATCTAAGTTAGCCTGAGTTACATTAACCTCTGCCGATGCTTGTTCATAACTAGCCTCTGCATCATCTAAATCTTGCTGGCTAGCCACATTATTTTTTGCCAATTTCTCATAGCGCAGTAATGTTTTTTTAGCTACTTTTTGATCTGCTTGTGCTTTTTTAACACTTGCTTGCGCATTGTTTACATTTGCCTGATAAATAGCCGGATCGATTTGATAAAGCACATCGCCTTCTTTTACATCTTTACCGTCGGTAAATAATCGGCTTTTAATAATACCGCTTACTTGAGGACGTACCTCAGACTCTTTAATTGCAGATACACGACCAGGTAATTCAACCGACGGCTGATACGTAATCGACTTAAGCTCAATAACATCAACCTTAACAGCATCATTTTTATTATCTGGTAAGTTTTGAACCTCGCCACAGGCGCTTAGTGTTAAGACGATAATTAATAAGTTCGGTATTAAAAATAAGTTGCGAAATGCTTTCATTACTCTTTAATCTCTTTGCTTTAATTAGGAATACCTCATTATTGATACTAAAAGAGGGGCAAATATGGAGAAAAAAAGGAGATTGTTTTATTTGATTCCGAAACTGCAAAATAAAATATAAACTAACGTTCATTTATAGGTTGTAGGTTAAAAGTTTATGCGCTTAACTATTTTTTCTAAGTTGTTTTTGTCACTTTTTACTACCAGTTTGTTAATGGTGATTGGAATCTTACTATTTACCAATTACAGTTTTAATAAAGGATTTCAAAGCTATATAAACCAAACAGAGTTGCAAAATCTATCAAAACTTACCAAACCCATAGCAGAATTTTATGATGATAAAACAGGCTGGACACCCTTAACTTCAGACTTACAACATTGGAAGAAACTATTTACTAATATTGGTGAGCCACTGCCACCACGACCAATTATTAGTCTCGATATTAAACGCAATTTTAAATATTCAAAAGAAGATGGTATTCGGCCTCCGAGCTATCGCGCTTTTGTACTTGATGTAAACGATAAATGGGTTATTGGCACGTTACCTCCAACTAACGATCCTACGTCTAATATTGCTAGAATTCCGATAATAAAAAACACAAAAATTATTGGTTGGCTAGCTATTGAGCAAACTAGTTATCTTGTTGGTCCATTGGCTGGCAGTTTTTATAATCAACAAAAACAAAATCTCTATTTAATAATAGGGTTAGCAAGTATATTTTCATTAATATGTGCTGTATTTTTAGTTCGTCATTTTTTAGCCCCATTAAAACAATTACACCAAGGTGCCCTTACGTTAGCAAAAGGCGATTTTAATACCCAAATTGCAACCAAAGGCAAAGACGAAATTGCCGAGCTGGGCAACGCTTTTAACTCGCTTTCGATCAGTTTAAAACAACAAAAAAGTACCCGAGAGCAGTGGATCACTGATATTTCTCATGAACTAAGAACTCCTATTGCCGTTTTACGCAGCGAAATAGAAGCCATTCAAGATGGTATTCGTACACCTGAGCCTAAAAACATTGATTCAATGCACCAACAAGTTCTAAATTTGGGTAAGTTAGTAGAAGATTTATATGTACTTTCTAAATCCGAAGCCAATATATAACATGCAATTAAAACCCATCAGCCTCAATAAATTAGTAAACAGTGTAATGTATAACTTTGAAGCCCGCGCTCAAGCAAAAGGACTAACACTAAAAAGTAACAATTTAATGCTTAATGAAGTCACTTTATTTTTAGATGAAGACTTAATTCGTCAATTACTTGTTAATGTATTTGAAAATAGCATTCGCTATACCGACAACCCAGGCATGATTAAAGTGAGTATAAAAAACAAAAAAGAGACTATTGAACTATGGATAGAAGACAGCTCCCCATCAGTACCATTAACAGCGCTGGATAAATTATTCGGCCGTTTATACCGAGTTGATCAATCGCGTAGCAGAGACTCTGGTGGTTCTGGTTTAGGTTTATCTATTTGTAAAAATATTATTGAACAACATAATGGCAGTATTAGCGCACAAATTTCATCATTAGGCGGTGTAGCAATGATTGTTAGCTTTAAAAAACAATATAATGAAGGTCACTAATATGAATTTCCAAGATAACACTCACACAATTCTTATTGTTGAAGATGAGCCAACACTTGGACAAATATTGTCTGAATATTTACAACAATCAGGGTTTAATACGCACATAATTGCAGATGGGCTAACGGTTATAGACTGGATAAAAGAGCACAAGCCAAGCCTTGTGATTTTAGATCTTATGCTTCCTCATCGAGATGGCCTTGATATATACAAAGAACTCAGAACGTTTAGCAGTATTCCCGTCATTATGGCGACTGCAAAAGTAGAAGAAATTGACCGTTTACTAGGGCTTGAGTTAGGGGCAGATGATTATATTTGTAAGCCCTATAGCTCAAGAGAAGTGGTAGCTCGAGTCAAAAATATAGTAAGACGAAATACCTTAGAGCCGCAAACTCAAAACTTAATAATAAATGAAGAAGCAATGACCGCTCACTACTATCAAAAAGCATTAAAACTCACACCTGCGGAATTTAAGTTACTTCACTTTTTATTTAATAATAAAAACAAAATATACAGCCGTAACCAGCTAATGGATAAAATATATCATGATAGTCGTATTGTTACCGACAGAACAGTAGACAGCCATATCAAGAATTTACGCCGAAAACTTCACACAATAAATGATGGATCTGAATGTATTAAGTCTATTTATGGCATGGGTTATAAGTTTGAAAACTAAATTAAGCCGATTACTTTTTAAAGCTCCATATTTCCCTCACGATTAAGTGCCATACTCAGAAAGAGTATAGCTTGTGTATTACATTATTTTGGAGTTTTAGTGTGAAAGTAGAGCAGCCGATTTTAGGTAAAACAGGTACATTGTTGTTTTTAGTTATTGTTAGTGCCTTTCCCCCTTTAACAACCGATTTATATTTACCTGCACTACCGAGTATGGTCGACAAGCTAAGTACTAATCAGGCAATGGTTAATTTAACACTTAGCGTTTACTTTATTGTCTACGCAATTGGATTACTATTTTGGGGGCCGCTAAGCGAAAAGTATGGGCGCAAGCCTATAATAATACTTGGCTTAAGTATTTATGTAGTCGGTAGTTTACTCTGCGCACTTTCGAATAAAGTAGAAATGCTTATTTCAGCTCGTTTAATTCAAGCCTTTGGTGGAAGCGCTGTGACCGTTGTAGCAACAGCAATAGTAAAGGATTTATACGATGGTCGAGAACGAGAAAAGATCATAGCAACTATCATGTCGTTAGTGATAATCGCACCAATGGTTGCCCCGGTAATTGGTGCATTATTATTAAAAGTAGGCTCTTGGCATATGATGTTTTATGTACTAGCTGGGTTTGGTGCTATGTCGATGTTATTTGCTATTGCCTATCGTGAAACATTACAAAGTAAATTCACGGGATCAATACTTCAATCTTGGGGTCGATTAGCTGTTGTAATACAAAACCCTCGTTTGCTTTCTTTATTAGTTATTTTTACTATTCCCCCAATGACACTCATGGCGTTTTTAGCGGCTGGTTCGTATATTTATATTGATGGCTTTGGTTTATCTGAGCAAACCTTTAGCTATGCATTTTATTAAGCGACAATTACGGTGGCCGGTCTAGCGACAATTATCTTGGCCGGTTGATCTGATAAGGTTCGGTACAGCAGAACGGAGGAGTTCACTGTGCCGGGAACACGAATCACTGATCAGCAGGTCACTATTTATATGAAACATAGAAAACGTAATAGCCAAGTTATCGCGGCTGCGAAAGCAGGTATTTCAGAACGTTCAGCAAGGCGCATTGATAAACTGGATGAGCAGCCATTGTCTAATAAACGCCAATGGCGAACGCGTATAGATCCACTTGAGTCTATCTGGGACAGTATTGTTGTCCCTCTACTTCAAGGTGATGCAACGTTAACTCCGGTGGGAATTTTTGATCACCTTTGCGAGTTTCACACCGACAAATTTAACCCTAGCTCACGGCGTACATTAGAGCGTCGAATTCATAAATGGCGGGCACTGTATGGCTCAAGTAAAGAGGTCGTATTCCTGCAAACACACGAGTATGGCCTATTAGGTATGTGTGATTTTACACATGTGAAGTCACCCGTTACCATTGCTAGTGAACCCTTAAAGCATATGTTGTTTCATTATCGTATGCCCGCCAGTGGCTGGGCTTACGCCCAAGTGATCTACGGCGGTGAAAGCTTTGCTGCTTTTTCTGATGGCGTGCAAAACGCATTTAAAGCAGCCGGCGGTGTGCCTAAAGAAGTGCGTACAGACAGTCTGAGTGCCGCCTATCGTAATCACACTAATGATAACGATTTTACAGAGCGCTTTAATGAATTAGTCACCCATTATGGCTTTAAAGCGACCCGCAATAACCGCGGTATTGCGCATGAAAATGGGGCTATTGAGAGCCCTCATGGGCATCTTAAATCGCAACTGGAGCAAGCATTAAAAATCCGTGGTAGTTATGACTTTCAGACAAGAGAAGTCTATGAATCGTTTGTTGCCGACATTGTAGCTCGCCGTAATCGCCGTGTAAGTGATAAATACGCAGTAGAGCAGCGACAATTACATGCTTTACCACGGACGATGAGCGTCAATTACACCGAGCATTATCTAACGGTGTCACGTACGAGTACTATTTCATTGAAACGTGTTACCTATAGCGTCCCGTCACGCCTTATTGGTAGCCGATTACTGGTTCGTTTATATGACAACCGTTTAGAGCTGCACTATGGCAGCGATTTAGTTCAAACGTTAGCGCGTGTCTATGCTTCTAAAGGATGCCGTGCACGTAATATTAGTTACTTGCATGTTATTGACGCACTGGTTAAAAAACCATTGGCATTTCGCTACTCACAACTACGTGACGACTTACTTCCAAGCGACAATTACAAAGCTATTTGGGAATACGTTAATGCCCACCTTTTAGCGGATGAAGCGAGCTATTACATGGTAAAACTGCTCCATTTAGCAAAACAAAGTGGGTGCGAACGTCAATTAGGACGATTTGTAGCAGCGTCAATTACTCAGCGACAATTACCGGCCATCCGAGAATGTGAAGCGCAATTTTTAGTGATTGCATCAAACATACCCACAATAACAATAAAGCAACACAGCTTGAGCGCTTATAGCAGCATGATACCGGGAGGTCTACATGGATAACTTCACGGCCTCGTTACCTTTAATGCTGAAACAATTAAAGCTTAGCACCATGCTTCAACAGTGGAATACCCTGGGCAAAAAAGCGATAGAAGAACAATGGAGCCCACAGCAATACTTATCTGAGCTGTGCCATATTGAACTTGCGACACGCGATGATAAACGCCTTCAGCGGCTTTTAAAAGATGCAAAATTGCCCGTGGGTAAACACCTTAGCAGCTTCGACTTTACCCTTGTTGATGGGGTTAGTAAGCCCCTTGTTGCTGATTTAATAAATCAGCCGGATTGGTTGAAGCACGGTGGCAATATATTGCTATTTGGCGCCAGTGGTCTTGGTAAAACGCATATCGCCAGTAGTATCGGTTATGGCCTTATCGAGCAGGGCCATAAAGTTAAGTTTGTTGCCGCGTCAGCGATTGTTCAACAACTCCAGCAAGCAAAGCGACATTTACGCTTGCAAGACGAACTTGTAAAGCTCGATAAATACAGCTTATTAATCGTTGATGACGTTGGTTACGTACGAAAAACGGAACAGGAAACGAGCGTGCTGTTTGAATTGATAGCCCATCGCTATGAGCGACACAGCATGATCATCACATCAAACAAATCATTCGAACAATGGGATGAACTATTTGATGATTCAACGATGACTGTAGCGGCAATAGATCGCTTGGTTCATCATGCAACGATTATTCATTGCGAAGGTGAAAGTTACCGACGCAAAACAGCGCTCAATAAGAGCAAATAAAATTCGGTGTCAACCGGCCAAGATAATTGACGCGGAACCGGCCAAGTTAATTGACGCTAGATAGCATTTGCAGCTAATGCACTTTGTGCGTCATTCGGCCCAAGTATTTATATGAAGCTTTCTCAAACTATATCAGTGAAAAAAATAATTACTACCTGCTTTATATTACTCACGCTGTGCGGTGTACTTACCCTTAACATTGGACATCTTTCGCCTTGGATATTTGCTGCTATTGCGGCTCCAGCCACGCTTATGGTTATTATTACACGCGTACCTGGTACTAATTTAATGTTAGAGCAGCAAACTACCGATACAGGCTCTGCGGTTGCGGTTATTCAGTTTTTCTCAATGATTGCAGGTGCAACCGGTATGATGCTTGTGTCAATACGCCCAGATGCACTTATTAGTGACTTAGGTATTATTCAATTAAGTATTGGTGCTCTCGTTTTGGCTTTATGGTTACTCGTAAAAAATAAAGCATACGTACTAAACCACCTATCTAAAGCTTAAATAGTTGATGACCCCTCACCTATTTACAATATGAGCTAGCACTTACTTAATACTCTCCTAACACCATGACTAAACTGCTAATTTACTACATAGTGTATTGCATCGAGTAGGGTGAGGCTTATGCCTCATCCCTCTCACAGAACCGTACGTACGGACCTCGTATACGGCTCCTGTACCCTTCACATTTTATCAACTTATTTCCTAAACGCCGATAAAGCAAGCCATCCCGTATTCACTTTTTCTATTGGATATAAACCAAGCTCCTCAAACCATTGGTTTGGCATCGATACACAAGATAAAGGGCTTAGTGAGTTACGCCACGAGTTCATCTTAATGAACTTAAACGGTGGCTTTTTTCCTAACTGCTTTAGTCGTCGATGTAGCCTTGATGGCTTCTTCCACAACCTCAGCTGTATTGCCCTTAGTCTTCGTCTGATCCAACCTGCCAAGGCTTTTAGCTCTCGTTTACAATTGGCTATACTAAAATAATTTACAAAACCGCGCACAACTGGATTTAGCCGTTTTATTACTTCTGCTAAATTTATGCCGCCGTTACGTTTTGTTAATTGCTTCACTTTTTGTTTAAACCCGATGAGTTTTGATGCTTGTATCCGTGTCCACTGGCTACCTATCTCTACTCCCAAAAACTTCACTCCTTTGCTGCTATGAGCAATATGGGTTTTATTTTGGTTCACGGTTAATTTCAAGTCTCGCTCTAGTATCTGGGTGGATGCCTTAAGTGCTTCTTGCGCTGCTTTTTCTGTGCTGCACAAAATCAAGATATCATCTGCATACCTCACTATTCGGTGATTACGCTTTTTCATTTCTTGATCGAAAGCATCTAGGTAGATATTGGCCAATAACGGGCTAATTACGCCACCTTGTGGGCTTCCTATCGTACTAGCCTCCCAGTGTTCACCTATCATTACTCCGCTTTTTAAGAACTGATTAATCAGTTTTAAAATACTACCGTCCGTCACTTTGCGTCTAACACTCCTAATTATCAAAGCATGATCAAGCAGGTCAAAACACTTCGACAAATCCATGTCTACGACCCAGTCGCGATGGTATTTACGGATAAATACACTTGCTTTACTGATAGCGTCATGACAGCTTCGTTTCGGCCTATACCCATAACTCGATGGGTGAAAGTCGATGTCGAATATCGGTTGGAGTATGTTCAATAGTGTTTGTTGCACTATTCGGTCTCGAACTGCGGGGATACCTAGCATTCTGACACCGCCATCATCTTTGGGTATTTCCACCCGTTTGACAGGTTGTGCCCTATATTGCTTGGTTTGCAGCTCAAGTTGCAGTTGTTTTAAGTTTGCTTCTAAATTCAGGGCGAATGCGCCTACGGTCTGCCTATCTATTCCGGCCGCTCCTTTAGCTGCTTTCACTTTTTTGAATCCCTTGTACAGGTTATTAATGTCTAATAATTGTCCGTACAAGCTGTAGTAAACTGTCATTTTCTGCCTTTGCTTGCGGTATGTCTGCTCGTGTCACTCTACTTATCGCTGATTCTTCATGATGACATTAGGTGTGCTAGCCTTTTTTGGCAATCTGCCTAAGTGGTCAGTCATTACTCCATTGCTCGCCCTTCAATTCTCAGCGTCTACATTCCTGTTTGGCCGTCATATTTTGGCTATTTCCGTCGAAATACTTGTGAGCCGATAAACAAAAGTTCCCGTCTTTCATACGCTTAAAGAATACTTCCCCCCTTCGCAATCAATTAAAGCTTTTGGCTAAAGTTGACCCCATCAAACATAATGTTGATGGTCGGCTTGGTTTTCCCCTCCACACCATTACTGGCTTTCATCGGCCTAGCCTTACTCACTACTACGGGTTCATCTGCCACCTCACACCGACACTAAATCTTGGCTTTCACCTTGAATTTAGGCCACTTACTCTCATTAAGTTTAGATGCCAGGCTTCCCCAGTTACTGCACTGGCTCCCTGTTAGAAATCCCACCCTCAAGCACAGTATTGGTCTGACTAAGTATAGGGCGTTGCGCTATTTTGCACGCTGACCCACCAATACTGCCGAAACAGGTTACGGTTAGTTGTGTACCTCTAACTTCTTATGGCTTCCTTCAGACCCCACCGTTGGCCAGTGACGCCCTTGCCATTCAGATTATCTTCCCCTTAGTCAGGGTGATAAGGCATCTTTCAGCCTATCGGGTTTGCCAGCTTCGCTGGGCAAACAAAAAATAACGCTCCATAAAAGAGCGTTATTTAAACTAGCTACTTATTCAACAAAAGCAGCCTTAGGCTGATAGCGGTACTGGAGTATCTTGATTTTGCGTTACAGGTGCTTTTTTCATACTACCTTCCTGCTCCAAACGAATATGCCAGCTAAACGCTTCTTCAAGTAAATGAGGAGTATGCCCACCGCGATCACAAGCACGCTCATAATAATCTAACATCGCTTCGCGATATTCTGGGTGCACACAATGCTTAATAACTTGTACAGCCCGCTCACGTGGCGCTAAGCCACGTAAATCAGCTAAACCTTGCTCTGTTACTAAAATATCAACATCGTGTTCGTTATGATCAACATGGCTAACCATAGGCACAACACTTGAAATATCGCCATTTTTAGCTATTGATTTAGTAACAAAAATAGCTAAATGCGCATTACGAGAAAAGTCACCAGAGCCACCAATACCATTCATCATTCTAGTGCCACACACATGTGTTGAGTTCACATTACCGTATATATCGAATTCAAGTGCTGTGTTAATTGCAATAATACCTAAACGGCGCACTATTTCAGGATGATTCGAAATCTCTTGAGGGCGTAACACAAGCTTATCTTTATATTGCTCTAAATTATTAAATACTTGTGCATTACAACGCTCTGATAAAACTATTGAGCTCCCCGATGCAAATTTAAGCTTACCAGCATCGATTAAGTCAAATGTCGAATCTTGCAATACCTCTGAGTACATTGTTAAATCTTCAAAATCAGAATCTAATAACCCCATCATAACTGCGTTAGCTATGTTACCAATACCCGCTTGTAATGGCCCTAAATTAGATGGCAATCTACTTTCAGTCACTTCGTCTTTAAAAAAGTTAACTAAGTGACGTGCAATTGATGCAGTCTCTTGATCTGGGTCAGTAACCGTGGAAAACGAATCGCTTTGGTTAGTAAAAACAATACCAACAATTTTTGCAGGATCTATTGGAATAGCTTTACTACCGATACGATCGTCAACCTTTACTAGAGGCACAGGTGTTCGGGTTGGACGATAAGAAGGAATGTATATGTCATGTAACCCCTCAAGCTCAGGGCTATGTAACATATTAATTTCGATGATTATTTCTTTTGCAAAAATACTAAAGCTTGCAGAATTACCTACTGAAGTAGTTGGCACTATATGCCCTTCTTCGGTGATAGCTACAGCTTCAATAACAGCTACATCAGGCATTGTTAATTGGTGATTACGTAAATGCTCAACAGTTTCAGATAAATGCTGATCAATAAACATCACCTCACCGTTATTAATCGCTTTACGTAAAGTGCTATCTACCTGAAAAGGCATACGGCGAGCTAAAATTCCCGCTTCGGTAAGTAGCTTATCTAAATCATTACCTAAAGAGGCACCTGTCATTAAATTTATTTTAATAGGATTGTTTTTAACTTGCTCAATCAATGCTCTAGGTACAGCTTTAGCTTCACCGGCACGAGTAAAGCCACTCATTCCAACCGTCATTCCATCTTTAATAAATTGGCTGGCTTGATCTGCTGACATTACTTTTTGATGCAGATTACTATTGCGAATACGTTCTAAGTTCATATTGAGCCCCTTTCTAAGTTTTACTTATTCTAATCTTTACTTAGAAGCAAATAATCTATACTTAAGTCGTATTCACATAATTAGGATGAGAAATTCATTTAACAAAAGCTTTCTATCATGCATAAACATCACTTCAACTATCTAGTAGTGTAATTAGCAATCAGGATTAGTAATTTAAATAAATATTTTGAAGTGTTAAAGCTTATCAATTAAAACAACCAATGTTGTTTGAAGCATAAATTGACATAATAACATACGCTTTTACTGAGCTACAGCGCCGCAAGTAAAGTATAAGTTGACATAATATTGAAGCTTAAAATGGCATAAAGTTACCAAATACAAGCTTTATAAAGCCAACCTCATAAATATACTGCCTACTTTAGTTGGCTGCTATGTGCCCAGACTGTGTGAAAACTAATTTTTAATAAATTGTCTTGGGTATGTTCTTAGTTTGAAACCATTTAAGATGGTTGCGATCGATTTTTTCTCAGTATCGCAATTTTCTCCGCGCGAGCGAAACTGCTATGGCAACGCTACTCTAATTGCTTTACTTAGGCCGTTAACTCCCATAATTGTTATCATTCTTCTGAAGTTGTAAGCTAGGACATGAAGACTTATTTCTGTCCCCACGCTTTTTAAACCTCGTGTTAGTAAGTGGGTAGCTCCCATCCAGAGTTTAATTGTGCCAAAGGGGTGCTCAACAGTTTGCTTGCGATGAAGCATCAATTCAGGTTCATTCTTTAGCTTTTGAAGCATTTCTTCTGTCAGAATCTCATGCACCCACCGCCTTATTCGCCTAGGGTCTTTTTTAGAGTTAGTGCACTGACTTCTTATTTTACAATCTCGACAAGCAATGTGATTGAAGTAAACATCAAGGTATTTACCTTGCTCAAATACCTGCATTCGATTTTGAAGTTCATTACCAGCGGGGCATAAGTAAATATCTTTATTTGCATCGTATTTGAAGAGTGAGCGGTTAAATATCCCTTTCTTTTCAGAGGACGATGTATCCGTCTTGGGCATGATTGGCTCTGCACCCAAATCGATAGTATCTTTTATATCGGGCTGACTGAAGTAACCTTTATCTGCTAATACCCTTATATCTTCCTTGCGCAATGCTTTTTGTGCGAGTTTTGTCATTGACGCAAGCTGGCCTCTATCTGGCACGTTGGTCACCTCATGCGCCACTATAAGGTGGTGCTTGGTATCAACCGCACTTTGCACGTTATAACTCACAACTCTTGTAAAACCTTGAGTTTTCATTAAACGTGAATCAGGATCAGTAGTGGATATTTGCTTGTCAGGATGAGCTTCAACTTGTTCTTTAATCTCGTGTAGTTTTTTTAACTGGCTGCGAAAGTCAGCTAGCCTATCTTTTGTGGCTTTAATTTTTGTGACGTTAGCTTGCTCTTTATCGGCTTCATCAAGTAATTCAAGGTAACGTTCAATATTCTTTTCGACTCGGTCGATGTGGAATTTAACTTTGCTTGGCGTAAAATTATTGCCTTTGTTGTTGCTAGCTTTAAACTTACTACCATCGATGGCAACAACTGGTTTCTCAAACATATTCAGACGACGGCAGACTTCAACAAACGTTTTGCACACATTTTTTATACCATCTCCGTTGTCTTTTCTAAAATCAGCAATCGTTTTAAAGTCGGGTGCCAACTTACCAAGTAGCCACATCAGTTCAATATTGCGTTGGCATTCGGTTTCTAATCGGCGGGATGATTGAATACGGTTGAGGTAACCATAAAGATACAGTTTTAATAATGTGGCTGGATGATACTTAGGGCGGCCTGTGGACTTTAAAGTTAACCCTTTAAACTCCAATTCAGCTAGATTTAGTTCCTCAATGAAAACATCAATCACTCTGACCGTATTATCTTCACTGACGTAGTCTTCCAACGATTCTGGAAATAACGTTGATTGGTCACGACTTTCACCGCTTATAAACTTTGACATACTGCCTCAACCCTCAACTGAATCAATAGTCTAATTATATAAATATCAGTATATTAAGTGAACTAAATGTATAGATTAATAGATCATAAGCAGAACATACTTAGACCAAAAGGTGATCAGAGTTTTCACACAGTCTGTGCCATGAGCGGACATTGATAATTCTTGATGAGTGGACTTCCCAACTTTCATTTGACTGTCATTATACGCCGAGAATTGAGCGCTTACTTTATTTAGATTACTAGCATATTTCTCAAGCTAAAATGTCTTAACCTCTCAGTCACGGAAAAACCAAAATCACCGTCATTTTAGCCAAGGTTAGTTCAATATAAGGATGTAATAGGTAGAAAAGTGTATTGTCTAAAGAGACTGAACCTTCGACAGCCGGAATCACAATCAGAGGCTCTACCAACTGAGCTATAGCTCATCACTAAAATTACTTGAAGTGTCTAGTGGTAAGGCGCCGAGAGTATATTCCATTTATGCTTAAATTGACAAAAATTTCATTCTTTAAGTATATTTATAGCAAAGAGTAGTCGCTCTCTTTTATTTGATAACGACACGACAAGATTAATCAATTTACTCCCGCACAGCCCATAATTTATAGTATATTAGCTAAACACCCATCATAATTAAGATATAAATGGGTGTTATACGCATCATTGACAACTATCACTCAACACTATGCAGTAACAATTATTTATTTTTTGCTATTATTTTTCTGACTTTAATGACGCTGCATAATCTTGTACATCTTGTAAAACACGTAATGCATTACCACTCCAAATGTCAGCCAAATCAGACTTTTCATAACCTTCCTTAAGTAAACGTTGAGTAATTAAAGGTAAGTTCACGACATCCATCATCCCTTCGACACCACCTCCACCATCCCAGTCGGCACCAACACCCACATGTTTTGGCCCTACAACTTTTAACGCATGTAAAAAATGATCCATATACACATCAAATGACGCTTTAACAGCTGGATATTTTTTTTCGATTTCACGGCGTTTTTCTAAAATAGTCTCAGAGTCAGTTCCATTATTATATAAAACCATCAAATTTTTAAACGCTTTCTCACGATCTGGATTTGACGGTAGTTCTTTTAAATACTCACTATAGGCATTCATTTGAATGACTCCACCTGAACTAGCTAACTGTTTAAGCAAGGTGTCATCAATATTACGTGGATGATCAAAAATTGCTTTATTACCCGTGTGAGACAAAATGATTGGTACTTTAGATAGGCGGATCATATCCCTCACAGTTTCATCGTGTGCGTGAGATCCATCTAATACTATACCCAAGCGGTTTGCTTCAGTGACAAACTTTTCTCCTAAAGGGGATAAACCATCCCACTTAACGCCTTCAGGGTCAGTTGAACTATCACCAAATTGATTATTTTTAAAATGTACAGGACCTGCCATACGTAGCCCAAATTTATAGAACGTTTCAAGTAAGCTGAGGTCGGTACCTAGAGGATATGAATTTTCCATACTCATATATACGATAAGTTTACCGTCGTTCTTTATCTTACTAGCCTCGTCTGCTTCTGTGGCAAATGTAAATGTATCTGAGTTTTTATTTACCATTGTTCTAATTGCTAATGCTCGTAGTAAAGCTGTATCACGGCTTTTTTCATACCCTGACTGGGTTAATTCACCTTGGGGTGAATAAATAGCCCAGAAACCACCATCTAATGCCCCCTCTTGCATGCGAGGTACATCTACTTGTGAAAAATCATGCGAATAGCTATGACGTTCTAAAATATCAAACCCCGGTATAACTAGTTTAGAAGGTGTATCTAGATGTGTATCTAAGGTTATTAGCGAACGTTGTATTGCTGTAGCTTCTTCTATCGTTACTGCGTTTGCTGTTTGCCAAACAAAGAGGTTAAAGGCAATTAACAATATTTTTTTGTTCAATTTATGCATATATTTCTCCATACTATTTAAAATGCTACAGTTAATGAAGCTTGTACATTACGAGGGTTAAGAGGACGATAAAAAGTTGAGCCAATGTAGCCAAAAGATAACACTTCTTTATTGAATAAATTATCAACATTTAAGCGTAAACTAACGTTTTCTGGCATGCCGAAGGGGTTACCTCCACCTATATCAATATAAGCGCTAACAGTTGTGTAGCCTTCCATTTCATTAGTTTCGGCATAATCGGTGTAACGTTCACTTGTATATTTAGCAGAAATATTTGTCACCACCCAATTACTCGGCTCGTAAGTTATACCTCCCGTCATCAACCATTTTGGACTATCCGCCAAGCGACTGCCTTCAGGGTTGTTATCAAAACCATCGACCAACGTTGCATTTTTATAAGAGGTATTAGCATTAAAATAAAGCGACTTATTGAATATCTCAGGTTGATAAACACCACTTAATTCAAAACCGTATGCTTGTGAAGCACCGCCATTTACATAAAACCCTTCGGGCTGTTGGGTTGCTGGATTAATGACATTACTCGCGAACAAACGATTATCAAAACGAGTATAGAATAATACAAGCGCTGCATTAAAGTTTTCATGGTTAGTACGGTAACCTAGCTCATAATTATCGGCTTCTTCACCTTCTAGTGTATCTGCTTCAAAACTTATCGCTTGACTATATATATCATCGGTGCCACTTGGTAATGCGTAATTTTTAGAGTACGACGTAAATACTTGGTCGGTATCATTCAATGTATATACTGCCCCAATAGAAGGTAGGAAGTGGTTACTAAATTCATCACCTACAGACTGTGGGCCATAACCCGCTTCACCATTAATTTCATAATCGTTGTAATCACGATATCCATTTAAAGAATAATCTACACTGAGGGACTTAAGACCAACTTCTAATATTAAATTATCTTCCATTAAGCTGATGGTATCTTTAATGTACAGTTGAGTAGTATCACGAACTGAAGTGTAATTACGTCGGTAATAAGCAACCTCATCCCAGATAACATCGCCATCAACGCTCCCTCCTGTTTTATTTAGCCGTTGTTGTGTTCGGGTATAATTATCCTCTTCTATCCAAGCACCAAACTCTATTTGGTTTTGCTCAAGTTCTAAGCTGAAGCTTGCCAGAAAGCCTTCCCTCTCACCACTGACTCCAGATAATCCATATTGTACGCCGCGTGGATGAGTAACATCTAACCCCGCAGAAAGCTGACTTTCATAAATCTCTAATGTATTGCTATAAGTATCTGGAGATACGCCATATCCGTCTTTATCTTCAAGGTAGTATGTACCGGTAAAGAGTAAATAATCTGTCAGGTAGGTATTAAGTTGCAGCGAATATAATTGGTCGTCGCGTACGTTTATACGATCTTCATAATAAGTAGTACAATTATCGCCAGTAAAAACAGGTGTGAAATCCGCTTCGTTTATTGTGCCATCTTGGTTAAAATCATAAACTTCAGGTTGAGCTGAAATACAGCCTTCTGGGATAGAGCCTACATAGCCGTAATTGTAATTATTAGCAAAAGTCTCTGCCGTACCCGAGGGAGAGTCATAATCAAAAAAATCATTTCCTACATAACTAAACTCTAGTGATGTTTCTGCACTAAATTCATATATAGCTCTACCTTCAATATGCTCTCTATCAATAGTACCAGGGCCGCGCCATAAATCACTATCGGTTTTAGAGCGACTAATATAAGCTCTAAAACCATTGATATCGCCAGTTTCAAGTTTTATAAATGAGCGCTGTAAGTTGTCATCACCAACCGTTAATGAGACCATTCCGCCCATTTCATGTGATGGATCAACTGAATTATAAGCAGCAATAGGTCCTAGTGTCGAATAACTCGGTGCTGACACATCACCTGCACCAGGTGATGCTATGACTGATGCCAAGTTTTCATTGTCTACATATCTAAATATCGGACTACCGCCAAAAGCGTCTGAGCGTCCCATGGGCACGCCATTTAATACAAAACCTATTTGGCTTAAATTAAATGCTCTTACATTTACTGAATTACCAAATTCATAAAGACCTAATGCGCCATCAGTTTGTACGTTAAACCCAGGTAAACTCTCAAGCATTTTTAGACCAGAAACCCCAGCAGGGGCTGATAATAATTCATCCCGAGTAACAGCGATTGTGTTAGAAACTTCACCAGTACCTATTGCTATTTCTGTTTCTGAAATACGTCGGCCAATCACTTGAATTTTTTCTGTAGACTCATCGTTATACTCACCATCAACCTCTTGGGACAAAGTGGGGCCAGCAGAAAATAAAGTTGCAATTGATATGCTTAATAAAGTAGGACGAAAATATTTTTTAGTTTTTATCATTCCTGTAATCCTTTGTTTTTATAAAAATAGCTGACGTATTGCACCAAAAAAAATGTTTTTAATAAGGTATACGAAAAAGCTAATAGATAGACCGCAAGCCAAGCTGTACAATAAACGTACCAACTTTAACTATATGGGCATGCCATAAGATGTATTTCAGATTATGCTTAAGTTATATAAGCCTTGGGGAGGAACAATATCTATTTTCATTCAATGGTATAACGAGATTAACCGTAGATGAATATTATAAGAATGATGACATTGCACAGTTTTGTACATAAAACGCACTAATAATAAGCACGTGATTATTCTAAATTTATTAATAATAGCGCCAGTTATTGCTTGCTGAGGTTTTTAATATACCCCCTACTCAAATATTTGCGGCATCATATCAATTCATAGTAACAAACTGCCTTTTCTACCTTCATAATCACTTACCTCAAAGCCAAGGGAGCACCCATCAGTTAATTCCGGTCAGGCAGCTGTATCGAAAAACTCGAGGAACTTTCTATATGATTATCAAATCTTGACTTCAGACTTTACAATTATTGACTGTCTACTTATCGCTCGGTAATCCCCCCATTTTTAATGGAGGCTAGCTGTAGAATTTCCGTTGATTAACTTTTCCAGCTTTTGTATTGGTGTTATACCACCTAACCCCATATTAGGACGCTCATTATTATAAGTCCATAGCCAATCAGTCGCTCTGTCTTGTAACTCACTAATATCACTGTAAATATAATGACTTAGCCAGTCGTAACGTACCGTTCGATTGAAGCGCTCTATATAGGCATTTTGCTGCGGGTTGCCGGGCTGAATGAACCGTAATTCGATATCATTATTCAACGCCCATTGCGCTAGCTGCTTGCTAATATATTCAGGGCCATTATCACATCTGATAGCTTTTGGTTTACCGCGCCACTCTATAATTTGATTTAACGAGCGGATCACACGTTCAGCTGGTAGTGATAAATCAGCGTCAATAGTCAGCCCTTCACGATTAAAGTCATCGATGACATTAAACAAACGACACGCTCTGCCATCCGCTAATTGGTCATGCATAAAATCCATTGACCAACATTCATTGATGGTTTCTGGTACTGCCAATGGCTCAGGCTTATCTCTACTTAAGCGTTTCCTAGGCTTGATACGCAAGTTCAACTCAAGCTCACAGTAAATGCGGTAAACTCGCTTGTGGTTCCACTTATACTTTTTCACATTGCGCAAATATAAAAAACATAACCTAAAACCCCAGTTCCGCTTTGACTCAGTCAGATCGAGTAACAGCTCTGCTATTTTTAGGTTTTCATTTTTTAATATCGACGCATAACGATAACAAGTTTCACTGATCATGAAAGTACGACAGGCTAAAGCAATGCTCATTCTATTTGTGCTAACGACTTCATGTGCCAATACTTTGCGCTCAGAAGCCTTTACCACTTTTATGCCATGGCCTCTTGAATGACCTCTGATTTGAGCCGCTCTTCAGCATACATTTTCTTTAAGCGGCGGTTTTCATCTTCCAGCTCTTTCATTCGCGTCATTAAAGATGCATCCATGCCGCCGTATTTAGCACGCCACTTATAAAAGGTTGAGTTGCCCATACCATGTTCACGGCATAGCTCAGGAATGGGCACACCGCTTTCGGCTTGCTTCAAAATGGCGAGGATCTGACTGTCCGAAAAATGTGCTTTTTTCATAATTTTCTCCTGTGTTTACAATAAGAGAAAATTCTACGTTTGGCATCTATTATTTTTCGGGGGGATTACCCTTAGCGATGGCTTGCTTTTCAATAAAACGTGCACGAAAGTCTTCGTCGGCAATTTTGCTTTGTGGTTTTACTTCGATAAATTTTTGCGTACCGTCTGTGCGGGTAAGTAAAAAGTCAGGTGTATAACTGCATGTACGGTTATCAAACTGATATTCGTAACCTAGTGGTTGTGCTTCAAATGCGGCTATTGATGTTGAAAATTCAAAATGAAAGCAAGCATCAAACTCTAAAGAGGATTCGACTAAACAGGTAGATTTATTTTTTGACTAGCAAATTTATGGAGGTTTTTAACACGAGAGTGTTTAAGTTTTCTTCTGTACATGTGAGTCAGCCATCTAACCATCTGGTTAAATACTAGACTATGCCACCTTATATTTCCAATTTATGCCATCTTTTAGTACAAATATGTCAACTTATACTTCAAACAACATAAATTAAAATAGTTTGGGTGGCAGTCTTACCAGCCGCATCTCGGCACACACGTCGTAAGCTGTGGCTGCTCCCTTCCGGGCCTGACCAAGTTCACCTACTAGTGTTGCGAGAGGACCAATAAGACTACCATTGAGGGCCTTCTTTGGCGCGGAAAGGATTATCTCTACTTTTACGGTGTTATTCAAGGGATATTGCAAAAAGAAAGTGCGATTGCATACTTGCTATACAATCGCAGGCTTTTATAGACTTAATTTTACTTTTCGAGCTCTGCTTTCACATTCCGTAGAACTGCTTTTACTTTTTTTATGTTCTCTGGGCCCATACGCAACAATTGTTTTTGTGCGGCAGGAAGTTGCTCCCACTCTGCATACGCATACTGATAATTGACAGAATCACGAATAAGCGGCATATCACCTTTTGGCTCTGGGGTATCCAATAGTAGTTCAATGGCTTCTTCTAATGTTTGGTTAAAAGCATCGCTGTCATAGCCAATTTCTGCATAAGCATCATTAATTAACGGCTTGTATTCATCGTACATCCGTACAATTTGTGCCGCGCTCATGCTAGTAAATACTTTTACATACGGTGTATAACGCTCATAACTGTTAGGGTCGATGGTAAGTATATCGCCTTCAATTACTTTAAATGTGTCTTCTGGGCGCTCTACTGGGGCATGCTTACTAGCTATTTTCCCATCAGCAAGGTTATCAACAAACACAACGCCACGGCGGATTACATCATCTGTGATCATTAAACTCATTACCTGATCACTTAGCAGCTCATCCATACGCTCTACAACTACTTCGTCGCTTTCATTTAAGTTTGGCAGCGGTTTTACCTCAAGCGCGGGCTCTGCATCACGCACTGGTGGTTGCATGGCTGTATTTTGCTCTTCTATCGTTGTTTCAGGCTCTACGGGTTCTGGTTCTGGTTCTGGTTCTTCAAACGTCTGCATCGGTTGTTCCACCGGCGCTTGCTCCACTTCGGTAGCCACTTCTTTTTCATCGGAGCTTAGTAAAACAAAAGCTGCGGCACAAGCGATTACAACAAGGATGACAATAGCAAACAGAAAGTTATTGTTTGGTGCACGTTTTTCAATCTCTGGTTGTGGTGTTTGATCTGACATACGAACTCCATAAAAATTAAAAATTGATACTCTGCGTAAAATTACATCGCCAAGCAAAAAAAAACAACAAGGCTAAGGTATCCTTTGATTCTTCTAGCTTAAAGACTTACAGTTAATAAATAAAGTAAATACCTACAACAGTTTAATTGCAACTATGAAAATCAAGCAAGTTAATCACGACAAACCGAAAATAGCTCTACTACTAACAGGTGGTGGTGCACGCGCAGCTTATCAAGTGGGCGTATTAAAAGCCCTTGCGCAAAGTATGCCACGTAATGCGCCATTACCTTTTACTATTATTAATGGCACATCAGCGGGGGCTATTAATTCAGCTGCGCTGGCATGTTATGCATCATGTGCCCATTTGGCGGTTAGAAAGCTTGAATCGGTATGGAAAAACTTTTCTACCTCGATGGTCTATAAAAGCGACTTTTTAAGTGTGTTTGGCCATATTACTCGTAATATGCTAACTAGTTTTCAGTCTGAACATATTAACCACCCACCGGCTAGCTTATTAAATAATCAACCTCTGCGTAAGCTGTTGAATGAAATATTAGATTTACATCGCATTGAGCGCAACATACATCGTCATTACTTAGAAGCACTATCGATTACCGCTTCAAGTTATACGACCGGTGATTCGGTAGCATTTTTCCAATCTAACCATCAAACAACTTGGCGACGCGCAAAACGTGAAGGCCAAGCGACACGGATTAATGTTGAGCATCTAATGGCATCAAGTGCTATTCCTATGGTGTTTCCAAGTGTGAATGTATACAACCATTACTTTGGGGATGGCTCAATTCACCAACTATCGCCGTTAAGTCCATGTGTACATTTAGGTGCTGAGAAAATATTTGTCATTGGTGTAGATCAACCAAGTGCTCTTCATCCTCCGGGCTATGTACCGCATTACCCGGGGGTATCAGCGATTGCGGGGCACTTACTCGATAGCGTATTTACTGATACGTTACAGTCAGACTTAGAACGCCTAGACCGAATAAATCGTACCCTTGGTTTGTTGCCTGGTCGTGATAAGCATCAAGAACTCAAACATATTGATACTTGTGTGATCAATCCGTCTGAGAACTTTAATGCTATTGCTGCCCAGTACTATGACGATATGCCATTGCCTATCAAAATACTACTACGCATGATCGGAGTTAAAAAGCACTCACAATCGAGTTTAACCAGTTATTTATTGTTTGAGAAGCGCTACACCCAAAAGCTAATTGAAATAGGTTACCCGGATGGCTTAAAAAAATTGCCTGAAATTAGAACCTTTTTAGAATTAGACTAATTTTCATGAGTGGCTAACACAAACCAAACTAGTTTAGCTACTCGCTACCGTCAGATAAATAATGTTCTACCCGATGAGGTTTGCCTTGTTGCATCAAGATATTACCGGATAAAAGCTTGGTTTGTTGTTCTGGTTGTTTAATTTCTTTACCTTCGCGTCGAAGCGTTTTAACAGTTACAGGTACAGGCGCTTTTCTAAATTTAATTCTGCTTAGGTTTTATTTATTGCAAAGGCAATAACATGCAAAGACTTAAGCAGCTCGCTGCTAACTTTTTCATTATCTAACTGGTCGCAAGTAAAAAAAGCCATGTAAAAGTTTATGACGATTACGTCTTTTTTACTGACTCTACTTACAGGAAGCGTCATTGGTAGATCTGATATTAAAAGTATCATGTTAAACAAGCATTAAACTTGCGTAATGGCGTCAATAATCAACAACGCCTGATAATTTTAAAATACCTTTTAAACCATGGCCCTATTGCCTTTTATTTTTTAATTACTTTTTAAGTTTATAGCCAAGTAACGCCAAACAAAAACCAAAAAAGAAACCACTAATTAAATACAACAATGCAGCCTTCGTGGTTAGCGGCACTATAACCACCAATAATAGCGGCGCACTAATGCCTAATATAAAAAATATTCCTCCCTTGCCCAGCCAATAAGCAATTAATATAATGCCGCACAATAATCCACCTACACAAGCATATACCAAGGTGGTTAAATGAAGCTCAAATAAAAGGCTCGCAACCAGTACCATTAATACAGTAATCACAATCCCTGAAGGGGCTTTATTAACAAGTGATAAGCCTACATGAGGCTGTTCGCTCATACTTTTTTCTCCCAAAAAACACCATTTTTATCAGCATGCGTCGAACTTATAAAGTAGTCGCCTACTTGAACTAATTCGTCATTATAAAAAATAAGTGGTACATGTGCGCGCAGCCACGGTGCAACTTTAGCATCTTTAAACCAGTGCTTAAGAGTGTTATTACCGGGTTTATTAATTGGCTTTATCCGTGCCTGTAAGCAATTAAAACGCACACTTACCTGCTCATTAGTAAAAGGCTTACGAATACCCTCTCCTTGCTTTAATACCAGCTTACTACCATCAGATAACACGGTTACGTCGCAGGTTAATTCTTGATCTTTAATATCTACACATTCAGTAACAAAGTATAAATAGCCTTGGTGGCGACGAACTTGCCCATTACTTAATTGTATTAACAACTGAGCATCTACTCTTGCCGTTAAGGCTTGACTAAGTATCTGCTCGGTTTGTTTTTGCGATGGTAAATGTGCCATAAATTGACTCAACCAAGCCCGTAATACGTTGGCTTGGCGAGGTGCACTAAAATCATTTAACAATTGGCAATTAAGTCCTTGCTGATTGTTTTGACAACGACTTAAGTCAATTTGCGTGTATTCATCAAGCACATCTTGTTGCTGCTGTAATAAGCCAATGCTTCGCGCTGTGCTTTTTTCAAAGCCTGTAAAGCGCTCGGCTAGCAAAGGAATTATTTGCTGACGAATAAAGTTACGATCAAAGCATTCATCAAAGTTGGAATCATCGGTGATATGATAAATCCCCTGCACTTCAGCAAAGCTCTCTATCTCTTGACGAGTAATACTCAAAAGAGGCCTTGCACATATTCGCCCTGAATTAAGTTTCCGGTTTTCTCTCATAGCAGCTAAGCCTTGTAAACCGGAACCACGTTTAAGTCTTAACATAAAGGTTTCAAGCTGATCATTTAAATGCTGACCCAATAAAATAACACTGTCTTTTGGACTTTTTTCATCAAGTGCTTGATAACGCGCATCTCGCGCTAGTGCTTCTAAGCTATTACGCGGCTTGTTTTCAATAGTTACTTTAACAGCCTGAAAAGGAACCGTTAGTGAGCTGCATAACTGCTTACAAAACTGCTGCCAATCATCGGCATACTCGCTTAGGCCATGATTTACATAAATAGCGTCTAAGCCTATATTGCCATGTACTGCTTTATACTGCGTCATCAAGTGCAGTAACACGACCGAATCTACACCACCCGATAATGCCACGGTAAAATTAGCATGACCTTGGTTCATAAGTGAGTCAATTTGAGCGGAAAACTCCGGGTATAAAGCGGTTACTTGCATGAACTTAAAACCATTAGGTTAAAAATATTAAAAACAACATTGTTATGTGTTCTTTATATGTCAAAGGCTTGGCATTTAGCCACGCTAAATAAAATGCGCCTGCGATTAAACAAAAAAGCCGCAAAAGCGGCTTTTTTTCATTAACTTACTTATTTAACAATAACCAAACGACATTAAACGTTTGTAACGCTTATCAAGCATTTCATCAGTACTTAACTCTTGAAGCTCGGCTAAATCGCGCTTTAATTGATTTTTAAGGTTACGTGCCACTGTATCGTAATTACGATGTGCGCCACCTAAAGGCTCTTCAATTAAGCTGTTAATTAAATCAAGCTCTTTAACACGCTCTGCAGTTACACCCATCGCTTCTGCTGCAAGCGGAGCTTTATCAGCACTTTTCCAAAGGATTGATGCACAACCTTCTGGCGAAATTACTGAATAAGTGCTGTATTGCAACATGTTAACGCGGTCTCCAACACCAATTGCCAATGCACCACCTGAACCACCTTCACCGATAACTGTACAAATTGTGGGCACTTTTAAAGTGGCCATTACTTTTAGGTTACGAGCAATTGCTTCAGATTGGCCACGCTCTTCAGCGCCAACACCAGGATATGCACCAGGCGTGTCAATAAAGGTCATAATTGGCATTTTAAACCGTTCAGCCATTTCCATTAAACGCAGTGCTTTACGATAACCCTCCGGTTTTGGCATGCCAAAATTACGCTTAATTTTTTCAGCAGTACCGCGCCCTTTTTGCTGACCAATAACCATCACTGGTTGGCCTTCAAAACGGGCAACACCACCTAAAATAGCCGGATCATTAGCAAACGTACGATCGCCTGCTAACTCGTCAAATTCAGTAAACATCCGCTCGATATAATCGCGAGTATAAGGACGCAATGGGTGACGGGCTAGTTGTGAAACTTGCCACGCACCTAATTCAGAGAATACTTTCTCTTTCATTTGCGTGCACTTCTCTTTTAATCGACTGACTTCCTCTTCTAATCCAAGGTCTAATTCGCCAGCGCGGCTTACATTTTGTAACTCTTCAATTTTTGCTTCTAATTCTGCAATTGGAAGCTCAAAATCAAGATAATTGAGGCTCATGCTCTAAACTACCTAATTAGTTAAATTCTAGTTCTACATCTTGCGCCGCCATTAAAGATAATTTATGGATCAAATCATCTGTTGGCGTGACACACCATTCGGTTCCGAGGGTTAATTCTGCCAGCGCATCTGGACGTTGGTAAAAAACCTTAATCGGACAAGTACCAAACTTATAAGGTTCAAGTACTCGTTGTAAATTTTCGAAGAAGCTTGCTTCGACTTGCACCATATTAAGCGTCACTTTCAGCGCTTTAATACGCTTTTCGCGTGCTTGTGCGATAGTGCATATATCTCTGGCTGTCATTGTAATACCACCAGAGAAGTTATCAAAGCTGACCTGTCCGGATATTACCAAGATATTATTAACTTGTAGCATATCTTGGTACATTTCGAACTGTTCTGGGAATAATCGTACATCAATTCGTGCGCTCTTGTCATCTAAAGTTACAAGACCCCAACGATTTCCCTTTTTATTGATAAGTGTTCGCGCCGATATAACCAATCCTGCCGCGGTTGATTGCACATCGCGATTAGTCGGTTGTAAATCGACTAACTTGCACGATGTGTAATAACGTAGTTCTTTACGGTACTGGTTAATTGGGTGACCGGTTAGGTAAAGACCGAGTGTATCTTTTTCACCATCAAGCCACTGGTTATCAGTCAGTGGTGTGGTTTTTACAAATGCCTGCTCGACTTCATCAGACTCGCTTGCTAATAAACCAAATAAGTCACTTTGCCCTAGTGACTCAGCTTTGTGGTGTTGATCAGCCGCTTTCATGGCCCCTGGTAAGCTTGCTAATAATGTTGCGCGCGCAGGCTGTGTTTTTTCAGGGCCGAGCTTGTCTAATGCGCCCGCATAAATCAACTTTTCAGTAACCCGTTTATTAATACGCTTCAAATCAACTCGGGCGCAAAAATCAAATAAATCTTTAAATGGTCCACCAGCTTGGCGCGCATCTAATATCGCATCTACAGGTGCCTCACCGACCCCTTTAATTGCACCAACACCGTAAACAATTTCACCTTTAAGATTGACTGTAAACTTATACTCACCCGCATTTACATCCGGAGGTAACAAGGTGAGTTTCATATTTTCACATTCATCCACCAAGGTAACAATTTTGTCAGTATTATCCATATCCGCCGACATGACCGCGGCCATAAATTCGGCTGGATAATGGGTTTTCATCCACAGCGTTTGATACGACACCAACGCATAAGCAGCGGAGTGCGACTTATTAAAACCATAGCCTGCGAACTTTTCTACCAGGTCGAATATTTTAACTGCAAGTTCGCCGTCGATACCGTTATTTCGCGCTCCTTCTTCAAACGTTGCACGCTGCTTGGCCATTTCTTCAGGTTTTTTCTTACCCATGGCGCGGCGTAGCATATCGGCACCGCCAAGAGAGTAACCAGCTAATACCTGCGCGATTTGCATTACTTGTTCTTGATACAGAATAATGCCGTAGGTCGGCTCTAGAATAGGCTGCAAACTTTCGTGTTGGTACTGCGCATCTGGATAGGAGATTTCTTCACGGCCTAGCTTTCTGTCAATGAAGTTATCTACCATGCCTGACTGCAATGGCCCCGGGCGAAATAAAGCAACTAAGGCAATCATATCTTCAAAACTGTCGGGCTTTAAGCGGCGAACTAAGTCTTTCATACCGCGCGACTCTAACTGGAATACCGCGGTCGTTTCGGCGCGTAATAATAGCTCAATACTTTTTTTATCATCGAGTGGAATACTATTGATATCGACGGGTTCTTTACCCTCACGAGCCATACGCTCGTTAGTCATATCAATTGCCCACTGTAAAATAGTGAGCGTTCGAAGGCCTAAAAAGTCAAATTTTACTAAACCTGCGGTTTCAACGTCGTTCTTATCAAACTGAGTAACCGGAAACTTACCTTCGTCATCACAATAAAGTGCCGCAAAGTCGGTTATAGTGGTGGGTGATATAACCACCCCTCCGGCGTGCTTACCGGCGTTACGTGTACAGCCTTCAAGGATGCGACACATATCAATCAAATCTTTTATTTCACCGTCACCATCGTAAGCCTCTTGCAAGCGCGGCTCTACATCAAACGCTTTGGCAAGTGTCATACCGGGATCGCCAGGGATCATTTTTGATATGCGATCTACAAAGCCATACGGATGACCAAGCACACGCCCTACATCTCGAATCACCGCTTTTGCTGCCATGGTACCAAAGGTAATGATTTGCGAGACTGCGTCTCGTCCATAAAGTGCCGATACATGATCGATAACTTCATCACGTCTATCCATACAGAAATCGACATCGAAATCGGGCATAGATACACGTTCAGGGTTTAAAAAGCGTTCAAAAAGTAAATCAAACTCAAGTGGGTCTAAGTCGGTAATTTTTAGCGCATAAGCCACTAATGAACCCGCGCCTGAGCCTCGTCCCGGCCCAACAGGTATATTATTATCTTTACTCCACTGGATAAACTCCATTACGATCAAGAAGTAACCAGGGAAACCCATTTGGTTAATAACACCTAACTCAATACTGAGTCGTTCGTCGTATTCACCGCGTTTCTCTTGGCGCTCTTGTTCATTAGGAAATAAAGACTTTAAACGCTCTTCTAGGCCATCTTGAGAAACCTTAACTAAGAAATCATCAATTTTTAAAGAGCCAGTTGGGTAGTCAGGTAAAAAGTAAGTGCCTAACTGCACTGTAACATTACAGCGCTTAGCAATTTCCACCGTATTTTGCAGTGCTTCAGGAATATCACTAAATAGCTCAGCCATTTGCTCGGCAGTTTTTAAATATTGCTCTTGTGAGAAGCGTTTCGGACGGCGCTTATCATCTAATGTATAGCCATCATGAATAGCGACACGTATTTCATGAGCCTCAAAGTTTTCAGCCTTTAAGAAAACTACTTCGTTAGTAGCGACAACCGGCAGTTGCTCTGCAGTTGCAAGCTCTACTGCCAAATGCAGGTAGTCTTCTTCTAGTTCCCGACTCGTGCGAATCAACTCAATATAATAGTGGTCACTAAAGTGCTGTTTATAAAAGCTCACTACCGATTCAACTATCGTCGGATTACCTTTTAATAACGCTTTACCTAAATCGCCATCTTTCGCGCCTGAGAGTAAAATAAGGCCGGTTTTTAATTCCACCAACCATTCCCGATCTATTACTGGTCGATGAAAAATATGGCCGCGCTGAAAGGCTTTTGAAATAAGTAACGTAAGGTTTTTATAGCCTTCATTGTCTTTAGCTAAAATAGTGATGCGACATGGTTCGGTTTCAAATTCTGGACTACGCAACCAGAAATCAGCCCCCACTAATGGCTTTATACCCGCCCCGTGTGCACCTTCATAAAAACGTACTAAACCAGATAAGTTCATTTGGTCAGTAATTGCAAGCGCTGGCATCTGCAGATCTAGGGCTTTGGCTACAATTGGCTTTGTTTTGGCTAGGCCATCAACCATAGAAAAGTCGGAATGAACACGTAAGTGAACAAAATCAGGCGACGCCATTATTGCTCCTGCATAGTAAGTACTCGTTGTACTGGTTTAAAGCTTTTTCGATGTTCACTAATTGCACCATATTTCTCAAGCGCCGCAAAATGTGCTTTAGTCGGGTAGCCTTTGTGTCCTGCAAAACCATATTCTGGATGGCGTTTATCAAGTTCTAGCATTTCGTCATCACGAGCTACTTTTGCCAAAATAGAAGCTGCAGAAATTTCCGCCACTAAACTATCGCCTTTTATTACAGCTTGCGCAGGCATGTTGAGCGCAGGTAAACGATTACCATCAATAAATACAAACTCAGGCTCAATCACAAGAGATGCCACTGCCCGCGACATTGCAAGCATGGTTGCGTGAAGAATATTTAGCTCGTCTATTTCGTTAGAATTACAGCGACCAAACGCATAACATAGTGCTTTTTCTTTTATTTCAGTCGCAAGTAACTGGCGCTTTTTATCATTGAGTTTTTTAGAGTCAGCCAAACCTGCAATAGGTTTTAATGGGTCAAGTATCACTGCTGCAGTGACTACATCCCCCACCAGTGGACCTCGACCTACTTCATCTACCCCAGCAATGAGTTTAACATTTGGACGTTCAATCTGCATTAATAAGCTCCGCTACCGCTTCTGCGGCTTGAACACTTGCATTTAAGCGTATTTGTTGGTGAATAGCTAAAAAGCGTGCTTTAAGTTCACTGTTGTCTGAATTTAACATAGGTGAAAGTGCATTGGTTAAATTTTCTACATTACAATCACTTTGCATAAATTCAGGAACTAGCTCCTCATCAGCTAGTAAGTTAGGTAATGAGAAATATTTTATATTAAAGGTGAATAAGCTTTTAAAAATCCAATAACTGAGTGCTTTTATTTTATAGCCCACGACCATTGGCTTTTTATAGAGCATACCTTCAAGTGTAGCTGTGCCAGAGGCAATTAAAATCGCATCGGCTGCTTGCATAGCAATATCAGATTGGCCATCTAGTAAAATAGGCTCAAGTGTTGGTGCTGTTTTAGCTAGTACTTCATTGAATTGCGTTTTACGCTTTTCATTAACCAGTGGCACAACAATCTTTAAATTAGGATGTTGCGCCTTTAAATTAGCCGCGGTTTTAATATAAGTTTCACTCAGTAACCCGACTTCAGTCCCTCTACTACCGGGTAACAATGCGAGTACTTTATCACTAGGTGATAAACCAAGCCGTTCACGCGCTTTGGTATCATCGTGTTCTAGGGCAATATCATCTGCGAGGGTATGGCCGACAAATGTACAAGGCACCTGATGTTTATCATAAAAGGCTTTTTCAAATGGTAATAATGCCAACACTAAGTTCGTGGCGGCGCTAATAGTATTAATCCGTTTCTCACGCCATGCCCACACTGAAGGGCTAACATACTGTACGGTTTTTATACCCGCATCTTTAAGTGGTTTTTCTACCCGCAAGTTAAAATCAGGCGCATCTATACCTATGAATACATCCGGTGGATTATCAATAAAGTGCTGCACTAATTGTTTGCGAATTTTAAGTAACCGCGGTAATCGGCCAAGTACTTCTACCAGCCCCATTACTGACAGTTCTTCCATATCAAATAAACTTTTACATCCCTGCTCTTGCATTTTTGGGCCAGCTATCCCCTCAAAAACAGCATCGGGGAAACGTGTTTTTAAGGCTTTTATTAGCCCCTCCCCCAAAATATCTCCTGAGAGCTCACCGACCACTACCGCTATTCTGAGAGGAGCATTATGTTTCTTCATTTGCTTTTAATTCACACGTTTAAAGGCTATTAATATAGGTAGTTTACCGTGTTTTATGCTTTGATTAAATCCTTTAATCAAAGCACTGTTACTTTGTCTGCTTTTAAACTAGACTCAATCACTATTCGACTGTTTTATAGACATATGTTGGTAACTTATACCTCATTGTGTTTCACTGACCTAGCTATTTTGTTGCTTCATTTAGTTGTTGACAAAAAATGAGCAAAGGTCAATACTTATAAAGTTTCAATAATTACTGAAACATCATGTTTATTACGTAACTGATTAATTTTGTCATGTGTTTGCTGTTACACATACAAGGAGCCTTTTAAAATGATAGATGAATTATTTGTCGATCTATCCCGATTGCAGTTTGCCGTCACTGCCCTATTTCACTTTTTATTCGTGCCACTGACCTTAGGTATGACATGGATTTTAGTGATCATGGAGTCTGTGTATGTAATGACAGGCCGTGAGATTTATCGCGACATGACTAAATTTTGGGGTAAGTTATTTGGTATTAACTTTGCTGTTGGTATTGCGACCGGCCTTACAATGGAGTTTGAGTTTGGCACCAACTGGTCATACTATTCACACTATGTAGGCGATGTGTTTGGTGCGCCCTTAGCTATAGAAGGCCTAATGGCATTCTTTTTAGAATCCACTTTTGTGGGTATGTTCTTTTTAGGCTGGCAACGACTTTCTAAACGCCAACACTTAGGAGCAACCTTTTTAATGGCGATTGGCACAAATATGTCTGCACTGTGGATATTGATTGCTAATGGTTGGATGCAAAATCCTGTCGGTGCAGAGTTCAATTATCAAACCATGCGCATGGAAATGACCAGCTTTGCTGAGCTCGTGTTCAATCCTGTAGCACAGGTTAAATTTATTCATACGGTGTCGGCAGGTTATGTTGCTGCGTCAATGTTTGTACTCGGTATTAGTAGTTGGTACATATTAAAGGGACGAGATTTAGCCTTTGCAAAACGTTCGTTCTCAGTCGCTTCCGGCTTTGGTTTAGCGTCTATTTTATGTGTGATTTTACTCGGTGATGAGTCAGGTTATGAAGTCGGAGAAGTGCAAAAAGTTAAACTGGCTGCCATAGAGGCCGAATGGCATACCGAAGAAGCACCGGCTGCATTCACATTAATGGGCATTCCAGATTCAGAAGAGCAAGTAACTCACGCAGCAGTTAAAATACCGTATGCGCTAGGGTTAATTGCTACGCGCTCCTTGGATGAACAAGTAACCGGTATTAATGACTTGGAAAAGCAGCACGACATTCGTATTCGTAATGGCATGATAGCTTATAAATACCTTGAAAAACTCAGAAATGGCGATGATACACCCGAGAACATTGCTAAATTTGATAAACTTAAAGATGACTTAGGTTATGGGTTGCTGCTAAAACGCTACACCCCAAATGTGGTAGACGCTACCGAAGAGCAAATTCAACAAGCCGTTAAAGACTCATTTCCTAAAGTTGGCCCAATGTTTTGGTCATTTAGGATTATGGTAGCCTGTGGCATGATCATGCTTATAGTGTTTGCATTATCATTTTATTACAATGCACAGCGAGTTATTGAACAAAAACGCTGGTTATTATGGGCCGCAGTTTGGAGTATTCCGCTACCTTGGATTGCTATCGAATTTGGTTGGATAGTCGCTGAATATGGCCGTCAGCCGTGGGCTATATCCGAAATACTTCCCACCTTCTTAGCTACTTCATCACTGACCGTGAATGACTTGCTAATAAGTTTGACTGGTTTTATTATTTTTTATATTGCACTTGCTATTGTAGAAGGTTGGTTACTGTTACGCTTTATCAAACAAGGACCAAGTTCCCTGCATACCGGTAAATATCACTTTGAATTGCCAGCGCAAAACAAAGCTACCAATCAAGGAGCCGACTCATGATTTTTGATTACGAAACGCTAAAGCTGGCCTGGTGGCTGCTAATCGGTATTTTGTTAATTGGCTTTGCAATTACTGACGGTATGGATATGGGGGCTGCCATTTTGCTGCGCCTAGTGGGCAAAACCGATTTAGAGAGACGCACTGTTATTAATACTATTGCGCCTCATTGGGATGGCAATCAGGTTTGGTTTATTACCGCCGGTGGCGCGCTATTTGCTGCCTGGCCAATGGTCTATGCAGCCGCCTTTTCAGGCTTTTACTTTGCCATGATGTTAGTATTGTTTGCGTTATTTCTTAGACCATTAGGGTTTGACTATCGCAGTAAAGTAGATTCACAGCGCTGGCGCAACAACTGGGATTGGGGGCTATTTATAGGTAGTATAATTCCTGCTCTAGTATTCGGTGTTGCATTTGGTAACTTATTTTTAGGAGTGCCTTACAGTATTGATGAATATTTGCGAGTAAGCTATCAAGGCTCGTTTTTTGCTCTGCTTAATCCATTCGGGCTAGCCGCTGGTCTTATCAGTATTACCATGTTGGTGGGCCATGCAGGTATGTGGTTGCAACTGCGAACTGATGCTAAAGTCGCATTACGTTCAGCGCAGTATGGACGCTATTCACTCATTGCTTTTATGGTGCTATTCGCAGCTGCAGGTTTTTGGGTGGCAAATTTAAATGGCTACCAAATTACTTCTATGCCTGACACACAAAGCTATGCAAACCCGATAGCCAAAACAGTATCGGTTGTTCCTGGTGGTTGGTTAAATAATTATACTGCAATGCCGTTAACTATCTTGTTTCCAGTACTTGCCTTTGTAATGGCAATGTTAGGCATCATTTTTTCAAAGATTAATAAACCCGCGCTCGCACTCATATCAACCTGTATTATGCTGATTGGTGTAATCATGACTGCAGGAACAGCATTATTCCCATTTATTATGCCATCAAGTAACAATCCAGATATAAGCTTAACCATGTGGGATGCAGTATCTAGTCATCGAACACTTAATGTTATGTTTATTGCCGCCGTGATTTTTGTGCCGCTGATCCTCAGTTACACCACGTGGTGTTATGTAAAAATGTGGCGCAGAATAACTACTGATGAAATTGAAAATAACACTCATGGTAGCTACTAAGGAGATAAATTTATGTGGTATTTCGCTTGGATTTTAGGAGTGATTTTAGCTTGTACATTAGGAGTTATTAATGTGATGTGGTACGAGTTTCAACAGCATAAAAACAGCATTGCTGATGACGAACAAGAACTACATGATATGTTAAATAATCAAAATGACGACTAGCCCCCGACCTGACCGCGCGCAGCAAAAGAAGCTGCGCGCATTTTTAAAAAACCACTCATCCCACGCCGGTCACTTATTAAAGCTTAGTATTGCTCTTGGTACCATTAACGCCTTGTTGATGATTGCCTCGTGCTATTTATTAGCCCGCGCAGTGCATCAAGTGATGTTTGCAGGAGATAACCTAGCAAACGTTACTTATCTGCTTTGGCCTTTAGCAGGGTTGATTTTATTACGCGCCACTTTTTTAGCACTCAGTGAACGTGTCAGCAATTATGCAGCGTTAAAAATAAAGTCTGCAATGCGCAAAACTTTACTTAAAAAACTCAACCAACTAGGCCCAACTTATACAGATCAAAAGGGCCAAGGCGCAACCTTAAATGTGGTACATAATGGTGTTGAAGCATTACACGAATATTATGCGAATTACTTACCGAGTGTTGCTTACAGCGCCCTTATTCCACTGGCAATATTAATAGTGATTTTTCCGACCGACTATAAAGCGGGGCTGATTTTTTTATTAACCGCTCCATTGATTCCATTTTTTATGATTTTAGTAGGTCATCAAGCTGAACAACTGAATCAACAGCGCTGGCAAAAACTAGCCGTGCTAGGGAATTACTTTTTTGACCGTTTACAAGGACTGACGCAATTAAAACTATTTAGTGCCACTCAGCAAGAGCTAAAAAACATTGCCAAGATATCAGATGACTTTCGTGGTGCGACTATGAGTGTATTAAAGGTCGCATTTTTGTCTTCTTTTGCTCTAGAGTTTTTTGCCACGATTAGTGTGGCGTTAGTAGCTGTGATCATCGGTTTTAGGCTCTTTTTTGGCACGCTCGATTTTGCGACAGGTTTTGTGGTGTTGCTACTTGCCCCGGAGTTTTACCTACCGCTAAGGCAAATGGGCACCCACTACCACGCACGACTTGAAGGCATTAGCGCCGCTGCCGATATGATTGATATAATCAATGCCTCATCGCAAAATGAGTCAACAGGCTCTCAACCTATAAATTTGCCAATTCAATCAATTACCACCCACAAGCTCAGCTTTATTTACCCTGATAGTAACGAAGGAGTAAGCGATATATCACTTAACTTATCACCCCTTGGGTTATATGCTTTTGTTGGTGAAAGTGGAGCAGGAAAAAGCACTTTATTTGATTGCTTATTAGGCTTTCATTCAGAGGCGCAATCAAAAATACAGATTAACGATCTACCACTAAGTGATTATTCAATCACTGACTGGCAGCAACATATAGCTTGGATCCCACAGCAGCCCACGTTATTTTTTATGAGCATTCGCGACAATATAAAACTTGGTAAACCTCATGCAAATAACAGCGAAATACAAAATGCGGCTGAGCAAGCCGGTGCTTTAACATTTATTAATGCGCTACCGGAAGGCTTTGATACGCTTTTAGGTGAGCATGGCGAAGGGCTTTCTGGCGGACAGCGACAACGTATTGCTCTCGCACGGGCTTTTTTAAAAAATGCTCCTATTTTAGTACTTGATGAACCGACCGCTCACCTTGACAGCCAAACTGAAACGCTTATCAATAATGCTATAAATGACTATGCTAAAACGCATTTAGTACTAGTGATTGCTCATCGATTGAGCACAGTAAAGCATGCCAAGACTATTTATGTATTGCAAAATGGACAGCTTATTGAGCAAGGTAATTACGCAACACTAATTAAACAGCAAGGACCGTTTCATCGCTTAATAACAGCCAATGGTGTTCAATCATGACTCACTTTTTACGATTATTAAGCCTTTGCAAGCCTCATGCTGGTATGTTGCTGCTTGGCGCTTTTTTATCGAGTTTAACCGTGCTTGCTAATGTGGGTTTATTAGCGATTTCAGGCTGGTTTTTAGCTGCTATGGCTGCGGCGGGAATTGCTGGCGTTCATATGAATTACTTTACTCCCGCAGGCACCATTCGCTTTTTAGCTATTGTCAGAACCGCATCTCGCTATGGTGAGCGATTAGTTACTCACAACGCCACATTTTTATTACTTAGTGAGATCCGCGTGCGAGTATTTGCCACCCTCGCCCAACTCAACAATGTTGATTTAGCAATGAGCCGCAGTGCCGATTTAGTTAATCGTATGCAAAACGATGTTGATGCGCTTGATAAGTTTTACCTGAACGTGCTGCTACCCATTGTAGTGGCCCTTTTTAGCATTCCTATTGTGATGTTATTTATGAGTATTTATAACCCACAAGTAGCACTAATATGCTTTACTGCCTTGATGATTATTGGGGTGATTATTCCAGCAGTTTTAAGTAAGCGACTGCATAAAAGCGCTGATGTAGAAGCAGAGCAATCTGCGTATCTTCGCGCTGAGCTTGCAGATACACTTAAAGGCGCCCGTGAACTTGCTATATATCAAGCCGCACCACAACAAATTATAAAGTGCGACACAATTAGCACTAACTACAATAAAGAGCTCTATAAACGCCACAAAGCAGTTGCAAATAGTAATGGGGTTAATTTACTTATAGTACAGTTTACTATGCTGGCAAGCGTTATTATTATTGCTCCTTTAGTCTTTAGCGGGGCAATGAAAAACGTCGAACTTGCGATGATGAGTCTATTCGTTTTAGCCAGCTTCGAAACAGTGCTTAGTCTACCAAATGCATTCATCCAATTACCAAGTGTATTAGGCGCCGCAAAACGTATTTTTGAGTTAGAAGACAAACTTGCTATAAGCAAAACAAATTCTGCGCCAGAAATAGCTCCTCCTTTCCAACAAATAAGATCAGAGCAACCTATTGGCTTAACTCTTAACAATATTAGCTATAGCTATGATAATAGACACCTCGCACTTGATGATATTAATTTAACCATTAATGCAGCTGAAAAAGTTGCGCTGGTGGGCCCAAGCGGCAGTGGTAAAACAACCTTGGTTAATATTTTAACCGGACTTTGGCCATTACAAACAGGCAGCGCAATATTAACTAGCGATCAGCAACACATAGATTTACAAAGCTTAACACCAGAGCAGCGCTTTTCAATGTTGTCTATTGTTGCCCAAAAACATCATATATTTGATGGCACTCTTAAAGAAAACCTGCTTTATGCTTCACCTAATGCAAATAATGAAATGCTTATTAAAGCCTGTCAGCAAGCGCAGCTAGGTGATTGGCTTGATAATTTAAAGGCAGGGCTAAATACAAGGCTAGGTATTGCAGGAAGGAAGCTTTCACAAGGGCAATCTAGACGTATTGCACTTGCTCAAGCGTTATTACGTAATAGCGAGATTGTGGTGTTAGACGAGCCAACAGAAAGCCTTGATAACCAAACTAAACATGCCGTTATTAATACACTTTTGCATGTCATGAGAAATCAAACCGTGTTAACAATTACTCACGATCCCACACTTTTGAATACTATGGATAAAGTAATCTGGCTTGAGCAAGGAAAGGTGCGTGCTGTGGCTAAGCATGAAATATTACTTAAAGAGCATGCCGATTACCTTTCACTTATCACACGCTTTTAGTTATGCTAAGTGCTTATTAATCAGTATTTAGCAGTTCAATTTCGACATCGACAACCCCTTCGTTGAGGTTAGCTAATTGGCTAAATGCATGCTTGGTTAAATCTATAATACGACCGCGGATAAATGGCCCACGATCATTAATCTTGACGATTATAGATCGATTATTAGCTAGGTTAGTTACTCGTACTTTACTGCCAAAAGGTAATTCTTTATGGGCCGCGGTCATCCCTTGCTGGCTGTACACTTCACCGCTTGCAGTAAGCCTGCCGTGATACTTATCAGCGTAGTAACTTGCTTTACCTTGTTGCTTAGCGGAGCTTGTACTGAATGATGGGGCACTACTACAACCCGCCAAGGTCGTTATAGCCAAAAAAGTTAAAATTAGTTTAAACACAGTGTAGCTCCTTTTTAACAGGCTACATTAACAAAAAATAACTGAGTATTAGCTGAATTAGCTTGTTTTATTTAAGCATAAAAAACCCCACACAAATAAATGTGCAGGGTTTAATTTTATTAAATGTAGCTTGCAGATTAAACGTCTAAATAATCCAAAATGCCCTCTGCTGCGTTACGTCCTTCAAAAATAGCAGTTACCACTAAGTCTGAACCACGTACAATGTCACCACCAGCGAAAATCTTAGGGTTAGTTGTTTGATGCGTAAACTCGCCTTTTTCTGGTGCGTTAATGCCGCCCCAATGATTTATTTCAACATCGTACTTTTCAAGCCAGTCCATTTTATGTGGTTTAAAGCCAAATGCCATAAGCACTTGAGTGGCTTCAATTACATGCTCTGAACCAGCAATCACTTCAGCGCGACTACGACCATTTTCATCTGGTTCACCCATTTGGGTTTTCACCATTTGAACACCTGCTACATGGCCTTTATCGTTTAATAAAATCCCGGTTGGTTGCACGTTAAAAATAAACTCAACGTCTTCTTCTTTGGCATTTTTAACTTCGCGCTTTGAACCAGGCATGTTTTCTTCATCACGACGATACGCACAGGTTACTTTTTCTGCGCCGTGGCGAATAGAAGTTCGTACACAGTCCATAGCGGTATCGCCGCCACCAAGTACCACAACTTTTTCATTTGCCATATCAAGATAGGCTTGATTGGTTTCGTCATAGCCCATAACACGGTTAGTATTACCAATTAAAAATGGTAAGGCGTCATGTACGCCAGGCGCGTCTTCGTTTTCAAGACCTGCACGCATACTTTGATAAGTCCCCACTCCCAAAAATACCGCGTCATACTCAGCTAAAATTTCATCCATAGTAATATCAACACCGACTTCAGTATTAAGTTTAAACTCAACACCCATTTCAGTGAAAATTTCACGACGCTTTTGCATTACTTCTTTTTCAAGTTTGAATGAAGGAATACCAAACGTTAGTAGCCCACCAATTTCAGGGTGACGGTCAAATACCACTGGCTTTATGCCATTACGTACTAGGATATCTGCACACCCAAGTCCAGCTGGACCGGCACCTATAACAGCTACTTTTTTCTCAGTCCATACCACATAAGACATGTCCGGCTTCCAGCCCATTTCAAATGCGGTGTCGGTAATATACTTTTCAATATTTCCGATTGTTACTGCGCCAAATTCTTCATTTAGCGTACAGTCGCCTTCACATAACCTATCTTGTGGACATACACGGCCACACACTTCTGGCAAACTATTAGTACGGTGTGACAGTTCTGCGGCTTCTAAAATACGACCGGTACGAATTAACTTTAGCCACTGTGGAATATAGTTATGTACTGGGCATTTCCACTCGCAATACGGGTTGCCACAGTCAAGACAGCGATCCGCCTGTGAATTAACTTGTGTCTCTGAGAATGGTTCATAAATCTCAACAAAAGACTGTTTGCGTGACGAAATTGGTTTTTTACGTGGATCAACACGTTGCACGTCGATAAATTGATATACATTTTCGCTCATACTACCCCCTACTGAGCCTGAACACGCAGTTCTGCACTGCTACGCGCTCGGTGTCCAAGTAAACTTTTAACATCGCTTGATTTTGGTTTTACTAATTTAAACATCGGAATGTACAAATCAAAATTTGCCAAAATCTGCTCTGCTCTACTTGAAGCGGTCAACTCTAAATGCTCAGCAACTAAACCGCGTAAATGTTCTTGGTGTGAAGCGAGATTTTCCATAGTAACAATTTCAACCAATTCTGGATTGATACGCTTTTCAAAGTCACTGCCTTCATCAAGAATGTAAGCAAAGCCGCCAGTCATACCAGCGCCAAAGTTAACGCCTACTTTACCTAGGATACAAACCACACCACCGGTCATGTATTCACAACCATTGTCACCTACACCTTCAACAACTGCCTGAACACCTGAGTTACGTACTGCAAAGCGCTCTCCAGCACAACCGGCCGCAAATAGCTTGCCACCTGTTGCACCGTATAAACAAGTATTACCAGCAATAGTCGCTTTATGACTTTCAAATGATGAACCCAATGGTGGGCGAATAACCAGTTTACCACCAGCCATTCCTTTGCCAACGTAATCGTTAGCATCGCCGACTAAGGTCATTTCAAGGCCGCCAGCATTCCACACACCAAATGACTGACCCGCAGTACCGTGCAATTCAATTGCTACTGGATCCGCTGCCATACCTTGATTACCATGCTTAGAAGCAATATAACCAGAGAGCATAGCACCTACAGAACGGTCGGTATTATAAATTCGATTAACCAGTGAAATACCGCCACTTTCATCAATCGCTGTTTTAGCTTTTTCTAATAATGTTTCGTTTAACTTGCCTAAATAATGAGAGCTATTAGGCGTACTACAATACAAAGTTTCACCCGTCGGATTATTTGGCACAGCGAGCAGTGACGATAAATCAATTTTCTTTTGCTTTTCAGTTTGACCTTCTATCGCCTCAAGTAAATCTAAACGACCAATTAAATCGGTTAACCTTGTAACGCCTAAGCTTGCCATTATTTCACGTGCTTCTTGGGCTATAAACTTAAAGTAGTTCATCGCCATTTCTGGTAAGCCGTGAAAGTGCTTTTGACGCAAGGTGTCATCTTGCGTTGCAACACCTGTTGCACAGTTATTTAAATGACAAATACGTAAGTATTTACATCCAAGCGCAACCATTGGGCCGGTACCAAAACCAAAGCTTTCAGCACCTAAAATAGCCGCTTTCACTATATCTAACCCCGTCTTTAAACCGCCATCAGTTTGTAAGCGAATACGATGACGAAGACCATTTTCAACTAATGCTTGCTGGGTTTCAGCAAGGCCAAGCTCCCACGGGCTACCGGCATACTTAACTGAGGTGAGCGGACTTGCACCTGTACCACCGTCGTAACCTGAAATAGTAATTAAATCAGCATACGCTTTGGCGACACCGGTTGCGATGGTACCTACACCTGGCTCTGATACTAGCTTTACAGAGATCATTGCTTTTGGATTAACTTGCTTTAAGTCAAAAATCAGCTGGGCTAAATCTTCAATTGAATAAATATCGTGATGCGGTGGTGGCGAAATTAACGTCACACCCGGCACAGAATAACGAAGCTTTGCAATATAGGGCGTGACTTTTTCACCCGGTAACTGCCCGCCCTCGCCAGGTTTTGCACCTTGCGCAACTTTTATTTGAATAACATCAGCACTTTGCAAGTAATGCGGTGTCACCCCAAAGCGACCTGAAGCAACTTGTTTAATACGTGAGTTTTTCTCAGTACCATAACGTAGTTTGTCTTCACCGCCTTCACCTGAATTTGAACAACCACCTAAACGGTTCATTGCAATCGCTAGTGCTTCATGGGCTTCTGGCGATAATGCACCAATACTCATAGCTGCTGAGTCAAAACGTTTATAAAGTTCTGTAGCCGGCTCTACATCGTCAATACTAATGCCTTCTACTGACTTTAACGCTAGCATATCGCGCAGTGTTGCCACCGGGCGTTTATTAACAAGCTCAGCGTAAACGCTATAGTCTTTATACTCACCAGAGCGCACTGCTTTTTGTAAGGAGAAAATCACGTCAGGGTTGTACGCATGGTACTCTCCATCATGGACATATTTTAATAAACCACCGTGACTTAATAACTTACGACGACTAAATGCTAACTTGTGAAGCTTTTGCTGATCGACATCAAAATCACTATAACAAGCGCCTTTAATACGACTTGCTACACCGTTAAAACATGTTTCAACAATTGAATCAGATAAACCCACGGCTTCAAATAGCATTGAGCAACGATATGAAGCAACCGTACTAATGCCCATTTTCGACATAATCTTGTACAAGCCCTTGTTTATCGCACCACGATAAGCAAGAGTTACTTCACAATAGTTTTTGTTGATCACTTTTGAATCGGTCATCGCAACTAATGATTCATACGCTAAATAGGGGTAAATTGCCGTTGCACCAAAGCCTAGTAATACCGCAAATTGATGCGGATCACGTACGCTTCCTGATTCAATAATAATGTTAGATTCACAACGTAAGTTGTTATCAACTAGACGTTTTTGAACTGCCCCCACGGCCATTGCAGCAGGAATAGGTAAATGCGTTTCGCTAAAGTTACGGTCACTTAAAATAAGCATCACACAACCTGAAGCCGCTTTTTCTTGAGCTTCATCACAAACACGTGTTACCGCTTTTTCAAGGCCTTCTTCCACCGTGTAAGTAATATCGATATTACAATAGCTATAATGCGCTTCATCAGCATCTAATAACTGCTTCATATCAGCGTACATTAAAATAGGCGTTTCGAACTGTAAGCGTTTAGCGTGGCCAGTGGTTTCATTAAAAACATTTTGCTCAGAGCCGATGCAGGTCGCAAGCGACATTACATGATTTTCACGCAGCGGATCGATAGGCGGATTAGTTACCTGAGCAAACTTTTGGCGAAAGTAATCAAACAGCGAACGATTGCCTTCAGATAGTACCGCAAAAGGCGTATCATCACCCATTGAACCCGTGGCTTCTTGACCAATATCACCCATTACCCGAATAACGCTGTCTAACTCTTCATTAGTAAAGCCAAACATTTTTTGATACTTCAGTAAGGTCGCATCGTCAAATGAGCGATTACCTGCGTCTTTTTCTGATAACTGCTCAAACGGAGTTAAGCGCTTAACATTTTTTTCAAGCCATGATTTATAAGGATGGCGTGATTTTAAATCTTGGTCAATTTCGCCTGAATGCCAAATTTTACCTTGATGGGTATCTATAACCAATAACTCACCAGGGCCAACACGGCCTTTTTCAACCACTTCATCTGCAGTGTAATCCCAAATTCCAACTTCAGAGGCAAGCGTCATAAAGCCATCTTGAGTTATTACATAACGCGCTGGACGTAAACCATTACGGTCAAGGTTACAAGCTGCAAAGCGACCATCTGACATTACAATGCCCGCAGGGCCATCCCATGGTTCCATATGCATTGAGTTAAAGTCATAAAAAGCGCGTAAATCGTCATCCATCGCACGGTTTTTTTGCCATGCAGGCGGTACAAGCATGCGCATTGCACGGAATAAATCCATGCCGCCAGCTAAAAACAGCTCTAGCATATTATCTAAACTTGACGAGTCTGAACCCGTTTCATTTACAAAAGGTGCTGCGCTTTGTAAGTCAGGGATCAGTGGAGAAGAAAACTTATACGAGCGAGCACGTGCCCACTGACGATTACCTTGAATAGTATTTATTTCACCGTTATGCGCTAAATAGCGGAACGGTTGTGCAAGTGGCCAACGTGGTTGCGTATTCGTTGAAAAGCGTTGGTGAAATACACAAATCGCACTGGCCATGCGAATATCAGCCAAGTCGAGATAAAAATTAGGTAAGTCTACAGGCATCATTAAGCCTTTATAAACAGTTACCAAACCTGACAAACTGGCAATATAAAAATGTTCATCATCTATAAGCCGTTTTTCAGCACGGCGACGTGCCACATATAATCGACGTTCAAGATCTTTTGGACGCCAACCCTCTGGCGCACTCACAAAAATTTGTTCAAACTTAGGTAATTGCTTTTTTGCAATAGGACCTAAACAGTCTTCATCCGTCGGCACCACACGCCAACCTTGAATATTAAGTGTTTCTTTTTCTAATTCTTCACTTAGTACATCTTTAGCTGTTTGAGCAAGTACTGGATCAGCATTTAAAAATATCATGCCAACAGCATAGTTCTTGCCTAAATGCCAGTTTTTTTCATTGGCAATTGCACGAAAGAAGCTATCTGGCTTTTGCATCAATAGGCCGCAGCCGTCGCCAGTTTTGCCATCGGCAGAAATACCACCACGATGCTCCATTCGATCAAGCCCCGTGATTGCAGTACGCACCAAGCGGTGACTCGCTTGGCCATTGACTTGGGCAATTAAACCAAAGCCACAATTATCTTTTTCTAATTTTGAGTCGTATAACATAGACCCCTCCCCTTGCTACAACAACTAGCAGTAATGACGTTCTTGACGGTTTGCTAGCAGACGGACAAAAATATCGCCAATTGGCAGTTGAGTCAACATAATTTTGAATACATATTCACATTGTTGAATATTTCTCACTTCAATACAATGCTTTTCTTTATCGTTATTTTTTAACATTTAACGCTTATTATCGCGCTATCTTTTCATGACACTGGTGTCATATTTAACAATTTGTAAAATAAGCACTCAAAAACCATGCAGTTTACGTTAACGTAAACCCTGTGTTTTTGTGAATATTTATTCACTCCATATATAGTTGTTCAATTTGGTTTTTTTTAATCATTTTAACTACGTACTATTAATACCCTAATGGGCACTAACAAAGCTGGTCATACAAGAGTGAATAACCAATACAAAAAATGCTTATAGTGATGCATTTATTGCATAACCATTACCCTTTATAAACAAGCAAAACTTTTCTTTAAAGAGGTAATAATTTACATAAAGGTATTCTTATTATGGTGTGAGTATATTTTGCCCGGGTGCAGATAGTATTTTAGTTATAAATTGAAACATCGTTAAATTTGAATATAGCGTGGGAAATAAAAAAGCAACTAGAAGGTATGAAGAGTTTTTAGATCTATTAAAATAATATCAAGAATTTGAACTAACTACAAAAAGGCCGCATGCTCGCGACCTTTTGAATTTAATTGAGCCAACTAAATTATTCTGCGTCAGCTTCTTTATGTTTTTTAGCTGTTTCAGTGATCAGTGGTTGTAGTTCACCACGTTGAAACATTTCAATGATAATATCACAACCACCAACTAATTCGCCTTCGACCCATAGCTGTGGAAAGGTAGGCCAGTTAGCGTGAGCTGGTAGCTCTGCGCGAATGTCTGGGTTTAGCAATATGTCAACATACGCAAACGGTTCGCCACATGACATAAGCGCTTGTGATGCTTGCGAAGAAAAACCACAATTAGGCAGTTTTGGTGATCCTTTCATGAATAAGATGATCGGGTTTTCAGCAATTTGCTGTTTAATTTTATCAATGGTTTCCATTTACAACCTCAAAATGACGATAGCGAACACATTAGGCCTTGAAAAAGTTTCACTGTGGCCTCAGATATATATTAAATGGGCGATTAACGCCACAATCTTAAATAGTCTTTAACAAGAGCATTGCTGTTTGCTAAAACTTGAGTAAAATACTCAACTATTATAGTAACACTATAATCCCACTTGGTATAGGTAAGCACTTTGTTAGCATAGCTATTACCTATAACCGACTGGACTATCAACCAAGAAGATGGAGATAAAAAAATGGCATTTGAACTACCGTCACTACCGTATGCAATTGATGCACTTGAACCACATATTTCAAAAGAAACGCTAGAGTTTCACCACGGTAAGCATCACAACACTTATGTGACTAAACTTAACGGTTTGATCCCAGGTACTGAATTTGAAGGCAAATCGCTTGAAGAAATCGTATGCTCTTCAAATGGTGGCGTATTTAATAACGCAGCACAAATCTGGAACCACACTTTCTACTGGAACAGCTTATCTCCAAATGGCGGCGGTGCACCTACAGGCGCAATCGCAGATGCAATCAACGCGAAATGGGGCTCATTTGACGCGCTAAAAGATGCATTAAATGATAAAGCAGTTAACAACTTTGGTTCAAGCTGGACTTGGTTAGTGAAACTTGCTGATGGTTCTTTAGACATCGTAAATACATCTAACGCAGCAACACCACTAACTGATGAGGGTGTTACACCAATCCTTACTGTGGATCTGTGGGAACATGCTTATTACATCGATTACCGTAACGTCCGTCCTGATTACCTTAAAGGTTTCTGGTCATTAGTTAACTGGGAATTCGCAAACGCGAACTTCGCTTAATTAGCTTAAGTGTTAATTAACAATCGATAAAAAGACGCTACGGCGTCTTTTTTAATGTCTGTTATTTATGTTATTAAAGTGTCTGATACGCAATCATATTTAAACCTGTCCACTGAAGTAATTTTTAGATTAAATTATTAACCTTATTGCGCAAAAATTTAAAACCGTGACTATCCTCAAATTACCCTATGTTTTTTCTTAAAGTAAAAACACGTTTTTGCAGGTCTCTATGAGTATTTTTGAGCATAAGCAATCACAATACGAAAAGTCACAAGAAGAAGAGTACAACATCAAAGTTCTTAAGCACCTATATCGACTATGGGACTTTCAAATTAAGCTTGAAAAAGTATCATCTATTTACAATTTTAAATTTCAGTAAAACTTGGTGCTTATGGGTCAGTATAATACACTGGCTTGAACTGCGTTTACTTTAAAGGAAATACCTTATGCTACGACTACGTTCTCTCACTTTTGTTCTCACGGCGCTTTGCGCAGTATCTCTCACTCAAGCAGCAGAGCTTACTGAAAACACATTAGATGCAAAAAAAGTAACGGCACAAAGCAAACCTATCACTTTACTCGGCCAAGGGGTCGAAGTGGGTGATAAAGCACCGGATTTCAAAGTAGTTGATGAGCAGTTTACTCCTATCACTTTGGAGAACTACCAAGGTAAGGCGGTACTCATTAGCGTTGTGCCAAGCTTAGACACGGGTGTATGTAGCATTCAAACTAAACACTTTAATGAAAAGGTTGCAGATAAGTTTCCACAAATTGCCATGCTGACAATCAGCGCAGATTTACCCTTTGCACAAAAGCGTTTCTGCAAAGCAGAAAATATCGATAAAGTGATCACCCTATCGGATTCAGTATGGCGTGACTTTGGTCAAAACTATGGTTTGATTATTAAAGATATGGGACTTTTAACGCGCGCTGTATTTGTACTTGATGCCAAGCATAATATTATTTATAAGCAACTTGTCGCTGACTTATCAACAGAACCCGATTATGCATCGGTTATTGGTCAGTTAGAAAAGCTTTAACTTTCTGATAATAATAAAAACCCCTTATAAATTAAGGGGTTTTTATTTAAATTAAGATTATTTAATTAACCTAGTAACTTACCTAACTGCTGACTTATTTCTTCAACAGCTTGCTTACCGTCCAACTTATGGTATTGAGTGTTACCTGCTTTTTCTTCAGCTTGATAATAATCAACTAACGGCTTTGTTTGATCATGATATATACCTAAACGTTTACGTACCGTTTCTTCTGTATCGTCATCACGAATAATTAAATCTTCACCAGTAATATCGTCTTTACCGTCGACTTTTGGTGGATTATAAACAATATGATATACACGGCCAGAACCAGGATGGACACGACGTCCGCTCATACGTTCAACAATAACTTCATCAGCCACATCAAACTCAATAACGTGATCAACCACAACGCCATTTTCTTTCATAGCATCCGCTTGTGGAATAGTACGTGGGAAGCCATCAAGTAAAAAACCTTTATCGCAATCTGGTTTTGCAATACGTTCTTTTACAAGGCCAATGATAATATCATCAGAGATTAATTGACCCGCGTCCATTACTTTTTTTGCTTCTAGACCAAGAGGCGTGCCTTCTTTGATAGCTGCACGCAGCATATCGCCCGTTGAAATTTGTGGAATACTGTATTTGTCCATCAAAAACTGAGCTTGAGTACCTTTACCTGCACCCGGCGCGCCCAAAAGAATAATGCGCATATCATTGTCCTCTGTATGAGTTTATTTCTAAAGCCTGAATTCTTCCACAACTAAGTCGATGACTCAAGCAACTTATACTAATTGGTTATACTAACCATCATTTGCATAATAAAAAAGGGAACCTGAGTTCCCTTTTTACATTCAACACTTATAAAAGCTGATTACTTTACTTGTTCAAATCAAGCATCAGTTTATTAAGGCGAGATACAAACCCTGCTGGGTCTTTTAATGTACCGCGCTCTGCAAGTAACGCTTGATCAAGTAATACGTGCGACCATTGGCTAAACTTATCTTCACCTTGCTCGTCATTTAAATGCTTAACAAGCTGATGATCAGGGTTCAACTCAAAAATAGGCTTCGCTTCTGGCGCAGGTTGACCCACTGACTCCATAAGCTTTTGCATTTGCGAACTCATATCATTGTCATCACTCACTACACAGGCTGGTGAGTCAGTTAAACGATGAGTAAATCGTACATCTTTTACTGCTTCACCCAACGCTGCTTTGATACGTTCAACAAGGCCAGCAACATCTTTTTCAGACTCTTCTTGGGCCTTTTTAGTTTCTTCATCATCCATTTTACCTAAATCAAGATCGCCACGGGTGATTGATTTAAACGGTTTTTCAGCAAACTCTGTTAAGTGGCTCATCATCCACTCATCAACACGGTCACTTAATAGTAAAACTTCGATACCTTTCTTACGGAAGATCTCTAAGTGCGGTGAATTTTTTGCAGTAGCAAACGAGTCTGCAACAACATAATAAATTGCATCTTGCTCTTCATCCATGCGTTCAATATATTGCTCGAGCGACACATTTTGCGTGCTTTCGTCTGTATGCGTTGACGAAAAACGTAATAGCTTAGCAATCGCTTCTTTATTTACTGAATCTTCTGCTGGCCCTTCTTTGATCACTTGACCAAATTCATTCCAGAATGTTTGGTAATCTTCAGTTTTGTTTTTAGCCATACGCTCAAGCATTTTTAATACGCGTGAGGTACAACCTTTGCGGATTGCTTGAGTTACTTTATTATCTTGTAAAATTTCCCGCGACACATTTAACGGTAAATCATTTGAATCAAGTAAACCTTTCACAAAACGTAAGTAGCTAGGCATAAACTGCTCAGCGTCATCCATTACAAATACACGTTGCACGTAAAGCTTTAAGCCACTTTGACGTTCACGGTTCCATAAGTCGAAAGGCGCTTTTTTAGGTATGTATAATAAGCTTGTATACTCTGTTTTACCTTCAACCTTATTATGGCCCCAACTTAGTGGATCTTCCCAATCATGACTTACGTGTTTGTAAAACTCTTTGTATTCGTCTTCATTTATCTCTGACTTATCACGCGTCCAAAGTGCCGTGGCTCTGTTAATACTTTCCCATGCCGCAGGCTCTGCGGGGATCTTTTCACCGTCAGGACCTTCTGACTCAGGTACTTCTGCTTTATACATTTCAACCGGAATTGAGATATGATCAGAGTATTTAGTAACGATACCACGCAGACGGTGGTCATCAGCGAACTCAGTCTCGTCTTTACGTAAGTGAAGGATTACTTCTGTACCACGACCTTCTTTTTCGATCTCTTGTAAGGTATATTCACCTTCACCTTCTGATTGCCATTCAATACCTTGGCTTTCACCTGCTTTGCGGGTGCGCACTGTCACTTTTTCAGAAACGATAAATGCTGAGTAGAAACCAACACCAAATTGACCTATTAATTTTGAATCTTTATTTTGGTCGCCAGTTAAATTTTTGAAAAATTCAGCAGTACCTGATTTTGCAATAGTACCTAAAGAGTTGATGACTTCGTCACGAGTCATACCAATACCATTATCAGAAATAGTGACGGTATTAGCTTCTTTATCGGTGCTGATACGCACTTTTAAATCGGCATCTTTTTCGTATAAATCGCCATTTGATAACGCTAAAAAGCGTAATTTGTCCGCTGCATCTGAGGCATTTGATACCAGTTCACGTAAAAATATTTCTTTATTAGAGTAAAGTGAATGGATCATTAAGTTAAGTAATTGCTTAACTTCTGTTTGAAAGCCTAGTGTTTCTTTTTGTGCTGCAGTCATTGTGTAAATCTCCAATTAGCAAAGTGTCTGCGTTATGCAACATATATGGGGTAAGGTAATAAAACTTCAAGGCAAAACAAATATATTTTTGATAAGGAAAAGTAAAAAGAAGCTATTTAATTACTCACACTGGTGTTTATTACAGGGGAATTATTATTTGAAATAGGAAACTGCCCTTTCATTATTCTTATAGCCTGCATCCGTGTAGGCTATAAAAAAATTACCTTAGGGTGTGTTGTTCTTTGTGGATTAGACTTTGTTCAATCTAGGGACGATTAACCCCAGCGCGAAGCTTTTAACCTGGCGGGCTCTATAACTGCTCCTGCACTCTTCTACTGACTGACATCAATGTAAGAATAAGTAAAAATTGAGCAAAGTTACGCATCCTGCTCACGCCGTTTACCTACATCCATGTAAGCAAAAAAGAGTCAATTGCCCCTAGAAGAACCAAAAAAGTAGCGCATGTATTGCCTTTATACTGCGCTATCGCCTATTTGTGAGGAGCAACCACACATCATAGGTTGCTTTGCGTAAATACCACACATACTGCTGTAAATTTAATTACCAAAGGTAAACACGCCCTGATCATTATTTCATTTTTATTTTATATTTTTTAAGTTAGCTAAGCGCTCAGCGTATAAAGCAGCACCAACAACGGGGGTCTGAAGTGGCTCATAAAGTTTATAGTTACACGAAAAACGCTTTAACGCATTAATAAAAGGAGACAGCACTAATGCCCCAGCATTAAACACACCGCCAGAATAAGATACCTTAACCTCTTCACCTTCAGCGAACGGTAATACTTTACGAACCCCTTCAACTATTTCAGCTAATTCGTTAGCCGCATCATCTAAAATGGCTATGGCGTATTTGTCGCCCTCTGAAGCAGCCTTACAAACTAAAGTAGAAATAGAAGCCACTTTACTTCTATCCCCATTCCAATCACTAAGCACTAACCCTGTAATATCTAGGTCACTTTCAATATCAAACGTCGTTTTTAATAAAAAGTATAGCGGCCCTTTGGCTAATCGCCCATCACTCATTTTTGTAAATACTTGCAGTCCTTTACGGCCAATCCAATAAGCAGAGCCTTCATCACTAAAAAGCTCCCCCCAACCACCACAGCGAGCATTTTGGTTATTACTCACGCCATAAGCGATTGAACCAGTCCCTGAAACAATGTTAATACCGTCAGCCCCATTAAATGCAGCAGCCCAACCATTGACCATATCATTATCACAATGATACTTATCAGAGCACATAAAGTGTGACGGCAAAGCATTAATTTCATTAATTAACTTACTGTCTTCGCCATATGCGGGTAACCCAAAAAAAGCAAAAGTAATATCACCTACTGAACCGTTCACTTGTTCAAGCAGTGCTTTAACACCGGACTCTAAAACCGATTGAGCACCGCCCAAGCCAACTTCAACATAGTAACAAGTTCCAGACTCATGGCTTGCTACTACATTATGTTCATGATCAAGTAATGCAAACGCCGTTTTTGTTCCACCGCCATCAACACCTAAATAATACATAATGTTTCTCCTGTTCAATCATCTTTGCTTATAAAGCATAGATATTTACACCTTGCACAACACGGTTTATTGTTCCAGATGAACTAGGGTTATCGGGTGTATTATTAATCGCTAAGGCATGCTCAAAACCATACATTTGCACGCAAACAATATAAGGGAAAAGCAAAAATATATCTTCTGTATTTTCCACTCCTGATAAAGACAAACATTCAAAGCCAACGTGTTCTTCACTTGCTTTTGCATCAACAACAATTATCTCACCTACTTCTGAGTCACCGGTTAGCTCAGTGAGTAAATCTAAATCATATTTACGCGTTAACGGGTGATTTGAAATAAATAATATAACGAGCGTTTTATCATTCACAATTGCTTTTGGTCCATGCCTGAACCCTAACGGAGAATCAAAGCTCGACACTGCTACACCGTCGGTAAGCTCAAGTAATTTTAATGCACCTTCTCGAGCAAGCCCTTTGAATATACCACTTCCAAGATAGATAACGCGTTCGTACTTTTTATTTGCAACTGTTTTTATTATTTGGTCATAACGCGTTATTAACGACTCTGTAGCGGCCATGCTTTTTTCAAATTGTAATTTGAAATTTTCTACCGGGCAAAAAACATACAATGCAGATAGCATCATCGAGCTAAAGCTCGACGTCATTGCAAAACTTATATCGTTTGTTTCTGGAGGCATTAATAAAGCAAATTTATTAGTGTCAGAACAGCGCTTATACAACTCGCCCTCTTCGTTACATGTAATTGCTAACTGGTAACACTCCTTGACTAGCGAATCAGCATAGTCAACAGAGGCAACACTTTCTGGGCTATTTCCTGAGCGAGCAAACGACACTAAAAGAGTTGGTATATCCGATTGAAAATAATCATGTGGATTTGATACTAAATCAGTTGTAGCTATCGCCTCTACTCGTTTACCTAACTTAGCACAAACCGCAGGAGCAATACTCTCACCAACAAAAGCAGATGTACCTGCGCCTGTAAAAATAATTCGTAAATTAGGCTTTGCTAAAATAGGTTTCAAAAATGCATCAATACTAGGCTGAACTTGTATTAAATTAGAGAGCACTTTATCCCAACATGCTGGCTGTTGTTGAATCTCTTTTGCCGTCCAATACGCGTCTTTCTCTTTTAATAAATCTTGAGAGTAGTTTAAGTAAGTCATAGATTAAGCGTCCTTTTTTAAGCGTTAACAGCTGTATTACAAGCAACAGAATACTGCTCTAATACTTGAGAGATTTTATGAAAAATTAATTCACGTATATTCATTTTTAGTTTTCCATCTTTAATAGCTTGATGCTGCTCGGGCATAAACTGGCTAAGTAGCGTTAAAGGTGGTGGAGAAAGCTGAAGATTACTAATCAATAGATCTAATGCAAAATCAACTTTTGGCGTAGGCCAATAATAACGAACTCGATCACTTAAGCTGTACTGGCAATCTAAGGCTTGTTGCTTTGCCTCAGTTGCATAATATTTTTTCCAATAGACTGGGTTTTCATGCATTGCTTCTAAGATGACACTTTTTACATTTGAGCGTGATTCTAAGTCTATCCACTCTTTTTCAATAGCATCCAAAGCCCAAACGGCTTCGCGAAGCGCGAATGTTAACCACGGACCAACCTTTAATATTGCAAAATGCCCTTTTACTAATTCACTCAAATGTCCAACGGATTGATAATCAGTTGAATGTGCTTCAAATACCATATTTTTATTTGACTCAATAAATTGACTCAATACGGCCGCTTTTTCAGGCTCGAAGGCAATCACTTTATGGTGATCAAACTCAACACCAGGCTGAACAACTAAGCCAATAATACGCTCCCAAGCATCTTTTAAGCCCACTTTAATAAACGCGTCATAATGCACATTAATTGTTTCATTCGCTGCCTCAGATGATGTAACTTCTAAGCAATCTAACCCTTCCTGCGCCCCACCAGGAACGGGCACCTCCGTACCTATAATGTAAACTGGTGGTTCACCGCCTACTTTATGCCATGCTTTTTCAGCGACAGCGCACATCCGAGCGGCACGTTTAGCAACATCAGCATCTCCTAGGGGGACAGGATCATCTGAACAAGACATTGAACAATCTAAATGAATTTTTCTAAAACCAGCACTAACATAAGCATCTATAAGCACATCTGATTTAGCCATCGCTTCTTCAGCGGATAAATCCTGCCAACAATTTGGACCTAAATGATCTCCACCCAAAATAACTTTATCAAGAGGTAAACCTACTTTATTAGCTAAAACATGGATTAGATCATAAAAATCACTCGGTGTTTTACCTGTATAACCACCATCTTGATTCACTTGATTCGACGTTGCTTCAACTATCAGATGTTCCCCCTTATTTAATGCATGCTTCATAGCAGCCTCAAGCACTAATGGGTGTGATGAACACACTGAATATAAGCCATTTTGTTTACCCATTTTATGCTGTTGAATTAAATCTTGTAATACTTTCAATTGACCTCCTAATAAAGCAATTAAAACTGAAATGTTTTTAAGAAACTGAGCTGAGTATGAAACAAACATAGAAACAAGTAAACAACTTTTAGTTTCATTTAGCTTCACTTTATAATAAAAACCATTAAAATTAAATAAAAAGATGCATTTAGATTGCAAATCAATCTCAATTGTTAATATTACTTTAATTTAATTTCATTTTATTGTCACCTTTCGTTTGACAGCGGTTTCAATGTCCTTCAATATAATTGTGCGGTTTAGTAAAATAATTTCTATATTTATTACAATAAAAAATCCACAGGTGAATATTATGAACAACAGGATCAGCTTTAAAAAAACCTTATTGACGATTGCAATATTTGGCGCATGTCATCAACAAGTGCTAGCTCAAGAAACGCAAGAAAGTAAAGACATTGAAGTAATTAGTATTACAGGTGTTCGTGGCAGTCTTGCTAAATCGTCAGATATAAAACAAGAAGCTAAATCTTTAGTTGATTCAATTGCCGCCGAAGAGTTGGGTCGGTTTCCTGATAATAATGTAGCGGATTCCCTTTCTCATATTTCGGGGATTACTGTTAGCCGTACTCGGGGTGGTGAAGCTCAATATGTAAATATTCGAGGACTCGGACCAGAGTTTAGTATTGTAACACTTAACAATCGAATTTTAGCAACCGACGATGGCGGTCGTAACTTTGCATTTGATGTACTCCCTTCTGAAATGATAAGTGGTGCGGATGTATGGAAATCGGTAGAAGCAAAAAATATAGAAGGTAGTATTGGTGGTGCTGTCAACCTTAAGTCAGCGCGTGCCTTTGATAACCCAGGCCAGCAAATGCTTTTTTCTGCCACCGCTGATTACAATGATTTATCAGAAGATACCGGTAAAAAATTAAATGCTATTTATAGTAATACATTTTCTGATGATACCGTTGGCTTCATTTTTGGCTTATCACACTCAACAGGCACTAGACGCACCGATGAGATGTTTGATAATTTCTTCTTTGGTGTCGATGATGAAATATCATACGATGTTAACAATGACGGAAATATCACTTCTGACGAAACCAACCTTGTTATGCCTGGTTCGTACGCACTAGGTGTTTATGCAACTGACTTTCAACGTACCGGTGCTACGTCTTCGATTGAATGGAAAGTATCCGATCGTTTTGAACTTGTTGCCGATGTAATGCTTACAAAACTAGAATCTGATGCAACTGGATACTCTCAGTCCTTTTATATGGCAGACGAAAGCGCTACACAAAATCGATTATCGAATATTGTTCTCGATGGTAACGTTGTAACAGCAATGGATATTGCAGATGTGTCGATGGAATTAATCACATTGGATGAACACCGAACTGTTGATACCAAAATGTTTGGCTTAAGTGGTACTTTTAATGCGACCGATGATTTAACTATTAAAGGTGATATTTACCAATCAAGTTCTGAGCGTGACTCAGGCGGTAAAAATACTTACGTTGTTGCGGGTGCGCCTGGTGCGCATACTGGTCATTACGAGTCTAATTCTGGCGGTTTACCTGATTACATTGCAAATTGGACACAAGGCAGAACATCTGACGACTTTGGCAATGACGATTTTTCACCGCACTGGGCTGCTCGTGATGGCAGCGATATTAAAGACACCGTTACCGGTGTTTCATTAGATGCGGAGCTATTTCTCGATTATGAATATATGCCAAAAGTACAGTTTGGTGCTGCGTTTACATCAAGAGATAAAACAAATGCCGCTTACGATAACTATGAACTAGGCGCTTGTAATTATTGTGGCTATCCGTTCACTTTTGGCGAAGTGGGCGCTGATGTTACCAGAGAATTCCCTTATGATGATTTCTTTGCTGGTGATTCTGCAAATATTCCCCGCTCTTTTCCAATTTTTAGTATCCCTGATTATGCAGCCGGTTTAGCGGCATCAGATGGTCAAACAATTACAGACTATTTAGGAAATGAAAGAACATTTTCCGAGAATGAGTCTGATTTGTGGTCACCTATTTTTAACCCCGTAAATTCTTATGATATTACAGAAGATACGACCGCAGTTTATGTTCAAGCCGATTTAGCCGGCGAAGAATGGTTTGCTAATGTTGGTTTACGTTGGATTGAAACCGAAGTGTCGTCTAAATATTCTTATAACTCTATCCAGTCTATACAAATCGTTAACCCCGACGCAGCGAATCCATCTTGGGATGTTACCTATTCGGATAGTGCCAACCAAGAAGCACAAGGAAGCTATAGTAAGTTGCTTCCCGCAATAAATGCGGGTTTTTACCTTAGCGAAGATCTTTTGTTACGTGGCGCATTAGCACAGTCATTATCGCGACCAACTTTAGATCAATTGGCTCCACTTACGACCGATAACGCACAGTCGGGGTTATTCACTATGGCGATTAGTGGCAACCCAAGTATTGAGCCAGTATTTTCAGATCAAGCCGATCTTTCTCTAGAGTGGTATTTTGAAGACGGTGGATTGTTAGCCGGTGCCATATTTTGGAAAGACTTGGACGGTTTTATTACAATGAATACCACTCAAGTAGAAATTGCATCCGAAATATTCCAAGTAACTCAGCCTATTAACGGCGATTCAGCAGAAGTTTTAGGTGCTGAACTAAGTGTACAGAAATTCTTCGAAAGTGGTTTTGGATTTACCGCAAGCTATGCCTATACAGACACAAGTACAACAGTCGATGGGGTAGATGCGGGTTCGTTATCAGGTGTTGCTGATAACTCATACTCTGTTTCATTCATTTATGAAGATGATAAATTCAGCACCCAAATAGCACTAGATTATACCGATGGTTACGTAACTGACCCATTTAGCCCACTTGGTGATGATTATCAAACATCTATGGATGAGCAATATATTGTTTCTGCATCAATGCAATATGACATTGACGAAAACTTTCAAGTCTTTGTTGAAGCACAAAATTTGCTTGATGAATCAAACCAAACATATCAAGGTCGAGATGATATGCCCGGCTCCATTCAACTATATGGAAGAACACTTAGCTTAGGCGTACGTGCATCTTTTTAAGTTTTAATGCTAAAAACGAATGCCTATACAAAATATATAGGCATTCGATAACAACGTTTAGATATAACTTCGCATCATTCAATACGATAAAAGCTATCACCAATATAATAAGAGATATACAAAATGCAAAAACCTTGGTTACTTTTCGCGGTCGCTGTTACCGTTATGTGGGGATTATGGGGGGCACTTACCGCAATGCTCGGAAGCGGCACTCCCTCAACAATTATTTATTCTATTTGGGCTGTGACAATGGTCATTCCTTGCGTTATCGCCCTTAAATTAGTCGGCTGGAAATTAGCAACTGATAAATACTCAATTTTACTGGGGTGTACAATTGGGTTTCTTGGCTCGGGTGGTCAAATGCTGTTATTCCATGCTGTAGATACCGGCCCTGCTTACCTTATTTTCCCCATTGTTTCATTGTCGCCACTCATCACTATCGTTTTATCTTTTTTATTACTCAAAGAACGTACTGGCAAACTAGGCACTATTGGTATTTTTTTAGCGCTAATAACACTGCCATTATTTGAATACTCACAAGGCGATGAATCAAGTACCCACAATTTAGTATGGTTCTTACTCGCTATTTCAGTAATGGCTGCATGGGGGCTACAAGCTTTTTTTATGAAGTTCTCTAATAACCATATGAACGCCGAAAGTATCTTTTTTTACATGACAATTACGGCGCTTCTATTAATTCCTGTTGCTTACTTTATGACTGATACACAGTCATTAAAAGACTTTGATTTTAGTACAATCCCATCAATTGCAAGTATTCAAATCCTAAACTCTATTGGTGCCACGGCTAGCGCATTTTAATCCCAGACTCTAACAGGGTTGAGCGGTAATCATCGTCTAGCCCTGCCATTTTCTTTTTCCTCGCCATACTTGCTGACTTAGATGCATCTTGTTTAAAAAGCGCCATGGCTATCTTTCGCATTACATTAAACATTAATGGCCCTTGAAGTTTGCGTATTCTCGATTCATCTTCTCTGAAGTTCATATCAAGCATCCAATGCATGCTTTCAACCTGCCAGTGACTGCGTACTGCATTGAGTGCTTGCGCTGCATTTAAGTCTAATGAACTTATATACCAGCGTGTTTCAGTGGTATCCGACCCTGCCGACTTATCATGAACTTCAGCCCTGACCTTAATAATACTCGTTAAGCCAGGCCAACGATAATCCTTGCCTAGCCAGCTTTTATCTATAAGTAACTGCTGGCATGTACGTGTTTCAACACGCCCATGTCCTGAGCTTATTTCGGTATGTTCATCACAATTATGCTTAGTTAACCTTTCACGCTCGCACTTGTGCCACCACGCTTCTAGTTCCTTTTGCATGCCTGAATGATTACCTTTAAGTGCAAGAATATAATCTGCTTTTTGTTGGATGATTTGTTTTGCTATTTCTTGTTGGCATCCCATCGCATCTAACGTAATGATACTGTTTTCAATATCGAGCAGGGTGAGTAATTCTGGTATTGCGGTGATTTCATTTGTTTTATTATCAACAGCCGTCTGCCCAAGCACTAACTGGTGTTGGCAACTCCATGCACTGACCGTGTGTAAGGCACTTTTTCTGTCTTTTGTGGTAAATGAACGCCGTGCGGTTTTGCCATCGATAGCGATGATATCTGCACCTGTAGTTTCAATCAGTGATGATATCCAAGATTGAAATGCCCTTTCTATTTCATTTGCTTTTAACCGACACATGACGCGAGCAATCGTGTCATGTTTTGGAATTCCTGCGTTGAACGTGCCGTATTTTTTTAACCAATCAAGCTTTAGGTGCCCAAAGTCTTCAATATCTTCCCATCCTTCTGCACCAGAGAGTACAGCGCTAATAGAAAGGAGAAGAATATCGATAAGTTCATGCTTTTTACAACGTTCAATGCGAGGATCTGTAATTGAATTAAAATGTTTCAGAAAAGTAGTGCTCATATTTATGCGACCAAGTAATTATTATGCCTTGATCTGATCACTACTTGCTCTATAAGTTCAATTTATAATGATCTTGCCGTGCTATTGGTGCCTTATGCTTGGTTTATGCATTTCGTTATGGCAAAGCAATGGTAGTGTCGCCTTTAACAAACGCAGGTGCCCCTTTAATTTCTTCAATATTAAGTATCCTTTTTATTGGGGTTATCCCGAATGAGCTTAAGATTTTAGGCATCATACTCGCCATTATCGCAGCAATATTATTGGCTATAGAGCCTGAAAATAACAAATCTAGTAACTAATTTTTGAGAGGCTATTATGAAAAAACACATTGTCGCGATTTCTGTTCTCGCATTTTCTTTAACCGGTTGCTCAAGCGTAAGTGATAACGCTAACAGTGCACACTACACAATGAGTGATTACTATTCAGTAAATAAAATTGACGCTCATGTACATGCCAATAGCACATCTGCCGCTTTTATTGAGCAAGCGCAAAAAGATAACATAAAGTTACTATCAATAAACGTCGACTACCCCGACTTCCCTAGTATTGATAAACAAGCGAGTATTGCGGAGTTATTTTCGAAAAAATACCCGCATAATTTTTATTTCGTTACTACGTTTTCAATGCAAGGCGCAGATACCCCGCAATGGAAAAACAACGTAATTAAACGCATTGATTCAGCAGTGGATAAAGGCGCAAAAGCAGTAAAAGTATGGAAAAACATAGGGATGGACTTTAAAAACCAAAAACAAAATTTGGTAATGATTGACGATCCAATTTTCGATCCTATTTTTAACCATTTAACCAATAAAAACATTCCATTAATTGGTCATCAAGGCGAGCCTAAAAATTGCTGGTTACCTGTGAGTAAAATGACGGTAAATAATGATAAACAATATTTTGCCGCCCATCCACAATACCATATGTATTTACACCCTGAAATGCCAAGCTATGAGCAACAAATGCAAGTACGTAACAATATGCTTAATAAACACCCTGATATGCATTTTATGGGAGCACACTTAGCAAGTTTAGAGTGGAGCGTTGATGAAATAGCCTTATTTTTAGATACCTACCCAAATACAGTTGTCGATTTGGCAGCAAGAATGGGGCAAATTCAGTATCAATCAAAACTCGATAGACAGAAAGTACGTGAATTTTTTATTAAATATCAAACTCGTATTTTATATGCGACTGATTTAACTCACGATCCAGATGCTGTTGATATGCAGCTTAAAAAAGAAACTCATAAGAAATGGACTGAAGACTGGCTGTATCTAAATACGGATAAGTCATTAAGTGTGCCTGAAGTGGATGGCGATATCGTGGGTTTAGCATTACCAAAAAGCGTGATTGATAATTTATATGCTAACAACGCCATTCGTTTTTTCAATATAAGTGAAAACTAACCGTTAGCTTTGCACTTTCAATATATTATTTTAAAGGACAAATAATGAAAAAAAATTATACCTCTAACTTACTCATTTGCGCCATTAGCATTTTTTCACTTATAAGCTGTTCTAAACAAGCAATTAACTCAAATATAAACAATGATATAGTCTACACCGTAAAAACAGATGCTCTTTCTTTAGAATTTAATAATTTACTACATAGCAATATTGTCGGGAATGTAAACGGAACCCAAATAGCGTTAGGCGACATTAAGCCTAGTGAATATGTGGTGACACTTGATAAAAAAGTAATTAGCGACTTTAACTTTATTGAAAAAAAAGTGCAGCCAATAGAAAACGAATTAGGCAACGGCACTCAAGTAGAGCTAAGCGGTATATCATCACAGGGACTGCTTAAAAAAACAGTCGTGAGTGTATATAAACGTTACCCGACTATGGCATTTTTTAATGTGAGTTACACTAATACAACTGACGCTAATATTAAAATTGTAAAATGGGTTAATAACGACTACACACTTTTAGACGATAAAACAGTTCAAGCCGAGCAACCCGCTTACTGGTCTTATCAGGGCGCTTCTTATGTAGATCGAAGAGATTGGATAACCCCAATCACTCCTGGTTATAGCCAACAAAATTACATGGGCATGAACTCATCTGATTACGGCGGCGGCACTGCAATCGTTGATTTATGGCGAAAAGATATAGGTATTGCCGTCGGCCATACCGAAACATCGCCCAAATTAGTCTCATTACCACTTAATTATAGAAAAACAGATAACGGTGCAACAATTCACGTTGAGCTTGAAAAAGGAAATGAACTCAAAAAAGGTGAAACACTGAATACCATTCAAACCTTTGTAAACATCCATAATAACGATTATTACGTCACACTTAAAAACTACCGCAAAGTAATGGCTGATAAAGGGTTAAAAATGGCTGATGTACCCGACTCAGCATACGAACCTATTTGGTGTGCGTGGGGTTACGATCGTAACTTTGATGTAAATGAAGTGCTTGGTACATTAGAAACCGCTAAAAAAATGGGCTTAGAATGGGCTGTTCTCGATGATGGTTGGCAAACAGCTGAAGGAGATTGGTACTTAGATCGTAAAAAGTTTCCCAATGGCGATGAAGATATGAAAGCCTTTGTATCCAAAATAAACGAAGCCGGGCTAAAAGCAAAATTATGGTGGGCTCCTTTAGCGGTAGATCCTGGCACCGACTTATTACACGAACACACCGATATGTTATTACTTGATGAAAACGGAGCTGCTCAAGACGTAACATGGTGGAATAGTTTTTACCTTTGCCCTGCCTACAAAGACACAATTGAGCACAGTAAAGCACTTGTTCGCAAAATGCTGGGGGAATGGGGATATGAAGGACTCAAAATTGACGGACACCACCTCAACGGCGTTGCACCTTGTTATAACCCTGCACACAATCATGAACACCCAGAAGAGTCTGTAGAAAAGTTAGCTGAGTATTGGGAAGAAATATTTAAAACAGCAAAAGAAGTAAACCCCGATGCGGTGATTGAAATTTGTCCTTGCGGCACATCGTACGCTTTCCATAACTTGCCCTATATGAATCAGACTGTTAGCTCAGACCCATTATCGTCTTGGCAAATACGCCACAAAGGAAAGACGCTAAAAGGTTTAATGGGCGAATCGTCACCTTATTATGGAGATCATGTTGAACTTAGCGATAATGCCAATGACTTCGCATCATCTGTTGGTATTGGAGGTATTATTGGCACAAAATTTACCATGCCTAACTCAACAGGTATTGCCGCTGAGTTTGCCTTAGATAAAGAAACAGAACAAACATGGAAAAAATGGATTGATATATATAAAGAAAAAATGCTACCGAAAGGTATCTATTTAGGGGAGCTATACGATATTGGTTTTGACCTCCCAGAAACCCATGCAATACAAAAAGGCGCTAATATGTACTACGCATTTTATGCCGATAGCTGGGGTGGCGAAGTAGAACTAAGAGGGTTAGAACAAGGCGAGTATCAAATAAAAGATTATGTGAATAATAAAATTTTAGGCACAGTCTCAGGGGCCAGCGCTAAATTAAAGACTCAATTTAAAGGTTACTTGTTATTAGAGTTGACGCCAACAAAGGCGGTTAATTAATGAAGCCAATTATCTATTTATTGTTGTACATAGGATGCTCTTTTTGTGTAGCTCAGCCGTTAGCGGTAAAAGAAACTGCTCCAGCATTTTCTTTACCGTTATTAAACAATGAACACACGATCACCCTATCTGATTATAAAGGCAAAGTAGTGTATGTTGATTTTTGGGCGTCATGGTGCGTACCATGTCGCCGCTCATTCCCTTTTTTAAATGCGCTACGAAAAGAGTATGCAGACAAAGGCTTTGAGGTAATTGCAATAAACTTAGAGCAAGAGTCAGAGGCCGCTAATGCGTTTTTAGCTCAACACCCCGTTTCATACCCTGTTGTAGCTGGCTATAACAGTACAGTGGGCACTGATTACGAAATTATAGCTATGCCAACAGCCTATATAATAGGAAAAAATGGAAACATAAGGGTTAAACATATGGGGTTTAATCCCGCACAAAAAGATTATCTTGAGGCCGTTGTCGACAAACTCGTTTCAGAATTTTAACGAAGGGTTCAAAATAAAAATTATTAAATAAAACGATATTTTTTTATGACTTCTTTTTAATAAAAGCCACTCATATCTTGAGTGGCTTTTACATTAAATAAGCTTCCCCCTTTTGTTGATACATTTGAATAGATAGGTAGGCTAATCACGCTATACTTTAATTTATAGCGTATATTATTTTTTAATTATTTATAAAACCGAAAGGCTTTATTGGTAATAATGTTTCATTTCATATATAATTATGCTTCATTATTTAGGTTTGAAACTTTTTTATAAAAGGGAAATTATGCGCGACACCAGCCAAAGACGTGAGCAAATTAGTCGAATGTTAAAGGAAACAGGCAGCGTACAAGTCCCTCACCTCGCAGAGAAATATGACGTATCAACCGTTACAATAAGAAAAGACCTGCGATTTTTAGAGCAGCAAGGTATTGCTGCTCGTTCATACGGCGGGGCAATGCTGAAAGAAAAAAATGTAATTGAAACCGAACTCGCCATAGACCGGAAACAAACACTCCATGCTGAAGAAAAACTCAGTATTGGTAAAGCCGCTGCCCAACTAATTAACTCTGATGATTCAATCATTTTAGATTCGGGATCTACCACCATTCAAATTGCGGCGCACTTAAAAGATAAAGAAAATTTGACCATTATTACTAATGGTTTAAATGTTGTGAATAAGCTGTCGGTATATGACGAAGTAGACGTTATGTTACTTGGCGGTACATTAAGACGTAAAAATATGTCTTTTTTTGGTAGCTCAGCTGAAAAGTGCTTAGAAGATTTACATGTTGATAAACTATTCTTAGGCGTTGATGGTTTTCATATGGAACGCGGCATTACCACACACTTTGAGGCTGAAGCATTGTTAAATAGAGTGATGTGTAAAATCGCGTCTGAAATAATAATTGTTACTGATTCATCTAAGTTCGAACATGTTTGCCTACATAAAATTCTTGAACCGGCAGCAGTCACTACAGTGGTTACCGACAGCAATATACCCAACAATTATTTAGAGGGGCTTGAACGCCTTGGTATTAAAGTAATAATCGCTTAATGATTATTACTTTAAATAATTAAAACGAACAAGGGCATTGACCATGAATACGTTTTTCGCTGGTTGGATGTTCAAAATGTAACTCGCTCGCATGAATAATAAACGCGAAGCCATCGCTTTAGCCAGTGCTACAATGAACTAACACATCACGTTAACCAATGGCGCCTCCCCTCGTTGTTAAAACAAAACAAGCTATGCGTGGTGTTCGCTTGTTAATCACAGCAGGCGTTGTTTCTTAACTGGCAGTTTTTCGTGCTTCGATAACCATTCTGAATCAATGATTTTATGCCAAGTATCAACAGCAACCAAAAAAGTGAATCACTCCACCATTTGAACAATGATCCACTATTTATTAAAGTTTTACATTAATCAGATTTGTTACTTTTCTTTGATCCTGTAACTCTCACCCTTAATTTGATCAATATATGAGTGATGAAAAATTCTATCTAACATAGCTGATGTTGGCGCTGTATCATTCGCAAAATGTTACATTGTCATAAAAAAATCAGTTTGTTGACCTTACAACTTAAACATATCATCCATGGCTTGAAGTATGAGAAGTACAAGCACAACTAAAATGTTTATTAAGAATAACGAAATGAGCCTTCCATCCAGTATGTATTACACAAAAAATAAGTAGTCGCTATGGAGGGCATTACCCCTGGATATTTACAAGGACAAGTATACCGCGGGGAATTTATATCACCAGCCCATTATGGGAAGCCAAACCGTTGGTTAAAGCCTACTATAGATAGATGCTATGAGAGATTAAATCAGCAGGCTGCTCTTTTTTTAGCATACCCACCCACTTATCAATCCATTCGTATTTTCTTCTTACAGTAATAGGCGATTATCTAAATCAAAGTCCGACTTATGCGCCGTATCGAGTGTATTAATACGACAGCCAAAAACCATAGCGCACCGTAAAGCCCCTATTTCTATCAGTTAAGGCTAGCTGATCAACGTTACTCCAAATTAACCGACACTCATTAAGCGGTAAATGAGGCTCTCTTGGCTTATCGTCATTAGCAAAATCACTAGGGCGTAAAGCTTCAAATTCAGAATTAGATATATAACCTTGTCGCAAGAAAAATCTAAGGGCCGATCTAAGTTCAATGATCGAGTTAAACGCAAATCCTTCGCCCCTGCACGTCGCCAAGTTTTCATCATTCATGGATTTAAGCAATACTGAAAAGTGATGTTTATCTCTGATATATATTGCTCGCGCAAATCACCGTTTATACATGATGTTATCCTGTTTAATATCTCGCATCATTAAACATTAGAACTTGTACCAGTTGATACCATGGATCATGCACTGGACTTTCATTTTCTGACACTCTCTTCACGAGGTATCGCTAAAGTCTTTGCTAGATAAGTGCCTATTTTGTAGCGAACAGGTTTGTCCGTTAATGCTCTTTAACTTCGCAGCCGTTATATTCATTGGCTTTTAACTTCATTTGTGTCCCAAAGTATTAATTATAAAATGATGCTACACGGCGTGGTACGCAATTCTCACGGGTATTATTAGTTTTTATTCGGTGATAGACAGCGATAGGTGGCGTCAAGATGATGGTAAACTATTGTTTTATATTTTTTAAAAAGCATTATTTTGGGATAGAAATTAATAACGGAGATTGACTGGATTTAGTGGTTTATTAAGTTAAGTAATTGCTTAACTTCTGTTTGAAAGCCTAGCGTTTCTTTTTTGCTGCAGTCATTGTGTAAACCTCCAATCAGCAAAGTGTCTGGGTTATGTAATATATACCGGGTAAGGTTTGCTAACTTCCAGAAAAAATTTAAAAACCACTGAGGTTAATATTCACACTTAGACAATATTAACGCAAACCATGCCCTCGTTTAGATTTTATTACTATCGTGAAAAAATAGTCGTAATCTGTTAACTTAAATAATTTATAAAATAAGCGAGTAAGAACATGAGCATAAAGTTATTAGCAGCCTCACTTTTATTTAGTAGCCAAGTGATGGCGCAACAGGCAAATTACACCGATACTCCGATTGTCATTGATGGAGTCACTGACGCTGCTTGGCAACATGCAGATTGGCACGCGATGCCACATTTAATGGATGGCGTACTTCCTTCTAAAACAGATTTCAGTGGTAAATACCGGCTATTGTGGGATGAAAATTACCTTTATTTACAAGCGATTATTGTTGATGATGTCTTAATTGATTCCCATGCTAACCCTATTGATAAATATTGGGATGATGATGCACTAGAAATATTTATAGATAGCGACGCTTCGGGTGGAAACCATCAATACAATCACACTGCTTTTGCTTATCACATCGGTTTAGATAATCAGGCTGCTGATTTTGGCCCAGATAAAAAACCACACTTATACACTGATCATCTTATTAGTAATTGGAAGCGCGACCCCAAAACCCCTAACAACATTATTTGGGAGGTTGCAATTAAGCTCTACGTTGATAATTATAAGCAAGACGGCGAAAACACACCACTGACGATAACTGCTGATAAAGTAATTGGTTTTATGCTCGCATACTGTGATAACGACGGCAGCGACGTAAGAGAGCACTTTATGGGCTCCCATAAAATTGAGCCTGTTAAGGGAAGTCGTAATCTTGGCTTTATTGATGCTGATGTATTTGGTGAAGTCACTTTAGTTAGTAAAAAGCAAGATTGACATAACTCAAGAAGAGATATGCCTACGGAATATTAAAATGAGCATGGGCACTGCCCGTGCATCTGTTGGTTATTTTTTGGGTGCTGAAAGTAAATATCGCTGGCATGTAATAATAAACGCGAAGCCATCGCTTCACTTTGTGCGCTTTTATACAAATCGCAACCTAAAATAGCGTGGCCTAGCCTCAAGCTGTGTATTCGTAATTGGTGAGTACGCCCCGTATGCGGGTTATAACGTACCAAGCAGCGCTTAGGATTTTCTAAGCGCTGCAACACTTTATACTCACTGCTGGCGTGTTTTCCTTGGATATGACAAATCTTAACTTTTGGGAAAAGTTCCTTATCTTTAGCAATTGGCGCACTGAATACTCCTTCATCATCATTAAGCCATCCTTCAAGCACTGCCACGTAACTTTTTTTTACCTTACGTGCTTGAAATTGTTTATTAAGATGACTTGCCGACTCATTATTAAGCGCCACAACCATAATACCTGAGGTACCAAAATCTAACCTATGGGGGAGCTTAGCATTAACAAAAGACGGCGTTCTTCCCGCTTGCCCGTGCACCAAACGATAATGCACTGAATCCCAATTAAGCAGGTTCTTCCCTGACAAGCTAAACAGCCCACTGGGTTTATTAATAAGTAATATATCATCATCTTGATAGAGTATTTCTATAAAGTCATCACACGCAGGAGCAACAAAGTTATCGGTAATGGTAGCAGATTTAGCTTCATCGGAAGGCATGACTACCCCTTGAGGTTATAAGCTCAACACTATAAATTTTAGACTACAAAAAAGCCTGCATAAATAAGTGCAGGCTTTTAGTTAAGTTGTGGGTAAGTTTATTATTCTTGGCTAACGATACGACGACCATTAAAGGCATGTGTAAGTGTCATGCCATCCAATAAATCAAGCTCCCCACCAACCGGTATACCATGGGCAATGCGTGACGCGCCCACTTGATATTTATGGCAAAGCTGGGCAATAAAATGCGCTGTAGTTTCGCCTTCAACACTTGGGTTAGTGGCTAAAATCACTTCATTTACTGCGCCCTGCTTTAATTGACGTTCAAGCACATCAAGGCCAATTTCATTGGGCCCAATACCATCAATGGGTGATAAGTGCCCCATTAGAACAAAATATAGCCCTTTATATTGGCCTGTTTGTTCAATTGCGAGTACATCAGTTGGCGACTCAACAACACACAATAGACCACTGTCTTGGCGTTTATTGCTTAAGCAAATTTCGCATTGCGGTTGCTCACAAAAAGTACGACACGTTTGGCAATGCCCGACGGCAGTCATCGCTTTAGTCAGTGCTTGACCCAACTGCGTGCCGCCACGTCGATCGCGTTCCAGTAAGTGAAACGCAATACGCTGCGCAGATTTAGGCCCAATGCCCGGCTGACATCGTAGCGCATCAATAAGCGTAGTGAGTGAAGGTGATAATTGCATTATCTAGCTATTCAACCTTGTGTTAGAACGGCATTTTCATACCTGGTGGCAATTCCATACCGCCAGTTACTTTACTCATGCGCTCTTGTGTTTCATCTGCAACACGGCGGACTGCGTCATTACAAGCCGCTGCTAGTAAGTCTTCAATCATGTCTTTATCGTCTTCCATTAGGCTTTGATCAAGTTCAACACGACGTACATTGTGATTACCAAGCATAGTTACTTTTACAAGACCGGCACCCGCTTCACCAACAACTTCCATGCTGGCAATTTCATTTTGGGTTTTTTGCATGCGCTCTTGCATTTCCTGCGCTTGCTTCATCATATTACCCATTCCACCTTTAAACATAATTCTCTCTCTTTCTAAAATACTTAGTTGGCTTGAAGATAAGGGCTATTGTAGTGAATTACAATGCCTGAATACTGTTTTCGTCAATTTCTGCGCTAAATAATTGCTTAAACTGGATGATATTGTTGTCTGAATTAATCACATCTATCGCTTGTTGATATCGACCAGCATCAATTTTTTGCTGAATTAAAAATGGCGAATCAATGACTCCTTGAGCAAACTCAATGGTCAGCTCAACATTACGGTTGTATATTTCGCTTAGTGCAGCATCTAGCTTTTGTCTAAGTACCGGACTATCTAAATGTTTTTGCGACGAGTCAACACTAATGCGTAGTTGTAGGTCATTTTTGTTAAAAATAGAATGCAGCGCAAATTGGCGCATTCGGCCACCAAGCCCCATTCGTTTAATTAAATATGCCCATTCATCTTGTTCGTGAGCAAACTTAATACTGCTTATCGGGCTTTCAAAGTCATCAGGCACAGGTATTTGTGGTTCTGCCTCTACTTTATTCACGGTTTTTTGCGGGTTAATTTGCTCAAGTAACTCTGTCGCTAAATTCTCAGTGATAGTTTGATGTTTTTGCTTAAAATCAACTTTAGCTGTTTTATTCGCTATTGGTTTTTGTACTGCCCCTTTTTGTTGGGGTTGTAGCTTTTTTGGCGAAGGGTCCTCAGATTCAGTGCTTGCTTGAATTGACGTAGGTTCAATTTTAGCACCTGATAAAGTACCTGTACCTGATATATTTCTATCACGTAATATGCGGGCAATAGCAGATTGTGCTTGCGCCTCTTTTTGTGCAACGTCACCACCTGCAAACTGCACTGGCGAATTAGCAGGCGAAACCGTTTCGGTTTCCAAATTATGCGGTTCAGCATTTTGAGATTCAGTTTCGGACCATCCATGAAGGTTACTATCATGAGCTTGTGGCTCAGAGTCAGTTTCATTCTTTCCTGGCTGTTGCTGAAAACCTTGCTCTGTCGCTTGGCTCATCACATCATCAAATTGCGACGCAATCGTTGCTTCATCAATACTTGGCGATGATTCAGATAATGATTCATTAGCTTCGATATCAGTTTCATTGTCACTATTCGCAACGTTGTTAGCTTGATAATTATCAGCGATTTGCACATCATTTACTTGAGCATGAGCATGAGCATGAGCAATATCATGTACTTGCTGAGTATTTATAGAGACAGATTCATTACTCGTTGGCGCTTTATTTTGGTCAGCTTTATGTACATCTATGTCGTTAGATTGCGGTTTAGTTTTATTAATAATGTCGCGCAGTGAGCTTGCACGTTGTTGTTTTACTTCCACACTTTGCTGCAGACTGTTATTGTTTATGGGTGCTTGAGCAAACTGCTCGCTCGGTTCAAACGCAAGTAAACGCAGTAGCACCATTTCAAAACCAAGTCGTGGTTCTGGCGCCCAGTGTAGGTCTTTTTTTCCGTTCAATAATAACTGATAATACACTTGAATCTGCTTAGCATCACAACTTGCAGCTACCTGCTCTACAAATTCTTGATTATGTTCATCAAGCTCAGCTGCACTAGGGACTAACTGAGTAAGCTGAATAACATGTGTCAGTGCGATTAAGTCATCTAACAAGGCAGGATAGTTTGGACTTTTAGTAGCCACTGCCGCTATTTCATCAAGTAATGTTTTACCGTCTTGAGCGAGTAAAGCTGCCAACATATGCTGACTATAATGGGTATCCATTAATCCGAGCATGGCCTGCACGGCTTGATGATTAATATCGCCGTTAGTCTGTGCAATAGCTTGGTCAGTTAAGCTTAGTGCGTCACGCATACTGCCATCTGCAGATTTGGCAATAATTTGCAGCGCTTGACTGTCGTAACTCAACTTTTCTTCGTGAAGTACAAATTCAAGCTGTTGTTTAATTTCTGGTTGTGATATCGCATTTAAATTAAATTGTAGGCATCGCGATAAAATAGTGACAGGTAGTTTTTGTGGATCCGTGGTAGCGAGTAAAAATTTTACATGCTCTGGAGGCTCTTCCAACGTTTTTAATAATGCGTTAAAGCTATGCTTTGAGAGCATATGTACTTCATCAATCAAGTACACTTTGTAACGACCACGAGTTGGTGCATATTGAACGTTATCAAGGATTTCCCGAGTGTCTTCCACCTTGGTACGTGACGCCGCATCGATTTCTAATAAATCAATATAACGCCCAGCCTCAATATCAGTACAACTACTGCATTTTCCACACGGATCAGCAGAAATACCTTCATCACAATTAAGACTTTTGGCAAAAATACGCGCAATCGTGGTTTTACCTACGCCTCGGGTCCCGGTGAATAAATAAGCGTGGTGCAGTCTGTTTTGTGTCAACGCATTAATTAGCGCTTGTCTCACATGAGACTGACCGACCAATTGGTGAAAGGTCTGTGGTCGCCATTTTCTCGCTAGGACCTGATAACTCATGAATTATTCGCCTTCGAATTCAACCAACTTTAAAATATTAACGCCCATTTTTTCAATACGTTGTTCACCACCAAGCTCTGGTAATGACACAACAAATGCCGCGTCTGTGGCATTGCCACCTAACTTATTAACTAATTTAATAGTGGCTTCAATCGTACCACCTGTTGCTAATAAGTCATCAACTAATAATACTTTATCACCTTTAACTATAGCGTCGGTATGCAGTTCAAGCACGTCGTCACCATACTCCAATTGGTAATCTTGTGAGATCACTTCACGTGGTAACTTACCTGGCTTTCTTACAGGAATGAACGGGATGCCTAATGCATAGGATAATGGTGCACCAAAGATAAAACCACGAGATTCAGTGCCAATGATTTTGGTGAATCCTTGATTTTTGTAGGCATCAATAAAAGCATTAATAGTTGCCTGAAAAGCAGATGGATTTGCCATTAGAGTAGTGACATCGCGAAATAAAATACCCGCCTTTGGGTAATCCACAATAGTAGTAATGCTATCTTTAATAATTGCTGGCGTTGCTTGAGTCATAATTTGAACTGCTCAAATAGTTAATATTACAAAGCAGGTAATTATAACACTAGATAAATCGGTTGTCGGTAAGAAGTTATTAAAATTAGTAATATACCCAAGGAACTGCCATTGTTGCAAAGTAACTTCTCGATAATAAGCCTCTGTGAAGCGCTAAATTCTGCATTTTAAGGTGACTCGGGTATATTAGGTCGCAACAACAACCTATCAATTTACATAAAGCAAATTAAGATAAAGTGGTGATCCAACCTAAAATAGCATTGAGACAACCTATACCAACAAAAACCGCTAAAAAAGCGATGAAGTACATAACGTTAAACGGATCTTTAAAATCTTTATCATCTGACATTTTTACTACCTTTTATTAAGCACGATAATTCGCCGCATATAATAGACGATGTCAGGCTATGTATAAAGGTTTTAAGCTTGATTTTTGTCACTCTTACACCACGTTCGGCCATTGCTGTTAGGATAACTAATGTACCTTGTTGTAATTATTCATCAGTAAACTGAGGTGCATGTTGCGCTACCTGAAACACACTTCATTAAGAGTAAAATCATCGGCGTTTCAATAATCCCCAATAATAAAGCTTTCATGCCACTAGGGGTTAGAAATTGTATCTTATCGCCATTATCACGATATATTATAAAGTAACTAGATTGCTCTGATGGTGCGTCAGCTGCACGGTAAATTGATAACTTAAGTTACGTGGTATTTGCTAAATAGAGCCATTGTGAAGTGATTGCGATAAGGCTTATAGGCAATTCATTTTCAGTCATTTCCTGACCCGGAGCTGTGTAGTAAGATACATTTTCAATCACTGAAGATCTTTTGCTGTATACGCGATACATCATGGACGACAACCTCTTTAGTAATGGTTTTTTTATGTGTTTTTATTACTACTGCGGACTATTAGTATAAAGGCCTCACGGCACTAACTAATTTACTATACTAAATCACAAAATAAGCTGATTAGCTGCGCTTTGTGTCGTTTTTCTCTTCGGCGCATTGCACTCCCTTCACTTAACTTCTGTAGCGTCAACTTGATACTCAGTACCATTTATGGAACTAAAATGGGCTAACTTGTGCATTTTTTGCTGTAAAGCATGCTGTACCGATAACAACTGCTCTTAATATCAATGCGGTTGAATTATCTTTAACTATGTTTATTTTAATCACTCTCAGTAAACAACTAGCCTTAACTAAAACAGTATATTTCACGAATTTTAAAATAAATTTCTTTATCGTAAATTAACTATGGTTGTTAAAGCCAATTAACGAGAAGAAATACATTTAATGACCAAAGGTGCTTACTTGAGATAACAGTATTATCAGAGTAAACTACGCGCCCTTTCCAGTCTTTAATTGAGCCTTGTTGATGAAATTAGTGTTAGCGCCGATGGAAGGTGTTGTCGATTTTAAAATGCGCCAATTACTTACTGATATCGGTGGCTTTGATTTATGTGTTACCGAGTTTGTCCGGGTTGTGGATTTATGTTTACCTGAGCGAGTATTTTACCGCTACTGTCCCGAACTCCATAACAATGGTTTCACTCGTTCAGGCACACCTGTAAGGATTCAGTTACTAGGTCAAATCCCTAACGTGCTGGCTGAGAATGCAGTAAAGGCCATAAAACTTGGTTCCCATGGCATTGATTTAAACTTTGGCTGCCCTGCCAAAACAGTTAACCGAAGTAAAGGCGGTGCTGTGCTGTTAAAAGATCCCGAGCACATGTACCAAATAATAAAAACTGTTCGTGATGCAGTGGCTGACGAGCATAATGTCAGTGCTAAAATCCGCTTAGGCTTTGATGATGATAGCAACAGCCAAGAAATTTTTGATGCCGTTGTCAGTGCTGGGGCTTCAAGTATTGCTATTCATGCTCGTACTAAACGAGATGGTTATAACCCTCCTGCATACTGGGAAAAGATCCCACCTCTAATTAAAGATAAAGATATTTCCGTCATCGCCAATGGCGAAATTTGGCAAGTGAACGATGCTCTACTGTGTCAAAAGCGAAGCGGCTGCAGCGATTTAATGCTGGGTCGCGGAGCGTTATCGCATCCTGACTTAGCTAAAAAAATTAAGGCGCATATCAACAATGAAGACTACCAAGCGTTGCAATGGGAACATATTTTATATCATATAATTCACTCTTCAATGCATCACGATCCAAGTAAAGACGAAAAGTATTTTGCTTCTCGTACAAAGCAATGGCTAGGCTATTTAAAACGGCAATATCCGCAAGCAGACACGCTTTTTGATGAAATAAGGCGTCTTAAAAGCAAAAAAGACGTTGCAAGCGTTTTAAAAATATATGCCAAAGCCCCTATTCTTTGATGCAAGTCATGGTGACAAACCAGCAACTGATAAATAATCCCTCCTCAACAGCGATGAGGGTTCACCATGTTAAATCACACTAATCATTACCACCTGCAAGTTTGCAATGAGCTTACGAGCATAAGGTGTCAACTACTGAAAAGATTGCATACATCGTCAGAGACAGCTCACCACACGATATTAGCACTCATACACGATGCCGAACCTTCACTTTGGATTGAATTACTCGCTAATAAAGTTGGCCCGGAATACCAACCACTTATTGCCCGGTTAAATACTCTGGAAGCAGCATTGAGTCAGATTGAAATTGGCCAGTATGGATACTGTTGTGATTGCGAAGAAAAAATAGATGAGCAAACCCTCAATCTCGATCCCGCTGCGCAGCGTTGCCAATGCTGCCAACGGTAATCTTGCTAATTAAAACCTCAGTTTAATACTAATTAACCTGAGATCTGCTTAAGCGATAACTAATGCATTGCGCTCTACATCAGTTAAATTAAGGTGTGGTTTATTTTCTTTCAAGCAATAAGCCACCAATCCAGCGACTAAATTTAACATAAAGCCGTTCATACTCCGATGCCTCGAATGTTCAATGAAGGATATATTCTTGAGTTGGTCATTAATTGTTTCAATTATAAAGCGCTTTGAAAGCATCGCTCTATCCCATAGTGACATCGCTTTTGCCTTCATGTTTTTGCGAGCCGTCGTAATGAGCTTTACCCCTTTATCGAGTAAATCGGCTTCTAAAGCTTTACTTAAATACCCTTTGTCACCATATAATTTATCCGTCAGACAGCTCGCTAATTCACGCACTGGCTGTGTATCATGCACATTACCTGTTGTCACCTTTGCAGCAACAATTTCACCGTGATGATTAACAATTAAATGCAACTTGAAGCCATAAAACCAACCCATTGTTCCTTTGCCTCGCTGGGCTATTCCATCAAAGGTTTTGTGCCTGGGAATACGAATGTTATGGCATACCTTAATACATGTAGAATCAATGAATTCAACACCTGTAGGCTTTCCTTTAAGCGAAGTGAAATAGGCGCACATCGGCACAAGTACCCTCGGCATAACGGCTAAAAATCGGGTATAACTGAGCAAGTTAGGAAATTCACTTTTGTACATAAGTGAAACATAACCAAGATAGTAATTTTTAAAATCACGGTGATGCGACATATGGAAACTGATGACAATAGTCATAATTTCACTGGTCGTCATACGTCCTGCTCGCTGACGTTTTTGGGTACCATCTTCGAGTAATTGTTGTTCCCATTGAGGTATAAATACTTTGCAAAAATCATCGACATCGCAAAACAATTCAACTAATTTAATCATGCCTGTTCCTTGTCTATCCAATCGTTCTTGGTCGAAAGATCGGATCTCGGAACAGGCATTTAGTTCAATTTCTTAAACGAGATTCAGGTTAATTAAGGTTTAATCGCTAGTACTGATGTATCTTGCAAAAATAAAACTAAACCCCGGGTAAAACACAATATCTTCAAGTAAATAATTAGCAGTATTATCGTCAGTACTTAATCTTTTTTTAAGATTTAATAATGCTTGAGACTTACTCCAATGATGGTAATGGACACCAATGTCAGTTTCCATTAGTGTCAGCCAAAACTGTTGCTCTGCTGCTGATAAAGCACTTTGTTGAGCTTGGGCGCGCAGATTAAAATAACCTTGCTGCCAATCAAAGCCTGGTAAAGTATTTTTAGTTGCTAATAACTTCTCTGCAACAGACTCCGCATGACTTCGCTTAAATGAATAATCTAGTTGACTTGCCGGCATTTTTTTAAGCTTTGCTTGTATAGCAGTTAGCCACTCTAACGGCGCTAAAGTTTGCCCAGAAAAATAATTTAATTTACTTTGATGCCACGAATTACCATTCGTAAGTCCATTCAAGCCAATACTGCCACGCGGCGAGTAATTAGCTAAATAATCATTAAATTTAGTAAGGGCTTGTTGTAATTTTGGCATCTTATTTGTTGATGGTAACAGCTCTTCTAGCTGAGATTTTATTGCCGCCAGCTCTAATCTATTAAGTTTTAAACCGCTTTTACGCGCTTCAACAAGCTGCTTTTGTGCAAAGTCCAGCCATGCTATTTGTTGTGATTCTAATGCGTGACTAAGCATGCTATTTTTTATAACTGACACATAAGCCGGCCAAGCAAAGAAACGCTCCGGGAACCGCTCCGCAATAATTAAATAATTTAGTTCTTGTTGCTGATCAGGTGTTAAATCTAACAAATTTATTTTTTTATATACTAAATGACGCCGCTCAAGATACGCTGCTGTAAAAGGCCAATACTGCACTTTAATTTCAGTTTGCGGGTGTAAGGCCTGATTGAGTGAATAAAGCGCTTTAAACGCATCAGCTTTAGATGAGAAAGGTACATCTGAACCACCACAAGCTACCAATGTACTGATCCATAAAAAAATTAATAACAGTGATTTTTTCATTCATTTACTTCCATAAAAAAAAGCCCCATAGGGGCTTTTTTATAAACTAAAACAATTAGCTATTAAATCTTAACACCGTTGCGAGCGGCTTTATCTTTAATAAATACAGACCAGCTTTTCGCAAACTTGCGTGTGCGAGGATCGTCCATAGCTTTAGTAATAGCAGCATAAGCTTGCTTGTACTTTTCTTGATAGTAGAAAGCTTCAGCTAAATCAGAATAGATAGTTCCTTTTTTATCAGATCCTAACTCCAATGCTTTGTTTAAACGTAGAACCGCTTCATTATACTTTTGAGAACCCAAAAGTAGTGAACCTGCTTTACGATAAAGCTCTGCATCGTCATCAAACTTAGCTGCTTCTTCATAATACTTAGCCGCTTTAAGCACATCTTTCGAACGGTGGTAATTTGATGCCACTGCTCTCACATTTTGCTTATTACGTTCAACTTTATCTTCATCCATCGCCTTTTCAAGCACAACTGCTGCTTTGTAAGGGATTTCATTTAAAGAATAAAAGTTAGAAAGTACTTTGTACTCTACTTCATTCTCAAGGTAGCCATTATTATAAGCAACTCGCATAGTAGCGAGACCTTGTGAATAATCCTCAGTTTGTAAGTAAAACTTACCAAGGGTTACCCATGCTTTTTGATCTTCTGGCCACTGACGAACAACCTCTTCAGCTACTTCAACCATATTTTGATATTGTTTAAGTTCAAAATAGGCGCCAACTTTCAACTGGTAAGGACCTTTACTCGGTTCTTCTGCCAGTGCAATAGCTTTGTCGGCAGGCTCGGCTACGTCCTCAAACTGTTTTAACTGGAAATTAGCTTGCGCTATTCGAGTATAAACAGTGGCGTCTTCTTCACCTGTGAAGTCCATCCAAGCTAAATAAGCTTTTTTAGCTTCCGTGTATTGTTCAGTACCAGCGTACAAATCACCTAATGTTTTTAACGCTTGCTGATGATCGTTAAAGTTTAAAATATCAGGAGCTACAGCTAGCTTTAAGTGTTTAATAGCAAGTTGGTATTGCTCTTTTTGACCATACATACTACCGAGATAACGGTTTACTGTTGCTTTATCAAACTCATCCGAAGGGTCAAGTTCTTGTAATATAGCAAGTGCACCATCAATGTCATCTTCGCCGTACAGGTCAAACGCTTTAATAACCTTTTTACCAACGCGCTCACCCATTACTTTGGTTTTTGCATTCTTTCTCGCTTCAACTTTAGCGGGATCGGCAGCAGCCAAAGCAGGTGCTGTTACAACAGCACCCGAAAAAGACATAACTAGAGCAAGTGCTGTTACTTTAGATAAATTTCTCATTACTTGCCTCCTTAGTTGCCTTGGTTAAGTTTAAAGTCTAACTGTACTTGTAAACCAGTTTGTACTTGCGCTACACCGTCAATAATTTTAGGACGATATTTCCACTTACGCAATGCACGTTTAGCTTCTCTATCAAATATGCGTTTAGGTTCAGCGTCAATAACTTCAACGTCTGTAACTCCACCCAGTTTATCGATAGAAAACGAAAGTTGTACCCAACCTTCTTTACCATCACGTGCTGCTTGTGTTGGATATTTTGGTTCAATACGAACGATAGGTGTCGCATCACCATCACGTCCAAATGCACCTGGACCACTTAGGCCACCGGATGAACTCCCCACATCGATGCTACCCATATTAAATGACATAGCTCCCGGATTAGGGTTATTATTTTCCGGCTGAGGCGGCTGCGGTTTAGGCGGCTGCTTAGGCGGTGGTGGAGGCGGAGGCGGAACACGCTTCCTCTCCTGCACCTTAGATTCAGGCGGATTCGTCATAATTTCGACTACAATTTGCTCTTTTTGTTCAGTCGCACGGTCAGCTCCACCGGAGATGAGGTACGCCATAAAGTAGAACAAGCCGAAAGTAACTGCCCCACCTGCAATCAGTGAAAACAGAAAACGAATCATTACTGATCTCCAGCTATTGAAATTCTCAGGTTATCACCTGTTGCTTTTATCTGGTCCATAACTTTAACCACTGTGCCATGTTTTGCTTCTTTATCAGCCTGCAAAATTACAACTTCAGTAGGTTGTTCTGCTAATAAACTCTCAATTTTTGCTGAAATACGTTCAACATCAATTTGCTGTTTATCAATCCAGATTGCACCATCACTACGTATAGCAACAAAAATGTTAGCATTTTTTTGCTTTGTAGCTTGGGCTGCTTTTGGTTTATTAACCTCTATACCAGCCTCTTTAACGAACGATGTTGTTACGATAAAGAAAATAAGCATGATAAATACGATGTCAAGCATTGGCGTCATATCAACCGCTGCTTCTTCTTCTTCACGAAAACGTTGTTTACGTGCCATATTTAATTCTCTCTCTAGTGATGAGGCATGCTATCTATAAGTTTGGCTTTCACCACTCTCGCTCTTGCCTCAAGGCGTGAGCTAAAGAAAACTCCAGATAGTGCCGCAACCATTCCAGCCATTGTTGGGATTGTTGCCATTGAAATACCAGATGCCATTAAACGCGCATTACCTGTACCCTGTGTCGCCATAGTCTCGAATACTGAGATCATGCCGGTAACGGTACCGAGTAAGCCTATTAATGGACAAATAGCCACTAATGTTTTAATCAACAACATACGCTGATCTAATTTTTCAGACGCTTCAGAAATCCATGCTTCACGGATTCTGTGTGCGTACCAAGACGTAGTGTCTTGGCGGGCATCCCACTTTCCTACAATTTCCTTCGATACACGAGGAAATTCAGAAAGTAGGAACCAATAGCGCTCAATCATTAATACCCACATAAGAAAGAGTGCTATCGCGACCACGTATAAAACCTGGCCGCCTGTGCCAACAAAATCCCTGACAGATTCCCATAACTCCATCAGGACTAGCATTAGGCTTTCTCCTTCTCCGCGTGAGACGCGATGATACCAGCACTTTGCTCATCAAGGATGTGTAATACCGACTTACTACGACCTGCAACAATTGAGTGAAGTAGAATAAGTGGTAATGCTGCAATTAGACCTAGCGCTGTAGTTACAAGAGCTAGAGAGATATTACCAGCCATAATCTTCGGATCGCCTGTACCGAACAATGTGATTGTTTGGAATGTTAAGATCATACCGATAACAGTACCTAGTAGACCAAGTAATGGTGCGATAGCAGCCAAGATCTTGATAATGTTGATACCCGCTTCGATGCGTGGCGTTTCACGTAGAATCGCTTCATCAAGTTTAAGCTCAAGATTTTCAACATCTTGGTTTTTGTTATCAGTGTACACTTTAAGAACACGACCCAGTGGATTATTTGAATTCGGAGCAGATAGGTTTTTAAGCTGGCTCTTAATTTTACCCGTAGTCATGGTTAAATCAACGAAACGAATTAAGAAGATTAATAGGCCAACGATTAGCAATGCTGTGATGATGTAACCAACTTCCGCACCTTGCTTATAGTATTCCATAAGCGATTTTTTCTGCGTATTGATGCGTAATATAGCACCACGAGTTGGATCCACATAAACACCTGCATAGTTATCAGAAGACGTACCTTCTAAATCACTAATACCGTCTAGGATATAGCTATCTGGCTGTTTACCTAAAGGTTGAATCGATTTAGTTTCTGGTGAATAAATTAAGTAACCTTCATCTGTAACTAAGTTGAAGTTACCAATACGTGTTACTTCCTTCATTGAAGAATTGCCGTCAAGACCAGCAACTTCAGTTTCAAATGTAGAAACTTTAGCTGACTCAGTCATTTCAGTTTGTAATGCAATCCAAAGCTCTTCAAGTTCACGTACTGTTGGAAGCTCTTTTGCTGCCGCTAGTGAACGTAAAACTTCAGCACGACCTGGCTTTTCAGCAGAAACAAGTGATGCTTCAATTGAACCAATTGCATCAGCTGCTGCACGACGTACAACACCAAACATCTCACCTAACGTACCTTGAGCGTTTTGAAGAGCTTGCTCTTTTTCCGCTAAAGTATTTTCGTTTTGTGCATATTCTTTACTTAAACGATCACCACGTGCTTTTTCATCAGCTAATTGGCTTTTCGCTTTATTAAGTAACGCTTGCTTATCAGCACGAGCTGAAAGGAATTCTTGCTCACGTTGCTTATTAATTTTACCTTCAGAGATACGTTCTTGCTTTACTTGCTCAAGAATTTTGTCTAAAGCATCAGTATTTGCATGTGCGTTAAGCGCGGTACCTGCAGAAACAGAGAGTACTGCTGCAACAGCAAAACCTTTAAATAGTTTCTTCATTATTGATTACTCCGCGCCAAAGATTGGTAGTTTAACAAGTTCTAATGTCGCTTGTTTACGCGCCATACGAATCACTTCTTTAACAGGGTTAAGGTATTCTTCACCTAATTTTTCCCACTGTTTAGTGTTGTTATTCCAAACCCAAGCGTGTTTAAGGTCAAATGATTGCGCAACATAAGTGATACGACCTAAACGACCGAAATCAACGTTAATGTTTTTGCCTTCTGACTCTAAAGTACCTTGTGTTGCATTAACGGCAGAGCTGTAAGAAGCTTCTACTGTATATGCTTCAAGTACCTGACGGAATTTCTCAGAAGTCGTAACTGACGATGAAGCCATAATGTCACGAAGTGTTTCAACACGTCCCATACGATTTTCAAGGTTAAACGGAACATCCGCTTGAATGAACTCCTCAAGCGTATCGATCATGCGATACATCAAAGGAACAACATTTTGCTTAGTGTTGTCTATAGTTGCTATTTGACGATCAAACGATTCAATAGAATCGTTTTGGTCTGCGACCAAACGTGCTACGTGATCGTTATATACTTTTAAAAGCTCAGTTTCATCAACAAGGCCACGGTACTCAGCTACTAGATCTTGAGTTTGACCGAAGATATTGTCAATTTTAGTTTGAGACTTAACAGCAGACTTTTGAATTTGTTGATCTGCGTTTTGCACATCTTTCAAAGGATCTGCAATCACATTGCTGCTTGCAAATGCAAAAGCGCCAACCAACGCAGTTGCTACAAGACTCTTTCTGATTTTAACAGACATAGTTCCCAACCAATTAAGTAATGTTACTTTTATAATTAAATTACCCTCCGAAGAGGACAACCCAGATATCTTTAACGGATATCAACTATCCAATAATGCTGAATGCAATGCACGCTGTCAACTTCATGTTTAGAATTAACAATAAATAAATTATCTTTATCAACTCATCCAGCACAAAAAGAAATAATAATTTAACACAGTGATAACAAAGCACACTTTAATAATACACACTTTAATAATACCAGTGTAACCCTATGCAACGTTGAGTTATTTTGATAGTCAATGCATTAAAAAACATAAATGTAACATTAATTAATTTTTTTTGCTGTGTATAAAGACGTAAAAAAAAATAGAGACGATGAATACAATTGATAAAAAAATAGATAAATGTGCAATTTTTACACTAAGAGATAGTTATGCTTTACAGCCATAGTTAAATACTTATTCTACGCCTAGTTCTGTTAGCCTATAAAACAACCTAGTAGTAAATCAAAATGCTGATAAATGACTATTATATATGTAATTTACTAACATGCTTAAGTCTTATGAAATAGGCACTCTTTTAAGTCGGTATTTTCGACTTTAACAAACTGAAGGTAGCTTGTAATTTATATTGTTGCTGTTTAAGTTACTAATTGGATTAGCTATGCGGTGTCGACTGTAAAATCATTATAAATAAGTTCACTGTAGCTAATGCACAAACAGATTCAGTTACCCATCAATAATGAGATGCTAGTGAGGACATTGATGATAGATATTAAATGCTATTAGAAGAATACGCGTGTTATCTCAACTATCAAAAGTTAATCATTAATACTGAGAAGTTACATGTATATATTCGAGGGATTACTTTGACTTTAGTCATTACTATAAAACATTAATTAAGAAGTAATGTTACATTAGATTAGTATGAATTAGGGTAAATTATCAAAAGAGGAGAGATTATGGTGAAACAGAGACCTGCTTCACCAAGATGAACATAGTTCACATAAAATAAATTATGCTACTTCTACATTCTCAGCTTCAGGGCCTTTTTGACCTTGTTTGATGCTGAATGTCACTGCTTGACCTTCGCTAAGAGTGCGAAAACCAGAACCAGTGATAGCACTGAAGTGTACAAACACGTCAGGACCATTTTCTTGTTCAATGAAACCAAAGCCTTTAGCTTCGTTGAAGAACTTAACTTTACCAGTAGTTGACATACCATGTTTTCCTGTAAGTCAAAATTTAAAATTCAGCCATAAATTGGCTATAACCTTCCCTGAGTGAATGCCCAAAAAATCTTTGGGGTAAGGCACAGGAAGTAATAATTGACCAAACAGGTAACCATAAACGCCGTACTTTAACCATAAATTCTATACGCAAAAACTCAAAGCAAGTTAAGGTTAACACAATAAATTCGTTTTAGCTCTATTAATTGATAAATATTTTAGACAGGATGCAACGTAGGCTTAATTGCTGATTTTACAAGCAATAACTGCATATAAATAAAATTAATATGCAGTTATTTGATGCTTTAAATAATCACTTTACCTGCCAATCAATTGTGCCTTGTGCTTTTATAGGCACAACATGCGAGTCTCCTAACGGGTAGCTAGCAGGTACTTGCCAAGGTTCTCTCACTAAAGTAACGGTTTCTGTATTGCGTGGTAAATTATAAAAGTCAGCACCAAAGTGGCTGGCAAAACCTTCAAGTTTATCAAGCGCATTAGCATCATCAAATGTTTCAGCGTACAACTCTAATGCAGCATGCGCAGTATAAGCACCAGCACAACCACATGCAGCTTCTTTTTTGTTTTTGTAATGTGGTGCTGAATCAGTACCCAAGAAAAACTTCTCACTGCCACTGGTAGCGGCTTCAATCAACGCTTGCTGATGGATATTACGTTTTAAAATAGGTAAGCAGTAATAATGTGGCCGAATGCCGCCGGCAAGCATATGGTTACGGTTATATAATAAGTGATGAGCAGTAATAGTTGCAGCCACATTTCCAGACGCACTTTTCACAAACTCCACGGCCTCTTTGGTCGTAATGTGTTCAAGTACAATTTTAAGTTCGCTAAAATCTGCCACCACATCAGCTAAGATGGTTTCAATAAAAATTCTTTCACGATCAAAAATATCAATAGCTGAATCAGTTACTTCCCCGTGTACCAGTAATAACATCCCCACTTCTTGCATTGCTTCGAGTACCGGGTAAATATTTTTAATAGATGTAACACCCGAATCAGAATTAGTTGTTGCCCCTGCAGGATATAATTTTGCAGCTACAATTTTACTTGTGGCTTTGGCTTTACGAATTTCGTCAGGCGTTGTTTTATCCGTGAGGTAAAGTACCATTAACGGTTCAAAGTTATTCTGTGGCTTTGCTGCCATTATACGCTCTCGATAGGCAAGAGCAGTGTCGGTACAGGTCGCTGGGGGCACTAAATTTGGCATTATAATCGCGCGACCCATGTAACGGCTTACATCGCGCACAGTATCCACTAACTGATCACCATCACGTAAATGTATATGCCAATCATCTGGACGTGTCAGAGTTAATGTAGATAATTTAATTGGTCCTGAGTTACTCATAAGTCTATTTCCCACAGCTGAATTTAGTTGATCATATTGTTCTGATGTAACTGAGTAAAGATTTTATTCATATTAATACGTTAAAGCACAAAGAACTTTATAAAAACACGTTATTTCAAGTCATTATTTCTATAATTACTTTGTTAATAAATTAATACTGGGTTAACGTTATAGGCATGTACTAAATAAATTAGTTTGTATTAACCCTATTGCCTATGTCAAAAAAACCTGATTTTGCTTCTGCGCTTGAAATTAAAACTGAGCAACTAAGCATTATTAACCAGTTTTCATCAAGCCTATTACAACTTGAAAAGTTAGATGAACTATTTGCGTATGTAGCCTCACAAGTGGTAAAACGCTTAGGCTTTGTTGAGTGCGTGATATATTTGGCCGAGCCAGATAAAAAAAAACTATTTGAAGTAGCATCGATAGGAATAGATGACAAAATAGGTAGTTATAATATAACTCGAAAAACGATTAATTTTGATCAAGGTATTACGGGCTATGTTGCCTCAACAAGCCAGCCTGTAATGACTGGTGATGTTACAACAGATAAGCGCTATATTGCAGATTCACGCCCTGCGCTTTCTGAATTATGCGTTCCGCTTATTTATAATGAGCAAGTGTTCGGTGTCATTGACTGCGAACACCCCGCTCGTAATTACTTTACAGATGCACACTTAGAAATTCTAACCACTGTTGCGCATCTGCTAAGCGCTAAAATAAACCATGTAAAAACAGTTAGTAACCTTCAAGCCACAGTGACTCAGTTAAACGCTGCCCAGCAACTTGAGCGTAGCATGCTGCAAATCGCTAATTTAACTTACCAAGCCAATGACTTAGATACTTTTTTTGAATCTATTCATAATATTATAACCACCTTAGTCCGTGCCGATAACTTCTTTATTGGCCTTTACAATAAGCAAGTAGATATTTTAGAAATTGTTTATATTATCGAGGAAGGCGTGCGCTCAAGTGTGCACACCAAAATATCGAAAGAGCAATTAAAAGATACAGCCTCTTACTATCTGCTCAATGCTGACGCTCCAATGCTGATGTCTAAAGAACAGTATCAACAACACATAGACGAAGGCCACTTCAAAATGATAGGCCGAGAAGCAGAGTCATGGCTGGGAGTTCCCTTTAAAGTCAGTGACAAAATAAGTGGTGTTATTGTTATTCAAAGTTATAACAGCGCACACCACTACAATCATCACGACCTCGATTTACTCACTTATGTAAGCCGCCAAGTCAGTATGGCTATTGATCGCCAACTTTCTCGACAAGAGCTTGAGCACAAAGCATTACATGACGAATTAACAGGCCTTGCCAACCGCTCATTACTCATCGAACGGATAAAGCACGCCATTATGCGCCTCACTCGCTCACCAAAAAATACCATGCATTGTTTGTTATATCTTGATTTAGACCGTTTCAAGAGTATTAATGATTCGCTTGGTCATGAAGTAGGTGATCATTTTTTAATAACTATTTGCAGCGTTATAAAAAAATCAATTCGTAATACCGATACCTTTGCTCGTCTTGGTGGTGATGAATTTGCCATTTTTATGGAAAATATTACTCATAAAAACCAAGTCTATGAAGCATTAAGATGTATTAAAAAATCATTAGCTAAGCCACTGGATATTGATGGCTATTTATTACAAGCTTCTACCAGTATTGGGGTCGCATTTAGTATACAAGACACCGACAAAGCATTTGAGCTATTAGAACAAGCTGATGCAGCCATGTACGAAGCTAAATCATCAGGACGTGGACAAGTTAAGTTTTTTAATAATACCATGCGTAAAAAGCTGAAAAACCATGCTGATATTGAAAATGACTTACAGCAAGGCATAGAGCAAAACGAGTTCGAACTTTATTTTCAACCTATATTTGAAATTCAAATCAGTAGGATAACGGGCTTTGAAGCCCTTGTACGCTGGCACCACCCTACAAGAGGGTTTGTGTCGCCTAATGACTTCATCCCCGTAGCGGAAGATACCGGGCAAATAATCAATCTCGACTTACACTTATTAGACTTAGCCGCGCAACATATAGCCCTCTGGCATCAGCAAGGTAAACGTTTTTTACGTATTACTGTTAATGTTTCTTCAAGGCACTTTGCAAGCCTCGACTTTGTTTCGCAACTCCATGCTATTTATAATAAATACCAGTTGCCATTGGGATCTTTATGCTTGGAGATAACCGAATCAGGATTAATCGAAAACCTTGCCTTAGCCACCGATATTATTCAAGGGCTTGCACCATTAAAAGTAAAGTTATGCCTTGATGATTTTGGCACTGGTTACTCGGCACTAGGTTACCTTCATCAATTACCCATTCATGTACTAAAAATTGATAAGAGCTTTATTGACCATTTACATCACGGTCAAAACCCTTTAGTTGATGCCATTTTATCCTTGGCGCAATCATTAGAGTTAGATGTCGTTGCAGAAGGGATAGAAACAGAGCAGCAATTAGCTATTTTACGAAACACCCAGTGTAATTTTGGCCAAGGCTTTTTAAAGTCAAAACCATTACCCGCAGCCGACGCCATTAAACTGATTGATAAGCCACTGTAAATATAATAAAAAAGCCCTGAACATGAAGTGACCCCATAAAGTTGGACTCATTTCTAAGCGGCAGCCAAGGCCTGATTTCGATATTGTATCGGACTCAGGCCTTTTAGTTTCAGCTTAATACGCTCATTGTTATAATAGTGGATATATTCTTTGATGTTTTCAATGAGTTCATTCGCGTCCTTGAACGTTTCGTTGTGATACATCTCGCTTTTCAGTATGGCAAAGAAATTTTCAGCAACAGCGTTATCTAAACAGTTTCCTTTTCTAGACATACTTTGTTTTAACCCTTTTTCTTTAAGGTGCTTTTGATATTGCTTGTTTTGATATTGCCATCCTTGGTCTGAGTGTACTATCGGCTTCTCGTTCGGCTTCAACTTAGCCGTTGCGGTTTTAAGCATGTCAGTTACCAAGGGAAGCGCAACGGATTTTCTTACTTCGTAACTGATTATCTCTTGGTTGAATAAGTCAATCATAGGCGATAGATATACCTTCTCATTATCCACTTTAAACTCCGTCACATCCGTTACCCATTTTTGATTAGGCTTCTGCGCAGTAAACTCGCGGTTAAGCGTATTTTCTGCGATTTTACCCACTTCACCTTTGTAAGATTTATAGCGCTTAGGCCTTACTTTTGACTTAAGGCCTAACTCATTCATTAGACGTTGAACGCGCTTATGATTAACGAGTACCCCCATTTTTCTTAGGGCACTCGTAATTCTGCGATAGCCATATCGCCCTTTATGCGTGTGATAGATATCACGTATTTTTACGAGTAAATCACTGTTGGCGCAGGGCTGCTCACATGTAGTTCGATGATAATAGTAGACACTCTTCGCCAACCCCGTGGCCTTTAATAGATGTCGTAAGCTATGTTTTGCCTTGAACTCTTCGACGACTATCGTCTTGTCTTTGCTTTTTTCTTTCTGGCTTGAGCCAAGGCTTCTAACTTTTTTAGCACATCATTCTCTGCTCGTAAGTATGCTAACTCTTCTCGTAACTCCTCCTCAGTCATTTGCTCTACTGGTTTTGATGAAGAAGAATTATTTGTCATGGTTGGCCTACCTTTTTTCTGTGGTTGGAGACGGGATATACCATCGCGAGCATAAAGCTTTTGCCATTGAAAAAGAATACCTGGGGACGATAAATCGAAGAACGCACTGGTATAGCTGAGTGACCAACTGTTAGCTGCCATCGATTTTAACACTTCTATCTTAAATGCTTGAGAATAAGGTTTGTGAACAGACCTGAAGCTTTCAGCGCCATGAATTCGATAAACAGCGGTCCAATATCGGACCTGCCTTTGTGTAACATTAAATCTATTACCTATCGCCGGAGAGCTTTCAGATAAAGCGAACTCAGCTACTTTGAGCTTAAAAGCTCGATGATGTTTGGACATAAAAAGACCCCCAGTAATTGGACTGTCCAACTATTGGGGGTCACTTCAACATTCAGGGCTTTTAATGATTTATTTTGACTTAAAACCAGCAAAGCAACCGAGCGCTCAACCAACTAACCAATGCGCCATTAAAGAAATAACAGGCAATGTGATTAATGTTCTTAAAATAAATATGACAAACAGCTCAAAAATATTAACCGGTATTTTACTGCCTAACAATAACGCACCCACTTCAGACATATAAATTAATTGCGTTACACTTATTGCCGCAATTATAAAACGAGTAACATCGCTCTCAATAGTGCCTGCAGCAAGAATAGACGGAATAAACATATCAGCAAAACCCACCATAATCGTTTGCGCTGCAGCCTCGGCTTCTGGTATTTGTAGTAACTCTAAAAATGGCACAAACGGTCTACCTAAATATTCAAATACAGGGGTGTATTCAGCAATTACCAATGCTAAAGTACCCACAGCCATAACGACTGGTAGCACAGCAAACACCATATCAAGTGCATTATGAACCCCCTCTTTGAGGGTACCTGCAAATCCTGATGATTTTTTTGCTTTAGTTAATGCGATATGCAATGCATGACTCACTAAGGTTTTACCATCTGGCACACGCTCTGCGTGTTTATCTGGGGCTGTGCCATCTATAAACACATCTCTTTTAAAGCTAAGTGGTGGAATACGCGGCACAATCAATGCAGCAACAATACCTGCAATACATACAGTAAAGTAAAATGGAGCAAATAAGCTTTCAAGTCCAACTTGCCCTATCACCACTAAAGAGAAGGTTATAGAAACCGCCGAAAAAGTTGTACCAATAATAGCCGCTTCGCGCTCAGTGTAATGCTTTTCTTCATACTGACGCGCAGTCATCAATATACCCACGCTACCATCTCCAAGCCAAGAGGCCGCGCAATCAACCGCGCTACGTCCGGGCACACCAAATAACGGCCGCATCAATTTGGTTAATAGCGTGCCAATCATTTCTAACAAACCAAAGTTTAACAATAAGGGTAATAATAACCCTGCCAATATAAACACCGATAAAAGCACGGGCAATAAATCATTAAGCACTAAGCCTCCCGTGTTCTGCGATGTAACACCATTAAATATCGGCAGTAAAAAATTAGGAAGTGCAGATTTAAACTCGGGGTAATGAATATTCACAAACAGTAAAACAATAACCGCCATACCCAATAACCGAATAACCAGCCATAACCAGTGCACGTCAAACAGGTGCTTAACAATCGCAGACTGCATCAGACTTACAGGTTTAAACAGTTTTACAATCAATGAAATCACACCAGTAGCACAAATAATCGCGGTAATAATCGTCACTACATTAGGTGCTATAGTTGTTTGTATCGCCTTTGCCATTACGGCTATTGGAATTGTCATTGCGCCGTTCATAGGCACGGGGGTCATAAATAATAAAATGCCGATTAGTGAAGGAACTAAAAAAGTAAACCATACTTTTAAGTCAAACTGTGTGTTTGACGTTGATAGATTCGTCATTGTTTTCAACCTGTAGAAACCACAAAAAGAGCCATAGCTCTTTTTGTGGTGGATGTTTCACTTTTTATTAAATGTTGATACCGCGTTGTCGCAAGGCACTTTCTAATGCTTGCTGTAAGCTATTCATCGTACCAGGCTCTAGCGTATTACCTTCATCATCCATCCACGTTAAGCTGGTGCCGCCATCATCTGTGCGACTGACTAATATTTGATACTGCCCCTCATCAACTGGTAATTCAGCCAATTCATCACCCCAAATTGAATCCCATACACTTGATTCAGGCTTAACATAATCAGCTGTGATCAGACCGCGTTCTTGGTCAATTTCAACAATAGTGAATGATAGGCGCTCAAGGAAACCAGAAAAACGGTCAAATACAGCAGAGTAATCTTGTTCAGTTACTAAAGCTGCATTACCTTTATTGTCAAAGCCCATTTCAAGCGAGATAATACCTTGCTTTTTACGCATCTCAATTACAAGTTGACGGTAGCGATAGTCAAATTCCGCTATTATTTGGTTTAAAGCGCGGACTTCTAACTGTTGTTGTAACAACGGAGTCAGCTCTACTTCATCACTTTTATATTCAACTAATTTACTACTCAAAGAAGCAGTGCGTTGGTGTGATTTTTCTTCAATATTGAATACAAAGCGTTGCTGTGAAACTTCAGTTTCATTCTCCCAAAACCAACCGTCTTCAGGATTAATTATGGAATACCAACCTGTTTCGATAGTGCCAAGAAGCTTATCTTCATTGACTGTTTTGACTTGATGTTCTGTAAGTACACTTTGAATAGAATCCCAAATGTACTCGTTTAAATCAGCAATACCGTCATTTTTATCAAAATAAACACGGGCTTGCTTATCTGTTTCTTCAACCCAACTGCCTTCAGCGACCGTTAAAACTTGTGCTGGCGGGCGATAGTTTTTTGCTTCAGGGTTATTGTCATACTCAGCCACTTCCATCTTGTAAGTTGGATCTTGGGCTGGTTGTTCTAAACCTTGTGGGGCTTTAACCGCTTCACCAGCTCGGTAATTACGTTTATGGTGCGCTTCATCAGTAAAAACGCTACAGCCTGATAAGCCGACCAATACACTTATAGCAAGTGCTTTTGGGATCCAATACTGCACAGATAATTCTCCTTAGCAAACCCTTAATTGTTGTAACAAATATATGAGTGGGTTATGCCGATTTGGTTCAGTGTAAAATCAATATTAATTTTACATTTCTTATTTTTTACAAGCCGCTTATGGATGTGAATGAACACTTAATCATAAAAAAGGCAGTTTAATGCAAGACTTTGACTATGGTACTTTCACACGCTCGTAAAAACAAGAAAGGCTGTGCTTTAATCATGGTTAATTCTAGCAAACTATAGTTTAGAGCCCTTTTTATGGTAAACTTGACTGTCGTACACCTTTACATTTGGCGCTATTAGGCGTGTTTGACCGTAATTATTTACTTTATCTAGGTATTTGAATTCATGACTGCATTTACAAATCATCAGATTGTTTTAACCGCTATTGGAGAAGACCGCCCAGGTATTGTGAGTGAGTTAACACAATTGGTTAGTGACTGTCATTGCAATATTATAGACAGTCGTATCGCAATTTTAGGCAATGAGTTTTCTTTTATAATGTTGCTAGCAGGCGATATGTCGGCCATCAGTCGTGTAGATCATGCGCTGCCTGTTAAAGGTATGGAACTTGGTTTACTGACCATGATGAAACGTACCTCTAGCCATAACCAAAGTGAATTTTGCGCCGGTTATAACCTTGAATATACAGGTACAGATACCCCTGGCACATTAAGCAAAGTAACGCGCTTTTTTGCTGATCATAAAATAAGTATTTGCTCATTAAAGTCAGATACTTATGAAGACGAAAAACACACAAAAATGCGCTGCGAGCTTGAATTTAACATCCCCGTTGATGTTAGCATAGATAACTTCAAAGTGAGCTTTGAAGCACTTTCGCGCACTCTCAACGTTGATTATATTTTTAGACGTATTCGCTAAGGAGCAAAGTATGAACACAATTAGTCCATTACAAGCCGGTGATAAAGCCCCCGCTTTTAGTTTATCTAATCAAGATGGCGACACAATCGCCCTTGATACCTTGTTAAAAGAACAGCAAGTACTAGTGTATTTTTACCCTAAAGCATCTACCCCTGGTTGCACCGTACAAGCTGAAAACCTACGTGATAAAAAAGCCGAGCTTGCTAAATTAAATACCCGCATTGTGGGTATTAGCCCAGATCCAATCAAACGTTTAAAAAACTTTGAAACCAAAAAAGAACTAAACTTTGATTTACTCTCAGATGAAGACCACGCCATTGCAGAAGCATTCGGTATATGGGGTTATAAAAAATTTATGGGCAAAGAATATGACGGCATCCACCGTTTAAGCTTCTTAATCGGCCAAGACGGCAAAGTTAAGCACTTGTTTGATAAATTCAAAACCAAAGATCATCACCAAGTGGTGCTGGACTATTTAGCGCAAGAAATGTAGTTTAGCGCAAGAAATGTAGTTACAAGGCCAAAGAAAACTTAACATTAAACGGTTAAAGCACACCCTATAGTGTTAGTCAGAGTTGAGTAAAGCAAAAACCAACGGTAAACCAAGTCTTCCAGCACAAGTAAAAAGCGCTGCCAATATGTAGCGTTACTTTATTGAGTGGTTTAAATAGTTTGGCTTTAAGAACTCACTAACACTATTGAAAGAGTGCATATAATGAACCCTATTCCTTGTTTATCCGATCATTCTTAGTCGAAATATCGGATACTGAAGTGAATGTTTATATGGCGATTTTTTAAAGTTTTACTTGGTTTTTTTGATCTTTATAGTACATATATCAATCAACCTATATTGGTAGCCACATCATTGTAATGTCGAAGCGAGCATTGAATGATAGTTTAGTTCAAGCTTTACATACCTTGTGGCTATTTTTCTATATTGCTTGACTCGACCAAAAGCATTCTCAACTAAGTATTTATATTTGTATATACACTAGTCGATATTTACATTACCCACTAACTGTTATCCATTGGTGGAATAACGGGTTTAGCGCTCTTATCACCAGTAGATTATTTTAGCTTCCCACTATACGCATTGCTTTTTGAACACTTGGCTACAAGTGACCTTCCGTGAGCGATATCATGAGTATTTTCACAAGGTAATTAATAGTAAACTGTCAGTTATGCACTTTTCTCAATTAATTTATTGTTAGTGGCTCTTGCGCCGCAACTATATAGATGAGGATGAGCCCTGACAGCTCTACCGTCAACAAAGACCCACTCATCTTAGCGAGGGAATCCGGTGTAACGTTTTTAGTGAATTCAATTATACCTGTCTTCATGCTGTTTTTTCATATCAAAAAGACCCCTAGTTTTTAGAGGAAAGCGAGCTATGAAGTGCACTTTTATACGCTTCATAAGCGGGAATAATCGAGGTAATAATGGCCGCAACGGTTATTATAATTACTACTTTAAGTGTTTCGAGGCTAAGCACATTCGCGTCTAAAAATAATCCATAGGTGGCGCCTAGCCAATCAGCGAGTAACCACAAAGCTAAACTGAGTAAAGCAACGGCTGATACGCACGCCAGTACGACTAATATTAACGCCTCTACTAATACTAAACTAAAAATAACGCTTGGTCCTGGACCTAATACACGCAGTACAGCGATTTCGCTTTTACGTTGTTGCATAGATGCAAGTAGCATGGTTGATAAACCAAATAACGACGACACCAACACTAAAATACCAATAACACGTAATAGGTTTTCTACTGTTGCCATCATTTGCCAAAGCTCAGTCATTGCAACGCCAGGTAACACTGCCATTAATCTATCGACTTTGTAGTTATTTATATCGCGCTGTAATTTAAAAGTCGTAAATTTAGATTTTAAACCCAGCATAACAGCAGTAATGCTATCAGGTTCGGTATTTACCGATGTCGCACTTTTAAGTAATTGATTTTGTTTGGCGAGCGATAAATGAATCGCCTCGATGGCGTTCAAACTCACATGTATGGTTTTATCTACTGGCGTACCTGTTGGCTTAAGTATGCCTTTTATCGTAAATGGTGTTTTGTCGTGATGCTTAAAACTGGTGTTACCAATACCATGGGCAATCACTATGTTATCGCCGATTTTATAATTGAGATTTTTGGCGACATCAGCACCTATAACAGCTTCAAATAATGCCTCAAATGGCTGACCCTGCTCAAAGGTAAGTGGTTGCTTACTGCCGTATTTAAAGTATTCAAAATAACTGTTGTTAGTGCCCATAACTCTAAAACCACGGTGCGAATCACCTAACGAAATAGGCACAGCCCACTCTACTAATGAGCTGTTTTTAAGGTTTTGTAACTTTTATAATCAATATTGTTAGTCGGACTACCCATTCTAAATACCGAGTACAACAAAAGGTTTAATTGCCCGCTTGGCGCACCTACAATCATATCAACATCGGAAATAGTTCTATTAAAGCTCTCTTTAGCTTGCTGGCGAATATGCTCAACGCTTAACAACACACTAATGCTTATAAGTAATGATAAAAACGTTAGTATTACCGATTTACGTCTACTGCCTAAACTACTCCACGCTAAGGACACTAACACTTGGTGCTTTCCTCTTTTAAAAGTGAAGTCATTTCAACACTTGTTTTAAAAAATTGTTGTAAGTGCATATCATGACTTACAAATACGAGCGTTATATTGTGCTGATGACATAGAGAGATTAATAACGCCATAAATACGTCTCGTGTTGATGCATCTAGCGCCGAGGTCGGCTCATCAACAAGTAACAACTTAGGCTTGTTTATTAATGCGCGGGCAATAGCTACACGTTGCTGCTGCCCGACACTCAATGTATTTGCTGGTTTGTGTAGTATATTTGCAGGTAGTTTTAGGTTCAACAGTAGCTCTGATGCCTCTTTTTTTATTTGCAAGTTACCCGATTTAGCAAAATAACTAGCAAGCTGAATATTTTTTAAAACGCTTAAATAAGGAATTAAATTAAATTGCTGAAACACCACACCAATATGTTGTGCTCTAAACCTGTCACGCTGCTTGGGTGACAGCACAGAAAATGCTTGATCTAGTACGGATATATCACCAGCTTGTGGCGTTAGTACCCCTGCGAGTAAATTAAGTAATGTGGTTTTACCTGAGCCGGAGTCGCCATACAGAAATACATGTTCACCTTTCTTTACTTGCCACTTGGGTATATGAAATGATGTTTTATCAGCCTTGTTGTACCGATAACTAAGCTGATTAATATTTATGGCTAAGAGAGTTAAGCCAGAAGTAATTGAGTTAGCCAACAGAAAAGACTCCTATGGTTTGACATCTTCTGATATGTTATAACATTTTCACTGCTAATATTAATCATATCGAGTTTAAAATATGTCACAAAATGTAACTAAAGTACTCACCTGCCTTATTATATCACTGGCTAGTTTAATATTTACCTGTGAATCTGAGGCTCAAAACTCAAGCTACGAAGAAGTAGAATGGACTCAGTTAATGCCTAAAGACGATTTAGATGCCTTGCTGAACCCACCAGACTATTTATATGATATTGAAGATGGCTCAGAGGAAGACACTCTAGAGCACGGCAAGATCATTATAAATTGAACTTATAGAGCAAGTAGTGATCAGATCAAGGCATAATAATTACTTGGTCGCATAAATATGAGCACTACTTTTCTGAAACATTTTAATTCAATTACAGATCCTCGCATTGAACGTTGTAAAAAGCATGAACTTATCGATATTCTTCTCCTTGCTATTAGCGCTGTACTCTCTGGTGCAGAAGGATGGGAAGATATTGAAGACTTTGGGCACCTAAAGCTTGATTGGTTAAAAAAATACGGCACGTTCAACGCAGGAATTCCAAAACATGACACGATTGCTCGCGTCATGTGTCGGTTAAAAGCAAATGAAATAGAAAGGGCATTTCAATCTTGGATATCATCACTGATTGAAACTACAGGTGCAGATATCATCGCTATCGATGGCAAAACCGCACGGCGTTCATTTACCACAAAAGACAGAAAAAGTGCCTTACACACGGTCAGTGCATGGAGTTGCCAACACCAGTTAGTGCTTGGGCAGACGGCTGTTGATAATAAAACAAATGAAATCACCGCAATACCAGAATTACTCACCCTGCTCGATATTGAAAACAGTATCATTACGTTAGATGCGATGGGATGCCAACAAGAAATAGCAAAACAAATCATCCAACAAAAAGCAGATTATATTCTTGCACTTAAAGGTAATCATTCAGGCATGCAAAAGGAACTAGAAGCGTGGTGGCACAAGTGCGAGCGTGAAAGGTTAACTAAGCATAATTGTGATGAACATACCGAAATAAGCTCAGGACATGGGCGTGTTGAAACACGTACATGCCAGCAGTTACTTATAGATAAAAGCTGGCTAGGCAAGGATTATCGTTGGCCTGGCTTAACGAGTATTATTAAGGTCAGGGCTGAAGTTCATGATAAGTCGGCAGGGTCGGATACCACTGAAACACGCTGGTATATAAGTTCATTAGACTTAAATGCAGCGCAAGCACTCAATGCAGTACGCAGTCACTGGCAGGTTGAAAGCATGCATTGGATGCTTGATATGAACTTCAGAGAAGATGAATCGAGAATACGCAAACTTCAAGGGCCATTAATGTTTAATGTAATGCGAAAGATAGCCATGGCGCTTTTTAAACAAGATGCATCTAAGTCAGCAAGTATGGCGAGGAAAAAGAAAATGGCAGGGCTAGACGATGATTACCGCTCAACCCTGTTAGAGTCTGGGATTAAAATGCGCTAGCCGTGCACTCTAGACAGGGCAAGATCATACTTAACTTGATTATTACTTCGAATCTGTGATCAAATCGCCTTTTTCTCAAAGGCGATTAACATGTCATTCATCAACCATTTCAACGACATTCAAGATACTCGTTCACACATCAACAAAAAACATGAATTGCTGGATGTTATATTCCTTACAGTCACTGCGATTATTTCAGGTGCTGAAGGGTGGAAGGATATTAAGCAATTCGGTGACAGTAAACTGACTTGGTTACGTAAGTTTCGTTCATTTGAAAATGGTATTCCTGTCGATGATACGATTGCTCGTATCATTAGCTCACTGGCCCCTGAAGCTTTATTAGCTTGTTTTGTTTCTTGGGTTAATGAGCTTAGAGATGCGAATAATCAAAGCGTCATTGCCTTTGACGGTAAAACACTTCGCCATTCTTATGATGGTGATAAAAAAACAGCTATTCACAGTGTTTCAGCTTATGCAGTTGAACAGGGCCTAGTACTAGCACAATGCAAATCCAAAAGTAAGAAGAATGAAGTATCAACAGTGATGGCACTTATTGAATTACTTGAGCTTAAAGGCAATATCATCACAGCAGACGCGATGCATTGTTTAAAGAAAGTGACGAAAGCCGTCAGCAAGAAAGACGGAGACTATTTGCTGCAAGTGAAGAATAACCAAGGAAAATTGAACAAAGAAATTCAAGCCTACTATCACAAAGTCAGACGAGAGCAGCCATCACTCATCCAGCAAAATAGCCATGAAACAGTAAATGATGGGCATGGTCGAATAGAGCAGCGCACGTACACTCAACTGTTGGTGACAGATTGGCTTGAGCAGCGCCACGGTTGGGTCAATTTCAACTCCATAGTCGAGGTAGTACGACAGCGTTATGTTGGCGATAGTCATACAATGGAAACGAGTTATTACATCAGCTCGCTAGGGATAAACCCAGAGCAAGTAGCCAAGTCTATTCGCCAGCATTGGGGAATAGAAAACTCAGCACACTGGGTATTAGATATGACATTTAAAGAAGACGATTCACGTATTCGTCGAGGTGATGCCCCCGAGAATATGGCGACCTTCAGACGATTTGCGATGAACTTAGCGAAATTAAGCGCGATAAAAGACAGTATGAAAGGTAAGTTGAAACAGGCTGCTTGGTCAGATGAGGTAAGAGAGCAGCTTATTTTAGGATAAATAACGCTCAAGTATGATTTTTCCCTGGCACTCTAGAGAGTTTAGATGCTAAACCATTTGAAAACGAAAAAGATAAACGCTATCATCAAGCACTAAGCTCTGCACGAGTTATTGAAAGTTATAACAACACAAACATCCGTATTCCTGGTTTTATTGTGCCTCTTGAGTCTGAAGAAGGTAAACGCATTACGGAGTTTTTTGTAGTGCCGTATTTTGGCGCATGTTTGCACTTGCCACCGCCGCCACCTAATCAAATAATTTACGTTAACTTTGAACAAGGTGTTGAGCTTGAAAGCCTTTACGACGCATTTTGGTTTGAAGGCAAGTTAACTATAAACACAGTAGAAAACGAATTAGGCACTTCGGCATATCAGTTTAAATTAGATCGTGTTTTACCTTATGAGGATTAAAGTGAGTTTTATAAATATGTAGGATGGGAAGATATTTTTATTTAACTACAAAAAAGGCCAAAACAGTAACGCACCGTTTTAGCCCTTATATTTATATACAACCTAATATGTGACAGTTTATGCGTTTTTACCGCAGCACTTTTTATATTTACGGCCATTACCACAAACACAAGGATCATTACGCCCCACTTTTGGTGTGGTCCTAGTTAACGGACTTTGTGGAGGTGGGCAACAACTTGTATTACTACAACTAGAACTCTCTGCTCCAAAAGGTGTATCGGGTAACTCTTTACTGTTTTCGTTCATACTAAACCCCTTCTAAAAATTATAATATATCGTACATCTACCACGAACCATACATAGAGTTAGGTAGTAAAAACAGTGACTTTCCTAAACTCGGTAGTAACGCCTCGATATTGGCGTTTTCTTGTGTTACACCATTAAAGTCTTCTATGTTATCTCCCACCTGAAACTCAATAACGTGCGGTTTTTGCCAGCTATTTTTAGCACCTTTTAGGTTAAAACAATCGGCGCTACCTTGCGTTATCTGTTGGCGACGTAAGTCTTTATCGTTCATAAAGCGCTTGTCATCTACAGCGGTTTTATCGGTGTCCGAGCGCCCAATTAAACACGTGTTAGATGCGGTAATAGATAAACCAACCGATTTAAGATTATTCCATGTGTGCATGTCGTTTGATTTATCACGATTGGTAACTAGCGCAACTTTACCGCCATGTTTAAATACCGCTTCTATAAACGATTTAGCGCCAGGGACTAACGTAGCGTTTTCGCTTTTTACCCATGCCTGCCATGTTTTTGGTGTGTAACCTTTTCCACTAAGCTCGGTTTGTTTTTGGTAAGCCGAGTTATCAAGAACGGTTTCGTCTACGTCCATTACTGCGACCCAGTTACTCGCTTTGCTAGGCAAGTAAGTTACGGCGGTTTGAGCTTGCTGATACATGTAGGTTGTTAATGCTTGGTACTCTTTACTTTTTGTCTGCCATAAAACTGCAGGCGACAGCGCAGTTTGGCTATTAAAAAGCGATACCGATACCGATACCGCACAATGGTCGCTCAACATGGCTTTGTCATCCATATTTTTATATTTATGGACTTGAGCTGATTTAGCAATATTTTTATCATCAATACCGCCTACTATTATATGATCAATAGGTGCTGGGTAACGTTCATGACAACCTAGCAGCTGGCTAGTAGTAATGCTTGCTGAGCGAGTGTCATTAAGCAAGGTACGCGTTAAGCGGTTATACGGCGCTGAAATACGATGGTTAAAATCACCTAAAATAATATAAGGCGTGCTTGAATTTTCGCGCTTTTCTATCCAATTATTAAGTACAGGCGCCTGTTTTGCATAAGTTTTACATGCTGGGGAGTCACTTTTAAGGTAGTCGTCTACAAAGCAGCCGCTTTTCATATGCACGTTAAGTATATCGGTCGGGCCTTGCTGTGTATTAACTGTTATTTGTAAGCCATAGCGAAGCCCTGCTCTTGCCAATGCAAGTTGTTCAACAGGAGTAACATTTAATACAGGAACTGATTTTTTAACAGCAAAGGCTACTTTTTGCTGGGTCGATGAAGCACCTGTTTGCCTGCATGTATAAGCTGGGCTATCTGCTCTGGTTGACATTATTAGCTGCCAATCATCCTCTGAGAATATTTGCTGTAACGCCGACTTAGAGTCCACTTCTTGCAAGGCGATAATGTCTGCGTTTAAGTTTTTTGCATACACTTTCATTGCTGCTATTTCGTTTGGCGTTCTTATTCTACAGCCTGTATCAATTGGGAAAGCAAGGTGCTCAACGTTCCATGTTGCCACCTTTAACGGCTGCGATACACTTTGACTTTGTATGTTAGTAACGACTTCATCGCTTGTAGAGCTTCCCGTTAATTCAGGGGCTATGGTTGATGTACAGCCAATACTTAGGGTAGCTATACAGGTAATAGTTAATAAATTAAACGCATTCATTTCGTGTCCTTTGGTTTTTTGTTGCTCTACTTGCGGCTCATTAAAATTCTTCGCTAAGTATACAATGCCTTTTAGTTAAATGTTCGCTCTTCATTAATGCGTTGCTATGGAGTTTTTTGATCGTACACAACGGCGCAGTGTCGTGTAAGCTTTCTTGATGTTCAATTTTAAAGTTGTAGTCGTTTATGTCAATATCGTTATTTGACGCTAAAGTCTGCTTTAACGTGGGCACGGTATCTTCATAAAACAGCAGATTTTTAGCATTAAATTTTAACAAAGGCTTGTTCATCTTCTCGTTTTACGGCTGTTTACACTCGCGTACCTATAACGTGTTCCATTTGCATAATAAGTGCGGGTAAAATTAACTGTTTATATTTAGGTTATAGTGGTTCAGCGTCTTTAAGCTAACTTGGCAAGTTTATAAAGGGGTTATTGCGTGTCACCTCTACTGCGCCTTGTCCTGTATTATTAATCCACTGCACGTAAAGCATATTAAGCGAAGGCATTAAAGAAAATAGTGTTACCGAAAAGCCAGCAATCTGTGTATCGCAGTTAAAATGGTAATTGACCTCAATATTATGATGATCGTGTTTATGCTCGTCACTTTGCTCGTGATCATGCAGGTCGAGATTATGTGAGAGCGAATTTTCAGCACTTTTTAAAATGCAGTTCCCTTTAATATCAATAGTATGACTACTATCTTTTAGTTGCTTAGCTAATACGCTAATGGCTTTTTTTTGAGACGAGTTAGCCGCTTGGCGCTCAAAACCTACAGCATCGACTGCCGGTATAATAAATTGCACTTGCAGCAAACTCCCCTCTTGAACAATGTGTAATTCACCTTGTCCATGAACATGTTTTTGAGCATAAACACTAAAACCAACACTTAATAAAAGCGCGAATGCGAGCCCTTTAGTAAACTTTTTCATAAGCAAACCTATATTTAACGTTTATCTAAGTAGCTGAAAATAAGAGGAGCAGCCTGCCCTAAACCGTTACAATATAACATACCGCATTAAAAAAGATAATATTACGCAGTCAGAGATGTATAAATTAACTTAAGCAGCGCTCCTTATAAATACATTATTATTAGCGAGCGTATTAGCGCAAGCAATCGAAGGACAAGTAGTTAATAACGAGGGTAAAGGGAGCGCTGTAGTAAGTGTTGAAATTGAAGGAAAATAACCGGTAATAACGATAAATTTGTATTAGCTATAATAGCTAAAAGTTAAACCCAACTTCATATTTCAGCTGCTAACTTTGCCCATTTACATGAAAAGTATAACGTTCGATGAGCGTAGCTCACAGCTAGTTACGTTTGAGTTAAACCGCTCAACTAGTGAAGTAATTGATATGTGCGCCTTTGCTATTTAGTTATCGGTGATGAAACCAACTTCGCCTGTAAGTGTGTTAACAGGGGGATACATTACGTCACTTATAAAGGGCTGTATCCAGCATGTTTAAAGTAAATTTATATAGCGTCTGAAATAACGAACTCTCGCACTAATGAGTTAACGTAGGCTTACGAATTTGATTATAAAAGGTGTATAAATAACCTCATCATACAACAAGCTTGCGCCTTGCAAGCTAAGTAACCTTTTAAACTTCGCTTTGCAAAGAGAAATTATCGACATGCACTGATACCCGGCTTGAAACCCAGAGGCTTTTTTAAGCTCAATTAGATGCATTTCTGAAATAAGGACTTTAATTGGCGGTTTATTTAATATATAAAATCAAGGTTTTTACCCGCATTAAGCCCTTTACTTAAGTTTGTCAAACATAATTGGTTGACCAATTAAGGTCGAAGGGGTATTTTCTGAATACAACCTTTACTACTAATGAAAAATACAATTAACTTCTTTTTATTTTTTCTATTAAATTAACACACTTCCTAAAAGTAGTACTTACTTATTAGTTTAAATGTTTTTTATTCTTTTCCCTATTATATATCACTGCTTTAACAAACACCTTAACCGTTGTTTATATTAACTTTTTATTAAATAAAAAATAATTTAAAACAACAAAGCTAGTACCTACTTACTAGTAAATAAATTGTTGCAAATAAAAGTCAAGAAATATACATTGTGTTTTTCTCAGCTGGCAACTCAACTGGTAATGACTGTTTGTAATTCCAATCGTAATGATTAAATACAAACTACATGACCAATTAATTCATACACAAATTAAGCTTGCTTATAGGCGGTGATCTAGGTTTTGTGATTTTTCACTAAACTAAGTAGTAAGATTGTTTTCATATGCAAGTTCGGAGAAATGAAGATAATGATTAACCATAAATCTCTATTTCTTTTATCAACTATGGCGGCATGCTCTAGTTTCGTACAAGCTGCAACTATTGATAACTCAGGCTTTGAAGATGGCTGGAACAGCTGGAATGAAGTCGATCCTGCTGCTATCTCAGAAAACGCCTACGACGGGTCTCACTCATTAAAAATTCAAGGCAGTCCCGGTCGTGTTCATCAAGATGTAGATATAAACCAAAGTACTGAATATACATTGAGCGCATACGTCTTAGGCAAAGGTGAAATTGGCGTAAATGATCTTAATGGCTTGTTCAAAAGTAAAAAGTTTGATGTTCCATCATGGACTAAAGTATCTAAAACATTTACTTCTGCGAATACAGACTCATTGCAAGTTTTTGCAAAGCACAACAATAGCTCAAGTGATGTTCGCTTTGATAACTTTTCTCTTATAGAGTCAGACAGCGGCGGTGGTTCAGCTGGTGGTGATGATGATGAAAATGGAACAGGTATTCCAAGCAGTATTACCAGTGGTAGTATTTTTGATCTTGAAGGTGATAATCCTAACCCAGTGGTTAATGACAGTACCTTGGAATTTGTACCTTTGGAAGCTCAGCATATTACTCCAAATGGCAATGGTTGGCGTCATGAGTATAAAGTTAAATCTAGCTTACGTGTTGCGATGACTGACACTTATGAAGAATTTGAAGCTAACGTTAAAGTTGACATGTCTGACGGTGGGAAAACAATTGTTGCCCAACACCATGCAAGTGATACAGGGACTATCATGAAAGTATATGTATCTGATTCATCTGAGTCGGGTTTTGATGATAGTACTGCGGGTAACGGTATTTTTGACGTCTATGTGCGCTTGCGAAACACTAGCGGTAATGAAGAAAAGTTTGCGCTTGGAACCATTACCAGTGGTGGCTCATTTAATCTAAGAGTTGTAAATAATTATGGTGATGTGGATGTAACGGCCTTAGGTACCACTTTTGGTATTCCGGTAGAAGATGATTCAGAATCTTACTTCAAGTTTGGTAACTACCTACAATCTCAAGATACATCTACATTAGATGATTGCGGTGAGTCGGGTAACTCTAATTCATTCAAAGAATGTTTTGAAGATTTAGGTATTACTACATCTAAAGTAACCATGACCAATGTTAGCTACACTCGAGTAACTAACTAGTTAATCATTTATAAGGCCACCTTGATTTTAAAATCAAGGTGGCCTTATAAGCTAAGACACCCAATGCCATACAAAGCTATCATATTATTAGCGGCCTCTTTTTACGTTAGTCTCTAGCACCCAACATAACCTAATTATAAATTAACGACTTACCACTTATAGCTTATTTAACTTATTCCTAAATACTTATGTACTTGCACTGACAAGCGCCAGTTTTTTTCGATGCAAGTGTCGATGGCAAGTTTGGTTGCTGATACTTTTTGACTTATAGGCTGAAGATACACAAGTTTTGGTGATACGTTTGTTTCACTAAATAGCGCTTCTAGTTCTTCTACGTGTTTTTGCATAGCAACGGGATGCTTAATTTCATCTGCGCGCTGCATGGCGCTAGTCAGTACTTTATAGCCGCCGCGCATATTGATCTTTGGTGATACAGTGACCCATGTTTGTGCTGGTGTTAATATTTCAAAAGTGCCGCTAGTTTCTATTTGCGTACTAAATCCGTTAGTATGCAGTAACTCACATACTGGGTTTAAGTCGTACATACATGGCTCGCCACCAGTGATCACAACATGCTTGGCTTGATACCCTCTGGTTTGAAAAAGCGTCAGTATTTGTTCAGCAGTAGCCGTTGCCCAATGATCTGAATCGGATTTTTTTTCTACCGCTTCACCAAGAGACACTTTATATACATCATCTACCGCCCAGGTTTGTTTTGTGTCGCACCATGAACACCCAACAGGGCAACCTTGCAAACGCAAAAATATAGAGGGCGTGCCAGTAAAACTAGCTTCGCCTTGAATGGTTTCAAATACTTCATTAATTTTGTACAAAAGAAATCCTACTTACTACATCACTGACAGGTTGTATTTACGGCTAAATAACAGCATTTGTGCCGAGCATAAATTGTTATTTAGGCTGAAGCCATGTAGTATATCGCGCCCTGATATAAACCTCTATCAAAACTAAGAGTAAAGCAGTTATGACGCAAAAAGTAGTTGTGATTTATTCCGGCGGTATGGACTCATTTACCGTATTAAATAAAGCCTTACAGCAAGGCTGCGAAGTCTATGCATTGTCGTTTGACTATGGGCAACGTCATGTAAAAGAATTAAAAGTCGCGGCTGATGTATGTAAAAAACTTGGTGTTGCACATAAAATTGTCGATATCTCGGCAATTAATCAATTAATTGGTGGCTCATCACTGACCGATGATATTGATGTACCCGAAGGTCATTACGAGGCCGAAAATATGAAAAGCACCATAGTGCCTAATCGTAATATGATTTTGCTTTCACTTGCTGTGGGTTATGCGGTGTCGCTTAAAGCAAGTAAAGTCTACTATGGCGCTCATTCTGGGGATCATGCTATTTACCCTGATTGCCGACCTGAGTTTGTAGAAAAGATGGATGATGTTTGCCGTATTGCTAATTACGATGCTGTTGAGATTTTTAGCCCGTACTTAAATAATAGCAAAATTGATATTCTCACTGATGGTATAAAAATGGGCTTAGACTACAGCCAAACATGGACTTGTTATAATGGTCGCGATAAAGCCTGCGGTAAATGTGGTGCCTGCCAAGAACGGCTAGAAGCCTTTGAGCTTAATAATACCGTGGACCCTTTACAGTATGAGTAATGCGCCAAGCATAAGTAAAATACTCTAGAAACAAAAAACGCGGCACTGTGGCCGCGTTTTTTAATGCTTTTTCAGTTTTAGTGTTACGTAAAGCACTAAGTAAAGCAATGCATATTATTCGCCGCCATCTTCCTCATCAAAGTCAACTTCTTGACGTTGTGCTGGGCGAGCAAGTATTTCAACATAAAACGATGTTAATTCTTGCCTTTCAATTTCGCTAATGTGCTTTGTGATTTCGGCAACATGAACTACTTGCGCTGTTTCGGCCGTATTACCAAATTTGCAATCAAACGCCCAATAATTAGCTTCATCCGGTAAAGTTTTATTACGCTCTCTCTTCAGATACTTTTTAACTTCGTGTTTAGCGGCATCAACCATACGAGGATATTTGATTTTCTCGTGATTCAGCGTGAATGTTTTTTTCATTACGTTCCTAATTACCTTAATTTAATAATAATGCCATCACATAAATTATATTGCGCAATGCCATTTGCGACATTATAGCAATTGCTCACAAAGAATGGGGGCTTTTTTTAAAGTTTAAGCAATAAAATATTATCAGTTTATGCGCTAGTAAGATGCAATGACTGATGTAAATCAGAATTTGTTAAACCAGCATAAAATGCCGCGGCATCCATTACTGGGGTTTCACCATGAATATGGCTTTGTTGATGGCGCTTACGCACGACTAGCTCATAGTTATCAATTATACCTAAAGACACCGGGGTTTTATCATCACGAATTACTAATAGCTCAGGCGTGAGATAATGACGCAAACGAATATCACCAAGCCCGCTTTCACGTAGTCGTTTTGCATTGTGTTGACCAACCAGCATCTCCAATTCGTTAGTGGCTAATAATTGCTCTGGACCTGCGCCTAACTATTTACGTAGCTGTTCACTATTCGGCTGTGAGTTGTTAAGTTCTGTTTTTAGATAAATGAAATTGACTAAAATCCAACGCATCATAAGACAGCATGGCTAATAATAAACCAAACTCCCCGCGACGCTGTTATTGCACACTCTAGTTGAGTCTGGAAGAAAGTTGACTCTCTGTGATTAACAAACAATCGATTTGCATAGACTTTAGCCTATTAAATACCAAGATAAGTTTTTATCGATTTAATTTCATTTTTCTTTAGCTTTTTTCTTTACTTAAATATCAAGTTTGCTATTATCAGCGCCGTTGCATTGGAGGGGTTCCCGAGCGGCCAAAGGGATCAGATTGTAAATCTGACGGCTCAGCCTTCGTTGGTTCGAATCCAGCTCCCTCCACCACTTTTCTATCGCTCAGTTAAGTGGATGTAGATGCAACAAATTAGTGTGGAGGGGTTCCCGAGCGGCCAAAGGGATCAGATTGTAAATCTGACGGCTCAGCCTTCGTTGGTTCGAATCCAGCTCCCTCCACCACTTTTCTTCCTGCTTTATTATTCTTTAAAACTTTTCCCCTACTAAATTTTAATTTTACTTTTGTACCTTTGCTTTATGTTACAGCTTAATCTTAGCTAACTTATAACTTTAACTTCACTAACTTACTCAAACACCCACTGCAAGCTCATGCCATGCTGTTTTAACCATTTGGTGGCTTTATTATAGTCCGGGTAATAATTGTTAACATACTGCCAAAAGTGACTACTGTGATTTAAAAATCGAAGGTGCGCCAACTCATGAACAATTACATAATCAATTACCCACTGCGGCGCTGCAGCTAGCATAATATTAAAAGTGAGTTCACGACGACTATTACAACTGCCCCAGCGTCTTTTATATTGGCGGATGGTTATTTGTTCAGGGAGTGATTCGTCCATCAACTGGCAATAATGACCAACACGCATTTCAACATAACTTTCGAGCTGTTTATGTAAAAATGCCTCAAGCAAATTTTGATAAGCATTATGGTGCTTTTTCACACGCCCTGAAATTGTTAAAGTAACCATTTGAAACTCAGAACTAAAATGCCACTGAGTTAACTTCCCTTGCTCAAAAATAACGGTTAAAGGCTCACTGAACAGTTTTACTTGATGAGTTTTAAGTGGGTATTGACGAGTATCAACTTGTGATTGTTGCTTATTTAATTGCTTGGTGATCCACTGAGCTTGCGAGTTCAACCACTTCTTTATATCAGCTTCTTTTACAAAATGCGGCGCATACACAGTCAGTTGCTCTTGATGTACTTTTATTGCAACCGTTTTACGTCGCATACTTCGCTTTAGATTATACTCAAACAAGTTTTTGCTCTTTAATCCAGATGAACAAACAAATGATATACCTAATATATCTATAATTAACTAAATCAGTAAAATAACTCAGAGATTTCTTAACTTTGCCATGTCGCCAGTTACCTTATTAGATTTTAATAAAGTATAAAAAGTGCACTCAGCCAACCAAGAATGAAGGATCAATTGTACCCTTGATAAACGCATAGTCATGGCTTGTGATCTCATGACTATTACTACTTGGATCTTTAAAGTACAGTGAAAAAGTAACCTGATGGTCGGCCACAATGGTTTTAATTTCATGGTTTTTAAAATGCTTCAGCCACGCTAAAAACTGCTCTCCAGTGGCCGCAAATGCAATACTTTTACTGCTGCCATTTCCTTCAAATAGTGCTAAACGGATTGTGCTTGCAGCGTCTTCTAGCGTCAATGGACCTTTATCTTCATGCCAAAACTCAAGTTCTGGCACAACTGTAAAACCCAGTACTTGCTCATACCAAATGAGCGCTTTCGTTATATCATCAACATTTAAATGACAGTGGTCGACTCCAGACAACGTAGGTATAGTCATTATGTACTACTGTCCAATCTCAGACTTCAGTTGTTCTAGAAATTCATGCATGTAGGTCGTGCGGCGCGCCGCTTCTGCTTCGGCTGAAGGCGTATTCATGCTATTGGCAATATGCATCAACTTAATATAAAAGTGATCAAGTGTATACAAGTGGTCATTAGGAGTACGTTGATTACAAAAAGGGTCCTCTGCGTTGTATAAGTGACGACCAATCGAGCCTCCTACTTTCATACAACGACTGACGCCAATTGCCCCCAGTGCATCCATACGATCGGCGTCTTGCACTATCTGCGCTTCGACACTTTGTACCGCTATATTTGCACTGAAGCTATGTGCAGCTATGGCATGATGAATAGCTGAAAAATATTGACTGTCATAACCAAGCTCAGTTAAAAAACTAATCGCTTTATCTCCGGCCATAGTTGAAGCTTTTGCTCGATCAGGGTGATTTTTTGCAACCGCCACACAATCATGTAGCCATGCTGCTGGCAGTACCACTTCCATTTGCGCCTGCTCTGCGATGCAAAGCTGTTTTGCAACGCGTACGACACGCTCTATATGGGTAATATCGTGGGCAACATCAGCATGCACTAATGACAAAATAAACTCTCGACACGCCTGCTCTAATTGTACAAGTTGCGGGGGTAACTCAGTTTGCGGGGCTAAATGCGCCATAACTTAATAAACGACCAATTAACTAGTTGAAAGTCTGCTTATTTTAACGTGTATAAGACCTTTGTACAAAACATTCATTGTATGTTTGCCGTGGCTTCTCTAAAATAACTCGCTCTTTATATCAGCCTGAGAAGTTCTTATGTCATCTGCCCTTTATCTGCAAACCGGACGCGAAAAATCATTAAAAAGAAAGCACCCGTGGCTATTTTCTAAAGCCATAAAAAAAATAAAAGGTAAACCAGGATTAGGTGACACAGTTACAATTCATGACAATGACGGTAAATTTTTAGCAACAGCCGCTTACAGCCCACATTCACAAATTCGCGCCAGGATTTGGAGCTTTGATGAAAAAGAAGTCATTGATCAGCACTTTTTTGAACGCCGTTTACGTCGTGCATTTTCTTCGCGCGAGCAAGTGATTAGTGAAGGCGGATTAACAGGTTTTCGTTTATGCGCCGCCGAGTCAGACTTTTTACCCGGTATAACTATTGATAAATTTGATAACGTATTAGTCTGTCAGTTGCTCAGCGCCGGCGCTGAACGCCATAAAGGTGAAATAGTCGCAGCACTAATAACCATATTCCCAGGCTGTGATGTCTATGAACGTTCGGATGTAGAGGTGCGCAATAAAGAAGGTCTTGAGCCGACCACGGGTGTGCTATGGGGTAAAAAACCAGAGCAGCCAATTTTGATTGAAGAAAACGGCTTAAAAGTGGAAGTTGATATTATCGACGGGCATAAAACTGGTTTTTATCTTGATCAACGCGATAGCCGTGCTGCCCTTGAACGTTTTTCAAAAGATAAAAAAGTACTTAATTGCTTTAGCTACACCGGCACTTTTTCGTTGTACGCACTGCGTGGTGGCTGTGAGCATGTAACGAATGTTGATGTATCACAACCCGCACTCGATACCGCTAAACGTAATGTAGAGCACAATAACCTTGATTTAAATAAAGTCGATTTTGTGAAGCAGGATGTATTTAAACTGCTGCGCCAATATCGCGAAGATGGTGTGTTATTTGACACCATTGTAATGGACCCGCCAAAGTTTGCTGATAATAAAGCGCAGCTCACTGGTGCATGTCGTGGTTATAAAGATATCAACATGATTGCCATGCAGATTTTAAAACCCGGTGGCACATTACTGACTTTCTCATGCTCAGGATTAATGGAGCAAAACTTGTTTCAAAAAGTGGTGGCTGATGCCGCGCTTGATGCCGGTAAAGATTTACTTATTATGGAACGCTTAAATCAAGCCGCCGACCACCCTATAGCAGGTAGTTATCCTGAAGGGTTTTACTTAAAAGGCTTAATTTGTAAAGTTTACTAATGCGTTTATCGGTTTAGTTAAACTGAATAATCTCAAGCTCTGCGGTCACCGTGCCATCACTTTCTTTACTGGCACGAATAACCTTTGCCGTGGTTTCTAAAGGCGCGATAATATCACTTGCTGAATCAATATTTACTTTTACTAGTGTACCCAGTTCTAATAACTCATTTAAGTGTAACGATAACCCCGTTGCACTTAAATCTACACACGTGGCTTGATAATGATTCCCCGCAAATGGCTCAAGGGTTTGTAATTTTGCTTCTGCATTAATCTGCATGCGTCTGAGGCTGTGTTTGCCTTCGCTAGACATAGTTTAACTCCTAAGAACGAATTTTAATCCCAAAAGATCAACAGCCCTTAACAAGTGTATTAATTTTCTCAAATAGCACATTTATAGAAAATGGTTTTACTACGTAGGCGTCACACCCAGCATCAAAGCCCGCTTGTTTTTCTTGGTCTGATTCAAGCCCTGACAGCATCACTACAGGAATATTGCGAGTTTCTGGGGTGTTTTTTAGTAGCCGACAAATATCATAACCATCAAGCCCTGGCATACAAACATCCAGTAAAATGACATCAGGAGGCTCAGCAATTGCCGATGACAAACAGTTTTGGCCTGAGTTGGCATAACCTAGCTCAAAGTCTTTTGATAATGCTATTTCAAGCATTTCATAATTAAAATATTCATCATCCACCACAAGCAAACGCGGGACTTTACATAAGAATGAAGACATAAATATGGCTGTTCCTTCTCAAATTCCATGATAGTTTACAAACCACCTAAAATGCACTCCAAGTAACGATACTAAGCATTAATACTTAGCCAATATAACAAAATAACATGCAGGGGCAATAGCCTATTTTACATCGTACTCTTTTATTGCATTAAGCACGCGCTTAGCTGAAATAGGATACGGTGTACCGAGTGTTTGCGCAAAGAGTGAGACTCTTAGCTCTTGCTGCATCCAGGCTATTTCCTGTAATTCTGGTGGGAGTGGCATGCCGCTTGGAGTTTTTTTCACAAGCATTTGATAAGCCGCAGCTACCTTATCTAACTCAAGTACGCATAACCTATCACGATTAGGATCAACAGGGAGTTTTTCAAGGCGCCTTTGAACCGCTTTTAAATAACGAATTAAGTCGTTTAACTTATTCGCGCCATGACTACTCACAAAGCCTTTAAATATAAGTGACTCAAGTTGTGATTTTATATCACCATGAGCAGTTATCATGCTTAAATCTACCCGCCCTTTCATTTTTTTATGTAATGTATGCGCAATACTTAGTACTTGCTCAACGTGTGTAGCAATCGTGACAACCGTATCTCCAAGCTCACCACGAATTTGTTCTTTAACGCCTTCAAACTCGTCACGGGTTCTCACATCACCAAATTTAACTAATAAGCTATCAACGCCTGCGGCAATGCAGTCGTCTATTAGATCAGCTACTTTACCAAATGGATTAAAGTATAAGCCAAGTTTGGCTTTATTGGGCAGGTTTTGCTGTAAATACCTAATCGGCGATGGCACATTTAATAATACCAGTCGGCGTAAACCTTGTTGGTGTGCGGCCTGTGCTTTTACTTCATTATCAAAAAGCTCAATAGCGGCGGCTGATTTTTTATCAACCAGTGCCGGATAAGCTTTTATTTCGTACTGCCCTTGTTTTTTTACGTATGAGCGCGGTAACTTACCAAAATCCCACTGAGTTAAGTCAGACTTTTCAATTCCCTTATCAGCGACTTTAGACAAAGTATCAGTCACTTTTCCCTGTAACTGAGATTTTAATTTAGTTAAATCCATACCCCGTGCAAGTAGTTTATCTTTATCATCACGTACTTCAAATTGAAACCGCAGGTGAGTTGCAAGATTTGATAAATCCCATGCTTCAGGTTCTACTTTTACGCCTGTCATACGTAGCAAGCGCGTACTTAATGCATCAAGTAAACTACCCTGCATGGGTTCTATGGCTGCTAATACTGCATCTGCATAGTTTGGCGCTGGCACAAAGTTACGTCTTTGTGATTTAGGTAATGCACGAATAAGTGCACAAATTAACTCATGGCGCAATGCTGGAATATGCCAATCAAAACCACTGTCTTCTATTTGGTTTAATAATGCCACCGGAATTTGTACAGCAACACCATCTACAGCTTGACCGGGATCAAAGTGATAACTTAGTGGCAGCATTAAATTTCCTTGCTGCCATACATCAGGGTAATCAAACTCGGTAACACTGTCAGCGCCGTGCTGCATTAAATCATCGCGGCTCATGTGCAAGAAGTATTTGTCTTTACGCTTTTGCTCTTTATACCATTTAGTAAAAGCAGCCCGATTGTTTATATCATTCGGTATTTTTTGCTCGTAAAACGTTGCTAAGGTATGTTCATCAACCAATATATCACGGCGTCTAGATTTATTTTCAAGCACCTGGATATCTTCAATTACCTCGCGATTATGCTGTAAAAACCCCTCACTTTGACCCAACTCTTGTTCAACTAAAGCACTTCTAATGAATAGTTCACGGCTCACTTTAGGGTCAATATTGCTATAAACACAGCGCCTTTTTGGCACAATAATCAAACCATATAAGGTCTGTTGCTCAAAAGCGATGACAGAGCCCAGCTTTTTCTCCCAATGAGGTTCACTGTAGCTGCGCTTAACTAAGTGCTGGGCAAGTGGCTCAACCCAGTCGAGATTAATTTTGGCATTAATGCGCGCGTATAGTTTACTGGTTTCAACTAGCTCTGCTGACATTATCCACTTGGGGCTCTTCTTAAATAATACGGAGCCCGGAAAAATATGAAACTGGCTGTTACGCGCGCCTTTATAAATTTGCTTTTCATCTTTAAAGCCTAAGTGGCTTAACATTCCGCTCAGTAATGCTTGATGAATACGTTCACTGTCTGCCACATTGGTGGTGGCTTTCATATCCATTTCGGCGCACACCGTACTTAACTGATAGACAATATCTTGCCATTCACGAATACGCATGTACGCTAAAAAGTCTTTTTGGCAAAGTTTTCTAAACTGGCTATTACTGAGTTCACTTTGCTGCTCTTCAAGGTAATTCCACAGATTCAAGAAGGCGATAAAATCAGAGCTTTCATCGTCAAAACGACCGTGTTTTTCATTACTTTGTGCGCGTTTTTCTTGTGGGCGTTCACGGGGGTCTTGAATCGATAATGCGGCAACAATAACTATCACTTCACGCAGTGCGCCTAACTTATGAGCTGTCATCACCATTTTTGCAAGGCGAGGATCAACTGGTAAACGGCTTAAATTACGCCCAGATTTAGTAAGTTGTCTTGCTGTATGGCGCTTAGCCGGTTTAACGGCCTCCAGCTCTTCTAGTAAAGTTAAGCCATCATTGATATTACGACTATCCGGGGGTTGCACAAATGGAAATTGTTCCATATCTCCAAGCCCTAAACCCAACATATGCAGAATAACCGAGGCTAAATTTGTACGCAGTATTTCTGGGTCAGTAAACTCCGGTCGCGAATTAAAGTCGTCCTCAGCGTATAAACGAATACAAATACCTGCCTCTACACGTCCACAACGCCCTTTACGCTGATTTGCACTAGCTTGCGATATTGCCTCAATAGGTAAACGCTGTACCTTTGTACGGTAACTGTAACGGCTAATACGGGCAGTGCCTGGATCGATAACATAGCGGATCCCCGGCACGGTTAGTGAGGTTTCAGCGACATTGGTTGATAAAATTATATGCCGGCGACTATGCGGTGCAAAAATGCGATTTTGTTCACTGTTTGAAAGGCGGGAATATAACGGCAATATATCAGTGCCTTTAATATTGCGTTTCGTCAGCGCATCTGCAGTGTCGCGTATTTCACGTTCACCGTTCATAAAAATTAGAATATCGCCGGGGCCTTCTTGGCACAACTCATCCACGGCATCAAAAATACCTTGCAGTTGGTCGCCCTCAGCTTCCATATCGTTTTTATCTATTTCAATTAACGGACGATAACGCACATCGACCGGGAAAGTACGCCCTGACACTTCGATGATAGGCGCATCATTAAAGTGTTTTGAAAACCGTTCTGGGTCAATCGTTGCAGAGGTAATAATGATTTTTAAATCGGGGCGTTTAGGTAGTAAGTTTTTTAAATAACCTAAAATAAAATCAATATTTAAACTACGTTCGTGAGCTTCATCTATTATGATTGTATCGTATTGATTTAAAAAACGGTCTTGCTGAATTTCAGCAAGTAAAATGCCGTCAGTCATCAGTTTAATATAACTGTTGGTCGATACTTTATCGCTAAAGCGAATTTTAAAACCGACTTGTTGACCAAGCTCACATTGCATTTCATGGGCAATGCGATCGGCAACGCTACGGGCTGCTAAACGCCTAGGCTGTGTATGCCCTATGTAACCATCAACTCCACGGCCAAGCTCCAAACACATTTTAGGAATTTGCGTGGTTTTTCCAGACCCAGTTTCACCAGCAATAATCACCACTTGGTTTTCGCTAATCGCTTTTTTTATATCATCTTTTTTCTGGCTAACTGGAAGCTGCTCTGGGTAAGTCACTTTAGGGAGTTTTGCCAAGCGCTCTGAGCGTAATTGTTGGCTTTTTGTTATTTCAGCAGCAATTTTTTCAGCCACCGCAGCTTGCTTAGTTTCATCGGTGACTTTTTTAACCCCATGCAGGCGCTTTTTGAAGATAAATTGATCTTTACGTAAGCAAGAGGAGAGCTCTGCAAATAACGGACTTAGGTTAACCACCCGACTACCTTAACAAGTTGAATAAACGACGGGGAATTGTAGCAAAATTCAGATACAAAAAAACCACCGTAGAAGGTGGTTTCTTATTTTAAGTCATTTGCTCGTTGAGCTAGTATTTATTGGTGGATATCACCTAACGAATAATGCCACGCTCTGATGACTTAACAAAATCGACCATCATTTGCACTGCTGGGTATCTGGCAGCATCTTCACTTAGTGCCTCAAGCGCCTCATCAATGCCTAAGCTTTTACGGTAAAGTGTTTTATAAGCTCGACGTGTCGCCATTACTTCGTCACTTTCAAAACCGCGACGCTTCATGCCTTCAGTATTAATTGCTACTGGCCCTGCTGGTGTGCCAATAGTCGTAACAAATGGTGGAACGTCTTTATTCACGCCTGAATACATGCCGACAAAAGCATGCGCGCCTACCTTACAGAACTGGTGAATACCTGAATTACCCGCAAGAATAACCCAATCACCAATATGTACGTGGCCTGCAACCGATGCATTATTAGCAAATATTACGTTATCGCCAATCACTGCATCATGAGCAACATGGGTATAAGCCATAAACAAGTTATTGCTACCAATTTTAGTCACGCCTTGATCTTGAATCGTTCCGCGGTGAATAGTTGCACATTCACGAATAACGTTGTTATCACCAATAATCAGCGTTGTGGGCTCATTAGCATATTTTTTATCTTGGCACTGTTCACCTACAGAGGCAAACTGAAAAATATGGTTACCTGAGCCAATGGTAGAGGGCCCTTTAACAACCACATGTGATTCAATAATACAATTATCACCAATCACTACATCATTACCAATATAGCTGTATGGACCCACTGACACATTTTTGCCAAGTGTAGCCCCAGATTCGATTATCGCCGTAGGATGGATCACTGTTAAAACTCTCTTCTTGCACACATGATTTCGGCACTGCACACTAGCTTGCCATCAACTTTCGCTTCTGCTGCAAACTTCCAAATGTTGCGGCGCTCCTTTAAAAATTCAACGTGTAAATGCATGGTATCACCTGGCACTACCGGCTGCTTAAAGCGGGCATTGTCTACTGCGGCAAACAGATATAATTCATTTTCGCTGCGATTTTCTACCGTTTTAAATCCTAGTAAACCCGTAGCTTGCGCAAGAGCTTCTAAAATTAATACACCTGGAAAAATAGGCTGATTTGGAAAATGCCCGGTAAAAATAGGTTCATTAAACGATACATTTTTAATCGCATGCAAAGATTTACCCGGTGTAAAATCAATAACACGATCAACAAGTAGCATCGGATAACGATGCGGTAGTAAGCTTAAAATCTCTTGTATATCTAGGCTATTTAATTCGTTTGCCAAAATAGCATCCTTTTTAGTGTTCAATAGTTATGACTTCGTTAATAACTCAAGTGCTTTAATACGCTCTTTCATATCGCCGAGGTTACGTATATGAGCAATACTGCGACGCCACTCTTTATTACTCAAATGCGGTAAGCCTGAAGAATAGACCCCAGGTTCAGTAATTGCTTTAGTAACCATGCTCATACCTGTAATTATAACACCATCACATATATTCATGTGACCATTTATACCTACAAGACCAGCGATCTGACAATTCCTACCTATCACCGTACTACCTGCAACAACAGTGCAGCCAGCAATAGCTGTTCCTGAACCAATTTCAACGTTATGGGCGATTTGGCATTGGTTATCAATAATGACGTTATCATGCAAAATAGTGTCATCCAGCGCACCACGATCAATCGTAGTACCGGCACCAATTTCTACTTTATTACCAATAATAACCCGGCCTAACTGAGGAATTTTAATCCATTGACCTTGCTCATTAGCATAACCAAAGCCATCACTGCCAATTACAGCACCTGATTGAAACAAACAATCAGCGCCAATTTCAACATCGTGATAGACGCTAACATTAGCCCATAGCTTAGTGCCCTTGCCTAGTTTAGCATTAGCACCGATAAAACAACCTGCACCAATCTGCACATCATCAGCAATCTCTGCGCCGGCTTCAATAACGGCACCTGCAGCGATCCCGACATTATTACCGATATTAGCTGAATCGTGAATGACTGCCCGGGCATGAATACCTGCTTGCGCCGCTCGCGGTGTGGTATCCATAAATTGAGCAAGTTTTGCATAACTAACATAAGGGTTCGCAACAATGATTTTGTTACCATCAAAGTACTCAGCATCTGCAGGTGAAAGTATCACTGCTGTTGCTTTTGTATCTAAAAGTTGTGGTCGGTATTTCTTGTTGGCTAGAAATGCAATATGCCCAGAATGGGCATTTGCAAGGGTGGCTATTTTGCCAATTTCTAAAGCGCCGTCACCATGAAGCTCGGCGCCTAGAAGTTCCGCAATCTGCGAAAGCGTATAATTTTGCATATTGATTCTATAGTTTGCTTACTTTATCAACAACTTTACTTGATAAGTCAGTTACTTCTTTAGGGTTAAAGTAAATTGTAGCATCTTTTACTTTAACTTCATCAAAGTCACCTGATTTACCAACTTCTTCAATCGCTTTGATAATTAAGCCTTGCACTTTAGCAAGTTCTTGGTTTTGACGTGCTTTGATTTCTTGCTCTAAAGGACGACCTTTTTCAGCAAGATTTTTTTGCATATCTTGAATTTTGTCACGTAACACATCTTTTTGTGCTTGGCTTAAAGTTGTGCTTTCACGTTTGAACTTCTCAGCTTCAAAACGAATATCGCCCTGTAATTTTTCAAGCTCTTGACGACGCTCAGCAAACTCACTTTGTAGTGACTGTTCAATTTTAGCCATTTGCGGGATTTCTTTGTAGATAGCTTGCATATCTACAATGCCTACTTTATGAGCAAATGCGTTAACTGAAGTACCCATCATTAGGGTAGCTAAAATAGCGATAGCTGTTGATTTAAATGATTTTTTCATAAAAACTCCTTTAGAATGTATTACTAATATTAAAGCTGATGGTCTTCGTATCGTCATCTTCTTCTTGTTGCAATGGATACGCAAAACTAATCAACATAGGACCCATTGGAGAGATCCATTGTAAAGATAAGCCGGTTGAAACCCTAAAACGTAAAGGATCAGAGTAATCCTCAAGTTTAGCGCGCTCATCCGGTGCTAAATTTTGATAACGATCGACGTTGAACTCAGTATCCCACACGTTTGCCGCGTCAACGAAGAAACTAGTACGAACTGAACTGGTGTTTTCTTCATCCAAGAATGGTGTTGGTACAATTAACTCCATACCTGCCACGGCTTTGGTGTTACCACCAATTCGACCTTGTGGAATAAGCACGTCAAACTGCTCTGCGCCGCCTATACTGCCAGTTGTTGTGCCGTCTCGCAATGGTCCACCAGGGATAGTTTGTGGTACGCGAGAAATAGCTTGCGGTAAGATTGTATTTCTGTCAAAGCCACGTAATTCCATCTCGGTAATACGGAAAAACTCTTGGAACGGTAATGTTTGATCGTACCCATTGGTGCTGCCATAACCATTACCATAACCCAATGCCGCACGCGTTGAGAATACCCAGCGGTGGTCGTTACTAATTGGCCAGTAAAAACGCGAGTCATAATTTAACTTAAAGTAAGTTAAGTCAGAATTTGGCGTAGTTCCGGTTAAATTAAGTGTTTGACGTGAACCGGCCGTTGGGAATAGGCCTCGGTTTACTGTTACACGTGACCAACCAACGCTTAACTCGTACTTAGTAAAGTCAAAGCCTGCATCTGGGTTTTCCGGGTCGCGGAACGTTTCACGTATTACGCGAGTTTGTTCATACTCAGCAATATCGGAAAGCTCTTCTTGGATCCAACGCACACCAAAGTTAACTCGGTTAACGGCGTCAATTGGAAAGCCTATATTCGTACCAATACCATAACTTTTTGATTTATAGTCAACTAGACTGAATTTACTTGCATCATAGTTGCTATAGAAAATGCTACTACCTTGCGATACACCATCCGGCGTAAAGTATGGGTCAGTATAAGATAAGCTTACACGCTCAGAACCACGGGAAGTATTAATGTTAAAGCCAATTTGGTTACCTGTGCCTAAAAAGTTAGACTCAGTCACACCAATATTAAATTGCAGACCTAAGTACGAGCCATAAGCAAGACCAGCATTAAAGCTACCTGCTGATTGCTCTTTAACATTAAAATCGACATCGACTTGATCATCAACACCCGGTACAGGCACCACATTAAAATCAACAGTTTCCATATACGGTAAACGTTGAATTTGCAATTTAGAACGTTCAAGATTCTGATTAGAAAGCCACGCACCTTCAAGCTGGGTCATTTCGCGACGTAGTACTTCATCGGAGGTGTTTTGATTACCACCAACAATAATACGACGTACATAAACACGCTTACCTGGATCAACTGACAGAGTTAATTGCACTTCTTTATTTTCATCGTCAATTTCAGGAATAGTACGTACCTCAGCATTGGCATAACCAAAGCGAGCTAAATAGCTTTTAATAAATTCTTCTGAAGAGGTCACCACAGAGCCGTTGTACAGCTCGCCTGCGCGAAGTGGAATTACACTTTTAATAAGCTCTTCACGGCCAAGCAAATCACCAATAAAGTCAAAACCTTTAACTTTATATTTAACCCCTTCTGTAACGTTAGCTGTTACATAAACAGATTCACGTTCAGGACTTACTGATACTTGCGTTGAGTCTATATTAAAACGAAGGTAACCACGGTCTAGGTAATAACTGCGAATTTTTTCAAGATCGCCTTCAACAGTTTGCTTTTGATAGCGGTCGCTACCCATAAACTGCCACCAGGGTAAATCTTGCTGTGACTCAGCCAGCGCTAGTAAATCCTCATCAGAGAATAACTCATTCCCCACTAAGTTAATTTGACGAATTGAAGCGGCATCGCCTTCATCAAATTCAAGTTTTAACTTAACACGGTTACGCGGCAATTTTGTGATGCTAACATCAATTTTTGCGTTGTATTTACCAATACTGTGAAAGAACTCAATTAAGCCCTTTTCAATATTATCTAGAACTGTTTTGTCTAGTGGCTCACCTTGGCGAATGTCTTGCTGCTCTAAAGACTGATTTAACTGCTCATCTTTAATATCTTTATTGCCGTCAAACTCAATTAAGCTGATCGTTGGGCGTTCTGTTACTTTAAAAATAACATTATTACCATCACGTAGCGCTTCAATATTGTCGAAGTGACCTGAACGATACAATGACTTAATTGTTGTTGAAATTGTATAGTCATCAACATTATCGCCAACATTGATAGGTATATGTGTTAACGCTGCACCGAGTGCGACACGTTGTAACCCTTCAACTCTTAAATCTTCAACAATAAAGGAAGTTTGGCCTAGGGCTGCAAAACTTGCACCTAATAAACTTGTCACTGCCAAATGTTTTTTTATAGCCATTTTATTATCTTTATCCTTTACAACTGTATTACCGCGCAACACCATGACATTTACATTTTAGTGGTGTTTTACAATCGTGTTCTAATTCGAGACTGTTCGGTTCTTTTATAATCGTGTTACATCATTGAACAAAGCGAAACATGTTAAAAATATGAGTAACAACGCACCCACCTTAAAACCAAACTCTTGCGTCTTATCAGAGACTGGTTTTTTACGGAAAAGTTCAATTATGTAATACATTAAGTGCCCACCATCAAGTACTGGCAAGGGTAATAAATTAAATACACCCAAATTAACACTTATTAACGCTAAAAAGCTTAAAAACGCGACTAATCCGTAGCTTACGCTAGTTCCAGCCCCGACTGCAATGCCTACTGGCCCACTTAAGTTTTTTACGGATACTTGACCAGTAATTAAATTACCAATCATATCAAAACTCAAAGTGATCAAACGCCACGTTTCTTGTGTGCCAAGCACCATACTATCGAGTGGCCCATAATGTCTAGTTTCAACATAACCTTCAGGCCAAGGCTCAACATAAGGGGCAACCCCTAGAAATCCTTTGCTAATGCCCTGTGCATCCGCTTTACCTTGCGGTGTAACAGTTAGCGACTCTACTCTATCTTGTCTTTTTACACTAAACTGTAAGCTTTTGTTAGCGGAACCCTCAATAACATTAACTAATTGCTGCCAACTGCTTATTGTTTGTTCGTTTACGGCAATTATTTCATCATCTACTTGTAAATTAGCCAATGCAGCTGCAGAGCCTGGAGTAATTGCAGCCAGCTTTAAACTCGCCTGTGGTCGAAAAGGAATAATACCTAATGAAGCCAGTGGAGGTACATCGCGTTGGTCTAATTTCCAGCCTGCTAAATTAAGTGTTTTAACTTGAGATTGATAGTTTTCATCACGTACGATGACATCAATACTTTGCTCACCAAGACCAGCCATTAATGAAAAAGTCACATCTTGCCATGTCGCAAGCTCATCATCGCCAATTTTTATAATCTGCTGGCTTGGCATAATACCTGCTTGCTCTGCTCGGCTATTTGATTCAACGCTACCCACCACAGGTTTTATTGATTGCACACCAATCATATACATTGCGCCTAAAGCAACAATTGCAAAGAGGAAGTTTGCCATAGGCCCTGCGGCTACAATCGCGATTCGTGCTTGTACTGATTTTGCATTAAATGATAAATGTTTTTCGTGATCGGCCACGTCATCAACACGTTCATCAAGCATTTTAACGTAGCCACCTAATGGAATCGCTGCAATAACATATTCAGTTTCGTGTTTGTCATACCATTTAAGTAACGGCTTACCAAAACCTATCGAAAAGCGCAGAACCTTAACCCCTGCTCTTCTAGCGACCCAAAAATGGCCGTATTCGTGCACCGTGACTAAAATGCCCAGCGCTAAAATAAATGAACCTAAGTTCCAAAAAAATTCAAGCATTAACGTTTCACCTTTGAGATCAACTGAACAGCTTTTGTACGTGCAAGTTGATCGCACGCTAAAATTTCATCGAGGCTGTGCACGTTAACATCCTTTGTCAGTTCAAGCGTTTGTGCATTAATACGATAAATATCAGTAAAACTAATTTGTTTATTTAAAAAAGCGGCAACGGCCATTTCATTTGCAGCATTAACGGTTGTCGTTGCGCCTTGCCCTATCTCACAAGCTGTAATAGCTAATTTGAGGTTAGGGTAACGAGCGTAATCCGGTTTGGTAAACGTGAAATCTGCAATTTGTTCAAAATTCAATGGCTTAACACCTGCATTAATGCGTTCAGGGTAAGCTAATGCGTGGGCGATTGGTGTGCGCATATCTGGATTTCCCATTTGGGCAAGAACAGACCCATCTTGATATTGCACCATAGAGTGGATAATGCTTTGCGGATGTATGACTACTTCAATATCCGAAGCCTCGCAATTGAATAGCCATTTAGCTTCAATAAATTCGAGGCCTTTGTTCATCATGGTTGCAGAATCAACTGAAATTTTATGCCCCATTGACCAGTTTGGGTGTGCAACGGCCTCATCAATGGTTACCTGTGACAAAGTGCCTACGTCACGATTAAGAAATGGCCCGCCAGAGCCTGTTAATAATATTTTACTAACGCCATGCTCTTTAAGCTGCCCTTGCGTGCCTTGAAGCCCAGTAGGCATACATTGAAAAATCGCATTATGTTCACTATCTATAGGTAGCAAAGTAGCTTTGTGCTGCTTAACTTTATTTATAAACAGCTGACCAGACATTACTAGCGACTCTTTATTCGCTAGTAGTATTTTTTTGCCCGCCTCAACTGCGCTAAGCGTAGGTATAAGCCCCGCAGCACCGACTATAGAAGACATCACTGTATCTACATCAGGGTGCGCTGCCAATTCGCTCATGGCTTTTGTACCACTTTGTACTTGAGTTTTACACCGTGTATTTGCAAGTAAATCACGTAGCTTATTTGCGCCGTGCTGCTCAACCATTACCGCATATTGAGGGTTATGTGCTAAACAAAGTTCAGCCATTTTATCGGCATTATGTCCTGCGGTTAACGCAAATACACTGAACTGAGCTTTATTGCGTGAAATAACATCTAGCGTATTCAAGCCTATAGAGCCTGTAGCTCCTAAAACAACCAGTTTTTGCTGGTAAATCATAAACTTAAAGTCCAGGCATAACACAGTACAAAAATAGGAGCAGCAGCAGTTAGACTATCAATGCGATCTAAAATGCCACCGTGGCCTGGCAAGCACGAGCCGCTGTCTTTTAAGCCAGCTTCGCGCTTAAACATGCTTTCGAGCAAATCACCAATGGCTGAGAAAAGCGCAATAAAGGCCGTCATAACAGCATAAACCGGCCATACAGCTGTACCTACATCTGTAAAGTGGCAAAAGGTCAGCACAAAAATTACTGCCGCTGCAACGCCCCCCGCTAAGCCTTCAATAGTTTTATTAGGGCTTACTTTTGGCATTAATTTATGTTTGCCAAAGTTTTTACCCGTGAAATAAGCCCCAATATCAGCGCTCCAAACAATGCCTAGAACCACTAAAATAAGCATCGAGCCAAAATGTGTAGATTCGACATAACCTGCACTACGTAGAGTATTTAACGCAAGCCAAAGCGGAATTAAAGTAAGCAGCCCTGCAATACCGCGCATCAAAAAACCTTCGTTCCATGCTTTGGCCATAGCCGGATAGCGCCATACTAAGTAAGTCGCGACTAACCACCATGCAAATGACAAGGTAAATAGATAGTTGGCGTCGCCAATAAGCTTCCCATCAATCCATAAAGATTCTATTGGCCAATGTAAATTTAACATCGTCAATAAGATGGCAATAAGCGACACGAAGGTGATCCGCTTTAATTTATCGCATAGCCCCATAAACGCAGACCATTCCCAAGCACCTAGCAGTACAATACCACCAGCTATATAGCTAAACAAAGTTAGCGGAGTATAAAAAACTAAAACTAATGCCAATGGAGCAAGCACGAGCGAAGTTAAAATTCGTTGTTTAAGCAAAGTGTAACCCTTTATAAATATTTAGGTTTCGGCGAGTAATTGTTTTATTTGTTCGCCAGTACAACCAAATCGTCGCTCTCTGGCGACGTAACATGCAATCGCTTCTGCGAATGCCGCTTCGTTAAAGTCAGGCCAAAGCGTATCAGTAAAGTACAGCTCTGCATATGCTGCTTGCCAAAGTAAAAAGTTACTTATGCGAACATCACCGCCTGTGCGGATAAGTAAGTCAAGCTCTACTTGATCATTCATCGCAATACAGTCACCTAGGTGATCCTGCGTTATATCATCGGGTGATAGTTGCCCTTGAGCTACTTGCTGCGCTAGTTGCTTCGTGGCTTGAGTAATGTCCCAACGCCCACCATAATTAGCTGCAACATTTAATCGTAACCCCGTGTTATCACGAGTGAGCGCATGCGCCGCATCAACCTTGTCACGTAAAGCATCAGAAAAGCGTGACAAATCACCAATTATAGTCAGTTTTACATTGTTTTTATGCAGCTTTTTGACTTCCTTGCTCAGCACAAATAAAAACAATTCCATTAAGGTATTCACTTCGTCTTCGGGGCGACGCCAATTTTCGCTACTAAATGCAAAGAGGGTTAACGATTGCACACCTAATTTAGTACAAAACTGCACTGATTGGCGCACGGCATCAACGCCTTTTTTATGTCCATAAACACGCGGGCGGTTTTTTGCTTGCGCCCACCGACCATTACCATCCATGATTATCGCGACATGCTTGGGTAAACATCGCTGGGGAATTTTATCAGCGTTAAGAACCATAAATATTGATTATTCCATAAAAAAACGCCGCCTAGTATACCCTAGACGGCGTTTCAAAACTAATATTTTTAACCTGAAATAGGGATAATAAATCTATTTCAGACAGGTATATTTAGCGCTACCGCACTGAGTTTACTTACAATAGCCCTGCTATTGACGCATAAATCCAGCTCTAGAAAAAAGGGTTATTTATATACCCCGATCACTAGGTTAGTAAATATCTAAGCCTAAACTATTTTGCTACTTATATTTCCATCAACTCAGCTTCTTTCGCTGTTAGTTGAGCATCCATTTCTTTAACAAACTTGTCTGTTAATTTTTGAATTTCATCTTCAGCTTGATGTGCCTCATCTTCTGAAACATCTTTATCTTTAAGTAAGTTCTTGATATCACTATTGGCATCACGGCGAATATTACGTACCGCTACACGGCCGCCTTCCACTTCACCACGCACAATTTTAATTAAGTCTTTACGACGCTCTTCTGTAAGCGCAGGTAATGGTACACGAATAACCGTACCTGCTGACATTGGGTTTAAGCCCAAGTCAGATGCCATAATCGCTTTTTCTACCGCTTGTGCTAGTGATTTATCAAACACACTGATAGCTAACGTGCGTGAATCTTCAATACTTACATTAGCAACTTGGTTAAGTGGTGTATCAGCACCATAGTACGACACCATAATGCCATCTAACAATGCTGGGTGGGCACGACCAGTACGAATTTTAGATAATTGACTGCCAAGTGCCGTTACACTTTTCTGCATACGATCTGCAGCATCTTCTTTAATATCGTTAATCACGGTTCAATCCTAATCTATTTGATAACTTCATCGGAGGCTTGTGAAGAAATAAGGGTTCCTTCTTCTTCACCCATAATAACACGCTTAAGCGCGCCTGATTTATTCATATTGAATACGCTCAGCGGCATTTTGTGATCGCGAGCTAGCGTAAATGCGGCTAAATCCATCACTTTTAATTCTTTTTCAATAATCTCATTGTAGCTTAAATGGCTATACAGTGCTGCTTCAGGGTTTTTCACTGGGTCATCGCTGTAAACACCATCTACTTTAGTAGCTTTAATTACCGTATCGGCTTCAATTTCAATACCACGTAAACAGGCTGCTGAATCAGTAGTAAAAAATGGGTTACCCGTACCAGCTGCAAAAATAACTACGCGACCAGATTTTAATAAGCTAATTGCTTCAGCCCAATTGTAAGCGTCACATACACCATTTAGTGGAATAGCTGACATTAAGCGGCAATTTACAAATGCACGGTGTAACGCATCACGCATTGCAAGGCCGTTCATTACGGTTGCGAGCATTCCCATGTGATCACCGACTACGCGGTTCATACCTGCTTCTGCCAGTGAACCACCCCGTAAAAAGTTACCACCACCGATAACCAAACCCACTTCTACGTCGAGTTCTACCAGTTCTTTAATTTCTTGAGCCATACGGTCAAGCACTTTAGGATCGATGCCGAAGCCTTCGTCTCCCATTAATGCCTCACCACTTAATTTAAGAAGAACGCGTCTAAAAATAGGTTTACGATTGATAGTCATAGTATTTGGGCCAGCCTTAATAATGAGATAAAAAATAACCGCGTTTATGGTTATACATAAAACGCGGTTATTTTAAAGAATTTTCAGCACTGACGCAAAAGCTAATAACAGATTAATTTCATCTATTTATCTTTTCATCGGCTGAGCAAGAGAATTACTGGCCTTTAGCCGCTGCAATTTGTGCAGCAACTTCAGCAGCAAAGTCTTCTTCTTTCTTCTCGATACCTGCACCAACTTCCATACGTACGAAGCTAGTAACTGTTGCGCTTTTCTCTTTAAGAACTTCGCCAACAGATTTTTTAGGTTCCATGATGAAAGCTTGACCAGTAAGAGAAACCTCACCAGTAAACTTCTTCATACGACCAACAACCATCTTTTCAGCGATTTCAGCAGGCTTGCCTTCGTTCATCGCGATGTCGATTTGAACTTGCTTTTCTTTTTCAACAACGTCAGCAGGAACATCTTCAGGTGTTAGGTATTCTGGGTTTGAAGCAGCAACGTGCATTGCAACGTGCTTAAGTGTCTCTTCATCAGCAACACCTGTAACAACAACACCAATACGCTCACCGTGACGGTACTCTACTAGTTGCTCACCAGTGATGTACTGAAGACGACGTACGTTGATGTTTTCACCAATTTTAGTTACTAGCTCAACACGGTCTTCTTCAAACTTAGCTTGTAGTTCTTCAATAGCCACTGTGTCTGCAATTGCAGCGTCAGCTACTTTATTAGCGAATGCTAAGAAGCTTTCGTCTTTAGCAACGAAGTCAGTTTGACAGTTAACTTCAACTAGTACTGCAGCATTACCACTTTTCTTGATAATGATAGTACCTTCAGCAGCGATGTTACCTGCTTTTTTAGCCGCTTTAGCAGCGCCACTTTTACGCATGTTTTCAATCGCTAACTCGATGTCGCCATCAGTTTCAGTTAACGCTTTTTTACAATCCATCATGCCAGCGCCTGTGCGCTCACGTAATTCTTTAACTAGGGCAGTAGTTACAGCCATTAGTAAATCCTCAAATCTGAAAGTCAGTTTTAGATAAGCGGGTTAACCGCTCTATAAGAATAGCAAGTCTTCATCTTCGTTAAGATGAAGACTTGATGACAGCTAATTACTCAGCTTCTACGAAATCATCTTTTTCAGCTTGAGCAACAATGTTGTTCTCACGGCCTTCAGTGATCGCAGTTGCAACAGCGCTAGTGTAAAGGTTGATTGCACGGATAGCATCATCGTTACCAGGGACAACGTAATCAACGCCGTCTGGGTTAGAGTTAGTATCAACGATTGCAACAACTGGAATGCCTAGGTTGTTAGCTTCACGGATTGCGATGTGCTCGTGGTCTGCATCGATAACGAAAAGTGCGTCAGGAAGACCACCCATGTTTTTGATACCACCAAGGCTCTTTTCAAGCTTGTCCATTTCACGAGTAAGCATTAACGCTTCTTTTTTCGTTAACTTTTCAAAAGTACCGTCTTGACTCTTCGCTTCTAAATCTTTTAGACGCTTGATAGATTGACGTACTGTTTTCCAGTTAGTCAACATACCACCTAACCAACGGTGGTTAACGAAGAATTGGTCACTTTCGATAGCCGATTCTTTTACTGCGTCGCTTGCTGCACGTTTAGTACCAACGAAAAGAACTTTACCTTTGTTTGCTGCTGCATTAGTTAAAAACTTAAGTGCATCGTTGAACATTGGTACAGTTTGCTCAAGGTTGATGATATGTACACGATTCCGTGTGCCAAAAATGAAAGGCTTCATCTTTGGGTTCCAGTAACGTGCTTGGTGACCGAAGTGAACACCAGCTTGAAGCATATCGCGCATTGAAACGTTTGCCATTTTATAAATCCTCTATGTAGTTTAGGGTTAGGCCTCCACATATCCCATAGCACTAACACCGAAGTTAAATGAAACTTCAAATGCACCCAAGTGTATGTGACGATACGTGTGTGTGTTAAAATAAAATTGTGTTTGCCTTAAATACAAAAAATCATTTAAGAATTTATTTGTAAAAAGACGGCGCGCTTTATACCATATTAAAAACCATTATTCAACGTCGCGACTAAAAATTGTGCGGCGATAAATACACTAAAACTTAATTCTGGAGCCTCAATGAGTGCTGTAATCAAGACCCCTGATGAAATCGAAAAAATGCGTGTTGCCGGGCGCTTAGCGGCCGATGTACTCGAGATGATAGAGCCGCATGTGGTGCCTGGTATCACCACTGATGAGCTAAATACAATTTGTCATAATTATATTGTCGATGAGCAGCAAGCTATTCCTGCACCACTTAACTATCACGGTTTTCCAAAATCAGTCTGCACCTCAGTTAATTATGTAATTTGCCATGGTATTCCGAACGACAAGCCACTTAAAGATGGCGACAGCGTAAATATTGACGTTACCGTTATCAAAGATGGCTACCACGGCGACACCTCTAAAATGTTTCACGTTGGTACCCCTAGTATCCAAGGCAAGCGTCTTGCTCAAGTCACTCAAGAGAGCCTTTACTTAGGGATTAAGATGGTCAAGCCTGGTGTGCGCTTAGGTGATATTGGTGAAGCAATTCAAAAATATGCTGAGAGCTTTAACTACTCAATTGTACGTGAATATTGCGGCCACGGTATCGGTAGTGAATTCCACGAAGACCCACAAATTATGCATTACGGAAAAGCTGGTACGGGTGAAGCCTTAAAAGCAGGTATGTGTATAACGATTGAACCTATGGTCAATGCGGGTAAACGCCAATGTAAGGTGCTAAAAGACGACTGGACAGTGGTAACTAAAGACCGTTCTTTATCTGCCCAATGGGAACACACCTTGCTTGTTACTGAAAATGGAGTTGAAATTTTAACGCTTCGATCGGATGATACGATAGACAGGATCATCGAACACTAGGAACGAAGCCATTGGCATTACCCAATAAAGTAAAAAAGTTGCTCAGCGATGCTGAGCAACTAAGTGATTATCGCGATTGCTCTAGTTATTTTTACAAATGGCTAGAAAATGAATTTTCAAAGCAACCCGTTAGTAATTTAATTAATGCTCGCGCCGAGTTTGTCGACCGCTTATTAATAAAACTATTTCATGCTTATGATCTAGCCCACGAAAGTGACTTAGCGCTAATTGCTGTGGGTGGTTATGGCCGTGGTGAATTACACCCCTATTCAGATATCGATTTTATGTTACTGGTAAGCCAGCAACCAAACGAAGCGGTATGTGAAAGAATCGGCCAATTTGTCACTATGCTATGGGACCTTAATTTAGAAATTGGTCACAGCGTACGCACTATTGAACAAGCCCTTGAACAAAAACGTGAAGATGTTACCTTTGCCACCAGCTTACTTGAAAGTCGGCTCATTTTTGGTAATCACATCGAGTTTGAAAAGCTCAAGCATCATTTAATCGAAAGCCCTATATGGCGCTCTGACGAATTCTTTTTGGCAAAAGTCCAAGAACAAAATTTACGCCATAAAAAATGCCACGGCACCGCCTATAATTTAGAGCCCAATATTAAAGAAAACCCCGGTGGGCTGCGCGATTTACAAACCATCATTTGGGTAGCAAAAAAACACTTTAGAGCTGAAACTCTCCAAGAACTAATAAGCCACGGTTACCTGACACACGAAGAACATCAGGAACTTTCAGAGTGTTTAGAAAACCTCTGGAATATTCGTTTTGCATTGCATATTGCTGCCGGGCGTTCTGAAAATAGATTGCTGTTTGACCACCAGCCAAATACTGCAGAAATACTCGGTTTTGGTAGTGATGGTAAAGCCTCGGTTGAACGCATGATGAAACGCTTATTTAGAATAATGAGCCGCATACGTGAGCTTAACCAAATGCTGCTTTCTTATTTTGAGCAAAGTATTTTACCGGGCGTAAGTGAACAAGCCGTAATTGATCTTGACCATAACTTTGAGCGCGTAGGCCATCAAATTCGGGTTAAAAACCCCTCGGTGTTCTTTCGACGTGATCAGTTGTTTTCGCTATTTGAGCATATTGCCGATCACCCTGAAATCACCCATATTTACCCAAGTACTATCCGCACAATGCGCCAAGTTCGTAGGCGTTTATTAGGTGATTTACAAGATTATGCCGCCTGTCGTGCCGCTTTTTTACGCATTGTAAAACACCCAAATGGTATGGGCCGCGCTTTTACATTGATGCATAAGCACGGCATGCTTGCAGCTTATTTACCACAATGGCGTAATATTTTTGGACAAATGCAGTTTGATTTATTTCACGCCTATACGGTAGATGAGCATACTCATAAACTGATCAATAATATTTATCAGTATTTTGATAAATCCCACGTAAGTGACTTTCCTATTTGTAGTGAAATCGTCACTCGTATGGATAAGCCTGAACTTTTATATTTAGCTGGTATTTTCCATGATATAGCCAAAGGCCGTGGCGGGGATCACTCAGAGCTTGGCGCGGTTGATGCTATTGCGTTTTCAAAGCTTCACCGTTTTCCAACCTCTGACGGTAAACTAATTGCGTGGCTGGTAACTAATCACTTGCTGATGTCGGTTACCGCACAACGTAAAGATATTAACGATCCTGGTGTTATCAAAGATTTTGCCTCACGCGTTAAAACTGAACGCCAACTCGATTACCTATATTGTTTAACCGTAGCCGATATTCGTGCTACCAATGACAATTTATGGAACGACTGGAAAAATACCCTACTGCGTGAACTGTATTTACATACCCAGCGGGCGCTACGCTTGGGGCTTGAAAACCCAATGGATCAGCGTGACCAGATCCGCGATAAAAAACATCAAGCAAAGCAGCGTTTACTTAATCATGGCTGCCGCGAGGAGCAAATTGATCTTATTTGGAGCCGCTTTAAAGCAAACTACTTTACAGCCTTTAGTGAACAGCAAATTTCATGGCATACGCAACATTTGCTGCAGGTTAAAGACTTAAGCCAACCTAGTGTATTAGTGTCAAATAAGGCAATGCACGGCGGTACCCAAGTGTTTGCCTACAGCCCCTACTCTGGCGGCTTATTTGCAAGACTTGTGAGTGTTGTTGGCTCTAAAAAAGCGCAAATCCAACATGCTCAAGTACTGACTACCAAAGATGGCTATGTACTATTTAGTTTTGTTATTTTAGAAGTTAACGGTGAGCCAATCGCCAGTGGTCGTGCGCAGTCAATTAAACGCGCACTGGACATAGCATTAAATGATCCGAAAAAGAAGATTCGCTTTAAAAAGAATCGTTCACAGCGTTTTAAAGACTTCAATATCAAACCTAAAATAGTGCTGCGCCCACATGCCAGAAAAGATCGCAGCCTAATTGAGATTCAAGCGGTAGATATCCCCGGCCTATTAACTAAAATAGCCGAAGTACTTCAAACACATCTATTACACATTCATGCTGCACGAATTACCACTGTTGGCGAACGTGCAGAAGATTTCTTCGTGGTATCGAATAATGAATACCAAGCCCTTACCGACGAAGAGCAAGCCAAAATTCATCAAGCATTGCGTAAAAAGCTCAATGCAGAAACCGAATAAGAGGACCTTATGTCAGATTTAAAAACCATGATTGAAAACGCGTGGGATAACCGCGATAACATTAATCCAACTATCGTAACCGATGACGTTAAGCAAGCTATTGTTGATACCCTAGAGCTATTAGATAGCGGTGCAGCCCGTGTTGCTGAAAAAATTAGTGGTGAATGGGTGGTTCATCAATGGTTGAAAAAAGCAGTGCTTTTATCATTTCGTATTCGCGATAACCAACCGCTTAATGACGGTGTTAACCAGTTTTATGACAAAGTACCACTTAAATTTAGCGACTACACGCCAGAGCAATTTCAACAAGGCGGCATGCGCGTAGTCCCTAATGCGGTAGCCCGTAAAGGCAGCTTTGTGGGTAAAAATGTAGTACTTATGCCATCTTACGTAAATATTGGAGCATATGTTGATGACGGCACCATGGTTGATACATGGGCGACTGTAGGGTCATGTGCACAAATAGGTAAGAACGTTCATCTATCGGGTGGCGTTGGCATAGGCGGCGTTTTAGAGCCATTACAAGCCAATCCGACGATCATTGAAGACAACTGTTTTATCGGCGCTCGCTCTGAAATTGTTGAAGGCGTAGTGGTTGAAGAAGGCGCTGTTATTTCAATGGGCGTTTACATCAGCCAAAGTACCCGTATTTATGACCGCGAAACCGGTGAAATTCACTACGGCCGCGTACCAGCCGGTGCAGTTGTAGTGCCTGGAGCTCTACCTTCTAAAGACGGCACACACAGCCTGTATGCTGCAATCATCGTGAAAAAAGTCGACCAACAAACCCGCGAAAAAGTAGGAATAAATGCACTTTTACGCTCGATAGACGACTAATCTACCCTGCAGTAATAAAAAATTCAAAGCCATGTTTACACATGGCTTTTTACTTTAACCAACGACTCAAAACTCACACTCAAAGCCTTTTAAGCTTATTTTTTTTACCTGCTCCCCCTTACCAGTATAATCTTTGTACTTGATTATTAATGTATTAGCTTTTTCGGTAAATGTGAAATGACCGAGCCAATCAAGAGTAACGATAGGCGTTAACTTATAAAAGCCATTTTGAGTAGTACATTGGTATGAAAAATGATGATTAGCTTCCCCCCCAAGTGCCCCAACATCAGAGGTGTAGACCGTGATATTACCTTGCCTGCGGTAATTATCAGCTTGTGTGCCAACAACTAAGTAGAGTGCGCAAACAATACCAAGCATAATAAATTGGACACCTGCTAGTATAAATATTGTTACATCAACGAATTTCGAATACCACTTACGCGGCTCTTGGTGGTGCGAGTGACCGTGACTGGCCAGCATAAACCCGCCAATCGTTACTAACACCAACTTAAAAGGAATGAAATACGCACTCACTAAATACATTGTTTTTGGGTCTTGCCATTGTATGCCAAACGCCACAGGAATTAATAAGCTGTCAATAAGCGGCAATAGTATAAGCAAGCAAGCGATAATAAAGTTTTTATGTTTTATCATTTTGATGGTAGTCGTCCCTTATGTTCTGCCTGTAAGTGTACAAATAAATAACCGTTAAAAGCAAAACTAACTGACTTCACCTGACGACAACGTAATGTTTTTAGTAATAAATTAGCCAATATCCACAAAGATGTAATAAGCTTGGTAAGCACGCTTTAAAGTTAGCAATCAATATTAAGGATTTAATATGGGAAAAAAACCATTTCGCTCAACTATTTTGCTGCCAGTATTTATACCTGCGGTGTTTATTATCTTACTTTTAGTAATAGGCACAGCCAGCAATACCGAACTTGCAAAGCAAGTGTTCAGTGTCACCCTTGCTTGGATCACAGAAACCTTCGGCTGGTTTTATATGTTATCGGTGGCTATTTTTTTAGTGTCTATCGTCTCTATTGCCGCATCAAGTTGGGGGAACATTAAATTAGGCCCCGATCATGCAGAGCCGCAATACAGCTTTGTTGAATGGTTTGCCATGCTATTTTCAGCAGGTTATGGCGTTGCCCTACTTTACTTTGGCGTTGCAGAGCCCGTACTACATTATGCCTCTCCGCCAGCAGGTGCTGCTGAAACAGTCAACTCAGCGAAGCAGGCAATGCAAATCGCATTTTTCCATTGGGGATTTCATATTTGGGCAATTTATGGATTGGTGGGCTTAGTACTTGCCTACTTTGCTTTTCGACATGGTCTACCGCTATCAATTCGCTCTGCACTATATCCGCTAATTGGCAATAAAATTTATGGCCCTATTGGCCATGCTGTTGATATATTCGCTATTTTAGGCACCCTGTTTGGTATAGCAACTACGCTTGGGTTATCCGTCACGCAAATTAATGCGGGCCTGAATTACTTGTGGCCTAGCATTGAAATTGATATTAAAGTTCAAATTGTGACTATTTGTGTCATAACTGCAGCCGCTACGCTCTCCGTTATTGCAGGTATGGATAAAGGCGTAAAACGGTTGTCTATATTAAATATGGTATTAGCCATTTCTTTAATGACATTTGTATTTTTTGTTGGCTCTAGCATTCACATCTTAGAATCGTTCTTACAAAACACAGGCAGTTATTTAAGTGGTATTGTCGAACGTACTTTTAATTTGCAAGCATATAACCGCAGTGACTGGATTGGCAATTGGACATTATTTATATTTGGTTGGACAATTGCTTGGGCACCATTTGTGGGTATGTTTATCGCTAAAATTAGTCGTGGACGTACAATTAGACAATTTGTTGTTGGCGTCATGTTAGTTCCAACTATATTTACTTTTTTATGGTTTTCTGTATTTGGTGATACCGCCTTAAATTTAATTATGAATGAAGGCATCAACACGATTATTACGGATGTTAAAGATAATGAAGCAGTTGCATTATTTAAGTTATATTCAGAGTTACCATGGACATCCTTTATTTCAATATTAACTTTGGTATTAATCGTTACCTTTTTTGTTACTTCATCTGATTCAGGATCATTAGTTATCGACTCTCTTGCTTCAGGTGGTCGTGTTGACAGCCCTGCTTGGCAACGTATCTTTTGGGCATCACTGGAAGGTGGTGTAGCAATAGCTTTATTACAGGCCGATGGACTCAAGGCACTTCAAACCATGACAATTGCAAGCGCTTTACCGTTTGCCATAATAATGTTGTTAGCAACAGTAGGTCTGTGGCGAGCACTAATTATTGAAGGACATAGAGATACTAGCTTACAAGCACATACCTTAAATAATAAAAGTCAAAAGCTTTCGCACTGGAAGCGTCGTTTAGCATCGATGGTTGACTACCCTAGCAAAAGAAAAGTACATACTTTTATTGAACAAACAGTTTCAAATGCGATGCATGCTGTGCAGGCCGAATTAAACGCGCGGAAATGGCACGCAGTTGTTGAATTTGACCCACAGATGCCACGCGCACATTTAACGGTACTGCGTCACGAACATGTCGATTTTGTGTATGATATTAGGCTAACTGAACATACAACACCTAGCTTTGTGCATTCTGAAGTTAAATCTTTAAAAGATGCGCCTGAATTATACTATCGTGCTGAAGTATTCTTACGTCGAGGTGGTTTATCTTACGATATTTATGATTACAGTGAAGACGATATTGTTAAAGATATACTCGACCAGTTTGAAAATTACTTACACTTTTTAGACAACAGCCCAGGCGAATTACCTTGGGATATGACGGAGCATGATGAAATGTTAAACACAGATAAATCAGAATAATGGCTATAATGAATTAGCCAGATACCTAGCTCAAGGGTTTGAATTAATAGGTAAACAATAAAAGGCACTTTGCGTGCCTTTTATTATTTTTTATAGCATATTAACTTTGACGATGATTACTCATTAAATAGTTCATCGGTTTTAGCCGCACAAATAAAATCATTTTTATGCAAGCCTTTAATTGAATGGCTCCACCAAGTAACGGTCACTTTTCCCCACTCGGTTAATAAGCCAGGATGATGACCTTCGTCCTCAGCCATATCACCCACTTTATTAGTAAACGCGATAGCTTGTTTAAAGTTTTTAAACTTATAAACACGCTCCAACTGCATAATACCATCACGTACTTCAGGTACCCAGTCAGGTATTATTTTAATTAATTCAGCTAATTCAGTATCTGATACTTTTGGTGCATCAGCATGACAGGCTTCACATTTTTGTGTGCTTAAAGGTGACATTTTAAATCCTTAACTTACTATTTTTATTTAGGGTGAAATTTTGGTTTATATAAGCCCAACTCTTTTGCTTGTTCAACCAGTGACATGATGTCTATTTGTGAAATATCAAATAAATCGTGAATAGAATTAATGGTATAATACACAGGTTGCATAATATCAATGCGGTATGGCGTTCGTAATACATCAAGCACATTCATACTATTTATTTCTGGCTCGTCGCTGTACACATATTTTGTTTCACCTGGGCTTGATAGAATACCTCCGCCATAAATACGCAAGCCATCATCAGTTTGCATTAGACCAAACTCAACCGTAAACCAATATATACGCGCTAAGTATGCACGATCTTTTTTCTGTGCCGCGTAACCTAACAGACCATACTTATGCGTAAACTCAGCAAAATCGGGGTTTGTTAGCATTGCACAGTGGCCAAATATTTCATGGAAAATATCCGGTTCTTGTAAATAATCAAACTCATCACGATTACGAATAAATGTCGCAACCGGAAATTGCTTGTTTGCCAATAGGCGGAAGAACTCATCAAAATCAATTAACGCAGGTACAGGAGCGACCTGCCAACCCGTTGTCGCAAGCAATACTTCGTTTAGCTCACTTAACTGCGGGATCCTGTCTTTGGGTAAGTTAATTATATCTAGTCCCGTCATATACTCATCGCAAGCTTTACCTTCGATGCACTTTAATTGACGCTCAACCAGTTCTGACCATACTTTATTTTCTTCATCGCTCCAATGAATCACGCCATTTTCATCTGGGGTTCTGGAGGTGTATTTACTTTGCTTAGCCATAATAACCTTTTTGTGCTTCACCAAAAACCGGTGCCAACGTGTTACAGCCATACTAAGTAAAAGTGAATAAAAGTTTAATAGGGCTAGGTATTTCTATAAATAACAGAAAGACCCAGAGCGTACACTTTTTAATACACTACAACAATGAAAATGTTTACAACTCCATAAACAAATACCTTAAAACAAAAAATTAGTAAACATATAATTACAAAATCACATTAGGTATGAAAAAGCATGTTTTAGATCATTTATAATATCGTTAACATCTTCAAGCCCTATAGAAATTCGTATTAGGCCATCGCTTATTCCGGCCGCTGCACGCTCCTCTGGTGTATATGGTGAGTGCGTCATCGATGCAGGGTGCTGAATAAGGGTTTCTGCATCACCTAAGCTCACTGCAAGCGTACAAAGTTCGGTATTATTTATAAATGTTTCACCATCTTTTAACGTGCCTTTAAGCTCAAAAGCAATTACCCCTCCCGCCGCTTTCATCTGCCTACCAATAAACTCATATCCTTGATGAGACTTAAGCCCTGGATAATATACTTTTTTAACAAGGGCATGTTGTTCTAAAAATTCCGCTACAACTTGTGCACTCTCACAGTGGCGCTGCATTCTGATCCCAAGTGTTTTTAAACCACGGTTAATTAACCACGCATCATGTGGGCTAATGGTTGCACCAATGTCTTTAAGCACCGTCATTTTAATTAGGCTAATATGTTCATGACTGCCACAAACCAGGCCTGCAACAACATCACCATGACCATTTAGGTACTTGGTAGCACTGTGAACAATAACATCAATGCCAAATTCTTTAGGCTTTTGCAGTAGCGGTGTGAGGAAAGTGTTGTCAATAACGCTCACTAAATCATGCTGTTTAGCAACATCACTTATCAACGCGAGATCAAGCACAGCCATGGTCGGGTTTATGGGGGTTTCAGCAAAAATCATTTTACTGTTAGGTTTAACAGCATTATGAAGCTCTGTAGAGTTCGTCATATCAACAAAGGTAACTTCAATACCAAAGCGCGCAAGCATATGAGCAAAAAAGGCAAACGTACATCCGTACAATGCGCTGGATGCAATAAGATGGTCCCCTTGCGATAAAAAGCTTAATACCGATGCTGATACCGCGCCCTCTGGGTTCTATTCATTTACTGATAGTGAGGAGACTCATGATTTTGAAGCACTCGCACGGGCTGTTCATTTAACTATTTGATTTTTAAGTAAATTACTATAAAATAAATTATCAATGAAAATTAGACGTGCTACACAGCCCTTTATAATAAGGCTCTGTAGGGCAGTAACCGAAAAATACCGCGTTTATGCACAATACCCCAACTAGACTCTGCTGCTCTACAGGCGCGAAAATGGAAAATTGAAATTCAGCAAGCTAGCCAAAGCATTACTGCATTTAGCAAAACTTACAGAGATTATGCGTCCAGTGTTTTCATTCAATCGGTGGGTTCTGAGGATGATATTAATGATTTGAAAACAACATTCGGTCTCAATGCATCTATTCTATACCATCTAAGAAACTCACTGAAGAAACCTTCAAGAAAAGGTTCAACATTCGTTGGGTTGTTTAAGACTGATGATCATGGTTGGGTAAAGCAGATGCTAATGAACACGCAAGGGCCACAATTTTTGTGGGCTACAAATACCAACAATGATGATGCTTATGTACGTAACCAGCTAACGATAAAGATTGGTTCTAATGCGGCTTTATCACTATTAAAAACGTTATTCCCAAGTGGGAATATAGATAAGGAAGTTATAAAGCAAAAGCAAACACACGCGAATATAATAGCCGCTGAATCAAATTTAAATGATTCTAATTATTTTACTGATGGTGAGGAGCAAAGTGGAGAGGTAAATACAACTCCCAAGGTTATTTTACACAGGATAGTTGAGCAGTGTATTAATTATTATCAAAAGTCGCTTCTTGGTCTATAGCAAACTGAATCTTCATTTTTCGGCCATTGTAAATATGTAGCATGAGAGTTACTTTATCACGTTAAAATCCTAAACAGACTTAAATCTGATAGTAACCCTCATTTTGAAACCTCTCAAAGGGAACATTTATATAAAGTTATAGAATACAGCCTTGAGGTCCACAATTTCTGAGATTTGGAATAACTCTGCCAATTTCATTACCACACCTATTACTGTTCGAATCACATGCCTGTAATGTCAAATATTTGCCAACACTAGGTGGAATTTGAATTGTGAAAGTTTCTGTATAAAGAGGTATATTTGATTTTTCAGTTGCAATTAAAACCCCATCTAACCTTACCTTATAAGTATCTGCTGCACTGATTTCAGTCCAACGCATATCATAGGTTACGCCATACCGATTAGGAGTTAAGTGGAACATTGGAGTTTGAATATCAGCTACCTTAATTTTTAAATTATAGGTATCTTGTTTTGAGCCAATTTTTAAGAAAACTTTGTAATCACCTACAACAACCGGTGTAAAGCTGAAGTTTTTATTTTTATCACCTACGACAGTTCTATGCGCAATAGCTCCTGAAGGAAGCCTAACACTCCACTCAATAACTTCGCGAGAATTAACCTGCGAATCTTTTGCGGAAAAAAGTTGTTGTTGATTTGGTTCTGGTGAACGTGAAATTAATGTTATTTTAGGTTCACTTACCTTGTAGTGTGTACTGAAATTATTTACTGTCCAAATCATGTTACTAACTTGCAGTTGATTATTTGCTTGTGCAGTGCCAATGGTAATATTGGCGCTATCATATTTAAAAACTGTACTAGGACTTGAGAAGTGCATAACCTTAAGACAGCGTTCAGTGCATGGAGGAATTGGAGCATAGTTATCCCAACAAACATTTTCATACGTCATGAAAGTTTTAATTGGGTGTTGGCCTGTTGTCTCAGGATGATAAAACCTCCCTAAAAAGCCAGCTCCTGGTGCTGTACCAGGCTGTTGAGTATTAGCAAATGAATGACCTGCGCCTAAATTGTGAAATATTTCATGTAAGTAGGTTTCTACATCAGAATCAAACCTCACAACACTCACAGCTTTATCAGCTTGAGTCATATCTCTTGGCCTAGTTAATCGATAGGCAATCCCAACTGCTTTGCGGTTTTTGTGACCTGATTTAGTTAACACCATTACTGAGTCTGCTTTCCAAATCGCTTTAAGATCTCTAATTGCTGAAGAATGAGAAATAGCACTTAATAACTCATCCCAGTTACCACTTTCACAACCACCAACGGCATTACAAATTTCGTTAGGGATTTTCATGAATGCTTGCTTAGTAATATTTCCAGATTCGTTATTTTCATACGCAGCAACCCATGAAAATGCGCCTAAGTTAGTGTCACTTATAATATCGTTATTCCTCAAGAAGCCTCTGTAACGTAAGTTAACGTCTCTGATTTTCTGCCTAATTGTGTCACGCCCATAAGTGTTCAAAACAGAATCAGTATATAAAACAATCGCAGTAGTAAACCCTGGCGAATGCTCTATTTTTTCAGGCGAATCCGGTATAACAAGTGATGTACTATTTTCAATGGATATATATGGAGGGTTTATTGGCGGAGTATCACCCGCTGAATCTTTTGAACGAAAAGGCTGGTTTGGGGAGCCCGGAGGTAACCATATATCTATGGGCCCTCTATCTATAGGGCTGTTATGTATCTCTTCATCTGGATCTATTGAATCACCTTCTAATGGATCATTATTAGGCTTGAATTCTCTTATTTTAAGTTCCTTATTAATTATATTTATAAGTTGCTCATTGTTGGATACAAAAAACATTTCTTGGGAAAATGTATCTTGAAAGACAAGTTTTTGGATTTTATTATCAAGTACAACAGCTTGTATTAGCTTAAAACCATCAACTATTATGTTTGGTCGATAATAGATTGTATGCTGACTATACTCAGGAAAATCAAAAAGAACATTAACAGCCTCGTTAGATATTGTCTCACAACCAACTTCTATATGTTCAATATCATTACTCTCACATATTTCAGCAACGGCAGTCCCTGTCTCGCCAAAAACAGCTCTTTCAGATAATATAGCACCATTATTAGGTTCTATATCTAATACGGCCCTACTTAAATTATCAACCGATTTATGGAATAACACTTTTTTTGAGTGTTGGTGGTACTTATGCTCATCAGCACTTAAATTAAAGGCCAGCATCAACATTAATAAAAAAACAATCCGATATTTCATACATTCCCTCGACATTAAATTAACAAACTCAAAACAATCGTACCTAAATCGGGGTGTTATTACACTAATAAATTTCATATAATTGGTTGGATATATGCTTTGAGGATAACTTTTTGTAAAGCAGGAATAAGTCAGTACAATTATACATTTCAATTTCTCTAGAATTGTAAGGTTGGCTGAAAATACAGCTTCGCTTGAGAATTTCAATCGATATAACCAAGTTGTATAAAGTCCAACGTTGGACATTAAGATTTAATATACAAGGAAATATGTTTGCTTATACACTCATTGGCAACACTACTTTTCTTCAATTTCCGAGTATTAGAGTCAAAATTTGATAAGGGCGTGTAGTGAACTTTTTTATTTTGAAACAATATTAAAAGTAGGCCTGGGGTCGTTCCCTAAAGTATCCCCAAAATTAGCCTTTATATATCAATGAACTAATAGTGTTAAAAAATATGGGTAGTGAGGGAACATTCATGGTGTTTTGTGATCTTATGAATCGCTTAAAAACAACAGAACTAAACACCATGAATGCGTCTACTATTTTGCACAATATGCTCCGCGCTGTCACCCCTAACTCTATTCATAAAGCCAGATTTAATACTCTAGTCGCTGCCGTTAAATCTCTTTTGCACTGTCAGCAATGCACCTTGACATCTATTGGTCGCAATTTGGATTCAAAAACAACTGAAAAACATGATATTAAGCGTATTGATCGACTACTCAATAACCACGAGCTTTTGCGTGAATCGACATCGGTTTATGTTCGCTTAAGCCGTTTTGTGGTCACTGAAAAGCATCCCGTCATATTGGTTGATTGGAGTCATGCAGATACACAAACCAAATACTGTATTCTGCGTGCTAGCATTGTCAGTGAAGGTCGCTCTTTGACCTTATACCAGGAAAGTGCATTCAGCTTTCAATATCATTGCCCAAAAGTACAAAAACGGTTCTTGAAGATGCTCAAACTGATCTTGCCGAGTGATTGTCGGCCCGTTATTGTTACGGATGCGGGCTTTAAAGTTCCTTGGCTCAAAGCCGTGCGAAACAATGACTGGCATTATATTAGCCGAGTTCGAGGTACGGCACACTTGAAAACGCAGGGCAGCGATGAGTTTGTTCCATGCCAGTCACTATTCAAGAGCAATCAACGTAAGAGCCAGTATCTTGGCGCGACCGAGCTGACCAAAAGTGCAAAATATCAAACGCATGCAGTGTTGGTTGGCAAGGGACATAAGTTATTAAAAAGAGATAAAGAACGCGGTTATAAAGAGCCTTGGCTACTCGTTTCTTCACTTCCAAAAAGGCACCATTTTCTCGAAAAAGTGCTCAAGCTATATGGTATGAGAATGCAGATAGAGGCAGGGTTTCGAGATCAAAAAAGTGTTAGATTCGGCTTAGGCTCAGATCTGCACAGAACGAACAAACTCAATCGATTAGACATACTTTTACTGCTCGCAACTCTGGTTCATTGGTTCTCAATGATGCTGGGGGCAGTGATAGACAAAGCAGGAAAGACAGGCGCTTTTCAAGCTAATTCAACCAAAAAAAGACGAGTAGTGTCATGGGCATTTGTTGGGCTGCGATACTTCAAAAAACAGTCCATTAAACTGCGACGGCGAGATTATTTGGAAGGGCTAGCCTATTTCGTACAGGTGGTAGTGAAACTCGATTGGAAAAATATGGATGTGAGTGATGTAATTGAAACTTAATGATTATTTCTGGGGATCCCTTAGTACCGCGCCCATGCCGGTGGCTGTTGCGGCAGCGGCTTCACAGCTTTCCAACTGAGCGACTTTTTCTTCAAGCTCTTGGGTGGTTGGATTACCTAAACGAGTATAAATAAAGCCAGGCTCTTCACCTGCAAACCGTGCTGCACCTTGCGCTGCATTTTCAAAAGCGAAGGTAGAAGTTTGATACAAAGGTGCGCTTAATGCGCCATGGGGGTCATTAGCTTTATTAGGGCCATGAATACATTGTGTTGCGACTTGGTAATCATGCTTTGGCTTGCTCATTGTATGTTTCACTTATTGTTACTTTATCAAATAACATCAATAAAACGCATGACACCTAAAACTACAAGCATGCCGGATACTCAGATGGCTAAACCCTGTACAGCTGTGTAGTTCAGCTGTACAGTTTACTTGGCAGTTATACTTTTCTCTCCTTGTCTTCGGCTTGCTCTCTGCGCGAAACAATTTTACTAGCAACCGCCTGTGCTGTCCCCTTCAATAGTTTTCGTTTATTTTCAAGGCGCGGTAACGGCCGACTCAACTCCATTGCTTTATAGCCTATACGTGCGGTAAATATGCCCGCACTTAAGCCCTGCGCGGCACGCCCAGATAGCTTACCCAGCAACTCAGCGCTAAGCGCTGTTGCCGCTAAATCAGAGATCAGCTCAGCACTACCAACAAATAACACTTGTTTGATCAACAAACGATACAGCTTTATTCGGCTAGCATAACCAAAACCAATGCCATAAATTCTACCAATTTGTTCAATTAATTTAGCGCCGCGCCAAAGTACTGCCATCATATCAACCAACGCTAATGGACTTAGTGCGACTAATAACCCTGATTCAGTTGCAAAACGGTTTATTAGCTTTTTAGCTTGGGTGTCTTGGGCAACCAATAGGCTATCGGCATACAAGGTCATAATTTCTTTATCTGAATGATGACTGCCGATACTGCTTTTAAACTCGTCAAAGCCCGTGAGTTGCTGGTGGTTATTAAGCTTTTCAAGCCAAGGTAATGCTCCGCCCACTTGTTCACTGTGCAATAAACGGTCGGCTTCATGACGGTGCAACTGGTTACGTTTAAGGCTTCTAAGCATACGATATTCACGCCACAGTAGTCGCGCTAATAATAAGAAGCCACTGGCCACAGCAGTTAAATAAATCCCACCTAAAATAATTGATTGCTGAAACGTAAACACCAATGAAAATGCAAGCTCTAATAACACTAAAACTAAAAAGCTTACAATAAATAAGCCTTTAAGTGTTTGCCACTTTGACTTTTTATAAACAGGCGCAAGTTCAATTTCATCTTCAAGCGCTGCTTGCTCCATATTTTCATTTTCGTAGTCGTATTCATCACTTTTAGCAACAACTTTGGCACTTTTAAGCTCGGCGTCAGTATCTCGCTCTGGATCATCTGAATTTATACGCCTACCAGCTTGGTAAGATGATGTGTTTAGCGTGTCATTCATTTTAATTTATCTCCTAGCAAGTAATCCATGACATGATCTAAACGTATATGTTCAAAGCGTTTATCTGGACTTGGCATCGGCGAAAATGCTAAAAACTCAAATCCCTGCGCTGGCCACTCATTGGCCATTAATAATCGAGCTGGCGGCTGCGGCGGTAAATACGTAAGCCACCCATCTTCAGCTAATGGTTTGCCATAAATACAATTAAGCTGCTTGGCGTTTTCGCTTACTTGCTTTGGCTTGGTCGCAGCAATAGATGACATAGCCATGGTTTCAATTTGCACGCCTTCAAACTTCAAATGGTTAGTTTTATCGTGCACAATTGAATCTAACAGCAAAGCTAAGTCTTTGTGATGTACGTGACTTAAATGATCTGATTTATTAGCCGCAAATAATATTTTATCTATATTGGGTTTAAACAGGCGCTTAAAAAAGCCAGCTTCACCATAATTAAAATGGTTAAGTAATTGGTTAATCACATCGCTTTGCTCATGTAATGTCTCAGGCCCTTCGTTAAGTGCACTAAGCACATCAACCAATACTATTTGACGATCAAAATGACGAAAGTATTCATTGTAAAATGGCTTCACCACTTCTTTTACATAAGCGTTAAAACGTTTTTGTAAGTGCGCTAAGTTAGACCCCTCAGGGATTTCGTCTGGCACATTAGCCACTGGGAAAAACTGTAAAATTGGCGCACCTTTTAACTCACCCGGTATCAACATACGCCCAGGCTGTAACATAGCAAGTTTAGTATCTTTTTTTAAGCTCAGTAGTAGTGATTCATATTGTTTTGAAAGCGCAGTGAGGGCTTGTTCGTCAATGACTCCTTCACTATCAAAATCAGCTAAAGCGCTTAAAAATGGCTGGGCTTTTTCAAGCCTAGGGTTGGCTGTTAATAGCGCATACTGCTGGGCGCACCATTGTTTAAATGATTGCTCAAGCATAGGTAAATCAAGTAACCATTCGCCTGGGTAGTCAATAATATCAAGATATAAGGTAGATTGCGGCGCAAAATGTCCTCTAAAGCCTGCATTACTTTGGTATTTAATTGCTAACCGTAGGGTGTTAATTCGCTCGGTAGAGGCAGGCCATTGCGGCTTGCCATCAACCGGTAATAAACTACTAAGTGCCTGCTCATATTCAAAAGTAGGAATTGTTAATGCCTGCTGCGGCACAATTTTAGTGGCTATGTGGCGCTTTTCACGCATAACATCAAAAAATGGCAGGTTTTTTTCATTGGCTTGCGAGGTTAAATGCTTTACAACGGCGGTTATAAAAGCTGTTTTTCCGCTACCACTTAACCCCGTAACCGCAAGTTTTACATGTTGATCAAGACTACGGTGAACCGCTTTTTCAGCTTTGCCTTTTAGCTTTTTAAAGGCATTTTTTGCAGATGAAGTTTTTATCATAATGAACTTGCACTTTATGGGCTATTTACTCAATAAAGTGCAATTAAATCCTTTAAAGTTTGTTTATTTCACTATTCACCGTGAACTCGGTTGAAGTAACGTAACGCTCCATTTCTTGTAAGCGTCCATCAACACGCCCTAAGCGCTCTTTTAAATCTTGTAAAGCACGACGAGGTGGTTCACCTTTTTGCCATACTTTAAACTTTACTTCAAGAGGGTCTTGGTGCTCGCTTGTGTCCTTCTTACTATTGGTTTTATCAACTTGTTTTTTTTCTAAGATAAACCACGCTGCCACATAGGCAACAAAGCAAAACCAACCCCCAGTAAGTAAAAATGCAGTCACAACAATGATTCTTACCAGCCACAGCTCCATATTTAAATAGTCACTGAGTCCAGCACATACACCTGCTACTTTTCCGCGAACGGGGTCTCTTAATAGCTCACGTTTGGTACTCATACTTTACGCCTCCACTGTGGGGCCTCTTGGTCGAGTAATGCTTCTAATGTTTCGACTCTGTCGGCCATTTTATCGGCTTTTTGAGCAAGCTCCAATAACTGGCGATGCTCATGCTCACTTAAGCCCTGGCTTACTTGTTTTTTACTACGGTAATGTAAAATCAACCAAATTGGCGCCACAATAACCATAAAAACAATAATGGGCGCTTCAATAAACTCTGCGCTTAGCATAACCCTCTCCTATCCATTCCACTGATTTAAGCAAAGGGGGTAAGGCCTCTCCCCCCCTTTAATTACTAATAGGCTCTTTATTTATCAGCAAGCTTCTTTTTAAGCTCAGCCAGTTCGTCATCAATCTTCTCATTTTGCTGTAAATCAGCAATTTCGTCAGCTAATGACTTTTTACCCATGTCGTAAGACTCTATCTGTGATTCTAGCCCATCTATCTTAGTTTCATAACGTTCAAAGCGATTCAATGCATCATCCACTTTTGAACTATCAAGTGCTTTTTTCACTTCAAGGCGTGATTCAGCAGAACGCTGACGTAAAATAATCGCTTTTTGACGAGCTTTAGCATCAGCCAACTTTTCTTGCAGGGTAGAGACTTCTTGTTGCAGCTTCTCAATGTGTGAATCAACATGCTCGAGCTCAGATTCAACCGAACTAACTGCATCAGCTGATTTTTGCTTCTCAATTAGCGCTGCGCGCGCTAAGTCGTCGCGTTCTTTACTTAGTGCAAGCTCAGCTTTATCTTGCCACTCACTCACTTGGGTTTTAAGTGCATCTACGCGACGTACTAATTCTTTTTTCTCTGCAAGGGTTTTTGCAGAAGTAGAACGAACCTCAACTAAAGTGTCTTCCATCTCTTGGATGATTAAACGCACCATTTTTTCAGGATCTTCTGCTTTATCTAAAATGGCATTGATATTAGAATTAACAATATCTGCAAAGCGCGAAAAAATTCCCATAATATGTACCTCTGTGGTTAAAAACGTAATTGTTCTGCAATAACTACCATCAAGATGCTTGCCAACTTTCGTAGCATAAAATATTCATCTATTTTCAACTAGTTAAACTTAATTTACAAATTTCTTTTTTTATTCCCACTTATGAAATACACTAACTATTAGTAAAAATGACCAAGAGTTTGGGAATATGAGCCAATTTCGTCAACAAGATAATTTACTCGGCCAATCAGACAACTTTTTAGCCGTACTTGATCAAGTGTCACAATTAGCAAGTCTAGATAAACCCGTACTAATTATTGGCGAGCGAGGCACCGGTAAAGAGCTAATAGCCGCCCGCCTGCACTTTTTGTCTAAACGCTGGGAGCAAAGTTACGTTAAATTAAACTGTGCAGCGCTTAACGAAAACCTGCTTGAAAGTGAACTGTTTGGTCATGAAAGCGGCGCATTTACAGGCGCAAGTAAACGCCATGAAGGCCGCTTTGAACGCGCTAATAGCGGTACGCTTTTTTTAGATGAACTGGCCAACACATCGCCTATGGTGCAAGAAAAACTGCTTCGTGTAATTGAGTACGGCGAGTTTGAGCGCGTGGGCGGCAAGCAAACAGTTAAAGTCGATACCCGCTTAGTATGCGCTACCAACGAAGATTTACCGGCATTGGCAGAGCAAGGTGAATTTAGAAACGATTTACTTGATAGACTCGCTTTTGATGTAATTACCCTTCCGCCCCTTCGCCACCGCCAAGAAGATATTATGCTAATGGCTGAGCACTTTGCTATTAATATGGCTCGCGATTTAGAGTGGGAGCTGTTTAGTGGATTTACTAGAAGCGCTGTCGAAACCTTACAAAGCTATGGTTGGCCGGGTAATATTCGCGAGCTAAAAAATGTTATCGAACGCAGCTTATACCGCCATGGTAATGAACATATCCCAGTGCATAAAATTATTCTTGACCCATTTGAGAGCCCGTTTCGCCCTAAAGCTCGTATTAAAAAGCCCGCCACTGCAACAGTCACTCCCGTTGAAGAAGCAAAGCTTACAGACTCCACACCAACTAACATAGCCAGCACAGTTACAAGCACGCTAGCAGAAGTGACTTTTCCGTGTAGCTTAAAAAGCCTTTCTAATGAGTTTGAAATTGATCTAATAAAAAAAGCGCTTGAATATAGTCAATTTAATCAAAAGAAAACTGCAGAAATATTAAGTTTGACGTATCATCAGCTAAGAGGCTATTTGAAAAAATATAATTTGTTAGATCAACAACAATAGTCAGAGGTTGAACACGTGTATAAATTATTACTTGGTGTATTAGCACTTTGCTTAACGGGCTGCTTAGATACCAAAGAAAAAACACTCGCAGAAAAAAACCAAGGCTTAGTCTATTGCGCTGAAGCTAACCCTGTGTCATTTAATCCGCAAGTGACGACCACAGGTTCAACAATCGATATTATAGCCAACCAGCTTTACGATCGACTAATCAGTATTGATCCTGTCACAGCAGAGTTTCAAAGTGAACTGGCTACTGACTGGAAAGTCAGTCCTGATGGTAAGGCGATCACTTTTACTCTGCGTAAAGGGGTAAAATTTCATAACACCACCTATTTTACGCCAACCCGCGACTTTAACGCCGATGACGTAATTTTCACTTTTAGTCGCTTATTTGATGTTTACAATCCGTATCATTTTGTTGGTGATGCGAACTACCCATATTTTCAAAGTGTGGGCCTTGATCAGCTGATCAAGAAAATTATTCGCGTGTCGGATTATAAAGTGCGCTTTGAGCTATTTAATCGTGAAAGCAGCTTTTTAGCTAATATGGCCACAGACTTTGCCGTAGTACTTTCAAGTGAATACGCAATGCAATTAAAAGAACGTGAACAACTTGATTTATTTGACCAATATCCGGTAGGTACAGGTCCGTATATTTACCAAGAATACCGCCGCGATCACCTTATTCGTTATTACAAAAATCCAGAATACTGGAAGCACGAAGTCATGCTAGAGCAATTGGTATATGACATCACCACCAATGGCACTACACGAATAGCTAAAATGCTAACCAAAGAATGTGATGTAACTTCTCATCCGAATAGTGCTCAACTGAGTATTCTAGCCCAGCGTGATGATATTAAAATACAAAAAGAAACCAACCTGAATATAGGTTATTGGGCGTTTAATACCGATCGCCCTCCGTTTGATGACTTACGAGTGCGAAAAGCATTAGCCCATGCCGTTGATATTGAAAAAATAATGCAAGCGGTGTACTACGGCAATGGCATTCGCGCGCAATCAATCTTGCCGCCAACTTCTTGGGCGTTTGAGCCGCAACAAAAAATGCCAGACTTTAATCCAGAGCTTGCAAAAAAATTGCTCGCTAATGCCGGCTACAAAGATGGCTTTGATATGACTATTTGGGCAATGCCGGTAAGCCGTATTTATAATCCCAATGCCCGGAAAATGGCCGAGCTAATGCAAAGCGACTTACGAAAAATTGGCGTCAACGTCAGTATTGTCGAATACGAATGGAATACCTTTATTCAACGTATCGGTGAGCACCGTCACGACAGTGTTTTACTCGGTTGGGCGGCTGACACTCCCGATCCTGACAACTTTTTTAGCCCACTACTTAGCTGCGCTGCAACCTTTAGTGGTAAAAATCCAGCTAATTGGTGTAGCCCTGAATTTGACTTATTGCTCACCCAAGCACTTGATACCACCGATATAGAAATGCGTAAAAAATATTATAATCAAGTTCAAGAAATGATTGTTGATCAGTTACCTATTTTACCACTAGCCCACGGTATGCGCTTTCAAGCAACCAGTGCTGATGTAGAAGGTATTGAACTGGGTCCCTTTGGAGCTATTTCCTTAGCTAATGCGAGGAAGAAATAATGCTTCTAGATTATATACTCCGGCGTTTAGCACTATTATTGTTTATGACCCTCACACTCAGTATTTTTACTTTTTCACTGAGTTACTTATTTCCAGGCGACGTGCTGGCTAACTTAAGTGGCGTAACCAATACTAGCTTTTCACAAACTCGTGCTCTGGAAGTAAAATACCACTTAGAAGCAAACTATGTAGAACAATATTTTGCTTTTTTAGGGCGGATTTTTCAAGGTGACTGGGGGCTTTCATTTGCTTCGGGCAATTCGGTCTTTCAGCACATTATTGGTTTATTTCCCGCTACATTAGAGCTTTGTCTGTATGCACTTATTATTTCTGTAGTTATAGGTGTACCCTCAGGGATCATCGCAGCGGCTTATCATAAGCGTTGGCCCGATAAACTAATAAACTCCAGCGCTCTTGCTGGTTATTCAATGCCGGTTTTTTGGTTAGCTTTACTGTTAATCATGTTATTTTCATTACAGCTTGGTTGGCTTCCAATGTCTGGCAGAATGGGCTTGTTGTATCAAATTGATTCTGTGACGGGCTTTATACTCATTGATATTATTGTTACCCGCTTTCCTTATTCGGGGATGGCCTTTGTCGATGCCCTGCAACACTTAGCGTTACCAACTATCGTACTTGCCACGTACCCAACGACTGTACTAGTACGTTTTACCCGAGAATCAATGCTCACAGTGCTTGAGAAAAACTTTATTAAAACAGCCCGCGCTAAAGGCTTAAATCGCGCTCAGTTAATTATGCATCATGCGCTCAGAAATGCGCTTTTACCGGTTATTAAACAAATTGGTTTACAGTTTAGTACCTTGCTCACGCTCGCAATGATAACCGAAGTTATTTTTTCATGGCCGGGGATTGGCCGCTGGTTAATTGACAGCATTTACCAACGTGATTACCCCGCCATTCAGGGTGGATTGTTAGCTGTGTCGTTATTTGTGATTTTAGCCACTATTATCACAGAGCTAACCTACACCCTGTTCGATCCGCTATCTCGGAATCAAGCTCATGGCAAAGTTTAATTTATTTTCAGAAGAGTCTAATCGATCGCCACTGGCACGATTTTGGTTCAAATTTAAATCAAACCACCCTGCACTTGTAGGCTTGTGGTTATTTATTGTTTTGGCGATTTTAGCCGTCAGTTCACCGTTACTAGCGCCTTATGGTGTGAACCAGCAACATAGTGATGCACTTCTGCTCCCACCATCATGGGATGAAATGGGAGACGTACGTTTTATTTTAGGTACCGATGATTTAGGCCGCGATGTACTGTCACGATTAATGAACGGCGCAACCTATACATTTGGTTTATCAATTGTCGCGGCGCTTATTACCACCGTAATAGGGGTTTTCGTTGGGACTTTTGCGGGGATCAGTAAAGGTTTTCGTTCGAGCTTTTTAAATCATTTACTTGATATTACGCTATCTATACCTTCACTTTTACTAGCAATCATTATTATTGCCATACTTGGACCAGGCCTGATGAATACCGTATGGGCGATTATTTTAGCACTGCTGCCACAATTTATTCATTCCATCCGGAATTTGATTGTTGAGGAACTTAATAAAGATTACATTACCGCGTTTAAACTTGATGGCGCCTCTAATTGGCATATTTTAGCGCGGGGTATTTTTCCTAATATATACGAGCATATTGTGGTTATATTTACCATGGCCCTTTCTACTGCTATTTTGGATATTGCAGCACTAGGCTTTTTAAAACTTGGCGCACAGCCGCCCACGACAGAATGGGGGGCGATACTTGCTGAAAACCTAGGATTAATTTACCTTGCCCCTTGGACGGTTGGCTTACCGGGCATACTATTATTCTTAGCCGTATTATCAACAAATTTAGTTGGTGATGGGCTTCGCCAAGTACTAAAAGAACGCAAGGCGGACTAAATGCAATTACTCGACATTAGAAATTTAACTATTGAGCTGCGCACCTCTGATACCGTAATTCGCGCCGTTGACAGAGTAAACCTCAGCCTTAAAGAAGGCGAAGTACATGCTTTAGTTGGCGAGTCTGGCTCAGGTAAAAGCTTAATTGCCAAAGCGATTGTTGGTGTACTTAATAAACGCTGGCACATTACCGCCGACCGCATGCAGTGGCGCGGGGTTGACTTGATGCGCTTATCGAACGAGCAACGCCGTAAGGTTGTTGGCGCTGATATCGCCATGATCTATCAAGATCCCAGTGGTTGTCTCGACCCAACAGCTAAAATATTTGATCAAATTGCCGAAACATTGCCAGTTATACAAAAAAAAGGTTTCTTTTTAAAACGTAACCGAGAGCGAAAAGACCGTGTTAAAGCACTTATCCATAAGGTAGGTATTAAAAATCACGAAAAAATACTTACCAGCTACCCTCACGAGCTCTCAGAAGGCATATGCCAAAAAGTGATGATCGCAATGGCGATTGCCCGCACACCCAAGCTACTGATTGCCGATGAGCCAACTACAGCCCTAGAAAGCACCACCCGAGCGCAAGTATTTAGGTTGTTAAAAAGTTTGAATCAGCTAAAAAACATGTCAATTTTAATGATTTCTCACGAGCTTGAAGAGATAGTAAATTGGTCACATGGTATACATGTACTTTATTGCGGGCAAATGATTGAGGCGGGTCCCACCCGAAAAATATTTAATCAGCCGCGCCATCCGTATACACAGGCGCTATTAAAAAGCTTACCGGATTACGAACAAGGCTTAGCCCATAAAGAACCCTTTTACGCTCTTAAAGGTACCATTCCTACTTTGCAGCATTTACCAATAGGCTGTCGATTAGGGCCTCGTTGCCCGCAAGCGCAAAAAGCCTGCGTGGTAACGCCACAACTAACTAAACATAACGGCCACAGCTATGCCTGCCATTTTCCACTTGTTAAGGCTATGAAATAATGCAGCCGTTATTAAAAGTACAAACTATTTCAAAAAGCTTTAATTTACGTGCTGGCCTATTCTCACGTAAACGCTTTGATGTACTCAAAAATATTTCGTTTTGTTTAAGTAAAGGTGAAACTTTAGCGGTTATTGGCGAAACCGGCTCTGGCAAAAGTACTTTAGCAAAGCTTCTCGCCGGTGCTGCTCCTAGTGACAGCGGACAAATATTTCTAAATGGTGAATTAATCGAAAATAAGGGCATACGCGATAATCAATGCAGACATATACGCATGATTTTCCAAGACTCAGAGGCTTCACTAAACCCAGGCCTCACCATTGGTAATATGTTAGACGATTGCTTGCAATATAATGCCGATTTAGACGCAAAAGAACGACTTGAAAAAATTAAAGTCACCCTCGCTAAAGTGGGCCTATTAAACGATCACCAGCATTACTACCCGCACATGTTCAGTGGCGGCCAATTACAACGTGTAGCACTTGCAAGGGCCTTAATTCTTGATCCTAAGGTTGTAGTGCTCGATGAAGCACTCTCGTCACTCGACCCTTCTGTACGTGCGCAAACCGTAAACCTATTATTAAAACTACAACAAGATACCGGCCTTAGTTATATTCTCATCACCCACCATTTGAGTTTAGTACGGCACATAAGTGACCAATTAGTCGTGCTGGACCACGGTGAGATTGTTGAATACGGAAAAACTGAAGCGACTTTCCAAAACCCGCAATCAAAAATCACCCAAAAATTATTAAGTTGTTAATTGCAATAATAACAGAGAGTTAAGCCGTATTTATTTTTCGATCTTGCACTTGTTACAATGTTTAGCGTGTAAGCAAGCAGAGTGAATGTAGGGTTGGTACTTTTTCAAATAAGTAATGGGTGTAAGCATGAAACAGTACTCTACTTTATTTTTACTTATTCTGACGCGTATGTGGGCCTTTAGAATAACCTAGGTGCGGTTATTGCCCCCACTAGATTACAAGCCTCATACCGTGGCTAAACTACTGCTAGGTTGAAAAATTTAAATCCAAAAAGGTCACCACACCCGAGCTGTTTCCCCCTATTTACTCATTAAAAATAATGGCTTAACTTTTCATAGCCTTGCTTCACATGCTCAATCAGTAACTTAACCTTATAAGGTAAGTGCTTGGTAAATGGATACACCGCATAAACACCTAGTGAGCGCGGCTTAAACTCAGCTAACACTTCAATCAAGTCGCCTTTTTGTAAGTCTTCATAGACACTACAGCGCGGTATATACACAATACCATGACCGCCCAGCGCGGCTTTTCGTAATGCTTGTGCATTATTAGTAGCAAAGCCACCCGATATTTTTATCTGCTGCAGGTTTTCTCCTTCGCCAAAGCGCCATTCGTCCCCTCCTTGGTTTTGATGAGTATATGCCAAACAGTTATGCTCAGTGAGCTGTGCAGGCACAGTTGGTTTACCAAAATTTTGTATATATTTAGCCGAGCAACATACTGCCCAATGAGAAGTAATTAACGGTTTCGCAATCAATGTTGAGTCATCAAGTACGCCGGTGCGAATGGCTAAATCAACTCCTTCTTTAAGCAAATCGACAAACTCGTTTTCTAAACGCACTTCTAATGTTAAATCGGGATATTGCTGACTAAATTCCGCCAAACTCTGCGCTAAAAATAACTCACCAGAAATAGTTGGCACGCTGATCCGAATATGGCCACTTAGCCGGGTGCTGTAAGCACTGACCTCACCAAGAGCTTCATTCACCTGCTTATTGATATCTTTAGCATGAAAATAAAGTTTTTCACCCGCCTCTGTTAAAGTGATCCGCCGAGTCGTTCTGTATAACAACTGCACGCCGATATCAGCTTCTAGCTTCGTAATACGCTTACTCAGGGCCGACGTTGACATGTCTGCTAAGGTAGCCGCTTTACTAAAAGACTTTGACTCAACAACCATCGCAAATAACGATAACTCATTCGCTAACATTATGATTACACCGTTTTAGGAAACTATGACTCAATTAATTAACTATATATCACAAATTCATAAATGAGTGATAATTCCAAACAGGGATTATTTAATATTAATTAAGGAGTCACTTGTTAAGTCTTTAAGTGTATTAGCACCACATAACGTCATTGCAACGCGCATTTCTTGTTCGTAAAGATCTATTAGATTTTCGACACCAGATTGTCCTTTTGCTGCTAATGCGTAAATAAATGAACGACCTAGCATTGTGCAATCTGCGCCCAAGGCTAACATTCTTACCACATCTAAACCTGAACGAATCCCAGAATCAACCACAATCTTTATGTCACCTTTTACTGCATCGGCAATGCTTGGTAATGCTTTTGTCGATGATAAAACGCCATCTAATTGGCGACCACCGTGATTGGAAACAATAATACCATCAGCACCAAACTTTACTGCATCCTTGGCATCACTAGGATCTAGAATCCCTTTAATAAGCATTGGGCCGTCCCAAAATTCTCGGATCCATTCTAAATCTTTCCAAGAAATGGATGGGTCAAAATTATTACTTAACCAGCCAATATAATCTTCTAACTTTGTTACCTCACCACGATAAGTAGAAATATTACCTAAATCATGAGGTTTTCCAAACAAACCAACATCAAATGCCCATTGTGGATGACACATGGCTTGAAAAACACGGCGTATGGCTGCATTTTTGCCACTCATACCTGAATGCACATCTCTATAACGAGCACCAGGCACTGGCATATCTACGGTAAATATCAACGTCTTAACCCCAGCCGCTTTAGCTCGCTCTAATGCATTTTTCATAAAGCCACGGTCTTTAAGCACATAAAGTTGAAACCACATAGGCCGTTCAATTTGGGGAGCTACTTCCTCGATAGGACATACAGAAACCGTCGATAAGGTGAATGGGATGCCTTTTTTATCTGCGGCTTTAGCCGCTTGAACTTCACCACGACGCGCGTACATACCTGTTAAGCCAACAGGCGCCAGAATGATTGGTAAATCTAATTTCTCATTAAATAATTCAGTACTTAAGTCAAGTTCCGACATGTCGTTCAACACTCGTTGTTTTAGCGCAATATTAGCTAAATCTGCGGTGTTTTTACGAAGTGTGTGTTCATTGTAAGCACCACCATCTATGTAATGGAATAAAAATGGCGGAAGTTTAGCTTTTGCCGCTTTACGGTAATCTAATGGAGATGAAATGATCACAGAGTTAATCCTTTTGAATAATAGTGAATGCTCCTAGGTCAATTTATGCTTATAGAATTAAACCTAAAATAATTGTGACAATGAGTATACTTTCTTATTTTTAGTGAATAAATATCAACAATGAAAAACACTGTTTCCTAGAAAAACCTTATATACTGTAAAAATATTCAATAAGGCAAATCGATAGTATCGATTTATAAGATCCATTTCGTTGAGTTTCGCTTCACTCAAACCAATTTACGATACACACCTTTACGTAAACAAACTGCGCTGTTTATGAACACAAGCGCGAGGTAAATTCGAGCTTAAAAGCCACTTTTTTAATACCTAACCTGAGATCTGCTTAAGCGATAACTAATGCATTGCGCTCTACATCAGTTAAATTAAGGTGTGGTTTATTTTCTTTCAAGTAATAAGCCACCAATCCAGCGACTAAATTTAACATAAAGCCGTTCATACTCCGATGTCTCGAATGTTCAATGAAGGATATATTCTTGAGTTGGTCATTAATTGTTTCAATTATAAAGCGCTTTGAAAGCATCGCTCTATCCCATAGTGACATCGCTTTTGCCTTCATGTTTTTGCGAACCGTCGTAATGAGCTTTACCCCTTTATCGAGTAAATCGGCTTCTAAAGCTTTACTTAAATACCCTTTGTCACCATATAATTTATCCGTCAGACAGCTCGCTAATTCACGCACTGGCTGTGTATCATGCACATTACCTGTTGTCACTTTTGCAGCAACAATTTCACCGTGATGATTAACAATTAAATGCAACTTGAAGCCATAAAACCAACCCATTGTTCCTTTGCCTCGCTGGGCTATTCCATCAAAGGTTTTGTGCCTGGGTATACGAATGTTATGGCATACCTTAATACATGTAGAATCAATGAATTCAACACCTGTAGGCTTTCCTTTAAGCGAAGTGAAATAGGCGCACATCGGCACAAGTACCCTCGGCATAACGGCTAAAAATCGGGTATAACTGAGCAAGTTAGGAAATTCACTTTTGTACATAAGTGAAACATAACCAAGATAGTAATTTTTAAAATCACGGTGATGCGACATATGGAAACTGATGACAATAGTCATAATTTCACTGGTCGTCATACGTCCTGCTCGCTGACGTTTTTGGGTACCATCTTCGAGTAATTGTTGTTCCCATTGAGGTATAAATACTTTGCAAAAATCATCGACATCGCAAAACAATTCAACTAATTTAATCATGCCTGTTCCTTGTCTATCCAATCGTTCTTGGTCGAAAGATCGGATCTCGGAACAGGCATTTAGTTCAATTTCTTAAACGAGATTCAGGTTACCTAGCGTTTATTATAACAAACACAAAAAAAGCGCCTTTCGGCGCTTTTTAAATAAGTAGGTTAAATTACTTTTTATTCAACAGCTTGCTGAAGTTGTGGTAAGTTTAAATCTGCTTGCGCTTTTAATGCAGCAATAAAAACCATGTAGTTTTTGTTTACTTCACCCATGGTAATATTTTGCTTTTGTTGTGGATCTAGTTCACCTTCAAGCTTGGCATTAGTCACTGACTTAAGTGCAACAATAGCTGCGTCACCATTTTGCAGGGTTACTTTATCAACCACTGGCACGTCACTTGGATGAGCCATTTTAAAAGCATGCTGAACAATAGCTGGCGATACTGAGTAAGCTTCACGTGTAAGCGTAGCTTCTTGACGAACCGTCAGATTTTGCTCTGTAGCCACATCATTTAAGCTTTTCCCTGATTGGATTTGTGCAAATAACGTGGTGGCTTTTTCTTTTGTTAGCTCTGAAGCTTTTTGTGCAATTAAGGTCGCTTTAATTTGCTCGCTCACGGTAGCAAGCTCTTTAGTCGCGGCTGGCTTATATTCGTTAATGCGCACAACGACAACATGCTCGTCACCTATTTCTAGAACTTCTGAATTAAGACCATCTTCAAGTACATCTGGTGAGAAGATAGCCGAAGTCACTATTGGGTTACTCAATGGCTCAGGGAGTTCATTACGATTAACAAGCGCCGTGCTTTTCACTTCAACGCCTGCACCAATGGCAGCATCGTCTAGACTATCAGCTACTTCAAAAGCAAGTTCGCTCATTTCAGTTTGCTTGTCATAGAAAGCGTTAATTTTTTCAGTACGCTCAAGCTCAGCCCGAAGGTCAGCTTTTACCTCATCGTACGGTTTTACTTGCTCGCTTTGTAAGTCAGTTAACTTAATAATGTGATAACCAAACTCAGATTCAACCACGTCAGAGAAGTCACCTTTATTTGCAAGCGCAAAAGCGGCATCTTCAAATGCCGGGTCCATCATATCACGCTCAATCCAATCTAAGTCGCCACCCATTTCAGCGCTAACAATATCATCTGATGATGACTCAGCAAGCTCAGCAAAATCTGCGCCTTGTTGTAGTTGTGCTAGTAAATCGTCCGCTTTGGCTTTAGCCGCATCGTCGTCTTCACTGTTATCAACTAGGATATGCGCTACACGGCGCTTTTCAGATTCGACATACTGGGCATTATTTTGTTGATAATATGCTTTTACGTCATCTTCAGAGACGTTTGAATCAATTTCTAGGTTTGCAGCCTCAAGTTCAATATAGTTCACTGATATTTGCTCAGGAGCTAGAAACTGTGACGTGTTTAACTCGTAGTAATCAGCAATTTCTTGCTCAGTTACGTCAACTTCTGACTGCAATGATTCTTTACTTAAGACTAAATAATCAATTGCACGAGTTTGCTGCTGTAATGCAACGGTGTTCGCTACTTCATTTTCAAGCACAAAATCTGAACCAGCTACAGCCGATACCAATTGGCTGCGGGTCATTTCTTCGCGAAGATACTCACGAAATGCACTCGGCTGGAAATTCATTTGACGAATAACCTGTAAGTAACGATCGTTATTAAACTGGCCACCAATTTGAAAGTACGGTAATTCAAAAATAGCTTGCTTAACACTCTCGTCACTAACACGTAAGCCAAGCTCTTCTGCTAGTTGTGTTTGTAACTCTTGCTCGACTAAACGGTTAATCACGCCTTGACGAATTTGCGCCATGTAATTAGGATCGGCCGTAATTTGTGCAAAATATTCACCGAATTGTTGTTCTAATCGGCTACGTTCGTTTTGATATGCACGACTGAATTCGGTTTGGCTAATTTTAACTCCATTTACTTCAGCAACGGGCTGCTCTGTGGTTTGACCTAAATAACCACCGATCCCTGCTAAGGCAAAAGATAAAATCACCGCAGCCAAAATAATCTTTGCTATCGGTCCTTGCGAACCATCTCTGATTTTCTCAAGCATTTACTTATCTCTATTCTGTTCAAGGCAGAAATTACCTTGCCCATGTAAAAAAAGCGTATCTTACCAGATACGCTTTTTCACTTGAAGCAATTGGCAATATAAAACCCGCCAAGCTAACTTACTGTAAAGCAGTCTTAGCTATTACATGCATCTTTTAGCGCTTTACCCGCTTTAAAAGCTGGAATAGTAGCTGCTGCAATTTGAATTGTTTCGCCAGTTTGTGGGTTACGGCCTGAACGTGCTGCACGTTCACGTACTGAGAAAGTACCGAAACCAACAAGCGCTACTGGGTCGCCATCTTTTAGGGAACCTGATACAGACTCGATGAATGAATCTAGCGCTCGACCTGCAGCTGCTTTAGAAATATCAGCATCTGCTGCGATTTGATCGATTAATTGAGATTTATTCACAATATCATCCTCTTTCATTGTTATTATCAAGAGCGATTGTTTTTTAAATTAACATCACTGTTTTGAAAATTTAAGAGCAAACTAATTATGCTCAGACTATTTTATATTTCTTAAACCTAGGCCACATAAGGCCTAGGCTTGAAAACCAGTGCTTAACTTATCATACCAAACGGATTTGAAAAGCCCTTAAAAGCACTTTTTTCGGTTTTTTTACTGCTTTTTCTCTGTTTCGACTGAAAAACTCTCAACAGGGTGTACTAAAGCTAGTTTTAATACATCATCAATCCAAGTAACTGGGTGAATATCAAGGCCTTCCAGTACGTTTTCTGGGATCTCTTTTAAATCACGCTCGTTAATTTTTGGAATGATTACCGTTTTAATACCACCACGATGCGCAGCAAGTAACTTCTCTTTTAGACCACCAATAGGCAGTACTTCACCACGTAGTGTTATTTCACCCGTCATAGCCACATCAGCGCGTACAGGGTTACCCGTTAGACTCGACACTAAACCAGTTACCATAGCTGCACCCGCACTTGGGCCATCTTTAGGGGTTGCGCCTTCAGGTACGTGCACATGAATGTCACGCTTTTCATAAAAGTCACTGTTGATCCGAAATGCTTCAGCACGATTACGCACAACTGTCATAGCTGCTTGAATCGACTCCTGCATAACGTCCCCTAGTGAGCCGGTGTAACTTAGTTTACCTTTACCTGGCACAGCAGCTGATTCAATAGTCAGTAAGTCGCCACCCACTTCAGTCCATGCAAGTCCGGTTACTTGACCAATACGATTACCATCTTCTGCTTTACCATAGTCAAAACGTTGCACACCTAAAAACTCTTCAAGGTTATCTGCGTTGATGGTGACTGTTTTAGTGGCTTTATTAAGTAAGATATTTTTAACCGCTTTGCGACATAACTTAGATGCTTCACGCTCTAGATTACGCACCCCTGCTTCGCGAGTGTAATAACGAATAATGCCGATAATTGCACTATCCTCAATTACTACTTCTTTAACTTTCAAGCCGTTGCGTTTAATTTGCTTTGGAATCAAATGTTCTTTAGCAATGTTCAGCTTTTCATCTTCGGTATAGCCCGACAAACGAATAACTTCCATACGGTCTAGTAATGGCCCTGGGATATTAAAGCTGTTTGATGTCGCAACAAACATCACATCTGATAAATCATAATCAACTTCAAGATAATGATCAGCAAAACGATTATTTTGCTCAGGATCGAGCACCTCTAATAATGCAGATGCTGGATCGCCACGCATGTCTGCTGACATTTTATCAATTTCATCTAATAAGAATAATGGGTTTTTGACACCCACTTTAGTCATATTTTGAATTAGCTTACCTGGCATTGAACCAATATATGTACGACGATGGCCACGAATTTCAGCTTCATCACGTACGCCGCCAAGTGCCATACGTACATATTTACGCCCGGTTGAACGTGCAATTGATTGCCCCAACGAGGTTTTACCTACACCCGGAGGCCCAACCAAACATAAAATAGGACCTTTAAGTTTATTGGTACGTTGTTGTACCGCTAGATACTCAATAATACGTTCTTTTACTTTACCTAGACCGTGATGGTCACTATCTAGAATTTTTTGCGCGCCAGCTAAATCTTTTTTCACTTTAGAGCGCTTTTTCCACGGTACATTAATTAATGTATCAATGTACGAACGTACTACGGTGGCCTCTGCTGACATTGGCGACATCATTTTTAACTTTGCCAGCTCAGCATTAGCTTTTTCTGTCGCGTCATTTGACATGCCTGATTCTTCGATACGCTTTTTCAGTGCTTCAAATTCATCTGGTACATCATCAAGCTCACCGAGTTCTTTTTGGATAGCTTTCATTTGCTCGTTAAGATAATACTCGCGCTGGGATTTTTCCATCTGTTTCTTAACGCGGCTACGAATTTTTTTCTCAACTTGTAGTAAATCGATTTCACCTTCCATCAATGCCATTAAATACTCTAGACGTTCTGTTACATCCTGAATTTCGAGTACTTTTTGCTTCTCTGGCACTTTTAATGGCATATGTGCGGCCATGGTATCAGCAAGACGCGCAGCTTCATCAATGCCCGACACTGAGGTCAGCACTTCTGGCGGAATTTTTTTATTGAGTTTTACATAGCCTTCGAATTGACTAACAGCGCTGCGAATGAAGATATCTTGCTCTTTTTCGTCAATATCACCCGATTCAATAAACTGGGCATTGGCGACAAAGAATTCGTCATTATCAACAAAGCTTTCAAGCTTTGCACGCTGTGTACCTTCGACTAGTACTTTTACTGTGCCGTCAGGTAATTTAAGTAATTGAAGTACGGTTGCGATAGTACCAACACGATAAATATCATCTTGCTCAGGTTCGTCCACGGTTGCGTCTTTTTGCGCCACGAGGAAAATTTGTTTGTCTTTATCCATTGCCGCTTCAAGGCATTTTATTGATTTTTCGCGGCCAACAAAAAGCGGTATTACCATGTGTGGATAAACCACAACATCACGCAGTGCTAGCACCGGGATTTCAACTCGGTCTGTTCTCTCAAGCGTCATTATATTTTCTCTTCGCACTTCATTTATTTTAAAGATTACTAAAGTATATGGGGATAACCTAACTAAAGTTCAACAATTTAGGCTGACACGATTAAATAAATTATAAAAAAAGGAGCCTAAGGCTCCTTTTCGTTTACTTATCAATCAAACTTATTCTGATGCAGCTTTGTCTTGCTTGCTGTTATCATAAATCAGAATAGGATCTGACTCGCCTTTAATAACGGTCTCATCAATAACTACTTTGCTTACATTATCCATTGATGGCAGCTCGTACATGATTTCAAGCAATACACCTTCAACAATAGATCGTAAACCACGAGCTCCTGCTTTACGCTCCATTGCTTTGTGCGCAATCGCGCTTAAGGCATCTTCGCGGAACTCAAGCTCAACTTCTTCCATATCAAACAATGCAGAGAACTGCTTAGTGATGGCGTTTTTAGGCTCACTTAAAATTTGAATAAGTGCAGATTCATCAAGCTCCGTTAACGTTGCAACTACGGGAAGACGGCCAATAAACTCTGGAATAAGACCATACTTGACTAAATCTTCTGGCTCAACACTTTTAAATGTATCACTCAACGAACGTGAACCTGACGATTCTTTAACGCTTGCGCCAAAACCTATGCCAGTATTTTTATGGCTGCGTTGTTCAATGACTTTATCTAGCCCAGAAAATGCACCGCCACAAATAAACAGTATTTTAGACGTATCTACTTGTAAAAACTCTTGTTGCGGATGTTTTCGGCCACCTTGCGGTGGAACCGATGCAACAGTACCTTCAATCAGTTTAAGGAGTGCTTGTTGCACACCCTCACCTGATACGTCACGGGTAATCGATGGGTTATCTGATTTACGTGAAATTTTGTCAATTTCATCAATGTAAACAATACCACGCTGGGCTTTTTCTACATCGTAGTCGCATTTTTGTAATAGCTTTTGTATGATATTTTCAACATCTTCCCCTACATAACCAGCTTCAGTTAAGGTGGTGGCATCGGCCATAGTAAAAGGTACATCAAGTAAACGCGCCATGGTTTCTGCAAGTAATGTTTTACCGCTACCAGTGGGGCCGATCAGCAAGATATTACTTTTACCTAATTCTATGTCTGGGTTTTTCTCTTGATTGCGTAGACGTTTGTAGTGATTGTAAACTGCAACCGACAATACTTTTTTAGCGTGTTCCTGACCAATAACGTAATCATCAAGATGATTACGAATTTCTTTTGGTACCGGCAATTTATCATAAGCATTGTGTTTAGGCGCAATGTCTTTGATTTCTTCCCTGATAATATCGTTACACAACTCAACACATTCATCACAAACGTACACTGAAGGACCGGCAATTAATTTACGGACTTCGTGCTGGCTTTTGCCACAAAAAGAGCAGTACAACAACTTATTACTTTTGTCGGAGTCTGTAGGAGTGTCAGACATTCAGCTACCTCATCTCTATACGTTGGCTGCCAAACTATTTAGCAGCTGTTTCAATACTATTACTATACCAAAATTTATTGCTTTTGGCACAGTGATAACCCAAGCACGCATCTGCAATAACTCGGGTTAAACATAACAATAGCTTAATTACTTACCGCGATTGGTAAATACTGAGTCTACAATACCGTAGTCAACCGCTTGGCTGGCACTCATAAAGTTATCACGGTCAGTATCACGCGATACCACATCTAATGGTTGACCTGTATGGTCAGCCATTAAACGGTTTAACTTGTCTTTAATAGACAAGATTTCTTTAGCATGTATTTCAAAATCAGATGCTTGGCCTTGGAAACCACCTAATGGTTGGTGGATCATCACACGCGAATTAGGTAAACAGTAACGCTTACCTTTAGCACCAGCTGATAATAAAAATGCCCCCATGCTAGCCGCTTGGCCAACACAAATTGTGCTTACATCAGGTTTAATAAAATTCATGGTATCGTAAATAGCCATACCCGCAGTTACAGAGCCACCCGGTGAATTGACATATAAAAAGATATCTTTATCTGGGTTTTCTGATTCTAAAAATAGCATTTGCGCTAAAATCAGATTTGCCATGTTGTCTTCAACTTGGCCGGTTAAGAAAATAATCCGTTCTTTTAATAGTCTCGAGTAAATATCATACGAGCGCTCGCCTTTTGCTGATTGTTCAACAACCATAGGGACTAATGCATTTAGAGGATCTGTAATACCAGTATTCATACTTATTTAATTCCTTATGCGCTTATCCTTGTAACCAGGAAGCATAGTTATACCAATTGCATTGAGTTAGAGAACGATTAAGCTCACTAAAATGATCATGTTTTTCATATAATTGGTATTATAATTTGGGTGAAAATCGAATGCCATAAACTAAAATGGCTCGAGCACACTGCATAATACAGAGTAACACGAGCCATTTAATCGTTAGCGAGGACTTAAGTCAATGACTTATTAAGCACCTTGCTGTGGATTCATGATGTCATCAAATGCTTTTTCAACGTCAGTCACGGTTGCTTCAGCTAAAATAGCTTCAACAGCTTGCTCTTCCATTGCTACATTACGCATTTGCTGCATTAGTTGATCATTTGCTTTGTAGTATTCTACTACTTCAGTTGGATCTTCATATGCAGAAGCTACATTTGCAATTAATGCTTCAACTTTTTCATCATCAACTTTAATGTCGTTCGCTTTAATAACTTCACCTAATAAAAGGCCAGTTTTAACACGTGTTACAGCTTGTTCGTGGAACAATTCTGCTGGAAGCTCAGGCATGTTTTTAGCGTCGCCGCCAAAACGTTGTGCAGCTTGTTCTCGAAGCGCTTCGATTTCTTGATCGATAAGTCCTTTTGGAACTTCAACGTCGTTGTTTTCAAGTAAGCCTTTAACCGCTTGATCTTTAACATTAGCTTTAACCGCTTGATCAAGCTCACGAGACATGTTTTTCTTCACTTCTTCTTTAAGTGCGTCAACGCCACCTTCGGTAACACCGAATTTAGTTGCGAACTCTTCAGATAGCTCAGGTAACTCTTGCGTTTCAACTTTCTTCACAGTGATTACGAATTTTACAGCTTTACCTTTAAGGTTTTCAGCATGGTAATCATCAGGGAAGTTTACGTCTGCAACCACTTCTTCACCGGCTTTTTTGCCAACGATATTATCTTCAAAACCTGGGATCATACGACCTTGACCAAGCTCTAGAGGGAAATCTTCAGCTTGACCGCCTTCGAACTCTTCACCATCGATAGTACCGATGAAATCAACAGTTGCGCGGTCATTTTCGCCCGCTGCTGCATCTACTTCAGTCCATGATGCATGTTGCTTACGAAGCGTTTCAAGCATATTTGCTAGGTCTTCGTCAGTTACAGCTACAGCTGGTTTTTCTACAGTAACTTTATCTAAACCTTGAACTTCAACTTCAGGGTAAACTTCGAATGTCGCTGAGAACTCTAAATCTTTACCTGCTTCAAGAGACTTAGGTGCAAATGATGGTGCGCCAGCAGGGTTAATTTTTTCAGCAACAATTGCATCAATATAGTTGCGTTGCATTAATTCACCAGCAACTTCTTGACGAACTGCGCCACCGTAACGTTTGTTAATTACTGATGTTGGTACTTTACCAGGACGGAAACCATCAATACGCTGGGTTTTAGACAGTTGTTGTAAGCGTTTTTTTACTTCGGTCTCAACGTTCTCTGCAGGAACGGTGATGGTCAGACGGCGCTCAAGGCCTTGAGTCGTCTCAACAGAAACTTGCATGATTTACCTCAATCTTCAATTTTGGCGACTGTTCGCCTTCCTTACACACAAGGTGATCTCGATGAGCTTGCAAGTGTTAAGTCATAGTTGATGACTTAACAACCTGTTTAATACCATGAGATACCATTGCTGCTCTGCCCTACGGGCACTATATTAAACAATAGACGCGGCATTATAACCTAATATTTATGATAGTCGAGTCTAGGGGGCAATTATTTGGCTAGATCACGCATTATACAAGATAAATGGTTAAGAAGTAAGCGTTTTGATTAGCAAGTTAGCACAAAGAGAATTCTTTAGTGATTAAAATAAGAAAGTTTACTTTGATTTATTATTATACATTTTAAAAAGGTGCTCGCCGATGCAGGATTTGAACCTGAGACTGCATGGGATATACCCAAACCAAATGACACAAAATTGGAGTTTTAAAAGTGGTCGGCGATGCAGGATTTGAACCTGCGACCCCTTGGACCCAAACCAAGTGCGCTACCAAACTGCGCTAATCGCCGATATTGAAGTGCTAAACTTCTTTTTTCATATTAAATACTCAAACTGGGAGTTTAAGACCACTTCAAAAGAGAAAGTGGTCGGCGATGCAGGATTTGAACCTGCGACCCCTTGGACCCAAACCAAGTGCGCTACCAAACTGCGCTAATCGCCGATATTTTTTGTAAATTGGGGTGACTGATGGGGCTCGAACCCACGACAACCGGAATCACAATCCGGGGCTCTACCAACTGAGCTACAATCACCACGGCATTACATTGTTTTCAAAATGGTGCACCCAGAAGGATTCGAACCTTCGACCGACGCCTTAGAAGGGCGTTGCTCTATCCAGCTGAGCTATGGGCGCATCGAAAACTTCATAGCGAACCAATAAGCTACTTTAATTAAAAAGTGGTCGGCGATGCAGGATTTGAACCTGCGACCCCTTGGACCCAAACCAAGTGCGCTACCAAACTGCGCTAATCGCCGATGCTTATTATTGCTAGCGAGTGACCTCGTTAACAACGGGGTGCATAATAGTGATTTGGCTGGGTCAGGTCAAACCTTTTTTTAAGAAAATAAATCAATCGGTCATTTTTAGTTCATAATGGTTAAATAATGAGAATGTAAGCTAAAATTCAAACTCTTTTTTAGAAATCCACACTTTATATAAGATTGCATCTTGGCGCTATGCTGCTTTTCTGCGAAAATAGTAATGTATATTAAAAACGAGAAGTAAAGACCATGTTCTTTGTTAGCATTATTACCCCAATTTCTATATGCATTCGTTTTTTAAAGTATCGTTAACTAACCCCAACTAAAGGTCACCCATGACGGCAAACATCATCGATGGTAAGGCAATAGCTAAGCAAGTACGCAGTACGGTTGCACAAAAAGTATCACAGCGCGTAGCTCAAGGATTAAGAGCACCAGGCCTTGCCGTAGTTCTAGTAGGACAAGATCCCGCAAGCCAAGTCTATGTAGGCTCAAAACGAAAAGCGTGTGAAGAAGTCGGCTTTATATCTAAATCATTTGATTTACCAAACACAGCAACCGAAGAACAGCTACTAACTTTAATTGATGAACTAAACCAAGACCAAGAAGTCGACGGTATTTTAGTACAGTTACCCTTGCCTAAACGGCTTGACGCTGAAAAAATTCTTGAGCGCATTACCCCGCATAAAGATGTCGATGGCTTTCACCCATATAACATTGGCCGCTTAGCACAACGTATGCCAGCACTTCGCCCTTGTACACCCAAAGGTATAATTACCTTACTTGATTCTACAGGTGTACGTTATAAAGGCATGCATGCGGTTGTAGTCGGTGCATCAAACATTGTTGGTCGCCCGATGTCACTCGAGCTATTACTCGCCGGCTGCACAACAACCGTATGTCATAAATTTACTCAAGATTTAGAAACCCATGTACGCCGCGCTGATTTATTGGTTGTTGCCGTTGGTAAACCTAAATTTATCCCCGGCGATTGGGTTAAAGAAGGCGCTATTGTTATTGATGTGGGTATTAACCGCCTCGATACAGGAAAATTAGTGGGTGACGTTGAATATAGTGTGGCAGAGCAAAAAGCGCACTTTATTACCCCCGTCCCTGGTGGTGTCGGCCCAATGACAGTGGCAAGCTTAATTGAAAACACCTTAGAAGCATGTGAAAAATACCACAGTTAATTTTTGAGGTTTTACTTTCAGTTTTTACTAAAAGCCAGCTTAAACGCTGGCCTTTTTTGTTGCGACTCTTTGTTTAATCAATTTTAGCCCTTGTGGTAACACAGAAAAGAAAATCATTAATACCATTACAGTATATTGCCACCTGTCGTAGTGCTCATTAAGTAAGACTACAGCGCAAATAATCCCCGCGATAGGGTTAGCAATGGTCCCAAAGGTAAACTCAACCACAGTCATACGCCCAAGTAACCAAACATAAAGTGTATAAGCAATAGCAGTATTAGGGACGACTAACCAAAATAATACAAACCACTGAATGGGTGTGAATGCCATTTTTAATACTTGATATGCTTGTGGCTCTATATAATAGGCTTGAATTAGGGCGCCAAATGTTAATAGTGCGCCACCAATCATCAACTGCCAAGTTAATACTGTCCACCAATGAATATGCACAGTCACTTTTTGTACCAATGAACTCCCAATAACAATCGTCAATAATGCTCCGATCAGCGCAGCTATTCCTAATAAGTTTAGCGTTACATGTTGTGGATCAAATAACCGCCAAGCCAATACTATTAAAATCAGCGCACAAAAAAATTGCACAAGCGCTGGTTTCTGCCCTTTAAATAACCATGCATAAAGTAATGCAACCACTGGCACTGACACCATACCTACACCGGCAATTGCGGCTGGTAAATTAATCGCCATAACAAAAATAAAACTAAAAAACAGGGCTATATTCACCATTGCCAGCAGTATTAATCCACGCCATTGTTTTGCGCGTGGCAATGAAGGTTTAACCAGCAATAATACAATACCTGCCGGCAGTGCGCGTATTGCGCCAAGTAATATTGGCGGCCAGTCAGGCGCAGCATATTTTGTCACAGCGTACGTTGTACCCCATAAAAAAGCAGGGATCATTGCAAGTAAAATATTCATTTCGCTCCTTTTAAACTGTTATGAGGCAGAAGGATAAAACCTAAAGTAAGGGTTAGGTCAATATAAAAAATAAAAAAGGCTGCCACGTCGGCAACCTTTTTAAAAATATGAAACTTTGCTCTAAAAGCTATTTATTATGCTTTACGCCATGTGGTTTTACCTGCAGAGTCTTCCAAAATCACACCTAAGGCATTAAGTGCATCACGGGCCTCATCAGCGGCCCCCCAGTCTTTACCAGCACGAGCCTCGTTACGCTTTACGATTAAGGCTTCAATTTCTGCGACTTCATTATCAGTCTGCCCACCTTGTAAAAAAGTGTCAGGTACTTGCTGCGCCACACCTAATACTTCACCAATACTACGTAAAATATACGCTAACTGACCTGCTTGAACGGCATTAATTTCTTTAACACGGTTTAACTCTTTTGCCAGTTCAAACAATACAGGCAGTGCCTCAGGTGTATTAAAGTCATCGTTCATAGCTTTTCTGAACTTAGCCACATATTCATTGCCTTCAAGCTCACACGCTATAGGCTCAACACCACGAAGCGCAGTATAGATACGTTCAAGTGAAGAACGTGCTTGGTCTAAATTCTCTTGTGAGTAATTTAGCTGGCTACGGTAATGGCCGGAAATTAAAAAGTATCGCACTGATTCAGCATCATAAGCTTTAAGCACTTCACGTACGGTAAAAAAATTATCTAATGACTTCGACATCTTTTCTTTGTTTACTTGTACCATACCGGTGTGGATCCACGTATTTACGTAGTTACCACTATTTGCGCAGCATGACTGGGCAATTTCATTTTCATGGTGTGGAAACTGTAAATCTGAGCCGCCGCCATGAATATCAAAATGCTCACCTAAGTGCTTTGAACTCATCGCTGAACATTCAATATGCCAACCCGGGCGTCCTTCTCCCCATGGCGATGGCCACGATGGCTCACCCGTTTTGGCTTTTTTCCATAGCACAAAATCAAGTGGATCTTCTTTATCTTGAGCCACCTCAACGCGAGAGCCTGATTGCAACATAGTTAAATCTTGCTGCGAAAGTGCACCATATTGCTTAAAGGTTGAGACATCAAACAATACATCGCCATCTGCGGCAACATAAGCATGGCCTTTTGCAACTAACCGCTCAACCATCGCTATAATTTCTGGCATATGGTTAGTCACTGTTGGCTCAATATCTGGACGCAACATATTTAAATTATCAAAGTCCTCATGCATCGCTTTAGTCATACGAAGCGTCAACTCATTGATCGTTTCGCCATTTTCACTAGCGCGTTGGATAATTTTATCGTCGACATCAGTGATATTACGCACATAGTTTAGGTCATAACCGATATGGCGAAGGTAGCGAACGATAACATCAAACCCCACAAACGTACGGGCATGGCCAATATGACAATAATCATAAATGGTGATACCACACACATACATGCCGATTTTGCCATCGACCATAGGTTTAAACTGTTCTTTTTGTCGTGTAAGTGTGTTGTAAATGTGTACCATTTATTAAATATCCTTGACTGTTTTCGTGGATCACTATGTTACCACTTGCAAAGCCCCTGCTCTAGCGCTTTGTCAAACTAGTTTTAATCAATATCCGCTTTGTTAATCTTAGCCAACTACTATAAAATAGCGCCATTATTAAACCAGAAAATAGGAAACCTCATGGTTGTTCTACACACAAACTTTGGTGACATCACCATCAAAATGCACGACAGCGAAGTACCAAACACAGTTAAAAACTTTTTACAGTATGCAAATGCAGGTTTTTATGACGGTACTATATTTCACCGTGTAATTGACGGTTTTATGGTCCAAGGCGGTGGTTTTGAATCAGGTATGGAACAGAAAGAAGTTCATGACCCTATACAAAACGAAGCAAACAACGCCCTTGCTAATAAAGTAGGCACGCTTGCTATGGCCCGTACTCCGGATCCTCATTCAGCAACAGCGCAGTTTTTCATTAACGTGAACGACAATGACTTTTTAAACTTCACCAGCGAAACATCACAAGGTTGGGGTTACTGTGTATTTGCTGAAGTCGTTGAAGGCATGGACGTTGTAAATAAAATTAAGGGTGTTGCAACTGGTAGCGCTGGTTTTCACCAAGACGTACCTCTTGACGATGTAAAAATCGAAAAAGTAACTGTAAGCTAAGTTAGTTTTATATTTAAAGGCGGGTAAATTTATCCGCTTTTTAATTTTAGTGTTAACCACGAGTCATCATGCGCCAAACATACTTTATTGCCGATTTACATTTAAGCGAAAACCGCCCAGATATTAGCGCGGCCTTTTATGCATTTTTAAACACTAAAATAATCAACCAACCAGTTGATGCGCTTTATATTCTGGGTGACTTTTTTGAAGTATGGGTAGGCGATGACTTTATCACCGAGTTATCAGCAAGCGTAGCGAAACACTTAAAAGCAGTGAGTGATAGTGGTATTCCCGTTTATTTCATCCATGGTAATCGCGACTTTATAATACGTGATAAATACGCATCGCAAGCCGGTATGACATTACTACCTGAGCAATATGTAATTGATTTATACGGCACACCTACGGTCATTTTACATGGCGACGAAATGTGTACTCAAGATATTGAATATCAACAATTTCGTAAAAAGAGTCGAGGTTGGTGGTGGCCTAAACTTATGCTTGCATTACCGCTTTGGTATCGTCGTAGTTTAGCCCGTAAAATACGCGAAAAAAGTAAAATGAATCAAGCCAGTAAAGCACTAGATATTTTAGATGTGACTGAACAAGCTGTACTTAATATGTTCAAAGCCCATAAAGTCACCAATATGATCCATGGGCACACTCACCGCCCTAATGTGCATAAATATCAAGTAGCAGATAAAACACTCACCCGTACCGTACTTGGTGATTGGTACGAACAAGGCTCATATTTAGTCGTTGATGAAAACGGCCAAACGCTTAATAACACACCTCTTGCATCAAAAATGAACACGAAGTAATAACGACGGTTATTCAGCGCTTGGTACACCCGAATGAAACTTAAAATCAGTATCTGGCGTTGCAATCAATTCGGCTTCAATATTACCAAAAAACTGCACGCGCTCAGTGATATCAAAACCACTAATCTCTTGTGCCAAAGCTAAGTAATCTTGGTAATGACGTGCTTCTGAACGCAGCAGTGAAATATAAAAATCACCTAGCCGTTTATCTAAATACGGTGCAAGCTTTGCAAAGCGTTCGCACGAGCGAGCTTCGATGTAAGCGCCCACTATGAGCTTATCAACTAATGCATCTGGCTCAAAGGTTTTCACGTGGCGTAACATGCCTTTAGCGTAACGACACGGAGTAATACTTTGATACTCAACACCGTACTCATCCATAATTTCGAGCACTTGATAAAAATGATGTAGTTCTTCTTTAATTAACATCACCATTTTATCAATTAGCTCTTGCCCATATGGCGAGTTTGATTTTGGAATGATTGACTTGGTAAGTTTATTTTTAGCTGCTAGGTCGCGCCAATTGCCTTCGCGTTTATAAATAAGCGTTTCAAACGGTTTAAGCCACTCAAGTAACGCATCACTACTTTCTTTATCAACCGCATATTTGCGAATTAAAAACATCGCCGATTGGGCTGCTTTAAGCTCACAAATCAGGTGATCAATCAGTAGTACTTTTAAATTTTCTTTTTTAATGGCTTCGTCAATCCACGCATCAGGAGTTGAGCAATTTAAAAAAGTGTTGATTGGTTTTAAAAGGTGGTTATAAGGCACTGGGATAACTCATGCTAAATAATTTTTGGTATATCGTATATTTTACCACGAAATAAGCCCATTAAAGCTACAAAGTGTATGAAATTTGATATTTAACTACTTGCTGGCGCCTTGACAAGCAAAAAATACTAAACCATAACTTAGTAAGCTGTATAAAAATAAATCATTAAAACAGTTAATACAACCTTTTATGGGGCACTAATTATGATACTAAATCACCTATGGGGCATTTATGCCCATCCGCTCGAAGAGTGGCAAACGATTGATAACCGCCACGAAAGCCTAGCGTATAGCTTATCGCACATAATGCTTATTGCACTATTTCCTTGTGTAATGGGGTATTATTCATCAGTCTATTTAGGCTGGAGCATTGGTACAGGTAACCCGGTATTTTTAACCCATGAAAGCGCCCTCTTCATTGCAGCCGCAATGTATATTGCACTTATTGCAGGGGTGTTTGCGCTGGCTTACTTAGCGCATTGGATGGCTGTTACGTTTGGTGCAGAGCCTACTTTTACACAAACGTTGGAGTTAGCCGCTTATACTTCGACCCCAGTGTTTATGTCAGCGTTAGCAGCATTTTGGCCTGAGCTTTGGCTTTTAGTGTGTGCGGGTATAGTGGCACTCGCTTACTCTGTGTATTTGCTTTATACAGGTGTGCCTATCTTAATGCATATTCCACAAGAACGAGGATTTATTTACTCAAGCTCTGTGGTTACTTGTGGACTGATTTTATTGGTGATCATTTTAGCTGTCACAGCAATGCTTTGGACCAATGGCATTGTCAGCCCAATGTTTACTTAATTAATAAATTAGTTTAAATATAGGCATCGAGTAGGGTGAGGCTTATGCCTCATCCCTCTCACAGAACCGTACGTACGGACCTCGTATACGGCTCCTGTACCCTTCACATTTTATCAACTTATTTCCTAAACGCCGATAAAGCAAGCCATCCCGTATTCACTTTTTCTATTGGATATAAACCAAGCTCCTCAAACCATTGGTTTGGCATCGATACACAAGATAAAGGGCTTAGTGAGTTACGCCACGAGTTCATCTTAATGAACTTAAACGGTGGCTTTTTTCCTAACTGCTTTAGTCGTCGATGTAGCCTTGATGGCTTCTTCCACAACCTCAGCTGTATTGCCCTTAGTCTTCGTCTGATCCAACCTGCCAAGGCTTTTAGCTCTCGTTTACAATTGGCTATACTAAAATAATTTACAAAACCGCGCACAACTGGATTTAGCCGTTTTATTACTTCTGCTAAATTTATGCCGCCGTTACGTTTTGTTAATTGCTTCACTTTTTGTTTAAACCCGATGAGTTTTGATGCTTGTATCCGTGTCCACTGGCTACCTATCTCTACTCCCAAAAACTTCACTCCTTTGCTGCTATGAGCAATATGGGTTTTATTTTGGTTCACGGTTAATTTCAAGTCTCGCTCTAGTATCTGGGTGGATGCCTTAAGTGCTTCTTGCGCTGCTTTTTCTGTGCTGCACAAAATCAAGATATCATCTGCATACCTCACTATTCGGTGATTACGCTTTTTCATTTCTTGATCGAAAGCATCTAGGTAGATATTGGCCAATAACGGGCTAATTACGCCACCTTGTGGGCTTCCTATCGTACTAGCCTCCCAGTGTTCACCTATCATTACTCCGCTTTTTAAGAACTGATTAATCAGTTTTAAAATACTACCGTCCGTCACTTTGCGTCTAACACTCCTAATTATCAAAGCATGATCAAGCAGGTCAAAACACTTCGACAAATCCATGTCTACGACCCAGTCGCGATGGTATTTACGGATAAATACACTTGCTTTACTGATAGCGTCATGACAGCTTCGTTTCGGCCTATACCCATAACTCGATGGGTGAAAGTCGATGTCGAATATCGGTTGGAGTATGTTCAATAGTGTTTGTTGCACTATTCGGTCTCGAACTGCGGGGATACCTAGCATTCTGACACCGCCATCATCTTTGGGTATTTCCACCCGTTTGACAGGTTGTGCCCTATATTGCTTGGTTTGCAGCTCAAGTTGCAGTTGTTTTAAGTTTGCTTCTAAATTCAGGGCGAATGCGCCTACGGTCTGCCTATCTATTCCGGCCGCTCCTTTAGCTGCTTTCACTTTTTTGAATCCCTTGTACAGGTTATTAATGTCTAATAATTGTCCGTACAAGCTGTAGTAAACTGTCATTTTCTGCCTTTGCTTGCGGTATGTCTGCTCGTGTCACTCTACTTATCGCTGATTCTTCATGATGACATTAGGTGTGCTAGCCTTTTTTGGCAATCTGCCTAAGTGGTCAGTCATTACTCCATTGCTCGCCCTTCAATTCTCAGCGTCTACATTCCTGTTTGGCCGCTTGAATTCAAGTATTAAGTGCAATCATTATGCAGCCACCAGAACTTCTGATTGCCCCGTAAATAATTCATGAGGGGTTTTATACCCTCTTGTTTTTCTTGGCCGATGGTTGAGCTTATCAACTGCCGCCTGTATCTCTGCTTCACTTAGCGCCATAAAGTCAGTTCCCTTGGGGAAGAAGCGTCTAAGTAAGCCGTTGGTATTCTCATTTATGCCCCGCTCCCATGATGAATAGGGATGAGCGAAATACACATCAGCTTCTAATTTTTGTGCAACATGCTCATGGTGAGCAAACTCTTTTCCATTATCTAACGTCACGGTAATAACCTTACCTTTATATGGTGTCATACACGTGATCAGCGCATCGGCTGTTATTTTCGCATGCTTGCTTTCAATTCTGTGAACGACTGTATATAACGTTTTACGTTCAACCATTGTGACAAGCGCATTTTTACGCCCTTTACCTATCACTGTATCGCCCTCCCAATCACCAATCCTAGACTTTGAATCCACAATACTTGGGCGTTCATCAATGCTGACTCGATTAACTATCTGTCCACGTTTATCATAGCTTCCATAGCGTTTTTTATACTTTTTACATGCACGAGTGAGTGTCTTATGTAGCTTGCCACCACGAGCCTTGTCTCTGTAAATATATTGATAAATTGTTTCATGATGTAAAACGACCTGTTTCTCTAAAGCTAAGCGGCCTGCCACTTGCTCAGGGGAAAGTCCGTCATGCAACAATTTATTAATCCAGTGAGTGACGTCCTCTGTTAACTTACTTGCTTTGAAAGATGACTTACGTCTTTGTTCAGCAAAGTTATTGGCTTGGTTAGGCCGATAGCCTTTAAGTCCTTTATTGCGTTTTAGCTCTCTAGAAATAGATGACGGTGAACGAGTTAGTTCTTCAGCTATCTGCTTTTGGTTATTTCCTGCTTTTATTAACGCGTAAATCTGGTATCTTTCTTCTTGTGTCAGCTGTTTATATTTCATTAAAGCAATTTCCTTTGGCGAGAAAATGGCCGAATTATAACAGCTGGCCATCTAATCTGAGAAATTGCACTTATTATCCGAATTTAGGCCGTCATATTTTGGCTATTTCCGTCGAAATACTTGTGAGCCGATAAACAAAAGTTCCCGTCTTTCATACGCTTAAAGAATACTTCCCCCCTTCGCAATCAATTAAAGCTTTTGGCTAAAGTTGACCCCATCAAACATAATGTTGATGGTCGGCTTGGTTTTCCCCTCCACACCATTACTGGCTTTCATCGGCCTAGCCTTACTCACTACTACGGGTTCATCTGCCACCTCACACCGACACTAAATCTTGGCTTTCACCTTGAATTTAGGCCACTTACTCTCATTAAGTTTAGATGCCAGGCTTCCCCAGTTACTGCACTGGCTCCCTGTTAGAAATCCCACCCTCAAGCACAGTATTGGTCTGACTAAGTATAGGGCGTTGCGCTATTTTGCACGCTGACCCACCAATACTGCCGAAACAGGTTACGGTTAGTTGTGTACCTCTAACTTCTTATGGCTTCCTTCAGACCCCACCGTTGGCCAGTGACGCCCTTGCCATTCAGATTATCTTCCCCTTAGTCAGGGTGATAAGGCATCTTTCAGCCTATCGGGTTTGCCAGCTTCGCTGGGCAAACAAAAAAGGAGCTAATTGAGCTCCTTTTTTAGTTATTGTTTGTTATAGCAGTCTTATTCTTCTGCGCCGCTTTCTTCTTGATTATGTAACTCAAGACTTGAAGACATAGCACTTTCACGACTCGACTTTGCCGAATCATTACGTAGCTTATCAATATGATTTAAATAATCTTGGTCAATCCCACCAGTGATATATTGACCATCAAATACAGAGGTTTCAAAACGGCTTATCTCAGGATTCTCTTGACGTACTGCATCAATTAAATCAGGAAGTGATTGGAAGATTAATCCATCTGAACCAATGTTAGCGTTAATATCTTCAACTTCACGACCATGCGCAATAAGCTCTGCCGCTGACGGCATATCAATACCATATACATTAGGGAAACGAATTTCAGGAGCCGCTGAGGCAAAATAAACGTTTTTAGCGCCTGACTCACGGGCCATTTCAACGATTTGCGCCGATGTTGTACCACGAACAATTGAATCATCGACTAACAGTACGTTTTTGCCTTTAAATTCACGGTCAATGGCGTTGAGCTTTTGACGTACTGACTTTTTACGCATTTCTTGGCCTGGCATAATAAATGTGCGACCAATATAACGGTTTTTAACAAACCCTTGCCGATACGGTAAATCAAGTACTGAAGCGATTTCAAGCGCGATATCACATGAAGTTTCAGGAATAGGGATTACTACATCAATGTCTTTATTAGCCCATTCTCTGGCAATCTTTTCACCCAATTTAGTCCCCATATTAACGCGAGTCGCATAAACAGACATACGGTCAATATTAGAGTCTGGACGAGCAAAGTAAACAAACTCAAAAATACATGGCGAGTAAGATACTTTTTCGGCGCACGCTTGTGAGAAAAACTGTCCATCTTCAGTAACATAAATAGCTTCACCTGGTGCTACATCACGCACAAAATCAAAACCATCTATTTTAAGTGCCACGCTTTCAGAGGCAAACATGTATTCGGTGCCATTATTGGTTTCGCGTTTACCAAATACGAGAGGACGAATGCCATTAGGGTCACGAAACGCCACCACGCCATGGCCAATCACCATTGAAATGGCAGCGTACCCACCTTCTACTTGACTGATCACATCAGTGACCGCAGTAAATACATCTACAGGATCAAGCTTTAGCTTATTAGGCTTACTTAACTCATGTGCCATGATATTAAGTAATATTTCTGAATCTGAGGTCGTATTTACATGACGACGCGCTTCAGAAAATAATTGCTCTTTTAACTGCTCAGCGTTAGTTAAGTTACCATTGTGCGCTAAAGCAATACCAAATGGTGAATTAACATAAAAAGGCTGTGCTTCTGACGAGCTAGAAGAGCCTGCTGTTGGGTAACGTACATGGCCAATACCAATTGTGCCTTGTAAACGTTTCATATGACGGGTGTGAAACACATCTTTCACAAGACCATTGCCTTTTCGCAAGCTAAACGTGTTGTTTTCAATGGTTATGATGCCTGCGGCATCTTGACCACGGTGCTGCAAAACAGTTAAGCCATCATAAATCGCCTGATTTACAGGAGATGTTCCAACTATTCCAACGATACCACACATGAAATTTATCCTCGCCGATTAACGGTTTACCGAATTTAAAAAGCTTGAGTTGTTTTCAAGGTATGAAAAAAACCATTCAACAACAAAGCCAAATTCTGGGATCAAAATAGAATTCTTCCACCAATGCGTGTTTGGCGCACCAGTAAAAGCATCAAGAAAGAAGAGTAACGCGCTTACGACCAACACGCCACGCAGAGCACCAAATACTACGCCAAAAACACGGTCAGTGCCCGACAAACCAGTACGTTGTACCAACTCGCCTAATATATAGTTTAGTAGCCCACCTAACAGTAGCGTCGAAAAGAATAGTATGGCTATCGCCGCTGCATTTCTTAAAAGGGGTTCAGAAATTGATGTTAGGAAGGATGCTAAATATTGGTAAAACAAACTAGAGATGATAAATGCGCCAGCCCAAACGGCTAATGACATTGCTTCTTTGATAAAGCCACGAATTAAACCGATAAAAGTAGACAGTGCAATAATGCCAAGTATGGCGTAATCAACCCAGATCATAATAACCAATTAGTCGTTAATTTGGGGCGCATTCTATAAGACTACCTGTAAAAATGCCAGATCATTTTGTTATTTCAAACTGAGTGACTTTACCATTTAGTTTAGTCAGTTCTTTCAATTTAGGAAGTTTACCCTCTAGTTCGGATTTATTTAAAGAGGGTCCTACGAATACTTTAGTCAATGTGCCATTTACGGTTTTAACAGGCTTGGTAAACGTTTTAAAACCTTTAGCATTAAGCTTTGCTATCAACGTTTTCACATTAGGTTTATGTGAAAAGCTACCTAATTGAATAACATAAGACACTTTGGAAAGGTTTTCTTTAGGAGCGCGCGCAGGAGCAGTCGGTTGCTCGACAGCAGTCTCGTTGGGCTGCTCCGTTGATGCCTCAACCAACTGTTTAGGAGGCTCTTCGAAGCGCTGATCATCTGCTTTTATATCTTCAATTTGCGGTTGTTTGGGCTGCTCGGCGTCAGCCACCTTTGCGTCAATTTCTTCTTGCAAGTTGATCGTTTTGAACTCAGGCCGTTCAGGAATAGCTTTAAAGCCTTCTTTGTAATGAACTTTTTCGCCATCTAAAACATTTGGAATAAAAACAATTGCAGCAATAACTACAATACTGGTTCCGACTAAGCGATTAATAAAACCTGAGTTCACCGACTTCCTCTCTATTTTTTCCAATAATTAATAGCGGCTGCAACTGTCATAAATGAGCCAAAGATAATAAATAAGGTATCTTCATTAAGGGTCGGCAAGACATTGTTAAGTGCATCTGGAATACTATCATAGCTATCAATACGTGTTTGGCAGTGCACAGCTTCTAGCGCTACTTTTAAGTTTTCAACAGAGTCACCACGAAAGCAATTTAAGCTAGCAATAGACCAAACATCAACCAAGCTGTTGACTTCTTTAAGCACGCCGACCTTATCTTTGTCAGCAAGCATAGCGGCTAATGCATGTATTTTAAAGCCTTTATCTTTAAAGCTTGCTATTTTTTGTGCCAAATAGCGTGCAGACTCGGGGTTATGGGCCACATCTGTGTACACAAGAGGTTGCCGACTTAATTGCTGAAAGCGCCCTTCTACTATTAAATTACGCAAGCAATTTTCAATGACATGTTGTTCTGGTAATAAACCAAGCACTGCAAGCGTAGTTAATGCTGTGGCTGCATTTTGACAAGGTATGGCAGGCTTTGCATAGTTAAACTGTTGGCCGCTGAATTGCCAACTAAAGCTATCATCACTTTCTTTAAATATAAAATCACGCCCAGATAAAACCATATTAGCGTCAACTTCTTTGCCGTAATCAGTCACAGTATGAGGAATTGCTAAATCGCCGACAATCGCAGGTGTATCCTTACGGAAAATACCTGCTTTATCATAACCAACAAGTTCACGTGTATCACCGAGGTATTCTTTGTGGTCTAAATCAATAGTGGTGATGACACTTGCATAAGGCGTAACAATATTTGTGGCGTCGAACCGTCCTCCTAAACCAACTTCTAATAGAACGTAGTCAACCGCATGACGTTCAAAAATAGCCAGTGCACCTAAAGTGCCGTATTCAAAATAAGTCAGTGACATGTCACCACGGCCCTGCTCTAATAAATGAAAAGCATCAACATGGAATTGGTCATCAAGTTCAGCCCCATTAACTCGTACTCGTTCGTTATAACGAATTAAATGTGGCGACGCATACGTACCGACAGTATACCCTTGTGCTAAAAGCAGCGATTCAAGGCAACGGGCTGTAGTACCTTTACCGTTAGTGCCGCCAATCAGGATAACTTTACTGGCCGTATTTAAAAGACCCACTTGACTGGCAACATGCGCTACGCGCTCAAGCCCCATATCAATGTTAGCAGGATGGATACTTTCTAAATAACAAAGCCAATCATCAAGACTTGACGATTGGCTAGGGAGGTTTTCTATCATAGCGTTAATCAGTTCAGCTGAAATTTACGCTACTCTATGCTCTTGTTCAGTAGAAGGCAAGTTCATAAACTTAGCTAGTACACGTGCTAATGTGTCACGCATTTCACGGCGGTCAACAATCATATCAATTGCACCGTGTTCAAGTAAGAATTCACTACGTTGGAAGCCTTCTGGCAAGGTTTCACGTACTGTTTGTTCAATAACGCGTGGACCGGCAAAACCAATTAGTGCTTTAGGTTCTGCAACGTTAATATCACCTAGCATCGCTAACGACGCAGATACACCACCCATTGTAGGGTCAGTCATTACTGAAATAAATGGCAAGCCTTTTTCACTCATTTTAGCTAGTGCTGCACTAGTTTTAGCCATTTGCATCAATGACATAAGAGCTTCTTGCATACGTGCGCCACCTGATGCTGAAAAACAGATTAGCGGCATATTATGCTCTAAACATTGATCAACAGCATCAACAAAGCGAGCCCCAACAACCGAAGCCATTGAACCGCCCATAAATGAAAACTCAAATGCGACGGCCGCAACAGGAATACCTTTTAGGTTGCCTTTAATAGCGACTAGCGCATCTTTTTCACCGCTATTTTTTTGTGCTTGGCTAATACGATCTGAATACTTTTTAGAGTCTCTAAACTTTAAAATATCTTTTGGTTCATGCTGTGTACCAAGCTCTTGACGACCGTTATCGTCTAAAAAGTGTTCTAGGCGTTTACGACCACTAACCCGCATGTGGTGTCCGCACTTAGGGCATACGTTGAGTGATTTTTCTAATTCAGCTTTATATAAAATCGAATCACAGTCTGTACATTTTGCCCAAACCCCTTCAGGGATCTCTTTACGACCTGATGATTTTGTCGTTTTAGGTAAGATCTTTTCTAACCAACTCATTTGCAACTCTCTTAATACTGTTGTGTGTCGCTTGACTGTCCTACAGACAGACAATTTTTCTAATTAAAACATGAATTAACTAAAGACGGTATAAAAAACTGGTCTTAGTAGTGAATCTATAAACTTAACCATCTGAATCGGTTAGAAATAGTGGCCCTAATGGTGTTTTAGGAATCGTAAAGTGTTCTGGATAATCAACATCAACTAAGTAAAGACCAGTAGGCTTAGCGGTAGCACTTGCTTTCGCTCGCTCTCTTAAATTAAGTAATTCTGCCAACCATTCGGGCTGCTGTTTATCAAGACCAATATCCATTAAACAACCAGTAATATTACGTACCATATGATGTAAAAAAGCATTCGCTTTAATATCAATAATCACATAACTACCTTGACGAGTAACCGATAAATGGTGAATGGTGCGAGTCGCGGTATTGGCTTGACAATGTAAAGCCCGAAAAGAAGTAAAATCGTGTTCACCTATTAAATACTGACACGCGGCCTGCATTTTTGTCTCGTCCAGGTGATGATAAAAATGTGTTACCCCTTCGTTCATTATTGCACCGCGCAACCTGTTGTTGTAAATAACATAACGGTAACGACGTGCTGTAGCACTAAAGCGAGCATGAAAGTCTTTATTTACTGGCTGAGCAAATCGAATGCAAATATCTTTAGGTAATAAGGTATTCATGCCCAAAGTAAAAGCAACCATGTCTCGGTTCGCTTCGGTTTCAAAGTGCACCACCTGCCCTGTGCCGTGTACACCAGCGTCAGTTCGCCCAGCACAGACAATTTCAACTGGATGATTACAAATACGCGACAAAGCCGTTTCGACTTCTTGCTGTACGCTATTTACATGTGACTGACGTTGCCAACCACTATAACAGGCGCCGTTGTACTCTACCCCTAGTGCTACTCGCATAATTACTGCTTTACCTACTGTGCTAATGAACGAGGCATTTTATGCTATCTAGCGATGCAATAAAAGCAACCTTAATAAATCAAGCTATAAAAAAAGCCCTAAAAAGGGCTTAATTTACTCATAAACGTACTAACAGTATGATTAAGGCTTGAGCTTCGCTTTCAAGCTTAAGGCCTCTTGCTGTACTTCTTCAGGGCCATTAGTAATCACTTCTTCTATTACGCCCATTGCTGAGTACATATCATCTATTTCTATATAGGCGCGCGCTAAATCTAACTTAGCAGAGTAACCTCCACTTTCAATATCTACATCAGTTGGGTTATCACCTGCAAGTAATGCATCAAAGTCGCCTAGGCCAACGTCCATATTCACATCATCATAAGGTTCGTACTCAGGGCTTTGCTCATCACTTTGTTCAATCAGTGAGTCAATATCAACAAATTTATCATCAAGAGCATTATCAATTTCATCTAGCTCGCCTTGAGACTCTTTGCCCGGTTTTGATAATGATTCAGCTAGGTTTTCATCTGCTGGCACTTCATTTTCTAAATCTTCATTTAAAAGCGCCTTAAAATCAACATCAAAGTCGCTGGTATCTTCGCCATTAAAGTCCTCTGAGTCTGCAAGTTCATTTAAAAGTGCATCGAAATCAGTCTGACTTAGGTCAGCCATAAAGTCGTCATCAATTTTCTGAACTGACAACTTATTTTGCGCTTTAGCTGCAAGCTCTTCGTCCATTGATGCTTCTGTATCAGCAGCTGTATTTTCTTCTAAGCGGTCCAGTTTATCAGAGTCACTTAACGCTTCAGCATCACTATTACCGCCCCCTAAAGCATGATCTAAATGTTGCTCTGCTTGACTAGTTTGAAGCGGTGCTTGCTGAACTTGTTGGTATTCACTTTCACCATCAAGACTTGCATTATCATTTTGAATATTGTCACTTTGGGTGTCATCATTTTCAGGGTCAACCAGTTCATCATCAAGTTCAAGCTCTTGCCTTGAACTAACACTTTCTAAACCATTCTCTTTCGCTAAGTCAGTATCATCAGCTAGCGGATCGTCACCTAGGTCAATTTCAGCGTATTCTAGTTCGTTATCGGCTTCAGACCATTCTTTTGGTTCAACATAATCTTCATCATTAAGTAATGAGTCTTCATCATACGCATTTTCGAGTTCAGACTCAGCGCCCAATGGAGTGTCGTCAAGTTCTGGTTCGTCAGTTAAGCTTGAAGCAAGTGACTCAACATCATCAACATCAAGCTCTTCTTGCGCCTCAGATAACTCATCTGCAGAACCGGCTAGTGCTTCATCAATTAACGAGTCAATGTCAAGATCTTCGTCATCCTCTTCGCTCGCAAGCTCTTCACTTAAAATATTATCAGTGTTTTTTTCTTCAGGATCACTATCAAGATCAATGTCGTCCCTGAGGCTGTCACCAGCAGTTTGGTCGAAGTCTTGTTGTAAAGAAATATCTAGGTCATCGTCATCTGATTTTTCATCATCAAAAAAAACATCGTCGTTTAACAAGCCTTCAAGGGGATCATCAAACATCATATCGTCGTCTTCAGGCAATATGTCTGAATCTAAACCATCATCCAATCGCACGCTTAAATCGTCGTTTTCACCATCGGTAGAATTGGAACTAATGGGCTCAAGACCCGGATCTAAATCATTATTTTCATCGGCATTATAAGTAGGAGCTTGCAGTAAAAAATCACCTTCATCATTGGCTTTTAATTCTTGATTATTACGGTTTTTTAAGAAAAACACGATGCCTGCGATAATCAATAACGCCGCAATAGCCATCATTAAAATCAATATTAGCGGGCTTGATAACAACCCTACTATGCTAAATTCACTATTGTGTTGTTTTTTTACTTTTTGCTGCTCAATTATTTCATTTTGTTTACTGATCAACCCTTTGAGTTGTATTTGAATCTCGCTGTCTTGACCCAGTTGATTGCGAACATTTTCAGGCTCTGTTGAAATACTGATTAACTGCTGTTTTAACTTATTATTTTCAATAAGAAGCTCTTCAACATTTTTAACTGAAGACTTAAATTGATTTTGTAATTCAACTAAACGCATATCCTGTTCAGTTTTAATGGTGTTTATTTCTTGCTGTAATTCTTGTTTAGCTTGATCAACATCAGCTCTGCGCGCTTGCGTTAGTTTTTTTTGTGACGTGTCTATATCATTTTTAGTCAGCGTGCCATTTTTCTTTTTTTCCCACAATTCATCATCTTGCTCTGAGCGCTGCTTAGCAAGCGCGGAGCTAATAGCGCGCATTTGCGCAATTGTAGGAACTTTTAAATAAGCGCCATCGCGCATGTGATTAAGGTTTTTATCTAAGAATGAGCTTGGGCTTTTCTCGTACAGAGCCACCATAACTTGATAAATATTTACCGAGTTATCTGGACGCACCTTTGCAGCAATACGCCATAACGTATCCGTCGGTTTTATTGGACCAATAGAGCGTTCTTGCGCGCTATAGTCAACGCCTTTTGGGCCTTTGAGCTGGGTTCCGTCTTGAGAGTAAACTGGAGTTACTACCAATGCAGACGCTATAATGAAAAGTGTTATTAAACCGCGCATGCTGATCCTTTACTATTTAAATGTTTAAGCACCACCAGCGGGTACTCAGACATTGATTATTTCTTGCAGAAAATTAACGCTAATTAAGCTCCTTCTGCAAGGTCTATTCCAGCCACAAACTATAAACCAGTTACGTTTTAATATCTAATATCTATTATAACACTTTGATAGTTAATAGCTTAAGCCTCATTAACTGAATAAAGCTTTGTTATTATGATTGAGTTTATACGCTTTTACAGCTTATGCGGCAATAACTTGACAGTCAAAACCTAAAAAAGCGGCAAATTGCCGCTTTTTATAGTATGTTTAATCAGCTTTTTTATAAATAGTTGGCAATTAGCTCTTCGGCTATTTGTACGCTATTAGTTGCTGCACCTTTACGAGTATTATCACTGACAACCCACATATTTAAACCATGTGGATGGGTAATATCAGCACGTAAGCGCCCAACATAGACTGTGTCAGTACCACTAGCGTCTGAAACTGCGGTTGGGTAATCGCTTGCATCATCAATTAGCTCAACTCCTGGAGCATCATTAAGCAATTGTTTTGCTTGTTCTAAATCAAATGGCATGCGTGTTTCAAGGCTTATTGCTTCACTGTGACCAAAAAATACAGGTACTCGAACACACGTTGGATTAACTGCAATGGAACTATCGCCCAAGATTTTCTGCGTTTCGTTCACCATTTTCATTTCTTCGCGGGTGTAACCATTATCCTCAAATGTGTCAATTTGCGGGATAACATTAAAAGCAATTTGCTTAGGGAAAATTTCGTTTTCCATTGGTCTAGCATTCATTAAGTTAGCAGTTTGCTTAGCGAGTTCATCCACCGCGTCTTTACCTGCACCCGATACCGCTTGGTACGTTGACACATTAATACGGTCAATACCGAAAGCATCATGGATTGGCTTAAGTGCAACCAACATTTGAATGGTCGAACAATTTGGATTAGCAATAATATTTCTATTTCTAAAATCAGCCAAACTTGCAGCATTAACTTCTGGTATTACCAACGGTATATCAAAGTCATTTCTAAACTGTGAGGTATTATCTATAACCACACAACCTGCTTCTGCCGCAATTGGCGCGTATTTTTCAGAAACACTACCGCCAGCTGAAAATAAACCAATGTGTGCTTGGCTAAAATCAAAGCCTTCAACGTCTTGCACTTCGATAGTTTCACCACGAAATTTAATATCTTCACCAGCACTACGACTGCTAGCTAATAAAAATAATTGGTCAATCGGGAATTTTCGATCTGCTAAGGTCTCGATTATTTGACGGCCTACTAGACCTGTTGCACCAAGAACGACAACATTAAATTTTTGCGACATATGTATTCCTCGTTTAATAACTGGCCTTATGGCCGTTATTTAAAAATTAATTTATATAAGATTAAAGCCAAGCCCAGCTAAAAGCGCAGTGTTATGCTTAGCATCGACAATACTTACGGTGCTGAATTCGCGCCTTAACGGATAGCTTTTTCTTAGGTTGTCAAAACCTTGCTGAGCCAAGTCACGCCTTAAAATGCCGTCATCTCTACGCACATCATAAACAAGGTGAATCAATTGACCTAGATCGGCTTCACTGAATGTATCTTGTAGAGTGACTTGTGTAATCGCGGGGATAGGTAAAAAGTCACTTAATGTTTTTGTCTCTGGAACACCTTGTAACTGACACAACCGTTGATACAGCATTTGCGTACCTCGTGCTTTACCTTCTAAAGTATGACCTGCAATATGTACACTAGCTAAGCGAACGTAATCGAGTAACTCTGTTAAAATTGTCGGCTCGTTCTCCCATACATCAAGCACTAAATCAAGCTTTGCCCCGCGTTGCATTATATTAAGCAACGCTTGGTTATCGACCACTTCTCCACGGCTGGCATTTATTAATACCGTCCCTGGTTTAAGTGCAGCTAAGCGTGCTTTATCCATTAAATGTAAGGTTTGGTGTTCGCCAGATTTAATTAAGGGCACATGAAAAGTGATAATATCAGCTTGTGCAAGCAGCGTATCTAAATCAATATGCTCATCAAGTTCACCCGCTTGTTGTTTAGGTGGATCGCAAAGTAATACCGTAACATCTAACGCAGCTAACTTATCGCGTAAGCAACTACCAATGCTTCCTACCCCAACAATGCCGATAGTTTTCCCGGTAAGCCTAGTGCCGTTTTCTTGGCATAGGACAAATAAGCTACTGATCACATATTCACTTACTGCAACAGCGTTACACCCAGGGGCGCTAGTAAAAGTAATATTTTTACGCTGTAAAAGTGCGGTATCGATATGATCAACCCCAATAGTTGCCGTACCTACAAAACGCAGTTTATCCGCTTTTTCCAATAGCTGCTCATTCACTTTAGTAACCGAGCGGGTTAATAAAACATCTACATCAACTAATTGATCGCTTTGTAAGTTTCGACCATCAAACCGAGTAACCTCACCAAAGTCTGCAAAGTACTCTTCAACAAGCGGCATGTTTTGATCAGCGAGAATTTTCATGAATGAATCCGAATGGCAACAATAGTGGCTATTGTAGCGAACATTACCCTTATTACACAAACGAAAAAGCCGCATAAATGAAGTGACCCCACGGCTAGCGCATTTTAATCCCAGACTCTAGCAGGGTTGAGCGGTAATCATCGTCTAGCCCTGCCATTTTCTTTTTCCTCGCCATACTTGCTGACTTAGATGCATCTTGTTTAAAAAGCGCCATGGCTATCTTTCGCATTACATTAAACATTAATGGCCCTTGAAGTTTGCGTATTCTCGATTCATCTTCTCTGAAGTTCATATCAAGCATCCAATGCATGCTTTCAACCTGCCAGTGACTGCGTACTGCATTGAGTGCTTGCGCTGCATTTAAGTCTAATGAACTTATATACCAGCGTGTTTCAGTGGTATCCGACCCTGCCGACTTATCATGAACTTCAGCCCTGACCTTAATAATACTCGTTAAGCCAGGCCAACGATAATCCTTGCCTAGCCAGCTTTTATCTATAAGTAACTGCTGGCATGTACGTGTTTCAACACGCCCATGTCCTGAGCTTATTTCGGTATGTTCATCACAATTATGCTTAGTTAACCTTTCACGCTCGCACTTGTGCCACCACGCTTCTAGTTCCTTTTGCATGCCTGAATGATTACCTTTAAGTGCAAGAATATAATCTGCTTTTTGTTGGATGATTTGTTTTGCTATTTCTTGTTGGCATCCCATCGCATCTAACGTAATGATACTGTTTTCAATATCGAGCAGGGTGAGTAATTCTGGTATTGCGGTGATTTCATTTGTTTTATTATCAACAGCCGTCTGCCCAAGCACTAACTGGTGTTGGCAACTCCATGCACTGACCGTGTGTAAGGCACTTTTTCTGTCTTTTGTGGTAAATGAACGCCGTGCGGTTTTGCCATCGATAGCGATGATATCTGCACCTGTAGTTTCAATCAGTGATGATATCCAAGATTGAAATGCCCTTTCTATTTCATTTGCTTTTAACCGACACATGACGCGAGCAATCGTGTCATGTTTTGGAATTCCTGCGTTGAACGTGCCGTATTTTTTTAACCAATCAAGCTTTAGGTGCCCAAAGTCTTCAATATCTTCCCATCCTTCTGCACCAGAGAGTACAGCGCTAATAGCAAGGAGAAGAATATCGATAAGTTCATGCTTTTTACAACGTTCAATGCGAGGATCTGTAATTGAATTAAAATGTTTCAGAAAAGTAGTGCTCATATTTATGCGACCAAGTAATTATTATGCCTTGATCTGATCACTACTTGCTCTATAAGTTCAATTTATAATGATCTTGCCGTGGAAGTGACCCCATAAAGTTGGACTCATTTCTAAGCGGCAGCCAAGGCCTGATTTCGATATTGTATCGGACTCAGGCCTTTTAGTTTCAGCTTAATACGCTCATTGTTATAATAGTGGATATATTCTTTGATGTTTTCAATGAGTTCATTCGCGTCCTTGAACGTTTCGTTGTGATACATCTCGCTTTTCAGTATGGCAAAGAAATTTTCAGCAACAGCGTTATCTAAACAGTTTCCTTTTCTAGACATACTTTGTTTTAACCCTTTTTCTTTAAGGTGCTTTTGATATTGCTTGTTTTGATATTGCCATCCTTGGTCTGAGTGTACTATCGGCTTCTCGTTCGGCTTCAACTTAGCCGTTGCGGTTTTAAGCATGTCAGTTACCAAGGGAAGCGCAACGGATTTTCTTACTTCGTAACTGATTATCTCTTGGTTGAATAAGTCAATCATAGGCGATAGATATACCTTCTCATTATCCACTTTAAACTCCGTCACATCCGTTACCCATTTTTGATTAGGCTTCTGCGCAGTAAACTCGCGGTTAAGCGTATTTTCTGCGATTTTACCCACTTCACCTTTGTAAGATTTATAGCGCTTAGGCCTTACTTTTGACTTAAGGCCTAACTCATTCATTAGACGTTGAACGCGCTTATGATTAACGAGTACCCCCATTTTTCTTAGGGCACTCGTAATTCTGCGATAGCCATATCGCCCTTTATGCGTGTGATAGATATCACGTATTTTTACGAGTAAATCACTGTTGGCGCAGGGCTGCTCACATGTAGTTCGATGATAATAGTAGACACTCTTCGCCAACCCCGTGGCCTTTAATAGATGTCGTAAGCTATGTTTTGCCTTGAACTCTTCGACGACTATCGTCTTGTCTTTGCTTTTTTCTTTCTGGCTTGAGCCAAGGCTTCTAACTTTTTTAGCACATCATTCTCTGCTCGTAAGTATGCTAACTCTTCTCGTAACTCCTCCTCAGTCATTTGCTCTACTGGTTTTGATGAAGAAGAATTATTTGTCATGGTTGGCCTACCTTTTTTCTGTGGTTGGAGACGGGATATACCATCGCGAGCATAAAGCTTTTGCCATTGAAAAAGAATACCTGGGGACGATAAATCGAAGAACGCACTGGTATAGCTGAGTGACCAACTGTTAGCTGCCATCGATTTTAACACTTCTATCTTAAATGCTTGAGAATAAGGTTTGTGAACAGACCTGAAGCTTTCAGCGCCATGAATTCGATAAACAGCGGTCCAATATCGGACCTGCCTTTGTGTAACATTAAATCTATTACCTATCGCCGGAGAGCTTTCAGATAAAGCGAACTCAGCTACTTTGAGCTTAAAAGCTCGATGATGTTTGGACATAAAAAGACCCCCAGTAATTGGACTGTCCAACTATTGGGGGTCACTTCAATATGCTCGGCTTTTATATGTTCAGACTTTCAATTAGTCTTTATATTTACTCATTACTAACGTGGCATTAGTGCCACCAAAGCCAAAGCTATTAGACATTACTGTGTTTAGTTCAACATCTTGACGCTCAGTCACAATATTTAAGCCCTCAGCTTGCTCGTCTAATTCATCAATATTGATTGAAGGTGCTACAAAACCATGCTCAAGCATTAACAGTGAAAAAATAGCTTCATGAACGCCAGCTGCACCTAGTGCATGGCCAGTCATAGCTTTCGTTGCGCTTATCATTGGTGAGTTACCGCCAAATACATCTTGAATTGCGCCTAGCTCTTTCACATCACCAACCGGTGTTGAAGTGCCATGGGTATTTAAGTAATCAATATCGCCGTCAAGGCCTTGCATTGCTTGGCGCATACAACGTGCAGCACCTTCGCCTGATGGTGCAACCATATCGTAGCCATCAGATGTTGCGCCATAGCCAGTGATTTCAGCATAAATATGCGCGCCACGAGCTAGTGCATGCTCAAGCTCTTCAACTACAACAATCCCGCCACCGCCAGAAATAACAAAACCGTCACGCTTAGCATCATATGTACGTGATGCTTTTTCAGGTGTTTCGTTGTATTTAGTAGAAAGTGCGCCCATTGCGTCAAATTCCATTGCTAGCGTCCAGTGCAGTTCTTCACCGCCACCGGCAAAAACGACATCTTGCTTACCTAGTTGAATTTGCTCAACCGCATGGCCAATACAATGCGCTGAAGTTGCACATGCAGAACTAATTGAATAGTTAACGCCTTTAATTTTGAAAGGCGTTGCTAAGCATGCAGAAGTCGTACTTGCCATGGTACGCGGTACCATATATGGACCAACACGTTTTACGCCTTTTTCACGTAAAATATCCGCGGCTTCAACTTGCCATTTAGACGAACCACCACCAGAACCAACAAGTAAACCTGTGCGTTCATTTGATACTTGCTCTTCAGTTAAACCTGCATCTTCTATTGCTTGTGCCATTGAAATATATGAATAGGCGGCTGCATCGCCCATAAAGCGCATTGCTTTGCGGTCAACAAACTCTTTTACGTCAATATCAATTTTTCCAGATACGTTACTGCGTAACTTGTAATCTGCAAATTCTTGGTTAAAAGCGATACCGCTCTTACCTGTTTTTAACGATTCTAATACTTCATCTTTGTTGTTGCCGATGCTTGAAACAACACCAACGCCCGTAATAACGGCTCTTCTCATGGGTAATTACCTTAGCTTGATACTAAATTGTGTTCTATTTTACGCTGAAACTTACAACGAAGTGGTCAGCTTTCTAGCGTACACTTGTACTCTGAACACCTAGCTTATAAATAACGCCAGACTATTTCAAAGAAAACACGTAAAATAATAAAAAAAAGTTCCTAAATTTTAAGTTAATACATGATAAAAAACGCCGACATTCACTTTAACCACCTTGGTACACCTGTTGCTGACACCTTTGACGATGTGTATTTTTCTAATGACAATGGCCTTAGCGAATCAAATTATGTTTTTTATCAGCAAAATAATATAGCTCAACGATTACAAAACCATGACCGAACACACTTTGTGATTGCAGAAACTGGCTTTGGCACAGGACTTAATTTTTTAAATACTTGGCAGCAATTTGCTAACCTAATATCTAATAGGCAGCATGGCGAGAATAAAGTTCAAAATCAACCCAACCTTGGTGTTAATCGCTTACATTTCATTTCCTTTGAGAAATACCCTATAAAACTAAACGATTTAGCTCAAGCGCTTAAAGCGTGGCCAAGCTTAAAAATATTTAATGAGCAGCTACTTGCGAAGTACCCTATTAATTTAGCGGGTTGCCACCGCCTTGAATTTGCCAATGGACAAGTTGTACTCGACTTATATTTTGGTGATGTGCAAGACTCAATCAATACCATGAGCTATCCTGAGGCTGGTATAGTTGATGCTTGGTACCTTGATGGTTTTGCACCCAGTAAGAATCCTGACATGTGGCAACAATCACTATTTGTAAAAATGGTCGATATTTCCCGCGCACACGCCACATTCGCCACTTTTACTGCTGCGGGCTTTGTAAGGCGTGGGCTCATTGAAGCCGGCTTTACTGTCAATAAAGTAAAAGGGTTTGGTCAAAAACGTGAAATGCTTACAGGGTTATTAGAACAGGCAAATACCAAACAGTCAGCCCCTACTTACTTTGCACATCAACAAGCTAAGCTTAGTAATGTCGCAGTCATTGGCGGCGGCATTGCCAGTAGCGCGGTATTATATAGCCTTGCCAAGCGTCGTATTCCCAGTAGTTTGTTTTGCCAAGACAGCGAGCTTGCTATGGGTGCATCACATAATGTACAAGGTGCAGTTTACCCACATTTACAAGCGAAAAACTCGCCACACAGTGAGTTTTTTGCCCATAGCTTTTTATACGCAAAAAGGCTTTATCAGCATCTATTGTCACAAGGGTTTAATTTTGACCACGACTGGTGCGGCGTTTTACAGCATGCAGTAAAGCAAGGTTTAGCTGATAAACACCAAAACTTAGCCGAGAAATCACTTTGGCCAGAATCACTTATGCATAACGTAAGCGCAGAGCAAGGCGATGCTATTGCCGGTGTTAAAACAGGTTATGCTGGCGTTTACTTTCCAAAAGGTGGCTGGGTAAATCCTCCTGGGCTTGTGAGTGCTTTATTTAAAGCAGCAGAGTTTTGTGCCACTAAAGCACAGACGCCAATCACTTCGCATTTAAGCTGCGCTATACAAACGTTAGAAAAGACTCCAGACGGCTGGCTGTTAAAAACCAAGCAAAAAACCTTTGGTCCATTTAGCGATGTAATTATTTGCGCTGGTGAGTACAGCGAGCAATTTAACCAAACGGCTAGCTTGCCCATTGTCAGTGTACGCGGGCAAGTTTCACATATAAAAACAAGTAACGAATCACAAAAACTAAAAACCGTGCTTTGCCATAAAGGCTACTTTACGCCAATGTATAACCATCACCACTGCATGGGCGCAACGTTTGAAAAAAACACCAAAAGCCGTGTTATAAGTGAGCAAGATAACCAAACGAACCACCAGCAACTACTTGATTTTTATGCTGACGCATCTTTTGCCAATACTTTGGATAAAGTAACCTCAGCAAAAGCTGCCATACGCTGTAGCTTTATTGATCACCTCCCCATGGCAGGCGAATGGGCCGAACAAGCAGACTACACCAACGCCTTTGCCAATTTACGTTTAGGTAAGCGCTATCAATATCAGCCTTTAGACAAACCACAACAAGGTTTACATATATTAACCGGCTTCGGCGCTCGCGGTTTTTGTAGCGCCCCACTGGCCGCAGAACACTTAATCGCAAACTTAAACGATGAACCTCGCCCACTAAGCGAACGCGTAAGCCAAGCCATTCACCCTGCCAGGTTTATTGTGCGAGACTTAATACGGAATAAGATTTAGAGTAATGATCAAGCAATCCTTCTTTATATCATCATAATTTTATCCATCAGTTTAAAATCAAGAGTAAATTTTATCCATAAAAAAACCCGCCAATTTGATTTCTCAAATTGGCGGGTTTTTTAGGGTTTTTAAATCAACGAATTCAAAAACCTTTATTGGTGGAGCTGGGGGGATTTGAACCCCCGTCCGAAAAGCCTCGACCGTCGGTACTACATGTTTAGTATTGTCATTTAATTAACCTTTAAATCCCGGACAAACACGGTAAGTAAAGGCGAGGCCGCTTAGTTTTAACGCTTCAACCCCGGCCAGGGTTTCCGTCGCGATCAGGTGTTAGGGTGACACTCCAAAATCCAGTCCACAAGAATACATGGAAGGAGCGCTAGCCAGCCTAAGCTGCTAGAGAGTAGTTATCGTCGTTTGCGATTACTTTAAGTTGCGGCTGTTTAACGAGGCAAACCGCACCTCGACATGCACCTTGGGCTTCTTGAATTCCGTCGAATCCTAATCAGCCCCTGAATTAGTAACTCATTCAGAGCGTGCAAGCAGTATAACTGAGTAAAGGATGGTGACTCAAGGGCTTATTGGTTTTATTTTTATTATTGTGTTTAATTGGCCATTAAACACACGATTTATTATTACAATGAAAGTGTTGAGCTAATAATTGCCAAATGGGGTAAGTAACTTTTACGAATTTACTTACCCCATTTGATTAAATAAATGCAACTAAAGATCACTCAGTCGTTTTTGTTTCTGCCTCTTCGCTAACCATGTTCTCGGCTTCTTCAGCAAGTGGCCAGCCACCGAGCTGTTGCCAGCGATTAACAATTAAACAATATAACTCTGCGGTGCGCTCGGTATCATAAAGAGCCGAGTGAGCTTGTTTGTTATCAAATTCAATTCCCGCTGCACGACATGCCTTTGCAAGTACCGTTTGGCCAAGGGCAAGGCCTGCAAGCGACGTGGTATCGAAGCTCACGAACGGATGAAACGGCGTACGCTTAATATTATTACGTTCAATCGCAGCATTTACAAACCCATGATCAAAAGCAGCATTATGCGCCACCACGACTGAGCGCTGACACCCTGCTGCTTTTTGTGCTTTACGTACAACTTTACAAATTTCTTTTATCGCTGCTTCTTCTGATACAGCGCCGCGAAGTGGTGAAAATGGATCTATACCATTAAATTCAATCGCCGCTTGTTCAATATTAGCGCCTTCAAATGGCTCAACATGAAAATGCACGGTCTGGTCAATACTCAGCAAACCGTCGTCATCCATCTTTAAAATAGAGACAGCTATTTCTAACAACGCATCAGTTGCTTTATTGAACCCTGCTGTTTCCACATCTATAACCACAGGAAAAAAGCCTCGAAAGCGTTTTGCGAAAAGTGTTTGTTCAGTATTTGCCATAGTCTTCTTGGTTTGCCAATTTAAGGTGTATTATGTCAAAAATGGGGGGGGGTGTGCTAGGCCTTCGCAGATAAATTAGCAACTAAATTTAGGCGTGCTATTTGCTTAGTTTCTTGCTTTAGTAACTAGCTGGCTTTGTGTAACCACCGTGTGCTTATCAGGTGCTTCATCCGCGGCTATGCGTCAATACACCGCAACTGCTGATAATTCACAATGGGAAATGGTCACCACTTCACGCCTTGAATGTAAGTTAAATCATAAAATCTGAAACACAAGGTTTCGGTGAAAAACGCCATGTGGCCACCAACGATAATATTTTAGGTCGTGATAAAAATCCTCGTTTAGTGATCAAAATAGCCAAAATGTAATGATATTTAAGTAGTCATCCACTGCATTTATGCTTGTTAAATAGAGTTTATGAAAAATAAGTTGCAATTAATTTCTTTCATTTATAACAAAACTATTTAAGTTTGCACCAACTAGTTATATCTTGCTTGTCTCGCACGTTTTTTAGGGGCATAAAAGTGCTTAAAAATAAAACTATAGGCAGCATGTTAATTGTTGCAGGGACCACTATCGGCGCAGGTATGTTAGCGCTACCCATTGTATCAGCGGGGCTCGGTTTCTCAACCGCACTTGCGCTAATTATAGCGACATGGATGTTGATGACTTACACCGCCCTATTAATGCTGGAGTTGCACCAATACGCCGACCGTGATGCCACGCTCAATACTTTAGCTAAATCATGGCTTGGCAAACGCGGCCAATACATTGCGAACTTTTCGGTGATGTTTTTGTTCTATGCGCTTTGTGCAGCTTATATTGCAGGCGGTGGTGAACAGCTACAAGAAAAAATTAATACCGGCTTTAATATTGATATCGCCCCACAAATTGGTGCCATTATTATTGCAATAGTAATAGGTACTGTAGTCACCCTTGGCACAAGTAAAGTTGATAAGCTAAATCGCGTATTGTTTACTATAAAAATAATTGCACTAGCAAGTTTATTTTATATACTTACCCCTTATGTACAAAGCCAACATTTACTCGAAATGCCTATTGAGCAAGGGCTTATTTTATCGGCTATTCCGGTAGTGTTTACCTCATTTGGCTTTCACGGCTCAATTCCTTCTATTGTGAAGTATGTTGGCATTGATATTAAAACCTTACGAAAAGTCATGTTCGCAGGCGCTGCGCTACCTCTAATTATTTATATTTTTTGGCAACTAATTATCCAAGGTATAATGAGCCAAGCTGTATTACTTAAAAGTACGAACTTGCTAGGGTTTGTTTCTAGCATGTCCAGTATTGCCAATAACTCAGCAATCGCGACAGCGGTTAACTTATTTGCCGATTTAGCCTTAGCCACGTCATTTTTAGGAGTAAGTTTAGGTTTATTTGATTTTTTTGCCGATGCTTTAAAAAAAGGTGATGGTAGTAAAGATCGTATAAAAACAGCCTTAATTACCTTTATTCCCCCTCTTGGGTTTGCGCTATTTTATCCACAAGGCTTTATTGTGGCCTTAGGTTATGCAGCTATCGCCTTAGTGATACTTGCCATCTTCTTGCCCGTTGCCATGGTTTATAAGCAGCGTAAACAAGGTGATCAAACAGGTTATGCTGTACGTGGCGGTAATATAGGTTTAGCACTTGCCGCTCTTTGTGGTGTGCTTATTATTAGTGCTCAAGGGATGCAAATCGCGGAGCTCATTCCTGCCATTGGTTAAACACATAATAGAACGAGACAACAAGATAATAAAAAAACGAGGCTTTTAATTAAAAGCCCCGTTTTTATTTTGTATTACGTAAAGAGGTAAAATCTAAAACACCACCGCTTTACCTCGCCCCGATGCCTCTGATGCGGCATCAAGCTTGCCATTATTGTTAATAATTACATGCATATCGCCAAATCGCCTTTCATCTAAACTGTAGCCCATTTTTTCAAGCGCGTTTATTACTTGCTTATCAAGCCCTGGATGATAACGGATCACATTTTTAGGCCATAATTGATGATGAAAACGTGGGCTATTCACTGTTTTCTCGGCGCTCATATTAAATTCAACCGCATTTAAAATAGACTCATAAACCGAGCTAATAATCGTTGTGCCACCAGGAGAGCCGGTAACCATTTTTACTTTATTATCTTTAAGTAAAATAGTCGGTGTCATCGAGCTAAGCATACGCTTATGTGGCTGAATTTCGTTGGCTTTACCGCCTATAGCGCCAAATACATTCATCACTCCGGGTTTTGCGCTAAAGTCATCCATTTCATCATTAAGTAAAAAGCCAGCCCCTGTTACTACCACCCCACTGCCAAAACCTAAATTAATGGTTGTGGTATTAGCAACTGCATTACCCCACTTATCAACAATTGAAAAATGCGTAGTTTGCTCACTTTCATATAGGCCCGGCTTGATGTCCTCAGTATTCGAAATTTTATCGGGTGTAATAGTACTGCTACGCTCCTTAAGGTATTCCATAGCTAACAGCTCTGTTTTTGGTACCTCATAAAAATCAGGATCACCTAAATACTCAGCTCGGTCAGCAAATACACGCTTACCAATTTCAGCTAGTAAATGAATATAAGAGACTGAATTATTTGCAAGTTTGTCGCTTGGTTTAATTAACTCATACATTTTTAACCACTGTAAAATAGCGATACCACCTGAACTTGGCGGTGGAGATGTTAAAACTTCATAACCATTCCAGTCAGCTTTAATGGGGGTACGTGATTTTGCTTGGTAAGCTTTTAAATCTGCTTGTGTAATTATGCCACCATGCTCATCCATAAAGTCAGCAATAATTTTGGCCGTTTTACCTTCATAAAACCCAGCTTTACCTTGTTCGCGGATACGCTTAAGAGTCGCAGCTAGTTCTGGTTGCTTAAAAACAGTATTGGCTTTTGCCAAAGCAAAGTGCTCTGCAAAGTTAATATTCACCTCTTTTTTAGCCATACGAGTAATATAACGCTCAATACTGCTAGCTAATTTAGGGTGCACAATAAAGCCATTTTCAGCCAATTTTACCGCTGGGGTTAGCAACGTATTCCATTTTAAAGAGCCATGTTTTTGATGAGCCAACCACATGCCCGCAACACTCCCGGGTACGCCACTGGCATGAATGCCGTAGACCGATTTATTGGTAATAACATCTCCTTTTTTATCAAGATACATATCGCGATGCGCTGCACTTGGCGCGGTTTCGCGGTAGTCAATAAAATCACCTTTACCGTCTTTTTGAATCAACATGAAACCACCACCACCAATATTACCTGCTTCAGGCAAAGTGACTGCTAATACAAACTGCGCAGCAATAGCAGCATCAACTGCGTTGCCACCTTGCTCTAATATTGCTCGCGCAGTATCACTACTGTAGCTATCAGGCATAGCAACCGCTGACTGCGCTGATGCATCAGCTTTTGCCATTACATTCACTTGCAACTGAGCTAAAATAATACCCAGCAATAGGCTACGTTTAATTATTAAATACATATCCGATCCCCTTTAACTTTTATTATTCTAATAAATAGATACGTTGTGGTGTATACCATAAAACCGCAAACAATACGTTAACGCTCGTTCGATATAAAACTGCCAGCGACTCACTTTCATCATCTTTACGGGTGTATTTATGAATGTCATACCCAACTTGGTCATAACTTTAATTGGCGCTATATTATCTTTGAGTGTAGTGGCGCTCAGTGTTTTTACATCACTTTGTTTAGCCACTTCTTTAGCCTGCGTAATCGCCGCCTCTCTAGCATAACCTTTACCTCAACTGACACGGTTAAAACGCCAACCAATTTCTATATTACTGCAATCTATATTGCCCGAATTTAAGCCTTCACAAAACCCCATCGGTCAAATAAGCACCCAACCAATAAAAGCATCATCTGCAACTGTATTTACTTGCCAAATGCCTTAGCCTTTTTGTTCGTTACAAATAAGCCTGCATACGCGGCATAAAACCTTCTTCAATGATTTTCATAGAGCTCACCTGACCTCGACTAAGATATTTTATAACAGCGGGATAGTTATCGAGATCAAATAACAACGACGCCACGTGTTCATCCATTAACTTAAAAAAGGCGTGTTGTTCTAGGTACATTCATTTTTTATCGCCTATACTAAACTTAGTTTAATAACTCCATTAGAGATCAAGTATGAATAAATTAGTAAGTTTACTTTTATTAGGGGCCGTTGCCCTTACTGGCTGTGAAGACGCAAACGAAGTTAAAAAAGACACTGGCGAAGCTAAAGAAGAAGTAAAGCAAGCATTCAACGATGCATGGGATGATGTTAAAGATACGAGCAATGAATTTAGTGACAACTCGTTTCAAGAATTACTCGATGAAAGTAAAGCGCTTGGTTTAGACATGTACGACGATGGTAAAAAAGTAGCCGTTGATGCCTGGATTGAAAGTAAAGAAGCTGCAGGCGAGCTGAGCGAAAAAACCAAGCAAAAAGCAAAAGAACTCGCTGATGAGTTACGCGAAGCACGTGAAAAACGCGAACAAGAAAAAAACAACTAATAACACTTTTTGGCTAAAATATTTTGTATAACTACCTTTCATCTGTCCCCATGTGGGCCAATGAAAGGTAGAGCCAAAAATAAACTAAAGCATTGTGCAGAAGAGGTAGAAAAGAAGTAAACACCTTTTAGTAATAGTCACTTTACCAAAAAGCGCATACTGACAATTACCTTTTTAACTTAAAGTCACCTCGTGAGCGAAACTACAGCTTTGCGCCTAAAATTGTATAGAAAAACCAAAACTGCCTTACTTCCATAAATGATAAAATAATAGCTCTACCATTTTCACTTTAGTAAAGTATCAAAAGTTTATTTAACTATAGAGACTATGTTTCTTTATCGGCTTTTCGTTTATAGTACAAACCTTGCGCAACCATTAAAAATACAGCCGCTATTGAAATTCCCAATATACTTAAAGTCGATAATGTTGTATTGGCTAAAAACATAAATAAAAAAGCGAGTACACCGATAACCGGGGCAAGGATAAATGAACGTTTTGCTTTTTCTTCGGAATTTAAATTCCACCAAAATAATTTATTCATAAAAGGGTTCCTTTTATTGAGGAATATTTATAACACATCATTAAGGGAGGGAAATAATAACAATATTAAGATAATGATAAATGTTTTATTATTTCCCGTAAATAATTATGCACTGTTATTCTACTATCAAATTATCAACGTGACTTGGAGTTACAAAAAGTGAAATGATGTTTGAATCACACAATTTATCAGCGGCCAGTACCGAGCTCTGTTACATTAAACCTGATGCGATAATTTTTTATTATTCCATCAAGCTTAGCGCTTAAGGTTATGCTATTCATTATTGTTCAGCTGAGCCAACACTAACTTCTTAACAACTTTACACCTAAGCATTTAACTTAGTCCCCCATTAAATAATAATTAATTATAAAACTTGAGCTATGGCGATACAGTATCTGCCGCACAGCTTTTTAATGGCTTATTTTCTGACATATCAATGATCAAACATCTATCCGCCATACCATGGCTTAAATTATCATATAAACTAAACGCTTGAGTTAAAGCGGATTTTAATTGACAAATATTCTTTGTCGTTTTTTCTTCGTTTGAAGCATTGTTAACACAGTTACCATCAGAGTGAAGTAACTTAGCCATAATTTCATACGTTTTTTGATCTTGTTTTGATATATCTACAAATGCTAATGAGCCAGCATTACGGACTAAGTAAAAGTCAGATATAAAATCCAGTACAGTCCTAGTCTGCAAGCTTTGCAATTTTGCTGTAGAGACTAAGTTTTGCTCAACATCGAATAAAGTGATGACCTCAAGTAGCGACATTTGAAGTACGTTATTACGAAAGTCCGAAGGCCATTCACGAGGGATAAAGCGCCATTTAGCGAGCTCGTGTAAATGTATTTTACTGAAACTCTGATAGTTTTTAGCTGCTAAAATGGATTTGTCCCATGCTTGCTCAGGCTTATTACTTTTCAGGTATTTGTGCTCTTTTTCATAGGCATTAAACAGTAAATTAAACTGCATCACTTTATCTATCGTGACCGTATCAACTTTTGCTAACTGTTTATTGAGCGTGACTAACTTATAAGCAGGGCGATACGCTGCGATAGAAGGTGCTTGTATATTAAATAATGTATTATGTTCACTCTCGATGACCGACGTGTCGTTCATATGCATATGCCCACCAATATGCAGTTTTAAACCTGTTTCGGCGAGTAGTTTTCGAGTATCACTACTAGGCTCTCTGGCTAACTGAAAACCCGAATCACCAAATAGCGATTTAATCGACTGCGTTTGCCCATCGTAAAATTCTCCCATCGGAAAATGACTAAACGCTACCAATGTTTTATTTTGCTTTTTAGCACGTTCAACCACTTTTGTGATCCATTCTAATAAAAAAGGCTTTTCTGTCAGTACCTTGTTATAACCGGCATTACCTGAGCCTTGAAAAACCATAGCGCCATTTTTAAGTTTCGGGATATATACATTGGCATCTATAGCAAGCAACCAAAGTCCCTTAACAGGCTCAACTAAATAACTAGTATCAGGTACTTGCTTGCAACTGGCTTTGTCATTTTGTGCGCATTGTGAATAGCGGCGTTGAGCCAGTGAACCAGCTTTACCAAAGGGTGTTTCCCACAGTAAATCACGGCTATCTGGTAATAAGCCAAATGCTCCCATTATTTCAACGATTTCTTTATAACCTGCATGGGCTATTTTATCACTGCATATCAACCCATGACTTTTTTTGTAGATGCTTCACAACGAGGGTGATCGGTTGAGTAAATAGCAAGATGTTTTGCATCAGGTCCTAAAAAATCAGCTTTGCCGCCTGGGCTTTTAAAGGGTGTAACTGGGTCATGATTACCAGGAATAGCAAAAAAACGCATGCCATGATTTTTTTCGTAATCATCAAGAATAGCTTTTAAGCCCTGTAAATGTATTGGTTGACCGTCATCAGTAAAATCCCCCGGTAGTGCGACTAGCTTTACCCCCTTAGCGGCAATATCATCTAGTGTGGCAATAAGTGCAAAGTAATTTTCATTAAATAAACGAGTTGAGTGAATCTGCGCTTGCATACTGCGAATACTCACAGGCTTATTTCCTTTACCCAATTCAATGCCTTCGAACCCTTCAGCTGAAAAGTCACCATAAATATCATGAAAGTGAATATCCGGCACAAAGGCTATCTGAGTATTACTTAGTGAAGTAGCATGTAATGCTGTCGTGAAGCAAAGTATCAAAGATAAAAATAACTTCATAAAAAATGCCCTGCAATTGCATTAAAAACGAAAAAGCTGGGAGCATACTGCTCCCAGCAACTTAAAGTTATGTAATTAAAAAATAGCTCGAAAGCCTAGCGATACACGTCGGCCAGAGAACTCATACATAGTCGGAAAAGCTGGATCAAGTGTATAACCTTTGGTTTCTTCGTCAGTGATATTAATACCTTCAAGCGTTACTTTCATAGAGTTATTGATGTTGTAGCCTAATGAAACATCTGTTTGGCCATACGCATCACGATAAACTGGGTACATATCAAGCTCAATATACTCTACATACTTGTCTTTATAGTTATACGAAATACGCGCATCAAAACTCTCATTTTCATAATAGAAAGTCAGATTAAAGGTTTCATCAGCTAGGCCTTCAGGTGGTGTTGGAATACCTAAATCAGATGAGCCCGTTAACGAGTTATCAAGTGTCGTGTAGTTTGCGTTTATACCAAAGCCATCTAGTAAATTGTGAAAGCGTACAAATGGGATTTGTGCGACAAACTCAACGCCACTTACATCATACGCCCCCTCAGCATTCACTTTTTGATAAACATCAAAGTCATATACACCATCAACAGTTCCGTTATCATTGTATTTAGTCACCCCCTCAACTACACCGGTGAGAGATTCGCGAACAACACCTTCTATTTCTTTTTCAAAGTATGAAACAGCAAGTATCCCCCCTTCTTCTAAATACCACTCTAGCCCTACTTCCCACTGGTCGGCATAAGTTGGTTGAAGATCGGGGTTTCCATCACGATATTTAAATTCACTCAAACTGACAGTACGCTTATACGCAATGTCAGTAAGAGCAGGACGCATTAGTGTTTCAGAAGCCGCTGTACGAAGAATTAGGTCATCATTAAGCTCAAGGGTAAAGTTAATACTTGGCAGTAAATCGGTGTAATGACCATTTTTTGATACAGGCTCTGAGGTGTAGTTTGTCGAACCATCATCATTTTGAACCTGATGATAACCTGATGAGTTTACATCGGTATCAATATAGCGCACGCCTGTATTAAGCGTTGCCGGCATATCACCAATATCAAAAACAAAGTCAGCCATTGCGTAAATTGCTGTTGTTTTCTCTTCTACTTGATAGTACTGATCTTCTTCAAAGTCGACTCCAAAGCCTTCGTACCTAAGTTGATCGCGGGCATAACTATTTGAAATCTGACTCCAACCTTGCTTAGATGGCACTTCAGATAAATACTCACCACCATTTACAAGATCTGTAATATTAGTCAGTTCACTATCAGCTAAGGTACGCGTGCCAACCCAAGAAGTATCACCTGCTGATGGGCCTGTCACACGATTAGACCCATAATTACGTTCTTTTGATTTATCAGTATATCGCGCACCAAATTGCACCTTAGATAATGCAGGGAAAAACGCTAAATTTAACTGGCGAGTAAAGTCTAATTGCGCAGCATATTTATCATCTGAGATAGCCTCACGATTCACTTCGTTGTAATCAAATAAATAAGCTTCAGGTGAGTTATACATATCAAAGGTATCTGCGCTGTCACTTGGGATAGTCTCTGCGCCGGTACTTGTATAACGTGAACGTGTTGCACGATAAGCTGTGTGTTTTAAGTTTGTAGACTCAATTGATTTATCTGCACCACTGTAGCCAAATAAGCCATTAATATCCCACTGGCCAACGATCCAATCCATAGCAATGCTAAATTGTTGGTAGTCTGTATCACTGCTATTTTCTTTACTTAAAAACTCATGCTGAGTCGCTGCATAGTCAACATCGGTCAAAACAGTAATACCATAATCACTCAAGGTTGAACTATCGTATTGATTAACACGCTCTAAAGAACTAACACTTGAAGCCGCATAGGCAGCAGCATCGTACTCATCTTCATGATCATCAAAACTACCTAGTAACCCATCAAAAGTTAAACTAAATTCACTGCTCGGTTTATATTGTAATGAAAGCGTTGCACCCCATTTTTCTTGCTCCGTTAAGTAAGAGCGATCGCCTACTTTATTTAAAAATACCACTCGGCTGGTTTCATCGCTGTCTAGGCGATCATTAATCGTAATTCCCGTATCTCGCTCTAGTACATCAGCGGCTTGGTCTGCCTGCCACTGTGATGAGCCTGACTTTTCTAACCAGCGTGAAAGCGGCCGAAAATCTATTCCTGAGTTACTATCAGTTCGGTTTGTTCGCTCTGAGTAAGCTATCGAAGCAAGAGCCCCCCAATCACCAAACGTATCACTGGCTAAAAATGCAAACTTAGGATCTGTTTGTTCAGAGATCTCATTGTAAGCACCTTCAAAGGAGGCAACCATTTTGCGTCCTTCGTAATCAAATGGTCGCGCGGTGGTAATTGCTACAGAGCCTGCAATCCCCCCTTCTTCATCTGCAGCTGTGGGTGATTTTTTTACAGTAACACTTTGAATAATTTCAGAAGCAAACATATCAAACTCAACATCACGACCACCGCTGCCTGACGCCGTTGCTAAGTTGTTTATTGATACAAATGTAAATTCGCTCGGTAAGCTACGTACATTAACCTTTTGACCTAATCCCTTATTGCGCTCAATAGTTACACCGGGCATACGTTGTAGTGCTTCAGCTAAATTTTGCTCGGGGAAATCAGCAATATCTGACGCCACTATCGAATCTGAAAAACCTATGTTTTCGCGTTTTAAATCTATCGCTTTTTCTAAACTCTTAATGTAACTACCCGTTACGACGATTTGCTCCATCGCTTGTTCTTTATTTTCATTGTCTTGTGCATATGCAGGTACGACGAACAGTACGCTTAACGCTAGTGCTAAAGGTGATAATGTAAAAACTCGCTTAGTCATCATGCTCTTCCTGTTGTAGATATTACGACTTTAAATTGATTTCGCTTCTAATGACGCAGCTTAAAATTAATAGGGGACGTTTTTATTCGATGAAGTTTTTGTGTCGGTTTTACGACACCAGCATCATAAAAATGTAATCAAAACATCATAAAAAGGTGTCACCTATACTCTAGAATGAGCGTCTATTGAAAAAACAAAATGTTATAGATAACGATAAAAACAATGCCGCAAACACAGATATCGCCATCACTAACAAATGAACAGAGGCAACAAAATAAACCACTCGTAAAATGTTTTATTGCCAACCAAGATACATTGAAAAGCTTTTTTTTCCGCGGGGTCGGTGAAGGCGCTGATGCTGATGACTTATTTCAAAAACTGCTAATGAAAGCATTAAAAATGGAATGCACTACTCATATTGATAACCCATTAGCCTATGGGTATCGCATGGCGCACCATTTAATTGTTGATCATCATAGAGAGAAAAATAAATATCCCGAGAGCCTAGAATATGAGCCTGAAAGTAACGATCTTTCCCTTGAAAACCTACTTGAATATGAACAGCGGCTACGTATCTATCAGCAAGTATTAACTCAAATGCCAGCCTTACGTAGAGATGTGTTTATTCGAAGACGCTTACATGGAGAAAGCCGCCAGCAAATATCGAAAAGTTTAGGGTTGTCCGAAGAAGCTGTAAAAAAGCATATTTCGCGCGCGATGGATATGCTTAAAGAGGCTATCAGCGGATTTATCACCAGCTAATTGTCCCCTTAAAGTACATTAAGTCGTTATATTAATAGTAAAGACAGATAGAGATATTCAATGCATACTCCATTCAAACCTGACGATGCAAGTAATGAACAACTCGATAAACAGATTTGGCAAGACCCTGCACTCATCGAAGCATTGCAAAAAGTGGATTCACAGCAAAAGTCAGATGAACATATAGTAATTTCACCTCGTAAAAAAAATAATTTATTGATATGGGCAAGCGCTGCGGCCGCATGTTTAATTATGGCGTTTATAGGCTTAACCCAGTTAAATCCGCCAGTATCACCAAAAGCTCCCATCCTTGTTGCAGCACAACAATATGTTGCAACTGAAGCATCTGATATTACTTTATCGGATGGCACCGAGGTGGCGTTAAATATTCAAACTAGCTTACAGTATCACGGCAAGATCATTATAAATTGAACTTATAGAGCAAGTAGTGATCAGATCAAGGCATAATAATTACTTGGTCGCATAAATATGAGCACTACTTTTCTGAAACATTTTAATTCAATTACAGATCCTCGCATTGAACGTTGTAAAAAGCATGAACTTATCGATATTCTTCTCCTTGCTATTAGCGCTGTACTCTCTGGTGCAGAAGGATGGGAAGATATTGAAGACTTTGGGCACCTAAAGCTTGATTGGTTAAAAAAATACGGCACGTTCAACGCAGGAATTCCAAAACATGACACGATTGCTCGCGTCATGTGTCGGTTAAAAGCAAATGAAATAGAAAGGGCATTTCAATCTTGGATATCATCACTGATTGAAACTACAGGTGCAGATATCATCGCTATCGATGGCAAAACCGCACGGCGTTCATTTACCACAAAAGACAGAAAAAGTGCCTTACACACGGTCAGTGCATGGAGTTGCCAACACCAGTTAGTGCTTGGGCAGACGGCTGTTGATAATAAAACAAATGAAATCACCGCAATACCAGAATTACTCACCCTGCTCGATATTGAAAACAGTATCATTACGTTAGATGCGATGGGATGCCAACAAGAAATAGCAAAACAAATCATCCAACAAAAAGCAGATTATATTCTTGCACTTAAAGGTAATCATTCAGGCATGCAAAAGGAACTAGAAGCGTGGTGGCACAAGTGCGAGCGTGAAAGGTTAACTAAGCATAATTGTGATGAACATACCGAAATAAGCTCAGGACATGGGCGTGTTGAAACACGTACATGCCAGCAGTTACTTATAGATAAAAGCTGGCTAGGCAAGGATTATCGTTGGCCTGGCTTAACGAGTATTATTAAGGTCAGGGCTGAAGTTCATGATAAGTCGGCAGGGTCGGATACCACTGAAACACGCTGGTATATAAGTTCATTAGACTTAAATGCAGCGCAAGCACTCAATGCAGTACGCAGTCACTGGCAGGTTGAAAGCATGCATTGGATGCTTGATATGAACTTCAGAGAAGATGAATCGAGAATACGCAAACTTCAAGGGCCATTAATGTTTAATGTAATGCGAAAGATAGCCATGGCGCTTTTTAAACAAGATGCATCTAAGTCAGCAAGTATGGCGAGGAAAAAGAAAATGGCAGGGCTAGACGATGATTACCGCTCAACCCTGCTAGAGTCTGGGATTAAAATGCGCTAGCCGTGCTTACAGTATAAGGAAAATGGTAAAACCAGGCAGGCGACCCTAAGTAAAGGAGAAGCATTCTTTTCAGTAAAGCGTGACGAACAGCGCCTATTTACTATTAATACTAGCAACGCAATTATCAGCGTGTTAGGTACCGCTTTTAATGTTGATAAAACACTTAATGAAACCATCATTGATGTGTTTAATGGCACAGTTGCTGTAAATACATCAGATAACTCACAACAAGTGGAACTAGTTAAAGGTCAACGTGCACGTGTCACCGATAATAATATTGTTGTTACTACATTTAAAACAACGCAACCTGACTGGCAACTAGGCTGGCTAGATTTAGAAAATGTAACAATCAACGATGCAGTTTTTCAGCTTAATCGTTATACCAAAAAACCATTAGTGTTAAATAATGTTGATACTGACTTGCGTGTTAGCGGACGTTTTAAAACTACCGATATTGTGGGTGCAGCTAAATTAATAGCACAATTAAACCAGCTTGAAATTAATAATTTTGACGACAGTGTTGTATTGACTCCTATTGAACAATAGTTGGTTATATTTACACCTCAATTTAGGCCATTGTCATAAGTTAGTCATCTAAACTATTCACACTAGAAGTTTAATGAAATTGAAGGGTCGTTCATAGATGTTACGTATAAGCTGTTTATTATGTGTAGCACTTACAGGCTTTAGTTTTACAACGAAGGCAACGAACTCAAGTTTAATAGAGCAACTTACCCGTTTGTCAGAACAATATAATACGGCATTAATTTACGATACCCAATTACTCAAGGGCTTGGCGCAAGAATCAACCCAGGGTATAACGCTCGAAAGCACACTTAATAAATTACTGAAACCTCATCGATTAAGCTGGCTAAAAACAAGTGATGGTATTGTTATTTTTAATGCTCCAACCTCAAAAAAAGTGTCTCCATCAGTTACAAAAGATAAATTATTAGAAGAAGTCACGGTGATCGGTCAGTTACCTAAAGTTCACCCTACACAGATTTCTAATACAAACTACCAGCAGGCTGTAAGTTATGCGCAACAAGTAAAAAGTGATTATGCCGGTGAGAGTGAAGTTGCTATAGGTGCTATGCTGAAACAATTACCAGCCGAAAACCTAGCCGAAACATTACAAGCCGTACCAGGTTTGAGTATCACTCGTGATCGAGGTGAAGCACTTAACATTAATGCCATGGGGTTAGGTCCTGAATACCAACTAACGCTTTTTAATGGCCGCCGCCTAGCTAATACAGAAAATGTACGTAACTCAAATCAGTATGGGCAGCAACATAGGTTTGATATTTTCAGCGCTGGGTTATTTTCAAATATCACGGTATTTAAAACCACAGATCCAATCTTGCCAAGTGGCGCTATAGGGTCAACTGTAAATTTATTAAGCGATGATCCGTTGGCATATGAAGAAAATAATCTAGAAGTAATGTTAACCGCAGCAACTTTAGAAGGTGACCGTAATTTTCAACCGAGCTTCGGTTTAACCGCTAATGGCAAAAGCGATAACATAGGTGTTATTTTCAAGATAAACTACGAAAACCGCCTACAACACCAATATCAGTTTGAAAGCTGGCACTGGGGTGACAATAGTGATGCCCCGAGTAAATATCAGTGGCCAGAATTAGACGATAACATTTTAGTGCCTACAGATGGTTTAGTAATAACCATTGAAGAGGAAGATCGCACTCGCGCCACTTATTACGGTGCTTTAGCATGGCAAGTTTCTGATCATTTAACGCTCAACACTCTTTGGTTCAGGTCCGATACTGACTTTTCGTTTGATGAACATAGACTAGGCATAAACCCTCAGAGTCAGGGTGCAATAGGCGAGATTTCAACGCCACAAAATAGTATAGATGAGTTCTACTTTAATAATGTAAATGCTAAAACCAGTCGTGAAGAGTCCAACCTATATTATGCCAATCAAACGGTGCAAGTTAACGCGCGTTGGCAACCAAATGAATATATCCCCTTATCACTTTCTCCTTTTTATAGCCGTAGTGAAGCAAAAAGTGAAACAAAAGATCCTATTACAAGAGTGCATGCTGCACTTTCTCCTATGGATGCCTACGTTGATTTACAAACTGACGCTGTAAATGACTACCGTTTTAACCAGAATTTAGGCCTTGTTAGTAGCTATTCACATATCAATCAAATGAGTAAACGAACTATCAATGTGCTTAACCGAGTGAGTGAATGGGGAGTTGATGGCAGCTGGGAAAGTGCAACTGATTCTGGTTTTCAGCATTTACAATTTGGTTTTTTAAGTTCAACACAACAGTATAGCTATACCCGCAGAGATATTAGTTTAGATGCCCAATCTTTAAACGCTCTACCTAAATTAGATGGCCGCTGGCTTGAACCCTTACAGAATGGTTTTAATGCTGGTTTTATAAACTCAGAAGTACAATCGTGGCTGATCCCAAAAAGCAATTTATTTCAGCTCTATGATATTAATTTACCGTTTAAAAATGTTAGTGATAACGATCACCTTAATAGCTATGAAGTCAGTTTTGAATCAAATGAGGGGTATTTATCTTCGCAGTGGCAATTAGCAAACGTTACTTTAAACGCAGGGCTACGTTACAGTGATACATTAAATAAAACGCAAGGCGCTCAGCTTACAACTGATGGTGAGTTAGCACCTTTGAATCACTACCATCATCATAATACCTGGCTACCTTCAATTAATATTAAGTGGCAACCATCAGTATATTGGCAATGGCGAACAAGTTATAGCCGCTCTATTAATCGGCCTAATTATTCGGACCTTAATCCCAAGCTGCATGTAAACTCCGGTGGTTTACCCTATGCCGAGCTGGGTAACCCAAATTTAGAGCCCGTTATTGCTAATACCAGTACACTTTCAGTTAATTGGTTACAAGAGGACTCAAGCCTACAGCTTCTAGCATTTAATCATAATATGGATAATTTTATAGTCGAACAAACTAAAACGATTAACTATCAAGGGCTAAATTATATTTCACTACAACATAGTAACAATGGCGAAGCGACAGTGAATGGTTTGCAGGCTAGTTCACAATGGCAGCTGCCGCCATACAGCCCATGGTTTTTACAAAGCCAATTATCTGCAAACCTAACTCATATAACAAATGCTGACGTTATAACCCCAAATGCAAATAACTTTGCTGTTGAAGGGGTCTCAGATTGGGCTGGTAACCTGCGCTTTTTAGTCAGTGATGATAAATGGCAAGCCGCAATTAATATAAACTATCGTAGTGACTTTTTAGAACATCGAGATATCAGTAATAACGCTGATACCTATGTTGAAGATCACACCAGTACCGACTTAAGTTTCAGCTGGTTTTACTCAACCAGCGCGAGTCTTCGCTTAGATGTATTTAATGTCACCAATGAAACCCTTACCCGCAGCGCCAAAACTAACAACACTAGTTCCTTAATGAAAATCGAAGAATTTGGCCGCCGTTTTGTCGTGAGCCTGTCATTAAAAATATAAATTTTCCTGAGGAACATTCTCTTTAGCCCCGCTTAACAAAATATTCGTTAAGCCTCACTATAAATCCACTGGTATGCAGGTATTAAGTACCTAAGTATTGGAAAGTCTATAAGCACATATGCAAGTCAACTAATCGCAGCAAGTGTAAATTTAAACTGGATTGCAAAGAATGGCGGACAAGCATCAAAATGCTAAAAAAACACGATGGTAATGTAGGTGGTAATGAAGTAGCTGAGATGCACCGATACTATCTAATAAATTAAAATTATCGCTGATTTATATTGAATTCCATAAAAAAAGCCCTGTAATTCATTGAATTATAGGCCTTGAATATGGTGCGGTTGGGGGGACTTGAACCCCCACGCCCTAAAGCACTACCCCCTCAAGGTAGCGTGTCTACCAATTCCACCACAACCGCATTTTAAAACTTTGTCTTTAGATGTTAAATTCTATAATTTATTTGAGGAATATATCATCTAACTTGTTTAGTGTTCACTAAACTAATTTGGTACGTCAGAGCTTTGTTCTTTACTATCACTAACAGGCACATCATCATCTGCTGGAGTAATTGTTTCTACAGCCGGTGCTGCTTCAAGATTTTCCCACTCGTCTGTCTGTTTAATTTGCCCTGTCGTTAAGTTACCCAATACAAGGCTTAACACAAAAAAGATTGTTGCTAAAGTTGTTGTAGCTTTAGTCATAAAGTTACCCGCACCTGAAGAACCAAAAACAGTTCCTGACGCGCCAGCACCAAATGAAGACCCCATATCAGCGCCTTTACCTTGTTGGATTAAAACCATACCCACTAAAGCTAAAGCGACAATTAAATAAACTACTAGTAAAATTTCGTACATCTTATACGGTCCCTTTTGCACTTTCACAGATGGCAGTAAATGAGTCTGCTTTTAGACTAGCGCCACCAATAAGTCCGCCGTCTATATCTGCTTGTGCAAATAATAATTCGCTATTTTTTTCGTTAACGCTGCCACCATAAAGGATAGTCAGCCCTTGTGCTAAATCACTGTCATTGGCAGCAATTTTGTCACGGATAAATTTGTGCACTTGCTGTGCTTGTTCAGGCGATGCAGTCTGACCTGTGCCAATGGCCCAAACGGGCTCGTATGCTACCACAGAATCTTTCAATGCTGCTAGGCCTAATTTGTCGATTACCGCATCAATTTGTGCGCCAACCACTGATTCAGTCTCACCTTGCTGTCGCTGCTGTTCACTTTCACCTACACATAAAATAGGCGTTAAACCTACTTGTTGTGCACGAGAGAATTTGTCAGCCACAACGTCATTACTTTCACCATATATGCTGCGGCGCTCAGAATGACCAACTAAAGTGTATGTTGCCCCTAATGCTTTAATAAGCTCAGCGTCCACTTCACCGGTAAATGCGCCAGCTTGATGCTGAGAAACAGTTTGCGAACCGGTTGTTAAACCACTATCAACCACAGCTGTTAATAATGGAAAGGGTGGAAATACCACAACGTCCAATTCTGTTGATTTTACGTTGTTAATTGCTTTTGACAATTCCGTGACCAGCTCTAATGAGCCATTCATCTTCCAGTTGCCTGCGACCATTGGCTTGCGTGTTGCCATTTTTCCACTCCACATTAGAAAGCGGGCGAGATATTAACTCGACTCACCCAAAGTTACAAGAGGTTATTGTTATCAACCAGTTTGTTTGCTCATAGATTCGACAACTGTAGCAATTTTTTGTGCACTATCGAGTACCATTCTTTCCTGTGCTGCTTCTACCATCACCCGTACAACCGGTTCGGTACCCGACTTACGTAATAAAACACGTCCTTTACCTGCCAGTTTTTGTTCAACATCAGCAACTGCAGCAAGTACTTCAGGAGCTGTTGTAGGGTCTGTACCCTTGGTATAGCGCACGTTGATCATTTTCATTGGGTATTTAGTAAAACCTGCGCCTAAATCTTTTAAAGTACGGTTCTGCGCCACCATTGCCGCTAATACTTGTAAACTTGAAATAATACCATCGCCAGTACTTATCAAATCAAGGTTCAAGACATGCCCTGAACTCTCCCCGCCAATTTTCCAATCTTTTTCTTGCAGTAGCTCCATCACATAACGGTCACCCACTTGGCTTCGAGCAAACTCAATGCCTTTTTCTTTCAAGGCATTTTCAAGCCCCATATTTGACATTACCGTACCAACCACACCGCCACCGAGCATATCATCACGGGCAGCTTGGCAAGCAATAATATAAACAATATCATCACCATCAAATACGCGGCCATTATGGTCAACCATCATCACTCTGTCGCCATCGCCATCATAAGCAATACCCACATCGGCCCCCAGCTCTAGCACTTTACGTTTTAAAGTATCTACGTGAGTTGCACCACAATCAGCATTAATATTGACGCCGTTAGGCTCACAGGCATGGCAAATCACTTCTGCACCTAGTTCACGCATTACTAAAGGCGCAATATGATAGGTCGCGCCATTAGCGCAATCTAATACGATTTTTAGCCCTTCTAAGGATAGCCCTTGTGGGAATTGACTTTTGCAAAACTCAATATAACGACCATCGGCACTTCCTAGTCGGCTCGCTTTACCCAACTTATCAGAGGCAACACAGCTCATTGGCTCATCCAGCATGGCTTCTATCTCAAGTTCAACGTCATCTGCAAGCTTTAAACCATCTCCAGAAAAGAATTTAATACCATTATCATGATAAGGATTATGTGAAGCGCTGATCACAATGCCCGCTTCGGCACGAAACGTTTGGGTTAAATAAGCAACAGCAGGAGTTGGCATAGGCCCAAGTAATACCACATCAATACCTGCAGCAATTAAACCAGACTCAAGTGAAGTCTCTAACATATAACCAGAAATACGAGTATCTTTACCAATAATTACTTTTTTAGTGCCATTTTTAGAAAGCACCCGCCCTGCAGCCCAGCCTAGCTTCAATGCAAACTCTGGGGTTATTGGGTACTCGCCAACCATGCCACGCACACCATCGGTACCAAAATATCTTCTAATTCTGCTCATCTTTAATTCCTTGTTCGCATGCTTGCCAAACAGCAAGCGCATCTGCGGTTTCTTTTACATCATGTACACGTATAATTTTTGCGCCATTTTGCGCCGCAATAAGCGCCCCGGCTAAGCTACCTGCTAAACGCTCGTCACTTTGTCTATTTAATAAATTACCTAGCATGGACTTACGTGACAACCCTGCTAATACCGGTAAATTAAAACTGTTGAAATCATTAAATTTAGCCAGTAGCTGGTAATTATGGCTCAAGGTTTTGCCAAATCCAAAGCCTGGATCGAGGATAATCCGTGCGTGCTGAATGCCCGCTGTTTCACACGCCTTTATGCGCTCGGCAAAGAATTGCTTTATCTGCTTAAATATATCATCGTAAAGTGGGCTTTTTTGCATACTGCTTGGCTGCCCTTGCATATGCATCAAACACACAGGCACATCACAAAAGGCTGCAACCACTTCGAGCGCACCTGGCTCTTGCAATGCCCGCACATCATTAATGATATCAGCACCCGCTTCAATGGCTTGACGCATCACTTCACTTTTACTGGTATCAATGGAAATAATACAATCGTTCAACTTACTGTTTTGATGATTGCGTATTGCTTTAATCGTTGGGATCACACGGGCTAGTTCATCTTCGAGGCTTACACTAGGAGCCCCGGGTCGCGTAGATTCACCACCAATATCAAGAATAGTTGCGCCATCGTCTAAGAGAGTTTTAGCCTGAATGACAGCGTTGTCGGTCTTATAGTATCGACCACCGTCTGAAAAGGAATCAGGAGTGACATTCAAAATCCCCATAATCACTGGGGTATCGAGGTGTAAAGAACGGCCTCGGGGTAAGCTAACAATGGTCATTTATCACCTTCAATACATCCATTGCATTGATACTTATACGTTATTAAATTAATTACAAAAAAGCCCCGACCAGCGGGGCTTTTGGATTAGCTATTTTAACGTTTATTCAGCTTTATCATCAAGATTTGTTTCATCTTTTTCTGCTGATTTATCGTCTTTTTCAGCAATTGCCTCTGCTTCTTTAGCTTCTTCTGCAGGTGGCTTCTTGTCTGAATCATCATCACGACGGTCATGGGCATCACGCGGTTCACGAACCGGTTCACGAGCCATTAAATCGTCAATTTGCTTGGCATCGATTGTTTCATACTTCATTAATGCATCTTTCATTGCATGTAGAATATCGATGTTTTCTTTTAGAATGTTTTCAGCGCGTTCGTAGTTACGATCTGAGAGTAAGCGAACTTCAGTATCAATTACTTTTGCTGTTTCATCTGACATGCTCATAGAACGGCCACCGCCACCCATGTACATTTCATTTTGATCTTCAGCGTAAAGTAACGGCCCTAATTTTTCACTTAAACCCCACTGTGTCACCATTTTACGCGCGATGTCAGTTGCACGTTCAATATCATTACTGGCACCAGTGGTGACTTTTTCTTCACCATAAATAAGTGCTTCAGCGATTCGACCACCGTATAAGCTAGAGATCATCGATTCAAGCAATTCTTTTGAATGGCTAACACGGTCTTGCTCAGGCAAGTACATCGTGACACCTAAAGCGCGACCGCGAGGAATAATCGATACTTTATAAACAGGATCATGCTCTGGTACGAAGCGTCCAACAATTGCGTGGCCCGCTTCGTGGTATGCCGTCATCGCTTTTTCTTGCTCGCTCATCACCATGGTCTTGCGCTCTGCGCCCATCATGATTTTATCTTTAGCGGCATCAAACTCAGCCATACTAACGACACGCTTATTACCTCGAGCAGCATAAAGTGCGGCTTCGTTAACTAAGTTTGCTAAATCAGCACCAGAGAAGCCTGGAGTACCACGAGCAATAACACTCGCTTCTACGTTGTCGCCTAATGGCACTTTACGTATGTGTACTTTTAAGATTTGCTCACGGCCACGGATGTCAGGTAAGCCAACCACAACTTGACGGTCAAAACGACCTGGACGAAGTAATGCCGGATCCAGCACATCAGGGCGGTTAGTCGCAGCAATTACGATAATACCTTCATTACCTTCAAAACCATCCATTTCAACGAGCATTTGGTTTAGTGTTTGCTCACGCTCATCATTACCACCACCCATACCAGCGCCACGTTTGCGGCCAACGGCATCGATTTCATCAATAAAGATGATACAGGGTGCGGCTTTTTTAGCTTGTTCAAACATGTCACGTACACGTGATGCACCAACACCAACAAACATTTCTACAAAGTCAGAACCTGAAATAGTAAAAAATGGTACTTTTGCCTCACCGGCAACGGCTTTAGCTAGTAAGGTTTTACCCGTACCAGGTGGACCAACCATTAATACGCCTTTAGGAATACTACCACCGAGCTTTTGGAATTTTGATGGGTCACGTAAAAAGTCCACCAGCTCAGTAACGTCTTCTTTGGCTTCATCGCAACCAGCAACATCAGCAAAAGTGGTCTTAATTTGGTCTTCACTCATTAAGCGTGCTTTACTTTTACCGAATGACATTGCACCTTTACCGCCACCGCCTTGCATTTGACGCATGAAGAATATCCAAACACCTATTAGCAGCAACATTGGGAACCAAGAAATTAAAATACTGGTTAAGAATGACTGTTCTTCGGGTTTAACCCCTTTGACATTTACATCACTTTTAAGCAAATCATTTAAAATATCTTTGTCATAAACTGGCATAATCGTTTGAAAACGTTCGCCGCTTGATTTAATACCTGTGATCGTACCGCTGGTACGTTCAATAGATACTTCTTGTATAGAGCCACTACGTGCCTCTTTTACAAATTGACTGTAACTAGTTTGACGATCAACTTGATCGCCGCCATTAAAGCTCTGAAAGACTGACATTAGCACAACTGCAATAACCAGCCAGAGTATTAGATTTTTCGCCATATCGCTCAAGGGGTTAACCTCTTGTATCCAATTAATTTAAATTCATCTTAACGCCTGACAACTGTACTACAGTTTGTAGCCTGTCGCTACTATATATACTTCACGTGATCGTGCTCGTGATGCGTCGGGCTTACGTATCTTCACTGTTTTAAAGCTATTTCGGACATCTTTTAAGTATTGCTCAAAGCCTTCACCTTGAAAAACCTTGACTATAAATGCACCGTTTTTCTTCAATACCTGGTTGCACATATCCAGCGCTAACTCTACTAAATACATGCTACCAGCTTGATCAACTGAGCTATTACCACTCATATTTGGTGCCATATCTGAAAGCACCACATCTACATTTTTACCATCAATACGTTTTAATAACGCATCAAGCACTGCTTCTTCACGAAAGTCACCTTGTAAAAAATCAACGCCCGCTAAAGAGTCCATAGGCAAAATATCACATGCAATAACTTGGCCTTTATCACCCACCTTTTCAGCTAAGTATTGCGACCAACTACCCGGCGCGGCCCCTAAATCAACTACCGTCATCGCGGGGCGCAATAATTTATCTTTTTTTTGAACTTCATCAAGTTTAAATACTGCTCGAGAACGCCATCCCTTCTTTTGGGCCTCATGAACGTACTGATCATCAAAATGTTCTTTCAACCAACGCTGTGAACTGGCCGAATGTTTTTTATTTGCCATAAATTAACACGCAACTAATTAGTAATATTGTCTAGATGGCGTTAGAATACCCTTAATTCAAGCCATATTCAGTAAAATTTGTAACTACATGAAATTATCTAACAAACAAAAGCAGTTTTTAAAAGGTCAAGCCCATAGTCTAAAGCCTGTGGTTTTATTAGGTGCCAACGGTCTAACCGAAGGTGTTTTAGTTGAAATTCAAAGTGCATTAGAAATTCACGAATTAATTAAAGTCAAAGTACCGACTGACGATCGTGAAACTAAATCTTTAATTTTTGAAGCAATCACCAGAGAAACCGGCGCACATAAATTGCAAACAATTGGCCACACTATTGTACTTTATCGCCAAAGTGAAGAAAAAAAGATTCAGTTACCACGTACTTAATCTTTAATAACACAAAAAAGCCAGCGCCATAGCTGGCTTGTTTGTGTCTATAATTTATTTGATAAACGACCATTTTTTGTCCTTTCAGCCGCTGTACTTATGCCTCGTTGCAACGACAATAAATTAAAGAACAAACTGAAAATAAATATATTATATTTCACTTCAATTATTATTATTTGCCAGCACGACATGCTTGTAATCAAGCACGCGGTTAATAAATTCAGTGGTAAGCTCATTAATTAAACCTGTTTCAGCATTTAAAATCAGGCTAAAGCCAATATTTAAATGCGGCAAAATTACTAAGTCACTGCGATACCCTTGAACCCAACCACTATGATAATACATTGTTTCATTATCATAATTATAAACACGCCAGCCTAAGCCATAATAGGCATCTTTTACATGCCCACGCCAGACACGCCAGCGCATTTCTTTTTTTGTATGGGTGTAAGGGCGTGTTTGCGCTGCCAATGCATCTTTTGACAATACACTAGGGTAAAGCCCAAGCTGTGCTTTTAACCAAATAGCCATATCGCTGGCGCTTGCGTTAACACCGGCAGCAGGGCCTACTTTGTAGTAATTTGCCTTTAAGCGCGCGGTGTGCCAACGCTTACGCCCTTTGACATGAGGTAGAGCATAATTTTCATCAGCGACCATAGCATCATACCCTAAGCTCGCATCTTGCATTTGTAAGGGCGCAAAAATAAACTCATTCAGCCAGGTTTTATAATTCATATTAGTACTTTTGGTGATCACATCATCAATCAAGCTAAACATCACATTTTGATAGCCATAACACTGTCCGGGCTTACAAATAGGTTCAACTGCCAGTAACTTAGCAACGATATCAGGATACTTCATCCGCGACTCAATTAAATTATCGTACGCATTAGGCACCAATCCACTGGAGTGGCTTAAAATATGAAAAACTTTGAGATCATCTTTATAGACAGTATTAGCAAAACCTGGAATATACTTACTAACCGGATCATCTAAGGAAAATTTACCTTGGCTAGCTAGTTTAGCAGTTAGTGACCCTGCGAATGTTTTAGAAACCGACGCTAAACGAAAGCGAGTATGTTCGTTAACCGCCAACCCCTTGCCACGCTTTGTTAATCCCCATCCTTTAGTGAAACTGAAGTCTTTACCATTAACAATGGAAATTGCGGCACCGGGTATTCCTTTACTTGCAAGCTTTCGTTCTAGATAACGATTGTAGTCACTGATAAACGATTGCCAGCCGGGATCGCTGGTCTGAGCAACTATTGAAAAGCTACCGACCAACAATATTAAAAAAAAAGAAAACTTCATATACTTCATATTTTGTTATTTTCATCTTTTTAAGAGGTTTCTTAGTATATAATACCATGAACTTTTATTAGGACTAACGTACAATGTCGGCAACATTGTGTTTTCAAAAGGTTGTAAAGTGTATAATCGTTTTTTCACTATTTGTGCTTTCTCATTGTTTTCAACTGGTTGTGCTGTTTCACCGGAGCCAGCTGCGTTATTAACAATGCCAGAAAAACCGTTATTAAAAAGTAAAACTTACCAAGTAATGTATAAAACTGAGCATAACTCACCCAAAGTTAAGTCGGTACAATTGCCTGCACACCAAATTAAGCGTAATCAAACAGTGTCAATTTCTGCAGATAAAGCCAGTGTTACAGACACCCTATACACACAAATTAGTGACGCGCTAAAAGAAAAAAACCTCAAGGTTATTAAATCTAAGCAAGCAGACTTTACACTTTCAATACATCAGCTTGATTTGAATTTAGTCGAGGATACTGAATACCCTATTTATACACCCGAGAAGCCATTTTCATTATTTTATGAAATTGCCAGTCAATATCCAGCCCAACAATGTGCGACAATTAATGCACAAGTAAGTATGCGCTTAACTCATCGCGCATCTGGTGATGTAGTGTGGTTTGCAAAGTCATCAATAGATAGTGCTAGCTTTCATCGTGAGGCGCTTATTTATGACTTTACCGAAGAAGAGACTATCACCAATGAACTTGAGGTGGCCTCTTTTATTCACCAGCAAAATACTGACCAGGCACGCCTAGCACGCGCAAACAAAACAGTTTCTACACCTAATTACCAGACAATTGCTAAAGTTAGTAATTTAACCAAAGTTCAGGGGCCTTGCGATCGTACAGAAGTCAGTGCTTTAACACCGATGATGCAGTATTATTTAAGTAGTATTTTAATTGATAAAATTAAAGTCCAATAAATAAAACACAACCAAGACATTCGCAGCAAGCACGACTCTTGCTGCTTACTACACTTTTTTACAGATTCTAGTCACCCTTTAACAATATAATATGCTTTACAGCCTTTATTATAATAATAACTCACGGGACTCGGGATGACATTTGTAAGCAGTAAAATAATTAATTTTTTTGTTGTCGTCTTAACCCTCTTTGTGAGTGTGCAATCTTTTGCCAGCAACCGCTATTACGCCGATAATAATTTAGAGCCTTCATCCGGTTTTACTTGGGACTGGAGTGCTGGAGCTGGTTATTATATAGAAGATTCATACTTAATCGGTATGGATTCATATGACGATGGCCTTGAAGTTGATTTAAATTTAGCCCTTTCCTACGATAATTTTTACCTTGATATCGACCAGAGCCAACTCAGTGGCGGTATTGTTATCGGCTACAGTATTATTGATAAATACAACTGGGGATTAGATATCCTTGGTACGAACGTACAAGCTGGTTTTGATGAAAGTGGCTTAACCTTCTATAACGACACGGTTATTGAAGAATTAGTTGGTATTAATAGTCGCCACTATGACTTTGATGTGGGCGTACGCCTCTCTCGACGCTTTGAAAGCGCCCAAGTTTCTTTTGAATATTTACATGACGTTACCGGCGCTCATAATGGCTGGGTGATCAACAGCTTTTTTAGCAAAATTATACCTTGGCGTAACTGGGAATTTCGCACCGGTGTCGGTGTTAGCGCTTACTCAAGCGACTTTATAAATTATTACTTTGGCATTGATTCAACTGAAGCCACTATAAACCGCCCTATTTATCAAACGGATGGCGGTGCCAGCTTAGTATTAGAGTTGCATGGAGAATATCCAATTAATCAGCATTGGGTGTTTTTAGGTGGCTGGCTATCAACCTGGTTTTCTGAGGAAATAAGTAACAGCCCCATTGTTTCACAAGGATATCAACATAAAGCCAAGGTAGGCGTAAGATATGTATTTTAAATGGCTGATAAGCTTATTTTTAATAAGTAATTTAGTGTCGGCTGAACAAGCCCACACCGTCAGTAAAAAACTTACGGCCATACCTGATACCTGTGTTGCGCTGCGCGAAGGACGTAATTGCTACGCTGATGTAACCCTAAGCTGGATGCAGCCCAATACCGGTAATTATTGTTTACGTGATGCAGATACTAAACACATTATGCAGTGCTGGTTAAACCAAGAGCAAGGCGAGTTTAGCTATGCATTTGATTCAGCCCATAGTGTATCTTTTGAGCTAATTAATAGTAATAATGGCAAAACAATAGCAACGACACAAGTACAGCTACAATGGGTATATAAGAACCGTCAAAAAAAACGTCGCTGGCGCTTATTTTAATTTCATTAAGGCAGAATTATGGATAACTACGGCAACATTTTATTAGTTGAAGATGATAGTTCACTCGCACAATGGATTGCTGAATACCTTATTGAAAAAGGTTATAACACCCTTATATGCGCACGCGGAGATGAGGTCGTCAGTATGGTAAAAAACCATAATCCCGCCCTCGTATTGCTTGACGTAATGCTACCAGGGCAAGATGGTATTAGCGTGTGCCGTGAACTCAGGCAGTTTTATCAAGCACCGATTATAATGCTCACCGCGCGCGACGATGAAATGGATGAAGTCATTGGCCTTGAAGTCGGTGCCAGTGACTATATTATGAAACCTATTCGCCCTCGTGCTCTGTTAGCGCGTATTAAAACCGCTCTTCGTCAAAATACCGAACAACCAAGTAACCAGGCTGATGAGAGCACTATCACCGTTGGCTCACTCAAAATAGATACTCTCTCTCGTACCGTATTCGTTAATGAACAAGAGCATAACATTTCCAGTGCAGAATATTTATTACTTCAATACCTAGCTAACAATGCCGGTGAGGTCGTTTCTCGTGACGCGGTTTTTAAAGCCACGAAAGGCCGTGAATATGATGGTTTAGATCGTAGTGTCGATGTCCTTATATCTGCCCTTCGTCGTAAATTTAATGACGACTCCCAACACCCTGAAAAAATAAAAACTATCTGGGGTCGTGGTTATTTATTAGTAGCATCAGCATGGTGAGTTATTATGCACAACAATTTATTGTATTAGCATAATGAAAAAACTTTATTGGTCATTATTAAGTAGCGCATTGCTATCGATTGCAATTTTAGGCTGGCTGATTGATGCCTTTAGCCAACAAACACACACACCAGAGGATGAGTTTTACTTACAAAGTAAATTGTTAACGGGGTTTGCCAAACAAATTGCCAGTAAGCCAGTCAAAGAACGTGCGCAGTTTAGCCAAAGTTTAGCAACAGATTTTAATTTACCTTTGAATTATCGCCTTACCAATTCACTGGCACTACCTGCATCGCTTGTGGCACAAATGTATTCATCAGATGGGATCATTTTAGAAGATCAGCAAGGTTACTACCTACTTTATAGTAATAAGGCACTGGCTGACTACCATTTAAAACTACGTTTAGAAAAGTCCCATAGCCAACCTCAACAAAATGACTTGTTATTAACACTGCTATTTTACACCTGCTTATGTATCTTGATGGGCTTTATTATCAGCCCATTAGCAAAACGATTAAATGTACTTAATAGTGCAGCAAAAAAGTTTGCTAGTGGTGATTTAACCGCGCGTATTCAGGTTTCTCACTTTACCTATATAAAAGATGTTGAACTGACCTTTAATCGTATGGCAAGCCAGATAGAAAAACTTCTTGATGAAAATAAACTAATGGCGTCAAGCTTATCTCATGATATTCGTACCCCTATAGCCTGTTTAAGATTTGGTCTAGATGCAGCGCTTGACAGTCAAGACCATGAGAAAATTCAACACTATTTGTCGCGTATGGAAACAGATTTAGACCAAATGGAATCTATGCTTAAAAGCTACTTAGCTTTTGCCACACTTGAGCAGCGCGCTAACCAATTAACTTATAGTCATAGCGAACTAAAACCTTATATTAATAATTTAGTTCAGCAAGTCACTCCTACGCTTACCAAACAGCAAATAACGCTTGCTATTCAAAATGATGAAGCCATCATCTACGCTGATTTACATTGGTTAGCCCGCGCAATAACAAATTTAATTACTAACGCCAGCGATTTTGCTCATAAGCAAATTTTAGTTACCGCAAAAAACGAGGCGACGACGCTAACTATCACAGTTGAAGATGATGGTCCTGGCATTGATAAAAAAAATTGGCATAAAGTATTTTCACCATTCTTCCAAGAGCAAAGCCATCGTAATCGTGCGCATAAAAGCTTCGGGTTAGGTTTAGCGATTGTCGCAAAAGTAGTCGATTGGCATCATGGCAGTGTAAACGTTAGCCAAAGTAACAGCTTAGGCGGTGCATGTTTTACTTTAAAAATACATAACCCATCAAAGTTTTAACATGTTCGTTACAGTTTACACACTGTAAACCCTATTTTTCTCTATTAAAACAAATGTCTATTAGAAATAGTGCTTACCTTAAGTGCCATTGCTATAACTAAGTTGGATACCTGAAAATGGTTTTTCTCCAATTGAACTAAATAAGCACTTTTTATTTTTTAGCATTTACAGTAGATTATCAGCGCCGTCACAAAATAAAGAAGTCATAATAATTATGAGCGCAGTTAGAGGGGAGTTTAGCTCCCGATTTGGATTTATAATGGCCGCCGCAGGCTCGGCGGTAGGTTTAGGTAATATTTGGGGCTTCCCCACCCAAACAGCCAGTAATGGAGGCGCTGCATTTTTAATTGCCTATTTGATACTTGCTTTTTTCCTAGCGTACCCAGCACTAATGGCCGAGCTTACTATTGGCCGTCACGGCCAAGCCAACGCAGTCACCTCACTTCGAAAGATTTCTAATGCAGGCTGGCAAAAGCACTTTGCATTTATTGTTGGTTTTAGTGGTATTTTGTGTGCCGGTTTTATTTTAAGTTTTTACGCAATTGTGGCCGGCTGGATGATCAGCGCGACGTTAGCGCCTGCGGCAACATTAGTTGGCAGCACTTCAGCTGCAAGCTGGCTAAGTGACCAGTCACTTTCAAGAAACCTTATATTTACCTCAGCCTTTATCATTTTAACTATTGGTATTATCAGTAAAGGGGTAGAAAACGGTATTGAAAAATGGTCAAAGCGTTTAATGCCTGCATTATTAAGTATTTTATCTGCGCTGATCATTTATGTAATGTTTCAAGAAGGCGCTATGATCGGTTTAAAAGCATATTTGGTGCCTGATTTCAGCTCTATTTTTGAACCTGAGTTATTAGTTAGTGCCCTTGGACAAGCATTCTTTTCACTATCACTAGGCACTAGTGTGATGATTATATATGGCTCTTACATTAGTAAAAAAGAAAATTTAGTCTCTCTAGGTGCATACGTCACACTTATCGACGTACTTATTGCATTTGTTGCTGGTCTTTTAATTATTCCAGCCATGTATGTTGCCCAAGCACAAGGAGTAGAAATATTTGCGAACGATGGTTCATTACTTTCTGAGGATACCCTAGTTTTTCAAGTGCTTCCGGCACTATTTGATGGTATGGGTACCGTTGGCTTATTTGTCGGTTTTGCCTTTTTTGCATTAATGAGTATTGCTGCCCTTACCTCTTCTATTTCAATGCTTGAAGCACCCGTATCATATGTTGTTGAACGTTTTGATATAAACCGAATCTATGCAACGTGGATAATTGGCGGCATCATTGCGCTTATCAGCTTCTCGATTGTGTTTAATTTTGATAGCTTGTTTGGCTTAGTGATCACTGTAACAACAAAGTTTACACAGCCATTAATTGGTATGATGTGTTGTATATTTGCCGGCTGGATTTGGTATCGTAATTCGCTACTTAGCGAAATTAAACAAGGTGCACCAGAAGTAGCTAGTGGTTTATTTTGGAAGGTTTGGCCTTGGTATATTAAATTTATTTGCCCTCTGGCAATCGCCTTAGTATTTGTAAACTCTATTTACTAATCTTAATAAAAAAACCATCAACCTAATTAGTTGATGGTTTTTTTAAAATCATATCTTGATGTGCAATTCCATCTTCTAAATACACCTCTCCTTGCAAGTCAAAGCCAAATGAGCGATAAAAATCAAGCAAGTATGTTTGTGCACCAATATAAATATCCTGCTTAGGAAAGTGTGAAAAGCAGCAATCTATAGCCTCTTTCACCAGCTCAAAGCCAATCCCCTTACCGCGCTGCGTTTTTGCAACGAGCACTCTACCAAAAGCACTGTAAGCTTCATTTTTTAAATAGCAGCGCGCATAACTAACCACATTGTCATTTTCAAAACGATACAAATGCATCGTTGCGGGCTCAATATCGGTATCATCTATTTCTGGGTAGGGGCAGTTTTGTTCAACCACAAATACATCAACTCGCTCGCGCATGATACTAAATAACTCATAAGTGGTTAGTTGAGAAAATGGTTTGCTCTGAAAAGTCATAAAATCTTCTTAAAAAACTTAGTCTTGCAAGGCTATTAAAATTATTAATAAGCCTTCGTTAAGCGAATAAGTGCTCTAACTGATCGCATAAATGCGATAAATTCACATGGTCATGCTCTATAGTCAAATCAACGTAGCCATCACCACGAAAAGCACGGTCGATCTCAATTAATACATGGGTTTTATGCGCCTCTGGCACAAACGAGAGTTCTACTTCTTGAATGCCAAACAAACTGCGACTATTAGGTTTATATTCCAACTCTTGATAACAACCTGATACCGAGCTAAAGGTGCTTGCCCGTAAAAAACCTTTTTCAACATCCGCCTTAACTAAATTAAACCCTAGCTTATCCATCGCTTGCATAAACGTATTTACCGCTTCATTAGGGTAAATATGCAAATGATCTTTATCGGTTGGGTCAAGCGCTAAATCAATACTTGAATTCAAGTATTAAGTGCAATCATTATGCAGCCACCAGAACTTCTGATTGCCCCGTAAATAATTCATGAGGGGTTTTATACCCTCTTGTTTTTCTTGGCCGATGGTTGAGCTTATCAACTGCCGCCTGTATCTCTGCTTCACTTAGCGCCATAAAGTCAGTTCCCTTGGGGAAGAAGCGTCTAAGTAAGCCGTTGGTATTCTCATTTATGCCCCGCTCCCATGATGAATAGGGATGAGCGAAATACACATCAGCTTCTAATTTTTGTGCAACATGCTCATGGTGAGCAAACTCTTTTCCATTATCTAACGTCACGGTAATAACCTTACCTTTATATGGTGTCATACACGTGATCAGCGCATCGGCTGTTATTTTCGCATGCTTGCTTTCAATTCTGTGAACGACTGTATATAACGTTTTACGTTCAACCATTGTGACAAGCGCATTTTTACGCCCTTTACCTATCACTGTATCGCCCTCCCAATCACCAATCCTAGACTTTGAATCCACAATACTTGGGCGTTCATCAATGCTGACTCGATTAACTATCTGTCCACGTTTATCATAGCTTCCATAGCGTTTTTTATACTTTTTACATGCACGAGTGAGTGTCTTATGTAGCTTGCCACCACGAGCCTTGTCTCTGTAAATATATTGATAAATTGTTTCATGATGTAAAACGACCTGTTTCTCTAAAGCTAAGCGGCCTGCCACTTGCTCAGGGGAAAGTCCGTCATGCAACAATTTATTAATCCAGTGAGTGACGTCCTCTGTTAACTTACTTGCTTTGAAAGATGACTTACGTCTTTGTTCAGCAAAGTTATTGGCTTGGTTAGGCCGATAGCCTTTAAGTCCTTTATTGCGTTTTAGCTCTCTAGAAATAGATGACGGTGAACGAGTTAGTTCTTCAGCTATCTGCTTTTGGTTATTTCCTGCTTTTATTAACGCGTAAATCTGGTATCTTTCTTCTTGTGTCAGCTGTTTATATTTCATTAAAGCAATTTCCTTTGGCGAGAAAATGGCCGAATTATAACAGCTGGCCATCTAATCTGAGAAATTGCACTTATTATCCGAATTTAGGATATCTAAACCCGTTTCAACCCAAACAAACGATTGGTTGTAACCCGCATTAATTTCGGTTATCGGTGTTTCAGAATGAAGGCGCGCTTCAAATGGCACTGTCTTTTGCTGACCAGGCTCGATTGAACCAATATCGGTAATGCGCCACTTATCAATAATGTGGTTAGTAAAATATTCACCGTCTTCATTAGCCACCTTAACACGAGTCATGAGTGCTAAATCTAGACCACTAATTTCTTGGCTTACATCACCAGCTTGAATGACTATTTGCGCGTTAAAAATTTGTCCTGGCTGTAAATGCTCAGTCTCTAGAACTGTATCTACTTTTGCTGCACCAATACCGACTGATGCAAGAATTTTTTTAAACATCTATTTCTCCACAAGTCGTCAGCTTTAAGAATAACTATGTTGCGCCGTACCGACTTAATTTCCTTTGTAATTGCATCTTAACCACATTTAAAAGCCAATGTCAGTGAAAAAATAACGCTTTTGCATTTTTCGCTAATAAAAATGTACTGAGTGGCTATTTTTTACGCGAGAAAAAGCGACAACTACATTTATTATGTGTTAAGAGCGCTAATTAATTTCCATGCAGTTGATATTTAGCTACACTAAAACTCTTGGTGAGGTAACACGAAACATTATGGAATTATTATATTTCGCTACAGCATTTATCTTTGGCTTCGCTGTTTATCAATTAAAGCTTCCTCCTTTAATCGGCTTTTTACTTGCCGGGTTTGCACTTAATTTAATGGGCTACAAAACAACTGAACTACTCAATAGTATCGCTAGCCTAGGCGTTGTACTGCTATTATTTAGTATCGGTTTAAAGCTTAAGGTAAGTAACCTAATAAAACCTTATGTATGGGCGCCAGCTTCGTTACATATTATTCTCTGTAGTGCTTTATTTTGTTCCTTAATGTTAGTACTTGGCGCAATGACAGTGCCGTTATTTAATGGATTAACTTGGCAAAGTGCATTGCTGGTTGGTTTTGCTTTTAGTTTTTCAAGCACCGTATTTGCGGTAAAAGTGTTTGAAGAACGAGGTGAAATGGCAAGCTTACACGGTAAAGTCTCTATTGGTATTTTGGTAATGCAAGATATCTTTGCCGTAGTATTTTTAGTAATAAGCACGGGGAAAGTACCAAGTCCCTGGGCACTGTTGTTGTTTGCCTTATTACCGTTATTACGACCTATGATGTTTTGGGTTTTAGATCGCTCAAAATATGGTGAGCTACTCCCTTTATTTGGTTTCTTTTTTGCGTTAGTTGCAGGCTATCAAGCATTCGAGTTTGTTGGCCTTAAAGGTGATTTGGGCGCGCTTATCATTGGTATGATATTCGCCCCACATAAAAAAGCCAGTGAGCTTGCAAAGTCATTACTCAGTTTAAAAGACGTACTACTCGTGGGCTTTTTCTTAACTATTGGCCTTGGCGCTGATCTCACTATAAATTCATTACTTATTGCACTCATTCTCGTTGCGTTATTACCTTTGAAGGTTATTCTCTACTATGTGCTAACAAACATGTTTAAATTACGTGCACGCACTTCATTACTTAATGCGTTTAGCCTATCTAATTACAGTGAGTTTGGCTTAATTGTTTGTATGGTCGCAGCAAGTAGTGGAATGATCACCTCTGAATGGTTGGCGGTGATGGCCATTGCTGTCTCTATCACTTTTGTTATCGCTTCACCCTTAAATAAATATTCTAACGAAGCTTACGTCAAGATAGAGCGTTGGTTATTACCCTTTGAAAGCGACACTAGCTTAGCTGAAGAGCAACCGGTTAATCTTAATTATACTAAAATAGTTGTTTTTGGTATGGGCCGAATTGGTACCGGTGCCTATGAAACAATTAACGCCACACACCCTGGTATTGTAGCTGGTATTGATATAAAGCGGGAAGTAGTCGATAAACATATCAAGCGCGGTCGCAAAGTATTAATAGCCGATGCAACCGATCCTGACTTTTGGCAACGTGTTAATCACTCTCACGTCGAAATGGTCATGTTAGCAATGCCTAAACACATGCAGAATATATTCGCCCTAGAGCAACTTAAGGCCTCAGGATATAAAGGCCAAGTAACGGCCATTGCCAACTACCCTGATCAGCAAAAAGAACTAGAGGAAATGGGCGTGAACTTTACCTACAACTTCTACTTAGAAGCCGGTAGTGGTTTTGCTGAGCACGTAAAGCAAAAATTACTTCCATAATGTAATAGGTGGTTATTATTAAAGGGACTGATAACCACCTACATTTAATTTTCAAAGCTTAAACTTAGCCCTTCCCTTTTATTACTTATTGTAAACCTATTCATAAAACATTACGTGAAAGCAACGCACCGATCGTATTGCTCACTTTTAATCAATTAGTGTTTAATCAAATCAGGGTTTAAGGGTCAGCGCCTACTATAAATAGGCTATTCCTGCCCGTATAACCTATTTTCTTTTCACTAACTATATTAAACTGCGGCTCACTCAACTCTAAAAAAGTAAAGCATGGATACCCAGCAATTAAAAACAGCTATTAATACCAAGATGCCATTTGGAAAATATGCAGGGCGTCCCTTACTTTTATTACCCGAACCTTATTTAGTCTGGTTTAAGCGGCAAGGTTTTCCCGATGGGCATTTAGGTACCCAATTAGCAATGATCTACGAAGTAAAGCTTAACGGACTAGAAAAAATGCTAATGCCCTTACTAGAAAACCCATAATTTTCTCCAATTAAGTTGAACTTACCTGGCTTTGCCTTGCCTATTACTTTACTACTTGTTGTTAATTTGGTTTTATTCACAAAAAAGCGCCTTCAATTATTTGAAATGGCGCTTTTTTTATATGCTGTGTCTGTTAAATGTCAGTTATGACACTCGCTTGGGAAGGAGAATTATAAACTTTGCGCCACCTAAAGAAGAATTGCTTAGTTGGCAATCCCCTTGATGCCATGAAACAATCTTAGCCACTATGGCAAGCCCTAAACCAAATCCACCCGTTTTTTTATCTCGGCTTTTATCTAATCGAGTGAATGGTTTAAATACGTTATCCCACTGCGCAATATCAATGCCTGGGCCGTCATCTTCAACGGCGAGTATCAGGTCATCTTTATGTTCATACAACGACACTTTAACTTGTTGCTTAGCATACTTAAGTGCGTTACCGACTAAGTTTTGCACTGATCGCGCTATAAAGTGACTATCACAGCGATAATTTAAACTCGCTGGCAAGTGTGTATTAAGAGTTAAATTTGAGGCAAAGCCAAGCTTTTCAAGTACGCTTTGTATTACAATAACTAAGTCACATTGTTGAATATTTAAGTTTGGCTGCTCGCTATCTAAACGTGCATAATCCAATATTTCTTTAACGAGTGATTCAAGCTCACTGATATCCAGCTGCATATTATCAATGTAATCAAAGGCTTTTTCGTCGCTGACTTTATCTTCCAACATTGCAAGGGCAAACTTAAGCCGTGCCAGTGGCGTTCTAAACTCATGTGAAACTGACGAGGTTAACTCTTTTTGAGCAGTCAATAAGTGCTGAATACGCTGTTGCATCGCACTGAGAGTGTCGGTAATGGGTAAGAAAAATGATTTAGATGATGCGCTTGATTCAAAACCTTGTGAGCCATCAACAGCTTCACACGCCAAACGCAGCTTTTCAAAGTCACGCCATAGTAAAAAGCTCCAAAGACCTATAGGTAACCCAACGACGCTCAATAGCAATAAATAAGGCCATACCGATGAAAACCCCGGAGCTGAGACTTCTATCGGGCCAACTTTTAATAATTCGTTATCGTTTAATTTTATATACCAAATAGCATCTTTCTGGCTATCAAATAAGTAAATATAGTGACGGTTTTCAAGCTCTGTCTGTTGTAAGGTTGGTAACATCAAATCATTACTAGCAAGTAGTTCACTGTTGTAATGCTGAGTTATTTTTTCAAGGCCTGCGGGGGTTTGGGAAAGTAACCAAAGAGATTGGCCAAATTCATTATCAAGCGCCATTTGTTGCTGGGTATCTTCATAAGGCCAAAGTTGCTCAATGGCCCCGCTAACTAAAACAAGTGAAACAATAATATACAAATATAAACTTGCGAATAACTTCCCCATTAATAGTTACATATCCCACGCATCAGAGACAAACAAGTAGCCTTGACCCCATACTGTTTTGATTCGATACGGTTTATCACTATTATCACCAAGCTTTTTACGAATGCGTGAAACACGTACATCAACAGTACGATCTAGCCCGTCGTATTGGCGACCAATCATATGCTGGTGAACATGTTCACGACTCAATACATCACCAGCATTTGACGCAAGTAGCCATAGCAATTCAAATTCGTGGGAAGTGAGTGTTATTTCGTTACTTTTAAGCTTTACAATGCGGCTGGTTTTATCAATATTTAAATCGCCAAATGTTAGCTCTTCAGGAGCTTTCACGGTTGCTTGACCACGGCGTAATAAGGCGTTAATGCGTGCTAATAACATTCTTGGCTCTGCAGGTTTTATCACATAATCATCTGCACCAAGCTCTAAGCCAATTACTTGGTCAAAGTCTTCACCTTTGGCTGTTAACATTAAAATAGGCAGGCTGAATTTGTCGCGCACCTGACGGCAAACACTAAAACCGTCTTTACCTGGCAGCATCACATCAAGGATCATTAAGTCAACATTATGGTTTTCAAGGTAGGTAAACACTTCATCGCCACGGTCAAGAACCGCCACTTCAAGGCCATTATTTTCAAGATAATCTTTGGTTAATTGTTGTAACCCTAAATCATCTTCGACAAGTAAAATCTGTGCCATTTGCAGCTCCTAGATTAAAAAAAGCTCCACGGTGAACGCAATCGTCTTCTGGTAGTTTTGGCTTGGGTGCTTTGCACTTCAATACGCGCCGTTGCTAGTAGATCGCCCGTGTGAGGATTGATAAGGGAGTATAAGGTCTCAACCTGAACACGCGCTTTATAATTCAAGCGCCCTAACTGCGCCTGTTGCCAGCAAAAAAGCTGTTCACTATCTTGGTATAAACACACATCTAACGGCTCGGCTATTTTCCAATCAAAATTCAGCTCAAGATCGCAAAAATCTTGCTGATCAGAAATCACACACACTTTAGGGGTAACATTAAGTGAAGCTGCTTTAGATACGCCAAAATTTGGCCATACCAATAAACATCCTACTACTAGAATTAAAAGAAAATGCTTCATATTAGAAAATATGATCGAATCCTATAAAGGCAGTCATCGAGTACGTTTTATTAAATAAAGGACTATCCGCTACTTCTGAATAATCGTAGTAGCCAACATTAAAACGCAATGAGTTCGCTTTGCTTAGCGCATAACGAGCATCGATTTTAGCATAAGGTTGCCAGCTACTGCCAACCCCAAATGCACCATTTTGACTCTCTTTTTCAGACAAACCATAGAAATAAGTATTAAGTTCAGATGATTTATACCAAATACCTAAGCTAGGCTTAACTTGCCAATCGGCATATTTTCTCATCATTTGCCATTGCAAGCCTGTTCGAGTGCCATTATAAACACCTGACACATCAGCAAGACTTTGCACTGAAAAAACATGATTTTTATGAATATAGTGATAACTTAACCCCATATCAAGAGCCCACCGGCGCTTGTTTAAATCATTAAGGTTTGGAATGTTTTTTACAGGACTGGGGTCAGCTTCAACATTTAAGCTACTGGAAGATTGTAAAGCTAAGCTACTGGAAGATTGTAAAGCAAAAATATTACTTGGATGCCAATCAACAAAAAAACGTGTCTCGGGATTAAACTCGCTAACTAAATTAACTATATGTTTTTCGGTTTGTATTAAGCTATAACCCACACGACCATTGTCAAAGAAAAACTGCTCTCCATAATAGGCTATTTCAGGCACTACAATAAGGGGTAAGTTATCACCGCTTTGCAGTGGATTTGTCATCACGCCAATGCCGGCGCTTAAACCTATATACCATTGCCCTATAGTGATCTGCTCAGCAGATTCAGAGGTCACAGTTTGATGTGCATTTGTTGCACTACATACAGTGCTAAACAATATGCTTAAGGCAACACAGGCTGTTGTAATTAACTTCATTGTTTTACTACAAATAACCAAATAAGAGATTAAGTTGACATTCATCATAGCAAGGTGCAACGCACTAATCCCTAGTTAATTACAATCATTCACATTTTTTATACATTTGCCGTTACTTCCAAATCACTTTTTTGAAAGTCTAAGGTTTGCGCAATTTGCCATAATGCTTCTAATGCTGGGTCTGCTAAGTTCTTTCTTAGCACCGCAAGACCAATTTCAAAGCCTTTTGGCGGTAAAGCGTGATCGCTAATAACCTGAACTTTTTCCTTTAACGGGCTATTATCGAGTACTATTTTAGGCACCATAGCGATACCAAGTCCTAGACTCACCATAGATACCATCGCCTCGTGACCCGCAACTTGGGCATAAATTTTGGCTCGAATATTATTTTTAAACCACCACTGCTCCAATCGCTGCCTGGCAAAACCTTGCTCTGGTACTATAAAAGCCAACTTTGACCAAGGTACTTGGTTTCCACATTTCAAAAGCTGATCGTTTAATGAGCATTCTATTTTAGGAGCAATAAATACCAGCGGTGAGTAACCAATACTTGCAAAAGCAATTTGTGATGGCAATTTATCTGGCTTTGCGGCAATCGCCATGTCTTCTTGCCCATCAAACACACGATTAAGGGCTAACGCAGGATCGCCGGTATTAAGTTTTATTTCAATATACTGATGGCGAAGTCGTAATTGCTCTAAAATTTGATATAAAAAGCTATAAGAGGCTGTTACCGAGCAAAAAATACTCACATCACCATATATAGGCTGTTCCGGGTCATTCACATTAGTGCGAAATCGCTGCCAATTAGCAAGTGTAGCATTGGCATAATCAATAAATGACAGTCCTTCTCGGGTTAATTTTACCGTGCGATTATCACGTGTGAATAACGCGACCCCCACCTCTTGTTCAAGTTGTTTTATATTACGGCTTAGCGTAGGCGCGCTAATATGGCAAAGCTCACTGGCGCGAGCAAAGTGTAACGTTTTAGCTAAAGCTAAGAAGTAATGTAAATGCTTATGACTCATAAAATCGTAGACTGCCCAACTATTTCATATAATGAAATACTTTAATGCAAATATATCATTTTACGCAAGGAGAATTATTTCTTATTGTAAATGTAAGCAAGGCATAAAGCACTTGCATCTAACAAATATGAAATAGGACACTCATCATGGCGAATTACTTTAATACCCTTCCTTTACGTGAGCAACTTGCACAGCTTGCACAATGTAAATTTATGGACTTGGCTGAGTTTAGTGACGGTGTTGATGCACTTAAGGGTAAAAAACTAGTAATTGTTGGTTGTGGCGCACAAGGCTTAAACCAAGGTTTAAATTTACGTGATTCAGGCTTAGACGTTTCATACACATTGCGTGAGTCAGCGATTAGCGAGCGTCGTCAATCATTCCTAAATGCGTCTGAAAATGGATTTACCGTTGGCACATACGAAGAGCTAATTCCAACCGCTGATGTAGTTTTAAACTTAACTCCTGATAAGCAACACACCAACGTTGTAAACACTATCATGCCATTAATGAAACAAAACTCGACACTTGCTTACTCGCACGGTTTTAATATCGTTGAAGAAGGTATGCAAGTTCGTGAAGACATTACCGTTATTATGGTTGCACCAAAGTGTCCAGGTTCTGAAGTACGTGAAGAGTATAAACGTGGTTTTGGTGTACCAACACTGATTGCCGTTCACCCTGAAAATGATCCACAAGGCCATGGTTTAGCACAAGCAAAAGCCTATGCAGCAGGCACAGGTGGACACCGTGCGGGTGTACTTAATTCATCATTTATTGCTGAAGTAAAGTCAGACTTAATGGGCGAGCAAACTATTCTATGTGGCATGCTACAAACGGGTTCTATTTTATGTTTCGATAAAATGGTCGAAAAAGGTATCGACGCAAGCTACGCGTCAAAGCTAATTCAATATGGTTGGGAAGTAATCACCGAAGCACTTAAATACGGTGGTGTTACCAATATGTTAGACCGCCTATCTAACCCAGCTAAAGTTAAAGCATTTGACCTAAGTGAAGAGCTTAAAGTTATTATGCGCCCACTTTATAATAAACATATGGATGACATTATCGGTGGTGAGTTCTCAAGTGGCATGATGGCTGACTGGGCTGAAGATGATGCAAAGCTACATAAATGGCGCGCAGAAACAGCTGAAACAGCTTTTGAAAAACAGCAAAATACTGATGCAGAGATCGACGAGCAAACGTTCTTTGACCAAGGTATTTTAATGGTTGCTATGGTTAAAGCAGGTGTTGAACTTGCGTTTGAAACCATGACAGCGGCAGGTATTATTGCAGAGTCGGCTTATTATGAATCACTTCATGAAACGCCGCTTATTGCTAACACCATCGCACGTAAAAAGTTATTTGAAATGAACCGCACGATTTCAGATACCGCAGAATATGGCTGTTATTTATATAACCATGCCTGCTTGCCACTACTACAAGACTTTATGAAAACCATTGATACTGACGTTATTGGTAAAGGCCTAAGTGAGCAAAGCAACCAAGTGGATAACCAAACGCTAATTGCTATCAACGCAGCTCTTCGTGAGCATCCTGTTGAAATAATCGGTAGTAAACTTCGTGGTTATATGTCAGCGATGAAAAAAGTAGTTTAACACTAAGTTGTTTATCCCTGGAAAGTAACAATTTCGCTTGTTAGAAACCCAAGCCCACATGCTTTTGCTGTGGGCTTTTTCTATGTTATAAACCCACATTATGACAAACTAATATGACCAAAGACTCGAAACGGGCAAATTCCAATAAAACTAACGACACATTATTAGTCCAAGAGCTACAACGTATAAAGCAGCAAGCCTTATTGAAAACACAGATCTATTTGCCATAACTCAAGTGCCGAAAAAAGAAGTACTTGCAAATATTACTCAGTTACAATGGCAGCCCATTAGCTTTGCTATCGGTATTGCACTTTTAGCAAGTTTGATGAGCTATCTATTGGCGCATTCATTTGCATCACCGTTGTCGAAAATAACTAAGCTATTTATGCGTTTAGATTCAGGCCAAGCAAACTTAGCTTATCGTTTACCTCAGTCGAAAAACCTTCACAATGGCGACTCGCTCCTAGCAAGAGCCTGCTTTCAATTGAGGAATTTAAAGCAGACTCAGCGACAACTTAAATTAACGACTAATAAATCCCATTAGCGTTAACAAATAGCTTTTTTTGCTGCTTAGTGAGTTTTTTTAGTTGTATTTCTAACTTACTTGCCGCGCTACGATCTCCAGCCCACTGCTGATATATAAGCTTAAGCGGCCCTTTACCTTTTAAGTTTTTCGCACCTAGCCCAGCCTGGTGCGCCGTAAGGCGCTTATTAACATGGGTCGTTATACCTGTATACCAATGACCATGACGAGTTTGCACTATATATAAATGCCAATTATAAGGCGGCTGTTGTAATATTTGGCTATTCACAATTAAACTTTTAGTTAACTTCATGGTCAAACCATCGCTCTACATACATTTAGGTTAAAACAATTGATTAAAAGGGTTTTACCTTCAGTGACTAATCGGTATCATGAAGATTATAAAAAATAAGGATCCAAATAAACAATGCAGTCGTTAAAAACTTTTTCTTTTTGGCTTATCGTTGCCCTCACATTTACTACACTCGCAGGTTGTTCTAGTTGGGTTTACCGAATTAATATTCCGCAAGGTAATTTTTTAGAGCAAACAGATGTAGATAAGCTCCGCGTTAATATGACTCGTGAACAAGTCCTTTATGTACTTGGTAAGCCCGTCGCTGAAGATGCATTTGATAAAAGCACTTGGCATTACTTGTATGTATTTAACAAAGATCGTAAAAATGAGCAACGTAAGTCACTCGTTATTAATTTTGAAAATGAAAAGTTATCTAGTATTTCAGGTGACTATGAACAACCAAGTGAGTTCAATACTCCGCTTGAAGAGTAAACTAGTTTACTAAAGCAGTAAAAAGGTTAGCTACGGCTAACCTTTTTTGTGTGGGTATAAAATATACTCAACCCACTTTAGGATTTATCAATTGGACGACCACCGGTCACTTTATTAGCTCGACCTTCTTCTTTTGCTTTTTCAGCGCGACGGCGCCTAGCATCTTTAGGATCAGCTATTAACGGACGGTAAATTTCTATTCTATCTCCATCTTCAAGCACTTGGTCCAATTTACAAGTGCGATTCCAAATACCTAAGGTTAATTTGCTAGCATCAATATCAGGACATTTCTCAATAATCCCTGAATTAATCACCGCTTGTTCAGCATGAGTGCCCTTGGGTACTTGTATGTTTAAACAAGTCGCCTTATCCGGCAACGCAAAAACCACTTCAACATTAATCATGACCGCGGCCCATATACTTCTTTTGCCCGTTTAGAAAACGCATTAACCATATTCTTAGCCACTTCATTAAAAATCTTACCAAAAGCAAGCTCTATGAGTTTACTGGCAAACTCAAATTCAAGTTTGAGCTCAACCTTACAGGCTTGCTCATCAAGCATCTTGAAATGCCAGCGCCCATGTAATGCTTTAAATGGTCCATCAACTAACTGTAATGCCACAGTGTGCTCATCAATCATGGTGTTTTCAGTGGTAAACCACTTTTTTAAACCCGCTTTTGAAATTTCAAGACTAGCGGTCATTTTATCTTCTTCCTGAGAAATAATTTTAGCGTCTGAGCAATTTGGTAAAAACTCTGGATACGCGTTAATATCATTCACTAAATTAAACATCTCTTGGCTGCTATACATTACTAGCGCACTTTTTTCTATTTGTGGCATACTCACTCCCAACTGTGTGGGAGAATTTTAGCAAGCTTTGCGTTTTTCCCCAAACTTTACTGGTGCAATTAGGTTTGTTAGCTTTTCCTGATTGAATGTGTAGCATCGTATTTTGATTTTTAGATAAAGGTCATGATCAGAACATGCTAGCTTTGCTCAATTATACTTAGCGCCTATTTTAGGTTACAAAATCTCGTGCCCCGATTAAATCGCCTCTAGATTGCACAAATCCCCCCTTAGAGGCCAACAGACCTAAATTCTATTTTTTAGTCAGAAATTAAAAAATCGATGTAAAAAGCGGTGCTTTACGTATATTATGAGCCACTATGGCTAAGAAAAAATCATCTAAATCGACAAGTAATACCATCGCGCTCAATAAGAAGGCGCGTCATGAGTATTTTTTACACGACAAGTTTGAAGCAGGCGTTGAACTGCAAGGCTGGGAAGTAAAAAGCATCCGAGCTGGCAAAGTAAACATCTCTGAGACTTACATTCACCTAAAAGACGGCGAAGCGTTTTTACTTGGCAGTCAAATTCAGCCACTTATCAGTGCTTCTAGTCATGTAATTTGCGACTCAATGCGCTATCGAAAATTACTATTAAACCGGCGCGAACTAGACCGCCTAGTAGGTGCAACCGAGCGTGATGGCTATTCACTAGTTGCCACGGCCATGTACTGGAAGCAGTGCTGGGTAAAGCTCGAGTTTCACTTAGCGAAAGGTAAAAAAATGCACGACAAGCGTGAGGACGGTAAAAGTAAAGACTGGTCTCGCGAAAAAGAACGGTTAATGAAACACAAAATATAATCTCCTTCAAACGCCTAACTCAGTTAGGCGTTTTTGATTACACGTTATTTAATATATGTAAAAAATTCTATATTAGACCTTCCGCCCACTTGCTTACAATAATGCAACATGCTATTAATACCCCCGGTTAAATAAACCAAAAAAATTAATAACTTGACAACAAGGACTGAAGGATGAAACAAAAAATTCCATTTTCCCCCACTCTTCTTGCGTGTGCAACACTTGCATTTATGGGCAGTTATACTGCGTCAGCAAGTGCCGCTCAAGAAGCTGAAAATGTCGAACGCATTGAAGTGACTGGCTCTCGTATTAAACGCTCAGATATGGAAGGTCCATCTCCCGTACAATCAATTAGCCGTGCAGACATTGATAATATGGGCTACGACAACCTTCAACAATTACTTGAAAAAATGCCTGCTGCTGGTAACGGTACTTTTTCAACTCGTGGTAATAACCAAGACTCAACTGCAAATGGTTCCGCCGCTGTAAGCTTAAGAGGACTCGGGGCTGACGCAACTTTAGTATTAATTAATGGTCGACGCGTAGCAATCAGCGCGTTTGCTGAAAGTATCACTAACTCTTTTGTGGATATCAATAGCATCCCTGTTTCAGCAATCGAACGTATTGATATTTTAAAAGATGGTGCATCTGCTATTTATGGCTCTGATGCAGTAGCAGGTGTCGTTAACGTTATTTTGAAAAAGGATATCGATGGCCTTGAAGTTAACTTAGGCTACGGTGGTACCGATGGCCCTAATTACGAAGAGACGACTGCAAGCTTAGTTTGGGGTACAACTTCAGATAAAAGTAGTGCATCTGTCATTGTTGATTATCCCTCTCTGTCAGACTAGTTGTCGCGCTTAATATTCAACCATTAAACAGAGGGCGTGGAGTAACAATGAAACATTATTCAGCGCAAAGCAAAGAGTCGGCTCTTCAGAAGATGATGCCTCCAAATAATATAGCAATAGCCCAATTATCAATCGAGATGGGGATTGGTGAATCAACCTTGTATAATTGGCGAAAACAAGCAATTGATAAGGGGCATTTAGTGCCAGGTGATGGAAAGAATGCTGAGCAGTGGTCATCAGCAAATAAATTCTCAGTCGTGTTGGAAACAGCCTCTTTAAATCAAGCTGAGTTAGCGGAATATTGCCGAGGCAAAGGTCTTTATGTGGAACAAGTATCGGCTTGGCGAAATGCGTGTATAGATGCAAACGCTAACGTTAAAGAGCAAGAAAAAGCCTTCTCCACCGAAACAAAGAAAGATAAAAAACAGATCAATCAATTAGAAAAGGAGCTACGTCGAAAAGATAAGGCACTCGCTGAAACCGCAGCACTATTGGTGTTAAGAAAAAAAGCAAATGCGATCTGGGGGGAAGCCGAGGACGAATGATCCTCGACTCAGCTCGCATTCAAGCAGTTAAACTAGTTAATGAAGCTGTGAGTTCTGGTGCGCCAAAGTTTAAAGCTTGCCGTGAACTTGGGATCAGTGTCCGGACGTATCAACGTTGGACTGTTGACGGGAACATAAAAACAGATGGTAGACCAATATCTCAGCGCCCTGAGCCAAAAAATAAGCTATCAAAAGCAGAGAGAGATAACATATTAGCCATCGTTAATAGCGATGATTTTAAGAGCTTACCACCAAGCCAAATCGTCCCTACATTAGCAGATGAGGGTATTTATCTTGCTTCTGAATCAACATATTATCGTGTTCTTCATGAAGAAAAACAGCAAAACGCTCGCGGACGTAGTCAGATAAAAGAGAGAAAAGTACCGACGACACACTGTGCTACAGGGCCAAACCAAGTGTGGTGTTGGGATATTACTTGGTTACCAGGCCCCGCTAAAGGGCTGCATTTTTATTTATATTTGATACTCGATATATTTAGTCGAAAGATTGTTGGATGGGAAATTCATGATGACGAATCAGCAGAAAATGCATCAATATTAATTAAGAAAGCTCATTTAAAAGAAGGAGTTAAAGATAATCCTCTGGTACTGCATTCGGATAATGGAAGCCCAATGAAAGGCTCATCAATGCTTGAAACACTTTATAGTTTAGGTGTCGTGTCGTCTTTTAATCGTCCTAGGGTGAGCAATGATAATGCTTATGCTGAGTCGATATTTAAAACGTGTAAATATCGCCCTGACTATCCGTATAAAGGGTTTTCAACAATTGATGAGGCGCGTAGTTGGGTGTTGAAATTTAGCCACTGGTATAATTTTAACCACAAACATAGTGGCATCAAATACGTCAGCCCACATCAAAGGCATTCAGGATTAGCGGGTGACATATTGGCTAATAGAAAAGAAGTTTATCAAGGTGCTAAAGATGCTCACCCTGAGCGCTGGAGCGGTAATATCCGTAATTGGGATTTACCAAAAGAAGTGTACTTAAACCCTGAACAAAATAGTGTCAAGGCTGAGAGTGCATAACGTAGTGATCGCGACAACTAGTTTGACAAACACCGTTATTATAAGAACACGACTCTTAGTTCAAATGAAATGGGAAGTCTTGGCACAGCTAACCAAGCCCCTTATGGCGGTCAAGACTTTCGCTCATCACGAGGCTTTCCAGGTACATTTGATGTTAATGGCACTCAAATGGCAGATCCAAACTGCCCTGCAGATCAAATAAGTAGCAGTAATAGCTGTGTGTTTGATTATGGTCCTTTTGGCTATATCACTCCAGCTTCTGAGCGTGTTGGTGCTATCTCACAGTTTGAATATAACTTTGATACTGGCATAACTGCTTTTATGGAACTGGCTGTACAACATAATAGTTCAGTTGCACAGGGTGCGCCGACTCCATTAGATAAAGATGCAGGCTTAACTGTGCCAGCTAATCACCCTAATAACCCATTCGGTCAACAAGTGGGGATTAACTTCTTCAGAACTGTAGATGCAGGTGCACGCCAATGGGATATTGAATCTGACACCTTACGTTTTGTTGCCGGTTTAAAGGGTGAAATAAATGACTGGAGCTGGGAAACTGCGGTTCAAAAAGGTCGCAGTAAATCGCTACAAACAGGCGATCGCACACAAGGCTGGGTAAGAACAGACTTTTTACAACAAGAAATTAATGCAGGTAATTATAATCCATTTGGTGGTACTTATAATGATCCTGCGGTGATTGACCGTATTACCACAAGTTTAACACGTCGTGGAGAGTCACATATGACCTCTTTCGATGCTAATATTACTGGCGAAGCATTCACTTTTGGCGATGATGTTGTGATGATGGCTGCGGGTATAGAGTATCGAGAAGAAGATGTTAGTGATATTCCTGACGACCAATTTCAACGAGGGTTAATTTTTGGTACTGAGTCTGTTTCTGCTGCGGCTGAACGTGATCAGTATGCTGCTTACGTTGAGTTCTCAATACCACTTGCCGATAACTTAGAACTGCAACTAGCAGGACGCCACGATGATTACAGTGATTTTGGCACCACAACAAACCCAAAAGTAGCACTTCGTTGGGCGCCAACAGATGAAATCACAGTACGAGGCTCTTGGGCACAAGGTTTTAGAGCGCCATCACTTGCACAAATAGGTTTAGGCCCTTCAGAAAAGAGTCAATTCTTTGTTGATAACTATCGCTGTGAAGCTACTGGCCTTGATTGTAATGCTCTTGATTACAACATTCAATTTGCGGGTAACCCAGACCTGCAACCAGAAGAATCAGAATCTTGGAATGTCGGCTTTATTTGGGCTCCAACAGCCGAATTTGGTTTGAGTGTTGATGTATGGAGTATCACTCAAGATAATAAGATAGACGAACAAGAGTTTGGCCCTATTTATGATGCCGAATGTAATGATCAAAACAGCACGGTATGCGTACGCTTACCTCCATCAGGTAGTGATAGTCTTGGTGTTATCCAAAAAATATATAGCACATTCGAAAACGTCTCCTCACAAGAAGTGTCAGGAATAGACTTTTCAGTTAACTACAACCATTCATTGGATGATTTAGGCTTGTTAAAGTTTAATCTAGAATGGGCGTATCAAGACAAGTTTGAAAAAAATGGCCGCGATTATACTGGAGAATATGGCTATCCTGAGCACCGCTGGATATTTTCAACTAATTGGGAACTAGGTGAGCTTAATACCAATATGAATATCAGTTATGTTGGTGAGTTTGAGGATACCCCAGATATTGATTTTGACGGCAACTTGGACTTTGATACAGAAACCTCACGAATGGTTGACTCACAAGTGTTGGTCGATTTACAAACCGCTTATCACATAACTGAATCAACAAGATTATCGTTGGGTGTAAATAACTTATTTGATGAAAAGCCCCCTTTTGTTATTGGTGATGGTGATTCTGATCTATATGGCTACGCCTCTGCGGTACATAACCCTCGTGGTCGTTACTTCTATACTAAAGTTTCTTTTTCGTTTTAGTTTGAATAACCAATAAAAAAACCTGCCAATTGGCAGGTTTTTTATCAATTAACAAGTGCCTATATAATTATAGGTCGCCTTCGTTCTCAGAAAGGAATTTAGCAACGCCTTCAGGGCTTGCATCCATACCTTTTTTACCTTCAGTCCAACCAGCAGGGCATACTTCGCCATTCTCGCTGTGAAATGCAAGTGCATCGACCATACGGATCATTTCGTCAATGTTACGGCCAAGCGGTAAATCGTTAACTACTTGATGACGAACATTACCCTCTTCATCGATTAAGAATGAACCACGAAATGCAACGCCCGCTTCAGGATGCTCAACATCATACGCTTTACAAATTTCGTGCTTAGTGTCTGCAATTAGTGGGTATTTAACTTCGCCAATACCACCATCTGCAACAGAAGTGTTACGCCATGCATTGTGTGAGAACTGAGAGTCGATAGACACACCAATTACTTCTACGCCGCGCTTTTGGAACTCTTCAAAACGCTTATCAAACGCGATTAACTCTGAAGGACATACAAAAGTGAAATCTAATGGGTAAAAGAAGATAACTGCTTTTTTACCTTTGATTGCTTCGTGAAGGTTATAGCTATCTACGATCTCGCCGTTACCAAGTACAGCTGCTGCGGTAAAATCCGGTGCCTGACGGCCTACTAATACACCCATGTTATTCTCCAAATAGTTGAGTTTATTTCCAATTGCTTACGCAATACTTGCCTAATATATGGGATTGAAAACATCAATTCCAAGGGCAAAATCACATAAAAGTGACATTATTCTAAAATTAACTGATTTAAAATGACAATCGAATTTTTCGATATCTACCATTAATAATTTTGATGCTTATAATGGCTTAAATTGTAGGCACAAAAAAACCTGCCATAGCAGGTTTATTTAAAAATTAAGAGTTAATCCATTATATCTTCTGGCATATCACCACGGATACTCTGCCAAATTTCACCTGTTTGGTGACCATATTTACGCATCATAGAAATAGCACCATCATGCTCGCGCTTTTCAGCTAAGATAGTTAAGTCTTTATAAAACTGACGCGCTAATTCACGCGTGCCTGGATCTGAGAAGTAATGGCAGCCAATCTTAGAGTAAAATCCTTTAAACCCATTGAGAATGAGTACATATATTCTGTTATTCCCCGCAGCAGCAAGCTCATGATGTACTTTATAGTCATAGTCTGCGAATGCTTGAGCGCTATCTTCTAGTTCATGACTTTGAGATAAAATTTCAATAACGCGATCAGGTGCAAGCTTGATCGCTGCGCGAGTATAAATAGCGCTAATATTAGTACGTGCTGATAACAGCTGATCTGTCAGCTCTGGCATTTTATCTTCATCAAGACGAGCCAGCGTTTCTAATATATTTAACCCTGAAGTTTCCCAAAAATTATTTACTCGTGTTGGTTTCCCATGTTGAATAGTTAACCAACCATCACGTGCCAAACGCTGGAGTACTTCACGTAAAGTAGTGCGCGTTACGCCAATTAACTCTGAAAGTTCGCGCTCAGCAGGAAGGATAGATCCAGGGGGGAAGTCACCATTCCAAATAGATTCGACAATGTACTCCTCAGCAAATCCAGCCGGGCTTTTAGCTTTAAAAATTCTCATTCACTTCCTACTCACGTATTCGCACAGTTTTATTTTAAATTAACTGACTGATTGTACCAGACGAAACCAAACTAACAAGCAAAGTCAACGACAATATTGTAACCATAGAATTCTCTGTATTTAAATTACGACACAAAGCCACTATTAAGTATTAAGACTCACCACTTAGCCGTTTTTAGCTTGCAGAGGCTTTCATAGATAAGTGATAATCAGACTTTAAATTGTTACAGGACAAACTATGAATTGGTTGACAGAATTATCACAAAAACGCGCCAGTTGGTTATCATTGGCCGCAAGTGCTTTTATCTTTGAAGTTATCGCTTTATTTTTCCAATATCAAATGAATTTGGCACCGTGCATTATGTGCATTTATCAACGCACTGCCATGCTAGGTTTATTAGCAGCAGGCTTAGTTGGTGCGATTAACCCAACAAAATTAATATTTAGAGTAATGGGCTTTACTAGCTGGGGCCTTGCAAGTATTTGGGGATTCTTAATTGCTCGTGAGCACATTGCAATGCAAACCACGACCGACCCTTTTGCATTTAGCTGCGAATTTGAACCAAACTTTCCAAGCATCATACCATTACATGAATGGCTACCTAGCTTTTTTGCTGCAACAGGTGATTGCGGTAATATTGACTGGCAATTTTTAGGGCTTAGCATGCCAGCATGGATGGAAATTATTTTTGCACTGTTTGCACTAAGTTTCATCGCAATATTAGCTAGTCGGCTAATTACTAAGAAATCGATTTAATATGTGGGTCTTTTTTTCAAGCCAACTTCCTGCTCTTAGTGAGTTTAAAATACGTGAGCGTCAGCAAATCATTGCAATTGCATTAAGTGAGCTCAGCGCAAGTAGTAAGGTCCTGTTGAGAATTGCTAAGCTATTTTTGCTTATCCCGGTATTTTTTGTACTTGCTTGTATAAAAGGTTGGTTATTATTACCTTTTATACTTTTAGCGGGCCTATGCTACCCACTTTTAACTGTACCTGTAGAGATCATGTTTGCAAAACCTCATTTAACAAAAGCAATACAGCAATTTAAACAGGGCGAATAATTCGCCCTGTGCTATACAGCTCTCAGAGCGTCACTTTACCTTCTAACTTGCTCAGTAGCTTATCGCCAATTCCTTTTACTTGTGTCAGTTCTTCAACTGACTTAAATTCTCCCTTCTTCGTGCGATAATTAATAATTGCTTGTGCTTTACTTTCACCAATTCCAGGCAGCATAGCCAATTGTTCAGCACTTGCGCTGTTAATATTCACTTTGTCACTTTTCATTTCACTCATCGGTTTACTTTTAGCCGGCTCAGCTGTTACTACATGTGAAAATGATAAGCTCAGTAGTAATACCACTATTAAAGTTATAAACTTCATGTTCTTCCTCCGTGATGTCCTTACATGGACACTGTTAATAGTTGCAAATTTAAAAATAAAAGCCTTACTTTTAGACTAACGCCAAATAAAGTCAGCTAAAAGCTCGACCTTACTAACTAAAGTAGACTGACGCTTTTTTGTCAATGTACCTATAATAAAAAATAAAAATGTTCACTTGCAAAAATGACAGCAAACCTTTACTGTATAAAAAAACAGTATTCAATTGAGGTAGTTATTTACCTTCTAAGCTGGCAGGAGAGATCATGGCTGTTGTTATTAAATATGTGGTAGAAAGAAGTGGAGTCGAGCGTATGACGTTTACAAGCAAAAAAGAAGCGGATGCGTATGATAAAATGCTCGATATTGCAGAATCACTTGAAGTAATACTTGAAAAAGTCGATGTGCCATTAAGTGAACAGCAAATAGAGTCGTTAGCACTTGAAATAGCAAAAGAAAAAGATCAGTTTATGGCCGTATTAAAAGGCAATAAAGAATCGGTAAAAAAAGCCGAAAAAACCAAAGCACCAACCGCCGAGTCTACCAAAGAAGCCAAAGATAAACCGGCCAATTAATTTACTTTTAAGTCCTAAATGTGTAGCACAAATAAGGACAAGCAATATATCGAGTAGGGTGAGGCTTATGCCTCATCCCTCTCACAGAACCGTACGTACGGACCTCGTATACGGCTCCTGTACCCTTCACATTTTATCAACTTATTTCCTAAACGCCGATAAAGCAAGCCATCCCGTATTCACTTTTTCTATTGGATATAAACCAAGCTCCTCAAACCATTGGTTTGGCATCGATACACAAGATAAAGGGCTTAGTGAGTTACGCCACGAGTTCATCTTAATGAACTTAAACGGTGGCTTTTTTCCTAACTGCTTTAGTCGTCGATGTAGCCTTGATGGCTTCTTCCACAACCTCAGCTGTATTGCCCTTAGTCTTCGTCTGATCCAACCTGCCAAGGCTTTTAGCTCTCGTTTACAATTGGCTATACTAAAATAATTTACAAAACCGCGCACAACTGGATTTAGCCGTTTTATTACTTCTGCTAAATTTATGCCGCCGTTACGTTTTGTTAATTGCTTCACTTTTTGTTTAAACCCGATGAGTTTTGATGCTTGTATCCGTGTCCACTGGCTACCTATCTCTACTCCCAAAAACTTCACTCCTTTGCTGCTATGAGCAATATGGGTTTTATTTTGGTTCACGGTTAATTTCAAGTCTCGCTCTAGTATCTGGGTGGATGCCTTAAGTGCTTCTTGCGCTGCTTTTTCTGTGCTGCACAAAATCAAGATATCATCTGCATACCTCACTATTCGGTGATTACGCTTTTTCATTTCTTGATCGAAAGCATCTAGGTAGATATTGGCCAATAACGGGCTAATTACGCCACCTTGTGGGCTTCCTATCGTACTAGCCTCCCAGTGTTCACCTATCATTACTCCGCTTTTTAAGAACTGATTAATCAGTTTTAAAATACTACCGTCCGTCACTTTGCGTCTAACACTCCTAATTATCAAAGCATGATCAAGCAGGTCAAAACACTTCGACAAATCCATGTCTACGACCCAGTCGCGATGGTATTTACGGATAAATACACTTGCTTTACTGATAGCGTCATGACAGCTTCGTTTCGGCCTATACCCATAACTCGATGGGTGAAAGTCGATGTCGAATATCGGTTGGAGTATGTTCAATAGTGTTTGTTGCACTATTCGGTCTCGAACTGCGGGGATACCTAGCATTCTGACACCGCCATCATCTTTGGGTATTTCCACCCGTTTGACAGGTTGTGCCCTATATTGCTTGGTTTGCAGCTCAAGTTGCAGTTGTTTTAAGTTTGCTTCTAAATTCAGGGCGAATGCGCCTACGGTCTGCCTATCTATTCCGGCCGCTCCTTTAGCTGCTTTCACTTTTTTGAATCCCTTGTACAGGTTATTAATGTCTAATAATTGTCCGTACAAGCTGTAGTAAACTGTCATTTTCTGCCTTTGCTTGCGGTATGTCTGCTCGTGTCACTCTACTTATCGCTGATTCTTCATGATGACATTAGGTGTGCTAGCCTTTTTTGGCAATCTGCCTAAGTGGTCAGTCATTACTCCATTGCTCGCCCTTCAATTCTCAGCGTCTACATTCCTGTTTGGCCGTCATATTTTGGCTATTTCCGTCGAAATACTTGTGAGCCGATAAACAAAAGTTCCCGTCTTTCATACGCTTAAAGAATACTTCCCCCCTTCGCAATCAATTAAAGCTTTTGGCTAAAGTTGACCCCATCAAACATAATGTTGATGGTCGGCTTGGTTTTCCCCTCCACACCATTACTGGCTTTCATCGGCCTAGCCTTACTCACTACTACGGGTTCATCTGCCACCTCACACCGACACTAAATCTTGGCTTTCACCTTGAATTTAGGCCACTTACTCTCATTAAGTTTAGATGCCAGGCTTCCCCAGTTACTGCACTGGCTCCCTGTTAGAAATCCCACCCTCAAGCACAGTATTGGTCTGACTAAGTATAGGGCGTTGCGCTATTTTGCACGCTGACCCACCAATACTGCCGAAACAGGTTACGGTTAGTTGTGTACCTCTAACTTCTTATGGCTTCCTTCAGACCCCACCGTTGGCCAGTGACGCCCTTGCCATTCAGATTATCTTCCCCTTAGTCAGGGTGATAAGGCATCTTTCAGCCTATCGGGTTTGCCAGCTTCGCTGGGCAAACAAAAAAGGGACAACAAGTGTTGTCCCTTTTTTTATGCTGTTATATTTTTATTAAAGTAAACGTTCTACTTCATCAAATAATTCAACTATTTCATCATCAGGCGCAGGGGTTGCCAGACTTACCACAACAATGGCGATACTAGATAAAATAAAGCCTGGTATAATTTCATAAACAACCGAACTTAATGCTTTGCCATCGATGGTTATTGGCGCGTATATCCACACCAATACTGTTAATGCACCAACAACCATACCCGCTAACGCACCATAAAAGTTCATACGCTTCCAATATAAACTGATCAGCACCAATGGACCAAATGCGGCACCAAAGCCAGCCCATGCATTGCTCACCAAGTCTAAAATTGAACTATCACGGTCATAAGCTAAATATATTGCAAATAATGCCACTAATAACACACTAATTCGGCCCACTGACACAAGCTCTTTTTGAGACGCATCACGATGCAAGTATATTTTATAAAAATCTTCAGTTAATGAGCTTGAACAAACCAGCAACTGAGACGAAATGGTACTCATTATGGCCGCTAAAATAGCAGCTAATAAAAAGCCAGCGATTAGTGGATGAAACACTACTTCCGATAAAACTAAGAAGATTGTTTCTTTATCTTCAAGTGGCATTTGGTTTTCTATTATAAATGCTGCACCAAATAAACCAGTAAGCACAGAACCGATTGCTGATAAAGTCATCCAAGACATACCAATACGACGCATTGCGGGCATATCTTTCACGGAACGTACTGACATAAAACGCACAATAATATGCGGTTGGCCAAAGTAGCCTAGGCCCCACGCTAACGCTGAAATAATTGCAATTGTTGAGCCTCCGGCAAACCAATCCAGCATATTTAATGAATGTATTTCATCTTCTTTTGGCGAGCTCAGTAATAAATCATAACTTGCACTGGACAGTGTATCTAATACCGGCTGGTCAAGCATGGTGTAAGTAACTATTGGCACCGCAAGCAAAGAGATAAACATAATACACCCTTGCACAAAGTCAGTTAAACTTACGGCTAAAAAACCACCAAACAAGGTGTAAACCACCACCACACTGGTAGTAACATAAAGACCCATTTCGTAGCTCATACCAAATGAGCTTTCAAACAACTTACCACCTGCAACTACGCCGGATGATGTATATAAGGTGAAGAAAACGATGATCACAATAGCTGAAATTACACGAAGAATATTTTTATTATCGGCGAAGCGATTAGAAAAATAGTCTGGAATGGTAATAGAATCATTAGCTTTTTCAGTATAAACACGAAGCCTTGGCGCCACTAAAAAGTAGTTTGCCCAAGCACCCACAACTAAACCAATTGCAATCCATACTTTACTTAAACCAAATAAATACATTGCCCCGGGTAAGCCCATGAGCAACCAGCCACTCATATCAGACGCACCTGCCGACAACGCAGCAACACTCGGTGGCAGATTACGACCACCTAGCATATAGCCTGATACATCACCGGTAGATTGTTTGTATGCGTAAAAACCTATCCCCAGCATGACTACAAAGTACAGTCCTAGCGAAATTATCATTCCAATTTCCAAATTTGCCTCCAATCTAAGCAGTAGACGTTTAAAATTTGGCTCTTAATCCTAATAATGACTCACATTGCTGCTATAAAAGACATTATTGGTATAAAAACCAACTCAGTATCTGACTATATCATGGCTTTAGCCGATAACTCCACTCGGCTGCGTTTAACACTATTCACTTTGTATTAATAATTACAAACATTTATATTTATCGCAAGGTAATGGTTATTTTATTCTGCTTACCCAAAATTATAACAATAATTATAAATAGTTCAGCACTATAGATTTACTTTAACCTTTTTATTAATGCAATTTAAAATATTTTACAATATGTTGCAGGTGTATCGATTAACTGATTTGGATCGACTTTTTATGTATTTTTATGCTGCTCGCCAACAAACTTAAGCCCGTGATAAAAAGCTAATAGGTTACGAGTTACTTTTTCGTGATGGGATAGATAATGTTTTCCCAGGCATTGACGGTGATGAAGCCACCTGAAAAAAGAACGAAGGAAGCCAATTTAACTTCGCCTTAGAAGATTTAACTGATAGCAAGCTAGCCTATACCATCTTTACCCTTGAAACTCTAAAAAAGGCAACTCTAAAAAAGGGCTCCCCTACCTTATTAGATAAAGATAAAATTGCAGTTTAAATTTTAGAGTCTATTCAACAGGTTAGCGGATAAAAAAGTGACTGACGCTTATCACGATGCGTTAAACTGGGCCAGTGAGCAAATATCTGTATTCGGTGACTAATAAATTTATATCACTGCAAAGGGATATAAATAAAAATGCCAGTAATTTACTGGCATTTTTTATACTTGCGTATTAATTATAGACTATCTAAAAAGTCTTCATCAAAGTCATCAGGCTCTTTTTCAATCGGTGGGTTACCATCGTGCAGTTCATATAACTGGCGTTGAAAATAGATATCTTTCATAAATATGTACGGGTCGAGTGACTCATTTAATAAGCTTTCTTGTGGAATAAGTGATGCTCGTGCCTCAACAGCTTTTAGTGCAAACACGAGCACTGTTTCTGGTGTAGTTAGTGTGATTTTAGGCAGTATAAAGCCATCTACCACATCGCCACTTAGGTTACGTGCTGTTGACGGCCCCATACCAGGTAGCATTAGATAAGCACCATCGCCAACGCCCCATACCCCTAGAGTTTGCCCAAAATCCTCATCGACTATATTCAACCCGAGCGAACTTGCAACATCAAATAAACCAAAAAGACCCACCGTAGAATTTACTAAAAAGCGCGCCATACTAATGCCCGCATTACCAGCTTTCCCCTGAAGAGATGCATTGATCACATCGGTAGGGGCAGAAATATTATCAGTGAAGTTAACAATACTACTTCTGACCGCTACCGGAGTGACCGCCACATAACCTACAGCCACCGGACGCAATAAATAAGCATCCAGCACATCCATATTAAAATCGTACATAGGACGATTAAAAGACTGTAAAGGATCCCGCTCATCGACCTTTTCGTCTGGAACTTGAGCGCAACCACTCAGTATCATTATTGCGCTCAAAAAAAGTCCTCGTATCAACATTTTCTATCCTTATTGTATTACGGTATCAATCTTTAACTGATAGTTAGTCGTTTCGCTGCGTTTTAGGGTTTTTGACAGCCCTTCAAGCTCTCCTGCTGATGGCATTACCGTGGCATCTTTTGAGATACGCGCCGTTAATATAATATCTTCAACGCTTGATAAAGTAAGTCCCTCAACCATCGCATTACTATCACTAAGCTCAACAGTTAGTGGGAATTGATACTCTGTAAGTTTTACTACCGCAAGCGGCATGGGTGGCCCATTTGCTGCTTTAGCAAATACAAATAAAGTACCTTCTGTGGGCAACTGTTCAATGAGTGATTGCGCTATATCTACAGTGATAGCTATTTTTGCAGTATGGCTGACTGGGTTGCTTTTGACCGATATAGATTCCGATGCTTGTGTATCACTTTGTGAGGTAATTTGCTGATCAATTTCTTCAATTCGTTGTTTAATCATGGAATAACGTAAGTCGCTTTTGTCCATACTCGATAACAGCACTTCAAAAGCTAACTTTGCTTGTCGCCAATCTTTACGTTCATAGGCAATCAACGCTAATAATGAAATAGCATCTAAATTAGTCGGATCATCTTTTAAAACCTTTGACAACATACCTGCTGCACGGGTCATATTAGCTTCATTGCCTTCAAGTAGTAATACTTGACTATAGCTCACTAATACTTGTTGGTTATCTGGATTCATACGCAACACGTTATCAAATGACTGCTGCGCCATATCATACTCATTCAACGACATGGCAACACGGCCTAATAACATCCACGCGACTTCGTCGTCACCACTTTGGTCAAGTTTAGTTCTAAGGCCAAGCGCAAACGCTTGTAATTCATTAGGGGTAAGGGGCTCACCTTGTTGCATAACAGCACGCTCACCGAAACTTGCTAAGTTAGCCATTGCATCATGCCAGTTTTTTATTTGTGTTTCACTGCCAGTAAAACTATAAAACACTCCCGTCAACACCACTAAAAAGGCACTACCCGTAAGCGCGAAAATACGATTATTACCTTTACTATTCAATGATTTTTCGAATGATAGCTCATTGAGTAAGCGGCATTTCAATTCGATTATTGACTCATCATAGCTTTGCTGTTCAATACGTTTATTTTCAAGATCTGCACGTAATTCTTCTAAACGTTGATGATAAATATTAATTAGTTCTGAGTTCGCATTAGCATCTAACTGCTGTACCTTTTCTTTACGCAAAAAAGGCACACAAACAAAGAGCAATGCCAGCAGAGTGAGTAATGCAAAAGAAGCCCACATTAATGCCATTTAGTTTTGCTCCTGACGTTGATTTTGTTTGATAAGTTTTGCCAGTAATGCTTCATCCTCAGCACTCCACGTTTGTTTAACAGACGCTTTACGCTGACGAATAACAATAAAACCAAAGCCCACAATAACTATCAATACAGGTAATACCCACAGCACCAAAGTAGCAGGGGTAACTGGTGGATCGTAGTGCACAAAGTAACCATAGCGATCAATCATATAATCAATCACTTCATCCTTACTTTTACCTTCGTGAACTAGCGCAAGCACTTTATCACGTAAATCTTTTGCTACTACAGCATCAGAATCAGCAATATTTTGATTTTGACACTTAGGGCAACGTAGCTCTTTTGTTAGTTCACTAAAGCGCTGAGCTTGTTCATCATTAGCAAATTGATAACGGTCTTGTTCAGCATGAACTGTAATACTCATAACGAGTAAAAAGCAGGCTAAAATATATTTCATGGTGTGAGCTCCTGCATTAATGGTGCAAATTTAGCGCGCCAAACACGTGGATTAATATCGCCAGTGTGATGCAACAAAATCACCCCTTCGCTGTTTACTAAGAATGTCTCAGGTGCACCAGAGACTCCTAAATCAAGAGCTAGGGTTCGGTCTAAGTCTAAAATGTTAAACTGATAAGGGTTACCTGTTCGCGCGAGCATGCTTGATACATCATTTCGTAGTGCTTGCATATCAAATGGACCGTCAAAGTCAGAATCATAGCTTTGTACATAATATAAACCAATAATATTAACCCCTTGCTCACGTAGCTGAGTTAAATAGTCAAGCTCCACTAAGCACGTTGGGCACCAAGTGCCCCATACATTGAGCAAGTATACATCACCGTCTAAGTCATTTTGTGTCCAGCGCTTATCATCTTGCATTAAGTCAGGTAAATTAAATTCTGGCATAGTTTGGCCAATCCGCCCTGTTTGTAACTCCCTTGGATTAGCAAATAAACCTTGATATAAAAACACACACAAAAAGGCAAAAATTAATAACGGTAAAATAGCGACAGCTTTACGGTTCATACATCACGCTCCTGTCGCGTTTTGAGTTTCGTGCGATAACGTTTATCACCCAAGACTAAAAAGCCTGCTAGTGAAATTAAAATACCGCCAATCCACATCCAGCGAACGTAAGGTTTGTGATAGATACGTAATGACCATGCACCATGGCTTAGCTGTTCGCCAAGCGCTAAATATAAGTCGCGGGTAAAGCCGGCATCAATTGCGGCTTCAGTCATAAATTGCATACCAATATCATAACGGCGTTTCTCAGCGTGTAAAACGGTTACTAGCTTATCGTTTTTAAGCACACTCACTTCCCCCGCATGACCACTGTAATTAGGGCCACGAATGGTGTTTACACCTTCAAAACGGTATTCATATTGATTCAACTGCACAACATCGCCGGGGTCCATTGCCACATCACGCTCGACAGAATAAGCAGAGGTTAATGTTACACCAGCAATCACAAACGCTAAACCAACATGGCCAAGTACCATTGCCCAGTAACTAAGTGTTAAACGCTTAAAGCCTTCTTTTAGGCTTGTTTGCACCGATACTTTACTATACAGATCAGCACCAGTAGCGAATAAAATCCAAACGGCCAAGGTTGTTGCCAGCATAGTCAGTGGTGCAACTACGTCATAGCTTGAATATAACCACGTAGCAGTAACGATCACACTCATAGATGCTGCGAACATCAGTTTATTACGTAGTGAAATAAGTTTATTTTGCTTCCAGCGAAGTAATGGACCAATACCCATTAAAATAACGAATGGCACAATTAAAATCGCAAACATCTTATTAAAGAACGGTTCGCCAATTGATATACTACCCAGCCCCATTTCTTTATGAACCATCGGTAATAAGGTACCTAGTAAAACAATTAATGTGGCCACAATTAAAAATATATTATTGAGCCATAACGCCACTTCGCGTGACATAAATTTATAGCGTCCTTCACTGCGCACTTGTGATACACGTAAGGCGTACAAGGTTAAAGCCCCACCCACTACGATGCCCAAAAAGGCCAAGATAAATAAACCACGATCAGGATCGGTAGCAAATGCATGCACCGATACAATAATACCTGAGCGTACAATAAACGTGCCTAATAAGCTTAATGAAAATGCAGCGATGGCTAGTAATACCGTCCACGACTTAAACACCCCCCGCTTTTCAGTCACCGTTAGCGAATGCAGTAATGCAGTAGCTACAAGCCAAGGCATTAATGATGCATTTTCGACAGGATCCCAAAACCACCAGCCACCCCAGCCAAGCTCAGAATAAGCCCACCAGCTGCCAATAGTAATACCTAAGGTTAAAAATCCCCATGCTGTCATTGTCCAAGGACGTGACCACTTAGCCCACGTATTATCTAATTTACCAGTTAATAGTGCAGCAATAGCAAATGCAAATGAAACAGATAAGCCAACATAACCCATATACAAAAGTGGCGGATGAATTATCATCCCAGGATCTTGCAATAATGGATTTAAGTCACGCCCTTCAACAGGAAAATAGGGTAATAAACGTTCAAATGGACTAGAAAGCAATAAGGTATAAAGCATAAAGCCCACACCTAAAAAGCCCAGTACACCGAGTACTCGAGCACGCAGTACCCAAGGTAATGATTTAGAACGCGCAGCAACAAGTGCTGTCCAGCCAGCTTGCATCACCAGCCATAATAAAATAGCGCCTTCATGGCCACCCCATGTTGAAGTGATCTTATAATACCAAGGTAAGGTACTACTTGAATGATAGGCCACATAAGAAACAGTAAAATCATCCGTTAAACTTGCATATATAAGCGCCGCAAATGCAATAACCACAAAGCCAAATTGACCAATTGCCAACGAGGGCGCTGCTCGCATTAGCCGTAAGTTACCCGTATGAGCTCCCCATAAAGGAAAAATACACAGTAAAACACTGAGCACCATCGCTAGTGTTAAGGAAAAATATCCGATTTCTGGGATCATATTTAATTACCGTAATCTATATTATATTTCGGTTTCTCGTGCTTAATGCCTTTAACAGCCTCGGCGACTTCTGCAGGCATATACTCTTCATCATGCTTAGCAAGTACTTCAAATGCTTCTATTACATTTGGTTCTATCAGCACACCTTGTGCAACAATACCTTGTCCTTCACGAAATAAATCAGGCAAAATCCCTTGGTATTTAATAGTCACAAGCGGGCCTGTATCAATAAGTTTAAAGCTCACGTTAAGACTCGTTTCATTACGCACCACAGAGCCTGGTACAACCATGCCTCCAATACGTAATTTTTGACCTACAAATGGCTTTTCTTTATTTGGGCCTTTACCTTCTATAAGCTCACTTGGGGTATAAAATAAATTTATATTTTCTTGTAAAGCATACAATACTAAACCAATCGTTGCGCCAACCCCAAAAATAATAGCCACAACCGCTAGTAAACGCTTCTTACGCCTTGGGTTCATAATTGCTGCTCCTGCTTGGCCTTTTTGATACGCTCTTCACGAATCATTTGCTGCTTAACATCGGTTAAAATACGTTTGGTATCATTACGAGACATAAACAAAATACCTAATAAAATTAATGCACAGCTACCAAACGATAACCATACGTAAAAGCCATAGCCACCCATGGCAATAAAATCAGAAAAAGAATCAAACTGCATAATTAGCCCTTATCCGCAAGCTGACGCACCCAAGGGCGTTGTTTCTCACGTTGAAGAATCTCATTTTTTAAGCGCATTAATGTCACCGTACCAACAAAGGCTGCAAACGCAACAATGTTAACCATTAATGGCCAAAACATACTAGAATCAATAGCTTCTGTATCAAATTTAGTGATAGTGGCACCTTGATGTAAGGTATTCCACCACTCCACTGAAAAGTGGATGATAGGTAAGTTAATTACTCCAACAATCGCGAGTATTGATGCGGCACGCCCTGCCGCTTTTTTATCTTCAAAAGCATGATATAAAGACAGCACCCCTAAATATAAAAATAACAAAATAAGCTCAGAGGTTAAACGCGCGTCCCACACCCACCAAGCTCCCCACATAGGCTTTCCCCACGCAGCACCGGTAATAAGTGCGATAGCCGTAATACAAGCACCTACTGGCGCGATCGCTATCACCGCAAGCTCGGCATTACGTAACTGCCACACTAGCGCAACCACCGCAGCAATCGCCATCGACGAGTACGCTCCCATTGATAATATAGCTGAAGGCACATGAATAAAAATAATTCGGTAACTGTCTTTTTGTTGATAATCTGCAGGGGCATAGGCAAGTCCCCACACCCAACCAACTAACATACAGATCACCGTAACAACGGCAAAATAAGGCAACAACGTGTTACACAATTGGTAGGCACGTTCTGCTTTTGCATAGGGATGTAACCATTTCCACATATTAACTTACACTCACTTTCAATGCTGACGATATGGCGATTGGTGCGCTAAGGGTTGCAACCACTAACATAGCACCAAGGATGGCAAGCTGTCCGCTGTAATCCAATGACATTGCACTGGTATCAATAGCAGATGTTGCAAAAATAAGTACCGGAATATACAAAGGTAAGACGAGTAAACTCATTAAAATGCCCCCCTTGTGTAGACCCACAGTAAGCCCTGCACCAATAGCACCTATAAAACTTAATAATGGTGTGCCTAGCAACAAGGTAAGTACTGTAGCGCTGAGCGCCGTTGTCTCTAAATTGAGTAATAATGCAAACACTGGCGTCATAAGTACCAACGGCAAACCAGTAATGACCCAGTGCGCTGTCACTTTAGCTAATACAGTAACAGGTAATGGATAGGACGAGGCAATAAGTTGCTCTAAGCTGCCATCGTGGTAATCATCACGAAACAACTTATCAAGCCCCAACATAGTCGATAATAAGGCCGCAACCCAAATTATACCCGGCGCCATACGAGCAAGTAGACCGGGTTCTGGGCCAATTGCTAACGGAAATAAAGTAATAACAATTAAAAAGAATAATATGGGATTAACAATTTCTGCACGCTTGCGAAACGCCAAACGTAAGTCTTTGTTCAATACAGCGCAAAATAAGCGCCAATATGAATGCTGACGAATCATTAGTGGTGGTACTCCAACGTCACAGTTTTTAGTTCACTAAACTGAGCGGTTAAATCTTGATGAGTAGTAAGCAAAATAGCACCACCATTATCCAAATGTTCAATAAAACGCTGCTGAAGGTAACTTACCCCGGCTTTATCGAGTGCAGTGAAAGGTTCATCTAATACCCAAACCTTGGCATCACTGAGCCATAATCGGGTTAACGCGACTCGGCGTTGCTGACCCGCAGATAAAGTTCTAACAGGTACATCTTCCAAACCAACCAAGCCAATTTTAGCCATCACCGGATAAAGATCCGCTGGGCAGGTATAACCTTGTATCTGTAACCAAAAACGTACATTTTCAATGGCACTGAGCTGAGTATTGACTCCCGTTTTATGGCCAATAAATAATAACTCGCGGGCAAATTCATCATAGTGACAATCAATTGGTTTATCTTGAAACAAAATCTGCCCTTCATCAGGCGTAGCAAAACCCGCAATTATACGCAATAAAGATGTTTTACCAGCGCCGTTAGGCCCCGCCAATTGCATGATTTGACCTGATTTCAGGCTAAAATTAAGATCCGCAAACAAACAACGTTCTTGCTTGATGCAGGAGACGGACTTAATGTGTAACAAGATAACTATTCTCTTAACCAAAATTAGGCGTTAGTTTACCATAATGGTAGGGTAATACGAATATGAATCGCCCCGAGTTTATCGCAGACCCATTTATTTAAGTTAGGCCACTTTACCTGACTCGCTTAAATTAAAACGAGTAGTTTGCTTCACATTAAACTAGTGAAACAGACCTAATTGAAGATATAACCATTGATTGTTAAACCAACTGACCCACTCTAAGGTCGCATATTCAACAGCATCAACGTTTCTCCACGTGGTGTTAATATGAATATTTTCCACTTTAAATCAATAATTTATCGATTTTGTTATTGGGTTACCTGCAGACTGCCTACTTCAACAAGTCGTTCAGTATATCTTGTGGGAAAATACTGACTCCCTCTATTACGATGGGGTATCAGTGCTTTTGAGAAAGTGGAATTGATTGATGTGTTCAGCAAATATTTTCAGCAAACAATTGCCTACCACCTACAATCTACAATGGCTTACAGCAAGGCCAAGTACTCAGTATTGCTCATCGCAATTATTTAACCGACGCTGCAGGTAATAAAGTGTCTAATCGTATTACCACATTAAATAAAATTAAAATGATGCAGCTATATCAACAATCAGCCATTGCGATAAGCATTGATGACCAACCGCTACCCAACGTACAAATAAATGATGTGGTTGAATTAGTAAGTCAATAAGTACCTCATTAAATATAAAGTAGCGGCTTTTATACCTATATATGGGTATAAGCCGCTTTAACTCCTCTTCAATCTATTTTTGCATTAGCACCATTCGATATTATTCCTCCTTATTCTAAGCTTATCTCATTGATAAAGTTTAAGTTCAGCTCAGTTTGTTAAGGTAATTGTCAATAAATCTTCATGTCGTTTTATTATATTGCCTAGCAATTAAACTAAAAAAACGCTATTACTTTACATTCGTTTAGTAACGCAGTTATATAACAGCAAAGCACCAATTATATAACAACAATCATTCAATCGATTTTACAAATCAATATAATACAAACAAACGATTAGACCTATCGTTAATTTAAACGCATAATGATTATCAACAAATCAAGAGGAACTAAAATATGTTAAACAATATTGAAGGCAAAAAAGTACCACAAGTTACATTCGCAACGCGCCAAAATGACGAATGGAAATCAGTATCTACAGATGACATTTTCAAAGGTAAAACGGTTGTTATGTTTTCATTACCGGGGGCATTTACACCAACTTGCTCATCAACACACTTACCACGCTATAACGAGTTAGCTGGTGTACTTAAGCAAAATGGTGTTGATGATATTGTATGTTTATCCGTAAATGATACCTTTGTAATGAATGCATGGGCTGAAAACCAAGAAGCACAAAACATTACCCTACTTCCTGATGGTAACGGTGAATTTACTGACGGCATGGGCATGTTAGTAGATAAAAATGACCTAGGTTTTGGCAAACGCAGCTGGCGCTATTCTATGCTGGTAAAAGATGGCGTAATTGAAAAAATGTTCATCGAACCAGAGAAGCCAGGCGACCCGTTTGAAGTATCAGACGCTGATACCATGCTTGACTACATCAACCCTGAGCAAGTTAAACCAGAAGCAGTAAGCGTATTTACTAAACCAGGCTGCCCATTTTGCAAAAAAGCGAAAGAGCTATTACACAGCAAAGGCCTTGTTTATGAAGAAATCACCATGGGTGCTGGCACTTCGTTAACAAGCTTAAAAGCAATTTCAGGTCGTGAAACAGTACCGCAAATATTTATTGGTGGTAAGCACATCGGTGGCTCTGACGATTTAGAAAAATACTTTGCTTAGTATTTAACACTCCCAATGCTATTAAAAGGGGCTGTTAGCCCCTTTTTTATTTTAAGGAAATACAATGAAAGAACTGCAAACTGACGTAGTAGTAATTGGCGCAGGCACTGCTGGCTTAAGCGCCTACCGTAACGCAAAACAACATACTGCCAACGTATTAATGATTGAATCAGGTCCTTATGGTACTACGTGTGCTCGCGTTGGTTGTATGCCGAGTAAATTGTTAATTGCGGCGGCTGAAGCAGCGCACGCAATTGAAGCAGCTCCGGCATTTGGCGTTCATAGCTCAACACCAGAAATAGACGGTAAAGCGGTTATGGCACGCGTACGCAGCGAACGTGATCGTTTTGCAGGCTTTGTTGTTGAAACTGTTGAGGAACTTCCAAGTGAAGATAAAATTCGTGGTCATGCAACATTTTTAGATACCAACCGTATACAAATTGACGATCACACTATTATTACCGCTAAACGTTTTGTAATCGCCACCGGCTCTCGCCCAGCCTACCCAGGTGTATTTAATAACTTTGGCGATCGATTAATCATCAACGATGATGTCTTTGATTGGCAAGACCTACCAGAATCAGTTGCTGTATTTGGTCCCGGCGTTATTGGCCTTGAAATTGGCCAAGCCCTGCACCGCTTAGGTGTTAAAGTAAAACTATTTGGGGTTGGTGGCGCAATAGGCCCCATAACCGACCCTGCTATTAAAGATTACGCAAATACCGTATTTGCCGAAGAGTTCTATGTTGATACTGACTCTGACGTTTCTGACATGAAACAAGTTGGCAATAAAGCACAACTTACCTATACAGATAAAAATGGTAACAAACAAACCGAACAATTTGATTATGTACTCGCTGCCACTGGCCGCGTACCAAATACCGATAAACTGGGTCTTGAAAACACAGGCATAGAGCTTAACGAACGTGGCGTTCCTCTAGCTGATGAGCACACCATGCAGTGCGGCGATTCAAATATATTTATTGCCGGTGATGCCAGTAACATGCTGCCACTACTGCACGAAGCAAGCGATCAAGGCACTATTGCAGGACAAAATGCCGGACGCTTCCCTGATATACGTAATGGCTTACGCCGTGCCTCTATTTCCGCCGTATTCAGCGACCCGCAAATTGCTATGGTCGGTGAAACCTACAAACAAATCACTGATCGCTTAGGTGAATGTGGTTGTTTTGAAGTTGGTGAAGTGAGCTTTGAAAATCAAGGCCGTAGCCGCGTAATGCTAAAAAACAAAGGTCACATGCATGTTTACGCAGAGCAAGGCACCGGACTATTCTTAGGTGCGGAGTTTATCGGACCACAAGCCGAACATATAGCTCATTTATTGGCTTGGGCGGTACAAAACAAAATGACCGTACCACAAATGCTCGACATGCCATTTTATCACCCAGTAATTGAAGAAGGCCTACGTACTGCACTTCGTAACGTAAACGCCAAGCTTAAATTTGGTCCAGACATTGTTAATCAGTGCCTAGAATGCGGTCCTGGTAACTAAACTCAATTTACTTAAATAAAGGAGGCCACAGCCTCCTTTATTTGTGAATTCATAAATCTATTATTTGTACCTACCAAACTGGTAGCCCCTGCAACCACCAAATCAAAAACCTAAACATCTGATTATTAATGATATAACAAAAGGAAAAGGCAGGCAGGCAGTGTAACTTACAGTGTAACTAAAAACTTCTCTGTATTAGTTATTGTATTGCTAACCTTATAAAATAAAAATCTAAGGTAGGCATTATTATGTATTAAACTAAATACTTAATGGCGATGGGTTTAATAAGTCTCAACTTAGTCGTTTGATGTTATTAAAATTGAATCCCCCTTTTTATTCTTTGGTGCATTTATAAGCTTTACCTACAGCAAATGGGCTATATCCGCCGGAAATATTAACCCAAACAATATGACTTGCATTAAGTAAATAAGCTTTTTCTTGAGCCTCATTTCTTGAGTTTTGCATACCTTGTGAAGCAGCACCTCCCCCCCAACCAGAAGAGCCGTGAACATCACCTAAAAATATACAATCTTTGATCATATTAAAATCGGCTATTTGGACCAATGATGCTTTTTCGCTTAATTTTGTTGCACAACCAGATAGAACAAAAGTTGTCACGATCCAAATACTAAAAATTATAAATATTTTTTTCATATACTTCCCTTTAAAACCTCACACTAAAGTCAGTGACTAGCTAAATTTTAATTTAGATAAAACTGTAGCTTCAACCGCTACAGCATAAATAATTGAGCTCTATGTAAATGCCCATCAATAACCATAAGCAAAACACTAAATATATTTGCTTTTTTATTCCTTTGCGTTAATATTATCAGCAACACGGCCCCTATCGGTAATGTTACGAAAGTAACAACTGCTTAGGGGTTTTTTTATGGCTGTAATATTATTGCCAATCATTTAGCCAATTAACTGGCGCGCCCATCCCTACTAAGTTTAACTTCAAATGTTCTAAGTTTGGAAATGACTCTAAGTGCTCTTTTACTCGCTCTGGCCAACTAGAGTTAGGGTTTATTCGTTTCATTAGTACTAAACAGATACGAAGTAATAAATAACAACGGGCCTGGGCGTGTGTATTCGTAATGTAGTCATTTACCCAAGGGTGTTCCGTTTTTGACGGTAATTTTGGTTGCTCTGTCATATTACGGTTCCATAATCGGCTATGGTGCGCGCACACATTACGTAAGTAATTGAGGCTTCTAAGCCAAGAGGCAAATATCCGGCCATTACTTATACCATAACGGTTTGCTATAGCGTCTTGGTCAGCCTCTAGCATTCCATCAAATAAGCGCGACATAGTACCAAAATCCCATACCTCACAGGCAACCCAGATAGGTAAAGGTAACCCATACTTCGCTTTATTATGCTTAACAAACTCTTCTTTTGAACGGCTTATTAGTTTAGCGTGACCACCAAGCCATTCGTGATGTTTTGTTACACCTTTGCGCCCGTCGAGTACTTCACTAAAATCAGGAAATAGGCATTCAGGCTTTAAATAGGCAAAGGGATGTTTCTCGCCAAGTGTATGCGATATATCCACTCTTAAGGCAACCTCTATACGCTCTAACGCATCCATCGCAAGCATACGTAGCCGTTTATCAAACACATATAGCTCAACCGCATTTGTAAAGCAGCTACCCGCTTTAAAGGTTTCGAAAGAGAGTGTGGTTTCTTTTGATTTTTGCGCTTTATTACCTTTATAAACTAACTCACACACCTTACCTGAGCGCTCTCTAAAAGAGTACCAGTAACCACTTAAACGATAGTAGCCTATGCGCTCAATGTAGTTCAGCGCCGCGGCTTTATCGGTCACAATCAAGCCGCGTTGTTGTAATTTAGCAAGCTGCTCATCAAAGCCAAGCCAAGGTTTGTTATACGCCATAGTTATAATGCCTGCTCGACTATGGCGTCGGTTAGGTGAAGTTTAGTGGTTTGTGCGTCGGTTAAACGGGCTTTGAGTTGATCACAGAGTGCCAGTAGCTCATCGACCCTAGCAACGATTCGGTGCTGTTCACTTAACGGAGGCATAGGTAAAGCAATTGCTCTACATTTAGTGCCAGAAATGAAGTCTTGGCCAGCAGAGCCAACCAAAATTATATAATCAAGAAAAAGGTGTGATTTTAAGTAAGTATAAATATATTTATTCAACTCTAATTCGAGAGGTCTAAAGCAAACAATGTTTTGATTACAGTTCCACTCTGGATAAGTACTCGGCATTATTGCAACCTTACCAAGAGGCGGTCCCACGAGATTCATGATCACATCGCCAGGGTACAGAATGGAGCGATTCAACTTCCCCATATGAGCGTCTTTTGTAACGAATAGTGTCCGTTGTTTAAATTCTATCTCTTGATTTTGAATATTATAGACTTTTAAAAATGGAATATCGCCAGTTTCACTTAGTTCAGATTTAGGAGGTGTGGAACCGGAACTTACGGTTGCACAAAGATCATCTAATCTTGTATATGCCCAACCTTGTGGTAATTCAAAGGGTTTTTCTTCGTCGGTGATTTCAGGCAGTGGTTTTTGCTTTTTGATTTTTTTGTCTTTAATCAGTTGGGCTTTTTCTGCTGCTATGCGCTCTAGGAGTTTGGCGGCGGGTTCGTCGTTTGGGTTTTGTGGGACGAGTTTGCCCATTACTGCTAGTTGTAAGATGGTTTGCTTTAGCGTGTCAATGCTGGCGGTGGTGGTGAATAGCGTGTCGAAGTGCTCGCTTAAGCGTTGCCAGTTTTGTTGAAACTGTGCTGTGGATTGTTCGGGTGTTGCCCCTTCCTCTGGTGCTTTTAGCAAGGCCTCTAACAGCACTTCAACTAATGTTTGATGTGCCGTAATACTACTTTCGGTTTGCGCCTCAAGCGCGTCACACAAGCTCATTAACTCATCGACTTTAGCTACGATGCGGTGCTGTTCTCGTAGCGAAGGAAAGCCGATAACACAATTTTTTATTTGACCGGCAGATAGATGATCTACTGTTGTGTATGCCTTTATACCTTGTAGATGAAGTAGTTTTAACTGTAAAGTTTGAGCGAGAAAAGCTTCGCCAAGTCCTTTAATATAAAACTGAAGCCGGCTAACCCGTTGGTTGAGTAGAGCCGGTTTGCTGCTCCAAGCAGCAACTCTAAAATTACCATCCATACTAATAAGGTAATCGCCTTTTGAAACCAAAAACTCATCTCTAAATTCACCTGAATAAAAAGTACCAGAGAAAGGCTGCCCAACATCACGTATTCTAATTAAAGGCAACCCCATGCCTGACTCATTAAACTCTCTAGATTTAAAGTAAGCGCGCATTTAAGCAGTGCGCTTAGCTATAATCGAAGTCTAGCTGCACATTCCACGGCATTAGGTCGGTAAAATCATCATCACCCTCATCTCGATTCGGCAACGTTTTAAATAAATGCACAAAGTAGTTATAAGGATTGATGTCATTGGCACGACACGTCATCACAATACTATAGAGTGTGGCGCTTGCTTGGGCACCATTAATTGACTTTGAGAATAGCCAGTTTTTCCTACCAGTGGTAAACGGCCGAATATCTCGCTCAGTAATATTATTATCAATCCCTAGTTCGCCATCTTCACTATATCGCATTAATTTCGGCCATTGATTAAGCGTGTATTTTATCGCTTTGCCAATATAACTCCCCGCCGTTACTTTACCTTCGGCTTCATCAAGCCACGCTTTAAAGTGCATTAATATGGGTAAGGCTTTTTCTTGTCGTAACTGATACCGCGCTTGAGGGGATAACTGTTTGTTTTTAGCCTGGGTTTCCAGTTTATATAATTGGCTGATAAAGCTGATGGCTTTATGCGCTCGACCTTTGTTTTTCGACTCTGCTTTTAAGGCATCGTTATATTTGCGTCTAGCGTGTGCCCAACAACCAACAGGGGTAATGCCTTCAATACCGTCATAAACACGGTAACCGTCGCACTGTAAATAGCCTTGATAACCGGCAAGAAATTCTTTTGCGCAAGCGCGACTTCGACCTGCTTGGTAATCGTAAATCACGACAGGCTCATGGCTAACCTCATTGCTGCGATAAACCCACATGTAGGAATTGCTGCTAGGATTGTCACCTTCATCTAAGACTTGTGTACGGGTTTCATCGGCACATAAACTGTGCTCATTAAGCAAGTGACGTTGCATGGCTGCCACTAAGGGGCTGATTAGCAGGCCCGCTTTAATACACCAATTAGCTAATGTTCCGCGCGATAGTTCAAGGCCGCCACGGCCCAGTATTTCAACGAAACGATAAAGCGGTAAGGCATCGCAGTATTTGCCTGTCACAACCGCCGCTAATGCCTCGGGACTGGCAATACTCCCCGGTATCGGTTGTTTAGGTTTAGGCGCGGTGATGATTTTACTGGTCAATTGTTCATGCTCGCAATGTCTGCAAGCATATTTAAATTGTTTGTGCTTAATGACGCTGACTTTCGCCGGAATAATTTTAACTTGTTCGCTGTCTTCACTACCACATTGATGTAGTTGCTCACCGCAACACTGACACGTTAACTCGGTTAAGGTGTGCTCAACCTCTTCTCGTTCAAAGTGCTCAGCCAGCGTTTGTTTGCCTTTCTTATGGTGTTTAGGCGGCTCAGTCGTTTTATGCTGCTCCGCTTCATTGAAGGTGCCCCGTGGGGCTTTTTCACTTTTTTTACCGTATTTTTGGGATTTACTTAACTTAAGCTCAGCAAGCAAGTGGTCAATCCGCGATTGCATTTCAACCTTATCTTCTTGTAAAGCATCAAGCTTAGCCTGCATAAGTGCAAGCTGATTTTGTAGTTCGGTGATGAGAATAGTGTCTGGCATTTTAATAGCATGACACATGGGAAAGATCGTTCAAGTAAAAAAAACGATCTGATTAATTTACATCACCGATAACCCCGATAAAGTCGGGTGCCGTGTTTGATTACTGACCGGTAACCCTGATAGCAACCACTGTAATTGGCGTTGCTCGATGCCCATAGCCGTGTGTTCATTAGTCTGTTTTGGCCACTGAAATCGTCCTTGTTCTAAACGACGATAATAGAGCCAAAAACCGTTGGTATCCCAAAATAAAATCTTTAATTTATCGCGTTGTTTATTACAAAAAACGAACCACGCTTGGCTTAAAGGATCGAGAGATAGGGTATCGCTGACAATAATACTTAGGCCATTGATTGATTTGCGCATGTCGGTGAACCCCGTGACCAAGTAAACTTGGTGTGTGCAAGGTGTCACAGTACGCTCAATAATTTGGCTAGCGTTTGGTTAGCTAATGTCGACTCGAAGTCTATTTGATAGCCGTTTGGTGTGGTGAGTTTAATGATTGAAGGTTGCGTAAAGGCTTGCTCATGAATAACAAACGGGATCACCTGTTGCTTTTTAACCCTTACCGTTTCGTCAGAAAGGCGTTTACGCCAAACATAGAAAGTCGATGCGTTAATGTTGTTATCACGACAAAATTGAATGATGGCTAAACCACTCGATTTTTGCTGCTCAAAAATGCCTTGCCAGTGTTTTATTTTTTGCTGTTTATTCATAATTACCTCAGGTTAATATGCTGAGTAAATTATGCATAGGTGCCATTAACATTGGTATGTGGGGCTAATTACGCGCTTACGATTTAAATGCAAAACCTGCCTGAACCTCTGATAAACAACCGAACTTCGTCCACTCCCAACCTTTTGGCAATTCAAACGGTTTTTCATCTTCACTAATTTCCAGCAGTACTTTTGGCTTCTTAATTTTTTTATCTTTTACCAATTGCGCTTTTTCATCGGCTATTCGCTCCAGCAATACTGAGGCGGGTTCGTCATTTGGATCTTGTGGCACTAATTTGCCACGCACTGCGAGCTCTAAAATTAATTCGCGGAGTTTTTTAATGCCGTGAAGTGAAAACTTTTTAGATGAACCGCGCCCTGCTGATGATTTTTGTTCTATGGCTGTGGTCCAAATATCCAGATGTTCAGTTATTAGTTGCTCGGCGTTTGTGCTTGGTGTTTTTGACTCTGCCATTACTTGCCCTCAACATCTTTAGACAGTGCCGCTGACAATATGCCTTTAAGCTGGTCACGCAGTGCTTGTATATCAGCTTGCTGCTTTGAGTAGCCGGCTAAAAGCTCTTGCGGGTCGTGGCTGATTACCTCCCCTACATGCGGGTTTTTAATGTCGAGGTTGTAGTTACGAGCAATAATATCGTCGATTGATACTTTCCACGCTTGCTCGGTTTCAGTTCGACTCGCAAAACCGTCTGCTTCGTTGCCCCACCATTCGAGTTCAGTTTTAAACTCTTCAAACTTCATTGGTTTGGTTTTGTTGTAATTTTTAACACCGGCTGGGTATGGGTGTTCGTAAAACCACACGTCTTTGGTTGGCGTGCCTTTAGTAAAAAACAATATGTTAGTTTTAATACTTGTGTACGGAGCAAATACGCCATTAGGTAAGCGTACTATGGTGTGTAAGTTACATTCCTCTACTAATAGCTTTTTAATTTTGGTTTTTACGCCTTCACCAAATAAGGTGCCATCTGGCAATACAACTGCTGCGCGGCCTTTAGTGTTGAGCACTTCTATAATGAGCTGTAAGAACAAGTCGGCTGTTTCGCGAGTTTGCATGTCGCTTGGAAAGTTTTTTTCTATGCCGTCTTCTTCAGTGCCGCCAAATGGTGGGTTGGTGATGATGACATCTACTTGGTCGTCCCAGCTTGAAAGCGGTTTATTTAACGTATTGCCGTGTTTAACTTGTACCGGTACTTCAATGCCGTGAAGCATCATGTTGGTAGTACACAGTAAGTGCGGGAGTTGTTTTTTTTCTACGCCGTGTATTTGCTTTTGAAGTATTTGGTGGTCGTCGCCCGATTTAACATAGTTTGCTTTTACATGATCGAACGCACATGCTAAAAAGCCACCAGTACCACAAGCCGGGTCCATGATTGACTCGCCTAGTTTTGGGTCGGTTACCGCCACTATAAATTTAGTAATGGCGCGGGGGGTGTAAAACTCACCTGCGTTGCCTGCGCTTTGTAAATCTTTTAGTATTTGCTCGTAAAGGTCACCAAATAAGTGGCGCTCTTTTGAATCGGTAAAGTCTATTTCGTTTAGCTTATTAATAACCTGGCGCAGTAGCGTGCCGTTTTTCATGTAGTTAAAAGCATCGCTAAAGGCTTGGGTGACTACATAACCACGTGGGTTTTTATCTATGGGTGCGGTGAGATTTTTAAGCTCTGGAAAAAGCTTATCGTTTACAAACTCTAACAGCTCATCGCCCGTTATACCCTCGTTATCGGCCGCCCAATTGCGCCATAAAAATTGCTCAGGGATTGGCTCGCGGTAGTCGTCTAATTCAAGCTCTAGTTCTTCTTCTTGTGCGTCGAATACTTTTAAAAATAGTAACCACGACATTTGGCCAAGGCGTTGTGCGTCGCCATCGACACCGGCGTCTTTACGCATAATATCTTGAATAGATTTAATAGCTGAACTGATAGACATAGTATTCTCTTGTTTGATTATTTTTATAAACAGCGGTAAAAAGCGAATATGAAAGCTGTTTATTATGATTTGTTAATACATTGCTGTAGCTCATACAAAGCGACAGCAATGATAAATTTAAGCTGTTTTAGACGTTGGCATTTGGTAAATTTCGGCTTCGAGCTCTTTGAGTGCTTGCTCGTATTGTGGTTTGCCGCCAAAGCCTTTTTTAATAATTTCACCTAGGCTGCCAATTTCGTTAAATGGCGCCACTTTAAGTGCTTGCATAGATTCTATTTCTTGCACGCCTACATCGGCGTATTTTAACAGAAGGTTCTCGAGTACGGTGTGTGCGGTACCCGAATATTTAGTGAAATAGTTACGCTTTTGTACGTTATCTGCGCGCTCTTTACGAGTAAGGGGTGGTTGGTCGTAAACTACATGGCAAATCATATCAAAGGGGTCCATGTCTTTGCCTACTTCTTCCTCAAGCGCTGACCAAATAATCCCTTCTTCGGAAAGCTCGTCGATGATTGCTTGTTTGCGATCTGACTCGTTCCAACGCTTTACAAAGTCGTCAAGTGAACTGAACTGCTTGCTCATGGTTTTACGGGTGTAATCTATAAATGACTCGGTAACAAGTTTACCGTCGGTATCGTAATACTGGACTCGCTCTGCCACTTTATTAACGGTAACACCTGATATGCGGTACTTAACCATTTTGTTAGTTTCATCGTCCCATTCACCATACTCTCCATCAGAAAAGGTGCCATCGCCTTTGGGGTCGTTAATGGTGTCGTTGTTGGCATCGGTTGTATCGTCAGTGGTTTGGTCGTCAAATACGTTGTCTGGTGTTTCTGCGCAGGTTGTATCATCTTGTGATTCAAGATCAACGTCTTCGTCTTCAATATCAGTGGGCGTTACTTTTATTATTTTTTCTGGTGTGCCATCAAAGCGTTCATCGGCAAATAATTCGGTGGCTTTTTTAAAGTCGAGTATCGTAAACCAAAGCTTACCGTAGCGATCGTCAATACGGGTACCACGACCAATAATTTGTTTAAACTTGGTCATTGATTGTATGTTTTGATCAAGCACTACTAACTTACAAGTTTTAGCGTCTACCCCTGTGGTCATAAGCTCTGAGGTGGTAGCAATTACCGGGTACGGGCGTTTAGGGTTTATAAAGTTGTCGAGCTGGCCTTTGCCTAGTTCGTCATCGCCAGTGATTTTCATCACGTATTTGTCGTTTTTTGCCATTTGCTCAGGGTTTAAGTTGGCAATGGCACGGCGCATACGTTCGGCGTGATCTATGTCGTTACAAAACACGATGGTTTTAGCCATAGGGTCTGTACGTTTTAAATAGTTGGTAATGGTTTCTGCCACCAGCTGTGTTCGCTCGTCAATTACCATTGTGCGGTCAAAGTCTTTTTGGTTGTATATGCGGTCTTGTATTACTTCACCGTTGTTATCAACCTGCCCTTTTGTTGGTCGCCAGCCTTGTAGGTCTACATCGAGATCGACACGTACCACTTTGTAGGGTGCTAAGAAGCCATCTTCAATACCTTCTTTTAGAGAATAGGTATAAGCTGGGTCGCCAAAATAGTCTGAGTTTGATACTTCCTCTGTTTCTTTTGGTGTTGCGGTTAAGCCAACTTGAGCAGCACCTTTAAAGTAAGTGAGTATTTCACGCCAAGCGCTATCTTCACTTGCGCTACCTCGGTGGCACTCGTCAATAATAATAAGGTCGAAAAAGTCAGGGTCTACTTGCTTAAAGGCTTTTTGGGATTCTTCTGGTCCTGTTAGTGCTTGGTAAAGTGCTAGGTGTATTTCGTAAGCTGGGTCGATTGTTCTGCCGGTAATTTTGGTCATTGAAGTACCAAACGGCTGAAAGTCATTTATACGAGTTTGATCAACCAATATGTTGCGGTCGGCTAAAAATAATATGCGTTTTTTAGCGCGTGACTTCCATAAGCGCCAAATAATTTGAAACGCGGTATAAGTTTTACCGGTGCCTGTTGCCATAACGAGAAGTACGCGGTCTTTACCTGACGATATAGCCTCTACTGTTTTATTAATCGCTTGAAGCTGATAGTAACGCGGGTGTTTGCCGCTGCCATCGTCATAATAGGCTTGGTTAATTATAGGGAGTTGCGATTCTGTATAGCCCTTGTAGGCACAATATTTAGCCCAAAGCTCTTGCGGTGATGGGAAGTCTTCTAAGCGTATTTCGGTTTCCCTCTCTGTCAGACTAGTTGTCGCGCTTAATATTCAACCATTAAACAGAGGGCGTGGAGTAACAATGAAACATTATTCAGCGCAAAGCAAAGAGTCGGCTCTTCAGAAGATGATGCCTCCAAATAATATAGCAATAGCCCAATTATCAATCGAGATGGGGATTGGTGAATCAACCTTGTATAATTGGCGAAAACAAGCAATTGATAAGGGGCATTTAGTGCCAGGTGATGGAAAGAATGCTGAGCAGTGGTCATCAGCAAATAAATTCTCAGTCGTGTTGGAAACAGCCTCTTTAAATCAAGCTGAGTTAGCGGAATATTGCCGAGGCAAAGGTCTTTATGTGGAACAAGTATCGGCTTGGCGAAATGCGTGTATAGATGCAAACGCTAACGTTAAAGAGCAAGAAAAAGCCTTCTCCACCGAAACAAAGAAAGATAAAAAACAGATCAATCAATTAGAAAAGGAGCTACGTCGAAAAGATAAGGCACTCGCTGAAACCGCAGCACTATTGGTGTTAAGAAAAAAAGCAAATGCGATCTGGGGGGAAGCCGAGGACGAATGATCCTCGACTCAGCTCGCATTCAAGCAGTTAAACTAGTTAATGAAGCTGTGAGTTCTGGTGCGCCAAAGTTTAAAGCTTGCCGTGAACTTGGGATCAGTGTCCGGACGTATCAACGTTGGACTGTTGACGGGAACATAAAAACAGATGGTAGACCAATATCTCAGCGCCCTGAGCCAAAAAATAAGCTATCAAAAGCAGAGAGAGATAACATATTAGCCATCGTTAATAGCGATGATTTTAAGAGCTTACCACCAAGCCAAATCGTCCCTACATTAGCAGATGAGGGTATTTATCTTGCTTCTGAATCAACATATTATCGTGTTCTTCATGAAGAAAAACAGCAAAACGCTCGCGGACGTAGTCAGATAAAAGAGAGAAAAGTACCGACGACACACTGTGCTACAGGGCCAAACCAAGTGTGGTGTTGGGATATTACTTGGTTACCGGTGTTTGTCAAACTAGTTGTCGCGATCACTACGTTATGCACTCTCAGCCTTGACACTATTTTGTTCAGGGTTTAAGTACACTTCTTTTGGTAAATCCCAATTACGGATATTACCGCTCCAGCGCTCAGGGTGAGCATCTTTAGCACCTTGATAAACTTCTTTTCTATTAGCCAATATGTCACCCGCTAATCCTGAATGCCTTTGATGTGGGCTGACGTATTTGATGCCACTATGTTTGTGGTTAAAATTATACCAGTGGCTAAATTTCAACACCCAACTACGCGCCTCATCAATTGTTGAAAACCCTTTATACGGATAGTCAGGGCGATATTTACACGTTTTAAATATCGACTCAGCATAAGCATTATCATTGCTCACCCTAGGACGATTAAAAGACGACACGACACCTAAACTATAAAGTGTTTCAAGCATTGATGAGCCTTTCATTGGGCTTCCATTATCCGAATGCAGTACCAGAGGATTATCTTTAACTCCTTCTTTTAAATGAGCTTTCTTAATTAATATTGATGCATTTTCTGCTGATTCGTCATCATGAATTTCCCATCCAACAATCTTTCGACTAAATATATCGAGTATCAAATATAAATAAAAATGCAGCCCTTTAGCGGGGCCTGGTAACCAAGTAATATCCCAACACCACACTTGGTTTGGCCCTGTAGCACAGTGTGTCGTCGGTACTTTTCTCTCTTTTATCTGACTACGTCCGCGAGCGTTTTGCTGTTTTTCTTCATGAAGAACACGATAATATGTTGATTCAGAAGCAAGATAAATACCCTCATCTGCTAATGTAGGGACGATTTGGCTTGGTGGTAAGCTCTTAAAATCATCGCTATTAACGATGGCTAATATGTTATCTCTCTCTGCTTTTGATAGCTTATTTTTTGGCTCAGGGCGCTGAGATATTGGTCTACCATCTGTTTTTATGTTCCCGTCAACAGTCCAACGTTGATACGTCCGGACACTGATCCCAAGTTCACGGCAAGCTTTAAACTTTGGCGCACCAGAACTCACAGCTTCATTAACTAGTTTAACTGCTTGAATGCGAGCTGAGTCGAGGATCATTCGTCCTCGGCTTCCCCCCAGATCGCATTTGCTTTTTTTCTTAACACCAATAGTGCTGCGGTTTCAGCGAGTGCCTTATCTTTTCGACGTAGCTCCTTTTCTAATTGATTGATCTGTTTTTTATCTTTCTTTGTTTCGGTGGAGAAGGCTTTTTCTTGCTCTTTAACGTTAGCGTTTGCATCTATACACGCATTTCGCCAAGCCGATACTTGTTCCACATAAAGACCTTTGCCTCGGCAATATTCCGCTAACTCAGCTTGATTTAAAGAGGCTGTTTCCAACACGACTGAGAATTTATTTGCTGATGACCACTGCTCAGCATTCTTTCCATCACCTGGCACTAAATGCCCCTTATCAATTGCTTGTTTTCGCCAATTATACAAGGTTGATTCACCAATCCCCATCTCGATTGATAATTGGGCTATTGCTATATTATTTGGAGGCATCATCTTCTGAAGAGCCGACTCTTTGCTTTGCGCTGAATAATGTTTCATTGTTACTCCACGCCCTCTGTTTAATGGTTGAATATTAAGCGCGACAACTAGTCTGACAGAGAGGGTTACCAGGCCCCGCTAAAGGGCTGCATTTTTATTTATATTTGATACTCGATATATTTAGTCGAAAGATTGTTGGATGGGAAATTCATGATGACGAATCAGCAGAAAATGCATCAATATTAATTAAGAAAGCTCATTTAAAAGAAGGAGTTAAAGATAATCCTCTGGTACTGCATTCGGATAATGGAAGCCCAATGAAAGGCTCATCAATGCTTGAAACACTTTATAGTTTAGGTGTCGTGTCGTCTTTTAATCGTCCTAGGGTGAGCAATGATAATGCTTATGCTGAGTCGATATTTAAAACGTGTAAATATCGCCCTGACTATCCGTATAAAGGGTTTTCAATAATTGATGAGGCGCGTAGTTGGGTGTTGAAATTTAGCCACTGGTATAATTTTAACCACAAACATAGTGGCATCAAATACGTCAGCCCACATCAAAGGCATTCAGGATTAGCGGGTGACATATTGGCTAATAGAAAAGAAGTTTATCAAGGTGCTAAAGATGCTCACCCTGAGCGCTGGAGCGGTAATATCCGTAATTGGGATTTACCAAAAGAAGTGTACTTAAACCCTGAACAAAATAGTGTCAAGGCTGAGAGTGCATAACGTAGTGATCGCGACAACTAGTTTGACAAACACCGATGATGGAGTAGTTCAAAATCGCTTGGATAAACATTCTTAAAAATTATCAGCGCAAATAGCTTTATAGATTTAACATTTTCTTTATTTAGTATTTGATAATAAATTTCGGGTGGTGTTCTAAAAAGTATGCTGGCATCAGACGTAGCCATAATTGATGTAAAAGAACACCAAATCAAACACTTTAAAATGATTATCAAGCTTTTTTGAGAAGCAACAAGTCTTTCTAACCGCTCGTCTTAATCGGTGTCTAAGGCGACAGTTATTACCCTCTATACCTATGGTATGCTGTTTGCCAACCTGTTTGTGATCACCTTTAAAGGCGGTTTTAAAGCTATCCCAGTTGTCCATACTGATAGAGCCATAGCTTACTTTAAGTTGCTTTAAACGTGCTCTTAGCTTCTTAGCTGTTTTTAAGTCACGTTTGCCCCAGACATAAGCGACAATCTCATTAGTAGCACGGTCATAAGCGTAGATGAGCCAGACTTTACGCTTCTTGCGATACACGTAAGTCCAGAACTCATCAACCTCTAAGCGTTCATAGTAGCGCTTCTTAGGCGCGATCTTATAAACAGATGAGCCTATGGTGCCCAATACTTTACCGATACTGACTGAGGCTATAATAGCTATGTCTCTAACACCGCAACCTCTCACCGTCATTAGCCGTATGATGTCTTCTATTTTAGAGTGACAGCCCTTATAAGTTAAGGCATGGTCACCAATGAATTGACGTTTGCAGTCCTTGCATTGGTAGTTCTGCTTGCCATAGCTTTTTATGCCGTTTTTCTTTAAACTGGGACTGTGACAGTCGGGGCAGCTGATATCTATTTGTGTCTTCATAACCTCAAATATATCATCTTGCTTTGGCTGTCACCCTCCTTTATTTCTTCAGCATACTTTCTGACACACCACCAAATTTCGAACTCATTAAATATATTATGAATCAATCTCATATCATCTAAATAATATGATACCTCACGCAAAAAACTAGAACCTTTAATCTCTTCGTAAGCAGATGAATTATTGATATTTAATCGGGTATTTAAAATTTTATCCAACGAGTTTTTTGAATTCACTATCGGTATCACAGGTATTATCAAATCAAAAAACTTAGCCCTATTTTTATGAACGAACATGTCGTCTTTGAGTGCATATAAAAATTTAATTTCTCCAGTTGTTTTATCATTATCATTTATGAGTTTATTTATCTCTCTTAATTTAACAAAAATCTCTGGGCTTCCGAACCTGTCTAAGTCCTCTATTACTACTAAGTTGTATTTAGAAACTTGGAAAAAATATATGATTTCATCTAAATAACGATTCAGAATTGAATTCTCCGCAACTTCACCAGTTTCTAATTCCAAATTTTTTAACGAAAGTTTTTTAAGTGAAAAGCCACTTTTGAGCTTTAAAAAGTCATAAAAAAACAACGTGGGTATAGCTGTGGCATAAATTAAGCAGATCACTTCTAAAGAAAAAAATTCTGAATATATAAGTAAATTATTAATATCAATGGAGAGTAAAAAGATAGAACTTATAAACCAAATAAAATATGTAAAAGATATGAACGCAGCCGTGCTCGATTGCATAATTTTGATACGTTTAAAACGAGAATGAATTAATTTACTTGAATCTGCGCCATAGAGCATTTGTTGAATAATGCTTCTTTCAATTGACCTATCTTGGTCTTCTTTTTGTTCATCAGTAAGTTGTTTACCCTCTTCTTTGAATGAGGCTAATGAAATATTTAATAATCTATAGGTGCCTGAACGTTGCTTTTCATATGACTTTATTATACTGCTTTTACCTGAACCATACGGTCCTGTTAAAGCAATATTTTTAACATTAGGGTTTTTCATCCCCTGATCAATTGCCTCAAAGTATGCATCACAGTCCTCAGCTGAATCCGTTGGAGTTAAATCAACTAATTTTAAGTTTGATGAGGGTTCTAGTTTTTGCCTAACTTTATTAGCTAGCTTTAAGAAAAACTTTTCGATTTTTTCTAATACTTTATTTTTAACTGAACTATCCATAGTAGAGCCTTAATTTTTATTGATTAAAATAAATCTACGATAGGTGATACTAGTGCAAACATAGGGTCGGTACAATTATATGAGCTGAAGATTATCTATCATTTAAATAACTCGACATGCTACATATGTGCTACACAGAAATTAAAAAAGAAGGGGTAAATAGTCTAACTCATTGATTTAATTGGTAGCCCCTGCAAGAATCGAACTTGCAACTGCCCCTTAGGAGGGGGCCGTTATATCCATTTAACTAAGAGGCCATGAAGAGTGATATACCTTGGCTATTATAACCGCCACTTATTTTTTAAATCAAGCGGTTAAAATAATTCAATATTTTATAAGTATGCTTTCAAAGTTGAACCTAAAAATAAAAAAAGTGCCGATGGCACTCTTTTTATTTTATATAAGGTAAGTCTATTAAAGCAGTGATTTAATGAATGGCGTAAGCTCATCTTTAAATTCTTCACGACGCAATGCAAATTCAATATTTGCTTTTAAGTAACCTAACTTACTACCGCAATCATGGCTACGGCCTTTGATAGCATAAGCATCTACGGTTTCTGTTTTCATAAGCATAGCTATGGCATCGGTCAGTTGAATTTCATCACCCGCGCCTTTAGGTGTTTTAGCAAGTAGCGGCCAAATGTTTTTGCTTAACACATAACGCCCTACAACCGCTAAATTCGATGGTGCTTTATCTACTGGTGGCTTTTCAACCATGTTAAAAATAGCTGAACTTTGACCTTGCTCTAAGTTAACATCCCCTAAATCAACCACACCAAACTTATCTACATCTTCCTTTGGTACGGCTTCAACCATAATTTGGCTTTCGCTGGTTTCTTCAAAGCGGGAGATCATTTCAGCAAGGTTATCTTTTTTAAGATCGCTTTCTACTTCATCTATTATCACATCAGGTAAAATAACTATAAATGGTTCATCACCAATAATCGGTGCTGCGCAATTTATAGCGTGACCTAGCCCTTTAGCTTCACCTTGACGTACATGCAAAATGGTCACATCACTAGGACAAATAGCTTGTACTTCAGCTAATAGCTGACGCTTTACACGCTTTTCAAGCGTTGCTTCAAGTTCAAAACTAGTATCAAAATGGTTTTCAATCGAGTTTTTACTCGAGTGAGTTACCAATACAATTTCTTTCACGCCTGCGGCAACAGCTTCATTAACAACATATTGAATTAATGGTCTGTCTACGATAGGTAGCATTTCTTTTGGAATTGCTTTAGTTGCTGGCAACATACGCGTGCCAAGTCCTGCTACTGGGATCACTGCTTTCATACGTTTTTCCTTAAAAAGTGATTAAATAATCTAAAATAGATATAAGTTAATTTTTACCCAAGTTCAATTTATATATTAAATAATTAAACTGAAAATGGATATTTTATTGCGTCATGGCATTGGTAGTTATCCACTGTAAAGTCATCTCGGGTAACCCATGTTTCTATATCTTCAAGTGTCTTTATTTTAGGATTAATAGTGAGCGTTGGTGACTCAAACGGCTCACGCTTAAGCTGCACATCGCGCATTGACTCAAGCTGATTTTCGTAAATATGGGCGTTAACAATTTTATGATACGCCTTACCTGCTTTATGGCCGGTAATTTGTGCAACCACTGCCAGTAATACAAAGCATTGAATTTGGTTGAAATTCAAGCCAAGCGGCACATCACAACTGCGCTGATACGAGGTTAAATATAGCGTATCACCTAATAACGAAAAAGTATGCGTATGCATACATGGGCGAAGGCAGCCTAGCTCAAATTCGCCAGGGTTATAAAAAGTAATTATTTCGCCGCGATCATCAATACCACTTTTTAGGTTATCAATAACTTTTTTTAACTGATCAAGTGGCGTACCGTCGGGCTTTTGCCATGCTCTACCCTGTACGCCGTATACGCGCCCCATGTCGTCCTCACCTTTACGGTGTGGGTTATTTAACCAAGCCTGGTTTTCGTTGGCGTTAGCATTCCAAGTCATACAGCCAATCTCGCGAAACTGAGCAGCACTGCTATAACCACGTAAATAGCCTAGTAGCTCTGCAATTGCTGCTTTATAATAACTTTTACGAGTCGTAATCATTGGAAAGCGATTATTAGCTACATCGTATTCAAGTTCAGCATTAATTACTGTTAAACAACGCGTTCCTGTACGCTTATTTTCAACCCAAATACCTTCATCAACAATACGCTGACATAACTCTAAATATTGTTTCATTTTTAACTCTTAAACTTTATTTGCTAAAACAGGCTGTGGCTTTTTATAAGCCCAAATAATCAAACCTAACCCACCAACAACCATAGGTAGCGATAAAATTTGCCCCATTGAAATAAACCCAGCAAATAAGCCTAAGTGCGCATCGGGCTCTCTGAAGTATTCAATCGCAAAGCGAAATACCCCATAACCTAGTAAAAATACGCCGGCAATACTGCCCGCTGGGCGTGGTTTTTTAGCAAAAACATACAAAATAATAAATAACACTACCCCTTCAAAAAAGGCTTCATAAAGCTGCGATGGATGGCGCGGTAATGGTCCGCCAGTTGGGAATACCATTGCCCAAGGTACGTCAGTGGTGCGCCCCCACAACTCGCCATTAATAAAATTACCAATACGCCCAGCAAGTAGGCCAACAGGTACTAATGGCACAACAAAGTCACCGACGGCAAATATTGATTTTTTACGCGTCCAAGCAAATACAAATATAGCAGTTATCACCCCTAAAGTACCGCCATGGAAAGACATTCCGCCTTGATCAATTCTAAATAAGTACAGCGGATTTTCTAAAAAGTAACTAAATTGATAAAATAGCACATAACCAATACGACCACCTAAAATCACCCCTAGCATGCTATAAAAGAGTAAGTCACTTACTTGTTCTTTACTCCAGCCTGAGTTGGGTTTGGCAGCTTGGCGGTTCGCCCACCACATCGCAAAAGCAAACCCTATTAAATACATTAATCCATACCAACGTACGCTCAGTGGCCCGACTGAAAAAATGATCGGATCAATTTCTGGAAACTCAAGTGCCATATAAATAAACCTTTAGCTAAAAACCATTTGCAGCGCGATGATTATTAATAACCCCGCGAAGAATTTTTTAATTGTTGAAACCGGTAAATAATGTGTCGCCTTCGCACCAACAGGAGCCATAAACCACGAAGTAGTAACAATTCCTAATAATGCGGGTAAATACACAAAGCCGATAAAGCCATGCGATAAGTCAGTAACCTTCCAACCAGCAGAAATATACCCAACCGAACCAAATAGCGCAATGACGATACCACAAGCCGCAGCGCAGCCTATGGATTTTTTAATATCCACTGAGAAATAATTTAACAGCGGTACAATTAATGCCCCGCCGCCAATGCCAATTAACCCTGCTAGTGCGCCCATTAGGGCACAAATGCTTCCTAATATGGGGCCTTTAGGTAATGGGCGCTCGTGAATAATCTTTCTGCGTGTTGAGTGCACCATTCTTGCTGCAATAAATACAACACTTATAGCAAACACCACACGGAGCATTTTTTCTGGCATATAACTGGCTGCAAAACCACTTATTAAAGCACCTAAGCCCACCCCACTCATTACCCATGGAGCAAGATGCCAAGGTACGTTACTATTTTTATGATGAGCGAGAGCTGAAGATGTTGAAGTAAATATAATAGAGGCAAGCGATGTCGCAATGGCAATCACCATAACATGCTCTATTGAGGCCACATTAAAGTGCACTAATAAAGCGCTTAATACTGGCACGATGATAAGTCCACCACCAATACCTAATAAACCCGCTAAAAAACCAACTACGCTACCAAGTACTGCGCAGCCAATTATAAGTAATACTGAGTCATGCATAGCAAACTCTTTTATTTTTAGTTATATGCATATACTAATGCAATATATCACTTATTTAAAAGAAAACTTTACTTACCTTTAGTCACTCGTTTGTTTGTTAGGCGTATAAAATAAGTCACCTAACTGGTGTTCAAGCATAAAGTTACGGGTAAGCCTTAAGACTTGTTTGGCATTTGATTGTGCTAGACACTCAGCTAACAATTTTTCCATATCACTTACTTTTAAGCGCCTAATTACCCATTTCATTTTATTCAATGATGAATAGTTCATACTTAAGCGCCGATATCCCATGGCGATTAATAATAATGCACCTTCAGGATCGCCACCCAGCTCACCACATAAGCTAAAGGGTAATTCAAGAGCTAAACATTCTTTAGCGACTTTATGTAGTACTCGTAATACTCCAGGGTGATAAGGATTAAATAGCTCAGCTACGCGCGCATTAGAACGATCTACCGCTAACATGTACTGGGTTAAATCGTTACTACCCACCGAACAAAAATCAACTTTATTAGACCATTCTGGCAGTAAAAATACGCTTGAAGGGACTTCTAACATAATACCTATTTCAGGACGTTCAATAACTGTCTCTGGGTACTTTTCTGAAAGTTCAAAATAGGCTTGCTCTAATAATCCTAACGCTTCATCCACCTCTTCTGCGCCGCTTATCATCGGTAGCATAATTTTCAAATTACCTAAGCCAACATTTGCTTTTAGCATAGCTTTGAGTTGAGCTGAAAAAAGCTCAGGATGATCAAGCGTTATCCGTATACCACGCCAACCTAAAAAAGGGTTTTCTTCACTAATATCAAAGTAATCAAGTACTTTATCGCCACCAATGTCTAAAGTACGCATCACAACGGGTTCTGGATGATAACTAGCTAAAACTTCGCGATACCATTTTTCTTGCTCAGACTGCGAGGGGAATTGTCCTTTTTGCATAAACCATGCTTCAGTTCGATAAAGGCCAACACCATCACATATTTTGTCGTTATTGTTATCAGTATTAAGATCGAGCCCCGCATTAAGCAATAAGCTAATATGTTCGCCATCAAGCGTAATAGCCTCAAAATCTTGTTCAGCAACAAACTTATCATTCAAGATTGTTTCTTGATATTGCATCCGAGTGTATTCGTCTTTAAGCATTTGCGAAGGCGAGATATATAAGCGCCCCGCGTAGGCATCTAAGATCATCGCTTTGGCATTAAATTGTAGTAACGGTAAGTCTTCAATACCCCAAATAGCAGGGATACCCATAGCACGAGTTAATATAGAGGCATGGCTATTAGCAGCACCGTTAACACTTACCACCCCCGCTAAATGCCCTTTGGGTACTTCGGCAAGCATGGCAGGCGTTAACGTATTAGCAATTAAAATAGTATCTTGGGGGTAGTCTTTAACCGCACGCTCAGTATTAATTAAGTGATGTAAAACCCGCAAGCCAATGTCTTTAACATCAACTGCGCGCTCTTTAATATAAGGATCTTGCATGGCGTTAAACTGCGCAATTAAACGCTCTATAACAATTTTTAATGCACTTTGCGCACTCCAGCCTTCTTTAAGCTCAGCTTCAACATTTTGGCCTAAACTTTTTGCATCTAATAATTGCTGATAAACATCAAATACGGCAAGGGCTTCTTGGGGAATCGAGTCACTTAAAGTGAGCGATAAAGTATTAAACTCTTTGCGCGTAGCAGATACGGCTTGCGTAAATAAACGTCGCTGTTCTGTGGTGTTATCATCATGCTTAAGCTCGATAGATTTAAAATCAAGCTTAGGAAGCACAACAAACGCTTGCCCTATTGCAATTCCTGGCGCACTTGAAACCCCTTTTAAAACCGATGTTTGATGAGAAGACTCATCAAGCCGTAATACTTCTTTTATTTCAGCATGTGCTAGTTGTGAGGCTAGCTGTGCAGAAAGAGTAATTAAAAAGGACTCTTCGTCTTGGCTAAATACACGAGCTATTTTTTGCTGAACAACAATAACACCCAATACCTTTTTTTGATGCACAACCGGCACAGACAAAAAGGCATTATAGCCTTCTTCATTCACTTCAGGGGAGAGTTTAAAACGGGGGTGTGATTTTGCAAATGCAATATTAATAGGCTCTTCACGCTGTGCAACCAAGCCCACTAAACCTTCGGTAAAACCAATTCTAAATTTACCAACTGCGTCAGGGTTTAAACCTTCGGTAGCCATCAATACAAAGTTATCTTGACTGTAATCGGCAAAATAAATAGAACAGCACTGTGTTTGCATGGCATCTTTAACCATTGTCACAAAGCATGACAACGCACTGTCTAGGCTCGCTTGACGCGATACCGACTCAGCGATAGATCTCAGTGTTGCCAGCATTATGCTGCTCCTATGTATTTAACTTCTCATTAGCCCTTATTGCATCATCTACCTTTATGACGCCATGTATCATTATGCTGTTCACGTTTATTAAACGGCATCGCAAATGGGGCAAACTCTTTCATCACACGTCTGTAAACATCACGCTTAAACGACACGACTTGCCTTACTGGATACCAATAACTAACCCAACGCCAATCATCAAATTCCGGATGATGGGTTTTAAGTAAGTTTACATCTTCATCTTTACAACGCAGTTTTAATAAAAACCATTTTTGTTTTTGCCCAATACACACCGGACTTGAGTCTCGGCGGATCAAACGCTTGGGTAACTTATAACGCAACCAATGTTTTGAATTTGCTACAATTTCTACATCTTCAGGTCGTAAACCAACCTCTTCGTGTAATTCTCGATACATAGTTTGTTCGGGAGTTTCGCCACTGTCGACACCGCCTTGCGGGAATTGCCAAGAGTGCTGACCATATCGTCTAGCCCAAAAAACCTGTCCTTGATTATTGCAAATTACAATTCCGACATTGGCACGAAAACCTTCGGCATCAATCACCTTAGTGCCTCATTTGTAAGTCGATTTTTAATGATTGTTCCACATTAGCTGCAATACGGCAAATACTATTACATTTTTTCCGCATCTTACCCACAGCTTGTGCATAACCTTTATTAACTATGCTTATTTTGCAAACAAATCCACAATACAGCTACTGATAAATGCCTTTCTCCACAGATTCTGTGGATAAACATGTTTATATAACTGTATTTATCCAGACAAGTTTTATATAAATCGCCGATGAATAGCTCAATAAAAATAAAAAAACCATAAATAACAGAGGTTTGAGCTTAACCACAGCAATTTAAGCGCTGTTTAAAATAGCTCCAGAACCCCCCTGGGCAAAAAACACCCAAATACAAATATATTCACGGCGTAGTCACTTTGCTATCATGGTACTGTCAAACTTACAATCGATTAATAAGCTATGCGTCCAGAAAAACCAAACTCAATCAATGAATTAATGAACCGAGTCAATAATATTGCAGGGTTAACTTTAGGCCAAGTCGCACAGCAGTATCAATTTAAAACTCCCGAAGATTTACTTAAAGAGAAAGGCTGGACTGGGCAACTTATTGAGTACGTATTAGGTGCTAGTGCAGGCTCTAAACCGACTCCTGATTTTGAAGAGTTAGGCGTCGAGCTAAAAACATTGCCTATTTCGTATAAAGGTAAGCCACTCGAAACCACATTTGTTTCTGTCACACCGCTATTAAATGTGACCGGCATGACTTGGAAGCAAAGTAATGTACGTAAAAAGCTCAATCATGTTCTATGGTTACCTATTTTAGGTGAACGTGAAATTCCTCCTTTTGAGCGTGCCATCGGCAGTGGTTTTTTGTGGCAGCCCACGCCCTGCCAGGACGCAAAGTTACAACGTGACTGGGAAGAACAAATGGAATTAATCGCGCTTGGCCGAATTGGCGAAATATCAGGGCACTTAGGCGATGCTATGCAAATACGACCAAAAGCTGCCAACAGCAAAGTCATCACTGACGCGATAGGTCCAAACGGACAAATAATCAAAACCCTACCCCGCGGTTTTTATTTAAAAACCAGCTTTACGAGAGAAATTTTAAAGCAGCAATTTCAACTGTAATTACCAGCACAACTACCTTATAGGCAGAAACTTGTTTCGTGCATGTTTTGGTTTATTGCTTGATAAAAGTCGCGATGTGAGATCCCACCTATAAAAACAAAAAATCCCCACCGAGGTGAGGATTTCCTAAGATTAAAAAATCATTTTCTAATTAAAGAATTACTGACCTTTAACTTCTTTAAGACCTTTATAAGGAGCTTTTGAACCTAGTACTTCTTCAATACGAAGTAGCTGGTTATATTTAGCAACACGATCCGAGCGGCTTAATGAACCCGTTTTTATTTGCCCTGCCGCAGTACCTACAGCTAAGTCTGCAATTGTTGCATCTTCTGTTTCACCTGAGCGATGTGAGATAACAACTGTAAAGCCGGCATCTTTAGCCATTTTAATTGCTGCTAACGTTTCTGTTAGAGAACCAATTTGGTTAAATTTGATTAAGATAGAGTTAGCAATACCGTTGTCGATACCCCGCTTTAAAATCTTAGTATTGGTTACGAATAAATCGTCGCCTACTAATTGGACTTTGTCACCCATTAATTTAGTTTGATGCGCAAAGCCATCCCAGTCTGACTCATCAAGACCATCTTCGATAGATACAATTGGGTATTGCTCAGTAAGATCTTGTAAGAAGTAGTTAAATTCTTCTGAAGTGAATTTTTTACCTTCACCTTTAAGATCGTAGATATTTGCTTCTTTGTCATAAAACTCTGATGCAGCGCAATCCATAGCAAGTGTAATATCTTTGCCTAGCTCATAACCTGCATTGGCAACAGCCACTTTAATTGCAGCAAGCGCCGCTTCGTTAGAGGCAAGATTTGGTGCAAAACCACCTTCATCACCAACCGCAGTTGAATGACCGTCAGCTTTAAGTACTTTAGCAAGGCTATGAAATACTTCAGCGCCCATACGTAAACCTTCGCGAAAGCTAGGTGCACCAACTGGTTGGATCATAAATTCTTGAATATCTACTGAGTTATCAGCGTGCTCACCACCATTAATGATATTCATCATAGGCAGTGGCATAGAATAAACACCTGGTGTGCCGTTTAAATCAGCAATGTGCTCATAAAGCTCAACTTTTTTAGATTGGGCAGCCGCTTTGGCTGTAGCAAGTGATACAGCTAAGATTGCATTGGCGCCTAGTTTTTCTTTGTTCTCAGTGCCATCTAAATCTAGCATTACTTTATCAACAGCGCTTTGCTCTAATGCACTTTGCCCTTCTAAAGCAGAAGCGATTTCATTATTAATAAAACCAACTGCTTTTAATACACCTTTACCTAAATAACGTGCTTTATCACCATCACGTAGCTCTAGCGCTTCGCGAGTACCTGTTGATGCACCCGATGGTGCAGCTGCGCGACCCCAAGAACCATCAGCTAAATGAACATCAGCTTCTACAGTTGGGTTACCACGCGAGTCCATAATTTCGCGACCGATCACTTTTACGATATTTGACATTTTGATTCCTCTTTTCCCAAATAATGAGTTTGTCGGCTTTATTAATTTTCCTTAATGCTGCCGCTTTAAACAAATAAGCCGTGCATAGTGCACGGCTTATTCAAATTACGATGACGCTTTTTGGTGGATATTAGCCGCAGCTACAAATCCTTCAAATAACGGGTGACCATCACGCGGTGTCGAGGTGAATTCCGGATGGAACTGCGCCGCAATAAACCACGGGTGATCTTTATTTTCGATAATTTCCACTAGTTTTTTATCTTCTGATAAACCAGTGAAGCTTAACCCTGCTTGTTCAAGCTTTTCAACAAAGTTGTTGTTCACTTCGTAGCGGTGACGATGGCGTTCAACAATTTCGTCGCTGCCATAAACATCACGTACTTTAGAACCAGCCTTTAAATAGCATTTTTGTGCGCCTAAACGCATTGTGCCACCTAAGTCAGAGCCTTCATCACGTACTTCAATCTTACCTTCAGCATCTTGCCATTCTGTAATTAAACCAACAACCGCATTAGAAGACTTTAAGTTGAACTCAGTAGAGTTTGCATCAACAAGGCCGGCTACATTACGTGCATACTCAATAAGCGCAACTTGCATGCCTAAACAAATACCAAGGTAGGGTACTTTATTTTCACGGGCGTATTTAGCCGCTAAAATTTTACCTTCAACACCACGACTACCAAAACCACCCGGTACTAAAATAGCGTCAAGATGAGAAAGCAGCTCAGTGCCTTTGTTTTCAACGTCTTGCGAGTCAACATACTCAATATTAATGGTTAAACGATTTTTAAGGCCTGCATGCTTTAATGCTTCATTAACAGATTTGTATGCGTCTGGTAATTCTATATATTTACCTACCATACCAATTGTCACTTCCCCTGTCGGGTTTGACTCTTGATATAACACCTGTTCCCACTCAACTAAGTCTGCTTCAGGGGCTTCTAGGTGGAAACGACGACAAACAAAATTATCTAGCTCTTGTGATTTTAACAAGGCTGGAATTTTATAAATGCTGTCTACATCAGGTAATGAAATAACCGCTTTTTCTTCCACGTTAGTAAATAATGAGATTTTTGCACGCTCATTATTTGGTAGTTTACGATCAGAACGACAGATAAGAATATCGGGTTGAATACCAATTGAACGCAGTTCTTTAACAGAGTGCTGAGTTGGTTTAGTTTTCACTTCACCTGCCGGACCTAAAAATGGCACTAGCGTTAAGTGAATAAATAGCGCGCGTTCGCGACCAATTTCAGTTCCCATTTGACGAATTGCTTCAATAAACGGTTGTGATTCTATATCACCTACCGTGCCGCCAATCTCTACAATAGCAATATCATGACCTTCAGCACCGTCGTATACACGTTGCTTAATATCATTTGTGATATGTGGAATAACCTGAATTGTAGCACCTAGGTATTCACCACGGCGCTCGCGACGTAATACGTCTTCATATACACGCCCTTGTGTGAAGTTATTACGACTAGTCATTTTGGTACGAATAAAACGCTCATAGTGACCTAAATCAAGGTCTGTTTCTGCGCCGTCTTCTGTAACATATACTTCACCGTGTTGAATTGGGCTCATTGTGCCTGGGTCAACGTTAATGTAAGGATCCAGCTTTAAAATGGTAACGTTTAAACCACGGGCTTCTAAAATGGCGGCTAGTGATGCTGCTGCAATACCTTTACCCAACGAAGAAACAACTCCGCCAGTAACGAAGATAAATTTTGTACTCATGCGAACCCTAGAATATCAGGAATTAAAAGGAATATAATACCCAAATAAGTGATTTTGGAATATAATCAAGACGGGGCGAAATTATAGCAAAGCCCCTGCCATCAATCCAGAGATAAATAGCATATCCGACTATAAAAAGAACACTTACTTTGAAGTAACCTAAAGTACGGTAAAATAGTTATTAACGGCTGTCTTTTTTAATTACTTCCCACGCCGCGTTCATTTCATCAATAGTTGCGCTTTCTAAGTTTTTTCCATGGGCAATTAAATAGCCTTGTACTTTTTCAAAGCGTGCTGAAAACTTATCATTAGCACTTCGTAATAGCTGCTCTGGATCGCGTTTAATATGGCGCGCAACATTAACGGTGGCAAACAGTAAATCGCCAATTTCTTCTGCGCTATGATCTGATTGTGGGTTGACAGCAAGGGCTTCTTTTACTTCATCAACTTCTTCGCCTACTTTATCTAAAGCACCGTGGTAAGTGGGCCAATCAAAGCCAAGGGAGGATACGCGTTGCTGAATTTTTTTAGCTTTACTTAAACTAGGTATCGCCACTGGAATATCTTGCCAAAGTGACGGCTGTTTAGGGGCTTTTTCTGCCCGTTCTTTAGCTTTAATCGCCTGCCACTGTGCACTCAGCTGTTCATCACTTAAGGTTTGCTGGTTATCAAAAACATGAGGGTGGCGGCGCACTAACTTATCGTTAAGCGAACTCACCACATCATTAAAATCAAACAACTGCTGCTCATGGGCTAATTGCGCATAAAATATAACTTGAAATAACAAATCACCCAGTTCATTTTTAAGCTCGCTGAAGTCCCCCCGCTCAATGCAATCTGCAACTTCGTAAGCTTCTTCAAGGGTGTGAGGCACAATAGATTTAAAATCTTGCTTTAAATCCCAGCCGCACCCTACTTTTGGATCGCGCAGTTGAGACATGATTGCAAGTAGTTTATCAATAGAGGCGCTGTCGTTTACATTCATTAAATATCACTGCCTTTAGATGGGGGAGCACTTGAGCGACAAGTAATCGTTTCATCAGAGCTACACGTAACCTCTTTTTTGGAACTACAAAAAATTTCTTCTTCTCCATAATGATAAACATTATTAACTGCCACATAGACACCAGAAACGACGCCTGTAATTGGGTATAAAACCAAGCCACTTATGGAGTAATAGCTATTAGTTTGTTCAGCTAAATCTATTACTTTTAATGTCTTACGATCACTAGAAATCTCACATCGACTGGTATGTAAATTATCAACTGTAGGCACAACAACGCAGCCACTAAGCAATAAAAAGGTTAACAACATTGCCCGCTCAAAATAACGTTCCATAATTTAACTCCTTAAATAGATAATGGTGTTAACCCGTTTTTTTTATTGCCCACGCTTAGCATTATGTACACCATCAATTTGCTGTAATTTAGATAGCAATCGATTGGTGCTTGATAAATCATGCACTTCAACTTGCATAGTAAATAGCGCTAACTGCTTATCTTCTAAAGTGTTCACATTCATATTCAGTACATTGACTTTTTCGTTCGCTAATATCGAACTAATATCCCGAAGAATACCAGGGCGATCATCGGCCTCAACTTTGATGGTTAACGTGTACGAGCCGTTTACTTCATCTGACCAGCTGACGGCCAGAACCCGCTCTGGGTGTTTCTCATGTAGCCGCTCAAATGAGTCACAGTCATCCCTATGTACGGCAATGCCTCTACCTTGTGTTATATAGCCAATAATGGGTTCACCTGGTACTGGGCGGCAGCATTTAGCAACATGGCTCATTAAACTACCTACGCCATCAACCACTATACCGTTTTTATCACCACTCATTTTCGTGGGATTTTTAAAACGGATCACAGGCTCGTTTTCATGCCGATCAGTTATAAAGTTAAGCAGTTGATTTAAACGTACATCTCCTGCGCCAATAGCAACCATTAAGTCATCTAACTCTTTAAAGTTATAACGTTTAATCGCTGGAGCTAAATCTTTATGGGTTAGGTCGAGCTTTTGTAATTCGCTATCGAGAATTTCTTTACCAGCACTTAAGTTTTTATCTCGATCGAGCTGCTTAAACCAATGATGAATTTTAGCCCGTGCTCGTGATGATTTAATATACCCTAAAGATGGGTTTAACCAGTCACGGCTGGGGTTAGGCTGCTTTTGGGTTAAAATTTCAACTTGGTCGCCAGTGCTTAATTGATGCGTAAATGGCACTATTTTGCCAAAAACCTTTGCACCAATACAACGATGCCCCACATTAGAATGAATGTAATAGGCAAAATCAAGAGGAGTGGCACCGAGTGGTAAATCGAAAATATCGCCGCGTGGGGTAAATATATAAACGCGATCTTCAACCACTTGGTTTTTAAGCTCGTCGGCTAAGTCACTGCCATCAACCACTTCTTCTTGCCATTGCAATAGTTTACGCAGCCAACTGATTTTTTGCTCATAACCCGAACCACGTCCAGGTAATGCGCCTTCTTTATACATCCAGTGGGCAGCAACACCGAGCTCCGCATCTTGATGCATAGCGTGAGTACGAATTTGTATTTCGACGGTTTTGCCTTCTGGACCAAATACGACCGTATGAATTGACTGATAGCCGTTTTGTTTAGGGGTGGCTATGTAGTCGTCAAATTCTTTATTAAGGTGACGCCAGTTTGTATGCACAATACCCAGTGTTCCATAGCAATCTTGTAGTTCATCAACCACAATACGCATAGCGCGAATATCAAATAGCTGATCAAACTTATAATGCTTTTGCATCATTTTTTTATAAATACTGTAGATGTGTTTAGGTCGGCCGTATACCTCAGCCTTGATCCCCGCGTTGCCTAGCTTTGTTTTAATTTGCTCAACCATATCAGCCATGTAGGCTTCTCGGCCTAAGCGTTTATCGTCTAGCTGCTTAGCTATATTTTTATAGGTGTCGGGATGCAAGTAACGAAACGATAAATCTTCCAACTCCCACTTTAGTTGTCCAATTCCTAAACGGTTTGCTAGTGGTGCAAAAATATCCACAGTGGCTTTTGCCGCAATTACTCGCTCTTCTTCATCTGCATTTTTAACTTCACGTAAATGGCATACTTGCTCGGCAAGTTTTATCACTACCGCTCTGACATCTTCAACCATAGCAAGCAACATACGGCGAATATTATCCACCTGAACCGTTCCCTTTCCTTGATGCGCAAGTGTACTGATCGTTACCATTTGCCCTACCCCCGTCAATAGCATCGCAATATGGCTACCAAGCTCATCAGTAACGGTATCGATAGTAATAAGGTCAGCTAAAAAATAAGGCGTTAAATAAGCGGTCGCTAAAGTGTCTGCATCAAGATTCATCTCGACCAAAATTTCGACCATTTCAATAGCATTATTTTGGTGCTTATGGTTTTCACAAAAAGCGCAAAGAGCATATGCTTTTTCTAACAGTTCTCGCTTGTCTTGAGAAACGTTAAGCTCATTTAAGCGTGTAGCAAAATCAACCAGTTCATCTTGCTGGTGTGATTGTCGAGTAGCGACCATAATACGTTCTACCTCCTTTGAAATAACGCCATTGTTTCAATATGTCCAGTATGGGGAAACATATTCATTAGCCCTATTTTTTCAACTGAAAAGCCTGCTTGCGTAATAATGGCACTGTCACGGGCTAAAGTAACAGGGTCGCAAGAAACATATAAAATTGTTTTAAATTGCTTTAATGGTAATTGTTCAAGTATCGCTATTGCGCCAGTACGAGACGGGTCTAGGATGAGCACATCAAACCCTCTAGGGTTTTTATTAAGTCCTCGATTAAACCAAGGCGCAGATTGCATGTCTTCGGTTAAATCAAAGCAATGAAATTGCGCATTTGTAATACTGTTAGTTTGCGCATTTTGCTTAGCCATTGCAACTGCCGAGTCAACCCCTTCAATACCAACAACCGAATCAACATATTTAGCTAAAACCAGTGAAAAGTTACCCACACCACAAAATAGATCAAGCACTTGCTCGTCGCCATTTAATTTAAGCCATTCAACCGCTTGCTTAAGCATAGCGTGATTTACATCAGCATTCACTTGAATAAAGTTATTAAGGCTAAATTCGAGCTTCAAATCAAACTCAGGCAAATTATAATATGGTGTAGCAATATGTTGATGATCAATAACATGACTCTCATTTTGCCAAATCAATTGCCAATCATAGTTTGCGGCAACGTCAGCAACCATACTTTTTAGCGTCTCATTTATTGTTTTAGTATGGCGAATAATAATGATACTTTGCTGCTCCGATTTACACAGCTGCAAATGACTGACCGATTTTAGCCCCGCATATTGATTCAATAACCCATCAAACACCGTAAAAACGGCACTAAATGCTTCATCTAAAACAGCGCACTCTGTAACACTAATAATATTTTTTGATCCTTGCTGACGATAACCTAGCTTCATCCGCTTGCTCGTTTTATCTGCCATTACAGCCAATCGCGCACTGCGCCTATAATGCTTTGGTTTACTTTGCAATGGCGCTTGCCAAGGTAAGTCTTCAATACGACTAAATTTTGCAAATAATTGGCTAACCGCAATTTGCTTTTCAACTAACTGTCTATCAAGGCGAAAATGTTGTAACTGACAGCCACCGCACAAACTATAATGGGGACAAAAAGGCGGCTCTCTATATTCACTCGCAATAAGTAGCTTTTGAGTCTTAGCCACGCTAAAACGCGCCTTGTCTTGTACGAGTTTGGCTTTTACTTGCTCGTTGGGTAAGGCGCCATCAACAAAACAAACTTTGTTATGATGCTTAGCTATACCGCGGCCTTGGTGGTCCATGCCACTAATGCTAAGTGTGACAGATTGAGCTACAAGGGGTTTCTTTTTTGCTTGGAAGAACTGCGCCATTGGGCAACACCTTAGATATTGATGATACGAGGTAGTTTGATAACATTGATTACTTGGATATAAGTATATACTCTTTAACCATATAAATAATGATAACAATGCCTAATTATGACTAAACTTGGTTTGCGCGATTCTGTGTTAGCGCTGACATTAATTCCTACCGTACTAATCGGGCTGCTATTAGGCAGCTATTTTACTATAAATCGTTATATAGAGCTCGATGAAATTTTATATCAGCACGGTACAACCATCTCAGAGCCACTGGCCATTGCCATAGAGCAACCACTACTTATTAAAGATAAACAACTACTTAATAGTTTAATTAGCCATACCCACAATAAACATTCGCCCGCTATTAAGTCGATCACGATTTTTGACCAAAACAATAAACTGTTATTAACCAGTAACTACCATCGCGATTTTGATGACTTGTTGCATTCAAAAAAGCTTCAACAATTACAAATGACCAAGGTCATTGAAAGTGAGGACTTAATAACCTTTTTTACACCTGTTATTAATCATTCAACTACCGACACCCAATGGGGAAGTGACAGCTTTCAAACTTCAATAGGTACACTAGTCATACAGCTTAATAAAAACCAAGCCATTATTAATCAACAGCGGGCGCTTTTAGTGAGTGGTATTGTGATTGTTTTTGCATTGGTATTTGCCGTTTTACTGGCTATAAAACTGAGCCGAATGTTTATCTACCCACTTAATAAGCTAGTACTTGCTACCGATAAATTGATAGAAGGTAAAAGAGAAACCGGTCTAAGCGAGCCGATGATAGGAGAGTTTGATTTATTACGCCAAGGCTTAAACACCATTTCTGATTCAATGGTGATGCAAAAAGATGAAATGCAAAAGCAAATTGATTTGGCTACCAGTGATTACCGCGAAACGCTAGAGCAATATGAAACATCTAATATTCAACTTAACTTTGCCAAAAAAGAGGCCCAAGACGCTAACCGGGTTAAGTCTGACTTTTTAGCCAAGATGAGTCACGAACTGCGTACTCCCCTCAATGGTGTCATTGGCTTTACTCGTCAGCTACATAAAACTCCGCTTAATAAGCATCAAAAGGATTACTTAGATACTATTGAGCTATCAGCCAATAGCTTAATGACCATTATCAGTGACATTTTAGATTTTTCTAAACTTGAAGCCGGTGCTATGGAACTTGAATCTATTCAATTTCAATTACGTGACACCATCAATGAAGTACTGACTTTACTAGCACCAAGCGCCGATGATAAAAATTTAGAATTGTCGATTTATATCAACTCCCACGTGCCCGACCACTTAACCGGTGATCCAACTCGCTTTAAACAAGTACTGATAAACCTAATTAGTAATGCCATTAAATTTACTGAAAAAGGCGCCATTAAAATTGATATTAGCCATCGCTTATTAGACGAAGAGCGTGTTTCAATCTTAGTCTCCGTCACTGACACGGGTGTTGGTATTCCGATGGACAAACAAGACACGCTATTTACACCGTTTGGCCAAGCTGATTCGAGTATTACTCGTAAGTTTGGAGGCACTGGTCTTGGCCTAATTATTACCAAACATATTGTCGAGGCGATGAATGGTCACATCACCTTAAACTCAGCACCCGGAAATGGTACTTGTTTTACTTTTAATGGCGTATTTAGGTTGCCTAATCATAAATTCACTAGCGATCTCCCCAGTAAATCATTAGCAAATAAACGTATTTTATATCTTGAACCCCATGAGCATACCCATCACGCTGTTGTTGAACTTCTTGGCGATTGGGACACTAAAGTTACAGCGTGCTTTAACGAAAAAGCCTTTTTTAACGAGCTTAAGAACGACTTTAATTATGACATTTGCTTAATTGGTCACGTGGCTTCGGTCGATGAAATGCAGCGCATTAAAAGCTATGTTAAAGCCGTGCGCGGCTCGACCGATTACCTGTACTTAATGCTTAACACTGTTTCGCATAATATGCGTGAGGCTTATATTGGCAGTGGCGTTGATGCTTGTTTGAGTAAACCGTTAAACCACCGTAAATTATGTGAAATACTCGCAGCGCCTTATCGCCTCGATCACCCTGTGCATAATATCGAACAAGGAGGTGATAAATTATTACCCCTTAAAGCATTAGTGGTTGATGATAACGATGCAAACTTAAAACTTATCTGTACGCTATTAAACGAACAAATAGAGTTTATTGACACCGCTCACAATGGCTCCCAGGCTTATAGCTTAAGTAAAAGCCATAAGTACGACATAATATTTATGGATATACAAATGCCCATTATGGATGGCATTACAGCCTGTAAACTGATTAAAGAATCATCACTAAATGAAGACACACCAATCATAGCAGTCACTGCTCATGCCTTAGCCGGTGAAAAAGAACAACTGCTTAAAGATGGCTTTAAAGGTTACCTAACAAAACCCATTGATGAAGACATGCTTAAGCAAACCATTTGCGATCATAGTCCGCAGTTACCTGTTAGACGAGATAAAAATAAGCCTGAGCAACCTGCTTTTGAGCCACCATTTAAGAGCACTCGACTGGATTGGTCATTAGCGCTACAACGCGCAGGCGGCAAACATGAGCTAGCTATTGAAATGCTCAACATGCTACTGCTCAGTGTACCTGAAACTCTGCGACTGCTTAATACGGCAATAAAAAAACAAGATTGCGAACACGTACTCAATATTATTCATAAATTTCATGGTGCTTGTTGCTACACGGGCGTACCCAAATTGAAGTCTCTGGCCGAAACACTTGAAACAGCACTTAAGAATAACTGCGAGTTAAGCCATGTCGAACCTGAATTGTTTGAATTACAAGACGAGCTTGAGAACTTAATGCTTGATGCCGGTATTAACGACGCAAACGTATAAGCGAAAGCCCTGTTACCTCGGCAGTAATGTCAGTTTAACGCGCTTTTCTCTGGGGTTTTAGCATTTAAAATTTAGTGATATCACTGGCTAATTAACCTCTTGGGACATTAAAAAAGCACTACTGGTAAGTAATGCCACTACACCTAGCATAGTTATGACTCTTAATGCCCAGTTTAAAATATAATCTTTCGCGATTACGCTAAATGAATACCAAAAACAACGGCTATTTTGTCATTACCTTGCTAAAATAAGCACCATACTAAAAACTCTCAGAGTGGCTATGTTATTTACTGCAACTTATACCCTGGATAAACCTTATTTTTACGAGTGTTTTGATGAGTCATTAGCTTATAGTACCCAAGCTAAACCCAAATACCTTTTATTAGTACTATTAACGATACTGGGTTTGGTTAGCTTTTATGTATTGAATAGACATTACCTTGGTAGCTTTATGATCATGATGGCGGTTTTAGAGTGCGTCGCATTTTACTATCGCAGACCATGGTGGGTAACACGTCAAATGCTTAGCCGTGCTTCTGGTTCTGATGTTGAACTAGTAATAAATGATGTTGGCATCACAGCTAGCAATCCATATAAAAGCTATCAGCTTAATTGGCAACAAGTTGATGAAGTTATTGAAACACATCAAGGGCTATTACTTAAAAATAAACGCGGCATGCAATATATTTCAAAGCAAATATTAACTGATGAGGTTATTTTTTTCATAAAAAAAGCGCCACAACTGTGACGCTTTCTATTTATCTTTAAAATAAAAATAGTTAATTAAGCATTGCCCGGATCTGGGTTAGACTTTTCAGCTTGGATACGCATATAAATCTCTTCGCGATGTACAGATACATCTTTTGGTGCATTAACACCGATACGAACTTGATTTCCCTTTACGCCTAATACTGTAACCGTGACTTCATCACCAATCATTAGGGTCTCACCTACTCGACGAGTTAGTATTAGCATTCTCTTGCTCCCATGTTCCAATAAATTAAAAGATTCCGCGTTCACATATTAAATAAAATTAGCCTTAAAAGTAAGTAAAAACTCCAATTCTATTCATTTTCTGTTAAAAAAACTTTGTGCAATGCACGTACTGCCAACTCTAAGTATTTTTCATCTATTAATACAGAAATTTTTATCTCTGATGTAGACACCAATAATACATTAATATTTTCTTGTGCAAGGGCTTCAAAAAACAAACTCGCCACACCTGAGTGTGACTTCATACCCACACCAACGGCCGATACTTTCGCAACTGAATTATTGCCTAAAATACCTTCACTCTCTATATAATGGTGATTACTGTTAAGTACTTCAAGTGCGGCTTCAAAATCAATAGTGTGCACTGTTAAAGCATAATCTACTTTTCCAAACTTCTGATTAACTTGATTAATCATATCTATTTCGATGCCATTATCAGCAAAAAGTTTCAATATAATCGCTAAATTTGCAGTGCCTTGCGGTACATTATTTATTTGGAGCAAGCTTTCATCGCGGTTAAAGGCAATCCCTGAGACAATATTGGTTTTCATATTACTTTCTTCAAAACTTATCAAGGTTCCTTCGTCTGGTGCAAAGCTTGAAAGCACGCGTAAAGGCAAGTTATATTTACCCGCAGCTTCAACTGAGCGAATATGTAATACCTTTGCACCCAAACTTGCCATTTCAAGCATTTCTTCAAAGGTAACATGGCTCATGCGCCGTGCTTTTGGTTCAATACGCGGATCAGTGGTGTATACACCATCTACATCGGTATAAATTTGGCATTCATCAGCGCCGATAGCGCCGGCAATTTCAACCGCAGAAGTATCAGTACCACCACGGCCTAACGTAGTAATATTACCTTCGATATCACGGCCTTGAAAGCCCGCTATTATGGCAATACGGTTATGTTCTAGTTCATGTTTTAAACGCGTTGCAGCAATTTCTTCTACTCGCGCTTTACCAAACATATTATCAGTGCGAATGTTTACTTGATCGGCTAATAAACTCACTGCGGAATGTCCACGCTTTATAATCGCCATGGCAAGCAATGAAACAGAAACCTGCTCACCGGCTGTAAGTAAAACATCTAGTTCACGAGCACTCGGCCGAGCATCTATTTGTTTGGCAAGGCTCATTAGTCGATTCGTTTCACCCGACATAGCCGACAACACCACCACGACTTGGTGACTTTGTTGCCTGGTTTTAATAACCAAATCGGCGACCGCCTCAATGCGCTCTGTTGAACCCACCGAGGTGCCGCCGAATTTTTGTACTATAAGCGCCACTTAAGTTTAAGTACGCTCAGTAAACCACGAAGTGACGCTATCAAGTGCTGCGGCGAGGTTTTCTGGCTCAGAGCCACCAGCTTGCGCCATATCAGGACGTCCGCCACCTTTACCACCTACTTGTGATGCCATATGATTGACCAGTTCACCAGCTTTTACTTTGCCAGTTAAATCTTTAGTTACACCCGCAATTAAACTAACTTTATCGCCGCTGGCAACACCGAGCGCGATAACACCTGAGCCAATCTTATTTTTGAGGTCATCAACCATACCACGTAATGCTTTAGGTTCAGTGCCTTCGACGTTTGCAACCAATAGCTTAATACCATTGATTTCAACTACGTTATCAAGCAAAGAAGCTCCTGCTGCGCTGGCTAGTTTGTCATTAAGCTGCGCAATTTGCTTTTCAAAGCCTTTTGATTTTTCAAGCAATGCGCTGACTTTTTCAAGTACAGAAACGTTATCACCTTTTACCAATGCCGCCACTTTACTTAGCTGCTGCTCCTGCTCACTAATATAGGCTATTGCATCACCGCCAGTTACCGCCTCAATACGGCGTACACCCGCAGCAATACCACTTTCTGATACTATTTTAAATAAGCCAATATCTCCGGTGCGCTCAACGTGAGTACCACCACAAAGTTCGATAGAATAATCACCAATGGTTACGACGCGCACTTCGTCATCGTATTTTTCACCAAATAGTGCCATCGCCCCTTTTGCTTTGGCGTCATCAATTGCCATTAACTCAGTATTAAGTGCAAAGTTACGACGCACTTCATCATTAACCGCAGCTTCAATTTGGCGCAGTTCATCTTTAGTTACGGCTTCAAAGTGTGAGAAGTCAAAACGCATGCGATCTGGCTCTACCAATGAACCTTTTTGATTCACATGCTCACCTAATATTTTGCGCAGCGCTTCATGTAAAATATGGGTTGCGGTATGGTTTTTCTTAATTCGGTCGCGGCGGGCGCCATCAATGTTAGCATCGACTTTGTCGTTAGTACCAATGCGCCCTTGTACTTGCCCATGATGCGCAAATGCACTGCCTAGTTTAGTAGTATTTGTTACGACAAACTCACCGCCTGCTACTTTTAAGCTACCCGTATCGCCAGTTTGACCGCCCGACTCTGCATAAAATGGTGTACGGTCTAAAATCACAATACCTTGCTGACCATCTTCGAGCGCAGACACCGCTTGGCCATCGGCAAATAGCTCAATTACAGTACCGGTGTGATGTTCGCTATCGTAGCCTTTAAAATCAGTATGCTTGTCTGACTTTAACTGTTGATTGTAATCGGCACCAAACTTACCCGCTTGCTGGGCTGTTTTGCGTTGTACAGCCATACACTCTTCAAAGCCTTGCTCGTCAATACTCATACAGCGTTCACGAGCTACATCGGCTGTTAAATCAGCAGGGAAACCATACGTATCGTAAAGCTTAAACACTAAGTCTCCGGGGATCACATCACCGCTTAATTCATTTAAGCTTTCTTCTAAAATAGCTAAACCACGTTCAAGCGTTTTACCAAACTGCTCCTCTTCGATACGTAGTACTTTTTCAATGATCTCTTGCTGCTTAGCAAGCTCTGGGTAGGCTTGGCCCATTTGTTCAATTAATGCCGCAACCAGCTTGTAGAAAAACGCACCCTGCGCACCTAATTTATTACCATGGCGCACAGCGCGACGAATAATGCGACGCAACACATAACCACGCCCTTCGTTTGAAGGCATTACGCCATCAGATATTAAAAACGCACACGAACGAATATGATCAGCCACTACACGTAATGACTTGTCATCTAAATCTTGGGCATTGGTGATCTGTGCCGCAGCTTTAATTAGTGCCTGAAATAAGTCAATTTCATAGTTTGAGTGTACTCCCTGTAAAATAGCAGAAATACGTTCAAGGCCCATACCAGTATCAACTGACTGCTTAGGAAGAGGCTCCATTTCACCATCTCCATGGCGGTTGTATTGCATGAAGACAAGATTCCAAATTTCAATGAAACGGTCGCCGTCTTCTTCTGGCGTTCCCGGAGGCCCCCCCCAAATATCTTCACCGTGATCGTAAAATATTTCTGAGCACGGCCCGCATGGGCCTGTATCACCCATCGACCAAAAATTATCAGCCGTTGCAATACGAATAATACGATCTTCAGCAATACCTACATCATTAGCCCAAATATCAAAAGCTTCTTCATCATCATGGTAAATAGTAACGAGTAACTTTTCTTTAGGCAGGTTTACTTGCTCAGTTAAAAACTCCCAAGCAAACTTAATCGCTTCACGCTTAAAGTAATCACCAAAACTAAAGTTACCTAGCATTTCAAAAAAGGTATGGTGACGTGCAGTGTAACCTACGTTTTCTAAATCATTGTGCTTACCACCGGCACGGACACAGCGTTGTGAGCTGGTTGCACGATTATAAGGACGACTTTCGCCGCCTAAAAATACATCTTTAAATTGCACCATACCGGCATTATTAAATAATAAAGTGGCATCGTTCCCCGGAATAAGCGAACTTGATGGAACAATTTGGTGTTGTTTATTGGCAAAAAAGTCTAAAAATTGTTGCCTGATCTGTGCGGTAGTTATTTGTTGCATGTGAAAGTCTCACCCGTTTTTTTTACTGTGCTTGCATTGCAAAATCGATTTGTTCGTAACTAAAACCTCGGTACATCAAGTAGCGTACGCGCCTTGTTTTTTCTTTGTAGTCGAAGTCTGTTTGTGTTGTAGAATATTTTTTATTGTACGCTTCCTGCGCAAGTTCAAACCAGTCAACTTCTTGGTTTTCAATTACCTGCTCAAGCAAGTAACTATCAATTCCTTTGCCCATCGCTTCGCTTTTAATACGCTTTAAACCATGGTATTTAGCTAGATGGCGGCGAACAAACCCCTCACAATAACGTTGCTCATTAATAAAATTGTGCTCTTCGCACCAATCTAATAAGCTTTCGATAAATTCGGGGGTTGCCTCTTTTTTCTTAAGCTTTGTGGTGAGCTCTCTACGCGAATAATCTTGGCGACCTAGCAACCACAAAACATAATTTTTTAATTTCTTTTTTAGTGCATCATCCATTTAATAAACCATTAAGCGTCAAAGCGGCCTGATTGATCATCGTCATTGTCACTGGTACTGCTTTCTTCTGGTGCTGCAGGTACAACCGGCATAAAAATAGCCTGATACGATACAAAAAAGCTAATGTAGCAAATTGGCATTAAAATCAACAGCGGCAAGAACGACAAGAACATCGACAACACCATAAAAAATGCACATATTGCACCATATACACTAAGCGCACCTATATTATGATAAAACACCATAAATGAACTCTTTAAAACTTCAAAGATACGCTTTTGTTGATTAAAGTAAATCAGCGGTACAGCATAGGCAAACGCAGTTAAATAGATACTTAACGCAATTAAAAACAGCACAACATTAGCCATAGATATGGACGCTAGCATTTGTTCAAGCGCGACATTTGGGTCAATATCTTGCTGGGTCATAATCGCAACAGCATCAGCAAATAAACCGTTTGCCAATAAAGCCATTAAAACCCCTGCCGCCATTTGATAAAGCCCTAAACGCAATAAACCGACGCGATTTCCTTTATTTGAAAACGGCTTTAGAATATCGGCCAGCATAATTTTTCCGCCCTGCTGTTTGGTAATCACTGCTTGGTAAAAGCCCGCAGTTAAAAATGGCGTAGCAAGTGCTGCGACAATTTGCAGCAACGGTAAAAATAATGAAATTAATCCGATGATGCCGATAAATAAATGCATAAAAATAAAGGTAAGTGGCTGAGTTTTAAAAATAAGCCACCCTGCTTTAAACCATTTCAAGCCTGCATCGGCCTTAAATACCCGTAACTCAATTGACATAATTGCTCTTAACTTAACGACGAAACACGCCGAGTATAACTCGGCGTGGATTGGGATTACATAGACAAGCGCTGAAAATTAAGGTTTTTTAATCTTCTTAATATCTAACATGTGCGCACCATGTTTAATTTTTGTTTCTAAATAAGCACGATTACCGACTAACCCCGCTTTAATATGGGCATGCGTGCCCACCACGGTATCAACCTCAATACCTGCGTCACGTAGTGCATTAAGCTTGTTAGGGTTATTAGTCATTAACTTTACGTGACTCAAGCCAAGCGTTTCAAGCATCAATACCGCATCAGAAAAATCACGTAAATCATCAGCAAAACCTAAATGGTTATTTGCTTCATATGTATTCATACCCTGAGACTGCAATACATAGGCATCAATCTTGTTATATAAACCGATACCACGGCCCTCTTGCCGTAAATACAACAGTACCCCGCCTTGTTCATGCATGGCTTCAACGGATTCATTAAGTTGCTCACCACAATCACAACGCGAAGAATGAAAAACATCGCCCGTTAAGCACTCTGAATGCATGCGAATTAGCGGCACAGTTTGCGTTGTATCTGCTTGATTGAACACAAAGGCCACATGTTCTTGGCCATCATTTAAACCGCGAAATGAGACAATCTCTGCGGGAATATCACTGTTCTTGCCAACATTAAGCTGGACTCTAGCTCTTACTTCTGCCACGACAAATCCAAATTTAAAAATAAATGCGATAACTTAATCGTGATACTATCACAAAGTAAATTCTAATGAACTTCCATCGCTGTAATTGGTAACTATATTGAGGCAGTTACCAGCAATTCAAGTATTATAGCCAAGCTATTGTTGCCACCTGCAATTAGACTTTAAAATAAACTAGTAATCACAACTATAAATAGCCCATAAAGGGCTATTTATAGTTTATTTAATAACTCATCACTGGCATCTTCAATTAAATCAAGCACCTGCTCAAAGCCATTATCGCCACCATAATAAGGGTCAGGAATTTCATCAATATCACCTGTGCCATGGCTTAAAAACAACGACAATTTATGCTGCAAATGCTCAGGGCAAAGCGCGGTTAAATCCGCTAAATTTTGCTTATCGGCAGCAAGTATTAAGTCAAAATAGCTAAAATCATGTTCAACCACTTTACGTGATGTGATCCCTTTAAAACTATAACCTCGTTTAAGCCCTGCGGCCTGTGAACGTCTATCTGGGGGGTTACCTTGGTGGTAACCGATAGTACCCGCCGAATCTATCTCAAGCTGCATTGAGTGCTTATTAGCTCTGGCTTTTAACACGGCCTCAGCCGTGGGTGAGCGACAAATATTACCTAAGCATACAATAAGTATTTTTTTCATATAAATAGCCTTAGCAACTAGCCATCAAGCTCTGCGAGTAACTCGTCAATTTCGGTTCTTAATTCTTTATCAGCAATTTTATTGGCACTGACTTTTGCATTTTTAAGACTCGTAATCGCCGCGTCTGTTTGCCCTAATTCAACCTGCATGGTTGCCATTGAGTAGCTAATTGATGACATGTAATCTTTTGCATTAATGGCACTTGCTTTTACTAATGCTTTTTCATAAAGACTTACAGCCTCGGCAAAATCATCAGTAAAATCAGCAAGTGTTTCCCATTGTACGGGATGATCTTTATCAGTATTTTCATTTTCTTGGCACAGTGAGTTTAATCGCGTATAAAGCGCGTCAAACGGGGTTTGATTTTTACGCTGAGCGGCTTCTACCAGTTCGCCAGCTAAATTAAGCACCTCTTTGTATAGCTTTGTATTCATCATTAAACCTTTTTTGATACCTTAGTTGATAAAATGATACCACAGCTTTTACTGCCAGCCTTGTAACCAAATAGTGTGATCTTTTAATTGCCGCCAATCTATTGCCTGTAAGCGATTTGACATAACAGCCTCAATTTCACAGTGTATTACATTGCCATCTTCATCGAACGCTACATCCGTAATTAAAAAGTGCTTTTCTTTATTTACTGGTGATACCGCGGTCCACTTACTACCACGTAACTTTTTTGGGTTAATTTGATTCATAAAAATACCTGTGCAGTTGCTCTGCTTACTCTGTACGTTATGAGTTTAACTAAAGTTTATATTTTAAGAGTTTAACTGTTTGCAACCTTATAGCTTAACCATATTTACTCATTCAAATTTAAAAGTTTTGCACAAGTAGGCAAAGTTGCTGGCTATACTCTAAACTCATTCAACTACCGTTCATATTATTAAGGAAAGCTCAATGGCGCAAAGTAAATGCCCTTTTAATCATACCGCAGGCAAAGGTACAACTAATCAAGACTGGTGGCCAGGCCGCCTACGCGTTGACTTATTACACCAACATTCAACACTTTCTAACCCCATGGATGCCCATTTTAATTATGCCAAAGCATTTAATAAACTTAACTTAACCGCGGTTAAGCAAGATTTACATAGCTTAATGACTGATTCGCAAGACTGGTGGCCTGCAGACTTTGGCCATTACGGCCCTTTATTTATTCGTATGGCGTGGCACAGCGCTGGAACTTATCGTATTGGCGATGGTCGAGGCGGTGCAGGCACAGGTAACCAACGTTTTGCGCCATTAAATAGCTGGCCTGATAATGTAAACCTAGACAAAGCACGGCGCTTACTGTGGCCGATAAAACAAAAATACGGGCAAGCCATCTCATGGGCGGATTTACTAGTATTAACCGGTAATGTAGCGCTCGAATCAATGGGCTTTAAAACCTATGGTTTTGCCGGAGGCCGCACTGATATTTGGGAACCAGAACAAGACATTTATTGGGGTGATGAAACAACATGGTTAGACGACACCCGCTATTCTGGCGAACGTGATTTAGAAAAACCGCTTGCCGCCGTACAAATGGGACTAATTTATGTTAATCCAGAAGGGCCAAACGGTAACCCAGATCCACTTGCCGCTGCCGTTGATATTCGTGAAACGTTTGCGCGCATGGCGATGAACGACGAAGAAACCGTGGCACTCATTGCCGGCGGCCATACTTTTGGTAAAACCCATGGCGCTAGTGATGACTCACAAGTGGGCCTCGCTCCAGAAGCTGCAGATCTAGCCGAGCAAGGCTTAGGCTGGAAAGGCGGTTTTGGCTCAGGCATTGCAGGCGACACTGTAGGTAGTGGTCTAGAGGTCACTTGGTCACAAACCCCTACCCAGTGGAGTAACTACTTTTTTGAAAACTTATTTGGCTATGAGTGGGAATTAACAAAAAGCCCCGGCGGCGCGCATCAATGGCAGCCTAAAAATAACCAAGGTAAAGGTGAAGTACCCGACGCTCACGATAGCACCAAACGCCACGTACCGACCATGCTAACCACTGACTTAGCACTTCGATTTGACCCATACTATGAAAAAATATCGCGTCACTTTTATGAAAACCCAGATGAATTTGCCGATGTATTTGCTCGCGCTTGGTATAAATTAACACATCGTGACATGGGACCTAAAGCTCGCTATTTAGGCTCTGAAGTACCTAGTCAAGAACTAGATTGGCAAGATCCTATCCCTGATGTAGATCATCAGTTAGTTAATAGCCAAGATATAGACGCACTTAAAACAAGTATTGCAGCAACAAAACTCAGTATATCTGAGTTAGTGGGCACAGCATGGGCGTCAGCATCAACGTACAGAGGTTCAGATATGCGTGGCGGTGCCAATGGTGCGCGTATTCGTCTTGCTCCGCAAAAAAACTGGACAGTAAACCAACCAACACAATTAACTAAAGTACTTAATGCACTTGAAAACGTGCAAAGCGATTTTAATCAAAAGCAAAGTGGGAATAAAAAAGTTTCCTTAGCTGATTTAATTGTACTTGCAGGTAATGTTGGTATTGAACAAGCCACAAAAAAAGCAGGTCATATAGTAACGGTTCCATTTAATGCGGGGCGAATGGATGCAAGCCTTGAGCAAACTGATGTTGACTCATTTACTTACTTAGAGCCAATTGCAGATGGCTTCAGAAACTATATAGTCCCTAACATAGCGATCAAAGCCGAAAACTTATTGATTGATCGCGCCCAGTTACTCACCCTCACTGCCCCTGAAATGACCGTATTAATGGGCGGTTTAAAGGTTATTAATATTAACTTTGATGAAAGTACTCATGGCGTACTTACACATACTCCAGGCACACTCAGCAATGACTTTTTCGTAAACCTACTCGAAATGAACACGCAATGGCAAGCGAGCGAAGGAGATACACTCTATACCACACACGACCGTGAAACAGGCGAACAACAATGGACAGCAACACGCTTTGATTTAGTCTTTGGCTCTAACTCACAGTTAAGAGCGATTGCCGAAGTGTATGCAAGTCAAGACTGTCAACAAAAGTTCATTGATGACTTTATTGCTGTGTGGGTAAAGGTAATGAACTTAGATCGGTTTGATTTAAACTAAGCTTTACATCTTAATAGCTAACAAAGTAATAAACATGTTAGCTATTAATCAAAGTATCGCAAGCTTCCCCGGCATTCGTGGAGGTAATTACTGATATTTTTCTTCTATATAAAGCAAATAACACTGGAACCAGCCAATGTGACTTCGCCATCTTTTAATACGGGTATACGCCCTAACGGGTAAACCCTAAAAACCACACTGGTTAATTAAATAGTATTGAAAATCACAGCCTTCTCTGTAAGCACAACTTACGTACATAAGGCGGTAGTGGGACCCAATAAACAATCAGCTCATTGTAAGCCTTTATTGATTAGGGAGTGTTGGCTTTTCAGAATTAAAATTTTTGCAAAATTTTAGCGTCGTAATCATCGGCGTTTAAGGTCACATTAAACTTCTCAGCCACATTATCAAGCTCTGCCTGTTTAATAGCTAATTCATCCATGGTGATAGTGTTATCATCAAGCTGCCATAACAAGCGCGAGCCCGCATAGCTATAATGAATAGCCAACAGCGCCTCTGGGTTACCCTCGCGCCCTGCCACTTTAAGTTTCGCCATTTTCCGGGTGATTTTATTAAGTGTTTGTTTAAGCTCCCACACATATACAACCTCAGTCATATAGTTGTGTGTACGGTATTTATTAAGCGCATACGCAATCGTAAGGCTTGTCACTATCACGCCTAACAAATTCCAGTGAAAATGACTACCACTTTCATCTGGGAATAACGTAATAAGCGTTTGTGAAATAGCTAAGCTACCGGCAGCTAACGCGAGACCACAGCCAACAATCACGCGATTTAAATGCTTACGATAACGCGATTTATTAATTTCAATCAGTTGCATAATAGCCTAGTAAAGTTAAACCTAATTTCAAAGTCGCCATTGTAGCCAATCAGAGCACGCAATGACGAAGCTTTTTAAAAATATTTCACCCTTTTAATTTACCACACGTTTTAGTGGCAAATACCGTATAAATTAATGCAAGTTAAGTTATGCATTTATGATTTGAGTTTAAGAATTTTTTTTGGTTGCTTCAAATACTTTAAACCAATGGTAACAATACGTGAATGCACCATAGTTATGACTCTTAATTGAATATTATCGATAACCACTATAGATCCTTTGCAAAGTGGTGGTGAAACTTTTTGGTTAATGACCTCTTCCAAGCTAAGCTCTTCTCGCCCATCTATTTTCATATTATAAGAGTAAAATATATCCCCTACCAAAGTAACGCCTTTAACTCTAAGCTCATTGTGGGCCAAATGGCTATCTTGATGAGTTGTTTTATCCGTTGCAGTAAACACTAAATCTACAAAAGGTCTATTAGCGGGCTTTAAAACAACAAACAAGTGGTCGTTTGGTTTTAACTTAGTTGACCCCCTTGGTGGAATGATTGACGGCCCTCGTGTGATCATAGCCACTACTACACTTTCTGGTAGTGCTGCTCGTGACAATCGACGCCCAGAGGCGCGAGAAACATCACTTAAGGTATATTCCACAATCTCTATATCAATATCATTTAAAGCGGTAATTTCCAGCGTTGCGGCAGCTAAATCAGGCGGTGTTTCAACAAGATTTAATTTATTAGCAAGCCAAGGCATCGTGGCCCCCTGCAATGTTGCTGAAATTAACACCACAAAGAAAACCACATTAAAAATAAGATCAGCCCCCGAAAGGCCAAACAATAATGGGAATATAGCTAAAATAATTGGCACTGAGCCACGTAGGCCAACCCAAGATACAAAAAAGGTTTCTCGATTATTAAAACCAAATAATTTTAATATAGGTGCAACCGCCAGTGGTCTTGCAACAAAAATTAACGCAAGTGCAATAAGCAACCCTTCTAACCATACATCAACTAATGATGATGGGTTTATTAGTAATCCTAGTACAACAAACATGGTTATTTGTCCTAACCATGCTAAACCATCATGAAAAAGGAAAATACCGCGTTTATATACAAACTTACTGTTACCTAAAATCACACCGGTTATGAATACAGCTAAGAAACCGCTACCACCGAGCGTTGACGAAAGGCCAAAAGATAGTAATCCAAATGCAGTTACCATAACCAAATACAAGCCCGATGCATTTAGCTTAATACTATTAACGAACCAAACAGCTAATTTACCCGTTAGCAAACCACAGATAGCGCCCACACCCATTTGCTGAACAAATAAAAGGAGTAACCCCATGCCCATAGGCATCTCATTCATAAGTATTTCTAACAAGCCAACTGTTAGAAAAATAGCCATAGGATCATTTGAGGCACTTTCAATTTCGAGTGTAGACTTAAGCTTTTTATTTAAATGAATGCCCGCACTTCGTAGTAAAGCAAACACCGCTGCGGCATCGGTAGAACCAACGATCGCCCCTAATAAAATACCTTGTAATATAGGAATACCTAAAATGTAAGTTGCCACAAGACCAGTGATAATAGCAGTGAATAACACACTCACCGTTGCTAAGGCAGAGGCTGGTTTCCATACTTGTTTAATGGAACTGGTAGGCGTTTGTAACCCCCCATCAAACAAAATAATGGCAAGCGCTAAAGTACCCAGAGCATGTGCAGCCTCTGCATTATTAAATGAAATACCAGCAATACCGTCTTCACCTGCAAGCATCCCCACAAGTAAAAATAGCACTAGCACAGGTAAACCCACACGTGCCGACAACTTACTCGAGATCACCCCAAGTAAAATTAAAATAGCACTAACGAGAATGATATTATCAATTACAAACATACTGTAAATTTATACCCTTATGTGAGTTAAAGTAAGAATTGCCACTCTAAAAAATTTAAAGTCCATGGCATACAATAACCTAAATTCGGATAATAAGTGCAATTTCTCAGATTAGATGGCCAGCTGTTATAATTCGGCCATTTTCTCGCCAAAGGAAATTGCTTTAATGAAATATAAACAGCTGACACAAGAAGAAAGATACCAGATTTACGCGTTAATAAAAGCAGGAAATAACCAAAAGCAGATAGCTGAAGAACTAACTCGTTCACCGTCATCTATTTCTAGAGAGCTAAAACGCAATAAAGGACTTAAAGGCTATCGGCCTAACCAAGCCAATAACTTTGCTGAACAAAGACGTAAGTCATCTTTCAAAGCAAGTAAGTTAACAGAGGACGTCACTCACTGGATTAATAAATTGTTGCATGACGGACTTTCCCCTGAGCAAGTGGCAGGCCGCTTAGCTTTAGAGAAACAGGTCGTTTTACATCATGAAACAATTTATCAATATATTTACAGAGACAAGGCTCGTGGTGGCAAGCTACATAAGACACTCACTCGTGCATGTAAAAAGTATAAAAAACGCTATGGAAGCTATGATAAACGTGGACAGATAGTTAATCGAGTCAGCATTGATGAACGCCCAAGTATTGTGGATTCAAAGTCTAGGATTGGTGATTGGGAGGGCGATACAGTGATAGGTAAAGGGCGTAAAAATGCGCTTGTCACAATGGTTGAACGTAAAACGTTATATACAGTCGTTCACAGAATTGAAAGCAAGCATGCGAAAATAACAGCCGATGCGCTGATCACGTGTATGACACCATATAAAGGTAAGGTTATTACCGTGACGTTAGATAATGGAAAAGAGTTTGCTCACCATGAGCATGTTGCACAAAAATTAGAAGCTGATGTGTATTTCGCTCATCCCTATTCATCATGGGAGCGGGGCATAAATGAGAATACCAACGGCTTACTTAGACGCTTCTTCCCCAAGGGAACTGACTTTATGGCGCTAAGTGAAGCAGAGATACAGGCGGCAGTTGATAAGCTCAACCATCGGCCAAGAAAAACAAGAGGGTATAAAACCCCTCATGAATTATTTACGGGGCAATCAGAAGTTCTGGTGGCTGCATAATGATTGCACTTAATACTTGAATTCAAGTAACCTAAAACATCACCATCCTATTAATTTATTTGTAAATTAAATTCACTTTACCTTTTTTAGAACCAAAAAAAAGACACAAAAATAAAATCTCAATGCTTAGTTCAACTTAAACATTTAACTTACTGTTTTAAATGTTTAAAACAAAGCTAGCAAGAAAAAATAGTGTAACGTTTTAGCTATGATAGAACAATTCACCACATCGAACGAAAAACCTAGAAAATTAAGGCTGAGTTGGATTTTATGTAATTGCCTGCCCCGTAAAAGTTAAAATTTATATTGGAACTTCAGATTATGGCGATTACACGGCATTTATGCTCATTATTGCGGTCAAAACCAATCTATAAAGTTCCACTTTTAGTGCAGCGCGAGGTGTTTCTAAGCCTGAAGTTCAAAAGATACTGAACAATTAAGTTTAACGCTTAAGCATCGGGTAGTGAGGCACACTAAACTACAGTTAATTTGTACTATAAATCAACACCGAGTTCACGCATATTTCAACAGTAACTGCAAAGTTACTACTGCATTGTTAATGCTATGAGTAAATGATGAATTTTATATATAAATCAAAAATAACAAAAGTCTTCATTTTAAAATAGTGGTTGACCTATGTGTTGCTCATAGGTTTATTATATCACTATTAAATAGCGATGGAGTTAGGTTATGTACGTAAAACAGTTAGCTAAAACCATGAAAGTGACCCAAGATACTGTGCGCCATTATACCCGTGTAAAGTTACTTAACCCAATTCGTAGCGAAAGTAATGGTTATCAAATATATACCACATACGACCAACAACGTTTAAAATTTATTATAAGTGCGCGTCAACTTGGTTTCTCTATTAAAGATATTCAACAAATAGTTGCAGAGTCGGAACAAGGCAATTGCCCGTGCCCACTCACTCGTAAAATAATAACCAAGCGGCTCGCAGAAACAGAGCAGCTATTCCAAGAAACACTCAAACTAAGAACCCGCATGCAAGCCGCTGCAAAACAATGGCAAAACTCAGACAATGCTGTAGCTAGTGCGGATGTATGCAGCTTAATTGAAACCTTTATTGATCCCCTTAACGAACAAGTTAATACCGAGGAAGCAAAATGAGTCATAGTAAAGACACAGTGCAAAATTTTATGATTGAAGGCGCTAACTGCGGCAGCTGCGTTGCTAAAATTGAAAAAGCCCTTGGAGCTGTGGAAGGTGCGCAACATGTTGAAATGAATTTTGCTGATCGTACTGTTCAAGTTGAGGGTAATACAGCTTCAGATCAACTTATACAAGCGGTCGAGGCTATAGGCTATAAAGCTAAGCCAATCAATAGCGAGTCGGAGCAAGACGCCCTTGATGAAAAAGCCGAAGCCGATAACGCGCATTACAAAAAGCTAATGCGTAACATGGTATTAGCCTTAGGCGTAGGTGTACCTCTTATGCTTTATGGACTTATTTTTGATATGAGTGTAACAACCCATGTCCAGCGTATTGGTTGGTTTATTGTCGGCATAGTTACCTTAGCGGTGATGACCGTTGCAGGTAAACAGTTTTATAACGGAGCGTGGCAGTCTTTTAAAAATCACACCGCAAATATGGACACCCTCATCGCCTTAGGCACAGGGACTGCTTGGTTATACTCTATGGTAGTTGTTATTGCACCAAGTATATTACCCGAGGTCGCTAGACACGTTTATTTTGAAGCCTCAGCGATGATCATTGGCTTAATAAGTCTAGGTCTGGCCTTTGAAGTAAAAGCCAGAGGGCGTACTTCCGAGGCTATAAAACGCTTAATTGGCTTACAACCCAAAACAGCTCGTGTTGTTCGAGATAACCAAGAACAAGATGTTGATATTAGTGAGGTATTAAAAAATGATACCGTGCGTGTCCGCCCCGGTGAAAAAATATCAGTAGATGGTGAAGTACTCGAAGGCAGTAGCACTGTTGATGAATCAATGCTCACTGGCGAGCCAATGCCCATAAACAAAAGCGAAGGCGACACCGTCGTGGCCGGGAGTATTAATAAAAGTGGCACATTGTTATTCAAAGCCACACATATTGGCAGCGAAACCACTCTCGCCAATATTATTAATATGGTAAAACGCGCGCAAAACTCTAAACCTTCAATAGGCCGTTTAGCTGATGTGATATCAAGCGTATTTGTCCCTACCGTAATGATTATCGCAGTGTTAGCTGGTCTTGCTTGGTTAAACTTTGGCCCGGAACCCACTATCGCTTATGCGGTTGTGGCCGTTACCACAGTACTTATTATTGCCTGCCCTTGCGCATTGGGTTTAGCAACGCCTATGTCAATAATGGTAGGTATTGGTAAAGCCGCAGAGTCGGGCATACTTATTCGTAATGGTGAAGCGCTGCAAACAACCTCTAAAATAACGACTATGATTTTAGACAAAACAGGTACCATCACCCAAGGTCAGCCAACCGTTACCGATGTAATTAATTTTCATAACAGCGATAAAGCAGAGACCTTAAAGCTTGCCGCTAGCCTTGAAGGAGGTTCTGAACACCCCTTAGCTGAAGCCATTGTTAATTATGCTAAAAACAATGATATAGCGCTTGAAAAAGTCACAGACTTTGAAGCCATAACCGGCCAAGGTGTCATCGGTAAATTTGATGGAAAAACCCTATTGCTTGGCAACGAAGCGCTAATGAGCCAGCACAATATCAATATCAAAGAAGCGCAAGCACAAGCTAAGGAATTAGCCAACGCCGCTAAAACGCCTATGTACTTCGCAACAGATACACAGCTGCAAGCAATTATAGCCGTGGCTGATCCCATCAAAGAAGATTCAGAAAAAGCAATTAAGCGACTGAAAAGCAAAGGTATACGCATTGTTATGCTCACGGGTGATAACCAAGTAACCGCACAAGCAGTGGCAAAAAAAGTGGGCGTTGATGACTTTATAGCAGAGGTTATGCCTGATGATAAAGCCAGCGAAGTCACCAAACACCAGGCCAAAGGTGAAATAGTAGGGATGACCGGCGATGGTATAAATGATGCCCCCGCACTGGCGCAAGCCGACGTTGGTTTTGCCATTGGCACCGGTACTGATGTCGCCATTGAAAGTGCAGATATAACGTTAATGCGTGGCTCATTGCATGGCCTTAGCGATGCAATTGCTGTCAGTAATGCCACCATAGTAAACATCAAACAAAACTTATTTGGAGCATTTATTTATAACGTGGCCGGTATTCCGCTTGCTGCAGGGCTGTTATACCCATTTTTTGGTATTTTACTAAATCCAGTTGTAGCGGGAGCTGCCATGGCAATGTCATCACTTACCGTAGTAAGTAATGCAAACCGCTTACGCTTTTTTAAACCCAGTAAATCGTAATTTTATAGGTAGGAGTAATCACTATGCTGATGATTAATATACTAGGCGCCTTGTTAATAGCCGCAATTATTTACTGGTTTTGGTTATATAAGCCTCAACAAGTACAAAGCACTAATAATAAAATAACCATAACGGTAAATAACGGCGTTTATTCGCCTGCACACATTAAAGTGGCTGCTAATAAAGAAGTAGAGCTGACTTTTAATAGACTAGACGGCACTCCGTGTGCCGAAACGGTTATATTTCCAGCACTCGATATAAGTAAAACGCTGGCCATGAATGAAAATAACACCGTAAAACTACCCGCACTTCAAGCGGGGGAGTACGCTTTTCATTGCCAAATGCAAATGTACAAAGGCACTTTATTAGTATCATAAAGTGAAACAACACTAAAAATAAAAGTGGCTTGGCGTGTAAAAGTAAGCTTAAGGGACGCGATATGAATCAATTAAACCTGATTAAAAATAGCAGCCAAAGGAAAGAGTTAAGCTTTGTTTTCACATATCAAAGTTTGTAGTAAAAGCTGCTGATACTAGAGCGTTTGCTTTTTAAATCTTTTCACAAGTATTACGTTTAACTTCTTCCCCCGACATCACGCTGTAAAAAAAGCAATGGATGAGTAATTTATAGATAAAATCAAAGCTGTATAATTGCCATTAATTATAATTTAAAGAGTATAGCGTGATGCTCGGGGTGCAATGATAAAGTCCAGAGTCTTAGCGGCCCCTCCTTGACTACCGTCGTCAGTGCGAAAGCCTCAAGCAAAGCTAATTAACAGGATCAAGTTAAAAAAGAGTATGGCATTTCACGTTTCATTTTCGCAAAGTGAAGCAAAATTAAACCTCCAATAAGCCGTCAATAAAAACGCTGAATCAAACGACTCTAAGCTCCTGTTTTCTGGGCTTATCTTATATTTTTTCGTAGGTATGTAGTGACACATTACTTAATGTTGGTAACAATTTTGTTTATAACAAGCTACCCTAATGCCATCACCTTTAATAAATTGGAGTTATCATGAAAAAGTATTTTTATACCAGCTTGGTCTTCGGTATTTTCGGTTTTAGTTCTTTTCAGGCCAACGCCCAGCCCAAACAACCTATGCCCGTTGCCGCAAGTGCCGATAAGTACGAGCTTGAATTAGTTGCCGAGGGGATTCAAATTCCTTGGGGCATGGCTTGGCTTAACGAACAAGACTTGTTAGTAACTGACAGAGCCGGCAAACTTAGAATGATCCGTAATGGCAAACTGTTAAAGCAAGCTATTAAAGGTGTACCTAAAGTACATGCTGAAGGCCAAGGAGGCTTATTAGATATCGAGCTTGACCCTAACTTTAAAGACAATGGCTGGATTTACTTTTCATACTCGGGCTATGAAGGTGATGAGGAAGGCTACAATACCTCAATCATGCGTGCGAAGTTAAAAGATATGCAATTAACCGACACACAGCTATTGTTTGATGGTGCCCCCAACACCACAACGACTAAACACTACGGTTCTCGCATTGAATTTGATAAAGATGGTTACCTGTATTTTTCAATTGGCGACCGCGGTGAGCGAGATGTTCATCCGCAAAGCTTAGAATACGATGCAGGAAAAATACACCGTATTAATAGCGATGGCTCGATTCCAAAATCAAACCCGTTTGTAAATCAGCAAAACGCGCGCAATAGCATTTATTCGTATGGCCACAGGAATCCGCAAGGCATGGCGATGCATCCTAAAACGGGCCAAATTTGGAGCCACGAACATGGGCCTCGTGGCGGTGATGAAATCAATATTATCAAGTCTGGGGCAAACTATGGCTGGCCGGAGATCACCCATGGCGTTAATTACATTGGCACTAAAATAACAGATGAAACAAGCCGAGAAGGTATGGAGCAACCGGATTGGGTGTGGGTTCCTTCTATCGCTCCTTCTGGTATGGAATTTGTTAATAGTGAGAAATATCCACAGTGGCAGGGTCATGCCCTTGTCGGTGCGATGAAGTTTGCTCACTTAGTTTTAGTTAAGTTAGATGGCAATAAAGTAACAAGTCATAGCAAACTATTTGAAGGTGCAGGCAGAGTGCGTAGTATCTCTACCCACCCTAACGGTGATCTATATCTCGGAATCGACGGAATGGGGGTTTATCGGGTGGTGTCTAAAAGCTAATTAACCACCAAAACCTTATATTAGCGGGCTTGTCCCGCGCATATAAGTTACGATTGGAGCTGAAATTTCGCGACTAAAGTCAGCTCCTACGCTTTATAAAAAATCAAAAATAGCTTTAGTCTAGGTCAGGGTTTATCCTGATAATGATGTTTAAAATATAACGATTCGCCACTTCAAACCTTTCTGCTTTTTGGGCTAAAGCTCAAGTTATAAGTTAGTTTACCAATAATGTCTAGGTTTAAAATTGGCTTTGATTTCAGCTTTAAAAACACGATATAGAATCGAGCCTACGCGGCGCTCAATGATGATTAAACTTTTATAAATCAGATCACATAAAAATAATATTGGTATAACTGCAATTCACAAAAAAACCTGCAAGTTTGCAGGCTTTTGATTTTCTAACTTGCTAGCTTTGCTCTAGCTAACTCACATCTATCTACAGCACAATAATACTCGTTACTAAGTATGCTACAAACGTTAAGCTACCAGCGAACAAGGCATATGGCATTTGTGTTTTAACATGGGTAAGTAAATCACAGCCTGAAGCAATGGCCGACACCGCACTGGTGTCTGATATTGGTGAGCAGTGATCACCAAATACACCACCACCTAAAATAGCTGCAATGACTAATGAAGGTGGTAAGCCAAGCGCTTGAATAAGTGGTACACCAATTGGAATTAAGATAGCGAATGTCCCCCAAGACGTACCCGTAGTGAATGAAATGACGCCGCCGGTAACAAACAACACCGGTACTACGAGGTAAATAGGTAAGTAATCACCCACTAGCCCCGCTACAAAATCACCGGTGCCTAAATCTTTTAAGCTTGCACCTAAGGTAAGTGATAGCAATACAATAGCGACCAGCGGCAGTAATTCGCCCATCCCCTTAAAGCCAATATCAACGAGTTTGTGGTGAGTGAACTGGCGTGCAGTAACCATTAAAAAATAAGCCACTACACAAGCTAAGATAGTTGCATAAAGTACAGATTTAGAGCCACTACCATTGGCAATATCGCCATCACCAGTCCAGAACATAAAGCCAACCATACTGCCTATTAAAGTTAATAGCGGCATAAGCATAAAACGTGCTTTAGTACCTTTAACTTCTTCTTGCAGTTCAGTTTGTTGATGCTCTAATTGCTCTTCGGCTTTTTTTAAGGGGCCGTGTACTTTGTCAAATGAGATTGTATAAAAAACAATAAGTAAAGTGATTATCGCATAAAAGTTATAGCCTATGCTGCCCCAAAGCACCGACACTGCGGACTCTGACATTTCATAGTTACCTAATAAACCAAGAACGTATGCGCCCCAGCCATTAAGTAAAATTAAAATACATACCGGCGCACTGGTACTATCGATAATGTAAGCCAAACGAGCGCGGCTCATTTTAAACTTGTCAAACAGCCCACGAGATAAAATACCCGCGGTTAATACACTTAAGTTCGACTCGATAAACACCGCAATACCAGAGAACATAGTTAAAAAGCCAACTTGACGCTTACTTTTTGCCACGCCTTTGTTCATCAACATATTAACCGTTGCTGCTACACCACCTGATTCACGAATATAGGCAAGTAACGCACCAATCAAAATACTAAAAATAAGTATACGACTATTACCCGGAGAACTTGCGACCGCGACCACTCGCTCAATCGTATTAATAAAAGTATAAAAAAGCGTATTTCCGTCGCCTTGTAACGCAAGTAAAAACTCTGATGAAGTAACGGCGACTAGCAGTGCCATAATTACTTCTTTACGCCAAAACACGATAATTATCGCAATAAGCGGTGGCAAAATAGAATACCAAGACATAAAAAACCTTTTTAGTGCAGCCTATTGGCGCTGTTATAATTATTATTGGCTTTTTTAATAACCAAAGCCAGAATAAGTCCACTAGCTTAATCAGTTCCGTAATAAACTCAACTTAATTCGACTAGTAGTTTTAATTAATGATTTAATTAGTGGTTAAGTAACGCTTCGTAAACAAGCGAAATTATAGAACCGTATTTACCGGTTTCAAACTTTTTACCTGCAAACTCATAATGTGTTTCATCACCTTCAATAGAGCTATGGCGTGCATTCGTGAGTAATATAATCGCGAGGTCATAAGCAGGATCAATCACAGTGACAGTACCAGTCCAGCCAGTATGACCATAAGCTTCAGGGCTCGCATATGGGCCAAAGTGCCATTTAAGAGCCTGGTTACCTGCGCGACGCCAACCCAAACCATAGGTTTCATCATTGGGTTGCGCAGCAATAAACTGCTCGATTACTTGCGGGGTAAACAGTTGCTTTTTGCCATAGCCACCACGGTTTAAAAGTACCTGAGCAAGTACTGATAAGTCCTGTGCGGTACTAAATAACCCAGCATGCCCTGCTACACCCCCTAGAGCATAAAAAGCTTTTTCGTCATGCACTTCACCTTGCAGTACATCAGTACGGACGTTATCAAATAATATTCGGCCACCGCGGGTATTGCCCATTAACTCCGTGGCAGCAATATATTTTTTAGTCACCCCTTTTTGCAATGGATTATACATAGTATGCGTAAGCCCAAGCGGCTGATAAATTTGCCCTTCGACGTAGGCATCTAGCGGCTGACCAGAAAGGCGCTCAACAAGTACGCCTAATAACATAAAATCGATATCTGAGTATAAGTGCTTTACATTACGCCCTGCAACAAAGGGCACACCGGTTAATAATAGGTTTTTAGTGCGTAAGCTATTTTGTGAAAAGAACCGTTCGCCAAACTTATTGTCCTTACGATGAAAATCAACCACCGCGGGGTAGCCTGCACTGTGAGTAAGTAAATCTTTGACTAAACGCTGTTCGCGACCGGCACCTCGAAACTCTGGTAAATAATAAAAAAGAGGTTTATTGACATCAAGCTTACCTTCGCTGACAAGCTTCATAAGCGCAAAGTTAGTCGCAAACATTTTAGAGTTTGAGGCAATATCAAATAGCGTATCGCTTTGCATTTTTTGTGGGTTAGCGAGTAATGAGCCATCAGCATTGTATTTTTTAGCATCCCCATAATGGCTTAACTCTTGAATTCAAGTATTAAGTGCAATCATTATGCAGCCACCAGAACTTCTGATTGCCCCGTAAATAATTCATGAGGGGTTTTATACCCTCTTGTTTTTCTTGGCCGATGGTTGAGCTTATCAACTGCCGCCTGTATCTCTGCTTCACTTAGCGCCATAAAGTCAGTTCCCTTGGGGAAGAAGCGTCTAAGTAAGCCGTTGGTATTCTCATTTATGCCCCGCTCCCATGATGAATAGGGATGAGCGAAATACACATCAGCTTCTAATTTTTGTGCAACATGCTCATGGTGAGCAAACTCTTTTCCATTATCTAACGTCACGGTAATAACCTTACCTTTATATGGTGTCATACACGTGATCAGCGCATCGGCTGTTATTTTCGCATGCTTGCTTTCAATTCTGTGAACGACTGTATATAACGTTTTACGTTCAACCATTGTGACAAGCGCATTTTTACGCCCTTTACCTATCACTGTATCGCCCTCCCAATCACCAATCCTAGACTTTGAATCCACAATACTTGGGCGTTCATCAATGCTGACTCGATTAACTATCTGTCCACGTTTATCATAGCTTCCATAGCGTTTTTTATACTTTTTACATGCACGAGTGAGTGTCTTATGTAGCTTGCCACCACGAGCCTTGTCTCTGTAAATATATTGATAAATTGTTTCATGATGTAAAACGACCTGTTTCTCTAAAGCTAAGCGGCCTGCCACTTGCTCAGGGGAAAGTCCGTCATGCAACAATTTATTAATCCAGTGAGTGACGTCCTCTGTTAACTTACTTGCTTTGAAAGATGACTTACGTCTTTGTTCAGCAAAGTTATTGGCTTGGTTAGGCCGATAGCCTTTAAGTCCTTTATTGCGTTTTAGCTCTCTAGAAATAGATGACGGTGAACGAGTTAGTTCTTCAGCTATCTGCTTTTGGTTATTTCCTGCTTTTATTAACGCGTAAATCTGGTATCTTTCTTCTTGTGTCAGCTGTTTATATTTCATTAAAGCAATTTCCTTTGGCGAGAAAATGGCCGAATTATAACAGCTGGCCATCTAATCTGAGAAATTGCACTTATTATCCGAATTTAGGACTTTATTAATTGACCATCTTTAACGACTGCAAGAACTGCACCTGGGAAGCCCTCGGCAACCTCTTTATTGATCAGTTTATCAACTTCACTAAAAGACGTTTTATTTACAGCTTTGGTATTAAGGGTTGGGTAAGGAAAACGTAGTGTTAAGCTTGCACCCTCAGGACGTATATTTTCAACTTTAAAAGTGTTAATGCCATCATGAGTGCGTTTTTTTAAGCTGTATTGATATATTTTTTTCGCTTTAAGTGGCTTAGCTATATTGATTTTTTCGCCATTAATGAAAATTTCACCACTCGTTGCATTGTTGTTCTCAATAATGATTTTCCCACGGCCTTTATAGGCTTTAAACGTACCACGGTCATTAACTAGCTTACGTGAACTTGGATTGGCCGTAGGCACTTTTACAACAACTTGCGCATTAGCGAGTGGCTCAACGACAGGCTCTGGAGCTTGTTGCTGTTGTTGATAATCAGCCATTAACTTAGCTGCTTTTTTAGGAAAATATTTTTCCATCAAAGCAAACAGTACTGACGCACTTCGCGCATCAGCGTTACCGCTTACATGCCACGGTAGAAAGTGCATTTGAAACGCGCTTAAGGTATCGAGGGTTTGTGGGTCAAGTTGGTTCGTCACGTGAATATCATAACCATAGCTACGTAGCGCTTTTTGCATCAAGGCAACTGATGGTGTTGATAAACTAAACTGTTGCCAGTATTTATCTACTGTTTCGCTGTCATACCATGCGCCAACGCCGGCTTCATAAAGTTGATACCATGGGAAACGAGGACCCGGATCATTTTTACGTGTTGGCGCAATATCTGAATGACCAACTACTTGAGTTGGGCCAATATCAGGATTACGAGCCAAAATATCTTTACTCAACTCAATCAGCAGTTCAACTTGCTTAGTGTCAAAATCTGGGAAAACACACAGCTTAGAGGCATCATTTTCCATGTAAACAGTAGGCTTAACTTCAGGGTAATGACAAGTAGGCACATTAACGATTTCAATACCGATGGATTGATCGTTTAAATCTTCACGGCCTTGCCAAAAGCTTTTTCCTGCATGCCATGCTCGATCGCGCTCATCAACTAACTGAATAACTTTTAGCTCATCATCAGGGTAACTGTCGTCGTTTGACTCTGGTAATAAATAATGGGCGCTCAAGCCGCCTTCCTCAACTAATACTCGCTCTGACTTTTCATAGTCGATAGCCGTGTAGTGCATTACTAAAAACTTTATACGATGGCTATAGTTAGCCGACTGAGTAAACTCATAAGGCGTTGAAGCACAGCTTACAACCAGTGTTGTAGTTATTATTAAACCAGCTTTTTTTAACCAAGATATAAACATTATTGTCTTCTCATTACACAATCGTCAAAGTAAAAACATTAAATAGCGAGCGACTATTTAGTTGAAACAGGAAATAGATAAATTTTATACGTATATTTACTATACTAACTTTAAAGCAAGGATATAACTATTGGTTACACCACCACTATCACTAAAAAGCAAAGCTCCTTTACATGACAGTAACACAGACAAAAAACATGTAAATATTTTATTTTTAAAAAACAAAGTGTATAGGATATTTTATACCTAGAGTGAGTTATTAATACCTCGGTTGAATACAAAGGTATTCTTTTATTTACCCTCAGTAGTTGTAAGTCCATTAATTAGTTATTATATTATTCCTAGCTCTTAAATAACTATTCCTACAAATAAAAAAAGTAATTTACTTAATTATCAGACAGGTAGACTTTAAAAACGAAGAAGAACCTAACATCGGTATAAAGCCATTTGGAATAATGATATAAATATTAAAATTACATAAATAAGCGAGTAATATGTCTACATTTGTCAAAATAAAAGCCTTACGCCAATCACTTTCAAGTAGCGAGGCTAAACTAGCAGATTTCACATTAAACTCTGCTAACGCCATTAGAAACTTATCTTCAGTAGAACTTGCAAAGGTTGTCGGCGTGAGCCAATCGAGCGTAGTTAAATTTTCTCAAAAGCTTGGCTATAAAGGTTTTCCAACCTTTAAACTTGCCGTAATTGACGCGCTTAATAATGAAACCACAGAACCAAAATTACATGGTAAAATCACTTTAAGTGACTCATTAGAACAGATAGCTGAAAAACTATTAAGCAGCAAATTAGCCGTACTCACTGAAACCAAAAACTTGAATGAAGCCCCTGCTATTGAACAGGCAGTAAGTTTATTAAAAGCATCAAAACGCGTACTTATATGCGGCCTAGGAGGCTCTGCACTTGTATCGAAAGATTTCTCTTATAAGCTGCAAAAGCTTGGCATGCCCGCAGTGGCAGAGCCTGATGGTCACGCACAACTTGCTTACGTATCAACCTTCAGCAAGGGGGATTTAGTTATCGCAATTAGTGAGTCAGGGGTTACTCGAGAGATTGCTGAAGTTGTGAAGCAAGCGAAAGAAAATGACTGCCATGTTATTTCTGTAACTAAGTTTGGTAATAGTCCTATTGCCGATCAAGCAGATGTAAGGCTTTATTCAGTCGCTGAAGAAGAGTCAGTTCGGTTGTCGTCTATTTTAGCCCGCACAGCGCAGGATTTTGTAATTGATATTTTATTTATCGCGCTCACACAATCAAGCCGCCAAGGTCGTAAGCTACTTGAACACTCAAACGATGTAGTAAGTGACTTTAGAAATAATTGAATTATCAGTTAATGAAGACCATCCCCATTGGTCTTCATTCTATATCTATATGGCCTTCTCCAATTTGTTATTTTAACAAAGGAATAACTATTTTTTGCAATCAACGCCTTGTTTAAATCGCTTTTAATTCTAACTGAACTCGCATCTTGAGGTGCTTAGGGTATATAGTCAGCTTTTATTAAAAATATTTAGAAGTATTAAAATTATAATGACCTATCTTTTTTCAGTTACCCTGCTTTGGGCTTTTTCGTTTAGTTTAATTGGCGTGTATTTAGCTGGGCAAGTTGATGCCTGGTTTAGCGTATTAATTCGCGTAGCACTGGCGACACTGGTATTTTTACCATTTTTAAAATTAAAACATATTCCCAAAGCTATTATTATTAAACTCATGCTGATTGGCGCAGTGCAGCTTGGCGTAATGTATAGCTTTTACTATCACTCATTTTTATACCTAAGCGTACCTGAAGTACTGTTATTTACAGTAATGACGCCGCTATACATTGCTCTTTTAAATGATGCGCTTGAACGACGTTTTAACCCGCAGTCTTTATTTGTTGCACTACTCGCTATTGTTGGTGCTATCGCCATTCGATATGAAGGAGTAGATGAAAACTTTATTTTTGGTTTATTGCTAGTACAAGCCGCCAACCTATGTTTTGCTATTGGGCAAGTCGCTTATAAGCGCTTAATGAGTAATAGCGTAATTCCCCAAAAAGCCGTGTTTGGCTGGTTTTTTATCGGTGCGCTAATTGTTGCGAGTATTTGTTTTACGCTATTTGGTAATACAAACAAGTTGCCAAATACGCTTACACAATGGGGAGTTTTAGTTTACCTTGGCACTGTTGCATCAGGACTGGGTTATTTTGCCTGGAATAAAGGCGCCACACTTGTCAATGTCGGCGGGCTTGCCGTAATGAACAACTTACTGATCCCTGCAGGTATTTTAGTCAATGTACTGATTTGGAATCGTGATGCCGACCTTTTAAAACTCAGTGTTGGCGGAGCTATTATTTTACTGGCGTTGTTATTAAATCTTGAATTCAAGTATTAAGTGCAATCATTATGCAGCCACCAGAACTTCTGATTGCCCCGTAAATAATTCATGAGGGGTTTTATACCCTCTTGTTTTTCTTGGCCGATGGTTGAGCTTATCAACTGCCGCCTGTATCTCTGCTTCACTTAGCGCCATAAAGTCAGTTCCCTTGGGGAAGAAGCGTCTAAGTAAGCCGTTGGTATTCTCATTTATGCCCCGCTCCCATGATGAATAGGGATGAGCGAAATACACATCAGCTTCTAATTTTTGTGCAACATGCTCATGGTGAGCAAACTCTTTTCCATTATCTAACGTCACGGTAATAACCTTACCTTTATATGGTGTCATACACGTGATCAGCGCATCGGCTGTTATTTTCGCATGCTTGCTTTCAATTCTGTGAACGACTGTATATAACGTTTTACGTTCAACCATTGTGACAAGCGCATTTTTACGCCCTTTACCTATCACTGTATCGCCCTCCCAATCACCAATCCTAGACTTTGAATCCACAATACTTGGGCGTTCATCAATGCTGACTCGATTAACTATCTGTCCACGTTTATCATAGCTTCCATAGCGTTTTTTATACTTTTTACATGCACGAGTGAGTGTCTTATGTAGCTTGCCACCACGAGCCTTGTCTCTGTAAATATATTGATAAATTGTTTCATGATGTAAAACGACCTGTTTCTCTAAAGCTAAGCGGCCTGCCACTTGCTCAGGGGAAAGTCCGTCATGCAACAATTTATTAATCCAGTGAGTGACGTCCTCTGTTAACTTACTTGCTTTGAAAGATGACTTACGTCTTTGTTCAGCAAAGTTATTGGCTTGGTTAGGCCGATAGCCTTTAAGTCCTTTATTGCGTTTTAGCTCTCTAGAAATAGATGACGGTGAACGAGTTAGTTCTTCAGCTATCTGCTTTTGGTTATTTCCTGCTTTTATTAACGCGTAAATCTGGTATCTTTCTTCTTGTGTCAGCTGTTTATATTTCATTAAAGCAATTTCCTTTGGCGAGAAAATGGCCGAATTATAACAGCTGGCCATCTAATCTGAGAAATTGCACTTATTATCCGAATTTAGGAATAAGTACTTTAATAGAAATGCCATAAATGAACCGTAAACTAGAATAATGAGGCTTGGCTGTGGGTTATTTATGAAGTTATTAGTTTGTACGTTATTTATCATATTGCTGAGCGCCTGTAGCCAAACGTCAAAAAGTACCAACACTCAAGTAGGTACGCGGCCTTATTACCTTATCAACAGCATGCAACAAAGTGCCCTTAAAACACAACTACAAGCATGCAGCGAGGGGCCTTTTTATCGTACTGACTTTTCGGTAGCTCACCGCGGTGCCCCCATGCAATACCCTGAACACACAAAAGAATCCTATATTGCAGCAGCGCGAATGGGCGCAGGTGTTTTGGAGTGCGATGTAGCCTTTACGAAAGACAAAGAGTTGGTTTGTCGACATTCGCAATGTGATTTACATACCACCACCAATATTTTAGCCGTACCTGAACTTGCAGCAAAATGCACCGTGCCATTCAGCCCTGCCAAAAACGGCCAACCCGCTCAAGCAAAATGCTGCACCAGTGATATTACTCTGGCTGAATTTTTAACGTTAAAAGGTAAAATGGACGGCGCGAATAACCAAGCACCCACAGTCGCTGAATATTTAAATGGTACGCCCAGTTGGCGTACAGATTTATACGCAAGCAATGGTACATTAATGAGCCATAAGCAAAGCATTACCCTATTCAAACAGCTGGGCGTAAAAATGACCCCTGAGCTTAAATCACCACAAGTACCCATGCCGTTTAATGGCTTTACTCAAGCACATTATGCACAGAAGATGCTAAATGAATACTCAGAACAAAACGTGCCGAGTGAACACGTTTTCCCGCAATCATTTAACCTTGATGACGTAAAATATTGGATCAAAAACAATCCAGAATTTGCAAATAACAGCGTATATTTAGACGGTCGCGACGAAACAGCGAATATTGTTCCTAATAACCCCGAGACCTGGCAACCGAGTATGGCAGAGCTTTATGCTGACGGCGTACGTATTCTTGCGCCACCAATTTGGATGCTATTGGCTGTTGATGACAATCAAAAAATCATACCATCAAAATACGCACTTGCTGCTCAAGAAGCCGGGCTAGAGCTGATTACGTGGAGCCTTGAACGTTCTGGGCCACTTAATAATGGCGGCGGTTATTATTACCAATCAATCGCTGATGTGATAAATAACGACGGTGATATAATGACGGTGGTTGATGTACTAGCAAAAGATGTGGGAGTGATGGCGATATTCTCAGACTGGCCTGCAACGGTAAGTTATTACGCCAGTTGTATGAATATGCCAAACAGTGAGTAATACGTAATGCTTTGCTATGATAAGCTAATTTTTCCTCTAAAGGCGCATTATGATTATTCAGCACCAAAGCCATGATATCGAAACAGCAACGGGTACTATGCGTACCAGTGTTTATCGCCCTCAAGCAGACGGCCAGTTCCCGGCTATAATTTTTTACTCTGAGATTTTCCAGCAAACCGCCCCCATTGCACGCAGCGCTTCGATTTTAGCCGGTCACGGTTTTGTAGTGTTCGTACCTGAAGTGTTTCATGAGTTAAATCCTATTGGAACTGTGCTTGCTTACGACGATGAAGGTAAAGACAAAGGCAATGCGGATAAATGGGCAAAGCCACTTGAATCCCATGACAGTGACACCCAAGCGTTAATCGACTTTGCACAAACACAAAACTATTGTACTGGCTCAGTGGGTGCAATGGGCGTGTGTATTGGTGGGCACTTAGCTTACAGAGCCGCTCTAAATCCTGCAATTAAAGCGGCATTTTGCTTATATGCTACAGATATTCACAGTGATACTTTACCCGCGGGAACTGGCAATAATTCGTTCGAACGTATGGCTGATATCCAAGGTGAAATTCACCTTATTTGGGGTAAACAAGACCCCCATGTACCAAAAGAAGGCCGCGCTAAAATCTATCAGCAAGCAGTCACAACGGGCATTAACTACCAATGGCAAGAAGTTAATGCCCAGCATGCCTTTATGCGTGACGAAGGCGAACGTTACGACCCCGCTCTGGCAATTTCTATGTATCAGCAAGCGGTGGCGTTATTTTCTCGAACGCTTTAAAGCCTAGTGCTGACTAATTGCTTAGCAAAATAGGCTTTAAGGAAATCAATCAATACGCGGAGTTTTTTGCTACCTGCTGCACCTGGCGGAAAGACTCCATATAACTCAATATCTGGGGTTTGATAATCAGCTAATATTATAGCCAGCTTACCGTTTTGTACTTTTGGCCAAGCATCGTAAAGTGGTACTTTTGCTATGCCGTGACCCGCTTCGACAAAAGCAGTGCGTGCAGCTGCATTATTGGTACTAATAGAGCCTTTAAGGTCGACGCTATAGCTTTTATGGTCTTTATTAATAGTCAACGCTCGGCTACTGCGCTGATAAATAACCCATTGATGCTTTGCAAGTTCAGCTGGTATTGTTGGTTTTCCTGCACGGTTAAAGTATTCAACCGAGCCACATAAGCAAGTTTTGAGTGTAGCAAGCTTAGTGGCTTGTAAGCTCGAATCATCAAGTGCGACTCCACGAATAGCTAAATCAACACCTTGCTTGATAATATCAACGACTTCGTCCGTTAGCGCTAAATCAATATCTATTTTAGGGTAAATAACTTTAAACTCATTTAGCGCCGGCACTATTAGCTCAAGCCCGACGTTAACCGGACAACTGAGTTTAATGAGTCCTTCAGGTTCATTTTTAATATTTTCTATTTGCAGGTTAGCGGCCTCAGCATGTTCGGCAATTAATCGACAACGTTGATAATACTGGCTTCCGGCTTCTGTCAGCGTCATGGTGCGCGTTGAACGGTTTAATAAAGTAACATGCAGTTGCTTTTCGAGTTTTTTTAGATGATAGCTCACTACAGCGCGCGATAAACCCAATTGCTTTGCTGCTGCGGTTAGGCTGCCTTGTTCAACAATCTGCGCAAACACCACCATACTTTTAAGCTGTTCAAATGATACTTTCATACTTACCTCAACAAATTCACAACTAATTGTATCAATAATTAAACCAATGTAGTTAAATTTATCTGCGTTGTTAGATTCTATTAAAAGCCCTATAGTGTAATTAATCGTTTAGAAATTAAGGAACAGTAATGACAGCTAAAAAGATTTTAATGGTATTAACCTCTCATGATGAACTAGGTGACACAGGCCATAAAACAGGCTTTTGGGTTGAAGAGTTTGCCGCCCCTTACTATGCATTTATTGATGCTGGTGCAGATGTGACGCTTGCATCAGTAAAAGGTGGCCAACCACCAGTTGATCCAAATAGCGCAGCACCTGACGCCGCAACAAAAGCGACTGAGCGCTTTGATAACGACAAACCAGCGCAAACATTAATGGCTAACACGCAGCCGCTAAGCGAAGTTAATGCAAGCGACTTTGATGGCGTATTTTACCCTGGCGGTCATGGTCCTTTATGGGATTTAGTTGATAACTCAGATTCAATTTCATTGATTGAGGACTTTATTAAGAACAACAAGCCTGTTGGTGCAGTCTGCCACGCCAGCGCAGTGTTGATTAATGCTAAAAATAGCGATGGTACTTCAATTGTATTTGATAAAAAAGTCACCGGCTTTAGTAACTCTGAAGAAGAAGCGGTACAACTTACAAACGTTGTACCATTGCTTGTAGAAGACGTACTGATCAAACACGGCGGCCAATACCAAAAAACCGATGATTGGGGTGAACTTGCCCTTGAAGACGGTTTGCTTATAACGGGGCAAAACCCTACAAGCTCGGAACTTGCTGCACAAAAGCTACTTGCTAAACTAGGGCAATCGATTTAAATTTACATACCCAAGCCTTGTTGATTGCAGCAAGGCTTTTCAACTATGATACTCACTGCATGTATTTTAATTAAGCTGATGTATGATAACTCAAAAACATAAATTAAAACTCCCTCCCTTTGTCAGCAAACGTTTTGCTATTTTAAGCATTGTCGCGCTTTGTACCTTTTTACAACTGGTAAACACCCTACCCGGCATTAACTTAAATTCCTTAGGGATTTACCCACGAAATATATCAGGCTTGAGCGGTTTAATATTAGCGCCTTTTTTGCATGGTGGCTGGGCGCATTTGATCAGTAACTTAATTCCATTTTCTGTACTCGCCTGGCTGGTATGCCAATACAGTATAAAACGTTTTTGGGGGGTATTTATATTTACCGCTCTTGTCGGCGGCTTATTAGTGTGGTTATTTGGCCGCGCAAATATTCACGTTGGTTTAAGTGGCGTGGTATATGGCTTGTGGGGCTTTTTAATTAGTTATGGCATCATTCATCGCTCATTAAAGGCAATTGCTATAAGCATTATTGTGATTGTGTTATACAGCAGTTTAATATGGGGCGTACTACCTAAAGGGCTGTATATTTCGTTTGAAAGCCACCTATTTGGCGCAGTCGCTGGTATTTTGATTGGCTATTATTTAGCAAAACATGATAGAAAAAATGAAAGCCGCAAGATCTAAAGTTACACTATGAAAGTGGCTGAGTCTTTCGTTTCTCGGTTATAAGATTACTTGCAGTTAAGACTAACTTCTCAACTGCAATGTCACTAACACCACTGCATGATCAGTGCTTTGGTCATCTCGTTCAAATACTGAGTTGATCAAATGACGGTCGTAGGTATGGTAATCGCTAACTTCATAAAAGCTATCATGGTAGCCTGCATCAAACTCACAAGACAGCAGAATATAATCCAGCACTGAGCTACTTGCACCAAAGTAATGTGTTGGCGCACGCTTTGGGATTGCAACTTGCTGGGTGCACTCACTCTCTTGCCCTATAGCTTTATTGAGCTGGGATTTTACAAATAAGTCCCAGGCATCATTTAAGCAATACTTTGAAAGGTAGACGTTACAATCAAAGCTGGGGGCAAAACGCAGTGAATCAGTAAGTAAATGGCTGAGCACACCATCGTTTAAGTTATTATTAAAATCGCCCATTAATAACATTGGGTTTTGGCTAGCTTCGCGCCGCGCAATTATTTCAACCATCAGTAATGTTGCTTCACTACCGCGCTGTATAGTAGAGGCAAAGCCACCTGCAATATTGGCTTTTAAGTGTTCGATAATATTTTTCTCAGCAGTGGCTACCTTACTTTCTGCAAGGTCAATCATCGAGCGCTTAGATTTAAAGTGCACAACATAACAATCTGTCTCACCAATATGTGGTAGCTCTATTGTTGCTCTGAGTACCTTGCGACTAAATAAAAATTCAGCACTAAGTCCAAGCGCTTGTGCAAATTCAATATTATGTTGGACGGCCGCCACTTCAGTAATAGGAAAGCGTGAAGCAACTGCTACTACTGGGCGCTTATAAATAAAGTCATCTATAATTTCTGGCTCATCAACCACTGCAAAATGGATATAGCCCTCTTGATACAAAAGCGCTTTTAACGAATCAGCGCTAAACACTTCTTGAAAACCAATTACATCAGGCTGATATTCATTTACATAATCAACAATCCAGCGCTGCTTTTTGGCCCACTGCTGCACGCTATAAATACGCTCAAATTCATAAAAAGCATTGGGTGGCTCAAGGTAGTTAAACAGATTAAAGGTCGCTATTTTAAGCTGAGAGTTTTTTACCAAAACAGCTTCTAAATCACTTTTTGTTTGGGGTTTACTATTGCTGATAACACTCGCCTACTAAAAAGGTAAGGAAATAATTATAACTCATTTATTATCGGTGCAACCACTCTAAGGCTACTTGCCTATCTTCAAAGTATTTTAATTCACCTGTAGTGAACCAGTTTCCCACTTTAGCAGCGATTTTCTGCCATTTAGCATTACCTAACAAAGCTATTTTGCTAAAGTTATTGTTATGTTTAAGACTTAGTTTTAAATCATCCCACGCAGCTTGAGCTTGAAAACCTTGCAGCTCGCTTGCATCAACAAAAATGTTCATTATGGCATCCGGAGCTGAATTTAATGCGCCGTCAATCATAGGCGCTAGTTGCAGGTAGTCTGCATGCGTTAATTTACCAACCACTTTAAGCGTTAAATAAAAATTATGGCTGGTACGTTCAAGTCCAATTGTTAAACCATGGTTGCTCATTATCATTTCCCTTAAGTGGATTAAGCTTTAACTTTACTTCCCTTGCTGTAAATGTTCAATTAGGATGAAGAACCCGTAAGTAATTATAAAATCGATTTAAATTGCAATAAGGACAATCTCCATGAGTAACAGTGAAAACTATACCCCTCCTAAAGTTTGGCACTTTGACGCTGACAATGGCGGTGAATGGGCGAAAACCAATCGCCCTACAGCCGGCGCAACACACCAGCAGGATTTACCCAAAGGCGAACATGCATTACAGCTGTATTCACTAGCAACTCCTAATGGCCAAAAGGCCACTATTATGCTCGAAGAGCTATTAGAGCTGGGTAAAAATGATGCCGATTATGATGCGTTTTTAATTAAAATTGGTGATGGCGACCAATTTTCATCAGGCTTTGTAAATGTTAATCCGAACTCAAAAATTCCTGCATTAATGGATCACAGCACCACACCAACCACACGAGTGTTTGAATCTGGCGCTATTTTGCAATACTTAGCTGAGAAGTTTAATGCTCTTATCCCAGAAGATCACACAAGTAAAACAGAGTGCCGTAATTGGCTATTTTGGCAAATGGGTTCAGCGCCTTATTTAGGTGGCGGCTTTGGTCATTTTTACGCATATGCACCTTATAAAATGAAGTACCCTATTGATCGATTCACATTAGAAGTTAAACGCCAACTCGATGTACTTAATCGCCATTTAAGCGATCATGACTATATGGCTGGCAGCGAGTATTCAATTGCTGATATCGCAATTTGGCCCTGGTATGGCTCGTTAGTACTTGGCGATATATACGATGCGGGTGAATTTTTAGACGTTGAGTCTTATACTCATGTGCTACGCTGGGCAAAACAAATTGCACGTCGTCCAGCTGTAAAGCGTGGCCGTAGAGTTAACCGCACTTGGGGCGATGAAGACAAGCAACTAGCTGAACGTCATAGTAAAAGTGATTTTTAAGCTAACCTAATAATTTTTAAGGGCTGCACCGCAGCCCTTATTTTTTTATAGCCAAATAAAAGAATATGCAAGATCGACAGATGGCGCTAAAAACGGCTTATTTAATGCGTTTGCAAAATTATCGCTATTATATACCGACAAGGCATTTGGCTACTTTGAACACGTATAGATCACTTTACTTCAGATTGAAAAATAAAAAGTCATAGGTATTAAACGTCTTCACCGTTTGCCACGTATTGAAACACATTGAATGAATACAACGGCAATGACAAATTAATTATATGACACACTCTATATATTGGTTCACCAACGACCTGCGCCTATCAGACAATGCACTTTTAAAGCGCGCCTGTGAGCAAAGCTCATCAATCAGCTTTATTTATTGCATTGACCCTGACTGGTTTAGAGGCAACCGCTTTAACAGCCAAGCTCTGGGCGAACAGAGGTGGGCTTTTTTAGAAAAGTCGCTACATGAATTAAACAACCAACTTAATGCATTCGGTCAACATCTGGTTGTTTATTTTCAAAAACCGATGGAAGTCATTGATCATTATTACTCTCATCACAATACTCGTTTACTTTATTGCAGCGAACAAATCGGCTTAAACGAAAGGCGGACACTGGCATCAATCACTACAAAATATACCAACCTCACACTTATACAGGGTAATACGTTTACCCTGTATAGCAATCATCAATTGCCTTTTGAACTAACTGAACTGCCCTTAACATTCAGTCAATTTCGTAAGAAAATAGAATCGTCGAGCTTATTGATAAAACCCGCCGTGGAGAAACCAAGCCATTTTCCAGCGCCACTTATTGCCGCTGTACCTTGGGCTAAAACCTTGCCTAACGTAAAAGAGGTATCCCCCGAATTTAATGCTGGCGAGCTGGCAGCTAAACGCCATATTACTCAGTACTTTTCAAGTCTTGCGCCGAGTGAATACAAACTTACGCGTAATGCCCTTGATGGCATCGCTAATTCAACTAAATTCTCGCCTTGGCTTGCCAATGGAAATATATCTGTGCGCCAGATAATGCATGCGCTTGGCGAGTATGAGCAACAACATGGCGCGAATGAATCCACCTACTGGATTTACTTTGAGCTACTTTGGCGCGAATACTTCCAACTTTATAGTTTACGCAGGGCAAAATCATACTTGAGCGTTATTTATCCTAAAATAAGCTGCTCTCTTACCTCATCTGACCAAGCAGCCTGTTTCAACTTACCTTTCATACTGTCTTTTATCGCGCTTAATTTCGCTAAGTTCATCGCAAATCGTCTGAAGGTCGCCATATTCTCGGGGGCATCACCTCGACGAATACGTGAATCGTCTTCTTTAAATGTCATATCTAATACCCAGTGTGCTGAGTTTTCTATTCCCCAATGCTGGCGAATAGACTTGGCTACTTGCTCTGGGTTTATCCCTAGCGAGCTGATGTAATAACTCGTTTCCATTGTATGACTATCGCCAACATAACGCTGTCGTACTACCTCGACTATGGAGTTGAAATTGACCCAACCGTGGCGCTGCTCAAGCCAATCTGTCACCAACAGTTGAGTGTACGTGCGCTGCTCTATTCGACCATGCCCATCATTTACTGTTTCATGGCTATTTTGCTGGATGAGTGATGGCTGCTCTCGTCTGACTTTGTGATAGTAGGCTTGAATTTCTTTGTTCAATTTTCCTTGGTTATTCTTCACTTGCAGCAAATAGTCTCCGTCTTTCTTGCTGACGGCTTTCGTCACTTTCTTTAAACAATGCATCGCGTCTGCTGTGATGATATTGCCTTTAAGCTCAAGTAATTCAATAAGTGCCATCACTGTTGATACTTCATTCTTCTTACTTTTGGATTTGCATTGTGCTAGTACTAGGCCCTGTTCAACTGCATAAGCTGAAACACTGTGAATAGCTGTTTTTTTATCACCATCATAAGAATGGCGAAGTGTTTTACCGTCAAAGGCAATGACGCTTTGATTATTCGCATCTCTAAGCTCATTAACCCAAGAAACAAAACAAGCTAATAAAGCTTCAGGGGCCAGTGAGCTAATGATACGAGCAATCGTATCATCGACAGGAATACCATTTTCAAATGAACGAAACTTACGTAACCAAGTCAGTTTACTGTCACCGAATTGCTTAATATCCTTCCACCCTTCAGCACCTGAAATAATCGCAGTGACTGTAAGGAATATAACATCCAGCAATTCATGTTTTTTGTTGATGTGTGAACGAGTATCTTGAATGTCGTTGAAATGGTTGATGAATGACATGTTAATCGCCTTTGAGAAAAAGGCGATTTGATCACAGATTCGAAGTAATAATCAAGTTAAGTATGATCTTGCCCTGATAGTTTACGCTTTGGCAGTAAATTATTTGCCTTTGACGGCATAGCTTCAACTAGTCCACTGACCAGCTTTTATCCTGGGCGCTTTAAGCAATGGTGCACCGGCACCACTGCCTACCCCATTGTCAATGCGTGTATGAAACAGCTCAATCAAACGGGTTATATGTCTAATCGTGGCCGTCAAATCGTGGCTAGCTGCTTAGTCAATGAGCTCAGTGTTGACTGGCGCTTCGGCGCGGCTTACTTTGAACAACAACTGATAGATTATGATGTCGCAGCTAATTGGGGCAACTGGCAGTACCTAGCTGGAGCGGGCGCTGATCCTCGTTCTGGTAGGCATTTTAATTTAGTTAAACAAACTCACACTTATGATCCCGAGCATAGGTTTATTAAGCATTGGCGAGGTGGTGATGTGTATAGCATAGACTCAGCTGATGCTGCAGATTGGCCATTAAGCAGTTACTAATGCGCGAAAAAGTTAATATAGTCTGGTTTAAGCGAGATTTGCGTTTATCTGATCATCAGCCACTTAAGTACGCGTTTGACAGCGTACTGCCGACCCTGCTTATTTATAATTTTGAGCCCCTGCTCCTTAATGATGCTCACTATAACGAGCGTCATTGGCGTTTTGTTTATCAATCTTTAGTTGAAATGAATAAACAGCTCGCGCGATTTAATGCCCGCGTTTATCTGTTTAACAGCCCTATGGATGAGTTACTCGATTCATTAAACAACCAGTTTGAAATTGTTAGCTTATTGAGCCATCAAGAAATTGGGTTAAATAATACGTTTGAGCGCGACAAAGCAGTTAAAAAATGGTGTAAACACCACGCAATTAACTGGCTTGAGTTTCCTACAGGTGGGGTTATACGCGGGGCTAAAAACCGTAAAGGCTGGAACGAACATTGGCATCAGTTTATGCACAGCCCTATTGCTATTCCAAACTGGAAAAACGTCAATACGGTGACATTAAACGATTACCAGCTCCCCACTTTACCCGACGCCTACACCGAGCAACATCCGCACTTTCAAATAGGCGGTGCGTTGGTAGCGCAGCAAGTTATGCAAAGCTTTTTTGAAAGTAGAGGCAAAGGCTATCAAAAAGGCATTTCAAGCCCAAGTTTAAGCCAAACACATTGCTCTAGGCTCTCGCCTTATCTAGCGTGGGGTAATATAAGCCTCAGGCAAGTGTACCAAAAGGCAATTGACGCTTATAACTCAAAACATCCTGACAAGCGTGGGTGGAAGCGCCCGCTTGCAGCGTTTGTCTCGCGCTTGCATTGGCATTGCCATTTTATGCAAAAGTTTGAAAGCGAATGCTCGATGGAGTTTAAAGCGCTTAACGCAGGATATCATCAATTTCCCTACCGCAATGACGATAAGGTCGCTGACGATATAAAGCGTTGGGCCCAGGGGCAAACAGGTATTCCCATTATTGATGCCTGCATGCGCTGTTTAAAACACACCGGGTATATTAATTTCCGCATGCGCGCAATGCTAGTAAGCTTTGTAACTCATCATTTAAACATTAGTTGGCAACAGGCAAGTTTACCGCTAGCTAACTATTTTTTAGACTTTGAGCCTGGCATTCACTATCCGCAAGTTCAAATGCAAGCTTCTGTTACCGGTATCAATACAATTCGTCACGGCAAGATCATTATAAATTGAACTTATAGAGCAAGTAGTGATCAGATCAAGGCATAATAATTACTTGGTCGCATAAATATGAGCACTACTTTTCTGAAACATTTTAATTCAATTACAGATCCTCGCATTGAACGTTGTAAAAAGCATGAACTTATCGATATTCTTCTCCTTGCTATTAGCGCTGTACTCTCTGGTGCAGAAGGATGGGAAGATATTGAAGACTTTGGGCACCTAAAGCTTGATTGGTTAAAAAAATACGGCACGTTCAACGCAGGAATTCCAAAACATGACACGATTGCTCGCGTCATGTGTCGGTTAAAAGCAAATGAAATAGAAAGGGCATTTCAATCTTGGATATCATCACTGATTGAAACTACAGGTGCAGATATCATCGCTATCGATGGCAAAACCGCACGGCGTTCATTTACCACAAAAGACAGAAAAAGTGCCTTACACACGGTCAGTGCATGGAGTTGCCAACACCAGTTAGTGCTTGGGCAGACGGCTGTTGATAATAAAACAAATGAAATCACCGCAATACCAGAATTACTCACCCTGCTCGATATTGAAAACAGTATCATTACGTTAGATGCGATGGGATGCCAACAAGAAATAGCAAAACAAATCATCCAACAAAAAGCAGATTATATTCTTGCACTTAAAGGTAATCATTCAGGCATGCAAAAGGAACTAGAAGCGTGGTGGCACAAGTGCGAGCGTGAAAGGTTAACTAAGCATAATTGTGATGAACATACCGAAATAAGCTCAGGACATGGGCGTGTTGAAACACGTACATGCCAGCAGTTACTTATAGATAAAAGCTGGCTAGGCAAGGATTATCGTTGGCCTGGCTTAACGAGTATTATTAAGGTCAGGGCTGAAGTTCATGATAAGTCGGCAGGGTCGGATACCACTGAAACACGCTGGTATATAAGTTCATTAGACTTAAATGCAGCGCAAGCACTCAATGCAGTACGCAGTCACTGGCAGGTTGAAAGCATGCATTGGATGCTTGATATGAACTTCAGAGAAGATGAATCGAGAATACGCAAACTTCAAGGGCCATTAATGTTTAATGTAATGCGAAAGATAGCCATGGCGCTTTTTAAACAAGATGCATCTAAGTCAGCAAGTATGGCGAGGAAAAAGAAAATGGCAGGGCTAGACGATGATTACCGCTCAACCCTGCTAGAGTCTGGGATTAAAATGCGCTAGCCGTGTACAATTCGTCACTACAACCCAATTAAACAGTCAGAAGAAAAAGATCCAACAGGAGTGTTTATAAAAAAGTGGTGTCCTGAGCTAGAAAAACTACCTATTGAATATTTACACCAACCCTGGCGACAAACACCCATGGAAGCGCTATTTAATGACTTTAAAATAGGCGAAGATTATCCAACTCCTATTATTCATTTAAGGCAGGCCTCTATAGCTGCCAAAGATCGCTTATGGCAATACCGTGAACGCAAAGATGTACAAAAAGCGATACCTGCCATTATTAAAAGACATGTTAACGTTTCAGCCACTAAGAACTAGCAGGCTAAGCATGGCACATAAAAAGCTTACCCTCGCAAAGAAAACCTGCCCTGTTTGCAAGCGTCCTTTTGCATGGCGAAAAAAGTGGCAACGTGATTGGCCTAATGTTATTTACTGCTCACAGCGATGTCGCCAACGGGGGATATAAACCTTGGTGTTAATATTGCACAGCATTCATTACATCGGCAGTTTACGCCTATTCGTAACGCAAAATATGAAAGGCTTGCACTGCCACTGCAAACTTTACAAGTAAAACCCAAGGAGACATTATGACGATTAAAAAATCAGCATCAGCAAATTGGTCTGGGGATATAAAATCAGGCAAAGGATTAATTAGCAGCGAAAGTGGTGCATTGAATGAGCAACCTTACGGTTTTAATACTCGCTTTGAAGGAAAAACAGGTACCAATCCTGAAGAGCTTGTGGCCGCAGCGCACAGTGCATGTTACTCAATGGCGTTATCGCTTGCGCTCACTGAAGCCGACTATGTTGCCGACGACATTAAAACCACCGCTGTGGTGAGCCTTGATGAAGTAGACGATGGTTTTGAAGTAAGCCATATAGCATTAAATGTTGAGGCTAAAATTGACGGCATTTCACAATTGAAATTTGATGAGCTTTGCCTGCAAACCAAAGAGGGGTGCCCTATTTCAAAGCTCATGAATGCTGAGATATCATTAACAGCTAAGCTCAACTAATTATTTGTAATAACCAATATGCCAAGCCATTTAGGCTTGGCTTTTAGCGCATTAACCAATCTGTAAATACCTTTAATAGCACAAGATATAGACTAAATTAAAGCCATTACATATTACCTAATTTTATCATCATCGCGGTGTACATTTTAAGGTTTAACTTAAGCTGCTCAACGGTTATAAACTCATGCTCTGAATGACCTGTATATTTTTTGCCAGGCATTGAGGGGCCAAACGACACTGCATTATCAAATAATTTGGCGTTAGTACCACCACCAATAGATACAAAGCTTGCCTGCTCATCACCAGTATAATATTTAAAAATATCAAGCAATGCTTGGGCATGTGGAGCGTTATCAAGCAACATCGGCGTACCGATAACAATTTGCGTATCTTTTAGCGTCACTTGATTTGTGGTTTGCCACTGTGTAAGCGCAGTGTCTATTTGTTGCTTCAGCGTATTCTCATCTTTACCCATTGGGCGGCGCATATTGACCGATAAAGTAATTTCATTACCATCACGCTTTAATACTGTTGGCGATACCGTCATTGGTCCCATAAAGTCATGCTCATAAGCAATTGCACCAAATTTTTTGCCATATAAGTCAAGGCCAATAAGTTGGTTTATAAACTCAATAGCTTGACCATCGCTATTATTTTCAAGCTCGATACCTTTGAAGACCTCAGCTAAATGTGCAATCGCATTATATCCTGCTTCTGGCTCTGATGAATGAGCTGACGTACCTTTCACTGACACTTCAATACCTTGGCTAACCCCAGTGACAGCAACTTTGACATGCTTAAGTGCCGCAATATTAGCATTAAGGGTCTTAATATCAGCATCGGTTGCGTTATGAAGTATCACACTTGCATCCTCAGGTATTTGGCTAACAAATGCGCCCCCTTTTAAGTCGCTCACATACACGCTAGTTTGCGCTGATGTGGCGTCAAATGTAGGCGCAATTAAGCTCCAGCCTTTTTCAGCAACCACTACCGGGTATGACGCATCAATAGTGACCGCATATTTAGGCTGCTGGTAGCTTTTCATAAATTCTTCAAGCGGCCCCCAGTCGGATTCTTCAGCTAGGTAAATCATTAACTCAATACGATTATTAAGCTCAATGCCATGATCTTTAATTGCTTTCATCGCATATAACGCCGTGACAATAGCGCCTTTATCATCTTCTGTACCGCGGGCAATTAATTTGCCTGGCTCTGAAGTACTGTCAATTTCAAATGGACTTTGCTGCCATTTACTAGCATCGGCCGGTTGTACATCACCGTGCGTAACGACAGTCACTTTATCGCTTTGTTTACCCATACCAATAAGTACGGTATACCCTAAGTCTTGGTAGTCTAGACCCAGCTCTGCGGCTTTCATTTTTAATAGCGCTTTAAAGCCAATAAAATCAGGGTTAGTTGGCGTAGCAATGCCTTCTTTATTAACTGTCGGGTATGAAACTAAATTAGTTAGGGTGTGGATTTGCGCATCTTGATACGTTTCTACCGCATATTCTGCTGTGGTGTCATTGAAGCTATTATTAGCCTGAACGTTTACAGCCAATAATGCCAAACTTGCTAAAACAAACTGTTTCAAAACGAGTTCCTATTTATATTGAGAGAACAAACTTAAGCGGTAAGTTTAACGCTGATCTAAGTCAACATACTAGCATTGTACCTAACAGTGTCATTATTTTCTGAGCAGAGAAAATTAGATGGCTAATAACACTCGTTACACTGTATAATATACCACCATTTTTAACTGTATAAGTTATCATCATGAATCGCAGAAAAAAGATCATCACTAAATTTAACAACAAAGATAAACGCACTAATGCGAAGCTGCATAAAAGCAACAAGCCAGCTTACGTATCAAAAGCTGAGCGCGAAAAAATAGCCTTAGCAGCCACAGAGTCAACCGAAACAAACGACGTTGACCCTGAATCAACCCTTTTTAACTAAGGATTTTCGCTTTAATTATAAAGGCGCAATACGTTAGAATGCGAAACTCATACCCAGATTAACCGAACGTCCCTGCCCTGCTAATTGAGTAAACCCTTGGCTCTGATCCACATTAAATTGCGCGATACTCACGCCACCTAGTGGCTGTTGGTAGTATTCATCAAGTAAGTTTGTTACAGCAAGTTTAACGGTTAGCTTATCCCACGTACCTTTCGTCTGTAAGTTTAATAAGCTATAGCTATCTGTTTGATTTTCGAGACGACGGGGATCAATACGTGTTTTACTATCAACCCACTCCCAACTGAGTGAGCTCTGCCAATTACCAATTTGCTGAGCTAGTGCTAATTTACTATGTAATGGCATAATTTGATAAAGTGGTTCATTACTATCATCACGTTCACCATGAGTACTGGTAATAGCCGCCGTTAAGTCCCATATACCAGCGCTTTTACTATCGCTCACACGTACAGCAGCTTCAATTTTCCCACCGTATAAAGTAGCGTCTAAATTAGTAAACTGGAGCGTATTTCGCTGCGTAATGGGCATTTCAGTTCGGTTAGCGCTATCCACAACCGTGCCATCAATATAATCATTAACTTGGGTATACCAAACATTGGCGCTTATCTGCCAAGTATCATCTTTCGCAGATTTAGTATAACTACTACTGATTGTATGTGCGGTTTCTGCTTCTAAATCAGGGTTACCAATATAACCGTTACCATCACCAAACCAGCCAACCATGCTGGTTGACATGGTACTCACTCCCCAACTATAGCGTTCATATAAATTAGGGGCCCGATTTTTACGTGCTAAGCCAAATTCTAGCTCATCTTCATTTGTTATTTGATAGCGGACGAGTAGGCTTACATCAACTAATGTATCGCTGCGTTCTCTATCCATAGCATTAAATGCCATTGCTGCATCTTGATTTTGGTCATCCATCATCATCGATGACATGTCGTCCATATCCGACATATCACCCATTGAATCCATATTAGGCATATCGTCCATGCCGCCATCCATGGTCATATCGCTATAAGGTTGTACTTCGCCAGCATCCGTCTGCACATATTCAATTCGTGCGCCCGCTGATACCCACCACTTTTTATCTAGCTGCTTTTGTAACTCTGCAAAAGCGGTGTAGCGATCCCGTTCACCATCATTTATATTTACATAATCATTTGGTCCCATCATCATTGAATCTTCAATCGCAGGCCACCAATCATCAATGCGATAACCAAAGTATTCTTGTCCTAATAATAATGTGGTGCCTTTGTCGAGTTCTAAACGCCAGTTAAGTTGATAACTCATATCTTGCGCATCGGTATTCATCGGCATCATGCCTGTCTTTTCCGCCGTGAAAAAACCCATTTCGTGCTTTACATCGTTATAGTTAATCTGAGCTTGGAACTCACCGTTTTCGAGAGTGCGTTTATATTGGCTGATCAAACCGTAACTGGTGTTATCAGTCATATCCATATATTGGTTTGGAAACCCTTGAAATGGTATTTTTTGATGCGTTAATTTAACAACTAGTTGTTGCTTTTCATCTCTTAATGCAGCTATTAATGCATGGTTTTGGGCGCGATACAAGGTATCTAACACAAGATCCCCGTTACCATCTTCATAACTATCAACGTCTTCATATGCGCCTTGATAGCTTAAACTGAATGTATCACTGGCAACACGAGCGCCAAGCCCCATAGTTTGCGCGTTATTAATACTGCGATATTGCGCAGAAACATAACCCGAATGCCAGCTTAATGAATCACTATCACTGTACTGAGGTGCTATAGAATTAACACTGATCACCCCTGCAATATTGTCGCCACCAGCGCTGACAGGTGAAACACCTGCCACTACTTGATATGAGGTAATTTGATTTGCTGATATATAAGACAAAGGTGGGTTCATTTGGTTACCGCATGCCGCCGTAATATCGGCACCATCCACCAACACCTTGACTCTATCACCCATCATGCCATTAAGAATAGGTAAACTCGAAACGCCACCAGCCGCCGAGAAGTCAACGCCTAAGTCACTTAATAACGAATCAGCAGGACCTAATAGTTGGTGATTATTTTGCGTATGGCCTTCAACTTCAATAACTTCGATGGAGTCATCGGCTAATAATGAACTTGAAAATAATGTGCTTAATACAACAGCGATATGAGTAACTGAAAAACGTGCTAAAAAATCTGAATTCATAAACTAAAAATCAAAAGGCTCAATGATTGAGCAATTATATAATGACGAGGAGTGACTTTAAATGTGACAAATTGTCGCAGCTATAAAAGCAGCCTATGCTAATCAGTAAGATTAACCGGCGAGTAATTTTATATGAAATGTTATTATTTTTAGGTCACTTAGCGCAAAGTTCTGCATTTACTTCTACTACTATTAGAAGCATTGTAAATGTAACTGAAACATGGAGTCATAATTAGTTTTTTATTTATTAACATTCCAGTAAAATCAACATGTGGAACGTTCCTAATTGATTCACCTTAACTAGCTTTAATACAAGATCCTGAAGTATTTTTAGCATATAATGCGGCATAATTTATTCTCCTTGCAGTTTTCTGCATACCAACTATTCATCCAGCTTCTTTCGCTGTTAAATTTATCATTCTTTACAAGGGTTATCTATGTCATCGCATCCTAGCGCCGCTGATAGTTCAACTAGCACCGCTGCTATTTTGTTAGTACTTGCACTCGGCACTTTTATTTTGGGGTTATCAGAGTTTTCCATGATGCCTATGCTACCACTGATCACCGAGACATTTTCTACCACACCAGCGCAAAGCGGATATGCAATCAGCGCATATGCACTCGGCGTTGTTGTGGGCGCGCCAATTTTAATGCTCACTACCGCAAATATTCGTAAGCGCAAAGCTTTATTGATATTTATAACCATGATGTTTATAGCAAACGGTTTAAGTGCACTTGCAACGTCATTACAGCAGCTAGTTATATTTCGCTTTTTAAGTGGGCTGCCCCATGGCGCATATTTTGGCGCCGCTATTTTACTTGCCGCAGAAATAGCACCATCAGGTAAACGAGCTAGCTTTATGTCTAAAGTATTTATGGGACTCACAGTAGCAACCATTGTTGGTGTGCCTGTTGTAACATTAATAGGCCAAAATTTTAGTTGGCGATATTGCCTAGCTGGTGCTGCGGCGCTTGCTTTACTCGCATTATTTTTAGTTTATAAAGTAGTACCTAATAAAGAAAACCTACAACCTTCAAATATTATTAATGAAATGGGTGTACTTAAAAATAAACTCGTTTGGTCAGTTTTGGCGATCATAATTATTGGCTTTGGTGGGGTATTTTGCATCTATACCTATATTGCCGATACAATTTTAGTGGTCACCCACACACCAGCCTATACTATTTCAATCGCAATGATCATGTTTGGTATTGGTTGTACGCTAGGCAATTATGTACTTGGTAAAGCAGCTGATCACTCTCCACTTTACACCACTGGTTTTACCCTAATATGCGCAATAATTTTTGCAGCGTTATATGTCAGTGCCAGTGAACATATTTGGCTAATGTATCCGGTAGTCTTTTTTATAGGCTGCAGTGTTGGTCTTGGTACGGTTATTCAGGCAATGCTGATGGATATTTCCCCTGATGGACACGCTATGATTGGCGCTTTAGTACAATGTGCTTTTAATGTTGCTAACGCAATCGGGCCATGGGTAGGAGGTCTTGTAATCGCAAATGGCGCATTACCTAATAAAACAGGTTATGTCGCAGCAGTATTATTTACTGGTGGATTTATTATGTGGCTTATCAGCGCATTACAAATAAGCAAACAAAAGTCTACCGCTGCTTCTTACTAGTAACAATGACTCAAGAAAACCCAGTTAGCTAAACTAGCTAACTGGGTTTTCGCTTTACTTTAAACTAAGTTCTTTATTTAGTTCATTAATAAACACTTTAATACGCTCTGCATTTTTACCTAAATCACTTTTACCAACGCGTGACTTACTACGGATATCTAGCTCGCTGGCATCCCCTCTACTGCTAACTCTTACCACCACATCATCTTTAAAACCAAACCATACAGTTGCGTCTGTAGCTTCTATAATGCCTTGTTCAACATCATAGTTAACTAGCTCCCAACCAAGTGCATCTACGGCATCTTTTGCTACGCGAAAGACATGTTTTGAATTTTCTGTGTAGTGTAATGTGGTTAGTTCTGGGTATGCTTTTAACTGCTGTGCTGCTGTTTTAGCGCCAGCGTATTCAACAGGGTTTGGTGCATCTAAGCGCAGCTTAGCTATCGCATTAAACTCAGGCGGGGTAACTACATCAGTTGAAATATCATGAATCGGCGGCACACTTTTAGCTTTGCTCATAATACTTAATGGCATGGTAATAGCCATTAATGCAAAAATAGTACTCATACCAGCTAATCGCCAATTAACAGTGCTGCGCATAAAAATCACTTGCACAATTAACAACAAAATCACTGCACCGCCAGCATAAACACCATAGCGAATAGCAGCAAACGCTGGACCTAGATCTAAAATATTAAACTTATATAAGGGCCCAGGTATCACGGCTAGCGCATTTTAATCCCAGACTCTAGCAGGGTTGAGCGGTAATCATCGTCTAGCCCTGCCATTTTCTTTTTCCTCGCCATACTTGCTGACTTAGATGCATCTTGTTTAAAAAGCGCCATGGCTATCTTTCGCATTACATTAAACATTAATGGCCCTTGAAGTTTGCGTATTCTCGATTCATCTTCTCTGAAGTTCATATCAAGCATCCAATGCATGCTTTCAACCTGCCAGTGACTGCGTACTGCATTGAGTGCTTGCGCTGCATTTAAGTCTAATGAACTTATATACCAGCGTGTTTCAGTGGTATCCGACCCTGCCGACTTATCATGAACTTCAGCCCTGACCTTAATAATACTCGTTAAGCCAGGCCAACGATAATCCTTGCCTAGCCAGCTTTTATCTATAAGTAACTGCTGGCATGTACGTGTTTCAACACGCCCATGTCCTGAGCTTATTTCGGTATGTTCATCACAATTATGCTTAGTTAACCTTTCACGCTCGCACTTGTGCCACCACGCTTCTAGTTCCTTTTGCATGCCTGAATGATTACCTTTAAGTGCAAGAATATAATCTGCTTTTTGTTGGATGATTTGTTTTGCTATTTCTTGTTGGCATCCCATCGCATCTAACGTAATGATACTGTTTTCAATATCGAGCAGGGTGAGTAATTCTGGTATTGCGGTGATTTCATTTGTTTTATTATCAACAGCCGTCTGCCCAAGCACTAACTGGTGTTGGCAACTCCATGCACTGACCGTGTGTAAGGCACTTTTTCTGTCTTTTGTGGTAAATGAACGCCGTGCGGTTTTGCCATCGATAGCGATGATATCTGCACCTGTAGTTTCAATCAGTGATGATATCCAAGATTGAAATGCCCTTTCTATTTCATTTGCTTTTAACCGACACATGACGCGAGCAATCGTGTCATGTTTTGGAATTCCTGCGTTGAACGTGCCGTATTTTTTTAACCAATCAAGCTTTAGGTGCCCAAAGTCTTCAATATCTTCCCATCCTTCTGCACCAGAGAGTACAGCGCTAATAGCAAGGAGAAGAATATCGATAAGTTCATGCTTTTTACAACGTTCAATGCGAGGATCTGTAATTGAATTAAAATGTTTCAGAAAAGTAGTGCTCATATTTATGCGACCAAGTAATTATTATGCCTTGATCTGATCACTACTTGCTCTATAAGTTCAATTTATAATGATCTTGCCGTGGCCCAGGTATCACAACTAATAAAATAGCCAGTATACTGACCAAACTAACAAATTTTTTCATTTTATGCTCTTTATTATAACCGTTTAAATTAAAACCACTTACGCCTTAGTGCACCTTAACGAGAGTTAAAGGTCGAGACAAAATAACATTACTAAATTAAAAATAATAACGATCACCTCATATAAGCTTCTTTTTTGCAAAACTGTCACTTGTATCTTGAAATAGTTTGCGTATATTTGCAAAGCATATGCTGTCACTTGGTATAAATAAATGAACACAGAAATTCGCTACCAATTTAATACCTCACAAATAGCTAACCGCTTTTTAAACGAACTTAAAAATTGGTCGGTTGCGAAGGTGAATGCACGTTTAATTAATGGCGCAAAAGCGGTAAAAATAACCTACCTTTTTGATGGTAAAGGATTTGACTATACCTGCGCTGAGCTAGACGACTTGGCCGCTAAACATCAGGGTGAAGAAATCAGCAAGTGATTACAAACATCACTTGCCTTAACAACTCGCTTTTATAAAAGAAGTAAACTACCCAACCCTAAAAAGGTAACAAAACCAACAATATCAGTTACCGTGGTTAAAATAACAGACCCGGATAACGCCGGATCTATTTTCATTTTGTCGAGCACTGAGGGGATCACAACCCCTGAAATAGATGCCACAATCAAGTTTAATAATATAGCGACAGTAATAGTTATGCAGAGCATTATATCGTTAAACCAAAAATTCGTTAGCACACCAATCACTAACGCCCATACACACCCATTTACAGCCCCTACGCGTAATTCTTTTTTAAGCAAGGCCTTGCGGTTAGAATCAGTAACCTGACCAAGCGCTAAACCACGTACTATAACGGTTAAAGTTTGACTACCGGCTATTCCGCCCATAGAGGCAACAACAGGCATTAATACAGCAAGCGCCACAACCTGCTCTATAGTTGCGCCAAATAAACCGATAAACCACGAGGCTAAAAATGCTGTTACTAAATTAATGCCGAGCCAAATACCCCGGTTTTTTGCTGACTTTCTAACGCTTGAGAATAAATCCTCATCCTCACGTAAACCACCCGCTTTAGCAGCCGCTTCATCGGTAACTTCTTGGCGTAATTCGTAAGCTGAAGATACTTTTAAACGGCCAAGCAATTTATTATCAGCATCTACCACCGGCATTGCCATTTTTTCGCTGTGAATCACCACTTCAGCCGCTTCGTATAAGTCATCATCAGCATGCAGTGAGGCGACCTCTAAATTTGCATACTCTAACAATGAAGCTGATTCTGCGGCTTTTAATAAGTTATTTACACTCACCTCTCCAATAAGCGTGCCTTTTCGACTAACTAAATAAATCACTTCGGTAAACTTTGGCAGCCCTTTGTGTAAGATTTTTTGTGCGCCACCAACGGTCAGCTTTTCTGACACTTTTAAAGCATCAAAATCAAGCCAGTGACCCAACTGTTCTGGATCAAACTGCTGCGCTAAATCGTATTGTTTAGTTTGTACTTCATCAAGTTGCCTGCGTGCATAATCAACAAAGTGCTCAGGTATAACCTCTTCAAGCTCAAGTAACTCTTCAACACTAACTTCATCTAAAAGCTTAAACCCCTCAGCTTCATCAAGAGTTTGTAATAGCCAACGACAGCTATCAGCGCCCAGATTGATAAAAATTTCATGCTGAGTGTCTTCATCAAGTAGTTGCCAAATTTCTAGTCGTTGCTCTTTTGGCAACGCTTCGAATAATAACGACAAGTGCTCAGTGGAGAGTTTTTCTTTAGCATCCGCTAATAACTTATTCTTTCGTGTCGTGGTATCACACTGTAATAGCTCATCAATAAGCTGAGGGAGTTGATCAACAGGATACTCAATCATATTAAAAACTCGATAAAAGATAGTAATAACATGAGTCTAACTTAGCGTGACTAAAATTGGCTATTATATTTTTAACTGACTTGGTGTAAAACCCGTCCAGCGTTTAAATGCACGACGAAAATTGGGTATATCGTAAAACGCTAAACGCATCGCGACTTGCTCATTACCTTGCTGACAAACCCCCAGTAAATGCAGAGCTTTGAGTTTATTTTGTTCATCTTGTAATTGCGAATAACTCACTCCGTGTTGTTTTAACTTACGTTTAAACGTAGCTGGGCTCATTGCAAAGTATTGAGCACTATTGGCAAGGCTGTTGTTTTTATCGTAATAAATACGCTTACAAACCGCTTCAACAAAAGAAACCGGAGACTTTAGATACTGCTGGCTTTGTGCCAAACATTGTTGCCAGCGTAATTTACTGGCTTGAGGGTTAGCGTATTTGAGGAGCTGCTTGTCAAAGTGCCAGCGAGTAAACGGTTGCTCAAAACGTACCCGTAAACCTAAATGTTGCTCATATTCTTGAATATGCCTAGGTCGTTTGCAGGTAAAATCAAAATAACAGTGCGGATAGTGATTGCTGACTCTTTTGAGTAAACTCATAAACGCAGCGCTGTAAATTTCAAAGCTATAATTTTTTAATGATTCGTCCATACCAACACTTGGCTGTAAGTACAGATAAAAATCATCGTGAAAAATATGCTGGCGAGTAAAAAATAAAGGCGCAAGCATGGCGCGAATTAGGTGCAATTGTTTTAAAGACTCACCGAGCCTAGGGCTTAGCTGAACACTTTGCATTGCAGGGCTAAAGTCATTAATCAATTGATGACCAAGTAAAAAACCACTATCGTTACTTTTCATTAAGGTTTTAAACTGGCTAATTAATGCCAGTAGCTGCGATACACTAAAACGCTGTGATAAATTATACAAATCTTGCTCAAAAATACCCGTACCACGCAGCAGCTTATGCAACGAGATGCCACGCCCTTGAGCAAGTTCCACCAGCGCTGTTATGATACCCTCAGCGCTGATGTATTTATCCTCTAGACTAATATACTGCTGCACCTACAAGCGCCTTTTGTTGTTGTAATTGTTGATGTAATTCGCTGGTTTGCTGCACAGGGTCTTAGTCAAAGTCCATTGCCATTGTCGCGGTTAAAATATGCTGAAACTGCGCGCCTTTGCTTTTTGCGACTTTAAACGCACAATGGTTAAGGGCCGCTTTCATTTGCGCTAATAACTCTTTTGCTTGGCTTTGACTGGTACCCGGCATAAGCACAATAAAGCAGTCACCCGCATAGCGGCATAACACATCATTCAAACGGCAATTCATTACTAATAAATCACTGATTTCTCGCAGTAACCTATCGCCTTCACTAAAACCAAATTGAGCATTAAATTTTGCAAAGTCTCGAATATCAATGACACCCAAAGTGGCGACTTGTTGCTCACTTTGACGTTGCTGTATTAACGAATGTAAATAGTTAACTCGGTATAACCCTGTTACAGGGCAGACTTTTTCATGTTCTCTTAAATGCCCTTCACGCCGACGTAATTGACGGTTTAAAACAAACTGCTCTTGATGCCAATAATAAAGCCCAATACTGGTTAGCGACATACCTAACGGTGCAGGTAATGATTCAAACCAAGTGAGCCATAATTGCGAAGGTTGTTTAAACCACTCATCGAGTAGATCAAGCGTGGCTGAAAACATAAACAAACCTAAGCCAAGTACCAACAGCGTCGTTACTTTGCCTGGCGGGCGGGAAATTAATAATGCGATAATCCAGCTAAGAGTCATCAACACAATTCCACCTTCACCGACAATATCGAGCCACGCAATTTCTTGCCATTGTTTAAGCTCGCCAAAGTATGCACATATTGCAACGGCAATAACCAAGAACAAAATAATCGTATTGGTTAATTTTACATGGCTGGTAAATGGGTTATATCGCATGATATTGAGTCTTCTTAAGCTTGGTTTGATCCATATCCTAGCGCGGGATCATTTTATACATCAGGGTCATTTTGGCTCATTGATATGACATTCAGATTAAAGTTTATAAATAAATTATCTAGGGCGTGTTGATCTTTGTGGTATGAAAAACAAACAGCATGAAGATAAGGTATAATTGAATTCGCCAGAAAACTTTACACCGAACCTACATGCCAAGATTAATGTTAACAGACGGGACATGGAATGTCTTATCAAAAGTAATGTACTTAAGTGGTCGAATTTATAATAAGCCCAACCATAGAAAAACGCTCGAAGGCATACTGTATAAGATGCGCACAGGTATTCCATGGCGAGATTTACCTTCTGATTTTGGCCGTTGGAGTGCTATCTACAGACGGTTTAATTTATGGTCCAAAAAAGGGATTTTGAATGAACTGTTTCGCGCATTATCTCGTGATGCGGACATGGATTGGGTCTTCATTGATGGCAGTATTGTCAGGGCTCATCAACATAGTTGCGGTGCAAGAACTGCTGACAATGAATCAATTGGAAAGAGCCGAGGTGGAAATTCTACGAAAATTCATCTTGCAGTCGATAGCGGAGGGTTGCCTGTTTATTATGAATTATCCTGTGGGAATACGCATGATATCGTCCATGCAGAGTCACTCGTAGCTAATTGCCCAACAAGTAATATGGTTGTCGCAGATAAAGGCTACGACAGTGAAAAACTGAGAGCGTTTGTTCGTGATAATAACGCTACACCCGTTATTCCACGTAAGGGCAACAGTTTAGTAGGCAATGAAGATATTGACTGGTGCATGTACAAATATCGGCACTTGGTTGAGAATGCATTTGGCCGTATTAAGCAATATAGAGGGATAGCCACGCGGTATGAAAAGCTTGAACGAAATTATCATTCAATGCTCGCTTTAGCATTTACTATGATGTGGCTACCAATGTGGGCTGATTGATATATGTACTACAAAGATCAACAGCCCCTAGTAACAGCCATTATTAGTGACTTGTAACACTGTTTAAAAAGCTCAAATGAAGAGTCTAAAGCCGATAAATTAAGAGGTTATCGCGGATTAACTTTAAAACTGTCACATTAGCGTCATTAACTTTTTTTAGTTTGCTCACCAAACCAAGGACAACCGGAGCAAACCAATGAAACAATTTAAACTAAATGCTGTTGTAGCAGCACTCGCACTGAGCCAATTTAGTGTTAGCGTCAATGCACAAGAACAAACATCATCAACAGAGCCAGAAGTAAAAGTTTCTGAAGAACTTGTTGTATACGGCGAGATTGGTTATCGCAATCGCTCGCAAGAATTAGCCCCTACGCTTGAGTACTCACAAGAATACTTTCAGCGCTTTGAGCCATTAACGGCGGGTGATGCACTAAAGCGTGTTCCTAGTGTGACTTTTTTATCAGACGTACTTGAGTCTGACGGGGCACGCATGCGTGGCTTAAGCCCTGCTTATACAAAAGTACTTATCAATGGCGAAGAAGTGCCAGGTGCTGGCGCTGACCGCTCATTCTTTGTTGACCGTATTCCAGCTGAATTAATTGAGCGTGTAGAAATTATTCGTTCATCAAGTGCCAACCGCTCTGCCGATGCAATTGCCGGTACACTTAACATTGTTCTTCGAGATGGCTATAGCCTAGATGGCGGTTACATTCGTGCTGGTGCTCTTCGTTATGACGATGGTGAAATTAAAGAAAGCTTTGCGGGCGTTTATGGTACTGAGTTTGCCGGTGGCCGTTTACTATTAGGTGCGAATTTACAAGGTCGTTATAACCCAAAACAAAAATCAAGCATCCGATATGGCGATAGCCCAGAAAATAACCCTAATTACGCAACAGATGATTTTGATAACCGTGAAGATCAATCTGATACCCGAGATGGTGATGACACATCACTTAATGCCAGCTTTGAAAAAGCATTTGATAACGGCGGAAAATTTGATATTAGCGCAATGTGGGTTGACACCGACCGTACCGAAGACGAACGCTCTTTTGAATATAACGATGCAACTGCAACATCAGGCTCAATTGTTGAAGGCGGCAACTTACTCTCAGATAACGCGAACGTCGCGTATATTGACCAAACTAACTACAACATTAACTCAGGTTATGAATTACCACTATTTGGTGGTATCAGTAAGTTTAAAATAGGCTATGCCAGCTTTGAAGAATCAGTGTACGAGCAAGAAGTTGAGCTTGATACATCTGAACTACCTATGGTTTTTGAAGAAGTAGAAGAAACTGTTGATATCGATGATAAAGAATGGTCATTACAATGGCAGCATAGCTTACTTGTAGCTGATACAAAAGAAGTTCAATTTGGTGCTTTTGTACAAGGTAAAGAGCGCGATACAGCCATTTTTGAAGCAGAAGATGAAAATGAGCAAACACTTACAGGTTGGGATCAATTTAGCCAGACTCCTATGTCACTCGCTGCATTTAATAACGAATTTGAAGCTGTGGACGGTGGTGTTAATACACTTGAAGAAGACCGCTTTGATTTATTTGCGCTAATCAAACATGAAGATGAACTGTTCTCGTGGGAAATGGGAGTACGCTGGGAGTCAACTGATTCTAGTATTACTGATACCAATGAAAGCGTAACAGCCGAAAACGATTATGACTTTTTCTTACCATCAGCTCACCTTCGTTACAGCGTAAGTGATAACGGCCGTATTAGTGCATCTGTAGCTCGCAGCTTACGTCGTCCAGACTTTGATTACATGACACCGGCGCTACTTGAAGAAGAGCTCGCTGATAATGACTTTTTAGGGAACCCAAATCTTAAACCTGAATCGTCTTGGGGTATGGATTTAGGCTACGAATACCGTTTAGGTAAAAGTGGTGTTGTGGGTGTTAACCTTTTCTACCGTGACGTTAGCGACTTAATCGAGATTGCCAGTACTGGTGCTGAAGGCTCTGAAGGCCAAGGCACATTTGTACTGCAACCACAAAATACCGGCGATGGCATAGTTCAAGGTATTGAATTTGACTTATCAACACCGCTTAACGCGTTCAACATGCCTAACACAGGTATATTCTTAAACTATTCTTGGCTCGACAGTAAAGTTGAAGATAGCTTTGGTGAACGTAAATTTAATGACCAATCGGATTACGTTTATAACATTGGCTTTATTCAAGATTTACCTGACTTAGCCGCATCATTTGGTGCCACATACCGTAACCAAGGTGATGCATACGGACGCTTTGTTGGTGAAGAAGTAACGACCTCTTATGGCGCTGACCTAGAGCTGTTCGTTGAGAAGCGCTGGGAAGATGTAACACTTCGTCTAGTTGGTTCAAACTTACTTGATGCTAGTAAAGATGAAGTATTTAACAAATTTGATTCGCTTGATGATCAAAACAACCGTGATTTTGATGAGTACGAGCTTGAATCTGAAGAAGCAGGTCCTGTAATTCAAGTCATGCTGCGTTACGCGTTCTAATAACACTCACAGTTATATTAGGCACATAGTAGCTTATCACTACGTGCCTTTTTGGAGTTACACCATGTTTAAATTGTCTTTCTTTACAGCCGCCCTGCTCTCGTCATTTGTGCTTAGTGCTGGGGAACCTGTTATTTATAAAGATGCGCTTTATCAACAGCAAAAAATTGCCAAACTAAATACGCTACCGGATAGCCTTAACTTTATGGTAATAGGTGATTGGGGGCATAACGGCCACTTTTACCAAAAAGAAGTGGCTCACCAACTAGAAATAGCCATGTACCAAACCGATGCCGACTTTATAGTTTCGACAGGCGATAACTTTTACCCTAATGGTGTGGCAAGTGTTAACGATCCGCTATGGCAATCAGCTTATGAAGACATATACCACGGCCCGCATACATTTGAAGACTGGTATGTTGTATTAGGTAATCACGACTACCTGGGTAATGCTCAAGCACAAATTGACTACACTGACAAAAGTCAGCGCTGGCAGTTACCTGCAAGGTATTACAGTAAAACATTTACACTTGAAAACAACGAACAAGTATTAATGGTATTTTTAGACACCAACCCGATTCAACCGCAGTACAAAGATCGCGAAAAATACCGTTCCACCCAAGGCCAAGGGTATAAAACCCAGCTTACTTGGCTTGAAACCCAACTTGCGGGAAGTGACGCAAAATGGAAAATTGTTGTGGGTCATCATCCACTTTACTCAAGTGGTAAACGCTTTGGTCGCAACCAAGGTCTTCGCGATATTTTAGAACCCATAATGGAGCGTCATAACGTGCATGCTTACATCGCTGGGCACGAGCATGACCTGCAATACAACCAACCAAAAAATAGTAAGGTTGCCCATTTTGTCTCTGGCGGTGGGAGTGAAGCGCGCTTTGTAAAGCAGCGTGAGTTTACCCGCTATGCAGAAACAACTCCTGGCTTTTTAAGTGTATCTATCAATGGCGAGACACTAAGAGTGAACGCTATTAATCACCTTGGTGAAATACGCTTTAGCACTGAAAAGCACATAGATAAGTAAAGGATAAATAATGAACTTTAAACTAAATTCAATTTCAGTAGTGCTTTCAAGTGCACTTCTTGTAACTGCGCTGAGTGGCTGTACAAGTAATGAAGTTTCTCAAACTAAAAGTAATGCTGTAGTAGCAAAACCGACTATTGCTGTTAAATTGTTTGGCCCACAGAAAAACATACAAGGCTCGCAAGCAGCTGCACTTGGTAATGATCAGTGGCTAATTGCTAGCGAAAGCCAAGGCTTATTATTTGCCGATAAAAACCAAAGCAGTGTACTGTTAGCTGGTAACTTTGAATCAATATCACTGAAAAAAATATCAGCACAGCAATTTTTGCTGGCAAGCCTTGATAACAACCAAGACAATGTTGTTATTTTTAGCCTTGTAAAAAATGGCCTATCTTGGCAGTTAAATGAGTTAACGCGTATTACTCCCCCTCAAGCGCAACCTGATGCAGTGTGCTTATTTAAAAACCTCAACAACGAAACAGTATCTGCATTTGTACCTGATGTCCGTGGCTTGATCAGCGAAACTATTATTTATGATTTAGCTACTGATCAAACTAAAAATGTCGCTGTGCGTGAGTTCTCAGCAGTTACAGAAGCATCTGGCTGTGCGGTAAACGATGAAACTAAAACTCTGTACGTCGGTGAAGCAGAGCTGGGGGTTTGGGCTATCAACGCTGATGCTGAATCAGATGCGAATAAGCAACCAGTTGCACTAGTTGAGCCATACGGTGAACTAAAAACTGAAATAGGTGCTTTATCTGTCTCACAAGATGGCACTTTATGGCTAACCGCCACTGACGATAATATGGTTTATGCCTACAACGCTCAAACAGAAAAACTGAGTCAGTGGTCGCTTTCTGGCGAGCTTGCAATTGAATCAGTTGCAGCCCACTTTATTAGTGATAACCAAGCAGAGCTGATATTAATTGATGACAAAACGGGCGCATATATTAAAGCAAACGTTAACCACACGCCACAAACTCATATTCAGCACAGCAAAGTGGCTATGAGTCACATTAAAGCAAGTGCACAAACAACACCCGTTGAAGCTTTTGGTGATGCAGCTGATGACCCTGCAATTTGGGTAAATGAGAAAGACGCCAAAAACAGCTTAATACTTGGCACAGATAAGCGCCGAGGGCTAATGGTATACGACCTTGATGGTAATAAAGTACAGTCCCTCGATATAGGCCGTTTAAATAACGTTGATGTACGTCAGCACCCTGAAATAAACAACGAAACCAATACTTGGATCACGGCAAGTAACCGTACTCTTAACAGCATTAGTGTATTTACTATTGATGGCGACAACAAAGTAAACCACGTAACAGAAGTTGCCACTAACTTACCTGAAATTTACGGTATGTGTATGTATTCATCTGATTCGGGTCATTATGTGTTTGTTAATGATAAATCAGGCTTATTCCAGCAATATAAATTAATGGGTAACCAAGACAACCTAAACGGTGAGCTAGTTAGAGAGTTTACATTGCCAAGCCAACCTGAAGGTTGTACTGCTGACGATAAACTAGGTCAATTATTTGCCGGTGAAGAAGACCAAGGTATTTGGTATATAAATGCAGAGCCTACTGCGGGTAGTTCACCAGTGATGTTGCAAGGCGTTAACGAGCAACTCGTTGCAGATGTTGAAGGCATGGAAATTTATCATGCTGATGATGCCCGCTATTTAGTGGTGTCTAGCCAAGGCGATAATAGCTATGTTCTTTATAAAATATCAGATGATACACAACCTAGCCTAAGCTTTGCTGGTAAGTTTAATGTAACAGCTAATCTTGATAAAGGTATTGACGGTGCAGGTGAAACGGATGGTTTAACCGTTACATCCGCTGCTTTACCAGGCTACCCTGAAGGCATGCTTGTAGTACAAGATGGTTATAATCGTATGCCGCTACAACCACAAAACTTTAAGATTATTGACTGGCGTGAAGTAAAAAAAGCCATCAAATAATTTAAATAGAAAAATGCCGCTTCATTGCGGCATTTTTGTCTTCAAGCAGTCATGGTGCCCATTTGTAAGTAAACGCTAATGGAGCCTTTCTCTATATACCCCAAAATATCGTCATTAACAGTTTTGTATATATTGCAATTTAACTTAAGGACGAGCTCATTAATCTCAATTCTCTTGCTCAAGAAATTTTTGCACCTTAGGATGATGTTTTATTATACAAAAAATGAAAAACTATGAAATTAAATGCATTACTAACATTAAGCTCGGCGCTGCTCTGTGCGTCTTACTCCGTACAACTTTATGCAAGTGACACTTTTACTGCCGAAGACATTTTCCAGCTAGAGTATGTCAACAACCCGCAAATAAGCCCTGACGGAAAGAAAATCATCTACCTAAGAAGTGGTTATGACATCATGCAAGATGCTGCAAAACGCAGTATTTGGATGTACGATGTAAAGCAAAATCAACATTACCCATTGCTCGCTGATGAACATAATTACGGGCAACCTACATGGTCTCCTGACTCTAAAAAAATCGCATTTACGTCCAACAGAAGCGGAAGTAATCAACTTCATGTTTATTGGTTAGAGCAAGACAAATTAGCTTTATTAACACAGCTACCTAAATCAATACGTAGTTTAAGTTGGTCTAATAATAGCGACAACATTGCATTCACAATGAATGTGCCAGCTGGTAAAACAGACTTTGTGAAGTCAGTTAAATTACCTAAAAAGCCTAAAGGGGCCGCTTGGTCAAAACCCGTTAAGGTTTATGAAAAAGCCCGCTATCAAGCGGATGGTTCTGGCTATTTAGAACCAGCCTATCGTCATGTATTTGTTGTACCGGCAAATGGCGGCACAGCGAGGCAATTAACAACGGGGAATTACCAGCATTATGGGCCACTTGCATGGTCTCCAAATGATAGCAAACTCGCTTTTTCATCAGATCAGCATGTTGATTGGGAATATCGCACCACTGAATCTGATTTATATGAAGTTGATATTAATCAAGGTACTTACACCCAGTTAACTCAATTGCCTGGCCGAGAGTTTCGCCCTACGTATTCAGAAAATGGTAAAAAAATTGCGTTTCTTGCCCGTGATAACGCCCCCGTTCCCTACATAAATTACCAGCTCAATGTCATTACTAAAAGTAATAAAAAAATTGCCAACATAAGTAATAACTTTGACCGCTCAGTTGCTGATTATAAATGGTCAGGCAACGGTGACTTTGTTATTCAATATGACGATTTTGGTAAGCGCAAACTGGCAAAGTTATCATCCAAAGGTAAAGTAACCGATCTTGTGGATTCGCTATCGGGAACTTCTATCGGTCGCCCGTATATCAGTGGTAGCTTCAGCCTCGCTAAAAATGGCGCGGTTGCATATACCCAAGGCAGTAGTCAGCGTCCGGCTGATTTAGCGTACTTATATAAAGGAAAAAGCAAAACCTTAACCACTTTAAATGAAGACTTACTAGGTCATAAGCAATTGGGTGAGGTTCATGAGTTAAATGTTAAGTCTTCATTTGATAATGAAAATATTCAAGGTTGGTATATTACTCCACCTAACTTTGATAAAACTAAAAAGTACCCTTTATTACTTGAAATCCACGGTGGCCCACACTTAGCTTACGGACCTAGTTTTACAGCTGAGCTACAACGATACGCCAGTGAAGGTTATGTTGTTGTATATGTAAATTACCGAGGTTCTACTAGTTACGGTAAAGACTTTGCTTTATTACTAGATGGAAAATATAGCTCAAAAGAAGACTTTGCCGATCACGACTCAGCGGTTGATGCCATGATAGCCAAAGGGTTTATCGATGAAGAAAACTTATTTATAGCGGGTGGCTCTGCAGGCGGCATTGCTGCTGCATATGCAATTGGCTTAACCAATCGCTTTAACGCCGCGGCAATCACCAAACCGGTAATAAATTGGCTGAGTAAAACGCTAACAGCTGACAGTTATATCGGCCAAATTCGCAATCAATTCCCTGGTATGCCTTGGGATCATGTTGAGCATTATTGGCAACGTTCTCCTTTGTCATTAGTAGGAAACGTTACAACACCTGCTTTACTTATGACAGGTGAAGAAGACCGCCGTACGCCTATTTCAGAGTCTGAACAATTCTATCAAGCTCTCAAGTTACAAAAAGTAGACTCCGTTCTTATTCGTGTACCTGGTTCTCCACATGGTATTGCAGGGCGTCCATCTCGTATGATCTCTAAAGTAGAACACACGCTTGCGTGGTTTGAACGATATAAGAAATAATTAATCTATTATCAAGGCTGCAAGCAAGTTTGCAGCCTTTTGATTTTAGCGAGGGAATAACCATTACTTGCAATCAATGTCTTGCCTAAATCACTTTTAATTCCAACTGAAACTCGCATCTTGAGGTGGTTGGGTATACTCCCCGCTTATGTCGGCACAACATTTCCTGTGTAGCTATTTTCACACCCAAGACAAAGAAAGCGCTTGGTTTAAAATAAGGTGCTAATCCACCAAGCAATAAGCACCAATGCAGTTAAACCTACAACCGCTTTAACCTTATGTTTTTCAATAACTTTTTGCGCTTGGTTACCAGCGTAATAAACCACTAAAGCTAAACCAAAGTAACGAATAGATCGGGCTATTGTGGTCGCCAGTAAAAATAGCGCCAAGGAGTATTTAGTAGCGCCTGCTGCGAGCATTGCGACTTGAAAAGGAATAGGCACAATTCCCAAAGTCATTACAAACCAAAATCCTTGCGCCTGCATTTTTTGTTTCACTTGCTCAAACTGTTCCGGGTTTGAAAAGGTATTAATAGCCCAATCACCAATAGCATCAAATAAGTAATAGCCAAGTCCGTAACCCACCAATGCACCAACAATACACCCCAATGTAGCCATAAATGCAATCAGCCAAAGCTTTTCTCGCCTTGCTTGCATTAGCGGTACCATCACAGCTTCCAGAGGGATTGGCACTATGGTCGATTCTAAAAACGACGCCACAGTAATGCTTTTTAGCATATGTTTTGAATCGACAAACTGACGCGTTCTTTCTTTAAGGCTTTGCATTACACTCATAAACAACTTCCGTATACTATTATACTAGCACTGTAATATATTTATGATTAACCTGCACTTATCAAACAATAGCGATTTAACGCTATAGATTTCAGTGCTCCACTATCGCTTAACTCCTCACATCGTAAATACATAAAAGCGACGGTAAGTATGGGTATAATTAAAACAGAATAAGATGAGCGACCAAAACAAACTGCACAGCAGGTTGAGAATAATTTATACGTAACAACTAATACAGTTCGAAATACGGTTATAGCAGCCTATTAATAATATTTCTCACAGTTAAGCATCTTGATCTTTACACATTAAATCAGCCATGCGTTTATTTAACTCATCTTCACTAACATCTTCTTTATGAGTGCCAATAGTCCATACATGGCCAAATGGGTCTTGTAATGAGCCAGCTCTATCACCATAGAATTGGTCATGTATGGGGCGTACTTCTGTTGCACCTAATTCAAGCGCTTTGGCAAATACCGCATCAACATCTTCAACATACAGCATAATACTCACTGGCGTGCCACCAAGCTCATCGGGGCTTTTAAAATTTACCTCAGGGCACATATCAGAGAGCATAATATTCGAATCACCTATTTTTATTTCCGCGTGAGCCACTCCGCCATCAGGCAACGGCATTTGCATTATTAGCTCTGCATTAAATACTTGCCGATAGTACTCAATTGCTTTAGTTGCACCATTAACAATTAGATAAGGGGTTATTGAGTGATAACCTTTTGGAATAGCTGAAACTGCCATTTTATACTCCCTATTCATTGCATAATAAAATCGAATAAGATCAAATTACTCATTAGTTTACAGAGTAGTTTATAGTTAAGTAGATTGAAAATTAAAATCAGCTATACGTTAATACTTCACTCCTAAAAACACAATTCTGTAGATAACCTTAGTATACATTTCAATCAAGCTCAGCTATGTTATTAGTCATCAAAAATAATACTAACATAGCGGAGTAACCATGAATAAACAGCACTCTAACCACATCCCCCAAGAAGCTTTTGATTGGTATGATGCATATGCCCACGGCATGATGGATAGGCGCACCTTTATGAAAAAGCTTGGCGGACTCGCAGCTATTGGCTTTTCAATGTCGATGCTAACCTCGGCATTACTACCAAATTACGCCCTTGCCGAGCAAGTATCGTTTAATGATGAAGATATAAAAGCCACCTATGAGACTTTTGACTCACCTAACGGCCATACAACAGGCCAAGGTTATTTAGTTGTCCCATCAAAAGTACAAGACCAATACCCTGTGGTATTGGTGGTTCATGAAAACCGCGGCTTAAACCCCTACGTAAAGGATGTAGCAAGACGTCTAGCTAAAGCGGGATTTATCGCTTTTGCACCCGATGCACTTTACCCACTGGGAGGCTACCCAGGCAACGATGACGAAGGCAGAGCTATGCAACGCAGTATGGACAAAGAAAAACTTCAAAATGACTTTGTAGCTGCAGCACAGTTTTTAAAATCACACCCTAACAGCAGCGGTAAACTTGGTGCTGTGGGCTTTTGTTTTGGTGGCTATATTGTTAACTATTTAGCCGCTGTTGACTCATCATTACTTAGTGCTGGTGTGCCATTTTATGGCACACCAGCCACTGAAGATTTACGTCAAAATATCAAAGCACCTTTACTTATCCAACTAGGTGAATTAGATGAACGCGTTAATGCCACATGGCCTGATTACGAACGTGACTTGAAAGCACAAAATGTAGAATACCAGATGCATATGTACAAAGGAGCTCACCACGGCTTTCATAATGATTCAACCAGTCGTTTTGATGAAAAAAGTGCTGAACTTGCGTGGCAACGCACATTATCGTTTTTTAATAACAAACTTGCTTAATCAAAATTAATAGCTGTATTTACACTATAAACTTATACTTAAGCCAGCTGGCTTAAGTATATAAACATAACTTCCAACAAAACAAACAACGGCTTATTCCTACAAACTTATATAACATAAGCACTTTATGCTTTATTCTAATAGGCAGTTGGAGCCATAATAAAAATTACCTCTGTATGACATCGTTTTTCATTCTAAAATACCTTACCTTTTTCAGCGGTTGCTTAGCCTGCTTTTTTTTACATACCCAATTTTCTGTACCCGCAGTCATAGCATCCTGTTTGGTGGGGCTAATTGGTAGCTTTATACCCTTTCCTAAACGCTATGGTAATCATCCGTATGCAGCGGTATACGCGGGAAGTTTTGCGGGTATGTGCTCACAAGGATTAATACAAAGCTATTGGGAGTTAGCCATCATTTCTTTAATTGGTGCTATTTTATATGTCACAACTCGCAAGATGTTTACAGGGTTTGGTGGTAAATTAGGCAGCATCGCTTTCGTTAGTGTTGCTTTATTTATACTCGCAAAAGGCATTACGTTATGAGCATAGCTTCTATTATACTTTCTTTACTTGGTGCTTTTCTAACCTTCTTTTTAGCTAAACATAATCGCCTTGATGCCATCAGAGCATCTGCTCTTTTATCAATTATCGCGTACTTTATTTTATCAATTACAAACTTGAACGCAGAGCTTTATAGCAGCCTTTTTTTTGGTGGCACATTTATCGGCATGAGCGCCCCAAAACGCTTTGGCGTATATACCCTATTTTCTGCTAGTGTTATTTTTTCAGTATTATTTGATAACTTTGTCCCCTTATTTAAAAGCTATGGAGGTGCGTTAGGAGTGAGTGCTTTTTTATCTGTGTGTATTTGCCATATAGCCATATTATTAGGTGCCCCTCGTAGCTCATCTACATACAAAAAATAAGCTTTTTATATAAGAAATTTATCGCCTGAGACTATAACCCCTATATAATATTTACGAAAATCCCCATTTTACTTTAAAAATAAACTTTACCCCCAAGCTCTATATATAACGTCAACTAAACACTAGAAGGAATTTATTATGAGCAAAACCTTAATTATTGGTGCAAGCGGTCAAATTGGTAAAATGGCCACACAATTATTATTAAACAAACAACAGCACGTCGTAGCACTAGTGCGCGATAAAAGTAAATTAAGCGATTTAGACAGCACGTATTTAACCATTGTTGAACAAGATCTTGAAGACGATTTTAGCCAAGCATTTAACGGTTGCGAGCAAGTTATATTTGCTGCCGGTTCTGGTGGTAATACAGGTGATGATAAAACCATGCTGATTGACTTATGGGCAGCAACTAAAGCAGTAAACTATGCAAAAGAGCAAAGTGTTCAACACTTTATTATGGTCAGCTCCATTGGTGCAGATAACCCTGATGTCATAAAAAGTGATTTGAAACCTTATTTAGTTGCAAAGCATATGGCAGACGAGCATTTAATTAATAGCGGTTTAAACTACACTATTGTGCGTCCTGGCACATTAACCAACGATAGCGCTTCAATGCAGGTAACCACAAAGCGCCCTGATGACAAAGACAAGGCTAAAATTAGTCGTGAAAATGTCGCAAACACACTACTTCATGTAGCTACAACATCATTTGATGAAAATAACATATTTGAATTATTTGATGGTGATAAAGATATTTCATCGCTTTAAATAAACTAAAATTGTAGTGCAAAATTATTTTGCACTACAATTACACTACTAAGTAGCTCACTCCATACTTGCTTTTATTGTTGACTTATTAGCTAGTGAAATATTCACAAACGCTTCCACTGTAGGGCTAAGCTGGGCATTTTTGTAATGCAATTGAGTAGGAATAGTCTTGCCTATGCCATTTAAATCTAAAAAATGACAGCCATCACTGAACAACTTCCTAATACAGTTAGGGACAATCGCCACACCTAACCCTGCAGCAACCTCGGTGAGTAATGTTTGCATATGCTGAGGTTGGCTAATAATATTAGGTGAAAACCCTGCTTGTTTACATAAAGTAATAATATCGTCAAACAACCCAACTGCTTCCTCACGGTTAAATAAAATATATTTATCGTGATTTAACTGTGACAAATCGATATTGTGACTGGTTGCTATAGGGTGGTTTTCAGCCACAACCGCAACAAGCCTATCAATGTAAATATCTTGGCTCACAAACTCTTCAGCTAAATGATCTGGCAATAACCTAGAAATGCCAATATCAATACGATTATTTTTAAATGCTGTTATTTGTTCTGAAGCTGTCATTTCAAACAAACTTACATGTACATGTGGGTATTGCTGTTTATATTCGCGCACTAAGTTTGCCATAAAACTTAAGCATGCAGAGCTTAAATAGCCTACTCTCAACGATCCTATTTGGCCATTTTGTGCTTGCTTTACTTGGCTTTTGACCTGTTTAGTCAGTGATAATATATGTTTAGCATCTTTTAATAGTTGTTCTCCGGCACTGGTAATAATGACTTTTCGAGAACTACGGGTAAATAAAGCCACCTCTAAATCCTTTTCCAGCATCGCAATATGACGACTAATAGCCGGCTGAACAGTATGAAGTTCACGCGCCGCGGCTGAGAAACTTTTATGTGTTGCCACACTCACAAAACTTTTAAGTATTTTTAAATCCACCCAACCACCATACAAATTTGTTATAGATTCTATAAAATAACATCATTTTTATTATAGATTAATATATTTTACTCTATCGGTATACTTGTTGTTTATGAGAAAAAAATGAGCTCAGCGTCTTCTATAAGTAAAATGTTATTATTTTTAATGACCGCAGCCATTGCCGCTACGGCTGCAAATTTATACTACAGCCAGCCACTATTGCCACTGATCGCTCGTGAATTTAATTTAACAGATGCAAAAGCCGGGAGCGTTGTTGCACTTACACAATTTGGTTATGCCGCAGCGCTATTGTTTATATCGCCGCTTGGTGATTCAGTCCCGAGAAAACGAGTTATCGATACCCTCTCTGTTTTACTTGTTTTGTCATCTCTTCTTGCCTTTGCAGCCCCGAATTTAGTTGTATTATTAGTCGGTGTATTTCTAATTGGTTTAAGCGCTAATATTACTCAGCAGCTTATTCCATTTGCGGCATCGATGATTAAGCCTGAAGAAAAAGGCGCAACATTGGGCACATTAATGATGGGATTAACGGTAGGTATATTGCTATCAAGAACGCTCAGTGGTTCAGTCGCCGAGTATTTTGGTTGGCGCGCTGTATTTGTAATGTCGGCCTTACTTGCGGCTGTATTTGGTCTACTACTCTACAAATTACTTCCCCATAACACGGCACATACAAATTTAAATTATAAGCAACTACTTAAAAGTACGTTTGTACTATATAAAAAGCACAAGCCGCTGCAAATTTTTACCTTAGCGGGGGCTAGCTGGTTTGCTGCTTTCAATGCACTTTGGGCAACCCTTGCTATTCATGTTAGTCATGCGCCGTTTAATTACAATGCCCAGCAAGCTGGTTTATTTGGTGTTATCGCATTAGCGGGCGTAATTGGCGCAAAGTCATCTGGTAAATGGGTTAATAAAATAGGTTCCAAAGTACTGGTAAAGATTGCTTTGGCACTTATTGCTATCGGTTTTATTATTACCGGTCTTTACGTAAGCAGTTTAGTAGCCTTAATTGTTGGTATTATTTTAATCGACTTTGGTGTATTCAGTGCTCAAGTTGCAAATCAAGTCAGGGTATTTTCAATTGATCCTCAAGCGCAAAGCCGCATAAACGGTGTGTATATGTTGGGTTACTACCTAGGTGGTACACTGGGCTCAATTGCAGGTGCAAAAGCCTATCAATACTTTGCCTGGCTTGGGGTTACCAGTGTAAGCCTTACTTTCATATTGATTGCTTTAATATTTAATAAATTGGCCCCTAAAAAACAGGAACTATCATGAGTAAACTATCTCAGCTTGGCAGCTATACTTTACTGTGCATTGCCAGCTTAACAATTATGGTAGGCTCCCTGGTTGCTCCTGGTTTATTAAGTATTGCTAACGCATTAGGCGTAACTGAGCATGCCTCTTGGCTAATTACTCTACCATCACTTGGCGCTATTTTATTTGCGCCATTTGCAGGAAAATTAATAGATAAATATGGCGCTTACCCGTCCTTAGTGATTGGTTTAATTTTGTATGGCGCTGTTGGCGCTGTAGTATTTTGGCTTCATGGTCCCACTTTAGTATTTTTAAACCGTATACTCCTTGGCGCAGTCACCGCAATTGTTATGGCCAGCGGTACAGTGCTTATTTCACAGTGGTATGAAGCAAAAGCCCGTTTAGCTATGATTGCTAAACAAGGCATGGCTATAGAACTTGGCGGAGTGATCTTTTTATTTCTTGGTGGGCAATTTGCAGCGATTCACTGGGGGCTTCCGCTAAGTCTTTATTTAATCGCATGGGTATTTTTAGTTATGTTGTTATTGTGGGTGCCAAAACAATCTCCAAAACTAGCAGAGCCAATTGATTTAAATACATCAGAGCAACTCTCAAACAAAGGTTTACCGCTAATAGGCGTTTACATAGTTACTTTATTGGCAATGGTTACTTTTTTCTCTGCATTTATATTACTGCCAAAACATATGGCTGCTCAAGGCCTTACTGAGCAAGTGATCGGTTATCTATTAGCATTTATATCGTTGATTGCGGTAATTACTGCGCACTTTATACCTAAAGTTGAGCAACGCATCGGCGAAATTAAATTACTCGTTATTGCCTTTATCGCTTATGCCCTTGCCTATTTATGTTTTAGCTATGCGAGTGCGTTAATAGTTTTAATATTAGGCGCTATTTTTAGTGGTATTGGCTTTGGTTTTAGCATTCCTCTACTCAACCACTTAACAGTACAGAAAAGCCTCCCCTCGGTTAGAGGACGCAATCTTTCTTACTTTACGATGGCGGTTTTCTCTGGGCAGTTTTTAACATCGTTTTTGGAGTTCTTAAGTAATGGAATAACGACCATTTTTATCTTCTGCATGTTATTATCTAGCATTATTGCTTCAGCCTTACTTGTGAGTGAGCGGCTACTAAAGCGCAACTCTTAAATACCAATAGGTAATTTAAAAATTCCCGCGCAGTGTGAAGGGCTTTAACAAAATAAGCTGCACAAGCAAAGAATAGCCAATAACGAGTGCTCCTTCCCAACTAAAGAAGCTCTAAAAAGTTCAGCCCTTTATTGCTAATGGCAACGAGGACAAATAAAAATGGATTATTACGGCGGTATTAGCAAAAATAGATAGGCTTCAAAATATATCGTCATTAGCAGCTGAAAGTGTAATAGTAGAGCGCAATGATAGGCCGAGAAAAAACTAGAATATAAAGCGCTAGCCAAATTGATAGCTAAACATATGGCTGTGATAGCTGCTTGGCAGTTATGCACTTCAAAGTTGCACATACATCGTTAAAAATCATAAAATAAGCTGTATTAAGCTTTAACTTTTAAATTAGCCGTAAATAAATTAAGTATTAAAACCTTAAATAAAATACCAACGAATAAGGAAAGCACATGTCTAATTTTAATGAATATAAAGTAATGCACGTTGTTGAAGGGGGCTGTGGCACATTACTGCTTGGCTCTAGTGGGTTACCTCTTAAACGCCTAGAAGCAACACTCAATGATGAGGCACAAAACGGCTGGCAGTTAGTGTTTCAGGTTATCGAAAGTAAACGGTTTTGGCTTTTTTGGTCACGTGAAGCTGTGATCTTAACGTTAGGCAGAAACCGTGCTTAAAGCACTTGTACTCAATGCAATTCGCCGCTATCAATACAATGGCGGCTCTAAAGCGCATTTTAATATTAGTTGTAATTTCAACCCATCCTGCTCAGAGTTTACTCATCAAGCAATTACTAAGTATGGGCTGGTTAAAGGTCTTTATATTGGCCTTAAAAGAATACGGCGTTGCAATGACCCTGACTGTGTAAACGTTAAATCAGATCCGCTACCTTAAGGCTTATTAACCTCATGACATCAGAAGAACTAAACGCACAAGAAGAACAACTTCGCGCTAAAGTGAATGCATTACCTACTGAGCAACGTAAGCAGTTTTACCAACTACAAAAGCGTCACATTAAAGACCCTGATACCTACGCGGTACTGAATTGGTTTTTTGCCGCTGGTTTGCATCACTTCTATTTAGGTAAATTTCAACGAGGTGCAGTGAATTTAACACTAATGCTCATTGGCCTGCTGACTATTTATAGTTTTGGCATACTTTTAATCATCATCGTTTTGCTAATTGAGTTACCCCAGCTTTTTAAAAGTCAACGCATTGTCCATCAATATAACAATCACATTATGGCTGACATTCTAAAGCAATTCAGCGATTAACCCGGTGCTTGATTAGTTAACACAAATACTAGATACTGTTTTTTTATACAGTTACGGTGCGTGTTATGAAAAAAGAGTTACCTGCAAAATATTACTTAGCCCACTTCAAAGAGCTAATAACCTTTATTGAAACGCAATGCACACACTTACTAGAGTCAAAACATCGTGACTTTATTAATAAAGTAAACCAATTGACCGAGCAAGGTCAGTGTATGCTGGCGCGTATTTACTCTCGCAAACCCTTGCTTATTGCAATAAACACGCTCAGTTACGATGAAATAACACAGCCTCAACAGGCACTTGAAGAATTAAAAGCCGCTCAATTAGTCGCTCATCCTAATGATAATCAATATAATCTGCTGCTCGCACACTTAACTAAGCCCGTGCTATTTGGGCTACTTGCCCCATTTGATATTCAACCTGCTATTAAGAAAAGTGCTTCAAAAACGCAGTTAATCACACAGGCTAGTGACTTTTTCACCTCAAAATCAGAGCACTTAACCCCTTTATACAAGCAATTTATTATTAATAACCGCAGCGACGTTTATGAATATTTTGAGTTTTTATACATTGGTCGATTAAGCAATAGTGATATTAACCATAAAAATAGTTTTGTGATGCGTGACTTGGGCCTTACCACCACTCGAGAGAATTACACTCAAAGTCTAGCCCGATTTGACACCTTAGCGCAGGCACACGCTAACTACATTTTAAATCGCTATCGACTTGCATTTAAAAATGCAGAAAGTGAGGGCGATTACCAACAATTAGCGACTGCGGTCATTGAGCAGCAAGCCGTTGGTGTACTGGCTGTAAACCTAAAAAACAAACTGCTCTTACAACTTCACCAACAGCTTAAGAAAGTGGATTCCGCTTCAAGCTTTAGTATTTTAGAGGCCTGCGAAGATAGTGCTGCCGCCATTGAAATTCAAATACGCGAACAGTACCGCCAAGGTAATAAAGAGTGGGCGAAGACGCAACTTGAAAAAATCATCGACAACCCGCTCTATGATGATTTACTCTACTTTGCTGACGACTTTTTAATGCGTAAGTTTAATAAGCAAACCCGTTCTCGCTTAAGTGCCATGTTAGCTGAGACACAGTGTCTGCTAGAAATAGACGAAATTTACCGAGGCGATGTTGAGCAAGGTGTTAATGAATTCTACACCCAGCAAGGACTGACCGTCTTTAATACCGAAAACACCTTATGGCAAAGCTTGTTTGGTTTGGTATTTTGGCAGGCACTTTATATCGACACTCCCACGGCACCTTGCAATGAGTTTGATTTATTTCCACAAGCATTAAAAACTGACAGTTTCTATCAAACTCAATCTGCCCAAATTGAAGAGCTGTTAGCAAACTGGCATTCATCCAATGATTTATTAAAGCATGTATATAAAAATGCAGCTTCCTACTTTGCGCATCCAAATGGCTTATTTCGTTGGCACAACGAGCTATTAGCTCCCATAGAGGTGTTGATACTAAATAGCCCATTACCGGTATTAAAAAATCATCTAAAAAATATGACTATGCACTTTATGCAGCTCAAAGATGGCTACCCTGATTTAATGGTGTTAAACGGCCATAAACTCCACTTTGAAGAAGTAAAAGCACCAGGAGATAAATTAAGACGCAACCAATTAACGACTATCGATTGTTTAAAAGCAACCGGATTTAATGTCCAAATTGCTGCGGTTAAGTGGTTTAAAAACCCCAATCGAATTTACAGTGTGGTCGATATTGAAACCACCGGTAGTTTAAAAGGTGATAATAGAATAACTGAAATTGGCCTTGTTCAATTACAGCACGGTGAGGTTATTGAACGTTGGTCAACCCTAGTCAACCCACAACAACGTATCCCTAAGTTTATCGTATCTTTAACCGGCATTACTGATGCCATGGTGTATAACGCTCCAACTTTTGCAGAGATAGTAGATACCTTGCTTGAGAAACTCAAAGGCAGTATTTTTGTTGCCCATAATGTTAATTTTGATTACGGCTTTATACGTAAAGAATGTGAAATGGCAGGGCACCGTTTTAAAATGCCAAAAATGTGTACTGTGGTGGAATCTCGAAAGGCATTTGCTGGGCTTAAGTCTTACTCGTTAGGTAATTTATCAGCCCATTTTAATTTAAATTTAACCGATCATCACCGCGCCCTAGCCGATGCAACAGCCACAGCTGAACTACTAAAACTGATTCAAAAAGTATAAGCATAAAAAAGGCTCAGCATAAGCTGAGCCTTAAAGAATAAGATAAAGCTTATTTAACAGCTTTACCTTGGTGTATTAGCTTATATAAAGCAGGTAACACTAACAACGTTAATAGAGTTGAACTGATTATTCCGCCTATCACCACCGTCGCTAATGGCCTTTGCACTTCAGCGCCAGTACCGACATTAAGTGCCATAGGTATAAACCCTAAACTGGCAACAAGAGCGGTCATTAAAACGGGTCGTAACCGTTGGCTTGCCCCTTGTTGAATAGCTTCAAGTAACCCTACGCCTTGCTCTGCTAATTGACGGATAAACGACAACATTACCACCCCATTAAGCACAGCAACACCCGATAAAGCGATAAAACCGACCGCCGCCGAAATTGACAGTGGCATATCTCGTAAAGCCAAAGCAAGTACGCCACCTGTCAAGGCTAAAGGTACGCCACTAAAGACTATCAGTGCATCCTTCATCGAGTTAAAAGCACCATACAGCAAACCTAAAATAAGCAGTAAAGTAAGCGGCACAACCAACGATAATCGCTGACTCGCCGACTCTAACTGCTCAAAGGTGCCGCCATAGTCAACCCAATAGCCACTAGGTAGCCCTAGCTGCTCATTCATAACCGTTTGTGTTTGGGCAATAAAGCTGGCTAAGTCACGCTCATTCACGTTAGCGGTTACCACCACATTGCGTTTACCACTTTCACGATTTACTTGGTTAGGCCCTTCAACAAACTGAATGTCAGCCACCTCGCCTAACGGCACATAAGCAAGTTCAGGATTGCCTGAGTTAGGCACGGCAACTGGAATTTGCGCTAAGCGCTCACGACTTTGTGAATGCTGCTTATCTAGTCGTACCATTAGTTTAAAACGCCGATCGCCTTCATAAATTAGCCCCGCTTGCACACCCGACACCGCTGTACTTACCGCTTGATGGATATCATCAACGTTCAGCCCAAGTAATGCCATGTGGTCGCGCTGTGGAATAACCGATAAAGTAGGTAACCCCGATAACTGCTCAAGACGTACATCACTTGAACCCGCTACGCCTTTAAGTAATTGGGTGGCTTTTTCACCGTATTGTTTTAAGGTATCTAAATCATCACCATAAATTCGCACTGCTACATCGGCGCGCACGCCAGCAATTAATTCATTAAAGCGCATTTCGATCGGTTGCGTGAACTCATAATTATTACCCGGTTCATCGGCCACTCGTGATCTCACTTTCTCTATTAAAGCCTCTTTACTTAAACTCGGACTAGACCATTGTTCGCGAGGCTTTAGCATTATAAAAGTGTCGGCAACATTAGGAGGCATTGGATCGTTAGCTACATCAGGCGTACCAATCTTAGAAAAAACATGTTCAACTTCATCAAGCTCACTAATAGCATTCTCTAACTGTTTTTGCATAGCCACGGATTGCGCTAACCCGGTACCAGGAATACGCAGTGCATGCATTGCAATATCCCCCTCATCTAATTGAGGCACAAACTCACTACCCATTCGCGTAACTTGAAAGCCTGCTGCGGCCAATAAAATTATGGCAAAAACAACTATACCCGCTGACCGTTTTAACGAAAAAGCAAGTAACGGTTGATAAACCTTACGCGCTCCACGCATAACTCGATTTTCGGTCTCAACAACTTTGCCGCGCACAAAAATAGCAATCGCAGCAGGTACAAAGGTAATTGAGAAAAGCAGCGCGCCAAGTAATGCGGCTACAACAGTAAAGGCCATTGGTTGGAACATTTTTCCTTCTACACCACTTAATGCAAAAATGGGTAAATACACCAACATAATAATTAACACCCCAAATACCGCGGGGTTAAATACTTCTTTGGTACTTAAATAAACCTCATGTAAACGCTCTTGCAAGGTAAGTAAACGCCCAGCCTTGTGCTGCGCCATGCCTAATCGTCTAAGCGCGTTTTCAACGACTATAACGGCGCCGTCAACAATAATACCAAAATCAATCGCGCCCATACTCATCAAGTTGCCCGATACTCTATTAGCTGTCATTCCAGTAACCGCAAACAACATACTAAGCGGGATCACCATGGCCGTTATTATTGCTGCAGTAACATTGCCCAGCATTAAAAATAACACTACAACCACCAGTACCGCGCCTTCGAAAAGGTTGGTTTTTACTGTTTCAATGGTTTTATCAACTAAGCTAGTACGGTCGTAAACAGCCTCTAAAATAACGCCCTGAGGTAAGCTTTGCTGAATTTGCGACAGCTTTTCAGCTACTTGCCTGGCGACAATACGGCTGTTTTCACCCACCAGCATCATAGCGGTCCCCATAACCGCCTCTTCACCTTCATAAGTTGCCGCACCCGTTCGTAATTGCTCGCCAAAATAAACCTCGGCTACATCTTTAATCCTTACAGGCGCGTCATCTCGTTTAGCTATTACCAACTGCTTAATTTGTTCGATAGAGCCAATTTGACCAGGCGAACGAACCAAATATTGCTCGCCATTTCGCTCTATATAACCCGCGCCTTTATTAGCATTATTAAGCTCAAGCGCTGTTATCACATCGCTAATACTTAACTTATACGCAAGTAACTTGCCCGGTATTGGCGCCACTTGATATTCTCGTTCATAACCACCAATGCTATTTATTTCAGTAACACCAGGCACTTTAAGCAACTGCGGCTTTACAACCCAATCTTGTAAGGTGCGTAAGTTTTCAGCACTATAAGGCTTGCCTTGTTCATTAAGGGCGTTAGGTTTTGCATAAATTACATAGTTATATATTTCACCTAAACCACTGGCTATTGGCCCAAGCGTTGGTTCAATAGTACTGGGTAACTCGGCCTTTGATTGCTGTAAGCGCTCAAAAACTTGCTGCCTTGCCCAATAAATATCAGTGCCTTCGTTAAAAATAACCGTTACTTGCGATAATCCGTAGCGCGATAACGAGCGAGTATAGTCAAGCTCTGGTAAACCAGCCATTGCGGTTTCGATTGGATAAGTGATCCGCTGTTCAGCTTCAAGTGGTGTATAACCTGGCGCACTAGTATTTATTTGCACTTGTATATTTGTTATATCTGGCACCGCGTTAATCGGTAGGCGCATTAAGCTATTAACTCCAATCGCCGCGATTAATGCCGTTAAACATAGTACCAACCAGCGTTTTTCAATCGCAAAAGAAATTATTTTATCTATCATGCTTCACCTCAATGCGCGTGACTTGCGCCAGCTTTCAATACATCAGCTTTAAGCACATAACTATTTTCGGTGGTGTGTCAGAAAGTATGCTGAAGAAATAAAGGAGGGTGACAGCCAAAGCAAGATGATATATTTGAGGTTATGAAGACACAAATAGATATCAGCTGCCCCGACTGTCACAGTCCCAGTTTAAAGAAAAACGGCATAAAAAGCTATGGCAAGCAGAACTACCAATGCAAGGACTGCAAACGTCAATTCATTGGTGACCATGCCTTAACTTATAAGGGCTGTCACTCTAAAATAGAAGACATCATACGGCTAATGACGGTGAGAGGTTGCGGTGTTAGAGACATAGCTATTATAGCCTCAGTCAGTATCGGTAAAGTATTGGGCACCATAGGCTCATCTGTTTATAAGATCGCGCCTAAGAAGCGCTACTATGAACGCTTAGAGGTTGATGAGTTCTGGACTTACGTGTATCGCAAGAAGCGTAAAGTCTGGCTCATCTACGCTTATGACCGTGCTACTAATGAGATTGTCGCTTATGTCTGGGGCAAACGTGACTTAAAAACAGCTAAGAAGCTAAGAGCACGTTTAAAGCAACTTAAAGTAAGCTATGGCTCTATCAGTATGGACAACTGGGATAGCTTTAAAACCGCCTTTAAAGGTGATCACAAACAGGTTGGCAAACAGCATACCATAGGTATAGAGGGTAATAACTGTCGCCTTAGACACCGATTAAGACGAGCGGTTAGAAAGACTTGTTGCTTCTCAAAAAAGCTTGATAATCATTTTAAAGTGTTTGATTTGGTGTTCTTTTACATCAATTATGGCTACGTCTGATGCCAGCATACTTTTTAGAACACCACCCTATTTTCAATTACGTAATCATCACCAACAGACAAACCCGAAATCACTTCAACCCAGTTCTCATCGCTAAGGCCTAAAGTCACAGGTTGCGCTTCAAAAATGCCACCAAAACGAGTAAATACAACCGGCTTGTTCATCATTGTTTGTAGGGCTTGCTTGTTAATCCGTACCGCCACATCTTTAGTTCCAGTGATAATATCGGATTTAACATGCATGCCCGGCCGCCAATGCCCTTCCTTGTTATCAATAAGTACTCTGGCACGTGCGATATGACCCCCAGTCATCATTGGAGCGAGGTAAAACACTTCACCTTTCGTTTCTAAGTGTTTATGTAAATCGTATACTTTGGCAGTTTGGCCTACGGCTATTTTTTCTATGTTTTCAGGAAATGCTGACAGCTCTACCCACACCTTTGATAAATCAACCACTTCAAGTAAAGGTTGTTCAGATGCGAGCGTTCCCGCATTCACAAACTGCTCACTGATAATCCCAGCTGCGGGGCTTTTAATAGTAAAGCTTTGTAACGTTTTACTATTTTTTACCGTTAATAAAGCTTGCCCTTTCGTTACCGTATCACCAATTGTAACTAGTATATTTTCAACAACACCACTGTATGGCGACATCACAGTAAATTGGCGTTTGGTGGTTGGTGTAATAACCCCAAATAGAGTTTCCTTAGATTCAATACTGCCACTTGTGGCTTTTACAGTACTGATATTAGCTGACTTAATTGCTCGTTCTGATAGCTTTGTACGCCCTTGATGCTGCTCAAACTGCCACTGATATTGCGTTTTATTAATACTCGCACTGACTTCAACATCGAATGAGTGTGGAGCAGAGACAGTTTGCTCACTCACTAAATAGCTGTCATCGGCAATAAAACTCAATGTTTGCACTTTATTTCCTAAACGCGTGAGAGTCACCTGAAGGTCCGTCACTTCAAACGCTTCGTTATCAACACTCATAGATTCATCATGCTGATAAGCATAAACGCGCATTTCAGGTGCAACACCCACTTCGTAAATACTAAGCTCTAAAGCAAAACCGTCTTTTTCTAGCAGCATACCGCCATGCGGCCCAGTAGCTTGTTCTTGATGTTTCTCATCATGTCCATGCTCTGAGCTTGCGTAAGCAAACGAAGTTGATAAAAAAGCCATCATCAATAGTAAGCGGGGTAAAATAAACGTCATTTTATTATTCATATTATTAATCTCTTTTGCTTGCTAAATTGCTCACCAATGAGCGGCCAGTTAAACGCTGCATAGCGACAAGGTTTTTCTGCTGACTAATGCGTAGTTCAATCAATTGGCGCTGCGAGTTAAATAACGCATGTTGAGCATCAAGCAGTTGCAACACGGATATTTGGCCATTTTGATAACTGACTTCACTGTCATGGAGCATCTGTTTAGCTTGCGCTAATAAATTGTTTTGTAAGGTAAGTGCGATTGCTTGGTCGGCTTCCATCTGAGTGTGAATGCTGGCTGCTTGAGCACGTATAGCACGACGTAATACCGCTTGCTGCTGAGTTAAGCCAGCTAGCTTAGCATCGGCCATGGCAACGGTTCCCTGGTTCGGATCTTGCCAATTTAAAGGCATAGAAAAGCCTAGTACCATTGAGCTATCATCGCTTAGTGCGTCATAGCGAAGCCCTGCATTTAGCTTGATATCGGTTATATTATTCGCTTGTGCCAATGCCAGTTCAGCCTGCTTTAAGCGTACTTGCTGTGCTAACAGTAAGTAGTTAGGTGCTTGATTAACCGCCTCCTGCCAGCTTATTTCGCTGGGAATACTAATCGCTTGTTGAGCATTAAGTGCGTGGCTAAAGTTAGGCTGTGCTAACCACATTTGACTCAGCTCATAACGTGCCTTTTTAAGCTCACCTTGAAAGCTTATACCACTTAACTTTACTTGCGCTAATTGAAACGCAATACGCGATACATCTGCATTTGATACAGCCCCTGCCGCAGCCCGTTGTTTAATAGTGGCGAGTAAGTCACTTGTTTTTTCTGCTCTTTGCTGGTTCCAAGCAATAAGCTGCTGCCATTTTAATACTTGGTAGAATTTATCAGCGGTATCGGTTAGTACATTTAAGCGGGCTATTTTATAATTGGTCATTGCTTCTTGATGCTTTTGCTTACTAACTGCAATACGTTGGTTTTGTTTATCACCAAGTTCAATTAGTTGCCCAAGCGTAACGGTTAACTGGCCTGCTTCAAGTCCTCTTCGAGAGCCGGTACCGAGTACATTTTCAAGCTCGACGCCCAGCTCTGGGTTCGGCGTTAAACTTGCCTGTAACTGCTCACCTTCTAGTGCGCGTAACTTATAGGGATATGATTGCAATTGTGGGTGTTCTGTCAGCGCTTTAGATAATGCCTCTGAAAGCTTGAGTGGCTCATCAGCATGCACATTAGCTGCCAAAAATAATGTGCAGCCAAAAGCTATGTACTTGTGCAAACAAGCATTAAAAAATCGAATTTTCATATACTACTCTTCTGTGTAAATTGTTAAGCATTAACGCTCTTTAAAGTTGCTATTAATTAACTTACACAGAATTTGGTGGCGGAACCGGTGGGGTATGCTCTAAATTGGTAAAAGTATTATTTCGTGCAACGACTTTTTCATCTAAGCACGAAAAAATAATCACTGACGCACCATAACCACTATGGCAACTTAAATGTACGTGTATGTCGTGATCTTGCTGGTCATATTCGGAGTTTTGAGAATCTACGCTAAGACCCTCTAAATGCTGGATATGTGAATAACTTTGATGGTCTTGATCTGGCGGATAAAAAGGCGCACTCACACAGCCAAAAAAGCCATGCATAACTAAAATTAGTATATAAACTAAATGAGTACCTTTCAAATCTTAGCCTTTGCTTTCAAGCGATAACACCGCAGTGCTGATAAATTACTTTATTTACGATAACCTATCATAAAGGTTCTAGTTACTGGAAGGTCAAGATGAAAATTAGTGAGCTGGCAAAACAAACCAATGTACCAGCTAAAACCATACGCTATTATGAAAACGTCGGTTTACTGGCTCCGCCAACAAGGGCGAATAATGGTTATCGGGTTTATCAAGACAATAGTGTGAAAACACTTATTTTTATTCGACGCTGCCGTGAACTAAAAATCTCTATTGATGAAATAAAGCAACTTGTAGAAGCTAAAAACCAACCTAGCTCATCATGCCAATACGTTGATAATATTATAGCCCAGCAGTTAGAAAACATACGAAAAGCACAACAAGAGTTAGCCAAGTTAGAGCAATCTTTAGCAACTTTGGCCAACAGTTGCGGCCACGGCAAAGTTATTGATTGCGAGATCTTAAACGAGCTACATAAAAACTGAACGAGCCATTTATTAGCTGCGTATCGCTTACTTGTAAACAATAGATATTTGTTCTAAACCTAAAGAGTACCTTTAAAGGAGCACTTTAATGCCTACAACAAACACTGTAGAGAAAAAAGCACAGTTTGCACGCTGTTTAGAATGTAATAAAGTAAATACTTTCGCCGCTTTTCATTGGCTAGCACTGGCTTTTAAAGATATAGCGCAAGCTCCAATATTGAGCCTTATTTATGGATTAATATTTACCCTCATTCCCGTCGCCATTCTATATTCAGCCTTTTTTACGGGGACGCATCTAGTTATTCTTCCTGCCTCGGTAGCCTTTGTTTTAATAGGCCCTGCATTTGCTGTAGCTTTATATGATGTTGCATGGGAGCTTGAAAAAGGTCACAAACCTACTCTTATGCACTCACTAAAATCAATGTTTAGAAACCCTGCCGGTGAATGGGGATTTGCAATATTACTGATGATACTCATGATTATTTGGATGCGCCTTGCAGCACTTGTTCATGCTCTTTACCCAAGTTATGCTAATCCAAGTTTTGAAGAGTTGTCGGCTTTTTTAACCTTAGGCACAATTGTTGGTTGCGTCTTATTAGTGACTGTATTTGCTATATCTGCATTCACGCCACAAATGATGATGGAAAGACGTGTCGATATAATGACCGCAGTTATGTCCTCAATGAATGCTGTAAAAACTAACTTTAGTGCGATGATTGTATGGTCTGGCTGTATATTTGTATTAGTGGCAATTGGCTTTGCCACTGGTGCTGCTGGCTTTATTGTGATTATGCCACTACTCAGTTACGCCAGTTGGCATGCCTATATCGCCATAATAAAAACCAAAAAAGCACGTAGGTATGAATAACTATTAACTTTTACTTTTACTTTTACTTACAAATGCTCGCAGGTGCTAGCCCTATTTAAGCTGAAACTCGAATAATACAAAATTGCAATAGCGTGACGCAGCCAAAGGTTAGCTGATATACTTTTGCTATTGAGTTTTTAAGCAAGTATTCCCAATGAGCGAACCCACAAAAAAGAAGAGTAATTTTTTTAGTAACCTTATTTTCAATATCGTTTTACCCGCCGTTATACTTAGTAAATTTAGCAGCCCCGATACTTTAGGCCCAGTATGGGCAGTGGTGATAGCACTGGCTTTTCCACTACTATTTGGTCTGTGGGAGCTTAAGCAATCTGGCAAAGTAAACTTTTTTTCGATACTGGGCATAATTAGTGTACTACTCACAGGCGGCATTAGCTTATTGGAGTTAGACCCATCTTACATTGCAATTAAAGAAGCCATGGTGCCTGGCATTATTGGTATTGTGGTACTTATAAGCCAATATACACCTTACCCGCTAGTAAGAAAGTTGCTAATAAACCCAGAAATCTTAGACACCGAAAAGTTAGCCAAAGAGCTCGAACAACAAAATAATACCGCTATTTTTGATAAAAAAATGCGCCAAGCAGGCTTTATTGTTGCCTGCTCATTTTTCTTATCGTCAATACTTAATTATATTTTGGCTAAGGCAATTGTAGTAAGCCCGGCAGGCACCACAGCTTACGCAGAAGAGTTAGGTCGTATGACATGGTTAAGCTACCCAGTCATTGTATTACCAACCATGGTAATGATGATTGCTGCTATTATTTTCATTTTTATGCAGATTAAAAAGCAAACCCAAAAACCGATAGATGACTTTATACTCTCTTAACAAAGGCAAGGTTTAAAATATGAAACTAAGAGCCGCAACAAAAGCAGATATACCTGTTCTAAAGCAATTGGAGCAGGCTGTCATTGACGCTGAGCGGCCGCTTAATTCAGCAATAAAACAAGTAAATGCTAAATACTATAATCTTGAAGAGTTAATTTCTGATCGCAACACTGTATTAGCCATTGGTGAGACGAACAACCAAATTATAGCTACTGGGTATGTACAAATCAGAACATCTAAACAGCAGTTGCAGCACCAACAGCACGGTTATTTAGGCTTTATGTATGTTACACCAGATATGCGCGGTCAGGGCTTAAATCAGCAAATAATGGGATATTTAATTGAGTGGGCTAAAGCACGCCACGTAACTGATTTTTACCTTGATGTATACAATAACAATACCGCGGCTGTTTGTGCCTATGAAAAGCTGGGTTTCGAGCCTTGCCTACTCGAAATGAAATTACACCTTTAACAATTATACTCCCTTATAGCACCATGACTGTTATAAATAGGTAACTCCACCGCTCATCCAGTCACTGCAGGCAAGCAACAATATACTAAGTCAATGCAAAAGCTTCAATGTCTTATATTTCTCGATAAGAGCCGGTGACAAATTAACAATCTCTGCCTACGTTAAAACTTTGCAGATTTTACAAATATAAGCAGAACTTTCATAATTCACGCTAATTTAATTAAGTTAAAACACTCACTTTTTTACTGAAAATCCTCTGTGGCGTAGCTTGTAGCAAAAATCTTTATTGCGGCGCAGTAATTGCATTATTTAATGCAAGATAAAGGATGTCCATAAACTAGTTTATTTACTTGTGGACAATTGACTTATAAAGACGAGGAGAAGTGATGAGTAACACACCAAACAAAACAGCTGATTTTACCGCACCTGGCGTAAAAAATGAGTCTGCACAAGATACAATCACTATTTTAGATAACCGCATGGTTGCCCTAATTGATTTACAACTGACCTTAAAGCATATCCATTGGAATGTAGTTGGCCCTAACTTTATTGGCGTACACGAAATGCTGGATCCACAGGTCGAGGTTGTTCGCGAAATGACAGATACCATAGCAGAACGCATCGCAACACTTGGCGGAGTGCCTGTAGGTACACCGCAATCGATTGTTGAACGTCGTACTTGGCAAGACTATTCAATTGGCAAAGGTCTTGTAACCGACCATTTAACGGCTTTGGACAAGGTATACAACGGAATTAACAAAGATCACAGAAAAGCACTTAACACACTCTCTGAACTCGATCCTGTTTCTGAAGATATGATAATTAGCCAGCTTGCTGATTTAGAACAATTTCAATGGTTTATCCGTGCTCACATAGAGTCAGCTACAGGCGAATTAAAAAGCTAATACAAGTAATATAAACATTATCGGTTGCTATGCAATTAATAGCTAGCAGTCAAAATAGAGACTAAGCCCAGCCATTTCAGTGCTGGGCTTTTTATGATCTGTCATTCATTGTTGATGGCCTACCTCTCTTAAAAACACACCACACCAAGCAATGTTACCAATAAATAAATAAAACACATAATTGGTAATACAACACGGTAAGATCCACCTTGTAGTTAACAATTTCAGTAATAGATCGAAAAAAAGCTTTGTTACATGTGAATGTCAATTTAACACGCACGACTCATTACTTATCAGCTAAGTAAGCGTCAAGTAATTAATATCACACAGTTATTCTATATAACCCCCCCAACTCCCTCCTTCCTCTTACTTTTTATGCACCTACAAGCGAAACAAAATATACCTGTTTGCTTATTTTTAACCGCTGGTTATTACAACATTAAATTTAAAACCAAAATTAAAACATCCAGCTAACTCGTTAAATTAATTATAAATAAATAAAATAAAGTTATAATTGTAAGACCAAAAGTGAATTTATGGTAAACAAAGCTTGAAATAAAAAACTAAATAGTTTAATTTTAATCACATCATCTGTATGACAACTAAGATGGTCCAGATAAACAAATTGGTAAACCAACATTCACTGGTAGCACACAATGACTCGAGTGATACTCAAAATCGGGAGAGATACATGAAACTCAATAGCATTACTTCAACATTAATAGGCAAACAACAAAGAAGTAGCTCTACACTTATCGGAGCCGCAGCGCTTTGCTTATTAAGCACATCAGCACTTGCTGAACAAGAAGCTGAAAATGAAGTGAAAAAAGCAGATGACGGTATAGAAGTCATTCAAGTAAGTGGTATTTTAGGAAGTTTAAGAGAAGCTTCTTTAATCAAACGTACTGACGGCCGTATTGTTGATGCTATCGTATCTGAAGATATTGGTAAGCTTCCTGACAATAACATTGCTGAAGCACTGCAACGCATTACAGGTGTCTCTATTAACTCTGATTTTGGTGTAGGTGATAGCGTTTCTATTCGTGGCTTGCCCCAGAACCGTGTCGAATTAAATGGTCGCTCTACTATCGGTGATTCTCGCGACGGCATCAGCCTACAAGATTACCCATCAAGCTTTTTGAAATCTGTTGAAGTCGTAAAATCACCAACGGCTGATATGATTGAAGGCGCATTAGGCGGCACTGTAAGCTTAAGAACAGTCCGCCCGCTTGAATTAGATAAGCTCACCGCAGCTATGTCAATTGATGCTGAATATGCAGATAAAACTGAAAATGTAGCCCCCATTTTTAGTGGTTCTGTAGGTAATAACTGGGATTTTGACGAGCTTGGTACCTTTGGTGCACTTGTGATGGTTTCGTATCAAGACCGTGAACTTCGTCAAGATGAAACATCTAGCCGAGTAAAGCCACAAGACACTGAAATTAATGGCCAACCTGGAAACACTCCAAGCGGTAATGCTATTATTAGAGACGAGCATAGTATTGAACAATATGTAGAAAACCGTGAACGTACTGCGCTTGCTTTATCATTACAATGGGCTCCTGAATCTGCTGATGGCATGGTTTATCTTGATTTAAGTGGCACAAAACGTTCAGGCGAGCAAGCTGGTAACTCTATTTTAGGTGTTGGAGGTTCTTTATCAACTGATGCCAATACCACCCAAACTGCAAATGGTGTTAACAATTATACGCTTACTAACGAATTTGGTATTCCAAAAACGTATAGTGATTTTCGTGAAACAGAATCTTTCTCAAATGCGCTAGGTGCAGAATGGATTGTTGCTGATGGTGTAATGATTTCGGGCGAAGTGGCTGTCGCCTCGTCTGACAGTATCCGCCCTGATTCAGAGTTTACACTACGCCCAGTTCAAAAATCAGTCTATGAAGAAAGTGGTGGCGTTGATTTAGAAAACAATTTATACGATAGTTCTTTCTCTCAATCAGGTAATAAATTGCCAAGTATTGTAAATTCAGATCCAACAGCATTTACCGATCCACAAAACTTAGCTTTACGTACCTTTAAAAGTGAAGAACGTAACACTTACAACGATGAAACCGCAGTACGTTTTGACGTTGTAATAGATGAACCACTTGGCATCAACTGGGTATCGAGCTTAGAAGCAGGTGTTCGAGCAACAAAACGTGACTTTGAATATGAACAATACAAAGTTGAATTGACCGATATATATAAAAATGCTTATAACGACTCAGACGGTTCAAGTGCAACGCTATGGGCTGATGATTATAACGCGGCTTTTCCTGGTAGCTTTACCACAATGAGTCATGAAAATTCATTTGATCAAATTGGTCAATCTGGTCAAAATGATTTGTTAACCTTCTTAACTTATAATGGTTTATCTAATCCAGCAAATACCTACGCACAGCTACAACAGCTACTTTCAGGAACTAACCTGGCAACCACAGGAAGCTTTGCTGATAACCAAGAGTTTCAAGAAAGTGCCTATAGAAATGTTGCTGAAGATACTGCAGCAATCTATTTATCTGCTCATCTAGATTTTGATTACATTACAGCTATTGTTGGTGGTCGTTATGTTACAACTGACCTTGAATCAAGCGTTTACAGTAATGGTGAAAAAATAACTGGTGAGAATGATTATAGTGACTTCTTACCTAGCTTAAATGTAACTTATAATTACTCTGACGATACACTATTTCGCTTCGCTGCGGCTAAAGTAATGCGTAGAGCTGATTTTAATGAACTAAGCCCGGCATTTGATGTTAATAACGATACAACAGGTGCAACCCAGGGCTCTATTGATTTAGAACCATACCGCGCTACACAATTTGATTTATCTGTTGAGCACTATTTTGGTGACGGTAACATTGTATCATTTGCAGTCTTTTATAAAGATGTTAAATCTTTCTTAAGTAACGAGAGTAGCTGTGTTGCTTCAGACTCAACTTCAGGTCAAAATGTAACGCAATGGAACCAAGTATGTCAGCTAGATAACGCAGGCGTATCACAAGACAACATGGTTTATTCTGATGCGACAGACTTCCCTGTTGATGCTGATGGCTTTGACTATGTTTCAGGTCTTAGAGACGCAGGGTTAACAGGTATCGATACTATCAAAAATGTGAATGGTGAAAATGGTACTATTCAAGGCTTTGAAGTAGGCTACCAACAGTTCTTTTCCAACTTACCAGGCGCGTTCTCAGGCTTAGGTTTAAGTGCTAACTATACTTATTCTGATAGCGAACAACCTAATGGTAACCCACTATTAGAGATATCTGAAAACACTTATAACCTGCAGTTGTTTTGGGAATATAATGGATTTTCAACTCGTCTAGCATATAACTATCGTGATAGTTTCCTTGATTCTGAAAACGAAAAACGAGTAGAAAACATCAACTTAAACGGCAGCATTGCAGAAGAAGGCACTGTATATGGTAATAACTACCGCGACGACAGAGGCCAGTTAGACTTCTCAGCAAGTTGGGATGTTAACGAAAACTTCACAATTGTAGGTAATGCCACAAACTTAACAGGTGAACCTTCTATTTACTTATCAGAATTAGATGGTGCATGGAAATACACCGAAGCTGATCGTCGTTTCAGCTTAGGCTTTCGCGCTAAGTTCTAACTTTCCCTTAGCCCTATTAATATAAATAATGGCGCTAGTACTTAAAATAAGTACTAGCGCCATTTATCTTCACTTTATTCAAAAATTAACTATTACTAACCACCTCAGTAAAATCGTAAATTTAAAAATTAAGTTTTAGCATAGTTTGATGGGAAAAATGCGCGGCGAGCCTGTTCATCAAAATCTTTCTTGAATTCAATACCAGTGCTAATACTACGAGCGCGCTCTACTGCTGGGCGACTATCGATACTGTCAAACCAACGCGTTAAATTTGGATACGGTGCTAACCCTTCTTCACCTAAAACAACCTTTGCTTTATCAATCCAGCCCCATGCTGAAACATCAGCAATTGAGTACGTATCACCAACAATAAAGTCACGCCCTTCTAAATGGGTATCTAAAACTTCATAGTGGCGTTGTGCTTCACGTAAATAACGGTTAATTGCGTAATCTAATTTTTCCGGCGCGCCATACCTAAAGTGTACAGATTGCCCTGAATATGGCCCCAGCCCTGAGGCAATAAACATTAACCACGACAGCATTTCAGCGCGATCTTCAGGTTTTCCAGCAAGCTTGCCGTGCTTTTCTGAAAGATACATTAAAATAGCATTTGAATCGAATACACGCATTCCATCATCTGTAATTGCTGGCGCTTTAGCATTAGGATTAATCTCTTTAAATTCAGTAGTATGTTGTTCGCCTTTTAAAGTATCAAGCGGTACGACCTCGTATGGCAAGCCTGTCTCTTCAAGAAACAGAGCAACTTTCATTGGGTTTGGTGTGTGGTGGAAATAAAACTTAATCATGTTGGGCTCCTCAATTATTGAACAATAATTAAAGCACACGTTGAGCAGTCGTTCAACAAACGATTATACTTATGTCCTCAGCTACCTAAGAATGCTTGAGTAACTATAAAAATAAACTGAAAAATGCCTTAAGAGAAAGTAAGGCTCAGGGGCTTGAAGTGGCATAAAATATAAACCTCAGTTCCTGCAATGGAGTAACTGGGCCGAATCTTGACTCTCCTTACTTTATCGCCCGGCCGATAAAGACCCATTAGCATTCTTAATGGTAATTACTTCTTCATCCCTATCATTTAAAAGCAGCTATTCATAAGCCTTAGTGGTAAGTTTTTTAGAAAATCCTTATCACGCTATAAAGGCGTGTTTATCTTTCTAGGTTTTGTCAGTAGTGTGTGCATTTAGACAAGACAGCGCCGTTATCATCGGCACATCAGATGCCACCAAATCGGCATTGGCAGCAACTATGAATTTACGTATTAAAAAAACCACCTCACGCACAATGCTAGTCATGTATAACATTGATAAAGACCAAGATGATTAAGTAGAAAATGACTTTATAGAACCTCAATAAGAGGTTTTTTAGTTCAGAAAAACTAAAGCTGAGATGACCAGAACGCTCTTCTCAGCTTGCTGATGAAAGTATTTTTAGCTAAAAACCTTATTAATGTGGCTTTTTAGGGCCCTGACGCACAAGATCTTTACCGTTTTCAAACACGTTATCTGTCACCCAACGTCCTAACAGCAATTTATGTTCATCATCAAGTACAGCCACAAATGGACGACCATCACTGTTATTGGTAGCAAGTGCTACACCCGCGACATTCTCTAATCCCAATCCACCACTTTCAACTAATAGCAAAAAAGCTTCAAGCTCTTCAAGGGTGCTAATTACATCATTATCATTAATCATAATATTACTCGGTTATAACTTAATGAGCGTAGCATAACAGTTTGCGGCAGTAGCCTCTAGGAATGGGCAAAAGGAGCGTATACAAAGGCAACCAACTTTTTTATTTGCGCTCGTGCAATATACATAGGATAGTGATATTTATCCGCAATCTTACTGAAGACTACATAGGACAACCATGATCAGATTACTTTTTGCCTCTAGTTTAATTTTATCTTCTTTTACAGCTCTAAGCGCAGACCTTACTATTGAAGAGCAACGTATTGAAAAAGCTCAAACAGCAATGCCCAAGGTTTTAGCGGCGTTTTCAGATGACCTAGCTGAGTTTGAACAAAGCTGGAAAAAACTAAAAAACCTTAAGCAAGCCAGCGATTTAGTCCATGATTACTCGAGCCAACTTTGGCTCGATGCCAGAGAGCGCATAACAACAACTAAAAACTATGACGACCGAGCACTTTACTGGGCACGCTTACTTTCAAGCAAAGTCATTCGCACAACAAACCCGAGCTTTACCCTAACGAGTGACGAACAAAATACTCTTTTAACCATGCTTGAAAACGGCAGTCGCGGGCGCAACGATTTAGCCTATTCAAAAGGCACCAGAAAAAAAATACTACTGACCGGTTTTGACCCATTCTTACTTGATAGAAACATTAACCAAAGTAACCCATCCGGCATCGCTGCACTATTATTAGATGGTCAAGTGCTCACATATAAAGGCATTACCGCCGAAATAAATACCGTAATGGTGCCAGTGCGTTATGAAGATTTTGACCAAGGTATTATTGAACAACTACTTGCACCCTATTACGCACTGAACAACGTAGATATGATAGTAACAGTCAGCATGGGCAGTAAAGACTTCGATCTTGAGCGCTTCCCGGGCAAACGCCGCAGTGTAACCGCCCCCGACAACGCCAATATAGTATACGGCGGCACATCAACAGCGCCCAAGATCCCAAGCTTGAACGATCGCCCACTACCAGGCAGCGAGTTTGTAGAATTCAGTCTGCCTATAAAACAGATGCTACAAGCTAAAGGGGCATTTCCGATAAACGATAACCACGAAGTGATCACCCTCGAAAAATCGTTTAAACCTAAAACTTATGCAGAGTTAAAAGGCGCTATAGCCGTAAAAGGCGGCGGCGGTGGCTATCTGTCGAACGAAATATCTTACCGCAGCATTCGTTTACGTAATGAGCTAAATTCAGATATTCCTACAGGCCACATTCACACCCCTCGTATAGCGCAATTTGAACCAGAAACAGAAGAAAAAATTGTAAAACAAATAAAAGCAATGCTAGAAAAAAGCTTAGAAGCTTTGTAATAACGTAAAGATTTAAAGGCCAGTTTTACTGGCCTTTAAGCTATGAATGATATTATCTTTGCCAATATCTTAAATTACGAAGTGTGGTTAAAAATTCACTCGATGGTACTTTGTCTAAATTTAGCCAACCATCATCACATTGTTCGTTTAATCCTGCGGCTTCAATCAAAGCTGAAGCTTCGTCGTTATAACCTATGTACTTCATATGTGCATGGGCATCACTAACAAAATCTTTCGCTTCAGGTATTTTAGCAAGCTCTTTCGCGCCTGATGCTGTTGTTAATATCGCCACCGCGTCATATAACACTGACGGGCCGCCATTAATGACTTGATCAGCAGCAACATGCTCACCATTACTGTTTTTTGCTCCACCGACTTGCGCCGCTATAACTTCATAAGAAGCCCCTTCCTTTTCAAGGCTTTTTATTAGGGAGTCAAAAATCTTCGCATCAAAACCTTCACTTACTAATATACCGAGCTTTCTTCCTTTAAAGGTGTTTGGTGAATTTTTTAAAATACTCAGTGCGTCAGATAAAGGTAGGTCTTGACGAGTTTCACGTGCAGCTTCAGCTCGCTCTGGCATTTGTTGTAACCCCAACCCTTTGGCTACTTGTTCTGCTAAATCTTCGTCAATGTTCAATAAATGAGAGACTAAACGCTCTCTAATTGGTAAGTGCTCAACTTTTGAAAGCTCAAACACATAGGCGTTTTGAATATGAATTTTCTCAGTTTTTGTTTGGCTTAAATAAAACTGGCGTGCTTGGCTATAATGGTCACTAAATGTATCAGTTCGGTATCGTAATTTACTGCCTTGTGTTTGTGTGTCTGTGCTTTTAAATCCATGTACAGGGCATTCTCTAGGGTTATTCTCGTCACCACTGAACGAGTTAGGTTCATAGTTAACTCGACCTTTAGGATTTTGCATTGCCATATGCCCGTCTTGTAAAAAGTTTCTCATTGGGCATTTGGGTGCATTGACAGGAATTTTGAGTAAAATTAGGACCACCTAAGCGTTTAGTTTGAGTATCTAAGTATGAAAAGTTACGACCCTGCAATAAAGGATCGGGTGTAAAATCAAGCCCCGGCACTATGTTTTGTGTACAAAAAGCGACCTGTTCCGTTTCAGCAAAAAAATTATCAACTACTCTATTTAATACCATTTTACCCACGATCTTAACCGGCACTTGTTCTTCAGGGATTAATTTTGTGGCGTCAAATACGTCAAACTCAAAATCATCTGCAAATTGCTGATCAAAAACTTGCACGCCCAACTCCCATTCAGGGTAGTTACCTTGATTAATTGAATCCCACATATCGCGACGGTGAAAGTCAGGATCAGCACCATTTAGTTTAAGTGCTTCATTCCATACAACAGACTGCATGCCACCTTTTGGCTTCCAATGAAACTTAACAAATTTTTCTTCACTGTTGGCATTAATAAACTTAAAAGTATGAACACCAAAGCCTTCCATAAATCTTAGCGAACGCGGAATTGCTCTATCTGACATTGCCCACATTATCATATGCATCGACTCTGGCGATAAACTGACAAAGTCCCAAAAATTATCATGAGCAGTTTGTGCTTGCGGAAAACCTCGATCAGGCTCGGCCTTAGCGCTGTGAACTAAATCAGGAAACTTCATTGCATCTTGAATAAAAAATACTGGAATATTATTACCCACTAAATCCCAGTTTCCTTCTTGGGTATAAAATTTAACAGCAAAGCCACGTACGTCGCGGGCTAAATCTGGCGACCCTTTACTTCCTGCAACTGTAGAAAAGCGTGCAAAAACAGGTGTTTTTTCACCTTTGCGTTGAAAAATATCAGCAGAGGTTAAATCATCTAGCGCATCGTAAGTTTCGAAATAGCCATGAGCACCATACCCCCTCGCATGAACAACCCGCTCTGGAATACGTTCATGATCAAAATGAAATAGCTTTTCCCTAAGTACATGATCTTCCATTAACCCAGGTCCACGTTGCCCCGCTTTGAGTGAGTTTTGGTTATCACTAATAGGACAACCCTGCGCAGTGGTCATTGTAGGGTGGTTTTTATCAGCAGTTTGGTGCAACTCACCGCCATGCCCTTGGTTTTTTGAATACTTAAATGACTCAGCCATGATCTTCCTTCCTAAATAGGTTTTTCAAGTAGCGATATGAAACAGTGTTTTTAATAAGCTAACTGGAACAAGCAAAAAAAAGACCATTGAAAAACCATTTAAAAATCAGACAATAAGAACTAGCAGAGGTTAAGGCCTAAAGTATCCCCAAAATTAGCCTTTATATATCAATGAACTAATAGTGTTAAAAAATATGGGTAGTGAGGGAACATTCATGGTGTTTTGTGATCTTATGAATCGCTTAAAAACAACAGAACTAAACACCATGAATGCGTCTACTATTTTGCACAATATGCTCCGCGCTGTCACCCCTAACTCTATTCATAAAGCCAGATTTAATACTCTAGTCGCTGCCGTTAAATCTCTTTTGCACTGTCAGCAATGCACCTTGACATCTATTGGTCGCAATTTGGATTCAAAAACAACTGAAAAACATGATATTAAGCGTATTGATCGACTACTCAATAACCACGAGCTTTTGCGTGAATCGACATCGGTTTATGTTCGCTTAAGCCGTTTTGTGGTCACTGAAAAGCATCCCGTCATATTGGTTGATTGGAGTCATGCAGATACACAAACCAAATACTGTATTCTGCGTGCTAGCATTGTCAGTGAAGGTCGCTCTTTGACCTTATACCAGGAAAGTGCATTCAGCTTTCAATATCATTGCCCAAAAGTACAAAAACGGTTCTTGAAGATGCTCAAACTGATCTTGCCGAGTGATTGTCGGCCCGTTATTGTTACGGATGCGGGCTTTAAAGTTCCTTGGCTCAAAGCCGTGCGAAACAATGACTGGCATTATATTAGCCGAGTTCGAGGTACGGCACACTTGAAAACGCAGGGCAGCGATGAGTTTGTTCCATGCCAGTCACTATTCAAGAGCAATCAACGTAAGAGCCAGTATCTTGGCGCGACCGAGCTGACCAAAAGTGCAAAATATCAAACGCATGCAGTGTTGGTTGGCAAGGGACATAAGTTATTAAAAAGAGATAAAGAACGCGGTTATAAAGGTAAGCGCGCAATTAAACCCACATACCAATATTAATGCTACCTATGCATAATTTACTCAGCATATTAACCTGAGGTAATTATGAATAAACAGCAAAAAATAAAACACTGGCAAGGCATTTTTGAGCAGCAAAAATCGAGTGGTTTAGCCATCATTCAATTTTGTCGTGATAACAACATTAACGCATCGACTTTCTATGTTTGGCGTAAACGCCTTTCTGACGAAACGATAAGGGTTAAAAAGCAACAGGTGATCCCGTTTGTTATTCATGAGCAAGCCTTTACGCAACCTTCAATCATTAAACTCACCACACCAAACGGCTATCAAATAGACTTCGAGTCGACATTAGCTAACCAAACGCTAGCCAAATTATTGAGCGTACTGTGACACCTTGCACCCACCAAGTTTACTTGGTCACGGGATTCACCGACATGCGAAAATCAATCAATGGGTTAAGTATTATTGTCAGCGATACCCTATCTCTCGATCCTTTAAGCCAAGCGTGGTTCGTTTTTTGTAATAAACAACGCGATAAATTAAAAATTTTGTTTTGGGATACCAATGGTTTTTGGCTTTATTATCGTCGCTTAGAGCAAGGACGATTTCAATGGCCAAATCATGCTCAAGCACACGTAGCCATGGGGATTGAACAACGGCAGTTACAATGGTTATTATCTGGCTTACCGGTAAATAATAAAACCCGCCACTCAACTTTATCAGGGTTATCAGTGATGTAAATTAACCAGATCGTTTTTTTTACTTGAACGATCTTTCCCATGTGTCATGCTATTAAAATGCCAGACACTATTCTCATCACCGAACTACAAAATCAGCTTGCACTTATGCAGGCTAAGCTTGATGGCTTAGAAAAAGATAAAATTTCACTGCAAGAAGATAAGGTTGAAATGCAATCGCGGATTGACCACTTGCTTGCTGAGCTTAAGTTAAGTAAATCCCAAAAATACGGTAAATCGAGTAGGGTGAGGCTTATGCCTCATCCCTCTCACAGAACCGTACGTACGGACCTCGTATACGGCTCCTGTACCCTTCACATTTTATCAACTTATTTCCTAAACGCCGATAAAGCAAGCCATCCCGTATTCACTTTTTCTATTGGATATAAACCAAGCTCCTCAAACCATTGGTTTGGCATCGATACACAAGATAAAGGGCTTAGTGAGTTACGCCACGAGTTCATCTTAATGAACTTAAACGGTGGCTTTTTTCCTAACTGCTTTAGTCGTCGATGTAGCCTTGATGGCTTCTTCCACAACCTCAGCTGTATTGCCCTTAGTCTTCGTCTGATCCAACCTGCCAAGGCTTTTAGCTCTCGTTTACAATTGGCTATACTAAAATAATTTACAAAACCGCGCACAACTGGATTTAGCCGTTTTATTACTTCTGCTAAATTTATGCCGCCGTTACGTTTTGTTAATTGCTTCACTTTTTGTTTAAACCCGATGAGTTTTGATGCTTGTATCCGTGTCCACTGGCTACCTATCTCTACTCCCAAAAACTTCACTCCTTTGCTGCTATGAGCAATATGGGTTTTATTTTGGTTCACGGTTAATTTCAAGTCTCGCTCTAGTATCTGGGTGGATGCCTTAAGTGCTTCTTGCGCTGCTTTTTCTGTGCTGCACAAAATCAAGATATCATCTGCATACCTCACTATTCGGTGATTACGCTTTTTCATTTCTTGATCGAAAGCATCTAGGTAGATATTGGCCAATAACGGGCTAATTACGCCACCTTGTGGGCTTCCTATCGTACTAGCCTCCCAGTGTTCACCTATCATTACTCCGCTTTTTAAGAACTGATTAATCAGTTTTAAAATACTACCGTCCGTCACTTTGCGTCTAACACTCCTAATTATCAAAGCATGATCAAGCAGGTCAAAACACTTCGACAAATCCATGTCTACGACCCAGTCGCGATGGTATTTACGGATAAATACACTTGCTTTACTGATAGCGTCATGACAGCTTCGTTTCGGCCTATACCCATAACTCGATGGGTGAAAGTCGATGTCGAATATCGGTTGGAGTATGTTCAATAGTGTTTGTTGCACTATTCGGTCTCGAACTGCGGGGATACCTAGCATTCTGACACCGCCATCATCTTTGGGTATTTCCACCCGTTTGACAGGTTGTGCCCTATATTGCTTGGTTTGCAGCTCAAGTTGCAGTTGTTTTAAGTTTGCTTCTAAATTCAGGGCGAATGCGCCTACGGTCTGCCTATCTATTCCGGCCGCTCCTTTAGCTGCTTTCACTTTTTTGAATCCCTTGTACAGGTTATTAATGTCTAATAATTGTCCGTACAAGCTGTAGTAAACTGTCATTTTCTGCCTTTGCTTGCGGTATGTCTGCTCGTGTCACTCTACTTATCGCTGATTCTTCATGATGACATTAGGTGTGCTAGCCTTTTTTGGCAATCTGCCTAAGTGGTCAGTCATTACTCCATTGCTCGCCCTTCAATTCTCAGCGTCTACATTCCTGTTTGGCCGTCATATTTTGGCTATTTCCGTCGAAATACTTGTGAGCCGATAAACAAAAGTTCCCGTCTTTCATACGCTTAAAGAATACTTCCCCCCTTCGCAATCAATTAAAGCTTTTGGCTAAAGTTGACCCCATCAAACATAATGTTGATGGTCGGCTTGGTTTTCCCCTCCACACCATTACTGGCTTTCATCGGCCTAGCCTTACTCACTACTACGGGTTCATCTGCCACCTCACACCGACACTAAATCTTGGCTTTCACCTTGAATTTAGGCCACTTACTCTCATTAAGTTTAGATGCCAGGCTTCCCCAGTTACTGCACTGGCTCCCTGTTAGAAATCCCACCCTCAAGCACAGTATTGGTCTGACTAAGTATAGGGCGTTGCGCTATTTTGCACGCTGACCCACCAATACTGCCGAAACAGGTTACGGTTAGTTGTGTACCTCTAACTTCTTATGGCTTCCTTCAGACCCCACCGTTGGCCAGTGACGCCCTTGCCATTCAGATTATCTTCCCCTTAGTCAGGGTGATAAGGCATCTTTCAGCCTATCGGGTTTGCCAGCTTCGCTGGGCAAACAAAAAAAGCGAACCATCTATGGTTCGCTTTTTCTTCTTTATGTATTCACAATCTTAATTGTTATGAATCCCTTAAAGTGTAACTATTGCTTGATGTTCTAAAATACCTGTTCATACTGGTTATTAACACAGGTATAGAGTAATGGTTATGATCGTACTGAAATCCACATCTGACTTTGAGATAGAAAGCGTCAAATACCCCAATTTCCCTTTACTGACTTGGGAGACTGATAATTCAGATCTAGGGATTGAATCTGGAAACCTTTGTGTAGAGGCAATGCAGTTCTTGATCTATGAGTGCCTAAAACGAGGTCGAGTGAATAGTGAGAACACTTGGTGGACGTATGGCAATCATTTAGCTCAATTCCTGACATTCTGTGAGCAGAACAGTTTGGATTGGCGAGATATTTCAGAAAGCAGTGAAGATGAAATGTTAGTCAGTGCTTATCGTGACCTTTGTGTTGGTGAGTTTGGCATGTCGGTTAATTCAACCAATCAGCACTTACGAACGATAGTGCGTTTCTACTCCTATGGTGTTGGTAAGTGGTTTAAATCATTGCCTTACTCTCTAGAATCCGTTTCAGTGAATAAAGGGCAGCAGTTTCTAGCTCATACCGAAAGAAATGGTGGTAAGAAGTACAGCTCTGATTTGATGATGAAAACCTTTGAGAAGAAAGCTAAGTTTTTGTCAGCTATTGAAGTGAAAGAACTGCTATCTGCGATTGAAAATCCAACCTTAAAGCTGATGGTTCGCTTATGTCTACAGACAGGTATCAGACGTAAAGAGCTGTTGTTGTTTCCGTTGCACGTAATACGAAAGCCAACTGGAAATCGAGCTTACTACGAGGTCAATATTTCGCGAACCAAAGGTGAGAAAGAGCGTAAGATACACATTCCAACACGACTGATGGAAGACTTGTGGCGTTATGTCAATGAGGCTCGTTTTCGGAAGCAGCAAGAGTCAGGAGTGGTATCAGACTGCTTGTTTTTAACGTCTGATGGTCAAGAGTGGACTTCTCAAGGCTCTGCTTTTGGTAAGGCTCTCAAGTCGCTTAATTTGCCCTTTCACGTATCACCGCACATGTTAAGACATACTTACGCAACGCACATGCTAAAAGGAATGCTAGAACATAAAAGCAGCAGATTTGAACCCTTGATGTACCTACAAGCTCGGCTTGGGCATTCAAGTATCACAACCACAATGAAGTATTTGCACTTGGTTAATGATTTAGTCGATGACTTTTCGATTGAGTATCAGCAACAAGTTGATGCGATTGCGTAGGTAAAGTATGGCTAGGCAAAGAAAAAAACTGTCGATTAACAAAGACAAGCTAAAGAAAACGTCGGCAGTAGAGCCAACTATTGACACTACTCAAAATCGAGAAATAGTCCGACCAATCAACCCTGTTGTGAATTACCCCAATATCGGTTCAAAAGGTGGTAATGGTTCTAACATTAATTTTACTCGTTTCTATGGCAAAGGTTATGACGACATTACAAATCGAGTGTACTACACCGCAAAAGCTCTGCTGAAAAATACCGATGCTCTTAGCGAGGAAACTCAAAGAAGTTATTTTAATAGTGGTTTTTCCCATTTCGCTGAATACCTTACATTATTTAGGTATTCAGCGAGTGAGGACTTAACACAAGCAGATATTACACCAGAGTTGATCGACCAATATTTACTGCACCTTAAAGGTAGTGATATTGGGTATAACACCCAAAAAGGTTACTACACTCATCTCAAGTCAATGCTGATACACATGAGGGACAAGGGCTATTGGTCAGTCATTGGTTACATCAACCTAAACAGTGATTTCTTTCCTAAGAGCCCATTTCCAAATTCAAGTAAACGTGCAAAGGGCGAGAAACCTCTGACTTCCCATGAAAAAAGGCAGGTGGTAGTTGCGCTAAAACAAGCAATTAAGCCGATTTATCAAAAGACCGAACCACTAACAGGTTATCAGTTAACACTGTGTTTGTTAGCTGTGGCGATTCAGACAGGCATCAACACATCTCCGCTTCTCAATATGACTACCGACTCATTGACCGACCACCCACTTAAAGATTGCCGCAAGCTCTTAACCGTATTCAAAAAAAGAGGCAACACCACGCAATTGCACAATTTACGAAAATCACAGGAACTTGAAGTGGTGCAAGGAATAAAGCTTGATGTTGCTTATCTTATTGAGGCTATCATTGAGCGTAATAGCCAAGTGAGAAAGTCTATCGATTCCGACTTGGTATTTGTCTATGAGCCTAGAGTTGCCCACATAGGTGCAGAGAGAGGTACGGTCTCCTCTCTAGCAGAAAGGCTGCTTCGATATAACATCAAAAAATTCATCAAAGAGTACGACTTAAGAGATGAAGATGTTCGAACGATGAAACTTAATGTAAGCCGTTTTCGCAAGACGTTCATCAATGGTATTTATGAGCTGAGTGGTGAGAGTTTGTTAATTGCTGCGCGGCAAGCCAAACACAGTGGGACAGGAACGCTTGACCACTACCTGCAAGCTCCTGAGCAATCAAAGCGCAACTTGGGCTTAATGGGTGAGATACGAGTTAAAGAGCTAACGTGCGCAGAGCCAAGTGTCCCTGTAGGGCATTGTAAAGACCCTAAGAATGGCGATAAAGCACCGAAAAATGGCTCGTTCTGTAATGACTTTTTAGGCTGCTTCCGCTGTAAAAGCTTCGTTATTACAGGTGATGATTTGTACAAACTCTTTAGTTTTTATTGGGCGATTATTCGAAGCCGTGACGAGTTTGGTCGTAAAGACTGGAAGCGTCATTTAAAAAATGTTCTAAGAATCGTAGATGAAGAAGTTGTCCCTGAATTTGCAAAGCTTGGTCAGCTACAGCGTGTAGAGGCTGAAAAAGAACGGGCAAGATCTAATCCACATCCGTACTGGCAAAACCTTGATATGTTGAAGGTGACGCAATGAGTTCAATTGAGTTAATACTCACGCAAGCTGAGTTTGCAATTCAGCAATGCCCAAAGCCAAGCACCAGTGCGCTTGAGCAAGTCATTGATGGCTCTCTAACGGGTATCGTGACCTACATTAAACTCGCCAATGGTGAATACCAAACGCTATCTCGATTTGAGGAAGATGTATGGGTGTTTCCTGCTAGGAAAGGTACGAAAGCAACTATAGCAAGTGCATTAAACCTTACTTTTTCTACGATTGATGATACTCAAATGAAGCGCATGGCAAAGTGGGTAATCTGGAGCAAATTCAAAAAGGGGTTAGCTCTTAATACTCTTGTGAAAACATTGGACAAGTTGAAAAGTTATTTTCAGTGGGTTTTAAGCTCAGATACTACAGTTACACATGGGCTGACAGCTTTTACCTCAAATGCCTACGTTAGGCATGTAAATACCCTGCACTCAAAACGAAAAGGCGAGACTAAACCACTGACAGCAGTCACCAAGGTGGATAGATTCCGCGTTCTAGAATACCTTTATTACCACTGTAAAGAGTTTGATTTTGTCAAAGAGCATCCTTGGCCTCAATCAACCGCTAATGAGCAAGCAGGGTATGTTGGTGAAGCGTATCGGGAAGCCATTACCAAAGGTAAGACCCCCATTATTCCAAATAAAGTGCTAATTCCGCTGTGCCAGTTCACTAAATCATACCTAGATAAAGCTGATGAAATTCTGGAATCGTCAAAAAAGAGAGAAACATTGCTACTTCGAGATAGCTGTATCTTCTGGCTGTTACTCACAACGGGTATGCGTATCCATGAAATATTAGGCATTAAGCGTGATGCGTATCGCTCTGAAACGAAAGGTGACACCACTTACTACCACATCGAAACTGTCTCTGAGAAAACACATACAGGGTTAGCTGAGTGGATTGCGCCAAGGATAGCCACGGAAGCGATTGATATTCTTGGCCGTTTGAGCGCTCCACTTCAAGACCAACTTGAGTGTGATTTACTAAAAGCGAAAGCAAGCAACGATCATGTGGAAGCACATCGACTTGAGGAAATCTCAAACCACATCTGCCTTGTAATGGTCAACAAATTCTGTAGAGATTCTAAGCGGCATTTTTTAATTCATTATATTTCTGATGTGGCGTCATATAATTAAGCGTAGAATGCCTACGTTTGTAATTGTAAAACTGAATATAATTGTCCACCTCACTTATAACTGAATGATGATTTATAAATGACAGGCGATTCAGTCGCTCTGTTTTTAAACTTCTAAAAAATCGCTCCATTACTGCATTATCCCAACAATTACCTCGACGACTCATACTTTGCGTTATAGTTAGTTGTGATAACCGAGCTCTAAACGAGGCCGCAGAATACTGACACCCCTGATCGGAATGAAACATCAGTTGATTAAGAACCGGCTGTTGACGCTTAATAGCATTATTCAATGCTGCTATAGCCAATTCAGCATTTGGGCTTGTTGATAAGGCATACCCTACAACTTCCCTCGTTGATAAGTCTAACACACAGGCCAAGTAGCTCCACCCTTGATGGTTCCTGATATAGGTAATATCACCGACCCAATGCGTGTTATGTGAATCAGGGTTAAACTCTCGTTTTAAGAGGTTCTGTGCGTACTTATGTTCATCACCTGAGTTAGGGTAGTAATGTTTTTTCTTCGGCCTGATGGCTTTTATATTCAACTTTTTCATCAGTGCCGCTGTTTTATATATTCCAATCGTATGATTTAACGCATTCAGTTCAACGTTCACTCTGCGTCTACCATACGTATAACCAGAATCGTCAGCGATAGATTTAATTAACTCCAGCAGTGCCTGCTCTGACTTATTTGGCGCGACGGGCGCATAGTAATAACTACTTGTACTGACTTCTAAAGCACGACACAACTCAGATACCGTATAGCTTGGGGTCGCTTTCTTCAACGCTTTAATTACTTTAAATTTTGATTGTCGCGAATGAAGAAAGCGGTGGCTTTTTTTAATATATCATTATCCCTTAAAGCTCGCTGTAGCTGCTTCTCTAGCAATTGAATACGTTGCTGTTCTGGTGTGAGTGCTTGTACATTTCCCGGGCTCTTACCATCTAGCTCAGATAGATATTGTTGCTTCCAACGTGATACTGCTGACTTTCCTGCGCCAGACATCTCTTCAATTTGCTTATTGGTATAACCTTCTTCTACCATTAATTTGGCATATTCAAGTTTTTGTTGTGCACTGAGTGTTACTTTTGATTTTCTGGTCATAGTGATACCTTTTGGGTTTAGCTCATTTTACGCTATAAACCTGTCCAGTTTCATTAGACCATTACACCTATCGAAAAACCGGGGAAAAGGAAACGCAATTTACCTATTGTCAGGGGTGGCAATGACTAACACTAGGTTGCCAAACTTATGTGAACAAATAGGGAATAATTGGAACCTATCAGCGCACCAATTCAGACGTACCTTTGCTAATTATGCGGTTCACTCTGAATTAGGTGACTTGAGAGCATTAAAAGACCACTTTAAACATTGGTCAATTACCATGACCACTTTGTATGCCTTTAATGATGCTTTTGATGCTGAATTGTTTGAAGAAATGCTTCGAGAGAAATATCTGGTTGAAGAAGAAATTAAGCAAGATTGGTTTGAACTAGACATGCCTATCACTGGTGGCGACATAGCTCAAAACATCATGAAAGTCCGTGAGGATAAAGAGTTAATTAAATCTTTTGGCTCTCTTAGTGCTATGGCAAAGGCATACTCTAGCTCCATACCAATTCGCTCAACAGGTATTGGGTGGTGCACCAATGATGATGAGTGTAAGTGTGGTAAGCCTGATAGCTGTGAAAGCGGCATTGTAGATAAGCGACACCTGCCCTATTGGGAGGGAATGCTAGTGCAGCAAATGAAACTGATGCAATTGGATGATATTGGTGAAGCTGGTAGAGCGGCGGTAAAAAAAGGCATGGAACGCTGTGAAAAGGTTCTAGTGGCATTGGGTATTGATGTTGAAGCTATGAAGCAAGAGATTAACGAAAGAGAGAATATCGAGGTGATAAATGTCTAACCAGAAAGAAAAAGCGACACATAAAGCGGTTCGACTTGCCATTGTTCGAATCGAAAAAGGTCGTCCAAATACTGTTTCTCATAAACGCAAAATGAGTGTCGCTGCCGTTGCCGAAGAAGCAGGTGTAAGTCGAGCATTGATTCACCGTGATTGCCCTGAACTATTAGAGCGTATTAAAGGCGGTGTAAACAAAGATATTCGACAGCAACGTGATGCCAAACAAACTGAACTTAATAAATACAAAGACCGCAATCGAGAGTTGCGGTCTGAGGTGGCAGAATTGAAAGCTATGCTCGCTAAAGTTCAATCACAAAATGCTACGTTAATACGAAAAAACATGGCTCTGAGCAATGTTCTTGCGGACAATAGCAATGTAACGCAACTAATATACAGCTAACTGCCTGAATTTAATGTTAATAATTTCAAATTAAGGTTACTTTTGAGATAGTTAAAAACATCCAAAAGTGTAACCTCAAACAAAGCTATATAAAACAGAAGGTTAGCCACAGTTACATGTAACGAACTATTTATAATTATTGTTGATCGCCAAAAAAATTATCAATCTCTGTATGTCTCAACTGGTGGACAAGCACACACTAGGTTACGGTCGCCGTATACGTCGTCGATACGGGTAACTGTAGGCCAAAATTTGTCTTTTGCTACGCTAGGTACTGGGAACGCAGCATAGAAACGGTCGTACGCTCTATCCCACTCGTTACCTAATACATCTGCTTGTGTGTGCGGTGCAAACACCAGCGGGTTGTTTTCGATTGACCACTCGCCTGAGATGATCTTTTCTATTTCACCTTAGGTAATACAGAGGGTCAGGTCTTGCTTCTTGCCAAGGCCAAGCACCAATCTCACATTTAACACCCTTCCCCGTCATCACGCCCTGAAAATAAGCAATTGATGAGTAATGCATTTCATGGATGAAATGAAAGCCATGCTTGCACATGGATGTGCTTTCATGGCGTTTACGTTCACATCAATTGTGGTTTGAAGGAAATAGCGTGATGCTCGGGGCGCCGTGGGGTTCCAAGGGGCGGTCGGCGGTAGCCGCCCCTTGGTTGCCGCCAGCAATCTGGCAAGAAACCTTAAATAAGGTTTCTAATTTCTAGAAGCGCGAAACGCATTCGCGTTATCGGTGATGATAACCTCAAACACCTATTCAAATACTTATTCGGGCTGCCGCCCGCGCGTCAACAAGCTGTTCGCCTACAATAAATAACACATACTCTTGGCTTTTGAGCGAGTAAATATATTTGTGATTGGCTGGGTTTCGTTTCACTCTACCCAGCCTATGCAACTTGTGTTGTAAGGCGAAAGTTAAGTGCTTTCATCACTTTAAAAATAGTTTCCCAACGTGGCTTGGTTTTACCGTTAACTGCTTTATATAAGCTTTCACGGTTTAATCCCGTTGCTTTAGCAATATCACTCACGCCATGTTTTTTAACTAATAAGCCAAGTGCTTCAATAAAGGTATTTGGATCATCATCAGCTAAACACTCTTCTAAAAATGTATTAATTTCTTGCTGTGTTTCCATATAATCAAACGGGTTAAAATCTGATGTTTGTAGCGCCATAATAATTACTCCAATTCTCTTAAAAGTGCTTTTGCTTTGGTAATGTCTTTACCTTGTGTACCTTTGTGGCCACCATTGAGTAGTAAAATAACTTCGCCACCTCTAATTATGTAATAAACACGATAGCCTTTCCCTACGAAAATTCGCATTTCAGATATGCCACTACCAACAGATTCACTATCGCCAAAGTTACCATTTATGGCACGTGTAATACGTTTAGCTATTGCCATAAAAGCTTGACGATCTTTGAGCTTTTTAAGCCATTTATCGAACTCGTCGGTTTTCTTAATACGATATTTCATAAAACAATTGTAGCCCAAAGGCTACACGCGTGCAATTTTATTTAAGGGATACCGAATTTTGATTTAACAATCAACGCGTCAGCAAGCTAAACGCCTACAATAAATAATACATACTCTTGGCTTTTAACGAGTAAGTATATTTGTGATTTGTTGGGTTTCGTTTCACTCTTCCCAACCTACGTACATATAATTTATGCCTGATCACCACGCACAAAAAAGCCGCTACAGTTTTGAAGTGACCCCCAATAGTTGGACAGTCCAATTACTGGGGGTCTTTTTATGTCCAAACATCATCGAGCTTTTAAGCTCAAAGTAGCTGAGTTCGCTTTATCTGAAAGCTCTCCGGCGATAGGTAATAGATTTAATGTTACACAAAGGCAGGTCCGATATTGGACCGCTGTTTATCGAATTCATGGCGCTGAAAGCTTCAGGTCTGTTCACAAACCTTATTCTCAAGCATTTAAGATAGAAGTGTTAAAATCGATGGCAGCTAACAGTTGGTCACTCAGCTATACCAGTGCGTTCTTCGATTTATCGTCCCCAGGTATTCTTTTTCAATGGCAAAAGCTTTATGCTCGCGATGGTATATCCCGTCTCCAACCACAGAAAAAAGGTAGGCCAACCATGACAAATAATTCTTCTTCATCAAAACCAGTAGAGCAAATGACTGAGGAGGAGTTACGAGAAGAGTTAGCATACTTACGAGCAGAGAATGATGTGCTAAAAAAGTTAGAAGCCTTGGCTCAAGCCAGAAAGAAAAAAGCAAAGACAAGACGATAGTCGTCGAAGAGTTCAAGGCAAAACATAGCTTACGACATCTATTAAAGGCCACGGGGTTGGCGAAGAGTGTCTACTATTATCATCGAACTACATGTGAGCAGCCCTGCGCCAACAGTGATTTACTCGTAAAAATACGTGATATCTATCACACGCATAAAGGGCGATATGGCTATCGCAGAATTACGAGTGCCCTAAGAAAAATGGGGGTACTCGTTAATCATAAGCGCGTTCAACGTCTAATGAATGAGTTAGGCCTTAAGTCAAAAGTAAGGCCTAAGCGCTATAAATCTTACAAAGGTGAAGTGGGTAAAATCGCAGAAAATACGCTTAACCGCGAGTTTACTGCGCAGAAGCCTAATCAAAAATGGGTAACGGATGTGACGGAGTTTAAAGTGGATAATGAGAAGGTATATCTATCGCCTATGATTGACTTATTCAACCAAGAGATAATCAGTTACGAAGTAAGAAAATCCGTTGCGCTTCCCTTGGTAACTGACATGCTTAAAACCGCAACGGCTAAGTTGAAGCCGAACGAGAAGCCGATAGTACACTCAGACCAAGGATGGCAATATCAAAACAAGCAATATCAAAAGCACCTTAAAGAAAAAGGGTTAAAACAAAGTATGTCTAGAAAAGGAAACTGTTTAGATAACGCTGTTGCTGAAAATTTCTTTGCCATACTGAAAAGCGAGATGTATCACAACGAAACGTTCAAGGACGCGAATGAACTCATTGAAAACATCAAAGAATATATCCACTATTATAACAATGAGCGTATTAAGCTGAAACTAAAAGGCCTGAGTCCGATACAATATCGAAATCAGGCCTTGGCTGCCGCTTAGAAATGAGTCCAACTTTATGGGGTCACTTCAGCATTGCTGCAACGGCTTTTATAATTTTTATAAACTCCCAAACTATAACGGGACTTACTTACCATGGAATTTTTTCAAAAAATTAGTCGCGGTAAGTCTCAACCGGTGGGCAAGCACACACTAAGTTACGGTCGCCGTATACGTCGTCGATACGGGTAACTGTAGGCCAAAATTTGTCTTTTGCTACGCTAGGTACTGGGAACGCAGCATAGAAACGGTCGTACGCTCTATCCCACTCGTTACCTAATACATCTGCTTGTGTGTGCGGTGCAAACACCAGCGGGTTGTTTTCGATTGACCACTCGCCTGAGATGATCTTCTCTATTTCACCTTTAATAGAAACCATGGCTTCGATGAAGCGGTCTATTTCTACTTTAGACTCAGACTCAGTAGGCTCAATCATTAACGTGCCAGCTACTGGGAATGACATAGTCGGAGAATGGAAACCATAGTCTTGTAGGCGCTTAGCCACGTCCATTTCTGTAATGCCTGATGCATCTTTTAATGGGCGTAAATCAACAATACACTCGTGCGCAACGCGGTTATTGCGGCCACGGTATAAAATTGGGAAGTGCTGGCTTAACTGCTCAGATAAGTAGTTAGCATTCACAATCGCCATTTCAGTGGCTTGCTTTAAGCCTTCTGAACCCATCATAGTGATGTAAGCCCATGAAATAGGTAAAATAGCTGCTGAACCGTAAGGCGCGGCTGATACAGCACCGTTGTCGATATTCGTACCGGCTACATTAATTACACTGTGGTTTGGCATAAATGGCGCAAGGTGCGATTTAACACCAATTGGGCCAACACCTGGGCCGCCGCCACCATGCGGAATACAAAAGGTTTTATGTAGGTTTAAGTGCGATACATCAGAGCCGATAGAACCTGGACTTGTTACGCCAACTTGCGCGTTCATATTTGCGCCGTCCATGTAAACTTGACCACCGTGCTGGTGAGTAATATCACAAATTTCACGAATGGTTTCTTCGTATACGCCATGTGTAGACGGGTATGTGATCATGATGCACGATAGGTTTTCAGACACTTCTTCAGCTTTCGCTTTTAGGTCGGCCATATCAACATTACCGTTTTTATCACAATCAACCACCACGATTTTCATGCTTGCCATTTGTGCAGATGCAGGGTTAGTCCCGTGCGCTGAACTTGGAATTAAGCATACATTACGATGGCCTTCGCCGCGTGATTCATGGTATTTACGAATCGCAATTAATCCTGCGTACTCACCTTGTGCGCCCGAGTTTGGTTGTAATGATACCGCATCGTAACCAGTAATGTTAACTAACCAGTCGTGCAGTTCACCCATCATAATCTGATAACCTTGTGCTTGGTCTAACGGGCAGAATGGGTGCAGGTTAGAAAATTCAGGCCATGTAATTGGGATCATCTCAGCAGTCGCGTTTAGTTTCATAGTGCATGAACCTAACGAGATCATAGAATGATTAAGCGCTAAATCTTTATTTTCAAGGCGCTTAATATAACGCAGCATTTCAGTTTCGCTATGATACGAATTGAAATTTGGATGCGTTAAAATTTCATCATCACGTACTAGGCTTGCCGGAATAGACTCGCTACCGTTTGCTTCGATATCTGCGGCGATTGTGTCAAGGCTTAAGCCATGGCCGTCACCTAGCACAATATCAAATAACTCAGCTACATCTTCGCGAGTCGTCGCTTCTGATACTGAAATTGAATACTCACCATCATGGTTAGTTGCAAAGTTAACGCCTTTTGCGATAGCACGGGTAATTACGTCATTTTTATCATCACTTACTACAGTGAGGGTATCAAACCAGGTATTGTGCTTAAGATTTACGCCTTTTGCTTGTAAGCCAGCTGCTAAAATATCAGCAAAACGATGAATACGCTCTGCAATCATTTTTAAGCCCTTAGGGCCGTGGTAAACCGCGTAAAACGCAGCCATATTGGCCAGTAGTACTTGCGCTGTACAAATGTTTGAGTTGGCTTTTTCACGGCGGATATGTTGCTCGCGCGTTTGCATTGCCATACGAAGGGCGTCGTTACCTAAACGGTCTTTAGATACACCAATAATACGACCTGGTAATGAGCGCTTATACTTGTCGCGAGTGGCAAAAAATGCCGCATGTGGGCCACCGTAGCCCATGGGTACACCAAAGCGCTGCGCTGAACCAAGTACAACGTCTGCGCCTAGTTTTCCTGGTGCTTTTAATAGTAATAAGCTCATGATGTCGGCAGCAACACAGGCAATGGCTTTTTTGTCTTGCACGCCTGCGATTAAGTCTGTTATATCAACCACTTCACCTGATGTTGATGGGTATTGGAAAAGCGCGCCAAAAATATCATGGTTTACGGCATCTTCAGCTTTGCCTACTACAATTTCAAAACCAAATTGTTCTGCACGCGTAGCAACTACGTCAATAGTTTGCGTGTGCACGTCATCGGCAATAAAGAAGACATTGGCTTTTTTAGCTTTAGATACGCGTTTTGCAAGGCCCATAGCTTCAGCAGCAGCGGTTGACTCGTCAAGTAATGACGCACTGGCTAAATCAAGACCGGTTAGATCTAAGGTCATAGTTTGGAAGTTTAATAATGACTCTAAACGCCCTTGTGCAATCTCTGGCTGATAAGGAGTGTAAGCGGTGTACCAACCTGGATTTTCAAGTACGTTACGTAAAATTACGTGCGGTACATGTGTTGGGTGGTAACCTTGACCGATATACGATTTGAATACTTTATTTTTACTTGCTACTGATTTTAAGTAGCTTAGTGTTTCAACTTCAGTACGGCTTTCGCCTACTGTTAAGCCCTGCTCTAAACGAATACTTGCAGGGACCGTTTGACCGATCAGCTCTTCAACACTCGATACTCCAAGAGCGCCAAGCATATCAGTTACTTGCTCTGGGCTTGGCCCAATATGGCGGCGAATAAAATCTTGCTTTTGCTCTAGTTGCTCAAGAGATTTGGCGTTTGACATTTGTCCAGATTCCTATGATCCAAAAAAAAGTGGTTATTACTAATGGGTAACCAGTAATAACTTAAAAACTTGGCGATTTAAGCACTTACACAGTATGGAAAAGTAAGCGGTAAAATCATAAAAGCCCCGCTAGTATCTAATATGACGGGGCTTTTAAAATCGAGTAAACTAATAATTAGTCTTCGTCGATAGTGTTTGCGTAGCCTTCAGCGTCTAGCAAGTTGTCTAGCTCAGACTCGTCAGATGCTTTAACACGGAATAACCAACCTTCTGCATATGGGTCGTTATTTACCGTTTCTGGAGCATCTTCAAGCTCTTCATTAATAGCAACCACTTCGCCACCAATAGGTGCATAAATGTCTGATGCTGCTTTTACTGACTCTGCTACTGCACATTCTTCGCCTGCATCTACTTCGTCACCCACTTCTGGTAATTCTACGAATACCATGTCACCAAGAAGTTCTTGTGCATGCTCAGAAATACCAACAGTAAAGGTACCGTCACCTTCGTTGCGAACCCACTCGTGTGAAGGGGCATACTTTAACTCGCTAGGGATATTACTCATTTGTTTATTCCTTTGGTTTATATTGGGTGATAACACCAAATTTTTAATTGATATTTAAAGTACTGATTTACCGTTACGTACAAAGCCTGCTTTAACTACTTTTACGTTAACTAATTTTTTACGCATTTCTACTTGGGCTGTTTCACCAATTGAGCGTGGTACACGTGCAAGGGCAATACTGTGTCCAAGTGTTGGTGAGAAGGTACCTGAAGTAATAATTCCTTCGCCACCGTCAATGATCACTTTTAAACCAGTGCGCAGTACGCCTTTTTCTTCAAGCACTAAACCAACAAGTTTGTTGGTGCTTTTATCTGCGCGCTGCTTAACCACTACATCACGACCGATAAAGTCACGATCTTCAGGTTCCCAAGCAATTGTCCATGCCATGTTAGCGGCAAGTGGTGATACGCTTTCGTCCATATCAAGGCCGTAAAGGTTCATACCGGCTTCTAGGCGTAACGTGTCACGTGCGCCAAGGCCTGCAGGTTTTACACCTGCGTCTAACAGTTGTTGCCAAAGGTTAGCGGCTTGCTCGTTTGGTACTACAATTTCGTAACCATCTTCGCCAGTATAGCCTGTTGTGGCGATAAATAAATCACCTACTTGTACACCAAAAAATGGCTTCATACCTTCAACTGCAGCTTGTTGCTCTGCACTTAGTAGTGTTGCTGTTTTAGCTTTAGCATTGGGTCCTTGTACCGCAATCATTGCATATTCAGGACGCTCAGTAACTTCAACCGCAAAATCGGCTGATACTTTAGCCATATGGGCTAAATCTTTTTCACGTGTTGCTGAGTTAACCACTAAACGGTAATTGGTTTCAGAGAAGAAATAGATGATCAGATCGTCAATTACACCGCCTTGCTCGTTAAGCATGCCGGTATAAAGCGCTTTGCCAGGAACAGTTAGTTTAGCTACATCGTTTGCCACTAGCTTGCGTAAAAACGCTTGAGCTTGCTCGCCTTGCACATCAACAATAGTCATGTGTGATACGTCAAACATACCGGCATCTGTGCGTACTGCGTTATGCTCTTCGATTTGCGAACCATAGTTAATAGGCATTTCCCAGCCGTGAAAATCAACCATTTTAGCTTTTGATTCTAAGTGTTTTGCATGTAAAACTGTTTTTGAAGTCATAATATTCCTTCACTTTAAAATTAACCCAATACTGGGCGTGGCCTCAACTTAATAAGGGGGAATAACATGGGCGGCGATTATACATAAGTTGTTATTCGCTGGCACCCAAATTGCGATTTGTTATTACATAAAATGGCAAGTGTTTATTACACTCAGTCGTTTTAAAATATGCTGTCATGTCACGTCAACCAAAGACGTGTCAAACCCTTGCTGCTGTAAATAGGCTTGCCATTTTTCAAGCTCTGGATTTTTAGCCACCAGCTGAAAATATTGCTTTAATTGTGTCGTAACGGCGGTTACAAATACCGCTCCGCTTTGTGCGCCATAACAGCTCAGAGAGTTTGATAAACGCAAACCTGGCGTTAATTTAAATGCATCAACAATAGCGTCAAAAGCTTGTTCACCGCATAGGGTCATTACGTTTAAGTCGCTACGCATTACATAGTCGATATCAAAACGTAACTGCTGCTCATTTATAAGTGATTGTAACTGTTTGCTTGCTTGGGCAGGTAATATAAATCTAAACGCAGTTTCACTAAAAAAATACACGGAATAAGCAAAGTCACTGTCTATATCGCCATCTAACGACCCTTTTACACCCAAACCACTGGCTGTTAATTTGCTGATGTCTAATCCCAGTATAGAGGTTAAAAACAGCAGCGCTTCGGTGCCACTAAAATCCATAACGGCCATCTCAGTATTAAACTCAAACGCGTTATTTTCAGCGTGCTGAGCAAGGCTGTGGCGCGCAAACATTATGGGAGAAAAAGTCATCATTGACACCTATCAAGCTTTAATAGCAAAAGTATATGGCGCAAGTTTACCAACAACAAATTGTAATTTTAAATCAATTGATAAATAATACTTATGAACTAACCTAATTAAATAGTAATTTTTAATATGAAAAACATCTCAACAGATAGCTTACGTACCTTAATTACCGTTGTAGAAGTCGGTGGCTTTGCTAAAGCCGGTGATTTACTGGGCTTATCGCAACCTGCGGTGAGTTTACAAATTAAACGTTTAGAAGATTTACTCGGCCATAAGCTCTTTAAAAAACAAGGCCAACGCCAAGTACTTAATCATTATGGCGAGGTGTTATTACCAATGGCAAAACAAATGCTATTAACTAACGACAGTATTTTACAGCAATTTACCAATGAAAGTGTTACTGGTAAGGTACGCTTAGGGATCCCCAGTGAATTTGCGGCACGCATTTTACCAGCAATTATTGGTGATTTTGTGGCGCTTTACCCTGATGTATCTTTAGAAGTCAAATCACGTTTAAGTAAGCATTTACTGTCGGTTGCTCGTCAAGATCAATTTGATTTAGTGCTCGCGCTTAATGAAGATTTAAATTCTGAAAAGTTCCCCGTATTTATGCAAGATAAGTTAGTCTGGGTGGGTGATTTAAACCTTGCACAAAATGAGGTGGTTACGCTTGTTACCGCACCTGAGGGCTGTATTTATAGACGTCGCGCCATCGAAGCACTAAAAAACGCAGGTATTAAATACCGCATTGTTTATAGTAATGCCGACTTGACCGGACTTACTGCCGCGTTAAAAGAAGGGTTAGGGATCACAGTATTAGCTAAAAGCACCGTGCCAAACGAGCTAAGTTATCAATTACACACCAAACAACTACCAGAACTTGGTCAGATAGGTATTAGCTTAATAAAACGTGCTGATGAGTCTGGACATGCGGTAGATAAACTCGCTGAGTTTATAAGCTTACGCATGGCTTAAAGGTTTAATACCATCACTATAGCGGCCTCTATAAAACTAGAAACTTATAAGCCATATTTGTTGAATCAAATATAGCTTTTTAGCTGCTTGATTAATTCCATAATTTAAGGCCTAAATAATTAATATTCACACTATGAAAATTCAATAATTTAAGATCTTATACAGTTACATCTTTACCAATAATTTTATACACTACATATACTAAAACAACTAACATAAACGCTATTACAAGGAATATTCAATGGCTTTTGATTATGGATCAATTGATCTTGGAATAAAAAATCCCTTTAAACTGGAAGGAAAGGTAACTGCCTTACGAGGGACAATTGAATCTGTTGCTGGAATTACCCTTTTAGTTATTGCTGCGGGCTTGGTTAAAGAAGACTCCATTACAGGCTGGCTTTTAATGCTATTTGGTATGCTAATTTTAGCTTTAGGCATTCGAACGCTTTCTGGTGGTATTTATGCCATGCTGAAGTACTTTGTTGGTCGTAATCACCCAACATCTCTTGCTTATAATCATAGTAAATCACAAGGTTCAACAGCCCAAGAAGAAGCTGAAGTAGTCGCATACAACTCCCACGAATTAGAAGAAATGTTGGTGGGTCGTAAAAATAGTACCTTCGTAGAGCCCAGTGGTTTTTTGTCTCGTTTAGTACATAGTATTATTCCTAAATTAGTATTTTTGCCTTACCCAATTCGTAATGTTGCCCAGCGTTTATTTGGTTCTTGGGTTAGTACCATAGTAGCTTTACTGGCGTATGGGCTTGTCGCATTTGTAACTTTATCTGGTTTTACGGGTGAAGCTGGCGAATTAACATTTCCTATTTACAGTGCTTTACTGATGTTTTATGTGCTTTTATCGTGGCGTGATACAGGAAAACCAATTTCTCGTGACGCTGAAAAAAATATAGAAACGCTTGGCGGTGGCGCACTTGCTAGAATAATTTCACTTTCGTTTATTTTACCCATTGCTATAGGTCTTTCTCTGTCATGGGTAATGAAAGAACAACAGATCAGTAATGTACAAATCAATAGCTGGCTTGAACAGTTACCGAGCTTAAATGCTGGTATATACTTAATTGCTATTATTGTGCTTGCGGCATTAAGTAGTGTGCCTATTTTTATAATGATAAAAGAACGTATAAATACGATAGCTCCTTCTGCCGAAGTATCTGAGCTACGTGAGAATTGGCAAGAGTCTGTTCACCCTGATGAAGTTTTTATAAACCTTGATAATTTAGTTATGGCGAACCGTCGTTATAAAGAAGTTCCAAACAGAGTCTATCGTGAACTTGACCCTCAGTTACAAGAGCAAATTGATGGTAAAGGCGGCTTTAAAGGGGAAATGATCCAAGAAATACAACCTAAATTGCACAAGATGGATTTAGGCAAGCTCTTTAGTGTAGCTAGGTTAGTTAGTCTTCTTAGCGCCAATTTACTCTATATAGTCGCTTTAGTCTTTACGATTTTATTAGCTTACTCGCTAATCGACGTGTTTCATTATATCGCTGACTCTAATATTAATTCATTTAAACAAGCCTTAAATGAACAACATATTTTGCAAGTGAGTGAATTAACTATGTCGGCCTTTCACTTCCTATTAATCGGATTATTAATAAGAGCATTTGCACGCTTATTACGTACCAACGCCCATTTATTTTTTGCTGAAATGCAATTTGAATCTCTATTGGTTTACTTTAAATGTGAAGGCACCTTTACTGAATCTAAAATATCAACCGGAACAGGCATTCACGATAGTACTCGCTCTGAAAATACGTTAGTTCGTAGCAGTATTACGCCGTGGATTATTGTCTCTCGTATAGTTTCAACGACTTTTGCTGCAACGGGGATCAAAAATCTTGAGCATGCTCGCCATATTATGGAAATGCATAAAGACGAAGGACAACTACAGGCAATTAAAAACGATGTTATTGCATTCTTAAAAGACCGCGAGTCTATTGCGTCAATCACTAGTGAGCGTGATTTAGGAAATGCTTCTCAAATTCATCAACTTAATCAGCAAACACGCGCTGAGCCTACACAAAAAGCTATTAACAAAAATGACGATGAAGCGGCGGGTTATTTAAGGCAGGAAGAGAACTCAAATCCTGATTCTAAAGCCTAAGTCACTTTTAATTCCAACGACAATCACATTTTAAAAGTAACTGAAGTATATAAAGCGCCACTGTAATTTTGGCGTTTTATATACTATTAGCGGTTATTAGGCATTATCTAACAACTTTTACTTCCCTATTGCTTGGCTTGCGAACAAGTGCTTTATTGGTCCGAGGTTATCGACCACACTTAACCCGACACCACGGGCTAACTTTTTCAATGGGTTAGCGCCATTAAATAACTCTTTTAGCCCTTGCATCATGGCGATGTGTTTTTGTGCGTCAAGCTTACGAGTACGCTCGTAATCACGAAGTGTGCGCGAACTTGCAAACTCTGTTTGCTGCTGGCTTAAAAGCTCAATTAAATAGGCGGCATCTTTTAGCCCTAAGTTCATACCAAGTCCTGCAAGCGGATGAATTGTATGCGCTGCATCACCTATTAACACCACTTTACCTTCAACCCACTTTTGCGCATAACGCATTTTAAGCGGGAAAGCAGCCCGTTTACTTTGTACTTCACATAAACCACATTGGCCATCAATAGCAGCCATCACCGCTTTATTAAAATTATTATCGTCCATAGCAAGTAATGAATCACTGTGTGCAGGACTCGTTGACCAAACAATCGAGTGAGTGTTGGCATCTGCCAGCGGCAAAAATGCCAATGGGCCACTTGGTAGAAAAACTTGACGCGCCGTATTATTATGTGGCTCTGCCGTTTTGACTGTAGCAACAATGCCATGGTGATCGTAATCTTTAAACGTTACTGGTAAATTAAATTGCTTACGTATAGCTGAATTTGCGCCATCAGCAGCAACCAGCAATTTAGCTATAACGGGTTCACCCGAATCAAGGGTAATAAATACATCGTTGTCACTTTGGTGAATCTGCTGATAAGCCGTATCAAATAAAAGCGTCACTTTACTACTTTTTTCAAGCTCGTTAATTAAGGCGTAACGAATAATATCGTTTTCAACAATATGACCTAAGTGCGATAAACCAAGTTCGTCGCTGTTAAAAGCAATTTTGCCAAAACTGTCTTGGTCGCGCACATCCATGTGAGTATATGCACGAGCGCGTTGAGCGATTATTTCTGGCCATACATTAAGTCTGTCAAGTAATGCTTGGCTAGCAAGACTGAGCGCACTTACTCGTAAACCGTATTCATCACCCGGCAATTGCTGAGTGGGCGCAGCATCTATTACAACCACACTAATATTCGCTTTAGCCAGCCCCAATGCGAGAGTTAAACCTACACAACCACCGCCAACAATACATACTTGCGTTTGTTTCATAGTCGTTTACCTTGTTTTACTTGCCCCATTAACTGCTTAGCTAGAGGGGCTTTTAGCGTATCACTTAAGCTCATTGCCAATAGTCCGCAGCTGCGGCTAAATGCAAGTATTCTTGATGAATTTGAAAATAATCGTACCAATCCATCGGTAAGCGTCATAACGGTATTAATATCTTGCTTACGCAGCTTTGCGTAACTTGTAGTAAAGTGATAATCGCCAAGTGATCCACCTTTTGCAACAAGCGCGCTTAAAAACTGTACATCGCGTAGACCCAAGTTAAAACCTTGCCCCGCAATAGGGTGAATAGCATGCCCAGCATTACCCATTAAAACCGTACGATGTGCGATCAGTGACTCTGCTCGGCCATAAACTAGTGGGTAACTTGTGCGCATACCGACTTGAGTAAACCGCCCTGCTCGATAACCAACCGCACTTTGTAATGCGTTTACAAAACCTTCGTCGTCAAGCGCCATAATCGCATCTATTTGCTCAAGCTCCATGCACCACACTAACGAATAACGATTATTACTCATTGGTAATAGTGCTATAGGCCCATGCTCGGTAAAGCGCTCTAAAGCATTATGATTATGCCCATCAGCCACTTCAACATTAGCGATAATCGCTGCTTGCTGATAAGGCTTTGTGGTAAATTCAATATTTGCTAATTGCCGGGTTGGCGAATTAGCGCCATCGGCAACCACCAGCAATTTAGCCGTTAACTGCTGGTTTGATGTAAGCGTAAGTGCAACATGCTGTGCATGGTATTCAAGCTTTGTGAGTGAATCGGGGCAGTACAAGGTGATATCGGTTTTAGCTAACTGTTGATGAAGGCTGCGCCCAAATGGGTTGACTTCAACTACATAACCTAGCGCTTGTTGTTGATAGTCACTACAATCAATATGCGCTTTACCAAAATGGCCGCGATCTGAAACGGTTACTTTTTCGATTGCCGCCGCAAAACAAGCACTCGTATCAAATGCTTTAATGTCTTGTAAATACTGAACTGACTGCTGAGCAAGAGCAATACTTCTATCGTCAAAGCTTGGGTGATAGTCATCACTTACTTCATTGGGTTCTATCACGGCAATTGATAAGTTAGGCGCTGCATTTTTTAACCCAAGCGCACAACTTGCCCCAACGAGTCCACCACCAATAATAACTATATCAAACGCCTTGTCCACGGTTTCTTCCTCGCGCTTAGTTGTCTTTTTTTGCTTGCATCAGCGCTTCTACGTCAGCAATTGTTTTTGGTACGTGTGCAGTTAAATTTTCGTAGCCTGTGTCAGTTACTAACAGATTATCTTCAATACGAATGCCAATGCCTTTGTATTGCGCTGGCGCATTTGAATCTTGGCTTATATATAAACCAGGCTCGATAGTAAGCACCATACCGGGGGTGAATTCACGGTCTTTACCTTGGCTTTTATAATCGCCAACATCATGTACATCGAGCCCAAGCCAGTGACCAAGTCCGTGCATGTAATACTCTCTACACGCACCTTTTGCTATTAGCTCATCTAAATCGCCGTTTAAAATACCTAAATCAAGTAACCCTTGGGTAAGAATTTTACTAGCAACACGGTTTGCTTTAACTAAGCTACTACCGGGCTTAACTTCGTTAAATGCCGCTAGTTGCGCAGCTAATACAATATTGTAAAGTGCTGTTTGCGATGCACTAAACTTACCATTAACCGGAAAAGTACGGGTTATATCACCGGCATAGCCTTGATACTCGGAGCCTGAATCAATAAGGACTAAATCGCCATCACGCAGTACATCGCTATTTTCGGTGTAATGTAAAATAGTGGCATTATCACCACCGCCCACAATAGTGCCATACGCAGGGTGACGAGCCCCATTCATGGCAAAGTGATGATGTATTTCAGCCTCAAGCTGGTATTCAGTAACGCCCGGTTTAACAAACTCCATAGCACGAATATGCCCTTCACCACTTATTTTGCAACTTTGGGCCATAATAGCTTGCTCTTGAGCTGATTTAATCAGGCGCATTTCATGAACTAAGCCACTTATGTCTTTAATGGTAGACGGTGCTTTATGTGCTCGGTTACTACGGAGCGAGCCCAATAACGACCATATTTTATCGTCAAACTGCGGGTAAGTACCCTGCGTATAAAATAAAATCGTGCGGCCATTCACCAAATCTATTAATTGTTCAGTTAGTTCACTCAATGCACAAGTTGCGTCGAATAAGTACTCGTTTTTTGCTTTTTCAAAGCCAATACGCCTGCCATGCCAAACTTCGGCAAGCTTATCTTTATCACGGCAAAATAAGGTACTTTGCGCTTCACTTGATGGGCTAAGCACTAATACCGCATCAGGTTCATTAAAGCCAGTTAGATAATAAAAGTCGCTATCTTGACGAAAAGCATATTCGGTATCACGACTACGAGTAACTTCGCCAGCAGCAGGAATAATAGCAACGCTGTTTGGCTCCATTTGCGCCATCAAATGCTCTCGGCGGGCTTTAAATTCAGATTTGTTTATAGCCAGTGCTAATACACAGTCTGCGGTCATATTACCTACTCTAATTGCTAGTTAATGAAGCGTTTTTTTAGTGTTTTCTTGGCTGCTTTGTTCTTTACCTAACTCTGCAAAACACAATAAAGCAGATACCCGCACGTATTCAATTACTTCATGGAGTGCTTGACTGTCTTCTTCGGTTTCGTCAAACATGGTATCAAGGCGAGTAATTTCGCTAAAGTCACTGATCACTTCTTTGACATCAGCTGAAAGCTTGCCATAGTCTTTTTGCTTTAAACCAAAACCCAGCATAAAACCCGCCGCCCACGACACTAAGCCATTAGCTTGGTCGATAAGGGTTTCATCATCACCGGGTAAAAATAGATCAAACTGAAATTCATCATCGCTGAAACTATCAACAACTTGCTTATAAATGGTAGCAAAAAATTGTTTTAGGTCTTGGCTAAATGCTTGGCCATCGTTAAATACATCGCTAAGTAAACCTAAATATTCTTTAGCTTCAATACTTAAGCCACAAGCAAGTAAACCACTTATGACTCCGTGGGCTTCTGCAGGGGCAACAAAAATCTCGTTCTTTTCTAGCATTAACTGGGCTTGTTGGTAATCTGGTAAATCGCTCATAGTTTTATCTTCGCTCGACTAAGTAACTCAATGCTACCACTCGATAAATGGCAACTCCAATAAAATGTATCATTCGACTCAAAGCATCTTACTGAAAGTTACTTCTAACGCTTAAAAAGCAACCTACAGAGTAAACGCCTCGCTAAAGGTGGGTAAAAACCACCCAAACGCACTTCTTTTTTACTTTTATGGTTTAAGGATTGGATTATGTCTTATATACTGAATTTGTTCCCTGGGGTGTTGGAGCTTGGTTAAGTCCCTGAGCCGATAAATTTTACGTTAGGGTTTCTGTTCGTTTACTATTGAGCAAGCTCGGCATGTACCGAGAAGCCTACGGTAAACCGCAGATCCCCGCCCTGAAACCTCAAGGTTTCAGGACTGACACCGAACGCCACATACCTGGGGAACACCTTTCTTTTTATACCAGTTTACTTACTTTACTGACAAACTATTGCTAATAGCCCTTTTAGCGCGACCTTTCAGTTAGCACTTTGGCGTACAGCAGGCCATCATAAAATTCACCCTCTTTATAAATAGCTTTTTTAAGCAGCCCCTCATGTTCAAAGCCTACTTTTTCGAGCACCTTGGTTGATTGTGAATTCCCGGCAAATACCACTGCATGTAGCCTGACAATATCGGTATTTATTTTTAACTCTTCAATTAATAACTCAAGGGCTGCAACAACTAAACCACGTCCCCAATATTTTTGTGCTAACCAATAGCCAATTTCAGCCGATTTTGCGTATTCAAATTCACCGGGTAGAGCGCCAATACAGCCAACCAACTGCCCATCAACTTCAATAGCGCGAGTAAACCCGGCTTTACTACCTTTTTCAACCCACCAAAGTGCGTCATCAAGGGTATAAGGTGTAGGTATTTTTGGTGAGAGAAAATGCTTAATATCGAGGTTATTAAGGTAATTAATCAATAATGGTTGATCAGTGCTTTTGAAGTGCCGTAAACGTAGCATTGTTATCTTATAATGGAGGTTATTTTTATTATCATAGCGTAATATAGAATCACGCTTATATTATTTATTTTAAAGCGTAAAGTTAAAGCTGACTTCTCTAAAAAAATAGATTTCAAAAAGAAAATAAAGCTAACTTACTAGCAATCATAAATAGGGGCGTTTTGTAAATAAAGTCGCAAATAAATTAGCAACTACAGATCACATCCTACTTTTTACTTTATTGGTTGCGACACTATTTGCGGGATCGTCAGGCCAAAAATGCTTTGGGTACCTGCCTTTCATCTCTTTTTGTACTTCGCGGTAGCTAGTAGCCCAAAAGTGGGCTAAATCTTGAGTTAGCTGCAATGAACGTTTACCTGGCGAAAGCAGCTCTATTAAAAGTGGTAGCTTATCTTTTGCAAGTACTGGGGAGCGGGTCATGCCATACACTTCTTGTATGCGAACACTCAGTTTAGCTGGACCATCGAGCTGATACACCACTTTAACATTTGAGCCACTTGGCACTGTTAAGCGAAGTGGTAATAACTCTTTTAAAGCACATTGCTGTTGCCAATTAAAGCAACTTTGCAACGCCTCAAAGTAGTTAAACTTTTTAAGCTGGCTAAGAGTTTTAATATCTTGTACGTACACACCTAACCAACTATCAGCACTTTCAATAAGTTGCGCCTCACTTATATGTGGAAATTCTTCAGGCATGAGCTTGCTGGCCAAGCTCATTCTAACCAATAACTGGTCGGCGTCTTTTTGTTCGTTAAACAGCGCAACGCCCTGCTTAGTAAATAAGTTAAGCCATGCTTTAGCGCGCTCATTTTTATCAAGCTTTTGCTTACTGGGTTGGCTGCTAAGCGTAATAGCACCGAGCTTTATTTCATCTTGATGAATAAACCGCGCCGTTTTTTCATCAAACTCACAGCGAGTTCGCTCAGTAAATAAGTGCGGTAAATAAGCTTGTAAATCAAACGGGCTAAGTGCAGTAGCTGCAAAAATACGCCCGCCTTTGTAACCCCCCATTGTTGCAATAGCAAGGTAGTCATCATTATGCCAATAGTCGCTATTAAGTTCTGCCCCTGCGCCATTAGCAAGTAAATAACCGTTACCACGTTTTTTTGCGATGCGGTCTGGGTAAGCAAGTGCCACTAGCAAACTCAAATATTCGGTTTTAAGATCCTTATCTACCGCTTTTAATTTTAAACGATTTAACCAAAATTTAAGCTGCTGTTTAAATACTGGGTGTGGCCTCTGCTTCATGCTGTGTAGTGCTAAACTCAGTTCATTAGCACTATTAACACGGCTTTCTAGCAGCGCAACTAAATGTATTGCAAGCTGATAAATACCCGGGTTTTGCTCATCCAATTGCTGCGCTTTTAATAACATGTGCGCTAAGCGAATATCAGCGCCAAAACTGAGCATTTTACTGCCTAGGGTTGTGAGCTTACCTTTACTATCTACCGCCTCTAGCATTTGCAGTAAATTTAGTGCTTGCGTACATTGTTGCTCTGTTGGCTTATCAAGCAAGGTTAGCTCGTTTATACCTGCGCCCCAAAGCTTAGCTTCAAGCATCAGTTGGCTGATATCAGAGGTGAGAATTTCAGGGTTGTCGTGGCTATTGCGCCGCTCAAAAGTTTGTTTTGAGCCAAGCCTATACACGACACCTGGCTCAATTCGCCCTGCACGTCCTGCGCGCTGCACCGCCGACGAGCGCGAAATATTTTGCGTGGTAAGCTCCGTTACACCGGTTTTTAAGTTAAAACTCGCAGCGCGACGTTTGCCGCTATCAATAACAATGCGAATGCCCTCGATGGTTAAACTGGTTTCGGCTACGTTGGTGGTCAACACCACTTTGCGTTTACCTTTTGCTGCGGGGGCAATTGCAGCTTGCTGCTGGGCTTTATCTTGCTCGCCAAATAAAGTAAATACTTCACAACCTTTGGGTAAATCACTAAGCGCTTGCTGTACACGTACTATTTCACGCTGACCAGGTAAAAACACTAACGCACTGCCGGGTTGTTCACTAAGTGCTTGCTTTACAATAGCAGGAGTTTCATCAAGCCAGCGACTTTCATCTTTTATAGGAATATAAACTTCATCAACAGGATAACTGCGACCAGGGGATTCAATTATGGGGCAGCCAAAAAACTGCGAATAACGCTCGGTATCTAAGGTGGCAGACATAAGCAAAATAGTTAAATCGTCACGCAGCGCGCTTTGCGACTCAAGCGCGAACGCCAATGAAGTATCACCTGCAATTGAGCGCTCATGAAACTCGTCAAATATCAGTAAGTCAACATCGCTTAACTCAGGATCATTTTGTAGCATACGCGTCAGCATGCCTTCGGTAACAACCTCAAGGCGCGTATCAGCACTTATTTTACTCTCACCGCGAACACGCAGGCCAACACTTTGCCCTACAGTTTCATTTTGGCAACTAGCTAAGTAACTGGCAATATTACGCGCCGCTAAACGCCGAGGCTCAAGCATAACAATGCGTTTAAAATGTCCATCTTGCATTAAATTAAGCGGCAGCCACGTTGACTTACCCGCACCCGGTGGCGCTTGTAATAGCGTCAAAGGGTTTGACTTTAATGTAGAAACGAGTTGTTGATATATATCTTGAACCGGCAGCACGACTATTTACCCTAAATTACTTTGCCAACAGTGTAACAAAAACCCTCAGGTAACGACTGCTATTTGGGTAAGAAAAAATTACAGTAAGCCCTGTATATTTTTAATAGCTGATCGCATTTAAACTCATTACACCTTCATCATAAAAACATAATGCACTGATAATTAGATAAAAATAAAATAACGTTCAATTGGTATAGCCTTTGCTCCTATTTAGGTGAAGTTAATTCACTAAGCTAAGTAAAGATAAGGAGCTAATTATGAACAGCGATCGTATCGAAGGTAATTGGAAAGAACTTAAAGGTAAAGCGCAACGTAAATGGGGCGATCTTACTGATGATGATTTAGATAAAATTGAGGGTAGCCGTCAAGAGCTTGTTGGTAAAATTCAGCAAAAATACGGTAAATCTAAAGAAGACGCCGAGCGTGAAGTTAATGACTTTGAGAAAGGCCATTAATATTTAAACGTTTACAGTTGAAAAACCGCCGCTTGGCGGTTTTTATCTATACGCTGGTTATATAATTACCAAGTGCTAATAACAGGCTCAGACATTAATAAATCATCGTCTTTATAAACCTCAAGCCAACCAAGCGGTGATGAGTCACAACCTATTACAGTGACATGTAATACATAACGAAAACGACCATTTTTAAATAGGTAATGATGGTTTCCACCACTACCCTCAAATATTATATCGCCATTGGTTAAAATTATATCAGGCTTATCGCTTGGCTTTTTATCAATAGACCAAGCAACATAGCGATAATTATAGTCACCCAAATCATCAACACGAATATGATACTTAGCTGTTTGCCAATCTAATATTGGCTTCTTATAACGGCTCACGCTTGAATGAAGAGCGTGTTGATCTCGTGCAATTATGTCACTTGCCAATGCTTTTGATTTGTTTGTTTGGTGATTAATTCCGGTAATCTTACCCTTGGTATCAACCCAAACTACCCCTTGGTTTAGCATAATTCCACGCCAGCCAACCTTACTCCAATCAGCATTTACGTTTGAGTTAGCTATAACCGCAATGAGTTCATTATCAAAAACCTCATCAAAACGATTAATAAGATCGTTTTCATTGCTAATCTCAGGTACTGGATATTGGCGGTGTAGAGGGTAATCAATTAGAGAAGCTATCGCTGCTTTATCATTGTTTTTAAAAGTAGTAACTAATGTAGAAATATGCTCATGGTATTTGGCCTCCAGAGCCATTGAGGCTGCGCAATTAAATATGCTAAAGCACAGAAAAACATAGCTTAAAAACTTCATAAAATACCTATATTTATAATCGTTAAGGTAACAAAAAGTATCGTCAGATAGTTTGCCACAATTGAAAATTGATAAAAGTAATAATCGACTAGGGGCTGTTGATCTTTGTAGTACATATATCAATCAGCCCACATTGGTAGCCACATCATAGTAAATGCTAAAGCGAGCATTGAATGATAATTTCGTTCAAGCTTTTCATACCGCGTGGCTATCCCTCTATATTGCTTAATACGGCCAAATGCATTCTCAACCAAGTGCCGATATTTGTACATGCACCAGTCAATATCTTCATTGCCTACTAAACTGTTGCCCTTACGTGGAATAACGGGTGTAGCGTTATTATCACGAACAAACGCTCTCAGTTTTTCACTGTCGTAGCCTTTATCTGCGACAACCATATTACTTGTTGGGCAATTAGCTACGAGTGACTCTGCATGGACGATATCATGCGTATTCCCACAGGATAATTCATAATAAACAGGCAACCCTCCGCTATCGACTGCAAGATGAATTTTCGTAGAATTTCCACCTCGGCTCTTTCCAATTGATTCATTGTCAGCAGTTCTTGCACCGCAACTATGTTGATGAGCCCTGACAATACTGCCATCAATGAAGACCCAATCCATGTCCGCATCACGAGATAATGCGCGAAACAGTTCATTCAAAATCCCTTTTTTGGACCATAAATTAAACCGTCTGTAGATAGCACTCCAACGGCCAAAATCAGAAGGTAAATCTCGCCATGGAATACCTGTGCGCATCTTATACAGTATGCCTTCGAGCGTTTTTCTATGGTTGGGCTTATTATAAATTCGACCACTTAAGTACATTACTTTTGATAAGACATTCCATGTCCCGTCTGTTAACATTAATCTTGGCATGTAGGTTCGGTGTAAAGTTTTCTGGCGAATTCAATTATACCTTATCTTCATGCTGTTTGTTTTTCATACCACAAAGATCAACACGCCCTAAACTATTTATCAAACCTATTTGGTCTAGCTTTATGTGGACAAATTAAAGTATTTGCAAAAGCAACTGATAATCATTACTCTTAAACTTACTGCTAATTTATCTCTTCATCTCGTTGGGTAGCAAATTATAAGAAACTTCAAAGGAAGCTATATGCTAAGTTTAAAAAAATCATTATTTATCTCACTATTAATTACCTGTAGTGGTTTAGCTCAAGCCCATGAAATTTGGTTAGAAAAATCAACTGATGATGTAAAACTCTATTTAGGTGAACCGGGTGAGCCAGAATCGGGGGATAAAATTGCAGGTCTTAAAAATACTAAAGTTTTTGTAAATTCGATTCAGTCTACTTTAGCGCTTACTCAACACCAAAATTATTGGTCAGCAAACCTTACCAAGCAAGGAGATGTCAGGGCTTATATTGATGATTTATGGAAGCCTTGGAAAATGGAGAAAACGGCTGATAAACTCCAAGCAGCACAACTTTATGCCAAAGCAGGACGTGAAGATACTCAAGCGCAACAAGATCTTGAATTTGTACCAACAAAGCCGCAAGGCAATACTTTTACCTTAACATACAAGGGCAAACCTGTTAGCAAGCACGACGTTTTAATACAGACACCCAGCCAGAAAATCAAGAAAACTACGGATCAAAATGGTCAGTTAACTGTCGCAACTGAAGAACTTGGTAAGTATATTATTTCGAGCGATTACCCTGTTTCTGGAAAAGCGGTGGTTAGCGGTAATGAGGTTGATAGTACATATAATATTGTAAGTATCAGCTTTAATGTTAATTAATCCTACAGATTAACATTCACCTCAAGGCATTTGTTTACTATTTATTAAACCTTATTAGCTATAGATAGAAACATAAATTAACTTAAGCACAACAATATTACCGAAAAGTTAATGCAAGTAATTCTCATTAGTGATACCTTTGCACTCATCGTATTTAAATTGAGAATTACTATGCATTTTACCTTACTTCCTATTGCGACCGCTGTCAGCGTCGCACTTATATCTACAAACATTGCTGCAGCAGAAAATAACACCCAAAGTGAAGATAAAAATAAAATTGAAAAAATCACGGTTAACGGTAAATACATAGTCAACGAAACAATCGATACTGCGACAGGTCTCGGGTTATCTATTCGCGAAACACCTCAGTCCGTTACGGTATTCACCGCTGAACGAATTCGTGACCAGGATCTTGATACCATTATTGATATTGTAGATAACACGGTGGGTGTATCGTCCTCCAAAATGGATAATGTTAGGAACTCTATGCAATCACGTGGATTTGATGTTACTAATTATCAAATAGACGGAGTACCTATTTCTTGGAGTTTAGCTGGTAACGCGGGCGAAACATCGGCAGATATATCTATTTATGAACGTGTAGAGTTTGTACGTGGTGCAACAGGTTTATTAACTGGTGCTGGTGATCCATCCGCTTCAATTAACTTAGTACGTAAACGTGCAACCAATACTGACTTAACCGGCTATGTAGATTTATCAGTTGGAAGTTGGAATAAAAAGCAGCTTACTGTCGATATAGCTGATAGCTTAAATGACAGCGGAACAGTGCGAGGTCGTGTTGTTGCAAAGTACGTTGATAGTGACTCTTATATTGATTTATATGAAGATAATAAGGAAATTTTATACGGAGTCTTAGAAGCTGACTTAAGCACTAATACGACTTTACGAGTTGGGGCAAGTTATCAAAATAGTAACCCCTATGGCGCTAGTTGGGGAGCCTTACCAGCTATATTCTCTGATGGCACAGCAACTGATTGGGACGTATCAAAAACCACCGCTCTTGATTGGACTCGCTGGGAAACAACGCACAAAAACTACTTTGCAACTATTGAGCATTTATTTGCTAATGGCTGGCAATTAGTGGCCAATTACAATCACTCAGAGTACGACAAAACATCACGACTTTTTTATGTGAGTGGTGCTCTCGATAAAGAAACAGGTGAAGGCCTTACAGGTCAGCGCGATTATTCATTTGGTACGACTAAACAAGACAGTGTTGATTTTCAATTGAAGGGTCAATATGGATTATTCTCACAAACTCATGACTTCGTTCTCGGCGCACTATACTCGGAGCAAGAAGGACAAACCAGTACTTATGATCCATCCCCAATGGCTGGCGGCGGTACATGGGATGCTTTGGACATTGGTAATTTTTATGAGTTTGAAAACAGTGATATTCAAGAGCCTGATTGGACAGCAGAGTCGACATTACGTGATGATAACGACACAGTGCAAAAGGGCTTCTATGCAGCAACGCGCTTGTCGATTACCGATTCATTAAAAGTCATTGGTGGTGGACGAATTTCTTCGTGGGAACGTGACCGAGTAAATTACGGCACAGTAGAAAACTATGGTAACACAGGCGTATTTGTTCCCTACGTTGGTGCTTTGTATGATGTTAATGAACAGCACCGTATTTACGCAAGCTACACAGAAATCTTCAGCCCACAGAATAATCAAGATACCAATGGTGATTTCCTTGACCCTATTGATGGTAAAGCGAGCGAGATTGGCTTAAAAAGTGCGTATTTTGATGAGCGCTTACAAACATCCGTTGCTATTTTTGATATCCAGCAAGATAACTTAGCCGTTGAAGATCCAAACTATGTACCTACAGCAGAGCAGATGAGTGCTTACTATGGGGCTGAGGGTACGCAAAGCTATGGTTTTGAATTTGAAATTATGGGTGAACCCGTTGCTGGTTGGAATGTGTCCGCGGGTTACTCACAGTTTAAGGCTGAAGATGCCGACGATATCAAAGTAAATACCGATGCCCCTCGTAAGCAATTCAAAGTATTCACAACATATCAGTTTGTTGATAATTTACCCGAACTCACTATTGGTGGAGGCATAAATTGGCAAAGCGAAACATACGCACAAGGAAGCACTGCACGTGTTGAGCAAGACGCTTATACCTTAGTAAACCTTATGGCGCGTTATGATATTAACGATTCGATGGATTTACAGTTAAATGTTAATAACTTATTTGATGAGAAATATTATAGTTATGTCTCAGCAGGTTTTTACAATAACTATCGTTATGGCACCCCGCAAAATGCATCACTGAGCTTTAGTTATAAGTTCTAATTTATCATCACATTGGGCCTATAGTTTTAGGCCCAATCCCCCATTTAGTTTTGCACGCTCCCCCATTAACTGGAATCTCCAACTATTGGGGGCTACTTTATAATTCTAGCTCACATTTACTTGGAACTGATGCAGAGCATAAGTTCAATCGGGCTCATACCCCAAGTTAGGCGATAACCAACGTTCTGCCTCTTCCAAGCTCATGTTGGTACGTTTGGCATAATCTTCTACCTGATCTTGTTGAATCGCGGCTATAGCGTAATATTTAGCCTCTGGGTGTGAAAAATACCAGCCCGAAACCGCAGCACCTGGCCACATGGCGTATGAGCTAGTGAGCCGCATGCCAATGCGTTTTTCAGTGTCTAACAACTGCCAAATTTTCTTTTTCTCAGTGTGCTCAGGGCACGCTGGGTAACCGGGGGCTGGACGAATGCCTTGATAGTTTTCGCGAATTAGCTCATCGTTACCCAGATTTTCATCGGGCGCATAACCCCAATACTCTTTACGCACTTGTTCGTGCAAGTATTCGGCAAACGCTTCTGCGAGCCTATCGGCCACCGATTTTATCATTATTTTATTGTAGTCGTCTTGCTTGGCGTCGAACGCATTGGCTAGATTGTCTTCTTCTAACCCGCCCGTTACGGCAAACGCACCAAAGTAATCCGGTGTCCCTTTTGGCGCAATATAGTCGGCCAAACAGTAGTTAGCAAAGTCGGTTTTTTCGGTTTGCTGGCGTAAATGGCACGAGGTATTTAACAGCTCTTTGCGAGTTTCGTCAGTGTAAATTTCTATATCATCACCCACACGGTTCGCAGGGAATAAACCAATTACACCCAGCGGTTGTAAACTACCTGCTTTTTCAAGGTCGTCGAGCATGTCGTTAGCGTCTTTAAATAAGCTTTGTGCTTGCTCTCCAACCACCTCGTCGGTCATTATGCGCGGATATTTACCTGCGATTGACCACGTCATAAAGTATGGCGTCCAATCTATATATTTACGAAGTGTAGCAATAGATACATTTTTAAATTCGGTCACGCCCAGCTTATTAGGCACAGGAGGCGTGTAGTTATCCCAATCAAGTTGGGCGGCATTATCACGGGCACGTTGTATTGTTACCGGTTTTGAGCGGGGCTTTTTACGAGCCTGTTGCTCACGTACTTTTACATACTCGGCGCTGATTTTTTCTAAAAAGGTGGGTTTATGCTCTTTTGATAATAAGTTAGAGACGACACCTACTGCACGGCTGGCATTATTTACATATACCACTCCTTTATCGTATTGCGGCTGAATTTTAACTGCAGTATGCGCTTTAGAAGTGGTCGCGCCGCCTATCAATAATGGTAGTTCAAATCCGCGGCGGGTCATTTCTTTCGCTACGTGCACCATTTCATCAAGCGATGGGGTTATAAGGCCAGATAAACCAATAGCATCGGCTTTTTCGTCAATGGCGGTTTGTAGTATTTTCTCTGCCGGCACCATTACACCTAAATCAATAACTTCATAATTATTACATTGCAGCACTACGCCAACAATATTCTTACCGATGTCGTGTACGTCACCTTTAACAGTGGCCATGACTATTTTACCATTAGTGGCGCCTTCTTCTTTTTCGGCTTCAATGTAAGGGTCAAGATAGGCTACGGCACGCTTCATTACGCGAGCTGATTTTACTACTTGTGGTAAAAACATTTTACCTGCACCGAATAAATCCCCTACTACGTTCATACCATCCATTAATGGCCCTTCAATAACATGAATAGGTTTAGCGGCAGCGACGCGGCACTGCTCGGTGTCTTCTTCTATGTATTCGGTGATACCTTTAACGAGGGCATGCTCTAGGCGTTTTTCTACAGACCATGTGCGCCATTCTAGATCTTCAACACGTTCCGCTTGGGCCATACCTGAGTATTTAGGCGCAAGTTCGACTAAACGCTCCCCAGCGCCTGAGTCGGCGTTTAAAACAACATCTTCAACGGCTTTACGTAACTCTTCTGGGATATCGTCGTAAACGGCGAGTTGCCCTGCGTTAACAATGCCCATATCCATACCCGCTTGAATGGCGTGATATAAAAATACAGAGTGAATCGCCTCACGTACTGGGTTATTACCCCTAAACGAAAACGATACATTAGACACCCCGCCCGACACTTTACAATGAGGTAAATTTTGTTTGATACGACGCGTCCCTTCGATAAACTCGACCGCGTAATTATCATGTTCTTCGATGCCCGTGGCGACTGCAAAAATATTCGGATCAAAAATAATATCTTCTGGTGGAAAGCCCACCTGATCAACCAAAATACGGTAGCTACGCTGACAAATTGCAAATTTACGGTCAGCGGTGTCGGCTTGGCCGTCAGTATCAAATGCCATTACTACTGCCGCCGCACCAAAGCGTTTAATAATTTTAGCTTGATGAATAAACGGCTCTTCGCCTTCTTTAAGCGAGATTGAGTTAACTATCGCCTTACCTTGAATACACTTTAAACCTGCTTCAATTACTTCCCACTTTGAGGAGTCGACCATAATTGGTACTTTAGAAATATCAGGCTCTGAGGCAATGAGATTTAAAAACTTCACCATGGCGGCTTTAGAGTCCAGCATGGCTTCGTCCATGTTGATATCAATAACCTGTGCGCCGTTTTCTACTTGCTCACGGGCAACATTAAGCGCGGTTTCAAAATCTTCTTCCATGATCAAACGTTTGAACATGGCTGAACCGGTTACATTGGTACGCTCACCGACGTTGGTAAATACGGCTATTTGTTGTGTCATGTCGGCTATCCTAATTTAAGTTACACGCTTCAAGGCCTGATAAGCGCATACGCACTTCAAGCTCTGGTAATACACGGGGCTTAACCCCTTCTAGACCTTTAACAAATGCTTTAATATGTGCAGGTGTGGTGCCACAACAACCACCCACAATATTAATAAAGCCTGACTTACCCCAGTCTATAATTTCTTTCGCCATTTCAGGCGCTTCTAAGTCGTACTCCCCAAACTCATTGGGTAAACCCGCGTTCGGGTGCACTGAAGTGTAGGTTTCACACACACGCGATAACTCTTGCACGTATTGGCGCAATAAGTCAGGGCCAAGCGCGCAATTAAGGCCAATTGAAATGGGCTTAATATGGCGAATTGAATTATAAAATGCTTCGGTGGTTTGCCCCGAAAGCGTTCGCCCTGAAGCATCAGTAATAGTGCCTGAAATCATAACGGGTAATGTGCGTCCAGCTTGCTCAAATGCTTCTTCTACTGCGAACGAGGCGGCTTTAGCGTTTAGGGTGTCGAAAATGGTTTCAATTAAAATTAAATCTGCACCGCCTTCCATTAAAGCCAAAGTCGACTCAACGTACGCAGTTACTAGCTTATCAAAGGTGATATTGCGATAACCAGGGTCGTTTACATCTGGCGACAATGAACATGTTTTTGAGGTTGGCCCAAGTACACCCGCTACATAGCGTGGTTTAGCTGGGTTTTTAGCACTGTATTCGTCACAAATACTGCGTGCTAATTTAGCAGACTCTAGGTTTACTTCACGGCTGATACTTGCCATGTCGTAATCTTCCATTGAAATGGTGGTCGAGTTAAAGGTGTTGGTTTCGATAATATCAGCACCCGCATTTAAAAAACCCCGATGGATATCCGCAATAACTTTAGGCTGGGTCAGGCTTAATAAGTCGTTATTACCTTTTATTAGTACATGCCAATCTTTAAAGCGCTCACCACGATAGTCGTCTTCTTCAAACTTATGCTGCTGGATCATGGTACCCATTGCACCATCTAAAATTAAAATGCGCTGCTTTAATGCTTCTGTAATCTGCTGACTTTTATTAACGTTATTATTCGGCATAGTTGTTAGTCCTTACGGCTTGGCTAACTAAATTAATATCATAAGGTGTAGTTTGGTACACATAATAATTTAACCAGTTCGAAAAAAGCAAAAAAGCATGACTTTGCCACGTTTTCGACGGCTCATTGTCTGCATTATTATCTGGAAAATAGTTTTCTGGGATCGCTGCATCAGGGCTTTTTTCTAGGTCACGCTGATACTCATCCTTGAGCGTATGAGCATCGTACTCTGGATGACCCGTTATATACACTTGACTGCCCGATTTATTTTTAACTAAGTAAGCGCCCACTTGCTGTGAGCCTGCCAATACAACTAAGTCATCGCTGGCATTTATTTTTTCAATATCAATATGACCGAAACGAGAGTGCGGCACTAAAAACGAATCATCAAAACCGCGAGTAAGCGCGCCGTGATTAAAATAACATTGGTGATTAAATACGCCACAAAGTTTATTTTCTTTAAGTTCACGTTTTAATTTATGGTGATGATATAAACCCGCATGAGCGGCCCAACACGAAAACAACGTTGAGGTAACATGCTCTTCGGCCCAATCGAGCAATACGGTGAGTTCATCCCAATAAGCAACCTCGTCGTATTCTAAATGCGCAAGCGGCGCACCAGTGATGATAAGTGCATCGTAGTTATTATCTTTAACCTCAGAAAAGTAACGATAAAAAGTGTCTAAATGCTGCTCTGAGGTATTTCTACTACGGTGGGTGTCTAAGCGTAAAAGTTCAACATTAACTTGCAACGGAGAGTTTGCCAGCAAACGAATAAACTGTACCTCGGTTTCTACCTTATTAGGCATTAAATTCAAAATTGCCAACCGCATCGGGCGAATCTCTTGCGTTTTCGCACGGCTTTTTGGCATTACGAACACATTTTCATGACGTAATTTTGCAATCGCAGGCAATTCATCTTTAACAGTAATAGGCATTCTTAGCTCCAAGGTACAATTCACCAATGGCTAATTATGAACGGTTAGTTAAAAATTTCAACCTCTAGATGTTTAGATGTCTAAATGAATTTATTTTATTAGCCTATTTAGTCAAAAAAGTGTTCTGCTTTGCTGTTTCGTTGACTGTTTCACCTGTGAGCCACTACAATACACATTGAAATTTTTATTATTATTTGAAGGCTTTTTCCATGGTTTTACCTGATAAGTTTATATTCTCGATGAGTCATGTATCTAAGGTTGTGCCGCCTAAGCGCACTATCTTAAAAGATATCTCGTTGCATTTTTTCCCTGGCGCAAAAATTGGTGTACTTGGCTTAAACGGTTCGGGTAAATCAAGCTTACTGCGCATTATGGCAGGGGTTGATCAAGAGTTTGAAGGTGAAGCTCACCCTCAACCGGGCATTAAAATTGGCTACCTACCGCAAGAACCGGTACTTGATGAAAGTAAAACCGTGCGCGAAACCGTTGAAGAAGCGGTAAGTGAAGTTAAAAATGCACTAAACCGTCTTGATGAAGTTTACAACGAATACGCTATGGAAGACGCCGACTTTGATGCACTAGCAAAAGAGCAAGGCGAACTTGAAGCTATCATTCAAGCCCACGACGGTCACAATATTGATAACGTATTAGAGCGCGCGGCTGATGCGCTACGTCTGCCACCTTGGGATGCTAAAGTTGAAGTGTTATCGGGTGGTGAGCGTCGTCGTATCGCTATTTGTCGTTTATTACTTGAAAAGCCTGACATGCTTATTCTTGATGAGCCAACTAACCACTTGGATGCAGAATCAGTAGCTTGGCTTGAACGTTTCTTACATGATTACGAAGGCACTGTTGTGGCAGTAACCCATGACCGTTATTTCCTTGATAACGTAGCCGGTTGGATTCTAGAGCTTGACCGTGGTGAAGGTATTCCGTGGGAAGGTAACTACTCTTCATGGCTTGAGCAAAAAGATGCACGCTTACAGCAAGAGCAAAAATCTGAAAAAGCCCGTCAAAAATCAATCGCGCAAGAACTTGAATGGGTGCGTTCAAACCCTAAAGGTCGTCAAGCAAAGTCTAAAGCTCGTATGGCGCAGTTTAGTGAGCTACAGCACTCAGATTACCAAAAGCGTAACGAAACCAATGAGCTATTTATTCCACCAGGACCGCGCTTAGGCGACCAAGTTATTGAAGTTAAAAACTTGAAGAAAAGCTTTGGTGACCGTGTACTGATTGACGACTTAAACTTTACTATGCCAAAAGGCGCAATTGTGGGCATTATCGGTGCCAATGGCGCGGGTAAATCAACCCTATTTAAAATGTTAAGTGGTGAAGAAAAGCCAGATAGCGGCGAAATCACTATTGGTGAAACAGTGGAGCTTGCAACGGTTGATCAGTTCCGCGGTAACATGGACGACAGCAACACCGTTTTCCAAGAAATTTCAGACGGCCAAGACATATTAAAAATTGGTAATTTTGAGTTTCCAAGTCGTGCTTATGTTGGTCGCTTTAATTTTAAAGGTAACGATCAGCAAAAGTTTGTTAAAGACCTATCAGGTGGTGAGCGTAATCGTTTGCATTTAGCAAAACTATTGAAAGCTGGTGGCAACGTAATCCTGCTGGATGAGCCAACTAATGACTTGGACGTTGAAACATTACGTGCTCTTGAAAATGCAATCTTAGAGTTTCCGGGCAACGTGATGTGTATCTCGCATGACCGTTGGTTCTTAGACCGTATTGCTACGCATATTTTAGATTACCGCGATGAAGGTCAAATCAACTTTTTCGATGGTAACTACACAGAATATGAAGAGTGGCTTAAAAAGACCTTAGGTGCAGAGGCAACTCAACCTAAGCGTATTAAGTATAAAAAAATTGGCTAATGTATAGTCATTAATTTATCGCTCTGAAATCTCGTTATGAGTAATATTAGCCCTATCAAACGATAGGGCTTTTTTATAAACAAGCCTTTAAGCACAAGCATGGACTATCAAAATAAACTTGATTACCATAGCGTAAATAATTAAAAGCGCGCGGTTATGACGTTAAACCCACATTTACCTTTAGTTTATCATCCAAACTACTCATTTAACTTTGATCCCAAACACCGTTTTGTTATGAGCAAGTTTGCTAATTTATATCAGCATGTTAAAGAGTTAGGGCTTATAAATAATAATCTAGTACAGCCTGAGATTGGTAACCCTGATAAGCTAGAACTCGTGCATTGTGCGAGCTATTTAGATGATCTTTGGCGCAATCAATTAGACGAAAAAGCCCTTCGACGCATAGGATTACCTTGGTCTGAGGCATTAATAGCGCGCACATTTACAGCCCCTTTAGGTACGCTAGAAACTGCACGCCTTGCACTTAAACATGGTTTAGCGTGTCATTTAGCAGGCGGCACTCATCATGCTCACTTCGACTTTGGCTCAGGTTTTTGTATGGTCAACGATCTTGCCTTTACCACTCAAACACTTATACAAAGTGGCGAAGTAACTAACGTACTTATATTTGACTTAGACGTACATCAAGGTGATGGCACTGCCGCCATGCTTACCCACCAACCTTATGCGTATACTTGCTCTATTCACTGTGAAAAAAATTTCCCGTTTAGAAAGTCCTCAAGCGATTTAGATATTGGCCTCGCCAATAATATGCAAGATGATGAATATTTGGGAATTGTTGATGACACACTACAGTTTTTACTCAATGAACTTAACCCCGATTTAGTCCTGTACGATGCCGGTGTTGATGTATGGCAACAAGATGGCTTAGGTAAGCTTGATATTAGCTGGCAAGGTATTGAAAAACGCGATCACCTAGTATTAAAACGTTGTATTGAACACAATATACCAGTGGCAAGCGTTATTGGTGGTGGTTACGACAGAGACCATTTACGTTTAGCACAGCGCCATGGCATTGTTGTTGAGCAAGCTGCGCGTTTTTAAATAAGTGTATAACTTACAGAATATGCGATTGAAAAAGCGATTACTGCGCTTATTTACTACAATTTAAACCCACATAGTTATTGATATTATTTTGCGATAACGGCTTATGTAACTACCTATGCATATGAATAGTATTATCTCGGCTAAAAAAGGGATGTAAAAGAAGGCCTGCCACCAATCAACCCCGCTTATAAAGCAGAACATGTAATGGTGTTAATTAATCAAGGATTTCGTATTTTTGCGATTAATTTACCAAGCTATAAGCCGCCTCATTTTTGCTAATTTAACCAGCATGTGCATACAAAAGTTTCGCACTTCTACACATATACCAAAGCAAAATGAACTGAACTGACTTATAAACTTATTAATTGTGGTTCCTCAAGGCGCTGTATTACGGCTCCTAAGGTTTGCAGTAAGATTATCTTATATTTTAGACAAGAAAAAAGGCTCGTCATAAATCAGAGCCTTTGTTAACTTTGGAATAAACTCGGAACTAACTCACAACTAACTAAATAATGATAATTGTGGCGTAAAATGTTGGTAATCAACGGCCATTGCAATGCTCAGCGCAGTGATATTAATAATTGAAAACGCAAACACTTGGCGTGCCCAACCGCTAATATCAATATTACGTCGGTAACCTCTAAGGGCCATCAATAGCCACCAAAAACTGGTGGTACACGCAACAGCTAAAAATGCCATACCGGTATAACCACCAATCGTGAGTAACATCACCACTAAAGCGTAAATTGCTATATACATGACGATATGGTTTTTTGCTTTATCAATACCTTGCGCCACTGGCAGCACGGGAATACATGCCGACTTGTAATCTTGATAACGAAATATAGCAATCGCATAAGAGTGCGGCATTTGCCATAAACTAAACATAACGAGCAATATCAATGCACCAGCATCGAATTGAGCACTCACTGCGCAATAGCCGACAACAGGGGGGACCGCACCGGATAAGCTACCTATAAAAGTGCCATACACAGAGCGACGCTTCATATATAAACTATAAACCCCGACATAAATAACATAACCAAACACGGCAAAAAATACAGCGACCCAGTTGGTATAAATGGCTAATAAACTAAAACCAACCACACCAAGTACAACTCCATGTACTAACGCTGCTTTCGCTGACATCTCGCCCGTTACTGTCACTCGGGTTTTGGTACGTGCCATGCGACTATCAATATCACGGTCTATCACATTATTAATTGCACACCCTGAGGCAACAACCAAAGATAACCCTAATAAAGTAGCCAACATTAGCCAGCCATCTATATCTCCTTGTGACGCGAGTAAGAACCCACCCGCTACGGAGATCAAGTTGCCCATAATAATGCCAGGCTTAGTCACTTTTAAATAACGACGAAACATCAGCTAAACTCCTACTATTTGCTTATTTCGAACATTAATACATCATCATGGCGTTAGATGCATAGAGGATCCACACCGACAATCCAACAACCATAACAATTATTATTGCACTGAAAATAAAGGATAATGAGCTTGCTTTACCCTCTTCAGTTTTAAAGTTTAGGTGTAAAAAGTATTTTAAATGTACCCAAATTTGCACAACAGCCATAACGATAATGCCATAAAAGGTCGTTTGCTTTTCTAACGTCCCGCTCATAACAGCCCAAAAAGGGATCGCGGTCAGTACAATTGATAAAACAAAACCAATTAAATAATCTTTTACAGTGCCATGTGAGGCATGTGATTCGGTTTGACTCATTACATTGCCCCCATTAAATAAACAACGGTAAATACACAAATCCATACCACGTCTAAAAAGTGCCAAAATAAGCTTAAGCAGCTTAAACGAGTTATAGTTGCTGGTTTAAGACCACGGCGTACCACTTCTATCATCATTGTTGTCATCCAAATCAAGCCAGCGGTTACATGTAGTCCATGTAAGCCGACTAATGAAAAGAACGACGTTAAAAATGCACTTTGCTGTGGCCCATTACCATGCACAATTAAATGATGAAACTCATAGATTTCCATACCTATAAAAGCGGCACCAAAAGCAAAAGTAACGCCAAGCCAGATAAGCGTGAGGGCTTTTTTCTGAGCATGTGCGCTGATCATAGCAAAGCCAAAAGTTATACTACTCAGTAAAAGTGCTGCGGTTTCTACCGCAACAAAATCAAGTTCAAAAATATCTCGCCCTGATACGCCACCATTGGTGTTCATAAAAAGCACCGCATAGGTTGCAAAAAATGAGGCAAACAACAAGCAATCGGTCATTAGATAAAGCCAAAAACCAAAAACAGTATCGCCACCCGTGTCATGATGTTCATGAGCATGGATATCATGCTCATGGGTGTCTACATTTGCAGGTAATGCACTCATGCACTGACCTCCTTAGCGTCATTTACTTTAGCAGCGCTTTTGTTATGCGCGCTTTCAATTTTTAAAATTTCATCTGGTTGCACGTAGTAATCAACATCTGGGTTGTAACAACGTTTGATAAACACAGCAAAACCCGCAACAACACCTACAATCGCTAACCACCAAATATGCCAAATCATGGCAAAACAGAACGTGGTAAAGCTGATACTCATTAACACCCCAGCAGAGGTATTTTTTGGCATATGAATAGGGGAATAGCTTTTTTGCGTTTTATACGCTTCGCCTTTTTCTTTCATGTCGGTCCATGCATCAATATCACTAACGTGTGGAACCGTAGCAAAGTTGTAATACTGTGGTGGTGACGCAGTTGACCATTCAAGCGTATGGCCGTTCCAAGGATCGCCCGTAGGATCATCAAGCGCTTCACGGTTTCTAAAGCTGACAACCAATTGCACTACTTGAAAGATAATACCGAACATAATAATCACCGCGCCTACAAATGCGATGTGCAACCACATATCATAAGCGGGGTTATTAGTGTGATTTAAACGACGTGTCATACCTAAGAAGCCAAGTACATATAAAGGCATAAATGCAACGAAGAAACCGACTATCCAACACCAAAATGACGCTCGACCCCACCCTTCATGAAGCTTAAAGCCCATCACTTTAGGGAACCAAAAAGCGAAACCAGCTAAGTAGCCAAATACAGCACCACCAATAATAGTGTTATGAAAATGTGCAATTAAGAATAAGCTATTGTGTAGTACATAGTCGGCACCTGGGATGGCAAGTAACACCCCTGTCATACCACCTATAGTGAAAGTAACCATGAACCCAAGCGTCCACAGTACAGGAACTGTAAAGCGTAAACGGCCACGATAGATCGTAAATAACCAACTAAATAGTTTCACACCGGTGGGCACCGCGATGATCATCGTCATCACCCCAAAAAAGGCATTTACATTAGCGCTCGACCCCATAGTAAAGAAGTGGTGTAACCACACAACAAAACCTAAAATAGAGATTGCTCCACTGGCATAAACCATTGACTTGTAACCAAATAAACGCTTGCCTGTAAAGGTAGAGATAATTTCAGAAAAAATACCAAACGCCGGTAAAATCAAGATATAAACTTCAGGGTGACCCCATGCCCAAAATAGGTTGATATACATCATGGCGTTTCCGCCTGCTGCCTTGGTAAAGAAGTGAAAATCTAAATAACGATCTAGCGTTAACATGGTTAATACGGCGGTTAAAATAGGGAAAGATGCTGCAATTAAGATATTTGCCCACGTACATGCCCACGTAAATATAGGCATTTTCATCAATGTCATGCCGGGTGCGCGCATTTTGAATACAGTCACTAAGAAATTAACCGCTGTCAGTAACGTACCAATACCGGATATTTGCAGCGCCCATATATAATAGTCGACCCCCACCCCGGCACTGATCGACAGTTCGGATAATGGTGGATAAGCCATCCAGCCTGTTTTTGCAAATTCGCCAAAAAACAATGAAATATTAATTAATATCGCACCACCAGCTGTTAACCAAAAACTTAAGTTATTTAAAAATGGAAAAGCCACATCACGCGCACCAACTTGTAAAGGCAACACGATATTCATCAAACCGATCATAAATGGCATCGCCATAAAGATGATCATGATCACCCCATGAGCGGTAAATATTTGGTTATAATGCTCTGGTGGTAAAAAACCAGCGGCCCCACTGGTGGCCAGTGCTAATTGCCCGCGCATCATAATGGCATCTGAGAAACCACGAAACAGCATAATAAGCGCAAGAATAATATACATAACGCCTAAGCGTTTATGATCAATTGAGGTGATCCAATCGTGCCAAAGCACTCCCCACTTTTGATATTTAGTAATTAGACCTACAAGCAGTAGGCCTATAACAGCAACCGCCGCTAACGTCACCATAATAATGGGTTCGTGATACGGAATTGCCTCTAAAGTTAACTTACCTAATAACGACATAATTATTCCTCACCCTCACTATGATCGGCGTGTACGTTATGCTCACTTTGTGCATGATGTTTTTTGTTCATATCCCCATGCGCCTTCATATATTTCATTACAATAGTATGAAATAGACCATCATCTACACTACCAAAATAAGTTACAGGGTCACTTTTACTCGGCTGTGCCAACTCATAGTAATCTGCTTTAGTAAGTGTTTTCGAGTCACTTTTAACTGTTTTAACCCACTGCTCAAAGCCCGATTCAGTGGGCGTGGCAATAGCATTAAACTTCATGTCAGAGAAACCTTCACCACTGAAATTGGAAGAGAAACCTTTATAAGTTCCTGGTTCATTAGCAATTAAATGCAGCTTTGTTTCCATTCCAGCCATAGAGTAAATCTGACTCCCTAATTGAGGGATGAAAAATGAATTCATGGTATTTTCTGAAGTGATTTTATATTCGACAGGTACATTAGCAGGGAACACTAATTCATTTACCGTGGCGATCCCCTGCTCCGGATAAATAAATAACCACTTCCAGTTTAAAGATACCACTTCAACAGTTAAGTGCTCTCCCTTTCCTTCAAGCGGTTTATATGGGTCTAATTCTTGAGTGGATTGCCAAGTAATCACACCTAAAATAGCCACAATTACAATTGGAATGGCCCATACTACAGCTTCAATTTTATTTGAGTGCGCCCACTTAGGCGCATAAACTTCGTGGTCTTGGCCATCGCGATATTTCCATGCGAAATACAAGGTCATTATTATGACTGGCACAACCACTATCAACATCAGCACAGTGGCGATGATGATCAGGTTTTTTTCATCTATCCCAACTTGCCCTTTTGGATCAAGCACACCGCCTTTACAGCCGGTTAATGCGAGTACAAACGTACCCAGAGCAATATTAAACAGGTTTCGAATTAACAAAGGACTACCCTACAACCTAAAGTTTGAAATTTGTTGTTTTAACTATTAATAATAAAACAACGACTTATATTCTCTGACGACTTTTATAGACACAAAGAGGCCCAACATGCAGTACGTGAGAAAATGAAGGAGGTTAGTTGAATCGCAGACGCAATAAGTCTAAGTAGTATTAAAAAAGCAGAACGAGCAAGTGACTAAACAGCTAAATTTAAACTACTAAACTTAAGTAGCGATCAACTATTTACTTGTGGTGGCGCACGACAGCCGTGAGCACTGTGTACTACGACTGAGCTTTTTGCTTGTTGAAAAGCAAAAGCTGTTTTACGTAAAATGATCCCAGCACGACGTGCAGGAATTATGTGGAACAATAACCAACAAAGACCAATAAGCAGCTGGTTTGCAATGATCGGATGAGCTAAAAATTGGGCTATAACAACGAGTAATGAGTCTGTAATTAAGTCATCACTAAGTAAAGCTTCAAGTTTAAAGGCATCTTCTAATGCACCACTTAGCAACATAACAATATTAAATACAAGTAAGATAACAGCTACACAAGCTCCTTTACCCGCTTTATTTAAGCGCTCACACACAAATGGCTCGCCAGAGGCAAGTTCCTTATTTGTATGCTGTAAAGAAAGTGTGTTCAAAGCCATTCACCTAATAAAATTACAAATAATAACTAAAGTAATATTGCGATAATGAAAAATCTTAAACATTGCCGCTAAAAGCTCAATATGGTTAATGCTACATAAAATCAAATTTATCTAGCAGATATTAGCTAGATGAAAGTTGATCTGTATCAATAGAACTTTCAAAAAAGACTGAAAGTTTGAAGGGAGTATAACAAAGAGAATGTACTGTTCAAACTATAAAATATAAAATTTGAATTAGCTTACTAGATTATTTAGTAAGATAACCAGCTTAAAAATATAATAAATCCATAATAAATAGTTAGTTAGGTACTAAATTAGTTTTAATATTGAAACGCAATTATTATAGAATAATATTAAATATTTAAGATTTGATAAGCATAAGTACTTTTTACGTGATTGTGAACTGCATCACTCATGCAATCCAGTTCACAATTACAAAAGCTTATACTTTAGAATTCAAATTTAGCTTTGATTGCAAATGTGCGAGGCTCGCCAATTCTTAATACGCCATAATCGTCACCTACTGCCCAAAATTCTTTATCAAAAAGATTATCAACTGTACCAATTAAAACTAAATTATTATTACCCACTTTATGGCTATAGCTAACCCCAGCATAAAAAATAGTATATGAAGGTAGTTCCCAGTCATTATTAGCATTTGCTGATGTTTCGCCATGTTGCTTACCCCCTAAGTTAACGGTAAGTCCATCCACAGCCTCAATGTTATAATTAGTTTGTAGACTAACTTGGTAATCAGGAGTACCTGAAACTTGGTTGCCTTGATAGCTTTCGCTCGTTTTATCGTAAGTTGCATCTAATAGCATTAACTCACCATAAACAGAGAAGTTACTGGTTAAATCTAATGCACCACTTAACTCCAATCCTTGGTATAAACTAACACCATCTTGAATAAGATAATTATCATCAGTTACCAGCTCTGCACCACGCTCAATACGAAATAGGGCCGCTGATGATGACCAATCATTACCACTTTGTTTATAACCTATTTCAATTTGCTCACTTTTTTGTGGCTCTAATAGTTCGTTAGCATTTGCATAACTTTCTCCAACGGACGATGTTTGTCCTTCAAAAGATTCAACATAACTAGTGTAGAAAGTAGTCTGCTTGTTTGGTTTGTACATCATAGCTACGACGGGAGTAGTTGATGAATCATTATAATCATCTTGATAAGCTAAAAAATAGTCACCAGGAGAATGCTCTATTTTTGTATGACGAACGCCTACTAATAATTCATAGTTTTCATTAAATTTAATTGAGTCATTAACAAAAAATGATTGCTGTGTATCTGACCAAGCAAGATCTAGATCTTCTTGCAGTGTTGCCTCATAAGCTGGAAGCTCTACAGCGTTATATAAATTATCAACGCCATAATTACGTGTAACCCTACGCCCATATTTACCGCCATCGTTTCGATACGTATCAGCAACCTGATAAGCTGAGCCTATGACTAAATCATGGCTAATATCACCGGTTTCAAAATGACCAGTTAGAATACCTTGTATCTGCTCATAGTTAACTTTAAAGTATTGCTCATAAAGACTGATTGAGACATCACCTTCACTATTGAGTAAATTCGCTAGAGTTTTAACCCAGTGAGTATCATTCTCTGAATAATCGTATTCTATTTTAGCTTGCCAATTATGGTTAATATCCCATGTTAAGCCCGTAAGTAGGATAAGGTTGTTATAATCATCAAAGGTACCATCAACACCTATACTTCTATCACCATGAACAGCCTCTGGTAATGAACTATCGCTACTCATAGAGTTTGACATTGTTGTCCATGAGTTTTCAGTAAGTCTGTCACTATAGATCAAATCGGCATTCCAACGTAAGTTGTCGGTCAGGTATGCATCAAATGCAACAGATAAGCTCTGTCGATCAACAGTTCCATCCTCAAGGTAAGTATCGCCTTCTTCGTTAACGGCATTAACTCGTACACCGTATTTATCATCTTCACCAAACCTGGTACTCGCATCGATATGAGCATTCAAAACACCATCACTTCGATAGCCTGCACTTATATTAAGCAAATCATTAACTGGTTTTTTAGTAACGTAGTTAACAACCCCACCAGGAGCTGCCATTCCATACATGTAACCTGTCGCGCCTTTTAACAAAGCAACTTTTTCAAATGCTTCATAAGGCAATTCACCACTAAAATTGTTAAGTGATAAACCATTTACCTTAAAACTATTAGTGTAGTCCAGTGGTAATCCCCTGACTCTAATCGTCGAGCCGAAGGTACTGTAAGCGCTACCATCTACGGATACAGAAGCCTCTCGACTAAATAAACTATCTAGGGTATTTACTTGGCGTATTTCTATATCTTCAAGGGAAATCATATCCACTGAAAATGGCGTATCAAGCACAGTTCTGTTGCCTAATGCGCCACCATCATTTTGTTCATACAGTTCAGTAATTTTATGGCCAACAATAGTGATAGTTTCAGGCAGTTTTTCATCTTTTTTTTCTGACTTAGATGTTTTTTCTTGGCCTAACACACTGTGACTATTCATAATTAAAATAGCAGTTATTATTATTGATAGCTTATTTTTAACCAAGGCTTCAATACCCATTTATTTCTTCCTTATTGGTAATATGGTTAAATCAGCTGAAATGCATATATTCTTCTGTACCTAGAATTTAATATTTTATCTACCGCTAAAAATATTATTAATCACACCGTAAATACCCAAATATAAAGCGAGAAGATTTAATTACATACAGCCGATTTCTGATCAAGAATTGATAAGAAATCGGAGTATACAAAAACGGCACCGCAAACACAAATAGAAACAATTAATATTTAGATCATTGTGTATTCTAAGTTAACTAAAAACACTATGTGCAAATCAAGGTAATTAATGACGAACCGAGTTGAATTTCACACTGAGCGAATCAACCATGTTTGAAACACTCCGATAGCCACCTGCAGGGCAAAATCATACTTGAGCGTTATTTATCCTAAAATAAGCTGCTCTCTTACCTCATCTGACCAAGCAGCCTGTTTCAACTTACCTTTCATACTGTCTTTTATCGCGCTTAATTTCGCTAAGTTCATCGCAAATCGTCTGAAGGTCGCCATATTCTCGGGGGCATCACCTCGACGAATACGTGAATCGTCTTCTTTAAATGTCATATCTAATACCCAGTGTGCTGAGTTTTCTATTCCCCAATGCTGGCGAATAGACTTGGCTACTTGCTCTGGGTTTATCCCTAGCGAGCTGATGTAATAACTCGTTTCCATTGTATGACTATCGCCAACATAACGCTGTCGTACTACCTCGACTATGGAGTTGAAATTGACCCAACCGTGGCGCTGCTCAAGCCAATCTGTCACCAACAGTTGAGTGTACGTGCGCTGCTCTATTCGACCATGCCCATCATTTACTGTTTCATGGCTATTTTGCTGGATGAGTGATGGCTGCTCTCGTCTGACTTTGTGATAGTAGGCTTGAATTTCTTTGTTCAATTTTCCTTGGTTATTCTTCACTTGCAGCAAATAGTCTCCGTCTTTCTTGCTGACGGCTTTCGTCACTTTCTTTAAACAATGCATCGCGTCTGCTGTGATGATATTGCCTTTAAGCTCAAGTAATTCAATAAGTGCCATCACTGTTGATACTTCATTCTTCTTACTTTTGGATTTGCATTGTGCTAGTACTAGGCCCTGTTCAACTGCATAAGCTGAAACACTGTGAATAGCTGTTTTTTTATCACCATCATAAGAATGGCGAAGTGTTTTACCGTCAAAGGCAATGACGCTTTGATTATTCGCATCTCTAAGCTCATTAACCCAAGAAACAAAACAAGCTAATAAAGCTTCAGGGGCCAGTGAGCTAATGATACGAGCAATCGTATCATCGACAGGAATACCATTTTCAAATGAACGAAACTTACGTAACCAAGTCAGTTTACTGTCACCGAATTGCTTAATATCCTTCCACCCTTCAGCACCTGAAATAATCGCAGTGACTGTAAGGAATATAACATCCAGCAATTCATGTTTTTTGTTGATGTGTGAACGAGTATCTTGAATGTCGTTGAAATGGTTGATGAATGACATGTTAATCGCCTTTGAGAAAAAGGCGATTTGATCACAGATTCGAAGTAATAATCAAGTTAAGTATGATCTTGCCCTGTAGCCACCTGTAAGTAAGTACCACTGATTTGCATTTAGATAAAATACATTTTTTTTTGTCCAAGCTTCAGAACTTTGAATAATAGAATACTTTTCAAATGCTTTACCAATTTGGCTACTCCCTCCAGTTGCTAAACCTCGATCGAGTATTATTAACCAGTCTGGGTTCTGAGCCATTCCTTGCTCCAGCAGCGAAAGATCGGGTGTATCTGTAGTGGTTTTATTAAATACTTTATCAGTCAGGTGATGATCATATTCAAGTCCTGTTAGTTTATAAATCATGCCAAAACGATCGCCTGGACTGTGAACGATAAATTCATCTTTCATGGTAAATAAAACTAAACCACTCCCCTGTTTTAATCCCTTACGTCGTAATTTCTCTACCTTAGTTTGAAGTTTCTGCGTATAGTTTTTAGCAATGGTTTGTTTATCAAAAATTTTTCCGTAAACCTTTAAGTTCCGAGATATGTCAGATAAGAAATTGTGCGGTGAAACGCTCATATCTATTGTAGGAGCTATTTTAGATAGATCATTTAATGCAGATTTCGAACGTGGCCCTACTATAATTAAATCAGGCTCTAAACTTTTGAGTACCGAAATATTAGGCTTAAATAAGCTCCCCGCTATCATTTTTTCTTTATTTCTATACGCAGACAAGTAATTTGGTAAAACACCGTCAGCGATAGCAATTGGCTCGATCCCCATTAAATCAAGAGTATCCAGTGCGGCAAAATCGTATACAACAACTCGTGTAGGTTTTTTATTCAATAATATACTTTTCCCGTTAATATCAACTAATAATGGGTAATCAGTATTTGCATAAACAGAATGTGTAAAAAACAAACAAATTAAAAAAATCCGTTTCATTTAGATACCTTAAAATTTAAGTGTAAAAGTAAATCGCACTTTAACAACAGTCCTATATTTGTATTGATTTATCATAACAATCATCACATAATAAACGCAAATAAAAACGATTATCATTATATTGGGCGGTTTTAGTCTTTGTTAACTTAATAATCAAAGAGCTTGCGATTAAATATAATAATTAACGATTTAAGGAAGACTATGCGCTTAGGTACTTTATTGTTCATTACATTAACCTTCTGGTTCACAAGTAATGCTCACTCAAAGCAGAGTGAAATAACGCTAGATAAAACAAAAAAAACGTATACTTTTTTGGTAGATAAAGGAAGTTATATTAATGCGGTTGTTACTGCTGAAAACAAAACAGACGTTTCTTTAATTGATCAACAATCAAACCCTATTAGAAAAGTATTAGATAAAAATGCGAAGCAAGCTAGGCTACACTTTATTGCTGATTACGATCATCCTAAAATGATATATTCAGGATCAGTTCCAGAAATAAAAATTAACCGAATTGTTAGCAAGGCTGAGCAAGATAATTATATAAAACAAACCGACAGTAAATTAATAAATCAAGCTTTCTCGATGCTTAAATCCGGTGTTAGCACTGAAGATATATGGAATAAACTTATAAAAAATGGCTCTCCATTAATCGAGCAGGTTGATGATGAAACTCTCATAACATTTATTTACAAAGGTGCGAAAAACAATGTGCTTATTTTTGGAGCCCCTGCTAGTAATCATGGCTGGATGGAGCGACTTCAACAATCAAATATTTGGTATAAGAGCTATAAAGTGCCAAATACGACACGGCTTTCTTATAAATTAGCACCTGATGTACCACAATTTAACGCAGGGTCTTATGAAAAAAGAGTCGCATTACTTGCAACGGCGCAACGAGATCTTAATAATCCAAATTATTTTCCTAAAAACGCAAAAACAAAATATGAACAAAAGTCTGTTGTAGAATTAAATGATGCCCCGCCTCAATACCCAGCAACCTTATTAGACGAAGTTCCGACACCGCCTTTATCATTTGAACTAAATAGTGAGATATTAAAAAATAAACGTACTATTAAAGTTTATCGATTTGGTGATGTAACAAAGTCTGATGCAATTCAGCTTTTAATGTTTGATGGACTTAAATATCTAGAAAAAATTAACTTAAACTTAAAACTCAATACCTTAGTAAAAAATGGTTCTCTTCCTCCTATAGAAGCAATATTTATCGAAAGTTTAGATAGTAAAACTAGAGGCAAAGAATTACCCAGTAATGCTGATTTTACTAAAATGCTGACTAATGAGTTACTACCAACTATAGAAAAATCGTCGCCAGTTCAATTTTTAGCAAAACAAAGAGTGCTGGCTGGATCAAGCTATGGAGGTATTGGTGCATCTACTAATGCTTTTAGGCGCTCTGATATTTTTGGTAATGTAATTTCCTTAAGTGGTTCATATTGGTGGGACCCTAAAAATAATAAATCACTAACAACATATTATTTTTCTGAAAAGATCATGAATTCTAAAACTTTACCTATCTATTAAGCGACAATTACGGTGGCCGGTCTAGCGACAATTATCTTGGCCGGTTGATCTGATAAGGTTCGGTACAGCAGAACGGAGGAGTTCACTGTGCCGGGAACACGAATCACTGATCAGCAGGTCACTATTTATATGAAACATAGAAAACGTAATAGCCAAGTTATCGCGGCTGCGAAAGCAGGTATTTCAGAACGTTCAGCAAGGCGCATTGATAAACTGGATGAGCAGCCATTGTCTAATAAACGCCAATGGCGAACGCGTATAGATCCACTTGAGTCTATCTGGGACAGTATTGTTGTCCCTCTACTTCAAGGTGATGCAACGTTAACTCCGGTGGGAATTTTTGATCACCTTTGCGAGTTTCACACCGACAAATTTAACCCTAGCTCACGGCGTACATTAGAGCGTCGAATTCATAAATGGCGGGCACTGTATGGCTCAAGTAAAGAGGTCGTATTCCTGCAAACACACGAGTATGGCCTATTAGGTATGTGTGATTTTACACATGTGAAGTCACCCGTTACCATTGCTAGTGAACCCTTAAAGCATATGTTGTTTCATTATCGTATGCCCGCCAGTGGCTGGGCTTACGCCCAAGTGATCTACGGCGGTGAAAGCTTTGCTGCTTTTTCTGATGGCGTGCAAAACGCATTTAAAGCAGCCGGCGGTGTGCCTAAAGAAGTGCGTACAGACAGTCTGAGTGCCGCCTATCGTAATCACACTAATGATAACGATTTTACAGAGCGCTTTAATGAATTAGTCACCCATTATGGCTTTAAAGCGACCCGCAATAACCGCGGTATTGCGCATGAAAATGGGGCTATTGAGAGCCCTCATGGGCATCTTAAATCGCAACTGGAGCAAGCATTAAAAATCCGTGGTAGTTATGACTTTCAGACAAGAGAAGTCTATGAATCGTTTGTTGCCGACATTGTAGCTCGCCGTAATCGCCGTGTAAGTGATAAATACGCAGTAGAGCAGCGACAATTACATGCTTTACCACGGACGATGAGCGTCAATTACACCGAGCATTATCTAACGGTGTCACGTACGAGTACTATTTCATTGAAACGTGTTACCTATAGCGTCCCGTCACGCCTTATTGGTAGCCGATTACTGGTTCGTTTATATGACAACCGTTTAGAGCTGCACTATGGCAGCGATTTAGTTCAAACGTTAGCGCGTGTCTATGCTTCTAAAGGATGCCGTGCACGTAATATTAGTTACTTGCATGTTATTGACGCACTGGTTAAAAAACCATTGGCATTTCGCTACTCACAACTACGTGACGACTTACTTCCAAGCGACAATTACAAAGCTATTTGGGAATACGTTAATGCCCACCTTTTAGCGGATGAAGCGAGCTATTACATGGTAAAACTGCTCCATTTAGCAAAACAAAGTGGGTGCGAACGTCAATTAGGACGATTTGTAGCAGCGTCAATTACTCAGCGACAATTACCGGCCATCCGAGAATGTGAAGCGCAATTTTTAGTGATTGCATCAAACATACCCACAATAACAATAAAGCAACACAGCTTGAGCGCTTATAGCAGCATGATACCGGGAGGTCTACATGGATAACTTCACGGCCTCGTTACCTTTAATGCTGAAACAATTAAAGCTTAGCACCATGCTTCAACAGTGGAATACCCTGGGCAAAAAAGCGATAGAAGAACAATGGAGCCCACAGCAATACTTATCTGAGCTGTGCCATATTGAACTTGCGACACGCGATGATAAACGCCTTCAGCGGCTTTTAAAAGATGCAAAATTGCCCGTGGGTAAACACCTTAGCAGCTTCGACTTTACCCTTGTTGATGGGGTTAGTAAGCCCCTTGTTGCTGATTTAATAAATCAGCCGGATTGGTTGAAGCACGGTGGCAATATATTGCTATTTGGCGCCAGTGGTCTTGGTAAAACGCATATCGCCAGTAGTATCGGTTATGGCCTTATCGAGCAGGGCCATAAAGTTAAGTTTGTTGCCGCGTCAGCGATTGTTCAACAACTCCAGCAAGCAAAGCGACATTTACGCTTGCAAGACGAACTTGTAAAGCTCGATAAATACAGCTTATTAATCGTTGATGACGTTGGTTACGTACGAAAAACGGAACAGGAAACGAGCGTGCTGTTTGAATTGATAGCCCATCGCTATGAGCGACACAGCATGATCATCACATCAAACAAATCATTCGAACAATGGGATGAACTATTTGATGATTCAACGATGACTGTAGCGGCAATAGATCGCTTGGTTCATCATGCAACGATTATTCATTGCGAAGGTGAAAGTTACCGACGCAAAACAGCGCTCAATAAGAGCAAATAAAATTCGGTGTCAACCGGCCAAGATAATTGACGCGGAACCGGCCAAGTTAATTGACGCTAGATAACCTATCAGATTTTTTATCAGTGCCGGGCTTTTTGAAGGTGCACGAAACGGTCAAAAGGGCATACTTGACGGAAGTAGACATTTGCGAGATATCCTAAAAGTTAAAGGCTATGATGTAAGTTATAGAGAGTATGCAGGCGGCCACGATTATCTGGTATGGCAAGGAACGCTTATCGATGGTTTATTTGCTTTATTTCCAGTACATTAAATCAACCATGACTCACCCATTACTGATAAGTTAACTATATAAACAAAGGCTATTTAAATTCAATTAGAGTTGATAGCCTTTAGTTTTAATAATAAAGGCTGCAAGTACCCACCTGACGATTAAACCCTTTCTTAACTACTAACTTTACACAAACTAGCCTAAATAATTTAAGCATCATTGAATACGAATATTAAATCTGTGATTAACTCCAGACGATTTATATGCCTCAGTTATCGGCAATATTAAAATAGGAATAAGAGAAGTAATAGGTAAAGTCTCAGACTATTGGTATTTAACACTATTGATAAATTATAGGCAAAAAAAAAGCGCTTAATTAGCGCTTTTTTGTTGCTTACATAAAAAACTTTATTTGAGCCAGTAAATTAGGCTTTGAGTTTATACTGATTCTAAGTCAAATAATTGCGCGGCGGTAAATAAAAAAACAGCCCAAGCTTAGTAACTACTAAACTTGAACCGCCTTTGACAACATCTTCACACACAATTATAAAGATTCGGTTTTAGCCTGTTTGATCAGGCTTTAAATTTATATCGGCTGTAAGCCAATTAACTGCGTGGTAGCAAAATAAAAACAGTTCAAGCTTAGTAATCACTAAACTTGAACCGCCTTTGACAACATCTTCACACACAATTATAAAGATTCGGTTTTTAGCCTGTTTGATCAGGCTTTAAATTTATATCGGCTGTAAGCCAATTAACTGCGTGCTAGCAAAATAAAAACAGTTCAAGCTTAGTAATCACTAAACTTGAACCACTTTTGACAACATCTTCACACACAATTATAAAGATTCGGTTTTTAGCCTGTTTGATCAGGCTTAAAATTTATATCGGCTGTAAGCCAATTAACTGCGTGCTAGCAAAATAAAAACAGTTCAAGTTTAGTAATCACTAAACTTGAACCACTTTTGACAACATCTTCACACACAATTATAAAGATTCGGTTTTTAGCCTGTTTGATCAGGCTTAAAATTTATATCGGCTGTAAGCCAATTAACTGCGTGGTAGCAAAATAAAAACAGTTCAAGCTTAGTAATCACTAAACTTGAACCACTTTTGACAACATCTTCACACACAATTATAAAGATTCTTTGTAAGCGGTATTTCACTTCGCTTTCTTGAAACTAAATTTAGAGTAATAGCTCTCTAGTGACAACTGATAAAAATAAATTCAATAGGTGAAAAAAACTAATCTATAGACTTTAGTCTAAAAATAAAGCAAATATGCTTTTAAATAAAGGTATTAACCTTGCTTTCCCTTTAACAATAAAACAAATTAAAACAAAAACTTAAAATCACCCTTCAAGCTAGATAAAGCTATTATTTATTATGAGTTATATAGCAGGTTTGTTTTTAAGGATATTTTTTAGACGCACACATTTAAATATTATATTCTTTATAAAAATCTAAATAAGAATATTAGGATGCAATGATGACACGTAAATTTTTTTTAACTTTGACACTGAGCTTTTCTTTTATAGCAAGCGCTGTACCTATTACTGATTTCGAAACGCAAGGACTAAATAAACCGGCAATTAAGCACAGTGATATCACCCCTCTTTTAACTCAATTTTCAGCTCATCCGACAATCAAAACTAAAAACTTGGGGAAGTCTTACTTAGGACAACCTATAGATGCTCTATACATTGGCTCTGGACCAATCAAGATAATGATGTGGAGCCAAATGCATGGCGATGAAAATACCGCTACAGCTGCGCTCATGGACTTTTTAGGTTACATTACAGATGATAAAAACAAGCAATGGCGCACTAGCTGGCAAGATAAAATTTCATTAATGATTATTCCAATGCTCAACCCTGACGGCGCACAAAAGCAAACTCGCTATAATGCTCAAGGCATTGATTTAAATCGTGATGCAAAAGCCCAGCGCACCCTAGAAGGCAAAATATTAATGGCTGCAGCTAAAGAGTTCAAACCGCACTTTGGCTTTAACCTTCATGATCAAAACCCATACTACGGCGTAGGTCCTAAAGGCAAGCCTGCAACTATTTCAGTATTAGCACCAGCTTATAATAACGCTCGCGAAATTAACAAAAGCCGTGGTAACGCTATGCAGTTAATTGCACACTTAAGCGATAGTGTTGAGCAACATATTCCTAATCACTTAGCCAAATATAACGATAGTTATTCATATCGCAGCTTCGGCGATACCTTTTCAGAAATGGGTATCAGTACTATTTTGATTGAGTCAGGTGCTTATGCTGATGATCCAAATCGCCAAGTTGCCCGCAAGGTTAACCGTGTGATGTATAAAGATGCCGTAGATTCACTAGCTTCAGGCACTTGGCAACAACAAAAAGTCGCAACTTATAATGCAATCCCCTTTAATGAAAGTAATGCATGGGTTGATTTACTGATTGATAATGTCAATGTTATAAACAAGCAAGGCGATTACGCTATTGATATCGCCATCAACAATAAAGGAATTTACCCACGTATAAATGAGCTTGGCGATATTAGTAGTATTCGCCAAGGTTTTAGTGAACTTGATGCTAGCAAGCTAACCTTTAGTATAGGATCGGCTTATTCATTAAAAGAGCCACTAACACTGACCAACGAAAGTTACCGCACTTTGCTAAAAGAAGGCTACAGCTGTTTCTCAGGAGATCCCACGCTACTAAATAACCAAAGTGACTGGTTAAGCTACTCATGCGCTAAGAATGCGTCTGCGCTACCTGCTCTTCACAGCAGCGCCGCTTTTTTACTTAAAAATAATAAGCATCAAGCTGAATATGCTGTGCTTGGCAGTAAACTAGTTGAGCTATAGTTGTTTAACACAAAAAAAGCGCCTCAAGGCGCTTTTTTTTAATACTTTGCATGTAGTGCTTACAAGTATTCTTATAATTGAAGAGCGGTTAAAAGATTTGGTTTTCTTTCCACACTTGCTCTTTAGCCATACGCTTTTTGCGCTTGTCGCATGGGTCGTCACAGTCACAAGCTTTATCAATACCGACAGAGCCTAGACCACCACAACTGCTGGCCATTGATTTCTTTTGCACTATCATACCCACAGCCATTGCTGCGACAATTAAAATTAGTAAACAAAAAGTAAGAAGAAAAAGTGACATTGCTTAGCCCCTATTATTCAGCAACAAAATAACACTCAGCAAGTCGCTGAGCTAAATGTATTATAAACCGCTTTGCGCTTTGCTACAAATATGGTTTGAATGCAGGACTTGAATAAGTCACCAAACCGTCATTCGATTTAGATATAAGATACACCGCTAAATCGTGCTTTTGTGCGTACTCTTGCGCTTTTTCCGTACCCATTATAGTCAGTGCCGTTGCTAAGCCATCTGCGGTCATTGCTGATGGATGTAATACAGTTACTGACACTAAGTCATGACGACTCGGCATGCCTGTCCTCGGATCAATCAAATGGCTATACGTTTCACCATCCATTTCGTAAAAAATACGATAGTCGCCAGAAGTAGCAATGCCATTTGTACCAGGATTAAGTACTTTGTGTACCGAGCGCGCTCCCGTAGATGCGTCTGGTTGCTCGATGGCTATTTTCCAGTTGATATTGTTTGCTTTTATTCCTGAAACTCGAAGCTCTCCGCCAATTTCAACCATATAATTACTTAAATCATGGCTTTCTAATAGCTCAGCTACTTTATCAATACCGTAGCCTTTGGCGGTTGCAGAAAACGACAACTCTAAGCCGGTTCTCGTTTTTGCTAAACCCTGCTCTGTTAAAACAAGCTTATCAATCCCAATATTGCCTGTCATTGCAGCAAGCTCAGCATCACTTGGACGCTTAGTGGGCTTTTTATCCGGGCCAAACCCCCATAAATCAATTAGCGGCCCCATGGTTACATCAAGGGTTTTAGTTGACTCACCAAGGCGTATTGACTCACTCACAACCGCTCTAAAGTCATCACTAATAGGCATAACCTGCCCCGCAGGGAGCTGATTAAACTGGTTTATTTCTGAGTCGCTAATATAGGTCGACATCGATTGGTTAATATTTTTTAGAAGCTCATTTACCTCTGGCAGTAAATTGAGTGAATCTAACTTTTCTTGTTTAGCAAACACTTTAATATGGAAAGTGGTGCCCATGGTTTCACCTTCAAGATATAACTCTTGAGGTTCATCATTTTGGCCACAGCCAGCAATGAATAAAGCACATGTTAAAAAAAATAAGGCAATAATGCCCTGAGTGGAGGAAACTTTATTCATAGCAGCCTACTTAGGTAATAAAAATAAAAATAAAAATAAAAAAAGCCTCATAACACTAGGTGCTACGAGGCAGGTCTTTTACCTAAAACTAAACAGTTTTGGTATCAGTGTTATTGCAAATGTTAGCCACCAAAGTCATCAAGTAAAATGTTCTCTTCCTCAACACCTAAGTCTTTAAGTAGAGTGATAACAGCTGCGTTCATCATTGGAGGACCACACATGTAGTACTCACAATCTTCTGGCGCTTCGTGATCTTTTAAATAGTTTTCGTATAACACATTATGAATAAAGCCTGTGTAACCTTCCCAGTTATCTTCTGGTTGTGGATCAGACAATGCTGTATGCCATACAAAGTTGTCATTTTCAGCGGCTAGGCCGTCAAAATCTTCAACATAAAACATTTCACGCTCAGAACGAGCACCATACCAAAAGCTTATCTTACGCTTAGAGTTTAAGCGTTTAAGTTGGTCAAAGATATGTGAACGCATCGGCGCCATACCAGCACCACCGCCAACAAAAACCATTTCAGCTTCGGTTTGCTTTGCAAAGAACTCACCAAATGGACCAGAGATAGTCACTTTATCGCCTTTTGTTAGTGACCAAATGTACGATGACATTTTGCCACAAGGTAAGCTTAAATCTCTTGGTGGTGGAGCAGCAATACGCACGTTAAGCATAATGATGCCTTCTTCTTCCGGATAGTTAGCCATTGAGTAAGCACGAATTGTTTCTTCGTCTACTTTTGACTCCAGGTCAAAGAAACCAAATTGATTCCAATCGCTACGGTACTCTTCTGGTACATCGAAATCAGCATATTTAATGTGATGCGCAGGGGCTTCTATTTGAATATAACCACCGGCACGAAACGGCACTGATTCGCCATCAGGAATTTGTAATACAAGTTCTTTAATGAACGTTGCTTTGTTATCGTTAGAGATAACTTCACAATCCCACTTTTTAACACCGAAAATTGACTCTTCGAGTTCAATTTCCATGTCGTTCTTAACATTAACCTGACACGCTAAACGACAGCCTTCACGGGCCTCACCTTTAGAAATATGATCAAGCTCTGTTGGTAAGATATCACCGCCACCTTCTTTGATGTTAACGCGACATTGGCCACAAGAGCCACCGCCACCACATGCAGATGATACGAAAATACCTGACTCAGATAGTGCCCCTAAAAGCTTGCTACCCGCAGATGTTGTAATGGCTTTATCTGGATCGCCATTTACGCCGATGATAATGTCGCCGCTTGCAACTAACTGAGATTTAGCACCAATGATGACTAAAACTAGCAGTACAACGATAGCGATAAAAACACCAACGCCTAAGAAAATCTCATTCATGATTTATCCTCGCTACCTTACAGTGAAATACCAGAGAATGACATAAAGCCAAGCCCCATCAGACCCACAGTGATAAAGGTAATACCTAAACCACGTAAGCCATCTGGCACGTCTGAATATTTCATTTTCTCACGGATACCAGCAAGTAATGTAATTGCCAGCGCCCAACCTACACCAGAACCGATACCATAGACCACAGACTCGCTGAAGTTATAGTTACGTTCAACCATGAAAGATACTGCACCAAAGATTGCACAGTTAACTGTGATCAACGGTAAAAAGATACCTAACGCGTTATAAAGTGAAGGGAAGAACTTATCTAATACCATTTCAAGAATTTGCACCAGTGCTGCAATAACACCAATGAAAGTTAAGAAACGTAAGAAGCTAAGATCCGCTTCAGGGTAACCAAGCCAATCGAGAGCACCAGGTGCAAGAACCGCATGATAAACCAAGTTATTAACCGGTACTGAAATACCCAGCACCACGATAACTGCCACACCTAGGCCGATAGACGTTGTTACTTTCTTTGATACTGCAAGGAAAGTACACATACCTAAGAAGAAGGCTAAAGCTAAGTTTTCAATAAAAACCGCTTTTACAAATAAACTAATATAATGTTCCACTGTTCGCCCCTTACGCTTTCGCTTCTACTTGGTCTTTCTTATAAGTACGAAGTACCCATATGAATAAACCAATGATGAAGAATGCACTCGGTGGTAAAATCAATAGACCCATAGGCTGATACCAACCACCATTTTGTACTAATGGGATAATATCAACACCGAATAGCGAACCTTTACCAAATAATTCACGAATAAAGCCCACTGTTAATAGCACGACTGAGTAGCCTAAACCATTACCAATACCATCAAGAAATGACATAATTGGTGGTGACTTCATTGCATATGCTTCAGCACGGCCCATTACGATACAGTTAGTAATGATTAGACCAACAAATACCGAAAGCTCTTTTGCCGTAGCATAAGAGAATGCTTGTAGTACTTGGTCTACCACAATTACCAATGATGCAATGATAGTCATTTGCACGATAATACGTACAGATGAAGGAATATGATTACGAATAGATGAGATAAACAAGCTCGAAAAACCAGTTACCAGCGTCAATGCGATTGACATGATTAAGGCATTTTTTAAACTTGAAGTAACCGCAAGCGCTGAACAAATACCAAGTACTTGTAGTGCGATTGGGTTATTTGCGAATACCGGGCCAAATAGGACCGACTTCATTTCTTTAGTATCAGCCATTATTTCAACGCTCCTTTACGTACTTTCTCAAGGAAAGGACCAAAGCCGTGCTCACCAGTCCAAAAATCAACTGTATTATCAACACCGTTTGACGTTAGTGTGGCACCTGATAAGCCATCAATTTTATGCTCATTATTCGCACCACTTTTAACAACATCGATAGGTAATTCTTTACCTTTCCATTTTGCAGTCCATTGTGGGTTTTGAATTTCGCCACCAAGACCGGGTGTTTCGCTATGCTTATAAAAGTTGATATCTCTAAGTGTTTCGCCATCGCTTTCAAGCGCTAAGAAACCATACATAATACCCCAAAGGCCATAACCTTGGATGGGTAAAATGATCGCATCAGTTGAACCATCTTCTTTTTTAGATAAGTACACAGGTGAATTTTCAGTCATACGCTGAATACCAGCTATGTCTTTAATACCCTCTTCTTTCAATGCAAAGCTGATCTCTTGATCAAATTTACTTTTCTCGAAGTCGAATGAGTTAGGATCAACATCCTCAACAAACTCGCCGGTTTTCATATCTACAACACGGGCTTCAATTTTAGCGTTAAAGGTTTCAGCTACATCAGTAACTTGATTAACACCTGCTGCCGCTAAGATATTTTTTTGAATATCTTGTGTTTTATTAGCTTGCTGTAAAGGGCGAAGCTGAACTGAAGCAAACGATACGATAACTGCACACACTAAACATAGTGCAACAACAACTCCTAGCGTCTTGCCGATTGATTCGTTATTACTAGACATTACGTGCCAACCTCCGCTTAATATTAGCTTGCACTACAAAGTGATCAAATAATGGTGCAAATAAGTTAGCAAATAAAATCGCTAGCATCATACCTTCAGGGAAAGCAGGGTTAACTACGCGGATCATCACTACCATAACACCAATCAATGCGCCATAAGCAAACTTTGCTTTATTACTAAATGAGGCTGAAACTGGATCAGTCGCCATAAAGAACATACCAAACGCAAAACCACCTAACACTAGATGCCAGTGCCAAGGCATAGCAAATACAGGGTTAGTGTCTGAGCCAATCGCATTTAATAAAAATGCCGTTGCAACCATACCTAGGAATACACCTAGTACGATACGCCACGAAGCTATACGCACATAAACAAGGAACAAACCACCGAACAATATTGCAAGTGTTGATGTTTCGCCCATTGAACCTTGGATGAAGCCATAAAACGCATCCCACCAAAGAGCCATATTGCTGTAATCAAGTGACCCTACAAACGCTTGACCAAGCATAGTCGCGCCAGAGAACGAATCTACTGCGGTCCATACTGTGTCACCTGAAATTTGTGCAGGGTATGCGAAGAATAAAAACGCACGACCCGCTAATGCAGGGTTTAGGAAGTTACGGCCAGTACCACCAAATATTTCTTTAGCGATTACCACACCAAATGTAATACCTAACGCAACTTGCCATAAAGGAATCGTTGCAGGAAGGATAAGTGCGAATAATACCGAAGTTACAAAGAAACCTTCGTTTACTTCATGTTTACGCACTGAGGCAAATATTACTTCCCAAAAACCACCTACAGCGAATGTTACTGCATAGATAGGGAGGAAGAAGCATGCCCCGTAAAACATTTTTGCGCCCCAACCTGACTCAGCGGTTAACTCACCACCAAATAGTTGGAACAAACCAACCTGCCAAGAGTTTGCAAGTTCAAAACCTTGTGCAATTGCTCCAGCAGCCTGATGACCAATATTGAACATACCAAAAAACATGGCTGGGAACGTCGCCATCCACACTAAAATCATCATGCGTTTTAGGTCGATGTTATCACGAACGTGTGTCGCGCCTTTATTTACATAGCCTGGGGTATAAAAAATAGTTGCCGCTGCTTCATACAGCGCATAAAATTTTTCATGTTTACCACCAGCTTCAAAATGCGGCTCGATATCTTCTAGAAATTTCTTTAAACCCATCTCTCTAGCCTTCCTTCTCGATCGTTGTTAAGCAATCGCGTAGGATGGAACCATACTCGTACTTGCCCGGACAAACGAAGGTACATAACGCTAAATCTTCTTCATCAAGCTCAAGCGCACCCAGTGCAATCGCACCATCTAAATCACGGGCAATTAAGTCGCGTAATAAAAGTGTTGGCAAGATATCTAGCGGCATAACACGCTCATAGCTGCCAATTGGCACCATGGCACGTTTTGAACCACCAGTAGAAGTTGTCATATCAAAACGACGGTTTGGCATTAGATGAGACAAGAAGGTTCTAGTTACAGAGAACTTGTCGCTTCCAGGTCTGATCCAACCAAACAATTCTTTTTCACGCCCTTCAAGTAATACTGATACTTGAACATGGTAGCGACCTAAGAACGCTTGAGGACCTGCAGAAATAGCACCCGATAAAACAGAACCAGAAATAACACGGTTATCACCGTCTTCTAACTCTCCAGCAACTAAATCATCCATCGCTGCACCTAGTTGAGTTTTAACTAAACGAGGATTTTTAACACGAGGGCCGCCTAAAGCAATTACGCGATCAGTAAAGATCTCGCCAGTTAGGAATAATTGACCATACGCTATAACGTCTTGGTAACCAATATGCCAAACTTGTTTGCTCGCTGAAACAGCGTCTAAATGATGAATATGTGTGCCAACAAGGCCAGCTGGGTGTTTGCCATCAAAATCATGTACTTCTACTTGAGCAATTGATGAACTTGGCACTTGGCTGCCTGCTTGTTTACAAACAAATACTTTACCATCAGTCAAACGCGATACAACGGCTAAACCCGCTTCAAATGCAGCTGCATTTTCAGCAATGATAACCGCAGGATCTGCAGCTAACGGGTTAGTGTCGATAGCGGTCACAAAAATTGAACTCGGATTTGCATCCACTGCCGCAATTTTGCTAAATGGCCGGGCACGAAGCGCCGTCCACTGACCTGACTGGATTAGTACTTCTTTAGCTTTTTCGCGGTCTAAGCTCGAAAGCTCATCAGCCGAGAAAGAGTCAAAGGTGATTTGCTCACTGCCATTTATTTCAATAACAACAGATTGCAGCACACGTTTTGCACCACGATTAATTTCTTTTACTGTGCCAGAAGCTGGTGCAGTAAATAGGACGCCTGGGTTCTTTTTATCTTCAAAAAGTACCTGGCCTTTTTTCACTTGGTCATCCACACGAACATGCATGGTTGGACGCATACCAATAAACTCTTCACCTAGCACAGCTACACGTTTGACGGTAGAACCATCATGAATAACTTGCTGAGGTGCGCCCTCTAAGGGTAAATCCAGACCTTTTTTTATATTGATCATACGCACTTGCACTACATTAACGGAAAGAAACTGAAAAATCATACCAACCACGTCGCATTTCGGTTAATCAAGCCAAATGCACACTCGCATAGACCCGCTCGTTTAACCATAAAACCAGCAACGCAGTAAACTCCTCATATATATTGCGCGAATTTTAACATCAATCAGGGTCACTATGCGAGTGTAAATATAAAAATTATACGGTAGATAGGATTATTTTTTACAATCTATCACTCTGAATAAAATTCAATATAGACCAAAGTGGTATTGCTGGCGAGGAAGTGGGAATTAAACGAATCCTGTTTATTTTGTAGGGTTAACCTCTAAATTAAGATAATAAAAAAGTCGCCTCAGCGACTTTTTCAAATAAACAAAATAAATTAATCGATCATATTCGTAATTGGCGCTATTGGGTCAACTTCTTGCTCGTAATCAACACTATCAATGCCAAAACCAAATAATCGTAAAAACTCATTATGGTAACCAACATAATCGGTTAATTCATCAATTGACTCTGTAGTAACTGAATCCCAAACAGTTTGAATACGCGCTTGCACGTCATCTTCTAACTCTTTGTAGTTTTGGAATAAGTGACCACCGTCATCAAAGCGTGGCGAGTCACCGTATAAGTTTTCAGAAAACAAAGCATGAATTTGCTCAATAGTACCTTCGTAGGTGCCATCTGCTTTCATTACTTTAAATAATGCAGAAATATACAAAGGCATAATTGGAATAGCCGAGCTTGCTTGTGTTACTACTGCATTTAACGAAGAAACATACGCTTCGCCGTTTAATGCTTTCGTCGATTCTTTAATAGCAACTGTTGCACGGTCTAAATCCTCTTTAGCTTTACCGATAGTGGCGTGACCGTAAATTGGCCATGTTAACTCTTTACCAATATAAGTGTACGCACTGGTTTTAAAGTTATCAGCCAATACATCAGCTTCTTTAAGTGCGTTAATCCACATTTCCCAATCTTCGCCACCCATTACTTTAATGGTGTTGTCTATATCATCTTGGCTCGCCGCTTCTACGGTAACTTCATCGATTTCACGTTTTGAGGTGTTTAGATTTTTAGTGGTGACTGCACTACCAATTGGCTTAAGTGTTGATGTATATGTCTCACCGGTATTTGGATCAGTACGACGCGGCGAGGCTAAGCTATAAATAACACAATCGATTTTACCTAGGTCAGCTTTAATGGTATCAATTGCTTTTTGCTTAATTTCGTTCGAAAACGCATCACCATTAATATTTTTAGACCAAAGCCCTGCTTCATCAGCTGCATTTTGAAAAGCTGCAGTGTTATACCAACCTGCTGAACCTGTTTTACGTTCGGTGCCTTCTTTTTCAAAGAAAATACCTAAAGTTTTAGCATCACCACCAAATGCAGCTGTAATGCGTGATGCTAGGCCATAACCTGTTGATGCACCAATAACTAAAACATTTTTAGGCGCACTTTTTAATGCCCCTTGTTGTTTTACGTAATTAATTTGTTCTTGTACATGCTCTGCACAGCCAACTGGGTGGGCGTTAGTACAGATAAATCCACGAATTTTAGGCTTAATGACCATTGATCATCCTATATCTATCACATTAAAAATTAGCGCTAGTTTAAAGGCTAATAGCAAAAATACAGGTCTGATCAGTAAATAAGAATGCAAATACTGATCACACCGTCTTCATTAATCGACCTTTGAGCCACCTAAACAAGCCGGTGAGTCTGCCACTTCATTATCTTGCTCATCAAATTCTTCAGGGGTAAATGTGTGAATCGCTAGTGCATGTATATGCTTAGCTAGCTCATCTTTTAGCGCTTCGTTTACCTCACGATGGCGCTGTAATAAACGTTTACCGCTAAACTGTTCGCTCACCACAATCACCTTAAAGTGTGAATCGCTGCCGCGGCTGTGCATGTGGCTTTCATTTATGACATTAAGATGTTTACAGGCAATCGATTGCGCTAATTTGCTTTGTATTTGTTGTTGCATTGACATAATTTAAGCTCATTATACATAATTGTAGCGTTACTATATCAATTTGCTTATAAAATTACATACCGAAATGTAAGATTTATTCGCGGATGAGTTAGGCGTTTCTGCTTAGGTAAAGCATGCATATAATCTTGTTGGCTGGTGCCATTCATCATCAAACAACTGCCACTTTGTAAATTAATAGTATAAATAGCATTACTAATTTTATGCTTTATTTTAAAAGGTCGCTCTGCCCCAAGCGAAACAGATGCGATTGTTGGCTCTACCCCCAACTCTTTTTCATTGTCGCTATGCCATCCCATCGAGTCATTACCATCACGGTATAAGTTAACCAATAGGGCATTAAAAGGGACTTTATACTGAAAAATTAAGCGCTTGCGCATGGCATCCAGTACTTCAGGCCAAGGTTCAACATTTGGCGTCGTTCCCGAATAACCATAACTAACTAGCTTATCAGCGATAAAACATTCCAAACGAGGAATGGATTGGGTTTTACCAAAAAGCGTAATGTTAGGCTGCTGCCAATTAAGGTTATCTCGTAAAAAATAGAATAAATCGAGGCTTTTTTGCGCACTTATTGCTTTTGCTTGATAAGAAAAGCCATTTGGTAAGTAATTAGGGTTGGCGTTTTGCCGTTGCATGTTAGAATTTACCTACTTTTGTTTACTGATCACAAAACCATGATGACCACTCAAGTACAGCTCGGCGAAAATACTTATACTCTTGAACGCTTTCCATTGGATCAAAAAAATCGCAGTTTACAGGCGTGGGATTCTGGTGATGAATACCTTATCAATTATGTAGCAGAACATCACCCTGATTGTCGTTCTTTATTAATTTTAAACGACAGTTTTGGCGCACTTGCTTGTGCATTTAATAAGTTAACGGTTTGTTCAGTAAACGACTCGTATATTAGCCATCAAGCCGCAGCCTATAATTTAGCTGAAAACAAATTAAGCACCGCGAAATTTAGTCAACTTGATAGTTTATCGGCGTTACCATCAGACATAGATTTAGTATTAATTAAAGTTCCACGTAACGTTGGTTTTTTGCAGTACCAGCTATCGGAGTTAAGCGACATACTGACTAAAGGCACCCCTGTTATTGCAGCAGGGAAAACAAAAGATATACATAATTCGACCATCAAAGCGTTTGAACACTTTATTGGCGAAACTAAAACTAGTTTAGCGGTTAAAAAATCACGCTTGATCATAAGTCATGCTCAGTATGATTATAAAGCGTCTGAATTTCCAGTTACCTGGGAGCTTGAAAAAACCGAGTTTAACATTAGCAATCATGCCAATGTGTTTTCTCGTGATTCTTTAGATATAGGCGCACGGTTCTTTTTTAATTATTTACCGCAAACCAGTAAATCAAAAAAAATTATTGATTTAGGTTGTGGTAATGGTGTGGTGGGCTTAATGACACTTAGCCGCTGCCCAAGCGCCGAACTAACATTTGTAGATGAGTCGTACATGGCCGTTGAATCTGCACGGCTAACAATAGAAAATAATTTACCTGAGCGGTTTGAAAGCTGTGAGTTTATTGAAAATGACTGCCTCAGTAATTTTGACCGTGAAAGTGTTGATATCGTGCTGTGCAACCCACCCTTTCACCAAGCACAAGCTGTTACTGACCATATTGCATGGCAAATGTTTAAACAAGCAAAAGATACATTAAAAAATGGTGGTGAATTACGCATTATTGGTAATCGCCACTTAGATTATCATGACAAGCTTAAACGCATGTTTGGTAATTGCACACTGTTAGGTTCGAATAAGAAATTTGTAGTTTTAAGCTCAACTAAAAATAATGGAACGCTATGAAAATCCAGCTGCTAAAGTTTATACTTGCATGCTCTGCCTTTGCGACTATTTCAGCATGTAGCAATCAACCTAATCAGGTTATTTTGAACCCTGTATATAAAGGCGGCCAGTTAAGCAACATTAAACAAAGCCTCAGCACCAGCGTGATTGATTTACGTGGTGAAACCGCGACATTAAAAATAATTGACTCAGACAAAACTAAAACTCTTGCTAGCCAAGGGCTAACAGCGTCAATAAAAAGCACTTTAGACACTGCCCTAAGCCGAAATGGAGCAAGAATTTCAAACCTTGCAACGACGCGTTTTGAAGTTGATATTCATGCACTGCAAGCCGTGGTTACAGAAAAAATGATGAGCCACACTAGCCGAGCAACGATTGAATTCGGTCTACGAGTGATAAATAACTCGAGCAATTTCAGTAAAGTATATCGTGGTAGTGCAAACCTAGAAGGGCCACTCAGTCATGACCGAGCAAAAATTGAAGGCCAGCTCAATAAGTTGACTGAACAACTAATTACCCGCATGGTAACAGATTCAGAATTACTCGAATTTTTAGAAGGTTAAATATGAAACGCTTTTTTATGGTTAGTTTTTTGTTACTTTTTGCGTATAACGCGCAAGCTGCACAGGAAGGCCATTTTGTGCAAAAAGACAATATTTTCCCACGCGTTGAGATTGTTACCACGCTTGGTAATATTACTGTTGAACTCGACCGTTCTCGTGCGCCCATTACCGTCAATAACTTTTTAACTTACGTTGCTGATGGTAGTTACCAAGGCACGGTATTCCACCGTATTGAACGTGACGTAGAAAATGACCGCGACTTTGTGATTCAAGGCGGCGGTTATGATAAAAAATACGATGGTGTGTATGAAGGCGACCCTATTTTTAACGAAAGTGGGAATGGCCTTAAAAACGATATGTACAGTATTGCGATGGCCTACCAAGATCGCGAACCGCATTCAGGCACTCGGCAATTCTTTTTTAACATGGATAACAACGACCATCTAAACCCTGGTCGTGATTGGGGTTTTGCTGTATTCGGTAATGTCATGGAAGGCTATGAAACTTTAGACAAAATAATGAAAGTTGAAACCGGCTTTAACGATAAAATAGGTTACGATTTTGTACCCAAAAAGCCTGTTGTTATTTTAAATATTAAAATATTAGACCCAACTCCGTTATAACCTAATGTATGCGCAGCTTGGCTGCGCTTATTGACTGCCATGAAGGCCGCATGAATAAATCAATCTCACTTTCTGAATACTTTAGCTACTTCAAAGATAAGCGTCTGATCAACGTGTTTATTTTTGGTATGAGCAGCGGTTTCCCTTGGGTTTTAATCGGCTCAGTGATGTCGGCATGGTTACAAGATGAAGGGATGAGCCGTGGCATGATTGGCTTATTTGGTATTGTCTTTGGCGCTTACAGCATCAACTTTTTGTGGTCGCCATTAGTTGACCGTATCAAGCTGCCTTTTTTATACAATTGGCTTGGTCAACGCCGCAGCTGGATACTTCTTTGCCAGTGTTTTATTTTACTTGGCGTAATATTACTTGCGGGTTTAGATATTACCGCCGACTTAGGTATCGCAGCCGCGCTTTGTTTATTAATTGCTATCGCTTCTGCCACCCAAGACATTGCCATTGATGCTTTTAGGATTGATACCCTCGCGGAAAGCGAAAGCCACAAAGCCACAGCAGCAGCAGCAATGGCAACATCGGGCTGGTGGAGCGGCTATGCATTATTAGGTGCTATCCCATTTTATATGGCTGATATGCCAGGCATTGATTGGCCACAAGTTTATTATATTTTAGCCGGTTTAATGCTGCTATTAATGAGCAGCGTATTTTGGGCTAAAGAACCAGAGTCAAATCGCGAAGCAGTACACGCCGAACTGGAGCGCCAATATCAGCAAAAATTACCCAGCTCCAATAATTCCCATTTAAGTAAAGTATTTGCTTGGCTTGCCGTCACCGTTATCGACCCATTTAGAACCTTCTTTGCTCGTAATGGCGTTAAAACAGCCCTCGCGTTATTAGCATTTATCTTTTTATTTAAAATTGGCGAAGCTTTTTTAGCGAGAATGTCTATTGTATTCTATAAAGAAGTAGGCTTTTCAAACACCCAGATAGCTAACTATTCTAAATTAGGTACTGGCCTTATTACTATTATATTTGCTTTTTTAGGCAGTATTTTTAATCATAAATACGGTATTGTTAAAGGCTTATTTATTAGTGGTGTGGCTATGGCTGTCTCTAATTTAATGTTTTCATGGATAGCGCTTGCAGGCCCACAAGAACATTTATATGCTATTGCAGTTGTTGTTGATGGATTCACGCAAGCATGGTCTTTAGTGGCGATGGTGGCATTTATATCAATGCTCTGTGATCGCGCATTTAGTGCTACCCACTATGCATTATTGGCATCTTTAGGTAATTTAGGCAGAACCTTACTATCAAGTTACAGTGGCGTGGTCATTGATGATTGGCTGGCAGGTAATTGGTCGCTATTTTTTCTTTTAACCGCACTAATGGTGTTACCGTCGTTAACCTTTTTATATATAATAAGACATAAACTCTACCAACTTGAAAACAGTTACCATGGTCAACAAAGTAGTTAAAGATATTAATAAGAGTAGGATTCTTTGAATAGACGAGTGCATCCTTGCACCTCATTGGTATAAGTTGAATAAACTGGGAGTAATTTAGTCTTCTTTTAGTAAGCCTAACCCTTCATATGGGTCAACTTCTAACGCATCACAGTAGCGTAAAAATTCAATCACATCTAAACGACGCTCTTGGTTTTCAACTTTACCAATAAATGAATGCGGTGTACCAAGAACTTGAGCAAGGCTACGCATTGTATGGCCTTTCTCATGACGTTTAGTTTTAAGCCACTTTGTTAATTTTGAATTTTCTTCAGAAGAAACTGTTTTACCCATCATAAAAAACATCTCCTACTAGATGATTTAAAGTTAACCATACCAATTGTATTGAATTAATGATCGATTATTGCGACAGAGAAGTGGTTCAATAACACGGAAAAATAATGATATATAGTTGCTCTGTGCAATTGCTCCTGTATTGCTCTACTTTAATACATCCATGTAATCACATATAAATAAGCTTTAACGCAGTTAATGAGCTGTTTATATTCGACAATGATCATATTTTAATAAAATTGGTATACATACCAGAGTGAAATTTTGTCCGCCTCACTCTTAAAGACATTGTATACTATTAGCAATTGCGGGAAGTAACTAATTACAAGCAACATACTATTTTTAGGTATAGACTCTAACGACACACTAACCTAGCCCAATAACTAATATTAAAGCAAATACTCCAAAATTAATTCCAATTTAATGTAACAAAAAATTTATATAATTGAACCTATTTGTGATAATTTATTTTTCGTGTATTAGCCTAAATCTGTGCTTAAATAGAAGGTATATTAATTTTAGTTAGGTGATTAGATGTTTAGATTATTGTTTTTATTACCGATTGTACTTTGCGTTGGTTGGTACTTTTTTCTTAAACAAAATAATGTTCCAATAAAAAAAGGCAAGAAAGGTTTTGCTTATATTTTAGGCTTTTCTGTATTTGTGCTGGGATTTTTTGTGTTGATGATCCAAATAACAGAATTTAGATAATTAGCACACTACATAAGCGTTGCACCTGTAGCTTACTAAAACTTTTTACAGTAAATAATGGGTAATACAAGCAAACAAGGTAATAACTGGTTGATACTTTAAACCAACAGGTACATCGAGTAGGGTGAGGCTTATGCCTCATCCCTCTCACAGAACCGTACGTACGGACCTCGTATACGGCTCCTGTACCCTTCACATTTTATCAACTTATTTCCTAAACGCCGATAAAGCAAGCCATCCCGTATTCACTTTTTCTATTGGATATAAACCAAGCTCCTCAAACCATTGGTTTGGCATCGATACACAAGATAAAGGGCTTAGTGAGTTACGCCACGAGTTCATCTTAATGAACTTAAACGGTGGCTTTTTTCCTAACTGCTTTAGTCGTCGATGTAGCCTTGATGGCTTCTTCCACAACCTCAGCTGTATTGCCCTTAGTCTTCGTCTGATCCAACCTGCCAAGGCTTTTAGCTCTCGTTTACAATTGGCTATACTAAAATAATTTACAAAACCGCGCACAACTGGATTTAGCCGTTTTATTACTTCTGCTAAATTTATGCCGCCGTTACGTTTTGTTAATTGCTTCACTTTTTGTTTAAACCCGATGAGTTTTGATGCTTGTATCCGTGTCCACTGGCTACCTATCTCTACTCCCAAAAACTTCACTCCTTTGCTGCTATGAGCAATATGGGTTTTATTTTGGTTCACGGTTAATTTCAAGTCTCGCTCTAGTATCTGGGTGGATGCCTTAAGTGCTTCTTGCGCTGCTTTTTCTGTGCTGCACAAAATCAAGATATCATCTGCATACCTCACTATTCGGTGATTACGCTTTTTCATTTCTTGATCGAAAGCATCTAGGTAGATATTGGCCAATAACGGGCTAATTACGCCACCTTGTGGGCTTCCTATCGTACTAGCCTCCCAGTGTTCACCTATCATTACTCCGCTTTTTAAGAACTGATTAATCAGTTTTAAAATACTACCGTCCGTCACTTTGCGTCTAACACTCCTAATTATCAAAGCATGATCAAGCAGGTCAAAACACTTCGACAAATCCATGTCTACGACCCAGTCGCGATGGTATTTACGGATAAATACACTTGCTTTACTGATAGCGTCATGACAGCTTCGTTTCGGCCTATACCCATAACTCGATGGGTGAAAGTCGATGTCGAATATCGGTTGGAGTATGTTCAATAGTGTTTGTTGCACTATTCGGTCTCGAACTGCGGGGATACCTAGCATTCTGACACCGCCATCATCTTTGGGTATTTCCACCCGTTTGACAGGTTGTGCCCTATATTGCTTGGTTTGCAGCTCAAGTTGCAGTTGTTTTAAGTTTGCTTCTAAATTCAGGGCGAATGCGCCTACGGTCTGCCTATCTATTCCGGCCGCTCCTTTAGCTGCTTTCACTTTTTTGAATCCCTTGTACAGGTTATTAATGTCTAATAATTGTCCGTACAAGCTGTAGTAAACTGTCATTTTCTGCCTTTGCTTGCGGTATGTCTGCTCGTGTCACTCTACTTATCGCTGATTCTTCATGATGACATTAGGTGTGCTAGCCTTTTTTGGCAATCTGCCTAAGTGGTCAGTCATTACTCCATTGCTCGCCCTTCAATTCTCAGCGTCTACATTCCTGTTTGGCCGTCATATTTTGGCTATTTCCGTCGAAATACTTGTGAGCCGATAAACAAAAGTTCCCGTCTTTCATACGCTTAAAGAATACTTCCCCCCTTCGCAATCAATTAAAGCTTTTGGCTAAAGTTGACCCCATCAAACATAATGTTGATGGTCGGCTTGGTTTTCCCCTCCACACCATTACTGGCTTTCATCGGCCTAGCCTTACTCACTACTACGGGTTCATCTGCCACCTCACACCGACACTAAATCTTGGCTTTCACCTTGAATTTAGGCCACTTACTCTCATTAAGTTTAGATGCCAGGCTTCCCCAGTTACTGCACTGGCTCCCTGTTAGAAATCCCACCCTCAAGCACAGTATTGGTCTGACTAAGTATAGGGCGTTGCGCTATTTTGCACGCTGACCCACCAATACTGCCGAAACAGGTTACGGTTAGTTGTGTACCTCTAACTTCTTATGGCTTCCTTCAGACCCCACCGTTGGCCAGTGACGCCCTTGCCATTCAGATTATCTTCCCCTTAGTCAGGGTGATAAGGCATCTTTCAGCCTATCGGGTTTGCCAGCTTCGCTGGGCAAACAAAAAAGCCGCTTCAAAGCGGCTTAGTTTACACTGTATTTTTTTATCACTATACGCTAAAACTAGCGCCACACCCGCACGTGGTTGTCGCATTAGGATTATTAACGAAGAAGCGAGCTCCTTCAAGTCCTTCTGTGTAATCAACCGTGCCATCGACTAAGTATTGGATACTCATCGGATCAATAACTAGCATTACGCCATTTTTAACGATTTCTAAATCACCTGGGTTGGCTTTTTCATCAAAGGTAAAGCCATATTGAAAACCAGAACAACCACCACCTGTTACGTAAACACGCAGTTTTAGTTCAGGATTCTCTTCTTCGTCGATTAATTGTTTTACACGTACAGCAGCTGCTTCGCTGAATTTAATCGGTAATTCTTCTGACATACCAAACCCCTCAATTCCTATATTGCCGTGATTATCTAATACCCGAGTGTTTTAATCAAGTATAGCGCAAAGTAATGCTTAAAAAATGGCTAAGCACTTCTTCTTGAGCTATATTTATTTTAAAAATCGCCTTTTTATTATTAGCTGTATTTTTTAAAAGTTAAGGCCACCGTAACGAACCCTATAAAACCGCATTTTGTATCATCTGTTTGGTGCTAACGGCTAAGTAAGTACAAATAGCGATGCAATGAATTATTAAGACAATTTGTATCCTATAAACAACTGGGCAGTAGGAGCATCAAGTAGCAGCGAACATAAGCTACGTAACTTCCATGATAACGCAATAAACTTTGATACACGGCTCTAAAGGTTAATGAAATAATGTACACAAGCGTGAAAAACAGCTCAGACTAACGAAAAAATGGTAAACTTTAATCGCCCAATTAACTATTCAGTAGCATATAATTTATGCCAGCGAAAACCCTCACTTTTTTGCAAAGTCCCAACGACTTAGCCAGCATCATTTGCTAAACTGCGGTCTGAAAAAGTGCGATGAGGAAAAATGCATGTGGCTTGAAGCGCTAAGGCGTCTACTAGCAAAGCCTAGAACATCAGTACAGATGTGCTTACTGGGAGTAAGCACAGGATTGGTTGCTGCGTTTTTAATTATTTTATTTCGCCTCACTATCTTGTTCTTCCAAGGCTTATTTTTAGAAACCCCTGACGACTTCACTACGCTGCCAACACTTGAGCGAGTGCTGCTGCCTATTATTGCCGCTTTTTTAATTGCTTTATTTGCCGCATTTACTGGTTTTAAACACTACCGTTTGGGTATTCCGTTTGTAATTCATCGTATTAAACGCTACTACGGCCACATGCCTATTTACAACACTGTAAATCAATTTGTTGGTGGTGCTTTAGCTCTTATTAGTGGTTTTTCGGTTGGCCGTGAAGGCCCATCAGTACATATAGGAGCAACAGGTGCTAGCTTACTCGCTGATAAACTGCATTTACCTCATAATGCCATGCGTACCTTAAGTGGCTGCGGTATTGCAGCGGGTATTGCCGCGTCATTTAACACCCCGTTGGCTGCGGTTATTTTTGTTATGGAAGTCGTACTTAGGGAATATAAAGTACATATTTTCGTACCTATTATGCTTGCGGCCGTCACCGGTGCTTTAGCCACTCAATTTGTTTTTGGTAATGCCTCAGAGCTTGCGCTTATTGTTGTTAATCCTCTCAGTGGCTGGCACTATCCGTTTTTAATTTTATTTGGTATGGCACTCGGTGCAGTGGCTTTTGCATTTAATCAAAACTTGATGCTGATCATTCGTACCTTTAAACCATTAAGTATGTTCCCGCGCCTATTAATTGCGGGGATAATTGCCGGGGGCATTGCGTATTTAGTGCCACAAGCTATGGGTTCAGGAATGAGCGCAATTACCCTTGCCATTGAAACACCGAACAATGTGCAACTGTTAACCACTATTTTAATCGCCAAATTACTAGCCACCTTATTTGCTATTGGCTTAGGTATTCCAGGCGGGATTATCGGCCCGGTTATTGGGCTTGGCGTTTTAATGGGGACTTTAATGGCATTTTTTGCCCAGTTTATTAGTCCTGAAGTGGATATAGCAGGCACCTATAGTGTACTTGGAATGGCAGGGCTTTTGGCTGCCACCTTGCATGCGCCTCTTGCGGCTCTCACCACTGTGATGGAGCTAACTTCAAGCCCAGAAATTATTGTTCCTGCGATGCTAGTTATATCAGCGGCTTATGTAACCGCTTTACAAGTGTTTGGTAATCGTTCTATATTTTTACAGCAGCTTGATTTTCAAGGTTTAGAATATCAAATATCTCCCGCAACTGAGGCCTTACAAAAGGTCGGAGTGATTGCTGAAATGGACGAAAATTTTAAGTTACTTTACTCAAATGATAAAGAACAAATAAAATCTACGTTAGATGCAGTAAATAGCCAAACACCATTGATTGTTTATGATGAAGACAACGGCTATCAGTTGGCGGAGTATGATTTGAGCTTAATGTCTGATCAAAGCATAAATATAAAATATGTCTCACTGCAAGGTGTTAGTAGCCAAGCCACCCTTGCGGATGCGTTTGACTTATTAAAAGATAAACGTGGTGGCGCCGTGTATGTTTATAACCTACTCGACAATCAACAAATTATGGGGATTATGCGCTGGGATAAAATCAGTCACATTCTGACCATAAGAAACAGTTTATAATAATTTAACGAAACGGAGTCACATGACTGCTTTATTAGTTTATAAATCCTTACATGTCTTTTTTATGATTGCATGGTTTGCAGGGATTTTTTACCTGCCTCGATTATTTGTTTACCACGCCATGAGTGAAGAAAAAGCGTGCAACTCCATGCTTAAAGTAATGGAACGTCGGCTATTATACTTTGTTACGCCATTTGCCATATTAACTGCTGTTTTTGGTATACTTACTATTGTAGAGTATGGCCGCGAATGGTTTAAGTACAGCATGTGGCTGCACTACAAGTTAGTGCTGGTGATTGTGCTTTACCTTTATCATGCTTATTGCTTTAAGTTATTAAGTGATTTTAAGCACGATAGAAACACGCGTAGCCATCGTTTTTATCGCCTATTCAACGAGCTTCCGGTGCTTATACTATTAGTCATCGTCTTTTTAGCCATCACTAAACCTAGCTTGTAAAAAATTTGCTATAGTAGCGCGGATTGCGAGGCCATATTAATTGTGCGCTTCGCCCTTTTTAAATGTGATAGGAAAACCCCATGTTAAGTTTCCAAGGTGAAAATATTCTTTCTGTCAATCAGCTCGATCGCGACTGTATTGAACGTATTTTTGCAGTTGCCAAAAAAATGGAGCCTTATGCTAAAAAACAAAAGCGCACCAATGTATTGGAGGGCGCAATCTTAGCAAATTTATTTTTTGAGCCCAGTACCCGAACCCGTGTAAGCTTTGGAACTGCGTTTAATTTATTGGGCGGGTTAGTCCGAGAAACCACCGGCATGCAAAGCTCTGCATTGGCTAAAGGTGAGTCACTATACGACACTGCTCGAGTTATTTCGGCCTACGCGGATACAGTCGCTATGCGTCATCCTGACTCTGGCTCAGTAGCCGAATTTGCAACTGGCTGTAGTGTCCCTGTAATTAACGGTGGAGATGGTGCCAATGAGCATCCAACACAAGCATTACTGGATTTACTAACCATTGAGCGCGAACTAAATCGTTTTGCGCAAAATATCGATGGCATGCATATCGCGCTAGTCGGTGATTTAAAATATGGCCGCACCGTCCACTCATTATCAAAGCTACTATGCCATTACAAAGATATTAAATTTTCAATGGTCGCGCCTGATGGTTTGCAAATGCCGACCTCTATTTTAGATGCGGTTGATAACGCCGGCCATAAAATTGAAATTGTAAATAAGATGGAAGGTAATCTTGCGGCCGATATTGTTTATCAAACGCGTATTCAAGAAGAACGATTCCCTTCACAAGAAGAGGCAAACAAATACCGTGGCGGCTTTAGAATTAGCCAATCAATCTATAACGCTCATTGCAAACCAAACTCGGTACTAATGCACCCTTTACCTCGTGACAGTCGTCTTGAAGCCAACGAGCTTGATAACGATTTAAATCTCAATGACAATTTAGCTATTTTCCGCCAAGTACAAAATGGCGTATTAATTCGCATGGCACTTTTTGCACTGACTTTAGATGTTGCAGATAAAGTTGACCAATATGAAATGACGGTGCCATGGTTTAGCCGTAAACAAAATAGCTAAACAGATACTAATGCCGATTTTTTAATTTAAACATGACAACTCAATAGGATTTTTCATGACTATTAGCCAAGATTTATTTGACCGCGCCCAAGCTTCAATTCCAGGTGGCGTAAACTCACCGGTTCGTGCTTTTAATGGAGTTGGCGGCACACCTTTATTTATCACTAAAGCACAAGGGCCGTTCACATTTGATGCAGATGGTAATCGTTATATTGATTATGTAGGCTCGTGGGGGCCAATGATCATGGGCCATAATCACCCTGCTATTAAACAAGCTGTACTTGAAGCAGTTGAAAACGGCCTAAGCTATGGCGCACCAACTGAAACAGAAACTTTCATGGCTGAGAAAGTAAAGCAACTCGTACCATCAATTGAAAAAGTCCGCATGGTAAACTCTGGCACTGAAGCAACAATGAGTGCAATTCGTTTAGCACGTGGCTTTACCGGCCGAGACAAAATTTTAAAATTTGAAGGTTGCTACCACGGCCACGCTGACTCATTACTTGTTAAAGCTGGTTCTGGCGCACTGACTATGGGCGTGCCAAATTCACCGGGGATCCCTGAGGACTTTGCTAAACATACGCTAACAGTATCGTTTAATAATCTTGATGAAGTAAAAGCTATTTTTGAAAAGTACGCAGACGAAATCGCCTGTATCATTGTTGAACCCGTTGCCGGTAACATGAACTGTATTCCCCCTGTTGAAGGTTTCTTAGAGGGCTTGCGGGCAGTCTGTGATGAGTACAAATCAGTACTTATTTTTGATGAAGTAATGACCGGCTTTCGCGTAGCTCTTGGCGGTGCACAATCTTATTACAACATCACCCCAGATTTAACCTGTTTAGGTAAAGTTATTGGCGGTGGAATGCCTGTTGGTGCATTTGGCGGTAAAATTGAAATAATGGATTATATTGCCCCTGTAGGCCCGGTTTATCAAGCAGGTACCTTGTCAGGCAACCCAATCGCAATGGCTGCCGGCCTAAAAGCCTTAGAGTTAATTGAACAAACTAACTTACATGACGATCTTGAAGCAAAATCAAAAGCCTTATGTGAAGGCTTTGAGGCGGGAGCAAAAGAAGCCGGTATACCACTTACCACAAACTACGCGGGCGGTATGTATGGCTTTTTCTTCACTGAACAAGAAAAAGTAACTACTTACCAACAAGCTACGCAGTGTGATCTAGAGCGCTTTAAAAAATTCTTCCATTTAATGCTTGAAGAAGGTGTATATTTAGCACCTTCTTCGTTTGAAGCTGGTTTTGTTTGCTCAGAGCACTCTGAACAAGAAATTAGCGACACTATTGCCGCCGCTAAACGCGCATTTGCTAAACTTTAATCGGCAAACTAATTAAAACATAGATATAAAAAAAGCCCGAAAGGGCTTTTTTTATATACAAACAGTATCAAAGAAAACACATAGCAAGCTATGACTCACCACCTAAATATTTATACTTAAAGACACCGAGATAACAGTAATGTTTAATCATTCTGGGAGCCCGCAGAGCTTCTTTGAGATCTTAACATTTCTTTAGCTTGAGCTTCATCTCTTTTGATTTGTTCACTTGTACGACAGCGCTTTTTTTTGAACTTAGTGCCTGTAATAATCTCTTGCTCGCATTTATACCCACTTGCACTTCTGACTACTTCAGTCTCTATATTTGATGACTCAGCTGCCACTTTATCTTGGGAGGTAGTACACCCACAAAGAATTAAAGACATGCTGAGTAATATAATACTTTTCATTTTATTCCTATAAAATAAAGCCAAACAGATCACTCTGTTTGGCTTTATTATTTAACTATTAATTAAAGCTATAAGTAAAACCTGCAAATAAATAGCGCCCTAGTGCATCATACGAACCCGGGAAAATATTACCATTAGCAATACCTGATGGGCCGTTAGGTATTAGTGGCGGGGTGACATCAAATACATTATTAATACCCGCTCTTAAACTAATATCAGAGGCCACGTTCCAACTACCTGCCAAATCAAAATATGTTTGTGCATTAAGCGATGTTGGCCCAGCTACAACTTCATTTTGTTGATTACGTGTATATTCATCGGCATCACCAAAATAGCGTACTTTAGCAGTTATGTTTGCATCCCATGGCGTTATCCATGTTGCACTTAAATTTGTACGTAACTCAGGCATCGGCGCACCACAAACAGCACGATCCCAATAACCTACACAATCATCCGTATCACCGCCAGGTAAATTTTGAACCGAATATGTATCCAGCCACGTACCTATTAACGTAAAGCGCATAGCACCTAAATCATCAAGTGAATAGCGATATGAAATATCAAAATCTACCCCTGCAGTTTCAACTTTACCAATGTTAATATCTGTTGCTGTAATGGCATTACTACCGATCCATAACGAACCTGTACTTGGGTCCCGATTAATTAAATCACAAAACTCATCATTGCCATTAACAGCACATTCATTATGAATTGTTGCTTCAGGTATCGCTTGGATAGCATCATTTACTGTTATGTTAAAATAATCAATAGCGATATCTAGGTTATCAATTGGTGACAATAAAAGGCCAAATGAGTAGGTGTCTGATTTTTCGGGTGATAAGTCAGGATTACCACCTGTAACAGAATTATATTGTCCTGCATCATTTATTAGTGCATTTGAACCATACTGATTTGCAGTAATACCGGTTCTAGCACATTGTTCTTGTGTAAGTGGATTCTCTGCACCAGCTCCACATGGGTCTTCCCAGTTAAATAGCCCGATTCCTGATGGTCTAAATAAATCACGAACATTACCTGCTCGTACCGCTCGTTGATAACTCGCTCTTAAGCCCACCTGTTCATTAAAGCGCACATCAAAGGCTGTTTTATAGGTGTCAGTTTGCTTATCAGTAGAGTAGTCTGAGTATCTATAAGCAAGCTCTAAGGTAATATACTCAGCATATGAAGTATCTTCTATAAGCGGAATGTTTAATTCTGTAAAAAATTCACTCACATCAAATTCACCAGTCACGCCGCTCGTTGGTCCGCCTTGGCCAGCACCATCTCCAGATGTAAAGTTACTATCGGGATTTAAGGTTAGGTACTCCTTACGATGCTCAAGACCAAACACAACACCTACACCTGTTGATGTACCAGGAACAACCACGCCAGCATCAGTTAAATCACCAGTAACATAGCCGCTTAATTGTTTAGTCTTTGTATCTCCTCGAGAGTAAAGTGGGATAGTTAAATAATCTAACTGGCTTTGATCTATTTGACTAGGGTTGAATACATTCCAAGGTACACAAGAGGGATCTGATCCATCAACAACTGACTGACATACTATATTGCCGTCACCATCTTCGACAGCTTGCAGTGCACGCCCAATACGTGTAATTGATAAATCATTCTGATAAGTTTGAATATAAGCAACAGAACCAAAGTTCATAAATGCATCATACGTCCAATCATCGTTTATTTCGCCTCTAATACCCAACACAAAGCGAGAGGAAGTATGGCGTAAGTCATCTTGTCTAGCCCCCCCTTCTACATTACGTTTTCCCACAAACATAGAAACAGAATCATCTACCCCTAAACCTTGAGTTACACATAATTTATTATATTGTTGCTCCGATAAAAAAGGGTTATTACACTGAACATTAACAGGCGAATTAAAGAAAGAACCTGAAGGGGCAATTTGCGCTACAGTTCTATCATCCATATAACTCATTTCTGTATATACAGTATGAGAGTCGCTCAAATCATAATGCCCTGTAACACCAAAAGTTTTACGAGTATCAGGACGTTGAAAGTAGTTAAGCGGCCCGTAGTTATAAAGTAAGCCATCACGATCTACAAATGTATTTCCATCGGTTGTCAAATCAAATGTATCAAAGTCAGTAAACCTACCTGTAGGTATTGTACTAGATCCTGCACACACTCGTTCGCCATCGCTATTAATATCCATTGCACAAGCACTATAATCACGGTTATTTTGTGTAACTGCATCAACTTCACGTAGTGTTGCATAAGCCGTTAAATTGCCACGCCCATCTGCAGAATTAACCCCTAGTAATACCGAAAAATCATGGGTATTACCATCTGTAACATTTGTTTCTGGCGCTTCAAAACCAGATTCATCCAACGCTCTACGCATATCTCCATGGTCATTACTATGCTGATACATACTGCCTTGATATTCGAATTGAAAACCTTCAAAATCATCTTTGAGTATAAAGTTAACTACACCTGCAACAGCATCTGAACCATAAGTAGCTGATGAACCACCTGTTAATACGTCTACTCTCTCAATTAATGCAGCTGGGATTTGATTAACATCAGCACTAATCCCGCCTGCAGAAGGCGAACCTGAAGGCATACGTCGGCCATTAATAAGTACAAGTGTACGTGATGCGCCTAAGTTCCGTAAATCAACTGTTGCGGTACCTGTCGCTCCATTTGCAGTGCCCGATGTTTGACCTGCAAACACTGCAGGTAAGTCATTCAATAGATCTTCAACGCGAGTAATACCTGCAACTTTTATATCTTCAGAAGTTACTGTAGTAACAGGACTTGCGCCAACCATAGCAGAACGTTTAATGCGTGAACCAGTGACTTCTATTCGTTCTACCGTTTCTGTAGCGCCTTCTTCTTCTTCTGCTGCTACGCTAAGTGGTATATAACTTGATGCCGCAACAGAGCTTGCAAATATAGAAAGCTTAATTGCACGACAGAGAGATGATTGCTTCATTTTTATTCCCCATTAACTTTATTAACATTATTATTACATAATTAACATTAGCTTTTGAACAAGAATCCGTCAATATAGCAATCGTCAAATAAGGAACAGATTTTAATATCTGTATATAAATCAATACTAAAAAGCTATTAATAATTTTTAAAAGTCCAATATCACTGCTTTAATAATAAACAGTCGCTCACTTCAAACTAATTGCACTATTTAGTTAGTTACAAAGCAGTAGCTATATCTCATGCTACTATTTAATAAGGTAATTTTAATGGGTGAGTTAAATGCAATACCACTATAATTTTGTAGCTTTGGAGCAAGAAGTAAACTTAGTTAAATTCAATCTTGATATAATAAGATCTAACAAGTAAAGGAAGGGAAGTTAATTGCGTTAAAGGTTAAACTTTACACATTTATAAAAAATATAGGCTTTTATATCAAACACATAGAATTAGCGATCGATTATTGAAACTAGGAAATGAAACTAGGAAATAGCCCAATAACAGCGCTAAAATGATGACATATAGTCTTTCTCAACAATCGCTTCTGCATTGATCTACTTTTTTCATATACAGTCATACGTAAAGAGCTTTTTAACGCCGCTAAAGGTTCTTTAATTCGTTAGAAAAAATCCATATCTTTAATAAAATTGGTTTACATACTCCTCATCATCAGAAAAACGAACATATCACTTTAAGCGTAAACTCATAAATAAAGCTTAGACAAAATAATGCAGCTATAATAAATGTAACTGCATTATTGATAATTCATTTATCACTTCTGACAACTTGGCCGTGGTTTAAATTCGCTAGCTCTTAGCGGTAACTGTATCACTTTACCGCAGCCAGGGGGGGCTTGTAGGCCAGTTTCTTCATTAACAAATGCCCAGCGAATTGATGGCGGACGCGTATCTGCAATCGCCTCTGGATTAAGTGGCTTTAGATAACGAATATAAGCTTCCAATGCACCGACACTACCGGTAAGTCCAGTACTTTTATTATCATCTCGACCAAGCCAAGCAACTGTCACGGTATTTTGATCAAAACCTGCAAACCAGCTATCACGTAAATCGTTACTGGTACCAGTTTTGCCTGCTAATTGAATTGATGGAAAGTGCGCGTTCAAACGTTTTGCAGTGCCATCTTTAGTTACTCGTTTCATTGTGTATTTAGTCATATACATAGCGGCTTCATCAAAGCGGGCTTGCGGTTGCACTTGGTGCTTATAAAGCACCTTACCCACAGAGTCGGTCAGCGCTGAAATAGCGGTCAGTTCACGGTATTTTCCATCAGCGGCAAGCGTAGTATATAACTGCGCCACATCGAAGCTCGACATTTCAATCGCACCTAACAAAATAGAAGGATATGCAGGAATAGATTGCTTTGCACCTAAGCGCTGCAAAGTATTTATCACCTTTTCTACACCTATATCTAAACCTGTATTAACCGCCGGAATATTTATGCTTTGACTAAATGCTTTATATAACGGCATCATGCCACGAAATTGATGATCAAAATTCTCTGGCTGCCATATCTTCCCTTGTTCATTAGTAACTTGTACTGGGGAATCATCTACTTGGGTGGCCAAGTTAAATTCAGGTGACTCAAGCGCGGTTAAATAAACCGCAGGTTTAACTAGTGAGCCAATATTACGTTTAGTGTCTAACACGCGATTATAGCCAAAGTATCGCGGGTCACGCCCTGCAACCAATGCCGATACACCGCCCTTTTTAACATTTACGGAAATCATCGCCGCTTCCAACTTATCAGTTGCAGCGCGTCTTTCTAAATAAGGAAGACTTTTTACAATCGAGTCTTCCATAGCCGCTTGTTTTTGAAGATCAAAGTAAGTAAATACGCGCACCCCTGCATCAAGCACTTTTTGATCCGGTAATAACTTTTTAAGTTCGCGATTTACGAGTTCTAAATAACCAGGGTATGATTTTTGTAAGCTATCTTTCATTTTAGCAATCGCAATCGGGCGTTTTAACGACGCTCGATATTCGCGAGTATCAATAAGCTGATTTTCAGCCATTAAACGCAGCACTAAATCACGACGCTCCATGGTGCGCTCAGGATAGCGACGCGGATTGTAATAAGATGGCCCTTTAACCATAGCCACCAGCATGGCTATTTGGTCGTACTCTAATTCATCAACCGGCTTAGAAAAGTAAAAATCGGCGGCTAAACCCATGCCATGCACACCTTGGTTATATGACTGACCAAGGTAAACTTCATTTAAATAAGCTTCGAGAATTTGGTCTTTAGAATAGCGGTAATCGAGTATCAGTGCGATAAGAGCTTCATTGATCTTACGAGAGAGTGTCCGCTCACGAGTAAGATAAATATTTTTTGCCAATTGTTGAGTTAATGTACTTCCGCCTTGTACTGTTCTACCCGCTTTAATATTACTATATAAAGCACGCATAATAGACCAAACAGACACGCCATGGTGCTGATAAAAATCTTGATCTTCAACAACTAATAACGTATCTCTTAGCATTGGCGGAAACTTATCTAAAGGTACAAATTCACGATCTTGTTTTGAGTCATTACCAATTCGGGCTATTTGTACAGGCTCTAGTCGTGCGGTATTCAATCTTCGGCCAAATTTGTCTTTAATAGTGGCAACTTTCTGCCCAGCAAAACGTAGTTCAATAATGTGAGCGTCTTCTAGACCATCATAAAACTCAAAATCGCGGCGATAAATTTTTATACTATTTTTTGCAACTTCATATTGTCCTGTACGGCTTATTTTATTGACCACGGAGTAATTTAAACGATCCAACTCCCAAATCACTTCTTGGCGAGATAAAAACTGCCCCGGTGAAAAACTCATCGATCGAGCATAAACTTGCGCAGGTAATTGCCATTTATTACCTTCAAATTGGCGAGTGATGCGAGCATCCAGATAAATAAGATAAAGCGCCATAGCAATAATACCCGCTAGACTCAACTTCCAAAAAATGGACCAACTACGGCGTAATAAACTGGGTTTTGCCATACTTTTCTTTGAAGATGGTTTCGCACTACGTTTTGAACCACGCTTTGCAGGTGTTTTCTTTTTAGGAGTACTTTTTTTATCAGCCATTTATTTTTGCTATTTATTTCCATAAGTTAATTTTACAGGCACGAGCAGATGATAATAGCACCTGAAAAATTAACCGTCACTGAAACTTAATGCGAACACAGGCAAAGTAGTAAGATCACTGAAGATAGGAGAAAGGTAAACCTAATAAAATGTAGGTGCAAAAAAGCTCTACCTAGGTAGAGCTTTATTTGAACACACAATGATTTTTGACTTTTTAGTAACCTTAGTTACTACGTACAGATACAAACTCAGGGTAAGCATCGATACCGCAGTCATGCTGATCCATACCACTTAACTCTTCATCTTCTGTAACGCGAATACCCACGGTTTTCTTAAGTACAGCCCACACGATTGAAGAAGCGATAAATACGAAGCCTAAAATACAAACTAAACCGATTAACTGAGTCATAAAGTTTGCCTCTGAATTCGAAATTGGTACTAGCATAATACCTAATGAGCCACACACACCATGCACTGAAATAGCGCCCACCGGATCATCAATTTTAAGCTTATCTAAGGTGACAATGCTGAAGATAACTAATGCGCCACCCAATAGGCCACACAAACAAGCCATCAATGGCGTTGGTGATGCCGGTTCTGCAGTAATAACAACTAAGCCAGCAAGCGCACCATTTAATACCATTGTTAAATCAGCTTTCCCCCATAAAATTTTACATAAGAACAGTGATGCTATTGCACCACACGCAGCAGCAGCATTAGTGTTTAAAAATATTTTACCCACCGCTGTCGCATTCTCAGCATCAGAGATTAATAACTGCGAGCCACCGTTGAAGCCGAACCAGCCCATCCATAGAATAAGCGTACCTAAAGTAGCAAGTGGTAAATTTGAGCCCGGTATTGGATAGATTTCACCATTTTTGCCGTATTTACCTTTACGAGCACCTAGGAATAATACCCCCGCAAGCGCCGCTGCAGCACCAGCTCCATGTACAATAGACGAGCCTGCAAAATCAACAAAACCCATTTCAGATAGGAAGCCGCCGCCCCATGTCCAATATCCTTCAATAGGGTAAATAAAGCCCGTCATTACTACAGTAAAGGCTAAAAATGCCCATAACTTCATTCGCTCAGCGACAGCTCCAGATACAATCGACATCGCTGTTGCCACAAATACTACTTGAAAGAAGAAATCAGATTCAAGAGAATGATCAGCACCTTCAGATTGAGTGCCTATTAGTGCACCAAACGAAGGAATAAAGCCGCCTTCAGTGTTATCTACATACATAATGTTGTAACCTACTAATAAGAACATGGTGCAAGCAATTGAAAATAACGCCACGTTTTTAGTTAGTATTTCAGTGGTATTTTTAGCTCTAACTAAGCCTGCTTCTAGCATCGAAAAACCTGCTGCCATCCACATTACCAATACACCCGACATTAAAAAGTAAAATGTATCGAGCGAAAACTTTAGTTCTATTATTGTGTTTTCCATAAATTCCCCCTTAAATTGCTTCTTCGTCTAATTCACCGGTACGAATACGGATGATTTGATCTAAGTCATAAACGAATATTTTTCCGTCACCTATTTTTCCTGTTGACGCTATTTTGGTGATGGTTTCAACCACGCGCTGACAATTTTCTGTGCGCGTTGCAATTTCAAGTTTAATTTTTGGAATAAAATCGACTTGGTATTCAGCCCCACGATATAACTCGGTATGCCCACGCTGACGGCCAAAGCCTTTCACATCGACAACAGTCATCCCCTCTATGCCTAAATCAGCCAGTGCTTCTCGCACATCATCAAGTTTGAATGGCTTTATTATTGCACTAATCATTTTCATAGTGGCCCCCTTCGGACGCTTATTGTTATCCTGCTTGGTGCTAGATAATCCAACCTTTGTGCCAATATTTATTTTTATTTAATTACATGAACTTAAACTAATAAGGCAGATTAAAAACTAAAAAAACGCACTGTTTTGGTGCGTTTTTTTTGCATCTTATCTGTACTGGTGCAAAAGACTGAATCACCACTGACCATACCACCGCGGTTATGGTGCTACGCCTGATACAGCGCTTTATCAGCAAGGTACATGGTATCGAAACTCACACAATGAAAATGCATATAAGCCAACACTCATCGTAATAGAGAGTGGTTGAGCATTAATTTCGAACACATGATCAGATAACCATAACCTAAACTTTTCTAAAACTTTATGAGGCACTAACAATGCAACATTGTTAAGCTCCAAACAAACGTTTCACCGCTAACGCAGGTAAATTTTAAAGCCCTAAAACGAATTACGTATTAATAAGGTTATTTATTATCGAGTAATCCCCCTTCTCGTGGAATTACTCGATAACAAAACTCTTCGTTCATAAACGGTGTCGTTAAAGTGTCATAGCACTATATTTAATTAAAAGTGCAGATAAATCATTGAGGCCACAAAATTTACGCACACTTTCAACGAGCTAAAAACTATCCATAGTCGGCATTGCATAATTAGTAAGCAATAATTTTGCTAGCATACAGACTATTTATCGACTTCATCTCATAGATTTGTAACTAGTCTCATTAGTTTGTTATTTACCTAAAAATTTATTTTAATAGCTGAAACTCTTTTTAAGGATCACCTATGACGCTAAGTAAAATTATTAGCTTATCATTAGTTACCGTAAGCTTAACTTTTTGCACTCTTGCCAGTGCAGATAACCAACGCCGTATAGATGTAGATAGTAAAGTTGTTACCGAACACAAAGCACGTATTAATGACGAACGCTTTTCATACACTGTCGCCACGGGTACACAACCTGTATGGGATGATAAAGGCGATGCCGTTGCTACCCTACAATACACTTATTATAAACGCGACAAAGTAGACGACCGCACAAAACGCCCACTCGTTATTTCTTTTAATGGTGGCCCGGGCTCTGCATCTGTATGGATGCATCTTGCTTATACTGGCCCACGAGTATTAAAAATTGATGACGAAGGCTATCCGGTGCAACCCTACGGCGTTAAAGACAACCCTTACTCAATTTTAGATGTCGCCGATATTGTCTATGTGAACCCAGTTAATACAGGCTACTCTCGTGTGCTTGAGAACAGCGAAGGTGAATTACCAAGCAAAGACGCGCAAAAGAAAATGTTTTTTGGTGTTAAGGCCGATATAAAATATCTTGCAGAATGGTTAAACACCTTTGTAAATCGTAATGAACGTTGGCGTTCACCTAAGTTTTTAATTGGTGAAAGCTACGGTACAACCCGTGTTTCAGGCTTAGCTCATGAATTACAAAACCGCCAGTGGATGTATATTAATGGCGTGGTATTGGTGTCTCCCACCGATATCGGCATCAAACGTGACGGTCCAGTAAAAGCCGCTAACCGCTTGCCTTACTTTGCTGCAACCGCCTGGTACCACAAAGCATTAAGCGCAGATTTACAAGCTAAAGATCTCGACGAATTACTTCCTGAGGTTGAAGAGTTTACTGTAAATAAACTAATTCCTGCTATTGCTAAAGGTGGTTTTATTGGTGCTGATGAAAAACGTCAAATAATTAAACAAATGGCTAAATATGCAGGCGTTTCTGAACAGTTTGTGAGCCAAAATAATTTAGATATACCGACAAACTTTTTCTGGAAAGAGTTACTACGCGACCGCGGTCAAATGATAGGCCGTTTAGATTCGCGTTATTTAGGTATTGATAAGCGCGATGCTGGCGAATCACCTGATTACTGGGCAGAGCTTACTTCATGGTTACACTCATTTACCCCAGCAATAAACCATTATTTACGTGAAGAACTTAATTACAAAACTGATGTTAAATATAATTTATTTGGTAACGTTCACCCATGGGATCGTAGTGGCAATGAAACAGGTGAAAACTTACGTTTAGCCATGGCACAAAACCCATACTTAAACGTAATGATCCAGTCAGGTTACTACGATGGTGCTACCAATTACTTTGACGCTAAATACACGCTTTGGCAACTTGACCCTAGTGGGAAAATGCGTGACCGTTTAAGCTTTAAAGGCTACCGCAGTGGGCACATGATGTATTTACGACACGCTGATTTAGAATCATCTAACAATGATTTACGTAATTTCATCATGCAATCATTACCTAAAGAAGGCCAAGCAGCTAAGTACTAAGCTAAGTACTTAAAGTTAATGCTAAAAGCCCGCACAAGCGGGCTTTTTTTTAACTAGTTATAGGCTTATACTAATATACTTATTGTTCATAATAATTGTTTTAGGTGAACTATGGCTGAAAAATTTCGTGTTATGTTTTCTGGGCTTAGCGGACAAGTAGAGCAAGCAGAGGTGATAAAAACACTAAGTGAAAAACTAAAAACTCAGCCACAAAAGGTAACCGGCTTGTTACAGGGTAAATCACTGTTCGCACCCTATGAAAAAAACAAAGCATTAAAGCACACCAAACTATTGGTAAGCCTAGGTATCAAAAGTAAACTACAATCAGTTAATAACACCGTTGCGGAGTCTACAAGCAGCGAAGATAATAAAGCCCGTGATGATCAACATCACTGGCAAGATAACGACCCACTTACTGGGGTTATCGTTTCTACTTCCTGACTTATTTTCTTTTCTTGATAGCTAAAAATCCACCGAAAGTATTTATCAATGATAAACAGCAGAGCACAAATTAGGCAAAAACTACGTAAAGCACGTAATTCCCTGTCAAAAAACGAACAAGAATTTGCAGCCAAACAGCTTAAGTTGAATTTTACTCAACACTTAAAGCATGCAAAAGCCAGCCAAAACTGTCAGATAGGAGTTTATTTTAGCAATGACTCTGAAATAGATACATCACTGTTAATTAAAGAACTTTGGTCATTAGGTCACACCCTTAACCTCCCTATTATTCATCCCTTCAATGGCACTACTTTACTATTTCAGCGCTATGAAGAAAATTCACCCATGAAAGCAAACCGCTATGGTATCTTTGAGCCTAAGTTGAATTGCAGTCAAATATGCCCATTACCTAAACTTGATTATCTACTTATGCCCTTAGTCGCATTTGATAAAGATGGTAACCGACTCGGTATGGGAGGTGGATTTTACGATAAAACCTTGGCGAACTATTACCAAGAAAATTGGCACCAACCGCAACTTATTGGCCTTGCACATCAATGCCAACAAGTACCTAAACTCCCTATTGAATCATGGGATGTGCCATTAAAATGCATAATCACCCCAGAGAAAGTTTTTCACTGGTAAGCCGTTTCTCTTACTAATTGAGCATAATATTATGACGCAAGACGAATTAAAAAAAGCCGCTGCATGGGCAGCACTTGAGTTTGTAACAGACAACACCATCGTCGGTGTTGGCACAGGCTCTACGGTAAATCACTTTATTGACGCACTAGGGTCAATTAAAGACACAATTAAGGGCGCAGTTTCAAGTTCAGAAGCTTCTACTAAAAAGCTAAAAGGCCTAGGGATTGAAGTATTTGAGCTCAATGATGTTAGCACTTTAGATGTATACGTTGATGGCGCTGATGAAATAAACCAAAGCAACGATATGATCAAAGGCGGTGGCGCCGCACTAACCCGTGAAAAAATTGTTGCCGCAGTGGCCAAACAGTTTATATGTATTGTTGATGACACCAAGCTAGTAGATACATTAGGTGAGTTCCCACTACCCGTAGAGGTCATTCCAATGGCGCGCAGCTATGTTGCTCGTGAGCTATTAAAACTCGGTGGTGACCCGGTTTACCGCCAAGGCGTAATAACCGATAACGGTAATGTGATTTTAGACGTATATAACTTAGCAATTAAAGATGCCAAACAGCTTGAATTAACAATAAATCAAATTGTTGGCGTAGTAACCAACGGCTTATTTGCTCATCGCAATGCAGATAAAGTCATTATAGGCACCAAAAATGGTCCACAAATAAAGTAATAGGATGAGGATATGAGTAAGGTATCGTTAGCAAAAGACAAAATTAAAATTCTCTTGCTTGAAGGGGTTCACCAAAGCGCAGTTGAAACACTAAAACGTAATGGCTATAGTAATATTGATTACGTAAAAACCTCTCTACCTGAAGAAGAGCTGATTGAGCGCATAAAAGACGTGCATTTTGTAGGCCTTCGTTCTCGTACTAATATAAATGAAGCCGTACTAGAAGCCGCTGAGAAACTTGTCGCTGTGGGTTGTTTTTGTATTGGTACTAATCAAGTCAATTTAAACGCAGCTCGCGAACGTGGTATTGCGGTATTTAATGCACCATTCTCTAATACCCGCTCAGTGGCCGAATTAGTACTCGGTGAAATACTATTGCTACTTCGTGGTATTCCCAAGCGTAATGCCATGGCGCACCGTGGCAACTGGTTAAAGTCAGCTAATGGTTCATTTGAAGCTCGTGGTAAAACTTTAGGTATAGTCGGTTATGGTCATATTGGTATTCAGCTAAGCATTATGGCAGAAAATATTGGCATGAATGTCGAGTTTTATGACATTGAAGACAAGCTTAGCCTAGGAAATGCAACCCAAGTACATAACCTGACTCAACTTTTACAACGTGCTGATATAATTAGTTTACACGTGCCAGAGACACCACAAACTAAAAACTTAATTGGTACAGCTGAACTTGAAGTAATGAAACAAGGCGCTATTCTCATCAACGCATCACGCGGTACCGTGGTTGATATTGACGCATTGGCAGAGTCATTACGTGATAAAAAAATCAGCGGTGCAGCTATTGATGTATTCCCAGTTGAACCAAAATCAAACGATGAAGAGTTTGTTTCACCACTTCGTGAATTCGACAACGTCATTTTAACTCCGCACATTGGTGGTTCAACTCAAGAAGCACAAGCAAATATAGGTATTGAAGTAGCAGGAAAGCTTGCTAAATACTCAGATAACGGCTCAACGATTACCGCCGTTAACTTCCCTGAAGTATCACTGCCAGAGCTTGCCAATCGCAGCCGCTTACTACACGTGCATCACAACCGCCCAGGTGTATTAACGCAAATTAACCAAGCGTTTGCTCAGCATGGCATCAACATCGCCGCTCAGTACTTACAAACCGACGAAGCAATTGGTTATGTAGTAATCGATGTCGATACCGACCAATCTGAAGTTGCACTTAAAGAATTAAGCGCAGTTGATGGTACGGTTAGAGCTCGTATATTGCACTAAGATCTGAGTTACAAGTTACAAGTTACAAAATTAAGCCGTACTTTTGACAAAGCACGGCTTTTTCTTGGGCTTTAAAAAAGTTATAACTTTAAGTAAGATCGCAAATGCAAGATGAAGCGACCTAATCCAAAACACTGATATTATTTGATAAGTTTCTTTTCGTTAAAACTCGCTGCGTTTAAATAAACCAACGGCGAGCTACTAGCTGTTTTTAACCTTCATCTTGAAACATTAAACTGGTAAAGCTCAATAAAAAACGCGAAATCAACCCGCGCTTTGAGATTTAAGTGACTTGTAGGAAATGGCTTAAGCCATGAAGTTACCTAAGAACCTTATTCTAGAGCATGTTGCCTTGCGCGACTTTATTAGAAGTAGCAAACCAGACAAGACAACTTCTCGCTCTAATTATTCACCTTTCACTTTTAGATTTATGAACTTGGCGAGTTCCTCAGGTTGCCCCATAAGCGTCATAACCTGTTGGTTTACTTGGGTCATGGTTTGCCCTTCTGGTAAGCTAGCCGATATGCTGAATGAGTTAAGCCCTGAGCTAAACTCTGTCATGGCTTTGCGTAAGTCTTCACTAACGGCAATTTGTTGCAACTCTTGTGCAACCAGCTGTTGCATTTGTTCAAAAGTTAAACCTTGTTTATTAAGCGCTTCTTCAACGACAGGTTTTAGTTGCCCTTCATTATTGATATTTAAATTAATTGAACGTAGTTCAAGTTCATTCATAGCCTGCATCACTAGAGTTTGAATTTGTAGCTGTTGTTGCATGCTAATTTCTTGGCCTGAAGATTGTTGCATTTCAGCTGCTTTAAGCGACGCATTCATTAATGCAGTTGCTTTAGTGACACCTAGATCAAATTGTACATCAGCAATATCATTAGCATTAACATTGACTGCCAGCTCTATGCCACCTGATTCTTCATCATAATCCATTAAGCTAGACAGGTCATAAGTTGCTTTTGCTAATTTATTATTTGAACCTTGTGGTAATTGAGCAATAAACTCTTCACTAAACTTAAATGCTTCAACGGCTACTTCAGTGTGTTCAGCTATTTTATTCGGCTCATAACCGCTCATTTCTATACGCTCTACCGTTGCCATTGGCTGATCATTTGAGCTAATAAACGAAATACCTGAAAACTCAACACCACTATTAAATATACTTGCGCTGATATCGTCATAATGAGTTGTGACGCCAGTTTGCTTAGTAAACATCTCTAATTGATGATCAACTTCTTTTTGCACCTTTTGTGTGACTGTATGATTAGCATAGCCCACGCCTCCTATACCAGCGGCCACTACAACAGCTGTCACTATTAATAATTTATTCATGTTATTTCCTTATTTTAATACGGCTAAATAGCACCAATCATAACAACTACGTGACTAGTTAATCAATGATAACAACTCATGCACCGTTTTTACTGGAGTAATTTTAGCCCCCAGCCCTTCCATTGACTTATGATAATTACGATATGGAATAAAAATTTCAGTAAAGCCGTGTTGCGCCGCTTCTTTCACTCGCGGTACACCACTGTCAATAGGCCGCACGTCACCATTTAAACTAAGCTCGCCCATAATGCAGGTAGTACGTGATACTACAAATTCATTTAAGCTGCTTAGTAGTGCGCTAACTAGGGCTAAATCAATACAAGTTTCAGACTCATCAATTTTTAAGCCTCCGACAATATTAAAAAAAGTATCATGGAAAATCTTAGTTTTTGTGTGCTTACGTAAAATACCCGTCAACATTTTAATCCGATTCATATTAAGCCCCACACACACTCTCTGTGGAAATTCCGCCTCGGTTTCGGTTGTTAAGCATTGTATTTCTAATAATAAGTTGCGGTTACCTTTACGAATACAGGTAATTGCTGAGCCGGGTGACTCAGTAGTAGAGCCAGATAGAAATATTTCACTGGGGTTATCTACACTCAACATACCTTTTTCGCACATTCTAAAAATACCCACGGTATCAATATCACCGAACCGGTTTTTATTCGCTCTGAGTGTACGTATTTGGCCATCATTGGTATCAATATGTAATAACGCATCAACAATATGAACAAGAGTCTGGGGCCCTGCAATCTCATTATTTTTATTTACATGTGCAATCAAAAACATGGTGACATTGTTTTGTTTACAATATTGCGTAAGCGCTTGCGCCGCACTTTTTACTTGTGAAGGTGACCCCGGTGTCCCGTTAGCATTTTCAGTAACCACGGCTTGAATTGAGTCGATAACTGCAAACTTAATTTGATTTTTATCTAATTCTTCAACAATGCTTTCGACGCTAGTTTCAGAAAGTAGGTATAGCTGTTCAGGGTTATAATCAAGCTTTAAACGGTTTACCCGGTTTTTAAACTGCGATAGTGACTCTTCTGCGGTGCAATAAAGAGACGGAGTTGTTTGTGACATTCTGGCAACTAAGTCTGACAACAAAGTGGTTTTACCCGCTCCCGGATCGCCTGAAATAATATTGACAGAGCCTGTTGTTACGCCGCCGCTTAAAACGCGGTCTAGTTCGCCAATACCGGTAAGGTTTTTTTCTGCTTCAGTAGTGTGTACATCATTTATTTTTTTAGACCCCCCCCCCGCGTTACCAGCATAACCTGCAACAGCAGCACGACTAGCAACCGATTTACTTTGCCCGGCACCGGGTTTAAATTCAGCTAACGTATTCCAAGCTCCGCACTTACACTGCCCTTGCCAACGCTGGTAATTCATACCACATTCGGTGCAAACAAACTCGATTTTTGACGCCTTTGCCATTACTGAAAACCTTACCTATAGGATTAACGAATATAAGCAGCTTCACCACTTACCTGCCAACGACTGGCTTAAAAGGAGAAACGTAAAAGACGATTATAAACAATTTCTATTCGATAATCTTGTTTGCATAATATTATCCTTGCCAGCGCCAAAATTGAGCACCACAATCGAGTATTACCAAAAGTACCAGGCCTATCTACGGCGCTGCGCAATATGGTAACCAAAAGCGTTTGTCAGTTTCCGTTTTACCTTCACAAAGAGGCTGCACACCTGTTATTAAGGATATAAGCCGCCAAGATGCGCCGAGTTTACTTACGTTATTTCTCCCCGTTTCGATCCTCGCAAAAACACTATTGGAGAAGCCATAAAAAGCCGCTGTACCGACGGTGATGCCTATGAGCCACAAACTTTATTTATTAAAAAAGCGCACAAAGCTGACTTAGTATTTGCTATGCAAATATACATTTGACGCACCGATAGACCTGATACTGACTACTTATCAAATGAACTAAAATACGTGAGCCAGTACGCGCATCACAAGGCAAAAGACGTTGAAGAAGCACTATGGTTTGTAACCGAGGTGGGAGATATGATTGATATAACTCAAGAAGCGCTTATTCATTTAGACTTAGAACCTAAGTTAATCACCAGAATAAATAAACGCAAACAAAGTTGCTTAAAACGACTACGCTGATTTCATATGTGGAATAGTCAATAAGTACAGTAGTTGTAGTAATGAACCTTGGCATATTGCTGCGGTGGCCTGCTCAACTACTTTAGGTTTGCCATGCACAGCAACACCTAAGCCCGCTTGCGACATCATCACTAAGTCATTAGCGCCATCGCCAATCGCAACAGTTTGCGAGCTAGGTAAATTTAGCTGCTGTTGAAGCTGCTTGAGCACTTTGGCTTTTTGCTGGGCATCCACAATTGTGCCCAGCACCTTCCCGGTTAGTTTATTGTCTGAAAATTCAAGTTCATTTGCGTGCACCTCATCTAAACCTATTAACTCCTGCACGCGCTCAGCAAAAGGTACAAAACCGCCAGAGGCAATCGCTAAATACCAATTATGCTGTTTAAGTACTTGGCAAAGTGCTTTGATACCTGGCATTAGCGGTAAGCTTTGTTTTAATTCATTAATCAAACTTTGCTCAATACCGCTAAGCTTTGCCACACGCTGGTGTAAACTTTGGCTAAAATCAAGCTTACCCGCCATTGCCTCAGCGGTGACACTAGCGACTTCATCATATACGTTTGCAAGGCGCGCTATTTCATCAATACACTCGATTGTGATTGCCGTTGAGTCCATATCCATTACCAATAAGCCAGGCTCATTTAAGCTTGGCAAAGTGCTTAGTTGCACTAATTGGTAACCTTGTGTTTCACTAAAGGTTTTTAATATTAGCGGGTTAATTGCGCCGCTGGCATTTGGGCTATAAAAGCAAAGTGCCGGAGCAAGAGCTAAGTCAGCTTGGTAATAACATAACTGAGTAACATCATGTTTATGCTGTGTAAAAAACTCAAGCGCTTGAGTTATCAATTGCTCACTAAGCTTGCCGCCAAATGCCACGCTGAAAACACCTTCACCGCTCACTGGCACCTGCGTACTTTCTCTGACACCATCTTTGTTAAGTGTGAACCACTGCCCTTTTTCAAGCGTAGCAAGAGACACAGGTGAAGAGGTTAAGCACTCCTCAGACATAATAACTCCAAATAAAAGACTCAACCCCGCCAATAAATGACAGTTAATTCGCCATTGAGGGGGATTTAAGGTTATAGTTAGCTTAGTTGTAACATCAAATGCAAAAGCTGTCAGCAGCTCAAGCGGTGACTATGAAAAATAAACATATTAAAAACCCAATTTCAGCATCACAAAGAAGACGTTTAGTGCGCTTAGGTGTCGCCGCTGGGTGTTTTTTATTGCTTACCTGGGTTGCCATTAATAGCAGCTTTCAAAGTCACCAATTACTTTATGATAATGCCGACAACACAGCAAAAAGCTTAACCCGTTTAATGGCGCTTAATGCCACTTCCTTGTTACAAGATAAGAACAAACCGGCATTAAACCAGCTATGTAATAATATAAGTAAAGATAAATATGTATTATCAGCCACGGTTTATGACCAACAAGGCGCACTTATTGCCAATAGTGATAATTGGCAGCCGCACCATGTCCTTGGCAAATTGCCTAATTCAACGCCAGGAATAAGTAAACTCAAAACGCCATTTATAGAACCTGTTTTTAGTGATAATGAACGCCCGCTAGGCTTTGTAAGCGTTACTTACTTAACACGGGCAGCGATAGCTGATAGTCACAGTCACTTCCATGATTTAGGCCGCCAAGTATTATTAATGTTGGTGATCACCTGTATATTTACATGGCAACTAGGGAGTGGTTTAAAGCGCTGGCAAGTTAATCGTTATATGCGAAAAACCTCAGAGCATGAATCATAAAGCTGTTCAGCAAGCTTTGCTTTAGCTTGCTCATCACTTAATTGCTTTAGCTGGCAAAGTACTGCAAACACCTGCTGTATCTGCAGTGGGGTGTTTATTTTCCCTTGGAAGCCAGCCAGCGGCATCGAAGGAGCATCAGTCTCAAGCATTAAATGCTCTACACCTAGTTGAGCAATAACTTGACGTGTTTTTTGTGCTCGTTGATAAGTGATCACGCCTCCAACGCCTAACTTAAACCCTTGCTTAATATAATACTCTGCTTGTTGCATCGACCCTGAAAAAGCATGAATAACGCCGCCCATCTTAGGCTTACAGCGCTTAAATGACTGAGCAATCAAATCATGGCTTTGCCGATGGTGAACAATAAGCGGCAGCGCAAGTTGATTAGCAAGTTCTATTTGCCCTTCAAATAACCGGGTTTGTTTTTCAAGATGATCAACACTGCGATCAAGTCCACACTCACCAATGGCAATTAAGTGCATTTTGTTACTATGAGCGAAGTCACTAAGCTCAAGTAAGTGATCGTTTTTTTGGTTTTCTAGGTGTTCTGATAAAAAGTAGGGATGTAACCCTGCGCTAATTCGTACGCTTGGATAAATTTTAGCAAAGGATATTAATTTTTTAGATTGTGCCAAGCTAACGCCCGGCACAATAAAATACTTAATATCTGTTTGATGACACTGGCTGATAAGCTGCTGACGGGTATCATCAAACTCTGAAAAGTCGAGGTGACAATGAGAGTCAATAAACACAGTTTATGGATTTAACCGCGCAACAGTCCAATTTTTTTCGGCATGACGTTGATACATAAAACGGTCATGCAAACGGTGCGCACCGCCCTGCCAAAATTCTATTTTAGTAGGTACAACACAATAACCGCCCCAAAAATCGGGTAATGGGATTTCACCCTCTGAGAACTTTTGCTTCATTTTAGCAAAAGTTTCCATCAGCACTTTGCGTGATGAAACGGGCCGGCTCTGCGCTGATGCCCACGCAGCCAATTGGCTTTCTTTAGGGCGCGATAAAAAGTACTTAGCCACCGCTTTAGTAGGTAATGGTTTAGCTTCACCATAAACAATAACTTGGCGCTCCATGGTATGCCATGGAAAGTGCAATGAAACTTTATTGTTACCTTTAAGCTCTTGCGCTTTACGTGAGCCAGTATTAGTAAAAAAAACAAAACCTTGATCATCAAGGTGTTTTAATAACACGATCCGCTGTGAAGGCTGCCCAGTTTCATCAACCGTCGCCACTACCATCGCTGTAGGATCAGGTAATTGAGCTGTTACAGCCTGCTCAAGCCAAGTTGAAAACTGCTTAAAAGGAGAATCATTGAGCATCTCCTCAGATAAACCATCTTGTAAGTATTCGCGGCGAATATCTTCAAGTTTCATAATCAAATCCTTCTTTATAAGCAATCAACTATAAAATTACTTAATCACACTCAGTGTCACTTGCACCTAAAATTATCTGTAAGTGTAGAAATGCTAGCAAGGCAATAAAGTTATTTTACCTAGGAGCATACGGTTTGTATGTAACTTAGGCTAAATAATTTTATCAACGCAGCTAAAGCGAACTACACGCAGCAGAGTCCACCTAAGTAGTTTAGCCTAAAACAAGGCGGAAAACCGACTTATCCCTATGAGCATACGTGTTGTATGTGATTAGGGTCAGTCGGTTTGACAACGCAATATTAGGTTAAAATACGACGGTGGTTACATTTGCTCCATGACTTCTATGCCAAGTAGATCCAACCCCGTTTCTAATGTTTTAGACACTAAATTACACAGCACTAAACGGCTGTCACGTACGCTTGGCTCTACATCATCTTTAAGCACTGGGCATGCTTCGTAGAATGTCATGTAAAGACTTGCTAGCTCATATAGGTAGCTACATAACACATGCGGAGTGGCCTCATTGATCATTTGATCAAGCACTTCTTCTAGTTGTAGAAGCTTTAATGCGAGTGCTTTTTCTTGTGGTTCTGCAATGGAAACATCGGCATCAAAAGCGCTTGCATCAATACCTGATTTACGGAAAATGCTGCGCACACGCGTATATGCATACTGTAAATAAGGGGCTGTAGCGCCTTCAAAGCTCAGCATACTATCCCAGTTAAAAATGTAGTCACTGGTGCGATTTTTTGATAAATCTGCGTATTTAACCGCGCCAATACCTACTTTACGGGCTATTTCACTGCATTCTTCTTCGCTCATATCTGATTCACGCAGTGCTAATTTTGCTGCGGCGCGGGTGATTGACTCTTCAAGTAAGTCTGCTAATTTTACTGTACCGCCGGTACGGGTTTTAAACGGCTTACCATCTTCCCCCATCATGGTACCAAACGGGCAAAATTCGTAACTTGTTTGCTCGCGTAACAAACCAGCTTTACGTGCTGTAAGCTCTACTTGATTAAAGTGCAGACTTTGACGTGCATCAACAAAAATTAAAATTCGCTGAGCACCGAGTTTATTTGAACGGTAATCACAGGCTGCTAAATCAGTAGTTGCATATAAAAAGCCACCACCGGATTTTTGCACAATAAACGCCGATGGCTCGCCATCTTTGTTAGCCAACTCATCTAAAAACACCACTTGGGCGCCTTGTGATTCAACGGCAATATCTTTATCTTTTAATAAAGCAATAATATCGTTAAGCTCGCTGTTATAAGCGCTTTCAGCCATAATGTCGGCTGATGTAAGCGTTACATTTAAGCGCTTATATACTTCTTCAGAATGCTTAACTGAAGTGGCAATAAATAGCTTCCATAACTTTTCACAGTGCGCATCGCCACCTTGTAGTTTTACTACGTAGTTACGCGCTTTATCGGCAAAGCCTTCTTCGTCATCAAAACGTGTTTTAGCATCACGATAAAAGGTTTCCAAATCAGCTAATGCAACCGCTTCTAAATCTACACCTTGATTAATTTGATCTTCCAAATGCGCAATCAACATACCAAACTGAGTACCCCAGTCGCCCATGTGATTTTGACGAATAACAGTATCCCCCCTAAACTCAAGGGCGCGTACAACCGCATCACCAATTATGGTTGAGCGTAAGTGGCCTACATGCATTTCTTTAGCAAGATTTGGTGATGAGTAATCAACCACTACTTTTTGCGGTTTTGCATGTTCTGCAACAGCCAATTTTTCGTCTTGGTTAGCCGCTTTTAAGCTTTGCGCTAAAAACTCAGGCTTTAAATGAATATTGATAAAACCAGGACCGGCTATTTCAGTTTTGTCTGCAATATCGCTCACATCGAGGTTATCAATAATTTTTTTTGCAAGCTCTCGCGGGTTTGATTTCATTTTTTTAGCAGCGCCCATCGCGCCATTAATTTGATAATCACCAAATTGCGGGCGAGTACTTTGTGTAACAGCAGGATTAGTGCCTTCAGGTAAGCCTGCAACAGTCATTGCTGCGATGGCTTTTTCGATTAAAAGAGTACGGATATTCATTGTAAAATTACCTTTATCGCCCACTTTGCGGGCACTTAAATTTGGGCTTAGTTTTCGCGAGTATGGCTAAACTTAATATCTGGGTAACGCTCTATCGATAAGTTTAAATTAACTCGACTTGGTGCGATATACGTTAGGTTATCACCACCATCAAGCGCTAAATTACTTTCACACTTGCGTTTAAACTCTTCAAGCTTCTTAACATCATCACTGCTTACCCAGCGTGCAGTGTTAACACTAATACCTTCGTAAATAGCATCAACGTTATATTCTGCTTTTAAGCGCGCTACAACCACATCAAACTGAAGTACACCTACAGCGCCTACAATTAAGTCATTGCTGATAAACGGTCTAAATACTTGTACCGCACCTTCCTCTGCAAGCTGTACTAAGCCTTTTAATAATTGTTTTTGTTTTAGGGGATCACGCAAACGAATACGACGGAATAGCTCTGGAGCAAAGTTTGGAATACCGCTAAATTTAAGCTTTTCACCCTGTGTAAAGGTATCACCAATTTGAATCGTACCGTGGTTGTGTAAGCCTATAATATCACCAGCATAGGCGCCAGCTGTGCGTTCACGATCGCCTGCCATAAAAGTAACCGCATCAGAAATACTAATTTGCTTACCAATACGTACATGATTCATCTTCATGCCTTGGTTGTACTTACCCGATACAATGCGCATAAAAGCAATACGGTCGCGGTGCTTAGGGTCCATATTGGCTTGAATTTTAAATACGAAACCGGTGAAGTTTTCTTCGTCTGCCACAACTTGGCGATCTTCTGTTTCACGCGGCAGCGGCGTAGGCGCCCATTCAGTTAAGCCATCAAGTACATGGTCAACACCGAAGTTACCAAGTGCAGTACCAAAGTAAACTGGCGATAATTCACCAGCTAAAAATAGCTCTAAATCAAATTCATGAGAAGCACCAATGACCAGCTCTAATTCATCACGTAACTGCGCAGCAAGTTCATCACCAATAGCTACATCTAGCTCAGGGTTATCAAGTCCTTTAATGGTACGCACTTCTTGAATCGAGTGACCTTGGCCGGTTTTATATAAAATCGTTTCACCACGGTGAATATGATAAATACCTTTAAACTCTTTACCACAGCCAATTGGCCAAGTAATAGGAGCACAAGCAATTTTGAGTTCTGTTTCAACTTCATCAAGCAGCTCCATTGGATCACGAATATCGCGATCACACTTATTCATAAAGGTAACGATTGGAGTCGTACGCAACCGTGTTACTTCCATTAACTTACGAGTACGAGCTTCAACACCCTTTGCTGCATCAATAACCATTAAACACGAATCTACCGCTGTTAGCGTACGGTATGTATCTTCAGAAAAGTCTTCGTGTCCTGGCGTATCAAGCAAATTAACAAGCGCATCGTTATACGGGAACTGCATTACCGAGGTAGTAACCGATATACCACGCTCTTTTTCCATTTCCATCCAGTCAGATTTTGCATGCTGTTTAGAGCCACGGCCTTTAACAGTACCGGCCCTTTGAATCGCTTGTCCGAATAACAGTACTTTTTCGGTAATGGTGGTTTTACCCGCATCCGGATGCGAGATGATCGCAAAGGTACGTCGTTTATTAATTTCACTAGATAAATTAGACATGTAAGCCGCTTTAAGTCATAACAAAGTACAGCTTAGATAGCTTTTTAATAAGCTATTCAAGCTCACTTTAAAAATAAAATAGAATTGCGCTTATTATACCCAAACGGCCTCAAGATGCGAGTTTCAGTTGGAATTAAAAGCGATTTAGACAAGGCATTAATTGCAAGTAATTAACAAGCACATACTATCTCAGCCAAATCCATCATGCCTAGCATAAGCTTGTGTATTTTATTGGTTACGCATATTATTGATAGATTGCACGGAGGATAAGTAGTTTGGTCATGAAAACCAGTAAGTTAAGTATTAGATTATTGTGGTATATAACACCCCTTGTTATTCTACCTCTGCTATTTTTAGGTGGCTTTACACTCACCAATGTAACTAACTCAACGAAAAAACAAGCTGATTTAATAATGAGCCGTTTTGTTGAACAACAGCAACAAAAAATATTTAACTACGTTGACTCATTTCATTCAACGGCAAAGCTACTGTCAACATCTCCGGTACTCAGTGACTTTTTAGCAAATGATGTTAGTGAAAATAGTAATTACACACGAAAACACGGCGCTTTAATGGATGTGTTCGCTAGTTACTCAGAAGCTTACCCTGATATTGTTAGCGTTAATTTAGTCTCTCCAAACGGTAAAAGCAATGCCTACTATTCAAGTAATTTGAATACACCTCCTAGTAATTACCCGTTTTTACCACAAGTACTGCAAAGCAATTTACGCCAACAACAATTTATGGTGCAAAAACCCGACGGCACCACGAGTCTTTATTTTATTCAACGTATTTATAGTGTTGATTACCACTTAAAGCACCCACAACAACTAGACTTTATAGTTGTTCATGTTGAGCCTTCGATTCTTAACAGTAGTATTTTAGAATCCCCTTATAACAACACGCTTAACTTATTACTTACCCAAGAAGGCAAAATTTTATTTAGTTCTGATTACGATATGCGCGGGCAATTTGTTAGTGAATTTGAATTAAAAGAAATTCACAAATTAGCTGATATCAGTAAACTAGGCACTATTGAGCTGTCGAGTATTGATAAAGTAGAACGGATGATTTATGCGGCGCAAATGAGTGGCGGTTATTATTATGTATCGACCATTCCTAAAGCGCATCTTTATCAATCTGGTAAAGCGATTAGCATGATCACAGCCCTTATTGTTATTATTTCAGTGATCACATTACCTATTTTAATTTTCGTTGTGGTTCGCAATTTACTTCTAAACCCTATAGAAGCCCTAGGCGCTGCCAGCCATCGCGTAGGTGATGGCGACTTATCGGTATATTTAACGGCTCACGATAATGACGAAGTCGGTGTATTATTTAACGACTTTAACCACATGGTTAATCAAATTCGTCATTACCAAGATGAACTTGAAGAATATAAACACCACCTTGAAGATAAAGTAGAAAGTCGAACCAAAGCGCTTGAAGCAATGAACAATAAACTTGAAGTAGCTATTACTCAAGCTGAACAGGCGAACCAGCTCAAAAGTCGCTTTTTAGCTAATATGAGCCACGAAATCCGCACTCCACTTACTGCTATTATGGGCTTTACAGAGCAACTATTACATAACCAACATGCAAGTGATGATCAACACCATTTAACCACTATTTTACGAAACTCAAAGCACCTCTTAGAGCTAATAAATAATATTTTAGATTTATCAAAAATTGAGGCCGAAAAACTAGAAATTGATCATTCAGCATTAAGTGTTGTACAACTGGTCCATGATATTGATGCGATTATCAGGCCGCTCTGTAATGAAAAGCGACTTAGTTTTGAAGTTAATTATAAACTCCCAATTCCTCATACAATTTTTACCGATGAAACACGCCTTAAACAGGTCCTCATTAATATTGCCAGTAATGCCGTTAAATTTACAAAAACTGGCTTCGTAAGTTTAACTATCGAATACCTAGAACAACAGCAACTGCTTGAGTTTATTATTGAAGATACAGGCATAGGCATGTCTGAACGAGAAGTTGAACGGGTATTTAAGCCCTTTGAACAAGCCGACACCACCACAACACGCCACTTTGGTGGCACCGGGCTGGGTTTATGTATTTCTAAAAATTTATCACAATTACTCGGCGGTAACGTTTACTTAAAAAGCCAATCGGGAGTGGGCAGTCGCTTTTGTATACAAATAGCTTGTCATCTAAACCAAGCAGAACAAACGATACCGATGTTTACTGAGCATTCAGAACTAGTACCCGCAAAAGATACCCACTTATCATTTGCTAGTAATACTTTTGATGCCCATATTTTGGTCGCTGAAGATAACCCAGATAACCAAATGCTTATTAAACTATTACTACAAACTTGGGGGCTTGAACCAGATATCGCCAACAATGGTGCTGAAGCAGTTGAAATGACGCTAATGAATGATTATCAGTTAATTATTATGGATATGCAAATGCCGGTCATGGGTGGTTTAGAAGCCACGCAAATGCTACGCCACGCTGCTTACGACGGACCAATAATTGCACTAACTGCGAATGTAATGAAATATGATGTCGATACCTACATTAACGCAGGATGCGATAAAACACTGGCAAAACCAATTGATAAAGAGGAACTAGAAAGCGTACTGGTTAAGTATTTAAATATTGAAAAAAACAGCCAAGACAAGTGGGATAGTTTACTTAATAGCGATAAATTCCAACAAATAAACAATAGCTATCGCACTAAATTACCTGATTACCTAAACCAAGTTAATAAATTACATCAAAATAAAGAGTGGGAAGCGCTGCGTGCGCTTGCTCACAGCTTAAAAGGCAGCGCTGGCTGTTTTGGGTTTAATAACATTCATGATGCTGCAGATGCACTTGAGGAGAATTTACGTAAAAACGATATTACTCGTCGTGATTATTTAGTCGTTAACTTAGTAGAATCGATTAACTTCACCCTAAAAAACAGCTAACCAAATGCGAGAGTTAACCCCATTAAAATAGCATCTTCAAAGCCATTTTTAGCCGGCTCATCACTGGGATAATAATTTTTACGTACTGACATTTCACTAAATCCCGCGCGTTCATATAAACTAATTGCACGAGTGTTAGTTTCGCGTACTTCTAAAAATAAGTTTTCAGCATTATGCTGTTCGCCATAAACGATAAACTCAGCAAGTAACTGTTTAGCAATTCCCTGCCCCTGATAATTAGGTGCGACGCAAATATCCATTAAAGTAAAATCTGGTCCTGCTTTTTCACCAATATAAAACCCCACCATGTCCTCACCTTGATAAGCTGCAAGGTTAAAATATCGCCCAGCTAAGCATGACTGCATGGTTTTAATTGTCCAAGGGTGGCTGTGGCAAGCTTGCTCTATTGTCATTAACTCATCAAGCTGTAGATCAGTAACAGATTTAAAGGTTATCAAGGTGGTTACTCATAAGTTGCCAAAGAGTGCGTTTATCGGCGGTGCTTAAACTGCTTTGGGGCAAAAACAGCATACCATCTTGCCAAGCCAATTGTTCACTTTGTATTATTTTTGTAATTTCAAGAGGCGCAAATGCACGCTGCAAATCTTGAAATAACTGAGGACTTAGTTCAAGTATTGGGTTAGTTTGGGCGCCGCGCTCTTTTTGTTCATGCTCTGATACGTGATCATCCGGCTCAACCACACGGAAATGTTGGTTAAGCTCAAGATTTTCAATACCAAAAATAGTGCTGTAACGTGGATGCATAACAACTCAGTGAAAAATTAACAGCAAATAATATATGAAGTATTCAAGACAATGTAAAGTATGAAGATATGGCAGGGGCGGAGAGATTCGAACTCCCAACCGTCGGTTTTGGAGACCGCTGTTCTACCAATTGGAACTACGCCCCTGCAATGACGACGAATTATAAAGACCTTTCGCTAAAGGTAAAGTAAAAGTTCGCTTTTTTAGTTTAACTGCTTTTAAAATAAACAAAACGGCTATTTAGTTAGCTAATTCGCCGTTTTGTAGTTAGTTAGAAAATCACTCACAATGGTTTTTCGCTCTCCAGCATAAACCATAGAAAAAGACACATATATAACAGTGTGTTATAAAAATATAAATTAACAATAAAATAGTTAATATACTGCTCAGATTTAAATGCCCGATTTTTATTACTTTTAATTATCCCGCTCTCTCGATTGATTGACCCATCAAGAGCTCGCCAGCAGTCTGAGCTATGTTACTGTCCATCCAAGCATGGTAGGCGCGCCTGAAGATCACTTCAGACACATTTACAATTGAACAAAACCCTAAGCTTGCAAAAAATTACCCCCAACTATATAGTTGCTACTAACAACATATATTAGTGACTTAAAAATGAATTCAGAACTTAAACGTGCAGAAGCCCTTTATGAGGCAGTCAACCAGCTGATCCGCGTACATCAGTTCCGTGATCGTGAAAGTATTTGCTGTCACAACGTGTCGGTCGCTCAGTGCTATGCAATTGAAACCCTCGTAAAACTTGGCCCTTTAAGGCTTAAAAGCTTAGCTGATGAGATGTGTCTCGATAAAAGTACTACAAGCCGTGTAGTTGATGCATTACTTCGCAAGGGCTATGCGCTCAAGACGTTGGATCCGAATGATCAGCGTGCGGTGCAGCTGTCGCTGACTTCTCAAGGCCATGAGTTATATAAAACTATACGCAAAAGCTTGATTGCAGAAGAGGCATCAATGATAGCTGATATCTCTCCTGAAGTTGTTGATACAGCTCTGGTGCTTTTAAAGAAACTGACCGTAGCTGCACGAGCCCGCTTAGGCGCGTGAGCTATTTTTTAACTTGGTTGTTGTTAGTAGCAACATATTTTAGAGGTTTACCTATGACATATAATGTTAAAAACTTGCCCGTTGCCGTCATTGGCGCCGGTCCCGTTGGCTTAAGTGCAGCAGTTAATTTAATTGATAGAGGGCTCACGCCCATTATTTTTGAAGCAGGTGACAGTGTCGCTTCCAACCTAAAAAAATGGGGCCATGTGCGTATGTTTTCACCCTGGTCATACAATACGGATCCTGTTGCGGTTTCTCTTCTTAAAAAAAAGGGCTGGATCGAGCCTGCTCTAACCGAGTTTCCAACCGGAAGCGAATTACTTGAGCGCTATGTACTTCCTTTGGCATCCCACGAAGCAATTGCTCCACACCTGCATTTAAATACCCGCGTTGAAAATGTCAGCCGCCAATATCACGATATTCTTCGAAATAAAGGACGAGAAAAGGCACCTTTCGTAGTTCGAGTTTCCGACTCTGAAGGTGAACACGACATTATTGTTCAGGCTGTAATTGATGCGTCGGGCACTTATCAAACACCTAACTGGCTTGGCGCTCACGGGGTACCAGCTATTGGTGAGCTTGCTGCTTCTCAATCAATTACCTACGGAGTGCCTGATATCCAAGGCTCTGCTTATAAACAATACGTCGGGCGAACTGTACTGGTCATCGGTGGCGGTCATTCGGCATTTAACGCATTGCAGGATTTAGTCAAACTTTCTGAACAATCTGATGGCACACGTGTTTTATGGGGAATACGTGGCCCCTCCGTCGATAACATCGTGCGCTCACCAGAAAATGATGAACTGCAGGAACGCAGACGACTTGAAGTGCATATTCAAAAACTACTGAATGAGGGTAAAATTGAAGTATTCACCGATATAGCCATTGAAAAAATTAAACGTGAAAACAGTAAATTAACCGTACATAGCCGCTCAGTTCAACTGCCACCGGTGGATAAGATAATTGCCGCAACAGGATTTCGACCCGATCTGAGTCTCCTGTCTGAGTTGCGTACCTCGCTTGATCCAGCGACACAAAGCCCGGCAGGTCTTGGCCCACTCATTGATCCAAACCTTCATACTTGTGGTTCGGTACCGGAGCATGGCTCAGTTGAGCTTTCCCACCCTGAGAACGGTCTATATATAGTGGGAATTAAAAGCTACGGGCGTGCCCCGACGTTTTTGTTAAGAACCGGCTATAAACAGGTTAAATCAGTCACATCTGCCCTTGTCAGCCAAACAGAAAATGACGCTCCAGTTACAGCTGGTACTGCTAACGGTGACCTTTTGGCGACGACTAAAAATTGCTCACAATAACAACCCTACCCTCTGGCCTAGTTATATTACTGAGATTAGCTTTAGTCAGAGGCCATTTTATTAATTACGTTAAGCAAGGTGGAGTGGAATGCGAAGTTTAATTCAGCGTCATCCTCTATTTATTATTGTGCTAGCCCAACTATGCGGCACTTCACTTTGGTTCTCCATAAATGGGGCTGGCTTGGCCCTTATTCACGATGCTGGATTAAACGAAGCTGATCTTGGGTGGTTAACCCTAACCGTTCAGATGGGTTTTATCACCGGCACACTAATTATTGCCATAACAGGTCTAGCAGATAGATTAGCGGCCAACCGTATTTTCGCGGTTTCCTGTTTAGCTGGCGCGCTGGCTAATGCCGGTTTTGTGCTAATAGCTACTTATCAGCCGTTCGATTTATTCTTACGATTTCTCACAGGTCTGTGTCTGGCCGGTATTTATCCTTTAGGTATGAAGTTAGTAATTAGCTGGGCACCTAACTATGTTGGAGCTGCTCTGGCCTGGCTGGTAGGTATGTTAACGTTGGGTACTGCCCTGCCTCATTTATTGCGTGGCATGACGCTAGGGTTTCCTTGGGAGTGGACAATTCTGAGCGCGTCTGGGTTAGCATTGCTGGGCGGTGCAGCTATCTTCATTTTAGGCGATGGCCCGCACTTACCGCCTTCAAACGGCAAAGCACAGCTACGAGACGGGTTTGCAGCCATACGTGAATGGCGTTTTCGTGCAGTTGCATTTGGTTACTTTGGGCATAGTTGGGAGCTTTATGCGCTGTGGACTCTTACCCCATTTATGGTGACTCGCGAAGTCATGCGCCTAGATGCTCAGATCTCTTCTGTTCCTTTGATATCATTTGCCATCATAGCGCTTGGCCTATTGGGTTGTGTAGCTGGTGGAAAACTAAGCCGACGCATAGGAAGTCTGTCAGTAGCACGCTTAGCTCTGGCGTCCTCGGGGGTTATCTGTTTGGTCTATCCATTGGTTGCCTTTTTACCACCTGTCGTTATGCTTTTTTTACTCGCCATCTGGGGGATTACCGTAATCGCGGACTCTCCCCAGCTATCGGCTCTAGCTGCTGAAATGGCTCCAAAAGAGCGAATCGGCTCAACCTTGGCCATAATAAATAGCGTAGGTTTTGCTTTAACCATTCCATCAATAGCATTGACAACAACTTTGTGGCAATCACAGGGAGTTTGGGTAGTATGGTGGTTACTTCCCGGGCCTATCTTAGGGATTTGGGCAATGCATAACCTGCCTCGCCAGGGGTAATGTTTAATTTTGTGTCACCTTTTAGAAGGTACAGTGACACTAAATAGTCGCGACTCAGACGGTGGGTATTGCCAGTCCATTACCCAATTAGCCTATCTGACACCTCATCGTCAGTAACTTACTAATGATGATATCGTCTGCAGGACGTGCTTTAAACCGATGATAGTGCAATAAGAACAATATCAAAATATGTTTCGTCGTCGGCAGTGTTTTCCATCAAAGATTATTACAACCGCCTACTTATCAAATCCATTTTCTCAAAAATGGTGACACCTAGTTAACCAAGCTAAATAATCAAACTTACTCTACTACACAAGCAAAAAGCCCAACGAGAACGCTGGGCTTTGAGACTTATTCTGTTACTGATAAGTATTACCAGACGTTACTCGTCTGTAGTACCGGTCACTCCCACTCAATCGTTGCCGGTGGTTTACCTGAAATATCGTAAACAACACGAGAGATCCCGTCTATTTCGTTAATGATACGGTTTGAAACCACACCTAAGAATTCATACGGTAAATGTGACCAGCGAGCAGTCATAAAATCGATTGTTTCTACGCAGCGTAAGCTTACCACCCAATCGTATTTACGAGCATCACCCATAACACCTACTGATTTAACCGGTAAGAATACCGTGAACGCTTGGCTCACTTTATGATAAAGCTCAGCTTTGTGTAGCTCTTCAATAAAGATAGCATCCGCACGGCGTAGTAAGTCACAGTATTCTTTTTTGATCTCGCCAAGTACACGTACACCTAAACCAGGCCCAGGAAATGGGTGGCGGTAAAGCATATCATACGGTAACCCCAGTTCTAGACCAATTTTACGTACTTCATCTTTAAATAGCTCACGTAAAGGTTCAACAAGACCCATCGCCATGTCATCTGGTAAACCGCCTACATTGTGATGCGATTTAATTACATGGGCTTTACCTGTAGCTGATGCTGCTGATTCGATTACATCAGGGTAAATAGTACCTTGGCCTAACCACTTTGCGTTTTTAAGCTTTTTAGACTCTTCGTCAAACACTTTTATAAAAGTATGACCAATAGCTTTACGTTTCTCTTCTGGATCTGATTTTCCAGCAAGGTCTTCTAAAAATAACTCTTCGGCATCTACTTTAATGATGTTCAAGCCAAACTTATTACCAAACATATCCATAACTTGCTGACCTTCGTTTAAACGAAGTAAGCCGTTATCTACAAATACACATGTTAAGTTTTTACCAATAGCGCGGTGAATAAGCATCGCCACAACCGACGAATCTACACCGCCAGATAAACCTAAAATAACTTCTTCATCACCAACAGTTTCTTTGATGCGTTCAATTGCGTCGTCAATAATTTTTGCCGCAGTCCAGAGCTTTTCACAACCACAAATATCAATTGCAAAACGCTCTAGCAAACGCAGCCCTTGATGAGTGTGCGTTACTTCTGGATGAAATTGCACACCGTAAAATCGTTTTTCTTCGTTTGACATAGCAGCATGTGGACAGGTTGCAGTTTTAGCCGTTGTTTTGAACGAATCAGGGATGTCCATCACTTTATCGCCATGGCTCATCCATACGTCTAATACGCCGTTGCCGCCATCCGTGATGTGATCTTCAATAGCATCAAATAACGCACAATCGCCTACTTTTTCAACTTGTGCGTAGCCAAATTCTTTTTTATCAGAACTATGTACATTACCACCTAGTTGCGCCGCCATAGTTTGCATACCGTAGCAGATACCAAGCACAGGTACGCCCGCGTTAAATACATACTCAGGCGCACGAGGGCTATTTTCAAGCGTAGTTGATTCAGGACCACCTGAAAGGATAATACCTTGCGGATTAAATTCGCGAATTTGCTCTTCAGTTACATCCCAAGCCCATAGCTCACAGTAAACGCCAATTTCACGCACTCGGCGGGCAATTAATTGGGTGTATTGTGAACCAAAATCTAAGATCAGAATTCGTGAATCGTGAATGTCTTTGCTCATGGATTATCTCGTTAGTCAGCAGCTGCCCTTCCTGCTTGGAAGAGTAAAAATAAATAAGGGCTAGCAAATGCTAGCCCAGTAATTTCAATATTTTATATATTAATTAACCTAAACGGTAGTTAGGTGCTTCTTTGGTGATTTGCACATCATGAACATGTGACTCACCCATACCCGCAGAAGTTACGCGAACAAATTGTGGTTTCGTGTTTAACTCTTCAATGGTTGCACAACCAGTTAAACCCATGGCACTGCGCAGACCACCCACTTGTTGGTGAATAATAGTTGCTATTGGGCCTTTATAAGCCACGCGACCTTCAATACCTTCTGGCACTAATTTGTCTGCTTGATTAGATTTTTGGAAGTAACGATCTGATGACCCTTCTTTTTGATCCATCGCACCTAAAGAACCCATACCACGGTATGATTTATAGTAGCGACCTTGATAAAGCTCAACTTCACCAGGTGCTTCTTCAGTACCAGCAAGCAATGAACCCACCATCACACATGATGCACCAGCAACTAATGCTTTTACAAGATCGCCAGAAAAACGGATACCACCATCAGCAATCACTGGAATGTCGCGGTCTTTTAACGCTTCAACAGCATCAGAAATTGCGGTAATTTGCGGCACGCCACAACCGGTAACGATTCGCGTAGTACAAATTGAACCAGGGCCGATACCAACTTTAACAGCGTCAGCACCTGCATCTGCAAGGGCAATTGCCCCTTCTGCTGTTGCTACGTTACCAGCAACAATTTGTAAGTCTGGAAATTCTTTGCGCGTTTGAGCAACACGGTCGATAACACCTTGTGAATGGCCGTGTGAAGTATCTATTAATAATAGATCAACGCCGGCTTCAACAAGTGCTGCAATACGTTCACCCGTACCATCGCCCACACCGACCGCAGCACCTACACGTAAACGACCTTGGTCATCTTTACATGCATCTGGTTTATCTTGGGCTTTTTGGTAATCTTTTACAGTGATCATGCCTTTAAGTTTAAATTCATTATCAACAACAAGAATTTTTTCAATGCGATGCTCGTGCATTAATCCTAAGATTTCTTCACGGGATGCGCCTTCTTTAACAGTGACTAACTTTTCTTTTTTAGTCATTACCGTTGAAACGGGTTGTTCTAGTTTGGTCTCAAAACGCATATCACGACTAGTCACAATACCGACTAGGTTATTGTCTTGATCGGTAACGGGGAAACCTGAGAAACCTTTTTCTTCAGAAAGGGCAACCGCTTGTGCAATTGTTAAATCCGCAGTCACTGTCACAGGAAAAGAAACAATGCCCGCTTCGTACGTTTTAACTTTACGTACGTTTCTGGCTTGTTCTTCAATGGTCATGTTTTTGTGGATAAAACCTAAACCACCCTCTTGCGCCAGCGCAATAGCTAAGCGAGCTTCGGTAACAGTATCCATAGATGCTGAAACTAGCGGCAAGTTAAGTTTGATACCACGCGTTAAACGAGTTGAAATATTAGCCGTATGAGGCAAAACAGTAGAATGACCAGGTACTAATAGTACGTCGTCAAAGGTAAGAGCTTCTTTAGCGATTCTAAGCATTTTGGCAACTTCTCACATGTGGATCTTGTATAAGGAATTGCGGCCAAATTTTATCAGCGTTATGGGCCTGAGTAAATAAGATTTCGTAAATATTTATGATAAACTAGCCCCCGTTAATTTATTTGGGACTTTTTATGGCTATAACTAATTCAATGCAAGGTGTTTATACGGTTTCTCGCCTTAATAAGGAAATTCGTAGTGTGCTCGAAAAAGGCTTTGCGTCGTTAATGTTAAATGGTGAAATCTCAAATTTTATAGCACCGGCATCGGGTCACTGGTATTTCACCTTAAAAGACGACCGCGCTCAGGTAAAAGCCGCAATGTGGCGTGGTAATAACCGTAATCAAACTTTTCGCCCTGCTAACGGCGCACAAGTAACTGTTCGCGCAAGAGTTTCTTTATACGAGCCGCGTGGTGATTACCAGCTGATTGTTGAACATATTGCGCCGGCTGGCGAAGGGCAACTTAAGGCCCAGTTTGATGAGCTAAAAATGCGCTTAGCTGCGCAAGGTTTATTTAGCTCAGCCTATAAAAAACCACTGCCAACAAGCATTAATAAAGTGGGTCTTATTACCTCAGCCACTGGCGCTGCTATTAAAGATATTTTAACAGTATTAAAGCGCCGCGCACCTCAACTGGAGGTGATTATTTACCCTGCTATGGTGCAAGGCAAAGATGCCCATAAGCAATTAATTGAAAAAATAAAAATGGCTAATCAACGTAGCGAAGTTGATGTATTAATACTAGGACGTGGTGGTGGTTCATTAGAAGATTTATGGTGTTTTAACCATGAACAACTTGCCCATGCTATTTTTGACAGTCAACTTCCTATCGTAAGCGCCGTGGGCCATGAAATTGATACTACAATTAGCGATTATGTAGCTGATATACGTGCAGCAACCCCCTCTGCAGCGGCTGAGCTAATTAGCCCTAATAGTATTGAGCTACACAGTAAAGTACAACAAAAAATTGCTGCGCTTATCAGTGCATTTCGTCACAACGTAGCTGCACATCGTAGCCAAGCCGTGCATTTACAGCATCGCTTAAACTTGTGCCATCCGCGAAACCAGTTAAGCCAACAAACCCAACGCTTAGATGAGTTGAGCTTAAGTTTACAACAAGCGATGATAAATCGCCTGCACAACCAAGAACGTGTTATAAATAACTTGCATCCCCGGTTAATAAAAAATTCCCCTGATAGGAAGCTTACCCATGCAAAACACCAACTGACTGAACTTAAAAGCCGCCTAGTCCAGCAAATACATCAACAGCTAAGTAGCGCTAATAATAACTTAGCACTACAAGCTAGTCGGTTAGAATCGGTCAGTCCGCTTAGTGTCCTTGCTCGCGGTTATAGCATCACAAAGTCTGAGCAAGGTAGGGTCGTTAAATCGGTAAGTGATATTGAAAAAGACACTCTACTCATAACAGAGCTAAGTGACGGGCAACTTAAATCTCGGGTAATTTAATAACCAGGCTTATACCCATCATAGGTATCTACTGTTCAGTGCTTAATACGAAGCGGTAATGACTATCGTTTGAATGTGAAGTACTGGTTTTAAACTGCTGCCACCAAGGTTGCTTAATAAGCTTATCGTTTAACTCACGCCAAGCAGTGTGATCAAAGTCATGCTCACCTTCAGCTGTAACTAACTCGAACTGACATACTGTTGTTTTACACTCACCACTTTCAAGTATCGGAGTTATGGTCAGATCTGCGGTGATCAAAAAGTCACTCACTGCGGTTTCAACATTGTATGCCCATAGATCATTACGCGGCTCTTGTTCAAAGCGCTCTTGTAGCTCTTGCTGTAAATCCGAGGGCTCACTATAAACACGGTTAAGCTGCGCTTTATATTGCTGAGTTTGTTTTTGTTGCTGTATCAATTTTTGCTCTAGCTCAGCAACTTGTGCTTTTAATTGGGCTTGGCTACGCGCTTCATCTTCGCTAGGTTTGTCATCAGTGAGGACTGTCTTTACCGAAGGCGACGTAACTGCTTGTCCTGGGCTTTGCAAAGTCTCGACTGGTTGCTGCACTGTTGTTTGCGGGACTACTTGTGAGCCTAACAAGTCTTTGTTGTCAGTTAATATAAAATAGCTGGCCGTTACCAACACACCAGCGGCAAACGCTAGTAATCGCGTAATTACTTGGCTATTCATTATTTTACCTTAAACATGACAGCAGAATTACAACATCGCACTCGTGTGAGATTCATTTTGTGGCTCCCCACCTTCTAAAAAGTTTTGATTCATACTTTTAGCAGGGCAAGGACAAGCGGGCTTGCCAACGATTTTAGCCGGTATCCCAACCGCTGTTGTATGAGCCGGAACAGCGTTTAATACCACTGAGTTTGCACCAATCCGCGCGCCCTCACCAACTTCTATATTACCGAGCACTTTAGCACCGGCACCAATTAACACGCCTGCGCGAATTTTAGGGTGGCGGTCACCTTTTTCGTTACCAGTACCGCCTAGTGTTACCGATTGCAATATGGAAACATTATCCTCAATAACCGCAGTTTCGCCAATGACAATACCCGTTGCGTGGTCAAACATAATACCATGACCGACTTGACAAGCCGGATGGATATCAACACCAAATACTTCTGATGTACGGCTTTGAACAAAGCGAGCTAGCTCTTTACGGTTTTGACGCCATAAACAATTAGCCAAACGATGCGCTTGAATTGCATGAAAGCCCTTTAGATTTAATATTACAGTTAAGTAAGTGTCAGCTGCGGGGTCTCTATCTTTAACCGCTTTTATATCATGGGCAACATGAGTCAGCATACGGTCGCATTCAACAAAAGCTTGATCAAACAATTCACGAATTGTAAAAGCCGAAACAACCGCATCTGATAATTTATTAGCAACAATAAAGCTTAATGCCGAACCTAAACACTCATGATTAAGCACACATGAATAAACATGACTTGCTAATAAAGGTTCACGGGTAACGACTTCATTTGCTTCTGTGCGAAGTTGTTGCCAAATTTCATGACGCATAGGACGGCCTTAAATTAATACAAATATACACTGTGATTCATTTTAACGGATTTAAAGCAAGATGTGTTAACCCAGTCGTTATTTGTTGTAGTTATTAGTTATAACCAACTAGAAAAAGCATTAATGCTGATTCAATGTCGAAACGCATAAACGTTAAAGTGTCCCTATAAATGGGGCACTTTAACGATAGCTGACTTAATTATTTGAATAGGCTTTTTACATAACCTTTATTCAAATACCTTATCTACAGCCATTACTTCAATATTTTTAGCTGGTATTGCTAACTTGTAATCAGCAATCACTTTATCTTCGGCAACTAATTCAGCTGGTTTTTCTGCATTATAGACCATTGGCGAAGTTTGCTCTGATGCTAGGCGTTTTTGCATATCTTTACCGTCATTGGTGATAAATACATAGTGAATATCATTCGTTTGTAAGTTATCTTTAATCACCCGATTTACATCATCAACAGTCAATTTTTCAAGCTTACTTGTTACATACTTTACAAACGACTGTGTGTTATAAAATTCACTATCCAGTGCGTAACCTAATTGACGATTTTGACTGGCGACCATTTGCGGCACAAAATTGATTAAGAAATTACGCGTTGCGTCAAAGTCTTTTTCTGTCATGCCATTTTTGATCAGCTTATCTAGTTCAAATAAAGCCGTACGTGTTGCAAAGTGCGCATCATTATTTGAACGCAATGGGCGTAACCAAACTTGGAATATCTGCTCTGAACGGCCTAAGTTTGCATCGGGCTTAGTTTGGAACATACCACGAGGAAAGTACTCAATGTATGCGTAATCACCGTAGTTCATACCCCGTGTTTGGCGAATGCGATTATAAAGGTAGGCATTTGAGCTGCGATGTTCGCCAAAGTAAGAGCGCACTAACCAAAGTGCTGTCCAATCTTCTTGGCTTCTAATTGTATCAATTGGGAAGCCAAACGATACAGCAGTAGATTGTGCCGACTTCTCAACAATGGTTGCATGATGCCCTTTAAGTTCTGGCGCATCAGGGATTGATAAGCGACTTTGCTCACCTTTTGGTAAATCACTTAAGTCATCAAACATAGTCGCTTTTAGTGACTGTGGTACTGCACCTATTAAACCAACGGTAAGCTTAGCTTGGGTAAACTCTTTGGCATAAAATGCTTTTACATCATCAAGCGTGAGCGCTTCAAGATCAGATAAATCACCATAGTTATAGCTTTCATACGGGTGACCTTGATATAACTTGTGATAAAGAACTTCTTTACCTAGCTCTTCATCATTAGATGCTTTAAGGCCTGATTTAATACCATCAATTATCTCTTTCTTTACTCGTTTAAAGTCATCTTCTCTAAAGCCAGGGTTAAGTAACTGCTCACTAACGAGTGCATACCACTGAACTGCATTATCTTTATGCACACGCCCTTGTAGAGAAATCATTTCTTTATCTAGCTGATAATTAAAGCTCCCAGCCAATGGGTAAAGGGCTTGCTTAATATCGTTGTAGCTTTTCGATTCTGAACCGCCTTGAGCAAGCATAGCTGCCGTTAGCGCAGCCACCCCTTTTTTACCTTTTGGATCAGCAGCAGCGCCTGTGTGAAATAACCAGTTAACATCAATAAGCGGTGAGTCATTTGTTTTATCAAGCACCTTAAAGTGATGCTCTTTCACTGTTTGTTTACTAGCTACTAAAGTATTTAAGTCAACGCCTTGCTCAAAGCCTGATACTTTATCAAGTGCTGACATAGTAACGGTGGTGCGGCTACTATCGACAAAATATTTATTAGCAATAGCTTTAATATCTTCTGCTGTAATGTTATCTGCCGTTGCATAAAGCTGATTTACAACTTCAGGATCACGCTCAAAGTGCATGTAGCTTGCAAGCGTTGACGCAATTGATTGCGATGAATCAAGACCATTAATAAAACTGTACTTAAGGTTTGATTTTAAATCTGCAAGCTTTTGGCTATCCACCAACTCCGTACGTGCTTTTGCATACGTTCGATTTATCGCTTCACGTGCTTTTAGTAAGTCTTTTTCGCTGTCAACTTTGACAAATACGTGCAGTAAACCGGCATCTTTAGTATCTGGATTATAGCTAAACATTTGACTCGCGATTTGTTTATCTACCACTAACTCCTGGTAAAGAGCTGAATTATTTGAAAAATAAAGCTGTGAGAGTAAATCAAGTGCAGCGCGGTCTTTTTGCTTGGGTTGCCACGGTGTGCCCTTATAAGACACTAACAACCAATGCCCTGGTAATCCTTTATTTTGCTCGTGTATATATTTAGCTGCTTGCTGCTTTGGTTCTACAGGAATATCAGCAACATAATCGCCTTTTTTCCATTTTCCCCAATGCTTTTTGACCATCGCCATTGTCGCTTGTGGGTCTACATCACCAACAATGACTAACGACACATATTCAGGTTTATAAAACTTATCAAAGAACTCTTTACCGTACGCCATTTGATCAGGCATAGCTTCTATGTCTTCAAAAAAGCCCATTGTGGTATGTTTATAGGTATGTTTTTCAAACGCTTCATTACGCACCGCCGATAACAACTTACGTACTGGGCTGGCATTATTTTTCAGGTATTCACCTTTAACTGTTAACGCCTCAGTTCGGAACTGCTCTTCTGAATACGTTAAGTTTTGGAAAATATCAGCTTCAATTTCAAGTACTTTATCAAGGTGTTGCTTTGAAAAATTTAAATGGTAGTTTGTGTAATCGTTTGTTGTATAAGCGCGGTTATCAACACCTGAATTTTTTAATATGTCAGAATACACATCTTCAGGGTATTTTTCAGAGCCTTTAAACATCATGTGTTCAAAAAAGTGAGCAAAGCCGGTTTTACCCGCTTCTACTTCGTTACGTGAACCAACCGATACTGGAATTTGCAGTGACACAACATCGGGATAATCGGTTTTAACCACCATAACGCGTAAGCCGTTATCGAGCTCTTCAAGTAAATAGTCTTGTGAAAATACTTTATCATTTGCAGTATTCTCTGAGCCTTGTGTTATTTGTGCTTCTTTAACTGTCGTCGTGCTATTACTAACACAGCCACTTAGTGCCAGCGTTACCGCGAGGCTGGTCGCTAATAATTTAAATTTCATTGTTATCCCTTGTTAGTTGAATATTTTTATAGTTATGAATTTTTATATACATGTTGATTATGCAACAAAGTTAGATGAAATCAGAGCCCTGCGGGTATATTTAATGTAAATAGATATGTTAATTTTAAAGATACGCTCATACCAACATGAAATAAACTCATATTAATTGAGGAAGTTTCACTATAAAGCTCTATCTAGACGTCTAAATGGCTGTTATATTATCTGCATAGACATCTAATTGGCTGGAATGAGGATTATGGCTTTATCACTACAAGAGAAAATTGAAGACACCAATCAAGGCGTGTATTTAATTGGCACAACTCCCCCGAGAATTGGTACCGATAAAGCTCAGCTTGAGACTATAGCGCAAAAGCTATTGGGACGTTTGCATGAAATTGAATACGATGGCGTAATAGTTTACGACATTCAAGATGAAAGCAGCCGTACCGATCAAACTCGCCCATTCCCGTTTAAGAAAACGGTTGACCCGCGTGAATACAGCAATCTACTTCGTAACTTATCTCAGCTTGATGTGATCACCTACAAAAGTGTGGCACAACGCGGTGTTGCTCAATTTAAAGATTGGCTAAGTGAAACCCTAAATTCGGATAATAAGTGCAATTTCTCAGATTAGATGGCCAGCTGTTATAATTCGGCCATTTTCTCGCCAAAGGAAATTGCTTTAATGAAATATAAACAGCTGACACAAGAAGAAAGATACCAGATTTACGCGTTAATAAAAGCAGGAAATAACCAAAAGCAGATAGCTGAAGAACTAACTCGTTCACCGTCATCTATTTCTAGAGAGCTAAAACGCAATAAAGGACTTAAAGGCTATCGGCCTAACCAAGCCAATAACTTTGCTGAACAAAGACGTAAGTCATCTTTCAAAGCAAGTAAGTTAACAGAGGACGTCACTCACTGGATTAATAAATTGTTGCATGACGGACTTTCCCCTGAGCAAGTGGCAGGCCGCTTAGCTTTAGAGAAACAGGTCGTTTTACATCATGAAACAATTTATCAATATATTTACAGAGACAAGGCTCGTGGTGGCAAGCTACATAAGACACTCACTCGTGCATGTAAAAAGTATAAAAAACGCTATGGAAGCTATGATAAACGTGGACAGATAGTTAATCGAGTCAGCATTGATGAACGCCCAAGTATTGTGGATTCAAAGTCTAGGATTGGTGATTGGGAGGGCGATACAGTGATAGGTAAAGGGCGTAAAAATGCGCTTGTCACAATGGTTGAACGTAAAACGTTATATACAGTCGTTCACAGAATTGAAAGCAAGCATGCGAAAATAACAGCCGATGCGCTGATCACGTGTATGACACCATATAAAGGTAAGGTTATTACCGTGACGTTAGATAATGGAAAAGAGTTTGCTCACCATGAGCATGTTGCACAAAAATTAGAAGCTGATGTGTATTTCGCTCATCCCTATTCATCATGGGAGCGGGGCATAAATGAGAATACCAACGGCTTACTTAGACGCTTCTTCCCCAAGGGAACTGACTTTATGGCGCTAAGTGAAGCAGAGATACAGGCGGCAGTTGATAAGCTCAACCATCGGCCAAGAAAAACAAGAGGGTATAAAACCCCTCATGAATTATTTACGGGGCAATCAGAAGTTCTGGTGGCTGCATAATGATTGCACTTAATACTTGAATTCAAGAACTAAAAAAGACTTCGATTTACAAAATGTTGTTTTAGTAGGTAGCCCATCATCGATAGGCGATATAAAGCTAAGCCTGCCCGATGCGTATAAAGCATTGGCTGAGCAATCAGATGATTTCTTTTTAGGTGGCGTTACGATTGCCGAGCGCCACTCAAGTAAACGAAATGAGCACGAACGCTTAATAGAGAAAACAGCACAAGGCTGCCAGTTTTTTATATCGCAAGCTGTTTACGACGCGCAAGCAACTATTGATTTAATTACTAGTTAACCTGAGATCTGTTTAAGCGATAACTAATGCATTGAGCTCTACGTCAGTTAAATTAAGGTGTGGCTTATTTTCTTTTAAGCAATAAGCCACCAATCCAGCCACTAAATTCAACATAAAACCGTTCATACTCCGATGTCTCGAATGTTCAATGAAGGATATGTTCTTGAGTTGGTCATTAATTGTCTCGATTATAAAGCGCTTTGAAAGCATCGCTCTATCCCATAGTGACATCGCTTTTGCCTTCATATTTTTGCGAACAGTCGTAATAAGCTTTACACCTTTATCAAGTAAGTCCGTTTCTAAAGCTTTACTTAAATATCCTTTGTCACCATACAGTTTATCTGTCAGGCAGCTCGCTAATTCACGCACTGGCTGCGTATCATGCACATTACCTGTTGTCACTTTTGCAGCAACAATCTCACCATGATGATTAACAATTAAATGCAGTTTGAAGCCATAAAACCAACCCATCGTTCCTTTGCCTCGCTGGGCTATTCCATCAAAGGTTTTATGCCTAGGAATACGAATATTATGGCACACCTTGATACATGTAGAGTCAATGAATTCAACACCTGTGGGTTTACCTTTAAGTGAAGTAAAATAGGCACACATCGGCACAAGTACCCTCGGCATAACGGCTAAAAATCGCGTGTAACTGAGCAAGTTAGGAAATTCACTTTTGTACATAAGTGAAACATAGCCAAGATAGTAATTTTTAAAATCACGGTGATGCGACATATGGAAACTAATGACAATAGTCATAATTTCACTGGTCGTCATACGTCCTGCTCGCTGACGTTTTTGGGTACCATCTTCGAGTAATTGTTTTTCCCATTGAGGTATAAATACTTTGCAAAAATCATCGACATCGCAAAACAATTCAACTAATTTAATCATGCCTGTTCCTTGTCTATCCAATCGTTCTTGGTCGAAAGATCGGATCTCGGAACAGGCATTTAGTTCAATTTCTTAAACGAGATTCAGGTTAGTTACGTACGTACATGTAAGGCACAAGGTATTACACCTCAACGTATTATACTCACGTTTACTCCGTGCGGCGGCGAAAAAACCTTAGAATTTATGCAATGGTTGGGTATTTCAGTGCCAGAGGCAACTAAGTGGCGCATGCTTGATGCAGATAATACATTAAGCGAGTCCGTACGTATTTGCCGCGAAAACCTCGACTTAATACTTAAAAGCTGTGCACATTTAGATGTACCACTGGGCTTAAATATTGAAAGCTTAACAAACCGTAAAGAAGAAATTGACGCGTCAATTAATTTATACCGTTTATTAAAGGCAATAATGGAATTAAATCTAGCCGAAAAGCTAATAGCTTAAACTAATTCCGCCCCTTCTTGGCAAGCCTTATGGCTTGCTTTTTTTTGCTAAAAAAATTACTTAATTTAAACCTGTACCTGCGAAATAAGTATGCTCTAAACCATAAGAAACTTCTTTTAAGGGAATTTAAATCAGACGATTAAAATATGATCAGCTATGGGTTTTGAATTAATTATCGATAACTCCAGTATTAAGGTCTTTTTTATATTTTAACTTTCATATATCAGATTAAAATACGCTCCCAATGTCAGCTCGCATATCAATTGATAAATAATATCGTTCTGATTTTTCAGTAAGCACAATAAACCTCAAGCTAGCTAGTTCAATCTTAAACTATTTTATTAGTGTACTTTTAAAGCGAGCTTATACGCTTGTTTATTTTTATACATGGCGTGGTCTGCATCATTTAATAGCGCTTCAAAAGGCTGCTTTTGTTTATTAGTAAAACTGTAACCAATACTCAGTGATAAATCGCAAACATCTTCTTTGAATAGGGCTTTTGAATACTCCGAGGATATTTTATTCATGATGTAGCTAATTTTACTTTTATCGCTCACTTGCATTACTGCAACAAACTCATCGCCACCTAAACGCCCTACTATATCGGCATCTCTTAAGTGTGTTTTTAGCGTATCGGCCAATATAATTAGCGCTTTATCTCCAGTTTCATGTCCGTAGGTGTCGTTTAGTTTTTTAAAGTCGTTTATATCAATAAACAAACAACACACGTCAAAACCCCAAACGCAGTGCTAAATTAAGTTTTTGCTGAGCTAATAAGTTAAGTGCTCGGCGATTATAAATAGCTGTTAATGAGTCTAGCATGGCTATTTCGCGCATTTGCTCATAACTATAAACAAGCGCTAAATCATCTTCAATCAAGTCACGAAGCTGCTCTATTAGCTCAAAGTATTCATCTGTATATCTGGTTTGTTTTGTGTCTTTTAGGCATAGCGTGCCAAACACATCACCTTCAGGCCAATGAATGGGTAAACCTAGGTAGGATTGAACTCCACCTTCAATAACCTCAGGCATAGTTTTCCATTGCTCGTTATTGCAAGCATCGTTAACATATAAAATATTGTTGTTTTCAGCTACATGTTTACAAAAGAGGGGCGTTTGCGGAGGAAGTATTGGATTAGTTTCAAAATTAGAGCCGCCTTCGTTACTTCTTATAACGACGCGATAGCCTTTACTAGTTACCTGAACTATATAACCAGACGGAGCCGAAAACAGCCCCGTAATGAGGTCGATTATTTTTTGCCATTTATGCAAAGATATTTGGCCATCAATACCAGTAAATGCCCATTTATCCGTTTCAAACATAACTTTACCTCAGCTACTTATTACCTTAAGTATAGCCAAAAAAGCGAAAAAAAAAGCTATTATTTCCGGCGTCTACTTGGTGCTCTTTGACCTGTAATTCGTTTTTTATCGCGCTCTTTTCGTGATTTATTAGTATTTTTACGATTATCTTTTGGTTTTTTATTTAAATCAGGCTCGTAACCTTCTAACCATTGCGGCGTTAAACGGGTATCCAATAGCCCTTCTATTTCTTCTAGTAGCCATTGTTCATCTAAACTAACTAATGACATAGCTAAACCTTGCTCGCCAGCACGTCCTGTTCGGCCGATACGGTGTACGTAGTCTTCTGCTATATATGGTAGCTCAAAGTTAATCACATACTTTAATGACACAATATCTAAACCACGTGCAGCTACATCGGTTGCAACTAATACACGTGTGGTGCCATCTTTAAAGTTTTGTAGTGCTCTGTCGCGCGCACCTTGAGATTTATCACCATGAATGGACTCGGTTTTTAAACCGTCTTTACACATTTCTTTAGCCAACTTATCGGCCATTTGTTTAGTACGGGTAAAAATAAGCACTTGGCGCCAGTTTTTCATGCCAATCATGTGCGAAACAAGCTCGCGTTTGCGATCTTCATCAACCGCATAAATCACTTGTTCGACTTCTACTGCTGCGGAGTTACGTTTATCAACCTCAACTAGTTTTGGGTCTTTAAGAAGTGTTTTACTAAGTTCAAATATACTGTCATCAAAGGTGGCTGAAAATAGCAACGTTTGGCGCTCACGGGGAACATGGCGCAAGATACGTTTTATCTCATCAATAAAGCCCATATCAAGCATTCGGTCGGCTTCGTCAAACACTAACGAGTCAACACTGGCTAAGGTAATACTGCCTTTAATAATATGATCGAGTAATCGCCCTGGGGTTGCGACTACAACTTGCGCATCTTTCATCGCTTTTACTTGTGGCCCAATACTTGCGCCGCCGTAAGCCAGCGCACCTTTAATATCACTGCCTTGTGCGTATTTTTCAAAGCTTGCAAACACTTGCTGAGCAAGCTCTCGGGTGGGCGTTAAAATAAGCACTCGCGCAATACCATCTTCATCTTTTTTATTCGTTGTCAGTAACTTATGTAAAAGGGGAAGTACAAATGCCGCTGTTTTTCCAGTCCCCGTTTGCGCACTACCCATTACATCATGACCTGCTAGAATTAATGGAATAGTTTGCAGTTGAATCGCGGTTGGGGTTAGATACTGATTTTGCTCAAGTGATTTAAGCAATAAAGCATTAAGATGGAGATCAGAAAAAGTTGCAGCAGACATAGTTTCAGCTTGAATAACAGATAATAGCATTATTGTACGCGCAAAACAGGCAACAAAAAAGGCGCTAAAATGCACCTTTTAATTTAAATTACAGCCCTTTAAAATTTACGCAGGCTTAAGTATTTCTTTACGCTGGTTATAAAAGGTAATCAGATCATCAACCGTTTCTTGACAGTATTCACGAATGCCCGATACCAACATGTGCTTTTCGCCACTACCGACTTTTACGCCATTTTCGAGCAAATTAAACCGTAAAGTGATTTTTCCGCGCTTACCGGTATGCTCAAAGTCAGGCTCTGCAAATTCAAGTGTTGGCGCTTTTATATCAAGGTTATCAAGATTGATAAGCATTGATTCGTAAATAACCATCGGACGAGCAGGGTTTATCATCACCTCTTGCTTACCCATTAATGGAATAATGACATGCGGGAAGGTAGTGCCTGAAAACTCAACGTAATTTTTAATTAGGTTATCAGTTAAGCTTTGGCATTGGCTATTTTCACCTTCTCGCTTAACTCTAAGCATAACCTTTTCACCGCTGGTAATGTCAAACTCATTTCCCCCCTCAGGGAAGTGTAGCTTGGTATTTTCATCAACCATGCCGGCAAAAGTAAATTCCATTTTTTCGCTGATGCCATAGCGATTTAGCACCAGTGCAAAAAGCAAATCGCCTGGCACGCAAAACTTTTTGGCGTCTTTGTCGTGTAGTGGGTTGTAATCATCAGCCACACACTTTGCAAAGCGACAGCCTTGCTCACGTGAGATTGAGATATGATCAGCATGTTGCTGGTAAAAAGGACTTAACATAGTTGTTCACTGCTTAAACTGCTTATAACCTGAGTATACTACCAGATAAAATGGTTTTAGAGGTCGAATCACTTACTAAATCTTACAATTAACTTGAGAACAAATGTTGCACAACTCTGTTTTTGTTAGTAATTTGATTACGAAATTGGAAACTCATTACTAAAGGACTAATTACTATGATGCGTATTATCGCCACAATAAGCATACTCTCTGCGCTAGCTGGATGCTCGTCTGGCATAACCTTTCATACCAACATAGATAAAGATGTTTTATCTCAAAAAGTTGGTGAACATGTGGCAAGAGGAGACCTTCAACAGTTTTATAGCGATCAAGAAGCACACGAAAGTGGCGCTACTCTTTTAGGACGAGTTGAAGGTCAAAGTTGCATGAGTCACGACCGAAATGTTAAAGGAACTATTAGTGATGAACGCGCTAAATCTAACGCAATATATGAGCTAAAAAACAATGTAATTAATCGCGGTGCAAATGCATTTACTATTAATTCATGCCGTAAAACAGCAACAAGCTATTGCCACGTGGCAATGTATTGTAGTGGTCAGGCTTATAATTACTGACAGCACTGCATTAAATATTTAATGCAAAGCTAAGTAGCACGCGCTTTCCAAACTCGATTTTAGATACGCTGTGTTCGTATTTATCGGGTCTGAACAAATACACGCGATTAAATAAATTTATAATGCATTTTGAGCATTTAAATACCCCACCCGCTTTAGGTTTCTCTAATACAAAATTGAGCTTGTAATAGCGCCCTTGCTGCACGGGGTCAATATGCTTCATTACGCTGTGATTGGTTGGGTAAGTAACAAGGTTTATCGAAAATTTATTACTGCTAAAAATAGCTTTGTTTTTAACGGTTGCGATCATGGATCATACTGCCTCCTTTGGGTTTACATGTCGCATTTTAGCATTTGCTAAAGCGCCAATGCTTGCGCTAAACAATATCAAAACGCGATGCCATATAACCAAACAGCCTGAAACAAAAAAGCCGAACTTATTTACTACCTAATAAGCTCGGCTTTTAAAAGTGTATTATTTAATCATTATGCACTTGGGTATGTGCGGTACGCACGCTCAATATTCTTCGCTTGTTTTTTAGAAACACCTAAATGAGCAAGTGCGACACGTAAGCGAGCACGTGATAAATCCGAGCCTAAAATTTCCATGGCATCAAGCACTGATGTTGATGAAGTTTTACCAGTAATAGCTACGAAAATAGGCTCTAAGAAGTCTTTAATTTTAAGCTCGTGGAAAGTAGCCACTTCTTTCGCAATAGCAAAAATAGCCGGTTTATCAAAGCTGCGTAAACCTTCTAATTGCCAAATAAAGAACTGTAATGCTTGGCGAATAACGTTTTCATCAGCCTTACCTGCGGTTAATAAAGCAGGATCATAAGTCGGGATCCCGCCTACAAAGTGCCCAGCTAAATCAACCATGTCTGACAAAGTATTAATACGCGTTTTCGCTTCAGGTAATACTTTAGCCAGCATTTCGCCATTAAACTTCCAATCAACAAACCGCTGTACAAGCTCTGCATCAGTGAGGTTTTCGCGGATCCAAGTACCATTTAGCCAACTTAGTTTATCCACATCAAAGATTGGGCCACCGAGTGATACACGTTTCATATCAAAGTGTTCTATCATTTCATCAAGGGTGAATTTTTCACGCTCGTCAGGCATTGACCAGCCCATGCGGCCTAAATAGTTAAGCAGTGCCTCTGGCAAATAACCCATCTCTTTATAGTAGTTAATTGAAGTTGGGTTTTTACGCTTTGACAGCTTTGATTTATCCGGGTTACGCAATAATGGCAAGTGTCCAAGTACGGGGGCATCCCAACCAAAATCTTCATATAGTTTTAATAGTTTTGGCGCCGAGTTGATCCATTCTTCACCACGGAAAATATGGCTAATTTCCATGTGATGGTCATCAACTACGTTGGCTAAAAAGTAAGTTGGAAAACCATCCGCTTTTAATAGCACTTGCATATCGACGTTTTCCCACGGGATTTCAATTTCGTCGCGCAGGTAATCGTTAAACTTAAAAGTGCCTTCGGTAGGAATGTTCATGCGTATAACATACGGCTTGCCAGCAGCTAAATTTGCTTTTATTTCATCTTCAGTAAGCTTTAAACCACGACCATCGTATTTAGGACGTAGACCTTCTGCCATTTGCTCTTCGCGCATTTTATCAAGCTCTTCGCTAGTTGCGAAGCAGTAAAACGCTTTACCCTCGTCTACTAACTGATGCGCATATTTTTTATATAAATCACTACGCTCAGACTGACGGTACGGGCCAAACTCACCGCCCACATCAGGGCCATGATCCCACTCAAGACCTAACCAACGCAGGCTATCCATAATAGCTTGTTCTGATTCTGGGGTGCTACGTACTTGGTCAGTATCTTCAATGCGAAGTACAAACTCACCACCTTGCTGCTTAGCAAAACAGTAATTAAATAGGGCAATATAGGCGGTTCCTAGGTGCGGGTCACCAGTTGGCGACGGGGCAACACGAGTACGGATTGTCATGATTATATTCTCTTTCAATGGGCAATAAAAACAACCCAAATGCAAACTTCACATAGGCTGTTTTTTAATAAGTTAACGGCTTAAGCAGCCACTTTATCTAAATAAGCAATAATATCGTTTGATTCATATAACCAGGTAACTTGGCTATCTTTTTCGATACGTAAACAAGGCACTTTAACTTTACCGCCTTGCTCTAATAATTCTTGGCGAAATTGCTCATTACCTTTGGCGTCACGAGTCTCTATTTTTAAACCTTGGCGTTTAATGCTGCGGCGCACTTTTACGCAAAACGGGCAGGCTTTGAATTGATAGAGTTTAAATTGTTCGGTTTTTTCATCAAGCAATGCTTGCACTTCCGCGGGGCGCTTTTTACTGCGCGGTGTAAAAATAAAATCAAAGAATAAGATTAAATTACCTAAAATCCAGCGAACTATTTTCATTTTTTACCCTATCGGCATCAATTTAAGGGCGTGGATTTTAACACAAATTAAGCGCGTGTCACATGCTGATAAAAATTGAAAGCCCCCTCAATTAAAGTAAAATCAAATCATCTCGGTGAATTACTTCTGTGGCGTAATCAAGCCCTAGCAATTGCGCTATTTCACTGGAGTGGCAGCCCTTAATTTTGGCGATTTCTGTTTGGCTAAAACGCACTAACCCTCGAGCGACTAGTTGCTTATCTTGACTGGCTAACTCAATTAAATCACCGCGCTCAAACTGCCCATGCGTTGCATATATACCTTTAGCTAATAAGCTAGCGCCTTGTTGCTGTAAAGCCGCAATTGCACCTGCATCGATAATTATTTGGCCACTACTTTTAGGCCCGGCTAACAGCCACTTTTTACGACCATCACGTGGGGCGGTAAGCTTTAAAAAACGCGTGCCAGGTAATTGCTCTGCCATGCAGTTTAAAATAACATTTTTACTCGCCCCTTGAGCAATGATCACCTCAATTCCTGCCCGTCTTGCAACATCAGCCGCTTGCAACTTAGTTGCCATACCGCCAGTGCCTAAGTTTGTACCACTGCCACCGGCGAGCTGTCTTAATTCATCATTAATGTCACTCACTTCTCTGATCAATGTGGCATTAAGATCGGTTCGCGGATCGCTAGTAAATAAGCCTTCTTGGTCGGTTAATAGTAAGAGTTTGTCAGCGTTAGCTAAAATAGCCACCAGCGCTGATAAGTTATCATTATCACCCACCTTTATTTCAGCCGTGGCTACCGCGTCATTTTCATTAATTATTGGCACGACATCGTAACTTAATAATGCGGTTAGCGTATCGCGGGCATTTAAATAACGCTCTCTATTGTCTACGTCCGCGCGAGTAAGCAGCATTTGCCCGACATTAACATCATACAATGCAAACAAGCTTTGCCAAATGTGGATAAGCTGACCTTGGCCAATAGCTGCCAGCATTTGTTTATCAATTAATGTTCGACCACAGGGTTTTAATAGTTGCTCTCGCCCTGCTGCAACAGCACCACTTGATACTATAACAACTTGATGACCTTGCATTTTAAGCTCACAACACTGACGTACCAGCTCTACCATGTGTGCTTTATCAAGTTTATCCGTGCCGCCTGTAAGAACGCTAGTTCCCAGCTTTACCACTATTACCTGTGCCCTGTTCATCTGTTTACTATTAAAAGTTTTGATAATTTACTTATACCAGTTATCGCTTTTTGAACAAGTTAAAAATATTCATGCTAGGATCGCTTTTTTAGTGCTTTTAAAAGCGGTGACTATGCCTGCGAGTTTGTGTTTAATTATTGCTACCTTTTTATGGGGTAGTTCGTTTATAGCCTTAAAATATGCCATTGCTATTTATGATCCTGCGCTAGTAATTTTTTTACGTATGTTAACTACTTTAGTCATGGCACTATGTTTATGGCGTTATGTGATTCGCTTTGAATATCATGAAGGTGATTGGAAATATTTAATTGCCATGTCGCTGGCGGAACCTTGCTTGTACTTTTTATTTGAAGGTCACGCTATGGAATATACTTCCGCCTCTCAAGCAGGAGTTATTGTTTCGTGCTTACCGATTATAGTGGCATTTTTAGCGTTTTTTATGCTTAAAGAATACATCAGTAAAGCCATTATAATTGGCTTTACATTTTGCATTGGCGGCAGTATTTTACTGACCTTGCTTTCACCTAATTCAGAGCAAGCACCCAACCCATTACTGGGTAATTTTTTAGAGTTAATGGCTATGATTTGCGCGGCATTTTATACCGTGTCAGTTAAACATTTAGTAGCGCGTTATTCACCACTGACACTGATTGCTTTGCAAGGCATTAGTGGTAGTTTATTCTTTGCCCCATTTTTATTATTTATTGATTTACCGAGTGAAAACCAACATGACTTAACGGCACTGTTAAGTATTTTATATTTAGGTTCGTGTGTCACCTTAGGTGGCTATGGCTTATATAACTATGCAATTAGCAAAGTATCAGTGCTTACAGCGGCGGCTTATTCTAATTTAATCCCTATTTTCACTTTGATTTTGTCTGCTATTATTTTAGGCGAAGTGCTCAACTTTGGCCAATGGCTAAGCATTGGCGTGGTATTTATTGGCGTAATGATAAGCCAGCGCCATCAAGAATTAGTAGTTGATGTTAATGATGACGATGAGGCTAAAGATGAAGATATTTTATCTGCCGATACTAACAACCTAAATTCAGTGCCCGCAGCCAAAGAGTCAAACGGGTAACACGTTAATAAATAAAGCCCGCTTTGATTTAAAAAATCATTGTGGGATTGATGTATTACTTCAATCCCACGCACCTTGTACGTATCAGTTTGGCCGTTTTGAGTCTGCAGCTTAAATTGCTCGCCTACTTTTACATGTTGTAAAAATGCAAAATGAGTGTCGTTATGACCAGCAATAAGCGCCCCTTTATTTGAGCCAAGCTTACCACTTTGTAAAAAGTGGCTTGGCGCAAACGCAAGATTACGACCGCTCGCACCAGCTAATACCGAAAGCTCTTTATTACGGCCAGGCCAGCTAAGTTTGGCTGTCACGTAGCTGTCAGCATAAAACCAAGGTTTAATATGCTCATTTGGTGCGCTGAGTGCTTGTTGCCAAGCATCATCAATTAAATACTGAGCAAGCCAAGCTTTAGCCTGCATATAGCCACCATGGCCAAACAAGCCAAGCCCTACCACTAACAACATAACCGTTAGCCACTTAATCATTTTTTACCTGCTTAAACTTAATCAACAATCCAGCCATAATAAGCAACATAAGCCCAAGTAAAATTTGCAGTCGGCTTTGCCCATCTGTTTGCGGTAAACGCATAGCCATACCTTGTGGCAGCTCATTTTGTACTTGTACGTTTTGCTCAGCAAAGATATTTGTAGATGTTTGCTCAACCGCGATAAAGGCAGTAAATGGGCTGAGTAATTGATGCTCAAGAGCTAAACTTTCAACCTCAGGTTTAACGACTTGCTGATCATTATATAAAAGTAGTGACTTGATTTTTTGCCGCGCCCAAAGCCTTGCAATGCCTTTAGCTTGTTGACCTTGCTGCGTGTTTAACTCAATTTCCAGAGGCCCCTGCGCTGTTTGTCCCTGCAAGGTAATGCCTTGTTGGTCGTCAAGTTTAATAGCTACCATTATCGGCTCAGAAAAATATAAATCAGGCAGAGGCGAAGGCCAATATTCAAGCGCTTGATTATTACTATTAGCGTTAGTGCTGTTACTTTTATTAGCACTACTTTGTAAAGCAAGCTGAGTAATAGCCGGATGCGCTAACTTATCAAATAACTGCTGCATTTTTGGCTTTACCTCAACGCTACTGCCTATAAAAGTAAAGCTACCCCGCCCGACATCTGCGGCGCGGCGCATAAAATAACTGTTAGGCGCGCTACCAATGCCAATGGTAAATAGGCGGCTATCACCTAATTTAGCAGTTATATGTTTAAATAAGGCATCTTCGTTACTAACACTACCGTCAGTTAAAAATACTACTTGGCGTACAAAACCGGCATGTTCTTTACCATCAAGTACCGCATCAAGAGCGCCTTTAATTTCAGTGCCGCCATCAGCTTGTAAGTTATATACAAAACGTTTGGCGCGGCGTAAATTAAAATCGTTCGCCACCACGGGGTTATCACTCATTGGCGTTACTTGATTATCAAAACCAATTATATTAAAGCTGTCGTCACTATCGAGTAACGATAGTGCATAATGTAGCGCGCTTTTTGCTTGCTCCATTGACTGACCATGCATCGAGCCTGAAGTATCAACTACAAATACCATTTCGCGCGGTAGGCGCTGGGTTTGCGTATAATGATCGTCCGGTGGCATAAGCATTAGTAAACCGTAACGTTCACTATTGTCTAATTGTTCAGTAAAAAAAGCGGCTTGTGCTTGCTCTTTTTGTAGTGGCTTAAACTCCAATAAAAAATCACGATTGAACGCACTTTGTTCATTTAATGTTACTTTATATTGCCCAAAGGCAGGATTTTTAGTCACTATATGATGATGTCTAGACTGAATATCAACAAGCTCTAAACCAACATCAATATTTATTGTTAAGTTAAATTCAGGAGTTGATGGCTCATTATTTATTTGCGTATTATAAACTGGCGCTAACCAGCCACTTGGTGTAAAAGCACTGCTTTGATTAGCAATCGATTCATCTGAAGCCACTTCATTTCGTGAATGTTCACTTTCAAGTGCCTCAGTGACAGTGTCATTAATTTCGCCTTTTATAGCATGGTAACGCGGCGTTATAGTAGTTGGAAAACGTATAGAAAAAGTGCCACTGCGGTAATCAATCACCTCTTGATATTTAAGCTCAATAATAACCTCTTCACCAGGTGCAATATTTGCCACATTAGTGATAAACATATTAGCGCGTTGCTGCTTTACCAGCGCGGCTTGTTTACCATCTTGTTTGGCCTGTTCAAAACGCGCTTCAGCTTGTGCTTTTTTGTCTATTTCTCCTTTAATAATGCGCTCACCAATACGCAGTGTCATGGCATGTACCGCACTTTCATCTGGCAGCGGAAATACATAACGCGCATTCACCGCAAACGGGTTTTCATTGCGATAATGCTGAGTTACCACCACATGGTTGATAAGCCCTGTTACCGTCATATGCGCGTTATTTTTTAAAATAACCCCTGGTGATACTTTTGCACCAGCACTATCGTACATAGTCAACGCGGGTGATGGCGTCGCTTCACTAAAGCTGCTGTAGCTACCAGCAAATAAGCTAATTATGATAAAAAGACTTACCCGCATAAAGCTCTCGCCACGGGTAAATACTTTGCTTTGTTTATTCAACATAATAGGTCACTCCCTCGAAAAAATAGCTAACTAGTTACTCACGGTTTGGTTATAGGCAGGCTCAGTAGGGCGCGTAGTTAAAGTAACTCGACGGTCAAAAATGTTGTCTTCAAAGCTATCGCTATCAGCCACTGTTTGCTGCTCGCCAAATGCCGTCGCGGTTAAGCGGCTATCTGCAATACCTTGCTTAACTAAATAATTTTGTACCTTAGCGACTCGTTCTTCTGAAAGCACTAGATTGGCGAGTTCATCACCGCGCTGATCAGCAAAACCATTTAAGTCGAGCTGTAAGTGAGGCTGGCTTTGTAATAAATTAACCAGTTGATCTAATTGATTAGCAAAATGTGGGGCGATGTCACTTGATCCTGTTTTAAATTGAATCGTCATCGCCATTAAATTATTCATTTGTGCAAGAGTTAAGCGCTCGTTGTTATCTTCAAGTTTATTCAGCTGGCTACTCAATTGTGCGTTATGCGCTAAAACATGTTGATAGTCATCCGTTTTATCTTGCATAACCTCTAAAGCACGTTGCTGCTCGAGCATTTTACCTTCAGCGACTTCTTGCTCGCCAATCAAGCCACCCGTAAATGCGCCAATAAATGCACCAACTGGGCCACCAACAATACCGCCAATCACGGCGCCGGAGCTTAGGCCTATTACGGTTTCTTTTTGTGTTACGTATGTGTCAGCGTGCGCTAAGTTAGGCGCTGCGATAATAATGGCGATTGTAGCTGCGACGATAATTTTTCTCATGATGTGCTCCTTCAGCTTCGTTACTTAATAAGTTGGCAACTCGTTGGTTGTCGAGCGACCGAGTTGGTATAAAGCTATTAAAACAACTTCAAGTGGCAGCAAAAGGGAGCAAAAAAGGCAAACTGCTGAGCAATTGTGGCAAAAAAAAGGCAATTGCCTTCTACCCCATACTCAAGGGAAAAAATTAGGTATAGTACAAACAGAATAATTGAAGGGACAGTAAATGAAAAAAGTAGCCATTGTTGAAGATGAAACCGCGATTCGCGAAAACTATATGGAAATGCTCAGCGCTCAGGGGTATAGCGTTAGTGGCTTTAGCAATCGGCAAAGCGCCGAGCACGCCTTTAATGATGCTCTCCCCGATTTGGCTATTGTTGATATTGGTCTAGATCATGAAATTGATGGCGGATTCTTGCTATGTCAAACTCTGCGCTCACTTTCTAAGACTCTACCGATCATATTTTTAACCGCTCGCGATAGCGAAATAGATACCGTTTGTGGCTTAAGAATGGGCGCTGACGATTACCTGACTAAAGATATCAGCATGGCGCATTTAGCAGCGCGTATTGGCGCACTTTTTCGTCGCATGGAAGCACTTGAGCAGCCCGCAGATGAAAACGAATTAATAAACCGTGGTCCCCTCACTCTAAATACTCAGCGCATGCAAGTATTTTGGCAGCAACAGTTGGTTGATTTAACCGTGACGGAGTTTTGGATGCTATATTCGCTCGCTCAGCGCCCCGGGCATGTTAAAAGCCGTAATGAACTAATGAGCGATGCCAAGATTTATGTTGATGATTCAACGATTACCTCTCACGTAAAACGTATCCGCAAAAAGTTTATCGCCCTTGATAGCAGTTTTGATTGCATCGATACCGTATACGGTATGGGCTATCGCTGGGAGTAAGTGTAATGATACGTTTTGGTTTGCGTAGTAAGTTTATACTACTGTCGTGTTTTTTGTTTTTATTACCTTGGTTAGGTTACGAATACGTATGGGAAATGGAAAAGTTTTTACGTAAAGGGCAAGAAAAAACTCTTGTGGGTACTACCCGCGCGCTCGCTACCGCGCTACACGAACGCCCTGCTTTATTTGACTCACAAACTAACTTTTTAGACCAAGTTATAAAGGGCCGAGATCTATACGCCTATAATCTAAGTAACCCAATTCAACTCGATGGTAAATTGTCTGACTGGCAGCCCTATCAGTCACTTTTTTGGCATTACGATGAGCGTTATTTACAAGGTACTAAAACAAACCACCAAGCTAGTGATTTATCGTTTGAACACATGGTAGGAAAATACGATAACTACTTATATGCGGTTTTTAAGGTAATGGACAATTCATTAATTTACCGAGCTAAAAACACCTTAAGTATTACCCGCAACGACCACTTACAAATCATGCTAAAAACCCCCGAAGGGGACTTTCAAAACTATATTGTTTCGCCGCGAAAAGATGGCTGGATAAATGCGTTTGATGCAAAAACCCGTACACCAATGACAAAAATACAAGGCTATTTTACAAGCACAGCAACGGGCTATAATATAGAGCTGCGCTTTCCTTTAAGCATGCTTGGCAATAAGCTCGGCTTTGCGATTGAAGATTGGGATGAAGGGAAGATTGAGTCACAAATAATGTCTACCTCAAACCTACAAAACCCCAATGATATTGGTTCGGTACTGGTTCCTTCACCAGAAATAAATCGCATATTAAAAGGTATGGGTCACAGCGGTAGCCGCATTTGGGTGCTTGATAAGCATCACAGAGTATTAGCCCAATCGGGCTCTATTCATCATGCTGATGGCGTATGGGCGGATGGACTAAACGAAGAACCAGCAACAACATGGTGGCAACGCTTTGAAAAAAATTACTTACATCCGCTTTATTATAAAGTACTAACTCGCCCTGAGAACGAATTTTTAGATACTTTGCATGATGTTGCTGCTATGCAAGGCACGCATATTGGTAAAGCGCTAAGTGGCGCGCCCGCTTCATCCTGGCGCCTAACCCCAGATAATAAAGCGGTTATCTTATCGGCCGCTTACCCTATTTGGATCCAGGATAAAGTAATTGGCGCAGTCGTAGCCGAAGAAACCACCAATGGCGTGCGTACTTTGCGTAATAAATCTCTTGAGAAACTATTCAATGTAATTTTAGCAGTGATGCTCATTGGCACCGTAACTTTGTTTTTCTTCGCAACTCGAATTTCTAGCCGCATTCGCCGTCTAAGAGATACCGCCGAGCAGGCCATTGATGCCCAAGGCCGTATAACTGGGAGTATAAACTACGCAGATTCAAACGACGAAATCGGCGACTTAGCTCGTAGCTTTGCCAATATTGTGAGTCGTCTCGGGGGTTATACTAGTTATTTAGAAACCATGTCATCGCGACTCTCTCACGAACTTAGAACCCCAGTCGCTGTAGTACGTAGCTCGCTTGAAAACCTACAGATGCAGCCACAATCTGAGCTTAGCCAAAAATACCTTGACCGTGCTAGTGAAGGAGTTGATCGTTTAGGTAAAATTATTACCACCATGAGTGAAGCCACTCGCCTAGAACAAAGTATTCTCAGCGCAGAGCCAGAGCCCTTTGACTTACAAGAGGTAGTAAACGGTTGTATGCAAGGGTATCAACTCACCTACCCAAACCAAACTTTTGAACTCGATATTTGCCAAACGTCATTACCTATGCAGGGAGCGCCTGAGTTCATTGCTCAGCTTTTAGATAAATTAATCAATAACGCATTAGAGTTCAGTCAAGCCAACAGCGCTATTCGTATAACACTTAAAGCAGAGCAACAGGCCGTTCTTAGTGTTAGCAACCAGGGCCCACTACTGCCTGACGGTTTAACTGAACATATTTTTGATTCAATGGTCTCAGTACGTAGCCAACAATTACAGCAGCAGCCTCATTTGGGGTTAGGCTTATATATTGTCCGTTTAGTATGCGACTATCATAAAGGCAGTGTTATAGCGGAAAATAACAAAAGTGAGGATGGAGTAATATTTACGGTAAAACTTCCCTCTTTTCATACTAAGTAACATTTCTACATATTTGTATGGTTAATGCTCACTTAAAATTCAGGTTGGCAAGTATAAGCTATCTAATACTTAATGCAGGAAGCCTTAGAGCGTGAGGAAATCGACTTTATATTCGATTTATATAGGCACAAGCAAATCAGTGATAGTCAGGTTAAACGAAGAACATGTAATGAAAGCAGAAAATCAGGCTACGCGAAGCTTAAAGCAAGCCAAAGATCCAAGTTATTTGACCTGATACTGCATAGTTCATTACAATAGTTCACCTTTCAAAAGTGATGCTTATCGATGAACAGTCACAATGCAAAAAAAGAGCTAATCTTACTGCCTATCCTGTTGGTGGTTATTTTACTTTGCGTCGCCGGCCATTTTTTACTACAAGCCAGCTTTCAAGACAACGACATAATAGAATACATGCTCGCAGCGCTACCTTTTGTGATGTTTGGGTTCGTGATTGTTGCCTTTAAAATAGCAACTAATAGTGAAGAAAAAGAAAAGTAGCAACTCTCCTTCTATTATCACACTCATTGTTGATACTTCGTTTCTGCCGTAATGACTCTTTCTAAATAGCACTGTTTTACTAGGTAAGGTTGCTCGGGTATTTTTTCACTCCTTGATATACATTTTTACCAGTAGTGAATGGCATTACTTGCATTAATTCATAGACACTTGATGAACTTAGCACATAGGAGTTGGTTTCACAGGTAGCTCGATCACGATAATCATGACTGTATTTTACATACTTTCTCTGTGTATGCTTTTGAGTGTTTTCTTGCCCCATTAACTATTCACTGTACTCTCTCACCTCGCTAAAAGCTGACCAGCATTATCCTCTGCTGTTTTGTTTAATTGAATGCTGTGTTTTTTTGCTTACCCGTGAATTACAATAATGTCTTGGGTTTATTTTCACTTGCTTAGGAGCTTATCTAAATCTTCTATTGGAGCATTTAGTTCAAAAATCGCTTTACAGATATTAAGCAAACATCTATTCACCAATAACCCCTAAGCCACTAATAGTTAATATTATAAAATATGATAACCAAACCAGTCTGGTTTTATTTTTTGCGCCTCACCACTTGGGGTGAGCTTAATATGTAATTGGCTATCGAGTAAGTCTATCGCAAAGCAATCATCTACATCGTGTAAATCATCTTTATGTAAATGGCTTAAGCCGGCAAGTAAATCATCTTTAGCGCGCTGCTTAGCTTCATTAGTGCTACTTGCCACATAGAGTGAAAAGTCGTGTTGCTCAGCGAGACTATCTGCGTGGTATGCACCAAGATTTACAAAATAAAGCTGCTGGCTTTGCTTTATAGGCTCATCAACCACTTCAACTTTAAAGCCATCTATGTGATTCACCGCCATGTAACTATCCATGTGTACGCTTTTTTTATCACCGACCCACTGAGCTTTTAATTTGCTGTAGGTTTGCTCAATACTTTCGCCAACCACAAAACGCACGTCATGTATTTCAATATGACAGCCTTGAATACGCCCGCCTAAATACACCATAAATAGCTGCATTTTGCTCCGTCTCCTTTATTTAGAAGATGCTATCTACATCAATATTATGTTTTTTAATCAGCTTATAAAAATCTGAGCGGTTGCGCTTAGCAAGCTTTGCGCCCTCAGCAACATTACCACCAGCCATTTTTAGCGTGTTAACTACATAGTCACGCTCAAATTCCTTTTTAGCATCATTTAAAGACAGCGGCTCTACATTGCTTTCATTACTATTGAGTGCACTTTCAACTAAATGTACTGATATAACCTCTCCAGGAGTCAGTGCAACCACTTGCTCAACCACATTTTGTAACTGACGAATATTACCGGGCCAATCGTAACGCACTAATGCATGCATGGCATCATTGGCAAAGCGTTTTTCAGTTTGTTGCATGCGCTTAGCTATCATGGCACTAAAATACTGCGCAAGTAAGCTAATATCTTCACGGCGGTCGCAAAGTGCTGGCAGCTTCAAATTAACCACATTTAAACGATAATACAAATCTTCACGGAACTGCTGATTAGCAATCGCCTCAGGTAAATTTTTATGCGTTGCCGATACTATGCGCACGTTAATTGCGATTTCTTCTTGGAAGCCCACTGGACGAATTGTTTTTTCTTGTAATACTCGCAGTAACTTAACTTGTAAGTTAAGTGGCATATCGCCTATCTCATCTAAAAATAACGTACCGCCTTCAGCTTGTTGAAATAACCCCTGATGATCTTTAACGGCTCCTGTAAACGCACCTTTTTTATGACCAAACAACTCAGACTCAAGTAATTCCCCTGGTACTGCACCACAGTTAATTGCCACAAATGGGCCATCACTAACATGGCTATGCTGATGAATGGCGTTTGCTAATAGCTCTTTACCCGTACCGCTGGCGCCAGAAATAAGTACATTAACTTGCGTCGGCCCTAGCATTTTCACTTGCTCAAGCAAATGCAGCATGGCTCCGCTACGGGTAACTATATTAGTTTCGTTAGCGGTTTCATCGGCACTTACGCCATGAATTTCTATGGCTTTGGCAAGGCTATCAAATAACTCGTCTTTATCTACAGGCTTAGTAATAAAAGCAAAAATTCCCTGTTTAGTTGCCTCAACAGCATCTGGGATTGAGCCATGAGCCGTCATCATAATAACAGGCAGTGCAGGGTATCGGCTTTGCAACTGTCGATGTAGCGCCATGCCATCCATTTCATCCATGCGTAAATCGGTCACAACAGCATCAAACATACTACTTTTTAAAACTTGTAGTGCTTGCATACCACTTTCGCAAGTTGTTACTTTGTAACCTTTTGACTCTATACGAATAGACAATAGCTTGAGTAAGCTGGCGTCATCGTCTACCAATAAAATACGCGGGTTGCTGTTGACTAATTCACTCATATTACTGCTCCTCAGTATCTTCACGTAATAGCAATTGCTGCTCAATGGTTGCAAGCGATGACATGGTTTGCTTCATTTTTTCATTTAATGCCTGCTGTTTCTGCTCCGCTACTATGTGCTGCTTTAATTGCTGCTTTTGGAGCCATAAGTATTGTTTAATATCATCAGGCCAAAAATAAGCTTGATCGAGCTTTAATAATTGCGTCATAACTTCTTTAGGCGCGCTACTGGCTTTTAAGCAAAACAATTTAAAAAACTGCTTTAACTCTTTTTCAGCCAATACTTTTTTATCTTTTTCAGCCACTTTGAACCTTCCACACTGCATCGCATGCCAACTAATTACTTGTTCGGCTGATGGATATTGCGGTTCAACTTTAGGCCGTGGTTTTGGGCCTGGGTCGCTTGATTTATTATTAGTTGGCTTTATTGCTATTATTGGTTCTGACTTTGATTCTGCCTCTGCTTGTGGTTTCTCAGTAAGCTCGCAGCCACTGATCAAAATACCCACCATACTTACTAGCGTTACGGTTATTACACGCAAGCTCATACTAATTCTCTCCTAGGGTGCTTTAGGGGAATGTCGATAACAAATCGACAACCTTGAGGTTCGTTATGCTTTACAATTAAGCTTCCTTTTAATTGTTCAACAGATTCTTTTACAATAGTTAATCCTAACCCGCTACCTTGTGCGGTGATATCTTTTACATTTTTACCTTGATAGAAAGCACTAAATATTTGCTCTTTTTCATGCTCTTTTATACCACTACCATTATCACTCACCGCTATTTTTAAAACTTTTTGTTCAAGGCCTAAATAAACACGCACAACCCCACCGTGTGGTGAGAACTTTAAACCATTAGAAATCAGCTGTATTAAAATCATTTCCAGTAACTCCCCCGCCACCATAATAGGTTGTTTAGGAAGGGAAATTTGCCAATTTAGATCCTGGTCACGAGCTAATAAACGATGTTCAAAATGATGATTTATCTTACTTTGCAACTCAGTAAAATCAACTTCATTGACGCTTTCACTACTGGTACGAATAGCATTATAACTTAATAAGCTATCAATCATGGTACGTAAACGCACCGTACTTTGCGTGATTAAATCAAGTACCGCGCGTTGTTCATCGGTAACAGGACCAACAATTTCATCACTGAGTAAGTCAGTACCTTCAACCATCGAAGCAAGTGGAGTTTTCAGTTCATGAGTAACATGGCGTAAAAAGGTATCTTTTTGCTGTTCTAATATATGTAGTTGAGCTTGTACCCACTGTAGCTTATTACCCAATTCAACCAATTCAGCAGAACCTTGAACGTCAATTTTTTGCTGCCAATCGCCTTGCCCCAATTTACCAATAACAGATATTAAACCTTTTAAGCGGCCACTGATACGCCATAAAAAACCACCGCTCACCAGTAAAGTGAGTGGGATAAGTGCCAGTAACCAATTAATAAATGAGTCTTGCAGCGCTTTAATCGCCAATTGGTTGCGAGTAACTTGTAACTCATTTTGCTCGCGTAACCAAAGCGTTTTCTTTGCAAGCAACTCACTTATAGGAATAAATAGCTTAGCCTCTTGACGCTTTTCATCAACCAGCTTAATTTGTGTATTTAACAATACCTTATTAAGCTGCTGCCACTGAGTTACATGTTCGGAAGTTGGGCCAAGTAAAATAAGATCTTCCACACTGCTAAGTGACGATTGCCACTTTTCGACAATTAATTTATCCAAGGATTCACTTTTTAAAACCCAGTTTTGTCTTGTCGCCCTCTCAAGGCTATTAAGCTCTTGCTTTAAGCTATTAAAACTTTTAGAAACCAAAAAGTTGTCACTAATTATTTGCTGAGTTATCGCCAATTGTTTATTTAACGCATTTAAAAATACCAGCACGACTAACGATAAAGGTAATAATGCCAGCAAAGTACTGCATACAAATTGACCAATCAAGCTTGGCCGCCACTTTAAAACTTGTTGATATTTTTTGGCAAACGACACAGGCATTGAGTATTCCTTAAACACTTTTGAAAACTCTTTTGAAAATCAAACTAATTAATACCACTTTTAGCGTAAGTAGTGCACTAGCAACAAACCGACATAGTATCGGCTATATAGCTTATACACTAGCTGAATTAACTCAACAGCCACATGTCGCCATTTAGAGACAATATAAGCGCTTGTTTTATAGTAAAATACAAGAAAAACATCAAATTTAGTTGCAAAAAAGACACAACTAACTTGCAAATATGCTTGTTCACTACTTTATAAAAATATAATAACTTGAAATAAAACAAAAAAACAAACGTGGCGCTATTATTGCTAAGGTTAGCTTAATTAGTAATTACAAGGATATCACCATGAGTAAGTTAACAATCACAACAGTCAGTATTACAAGCCTTTTTGTAATAGGACTTTTTGCTGGCAATACTTATGCCATGGATGTTGAAGCTACATTTAGTGAGTTAGATAAAGACAGCAACGCAACGCTAAGTGAATCAGAGGCATCAGAGGATGCAGTACTACACGAAAGCTTTGAGCAAATTGATACCGATCAAAATGGTCAAATTTCGCTTGTTGAATTTAAAGCATTCTTAAAATAGACGTAACTTAGGAACTAAATAATGAGACAACTTATCGTCGCTTTTTCACTAATGTTTTTAGTAATCAGTGCTACTGTTTTAGCATCACAAATGAGCATTACTTTTACCAAATTAGATATTAACGCTGATGGCCAAATTTCATTGCTTGAAGCTAAATCAAATAAGCAACTTGTTAAACAATTTGATGATTTGGATGAAAACGAAAATCAACAGCTCTCTGAACAAGAGTTTACAAACTTCAAAACCCATTAATTTTCACTTAAATGGAACATTGATGATACACATTAAGGCTCTATTCAAACGTATTTGGCTATCCTAAACACTAAAGTACTTGCCATAATCCCAGAGGGAGCGTGTAAATGGATTTAATTTAGGGAGTTAAATTATGGCAAGTGCTTTACTTATTTAGGTGTTTTAAGCGTGCTTTAGGTAGAAATTATGAAAATACAACTATTAATGACAAGCTTACTCATCGTATTTAGTAGCAACACTTTAGCTTTGGATGTAACGCAACGTTTTAATCATCTTGATAATGATAAAAACAGTTATTTGACCTATGCAGAGCTTGAGGCACAACCGCAACTACTCAGCAATTATAAGCGATGGGATATAGACCAAGATAACCGTATCTCATTGGCTGAATTTAAAAGCTATTTAACCAAAAATTAATTACATTATCTGATTATAAAACTATGATTATTAAAAAACCTTTTTTTGCCGCATTGGCAACGCTCTGCCTGATATCAATTAGTAACCAAGCAAATGCAGCTGATATTCTAAGTAAGTTTAAACAACTTGATCGCAATTCGGATGGCTTGTTAAGTCGCTCAGAAACAGCGAATGATCCAGCTCTTTGGTCACGTTTTCAAAGCTATGATTCAGACAAAGACAGTAAACTTTCTTTATCCGAGTTTACCCTATACGCCAGCAAATAACCCTTTTAAAAGCACGTCATAGGCTACTTTACTCCCCTTTAAATTTGTCGGTAAGTTAAGTTAGTTAAATTAACTTAATTTAAAAATACCATTTGTGAGAGTATCGACTCACTTTGCTATTACTGACCGCTGTTGTTCGCTTAGTTGTATCTATTAAAAGTATGTATAGTATGCATACTTTTAATAATATCGGATGCCATCTTCAACCATTCAAAGTTTAACTATTTGGTAATAAACCACTTTTATAAACCCATAGCAGCAGTAACTCTTGCAAATACATACCTTATTGTTCATATAAAGCTAATTAGACTTCATATGAATGTTCACTTCATTATATTTGTAAGCGAAAGCATAGTAGAAACTGCAATTATTATCCTAAAAAATTTGCAGTTTAGAACTTCTCTGTTAATGTTTTAAAGAAATTTATAGAAAAGAATAAGCTAATGAGACCATTACTCGCTTTACTCAGTGCTTTAACCCTCCCCGTACTTGCTAACACCAGCGTTATTTATAACGCCAACGGCTACACACCTACTTACGAAGGAAAAATAAAACAATTTACTAGCTTGGTGATTAAAGATGGAAAAGTAGTAAAAACAGGGTCTGATAAATTAAAAGCCAGCTACCCAGAAGCAGAGCATATCGATGCCTTACAAAAAACCTTACTGCCAGGACTAATTGACGCTCACGGCCATGTAATTGGCCTTGGTAATAACTTATCTGAACTTGATTTACGAGGCAGTCGTTCAATTGCGCAAGTACAAGAAAAGCTAGCTGAATTTGCAAAAGATAAAACCGGTTGGATTATTGGTCGAGGTTGGAACCAAGAGTTATGGCCTGATAAAAAATTTCCAAGCGCTGCTGATTTAGATAAAATAATTGCCGACAAACCCGTAGTACTTTCACGCATAGACAGCCATGCAATTTGGGTTAACACTAAAGCTATGGAGCTTGCGGGTATTACTGCAAAAGTACAGTCCCCTGCAGGTGGAGAAGTTATTCGCGATAGCTTTAATAATCCAAGCGGTATATTTGTTGATAAAGCGGAAAACCTCATTAGTACGGCTATCCCTAAAACCAGTGATAAAGATATTCAACTTGCCCTTAATAAAGCCGGCCAACACTTATTAAGTTTAGGTATAACCTCAACTCACGATGCAGGCATTGACTATCAAACGTGGAAAATTTATAAGCAGCTCGCAGAAAAAGGCACTTTACCGCTGCGTTTTGTGGCGATGTTAAGTGCGACCGATCCGAAACTAAAAACCATGCTCAAAGCAGGCAGATATCAAGATCCTAATGATTTTATGTCGATACGAAGCGTAAAAATTTACGCCGATGGCGCACTCGGTAGTCGCGGGGCAGCTTTATTAGAAGATTATGCTGACAGAAAGACCCACCAAGGTTTAATGCTCGAAACCCAACAAAAACTCGAAGAATTATTTACCTTAAGTTTTACTAATGGTTTTAGTGCAAATACTCACGCAATTGGCGATAAAGCTAACCATGTGGTGCTAGATGCATATCAAAATGTATTTAAAAAAACCGGTGGTATATTGCTTAGAAACCGTATTGAGCACGCACAAATTGTTACTCCCGAGGATATTTCACGTTTTAAAACCTTAAAAATAATTCCATCAATGCAGCCAGTACATGCCACCTCAGACATGCATATGGCAGAGCAGCGCTTAACCGATAAACAACTACAAGGCGCGTATGCTTGGCAAACTTTTTTAGATCAAGGTTCGGTCGTTGCTGCAGGCTCTGACTATCCGGTTGAGCTTGCCAACCCGTTTGATGGTTTATATTCGGCTATTACGAGAATGGACCATAACATGCAACCTGAAAACGGCTGGCGCCCTTATGAAGCTTTGAGTCGTGAAGATGCCCTACGCGCTTTTACGCTTGGCGGCGCGTATGCAGCGCATCAAGAGTTTAAAATTGGTAGTCTTGAGCAAGGTAAATGGGCTGATTTTATTTTAGTAGATAAAGACTACTTTAAAGTACCTGTAGAAGAGATTTTTACTATCCAAGTAGAGCAAACATGGATTGCAGGTGAGCTGCGCTACCAGCTAAATAATAGCACTGATAACTCGCTTACTAAGGAGTAATAATCTTGGTTTTAGCGTCAATATTTGCTTGGCGCTTTAACTTAATTATGTGGTATATATTCACAACAGCGAGTAAACCATTCGTAAATGCCACCGGAAAAGCCTCAATAGCGATACCGTAGCAAGTAAATGCAATACAACCACCTAAATTAAACCAGCGCAGCTTAACTACATTGCTCATAGTTAAAGAGGCAACTAATAAAACAGAAGCGAAATACCCTAAATATTCCCAACTCATTTGTCCTCTCCTATGCTTTAGGTTAGCATTGCTGTATTGGCTTTTAGCGCCTATCAAGGTAATGTAAAAAAGCTAACTTGCAAAAAATGCTTCATGACTATTGATGAATCATCACACGGGACAGTGAGGTAAGTATATTAACCAAGTTAATTGCTTAGCAAGTTAGCATAAATTCTTAGATTCTTAATGTTAACGTCATTAAGGTGTAACAAATAGGACAATTGTCCGAAGAGCAGAGTTGATGTTTCAATATCATTTTTCTAGTTATTTAGTGGATCAACTACTGACCTTTGCTGGTAGTCGTTATCAGCAATCCAAAAAAGAAGTGCTGCTCCACCAGGATCAACCCCTCACCAAGCTTGTCTTGGTGCGCAGCGGCACGATATCGTTTAGTTACGATGTGGGTAATGGTCGGCGCTTATTACTCGGTCAACTCGACTGTAATAACACGTTGATTGGCGAAATTGAAGCGCTTAATAGTAACCCCTGTATTTACACAGTAACCTGCTTTAGCAACGTAAGTTATAACCTTATCGAGCTTAAACATTGGCGTGCCTTATTGCTTGAGAAACCTGAGCTAAGCTTATATACAGCGCAAACCATTGCGGCAAAGTTTCAAGAGAATCAAAAAATAAATCTCGATAAACTGCTTCTTCCTTTAGCCTATAACATTGCTAAGGACTGCCTATTACGCGCCGAAAATAACAACCCTACATTGTTACGTGCCTACCCCACAGTTAATGCTGAAGCAGAGCGCTTCGCCACTACAGAGCGCGCTTATCGCAGAGTCGTTTCAGAGTTGGTTGAAAAAGATTTAGTTGAGCGTTCAAGTGATGGTTTAAAAGCGGTTGATATAGCTAAACTCAGCGACTACGTAGATAGTTTTGCTCAGCTATAAAAAAAGGCCGTTACGGCCTTTTTTTATAGTTTTTTAATACTTAAGCTGAGCTCAAATCACTTACTTTTCTAATAAAATGTCGTGGATTTTGGCTAAATCAGACTTACCTTCAATGATCTCATCAGGCGTTAAACCAGAAAGCTCATGAGGGAATACTAACCACTCTTCAGATTCATGAATATAGTAATTAGGCTTCATTTCCACTTTAGAATTTTTTGGTTTGTAATACGGGCATGCAACGCGAATATCACGCGGTAAATTCAAACGCATTAACTCTGAAAGCTTTTCTTTTAAGGCAAAAATACTGCGACCAGAATCGAATACATCATCAACAATCAGTAATGAATCATCGGCATTGGCATTTTCAATAATGTAATGTAAGCCATGAACTTTAATTTCTTTAGATTGCTTATTGATACCGTAATAAGACGATGTACGCACCGCGATATGATCAGTTTCTATGCCTTTATAGTCATAATATTCTTGTACTGCGATGCCAATAGGTGCGCCGCCTCGCCAAATACCAATTATAAAATCAGGACGAAAACCATCTTTATAAACCTGCGCAGCAACGCGAAAAGAATCTTCCAGCAATTGTTGCGCTGTGATGTAGCACTTATCAGACATAATTAGAAACCCCGTGAGTTGATCAATCAAGTGTAGCCCATACAACCAGCGAACTACAAAGTGGGGCAAGATTTTACCCTAAACCAGACAATAAATCTTGTCTGTGTTTGTAATTACAAAAAATGAACAATAAAAAAGCGTCTAGTTAGACGCTTTTAAAGACTTTATTGTGCTTTTTTATACTTTACGCTTTTTCTAATAAAGTACGTGCAACGGTACGCATACCTTGCGTTGTTGCGCCAGCAGCCCATTGACTGGTGCTACCCATATTAAATGCCGCAGCCAAATCCATATGCACCCAGCCTTTGCCGCCATTTGGCACAAAACGCGATAAGAAACCTGCCGCATTTGATGCACCACCATAACCACCGCCTTTTTGGGCGCGGCTATTTGCTGTATCAGCATACGGTGACGGGCAATGTTGCTGATGCCATTTTTCAAGTGGTAATGGCCAAGCAGCTTCCATTTCTTGCTCCGCAAAGCCTTCGACTTCACGTACAAATTCTTTATCAAGACCAAATAAGGCATTGTACTCTTGGCCTACAGCAACAAGCGCTGCGCCAGTAAGTGTGGCGGCATTTATAATAAGCGGAGCACCTGTTTCGCCTGCTGCCATTAAGCCATCAGCTAGTACTAAACGCCCTTCTGCGTCGGTATTTACAATCTCAACTGTAGTGCCGTTTTTATAAGTCAGAATATCACCTAGTTTGTATGCATGGCCTGAAATTAAATTTTCAGCACAACATAAAAACAACTTAATACGCTTATTAATACCGCGACTAATGGCCAGAGCCAAACCAGCGGTCACTGTTGCAGCACCGCCCATGTCGCACTTCATGCCTAGCATGCCTTCGCTGGCTTTAATTGAATAACCGCCTGAGTCAAAGGTAATACCTTTACCCACTAATGCGGCGTCTACAGGGGCGTTATCATCGCCTGTTGGGTTATAATCAAGTTCAAGTAATACTGGCGGGCGCACGCTACCACGGCCAACAGCATGAATACCTACCCATTGCTGTTCTAATAAAGCATCGCCTTTAATAATTTGATAGCTAACATGTTCAGGCGCTAATGATTGAATAAATTCAGCGGCCTTCTCAGCAAGACTTTCAGGGTAAATATCATCAGCAGTACCATTAACCATTTGGCGTGCCCAGGTCGCTGATTTTAATAAAGACTCTAGTTCTTTGCTATCAGTTTGTGCGTTTTGAACAAACTCAACATTACTTAATGATTTAGCTGACACAAAACCTTGGTAAAAAGCCCACTGGCTTTCAGTGCACCAAGTGTCACCGGCTAAAACAATGTTTTTAATTCCTTGATTAGCTAAAGTACGCGCTGCTTTTTGAACATTTTTTAAGGTTTCTTGCTCAGATAAATGAACGGTTGCACCTTGCTCAGTAAAAGAAAGTGACGCATTTTCGCCCCAATGTGCTGCGGCTGCTTGCTCGCTTAGTTGAACAACTAATTTTTCAGACATGTTAGAATACTCTTTACGCTAAAATAGTGACATGAGTTTACTATAGCTGTGCTCACATCCCAACCGAATGAGATTAAATAATGCGATTCCAGCAGCAATTACAAAAAGCGACCCTATTAAAGCGCTATAAACGATTTTTAGCTGACCTACAGCTAGCCGATAACATAGAATTTACCGCCCACTGTGCCAACACAGGAAAAATGACCGGCTGTGCCGAGCCAGGCTTCAATGCTTTTTATTCCACCAGCGACAATATCAAACGAAAATACCCACACTCACTTGAGCTAACCGAAAACCAGTTTGGCCAGCTGATTTGCGTCAACACTGCGATTGCTAACAAGGTGGTTGAAGAAGCACTTAATAATAAATTAATCAAAGAGTTAACCGATTACAGCAACCTTCAAGCAGAAGTAAAATACGGCCAAGAAAATAGCCGAATTGATTTTTTACTCAGCGATGACAACCGCCCCAACTGCTATGTTGAAGTTAAATCAGTGACGCTACTTAGCCAAAATACACCACAAAGTGGCCAAGGGTACTTTCCGGATGCACAAACACTACGCGGTCAAAAGCATATTCGTGAACTAATCGAAATGGTCGAACAAGGTCATCGTGCCGTGCTGTTATTTGCAGTGTTACACGAGGGCATAAATCAAGTAAGTGCCGCCAAACATATTGACGAAAAATATGCTTTACTCCTTAACGAAGCGCTAAATAAAGGGGTTGAAGTAATTGCTTATAAAGCAAAAATTTCGACTAAGGAAGTTACCTTAGTGGAAAGTATTCCGTTTATTGCTTAACTAAGGATAAATCCATTTCGCCAATCAAATTAAGATTAATATCGCCACCTTTAAGTGGCAGCGGTCTTAACGCAATACTTAAGTAAAAACACGGTTGATCATCAAAGTGATCGCATCGTTTGATGATCAATATACGGGGCACGGTTAAGATTGTGGTGCCACTACGATCAAAGCGATAAACATTAAAGCCGCCTTCAACGCGCTTTAGAGCAGCCCACGATAACTACCCATCATCAGAAGTCCACCCGCTAAATTTTTAGCCGCTTTATGATAAAACCAGTTGTTTTTTATTTTTGACCATATATACCTAATCGATTTCGAGGCGCATCCTTTGCTTACTTGGGTATCATTATTGCCAGTTTTTATAGGTAATATTTTTATTAATAACCTTTAAACCAGCTTTTAAGCGTAATAAAAGTTAAAATAAATTTGCCTCACTTATAAGATTCTGCTATTTATAGCCGCCGGCTCATGCTGGGCATTATATTAAGGATTTAGGAGAAAGTTATGCCAGACCAAAAAAGAATGGGGTTATTGGCTCAAGCCGGATTAGACCCATATCAAGAGAAGCCGGGTGAAGAGTATATGAATGAAGCACAACGTGCTCATTTTAAAGCGATTTTAGAATCATGGCGCAACGACCTTCGTAACGAAGTTGATCGTACTAAATCACATATGCAAGACGAGGCAGCTAACTTTCCTGATCCCGTTGACCGCGCAGCACAAGAAGAAGAGTTCTCTTTAGAGCTTCGAACTCGTGACCGTGAACGTAAATTGATCAAAAAAATTGAAAAAACCGTCAACTTAATTAAAGAAGATGATTTTGGTTTTTGTGAGTTATGTGGAATCGAAATTGGTATCCGTCGTTTAGAAGCGCGCCCAACTGCTGATTTATGTGTTGACTGTAAAACGATTGCTGAAATAAAAGAAAAGCAAGCAGGTCGCGGTTAATAACCTAAGTTAACCCGATGCTTAATGTTGCAGATACAGCGCCTAAGCGCGCTTATCGCGGCCGCTTTGCGCCGTCACCCTCTGGGCCATTACACTTTGGCTCCTTAGTGGCGGCTGTAGGTAGCTATATTGATGCCAAAGCCAATCAAGGTTCATGGCTCGTACGCGTTGAAGATATTGACACGACTCGAGTGGTTCCAGGCGCTGCAAGTGATATTCTTGCTACCTTAGAAGCTTATGGCCTTTATTGGGATGAGCAAGTCAGTTATCAAACCAAGCGCCACGATTACTATCGCGATATTATTTCTAGCTTAACAACTGAGCAGCAACTGTATGGCTGTGAATGTTCGCGTAAAGAAATCAAATTACAGGGCGGAATTTACCAAGGTCAATGCCGAAATAAAGCACTTGATTTAAGCCGCCATGCTATCCGCATTAAACAAAAATACCCAACCGATCACTACCATGATTTAATTCAAGGCCGCGTAGCCGTCGACAACGCTTTGGCTCACGAAGATTACATAATTAAACGTAGCGATGACCTATTCGCGTACCAGTTAGTTGTGGTGCTTGATGATATTGAGCAAAAAATCTCTCGTGTAGTTCGCGGCGCAGATTTACTTGAACCCACAGCGCGACAAATAAGTTTATTTAAACAGCTGCAAAATCCAGTGCCTGAATACGCCCATTTACCGCTTGCGGTAACAAGCCCAGGCTTTAAATTATCAAAGCAAAATTACGCCCCGGCCATTTCAACAAAATCCCCAGAGCCGGCGTTATTTGCTGCACTACAGTTTTTAGGACTCAATCCTGATACTGAAATTAGTCAACTCAATGTAGAGCAAATGATCACTTGGGCAATAAAAAATTACCAGTTACAAGCAATTCCTAACGCTATGGAAATTCAAGTAAGCCAACACCCACAACAAGCTGATCCACTATTCACAGTGATTAATCACGATAAAAATCGTTAAATTTAAGTCTATCAGCTTAATTTTTAACGCCTGCTAGTATATGATAGCGAGCCTAAGTTTAAGCCTCTCACTCTACCTATGCTTTTATTATTTGGTTAAGCCTCTTAAGGCTAGATTGATCGAGTGTTTTATTCAGCAGGTATAACAGGCTATAGGTGTCGAGTAAGTGCCACAATTTTGGTGTGATTCGCTATACTTGGTCTAATTTTTTGATTGTACGCAATCAAATTGATGATTTCTGTAGGAGACAGATTATTATTTCCAAGCTTTTTCAATTTTGTCGACAAATTATTGGCCCTGATGCAAGTGCCCCGCACGCTACAGTGAGTGACGAACCGATTGTTGTCACCCGTGGCGAACATAATATCTCGCGCAAACAATTTAGCCCAAATGCAATCAAGGTGTTATATCGCCTCAAAGACGGTGGTTTTGATGCTTACCTTGTTGGTGGTTGTATTCGTGATATTTTGTTAGGTCAAAAACCTAAAGATTTTGATGTTGTGACCAATGCGACCCCCGAGCAAGTAAAAAAACTCTTTCGTAACTGTCGATTAATTGGTCGTCGCTTTCGTTTAGCGCATATTGTATTTGGCCGCGAGATTATTGAAGTCGCCACGATGCGTGGTCATCACGAAGCCGCTGAAGAAAAAAACCAAACGAGCCAATCAAGCGAACACGGCCAACTATTACGCGACAACGTATTTGGTAGTATTGAAGAAGACGCCGAACGCCGCGACTTTTCAATCAATGCTCTGTATTATTCAATCAATGATTTTTGTATTTACGATTATGCCAATGGTTTAAGTGCGATTAAAGCCAAGCAAATTGAGCTAATCGGCGACCCTGAAACGCGTTACCGTGAAGATCCAGTGCGAATGCTACGTGCTGTGCGTTTTGCCACGAAACTGGATATGAAGATAGCGCCTGCCAGTGAAAAACCAATTATAAAACTGGCCAGTTTGTTAGATCATATTCCACCAGCTCGCTTATTTGAGGAAATCTTAAAGCTATTTTTAAATGGTAAAGCCGAGCAAAACTTTATTATGCTACGCCAGTATGGATTGTTTAAATCGTTGTTTCCTGAGCTTGATGAAATCATTACTAAAAACCCAAATGGTTTTGAAGAGACTTTTATCCAGCAAATGTTTATCAACACAGATAAACGCATCAACGCTGAAAAGAAAATCACACCCGCGTTTATATTTGCCGCCCTATTGTGGTTTCCGTTACTTCAAAAATCAAAACAATTGCAGCAACAAGAGCAGCTATCTGAATACGATGCATACGTACAGGGCATGAGCAAAGTACTCAGTGAAAATGCCCAACATATTGCAGTACCAAAACGCTTTACTTTAGGCGCACGTGATATTTGGCATATTCAAGAGCGTTTAGATAAACGAGCAGGTCAGCGCGCATATAGACTCACTCAACAGCCACGCTTTAAAGCAGCTTACGACTTCTTATTACTGCGCGTACAAGCTGGTGAGCAAGAACAAGATCAACTAGCTACTTGGTGGACAGACTACTTAAGCCAAGATATTAATGGCCAAAAAAGCATGGTTAAAGCCTTAGGTAATCAAGGGGCGCCACGTGGCCGCCGTCGTTCTCGTAAGCGCTCACCTAAGCCAAGCGAATAATACATGAAGCTGGTTTATTTAGGTCTAGGGGCTAATTTAAATGCCCCTAAACAACAAATTAATAACGCTATTTCGGCACTTAAAAAACTTAACAATGCTGATTTTATTGGTGCCTCTAGCTACTACGCTAGCAAACCTATGGGACCACAAGATCAACCTGACTACGTTAATGCTGTAGTGGCAATTAAAACGTCTTTGTTAGCCGAGCAACTTCTTGATGCTACGCAGCAGATTGAACATGATCATGGCCGTGTCAGAAAAGAAAATCGTTGGGGGCCACGTAGCCTTGATATTGATATTCTGCTGTTTGCAAACGATATCATTAACACTGAGCGCTTAACTGTGCCACATTACGGCCTGTGTGAGCGTGAATTTGTGGTCTACCCATTACTTGAAATTGCCCCCACGTTAACATTGCCAGATGGCGTTTCACTATCAACACTAGCTGCGAACTTGCCGCTAAATGATTTACAAAAATTACCGCTATAACTAATTATTAGCGCGCAATTGCGAGGATATTATGCCTAAAATTACGGTCTCAACTCTAAATAAAATGAAAGCAGAACAACAAAAAATAACGGCCTTAACCGCGTATGATGCCAGCTTTGCTAAGCTGTTTCATGACAATGGCGTTGAAGTTACTTTAGTTGGTGATTCTCTGGGCATGGTTTTACAAGGCGGAGATGACACCCTTGCTGTAACAAACCAAGACATTGCTTATCATACTCGCTGCGTACGCTCTGGTAACCGCGAGTTATTCGTTATTGCCGACCTACCCTTTATGACCTATTCAAACACCGCTGATGCCTGTAAGAATGCCGCACAGCTAATGAGCGCTGGCGCCAATATGGTTAAACTTGAAGGCGGCGAATGGCTGCACGATACAATTACGACTCTTACCCAACAAGGTGTGCCAGTATGTGGACATTTAGGACTAACCCCGCAGTCAGTGCATGTATTTGGTGGCTTTAAAATTCAAGGTCGCGAACACGCCCAAGCCACTAAAATGGTTAATGATGCAAAAGCACTTGAGACCGCAGGTGCGCAGTTACTGGTACTAGAGTGTATTCCCAGTGAGTTGGCCAAACGCATAACTGATGAACTAACCATTCCAACAATTGGAATTGGGGCGGGTAATGCTACCGATGGACAAATCTTGGTAATGCATGACTTAGTAGGTATTTCAGCGGGTTATATTCCTAAGTTTTCGAAAAACTTTTTACTCGAAACAGGTAATATGCCTGATGCAGTTAGAAAATATTGTAGCGATGTTAAAAGTGGTGCTTTCCCAAGTGCTGAACACGAGTTTAAATAAATGCAATCAATCACCGAAATCAAATCTTTACGTAGTCAAATTAAAGCATGGCGCCAAGCTGGTTTAAGCATTGCTTTAGTACCGACTATGGGCAACCTACATCAAGGCCACTATTCATTAGTCGAAAAAGCTAAAAATATGGCTGACAAAGTCGTAGTTAGTATTTTTGTTAACCCTATGCAATTTGGCGCTAATGAAGATCTAGATAACTACCCTCGCTCCCTTACTCAAGATAAACAAGGGCTTGCAGAGCTTGAGACTGATATCGTATTTACTCCATCAGTAGAAACAATCTATCCTAACGGATTAGGCGTACAGAGCTTTGTTGATGTGCCAGGCATTTCTATGGGTTACTGCGGTGGAGCTAGACCAGGACACTTTCGTGGTGTCGCTACTGTCGTCACTAAGTTATTTAACTTGGTACAACCTGACTTTGCTTGCTTTGGTGAAAAAGACTTTCAACAATTGCAAGTTATTAAAACCATGACCCGCGATTTATCGATTCCAGTTGAAATCGTCGGCGTACCAACTACACGCGAAGTCTCTGGGTTGGCTATGAGCTCACGTAATGGCTATTTATCACCAGAACAAAAAAACACGGCCACAGCACTATTTAAGCTTCTGAGTGAAACCGCACAACAACTAAAGTCAAATAATCAGAATTACGCTCAACTTGAAAGCCATGCAAAACAACAACTTCAAGACGCTGGCCTGAAGCCTGACTACTTTGCCATAGTACAGCGTGACACATTAAAAGCTGCTACACTTGATGATAATAATTTAGTCATCTTAGCGGCGGCCTTTTTAGGCCCTGTAAGATTAATTGATAATCTGCAAGTTGATATAAATAACTAAGCGTTTAACAATCAAAATTATAATTTAGGGAAAAACATGAAGTCACTTTTAAAAGTATCAAGTGTTGTATTTGCTGTTGGTTTTTTAACTGCATGTCAAAATAAAATAGACAATCCAGAGATGCAACAGTGCGCTCAACAAAACTATCAATGTGAAACAAGCTGTGAGCAACAAAGTACCGCCGAGGGTATGTTACATAGAGTCTGTAGCGATAAATGTATTGAAGCGCATAACCAATGTAAAGCTAATGCACAAAGCCTAGGCGAAGTTCAATAATAGCTCGGTATGCTTTGCTAACTAATTGACTCGAATTGCCAGCTAAACTAACCCAAAGCTTGGTTGGCTTTCTTTTATAAATTACACTATTGAGCTTACTTTTAAATTAACTTAATCATATTTGTAAATAAATTGCGCTATTCACCTTAGAGCCAGCTTCAACCCAGTAGCATACTCCAATAATCTATTACTCTTAGAGTGTAATTTTTGACTGCTACTGTAAATGAAATACATATTAGGTGACATATAAAAACTTAAACATCTGAAATAAAACAACTTATTTCAGGCTTAATTTTTGCAGAGTACTTTTACTACTTTATCAAGCGTAAAACGGCTAAAGGAAAAAATTTAATGGAAACGAATACCCGGTACCCATTGTTTAAAAAGAAAACCTTATTGGGGGCTCTATTGGCTATTTTTGCGTGTAGTGCTTATGCTGCGCAAGAGCAAATAAATAAACCAGTTAATACAGAAACAGCAAAAGAAGTTAAAAAAACTGAAATAGCTGAAAACGTTAATACCGATGAAGCAACAAAGCCCGTTGCAGCCGAGAGTGAAACGGATCAAACAGAAGTAAAAAAACCGACAGTTATAACCATTCCATCTGAAAACCTGTTTGAAGTGATCGGAACTAGAGCGAAGCAACTGGCTTCAAAAGAGTATGTTCCACCAAAGGAAGTTGCTTTAGATGCTTTAAATTCCATTAATTATCAAGATTATCGCGCTATTCGTTTTCTACCTGAGCAATCAATTTGGAAAGATCAAAGCTTATATGAAGTACAGTTATTCCATCCTGGTTTTTTATACAAAACGCCGGTCACAATCAATACTGTAAATACTGAAAATCAAGTTGAAAATCTCCCCTTCAGCACTGACTTTTATCGCTACGATGGTACTGCTGAACCGCTTGAGCAAGAAATTAAGCAAGACCTAGGTGATAACCAACTTGGCCATGCAGGCTTTCGTATTCATTTCCCCTTGAATAATAACAAATACAAAGATGAAGTTGCGGTATTCCAAGGTGCATCTTATTTTCGCCTAGTTGGACCAGATCAAACATACGGTCTTTCTGCTCGCGGTTTAGCCATTGATACAGCACTCAGTTCGGGTGAAGAGTTCCCTACCTTTAAAGAGTTTTGGCTTGTTAAGCCAAAACCAGAAGAAACCAGTATAGTGCTTTATGCACTGCTTGATAGTCCATCAGTTACAGGGGTATATCGCTTTGAAATCACCCCTTCAACAAACACCGAGATAAAAACACAGATGCAAATATTTGCTCGCCAAGACATTGAAAAGCTAGGTGTTGCACCACTTACCAGCATGTTTTATCACGGTGAAAATAGCACTAAGTTCTTTGATGATTACAGACCAGAAGTGCATGATTCTGATGGCTTATTAATGCAATCAAAAGACAACAAGTGGGTATGGCGCGCGCTTAATAACCCACAAGGACTAAGCGTAACCTCATTTGCTTATGACAGCCCTAAAGGCTTTGGACTAGCACAACGTGACCGCACCTTTAATAACTATTTAGATACTGAAGCGCATTACCATGACCGTCCAAGCCTTTGGATAGAACCACAAGGCGAATGGGGAAAAGGCCGTGTAGAGTTGGTTGAAATTCCAACCGATACTGAAACGAATGATAATATTGTTAGCTATTGGGTTCCTGAAAAACCACTAAAAGCCGGTGAAGAATTAAGTTTCAGCTATACCTTAACTACATTTAATTCAACACTCAGTACACAACATAAAGCACAGGTTTTACGTACCCGAATTGGCAGTGCCGCATTACCAGGTGAAGAAAATCCGCCACCAAAAAGTCACCGTCAATTTACTGTAGATTTTAGCGGTGAAAATATTAACGACTTATCACCTGAATTAGAATTGCAAGCAAACTTAAATTTAAACTCAGGTGAAGTGACTGACAAAACAGTACTGCAATTACCAAATAATCAAGGATGGCGAGTGGCTTTCAAGGTTGCACCAGAGGGAGATAAGCCTGTTGATATGCGTTTATCATTAAAGCTACGTGATAAAGAGATTAGTGAGGTCTGGAGCTATGTCTGGTATCAAAATGACATCTGATAACGAAAAGCATAATACCACAATGCCACTTAAAAAAACCCGAATATGGCTATTTAGTTTACTGGTACTGGGTATTTCGGCCTATGGTATGTGGATCATGTTTGATATTTTAAACTCAAACGGTATGACGCCACTTGAATATGCGCTACTGACTTTATTTTCAGTGACCTTTGCATGGATTGTTACCGCATTTTGTAGTGGTTGTATGGGCTTTATATTGCAACTTTTTCGTATAGATCCACTTACCCTAAAGCGTCAAAAACCCATTAACATTGATGAACAAGCTCTTAGCCAAACAAAAACAGCTGTGGTTATGCCTGTCTATAACGAAGATACAGAGCGTGTTATTGCAGGCTTTGAAGTGAGTTTACGCTCGCTTGCTAAAACAGGTCAGCTTAAACATTATGACTTTTATTTATTAAGTGATACACAAGATAAAGAAATAGCCAAAAATGAGCTAAAAGCATGGCATGCACTTACTGCGCGTTTGGGTGATATTGCAAAACAGACTTTTTATCGTCGCCGCGAAGACAATAAACACAGAAAAGTAGGAAATTTAACTGACTTTTGTGAGCGTTGGGGCAATAAGTACGATCACATGATCGTATTAGATGCTGACAGCATCATGACTGGGCAATGTATGCTTGAGTTGACCGCAAGCATGATTAAGAACCCTAACTCTGGTTTAATTCAAACTATCCCTATTCCCGTAAGACAAGATACCTATTTTGGTCGCTTTTTGCAGTTTGCGTCAGTACTTTATAGCCCTATGCTGGCAACGGGCTCAGCCTTTTGGCAAACCAATCAAGCCAATTACTGGGGCCATAATGCAATAATTCGCGTTGAAGCCTTTATTACGTGCTGTGGATTACCTGTAATTGAAGGTAAAGCCCCCTTTGGTGGTGAGATTTTAAGTCATGACTTTGTTGAAGCCTCTTTGCTCCATCGTAGTGGTTGGGATGTAATTTTACTAAGCGATGTGCAAGGCAGTTATGAAGAAGTCCCAAGTAATATATTAGACTACGCCATCCGCGATAGACGTTGGGTGCAAGGTAATATTCAACATTTAGGTTTGTTACCTTCATCGGGTTTAAAAATGATGAGCAAACTGCACTTTGCACTTGGCGCTACAGCGTATATTTCATCGCTTGTATGGCTATCGATGTTGGTATTAAGTACAGTTGATGCGGTTACTCGTGCAATGAATAGTAATGTGTATTTTAATCAGGCTTATCAATTATTTCCTACTTGGCAAATAGCCAAAACAGAGCTTATCAATTCGCTTTTATTTATTACCGTGGTGTTGCTATTACTTCCTAAGTTAATGGGTATTATTGTCACTTTAGTGCATCGAAATAAGCAGTTTGGTGGTTCATTAAAGTTAATTGCAGGTTCACTAATCGAAACCATTTTTGCAGTTATTATTGCGCCGTTAATGATGGTATTTCATAGCTACTTTGTAGTGTGTGTCTTTTTAGGGAAAAAAGTAAGCTGGGATGCACAACCCCGTACGGGTCGTATGGTACCGTGGCGTGAAGCGCTTGGTTATACATTCCTAGCTACGGTTATTTCTCTAGCTTGGGGTGCTGTAGCATATTATTACACACCAGTATTCTTTTGGTGGTTATCACCCATTTTACTAGGTCTGATATTGGCCGCGCCTATGGTGCGTTATTCAAGTAGCATTGGTTTAGGTGTAAAGCTACGTAAGATGGGGATTTTCCTTTGTCCAAGTGAAGTAGAACACGACGATACACTCGCTGCGCTGCGCCTTCATGAGCAAGAAATTGGGCTACCTGTTGACAAGAACGCTGACTTCTCTATTCCAGAATTACCAGAAGAGCAGCCAACAGTAATGCCAGTTCAAAGCTTTAAAGCAAAAAGTAAGCGCGAGAAAAAAGCGGGGCTTGCAAGTAAATAACGAATAAAAGATAAATAGTTCGTTAAAGTAATAAAAAAACCGCGCAATGTAAATTGAAGTGACCCCATAAAGTTGGACTCATTTCTAAGCGGCAGCCAAGGCCTGATTTCGATATTGTATCGGACTCAGGCCTTTTAGTTTCAGCTTAATACGCTCATTGTTATAATAGTGGATATATTCTTTGATGTTTTCAATGAGTTCATTCGCGTCCTTGAACGTTTCGTTGTGATACATCTCGCTTTTCAGTATGGCAAAGAAATTTTCAGCAACAGCGTTATCTAAACAGTTTCCTTTTCTAGACATACTTTGTTTTAACCCTTTTTCTTTAAGGTGCTTTTGATATTGCTTGTTTTGATATTGCCATCCTTGGTCTGAGTGTACTATCGGCTTCTCGTTCGGCTTCAACTTAGCCGTTGCGGTTTTAAGCATGTCAGTTACCAAGGGAAGCGCAACGGATTTTCTTACTTCGTAACTGATTATCTCTTGGTTGAATAAGTCAATCATAGGCGATAGATATACCTTCTCATTATCCACTTTAAACTCCGTCACATCCGTTACCCATTTTTGATTAGGCTTCTGCGCAGTAAACTCGCGGTTAAGCGTATTTTCTGCGATTTTACCCACTTCACCTTTGTAAGATTTATAGCGCTTAGGCCTTACTTTTGACTTAAGGCCTAACTCATTCATTAGACGTTGAACGCGCTTATGATTAACGAGTACCCCCATTTTTCTTAGGGCACTCGTAATTCTGCGATAGCCATATCGCCCTTTATGCGTGTGATAGATATCACGTATTTTTACGAGTAAATCACTGTTGGCGCAGGGCTGCTCACATGTAGTTCGATGATAATAGTAGACACTCTTCGCCAACCCCGTGGCCTTTAATAGATGTCGTAAGCTATGTTTTGCCTTGAACTCTTCGACGACTATCGTCTTGTCTTTGCTTTTTTCTTTCTGGCTTGAGCCAAGGCTTCTAACTTTTTTAGCACATCATTCTCTGCTCGTAAGTATGCTAACTCTTCTCGTAACTCCTCCTCAGTCATTTGCTCTACTGGTTTTGATGAAGAAGAATTATTTGTCATGGTTGGCCTACCTTTTTTCTGTGGTTGGAGACGGGATATACCATCGCGAGCATAAAGCTTTTGCCATTGAAAAAGAATACCTGGGGACGATAAATCGAAGAACGCACTGGTATAGCTGAGTGACCAACTGTTAGCTGCCATCGATTTTAACACTTCTATCTTAAATGCTTGAGAATAAGGTTTGTGAACAGACCTGAAGCTTTCAGCGCCATGAATTCGATAAACAGCGGTCCAATATCGGACCTGCCTTTGTGTAACATTAAATCTATTACCTATCGCCGGAGAGCTTTCAGATAAAGCGAACTCAGCTACTTTGAGCTTAAAAGCTCGATGATGTTTGGACATAAAAAGACCCCCAGTAATTGGACTGTCCAACTATTGGGGGTCACTTCAAATTGCGCGGTTTTTTTATTTTTTATTAACTTTATAGAAGATCTAGCTTTTTAAGCTCTTTCATTGCCAACTGGCCAGAAAGGGGTACATAACCATCCTTTTTAACAATACCTTGGCCATCTTGTGATAGCACCATTTTTAAAAATTCAGCATCAATAGGCGCTAAAGGCTTATTTGGGTGCTTGTTTACATAAACATACAAGAAACGAGATAATGGGTATTTACCTGTTGCAACGTTCTCTAGGGTCGCATCGACAAAGTTATCGCCTTTTTTAGCCAGCGGAACCGTGCGTACACCTGATGTTTTATAACCTATACCAGAGTAACCAATCGCATTCAACGATGACGACGTTGATTGCACAACAGAAGCCGAACCAGGCTGTTCATTTACGTTGTTACGAAAATCCCCTTTACATAAAGCTTTCTTCTTGAAGTAACCATAAGTCCCAGACACAGAATTACGACCATAAAGCTGGACATCGCGCGAAGCCCAATCACCAGTTAAACCTATTTCACTCCAGCGATTAACTTGTTTAGTAGCACCACATTTGCGAGTTGATGAGAAAATTGCATCAACTTCATCAATGCGTAATCCCTTAATTGGATTATCCTTATGAACAAATACTGCAAGCGCATCAATTGCTACACGAACTTCCGTTGGTTTGTAACCGTAACGTTTTTCAAACGATTCTATTTCTTTTGACTTCATTTTCCGGCTCATTGGACCAAAATTTGCAGTGCCCTCTGTAAGCGCCGGTGGTGCAGTTGAAGAACCTGCCGCTTGAATTTGAATATTTACATTTGGGTAAATACGTTTATATTCTTCAGCCCAAAAAGTCATCATGTTGGCTAATGTATCAGAGCCCACTGATGAAAAGTTACCTGAAATACCACTTACTTTTTGATATTCAGGTATTGTTTTATCGACTGCCATAACCTGTGCAGAAGCAAACGTTGTTACAGCTACACTAATTGCAGCGACTAAATTTTTAAATTTCATAAAGGGTTAACTCCGATTTATTCGTTCCATTTCTTAACTGCGCCCTACTCTAAAGTGACTAGATGACAGTTAAATTACTATGGTGTGACAGTTTTATGACTTTAGCAGGCTATTATTGTTTAATTTCAAAATTTCTAGTCAGTAAAGAACAACTTGAAAACCTATTTATTTCAAAAAGTTAAATATAAATTCAACTAGATTTCAGGCTATTTACAATTTTCTCTTTAGCAAAAGAAAATGAGAAAACCGAGCCTTTTCCTAATTTACTCTTAATGTTCAAATGGCTATCGTGTCTAGTTAACACATGTTTGGTAATAGCCAAGCCAAGCCCAGATCCACCGGTGATGCGACTGCGCGCCTTATCAACTCGGTAAAAACGCTCCGTTAACCGATTTATATGCTCAGGGGCAATACCATCACCATTATCAGTTACACTAAACTGAGCTTGATCATTTTTTAACTGCCACAACACATTTATCACCCCACCAGGTTTTGTATAATGAATGGCGTTAAACACCAAATTTGAAAACGCGCTGCGTAGCTCATCTCCCGAACCTTTAATATCTAAACTTTCATTAATATTAAAAATCAGCTGATGGTTTTTATCTTGATTAATTGATTGCGCTTCAGTTTTGATATAGCTCAGCATTTGCGGCACATTGACTGGTTTATCATTGTCCTGTCGACGTGCACCTTCAATACGTGACAGCGACAACAGCTGATTTACCAAGCTATCCATGCGCTGACACTGTCCAAGCATGGTATTTTGCGCTTTATGCCACATTGCCGGGGGCGGTAAATTATCACCGTCAAGCATCTCTAAATAACCAGTTACCACCGTAAGCGGTGTTCGTAGCTCATGAGAAACATTAGCAACAAAGTCCTTACGCATTTGTTCAAGTTGTTTTAATCGGGTGACATCGCGCACCACCATCAACTGATAGCTAGCATAAGGCATTACTCGAAACTCAAGTACTTGTTTATGTCCACTATCAAGCTCTAATGCTTCATCAAACGACTCTAATTGCATATATTTAGCAAATTTGGGGTCACGAATTAAGTTATCTAAACGTTGGCCATGATCCGTTGGCCACTGTAACCCCAATACTTTTAGTGCTAGTTGGTTACACCATACGATACTTAAATCTTTTTGCAGCACCACAACTGCATCAGGAACTGCTTCAGCGCCATCTCTAAAACGGCGAATTAAATCTGCTAGCTCGTTACGTTTTTTACGATTACGATGTTGTAAATGATAAATTCCCTCAAACACTTGCTCCCATACACCCTCACCTTCTGGTGGGTTAAAGCTACGTTGGTTAAGCAACCAATCACTGAGCCTATAAAGCTGATGGTAGTGCCAAAGTAGTAATGAAAAAGATCCTAAAAATAAAAGCAAAAATGGCGCACCCACAAGCACGCCAATTAATAGCAGAGGTAAAAAATACATAAACAGGCGCTTTGCTAGCGCCTGTTTATTAACAACTCGATACATACACTTACTTTACCTTTATGTACGTGGGCTTAGCCTACGTGTTTTTATAATTTACTTGAAAAGCGATAACCGGCACCACGCACTGTTTGAACTAGTCTGTCATGGCCTAACGACGCTATAGCTGTACGTAAACGACGAATATGTACATCAACCGTTCTATCTTCCACATACACGTTCGTACCCCACACATGATCCAACAGCTGCTCTCGACTATAAACACGTTCAGGATGAGTCATAAAAAAATGAAGTAGTCTAAACTCAGTAGGTCCCATATCCAGTTCACTACCCTCAGAGGTAACACGGTGAGAAATAGGATCAAGCTTTAAGCCATGCACTTCTATTGCTTCTTCAAGTGATGTAGGTGCAACACGGCGGATAACCGCTTTAATTCGCGCCATTAGCTCTTTTGGTGAAAAAGGCTTAGTAACATAATCATCAGCCCCTACTTCTAGCCCCCGCACTTTATCTTCTTCTTCACCACGTGCGGTCAGCATAATAATAGGGATTTTACGAGTATATTCGTTTTCTTTAAACTTTTTCGCAACTTGAATACCGCTACCACCGGGTAACATCCAATCCAGTAAAACCATATCTGGGTACGGTTCTACCATCGCCGCAATTGCAGAATCGTAATCTTGTGCTTCAACTGCTTGAAAACCATTTTGTTCCAATACAAAAACTAACATTTCTCTAATTGGTGCTTCGTCATCGACGACTAATACTTTACGTGCCATTGAATTTAATCTCTTTCGTTACCGAACTAGTTTTCATTATTATGACTAAGTATGACATTTTTATGAAAGTGTAACGTGTTATTTGAAATGAGACTAAAAAAAACACAAATTAGCCTAACAAAGGTCCAAATAATTACATTTCTAGCTAATCCTACTTTACCTAAAACGAAGTTTAGGCTGGATCACTAAATTATCAACCTTGCTAACTCAGATCAGACAAATACCAACCAGATCAATTTTAGGATCATATTTATACCCACTGCTGTTGCTAAACCCTTGATCTTTTGTTCAGCTAAAATTTTCATCGTTTACTTTTAAAACAATCATCAGCGGCTTAGCTAAGATCGTTAGTATAAATCTGATCTTTAAATCACTTACTTAGTAAAATAATGATCTTGAATAACTCACTTGGTATAACTTTGATCTCAGATCAAAAAAGCCAGCAACTTAAAAAGTGCTGGCTTTTAAATAACTTGAACTTAGAGTTAACTAAATTAAATTTGTTTAGCTATTTGATCTTAGGATCAAGCTCACCTGATAGATATTTCAAGTGCATTTCATCAAGTGAAATGGGCTTAATCTTGTTTGCTTGCCCCGCAGTGCCAAAAGCTTCATAACGAGCAATACAAATTTCAGACATCGCCTTGGTCGCTTCTGCTAAATATTTACGCGGGTCAAAGTTAGCTGGATTTTGCGCTAAATGACGACGAATAGCCCCTGTTGATGCTAAGCGTAAGTCAGTATCTATATTCACTTTACGGACACCAAACTTAATACCCTCAACAATTTGGTCAACCGGTACACCGTAAGTTTCAGGAATTTCGCCACCATATTGATTAATGATCTCTAACCATTCTTGTGGCACTGACGATGAACCATGCATTACTAAATGAGTATCAGGAATACGTGCATGAATCGCTTTAATACGGTCAATCGCTAAAATATCATCTGTAGGCGGGCGAGTAAATTTATAAGCACCGTGTGATGTACCACATGCGATTGCTAATGCATCAACATGAGTTTTACGCACAAAATCAGCCGCTTCTTCAGGATTGGTAAGCATTTGTTCTGCAGTTAGTTTACCTTCAGCGCCAACACCATCTTCTTCGCCAGCTTCGCCCGTTTCAAGCGATCCTAATACGCCCAGCTCGCCTTCAACTGATACACCACACGAATGTGCCATTTCAACAGTTTGACGGGTTACATCTACATTGTAGTCGTACTTTGATGGGGTTTTACCGTCGGTCATTAATGAGCCATCCATCATTACTGATGAAAAACCTAATTGAATTGAACGTTGGCAAACACCCGGTGAGGTACCATGATCTTGATGCATAACAACAGGAATATGTGGCCACTCTTCTACAGCAGCTAAAATCATGTGACGAATAAATGGGGCGCCGGCATAAGCTCGAGCTCCAGCTGAACCTTGAACAATTACAGGGCTATTAGTTTTATCAGCCGCTTCCATAATTGCGCGCATTTGCTCTTGGTTATTTACGTTAAAAGCAGGTACGCCATAACCATTTTCAGCTGCATGATCAAGAAGTTGTCGCATACTGATTAAAGCCATTGGGGATTCTCCAAATTGTATCGATAGCAGTTTTCTACCATCTAGTTTGAACGGATTTGTTAAGGTCAATGCACTTAGGCATCACGGTAACAACTAGTAATTACCAGCCTTAACCGTTAAACCATTAATAAAATAAGGGTGAGAGGTATTTTATTAATGGTGTTTAACGTGATGTTTTACCACCACGTTATCGCGCGCAAATTACTTAGCGCGCTCTTCAAGCATAGCAACTGCTGGTAGTTTCTTGCCTTCTAAAAACTCAAGGAAAGCACCACCACCAGTTGAAATATACGAAATTTTATCGCTAATGTCATACTTATCAATCGCCGCTAGGGTATCACCACCACCTGCGATTGAAAACGCTTTTGAATTTGCAATTGCTTGTGCAATAGCACGAGTGCCATTACCAAACTGGTCAAATTCAAATACACCAACCGGACCATTCCATACTATAGTACCTGCATTAGCAATAATTTTTGCTAATTGATTGGCAGTATCAGGACCGATATCAAAAATCATATCTTCATCTGTTACTTCACTAACATCTTTAAGCGTTGCTACAGCTGACTCTGAAAACTCATTACCAACAACTACATCAGTAGGAACTGGGATTTCGCCGTTATTACTTTTTGCAGCTGCGCTGAGTTTATTTGCTTCATCTATCAAGCCAGCTTCAAATAATGACTTACCTACAGGGTGACCCGCTGCGGCAATAAAGGTATTGGCAATACCGCCACCGGTAACAAGTTGATCAACAACTGTTGAAAGCGAATCGAGTACTGTTAATTTAGTCGATACTTTAGAGCCACCAACAATCGCCACTAATGGACGAGCTGGATTATCAAGCGCTTTACCCAACGCTTCAAGCTCTGCTGCTAATAATGGGCCTGCACACGCCACATCTGAAAATAAACCGACACCGTGAGTTGAAGCCTGCGCGCGGTGAGCGGTACCAAATGCATCCATCACATACACGTCACAAAGTGCAGCTAGCTTTTTAGAAAGCGCTTCGTCATTTTTACTCTCGCCGTTATTAAAACGCACGTTTTCAAAAACAACCACTTCGTTATCGGTAATCTCAACGCCATCTAAGTAATTTTTTTCAAGACGTACGTTTTGCTCAAGCGCCTCATTTAAATAATCAACTACGGGAGCTAATGAAAATACTTCATCATATTCCCCTTCTGTAGGGCGGCCAAGATGTGACATAACCATTACTTTAGCGCCTTTCTCAAGGGCTAGTTTAATGCTTGGTAACGCTGCGCGAATACGTGCATCTGAGGTCACTTTACCTGCTTTAACAGGCACATTTAAATCTTCACGAATTAATACGCGTTTGCCGTTTAAATCTAAATCTGCCATCTTGATGACCGACATGGACTTCTCCTTAGTTAACAATACTGAATTATTTTTATAAATATTAATTATTTACTTACTGCTACCATTGTACGGGCAGTATCGAGCATACGATTAGCAAATCCCCATTCGTTGTCACACCACACCAGTAACTTTATCAGCCGTTTATGACTAACTCGAGTTTGTGTGCCGTCTATGATACAAGAATGTGGGTCATGATTAAAATCAACTGAAACTAATGGTTCTTCGGTATAACTTAAAATACCTTCGAGACGATCTTTTGCGGCGGCTTTTAAAGCCTTATTTACCGCTTTTAAATCAACGTCTGAATTAACGGTTACGCTTAAATCCATTGCAGTTACATTGATAGTGGGCACTCGCACCGCAATCGCTTCAAAGCGACCATGAAACTTAGGTAAAATACGCTCAATACCTCGGGCAAGTTTGGTATCAACTGGAATAATTGACTGACTCGCTGCGCGAGTACGGCGTAAATCATGATGATAAGCGTCAATTACTTGTTGATCGTGCATCGAGGCATGGATAGTCGTAATCGCCCCAGATTCAATTGAAAAGGCATCATCCAGCACTTTGATTACCGGCACAATACAGTTAGTAGTACACGACCCATTAGAGACAATCGTATGCTCAGCAATTAATTCGTCATCATTAATACCATACACAATCGTGGCATCGACATCCGCATCAGCAGGCTGAGAAAACAACACCTTTTTTGCCCCAGCGTTTAAATGTAAGTTTGCATGCTCGCGTGAGTGATAAACCCCAGAGCACTCTAGAACCACATCAACGCCTAAGGTATGCCAAGGTAATTCAGCGGGATTTTGCTCTGCAAACAATGCAATCGTATCGTTGGCGACAGTTATATCATCTTCCCCTAAAGTGACAGGGAAGCTAAAACGCCCATGAGAGGTATCGTATTTAAGGAGATGGGCAATGCCCTCTGGTGCTGCTAATTCGTTGATTGCTACAATTTTTATTTGTTCATCAAGCCCGGTTTCGTACAGCGCACGTACTATATTTCGTCCGATTCGACCAAAACCATTGATTGCAAGTTTGATTGCCATGAGAAAGAAAATCCACTCTATTTGCTTGCACAAAAGGCCACAGCCTTTTTAGATGGCTGTATTGTAATCGACCTTGCAGGTTTTTATAAGAGCTTAACAGCAGAAACTTAAAATTAACCTAAGTTAGGGAGATTAATTTTGGAACTTACATAACGCCTTACGAATTACGTTGGTTACCAATAACGAAGTCACCATTATGACAACACAATAAAGCACAATCATAGTATTATTTAGAGGCTGCGCAATAACGTCACCATTAGTCCCCACACATAAGTTGGTACTGTAATCAAAAGCGCCACCATTATCTAGGCAGCTATCAGCCAATAAAAAACCATGTAAAAACCACACTATCACTAAACTCACAGCGACCCCCACTAATGAAGGTATAAAACTACGTTGCATATATAAACCTGTAAAATAAAATCCTGCTAAAAACGTTTTAACTAGCAAAATAAGCAAAACTGCTTAAGCATTTTTGTTTCGCTGTCATTTTTATTAACCGCCTCACGCTCTGCGCACCTCATTTGTGCCAAATTAGCTTTAGTTACAAAACGTTTAACAGCTGCTCATTAATTCATTGTCAAAACTTAACTGAGACTTTCCAACACTACGACTTGTTTTAACGGAACCACACATTTGCTACCTCCATATAATCACCTTACACACAAGACAGCAAAATTGGTATTTACCTTCAAGAACTTATTAGTTATTTGGCGGGGTCTTATCAAACTCCGTAATAGTATTTAACTCTTTTAACCAAAAGGGGCTTGAACGACACCAAATTTGTGCTTTAGGAATAAGTTGTTCACGTTCTTGAACAGCGCCTAATCTCAAGCCGTATACTTTATCGCCCGCGCCCACAGATGTTGCATATAAAGACGTACCGCAATTACCACAAACCCCCTGCGCTCGCTTGTTGCCACTTTCAGCAACTTTTATATACTCTTTTGGTGTAGTTGCAGTAAAAGTAACTGCATTAGGCTGCGACATGACCACTGTACGAAATGGGCCACTCGACATTTCTTGGCAATCTGTGCAATGGCAGTTTATTACTTTGGTCGCATCAACCTTTGCTTTATAAGTTACTTCGCCACAATGACAACGTCCGGTAATTTCCATAATGCTTCCTAAGTAAAGCTTTAGCTATGTTACGTCATAATTGGCCACTTTACTTTAAACACCCCCTTATACCCAGCACTCTTTGTTGCGAATTTAATTTCTCGTCTCTAGCGATGTTTATACTGTGTTTTACAATGGCTGCGCGTAATGGCTGGGTTACGTAATTTTAAATGTTTAGTGGAACGCCCATTATGGCGCTTACGCCACACTTTAAATGAACCTGGGGAGACGTTATTACGCATAAAGTTAACCAACTCAGTATGATTTAATCCATACAAATACTCTATGGCTTCAAAAGGCGTGCGATCTTCCCACGCCATTTCGATAATTCTTGATGTATCACTACTATTAAACTGCATAACTCATCCAAAATACGCTTATACGCAATGGTTGTTCATTTGGGTCATGACATTTCTTAGCTTATATTTACTTCCCACGGTGGATTTAATCGATTATCACCCAATATAGCTTGATTTTATTTCCAGCTGAGTCAGTCAAATTTTCTTCTCGCCATAAATGACGCTGTTCAACCGTTTAAGTATTAAATTGAATGCCTTTCGTTTTTAGTAACTCAATCCATTCTTTTAAATTATCATTTTCGAAATATATGATGGCACCGTTAATAAATACAATGTCAGCGAGTATCAATGAAAGCGTAGCTTTATTAGCATATTAAAACGAGCATAGCGAGGGGGTTAATGACTTGCGTAAAGCATAAGGTGATGTAAAGGTTATTAGTTTGTTCAATGTCAATGACAGGAAGCGTTACTTGGTTGAGGCTCATCATAATTGCTTCCTAATCGTTAAAGTAGGCAGCAATTATAAAACCTCAACTTAGCTTAAAAGGTCAAATTAATAATTTGAAGGTTGATATTACAACGCTTGATAGCGATTTGCTTGCTTTATACTAGCAAAGTCATTAAAGCGAACACCATGTTGTTTCATAACCAGAAGGATTTTTTTACTTAGCATTTGACGCAAATAAAATGGCTGATTTGGTACAAAATGGTGAATTGTATGGGTATGACCAAAGTTAAAACAAAATAAATTAAACGGTGCAAATAAGCGGCTAGTTAAGACATGAGTTTGTTCAAGCATATTATTAACGCCACCATAATAATGCATGCTTGAAGTAACAAAGTTAAGTGAACTTGAGCGCACTATATTAGGCACAATCAACACGACCATTAAAAATTCAAATACAGCCATAATACCTAATACTAGCGCGGGTGAGTTAGCTTCAAGTGGCAAAAATAAGTTAGTTAAATGGAACACAATCACACTATATAAAATTGCAAAATACGCAGTGGTTACCGGAAAACCCGCGTTAAACACTTTAAAAAAACTAAAGTTTTTAATTTCTTTACTAAAGCGTTTAGAGTTCACTAACAAACCGAGCAAACCATCAACAATCACTAAAGTGCGTAATAATGGGTTTTTAATGCCATTACCTACCAGACGTTCTTCTAAGTCTTGTGCAGTACCTGACACCTTGTGATGATGCAAATGCATTTTACGGCGATACCAGGGACTGATTGTATTAGGTCGCATTAACCATACAGTCAACATCATAAAATTGTGTATAAAGGGCTGATTACTAAAGTACTGTTTATGGATAAGGTCGTGTTCAAGTTCATGGGAGATAGAAGTCGCTATTGCGGCTAACACAATACATAACCACGCAGGGATGATAGCAAGATAATAGAGTGCACCAACTCCAATCAAGGCAGCGAGAGATAACAATAAAATAGCCATTCCAAGAGTGTTCTGATGGGCTAATAACGGATGCTTTTGGCGAAGCTTAGCCTCTTCATCTTTAATTGCCTTAACAATGGCTTGAATATTTTCTTTAGCACTTAACGTATTCATGAGTAGCAACTGATAATCAAATTTAGTGTAATAATACCCGAATCTTCTACCCACGCCAAAATAATTTGAAAACCTACGCCATTATTCACCGGCAACTTATAGGTACACTATTAAATCATCAACCTTGGCCTTTATGCCCTATCCATCTGTTATCCAGTTAACTTTTAGAATTACATATATCTAATTTGATAGTATCAGCCAATGCTTTAGGTAAGCGCTATAAAAATTTACCTGGTATATAGCCTAATGCACATGCGGGTCCAAGTGTGATCAATGAAAATATTGCCTGTCTAAAGTAGCTAGAGAAATGTGCTTATCATAAATATAATGAAATAGCAGCGATATCACTACGCCACTACGGATAATTAGCCCCAGTGCACTGAATATTTTTTTATTTTCACATCCGCTTGTTTATCTATTGAACCCCTCATATTTTTATAACTAAAAACTAAGGAGCATTTCGCTCAGACGGTGTCGTTTTAAAGTCACCAACCATATTATGAGGATCAACTAGTGAACGCTGCTCTTTTGCCGCTTTCGCCCACCAAATTAGTTGATTAAAGGTTCGAGAAAAATAATCAAACCAAGCGCTTTGCTCTTCACCTGCTTGTAGTGCCCCATCTTCTAAAAATATATCTTGCGCTTTTGGTATATGAATCATAGCAGAAACGGGTAAGCAACCTAGCTCAGCTAAAAATGTTCGCATACCAACAGCGGCACGCATCCCCCCCCATTGTCCTGCTGAATAGGTAACAATTGCACTAGGTTTATAAGCAAATAGTGAGCTACCAAAGTGGTTTAATAAATGCGCTAATGCGGGGCTCATTGAATGATTATATTCAGGGCTTATCATTACAAAAGCATCTGCGGATTTTATTTTAGCGGCCAGCTCATTAAGTGCCGCAGGAGCCTTACCTTCAAGGTAGGAAAACTGTGGTTTAAAAACATGTTCAAGCGGGTATTCAAGTGCATCAATAACCTCCACCTCATGCTCACTATAGCGATTTGTAAAGCACTCAATGCTGGCTTTTGCTACACGCTCACCAAGTCGTGCTGGTTTAGGAGGAGTGCTATCACGAACAGTCCCCAAAAAAACGAGAATTTTCATTGTTAGATTCCCTTTATTTAATTTCGATTATAAACTAACCATATAAGAGTTAATTTATTGATTCAATCAATTGTAGGAATTAGTAGGTTTAATTTTCGGGGTTAACTTTATTGCGTTAGGTTTAACTTTTAAACTTTAAGACATGACCCATTCATTAACTCGCTTCGAACAATCAATCGCGTTACTTTGAATAGCGCTCGGGTTCTCGCATACACAAATATCGGGCATAAAAAAACCTCAGCTAAAACTAGCTGAGGTTATAAGAAGTGGTACCAGCGGCCGGACTCGAACCGGCACGCCTTTCGGCAGGGGATTTTGAATCCCCCATGTATACCAATTTCATCACGCTGGCATCATTTTTCTTTAACCTTCTAACACGAGAAGATAAAGAAAAACCACTTTAGAGCAAACGCTTATTTATGCTTTTGTCTCTATGAAAAGTATTATACAAACAATGAGGTCACCAGCAAGCGTTTTTTACTAAATCACTCTCAACCGCTTAACAATTAAGCAACGATTAACATTCTCTGATATGGCGTCACTTACCAGAGCTAGCATTTGTTACCTTATTTGCTAAACTAGCACGCATATTAACTTTGTGAGTTTGTTTATGTCTGATGAATTTCCACGGGCTGGTTTTTGGCGCCGTTTTGCATCTTTAGTTTACGATTTTTTAGTGGTTATTGCCTTTGCAATGTTAACTACGGTGCTTTTTTTGGTGGCTATACAAGGTTTTATTTCTGCCGATTTAATGAGTTTAAATGGCGCTGAAGATGTCTCTGCACTAATTCAAAACTCACCAATATTGTACGGTGTTCGCAGCGCTCTACTAGTGGTTGTTAGCGTGTTGTTTTTTGCTTATTTTTGGACTAAAAGTGGCCAAACTATTGGTATGAGAGCATGGCGCTTAAAAGTACAAACCCTTGAAGGTAATTTAATAAGCTGGCCACAAGCGGTTATTCGCTCGCTTGGCTCTTTACTTGGTTTAGGTAACTTACTTGTATTAGTAGATTTAAAGAATAAACAGGCACTACAAGATTACATTGCTAAAACGGAAGTCGTTGCCTTAAGCAAAGAAGAAAACAAACGCATTTATCAATCACTTAATTAATTAAGCACTTTTAACAACAAGTAGCGTAAATTGCGCGCGGATTAAATCATCACCGGGTTAATCAACGAATCCCGACAATTACCTCGCGCTAATACTTAAATACGCTTGTTCAGTAAGTACGTCGCAAAGCCAATAAAAATCAGACTTGGTAATACAGCACCAATAATGGCCGGTATTTGATACACCATAACCACAGGGCCAAATATTTCATTGGTTAAATGAAAAGCAATTCCTGTCACGACCCCCATCACAATACGTGCGCCCATAGTCACGGTTCTAAGTGGCCCAAATATAAACGACAGAGCCACTAATAACATTACCGCAATTGACACAGGCTGCATTATTTTTCGCCATAATGCGAGTTCATAGGTACTGGTATTTTGTTCATTTTGCTTTAAATAACCAAGGTATGACCAAAGTCCAGTGAACGACAGTGACTCTGGCTTAACCGACACTACACCGAGCTTTTCGGCGGTTAATTGTGATGGGTAAAATAATTCTTTTTGTTGCTCAGTGGTAATTTCTTGCTCGTTAATAATCACCTTATTAACGTCGCGTAGTTGCCAGCCCCTATCTTGATGAATCGCTTCATTGGCTTTAGTAATTTGTGTGAGTTGCAATGATTTATCAAAATGATATAAATGTACACCATGTAGGTTACCACTTTGATCTACATCTTCTATATTTATGAAGTTATTGCCATCTTTAGCCCATACGCCTTGTTGAGCATTAAATACATCACTACCGTGTATCGCGTGATTACGCATCTCCTTGGCTTTGAGTTGCGCCTCTGGTGCTCCCCACTCGCCAAGCGCCATCATACAAATAGCCATAAATATTGCGGTTTTCATTACTGAAATAATAATTTGCAAGCGTGACATACCCGCCGCCTGCATCACTACCAGTTCACTATTAGAAGCCAATGCGCCGAGCCCTGTTAAGCCACCAATTAATGCGGCCATCGGGAAAAACACCACTAAATCGCCCGGCATACTGTATACGGTGTACAGCAAAGCAGTGGTAATATCATAACTCCCTCGGCCGACAGAGTTTAACTGCTCTATAAATTTAATAAGGGTACTTATGCCAACCAATACCATTAATGCAAAACCCGTGGTTTGAATTATGCTGCGGCCTAAATACCAATCAAGCGTTTTCATCATGCGCTTAACTCCCGCTTTGTGATCACCGCTTTTAGCCAAACGCCTAAAGGTCGGCCTTTAATAATCAATAAACCACCAATAAATAATGCACTTAAATGAATCCACCATAACCCTATGGAAGGCGGGATTTTTCCGCCTTCAACCGCAAATTTAGCTGTATTTAATAAAATAAAGTACCCTAAATACAAGCTAATCGCAGGCACTAGTTTAGCAAACTTACCTTGACGTGGATTAACCACACTTAGTGGCACGGCTAATAATGTCAGTAATGGAATAGATAACGGAATAGCAATGCGCCACTGCCACTGGGCAATTGCTTCTGGGGTTTTCATCGAGAATAAATCAGCTGTTGGCACAGCTTCAAGCTTTCGCCGTTGGTGCTCTATTTCTTTGTCTTGAATTTGCACACTGTAGCCGTCGAACTCAGTTAAGTTAAGTTTGGGCGTTAAGCCGTCAGTTTCATACCGCTTGCCATCACTTAAAATAAGTTGTTGCTCGCCACTTTCTTGTTCAACCATCACACCGCGCTCTGCATAAACTAAACGCGCAAGGTTATCTTTTTCGCTATCAGGAAGTTGTGCTACAAATACTTTATGTAATTCTTTTCCGCCATTTTCAATATTATGAATAAACACCACGGCTTTTTCGTTACCTGTTTGCTGAAACCGCCCCGCTCTAAGTGCAGATAGCCCAGCATCAGCTTTAGCTTTTTCTTTTAGCTGGTACTCTTGCTCGCTAGCCCAAGGTGCAACATATAGGGTCAATACACCGGCAAAAATAGCCAAGACAACACTGGATATTAACGTCACACGTACAACATACCATTCGCTCACCCCACACGCTTTAAGAACCGTCATTTCACTGTCAGCATAAATGCGGCTGTAGGCAAGGATGATCCCTAAAAATATACTCAAAGGTAAAATTAAAGAAGCTAACTGCGGCAGTTTTAGTGCGATCATCGACAACACTAACTGGGCAGGAACACCGCCATCGGAGGCGTCACTTAAAATAACAACAAACTTCTGTGACACAAAAATAGTCATCAAAGTAATAAATACGGCGACCTGCGATTTTAATACTTCAGTGGTCAAATAACGGAAAATTAGCAATGCTCGCCCCTGTTAAACATAGTGTTTTACTGCAATTGTAGGAAATTTTAAGTAAACTTAACGTTTTAGTCGTTTTATTATATGTCATCGACATTAAATATCATACCTAGCAGCAGGATATAATGTTGCTTTAGTGGTATTGATGGCTACAAAAGTATAAAGTTCAAAAAGACATAATAAGCCTGTCTTTATAGGCTAATATTAGAGTTAATAAACTAAAATGTAAGAAAGGCTTCGAAAGTCGAATTTCTTACCCCTATTAAATAGGTTATATGACTCAAAATCAGGAGTGACAATGGAATTTAGCGTAAAAAGTGGTAGTCCCGAAAAGCAACGTAGCGCATGTATTGTAGTTGGCGTTTATGAGCCACGTCGTTTATCCCCCATTGGTGAACAACTAGATAAGATTAGCGATGGTTATATCTCAAATTTATTACGCCGTGGCGACCTAGAAGGTAAACCAGGGCAGGTATTACTATTGCATCATGTACCTAACGTACTGAGCGAACGCGTACTATTAGTTGGTTGTGGTAAAGAGCGTGAACTAGACGACAAGCAATATAAGCAAATTATCTCAAAAACCATTGATACCCTTAATGAAACAGGGTCAATGGAAGCGGTATGCTTTTTAACCGAGCAACATGTTAAAAGCCGCGACACCTACTGGAAAGTACGCCAAGCTGTTGAAACAACACAAGACTGCTTATACACCTTTAATCAATTAAAAAGTAAAAAGAGCGATCCGCGTCGTCCGCTTCGTAAAATTGTGTTTAATGTACCTACACGCCGTGAACTTACCATTGGTGAAAGTGCTGTTGAGCATGGTCTTGCAATTGCTGCCGGTAGCAAATTATGCAAAGACGTGGCGAACATGCCACCAAATATCTGTAATCCAGTTTTTCTAGGTGAACAAGCACAAGAACTTGCCACTCAATTTGCCAACGTAACAGTTGACCTAATTGGTGAAGAAAAAATGGCTGAGTTAGGTATGAATTCATACTTAGCTGTGGGCCGTGGTAGCGATAACGAATCAGTTATGTCAGTTATTAATTACCAAGGTGCTACGAAAGATCAAGCCCCTATAGTGCTGGTTGGTAAAGGCTTAACCTTCGACTCTGGTGGGATTTCTTTAAAACCTGGCGAAGCCATGGACGAAATGAAATACGACATGGGCGGTGCGGCTGGCGTTATTGGTGCAATGCGTGCGCTAGTGCAAATGCAATTACCTATCAACGTTATTGGTGTTTTAGCAGGCTGTGAAAATATGCCAAGTTCAAATGCATATCGTCCGGGTGATATTTTAACCACCATGTCAGGACAAACCGTTGAAGTGCTCAATACCGACGCCGAAGGCCGTTTAGTATTATGTGATGCGCTAACCTATGTTGAGCGTTTTGAGCCTGAAACTGTGGTTGATGTTGCTACCTTAACCGGTGCTTGTATTGTTGCTTTAGGTGCTCATGCAACTGGCCTGTTGTCAAACCATAATCCACTTGCCCACGACTTATTAAAAGCGTCTGAGCAAAGTGGTGATCGCGCTTGGCAATTACCACTTTGGGATGATTATCAGGATCAACTTGAAAGCCCATTTGCAGACTTCACCAATTTAGGAGGTCGTTCTGCAGGGACGATTACCGCTGCGTGTTTCTTGTCTAAGTTCACTAAAAAATACAACTGGGCGCATTTAGATATTGCAGGCACAGCATGGCGCAGTGGTAAAAATAAAGGCGCAACTGGCCGGCCGGTTCCAATGTTAACCCAGTACCTACTTAATCGGGCTGGAATAAGCGAAACAAGCCAAGACTAACGGCTAAGAACCTGAATAAAGGCGCCTCTTGGCGCCTTTATTATTAGCGCTTTAATGAGCGTATTAATTGAAGCACACCCCGTTCTGTGGCAAAATCGCTGCTCTAATTTATGAGTACTAATTAGTTTCATATTCAATGCAATGGGAAGCCCCAATACAATGAGCATCAACGCCCAATTTTTTGTTCTTAAGCAACAAGATAAGTCGCTAGCAAAAGCTGATGACCACGTTCGCTTAGCTACACAAATTGCAAGTGAACAGTATCGCCAGGGTCAGCGTGTTTTTATTTTTGTTGATAACACCGATATTGCTCATGCTATTGATGAAACGATTTGGTCATTCAACCCCGACAGTTTTGTGCCTCACAACCTACAAGGTGAAGGCCCAAAAGGTGGTGCGCCCGTTGAAATAGGCACCACCCCACCGGTTGGCAATCGTAAAGTTTTAATAAATTTGGCCGCACACCTTCCGGATTTTATTCGTCGGTTTAACCAAGTTTTTGATTTTGTGCCCGTTGAAGCCACAGCTAAGCAAGCCGCCCGTGAGCGTTTTAAAAAGCTGCGCCAACTAGGTGCCAATATCACCACCAAAGATATTAATAGCTAAAATACCCAAAGGGAAATAGCTCACTAATTCATTTAAGTATTTATTTAAGGTTCTGTGTAATGGATAAAACCTACAATCCGCAAGATATCGAACAATCGCTTTATCAAGACTGGGAAGAAAAAGGCTACTTTAAACCTTCAGGCAAAGGCGACGCATATTCAATTATGATTCCACCGCCAAATGTCACCGGTAGCTTACACATGGGCCACGCCTTCCAAGATACCATTATGGATACCTTAACGCGTTTTAAACGTATGCAAGGCAACAACACATTATGGCAAGTAGGTACTGATCATGCGGGTATTGCTACGCAAATGTTGGTTGAGCGCAAACTGGCTGCCGAAGAAGGTAAAACACGCCATGACTTGGGCCGTGATGCCTTCATCGATAAGATTTGGGACTGGAAAAACCACTCTGGCGGAACTATTACTAAACAACTTCGTCGCCTTGGTGCGTCGGTTGATTGGGAGCGTGAACGCTTTACCATGGACGATGGTTTATCTGACGCCGTTAAAGAAGTATTTGTTCGCCTTCACAAAGAAAACTTAATCTACCGTGGCAAACGCCTCGTAAACTGGGATCCAAAACTACACACTGCAATTTCAGACCTTGAAGTTGAAAACAAAGACAGACAAGGCCATATGTGGCACTTACGTTACCCGTTAGCTGATGGTGTTAAAACGCAAGATGGTAAAGACTATATTGTTGTAGCCACCACCCGCCCAGAAACTATGCTAGGTGATTCAGGTGTTGCAGTAAATCCAGATGATGAACGCTATGAAGACTTAATTGGTAAAGATATTTTACTGCCGATTGTTAATCGCCGTATTAAAATTGTCGCTGATGAACATGCCGATAAAGACAAAGGCACAGGTTGCGTAAAAATCACACCTGCACATGATTTTAACGATAACGAAGTAGGTAAACGTCATCAAATGCCGATGATCAACATCTTTAATAAAGATGCGGCCATATTAAGTCAAGGTGAAACCTTCACCTTTGATGGTAAAGAGCTTAAATTTGATGCGCCAATACCTGAGCGCCTGCATAACCTTGACCGTTTTGCTGCGCGTAAAGCGATTGTGGCTGAATTTGAAGAGCTTGACCTACTTGAAAAAATTGAAGATCACGGCCTAACCGTTCCTTACGGCGATCGTTCTGGCGTAGTCATTGAACCACTACTAACTGATCAATGGTATGTACGTGTTGCACCGCTGGCCGAGCCTGCAAAAGACGCTGTTAAAAATGGCGATATTCAATTTGTGCCACAGCAATACGAAAACATGTACTTTTCATGGATGAACGACGTACAAGATTGGTGTATTTCGCGTCAGCTTTGGTGGGGGCATCGTATTCCAGCTTGGTATGACAACGAAGGCAATGTATTTGTTGGCCGTGATGAGGCCGAAGTACGCCGTGAAAATAATATCGCCGACGATGTTGCACTTAGCCAAGACGAAGACGTACTTGACACTTGGTTCTCATCTGCACTTTGGACCTTCTCAACCCAAGGTTGGCCAGCCAATACTGAAGACTTAAAAACCTTCCATCCATCTGACGTGTTGGTAACAGGTTTTGATATTATATTCTTCTGGGTGGCGCGTATGATCATGATGACCATGCACTTCATTAAAGATGATGACGGCAAGCCACAAGTACCGTTTAAAACCGTCTATGTAACGGGGCTTATTCGCGATGAAAATGGCGATAAAATGTCTAAATCAAAAGGTAATGTACTCGACCCTATCGATATGATTGACGGTATCGGCCTTGAAAGCTTAGTAACCAAGCGTACCAGTAACTTAATGCAAGCAAAGGTCGCTAAAAAAATTGAAAAAGACACCCGTAAAACGTTTGATAATGGCATTGAAGCCCACGGTACTGATGCATTACGTTTTACTTTAGCAGCAATGGCGTCAACCGGTCGTGACATCAACTGGGATATGAATCGCCTTGAAGGTTACCGTAACTTCTGTAATAAGTTATGGAACGCCAGCCGTTACGTACTTATGAATACTGAAGAACAAGACTGCGGCTTTAACGAAGCCGAAAAACAGTACTCACTTGCTGATCGTTGGGTTTTAGGGCAATTTGAGTCAACAGTTAAAACCTACACTGAGCACTTAGATAACTACCGTTTTGATTTAGCAGCTAACACGCTTTATGAATTTACTTGGAACCAGTTCTGCGATTGGTACTTAGAGCTAACTAAGCCTATTTTATTCAAAGGCAATGAAGCACAGCAACGTGGTACACGTCATACGCTAATAACTGTACTTGAGAGCTTACTGCGTTTGATGCACCCAATGATGCCATACATCACTGAAACGATTTGGCAGCGCGTTGCGCCACTTGCAGGCATTGAAACTGCAAATACCAGTATCATGGTACAAGCATTCCCTGTTTATAATGCAGCAAGCGTTGACGCAAAAGCGATGGACGATTTAGAGTGGGTTAAACAGTTTATTATCGCGATTCGTAATATTCGTGGTGAAATGGATATCAGCCCAAGCAAACCTTTATCAGTCTTGTTAGCTAACGCATCAAGCGATGACGTGCGTCGTATTAAAGAAAACGAAGCATTCTTAGCCTCACTTGCTAAAATTGAAGAATTTACTTTGCTTGATAATAAAGACGACGCTCCTGCTTGTGCAACGTCATACGTTGGCAACCTTGAGATCATGATCCCAATGGCAGGCCTTATTGATGTTGAAGCTGAGCTTGCTCGTATAGCTAAACAACTTGAAAAGGCAGAGAAAGGCCTGGCACAAGTACAAAACAAACTTGCTAACGAAAAGTTTGTTAACAATGCACCTGAAGCCGTACTCGCTAAAGAGAATGATAAACTTGCTGAGTTTAGCGATGCCAAAGCTAAACTATTAGAGCAAAAAGTTAAAATAGAAAGCTTATAATTAAGCTGTTACGGATGGCTTACGCCATTCGTAAACAGTTAATTTATAAGTATAAAAAAAAGCCGCTTACTTCATTTTGCTGTAAGCGGCTTTTTTGTGTCTAGGCTCTAGGCTCTAGGCTCTAGGCTCTAGGCAGAATTAGAATGTGTAGTTGTACTGAGCACCTAATAATACTGCATGACCTTTTGATTCAAAAGACCATTGCTGTGGTAGCGTTTCACTTTCTACTTTTTCAGTAAAGTTTTGTGTTTTACCACGTAATACGCTCACACCTAAATCAACGTTTGAGTTTTGATCAATCGCATAGTTACCACCAAACGAGAACCAAAAACGGTCTGTATCAGGGATAGAAATTGATAAATGCTGTTGTGATACTGGTGATTCATCAAACGCAAAACCAGCACGAAGCATTAAATTTTCACTGTACTGGTAATCAGTACCGATTGAGTAACGCATTGCATCAGAGAAATCTTCTGTTTTTTCAAACGCACTGAACTTGCCACCTGTAGGTGCAGTAACTTGTGCTTCTAATGAGTCAAAGCTGCTCCAACCTGTCCATAATACGCTGTAGTGAACGCCTAGCTTTTCATCTAACTGGTGAGAACCTGAGAACTCAGCAATTGCTGGTAGTGTAATTTCAACTGAGCCAGGTAATTCAACTTGACCGTTTAACCCACCAGGAATAAATGAAGGTAGTTCATTCGAGTACTCACCTTCAAAAGTAATATCTGTTTCTGTACGGTAATTAAAACCAAAGCGGCTATTTTCATCTAATTGGTACATTAAACCAACGTTTAAGCCGTAACCCATGTCATCACCTTCAAGGTGAACAGCATCAGCACTTGCAGGAATAGATGCAATAGCAGGGTTTACAGGAGGTACTACGCCAAACTTACGAATAATCTTCGCTTCTGCATAAATTGCATTTAAACCAATACCAAAACTGAACTGCTCAGATACTTTATAAGCAACACTTGCGTTCATGTTTACAGTAACAATTTCAGTTTCACCAGCAATTTGGCCAGCTGCGTAATCATCGTTAAACTCAGTGGCAAGGCCAAAGTTAGAAAATGCACCAAAACCAAATGATACTTTTTCATTCACTGGCATAGTGAAGTAACCTGCAGGAATAAAGGCACTTGGCGCAATGCTATCATCATCAAGTACACTTTCATCTAAACCATAAGCCGCACTTTCGCCTTCAAGACTCACATCTGGAATTACAGCAATACCCGCTACAGAAATTTGCTTGTCTTTGAATAACGACATAAGCGCAGGATTACGTGCAATAACTGACGCATCATCAGCTACAGCTGCTTCACCAGCATAAGCACGGCCTAAACCTGATGCACTATGCTCTGCAAGTTGGAAAGCGGCAGCAAAGCTATCAGCCGACATAACAGCAAGTGATGCTGCAATAAGTGTTTTAGTGAGTTTCATCTGTTGTTTCCTTATCCAAATTTAATTTGGTTGTGTGTTATTTTGATAATTAAAAACTTTCGTACAGTACCTTAAAACAAATCAAAAAACTGTAAACTTTAGTTAAAAAACCGTAAAAAACCCATTTTTTAACAGCTAGGTAACAGTTTTTTAAAACTCATCCGACAAGCAAAAGCAAAAATCAAATTGTAATTAATTATCATTTAGATTGACAGTGATGGTTACTCATTTTAAACTCACGCTATCGCAGCTTTTCAAGAGTTATTATGATTATTATTGGATTTATTTTAGCTGCACTCATTTTTTGTGGTGCCAGTGTGTTTTGTTTTTGTAAAGCAAACTACTGCGCCTGTACGCAAGCAGGTCAATGCGACAACCCTGTAAATCATTACTGGTTAGGTGCGATACTAAGCGCATTAATTGCATTACTATTATGCTCTGCTGCGCTTCATTCAGAAAAAGGGAGTATATTATGGTTGGTGTTAATGGCAAGCTGCTTTAGTGGTGCATTATTATCAGCTAGGCAATCTGCTAAACGTCGCTGTGATAAGTCATCCACTAAATCAGCAAGTGCTCTTTCAACAAACGAGCCAAATTAATTTGGTGATCAAGGGATTTAATGCTGGCAATGATTTTAAGTTCATTGTTACCTTCACTTAAATCCACATCCTTTGCAGTAATATAATGGTTGTATTTCACGTTATAAAAAATATCTAGCGGTAGCTTAGGCTGGCATAAGTCGTGTAATAATGCGCCCATAGCCAGCTCGTGCACTGTTTGTGCTTTATAGCCCAGGTATTTAGCAAACACAGTAATTAGATCATATCTCTTATGGTTACGAAACACCGATGCAACTATATCCCTCGCAATATCATCGAGTAACGACACATTAATCTTTAAGCCCAAGGTTAAATCGCTATAAAGTGACTGTAACTTACGTGTGTGCTGATCAAAGTTAACACTGGCTTTTGCAAATTCTTGCTCAACATTGCTCTCTTTTTTAGTTTTCTTTTTTGCGATGCTTTAGGGGTTGGTTTTAGAGCAGCTACTTTTGATGGGTTGTGGGTTGATACTTTCTAGGTACCGCAATATCTCTTTGAGTAAAATCAATTAACAGCACCTCTGCCCCTTCAGATATTAATCACTGAATAATAAATTTATCACGCACTAAACCGCGAGTTTTAATCTTTATCTTGGCTGAAGTTCAGAAATGGGTAAAGTAATAAGCATAAATTGTTTTACGGTTTTTTGAAATGATGACTTTTATTATCAACGATCAACCCAAATACGACCTCGTTACTACTTAAAATCAAATTGGCTATTTATAAAATAGCGCGAGTTAGCGAGTTTTGAAGATTGAAATCACTCAAAATATGTCAATATTTGCGCAGTCTAACTCGCTAACTCTACCTTCAAGCCATTGGTCACTTATTCTTGAAAGTAAGTGCCCCAGCCGTCATATTCAACATCACATTGCTTTGCTAAAGCCTCAAGCTTATCAACGTCTTCCATTATAACTTCAACATTGAGCTCAGCTTCAACTACAATATCAAAGCTCCATACTTTCTCACCGTCTTCTAATTCAAGCTCAGCGGGCTCTTCAACATCATAACCTAATTTAAAAGCAGCTAATGCTGCTTGCTCTAGTTTAGCAAAGTCTTCACATACAAAGTGATGCTCAACCTCATAAAGTATTTCAGGATCTGAGCCATCTTCAAGCAATGAGGTGACAATGTCTTCACTAATTTCGCGCCAATTTTCCATTATTTGTTTCTCACTTGAGCATCTAATTCTGTTATTTTAGCAGCCATTATCTGATGAACGCGAGTCGCATGTTCGCGAGCACTCTGTTGTTTATCTAAATTTATTGGCGCTAACATTTCAAGGTAAATTGTACCATTGTCCCAGCGATTTAGCTTTATGGTTTTATGTGTCGTGCTCATACAAACAGGCACAATAGGCACACTGGCATTTAAAGCTGTACGAAAAGCCCCTGTTTTAAAAGGTAATAATCCTCGACCATAGCTGCGAGTACCTTCAGGAAACATCCATACCGACAAACCTTTTTGCTTAATTTTATTCGCTGATTTTGAAATTGTTCCCGCCGCTTTGGAGCTATTTTTACGGTCAATCAAAATATTTCCCGACAACCAATATAGCTGACCAAAAAATGGGATCCATTTTAGACTTTTTTTACCTAAGCTAACGCAGTTTTTAGGCACCATGGCAGGTAGTGTAAAAATATCATAGTTGTTTTGGTGGTTGGCCACATAAACAGCGGGCCCATTATTTTCAGATCCTTGTGCATAACTTAGTTCAAGTTTAACCCCTAATAAGCGTGCCATTTGTCCAAACCAACCTGAAACAATATGCACATTATTACTATGAAAAGGCTTGGCCAAGCATAGTATAAGTCCCACTATACAACTTAAAATAATAAATAATGCCATGATTATAATACGAAAAAAAGCTAACAACAAAATTCTCCTCAACAAACACAGTGCGTATTATAGCGTTATTTAAAGCGCATCACGAGAGTTAAGCGCACACTTGTACGCTTAAAATATCATTTCCAATATATTTCAGATAATTAGCAGTTTTATTTTTAATTGATATAAATAAAAAAGACCTGCAAATGCAGGTCTGTTTCGTTGTCAGTCATCGTTATTGCGAAGCAAATTTATTCAATATCGCTTTGCTCAATTTCATCATCAACAAGTGTAAACTCAACCTCAGCTTCATCGACTCGTTGTAAACCACGGGGTAGTTTATTACCCCGGCGACCACGTTCACCATGATAGTGTTCTAAATCACTTGGTTTTAAGGTTAGTTTGCGCTTACCTGCATGCAAAGTAACGCTGCTACCTTGTGGCACTACAGCAAGCACTTTGACAAACTCTTCACGAGCCAACACTTTAGCGCCAGGAATAGAGATAATCTTATTGCCTTTACCTTTACTCAATTTAGGTAAATCACGTAGTGGAAACAGTAACATGCGCCCTTCGTTAGAAATCGCCATGCAATAATCGCTTGCCACATCACTTACTCTAATAGGTGTTAATAACTCGCCGCCTTTAGGGACACTTACCAGTGTTTTACCATTTTTATTTTTACTGACTAAATCTTTAAAGTCAGTAATAAAGCCATAACCGGCATCAGAGGCCATTAACAATACTTGATTATCTTCGGCCATCACCACATGCTCAAAGTTAGCACCAGAGGTTAAATTAAAGCGCCCAGTCATGGGCTCACCTTGGCTTCGAGCCGATGGTAAACTATGCGCATCAGTGGCAAAAGCGCGCCCTGCTGAGTCTAAGAACACAGCAGGCTGATTACTTTTTCCTCGAGCTGAGGCTTTAAATTCATCACCCGATTTATAGCTTAAGCTTTGTGCGTCAAGATCATGACCTTTACCTACACGTGCCCAGCCTTTCTCAGAAAGCACCACAGTTACAGACTCTGATGGAATTAAATCCTTTTCACTCAGAGCTTTGGCTTCTATACGTTCAACCACAGGAGAGCGACGGTCATCACCATAAAGTTCAGCGGCTTCTTGAATTTCTTTTTTCAGTAATGTCGACATACGACGGTCTGAACCCAACGTTTTTTCTAACTTATCACGCTCTTTAGCCAGTTCATCTTGCTCACCACGAATTTTAAACTCTTCTAACTTCGCTAAATGACGAAGTTTTAACTCTAATATCGCCTCAGCTTGTAGATCAGATATAGCAAAGCGTTCTATTAGCACTGGCTTTGGCTTATCTTCAGTACGAATGATCTCTATCACTTCGTCAATATTTAAAAAGGCGGCTAATAAACCTTCTAAAATATGTAACCGCGCTAAGACTTTATCTAAACGGTATTGCAGCCGACGGCGTACGGTTTCACGACGAAAAGTGAGCCATTCAACTAAAATGCTACGTAAGTCTTTTACTTGCGGGCGACCATCTAGCCCTAACATGTTTAAATTAACACGGTAGTTTTTTTCAAGATCTGTCGTGGCAAATAAGTGCGCCATAAGTGGCTCAGCTTTAATACGGTTTGAACGCGGTATAATCACTATTCGAGTTGGGTTTTCGTGATCTGACTCATCACGTAAATCAGCCACCATTGGTAATTTTTTAGCATTCATTTGCGCGGCAATTTGTTCTAGTACTTTGCTGCCTGAACATTGATGTGGCAGCGCAGTAATAACAATATCACCTTGTTCTTCGGTATAAATCGCACGCATTTTTATCGAACCACGACCGGTTTGATAAATCTTACGAATATCCGCTTTTGGAGTAATTATTTCTGCTTCAGTGGGGTAATCAGGTGCATGTACCAGCTCTAATAGCTCGTCTATTTCTGTTTTTGGCTTATCTAGTAATAAGCAACAAGCACTGGCTACTTCACGCACATTATGTGGTGGAATATCGGTTGCCATACCTACCGCTATACCTGTCACACCATTGAGTAAAATATGGGGTAACCGCGAAGGTAAAACTAGCGGTTCATTCATCGTGCCGTCAAAGTTTGGCGTCCAATCAACGGTGCCCTGACCAAGCTCTTTAAGTAATACTTCAGAAAACTTAGATAAACGCGCTTCAGTGTAACGCATTGCAGCAAATGATTTAGGATCGTCTGCAGCTCCCCAGTTACCTTGCCCATCAACTAATGGATAACGGTAAGAGAATGGTTGCGCCATTAATACCATGGCTTCATAACAAGCGCTGTCACCATGTGGATGGTACTTACCTAGTACATCACCCACGGTACGGGCTGATTTTTTATACTTAGCCGCTGCCGATAAACCCAGCTCGCTCATTGCATAAATAATACGACGCTGAACGGGCTTAAGCCCATCACCAACATGGGGTAATGCACGGTCCATGATCACATACATGGAATAGTTCAAATAGGCGTCTTCGGTAAAACGCCCCATTGTTTGTTGCTCAATTCCTTGCATTAGCAAGGTATCTGTATCACTCATTTAAAGCCTACCTAATTTTTTTATAGCTAACACGGTAGATCACATTGGCATAATCATCAGAGACTAATAAACTGCCATCAGCCATCTCAGCAAAAGCGACTGGCCGACCAAATGTTTCTTCATTTTGCATAAAGCCCGTTATAAACGGTGTGTATTTTACCACACGTCCTTGCTCAATTGTGGCTACAGCCACTTTATATCCTGCTTTTTTAGTGCGGTTCCACGACCCATGTTCAGCCACAAAAAGTTGCCCAGAGTAACTGCTTGGGAACTGTTTACCACGATAAAAATGGATACCCAATGGCGCTACATGCGCGCCAAGCGCTAACGCCGGAGAACTGTAATCAGCTATTTTTTTGCCTTTACCAAACTCAGGGTCAATAATTGCGCCAGCATGTACATACGGAAAACCAAAATGCTCGCCTTCCTGGCTTAAACGGTTTAGCTCATCCGGCGGCATGTCATCACCCATCATGTCGCGACCATTATCGCTAAACCATAGCGTTTGCGTACTTGGGTGATAGTCAAAGCCAACAGAGTTTCGAATACCTTTTGCTAACGTCTTTAACTGCTTGGTATTGGTATCAAGCGCAAAAATACGACCAAAACGTTCATCTTCAGCGCAAATATTACAAGGCACGCCAACAGGAATAATTAACTCGCCAGTTGGCGAAAAACGAATAAATTTCCACCCATGGTGGCGCTCAATTGGTAAGGCATCATAAACCACTTCAAATTTTGGCGCTTTTAAATGTTTATCTATATCTTTAAAGCGAATAACACGTTCAACCTCAGCAACATACAAGTCGCCATCTTTTATGGCAATACCTGAGGGCATGTTTAAATCACTGGCAACCACCATTTTTTTATCGGCAACACCGTCACTGTTATGATCGATTAGTGCATAAACATTACCGGCTTTACGCGAGCCAACATACACAATACCTTTTTTAGACACCGCAATTTGCCGAGCATTTTCCACATTTTTGGCAAATAAACTGACCTGAAAACCATCACTGACTGTTAATTTACTTAAAATATCTTTAGCCAGTACTGGAGTACTTATCAACCCCAGCATTAAAAAGGAGCTTAGTAATTTAATCATCTGTCTCTATCCTATTGAGTCCATGTTCCTTTGCAGCATAAGGTGCTTTGCCGGATTTCTATTAAAGAGCTCTATAAATTTTTATTACTCTTATTAGTAGGGGTTGATGACCCTTTTAGGATTAAAACTTCTTCCATTTAAAGGCGAGTGAATCGCCTCTTAGAAGAGCTCTTCGGGCAGCGCGTGTTAACTACGAAAAAGAAACGACGCCTAATCCTAATATCTTAAATTTTGTTGTACACTACTTGGCTCAAATTTAAATAATTGTGGGCTTTATTTAAAATGGTAATGAACAACAAGCTGCTTTTTACGCTATTGCTCATTATACTGATTTTACACAGCTGTATTAAAAATAAACATGTATATCAACCTAACTAATCATAGCCATAACGTCTAAATTAAACTTGCGCTTTATTACCGTGATCTTCAAGCCACTGGCGACGATCTGACGAACGTTTTTTCGCTAGCAACATATCCATCATTTCCATGGTTTGCTCTTCTTCTTCAAGTGTGAGCTGCACTAAACGGCGAGTATTAGGGTCCATGGTCGTTTCACGTAATTGTAACGGGTTCATTTCACCCAAACCTTTAAAGCGCTGAACGTTTAATTTTCCGCGTTTTTTCTCAGCTTCAATGCGCGCTAAAATACCGTCTTTTTCGTCTTCATCAAGCGCATAATAAACTTCTTTACCAATATCAATTCTAAATAACGGCGGCATTGCAACATACACATGCCCTTCCTTAATAAGTGCGGTAAAGTGCCGCACAAACAAGGCGCAAAGCAACGTTGCAATATGCAGTCCATCCGAATCCGCATCGGCCAAAATACAAATTTTGTTATAGCGCAGTCCTGATAAATCGCTAGATTCAGGGTCAATACCTAAGGCAACTGAAATATCATGCACCTCTTGGGATGCCAATATTTGCCCTGACTCAACCTCCCAAGTATTAAGTATTTTACCGCGCAGTGGCATTATAGCTTGAAACTCTCGGTCGCGAGCCTGTTTAGCTGAACCACCCGCTGAATCACCTTCTACTAAAAACAGTTCAGTGCGGTCGTTATCTGCAGCGCTGCAATCGGTCAACTTACCCGGCAGAGCGGGGCCTGATGTCACACGTTTACGCACCACCTTTTTTGCCGCCCGAAGGCGCTTTTGTGCATTTGAAATACATAATTCAGAAAGTAACTCGGCAGTTTCGGTATGCTCGTTTAACCATAAACTAAACGAATCTTTTACCACACCTGAGACAAACGCAGAGCATGAGCGTGAAGACAGCTTTTCTTTTGTTTGCCCAGCAAATTGAGGATCTTGCATTTTAACTGACAACACATAGCTACAACGCTCCCAAATATCATCAGGGGTAAGCTTTACGCCACGCGGTAATAAATTTCTGAATTCACAGAATTCGCGCATGGCTTCAAGTAAGCCTTGGCGTAGGCCATTTACGTGGGTGCCGCCTTGCGCAGTAGGAATTAAATTTACGTAGCTTTCTGCAATTGATTCGCCACCTTCTGGCAGCCAGACCACCGCCCAATCAGCGCCTTCAATAGCACTTGAAAACTCACCGACAAACGGGTCTTTGGGTAATACTTCAAAGCCTTTTATAGCTTCATTTAGATAATCTTTAAGGCCAGTTTCGTAATACCATTCTTTAGTTTCTTTAGTTTGTTTATTGGTAAATTTAATTCTCAAGCCCGGACATAAAACAGCTTTGGCTTTTAATAAATGATGCAATTTAGTCAGTGAAAAATTAGGCGAGTCAAAATAGCTTACATTAGGCCAAAAACGTACTGTGGTTCCGGTGTTGCGTTTACCCACACTGCCAATAACGTTTAAATCTTCAACTTTATCACCCTGTTCAAAAGCCATTCGAAACTGCTGTGCATCACGTCGTACAGTTACTTCAACACGATTAGATAAGGCATTTACAACAGAAATCCCCACACCATGCAAACCACCTGAGAATTGATAGCTTTTATTAGAAAACTTACCACCTGCGTGCAATTTAGTAAAAATCAGCTCAACCCCAGGAATACCTTCTTCAGGGTGAATGTCAATCGGCATGCCACGGCCATCATCACTGACTTCTAGCGAATTATCTTCATGCAAAATAACATCAATTTTTGTCGCATGACCTGCCATAGCTTCATCGACACTGTTATCGATCACCTCTTGACCTAAATGGTTTGGGCGCACGGTATCGGTGTACATACCGGGGCGGCGTTTAACAGGTTCAAGCCCATTTAGGACTTCAATGGCTTCGGCGTTATAATTTTGCTGACTCATAATTTTTATCTTTTTAAGTGCTTAGCTATGTTTTACGTGATTTTAAGAAAGTCTACAATACTTGCAAAGGTGCGTTCAAAGCCAATAAAACTATGATCGCCACCAAATTCTATCTGTTGCTTACATTGTGAATAATAATTAACTGCGCGCTGATACGGTAACACTTCATCCCCTGTTTGCTGTAACAAATACAATAGCGAAGGATGAGGTAAATGCGCAATCGATAACGCTTTTAATGCGTTAACATGATTATTGTTTAATTCGTACGTATACTGCTGATAAGGATTATAGTTCGACCCGAGCAGCGAACTCAATAGCAAATAAGGCTGTACAGCAGGATTAATAACAACACAGCGTAATTGATACCGTTGTGACAAATAAGTAGCGTAAAAACCACCTAAAGAGCTGCCAACCAATACTGTATCAGGTGTGAGTAATTGCTCAATTTGTAAAATTGCTCGCAAGGGTTCATGGCTTAAGCGCGGCACACAGTAATCAACATCATAGTTTGCCATATACTCACTAAGGCGCACAGCTTTATATGACTTTTCACTGCTATTGAAGCCATGTAAGTAAATTACTCGTCGAGCCATATCACATCCGTAGTTATATCAAGTTGTGTACTATTTAATGGTGCAAATAAATTAATAAGCCGATAACTTGGCCCTAAGTCAGATTGCTGCCACTGAGTTGTATTTTTTGTAAACTGTATAGAGCTGGCAGGTGTCGCGTAAACAGCTAAGCCACGGTAATCAAATTGATACTGATGATGCACATGACCATGAAACAACGCTTTAACTTGCCCAGCATTAACCAAAACATTAAGCAATTGCGGGCCATTTTCAAGCATATGCTTATCTAAATAGCCACTAATTGGCAGTGGGTTATGGTGACAAAAAACAAGGGTTGGTTGTTTATAACTCGTCAAAGTATTTGCAATTTCGTCAAGATGTTTTTGATTAACCCAACCGGCAGGTGTTGAACTTTTAGAGTTAACAAGTAATAGCTCCGCTCCCTGAGACCTAAGCCGCTTAGCACATTTAATTTGCCCACGACTTATTTTATTTAAATAATCAATTTCATCATGATTGCCTGGCAACCAAAATACCGGGCAATTTAAGTTCGCCTTTGCAATAAGCTCTGCAAACACTAAGTAAGAGTTAAAACTATGATCTTGTGTTAAGTCGCCACCAAAAATAATGGCATCAACATTTTTTTTAGCTATATCAGCTAAGCAGCGGCTAAAATTAACAGCCGTATTAACGCCAAAATAGCACTCTTTTTGCTCAGCGAATAAATGACAGTCGGTAATATGGGCTAATCGTAATGATGATTTATCAAACTCAAAAACTTTATCAAACCAAGCCATTTTTTACATCCCAATTAAGTTCGGCCCGACCATTTTCAAGGCACGCTGTTAACCAATCATGTAAAAAAGCATTGAGTTGATATTTTTCATCTTTTTGATGCATATTCGGATTTGGGTAAGCATAAGAGGGCTTAATGCGTTGATGGTAATCATGGTGAATAATTTCAGCAACTTTCGCATCGTGGTATAAACGTACTGTTAAGAATAAAGGCGCTATACCTTGTAACATCCCTGACTGCTGAGTAATCGCGATATCCATGGTGTATTTTGCGGTTGATTCAATTGTCACCTGAAACTGATTGCTGCCCAACAGTACTTTTCGGCTACAGCCTACCTCATGCTGCTTAGGCAATAATTTTAAGGCGCGTAGATAGTTATACTCACACAAAGTAAGGTATTTAGGTAAACTTTGAATATAACGTTGTTGCACTGTAGATACGGCCACATTACCACCAATAAATTATAGTTAACCTGTTAGTAAATCTCTTAATTAAAGTTCAGGTTAGTTAAAAGTTTACTTTGCTAGTCGCTGTCGGTTTAGTGCCAGCCATTGCAAAGAAATAACCGTAGCAGCGTTATCTATTTCGCCACTTTGCAATCTTGCAAGTACATTATCAACACTCATAATATGCGTTTTTATGTCCTCACCTTCATTTTCAAGGCCAAACACGCCACTTTGATGCTGACTTAAATCGGTGGTTGCTAAATACAAATGTAAACGCTCCGTCGTTCCACCAGGACTTGATAAATACGACAACATAAATTCCAACTCATCAAGTTCAAGCCCTGCCTCTTCAAAGGCTTCGCGCTTTACAACTGCGGGGTAATCTAAACTACCGTCAGTCATTCCCGCGATACATTCTAGCAGCCAAGGCGATTTATTACTTTTAATAGCACCGATACGAACTTGCTCAATTAACAAGACACTATCCAATATTGGGTCATAAGGTAAAACTGCAACCGCATCGCCGCGCTCAAGAATTTCGCGCTTAATAACCTCTGACTGACCCCCCGCAAATAAAGCGTGTTTAAATTGGTATAAATCTATTTTAAAAAAACCATTATACAGGTTTTCAACGGGCGCTAACTGTACATCTTGCTGTTGAAATTGAGCAATTAACTTGTTGTTCATGATTAACTAAACCTCATATTATATTCTGTTACACTTGTTCACGCCGTTTTACGTAATTATTTTTTTGGTTATTAAGTAAAACAGGGTAACATGTCTTTAGTATGCAAAACTGTCTAAGGACTGAACGAAAGATGAAAAAGAACATTATTGCGGCGCTAGTTGGCTTGTCATGTGCATTAACTGCGACGACCTCTAACGCAGAAGATTTATTACAGGTTTATGAAATAGCCACAGCGAACGATCCCACTGTTTTAAAAGCAAAAGCGCAAGCAGACGCCCAAGCATATAATAGCGACAGCGCCATGAGCGCCCTATTACCACAAATTGGCCTTACTATGGGTTACACTAAAAGTGACTCAACGTCGTATCAGAGCTTTGCTGACGCCACCACTCTTACCGAAGTAAATAGCAGCTACGATCAGTTTACTCGTGGTTTATCGTTATCTCAAACTCTGTTTGATTTAGGTGCGTGGAATTCTTTAAACATTGCAGACAAACAAGCGCTACAAGCCACCGCGCAATATGACTTTGCTAAGCAAGACTTAATAGTTCGTGTTGCAGATGGCTACTTTAACGTATTAAATGCCATTGATAATCTTGAGTTTGTACAATCTGAAAAACGCGCTATTGAACGTCAATTAGAACAAACTAAACAACGTTACGCGGTAGGCCTAACCGCGATTACCGATGTGCACGAAGCACAAGCTCAATACGATAACTCAGTAGCACAAGAAATTGTGGCAAAAAATGGTGTCGAAACCGCACGTGAGCAACTTCGTGAAATTACCGGTAAATACCATGCAAAGATAGATATTTTAAACACTGATACTTTTTCAACCGTAACACCTGCTAAAGACTCAACTGACTTTATTAAGGTTGCTGAACAACAAAACCTAAGTTTACAAGTATCAAAAGTGACGGTAGATATAGCTAAAGATCAAATTGATTTAGCGCAATCTGGCCACTACCCAAAGCTAACCCTAGACGCAAGTTACGGCGACGCCCTTACTGACAGTGAAATTAATAACGTCACAATTAACAACCAACCGCGAAGCGACCAAGCAAGCGTAGGAGTTAATTTCAGCGTACCAATTTATTCAGGCGGAGCAACAACTGCAGCAACTAACCAAGCTCGTGCATTTTATGTAGCTGCTAGTGAAGATTTAGAATCAACGCTTCGCGGCGTAATACGCTCTGTTATCACGTCATATAACCTAGTTGTTTCTGACATTGCAACTTATCATGCATTGCAACAAGCAGTGATTTCAGCTGAAAGTGCCTTAAAAGCAACCGAAGCAGGCTTTGAAGTTGGTACACGTACCATCGTTGATGTATTAGTTAGCACCCAAAACCTATTTAATGCAAAAAGTAACCTAGCCAATGTACGCTATCGTTATGTGCTTTCTACTTTGCGTTTAAAGCAAGCCGCTGGTACTTTAACACCTGATGATTTAGTTGCTATAAATCAAGGCTTAAAAGAGATTTAATTAACTCTTACTGTTTATTTTTAAAGCCAGCTTAGTGCTGGCTTTTTTGTATTTTTTATGACATCCAGTTAAACTTGTATTTTTTATACATTGAGATTTTTTGTGGTCAATCATTCCCCTTTCAAAATCGCTTTTCTAGGCCCTCGTTATTGGTTAACTTGGGTTGGCGTATTCTTTTTATATATTATTTCTTGGCTGCCTCATAAGCTGCAACTGCAAATGGGCAAGTACCTTGGTCGCCTAATCTATCGTTTTATGAAACGCCGCCGTCATATTGCAGAGGTAAATATTAGCTTGTGCTTTCCTGATATGCCAAAACAAGAACAGCAAGCCCTAGTATTAAAAAATATGGAAAATACCGGTATAGCGATGATGGAAACAGGTATGGCTTGGTGGTGGCCTAACTGGCGGGTTAAAAAGGTGTATGGCTCAATAAAAGGCTTAGAACACTTTGCACAAATACAACAATCAGGTAAAGGTGTGCTGTTACTGGTGCCGCATATTTTACACCTTGAAATGGCAAGCCGTATAATGGGTTTAAAATGCCAAGGCATTGGTTTTTATCGCCCCCATAACAACCCACTAATGGAGTACTTCACAACCAATGGACGCTTACGTTCAAACGAGTATTTAATTGGCAAACGTGATGTAAAAGGCTTATTAAAGGCCCTTAAAGATAAAAAAGTATGCTATTACTTACCCGATCAAGATTATGGCCGAAAACGCTGTGAATTTGCGCCTTTTTTTGCTGTTACTGACACAGCAACCACCACAGGTACACTGCTTTTTTCAGCCAGTAAAAACTGCGAAACAGTCAGTTTAACGAGCCGCCGTGATGCACAAGGAAAATATCACCTCGAGGTATTACCAGCGCTTGAAAACTTCCCAAGTGGAGATGATTTAACGGATGTAACTCGGGTTAATCAACGTATTGAAGACGCTGTAAACGCGGCTCCAGAGCAATACATGTGGCTACACAGGCGTTTTAAAACTCGCCCTGATGAAAACGCCACTTCTTATTATAAGTGACAAGATCAAAACATATGCTGTTATTAATTAATATACATAAGAGAGTATGAGTTATGTGGTTTTAAGTTAAGCACTTACCATTAGCCATTATTTTAATTACAGCAACAGTTTACTTTTTATTTGGCGATTTAAACTGGATATGAAAACTCAAAAAACGCAGCTGCAGAAGGCTTATCGCCTTTATTGGTATTTAAGTAAAGACTAGGTCGTAAAAGATCACTTTAGGGTCGATAGCACATTCAGCTCAATACTTTACCAAGTTAGCCGTACTATAAACGATGTCTTTATAAATGAAGTGTATACCTTTTTTGTTATAAACAAAGAGCAGCGGTGATCACCAAACTGCCCTCAGAATATATCCGCGAAAACTGTCAAAAGCTACCTGGTTAGCTCAATATAGCTTAATCCAGCGTAAACACATGCCGCCAAATAGCACACACAGCCTCAATATGCTCAACCAGCTCAACTTTTAGTGCACACCTGCCCTTTTGATCCAAACTCATAATATGATAACGCGAACGGTACTCGATATAAGCGCTGATCAAGTCATTTTTCATGGCCGTGCTGATACAGTTTAGCCTTGCTGCATCAGATAAAATACGCACGTTATCTGGGTGTTGGGTAAGCTCACTGTAAGTATTAGCATTTTTAAGAACCAGATACTGAGTAATAAATTCAATATCAGTCATGCCGCCGCGGTCTTGTTTTAAGTCAAATAGAAGCGTATCGCCTTTCGCTAAATGACTGCGCATTTTCTCGCGCATTTTTACTACATCGTCTTTAAGAGTTTGCTCTTCTCGAAACTGACATAAAACACCTTGGCGAATTTCATTAAAGCGCTGCTGCAATTGCGCCTCACCTAAAATCATTCTAGAACGCACAATGGCTTGATGTTCCCATGTCCAAGCCTGAGTTTGCTGATAATGATTAAAACTATCAATATTAATGGCAAGCAGCCCTGACGCACCTTCTGGGCGTAATCGAGTGTCCAGTTCATATAGAATACCCGACGTGGTACGGGTATTAAATAAATGCATTAAGCGCTGTGCTAGCTTTAAATAAAATTGCCGTGAGTCTATCGACTTTTTGCCGCCAGTTTGACTTGAGCCATCATGGTTATGCACAAACACTAAATCTAAGTCTGAATTATACCCCACTTCAAAGCCACCAGTTTTACCGTAGGCAATAACTGCAAAACCTTTATTTTCATCGTCCGTACCTTGTGGCATACCAAATCGATTAACCATTTGTTGCCACGCAATATTAACGGTTTGCTCAACAACAGCCTCAGCAAGCGCTGTTAAGTGATCGCTTACTTTCATTACATCAAGTACTTGTGTGGCATCTGCTGCTGCAATACGTAGCTGGTGAGTTTGCTTAAATTGCCTTAGAGCTTCCATTTGCAGCTCAAGATCGTCACTATCAATGCGTAAAAAGTATTGCCTAATTTCATCTTTATAGGCGCTAAGTGGCGTCGGTTTATAAAGCACTGCCGGATCAATTAGCTCATCAAGTAAAATAGGATAACGAGAAATATGCTCCCCAATCCATTTACTATGACAACATAACGATACCAGCTGTTTAAGTGTACCGGGGTTTTCGTAAAGCAGCTCTAAGTAGGCAGTTCGTGAGATAATTTTACGCAATATTTGGCAAACCATGCTAAATACCGCTCCGGTGGCATTACTTGTAGCAAGCTGCTTAAGTAACACGGGCATTAGTTTATCAAGAGTTTCACGGCCACGAGCACCAATTTTAGTTGTGGTTAAACGCGCCTTAAACTCATCCAAAGGCTGCTGCCAGTCATTATTGGGATCATCTAAGAAATCCACATCACTGTGATCCCAAACATTAATAAAAGCAGTTTCACACGGATCTACAGGCTCACTGTCATCACCAATTACTTGCTCAAACTCACCATGTATGCCAGCCATAACTTGTTCAATAAAGGCCAAACTTTGATTAAAATCGGTTTTATTAAGTAAATAATTTAAGCGATACTGTCCCAACTCATCATCGGGGAGTGTTTGCGTTTGTTGATCATCGAATATTTGTAAATACTGCTCAATTCGACGAAGTGTTAAATAGTTGTCTTTAAGTTCTTGTGCTTCGTCTTCTTCAATAACTTGATTATGAGTCAATTCAGTGAGTGCAGTTAATAATGACTGAGTTTGTAAGTTAGCCTCACGACCACCACGCACCATTTGCAATGCTTGTACAATAAACTCCACCTCACGAATGCCCCCCGCCCCCAGCTTAATATTATTAGTTAAACGTTTACGACGAACTTCTTGGGCAATCATTTGTTTCATTTTTCTTAGTGATTCAATCACCGAAAAATCAATATAGCGACGGTATACAAATGGCTTAAGTAATTGATAAAACTCTTGGCTGTAATCTGACTGCTCACCAATTAAGCGCCCTTTGAGCATAGCGTAGCGCTCCCACTCTCGGCCTTGTTCTTGGTAGTAATCTTCAAGAGCACTAAAACTCATGACTAACGGGCCGCTTTCGCCAAATGGGCGTAAACGCATATCAACACGAAAAACCTGTCCGTCTGCAGTTACTTGGTTAAGTGCTGAAATTAACTTTTGCGCGACCTTGGTATAAAACACTTGCGCTTCTATAGCACGTCGCCCTCCTTGAGTTTTAACGCTGCGCGGATAGGCAAAAATTAAATCAATATCAGATGAATAATTAAGCTCTCGCCCACCCAACTTACCCATTCCAAGTACAAATAAAGGCAATGGCCGTTGTTGTTCATCAAAGGGCTGGCCATTAACTAAAGCCACTTGAGTATGCGCCCAACGATTAGCGCTATCGATAAGTTGGTCAGCGAGTGCTGAGATGTAATTAATACTATCGGCAATATCGTTATGGCAACATAAGTCTAAAAACGCGACTTTAAGCCAAAATTTTTCACGATAGGAGCGTAATAATTGATGACATTGCGACTCGCTTATTTCAGAAAGTTCAAGCCCTTCAAATGGGCAAGTTACTTCGCGCTGTGCAATAAAGTCTTCATCCACCAGCTCTGCGATTAATGCTGGTTGAGATTGCAAGCTGCGCCATGCAAAGTCGCTTAAGGCTAATAATTTAATAATGATGTTAGTACAGGGCTTATCTGTATCAAGCGTTAAAGCTCGTTCTTTTCCAAGCTCATAAAGATGGCTTGGCATCTCACTTAAAGGCTCTGTTATGGGGTTCATCAAATACTCTCTTTTATCTCATCAATAACCGTACTAGAATGATTTACATAAAATAACCATTTAAGGTTCATAATGTCTTATTTATCTTTATCTAACACTAGTTTAATGACTATTGCTATTAGTTTTACGGTTATTTGCTTAGCCATTATTTGTTTGCGAATTATCGCTCACACTAAAGCAAAACAAGCTTTAAAAGAAGAGCTCGCCGAGCACGACAACTTTGCTTTGGGGATTAGTTTTGCAAGCGAAATTATTATTGTAACTGCTACTATGGCATTTTTATTCGATGAAATCAGCTTAAGTTCTGCACAATCTAACCCATTGAAGGTTGTTGTATTAATTGGCTTACTATTTGGGTTTATTAAAATTGGACACCTCATTCATCGCAAATGGATATTGCGTCGTTTTAATGAAGAAGCCGCTATTTTAAAACAAAATGTTTGTGCTGCATTGGTCGATTCAAGTATGTTAATAGCGAACTGTATAGTGGTATTAGGTGTTTATAGCTGGTCGCATACTCAAGGTTTTAGCAACTTATTAATTGCAGGAGTGAGCTTTTTCTTACTGCAAAGTATTTTTGCCATCGACAGTAAAATACGCGAAGAGCGTTTTGCTAAAAGCAATCAAGGAGCGTCATTACAAAGCAACTTTAATTTAGAAAACACCTCTATTGGTATTCGTTATGCAGGTAAATCAATTGGCTTAGCGCTGGCTATTTATGCTGGTTTATCTAGTGCTGAGTTTCATAATGATAAAATGGTTGAAAATCTATTCACTATTACCTTACATTGCGGCGTGATGTGGATATTGCTTTATGCTTTAACGGGTATTATTAAATTAATTTCGTTACCTAACATAAATACATCGCTAGAAATTGATCACCAAGATAATATAGGTATTGCCTGTATAGAGTTTGCTGTTTTCGGTGCAATAGGCTATTTACTTATTAGGATGTTTTCTTTGTAACACATGATCGTGTTAACTTAAAAACATCAATACAATCAACAGTCTAAATTAATGCCAGAGCGCATGAGGGCTTATGCCGTTTGAAATAAATAATTATTTACTAGTTGACTATGACACGGAGTTTACTCGTCGATTTTCTGAGTATTATTTTTGCGGCAAAACAACAAGCGCCTTAGTTGTTGCAGGCGCCAATACACGCAGCTTAGTAAAACTAATGTTTGATGAACTTATTAAAGACTATTGCTACTGCGAGTTTGAAAATGAAATAAGCGTTTCCGAGCTGGCTACTTATGTACACGAGCACCACAATGTAGCCGGTGTATTAATCAACAAGACAGATTACTTACTTTGTGATGAAAAACAGCGATTTATTTTTAACTCACTGCATACTGTGCGTTTTTTGATCACTGAGAAGGACGATGGGTTTTCATTTGAAGCTGCCCCTGATGACGCACAAAGCAATCATCTTTCATGTCAAAGCGACATCGCTGAGACTCCACAGAATTTAGACGCCATGTTCGAAAAGCTTAATAACTAGCTTGCGCCTAGCGCTTGGCTTACTTACCATAAGCTTATTAACCACTTATTTAAGATAGCCATGCGCATTCCTCACATTTATCAAGCAGGTGAAATCACCCTAGCTACAGAGTTTAATTTAGACGACGATGCCGCAGGCCACATTGGCCGCGTACTACGCATGAAAGTAGGCGAAAAAGTATCGCTATTTAACGGCCAAGGCGGCGAATACTTATGTGAGTTAGTCAATGTTGGCAAAAAGTCTGTTTCAGTCATGCCCCTTAAATTTGATGACAAAAACGTTGAATCACCGATTAGTATCCATTTGGGTCAAGGTATTTCTCGGGGCGATAAAATGGACTTTACCATTCAAAAGTCAGTGGAATTGGGAGTGAGTGAAATCACCCCTATATTCAGCCAGCGCTGCGGTGTAAAGTTGAGCCCAGAAAGGCTTGCTAAAAAACATTTACAATGGCAAAAAATAGCTATTGCAGCTGCAGAGCAATCAGGCCGCAATAGCATTACAATTATTCACCCACCAGTTGATATAAATGATTGGCTTAAGCAACCGAGTGAAGAAATTAAACTTACACTACACCCGCGCGCTGAGCACAGTATTAAAACCATTAAAGTACCTAACGCAGGGGTGCGCTTTTTAGTTGGCCCAGAGGGCGGCTTGACCGATACTGAAATAAGCCAAACTAAGCAGCAAAACTTTGTAGATATACGTATTGGGCCGCGCGTACTGCGAACAGAAACCGCAGCTTTAACAGTCTTAAGTGCATTGCAATTACAATTTGGTGATTTAGCGAATTGAAATTTGTTAAAGCAACCCTCATATCTATATTAACGTATTTAGTAAGGCAACGACATGGCAATTAAGTTAGGTATAATTTCAGATCCAATCAGTGGATTCAATATCAAAAAAGACACAGGGTTTGCAATGATGATGCAAGCGCAAAGCCGTGGTTATGAAATTTACTACATCGAAATGGACGACTTATCCCTGCGCCAAGGTAAAAGCTACGCCACAGCTGCCAAAGCAACTGTATTTGATGATGTTGACCACTGGTATGAACTTGAAGAAAAAACCACTATCGCACTTGCTGATTTAGACGTGATTTTAATGCGTAAAGATCCGCCGTTCGATACCGAGTATATTTACGCGACTTATATTTTAGAACGAGCAGAACTTGCGGGTACATTAATCATTAATAAGCCACAAAGCTTACGTGATGCCAACGAAAAGTTGTTTACCGCTTGGTTTAGTGAGCATACTCCAGATACGCTGGTAACGCGCTGTAAGCATCAGATTCGCGCTTTTTTAGCTGAGCACAAAGATATTATTCTAAAGCCCTTAGATGGCATGGGTGGCGCGTCTATTTTCAGAGTAAAAGAGAACGATGCCAATATTGGTGTTATTTGTGAAACCCTCACTGAACATGGCAGCCGTTTTGCCATGGCACAAAACTATATTCCTGAAATCAAACAAGGTGACAAACGCGTACTGGTAATCGATGGCGAAGTGATCCCATATTGCTTAGCACGTATTCCACAAAATGGTGAAACACGAGGTAATTTAGCCGTTGGGGGTCGTGGTGAAGCACGCCCAATTAGCGACTCCGATCGTAAAATTGCCGAAGCAGTCGCACCAACACTAAAAGAAAAAGGACTCGTTTTTGTTGGTTTAGATATTATTGGTGACAAATTAACTGAGATTAACGTTACTGCACCAACTTGCGTTAAAGAAATTGAAGCAGCCTATGACATTTCAATTACTGGGCGTTTATTTGATGCTATCGAAAAACGATTACAACATAAAAGCTAACTTTAAATTTAAATTGCGCCATACTTGTACTGTTATACTCAAACTTCCTGAGATGGTTTGAGTATATATAAATAATCAATTATAAGGGTAACGCTATGCAGTCATTAGAAAATCATTTTTTAATCGCTATGCCTTCAATGCAAGACCCTTTTTATAAAAATGCCGTCACGTATATATGTGAGCACAATGAAGACGGTGCAATGGGTCTTGTTATCAATCAGCCAATTAATATCAATGTGGGAGAGTTATTAGATAAAATTGAAATTGATAACGACAAAACTAAACAAGCCGCGCAGGTGGCTGTTTATGCTGGCGGGCCTGTAAAAACTGACCGCGGGTTTGTTTTACATTCGCCAAAGCCCGGCTTTTCCGCAAGCCAGCCATTAAGCACAGACATCATGATCACTACATCAAAAGATGTACTCGCAAGCCTAACGACTTCAGAAGCACCAGAGCAATTTATTATTACACTAGGTTATTCTGGCTGGGAACAAGGCCAACTAGAACAAGAGCTACTAGAGAACAGCTGGTTGATTATTAAAGCCGATCCCGAGATTATTTTTAATACCCCAGTAGAGCAGCGCTGGGAAAAGGCCGTATCAATGCTCGGCTTTAATGTAAGCCAATTAAGCAGTGAAGCAGGCCATGCCTAAGAAGAATGTATAAATGAGTAAAAGTAACCGCAAACCAGTCGGCGAGCGCACTGTAATGGGCTTTGATTTTGGTACCAAAAGTATTGGAATTGCTATTGGCCAAGAACTAACCGGCAGTGCGCGCAGCCTAACAGCAATAAAAGCCAACGATGGCATCCCGAACTGGGATAATATCAAAAAGCATGTTGATGACTGGCAGCCCGACTTGCTGGTGATTGGCTTACCTTTAAATATGGATGGCACCACGCAAGAAGTAACGTTTAAAGCCAAAAAATTTGCTAATCGTTTACATAATTACACCGGGTTACCGATTGAAACCCAAGATGAACGTCTCACCACAGCAGACGCTAAAGCACGATTATTCGAGCAAGGCGGTTATAAAAACTTAGGTAAGGGTAATGTTGATAATATGTCTGCAGTAATTATTCTCGAGAGCTTTTTTGAACAGGCCTATGGTGAATAATCCACCATGAACATACATATCTGAAAGGTGCGCAAAACCTCGTAGGCTCGAACGGGTTTCGCGCATATTTTATATTTCGTTCATATCTTGAGTTAGTTATTCTTTTTTGTCTAAGCCATCAATGGTCACGCCTTGTAAAAAACCAGCGCCTTGCTGCTCGTTGTTACGTAACTTAATCATTAAACGTAAGTCATTTGGCGAGTCAGCATGATGTAATGCATCAGCGTAGTTAATACGCTGCTGCTGATACAGCTCAAACAATGCCTGGTCAAAGGTTTGCATACCCACTTCTTTTGACTTAGCCATTACCTCTTTAATACTTCCGACATCGCCTTGCTTAATAAGCTCTGCAATCATGGGCGAGTTAAGCAATACTTCAATAGCGGCAACACGGCTATTACCATCTGGTGTTGGCACTAGTTGCTGCGCGATAATAGCGCGTAAATTCAATGCTAAATCGTATTTAAGCTTATCGTGCTTTTCTTTAGGCACTAAATGCATAATGCGGTCAATTGCTTGGTTGGCATTATTAGCGTGCAATGTAGCCACACATAAATGCCCAGTTTCGGCAAAACTAAGCGCGTATTCCATGGTTTCTTGTGAGCGAATTTCACCAATTAAAATTACATCTGGGGCTTGGCGTAATGAGCTTTTAAGCGCCGATTCAAAGCTTTCAGTGTCCAACCCTACTTCGCGCTGAGTAATAATACTTTTGCGATGTTCATGCACAAATTCAATCGGATCTTCAATGGTTAAAATATGGCCGCGCTGGTTACGGTTACGGTAACCAATCAATGCAGCTAGTGAAGTCGACTTACCCGTACCCGTTCCACCAACAAACAATACCAAACCACGCTTTGACATAATCACATCAGTCAGTGTAGACGGTAAACCCAGCTCGCTAATATCTGGAATTTGCGTCACAATGCGGCGAATAACCATGCCGGCTCGGTCACGCTGCCAAAATGCTGAGATCCTAAAGCGGCCTTCGTCATTAGCAATCGCAAAGTTACATTCTTTACTATTATGAAACTCTGTTTTTTGCTTTTCACTCATCGCTGACTCAACCAACTCCAGCGCTTGCTCGTCGGTAAGCTTTTCATCGCCTAACGTAGTTAGCTCACCATTAATTTTTACACTTACTGGTAGCTGGCTTGATACAAATAAATCAGAGCCTTCTTTTTCAATCATGATCTTTAAAAAGAAATTTAGAGACATAGACATTTTTATTCCTTAACAGCGAACTTAAGCGCCAAAATTATTTTTATCTTGCGCTTTAGCACGCGCTTCAGCGTTACTTACTCGGCCTTGGTTAACTAAGTTTATTAAACACTGATCCATAGTCTGCATACCGTGCGATGCCCCCGTTTGAATAGATGAATACATTTGAGCAATTTTGTCTTCACGAATAAGATTACGAATAGCAGGAACACCAATCATAATTTCATGAGCGGCCACTCGTCCGCCCCCCACTTTTTTAAGTAAGGTTTGCGAAATAACGGCACGCAATGACTCAGACAACATAGAGCGCACCATGTCTTTTTCTTCACCTGGGAATACATCGATAATACGGTCAATGGTTTTTGGTGCCGATGTAGTATGTAGCGTACCAAACACTAAATGGCCGGTTTCAGCCGCGGTCATCGCTAAGCGAATAGTTTCAAGGTCACGTAACTCGCCCACTAATATAACATCAGGGTCTTCACGCAGTGCACTTCGTAACGCATTAGAAAAACTATGCGTATCGCGGTGAACTTCACGCTGATTAATTAAACTTAGTTTATTGTCGTGCACGAATTCGATAGGATCTTCAATGGTTAGAATATGGTGATGTTTATTTTGATTAATATAATCTACCATCGCCGCAAGCGTCGTTGATTTACCTGAGCCGGTAGGCCCAGTTACCAGCACTAAGCCACGTGGCGTATCTGAAATAGTTTTAAATATCTCGGGAGCACCTAAATCATCTAAAGTCAGTACTTTACTTGGAATAGTACGAAACACTGCTGCAGGGCCGCGATTTGAATTAAATGCGTTAACACGAAAGCGCGCAAGGTTCGGAACCTCAAACGAAAAATCTACTTCAAGATTTTGTTCATAGTCCTTACGCTGATTATCGTTCATAATATCGTAAACCAGACTATTTACATCTTTGTCTTCAAGTGCTGGAATATTAATACGACGCACATCGCCATCAACACGGATCATCGGAGAAACCCCCGATGATAAATGTAAATCTGATGCATTATGCTGCACACTAAAGGCTAATAATTCGGTAATATCCATTTATGACTCCACAACCAACTGATAATTATATGGTTACAATAGCAGAACGACTTAAATCCGCCTATGCAAGAATTGCCCTTGCGGCTAAAAAATGTCACCGCGATGAAAACGCAGTAACACTATTAGCGGTATCAAAAACTAAACCCACTGAAAATATACTAGCAGCCTATCAGCATGGGCAACGCGCCTTTGGCGAATCTTACGTTCAAGAAGCGGTTAATAAAGTATCGCAATTAGCCTGTTATAGCGACATTGTTTGGCACTTTATTGGTCCAATTCAATCAAATAAAACCGCACTTGTTGCTGAAAACTTTGCCTGGGTGCAAAGTGTTGAGCGCGAAAAAATAGCCAAACGCTTAAATCAACAGCGTCCAGCAGATAAACCTGCATTAAATGTATTAATTCAAATTAACATCAGCTTAGAAGAAGCAAAGTCAGGCTGCCACCCTGATGAAGTTGAAGCACTAGCTGAATATATTAACCAATGCCCTAATTTACTACTGCGCGGGGTAATGGCTATTCCTGCAAAAAGCGATGACGATAAACAACAGTTACAATATTTTGAGCAATTACGCTCTTGCTTTGATAGACTTAAGTCCCAATATCCTCATATAGACACCTTGTCGATGGGGATGAGTGGCGATGTAGAAGCCGCTATTGCAGCAGGCTCGACCATGGTTCGCATCGGCACGGATATTTTTGGCCAACGAAGCTAAGGTGATAACTAAGATATGACAGATAAAACAATTGCATTCATAGGCACAGGTAATATGAGCTATGCCATTATTGGTGGCATGGTAAAAAATGGCTTTGCAGCAAAAAACATTATTGCAACCAACCGCAATCAAGAAAAGCTCGCAAAAGCAGCAGACGACTTTGGCGTGCAAACAACCGCTGATAACAACCAAGCACTAAAAGATGCTGACGTGATTGTGTTGTCTGTAAAGCCACAAATGATGGGCGACCTATGCCAATCGTTTCAAGATTCAGGCGTCGACTTTAGCGACAAGCTATTTATTTCAGTGGCTGCAGGTTTAACTGTAAAACGCTTACGCGAAATGCTAGGTCAAGACGTTAAAATGGTTCGCTGTATGCCAAACACACCTTCATTATTAGGCCGTGGTGTATCGGGCTTATTTGGCGCTGGCGAAACTCAAGACGAGCATGATTTTGTACAGCAAGTATTTGAATGTACAGGTATTGCAATATGGGTTGATAAAGAATCAGAAATCAACAACGTAACGGCAGTAACCGGCTCATCACCTGCTTACTTTTTCTTATTTATGGAAGCCATTGAAGAAAAAGCCAAAGCACTTGGCTTTAATGATGAAGATGCCCGCCGCTTAGTACAACAAACAGCCCTTGGCGCTGCTGAAATGGCATTATCACAACCCGATATCAGTATTTCACAATTGCGTAGTAACGTAACCTCAAAAGGGGGCACTACGCATGCAGCAGTTGAGCATTTAAAATCAGAAGGTCTCACAGCGACAGTTGCTGATGCAATGGATGCCTGTATTGCTCGCGCAGAGGCAATGGAAAAAGAATTGTAAGGTTTTTTGTAAAGGCCTAATTAATGGCCTTTCGCTTAAGCTTAAAGTGCTTTAAGGTGTTAATTTACCTAGATATTCTTATCTAGGTCTTGTTTATTAAGGTAACATAATGAATGCCATGCAATTTTTAATTGGGATCGTATTTGATCTGTTTTTAATGGTGGTGTTATTGCGCTTTTGGCTGCAAACAGCTAGAGCCGATTTCTACAACCCACTTAGCCAGTTTGTAGTAAAAGCCACTTCGTTTGCTGTTAATCCACTACGTAAAATTATTCCCGGTTTAGGTGGGATTGATTTAGCTTCATTGTTATTGGCGTTCATTGTTGCAATAGCAAAAGTATCAACACTGATGTTGTTATTTTATGGTGGCTGGGCTGCATCAACAGCCTTTATTAGCGCCTTTGCAACTGTTATTAAAGAAGCCCTTAACTTAATGTTTTGGGTGTTAATTATCCGCGCATTGCTAAGTTGGATAAGCCAAGGTTACAACCCTATTGAAGCGGTCTTCCATCAATTAACTGAACCAATGCTGCGCCCTATTCGTAAAGTTATACCGCCATTAGGTGGCCTAGATTTGTCAATTGTGGTGTTGATCATCGCCCTGCAATTTTTACAAATGCTATTTTTAGACTTTATTGGTTAATATCTACCTATAAAGAGGCCTGTTGGCCTCTTTATACCAATCACATTAAATGAGTGAGTTACTTTAGCTCTCTCATTTATTACTTTTAATGAGTAAAATTATGAAAAACCTCGCGAGTATATTATTTTTCGCCCTTGCTGGTATTACCTTTAGCGCCCAAAGTGAAGATGTAAACGGCGGCCAATACAAAGAACTTGGCCCATGGCAAGTACATTACATTGCTTTTCCTTCTACTTTTATCCAGCCGAAAATAGCCAAAACCTACAACCTTGAACGCAGCAATTATAAAGGCATTGTGAACATTTCAATTTTAAAAAACAATGCAGATAAAACCGCGCAAAGCGCAGTACTAAGCGGAACGGCTAAAAATTTACTAGGTAACTCTCAACAGCTTGAGTTTAAAGAAGTTAAAGAAGGTGACTCGATTTATTATTTAGCCCAAGTTAAATTTAATAACGAAGAAATTTACCGTTTTGATATCAGCATTCAACAAGGTAACACCGTACAAAAACTGCAATTTCAGCAAAAATTCTACGTAGATTAAGAAGCAACAATGAACAAAAAGTTAGTATTAGCCACCGGTAATCAAGGCAAAGTAAAAGAGCTTGCAGAAATGCTCAGCGCACTTGATATCAACGTAATGCCTCAAAGTGATTTTAACGTAAGTGATGTGGCCGAAACCGGCACCACGTTTGTAGAAAACGCCATTATTAAAGCTCGTCACGCTGCAAAAGCGACCGGCCTTGCTGCCATTGCTGATGACTCAGGCCTTGAAGTAGACGCCTTAAACGGCGCACCCGGTGTTTACTCCGCACGGTACGCAGGGGCTAACGCCTCTGATCAAGATAATATAGATAAATTATTAATCGAGCTTGGTAATAACACGAATCGTAAAGCACGTTTTTGGTGTGTGCTCGTACTAATGCGCCACTCAGACGATCCGACTCCACTGATTTGTAGTGCGAGTTGGGAAGGTGAAATAACCCAAAGCCAAACAGGTTTAGGTGGCTTTGGTTATGACCCTGTTTTTTACGTGCCAGAACTTGCTTGTACCAGCAGTGAACTTACAAAAGATCAAAAAAATACCATGAGTCATCGCGGCCAAGCATTAAAAGCGTTATTAAATGAGCTTAAGCTTAAAGGCGGCCTGTGAACTTACCGTTATTAAGCTTATACATACACGTACCTTGGTGCGTGCAAAAATGCCCTTACTGCGACTTTAATAGCCACGGCCAAAAAGGTGAAATACCCGAAGTAGAATATGTTGAACATTTAATTAATGACTTAAAAGCCGACCTACACTTAGTACAAGGCCGTAAAGTACATTCTATTTTTATAGGTGGCGGCACACCAAGCTTATTATCAGGCAACGCCTATGTGAAATTACTAAACGCGGTAGATTCACTAATTGGCTTGAGTGAAAGCTGCGAAATAACCCTTGAGGCAAACCCAGGCACCGTGGAAACCGGTCGCTTTAAAGAATATGTAGCTGCGGGTATTAATCGTATTTCAATTGGTGTGCAAAGCATGCAAAACGACAAGCTTAAAGCCCTTGGCCGTATTCATGGCGCTGATGAAGCGAAACATGCCGCCGAACAAGCGCATAAAGCGGGGCTAAAAAGCTTTAACCTTGATTTAATGCATGGCTTACCGGGTCAATCAATTGCTGATGCATTAAGCGATTTAAGGCAAATTATTGCTCTTAATCCTGCACATATTTCCTGGTATCAACTAACCATTGAGCCCAACACCCAGTTTGCTTCAAAACCACCAACGTTACCAAAAGACGACGTTCTGTGGGATATTCAAGAACAAGGCCAAGTACTATTGAGTGAAGCCGGTTATCAGCAGTATGAAATATCAGGCTATGCAAAACCAGGATTTCAATGCCAACATAACTTGAATTATTGGCGCTTTGGCGATTATTTAGGCATTGGCTGTGGCGCGCATGGTAAAGTTACAGACGCTAAAACCGGTATTATAAACCGTACTGTAAAAGTAAAGCACCCGCGCGGTTATATGGACTTAACCAAACCATACTTATTTAAAACATGGCCAGTACTTGCAGACGACTTACCGTTTGAATTTTTTATGAATCGCTTGCGGCTTTTTGAAGATTGCCCAAAAAGCGACTTAACCGCACTGACCGGGCTTAGCTTGCAAAGCCAAACAAGTGCCTTAAATCAAGCCATTAATAAAGGCTTGATAAAAGATCAATACACACATTGGCAGGTAAGCCAAAAAGGTCACCGCTTTTTAAATGACCTGCTAGAATTATTTGTTTAGCTAAGCGTTAAACACCGATAATAATAAACTAACAGTTTCTAACAACAAGGGAAAAACATGCGTAAACTTACCTTTATCGCCGCAGCAGTCAGCGTGGCACTTTTAGGCGGTTGCCAGCAAATGCAACAGCAACCAAAACCAGCACCAAGCGTACAAGCCACACCCGTACAAAGCGAAATAGACAAAGCTAATGCGTTTTTTGAAGACACCTTTAATCGCGATGTAATGAGCAGCCCTGTTTATCAAACCTACATGGGCATCAAAAAAGATTACGGAAAATGGGATGATGGCAGCGAAGCTCGCACTTTAAAAGATCATCAACAAGCAAAAGATGACCTTGCAGCCTTAAACGCAATCAATCGCAACCAGCTAGATGAAGCAACAAAAGTAAGCTACGACCTCAAAAAACAAGCTCTTGAAAACAGTATTGCTGACTTTAAATGGCGTTTTCACAACTACCCGGTAAACCAAATGTTTGGTGTTCATTCAATGATCCCGGCATTTTTAATTAACCAGCATCAAATTAGTGATGTAAGCGATGCTAAAGCCTATATTTCACGTTTAAATGGCGTCACGACCGTTATTGACCAATTGATCACCGATTTAGACACCCGCGCCGACAAAGGCATCATTGCCCCTAAGTTTGTATTTCCTCACGTGATTGATTCAAGCAAAAACATTATTCATGGTGCCCCGTTTGAACAAGGTGAAGACTCGACCCTACTTGCTGACTTTAAGCGTAAAGTTACTGACTTAGATATCGCACAAGCAGATAAAGAAGCGCTTTTAAATGATGCTGAAAAAGCCTTAAAATCCGCAGTTAAACCGTCTTACTCTAAACTAATTAATTACTTAGCCCAACTAGAAAAACGCGCAGACAACCGCGATGGTGCGTGGAAACTGCCTGATGGTGAAGCATTTTATAATAATGCTTTAAAACGCACGACTACGACCGATTTAACAGCTAAGGAAATTCATACTATTGGCCTTACTGAAGTATCACGTATTCATGACGAAATGCGCGAAATTAAAGAGGAAGTAGGCTTTAAAGGTGATTTAAACGCCTTTATGCAGTTCATGAAAACGGATAAGCAATTTTATTACCCAAATACCAAAGAAGGTAAACAGCGCTACCTTAGCGAAGCAACAGCTCTTATCGACAACATGAAAACCCGTTTAGATGAGCTATTTATTGTTAAGCCAAAAGCAGGCCTAACCGTGAAAGCTGTAGAAGCATTTCGTGAAAAAGCCGCAGGTAAAGCATTTTATCAACAGCCCGCACCTGATGGCTCGCGCCCAGGAATTTACTACGCTAACCTGTACGATATGGAAGCCATGCCAACTTACCAAATGGAAGCACTGGCTTATCACGAAGGTATTCCGGGCCATCACATGCAAATTGCCATTGCCCAAGAGCTTGAAGACGTGCCTAAGTTCCGTAAGTTTGGTGGTTACACCGCCTACATTGAAGGTTGGGGTTTATACTCTGAATTTTTACCAAAAGAAATGGGCTTATACGAAGACCCGTACTCTGACTTTGGTCGCCTTTCAATGGAATTATGGCGCGCATGTCGCTTAGTCGTTGATACCGGCATCCATGAAATGAAATGGACTCGCCAACAAGGTATTGATTACTATGTAAACAACACGCCAAATGCAACGTCTGACGCCGTTAAAATGGTTGAGCGTCATATTGTTATGCCATCACAAGCAACCGCTTATAAAATCGGTATGTTGAAAATATTAGAACTACGCGAAGCCGCAAGAGTAAAACTTGGCGACAAGTTTGATATACGCGAATTTCACGACATCGTACTAAAAAATGGCGCAGTCCCCCTAAATGTACTTGAACAATTTGTTGATAACTGGGTAGCCAGCAAAGCATAAGTTAAGCTTAAATCAACAGCCAAGAGCCACCTTATAAACAAGGTGGCTTTTTTGTATCCACAAATAAGATCTCGATGTTAGGATGATTTAAGACACTAATTATCACCAAGAGCAAAGATGCTGCGCTATACATAGAGGCTGATTAATAACTTTTGACTATTCTGAGAAACTCTGTGTCCTCGATAGTGAAATTGCTTAAATATTAATTACCACCGAGGACACAGAGGCGCTTCGCGCTACACTGAGTAGACAATAAGGGCTGCTTAATTAATTTTTCCTCTGTGGGACTCTGTGCCCTCGATGGTGAAATTGCTTAAACATTATTACCACCGAGGGCACAGAGACGCTTCGCGCTACACCGAGTAGACAATAAGAGCTGCTTAAGTCATTTTTCTCTGTGGAACTCTGTGTCCTCGGTGGTGAAACTGACTTAAGTATTTTAATTACCACCGAGGGCGCAAAGACGCTTCGCGCTACACTGAGTAGACAATAAGAGCTGCTTAAGTAATTTTTTCTCTGTGGTTCTCTGTTTCCTCGGTGGTGGAACTAGTTTTAACTAATAAATTACTAACGGAAAAATTAAATAGCGCTTGCAGGCGTGCACAACATCACTAAACATAGTAAAATTTTACTAACAGATTAATTATTACGAGCCTTTGTATGTCTATTGCACCTGCGTTATTAAGCCAGCTAGTTAAGTTAGCCCTCGATGAAGATCTAAATTACCAAACAGCCGAGCAAGGCGATATCACCGCGCAACTTATTCCACTAAGCCAGCAAGCTAATGCGAAAGTGATCACGCGTGAAGATTGTGTATTTTGTGGCAAAGACGTCATCATTGAAGTGTTTAAGCAAGTAGACCCAACCGTTACCGTAAATGTGCTGGTAAATGACGGTGATAAAATGAGCGCAAATGACACCCTCTTTACTGCATCCGGCTGTGCACGTGCCATTTTAACCGCAGAACGTACAGCACTTAACTTTTTACAAACGCTCAGTGGTACCGCAACCACAACAGCACACTACGTTAAAGAACTTGCAGGCACCACTACGCAATTACTCGATACACGTAAAACTATTCCGGGGCTTCGTGCCTTACAAAAATACGCTGTAAAATGCGGCGGCGGCGAAAACCATCGTATCGGTTTGTTTGACGCGTTTTTAATTAAAGAAAACCATATTTCAGCCTGCGGCGGAATTGATAACGCCATTGCAAAAGCAAAGCAAAACCATCCAACAAAAGCGGTTGAAGTAGAAGTAGAGTCACTAACAGAGCTTGAGCAAGCCATTAATGCCGGCGCAGACATCATCATGCTCGATAACTTTACCCCAGCACAAATAAAACAAGCAGTCACACTTACCGATAAACGCGCTAAACTAGAAGTATCGGGCAACATGACCATTGAAACACTACGCACTTATTCACAAGCCGGCGTTGATTTTATTTCAAGCGGCGCACTTACAAAAAACTTACATTCCATTGACCTATCCATGCGATTTCAATGATTATCCAGCAATCAAACTTAACCAACCCAACCCTAAAGTATTGACATTGAAACTAAAAAAGCGTTAAACACGCTAAAAGTACCATTTGAAAAAATGGTACTAATTTAGCTTTATTTAAATAAAAACACAGAACTATCAATATTTTAAAACAAGTTCGTTTATAAAGCACAAGTTACGAACTTTGGCTTTAAATTTAAATTCAGCGCAAATTCAGGCTACTTATGGATCAACATAATAAGCAAGTAAAGTAAGCTATACTAAAGTTGCTTGCCTAGAGCCTAGAAGATCTAAAAAAGGCACTTTAGTAACGCGTTTACAAAGCAACCATAATACTCGCAGAACTCTAAAAATTAACTTTAAAACAACAAAACATGCTTTAAAATTTACGTTTTAGTGCTAGAGTAAGTCTAACTACCTACTCACTGTTAGCAGTAAATAGGTTATTGGAATGGTTTTTTGATTCAAACAGTAAGTAAAACCGTAAATATAATAATTAAACAACAAGCCGGTGTTTTAATTACTCATTTACAACACACTATCCTTTAGGAGAGGAACATGACAAAAATGACACAACAGAAACAACAGGGTTTCACCCTAATTGAATTAATGAGTGTAGTAGCAATCATCGGTATTCTAGCAGCCGTAGCGTTGCCAGCTTATCAAAACTATACGGCAAAATCTCAAGTAACAGCTTGTTTAGCTGAAATCGCACCAGGAAAAACCGCTTTTGAAATTAAAATGAACGAAGGCACTGCTTCAGAAACTATGACTGAAGAGCAGATGGGAATAAATACAAAAGCCTGCTCTGGTGCTGTTATTGAATCTGAACCGGATGATGGCTCTGGAACTATTGTAGGGACTGTTGCGGGAGGGCCAGCAGTTAGTGGCAGGACAGTTACCCTTACTCGCTCAGTTGATGGCGCCTGGACATGTTCATCTGATGCTGATGATGAACATAAACCAACAAGCTGTTAAGAAAACAATTTAGAGCGCATTCAGCGCTCTTTTTTCTGGTTTTAAAATTGACTAAAAATAATAATTTAACAGTTCTTTTTACACCTCTTTTTATTCTAAGTGTACTTTTCTACTTGCCTAACTCTGGTGGTTTTGGTTATTCGCTGCCGTTTAATTCACTCGCTCTTTTGTCACTAGGATTGATCATTTTTGTGTTAGCGCAGTTAGCATGCAAAAATTCTGAGTTTAGTACAGATAACTTCCTTAAAGCAGCGTGCATACTTTTAATTATACTATCTAGCCCTTTACTTTGTAGCAATGAGACTCAGCTCTACAAATCATTCCCACGATTTTTTACAATACTTATCGGTATACTACTTTACTTTGCATTGACCCAACTAAATCCGAATAAAGCTCAATTGAAGCAGTTACTACTGCTGGTTTGTGCATCAACTTTCATAAGCTCTTGCTTTGCACTTTATCAAAATTACTTAATGACTAGCGACAGTTACTTCGCAATTAAAATTGAGTACGGTCGTCCTACAGGTATTTTTCAACAAGTCAATGTTCTGGCAAGCTATACAGCCACTGGCATTGCAGTTTCTTTATATTTATTAGGTTCTGTAAAAAATAAATTGATCATCAATCTACTGCTTGCCTGTACATTAATTAATTCCTGGGTACTATTTTTAACCCAGTCAAGAACAAGCCTTTTAGCTGGTGCTATTATTGCTCTGTACTATCTTTTGTTACTCATAAAAAAAAGAAAGCTAAAAAAACTAACCCTATTAATAGCACTCGTAGGTACAAGCTTAATGCTTGCTAAAACCATCCCCTATAGCGCTGGTAATGATTATGTTACAAAAAAAGAGATTATTAGCTCACCTAAAATTAGAATGTACATCTACCAAGATAGTTTTGAACTATTTTTACAAAAACCACTTTTAGGCCATGGTTATGGCAGCTTTCACAGGAAGATCATAGATTACTCGGCTACAAAAGCAGCGGAAAGGGGTGGTATAAATTATGGGGTTAAAGTTACACACCCCCACAATGAAATATTACTATGGGTGGTTGAAGGTGGTATTATTGCGGGACTTCCGATAATAGTAATTTTTAGCTATTTCTGTTATCTAATCTTTTCTAGCAAGGCAAGCAATAAAGTAGGCCTATTCCTGCTAATAACACCTATTCTGATACATACGCTAACAGAACACCCTTTTTACCAATCAACTCTACATTATGCAGTTTTTGTAACTTTGATCTTTATCGTGCTTAAGCTTTGCAATTTAGGTAATAACTCTATCAATCTAAATATTAGCATTATCAAAGTGTTAAACTTAGTTTTTTTCATAATATTAATCATTTTTTCACTTACAGCTCTACAGTCTTCAATGTTACTGAGACAATACATTTATAAAGAGCCGAATAACCATATATTGCTATCTCAGACTTTAAACCCATTTGTAGAGTATAAGTTTAAAGAAATTCAAATAAACACCATTAAACTAGAAGTCGCACTTCAACAAAAAAACTATAATGAAGTTATTAACTTTTTAACTTGGTCAGAAGTTTTTTTAAAAGCTTACCCAAGTGATTATATTTACTTTGAAACAATAAGAGCTATGAAAGCACTTTCAATGGGTAAGCAAGCGAATGCTCTAACAATTGAAGCCAAGCACCTATATCCAAAAAATAACTCTTGGGATACAGGCACCTGGGAACCATCAAACAGTTGATACTGAATTAGGTCTAATATGGCAAAGAAAAATGAACAGTCAAGCAATGATACCTTTCAGTGGATTGGCGTTAGTGCGCGCGGGAAAAAGCTTGAAGGCGAAATGACGGCTGCAAGCATTGCCCTTGTTAAAGCCCAGCTACGTAAACAAAATATCACCCCCTCTAAAGTAAAACGTAAAGCAAAACCCCTTTTTGGTATTCAAAGTAAACAAAAAATTACCGCTAAAGATATTGCTTTAGTGACACGGCAAATAGCCACTATGCTAATGGCAGGCGTGCCGCTCATTCAAGCCATTGATATGATTGGCTCAGGCTCTGATAATAAAAGTGTCACTAAACTAATGGAAACCATTGGTGATGAAGTAAAAGCAGGAGCCCCCCTTTCAAACGCGCTACGTAAACACCCTCGCTACTTTGATGATTTATATTGCGATTTAGTGGCATCGGGTGAACAATCTGGCGCACTTGATAAAATTTTTGACCGCATCGCTATTTATAAAGAAAAATCTGAAGCGCTAAAGTCAAAAATTAAAAAGGCCATGTTTTACCCCATCGCTGTATTAGTAATTGCATTAGTTGTGACGTCCATATTACTTATTTTTGTAGTACCGCAATTTCAAGATATATTTGCCGGCTTTGGTGCAGAGCTCCCCGCTTTTACTTTAATGGTGATTGGTATTTCTGAATTTATGCAAGAATACTGGTGGATAATATTCATCGCTATTGTTGTGTTTATTTGGGCATACAAAGAAGCGCTATTAAAAAATAAAAAACTGCGTGATGCCAACGACAAAGCTATTTTAAAACTGCCTATTATTGGCATGATTTTGAATAAAGCCGCTGTTGCCCGCTATGCACGCACGCTTTCTACCACCTTTGCGGCAGGTGTACCACTGGTTGATGCGCTGGATTCTGCTGCTGGTGCCTCTGGTAATGCTGTGTATCGTTACGCTATTTTAGATATAAAAGCTGAGGTAAGCTCGGGTAACCAAATGAACTGGGCAATGCGTAATTCAAAGATATTCCCCGATATGGTTATTCAAATGGTGGCGATTGGTGAAGAGTCAGGCTCCCTAGATAGTATGCTAGCTAAAGTGGCTACTATTTATGAGCAAGAAGTTGACGACGCCGTTGATGGCCTTTCCAGCTTACTTGAACCTCTTATAATGGTTGTGCTTGGTGTATTAGTTGGCGGCCTAATTATTGCCATGTATTTACCGATATTCCAACTAGGCTCAGTGATTTAATTACCTAGATTCAAATTGTAAGTGCATAACTTGTTTTGGCTAGATTAAGTGGTCAGTTGCTCATAAACTAACTGCTTTTTCTCCGGCAAGAGATTTTACAATGAGACATTACAAACAACTGACCTATGCGCAAAGATGCCAGATCGCCGTTCTAAAGAAAAGCGGTTTTACGCAACAAAGTATTGCTGAGCTAACTAATTTATCGCAATCTACGATTTCAAGAGAGCTTTCTAGAAATACAGGTAAGCGAGGTTACAGACACAAACAAGCTCATGAGCGGGCTTTGTTTCGCCGAAGAAGTGTAAGAAAACCGCTTAAGATGACACCTGAAATGATAGCTTTAATTACCCAGAAGCTTAATGAGAAGTGGAGTCCTGAACAAATAACGGGATGGTTACGCAAAGAAAGTGAACTGTCTGTCAGCCATGAATGCATTTATCTGTATATCTGGGAAGATAAAAAAGCAGGTGGTGAGTTATACCTACATCTGCGCCGACACGGTAAGAAATATCACAAGCGCAGTCATGGTAAAACAAACCGAGGGCAAATAAAAAATCGCGTTAGCATTGAAGAGCGCCCACAAATAGTTGATGAGAAAGGTCGTATCGGAGATTGGGAAATAGATACCGTCATAGGCAAAGGTCATCGAGGCGCCTTTGTTACCATTGTAGAGCGGGTCACCCAATTCACTGTATCAACTCAGGTGGCAGGCAAAACAGCACAAGCCGTCACTGCGGCGACGATAGAGCTATTAAGGCCATATAGGTCAGCGCTTCATAGCATCACGGCTGACAATGGAAAAGAGTTCGCTTATCACGAGCAAATCACAGAGGCTTTAAGTGTTCCTGTTTATTTTGCTCACCCTTATCACTCATGGGAGCGCGGATTGAATGAAAACACGAATGGATTACTACGTCAGTATTGGCCGAAGAGCACCGATTTTAAGGCGGTAACACCAGCGCAAGTTATACCAGTACTTGAGCAACTTAATAATCGTCCGAGGAAGACACTTGGATTTGAAACGCCTGCAAAATTGATGCAGGATCACTTGGCGGCTAAAGCCGCCTAAACGTTATGCACTTCAGATTTGAATCCGCGTTATTAAAAAATAGTGATAGTTTACTTTTATGTTAATCTTCTCAGTGTAGCGCGTAGCGCCTCAGTGAACTCGGTGGTAAAAAGGGTTTGCAGGCTCGGAGCAACAATACAATGATTATATCACCACCGAGAACACAGATCTCCACAGAGAAGCCAAAAGTGATTGTTCAACTTTTATGACTCCTCAGTGTAGCGCGTAGCACCTCGGTGAACTCGCCGGTAAAAAGTTTTAAATAACTAATTCACTTATTTTTTGAATAACTTTAAGGAAAGTAATGCTCGATTTTTTATCCGATATAACCACTGTAATGCAAAGCCAGTTGTGGTTTTATTTACTCACTGTAGGCCTTGTTAGCCTTTGCATTGGTAGTTTTTTAAATGTAGTTATTTACCGCATACCGCTGATGATGCAGCGTGAATGGCAAACCGAGTGCCGTACTTTACTTGCCGATGAGCTAAGTAATGAACAAAATAACCAAACAACACCAACTAAGCCCTTTAATTTAGTTACGCCTAGCTCAACCTGCCCAAACTGTAAAACCACCATAAAAGCATGGCAGAACATCCCGGTACTAAGCTGGCTGTTACTCAAAGGGCGTTGTGCGAGCTGTAAGCATCCTATTACAGTGCGTTATCCAATTATTGAAGTACTTACTGCTATTTTAAGTTTAACCGTTGCTTATACTTTTGGCGCAACCGAACAAGCACTGCTTTATATTGTTATTACCTGGTTTTTAGTCACACTTACCTTTATTGATATTGATCATATGCTATTGCCCGATCAGCTCACTTTACCACTGATTTGGCTTGCGCTCATTGCCGCAGTTTTAGGTATTACCATACCACCAAGTGATGCGATTATCGGCGCCGCTTGCGGCTATTTAAGCCTTTGGAGTGTTTACTGGTTATTTAAATTACTGACCGGTAAGGAAGGCATGGGCTATGGCGACTTTAAGTTACTGGCTGTTTTTGGTGCATTACTTGGTTGGCAATTTTTGCTTATGATTATTTTACTCTCAAGCGTTGTCGGTGCCATTATTGGTATTGCACTACTTTCGATTCAAGGCAAAGATAAAACCACACCCATTCCCTTTGGCCCTTACTTAGCAATTGCAGGCTGGATTGCTATGCTTTGGGGGACACAACTAAAAACCTACTATTTTAATTGGCTTGGTTATTAAGTATGGCTAATACTACCGTTAATGGTGCGACTAAAAACATAAGTATAAACAAATGGACGCTTGGGTTAACAGGCGGCATTGGCTGTGGTAAAAGTGCCGTAAGTGCTATATTTGAAGCACAAGGTATAACCATTGTGGATGCCGATATTATTGCCCGTGAAGTTGTAGCACCAAAAAGTGATGGCTTAAATGCAATAATCGAGCACTTTGGCAGTGATATTTTAAATCAAGATCAAACCCTAAACCGCAGTAAACTGCGTGCGCTTATATTTGCAGAGCAAGTGCAAAAAACCTGGTTAAATAACTTATTGCACCCGCTTATTCGCAAAAAAATACAAACTGATTTAAACAGCGCTACCAGCCCATACGTTATTTTAGTTGCGCCATTATTATTTGAAAACGGCCTTGATAAATATTGCCAACGTACATTATTGATTGATGTGCCAGTAGCAGTGCAATTAACTAGAACCATAAAACGTGACAATATTTCGAAAGTGCAAGCACAAGCAATTATTGATGCGCAAATGTCTCGCAGTGATAAAAAAGCCCGTGCAATTGACGTAATTAATAATAACCAACCACTTAAAGATGTGAGTGCTGAGGTTTTAAAGTACCACCAGCATTATTTAAAGCTAGCGGTTAAAAGTTAGCGACACTCAGCTAATATTTAACTTACTTTAAAGCAAAGTTACTATAAGAATAAAAATTTAGTGTTTTAGCTGGCAAATTAACCTAAATCGCCAAGACTAATGTTATACCCTACTTTTTTCTGATAAGTTGCAGTTATGAATGAATATTTAAAGGTGCGCAATGAATATTAACTCACCACTACTTCGAAAATTTATCACACTTGGCCGCATCGACGCAGAAACGGTAAAGCTGAAACAGCGAGACTTTAGTTCAACTGCCGAGCTAATTAGCTCCTGCAGTGGTATTGATGGCCAAGAGCTGGCTGAACAATGCCTAGATTTTTTTCGGGTACCTTATTTTGATATTAAAGACTTTGATATTGAATTTATCTCTAAAGAGTTAGTTAAAGAAAAACTGATCCGTCAGCACCATATTCTCCCGTTAGTCAAAAAAGGCCGTAAACTTTATATTGCCGCTTCTGATCCGACCGATTACGGTGCTTTTGAGAACTTTGAATTTAGTACCGGCCTCTCTTGTGAAGTGGTGGTAGTTGATTACCGCCAACTCGAAAATAAAATAGAGCAATTATTAGATGCCAGCAGCAGTTTACATTTAAGTGACGATGAGTTTAAAGAGTTTGGTGATTTAGAAACCGAACAAAAAGACGTTAAAAGCCCAGGTGAAGAAGACAAAGACGATGCACCTATTATTGTCTATATCAATAAAATTTTGATGGACGCGATTAAAAAAGGCGCGTCAGACTTACACTTTGAACCTTATGAACATAAATACCGAGTTCGGTTTCGTATCGATGGTATTTTGCATGAAATGGCAAGCCCACCAAATAGCTTAGCGACACGCCTTTCAGCACGTTTAAAAGTAATGGCTCGCTTGGATATTGCAGAAAAACGTAAACCCCAAGATGGACGTATAAAACTAAAAATTACCGAACGTAAAAGTATCGACTTTCGTGTCAGCACCTTGCCAACCTTGTGGGGTGAAAAAATAGTTATGCGAATACTTGATTCATCAAGTGCCATGCTTGGCATTGATGTACTAGGTTACGAACCTGAGCAAAAAGCACTATACATGAATGCTTTAGCACAACCACAAGGCATGATACTTGTTACTGGCCCTACCGGCTCTGGTAAAACGGTATCCCTGTACACTGGTTTAAACATACTTAATCAGCCCGAGCGTAATATTAGTACCGCCGAAGACCCGGTAGAGATTAACCTTGAAGGGGTTAACCAAGTACAAATAAACCCTAAAGCAGAGATGACTTTTGCCAACGCACTAAAAGCATTTTTACGTCAAGATCCTGATGTGGTGATGGTAGGTGAAATACGTGACCTTGAAACCGCTGAAATATCTATAAAAGCAGCGCAAACAGGTCACTTAGTTATGTCTACTCTGCATACTAATTCAGCACCTGAAACCTTAACCCGTTTATTAAATATGGGTGTGCCCGCCTACAACGTGGCAAGTTCGATTACCCTCATTATTGCACAGCGTCTTGCGCGTCGTTTATGCCCTAAATGTAAAACCCCCGAAACACTGCCTGAAGAAGAACTTTTACGCCAGGGGGTTGATAAATCAAAACTTGACGAGCTAACATTATTTACACCAAAAGGATGTGATAGTTGTACTGAAGGTTACAAGGGCCGTGTAGGTATTTATGAAGTAATGGAAGTCACCCCTGAAATTGCACAAATTATTATGCGTGGTGGTAATTCTTTAGAAATTGCAGAGGTATCACTTAAATCAGGCTTTAATAACTTGCGTTTATCTGGCCTTAAAAAAGCAGCAGATGGCGTAACATCCCTTGCTGAAATTAACCGAGTAACGAGCTTTTAAAGTATTAAGTTAATACGTGTTTATATAAGCACGTATTATTACCCTACCCTATGATCTATTCACTGAATTCTATAAAATACGCAAAAAGATTAATGAGTTTATATTATGCCAACCGTTGTTAATTGCCCAACCTGTAAAAACCAAGTCGAGTGGAACGATAAAAGTGAGCACCGCCCATTTTGCTCAAAGCGTTGCCAGCTTATTGATTTAGGCGAGTGGTCGTTTGAAAACAATAAAATATCAAGCCCCGTCACCAACGCAAACGATTTAAGCCAAGATATGATTGAAGATATTGAAGCGATGCTTGCAAAAAATGACGATGAGTTTTTTAAATAAATATGTAAGTTAATACATACGCGAATCAAGTTTGCCCATACAGGAGTTAGATTTTCACTGGTTTAATGGTTTAACTGCCTAATGAAAAAAAGCGCTAAATAAATTAGCGCTTATGGGTAAATTAACGGCTTTTATTATGGCCTTTTTTACGTTTATGCTTTTTCATTTCAGATAGCTTTTCACGCTGCTCTTCATTGAGCACCTGCCAGATTTGATGCTGCGTTTTAAGTTTTTCCATCGCAATACTATTACCTTTTTCGGTGCGAGCATCAAGCAGCTCTTGCGCAGCGTTTTCATCGAATTTAGCTGCACTAAGTAATACTGCCATCTTTTCTTTATGTGCTTTACGTGCCGCTTTAAAATCGTCTTTATTGCCGCTGCGCTTAGCTTCTCTTTTCGCTTTATTGGCATCAAAGATAACTTTAAGTTGATCTTGCTGCGCTTGTGTTAAAGCTAATTTTTCAACACCACGCTCTGATAATAAAAAGCGTGCTTGTCTGTCACCGTGATGATGTTCCATGCCACCTTTAGCCATTACATTAGTAGCACCTAGCGTTGCTGTAGCAAGGCCACAAATTAGCACAAGTTTAGAAAGTTTAGTTGTCATTGTCATAATTATTACCTTTGGTTGTTGGATTACTCGTTGAGTTACCATTACTGGGTTGAGTCAGTAAATTCACTATACCCCTTACAGTGCAAAGTAACGCAAACGAGTGTAAAGGTTGTGTAAAGGTTCACTTTTAGGCTATTTCGCGGTTAAAATAAGCTGACATACAACACTTAAGGCTGGCTGATGAAACTATTAATGATTGACGACGATATTGAATTATGTGAATTACTCAGTGAGTACTTAAGTGCACAAGGGTTTGAGATTGAGTCAAAGCATGATGGTAAGGAAGGCCTACAACAAGCGCTAAGTGATGATTACGCATTAATATTACTTGATGTAATGCTCCCTTCACTCGAGGGCTTTGAAGTTTTAAAGCAATTACGCCAACATAAGTTAACCCCCGTTATAATGCTAACTGCAAAAGGGGAAGATTTCGACCGCATTTTTGGCTTAGAACTAGGCGCTGATGATTATATTCCAAAACCTTTTAACCACCGTGAATTGCTTGCTCGGGTAAAAGCAATTACCCGCAGAATTGAACATATTGCCAGCGTTAATAACTCAGAAAGCACTATACTTACCGTTAATAGCGTCACTATCAACCTAGCCTCTAGACAAGCTCTGATTAACGATCAGCTACTTAACCTAACAGGCACTGAGTACGAAATTTTGGTTAAGCTTATACAACAAGCTGGTGAAGTGGTAAGTAAAGAGGTCTTGAGTGAACAAGTACTTGGTCGTCGCCTTGCGTCTTTTGACCGCTCAATTGATATGCATGTCAGTAATATTCGTAAAAAAATAGCTGAATTTAACGACCTAGAACGAATAAAAACAATTAGGGGCAACGGCTATGTCTTTATTCAAGGAGCCTAAGTTGACCCTTTTGAGCTACTTAAAGTCACCCCATCATTATTTATTTTTTAAAGTATTTAGTTGGTTTTGGCTGACCGTTATTGGCACCATGGGCGCACTGTTTTTTTTAAGTAACTTAGCTACTAACACGGTAAGCAATGAGCCGCTACATGGTCCAATGCAAAAAAATTTACTTTATACCGCAAAGGGGATCGAACGCAGCACCGTTAAACACAAAAAATCTTTAAGCGAAGTATTTAACCACCCTAGACTAACTAAACGTAAGTTATTATATTTAAGCTCCGAGCAACCCGATAAAATATTAACGAGTCGCGAAGTTCCCGAAAATGTTGATTTAAGCCTATTAAACTTTACCAAAAACATGCCCGCTCAAGTTATTTTTACTGAGCACTACCAAGCATTTGGCCCAATTGAAATAACCACTCCTGAGGGAAATTTTTATTTATACGAGATAGATGCAAACCACCAGCCCCCGTTTTTTATCCGTTTAAAATTATTACCAACTTGGCTAAAAGTGATGATTGCTTTTGCAGCCTCGCTAACTTTAAGCTTTATATTTAGCCGTAATTTAATTGCGCCTATCAATAGTTTAAAACAAGCAGCAATTAAACTCTCAGCAGGAGACTTAACCGCCAGAGCAAAACTTAACCCAGAACGCCAAGATGAGCTAGGCGTATTAGGACGCGACTTTAATAGTATGGCTGAGCAGCTTGAGCAGCTGATCAGCGCACAAAAACGCTTATTGGCTGATATTTCTCATGAGCTACGTTCGCCACTTACTCGCTTAAAAATGGCAACCGGCCTTGCACAAATGCAAGCAAGCGAGGCTAACCAAGGTTACCTACTACGGATTGAAAAAGAAGCTAACCAGCTCGATAAAATGATCGCTGATGTACTTAAAGTTTCACGCCTAGAGGCAAAAAGCCAAGCTCTTCATTTAAATCATCAGTCTTTACAAGTTATTGTTGATCACGTATTGAATGATGCAACATTTGAGGCCAAGCAAAATAATAAACAGTTGCTTGTAAATGGCAAGTTTAATGTCACGATAAACTGTGATGAAAGCTTAATAGCCAGCGCTCTTGAAAACGTACTGCGTAATGCAATCAAGTATGCCAAGCACACGATTACCTTAACATTATCGCAAGCTGAAACTGTTTATATTGAAATTTGTGATGATGGCGAAGGCGTAGCGCCTGAAAATTTAACCAAACTATGTGAGCCATTTTTTCGTCAGTCTCATGCACGGGATCGTACCAGTGGCGGTACAGGATTAGGCTTAGCTATTGCTAAAAATGCAGTAGTAGCGCATGGCGGTAATCTAGTACTTAAAAACCAAGCAACAGGCGGTTTATGCGTTAGTATAACACTGCCAATTAACAGTAAAATTCAAGTAACTAAAAAGTGACTATGTAATGTTTTATAGCAATGAAGCGAACCTTAAAAACAATATATCTACCATTGATGATTTTTTTACTGATACTTTAGCTAAGCATTACCTCGCTACTTCACATGGGCAGCTATACTACGCTTACGCTATTCCAAGTAATGCTAGCACCGCCATTATAATCAGTTCAGGGCGTATTGAAGGGCTCGATAAGTATAAAGAGTTATTATGGGAATTGTATAATAATAACATTGCAGTATTTATTGTTGATCACCAAGGGCAAGGACGTTCGTATCGCGGCTTAAAAAACCCTCACAAAGGCTTTGTAAAAGACTTTAATGATTATGCCGCCGATTTAGCGCTGTTTAATATAAAGGTTGTAGATAAACACTGGCAAGGAAAAAAAGTGTTATTAGGACATTCAATGGGCGGGGCTATTGCCTATGATTATTTAGCCCGCTTTGAGCATAACTATAATGGCTTGTTTTTATCCGCACCAATGTTTGATATTTACACTAAAGGTACGCCCAAACCACTAGCTAAATTGGCAGCTAAAGTGGCCTCATCAGTAGGTTTATCTGGCTGTTACGCGTTTGGCCAAGGCGACTATCATGCTGACGACTTTGCTATAAATACACTCACGAGTAGCGCTGCAAGGTATGCTTATTTTCGTGATGTGTATCAACAAGCGCCTAGCTTAAAACTTGGCGGAGTAACCTACGGCTGGCTTAATGCGGCTTTTACCTTTATTAGTAAGGTTGATAGCCTCAATGTGGATATCCCGCTTTTTATTGCCAGTGCCGAGCAAGATGTCGTTGTAGACAACCAAGCCCAACATAAAATAGTTAAGCGGCTAACTCAAACTAAATTAAAAACTTATAGCGCAGCTAAACATGAATTACTATTTGAGCAAGATAACGTTCGCCGCAAAGTGCTTAGCCAGCTTTATGCTTTTTGTACTGGGTTATCTTGATCACAAATAGAAAGCGGATCGAGATGGATTAAAATATCCATTTCACTTTCAAATCCTTTTTGGATCATAGCCACCACTTCGTCTGCCACGTTATGTGCTCTGATTAATGGCATCTCGTCTTTAAGTTCTAAATGAAGTTGTATAAACTTAATTTTCCCGCCCTGCCTAGTGCGTACATCATGAACACCAAACACATCATCATGAGCATTCGCGATTAAAATAATTTCAGTTTTTTCTTCATCAGGAAGCTCTTTATCCATCAGATGATCGGCGCTTTGCCCCGCTATATCCCAACTGTTATAAAGTAAATAACCTGCTACACCAATAGCAAATATAGGATCTGCGAACATCATTCCAGACTGCGCTAGTATAATAGCAAGCAACACCGCGGCATTTAAAATTAAGTCACCTTTATAATGAACCGAGTCAGCTTTTATGGCGATAGACTCAGTATGTGCAATCACTTTTTGTTGCACAAAAACCACCACTAAAGTACATACAATCGCAAATATACTAACCCAAATCCCCAACATTGAGTGCGTTAAAACAACCGGATTAAACAAGCGCTCAACACCATGAAACGCCAATAAACACCCGGAACCAGCTATAAATGCAGCTTGACCAAGTCCAGCTAGTGCCTCGGCCTTACCGTGACCAAAGCGGTGATCGTCATCAGCAGGGCGAAGCGCGTAACCAAGCACTAAAAAGCTCATAGCGGAGGCAGTTATATCCATTAATGAATCGGTTAACGAACCCAACATTGACGCAGAGCCAGAAGCAAGCCACGCCCAACACTTAGCTGCAATCATTAAACTAACCATTACCATGGTCACTATGCTGGCTGTTTTTACCCAAAATTCATAACTGCGGTTTTTCACATTAATTTTCGCTTTAACGTTTGTGATAGTTAAGTATTATACCACTTCGTGTATACTCAAGCGCGCTAAAAAGGCTTATTAATAAGGAAAAACATGCTTGATATCGTCTTATACCAACCAGAGATCCCCCCTAATACGGGCAATATTATTCGCTTATGCGCTAATACTGGGTTTTCTTTGCACTTGATTGAGCCATTAGGTTTTGAATGGGATGATAAACGCGTAAAGCGCGCAGGCCTTGATTACCATGAGTTTAGCCATGTACAACGCCATGTATCGTTTGAAGCTTACTTAGCAAAATGCCAGCCTAAAAAGGTTTATGCGTGTACCACCAAAGGCAGCCAGTTTCATCATCAAGCACAATATCAACAAGGCGATTGCTTAGTATTTGGCCCTGAGACACGTGGTTTACCTGACGAATTAATACAGTCACTACCTCATGAGCAGCGTGTGCGCATTCCAATGCAGGCAAATAGCCGTAGCATGAACTTATCCAATGCCGTTGCCGTTTTTGTTTATGAATCGTGGCGTCAATTAGGTTTCCCAAACGCACAATAATCATGCACGTTATCTTAACTGACGTGCTAAAAAATGACTATTGTCACTCATGTTTTATTTGGCTCACAAGGGAGAATTTGGAAAAGTGCTTAAATATCGACATGGTGGCTGAAAAAACAAAAGCTCATGTGCAAACTTATATTGCTGTGGTTGCATGTAAGGCTATTATTAATAAAGGAAGAAAAGAACTAATAAATACTAGGGCGTGTTGATCTTTGTGGTATGAAAAACAAACAGCATGAAGATAAGGTATAATTGAATTCGCCAGAAAACTTTACACCGAACCTACATGCCAAGATTAATGTTAACAGACGGGACATGGAATGTCTTATCAAAAGTAATGTACTTAAGTGGTCGAATTTATAATAAGCCCAACCATAGAAAAACGCTCGAAGGCATACTGTATAAGATGCGCACAGGTATTCCATGGCGAGATTTACCTTCTGATTTTGGCCGTTGGAGTGCTATCTACAGACGGTTTAATTTATGGTCCAAAAAAGGGATTTTGAATGAACTGTTTCGCGCATTATCTCGTGATGCGGACATGGATTGGGTCTTCATTGATGGCAGTATTGTCAGGGCTCATCAACATAGTTGCGGTGCAAGAACTGCTGACAATGAATCAATTGGAAAGAGCCGAGGTGGAAATTCTACGAAAATTCATCTTGCAGTCGATAGCGGAGGGTTGCCTGTTTATTATGAATTATCCTGTGGGAATACGCATGATATCGTCCATGCAGAGTCACTCGTAGCTAATTGCCCAACAAGTAATATGGTTGTCGCAGATAAAGGCTACGACAGTGAAAAACTGAGAGCGTTTGTTCGTGATAATAACGCTACACCCGTTATTCCACGTAAGGGCAACAGTTTAGTAGGCAATGAAGATATTGACTGGTGCATGTACAAATATCGGCACTTGGTTGAGAATGCATTTGGCCGTATTAAGCAATATAGAGGGATAGCCACGCGGTATGAAAAGCTTGAACGAAATTATCATTCAATGCTCGCTTTAGCATTTACTATGATGTGGCTACCAATGTGGGCTGATTGATATATGTACTACAAAGATCAACAGCCCCTACTCATTTCTATAACAAGTAGTATTTATTAGCTATAAGCATAAAACGATTAATCGCGGAAATTTTTAAACTGGAATGGTTGACCTAGATCAGCACCGCGTACAACTTGCATTGCTTCTTGTAGGTCGTCACGCTTTTTGCCTGTTACACGCACTTCTTCACCTTGAATAGCCGCTTGCACTTTTACTTTCGAATCCTTGATAGCTTTAACTACTTTTTTAGCCACGTCTTTTTCAATACCTTGCTTTAAAGCCACGTTACGGAATACATTTTTACCCGCACGAGAGATCTCTTGTAGCTCAAGACTTGATACATCCATTCCGCGCTTTGATACTTTATTAGCTAAAATATCAAATAACTGCATTACTTGAGCATCAGCTTCAGCTTTGAGCTTAATGGTTTTGTCGTTCAGCTCAATAGAGGCATCAACCCCTCTAAAATCAAAGCGAGTGTCAAGTTCACGATTCGCGTTATCTACCGCATTTTGCGCTTCGTTCATTTCTACTTCAGATACAATGTCAAATGAAGGCATGAGTTTCTCCTAGCAAATATTTAAAATTAATATAGTAGTGATTATACCTGTAATTTAATAAATCTTTGCACCTTTGTGAATGTTATTCAGGTGCGGTACTAAATATATTTGATATACTGCCGGTTCATTTTTAAGCTATTTAGGATTTTCTGTGACTAGGCGAATTTACCAAGCACTATTTTTACTCAGTATAGTGGCCTTCACATTTTTGTTTGCCAAGGAGATCAAAGGCGCTGCAAACTTATTTCCTCACGTAGATAAAGTCGCGCATTTTGGTATTTTTTTCATTCTAGCCGTCGTGATGGACAAAGCATTTAAAATTCCTTTATGGCTACAAATATTAGTTTTAGCAGGTTACGGTGCGGCTATTGAAATAATGCAAGATATGCTGCCATATCGCCGAGCTTCATTTGCTGATTTTGTTGCCGACTTTATAGGCGCAGCAAGTTACTTTGCCATTAAGCTAACTTTTCATGTAGGGAAAAAAAACCGCGATGGCTAATATCTTAGTTGTTGGCGATGGCGCAATTGGTTTGTTATACAGCCACTTTTTAAGTGCTGAGCACACGATAACCCTTGCCACCCGAAGTAGAAATAGCCAAACTAAGTATACTTACCAGGCAGGCTTCGAAAAAAAAGCAATCAAGGTTAATATCGTAACAAACGAAATACCCAATAAGCTTATAAAAACCCCTTTCGATACTATTATTTTCGCTGTTAAAGCTTACCAATTAGTAGATGCGTTTAACCAATTTATACCTTATACAGCAAACACCTGTAATGTGGTTTTGTCTCATAACGGTATGAGTGATTTATCGTCACTACAAAGCCAATTAAAAACAGAACAAGGTTTATATTTTTTAACCACTCGGCTGGCGGGTTTTAAGAATTCACCAACCAATGTGATACATACAGGGTTAGGCGAAAGTGTTTTGGGCAGCTGTAACCAACAAGCAACAAAACAAAAAGAAGCAGTAAGCAAACAATTGACAGCCATTCCAGAGCTCTACTTTAGCGAACAAATCGAGCTGTTACGTTTTAAAAAATTGCTTATCAATATAGCAATAAACCCACTGAGTGCTTTATATAACGTAAAAAACGGCGCACTTCGCACTCCTTATTTTAGCGGGAAAATTCTTAACCTTTTAAATGAAGCCTGTAATGTAGCCAACGCCCTAGGTGTTAAAGTAATCCTTAGCGAAGCACTTCAACAAGCTTACCTGGTAATGGCTGAAACCCAAGATAACTACTCGTCAATGCAGCAAGATATGGCTCATAATCGCCAAACTGAAATAGAGGCAATGTGTGGGTTTATAAGCGAGCAAGGAAAATTATTAGCCATAAAGACCCCATGCAATGATGAGTTATTATATAAAGTACTAAACAGCTAATTTTAACAGGAGCTCCGCCGATTTTCTGTAGGCATGAGGTTATCTCGCGCTGTTGGCCCAACATCAAACCTTTTGCGTGGCGTAAAGTCCCACTTACGCAAGCTTAAACATCAATATCATGTCGTAGATTTAGCGTAATACAAGGCGCGAACTTGTTTGTGCGTGCCTTTTGCTTTCTCGGGGTAAATAACCATAAAAAAATGCGGTGTTAAACCGCATTTTTATTCTTATATAGCTCGTTAGTTATGGTTATGGGCGGTAAACCTTAACATTATCAAAACCTTGTTCGTGTAAAATAAGCGCTTGAAGTTGGCTCATCACACCTTTAGCGCAGTATAGATAATAGTCTTTATCTGTTGGTAGGTCACCAAACTTGGTCGCTAAACGGAAAAACGGTAAATGCACAACTTCTGTGTCATCAATTTTAAGCGGTTTAGCATCTTCTTCCTCTGGCGAGCGAATATCAACAACCACAGCACCGGCAGGTAAGCTTGTTACTGCTTCAGCTTCTTTAAGCTCTTGTTTAGCCTGTACATCAATGTCACGTATATCCATAATACGAGCATTATCGACAACAGTATCTAATACATCAAAATCAAATTTTTGTTCTTCGGCTTGAATTACACTTAACTTCGCTTTTACTGTTGGCTTTTTCGAAATCACACCACAATATTCTGGCATCGTTTCGGCCATTTCAGCAGTGCCGATTTTGCGGGCAATATCAATAATTTCTTGTTTATCATGCTGAATTAACGGGCGAAGAATTAAAGTCTCAGTGACCCGGTCAATAACACTCAAATTAGCTAGTGTTTGACTTGATACTTGACCAATACTTTCACCAGTAACCAGTGCATGCACGCCAAGCTTTTCCGCTACCTGACTACCTGCGCGCATCATCATACGTTTAAGTACTACGCCCATTTGGCCATTTTCTACGTTTTCGAGAATTTCGGCTACCACAGGTTCAAAGTCAACACTGATAAACTTAACTTTATGGGTGGAGCTAAACTGCTTCCAAATATAGTAGCTGGCCTGTTTTACACCAATCTCATGGGCTGCGCCGCCAAGATTAAAGAATAAAAAGTGCGTACGAGCGCCCTTTCTGATCATTTGATAACTGGCAACACCCGAGTCAAACCCGCCAGACATTAACGATAAAACATCTTCTTGAGTCGGCAGAGGGAAGCCCGCCATACCGTAATGTGTATGCGTAACGATATACGCTTTGTCATCTTTAATTTCTATACGAATTGTTACTTCAGGACGGCTTAATTTTACACTTGCGCCATCGACATGTTGATTTAAACCACCACCAACATAACGCTCAACGTCTGTTGAAGTAAACTCATGCTTACCTTGGCGCTTACAACGTACACAAAAGGTTTTTCCAACAACCGAGTGGCCAATCATATCGAGTGCTTTTTCGTAAATATCGTGCAGGTTTTCGTAGTTGGTTTCAGTTACTTCAATAAATTGCACTATACCAGGAATACGTTGTAGGCCATCAATAAAATCAAGACGCAATTGGGGCTCGTCTGATTTGGTAAGCACGGAGATGTTATCCCAGTTGTTTTTAACTTGTACTTTATCGTCAAGCTTGCGCAAAACAATTTTAATATTATTTTCTAACACTTTAGTAAAGCGTTTACGAACTGAACGGCTTTTAATAGCGATTTCAGGATGAAGTTTGACGATAAATTTAAGCATAGTTCACTCGTTAGACAATTTAAGATTTCATGCGCCCAGTACTGGGCGCGCGATTATAGCAAAAATCTAACGGCTATGAAATAACCTCTTAAGCCGACTCTGCTTGCTTAGCAAGTTGGCTATAATTGCTTTTTAGATGATTAATTTTTGGCAGGCTAGATTCCGTACAATAACTTTTAAGCAACATCAGAACCTTTAAAATACCATTGTAAATATCTTGCTGGAATAACTCACCGCTTAAACGCCGTGCTTTTACATAAGGTGTCCAAAAACTCACAGTAATTTTTAGCATGTGAGCAAGCTCCAATGTATCTTCATCGTCAACATTAATAACGCCACCATCACGCAGTCCTAAAACAATGTTACGCACTTGCTTTAACAAAGCGGATTGGAATTCTATATACTCTTTTTTTAAGACCTCATCACGCGATAAAATATCGCCTAGGTTGTCGTAAAAAAAGTGGAATTGCCACATTAGTTCAAATAATGAATCGAGGTAGCCAGTTAATAAATCAAAAGGATCATCATTTTCATTTACAGGAGCGAACTGAGTATGTAAGTGCTCACTATAAAGTGCGAAGATGTGTCGTATAATATCTTCTTTATTTTTAAAATGATAATAAAGATTACCAGGGCTAATCCCCATATGAGAAGCAATATGATTGGTAGTAATTGCCCGTTCACCATATTGATTAAACAGCGCAATACTAGTTTTTATAATTTTATCCTTGGTGCTCATATCGATTTACTCAGATTGTTTTTAATACGGATGTTCAAACTTTGTTCAAGAAAGGTCGAACATTCAGTATAAACAAATTAGAACCATTAAAACACCTCCTTGTAAATTTCTAACTTAAAAACGATAAGCACCTGAATAATTGAAATAACCTCATTTGCTGACCTCAATAGAAAACACTGTTAATATAACAAGCAAATTTATACTGAGCCGAAATTTATGAAAGTCACCGCTATTTATCCTGGTACCTTTGATCCTTTGACCAACGGCCACACTGATTTAATTCAGCGAGCAGCAAAAATGTTTGACACTGTTATTGTTGCTATCGCCCATAATCCAACGAAACAGCCCTGTTTTACGTTAGATGAAAGAGTGGCACTAGCAAATACCCTACTAAACCATATAGATAATGTCTGTGTTATTGGTTTTTCAGGTTTATTAGCTGATTTAGCCCGCGACCATCAAGCCAATGTATTGATCAGAGGTATCCGCGCGGTTTCTGATTTTGATTACGAATTTCAACTTGCCAACATGAATCGCCGACTCAACCCTGATTTAGAAAGTATATTTTTAACCCCCGCAGAAAAAAATTCATTTATTTCTTCAACTTTGGTTAAAGAAGTCGCCAGACATAAAGGTGATGTAAGCGAGTTTGTCAACCCGCTAGTCGTTAACGCATTACAGGAAAAGTTCCACGGATGAAATTTAACAAGCTGATGCTTTCGCTTACTCTTTTCTCTACCTCAAGTTTAGCGCAGCCGTGGATAAGTAGTAATGATACAATGCTTAGAGCCTCAATAGAAATGTTAGTTAATCAAGGCGTTATTAATCAACCGATAAATACTTACCCACTAATGTGGCAAGGTATTGCCCGAGATTTAGCGCAACTTGATAGTAGCCAACTAAATGAACAGGTGTTTTTTGCTTACCAACATGTGAAGCACGCATTGGAATTTGCCAAACAAGGCAGTAGCTCTGGTTTTCGTGCTAACTATAATAGTGCGCCTGAATTATCGCAAAGCTTTGGTGAACGCAACCAGCAACAAAGTGGTATCAATAGTTATGGTTCGATTACTGGCGACCGCGTTAGCGCGAAAGTAAGCGTTAATTATGCTGACCAAGCGCTTGATCAAAAATACATTAACTATCATGGTAGCTACCTTGCCGTGTTATTTGGTAATTGGTCGGTTAGTGTAGAACAAGTTGATCACTGGTGGGGACCGAGTAACGATAATGCTCTCATGCTTTCAAATAATGCAGCTCCTATGGAAGGGCTGCGTTTTACCCGCGCAAATAGCCAGTACGCCGGACCAAATTGGCTATCGTTCATTGGTAATTGGCAACTTACGGGCATTTATGCCAAACAAAAACCCATACAAGATCAAACAAATGATGGTAATTATTGGGCATTGCGCCTTGCAAGTACACCCATTAACGGTCTTGAAGTTGCCATAAGTAGTAGTGGTTCGGATTTTTTAACCACGACTTCTTTTAAGCAAGCAACCCTCGATGAAAATATACAACAGACAGAACACCGCCTCAGTAGTATTGATGTTAAATATTCAACGAGCTTATTTAATCAACCGATTGCTGTTTACTCTGAATTAATGGGCAAAAGTAAAAGTGGCATACTACCCAGTTCGCCTTTTTATACCCTTGGTGTAGAAAGTTACTTTGGCAGTTCTGCACAATTAACTAAAGCATATTTAGAATATTCAAATACACAAGAGCTATGTGAGCTTGATTGTACTTACGGTAATAACTATCAAACATTACAGCAAGGTAGCTATACCCAAAAAAGCCGCCTTATCGGCTCGTCAACACCACAAAATAGTCAGTCATGGGTTCTAGGAGCACAGTACTTCTCACATGATGGCTTTGGAGCATATACAAAGCTACGCTATATAAGTGCTGAGTCAGTAATAGGTAATCTTAATAATCAATATTTAGTACAGCGTTTTAAACGCCTTCAACTTGAAACAGGCTATCAGCAAGGTGTATTTAATGGCCTGTGGAAAGTAGCTGGCTCAATTTATCAAGATGAATTAGGTGATGAATCAAACACCGATACAGCCCTTAAAACCAGCTGGGAATACCGCTTTTAAATATCTGTTTATAACGTTATTCGAGGCTGACTTTATTGTAGCCTCGAAATCACTTATACGCTTTAGTCAGCCCTAACAAATTCTTGTTGGTTAAAAGCACTATCAACATCTGAACCCCATAAAATTGATAGCTTCTCTATACCCCCCCAAAACCACTCGTGTTGATAGTGCAGAAGATACTAAGTATCAACAATATACGTCGCTACATATAAGAACATGTGACAATTTTATGTAGAGTTTTACAGGATGGTTTTAAGAAAGCTTCTTAATGAAAGTCCCAACGCATAGGCCGGTAACTTCGCCAATAAAGATTTACACAGACTGATTTGTAAACGTGCTACTAGCACTATATTTTGACTTGCCGGTATTTTTTGACTTTTTCATTGTGATGAAGTGAGCGAGCATTTAACTGTATTTATACTAAACGAATAAATACCCCATAATATCCAAGGTTCAGGATTTTTAATTAAATGTATAGCATAATACATTAAGAGATATAGAACTGAATTAATAGATAGGCCAACTATTAAGCATAAAATGAAACTAGATCGGGAGAACAGGTCATACCAGACAGATAAAGATATAAAAAAACGCACAGGGATAACCGTACGTCTTTTATATCCAGGGATTTTAAGCCACGTTTTTACACGGGATCTCCGTACTATTACTTGGCCTCAAAATATATTCCATTGCGACTTCATCACAATTATGTTTGCGTAAACACAGTTCACAATCTTTCATTACCTTTTCAGGTAAGCTTTCTTTAGTGCAGAATGTGAAACCTTGTTTTTCAAAGAAATCAGGTACTCGCGTCAAAACAATAATACGGTTTAGGGCCAGCTTTTTGGCTTTTCCTAATAAGTGTTCAACTAATTGCCGACCCTGCCCGCTGACGCCCGTTTCAGGGTCGATGCCTAGTGAGCGTATTTCAGCAAGTCCCGTGTCATATATATAAAGTGATGCACACCCTGCCACTTTAGAATTAACCTCAGTAATAGCAAACTCATTAATCGAGTGCACCATATCACTTTTAGCACGCGGTAAGTTTTCACCTGCGGTTGCCCAGTGCTGAATTAATTTAGCTATCGATTCAACATCATCTAAGTTAGCGTCACGCACTAATATTTGCTGTTTTTTTTTGGCGCTTTTAACTGCTAAACTCACTTGCTCTAACGATGTGCCGCCCAATGCTTGGCGAGCTTTTATACAAGCGTCTATTTCTAATACAGGATATACATCTTTCTCAAAAATACTATGCACAGATTTGAATTGTTCTAAACTTAAATCTTCTAAGTTATTCCCTTGAGCAATAGCCATTTGTACAAGTACACCAACAATGTGATGGCCTTCTCTAAACGGAATACCTTTGGCAACTAGGTAATCAGCTAATTCAGTCGCATTAGAGTGACCTCCTTTAGCCGCAGCAAGTGTACGCTCGCCATTAACTTTTACACCTTTAATACACGCTTGTGCCATGTGTATACACGCAAGCCACGTTGGCATTGCGTCAAACAGACCTTCTTTGTCTTCTTGCATATCTTTATTATAAGCAAGCGGCAATGCTTTTAAGGTCATGGTCATGCTGCTGAGTGCACCAAAAACACGCCCTGTTTTACCACGAATAAGCTCAAGTGCGTCTGGGTTTTTCTTTTGTGGCATCAGTGATGAGCCTGAAGTTACATTATCTGCAAGCTCTATAAATCCGGCCTCACCTGAATTATAAAATATCAAATCTTCGGCCATACGCGATAAATGGATCATCGAAATCGATGCGCAACTTAAAAGCTCAACCACAAAATCACGGTCTGAAACAGCATCTAAACTATTTTTAGTTGCGCCGCTAAAGCCTAACTCTGTAGCCAGTGCTTGACGGTCAATTGGGTAAGCAGTACCCGCTAATGCACCACTGCCTAGTGGGCTGTAGTTTAATCTTGCTTTGGCATCACTTAAGCGGCTTTCATCACGCTCGATCATTTCAACGTACGCCATACACCAATGACTGAATAGTAAAGGTTGGGCGCGCTGTAAATGAGTATAGCCCGGAAGAATAGTGCCAAGCTCTCGCTCAGCAAGGCTAATAAACTCGCCTTTAAGTTGTGCTAATGCCTCAAGTAGGTGATCCGCGGTATCACGACACCACAGTCTAAAATCAGTCGCTACTTGGTCGTTACGGCTGCGTCCAGTATGTAGTTTTTTAGCTAAATCACCGACTTTTTCAATTAGTGCAGCTTCAACATGAGAATGAATGTCTTCTGCACCTGAAGTCGCAACCGCTTGTGGATTCGCTTTTACTTCGTCTAATAACTCATAAAGTGCTGCAACTAACGTTTTATGCTCTTCATTACTCAAAACATCAACTTGCTTTAAGGCGCCAGCCCATGCGACAGAGCCAATAATGTCTTGCTCTGCTAGTTGATAATCAAAGGGAAGTGAGTCGTTAAATTGCTTAAACGCCTCATCTGGACCCGTAGAAAAACGCCCGCCCCATAATGCCATTAAATCTCTCCAAACCCTTAAATGACTCCGCTGCGCCTTATTAATAAAGCACAGCGGAGCTAAATTAAATTACTTTTTCGTCATCGCTGAAATTCTGCTTGAAAGCGAGAATAAACGAATAAACCCTTCAGCATGCGACTGGTCATAAACATCGTCCGCCCCAAAGGTTGCAAAGTCTTCACTGTATAAGCTATTTGGTGACTTTTTCTGAATCGCTGTCACTTGACCTTTGTAAAGCTTAAGTACCACCTCACCTGTTGCAAGGGTTGAAAGTGCTTCGGCTCCCGCTAAAATTGAATCTTTAAGCGGTGTGAACCAACGACCATCGTATAAAAGGTGCGAAAACTCGCCGCCTAGTACTTCTTTCCACTTACGGCTTGATTTATCAAGCACTAGCTCATCAATAGCTTGCAATGCAGCCATCATTACTGTGCCACCTGGAGTTTCATAACAACCACGAGATTTCATACCCACTAAGCGGTTTTCAACAATATCAACACGGCCAATGCCATGAGGTGATGCAATATCATTAAGCTTAACTAAACAGTCATACGGCTTAAGTTGCTCACCATTAACGGAAACTATTTCACCTTCAACAACGTTAAGAGTCACTAGCTCTGATTCATTGGGTGCTTGTTCTGGTGAATTAGTCCACGTCCATACTTGCTCACTAGGTTGACACCAAGGGTCTTCAAGCTCGCCCCCTTCATGAGAAATATGCCATGCATTGGCATCACGGCTATAAATTTTAGTCGCGGATGCAGAACAAGGAATATCACGATCTGCTAAGTAATCAAGTAATGACTCACGGCTTGTTAAGTCCCATTCACGCCATGGCGCAATTACTTTAAGTTCAGGCGCAAGCGCTGCGAAACAAGACTCAAAGCGTACTTGGTCATTACCTTTGCCCGTACAACCATGAGAAAGCGCATCAGCACCCACTTTACGTGCAATTTCAACTTGTGCTTTAGCAATTATAGGTCGAGCCATTGAGGTACCTAACAAATAAGTGCCTTCGTAGATTGAACCCGTTTTAAGAGTCGGATAAATGTACTCACTGACCATTTCATCCTTTAAATCTACGACATAACATTCAGAAGCCCCTGAGGCGATAGCTTTTTCTTCAACACCCTCTAGCTCTTCAGCACCTTGGCCGACATCGGCTACAAACGCAACAACTTCACAACCGTAGTTTTCTTTTAACCATGGCACGATAGCCGACGTATCTAAACCACCAGAATAGGCTAATACAACTTTTTTAATAGAACTCATTGGTGATACCTTACACAAAATTTGGATTTAATAACGAAACAAGCAGAGCGTTTTGCGCATGCATACGGTTTTCTGCCTGTTGTATAATTTTTGACGCCGGGCCATCCATTACTTCAGAGGTAATTTCAAACTCCCGATGTGCAGGCTGACAATGCAATACAGTGTCAGCTCCTGTTTGTTCAAGTAATGCTGTATTTAATTGATACGGCATATACTTTTCTTTAACTAGATCAAGTGGCGTTTCATCGCCCATTGACACCCACGTATCAGCATACACCGCATTACAGCCAACGGCGGCTTCAACACGGTCGCTTACCATTACTGATGCACCATTCATTGCCGCAATTTGTTCTGCTTGCTTTAAAATTTGTGCATCAGGTGAATTACCTTTAGGGCACACCGCTACAAAATCAGTACCCAATGTCGCAGCCAATAACATTAACGAGTGAGTCACGTTATTACCCTCACCTAAGTAAGCAAGTTTTAACTGACTAACATCACCGTACACTTCTTGTAGGGTTAAAAAGTCAGCAAGTGCTTGGCATGGGTGATATAAGTCACACAAGCTATTGACCACAGGGACACTTGAGAATTCAGCTAGCGTGGTTAACGTTTTATGCTGATATACCCGCGCGACAATGCCATCAGCCCAACTTGCAATATTCAATGCAAAATCTTTAACTGATTCGCGTGCGCCCATGGCGCCATTTTGCGAGTCTAAATAAACCGCATGGCCACCTAACTTATTAATACCAATATCAAACGACAAACGTGTACGTAAGCTTGGTTTTTCAAATAAAGTAACCACTGACTTGCCCGCTAATGCTTGGCTAAAATCAACTGGGTTTGCTTTAATTTTTTGCGCTAACTCAAGTAGTTTAAGTGCGCCTTGTTGGTCCAGTTCTAGACCTGATAAAAAATGATTAAACATGTAAAACCTATGGTGTAATTTTTGTTCCAACGTGCTCGCCAATAAGAAGAGCCGCTAAGTTTTCTGGCTTTTGCCAACTCGAAATGTATACACCGCGTCGTAAATGCTGGGCAGCAAGAAGGCTAGTCTTAACTTTAACCTCCATTCCGCCCAAAATGACTCCGTCTGCAATTAATGTATTGATCTGATTTGTATCCAATTGATGAAGCGGTTGCTTATTAGCATCAAGCACGGCCTCTACATCGGTCATAAAAATAACTTCTGCATCTAACTCCTTTGCTATTGCTGCCGAGGCTTCATCAGCATTAACATTATACCATTGGCCATCTTCACCAAAGCCAACAGAGCTAACTAATGGCAAACGTCCTTGCTCTAAAAGGCTAGGAATAATACCAGGCTCGCCACTGGTACATTGACCGACCTGCCCTAATGCTTTTAGCTTTTGCGAAGCAATAACTCCTGCTTCATATAAACTAAGTCCTACAGGTTTATGGCCTGCAACAATTGCTTGGCTCATTAATTGTTTATTAGCACAGCCTGCCAGCGCACCGACTATATAAGGCATTTGCTCTTTTGGACTAATACGTAAACCTTGGTGCTTAGCACTAGCAAAACCTGCATCAGTAAGGCACTTATCAACTAATGATCCACCGCCATGAACAATAACAAACTGCGCTTGGGTTTGTTTAGCCAATACTTCAAACAACGCTTTTGCGGCATCTTCTGTATTGAGAACCGCACCACCGAGCTTAATGACCCATGTTTGCATTACTTACACCCTTTAAGCCTGTGCTATGGGGTAAGCCCATAGCTAAATTAATACACTGAACTGCTTGGCCGGCAGCGCCTTTTAATAAGTTATCAATTGCGGCCATTACAATAAGTTGCGTTCCTTGTTGCTGCCATGCAATATCTACAAAAGGTTGTTTAGCCACCCCTTTAATTGACGGGACTTTATTGCCGAGCAATCTAATTAATGGTTCATCAGCCAATACTTTATAAGCTTGCGTAACTTGTTCAGTTGTTACACCTGCTTTTAACTGCACGTAAATTGTTTCTAAAATACCCCGAGGGAAATTCCCTAAATGCGGTGTAAACAACACTTTATGACCTAGATGTAGCTCAATTTCAGGACTGTGGCGATGCTTAAATAATCCATAAGGTGTTAAGGATACTTCACAAAAATGAGTACCTACACTTGCTTTACGACCCGCCCCTGTAACACCTGAAACCGCATTAATAATAATCGGCTGTTCGGCCAAAAAACCAGCTTGTTGTAGCGGCTTTAAAGCATTAAGTGCTGCAGTTGGATAACAGCCTGCCACTGCAATTAACTTCGCTTTAGCAATTGCATCGCTGTTCCACTCAGCAAGACCATAAGCTGCATCAGCGAGTAGCTCGGTATGTTGATGCTCAAAACCATAATAGGTTTTATAATCTTCATTACTACTTAAACGATAACCACCGGATAAATCGAAAACCTTCTTACCCATGGCTAAAAAGCGTGGAGCTAAATCAACACTTACTTTATGGTCGGTGCATAGACATACAAAATCAGCTGAATTTTCAATGTCGTTATATGCGCTTTCGCCCAACGGTAATAAAGGCGAATCAAGCAAACCAAGGTGCTCTGGATACAAATCGCTTAATAATTTATTTTTATCTAAGCTTTGCTCAGAAACATAACAACCACTTAACGTTAATTGTGGGTGCTTAGCCACTAAACTGGCTAATTCTGCGCCGCTATAACCACTTGCGCCAATAATTACTACTTTCATTCGTTACTCTTTTTTGGTTTTGTTACATCATAGAAATTCAAATCAGGTTCGATAACACGTAAACAGGCTATCTTAAGTAATGAAATCAGTTTATCGTCGTTGTGTGAACATAGCGTTACTTAATATATTTATGCTTAAAAAGTGAATTGATATTCATCATAAATACTTTTATATTGTTATGCAATTAGAATGAATGATTATTTTGGAATTTTTTATGCCTTTACCGTCTTTTTTGTCCATGTATCAGCAATTAATTGCAGCGCCTTCAATTAGTGCTATGGATGAGTCATTAGCAATGACCAACAAAGGAGTAATTGATTTACTCGAAAGTTGGTGCACCGAACTTGGTTTTGAGTGTGAAATTACAGAGTTAGCAGGCCCAAAAGGCCGCTTTAATTTACTTGCTAAGCGTGGCCAAGGTGATGGTGGTTTAATGCTCGCCGGTCACACTGATACAGTCCCTTTTGATGATAGCCGCTGGAACTACAATCCATTTAAGTTAAGTGAACATGATAATAAATTATACGGTTTAGGTAGTATTGATATGAAAGGCTTTTTTGCTTTTGTATTACAAGCAATCAGCGAGCTTAACGAAAGCGAACAAAACCAACCTATTTTAATTTTAGCAACCGCCGATGAAGAAACCACGATGGCAGGCGCTCAGCAAATTTGTAAACACCCGAACTTAAAACCAGCGCGCTGTATTATTGGTGAACCTACTGATATGAAGCCTGTATTCACTCATAAAGGACATATGAGTTCGGCGATTCGGGTAATTGGTCGTTCGGGTCATAGCTCAGATCCTGAACGCGGTTTAAACGCAATTGAAGTGATGCATAAAGTCACTTCAAAGCTATTAATACTTAAAGAAGAATTAAAGAATAAATATTCAATTGAACATTTTGTTATACCCTACCCGACTTTAAACTTGGGTCACATTCATGGTGGCGACAATGCAAACCGTATTTGTGGTTGCTGCGAAATGCACATTGATATGCGCCCATTGCCTGGTTTAAGTGTGCAAGAACTACAAGCTATGCTACTTAATATAGCCAGCGAAATTAACAACCAATTCCCTGATGCGGTGAGTGTTATCGATATGCACGAACCCATCCCGGCCTTTACTGGTAGCACAGACTCAGCACTAGTAAAACTGGCTGAAAAAATATCAGGCGAACAAGCAATTGCTGTAAATTACTGCACTGAAGCACCATTTATTCAGCAATTAGGCTGTGAAACGATTGTTATGGGTCCCGGTTCAATCAACCAAGCACATCAACCAGATGAGTTTTTAGCGATGGAAAAAATTAAACCATCGCAAGCTATTATTAGTGAAATGATAAAAGCGAATTGTTTTAGTGAATAAATAACAACATTATTGGTGTTATGTCACCATGACACCAATATTTTTAATTCATATATTTACTAAGATACTTTTTAAATACCGGGTCTGATTTAGCGAGCTCTTTTTGCTCCACTAATATGTCTTTTAAAATTTGACCCGATGTCAATGGGTTAGCCAGTACCACTCTAAATACTACCGTCGGCTGATAATCGTATTGCTCAGGCGTTAGTCGAGTACGTGATACAAACGATCGGCCTGCTTCACGTTGGCGTTTTTGCATGCTGGCGGTAAAGCGATTTAAGGAGGCAAAAATATCAAGGCGAGTTTGCGGATCGGCTTGCGCTATTTTTTGCTTAATTTGCTTGGGCACATAACGATAGGTTAATAAACATAACTCAGGTTCAGAAATAAGCTCAAAATCATCCTCGCCTTTAATTAAGTCGGCAAAATAATGCGCTTTATTAATTGAGCGATCTATTAGCATTTCATAACCTTTACGGCCAATCACTCGCAGACAAGCATGTACTAACATTGCCATACCTGGGCGGCTACCTTCAAGGGTATGACTGCCTAAATCTTTTGAGCCTTTACGTAAAATATACTCAGCATGGTGTTCAATAGCATCGGCTGCGGCCGGGTCTTTAAATAGCACTAACCCTGCCCCCATTGGTACATACATTTGTTTGTGGGCATCAATGGTGATTGAATCAGCTCGTTCAATGCCTTTAAGAAGTGGTCGATAAGTTTGTGAAAGTAACGTTGCCCCCCCCCATGCAGCATCAACATGAAAATGACAACCTAGCTCTTCACTTAAGTCTGCCATTTCATCAAGGGGATCGATATTGCCAGTTTCTGTTGTACCTGCAACCCCTACTATCGACAATACTTTAATGCCTTCGGCTTGCAGCGCTAATGCTTTTTCGCGCATCGCACTGACATCCACCTTATTGCTATTACCAGTTTTGATTGCCACAATATTATCGCGGCCAATCCCTAGCAAGTCGACTGTTTTACCGAGTGAATAATGGCCACGCTCAGAAACTAATACCGCTAACCCTTTGTAGCCATAATGCAGCATGGCACTAACGAGTCCTTGTGAGCCAATACCTTTAAATTCACCATCGGCTTTTAAAAGTCGGTTACGGGCAATCCATAAAGCGGTAATATTTGCGACCGTACCACCTGAGCAAAATGCCCCTAAAGAGGTTTTAGCACTGTGCATACATTTACTATAAAAATGATCCTCACGACCATATGCCAAATGATGCATCATACCAAGTACTTGGCGTTCAAGTGGGGTAAAGGCTTTTGACGTTTCTATTTTTACGAGGTTTTGATTCAACCCCACCATCAATTTAGAAAGTGGTAGAACAAAATGCGGTAATGCCGAGGTCATATGGCCAATAAAGCTTGGTGCAGCGGTATGTACTGAGTGAGCCACAAGCTGATCCATAATATCTTGTGCATAGACAGACACAAATGTAGGATCTTCAGGGATCACCGCTGATTGAAAGTCTTTTTCTATTTCATGTAAGGGCTTTTCAATCGCTGCAATATTTTCATTCAGAAACCCCGCTAAATTACTTGAAATTTCAAGCTCAATTTTACTTAACGTTGAATCAGGGGCTTCAGGTACAGTAAAAACTCGCTTCAAGGATTCTTTAGAGGCGACAGCACTACGCGTTTGTTCCATCTTCATACCTACTAAGTGTAACCCACGTTAAATACGCATTAATATAAAATACCGTGGCCACATTGTTTTCTATTAATGCGCTTAATTTTACTGTAATAGAGGTAAAATGTCTTGTAAAAAGCTATAAAAGCTAACGGCTACATGACAAAAAAAATGATATATTGGTGAATTATGCAGTGTTAGCATAAAAGTTATGGTGATTCAGTTACTCTCAAATATCAATACAATAAACCGCTTATTTATAGAGACGCAAAGCAATGATAAAAGGAAATTTACATACTAATTGGATCATCACCGGATTTATTGCTTTTTTTATTAGCTTGTTCAGTTATGTTTATTACACTTACCATACCGCTCGCGCTGAGATTATGCAGAGCGTTGATACTCGACTGCTCAATGCCGCAGTGACCGTTAAACATATTTTAGGCAGTGACTATCATACTCGCTTAGATAAAAAAGCAATTAGCTTTTTAGAGTATCAAGCTAAAAGCCGTAAACTCTCTGAATTTGCTAACGCCTTAGATATCGCCTATGTGTATGCAATGGTAATACGCGATGAACAAGTGCACTTTAGCGCATCAAGCTACACCCAAGCCGATCAGCATACAGGAAAAGTAACCCAGCTACTGGATTTATACCCAGAAGCAACTAAAGCTAATAGAGGTGCTTTTTATTCTACCGAGCCAGTATTCGAGGTATCTCAAGATCAATGGGGGCACTTTAAAAGTATTTTTGTGCCTTTTACTGATAAAAACGGGACGACTTATTTAACAGGTGCTGATATAACAATTTACGACCTTAATCAGCGATTACAGCACAGTGCGACTAAGGCTGGGGTAATGGCTAGCTTCTTTTTTGCTATCGCATTACTCCTTGCTGGTATTTATGTTTACTTGGTAAAGCGAGCGATTTCAAGTGATACCAGCACCGGTTTTGCAAACCACATAGCTCTTGAGTATTACATAAAAAAATCACCTACTCACCATATGCAACTCGCCGTTATTTGGGTTAATGAACTTGAAGATATAAACAGTTTTTATGGTACTGAAATTGGTGACACCGTGATTAAAAGTTTACTCAATCACTTTGATAAGCGCCGGCCACCAGGTAGTCAATTATTTCGTTTAGCTACCAATAAAATAGTGATGATTGGTCCATTTTCGGATAGTGACAACCAGTTTTGTGACTTAATAGAAGCCTATAATTGCAGTACCCCGTTAATGACAGAACCATTTATTTACGTCACATTGTGCGCCGGTATTGCCAGTGGAAATAAATCTTTATTACTAGAAAATGCACATATCGCAGCGCTGCAAGCAAAGCAAGGTCGCCACATCGCTATTAACTTTTCTAAAGCATTACATGATGTAAAAAACCAATATCAATATAATGTAGCTATGGCAAAAGAAGTATTAGAAGCATTTGAAAATAACCGTATTGTGGCTTATTTTCAACCCATAATAGATACCCAAAATAATACCGTTATCCAGTATGAATGTTTAGCACGTATGGTTACAAGCCAAGGTAAGGTGCTAATACCGGAAGCATTTTTAGATGTAGTAAATCGGTCTCGAATGGACGGGCGATTAACTAGAACCATGTTTATGCAGTGCATTGAACGCTTTCGTAAGACAGATACTTGCTGGAGTTTAAATATCACCGCGCAAGATATACTCGATCCAAGCTTAACTGAGTTTTTAGACCATGAACTTAAGCGCTACCCCAACCCAAGTAATATCACCTTAGAAGTGTTAGAGACCCAAGCCATTGCCAATTACTCAGAAGTAAAAGCATTTATCACTATGGTTAAGAACAGAGGCGTACGGGTAGTGATTGACAATTTTGGGACGGGTTATTTAAATATATCTAACGTGCTGAAACTTGATGTTAATGCCATCAAGCTAGATGGTACGCTAATAAAAAAAATAACCGACGACAATGACATTTATCTTTTTGTAGAGCACATAGCCTGCTTTGCCACACAACTAAAGTTACAACTTATTGCTGAACATGTTGAGAGTAAAGCGATTGCTAACACCTTAAAAAAAGCTAATGTAAGCTTAATGCAAGGTAATTACTTTGCCGAGCCTATGCCTCATGTGGCTAATTTATATAATTTAAAAACTAAATAAAATATATTTTAATAATTTTTAATCAATCACCTAAGTCTATAACTAAACGATGGCTTTGTTGTCCACTAGCCCAATACTTACGCTCAAAGGGAGTAATTGGGGTGTCGCTCCCGTACAGCTCAACGGCACATTCATGACCTGTCAGCAGCAATGCATGAGCAAACTCTTTAACGTAAATATCCCAATTGCTACGTACTTCTAAAAGCCCGCCTAATTTCACAATAAATGGAAATATTGCCGCCCCATGCCAGCGCCTTTGAATGTGCTTAGCTTTTGGCCACGGATTAGGGTAAAGCAAATAATGGTGCGTTGGCTGCCAATTAGCAGCTACAGCTAAGCGCCAAAAGTCATTTAGATCAGCTTGGACTAAAATGTATTGGCCTGACTCGGTTTGCTTATATTCTACATCGTGCTTTTCAAGACGGTGTGAAGACTTATCAATACCAATCACCAAAGCATCTGGGTGTCGCTTAGCTAAATTGGCTGTGCTTTCGCCTACGCCACAACAAGAGTCTAAAATAAGAGGCCCGTTAAAGGCGCGTACCTTTGCATCAACTTCGTCAAATGCCGCTTGCGTATGTGCCGCAATCGGCTTTTTAAACTCCGCATTTAAATGCTTAGTAACAATGTCGTCGAGCTTGTCATGAAGACCAGGTTGATTAGATACAATACTGCGTGAATTTGCATCGCTCATTAATGTCTAAGCCCTACACCTTTTTTAATTAACGTAAGCGCTAATGTAAATAAACCAACAATAAATAGCCCAAGCACACTAAAAGCAACACCTAAGCCCACATCCGATACCCCTAAAAAGCCATAACGAAAAGCATTAACCATATAAATAATCGGATTGATTTTCGATACTCCCTGCCAAAGTTCAGGTAATAAAGTAATTGAATAAAACACTCCACCTAAGTATGTCAGTGGCGTTAAAATAAAGGTTGGAATAATACTAATATCATCAAAGCTATTAGCATAAATAGCATTGATCAGGCCCCCTAAAGCAAACACTGCAGAGGTTAAAATAACCGTTGCCACAATCACAAAAATATTATGAATTTGAATATCCACAAATAATAATGACACACAGGTAACAAGTAAGCCCACCAGCATGCCACGAGTCATACCACCGCCCATATAGCCCAGTACAATTATGTAATTAGGCACCGGAGCTACAAGTAACTCCTCGATACTTTTTTGAAATTTATTAGAATAAAAACTAGAGGCCACATTGGAGTAAGAGTTGGTGATCACCGACATCATAATCAGTCCTGGAACAATAAATTCCATGTAACTAAAGCCGCCCATTTCACCAATTCGTGAACCGATTAAGTTACCAAAAATAACAAAATACAAACTCATGGTAATCGCTGGCGGTACCAAGGTTTGCACCCAAATACGTAAAAACCGAATACACTCTTTGTACCATAAACTCTTTAAGGCTACGCCGTATTTAAACATTTATTCCCGCCCTTGTTCTAATAAACCAACAAATAACTCTTCTAAACGGTTTGCTTTATTACGCATACTCAGCACCGTATTACTTTGTTTTGTAAGCGCTGTAAAAACCGCATTTAAGCCTTGCGATTTAGCAACTTCAACTTCTAATGTATGCTCATCTACCATCGTAAATTTATAGCCATCAAGTTCAACTGGTTGCACTGGTTGCTTTAAATCAAGTATGAAGGTTTCCTTATCAAGTTTCGCTAACAGCGCTTTAATAGTGGTATTTTCAACAATAATACCGCTATCGATAATGGCGATGTTTTTACACAATAATTCGGCTTCTTCAAGGTAGTGAGTAGTTAAAATAATGGTCACTCCTTGTTTATTGATTTCTCGTAAAAAATCCCACATAGAGCGTCGCAGTTCTATATCAACCCCTGCAGTTGGTTCGTCTAAAATAAGCAGTTTAGGCTCATGCATAAGTGCGCGAGCAATCATCAAACGGCGTTTCATACCGCCTGATAATGTCCGAGCTTGCTTATCTTTTTTCTCAAATAAGCCCAGCTGTTTTAGATACTTTTCAGCACGCTGGTGAGCAAGTGCTCGTGGCACACCGTAATAACCAGCTTGATTAACTAATATTTGGTTAAGGGTTTCAAATTGACTAAAATTAAACTCTTGTGGTACTAAGCCTAAATGCGATTTTGCCGCCTCTAAGTCGGTATCAATATCGTGACCAAATACCTGCACTTGACCTTGGGTTTTATTAACTAGTGAGGAAATAACCCCTATGGCTGTTGATTTACCCGCGCCATTAGGTCCAAGTAAAGCAAAGAAATCGCCTTCTTGTACTTCTAAATCAACACCTTTAATGGCTTCAACACCGTTTTTATAAACCTTAGTCAGGCCTTTGATATTTAATGCTATTGACTGTTCGCTCACTTTTTACCTTCCCCATAACCCCAACGCTTAGTCAGGGTATGTTCTATATTTAAATGATCTAAAATACGCGCCACCATAAAATCGACTAAATCGCTAATTGACTGTGGCTGATGATAAAACCCCGGAGCTGCAGGCATAATAGTTACACCCAACCTTGCCAATTTGAGCATATTCTCAAGGTGAATTTCATTAAATGGTGTTTCTCGTGGCACTAATATTAATTGTCCACGCTCTTTAATAACTACATCGGCTGCGCGCTCAAGTAAGTTGTCTGATGCGCCTACTGCAATAGCCGAAACGGAGCCAGCACTACACGGGCACACCACCATCTTTTTAGGTGCAGCAGAGCCTGAAGCAACGGGGCTAAACCAGTTATCTTTACCATATACTTTTAATTGTTCAGGCTGAGCATCAAGCAACGTACTTAATTGCTCTGTGGCTTTATCTTCATTACCGGATAATTTAATGTTTGACTCGGTATCAAGCACCACTCGCGCAGCGCTTGAGATAAGCACATACACTTGAAATTGCTGTGCAAGTAATACTTCAAGCAGGCGAAGCCCGTAAGGTGCACCTGACGCACCGCTAAAGGCTACAGTTATTGTATCTTTATATTGCAAGGTAACCTTCCCATTATTTATGTTAAAGCATCGATTAAGCGTTGGTGAATTCCTTCAAAACCGCCATTACTCATAATTACAATATGTTGCTGTGGCGCAGCTTGTTCAGCCACCTCACTGATAATCTCATTAGTATCAGCGTAACAATTCATACCTGCACGCTCGGCTTGTTCTTTCAACGACCAGCTTAAGTTATCAGGTTCAAATAAATATACTTCGTCGGCAGCGCTTAACGAATCTAATAATATATGTTGATGCACGCCCATTTTCATAGTGTTAGAGCGAGGCTCTAAAATAGCAATTATTTTATCATTACCTACTTTAGCACGAAGCCCAGCAAGGGTGGTTTTAATTGCAGTTGGGTGATGAGCAAAGTCGTCATACACATTAATATTATTAACCTGTGCTTTTAGTTCCATGCGCCTTTTTGGGCTAATAAACTCCCTAAGTGCTGCAATACTATGCTCAATGGCTATTCCTACATGGCGCGCCGCCGCAATAGCCATCATTGCATTTTTAACATTGTGCTCACCCATTGCTTGCCAGTTTACAACGCCTTGCGGTTGATTATTTAATAACACTGTAAACTCGCTGCCATCTGCATTTATTAAATCATAACCCCAATCATCACCTAGGGTTTCACTATTGCTCCAGCAACCCTGCGCTATAACGTCACTCAGCGCGAGTTCATTACTCGGCCATATCACTTTGCCGCTTGCAGGTAATGTACGCATCAAATGATGAAATTGTTTTTTGATGGCGTTTAAATCGTCAAAAATATCAGCATGATCAAATTCAAGATTATTTAAAATAAGAGTTCGTGGCAGGTAATGTACAAATTTACTGCGCTTATCAAAAAAAGCCGTGTCGTATTCATCGGCCTCAATAACAAAAAAAGGCGTATCTCCTACTTTGGCCGATACGCCAAAGTTTTGCACTATGCCTCCGATTAAAAAGCCCGGCTTTAAACCTGCATATTCTAAAATCCACGCTAGCATACTCGCGGTCGTGGTTTTACCATGTGTACCCGCAACAGCTAACACCCATGAGCTTTGTAATAAATTATGCTTTAACCATTCTGGTCCTGAGGTGTAAGGCAGGCCTTTATCAAGGACATATTCAACACAAGGATTTCCGCGACTCATCGCGTTACCAATAACCACCATATCAGGGGCTGGTGTTAACTGTGCAACATCGTAGCCTTTGGTTAATTCAATGCCAAGATCTTCAAGTTGCTTACTCATTGGAGGGTAAACGTTTTGATCTGAGCCTGTTACTTTATGACCGAGTGATTTTGCAATAGCCGCTATCCCGCCCATAAACGTGCCACAAATACCTAAAATATGAATATGCATTGGGTTCCTTGCAGGTTAATAAGATAGCTTTAAAGATAAAACCAACTAATGACTATGATGCCAAATATAAACGTGTGTTACCATGCTCTGTAGGCAATAGTGTTTTGCATAATGGCAATTTAAAACACCTCTGGAAAGGCGTTTTAAATACTTATTTTACCACATCAAAAATGCGATTAGGCCAGCTCCTAATAACAAGCGATAGATTACAAACGGCATCATACCCATGCGCTCAATAATTTTTAGAAATAGGAAAATACAGGCATACGCTGACACAAAAGATAAACCCGCGCCCAAGATTAACGTATTCCAATCAACTATGTGATCCCCTAAAGCAAGCTCTATTGTGTAATATAGCCCCATCATCGAAATAACAGGGATGGCTAATAAAAATGAAAAACGTGCAGCACTTTGTTTATTCATACCCAGCATTAATCCTGCGGTCATGGTTATACCTGAACGAGATGTGCCAGGGATCATAGCCATTGCTTGCGCCATCCCTATCATTAACGCAGACTTCCAATTTAGTTGATAAATCGTTTTGGTTTGCTTACCTTTCGCATCGGCATACCAAAGCAATAAACCAAACAAAATAGTAGTTATAGCTATTACCCACGCACTACGTAAATACAGCTCTATTAAATCTTTAAAAATTAGCCCCAACACAGCAGCGGGTATAGTGCCTAATATAATCCACCAGCCTAATTTACTGTCATCCGTCGTCCCCTGCTTGCCAAATGATTTAAACCACGCGCCAAGAATTTCGACCACTTCTTTACGAAAATAAATCACTACGGCGACTAACGTACCAACATGTACAGCAACATCAAACGCTAAGCCTTGGTCGTGCCAGCCTAAAATTTGTGACGGCAAAATAAGGTGCGCCGAGCTTGAAATAGGTAAAAACTCAGTCAACCCTTGAATTAGGGCTAAAACAATAATTTCGATAATACTCATGGGTTAGTAAACTCCACCTTCCATAGTTTTTGCTGGGGGTTGTTGTAGGCACTCCATAACTGGGCAATCGTTTGCTTTGCTGTGGGATGATAAAAATTTGGGGCGATTTCAGCCAATGGCTGTAAAACAAAAGCATTTTTTGTTATTTCGTCACGCGGTAATTGTGCGGGCGAATCACAAATAATTTCATCATAAAATAATAAGTCTAAATCAAGAGTCCGCGGGCTAAACTTTTTATCACTTGCGGTGCGGCCATTATTTTGCTCTATCTTTTTTAATAACTTACACAGTGCGGGAAGTGAAATATCGGTTGTTGCAGCCACCACTGAATTATAAAAATTATTACCGGCAAATCCTACCGCTTCACTTTCATAGACCGAGGAATGAGTAAAATCAGCAAGGTGCTCTTTTAAGGCAATTAACGCCTGACGTAAATAATGTTTTTTATTAACGTTAGAGCCTAAACTGATAAAAATTTGTGCCATATTAATAAGCCTTAGTTTGCTTTAGCACGGGTGATCTCAACCCCTACCGTTTGCGCTTTAGCAACGGCAGCCGGTTTACTCACCCGAATCATCACTTGCGTGGTAGCAAACTCAGTTAAAATAATTTCTGCGAGTTGCTCAACTAGCGTTTCTAGTAACTCAACCGGTTTTGCGGTGGTATGGTCAATAACACGCTCACTCACTTTGGCGTAATCTAACGCAAGATTAATGTCATCGTTTGTAGCTGCGGGTTTAATATCGCAAAGCATTTCAATATCAAAATATAAACTTTGTTTGCTGAGCTTTTCAAAATCGTAAACACCTATGATAGTGTCAACCTGTAGTTGTGATATAAAAACCTTGTCCATGATGACTCCAACTTGCAAACTGTTTTAAACATCCGAGCTATAATTTAAATAAATAATCTTTATACACGAATACTGTGTTTTATTATACAAAAATTAACCATACAATAGCAGACCGGTACACCCATGTGTTGACAGGTTTGGATAACGACTATTTTGGTTAACTAGTAATGCCCAGATTTATTTTTGCGGCCAATGATAGCCGAAAAATGCAGATTAAAAAATAAGGAAGCGCGTGATAGCTGTTTTAATGTTAGTTTTAGCCTACTTACTGGGGTCGATTTCATCGGCTATTCTAGTATCTCGGCTATTTAGACTACCCGATCCACGCACTCATGGCTCTAATAATCCGGGGGCGACAAATGTTTATCGCCTTGGTGGTAAGCTACCCGCTGTAATGGTGCTTATTTTTGATATTTTAAAAGGCACGATCCCGGTGTGGGCCGCATACTTTTTAAAATTAGATCCACTTTTGTTAGGTTTAATCGGTGTTGCAGCCTGCCTCGGTCACATGTACCCGTTATTTTTTAGTTTTAATGGCGGCAAAGCAGTCGCAACTGCATTTGGTGCGTTATTGCCGATTGGCTTATCTCTTGGCGGGTTACTTATTTCAACATGGCTTATTATAGTTGCAATAACGCGTTACTCATCGCTGGCTGCTTTAGTAACCGTTTCGCTAGCGCCGCTTTACACTTGGTGGATAAAGCCACTTTATACCCTACCTGTTACTTTTTTAACGATACTGATTATATTCAGGCACCGCGCTAATATCACTCGCTTATTTCAGGGTCAAGAGCCGCGAGTCGAGGCTAAAAAAGCCTCGAAGGATGATACAAAGAGCTAAGCTACATAGTTCAAATTAACTATATAGCTTCTAAGCTATCTATTGGCCACCGCGGTTTAGTTTTCATATCTAAAGTTGCAAATTGTCCTGCTTTTAAACGCTGCATACCTGCATAGGCAATCATTGCGCCATTATCAGTACAAAACTCAGTACGCGGATAATAAACCTGCCCCTGCATACCTTGCATTACTCGTTCAAGCTGTGCACGTAACTGCACATTTGCACTGACACCCCCGGCAATAACTAAACGTTTGATCCCCGTTTTCTTAAGCGCACGCTTACATTTAATCACTAAGGTATCTATGACTGCGGTTTGAAACGCATGGGCGATATCTGCTTTGGTTTGCTCATCATCGTCGTTGTTACGAATCGAAATAGAAGCTGCTGTTTTTAATCCACTGAAACTAAAGTCAAGGCCGGGTTTATCGGTCATTGGCCTTGGGAAAATAAAGCGTTTGGGTGTACCTTGCTCTGCAAGTTTGGCAAGACGCGGGCCACCTGGGTAATCAAGGCCAAGTAATTTAGCTGTTTTATCAAATGCTTCACCAGCAGCATCATCAACAGACTCCCCTAGCACTTCATATTGGCCAATACCGGCTACTTTTACCATCATGGTGTGGCCGCCAGAAACTAACAGCGCAATAAAAGGGAATTCAGGTATATTTTCTTCCAACATCGGGGCTAATAAATGCCCTTCCATATGGTGTACGGCAACCGCTGGAATATCCCAACCATAAGCAAGTGAGCGCCCAATAGACGTGCCAACCAATAAAGCACCGACAAGGCCAGGCCCTGCGGTGTAGGCTATACCATCTAAATCTTCAGGACCACAGCCCGCCTGTGCAAATGCGGCATCAATTAACGGTAACGTTTTGCGCACATGATCCCGCGATGCAAGTTCTGGCACTACACCACCGTAGTCGGCATGTACTTTTACTTGGCTATATAATTGATGAGCAAGCAAGCCTTGTTCATCATCATAAATAGCGATACCGGTTTCATCACACGACGATTCAATGCCTAAAATCCGCACTGCTGTTTCTCCTTCTACCTTTTAATTCTTAGCAAACTTTAAAGTGTTAAACCTATATTAGTCTGCCCATCCGCGATAACGTGTTGTTTTAGCGCTTTAACATTTTCTGAGGTAATGCGCCCCATTTGTTCAACAAAGTCTATCAGCTCACCGAGTACGGCTATTTCATATTGCATTAGCGGGTGCTCGCGCACGGCTTTGTTATCAGCAAGTTCACCTTCTACTGTCATTTGATACTCAATAAAACGTGCGACAGTCGCTTGTGATATTTTACTTATACTGATGAATTCTTGCTCGTCTTTGGTCATTAAGCCATGCAATAGCCCTAACAGAGCCGTTGCGACATCTATCGCAGGGTATGTACCAAACATATCAAAATCAGCGAGTTCAGGCACATTTGGTTCAATTTTTTCGATTTGCTTTTCGAGGCTTATTTTACTTTTTGGTAGGAGTATTTTTTCCCAGCATAAATTTAAAGCACTGCGCAATGTTGCTTCATCACCAAACTCGGTCGCTTCACTAAATAAGCCATAATTAGGTAGCATACGTTCAATTAACGCAGCTGCTAATACCGCTTGCTGTAAATAGTTAAGCTCTCTAATTCTTTGGAAATTATTCGCTTTAGTCATTCTTTGGTGTCCTACAGGACCAACAAAAATCAAATGTTGACCCGTTATGCTCATTACAATTGGGACAAACCCAATCAGGAGCGGATTGTTGTACTTGTCTATAGTTTACCAATATTTCTGCCGCCTGGCGCTGTTTAATCGTAAAAACCTGCACTTTCACTTCAGTTTGATCAAGCGGGATTTCACCCACTGCTCCTTGCAGCGTTTCACCTAGTAACTGACACTCTACATTATTACTAATTAATAACCCTTTAACGATATTGGCCTCTACCACATTGGCAGCGCTATAAACTGTCACCCACGCAAAAGGAGCTGAATTTACAGACTCTTCATTATTATTTGTTTTCAAAGTAAACCTCTTTTACTATATCTAAGCTAGTATAAGCAAAGTAACTGTTATTTAGGAAAGAATCATGACCCTCACCACTCCAGGATTACTATTTCCTGCCATCTCGTTATTACTTTTAGCCTACACCAACCGCTTTTTAGTGTTGGCACAATTAATTCGTGGGCTCAATGACCGAGAAGGCGATACTATTCGCCCCTTAGTTGTGGCGCAAATTACTAATTTAAGAAAACGCATTAAACTTGTCAGAACCATGCAAGTTTATGGCGTTGCCTCTTTTTTATTATGCACCATTTCTATGTTCGCGTTATTTATTGAGTTCAAAACAACGGGAATTATTTTATTTGGAGTAAGTCTAGGCTGCTTGGCGTTATCCCTTTTAACATCTTTATATGAGATTCATATTTCATGTGATGCTATAGAAATTGAGCTTAGAAACATTGAAGAAAAACCACTCGCAAATAAGGCGGACTAAAATACAGTCTCGACACTCCAAAAGGCATAAATAAACTTGCCTATCGGATTCTATTAATCGTTGGTGATGGAGGCATTCAGCAAGTTAACAAATCGGAGAGCTTGCTTTAGTTTTGAAAATAAAGCTCTGCGCTTAGCGTTACGTACAGACAAATCCAATGAGTGCCATTACTTAGAAGCACTAATTACTGGAGTGTTTAGCCAACCATATAGCTTTTTGGCTGATATTTGATGCGCGAGAAAACCGTGAATATAAAAAAGCATGCCCTATTTAATGACACCCGGTGTCTAATAAATAAGCAATTGAACATAAAAACCAGTCACCAAGTCGTTGCTACAGAGCAGACAAAGCAATTGCTTTGGCTAATAGAAAAAGCAGCATCATCATTAAAAAGTTAATATCCCAGAAAAAATAAATTTAAAAACCTGATTTATTGAGGTTTATAAAACTCGCTTTTATCAATTTTTAGGCTAAACTAGCGACCCCTCAATTATTAAGTACCTAGATGAACGCCCGTTCTATTTCAGAAATCTATTTAGATGATATTGAAAGCCGCGGTTATACCGTCATACACAATGCCATAAACAAACCGCTATTAGCGAGGTTAATGCTTGACTGTTACCGTATTAATCCTGACTTTAGTTTGGCGGGAATTGGTCGGAAAAATGAGCTACAAATTGACAAAACTATCCGTAATGATAAAACTTTTTGGTTTGACGGTACAAGTGATGCACAACTTGAATACCAAGCACTGATGGAGCAAATTCGAATCACCCTTAACCGTACTTTCTTTTTAGGGTTATTTGATTACGAGTGTCATTATGCAAAATACCAACGAGGTGACTTTTATAAAAAGCATTACGATGCTTTTAAAGGCCGTTCTAACCGTGTTTTTACAACTGTGCTATATTTAAACACTCCGCCTTCTGGCGTTAAGCTAATAATTTATAAACAAAGAAGTAGAGAAGTAGAGAAGTAAAGAAGTAGAAATTAGTATAAGCCCGCAAGCTGGCACATTACTAATGTTTGAAAGTGAATGCTTTATGCATGAAGTATTACCCGCGGTGGACGAGCGTTACTCTATTGCAGGCTGGTTTAGAAAAAACACCTCAATCAGCGGGATTATCGACCCGCCAAGATAGCTTATAATAAAAGTTTACTTTTATTATAAGCTAAGTGGCAATGACGCCGCCAAACCAACAAACACAACCAACCCGACATAGTGATTATTTAAAAATGCTTTAAAGCAACGAGCTTTATCACGATGATGTATTAAGTATTGCTGATATACCAAGAATCCACCCGCAACAATAAGCCCTAACCAATATGGATAACCAAGTGTATAACTATGCCCAACATAGGCAAGTAAACCAATAAACGTGCTGTTAAGCATAAAAATAATGTGGCGATCATAATCGCCAAATAAAATAGCCGTAGACTTTACGTCAATTTTTAAATCGTCATCTCTATCGACTATGGCATACATGGTGTCATAAGCCACAGTCCAAATAACATTGGCTAAAAATAAAAACCAGGCTACGACAGGCACATTATTACTTACTGCCATAAATGCCATAGGAATAGCCCAACTAAATGCAGCCCCTAAAAATACTTGCGGTAAATTTGTATAGCGCTTCATAAATGGATAGCAAAACGCCAATGCCAGTGCTGCGAATGATAAAAGTACGGTTTGCCAGCTCAATATCAACACTAAACCAAATGCAATTACAATTAACAGTATAAATAAACTGAGCGCTTCACCACTACTAACAAGCCCCGTCGCTAAAGGTCGCTGATTGGTACGAGTCACCTCACCATCAACTTTTCGATCAGCATAGTCGTTGATGACGCAACCGGCACTACGCATTACAAACACCCCCAAGCTAAACACAATAAAATGCATAAAGCTTGGTATACCATCGCTTGCAAGCCAAAGCGCCCAGTAAGTAGGCCAAAGCAAAAGCAATGTGCCAATTGGCTTATCAGTACGCATGAGCTGCTTATAATAGGGAATATTTTTAATCTTTAACGCAGTGAATTTCATAAGTAAATGTATGCTCCAGGTAAGAATACTTCGGCAACTAAAAACTGGCTTTGTTTTAATGAAAATATACTGCGCCTCCCCCATAAGGGAGTCGTATTTTGTTCTAAACTGGACTGAAACTGCTGAAACTGCTGGCTGTCAAAATAAGCAATTTCAATATCGATTCGACTAAGCTCTGGGTGTTGAAAAATAATATCACCTAGCGGTTTATCTCCTAAGCCCAACAATCGTTGTTGCTCCATTGCAGAGCTTATTGGTAGCCAACTTTGTGCATATACCATTGCAACATCATCACATAATAGTAAAACCTCACGATTCATTGCATGGCTGCATGAGCAATTAAGCAGTCGCTGTTGATGCTCACTTAAAGCAAAGCGCTGCTCACTGAGCACTTCAACAGCAAAAGTGGCTGCGTTTGATTTTAATTTAGCGGTTAGAGAACCCGGCTCAAGCAGCCAGTCTCGTTGGACTTTTGATAAGTCAGCGACGCTATGACCTAGTTGCCAATTTGCTTTGAGAGAGAGGGGAAATCTGTTCACGATAACTCTTTATAATAACAATCACCTAAATAATACCATTGCGGTGACACTTGAAAAAGTGGTGATTAAAACAAATACTATTCTCAGCCTGCTTTTAATTGGTATCAATTCTTAACGTATAAACTCATACATATATTACAATTAATACTGGGCTTTGAATTAAATATGATGAAAACCACCTACACTACATTACTTATTACTGCCTACTCGCGATGAGTTTTACAGCGAAGAGTAAGCCTACTGTAGACTACTTTGGCTTTAAGCTTTAAGCCTGACATTATCGCCAATTACCTTGGCAACAATAATAAAAAGCTCGATCATTTACGTATTAGCGTTGATCTTATGCTCACTGATATGAAAAAAATCGCTAATATTGAGCACCACACACCATTTTTACGTGATGCCTTTGTCAATATTATATCAAAAGAACGCGAAGTATTATTTACTAAGTACTTGTATCACTAAGCTGGTTTTTTATTAAACAAGTGTGTGGTAAGCCCATAGGCCATACCGCCAATTAAACCACCTAAATGAGCCCAATTTGCCATATTTACAGGAAGCATATTTACAAAACCAAGTACAAGCCAAATAAGCATAAATCCTACAACACTATTCGTAACTAATGGCGGTTGTTTAGGATTAAGTAAACTATATACCCAACAAAAACCGAGCAAACCATATACCACGCCGCTTAAGCCGCCAAAATTAGGGCCAACCAGTAAAAACTGTACCCAATTACTGATAAAAGCAGTTACTAAAAACAATCCCACTAAGGTTAACTTACCACTATATTTTTCTATGTCATTGCCTAATGTCATCCACCAAATTAAGTTAAAAATTAAGTGGATAGCACTAAAATGTACGATGGCTGGGGTAAACCAACTAAGCGGTTGAGCTGGGTTAAACTGCAATAGTGCATAAATTTTTTCAAACCCGCCCAATAGAAATGCTACAAAAATAGCAATAGATACGAGTGTAACGGTACGGTTTAACCAGCTTAGTGCTTTAAAGCGCGCTTTAATATTAAACGCTTGCCCCTGATAACTAAGTGAAGACTCAGTACTGCCAACTTGCCAAGAAGCCTCTTGATAACGAGCGTGATGAGGGTTTTCTGCAAACTCTAGCCATAGCGGCTTTACTTGATGAAAGTGCTCTGGCGTAATACTAATGATCACCTTTTGACCATCTGTAGAACGCAATTCACCTACTAAGCCTTTACTTTTAATATAATCGATAAAGCCTTGAGCAGCACGGGGGTTATTGATACTACCAAGCTCGATCATTTTTCAACCAATTCCGGTAATTCAGTTTGCCACTGAGTAAAACCACCATCCATACTGTACACATCTTCAAAGCCTTGCTCTACTAGGTAGTTAGCTGCACCTTGCGAGCTCATACCATGGTAACAAACAATAATAATTGGCTGTTCAAAATCCTTATTCATCATAAATTCGCCAATATTGGCGTTTGATAAATGCTCAGAGCCTGAAATATGCCCTGCTTGATAAGAATTAGGATCACGAATATCTGCTATCACCACACCTTCTTGTTTCAGCAATGCTTGCGTTTGTGTAATCGAAATATGTTTAAATGCCATTACTGCCTCTTGAAAATAAATAAAAAAAGCGGCATAACGGCCGCCTTTAGCTACCTACTATTGGAAGTTTAATTCCAATTAAGAATAACTTTACCTGATTGACCTGAAATCATCATATCAAAGCCAGCTTGGAAGTCATCTATTGAGTACTGATGGGTAATAATTGGCTTTAAATCTAACCCAGATTGAATAAGGCTGGCCATTTTATACCAAGTCTCAAACATCTCGCGACCATAAATACCTTTAATCACTAAGCCTTTAAAAATTACTTGATTCCAATCAACAGCCATATCTGACGGTGGAATACCTAACATGGCAATTTTACCGCCATGGTTCATATTATTAAGCATACTATTAAATGCAGAAGGAACACCTGACATTTCAAGGCCAATATCAAAGCCTTCGGTCATACCGAGCTCTTTACTAATATCTTCAAGCTTTTCATTAGCGACATTCACGGCGCGTGTTGCGCCCATTTTACGCGCTAAGTCTAAACGGTATTCGTTCACGTCAGTTATCACGACATGACGAGCACCTACATGTTTTGCTACTGCAGCGGCCATAATACCAATGGGTCCTGCTCCAGTAATAAGTACATCTTCACCAACTAAATCAAACGATAATGCAGTATGTACAGCATTACCAAACGGGTCAAAAATTGACGCCAGTTCGTCGCTGATATTGTCGGGAATTTTAAAGGCATTAAATGCCGGGATCACTAAATATTCAGCAAAGGCTCCCTCACGGTTAACCCCTACGCCGGTGGTGTTACGGCATAAATGCACACGGCCCGCGCGGCAGTTACGGCAGTGGCCACAGGTAATATGACCTTCGCCTGAAACTCGGTCACCTATAGCAAACCCACGAACTTCTTGACCCATATCAACAACTTCACCCACATATTCATGGCCAACAACCATAGGTGTAGGAATCGTATTTTGTGCCCACTCATCCCATTTATAAATATGTACGTCAGTACCACAAATAGCCGTTTTACGAATCTTAATCAATAAATCGTTATGGCCTACTTCTGGTTTTGGCGCATCGGTCATCCAGATGCCAGTTTCTGGTTTTAATTTAGATAATGCTTTCATCAGTCACACTCAATTAAACAAACCGCAGCTAGCTGCGGCTTACAAAAAAAATTTAAATTACGCCCATTTCTTTACCAATGCGGGTAAAGGCGTCAATCGCGGTATCAAGTTGCTCAATGGTGTGCGCCGCAGAAATCTGCGTACGAATACGCGCTTGCCCTTTAGGCACTACCGGGAATGAGAAACCAGTTACATAAATGCCTTCTGCCAATAGCTTATCAGCCATTAGCGATGCAACTTTAGCATCACCAAGCATCACCGGAATAATAGCGTGATCTTTACCTGCGCAGGTAAAACCGACGGCTTCCATCTGCTCACGAAAATACTTTACATTGCTCCACAATTTAGCGCGTAGCTCACCACCGTTATTAAGCATTTCAAGTACTTTGATTGATGCCGTTACAATTGATGGCGCTAGTGAGTTAGAAAATAAATAAGGACGCGAACGTTGGCGTAACCACTCAACAATCTCTTTTTTACCTGAGGTATAGCCGCCCGAAGCGCCGCCAAGAGCTTTACCTAAAGTACCGGTCACAATATCAACGCGATCAATCACATTACAATATTCTGGCGTACCTTTACCGTTTTCGCCAACAAAACCAACAGCATGAGAGTCATCAACCATGACTAACGCATCGTATTTATCAGCTAGGTCGCACACAGCCTCAAGACTGCAAATAACACCGTCCATTGAGAATACACCGTCAGTGGCGATAAGTTTTGTTTTAGCACCCGCTTCATCGGCAGCAATTAGTTGTTTTTCAAGATCGCCCATGTCGTTATTAGCATAACGAAAACGCTTTGCTTTACATAAACGTACGCCATCAATAATTGACGCATGGTTTAATGAATCTGAAATAATTGCATCATCAGGGCCTAAAATTGTTTCAAATAAGCCGGTGTTCGCATCAAAACATGAAGAGTATAAAATGGTGTCTTCAGTTTCTAAAAACTCAGATATTTTTTGCTCAAGTGTTTTATGAATATCTTGCGTACCGCAAATAAAACGCACAGACGCCACGCCAAAGCCGTGATCGTTTAGACCTTGTTGCGCAGCATTTATTAATTCAGGGCTATTTGCTAAACCTAAATAATTGTTGGCACAAAAATTAATAACCTTATCGCCAGAAGCAACTTCAATTTTTGCTTGCTGTTGCGAGGTAATAATACGCTCATTTTTATATAGGCCTTCGGATTTAATTTCTTCAATTTGCTGTTGTAGCTGGTTAAAAAATGCAGATGCTCTCATCTGTAACCTCCAAGTTATTGAACGGGTAAGTAGGCATTATTAATGCTCGCGGCTCATCATTGTGTCTATTGTAAGAGTTTAGCCAAATAAATGCACTGTTTGTAGCTAAGTAGGTATAGTTAAACTGACAACTTAAGCTGCCAGTCTATACCCTACCCACCTCAAGATACAGAGTTCATAGCTTCACAAGGGGTTAAATATCAAGGCGTTGCCTTATAAGCATGGCAGTATTAATTATCGGTATATTCTCAATTAACTAGATAAAATAGTCGGTAGATCAGCAAGGGAATCAAAAATATAATCCGCAACTTTAACTGTATGCTCATCAAAGCTTTGCCCTGTTCGAACAAGTACCCGAGTAGCTATATTTGCAGCACTTGCAGCTTGCATATCACTGAGCTTATCACCCACCATAATACTAAGCGCAGGATTTATATTGTGCTCTTTTATGCCTTGATACAGCATACCGGGCGCTGGTTTACGACAATCGCAGTCTTGTAAATATTCAGGCAGTGCTTTTTTAGGGTGATGCGGACAAAAATAAACGTCAGTGACCGGCACATCATTTTTAACAAATTCACTAATCATCCACTTAGTTAATGCATGAAAGTCCGCTTCTGTGTAATACCCACGACCAATTCCAGATTGGTTAGTCACGATGATTAGTTTAAAACCAGCCTCAACAAACGCTTTACAAGCTGAAAATACGCCGGGTACAAACTCAAATTTATCAGGCTGATAAACATAACCATGGTCGATATTAACGACCCCATCGCGGTCTAAAAATAGGGCTTTATTAATATTTTTCATAACTGCTCTTTTTTCACGACTAAATTAAATATTGAGGTAACATCGTCAACCGTAATTTGTGACATTAAGTCTGCGCCTTTAACACGGATCCCCCATGGTAATTCGGCTGCGGTTTTTCCAGTTTGCTTAAGTAGATTTTGATGATAAACCTCAACCACATAATCTTGATATAAATAAGGACCTGTGCGTTTTGGGTTAGAATGTGCGTATAAACCAATAACCGGCGTACCAACAGTTACCGCCATGTGCGCAGGCCCTGTATCTGGCGCCAAGACCAAGGCCGCACGCTTTAATACACACAGTAATTCTTTTAATTTAGTTTTACCGACTAGATTTAAAATAGGTATTTTAGTGCTGGCAATAATTTGCTCACTTAGTTCAACTTCAAGTGGAGTCGGTCCGCCAGTAATAACCACTGTAAAGCCTTGCTGATGAGCATGCTCTGCAAGTAGCGCATAACGCTCAGGTAACCAGTTACGCTCTTTTTTACTCGCTGCGGGGGAGATAACAAAAATACGTCCGGCTAAGCGCTCTGTACCGAGTAATTCATCGGCGCATTTTTGATCTTGCTCCGTATATGGCATTTGCCAGCTTGGCTGATAGTCGGTGACTCCTATCGCCTTGGCAAAACCTTTAAACCCTTCAAGCACGTGTGACTCAGGCTCCGCTGCAATGCGTTTATTAATAAACAAACCATGTAACTCTTTTGAGCGCGCCCAATCAAAACCTATTTTTATTTTTGCCGGAATACAGCGCGCAACTAAATTGGCCCTCAGTGCTACTTGCATATGCAGCAACACATCAAAAGTATGCCCTTTAAACTGCTGTTTTAATTGTTGATAAGCTGCTTTACCTTGCTTTTTATCAAAGACCACCAGCTCAACACCCGGTAAATCAGCAAGTAGCATTGCTTCAACTTTACCAACCACCCAAGTAATTTTGGCATCTGGATAGGCCTTTTGAATTGCTTGCACAGCCGAAATACCATGGCAGACATCACCAATAGCTGAAAGCCTTAAAATACAAATATCTGAATAACGAGGTGTTTGGCTCACGGGCGCCCTTTGCATTGTAATTAACTAAGCTTTGATCTTAAATTAACCACTCACTTTTGCAAGCACTTATGCTTAATCTCAAAAATACGATACTATTAGTGCTAACATTCGCAGGTATTGAATTTCATTATGTTTAATCAGCACACTATTAATCAACACATCATTTTAAGCCACCCCGAATATAGCGCCGAAATTAGCTTAAACTGGTTTGACGCTGATTACTGGCAACAGCAAGGTCAAATTGTTGGCGCAAAAAAAGGCCGTGCTACAGCGTGGTTTTTTAACTACCACGAACTTACCGCTGTGCTCAGACATTACTGGCGAGGTGGGCTAGTTGGTAAGTTGCTCAGTGATCAGTATATTTTTTTAGGACTTGAAAAAACTCGTGTTTACCGTGAGTTTTCGCTAATGGTAAAACTTTGCGAACTTGGCCTGAATGTACCTAAACCCATCGCAGCAAAAATCACCCAATCAGGGCTAATTTATCGCGGTGATATTATTACGCAAGCAATTAATGGTGCACAAAGCCTGCTTGATGTATTAGTTACTCGTCCACTCACTGAGCAAGAGCTTATAAAAGTTGCCAACACCATTGCGCAGTTTCATAACCATGGCATTTATCACGCCGATTTGAATATTAATAATATTTTGTTTGATGAAACAGGTGTAGTTTACATTATTGATTTTGACCGCGGCAAAATAAAAGCCCCCGATACCCGATGGCAACTAGCTAATATGGCCCGCCTTGAACGCTCATTTAATAAAGAGCAAAGCCGTAATGAAGTGATGCATTGGCAACAAAGTAATTGGCAACAGCTATCAAGCTATTACCAGTCTAAAATTAACTAGCAAGTTTCAAATACTGCTTAACAACTGGTTCGGCAGTTACTTTTTTTAAAATATCAGCATCAAGAACATTAGGCTTATCTCTATGTACTTGTTCAATAGCATTAGCTAGCTCATCAGGTGACTGAATAGGAACTAAGTACTTAGCAAGAGCGTTTGTCAGTATTTCTTTAGGGCCATGATTACAATCAGTACTCACCACAGCAGTGCCGACTGCCAGCGCTTCAATTAACACTGTAGGTAGCCCTTCAAAATCTGAGCTGAGGACCAACGCATCGGCTCTTTTTATCCATTGATATGGGTTTTGTTGAAAACCGGGTAAAACCAACTGCTCAGCAATACCATATTGTTGCGCCAATTTAAGTGCTTTCGCGGGCTTATTACACAGCAGAACCAGCTTATAGCGCTTATCTAACTGAGCAAAAGCTGCAAACAATATATCGTGCCGTTTTTGTTTTGCTAGCCGCCCCACGTGGATTAAATAAGGCGAATTAGGAATAGCACTATTCTCTTGCTCTGCTAGCTCTCTAATTGCTGGTATATCAAATGGGTTATAAATTGTTGTAATAAATTTTGGCTCAATAATGTTGCCTTGAGTTATTTCTTCTTCAATCCCTTTTGAAACACATATAAGCGACTTATCAGATAGATTTCTCTTACTTTTTTTAAGGTATAAATGAGCAAAAGGGCCTAATTTTTTCTGCCTTGCAAGCTCTCCCTCAACTGAGTTATGAATAACATAATGCACATTTTTAATGCTACTTTGTGATAGCAGATTGTTACTTCTGTCAAGATTAGACAACACAACATCGAACTCACCATAGTTTTGTTGCTCTGCTGAAAACCAACTTTCAAGTTTTTTGATGCTGGCTTTTTTATGCCAAAAACGATCAACTTTAGAAGCTCTATGGTTAAATAAAAAAGCCACTTGGATAGTACTTGCGATATCATATTCAATACTATTAGCTAAAGATAAAATAGTCACTGTATGCTCTTGGCGTACTAGTTCTGTCGCAAGTGTAAGCATAACCTTCTCCGCCCCACCACCGACTAAGGAATCAATAACAATCGCTACTTTCAATTTTTATCTCCAAATAGCATTGTTTCTAAAGCACTGAGCATAATCGCTTTCCCTTGCATATTAGGTTGTATAGCAAGCTGCGTTAATTGTAACTTAAGATTAGTGGGTAAAAGTAAGGCTTGTGCTTTTTCGGCTAAGTCATTCGCCGTTGTTTTAGCTACAACAACAAGCCCTTCATCTTCACATTTAGCTAAACGATAAGGTTGATCTTTAGAAATAGCAGAAGCAACTGTCGGCACATTGAGTATAATAGCTTGTAATAGGCTATCTCCCGCACTTAACACAGCGCACTGAGCGCCTTTTAATAAAGTAATAAACTCATTACTCGACAAGCTTTTGAGCACTAATAGTTCATCGTTTTCTGGTAACTTTTTAGGGTAGTTGGCCCCTAATACAACAACACCTTTGAGCCCTGTTTTTTTAGTAATTAGCCTTGCAGCTGCTAAGTAAATATCTGCACACAATTGATTACCAATAAGGTGTCCACCAGAACCAGCATTAACTAAAAAATAATTATTTTTTTGCAGTTGAAAACGGCCTAAAAACTCACCTTCCTGCGGCTTATTTAAATCATTGAAATACGCGCCAACATTTTCAGGTACCGTTAATGGCAGCATTTTCAGCATGAGCTTTTCTTTAAAACTTAAGCCTTCTAAACAAAAGTCTGGCTGCACCACCCAGTGTTTATCTATTAAGTTAATACGATTAAGTTTTAGCCCTTTCGCTCTTTTTTTAGCATGCTGAGATATAAACACCACTTTTGCGCCCACGGCTTTGGCTTTTTTCATTTGACTAGAGCGTCCTGCGCAGTCAAAAACCACTACATCAGGGCGGTAAGTATCTATTAATGCATTTACTTGTTGATGTTCTTTAGTCGCTGAGTGCTCAAGTAACGTCACAGAAAAAGGGCATGAAGCAGCATAGCTAGTATGTTTATTTAGCACAAAATGGATCGTTAAATTGTTGGGGTATTTCTCATTTAATGCCTGTGCGATTGATAACGAGCGCACGTACTCACCAATCCCTTCTGGTGATGATACGGGAATAAATAACAGCCGCTTTTTTTCCATGCTAATCTCTAATGTCTCTTTAATGGGGATTGTATGCAAATTCACTCCTTTTTACGATAACACTTAACCACCCATAAATTGAAATTTTACTGTATTCATAACGAGAAATTGGTAAACTCAATGCAACTTGAATTGCAGGGAATTGAGCATTGCATAATAAAACTTTTCTTTTTTGTACGCTTACATCATTACTTAGTATGCCACTCGTCGCTGAACCATGGGTTAAGCCAGACGATTATGGGCTAAGAGCTGATATACAAAGACTCGCTGATGCCGGGGTTATCAATAGCCCAGTAACCACTTACCCGCTGATGTGGAAAAGCTTTATTGGCGAAGTACGCAGCATGCCACTAGAGAAGCTATCACCTTCCTTACAAGATGCAATATTACGCGTAAAAAATCGTTACAGCTCAGAAAATAACAGTGCTCATAACTTTCACGTTGACGCTTATGTGAGCTCCGATACTCGCACGGTAACCAGCTTTGGCGCAGCCAACACACAAGAAACGGAATTGCTAACATCCTACAGCTATATGGGTGAAAATTTTGCGGCCAAGGTTGCGGTTAACCATCGTGACAATGGCAAAAAATGCTATGTTACAGGTAAAACTCAAACTGATATTGCAAGCAACGAACAAGCATTAGAAGACTGCGATGATACTTCATTTGATCACAGCTATATCGCTTACCGTTTGGGAAATTGGATACTAAGAGCTGGCGCTATTGAACAGTTCTGGGGTCCAGGTGTTGATAACAGTTTAATTATGTCAACAAATGCAAAACCACTCCCTGCACTGAGTATTACTCGTGAGCAATCGAGCGCTTTTGAAACTCCGTGGTTAAGCTGGATAGGCCAATGGAGCTTTACTAGCCAGATGGCAGAGCTTGAATCTAATCGGGCCATCCCTGATGCACTCCTTTGGAGTAGCCGTTTAAACTTTCGTCCTTTACAACAACTTGAAGTAGCATTTAGCTGGTCAGCACAATGGGCAGGTGAAGGACAGGCTAGCTCAGGAAAAGACTTTTTTGAAATGATCACCGGTGGCACATATTGCATTAATGGCGAGGAAAACTGTGATAGTCAGCTTGAATCAAAATTAGGCAATCAATTAGCCGGTATTGATTTACGTTGGTCTGACACTTTATTTGAGCAACCTTATGCTTTTTATATCAGTGCTATAGGTGAGGATGCTAGTAGCTACTTTAAACCCGCCGATCGCGCTTATTTAGCAGGTATTGAAACTACAGCTAGGTTATTTGACCAAAATCTAATGTTTAACCTTGAATATATTGATACCGGTGTAAGTTGTACTGCGGGCTTAGAGAATCAAAACTGCTACTACGAGCACTCAGACTATAACTCTGGTTACCGCTATCATGGTAAAACCATAGGTTCGACTTATGATAATGACAGCCAGTCTCTAGTTTTTACCGCATTAGGGCAGCTTAGTAATGGTGATGACTGGCAAGTTAAACTTCGCCAAGTTGACTACAACAACGACAATGCAGACCGTTACCCCAGTAACCCTGATTTAGGAAATACCATTACGAAACAAGCACTCGATAGTAAGCAATTAGAGCTTCGCTACAGAATGCTGGCATTTAATGGTCGTTTAAGCTTAGGTGCACTTACGGCTAAAAATAAAGCAACAAATGAGAGCAACACCGACACCTCTGGATTTCTCAAGTATGAGTATAACTTTTAGTCCTTAACTTTTAGTCCTTAGTTTCTAAACTTTAACTTGAATGCAACTCTATAAAAAAATCGACCCGTGGGTCGATTTTTTTATATTTAAGTAATTTTAAAAATTAACGTTTAATTTTACTGATCACTTTTGAAGTCGAGCAGCCATTTAAGAATTCTAGTACTTCTACTTTTCCACCATGGCGAAGCACATGCTCAGCACCTGCTATCTGCTCTATGGTATAATCGCCGCCTTTTACCAATACGTCAGGACTAATTTTTTCAATAAGTTTAGCTGGTGTGTCATCTTCATCTACGGCACCAAAAGGAAGCACCCAATCAACCGATGCTAAAGCACTTAATACCATCGCTCGCTCATCAAGCGGGTTTATGGGTCGCTCAGGGCCTTTTAACCGCGTGATTGACTCATCGTTATTGAGCCCTACTACCAAACGATCGCCACGCGCCTTTGCCTGTGCTAAATAACGTACGTGACCAGCATGTAAAATATCAAAGCAACCATTAGTAAAAACAATAGTTTCACCATTTTGTTTCGCAAAGTCAATATGCTGGAGTACATCATCAAATGGGGTTTGATAATGCTCCCCCGTTTTTTGTAAGTATTGACCAAGTTTGCGGCTAAGCTCTTCTGGCGATACAGTTGCAGCGCCTAATTTACTAACTGCAATACCGGCTGCTAGATTAGCCACTTCAACAGCATCTTTGGCTTTCATGCCCGCACCAAGCATCACTGCAAGCGTTGCAATAACTGTATCACCCGCGCCGGTTACATCACTTACTTCTAACTGCTGCGCTGCAAAATCATACTTTTCATCAGCACTTATTAGTGACACCCCCTGCTCAGAGCGTGTTAATAACATTGCGACTACACCGGCATCTTTAATAAGCTCACGCGCACTGTCAGCTAGGCTTTGCTCTGAACCTGCTTTACCACCGGCAAGCTTAAATTCATTTAAGTTAGGCGTAATATAATCAGCACCGCGGTATAAGTTTAGATCTGAAGATTTAGGGTCAATCAACACTGTTTTTCCAGCACCTTTTGCCACCTGAATCATTTTTTGAATCAGGGTTAAAGAGCCTTTACTGTAATCAGAAAACAATACAAAATTATACTCATCCAGCACTAACTCTAAGCGATTTAATAATAATTGGCTGTGTTGCTCTGTGAAGGTTTCTTCCAAGTCTAAACGCACTACTTGCTGATGGCCGCTGATCACCCGCATTTTTGAAATAGTCGGTAAATCACAAACACTAACTAACTGCGAGTCTATACACTCATCGCCCAAAATAGCTTCCAGGATTTGGCCGCTTTCATCTTCACCAATTAACCCAAGCAATCCAACTTTACCATCTAAACGAGCAATGTTTTTTGCCACATTCGCTGCGCCACCGGCTTTATCTTCAAACTTACTGACTTTAACAATTGGTACGGGGGCCTCTGGTGAAATACGTCCAGAGTCACCATGCCAATAGCGGTCAAGCATCACATCCCCCACCACAAGAATTTTTGCCTGTGATAAGTTTTTAAGTAGTGCTAAATCCATTATTGCTGCTCCGCCACAACCATATCTATGGCTTCACAGAGCCAATGACCAATAAACATATGTGCTTCTTGTATACGCGCAGTTTCATCATTTTTAATAATAATAGGTAACTTGGCAATATCTTTCACTTTACCGCCATCACGACCTGTAAATGCAACAGTGTAAGCACCAATTTCGTTGGCTGCAGCCAGCGCTAAATTAATATTTACACTAGTCCCAGAGGTGGTTAAGCCAATCACTAAATCTTCTGGTTTACATAACGCTTGTACTTGACGTTCAAACACCGTGTCAAAATGGTAGTCGTTACTGTGCGCGGTTAAAATAGAGGTGTCGGTGGTCAATGCTATAGATGCCAATGGACCACGTTCTAATTTATAACGTACTACAAATTCAGCGGCTAGATGCTGCGCGTCGGCTGCACTTCCACCATTACCAAACCAAATGACTTTACCACCAGCTTGTAATGCACTGTGGCATACTTCAAGTAACTGCATAACATCGGGATGATAGATCTCCATCGTTTCAAATAATTCTTGATGGCGCGTTAAGCTTTCTAGGTAGCTGGTTGCTACAGAATCAATATCAGACATGAAAGTTCCTCTTTGGAATCAAAATGGCAGGAAAAATTAAATTCATTATTCCATAAATTTATTTACTTGTGTGCATTTTATCGTGTTTTACTGAACTGATGATGGATAAAAAGCGATTTATTTAGCGCTATGCTTGGAAAATACATTTATCAGGTTAAACTAGCACAATTAACACTTTCAAAAGTATCTGATGGCACGTTTTTTCTACTCGCTCGTTATTTATCTACTCAGCCCGTTGATTATTTTTTATCTTTATATGATCAGAGGTAAAAAGAACCCAGCTTACCGGGAGCACTTTACTGAGCGCTTTGGTTTTGTGACTACTAAAAATACACCTAAACAAAATACTCAACCCGTTATTTTTCACTGTGCTTCTGTAGGTGAGGTTTTAGCGGCCACACCACTTATCAAAGCATTACAAATAGCTCAGCCAACGTTAGCTATAATGATTACTTGCAATACACCAACAGGGCGTGAGCAAGTAATTAATAATTTTAAAGACTCAGTGCAAGTAGCCTACCTTCCTGTAGACTTTCCTTGTGCGACCTGGCGTTTTTTAAAGCGCATTAATCCACAGATATTATGTATTTTAGAAACTGAGTTATGGCCAAATTTAATGACGCAGGCTTTTAAGAAGCAAATTTCTGTGCTGGTGCTTAATGCACGACTATCTGAAAAATCCCAGCGTGGGTATAAAAAAGTACAACCGCTAACCCGTGTAATTATGAATTCTATAACGACTCTTGCCAGCCATAATGAAGAAGATGCAAAACGTTTTATTGAGCTTGGTCTGAAAGAATCAAAAGTAACTGTTACCGGCTCGATAAAGTTTGATATTACCCCCTCAAAAGAACAACTAGACAAAGTTACCAACCTAAAAGAACAGTATAAAAATGAGCGTTTTATTTGGGTGGCAGGCTCAACTCATCCTATTGAGCATGAGCTAATATTAGCCGCACATCAAACTCTTTTAAACACACAGCCTAATGCATTACTGGTTATTGCACCGCGCCATCCTGAGCAATTTGATAAAGTCGCTAAGCTACTTGAAGAAGCCGAACTTACTTACTGCCGCAGAAGTACTAATCACTTGCCATATAAGAAAGAGCAAGTGCTCTTAGCTGACACCCTTGGTGAGCTACAATGCTTATATGGCATGGCTAACATTAGCTATATTGGCGGCAGCTTAATTGAGCGCGGTGGTCATAATCCTTTAGAATCCGCGGCCTTTAATGTTGGGGTTTTAAGCGGGCCACATACTTATAACTTTAATCACGTTTATCCAGAGCTAATTGCGCTTGGCGGCTGTTTAATTGTCAAAAATGTCGATGAACTTAGCAAGCAATTAATTACACTTTGCCAACAACCTGAACAAATTGAAAACCTTGGCACGCAAGCCGCAAGGTGCGTCAACAATAATCAAGGCGCAATTGCGCGTACACTTTCTATTATTAAGCAAAGTTTAAAACTATGACTAATTCAACTTCAACGCTTGCTGAGCGTCAAACCCGCGAATGGGTATCTAGTGTTATTGTAAAATTTAACTTTTGTCCTTTTGCCCGAAAAGAGGTTGAAAACAACTGTATTCATTATCAAACAAGTACTGCTACCCGTGCTGATGATGCTGTAATGGAAATGCTTGAGCAATGCAACGAGCTTGATCAGCAACAAATGCGTGAAACTACATTACTAATATTTGAGCAAGGGTTTAGTGACTTTGATGAGTTTCTAGATTTAGTCGATTTAGCTCATGCTCTTTTGGTTGCCCAGGGGTTCGAGGGGAAATATCAAATAGCTAACTTTCATCCAGACTACGTATTTGCTGATAGTGATGACGCCGACGCGGCCAACTATACAAATCGCGCGCCCTACCCCACTTTGCATTTAATTCGTGAAGCGAGCATGAGCGAAGCACTTGAAAACTATAACGAGCCCGAGTCCATTCCTGAGCACAATATCAGCCTAGCAAGGCGTAAAGGGATTGATTTTTGGCATACCTTATTAGCAAACTGTAAAAAGCCGAGAACTTAACTCTCGGCTTATATAAATCAACTAATTACTTTTTAACCCACTCGCCATTCACTTCAATAAAGTGACCTGATTGGGTTTTTTTAATAGTTTTTGCAGCGGCTAACGCCTCCACCTGTGCTAAAGATAAATCGTTCTTTTTAGCTAATTTCAAATATTGCGCTTTACGCTTTTCATTGATTTCGTCAACAACTGCTTTTGCCTCTGCATTTTGTACTACAAGACCTAAATAACCAGAGCTATCTTCGCCAACTAAGCCTTGGTCTTTTGCATTATCTAGACTAATTGCCCACGCTGAAAACGATAAACATACAGCGCTTAATAGGGTAATTAAATTTAGCTTTTTGTTTTTAATAGTCATTATAACTCCTTAGAATAATTCACTGTCATCACTAAATAGACTATCAAGCTCTTTGTCTACTTTTACACGAATTTCATGATCAACCTTTACGTTTAGGTTAATGGTAATGGGCTCTTTAGCGGCTACTTCAACACGGTGCGTACAAGCACTCAATAGCCCAAGCACTGATATTATTACTAACCATTTAGTCATTCTTGCTTCCTTTTGTTGAATACTGTTGCTCTACTTTTTGGGTGATTTCATCGCTTAACCTGAGCGCCCGAAGTAAAGTAAATACGTTCTCTTCGTGATTATAGTTAAAGTTCACTTGCTGTTTTTGTACTTGGTTATAACCTTGTAAGCTAACTCCTAAGTACAACCAACCATCGGGCTTTAAATTAACGCTACTTTTTAAACTTTGAATATCTAAGTTCTCTAATAAACCAATAATAGGTTCTAACTCTTGCTGCTGCGCTTTAACAGCATTAAAAGCGGCGTTGTCGGCAATAATTAACTTACCATCACCTTGGTTATGTAACTCGCCCTCTTTAACTTCAACGCCTTGCTCATTAAAATGTACAGGTAAAGTACCATTAACTCTACCCGTTAAGGTAATACCCGATTTATCGTCTAGGGTAATTACTTTACTAGCATCAATATTATTAAAAGTCACTAAAGCTTGCTGAGGAGTATGAAACAGGCGGTACTTATCTAGCTTAAAACTGCCGCCCATTACTTCACCTTCCAGATTACTCACTTGAGGTACGGTATTGTTAACCTGCCATTCGCTACTGATATTTTTAACTATAGCGCCCGCTCGTAACTCTAAAAGTGTAAATGTAGTAGGTGCAACATTAAGCTCTCCTGAATCATAACGGCCACTTAACTGACTGCTAAAGTGATCACCTAAATAATCATTGTACAGCCCACTGGCTTTATTTATTTGGGCGTTAAAATCAGCACGCTGTAAATTAACATCACCTTTAACCTGTCCATTTAAAGTGCCATCAGTGAGTATCACTGAAGGTAAAAACTGTTGGATCAACGGATTAAGTTTTGTCATCGCTTGGCTTGGAATAATCACCTCAAATGGATGCGCTACTGCCGATACATTATGATTAGCAAGAAGCTCGACTCCATCAATAAATATATGATGAGATGCTTGCAATGCACGACTTTGCAGACCTTTAGAGCTAACTCGGATATTATTTAAATTAACCACGTCACTTTTAAATTGCTTAAGCTTAGTTTCACTGACTAAATCAATAAACAGCTCACCTACACGCAATGTGGTATTTGCCGTTAACTGATTAGTGGCACCTGTTAGTTGATAGTCGTTAAACTTTACAGAATCCAGCTTACTATCAAGCTGCAACTGTGTTTTTTTCGCTTTATCAATATTGGCTGAAAATGTTGCTTGGTATTTTTTTAACTTAAGTTCATTTTCGTTTGCTATGTAATTTGCTGAGTCTAAAGATAATTGCGTATTAAATATGAGGCCTGTTAGCGGCGTTAATACATTAGCTATATTAAAGCTACCTTGGCTTTTAAATCCCTCGCCGTTCACAGGTAAAAATACAGGTAGTGTGTCAATTTTTAGTAAGTAATCACCCTCAACAGCCCCTTCTTCTAAAGCTCCATTAAGCGTTAAGTTATTAATATCATCTGTTTGCATTACTAATGCAAGCTGCCCTTTAGCGCTATTGAAGGGATCATTCAAGGCTATACTTACATTTTCAGCTGTAACTATTGTTTGGTTACTTTCAGCTTTAAGCAATACTTTGTCAGTAGCTAGCTGCTGTTTATTTACAGTGATTTTTTCAGGAAGCGATAATTGCCAATCCAGAGAAAGCTGCTTACTTAAGTAGTTACGTTGCGGCTTATTATTGGTAATTAAATCAAAACAGCTTTCATGTGCTTTAATTTGGCTCGTTAATTGGCTGGCATCAAGGATTAATAGCTTTTCGTTAAGCTCATAATGTGTTTTAACATCACCATTAATATTAAAAGTTAACGGGCACTCATCAAGCTCTTTTGTATAGCGAGCTTTAATTGTGCTGTTTAAATCAACCGATACACCATCAAAACTAAAGTTGTGTTCACCAGTAAGTTGAATCTGTTCAATAGGGAACGCTTTTGCAAGTAGCTCATCGTTAACTTTAATAGTACCGGATATAAGCTCAGAGCTTGCCTTGATTGTCGCATTGATATCGCCGTTAAGCGTAAACATATTAAGGGTTGGCTCTTTTATAGCAGTAATTAAAGGTTTACTTAACTGAGGGTGAGAAACCTCAAGCCGCTCTATACTTAAAAGAGGTCGTTTTGCAGGTAACTCTAGTGCAAGCTTTTTAAGTTGTGCGGTTGTAACAGTATCCTTTTCGTCGCTGCTGCCCCCTGCAAAGGAGTCCTCACTTAAGCGTAAGTTAGCGCGGTGCACTGATACTTTCTGGCTGTTGGCTACAATACCACCTAACTCTAATTGGTGGTCTAAATAGGTAATACACACTCGCTCAACATGTAAATTTAAATCACTATTAATTGACCAGTCCAAGCAATGTAACTCGATACCCGACTGACTTAACGTGGGAGCAATGAACCACTGCGTTAATGGCATACGAAATACATAGCCAAGTGTTAGAACACTTAGTATTAAAAACAGTAAACCCCAAGCAGCACGTTTGATCATATTATCCTTAAAATTAATTTTTGAATCTTGAAGAATCAGTGTAGACATCGAGTAGGGTGAGGCTTATGCCTCATCCCTCTCACAGAACCGTACGTACGGACCTCGTATACGGCTCCTGTACCCTTCACATTTTATCAACTTATTTCCTAAACGCCGATAAAGCAAGCCATCCCGTATTCACTTTTTCTATTGGATATAAACCAAGCTCCTCAAACCATTGGTTTGGCATCGATACACAAGATAAAGGGCTTAGTGAGTTACGCCACGAGTTCATCTTAATGAACTTAAACGGTGGCTTTTTTCCTAACTGTTTTAGTCGTCGATGTAGCCTTGATGGCTTCTTCCACAACCTCAGCTGTATTGCCCTTAGTCTTCGTCTGATCCAACCTGCCAAGGCTTTTAGCTCTCGTTTACAATTGGCTATACTAAAATAATTTACAAAACCGCGCACAACTGGATTTAGCCGTTTTATTACTTCTGCTAAATTTATGCCGCCGTTACGTTTTGTTAATTGCTTCACTTTTTGTTTAAACCCGATGAGTTTTGATGCTTGTATCCGTGTCCACTGGCTACCTATCTCTACTCCCAAAAACTTCACTCCTTTGCTGCTATGAGCAATATGGGTTTTATTTTGGTTCACGGTTAATTTCAAGTCTCGCTCTAGTATCTGGGTGGATGCCTTAAGTGCTTCTTGCGCTGCTTTTTCTGTGCTGCACAAAATCAAGATATCATCTGCATACCTCACTATTCGGTGATTACGCTTTTTCATTTCTTGATCGAAAGCATCTAGGTAGATATTGGCCAATAACGGGCTAATTACGCCACCTTGTGGGCTTCCTATCGTACTAGCCTCCCAGTGTTCACCTATCATTACTCCGCTTTTTAAGAACTGATTAATCAGTTTTAAAATACTACCGTCCGTCACTTTGCGTCTAACACTCCTAATTATCAAAGCATGATCAAGCAGGTCAAAACACTTCGACAAATCCATGTCTACGACCCAGTCGCGATGGTATTTACGGATAAATACACTTGCTTTACTGATAGCGTCATGACAGCTTCGTTTCGGCCTATACCCATAACTCGATGGGTGAAAGTCGATGTCGAATATCGGTTGGAGTATGTTCAATAGTGTTTGTTGCACTATTCGGTCTCGAACTGCGGGGATACCTAGCATTCTGACACCGCCATCATCTTTGGGTATTTCCACCCGTTTGACAGGTTGTGCCCTATATTGCTTGGTTTGCAGCTCAAGTTGCAGTTGTTTTAAGTTTGCTTCTAAATTCAGGGCGAATGCGCCTACGGTCTGCCTATCTATTCCGGCCGCTCCTTTAGCTGCTTTCACTTTTTTGAATCCCTTGTACAGGTTATTAATGTCTAATAATTGTCCGTACAAGCTGTAGTAAACTGTCATTTTCTGCCTTTGCTTGCGGTATGTCTGCTCGTGTCACTCTACTTATCGCTGATTCTTCATGATGACATTAGGTGTGCTAGCCTTTTTTGGCAATCTGCCTAAGTGGTCAGTCATTACTCCATTGCTCGCCCTTCAATTCTCAGCGTCTACATTCCTGTTTGGCCGTCATATTTTGGCTATTTCCGTCGAAATACTTGTGAGCCGATAAACAAAAGTTCCCGTCTTTCATACGCTTAAAGAATACTTCCCCCCTTCGCAATCAATTAAAGCTTTTGGCTAAAGTTGACCCCATCAAACATAATGTTGATGGTCGGCTTGGTTTTCCCCTCCACACCATTACTGGCTTTCATCGGCCTAGCCTTACTCACTACTACGGGTTCATCTGCCACCTCACACCGACACTAAATCTTGGCTTTCACCTTGAATTTAGGCCACTTACTCTCATTAAGTTTAGATGCCAGGCTTCCCCAGTTACTGCACTGGCTCCCTGTTAGAAATCCCACCCTCAAGCACAGTATTGGTCTGACTAAGTATAGGGCGTTGCGCTATTTTGCACGCTGACCCACCAATACTGCCGAAACAGGTTACGGTTAGTTGTGTACCTCTAACTTCTTATGGCTTCCTTCAGACCCCACCGTTGGCCAGTGACGCCCTTGCCATTCAGATTATCTTCCCCTTAGTCAGGGTGATAAGGCATCTTTCAGCCTATCGGGTTTGCCAGCTTCGCTGGGCAAACAAAAAAGGCTGCACAATGCAGCCTTTTTTATTTTAAACGGTTTTTATTAACCTATGGTTTATAACCAAAGCTATTAACCTACATTTTTACGTGCATTACGGAACATACGCATCCATGGACTATCTTCTTTCCATTCATCTGGATGCCAAGAATTAGCTACAGCGCGGAACACGCGTTCAGGGTGTGGCATCATCACTGTTGCACGACCATCTGTTGATGTAAGACCTGTAATACCTTCTGGCGAACCATTCGGGTTGTTAGGATATTGCGTTGTTGGGTTACCGTAGCTATCAACAAACTTCACTGCCACAGAGCCTGAGTCAAGTGCAGCTTTAACAGCAGCATCGTTTGCAAATTCAGCATGACCTTCACCGTGCGACACAGCAATCGGCATACGCGAGCCTGCCATACCTTTAAAGAATACCGATGGACTCTCTTGCACTTCAACTAGACTAAAACGCGCTTCAAAACGCTCAGACTTGTTCGTCACAAAACGTGGCCAATGTTCAGTACCTGGGATCAGCTCTTTAAGGGTTGATAACATCTGACAACCATTACACACACCTAAGCTGAAAGTATCTTCACGGTGGAAGAAGTTTTGGAACTGATCGCGTGCCATATCATTAAATAAAATTGACTTAGCCCAACCTTCACCCGCGCCTAATACGTCACCGTAAGAGAAGCCACCACAAGCCACTAGACCTTTAAACTGTTCAAGCGTTAAGCGCCCTTCAAGAATATCACTCATGTGCACATCAACAGCTGCAAAACCAGCACGGTTAAATGCCGCCGCCATTTCAAGGTGCGAATTTACACCTTGCTCACGCAAAATAGCCATTTTAGGCTTAGCGCCCGTTGCAATATAAGGTGCAGCAACATCTTCGTTTAAGTCAAAGTTCAGTTTAACGTTAAGGCCTGGGTCCTTTGCATCAAACTTGGCATCGAACTCTTGCTTAGCGCAATCAGGATTATCACGACGTGCTTGCATTTGGTACGTTGTTTCAGCCCAAATGGTACGAAGCTCAGTACGGGTATTGCTTAGTACTGAGTTACCAGCGCGGTTAAATATGACTGCGTCATCGTTATTAAGCGTACCAATTTCGTGGCTAATTGCTGCAATGTCATGCTCAGCTAATACCGCATTTACTGCGTCTAGGTCGCTGTTAGCAACTTGAATTACCGCACCTAGCTCTTCATTATAAAGTGCTTCGATGTCTGAACCGGTTAAACCATCAAGATTTACAGTGACACCAGTGTGTCCTGCAAAAGCCATTTCAGTTACAGTAGTAAATAAGCCTCCGTCTGAACGGTCATGATAAGCAAGTAGTTTACTGTCAGCGACAAGTGCTTGCATGGCGTTGTAGAAACCTTTTAATAGCTCAGGGTTATCAACATCAGGTGTTACATCACCTAACTGCTTGTACACTTGTGCCAAACTTGATGCCCCTAGACGGTTTTGACCGGCGCCTAAATCAACTAAAATAAGTGATGTTTCACCTTTATCAGTGCGTAGTTGCGGTGTCACTGTTTTACGTACATCATCAACACGGCCAAACGCAGTAATGATAAGCGATAACGGCGCTGTGACTGATCTATTTTCGCCATTTTCGTCCCACTGGGTTTTCATCGACATTGAGTCTTTGCCCACAGGAATAGTTAAACCAAGCGCTGGGCAAAGTTCTTCGCCAACCGCTTTTACGGCTTCATAAAGGCCTGCATCTTCACCCGGGTGACCTGCCGCTGCCATCCAGTTTGCAGAAAGCTTAATATTTTCAAGGCTACCAATATTAGTACACGCAATATTAGTCAGTGACTCAGCAACCGCTAAACGGGCAGACGCCCCATAATTTAAAAGTGCTGCTGGCGTACGCTCACCCAGAGACATAGCTTCACCGTGATAAGTGTCGTATGTTGCTGCAGTTACTGCGCAGTTAGCTACAGGTACTTGCCAAGGGCCAACCATTTGGTCACGAGCTACAAGGCCTGTTACCGAGCGGTCTCCGATTGTGATTAAAAAGGTTTTTTCTGCAATGGCTGGTAAACGCAGTAAACGTGTTGCCGCTTCTGCAACATCAATTAAACTGGTATCAAGCGGATCGCTAAGTGCTTTTTTAGAGTGTGCTTCGCGGTGCATTTTAGGCGCTTTACCTAGTAATACATCTAACGGTAAATCTACTGGGCTATCATTAAAATGGCTGTCAGCAACGGTTAGATGACGTTCTTCTGTTGCTTCACCAATTACTGCGTACTCTGCACGCTCACGCTTACAAATAGCTTCAAAACGATCATAGTCTTCAAGGGCTACAGCAAGTACATAGCGCTCTTGAGATTCATTACACCAAATTTCATGCGGTGCCATACCCGGCTCATCATTTGGGATATCACGCAGTTGGAATTTCCCCCCACGACCACCGTCATTTACAAGCTCAGGAAATGCATTTGATAAACCGCCTGCGCCCACATCATGGATAAACGCAATAGGGTTTGCATCACCAAGCTGCCAGCATTTGTCGATCACTTCTTGGCAACGGCGTTCCATTTCTGGGTTTTCACGTTGCACAGAAGCAAAATCTAAATCTTCGTTCGATTGGCCAGAAGTCATGCTTGATGCAGCACCACCACCTAAACCAATGTTCATTGCAGGACCACCTAAGGCAATAAGTTTAGCGCCTACGGGAATATCGCCTTTTTGCACATGGTCGGTACGAATATTACCTAAACCACCAGCAAGCATAATTGGCTTGTGGTAACCACGTACTTCTAAACCATTATGGCTGGTTACTTGTTCTTCATAAGTACGGAAATAACCCACTAAATTAGGGCGGCCAAATTCGTTATTAAATGCCGCGCCACCCAAAGGGCCTTCAGTCATAATATCAAGCGCCGTTACAATACGTGCAGGTTTACCAAAGTCAGTTTCCCAGGGTTGTTCATAACCTGGAATACGCAAATTAGATACCGTAAAGCCCACTAAACCCGCTTTAGGTTTAGAACCTCGGCCTGTGGCGCCTTCATCACGAATTTCACCACCAGATCCTGTCGCCGCACCAGAGAATGGCGCAATAGCGGTTGGGTGATTATGGGTTTCAACCTTCATCAAGATCTCAATATCCTCTTGATGATATGCATATTCACCTTCAAAATTAGGGAAGAAGCGACCTGCTTTTGACCCTTTCATTACCGCTGCGTTATCTTTATAAGCCGATAAAACATTTTCAGGGTTTAACTCGTAGGTATTTTTGATCATTTTGAACAGAGACTTAGGCTGCTCGATGCCATCAATAGTCCAATCGGCATTAAAAATCTTATGACGACAATGTTCTGAGTTTGCTTGGGCAAACATAAATAATTCGATGTCGTTTGGGTTACGCCCTAACTTTTTAAAGTTTTCTACCAAGTAGTCAATTTCGTCATCGGCCAGTGCAAAGCCTTGCTCTATGTTTGCGTTCGCTAATGCTTCACGGCCACCACCTACAATATCTACAGATGACATTTTGTTGGGCGTATCAGTACGGAATAACTGTCCAGCGTCAGCAAGTGCGCTGTGTGTAGATTCAGTCATACGGTCATGTAATTGAGCCGCAACGGCTGTTAACTGCTCAGTGCTTAATTTACCCTCGATGTAGTAAGCAACACCACGCTCAACACGGTGAATTTGGCTCAAACCACAATTATGCGCAATATCCGTTGCCTTAGAGGCCCATGGTGAAATAGTACCTGGACGAGGGGTAACAAGAATTAACGTGCCGGCAGGTGTGTGCTCAGCAATCGTTGGGCCATAAGTTAACAACTTTTCAAGCTTAGTATGCTCATCAGCAGAAAGTTCGGCTGTTAAATCAGCAAAATGTGCGTATTCGGCATAAACATTAGTGACAGGAAGTTGCGCTTGTTGGCAACGGGCTAAAATTTTCTGAACTCTAAAATCGGAAAGTGCAGGTGCACCACGAAGGATCAACATAGGTATTTTCATCCGGGGTTAGGGATTGAACGATATTTTAGGCGCATAGTATACCCAAATCACCTCAAAATGCGAGTTTCAGTTGAAGTTAAAAGTGATTTAAGTAAGACATTGATTGCGATAATAATGGTTCTGTTTTTAAAATCAATAACGTAGTATAAGTCGCTTTAAACCAACACATGGGCGTAATTATACACCCCAATAAAACTAATCGTGCAGTGACGCCAGAGCGAAGTTTTGATATAACGGTATTATGGCACTCATGGGGCGCATTATGTTTAAACAAAAGCTAATAATAATCATTACGTTAGTAACACTTTTATGTGCCTGCAATATGCAGGAAGAACCGTCGCAGTTAAGCCAAATAAAAGCCGATAATAAAATTCGTGTAGGCACTCTCGCAGGCGCAACTAACTACTACCAATCGCCACAAGGCGAGCAAGGTTTTGAATACGAACTAGCGCAAGCATTTGCCGACCATTTAGGTGTTGAGCTTGAGATGGTACCGTTTTTTAATTTATCAGATATGTTTTCCCGATTGGACAGCGGCGACTTAGACATTATTGCCTCGGGTTTAACTTACGATAATGTCCGCGCACAAAACTATCGTTTTGGCCCAACATATCGCACCATAAGCCAAAAGCTCGTTTATAAACAAGGTCGCGTTCGCCCTCGTGAATATAGCGATTTAACAGGTAATTTAACGGTGCTTTCAAAAAGTAGCCATTCACTGGCGCTGCAAAAAGTACAGCAAAATCAACCTGATTTAACCTGGCAAGAAACCGAAGAATTTGACGAAGAAGAATTACTACAAGCTGTTATTGATGGCGATATTGACTACACCCTAGCTGACTCCCATACCCTTTCGCTATTTCGTCGCTACCACCCCAATTTAAGTATTGGTTTTTCAGTTACCCGTAACGACCCTATTGCATGGTTGTTGCGTAAAGATGGCGACGATTCACTATACGCGCTGATGGTGCCATTTTTTGGCGACGTTAAACAAAATAACCAACTTTATGTACTCGAAGAAAAGTACTTTGGACACGTGCGTCAATTTAATTATGTAAATACCCTCGCTTATATAGAAGCGATAAAAGACACCTTGCCTAAATACCAACCTTGGTTTGAGCATTACGCAGGCAGTTTAGACTGGCGTTTATTGGCCGCATTAAGTTATCAAGAATCGATGTGGAACCCACGAGCAAAATCGCCTACGGGGGTACGCGGAATTATGATGCTCACGTTAAATACAGCTAAACAAGTGAATGTTACAAACCGTTTAGCTCCTGAGCAAAACATTCGCGGTGGCGCCGATTATTTAACAACGTTAGTTAATCGCATACCCGATCGTATTCCACAGCCAGATAGAACTTGGTTAGCACTGGCCTCGTATAATGTTGGTTGGGGACATGTGAATGACGCGCGTATTATTACTGAAGTTCAAGGTGGCAGCCCTGACAAATGGGCCGATGTAAAAAAACGCTTACCCCTACTTATTAAAAAGCGTTATTACCGCACCACCAAATACGGTTATGCGCGCGGTGATGTAGCGGTTAAATACGTTGATAATATTCGCCGTTATTACGATGCACTCGTCTGGCTTGACGAAAATAATGCGATAGCCACTAACAAAAGTGAGACTGAACAAAAAGATTCAGAGCAAAACACTAAAGCAAGTACTACTGCTGAAGATACTACCGAGGGCAATAATTCAGAAAAAGCAGCTCAAAAAGACGAGAATAATAGTGCTGTTCTAGAAAGCAATGCCGATCCAAAAAACACCCAAAAGGAAAAGAATACCGAAAAAGTTATAACGCAAGACGAAAAACCGAAAACAGATAAAAGCACTGAGCAAATTAAAGAAGATGAGTCGAAAAAGAAGTAAGAATTAATGAAAGTGAGGATATTAAGATATCAGGAACAATTTTTAAAAAGTCGAATATACAATTTAAGTTTCAAGAGAATGCAAATGACTACTTTGAAATGGGCGTATATATAGGAAAACTTAAAAGTAATGTTTTATCAATCAGCTATACGTGCGTAAAAGGCGGTAAACAGTGCGCTGTTGCACGTGATGCAATTGAAAGTTCAGTATTTCAAAAAATACAACCAGGCTATCCAGGTTAAAATTTATTTAGCTAAAAGTTTTTTGCTTGTAATGAAATGATCATTACATTTGCGTATAAAGGGTGTACAGGCTTACCATAGTTCGATTTAGAAGCACTTTAATCGCGGCGCTATAGTATTATCGTTGCTTTATGTAATAAAGTCCGAGTAAAGCTACCGGTCCTGTTCAGGTACCTTACCGACATCTATACAGACAACAAAGAGTAAGGCGTCCCTAGGTAAAACAGTGCCTTCTTTCTCTCACACTCAAGGACATCTCATCATGTTAAAACGCAGACATCCCACACACAAATTTAAACGCAATATTATTTATTCAACAGCGACTCGTCGGCGTATTATGTTACGTAATTTACATAAAAAAGTTATTTGGCGTCGTCGCATGTATGCAATGCAGCAAATGGACGAAATTAATAATATCGCTCCCCAGCAACCAGACTTAGTGTCTACCCCCGACAAAAACAAAGCTAATTCAGATTAATCAGGTTTGTTACGTGCTGCCAGTTTGGCAGCTTTTATTTCTTGGCGGCGACGCTTAAAAAATAGCGAAATAACCTCACCGCATTGCTGAGCAAGTACTTCTCCTTGCACCTCAACTTGATGATTTAATTTAGGCTCTTGCAGTAAATTCATAATCGACCCTGCCGCGCCCGTTTTGCCGTCTTTTGCACCAAACACTAACCGTTTAATTCGGCTATGCACCAACAAACCAGCGCACATCGAACACGGCTCAAGTGTTACATATAAGGTGCAATCAATTAGCCGGTAGTTATCAAGTGCTTTACCGCCTTCACGAATAGCCATCATTTCAGCATGAGCAGACGCGTCATTATCCGTAATTGAACGATTATAGCCTGTAGCAATCAACTGATTATCTTTAACAAGTATCGCACCTACTGGTATTTCATTTAACTGCTCAGCCTGCGCTGCATATTCAAGCGCTTTTGCCATCCAGTATTCATCACTAAAATCTTTACTCATTCAATTTATTACTTACTTAAATAATTTCCTAAGTATATTAACTTAATGTGTAGAAATACCAAGCATACCGATTAACAACAAAAACGAATAAACCAATAATACCAATGTGACTAACTAGATAGCCATTTTGCTATCAGCTAAAACAATCCAGTTTGAGCTTATTCTAATGAAACCAAGTACCTGTAAAAAGAACAAGCATCTTCTTAAATTCATCAAGTACAACCCCCTTACAAACGAAAATATTAATCTCTAGACGGTGAATTTAAAAACATAGAGTGCCGGAGAACAAAAATAAAACGAATAAAAACACCTTTAACATGGCTCTAAAGTGTTAATTTACGCTATAATCACTCGCTTTTTTTATTTACCTCACCACACGGGTAGCAAATGAAATTTCCTGGACGCCGCAGGCATAAACACTATTTTCCAGTAGAGGCTAAAGACCCTCTTACTAATCAACTCAACGCCAGTGATCGCTTACAGCGAAGTTATATTACTGGTATAGATCAGATTGTTGTTGATATAGAAGCCAAAGTCGATCAAGCCTTCCTAGACGAATTTAAACTGCGCCGAGGAATGTCGCAAGTTATCGATAGTGATATCACAAATGCACTTTACGATCGCTTAAAACTTAACGACATGGTCGATTATGAGTTTGCTGGCGGTACAGTAGGTAACACCATGCACAACTACTCAGTGCTGGCAGACGATCGCTCTGTGTTATTGGGTGTAATGAGTGAAAACATTAAAATTGGTAGCTACGCTTATCGCTTTTTATGTAATACCTCAAGCCGTGTTGACCTAGACTATCTACAACCGGTTGATGGCCCCATTGGCCGATGTTTTACCCTTATTGATGAAACAGGTGAACGTACTTTTGCGATCAGTGCGGGTTTAATGAATCACCTTCGCCCTGAGTCCATCGATAAAGACTTGATTGAAAACTCATCGGCCTTAGTGATAAGCGCCTACTTAATGCGTACCCAAGGCGCAGAAACGATGACCGAAGCAACAATGCAAGCCGTTAAATATGCCAATGATGCGGACGTGCCTGTCGTACTCACACTAGGAACAAAGTTTTTAATTGAACAAGATCCGAGTTGGTGGGCCAGTTTTGTGGCTGAACATGTTGATATTTTAGCAATGAACGAAGAAGAAGGCTTTGCGATTACTGGTTTTGAAGATCCATTACTCGCGGCGGATAAAGCTCTTGATTGGGTTGATTTAGTTATTTGCACTGCCGGTGAAAAAGGTTTATTTATGGCAGGTCACGTAGATGATCAATTCAAGCGTGAAACCGAGTACCCACTTCTACCGGGCGCAATTGCTGATTTTAACCGTTACGAATTTTCTCGCGCAATGCGAAAAAAAGACTGTGACAATGCCTTACGTGCGTACAGCCATACAGCCCCTTTTATGGGCGGGCCAGATTCAATTAAAAACACCAATGGTGCGGGAGATTGCGCATTAGCTGCGGTATTACATGACTTATCAGCAAATGTTTATCATAAGCTTAATGTAGGTAACTCGGCGAAGCACCAACAACCGGCGATGACTTACTCGTCACTTGCGCAAATTAGTAAATACGCTAACCGCGCCAGTTATGAAGTGTTGGTACAGCATTCACCACGATTGTCACGCGGACTGCCAGAGCGAGAAGATTGCCTTGAACAGGTATATTGGGAGCAGTAAGCTCCCAAGCCTTAACTTCAAAAAGCGTTAGTTAAAGATAGAAATATCAAGCTTACTCGATAGCAGCTCAAGGGCTGCTATGCCTGCCACAGAGTTACCATAACTATTTAGTCCCGGCGAATAAACTGCAACTGTAAACTTTCCCGGTAATACGGCTAAAATAGTCCCAGAAACGCCAGATTTACCAGGCATCCCCACACGATAACCAAAATCACCTGCAGCATCGTACAAACCACTGGTAAATAATAATGAATTAAGTTGCTTAGTTTGCAGATTTGAAAGCACCCGCTTATTGGTGACGTTATTTATCCCTTTGTTCGCTAAGAAGTTATACGCTTTAGCCAACTCAACACAATTGAGCTCAATAGCGCAAAAGTTAAAATAAGCCCATAGCACATCATCTACTTCATTATCAAAGTTACCGAACGACTTCATCAAATGCCCCATAGCCGCATTACGATGGCGAAATTCGTACTCTGAGTTCGCCACCTTTTTATCGATCATGATACTGGGATTGCCTGACAACATACGAAACATTTCAAGCATTGAGTGTATTGGCGCTGAAAGCCGACTATAAAGCGCATCACAAGTTACAATAGCGCCTGCATTTATAAACGGATTGCGTGGTACACCTTTTTCAAACTCGAGCTGGGTTAATGAGTTAAAGGCAGTGCCAGAAGGCTCTTTACCCACTCGTAGCCATAGCTCATTACCATAGCGCTGTAGTGCCATGGTTAAAGTCATTACCTTAGATACTGACTGAATGGTAAAGTACTGAGAGCAATCACCAGCACAAAATGTTTGTCCGTCAGTGGTATAAATAGCAATCGAAAATAGGTTTGCATCCACTTCTGCCAGCGCAGGAATATAATCAGCCACTTTGCCTTGACTCAATAATGGCTTTACCTCATTGGCAATATCCGTAAGTACTTGTTGGTAATCAGTTGTTGGCAAGTTATACCTCAAAAAATAAACGCTGTTTAGGTGAGTGAGTCACTATATTCATAACTTACACGTGAGGTAATATTACACAATAGTTCATACGCAATGGTGCTGGCGCAATGGGCAATTTCTTCAACAGGAAGCGCTTCCCCCCATATAGTGACTTCATCACCGACTTTAACCCCTTTGGCGTTGTCGCCAATATCAACACTTATCATATCCATTGAAACACTTCCCACAATTCCATATCGCTGATTATTAATAATGACTGGTGTGCCTTGCTTAGCATGGCGCGGGTAACCATCACCATAACCCATGGCAACTACCGCTAATTTAGTGGCCTTATTACTTTGCCAACGTCCGCCATAGCCAACACATTGTTTGGCATCAACATCACGAATGGCAATCACTTTAGTGCTTAAGTTCATTACGGGCTTAAGGTTATGCTTGCGACCAGTGCTGTTTAACATAGGCGATACGCCATACATCATTAAACCAGGACGTACCCAGTCACCATGCCCCTTAGACCAACCAATAATACCAGCAGAATTTGCTAAGCAGTGCGATTGGTTTTTTCCTATTACTAAGGAGTTAAACAAAGCAATTTGCTCAGCGGTTTTAGTATCATTAACATCATCGGCGCAAGAAAAGTGCGTCATTAAATTAAGAGTATTTTTAGCGTTTGGTGTCGTTTGCAAACGCTTGTAAAAATCATCTAATTGCGAAGGGTCAATACCTAAGCGGTGCATACCAGTATTTATTTTTAGCCAGCAACTAATGGACGCACCAAGGTTTGCTTGCTCTAGAGCTTGTAGTTGGTTTTCATCATGGATAACTGTTTGAAAGTTATTAGCCAGTAATATCGCTAAGTCATCTTTATGGAAAAAACCTTCTAGCAATACAATTGGCTTCGTTAGGCCCCCAGCACGCAGCGCAAGTGCTTCATCAATTCGCGCTACAGCAAAAGCATCAGCTTCATTTAAGTGCTGAGCTATTTTAACTAAACCATGACCATAAGCGTTTGCCTTTAATACCGCCATAACCTTTGCATGCGGCGCAAATTGCTTAACTTGCGCCAAATTATGCGCAAGGGCTTCTAAGTTAATTTTTGCTACAGCTAGGCGCATTAATAATCATCATCTACAGCAGGTCCGGCATAGTTATCAAACCGCGAAAATTGTCCTTGGAAGGTAAGTCGTACTTTCCCTATTGGACCGTTACGTTGTTTACCAATGATTATTTCAGCTACGCCTTTGTCGGTGCTGTCTTCGTTATAAACTTCATCACGATAAATAAACATAATTAAATCGGCATCTTGCTCAATTGAACCTGATTCACGTAAGTCTGAGTTAATTGGCCGTTTATCCGCACGTTGCTCTAGTGTACGGTTTAGCTGCGATAGCGCTACAACCGGACACTTCAGCTCTTTAGCAAGAGCTTTGAGTGAACGCGAGATCTCAGCAATCTCAAGCGTTCGATTATCAGATAGGCTCGGCACACGCATTAACTGCAAATAATCGACCATGATCATACTAATACCACCATGTTCACGGGCAATACGACGAGCACGGGAACGCACATCAGTTGGCGTTAGCCCTGACGCGTCATCAACATACATCTTACCTTTTTCCATTAACAAGCCCATGGTTGAAGACAGACGAGCCCAATCTTCGTCATCCAGTTGGCCTGTGCGCACCTTAGTTTGATTAATCCGCCCAAGAGATGCCAGCATCCTCATCATGATTTGTTCAGAGGGCATCTCTAATGAATAAATAAGTACCGGCTTGTCTTGCGTCATTGCCGCATGCTCAGCCAAGTTCATGGCAAAAGTGGTTTTACCCATTGATGGACGCGCCGCAACAATAACTAAATCAGATGGCTGCAAGCCAGTGGTCATTTTATCAAGGTCTGAATAACCGGTACTTACTCCAGTGACACCATCTTGCGGGGATTGATATAACTCTTCAATTTTATCAACAGTTTTTTCTAAGATGCTGTGTAGGTTTTGCGGTCCTTCGGTACTTTTAGTGCGTTGTTCAGCAATTTTAAATACACGACTTTCTGCAAAGTCTAATAAGTCATGACTAGTACGCCCTTCAGGGTTAAAGCCCGCTTCGGCAATTTCATTGGCTACGCCAATCATCTCACGTACTACAGCACGTTCGCGAACAATAGTGGCATAAGCGTCGATGTTAGCCGCACTTGGCGTATTTTTAGCTATTTCAGCTAAATAAGCAAAACCACCGACACTGGCAAGTAAATTATTTTCTTCTAGGCTTTCAGAAATAGTGATCAAGTCAATGGGGTCACTCGCCTCAGCAAGCGATATCATGGCTTCAAATATAAGCTTGTGAGTGCGGGTATAAAAATCTTGTGCAACTACTAACTCTGCAACACGGTCATAAGCTTGATTATCAAGCATTAAACCACCTAATACAGATTGCTCTGCTTCAATGGAATGAGGGGGAACTTTAAGTGTGTCGACTTGTTTATCTGGTTTAGCCATAACTTCGCAATACTAACAGTGAATAACCCTATTCTATCGACTTGCGAGAGCTGTGCAAATAGCAAAGCGGGAAATCTTTTTCTGTACTGGTAATCAACTTTCATGAACCTTAAGCATTAGGCGCAGGTAAAAACGGTAACGAAATTAAAATTTGAATCTAGATAGTGTAATTAATGTATAAAAGTCGCTGCTTAACGACTAGCTAGACAGTAAACAGTGAACCTAAATTCCCTGTACAAATTAAATAATTCACTAATTCAGAATTACTGGTATTCACTTTTTAAACATAAAAAAACCGCACTAAATAGTGCGGTTTTTATCACTTAACTAAAAATTAAGCTTCAGCGATTACGATTACTTTAATAGTAGCCGTTACGTCTGAGTGAACCGAAATTGATACGTCAAATTCACCAGTGTCACGGATAGTGCCTAAAGGTAAACGAACTTCTGACTTAGCAACTTCAACACCAACAGCTGAGATAGCGTCAGCGATATCACGAGTACCAATTGAACCGAATAGCTTACCTTCGTCACCAGCTTTAGATACTAAAGTAACTTCTGCTAATGCTTCAAGTTTGTCAGCGCGTGCTTGTGCAGCAACTAACTGCTCAGCGATTTTTGCTTCAAGTTCAGCGCGACGAGCGTCAAACGTTTCAATGTTAGCTTTAGTCGCAGGAACTGCCTTACCTTGCGGGAAAAGGAAGTTACGTGCGAAACCAGATTTAACTACAACCTGTTCACCTAGGCTGCCTAGGTTAGCGATCTTATCTAGTAGAATAACTTGCATGTTTCTACACCTTTTAAAAACTGTTAATCCGCTGCTTACTTATGTAAGTCAGTGTATGGAAGAAGGGCTAAGTAGCGAGCACGCTTAATAGCTGTTGCTAGCTGGCGCTGGAATTTTGCGCTAGTACCTGTGATACGGCTAGGTACGATTTTGCCACTTTCTGTAACATAGTTTCTAAGAGTAGCGAGATCTTTATAATCGATTTGTTGTACGCCTTCCGCTTTAAAGCGGCAGAACTTACGACGTCTGAAATAACGTGCCATGAGATAAATTCCTCAATTAATTCTTTCTATATGCTGAGCATGCAAAACCAATTGGCTAAGGCCGTTACGACCTTCGTGGCGATTTAAAAAACCACTCACTTGCAATGCCTGCCCAACATTCAAATGTTGAGTCTGTTGTTGCATCTGCTTACCACTTGCAACCACTTGAAGCCTAACGTAACTATTACGGTTAAGATCTGCTTCAGTTTGCATCGATTTATGTTCTACAACAAAAATACAATGCGGTATGCCAGCAGGGCTTTGGCTATATTTGGGCGTTTTACAAACGACTCCAGATATCGTCAGTTGATTCATAAACGGATTAAGCTTTTGGCTCATCTTAATAACTCAACCGAACAATGCCATGCTTGGACTCAAAACAATTAAGCAGCTGGTGCTTCTTTCTTCTCTTCTCTTGCAAGAGGAGACGCTTCAGTTACTACGTTTTTAGTACGCATAACTAAGTTACGAAGCACTGCATCGTTGTAGCGGAAAGTAGTTTCTAGCTCGCTGATTACTTCAGTAGGTGCTTCAACGTTCAATAGAACATAATGAGCTTTATGAAGCTTGTTGATAGGGTAAGCCAGTTGACGGCGGCCCCAGTCTTCAAGACGGTGAATAGTACCGCCTGCTTCAGTGATAGAACCAGTATAACGTTCGATCATACCAGCAACTTGCTCACTCTGATCAGGGTGAACCATGAATACGATTTCGTAATGACGCATGGATATTCCTTACGGTTAATAGAGCCTTCTACCGTTTCGGCCGGTCGGTTTAAGGCAAGGAATTAATAGTTTAAAAGCCGAAATGAGGGCGCATTTTACGCTTAGTTGGATAATTAAGCAATATAAAGTTTAGCTAAAGGAAAAAGTATCAAAGTAAAAGTCCTATCAGCTAAAGTCGTTGCTATTTAAACCTTAAGCGCCAATAGAAGTATTGGCAGCGACTAAAACAAAAAACCCAAGCCAAAGCTTGGGTTTTATAAGCAATTAATTAAAAACTATTACTTTTTCTTTTTAACTGCTTTTTTATTAGGCATGTCAGTGATTGAACCTTCATAAATTTCAGCAGCAAGGCCGATTGACTCGTTCAATGTTGGGTGAGCATGAATAGTAAGCGCTAAGTCTTCGCCATCTGCGCCCATTTCAACCGCTAGGCCTATTTCGCCAAGCATTTCACCTGCGTTAATACCCACCATAGCACCACCGATTACGCGGCCACTGTCTTTATCAAAGATAAGCTTTGTTTGACCTTCTGTACGAGCAGATGTAATAGCACGACCTGATGCAGCCCACGGAAATACCGAAGTTTCAATGCTTAAGCCTTGCTCTTTTGCTTCTTTTTCTGTTACACCAACCCAAGCGATTTCAGGGTCAGTATACGCGATTGAAGGAATGCACTTAGGGTCAAAGAAGTGTTTCTGACCAGAAATAACTTCAGCAGCAACATGACCCTCATGAACCGCTTTATGAGCAAGCATAGGTTGACCCACAATATCGCCAATTGCAAAAATGTTATCAACATTCGTTTTAAGCTGCTTATCAACATTAATAAAGCCACGCTCATCAACATTAACGCCCGCTTTATCAGCATCAAGTAGCTTACCATTCGGTGTACGGCCAACTGCTACAAGTACTTTATCATAACGTACTGGCTCTGCAGGTGCGTTTTTCCCTTCAAACGTGACATATAAACCGTCATCTTTTGCTTCAACGTCTGTTACTTTGGTTGAAAGCATTACGTTGAACTTTTTGCTTACGTATTTTTGGTAGATCTTAATTACGTCTTTATCAGCCGCAGGTACAAGCTGTTCAGCAAATTCAACGACATCAATTTCTGAGCCAAGTGCACGGTATACTGTGCCCATCTCAAGACCGATGATACCACCGCCTAATACAAGTAATTTTTCTGGTACGTCTTTAAGCTCAAGCGCGCCTGAAGAATCAATCACACGGTCATCTTCTGGGATGAACGGTAAGTTTACAGGTTGAGAACCTGCCGCGATAATAGCATTATCAAAGCTAATTGTAGTTTCGCCATCAGCGCCTTCAACAGCAATAGTATTGCTGCCAGTAAATTTGCCGTAACCGTAAACCACTTTAACTTTACGCATTTTAGCCATGCCGTCTAGGCCGCCAGTTAATTGGCCTATTACAGAGTCTTTCCAATCACGAACTTTGTCTAAATCAATTTCAGGCTTACCAAATGTAACACCGTGAGATGACATATCAGCTGCTTCATCAATTACTTTAGCTACGTGTAAAAGCGCTTTTGAAGGGATACAACCAACATTAAGACATACACCACCTAATGTGTCGCGAGACTCTACTAATGTAACTTCTAAGCCCAAGTCAGCAGCACGGAAAGCCGCAGAGTAACCACCAGGACCACCACCTAGTACAACAACTTGGGTTTTTAATTCGTTGCTCATGCTATTACCTTAATTATTTGAACGGGACACTGCCCCAAAGTTTAACTGCCCCATTTCTACAAGACAGAAAGTCAGAGCAGATCAAAAATTTATGCAAGATAGGTAAATATTGTATCATTGCAATTGGTAAAAATCCCAGCTAAAAACGACTGGCTGGGATTTGATTCTATATATTAATTAGTGTTTACATCACCAATTGGCGAATATCGCTCATGTAACTTGCAAGAGTGACAGTAAAGCGAGCAGCCAGTGCGCCGTCAATCACTCTGTGATCGTATGACATTGAAAGTGGAACCATTAGTTTTGGTTCAAACTCTTTGCCATTCCATTTTGGTTTCATTTCAGATTTAGACACACCTAAAATAGCAACCTCTGGCGCATTTACAATTGGTGTAAACGCTGTACCACCGATACCGCCAAGGCTTGAAATAGTAAAACAGCCACCTTGCATATCAGACGAGGCCAATTTACCGTCACGAGCTTTAACTGACACATCCATTAGCTCACGTGATAACTCAATAATGCCTTTTTTATCAACATCTTTGAATACTGGCACAACTAAACCATTAGGCGTATCAACCGCAACACCAATATTTATATACTTTTTAAGGATTAAGCTTTCGCCATCGTTAGAAAGTGAAGAGTTAAATGTAGGGAACTCAGCAAGTGCTTTAGCAGCTGCTTTCATTACAAATACCAGCGGTGTTATTTTAACGCCCAGCTTTTTCTTCTCGTTAAGAGCGTTTTGCTCTTTACGGAATGCTTCAAGGCTGGTGATATCAGCTTCATCAAACTGAGTAACGTGAGGAATTTGTACCCAGTTACGATGTAGATTTTTACCCGATAATTTTTGGATACGAGAAAGCTTCTTCTCTTCGACTTCACCAAACTTAGCAAAATCAACTTTTGGCCAAGGAATAAGGCCTAACTCACCGCCACCCGCATTACTTTTACCTGACACTTTGCCTGATTCAACTTGCTTAACTACGTCTTTGACATAGTTTTGCACGTCTTCTTTGATCACGCGATTTTTACGACCAGAACCTTTAACGTTTGCAAGGTTAATACCAAACTCACGTGCTAAACGGCGAACTACAGGCGATGCATGCGCATAAGCACTATTATTCTCAAAGCTTTCGTTACTTGCTTTAGTTGGAGCATCACTTGACTTTGATTCTTTTTCAGCCGCTTTTGACTCAGTTTTTTCAGCGGCTTTTGTTTCTGCTTTTGGTGCTTCGCTTGACCCGCTACCAGCAACTTCAAAAACAAATACTAGTGAACCTGTTTTTACTTTATCGCCCGTGGCTACTTTGATTTCTTTTACTGTGCCTGCAAATGGCGCAGGTACTTCCATTGCTGCTTTGTCGCCTTCGACGTTTAAGATTGATTGTTCCTCTTCAACCTTATCGCCAACCGCAACCATCACTTCGGTCACTTCAACTTCATCATCACCAATATCCGGTACGCTCACTTCTTTAGAGCTTGGTGCTGAATCACTTTCAGTTGAAGAGTCTTCAGTCGCAGACTTTTCATCTGCTTTTGAATCACTTGCAGGTGCGCTTTTATCATCCCCTGCAACTTCAAAAACAAAGACTAGTGAACCAGTTTTAACCGTGTCACCGGTACTCACTTTAATTTCTTTCACTGTGCCTGCGAATGGCGCAGGTACTTCCATTGCCGCTTTGTCGCCTTCGACGTTTAAGATTGATTGTTCTTCTTCAACCTTATCGCCAACCGCCACCATCACTTCAGTGACTTCAACTTCATCATCACCGATGTCTGGTACGGTCACTTCTTTATTTGAAGAAGTAGACTCGGTCGATGCGGTCTCTGCTGACTTATCATCACTTTTTGGCTTTTCTTCGCTATCATCTGCATCTTCGTCTGTTGCTTCGCCTTCAAAGATCATAAATAAGCTGCCAGTTGAGATCGTATCGCCTTCAGACACTTTAATTTCTTTTACCGTACCCGCTTGTTCAGCAGGGACTTCCATTGAAGCTTTATCACCTTCAACAGTTAGTAAAGCTTGCTCAACTTCAACTTTGTCACCAACGCTTACTAATATTTCGGTTACTTCAACTTCATCGCCACCGATATCTGGTACATTAATTTCAATACTCATTGCAAAACCTCTTATGCGTACAGTGGGTTAAGTTTGTTAGTGTCGATATCAAATTTCTTGATAGCGTCAACCACAACCGACTTTTCAACATCACCGCGTTTAGCAAGTTCAGATAACGTCGCAACGACAACGTAGCTTGCGTTAACTTCAAAATGACGGCGTAAGTTTTCACGGCTATCAGAACGACCGTAACCATCTGTACCTAATACTTTATAGTTGCTGCTTGGGATGAATGAACGCGCTTGTTCAGCATAGTTTTTCATATAATCCGTTGCAGCAACAGTTACTGCATCACTTAATACGCTTGTGATAAACGGCGTTTTCTGCTCGCTTTCTGGGTTAAGCATATTGAAACGCTCAACATCTTGACCGTCACGCGTTAACTCATTGAATGATGTTACTGAGAATACATCTGAAGCTATACCGTAATCTTCACTTAAGATTTTTGCCGCTTTACGTACTTCAGTCATAATAGTACCTGAGCTTAATAATTGTACGTTGGCTTTTTTACCTTCGTAGTTTTCAAGCTTATAAATACCTTTACGAATACCTTCTTCAGCGCCTTCAGGCATTGCTGGCTGCGCGTAATTCTCATTCATTAATGTAAGATAGTAGTAAATATTCTCTTGATCGTCACCATACATACGACGAATACCGTCCTGTACAATAACAGCAACTTCAAACGCGTAAGTTGGGTCATATGAAATACAGTTAGGAACCGTATTAGCAAGAATGTGGCTGTGACCATCTTCGTGCTGTAAACCTTCACCATTAAGCGTTGTACGACCCGCTGTTGCACCTAGTAAGAAACCACGCGCTTGCTGATCCCCTGCCATCCATGCCATATCGCCTACACGTTGGAAGCCGAACATTGAATAGTAGATATAGAATGGGATCATCGGTAAATCGTTAGTACTGTATGATGTTGCAGCAGCAACCCATGATGACATTGCACCTAACTCGTTGATACCTTCTTGAAGTACTTGGCCTGATGTTGCTTCTTTATAGTATGAAAGGGTGTCACGATCTTGAGGCGTGTAGTTTTGACCATGTGGGTTATAAATACCTATTTGGCGGAATAAACCTTCCATACCAAAAGTACGCGCTTCATCGGCAATGATTGGCACGATGTTTTTACCAATGCCTTTGTCTTTTAGTAACACGTTAAGTGCACGAACAAAGCCCATGGTGGTTGAAATATCACGCTTTTGCTCTTCAAGTAATGGCTTGAATGCTTCTACTCCTGGTAGCTGTAACTTTTCAGAGAAATTAGGGATACGCGTTGGTGTATAACCCTCTAATTTTTCACGACGAGCATGTAAATACTTGTACTCTTCTGAACCTTCTTCAAGCTCTAAATAAGGTAAGTCTTTTAATTGCTCTTCAGATACCAAATCATCAAGGCCTAAGCGTGAACGTAAATGAGCCACATGCGACATGTCCATTTTTTTCACTTGGTGAGCAATATTTTTACCTTCAGCTGCTTCACCCATACCGTAACCTTTTACTGTTTTTGCAAGAATAACAGTTGGACGATCTTTGGTTTCTTCTGCTTTTTTAAATGCAGCAAACAGTTTAGATGACTCATGCCCACCACGCTTAAGCGCGAAGATTTCATCATCAGTCATATCAGCAACAAGCGCCGCTGTTTCTGGGTAACGACCGAAGAAATGCTCACGTACATACGCGCCATCTTTAGCTTTATATGTTTGATAGTCGCCATCAACGGTTTCGTTCATTAATTGCAATAACTTACCTGTGGTATCTTTAGCCAGTAAAATATCCCAACCACTACCCCAAACAAGTTTGATAACGTTCCAGCCAGCACCTTTAAATAAACCTTCAAGTTCTTGAATGATTTTACCATTACCCATTACTGGGCCATCCAAACGCTGTAAATTACAGTTAATTAGGTAGCAAAGGTTATCTAGTTTTTCACGAGCCGCAAAAGAGATAGCACCACGTGATTCTGGCTCATCCATTTCACCATCACCTAAAAACGCATATACACGCTGGTTTTTAGTTTCTTTTAAACCGCGACCATCTAGGTACTTTAAAAAACGTGCTTGGTAAATTGAAGCGATTGGACCTAGGCCCATAGATACTGTTGGGAACTGCCAAAACTCAGGCATTAATTTAGGGTGAGGGTAAGACGGTAAGCCTTTGCCATCTACTTCTTGGCGGAAGTTATCAAGCTGCTCAGAAGTTAAGCGCCCTTCAACAAATGCACGCGCGTAGATACCCGGAGAAATATGACCTTGATAATAAACTAAGTCACCACCATCAACATCGTTTGGCGCTTTAAAGAAATGGTTAAAACACACTTCATAAAACGCTGCAGACGACTGGTAAGATGCCATATGGCCGCCTAAGTCGAGATCTTTTTTAGACGCACGCAATACGATCATAATCGCATTCCAGCGGATGATTGAACGGATTCGACGCTCAACATTCACATCACCCGGATACGCCGGCTCTTGATCTACAGGTATAGTATTAACGTAGTTAGTCGTTGTGCCAGTTGGCATATCAACGCCATCTAAACGGGCTTGCTCTAACACTTGCTCAAGTAAAAACTGAGCTCGTTCAACACCTTCTTCGCGCACAACTGATTCAAGAGCTTGTAACCACTCTTGGGTTTCTAGCGCGTCTACGTCAATTTTATTGACTTCAGACATATGGAGGTTTCCTTATGTTTAAAATACGAATGTTTTTAATTAATACTGTTTATTGCGTGTCAAATACAGTACTTGCTTAATTTTGTTTGGTGCGTCTTAAACTGCGTTCAATTCGCGAATGCTCTTTGCCTGCTTCAAGTAACGCTTCTTCAATAAAGGCTAAATGCGCATTACTAGCAAGACGGGCCTGCTCTGGATTCCCTTCAATCACTGCATCCATCAATAAACGGCGATGTTCTGCTAGCTGCTTACTAATGTGCTGCTTCTCTAACAAGACCGTTAAATTCTGTAAAACATTTTGTTCTAGCAGTGCCTGCATACCTCTTACTAAATGTAGTAAAACCACATTATGAGACGCTTCTGCAACACTAAAGTGAAATGCATTAATCGCTTTGGCTTTTTGCTGTAAGTTATCATTAACCAAAGCAATTTTATCAAAGTTTGCTTTTACTTTAATAAAGTCATTACGCGTACCTCGCATCGTTGCGTAGTAAGCGGCTATACCTTCTAACGCATGACGAAATTCAAGTAAATCAAACTGTGACTCAGGGTGCTTGCTAATCAAATCAAATAACGGATCAGTGAGTCCTTCTTCGAGCTGATTTTTCACAAAAGTTCCCCCGCCTTGACGACGAGTAACCAGTCCTTTTGCTTCGAGTTTCTGAATGGCTTCACGTAAAGAAGGACGCGATACTTCAAATTGCTTTGCAAGTTCACGCTCTGGGGGCAACTTTTCTCCCGGTGCTAGCGAGCCCTCAAGAATCATATTCTCAAGTTGCTGTAAAATAACATCTGAAAGTTTTGCTGCTTTAATCTTTAAAGACATTCGTCAACGCCCATATAATATGCATTTAAAGAGAAATAAATATCAGTTTAACTGCATAGCCAAGACCAAAAGGTAAATTGGTCATACCAAATTTAAACCATACGTTATCAAAAAGCCCGTTTGCTGTCAATTTAGCTAGGCTATAGCGCAGCTAAACTAGACTAACGTATTTTGCATAAAGATTAAACAGGGTCAATAAACACAAGAGATAGAGAGTAGTTTAGGGCCAAAATTCAAATGGTCTGACCAGACAATATACCCAAGTCAGCTTAAGATGCGGACTTGGGTATTGGGGGTTAGAACTGGTAGCTTGCACCAACAAAGAAGCGACGATCGGGCGTATTATAATAATTGACCCGTCCTGTGGTGAAATCAGTATTGGCATCTACAGCGTTATATTCTTTATCAAGTAAGTTCTCAATGCGTAACGATAATGCCAACTCGTCAGTTAGCTGATAGTTAGCCGCTAAGTTCCACAGTGTATAAGAACTCAACGTGGTTACTTTGCCCTCACGAGCACTACGGTAAACCATATCGAGGCTAGTATCGAAATCTTGCCACTGCTTAGCAAGTGACCAGTTGACTGTACGCGGTGCTACATATACTAACGACTGACCTGTTTCGGTATCTTCGGCAGTTAGGTAGGTAAAATTAAATAGGTGATCAAAACCCCAAATATGCTGCTCAAAGCTAAATTCGACCCCTTCGTGGCGTGCTTCATTTATATTGCTCGGTTGCCACTGTCCTGCATCGTTAGGTGCCCACGCTATTTTATTTTCAAAATCATTTCGAAATATAGACACATCAACCGCAACATCCGTAAAGTTAACAGCTAGGCCTAGCTCTTGGTTTTTTGATATTTCAGGCTGTAAGCTTGCATTACCAGAGCCTGGAAAGTACAAGTCATTAAATGTAGGCGCTTTAAAGCCAGTACTTTGGCTTGCTCTAAAAGTAGCACGGTCGTTTAAGTGGTAACCTGCAGCCGCCGTATAAGTTACTTCACTACCAAACTGTTCATCATCGTCATGACGAACGGTGATGTTTGCAAGTAGCGCGTCATTATCATAATAACCGCCTAGAAAACCCGCCAAAACCTTACGGCTATCTTTGCTATAACAACTGCCCGTTTCAATACAGTCTGGGTTTGTTTCTATATTATCTTTATACCAGTTAACACCGCCGCTGATATTAAAAGTAGATGAAACCAAGTACTGGCCGTTGTAATCTACTTGCTCACGCTTTGTATCAAACGTATCTGTAGTGGCATTACCCGTATAAGCAATATACGTGTTGTCTGAGTTATCACTAGATAACGCAACATCGACACTGTGAGTTTGCTTATTGAATGATTTAGCCCACCCTAGCAATGCCTGGTAATTTTCAAAATCATTCTGCTCAATGGTGCTATCGGCTGGTGAAAAAGCGCTATCATATTGTGCATAGCCTTCACTGTATTGCCCACGCGCTTTAAATACACCCAATGCAGCAGCATCAAAACGAGCATTAAAGCCAATGTTTTTATTCTCATAACTATCTTCATCAGGTGCAACACCTTGCAAGGCATCAAAACCATCTGTTTTTTCAAAGCCTGCATTAACACCGGCGCTAAATCCATCGACCTGAGTACTCGCCGCAACTTGATAATTTTGATAAGCATCAGAGCCAAAAGTTGCATCAAGGATCACGTTTTCCGCTTGGCGAGTAATAATGTTGATAACCCCAGCTAAGGCATCCGATCCATAAACTGCCGCTCGAGAGCCTTTAATAACCTCAATGCGTTCAATTGAATTTAGCGGAATATTACTAATCGCTTTATAACCAAGGGTGGCCGAGCCGACTCGCACACCATCAATCAAAATAAGTGTATGGCGAGAGCCCGAACCACGCAGCGAAACACCTGAATTTTGCCCAAAACCACCATTATTATTGATTTGAAAACCGACTTGAGTCGCTAGTAAACTAGGCAAGTCACGCACATTGGTTTGCTCAATATCACTGCGTTCAATAACATCAACGCTTGCCAGTACATCGGTGATCGACTGCTCAAATTTGTTTGCTGACACAGTAATACGTTCGATTGGTTGCTGTGCAGACACAGAAAAAGACAACGCAGCAGACACAGCTACGCCTAAAGTAGATTTAGTTAACATGATTTCCCCTAACCCGCGCCCACCGCACAAGTACTAGTAGTAAATTTGCTTCAGGGCCGGTCTCCGGACTTAGGGATTATCATTAATAAAATAGATAAAACCCATCACCGTTGCGGGGGCAGTGCTGGATTAAGTATCACAATCCTGTGAACTTCACCAACTTCCCGATTATCTCATGGTATTTATCAACTCTCCTGAAAAATAAATAACCACAAGCACCCTGAAAATAGGCCGCTATTGTGATTATTTTAGGGAACAATGTCAATGGACGTCTATACAGCTATAAAGCCAGAATCGAAAACATAAAAAAAGCGCTACAAAAGTAGCGCTTATAATTAACATTAAGTATTTACAGTGTATTACTCTGAGCGTTGCTCGCGTCCCAGTAATGCCATTGCGGCTTCCTTAACGTCTTTATTCTCATAAAGCACTTGGTAGATTTGCTCAGTAATAGGCATTTCAATACCGGCACGCTGGGCAAGTAAATACACTTCTTTGGTATTACGATAGCCTTCAACCACCTGACCAATAGATTCGATAGCAGCTTCAACGCCTTCACCTTTACCAAGCGCTAAACCAAAGCGACGATTACGCGATTGATTGTCGGTGCAAGTTAAAATCAAATCACCTAGCCCAGCCATCCCCATAAAGGTTTCTGACTTAGCACCGAGTGCGCAGCCTAATCGGCAAAGCTCTGCTAAACCTCGAGTGATCAAGGCTGTGCGTGCATTAGCACCAAAACCAAAACCATCTGACATTCCCGCACCAATCGCAATTACATTTTTAACTGCCCCACCGAGTTGAATACCAATAAAGTCATTATTGTTATACACCCGAAATGAACGCCCGCAATGCAGTAAATCTGCAAGCTGTTTAGCAAACACTGTTGAGGTTGATGAAACAGAAATAGCCGTTGGTAGCCCTATTGCCATTTCTTTGGCAAATGTCGGGCCTGAAACAACCGCCAGCGGCACGTCATCACCGAGCTCTTGCTGTGCCACTTCTTGTAACAAACGTCCTGTATCAGGTTCAAGCCCTTTAGTCGCCCACGCAACTTCAGCGCCTTCACGAAGAGAGGGTTTTATTTGCTGTAAAGTATCACCAAAAGCATGGCTTGGTACGACCACTAATATAATTTTACTGGCACTAACGGCGGTATGTAAATCGGCTTCAAGGTGAAGCGTGTCAGGGAAAGTGACATCGGGCAAGTAACGTTGATTTTTCCGCTCAGCTGCAAGCGTGGCAACGTCGTCGCTATTGCGCCCCCAAAGCGTCACGTAGTGACCATTTCGGGCTAAGCAAATAGCAAGGGCGGTGCCATACGACCCCGCCCCTAATACTGTAACAGCTGAATTTGCTGTACTCATGGCTTATGCGTCTGCAGGAGCCTGTTCAGCTTGCGCTGCACGTTGCTGCATATATTGTGCGAATAACGCATCAAAGTTTACAGGTGCAAGATTAAGCTGTGGGAATGTACCACGGTTAACTAAGTTTGATACCGCTTCACGTGCATACGGGAACAATACGTTCGGGCAAAATGCGCCTAACATATGCGCCAGCTGTACTTCTTCAACTTCAGCAATAGTAAAAATACCCGCTTGTTGAATTTCACATAAGAATGCCGTTTCTTCACCAATTGAAGCTGTTACCGTTAAGGCTAAAACAACCTCAAACACGCCTTCATCTAATTTGTTTGAACGTGTATCAAGGTCAAGCTTAACTTCTGGTGTCCATTCTTTTTGAAAAATAGCCGGTGAATTTGGCGTTTCAAAAGACACGTCTTTAGTATAAATACGTTGAATAGTAAATTGTGCGCCGGCGTTTTCTTGTGCAGCTGCTGGTGTTTGATTTTCTTCGTTCATTGTAATTCCTAACTTTAATCGTTTTTATAATAAATATTTTTATTAGTAATATTTAGGCGTTTAATTTGGCGTCAAGTTTACCTTGTGCCTCAATTGCCATCATTTCGTCACAACCGCCGATATGCTCATCATTAATAAAGATTTGTGGCACGGTGCTAGCCCCGCCTGCTTTAGCAATCATTTCGTCTCGTAATTCAGGTTGCACACCAATATCAATATTTTTGAAATCAACACCTTTACTTGTTAATAACGCCAGTGCGCGTTGACAAAAAGGGCAATATGCTTTGGTGTACAGTACAACATTACTCATAAATATTCCTCAATCAGCCTGCTAAACTAAATTAACGACCTGTGGTTGTTGGTAGGCTCGCACTTTGCCAAGCACCCATACCACCTGATAATACATAAACCGACTCAAAACCCGCTTTATGCATTGCGGTTGCGATACCTGAGGCAGTCATGCCTGTGGTACATACCAATATAATGGGTTTACTCTTAAACTTTTCAAGGCTTGAGAAGTCAGATTGTTTGGCTTTTTCAGGACTAAGGTGCTCAGCACCTGAGATACGGCCCGCATTAAATTCTTTTTGCGCACGTATATCGACGACCTGACCATCTTCACGGTTAATTAATAACGTGAGCTGTTGCGGATTTATTTGACGAATGGCTGAAAACTTACTCTTAAACCAGCCGCCGATGATCATTGCCACCAATGCCAGCCAAATAATGCTTAAAATCGGGTGATTGCCGATAAATTCAATGTATTGATCCATGTATTTTCCACTATCAAGTTTTGCTCATAAAATGGGTATTAATAAGCGTGTTAAACTACTGCCACGCAAGTATACGTGCTTGGTTTTAAATTACCAGTGAGTGAAATATTTTAATATCGGCCTTTGCATGCTGATCCAGAACTTAAAACACGGTATGCTAAGCGTCCAACAGGTGGCAATTTTCAGGAGCTAAAATGACACAACATAAAAAACCTTTAGTATTAATGATTTTAGACGGTTGGGGATACCGTGAAGATACGCAAAGCAATGCAATCTTAGCGGCTAATACACCCGTTTTAGATGAACTTTGGGCGACTCGTCCACACACTCTAATTTCAGGTTCAGGTTTAGATGTTGGGCTTCCTGATGGTCAAATGGGCAACTCTGAAGTAGGTCATGTTAATTTAGGCGCAGGGCGCGTAGTTTACCAAGACTTTACTCGCATCACTAAAGCGATTGAAGACGGCGAATTCGATAGCAACCCAGTACTGGTTGAAAACATAGACAAAGCTGTAAATGCAGGTAAAGCCGTGCATATTATGGGTTTATTAAGCCCAGGTGGTGTTCACAGCCATGAAGATCATATCGTGGCAACCATTGAGCTGGCTGCAAAGCGTGGCGCTAAGGAAGTTTACTTTCATGGTTTCTTAGATGGCCGCGACACTCCTCCTCGCAGCGCCAAAGCATCAATAGAGCGTATCGAAGCATTATTTGCAACGTTAGGCTGCGGTCGTTTAGCGTCATTAGTGGGGCGTTACTATGCCATGGACAGAGATAACCGCTGGAACCGTGTAGAAAAAGCCTATAACGTAATGGCTTGTGGTGTAGGCGAGTATAACTACACGACAGGTGTAGAAGCTATTGACGCAGCCTATGAACGTGACGAAAACGATGAATTTGTTGAAGCAACCACCATTACTCCTAAAAGCAAGTCAGCTGTTCAAATAAATGATGGCGACACGCTTATATTTGCAAACTTTAGAGCCGATCGCGCTCGTGAAATTACTCGCGCTTTCGTCGAAAAAGAGTTTGATGGCTTCAAAAAACAAAAATCACCAAACCTCAGTGGTTTTGTGATGATGACCGAATACGCCGCCACTATTGATGCACCATCGGCGTTTTCACCAGAGCCACTAACTAACGTGCTTGGTGAATGGTTTGAAAAACACGAAAAAACACAGCTTCGTATATCAGAAACTGAAAAGTACGCTCATGTAACATTCTTCTTTAGTGGCGGCCGTGAAGACGAATTTAAAGGCGAAACCCGCGAACTTATTCCTTCACCACAAGTAGCAACTTACGACCTACAGCCTGAGATGAACTCAGAAATGCTTACCGACAAGCTTATTGAAGCGATTAAAGGTGGCCAGTACGATGCCATTATTTGTAACTATCCAAACGGCGATATGGTTGGCCACTCAGGTGTATTTGAAGCCGCAGTAAAAGCGTGTGAAGCTGTTGATAATTGTATTGGCCGCGTTGTTGCAGCCTTAAAAGAATACGGCGGCGAAGCACTGATCACAGCTGATCACGGTAATGCAGAGCAGATGACAAACCCTAAAACAGGCCAAGCCCACACCGCGCATACCAGCGAGCCAGTACCTTTTATTTATGTTGGCCGTGATGCAAACGCAAGTGAAGGCAAAGCGTTGAGCGATGTTGCACCAACAATGCTACATTTAATGGGCATGGAACAACCCAGCGAAATGACTGGCAAACCTATCATGAAATTGAAGTAAGGTATTATGAATAGTATTAACAAATTCTTATGTCGTACGTTAATACTTACTTCGTTAGCTGTTACTGCGGTAACAGCTAACGAAGATCGTACTAAAAAAGACCTATCAGAAATTCAAAGTGCACTTGAAAAAAGTCAAACAGAGCGTAAAGCCCAACAGCAAAAAATTGTCACGTTAAATAAAAACCTCAAACAGCATGAGCTCGATATAGCTAAAAATGCCAAAGCACTCAATATCGCCCAAAATTCGATTAAAAAAACGCGGCAGCAACAGCAACAACAACAACAACAAGCCGATGCATTAACTAATAAGCAAAAGCTAATGCAAAAAGCGCTCGCGGCACAGTTACAAAGTGCCTATATGGCTGGCAGTCATGACTACTCAAAAATGTTACTTAATCAACAAAACACCGCCCAAGTCGAACGTACTCTTAGCTATTACAACTACTTAAATAAAGCTCGTGTTGAACAACTTGATGAACTCAAAGCACTGTTAGTCGAAATTAAACAAGTACAAGCTGAACTTGAAAAAACTGAACTGCACTTAACCGCTCTATATAAAGAACAAAAAAACCGTCAACAAGCGCTGGTTAATGCACAAAACGACAGACAAAAAAATCTTAAAAGTTTAAAAGCCAAACTAAACAGCACCGAAAGCTCAATTAACTACTTAAAAGAAAATGAGCAAACCCTAATCGCCACGCTTGCCGAGCTTGAAAAAGCAAAAAATCAAAAGGTTGAATTAATCGGCCTGTCAAAAGCAAAAGGAAAGCTAGACTGGCCAACAAAAGGCAAACTAAGCCATAAATTTGGCCAACGAAAGCACGGCGGAATTGATTGGAAAGGAGTGCTGATTGATGCCAACGAAGGGGTAAACGTTAATAGCATTCAAAACGGCCAAGTAGTTTATGCCGATTGGTTGAATGGCTTTGGCTGGGTTATTGTAATTGACCATGGCGATGGCTTTATGAGCCTTTATGGACATACACAAACACTCTTAAAAGACGTAGGTGATATGGTTCGCCAGGGTGAATCAGTAGCACTTGTTGGTAAAAGCGGCGGACAATCAAGTTCTGGTCTATACTTTGAGATACGCCATAAAGGACGCGCAGTAAACCCTGAAAAATGGTGCAGACGCATTTAATTGATTAAACAGCTGCACCCCACTGGGAGCAGCTGATGCTAAATTTTAATACCCATTCATACCCACGCACAGTCATAAGCAATAACTCACTGTGCTTGCTGCTTCTAATTCTAAGTTTTGTTACTCACTCAGCAACGTCAATAAAAGACTTAAAAAGCCCACAAAGAAACGAAATTATTTTTAATATTCATACTTATTATGTTGAAGATTTAGCATTACAACAAAGCTTTGAAGATATTAACCAATTTGAAATGCTATTAGCCAGCCTTGACCCTTATTCTAAGTATCTTGACGAGAAAGAACTTGATGCTATTTTTAATAATAATAACGGCCGCTACACAGGCCTAGGTATCGAAGTTAAAGAGCAAAGCAACCAAATCTACATTGTGGGTACTATTAAAGACTCTCCAGCGGCAAAAGCAGGCATAAAAGCAAACGATATGTTGATTGCTATTAACCGGAAAAATATTAACAAGCATTCGATTGAGCGGGTTGCAGAGCTCATTCGCGAAAGCCAAAACCCCACTATTACTTTGACTGTAAAGCGTGGTAATGAGCAGCATATTGAGCTTGCCGTAACGCGGCAAGAAATCAATATAGAAAGCGTCACTAGCTCGTTGGCAGAGTTTGGTATTGGTTACATAGCCATTAAAAGCTTTAATAACCACACGCTACACAATGTAGCTCGCCAAGTGACTATATTACAAAGTAATAACGGTGATGAATTAAGTGGGCTGGTACTGGATTTACGTGATAACCCAGGTGGCACATTGCAAAGTGCGGTCGCGGTTTCAGATTTATTTTTACAAAGCGGCACAATAGTTACTACCCGAGGGCGTTTTTATGACGCCAACCAGGAATATAAAGCACAACACGGTGATATTCTCAGTAATGTGCCGATAGCAGTACTCATCAACGAAAAATCAGCATCAGCCGCAGAAATTTTAGCCGCAGCGCTTAGGGATAATGACCGTGCAACCTTAGTTGGCAACCAGTCTTTTGGTAAAGGCTCTGTACAATCTCTCATCCCACTTGGTAATGGCAATACGGCATTAAAACTGACTACAGCCAAATATTTTACCCCACTAGGTAAGTCAATCGATGGGGTGGGTATTATGCCTGATGTGACGATTAATCAAACAACACTTCCACAAACAGCAAAAGCCGTTATAATAAAATATGAACAAGGAATGGTCAGCCAACAGTCACTACAAGAAAGCTTACCTGATCGTCAATTATTAAAAGCAACACAGCTACTTACCATAAAGTGATTATATTTATGATAAACATAGCTGGCGTAGCTGCAAGCACACAAGAAGAAAATAATAATAAAACGTGAAATTACTTCTAGCGCTACTGATAGCTATACTCTACCTACCTGCTACTTGCTTTGCCAAGCAGGTAGCTATTGTTATTGACGATATAGGCTATCACCAACGTGATTTAGATATCCTGAATTTACCAGGCCAAGTATCCTACTCAATTTTACCACATACTCCATATTCACAAGCTTTTGCAGATCTTGCCAGCCAATCTAATAAAGAGATATTGCTGCACATTCCCATGCAATCAATTGATAGTAGCAAAGCACTTGGTCCCGGAGCTCTCACCACTGATATGAATAAAGAACAACTACAACATACTTTAGGTAGTGCGCTGGCAAGCCTGCCACAAGTCAAAGGCGTTAATAATCACATGGGATCAAGGCTGACTCAGCAAAGCCTTCCCATGAAATGGACTATGGAAGTGCTTAAAAAGCACAACTTATATTTTTTAGATAGCCGTACAACCAACTTAAGCCAAGCCCAACACGTGGCTAACTTATACGGCGTAAAAAATGTTAGTCGCCATGTTTTTTTAGATAATATACTGACTAAACAGCAACTTAACCTTCGCCTAAATGAACTTAAATATAAAGCTGAGAAGTTCAGCTTTGCCATAGCCATTGCCCACCCTTACCCTGAAACAATCGCTTTTTTAAAGAAAGCTCTGCCTGAGCTTCAAGACCAAGGGTTTGAACTAGTGCCTTTATCTGAACTGGTTGAGCGAAAATATATACAACTCGCAGAAGCCGAGCAAAACAAGCCTAAATAAGATAGTCTTTATAGTTAGAGCTTTATATTAAATGATCAAATCTATTTTATTTAAAATGCTCCCACTCGCGCGCCTAAAGCACTCTTGTTTAAAATAAATTGTAGGCAAAAAAAATGACGCTTGAAAGCGTCATTTTTTATAACTGTAAACTTGTGTTGCAGCGATTAAGCTCTCGCTACTTCTAGGCCGGGAGCTGGCATAGTGACTGGGGTATCGAAAGTTGCCCATTCCCACGCTGACTCAGTAGCCATAATTTTACGTAGTAGCTTGTTGTTTAAGTCATGGCCAGATTTAAAGGCAGTTACTTTGCCTAAAATATTGTGGCCTGTCATAAACATGTCACCAACACAGTCTAAAATCTTATGCTTAACGAACTCATCGCTATAACGTAAACCGTTAGGATTAAGTACTTTGAACTCATCCAATACCACGGCGTTATCCATGCTGCCACCTAATGCTAGGTTATTTGCATGCATATACTCAATATCTTTCATAAAGCCAAAAGTACGTGCGCGACTAATTTCTTCAGTGAAGCTTTGTGCCGTAATATCTAAACCGATACGTTGGCGGCTTTCATTGATAGCCGGATGATCAAAGGCAATTTCAAAGTCGATATGGAAACCGTCATACGGTTCAATCTCGGCCCATTTGTCATCTTCTTCAATACGTACTTTTTCTTTAATACGAATAAAGCGTTTGGCTGCACCTTGCTCTTTAATGCCGCCTTTTTGTAACAAGTAAATAAATGGCAATGCACTACCATCCATAATCGGCACTTCTGAGCTGTCTAATTCTACAATTAGATTATCAATGCCCATTGCAGCAACGGCCGCAATAAGATGCTCAGTGGTCGATAAGCGAACGCCATCTTTATTGGTTAAACAAGTACATAACTGTGTATCACCAACGGCTTCAGGTGTTGTTTCAAAATCAACAACAGGATCAAGGTCGACACGACGAAATACAATCCCAGTATTTGCGCTCGCAGGTCGGAGAGTTATTGTGACCTTCTCACCTTTATGAAGTCCAATTCCTATGGCTTTGACTACTTCTGCAATCGTACGCTGTTTAATCATAGGTTCGCTCACTTATAGTTACAGTTAGGCGGCAAATTGTATCATAAATACGACCAGCTGCCAAATTTGTTCACTTTTCAAACAAAACAGTTTTAACGTTTTGTTTAATCAGCTTGTTTTCTTAAAAAAGCGGGGATGTCAAAATAATCGCCACCATCAGACTTTTCAGATTTCTTATTACTTTCAGCAGCTTTATTACTGCTTCCACTGCTTGTTGAAGCTTGCTCTTTGCTTTCAGTTTGCGTGCTTGTAGTGGTATCTTCAGAACTAGTCCCTTGTGATGCAAAGCTTGGCACATACATGCTGCTAGTTGCTTGATTGCTGCTGGCGTTAACATCAGAACCCGACGCTTTTTTAAAGCCATTATCAACAATACCAAACTGTGGACGACGTTCGCCGCCAAGGCCTGTTGCAACTACAGTTACACGTAGCTCATCTGTCATTTCAGGGTCGATAACTGCACCAACAACCACGGTTGCATTTTCTGAAGCGAGTGCTTTAACGTGATTACCAACAATTTCAAACTCTTCAATAGCGATGTCCATACCCGCAGTGATATTAACCAAGATACCTTTAGCACCTGTTAAATCAACGTCTTCAAGTAGAGGGCTTGAGATAGCCGCTTCTGCCGCTTCTTGCGCACGGTCCGGACCTGAAGCAGAGGCAGTCCCCATCATTGCAGTACCCATCGCTGACATTACTGTACGTACGTCGGCGAAATCCACATTGATCAAACCAGAACGAGTAATTAACTCTGCAATACCTTGTACCGCTCCAAATAATACGTCATTAGCTTTAGCAAAGGCATCTAGAAGTGTAGTCCCTTTTCCTAAAACTTTAAGCAATTTATTGTTAGGAATTGTAATAAGTGAATCTACAATTTCTGACAATTCATTAATACCTTGTTCAGCCGCTGCTGCACGCTTTTTGCCTTCAAAGTCAAATGGTCGTGTTACTACAGCAACCGTTAATATACCTAACTCTTTAGCAAGTTTAGCGACTACTGGCGCAGCCCCTGTACCCGTACCGCCACCCATACCGGCTGCGATAAACACCATATCCGCACCTTCAAGGCTGGCGCGAATGGTTTCTTGATCTTCTTCTGCTGACTCGCGACCCACTTCAGGGTTTGCGCCCGCACCTAGCCCAGAGGTAATTTGTGTACCTAGCTGCACGGTTACATCCGCAGATGAATTTCGTAATGCTTGTGCATCCGTATTAGCGGCAATAAAACGCACGCCTTCAATTTGTTGTTTCACCATGTGCTCAACAGCGTTACCGCCGCCACCGCCCACGCCAATTACTTTAATTACAGCTTCTTCGCTGTGTTGTTCCATCATATCAAACATGTTTACTCTCCGACTTGAGTAGTACTAAAACTCGCCTTGGAACCATTTAGTAATGCGGTTCCACCAATTGACATCCCCATCAGACTTCGACTTTTGTGCATTCATCGACTGCATCGTACGGCCATATTGTAATAAGCCGACCGCCGTTGCGAATGAAGGGTCATCTACATAATCAGTCAAACCAACCATCCCGATTGGCTTGCCTATTCTTACTGGCATTTGGAAAATGTCTTCTGCCACTTCCATCGCGCCAGCCATTTTAGCAGTTCCGCCCGTAATAACGAGTCCTGCTGCAATTTGGTCTTCTAAACCTGAACGACGAATTTCTTCCATCGCTAATTCAAATAATTCTCTAAAGCGCGGTTCAACCACCTCTGATAAAGTGTGACGCGACATTAAACGTGCAGGCCGCCCACCTACGCTAGGCACCTCAATGGTATCTTCACTACTGGTCATTTGGCTACTTGCACAGGCGTATTGTACTTTGAGTGACTCGGCATGTGATATAGGTGTACGAAATATTTTTGCTATATCACCCGTCACTTGGTTACCCGCCACAGGAATAACCGCGGAATGACGCAGCGCACCATTTATATAAATGGTGATATCCATAGTACCACCACCAATATCGAGTACCGCTACGCCGAGCTCCTTTTCATCATCGGTTAAAACCGAATAACACGAAGCAAGAGCTGTAAATATTAATTGGTCCACTTCAAGGCCACAACGTTCAACACATTTTTCAATGTTTTTTGCCATATCGTTTGAACAGGTAATAATGTGCGCGCGGGCTTCCATACGTACGCCACTCATTCCTAAAGGGTTTTTAATTCCTTCTTGCATATCAATACTATATTCTTGCGGTAAAGCATGGAGCATTTTACGCTCAGCAGAAATCGGTACCGAACGAGCAATATGAATTACATTTTCAATATCGTCCTCGGTTACTTCAGTGTTATTAATCGCCACTACACCGCTTTCGTTTTGACATTGAATATGTTTGCCTGAAATCCCCAAATACACCGAACTGATTCGGCAATCCGCCATAAGTTCTGCTTCATCTATCGCGCGACGAATCGACTCAGAAACAAGGTTTAGGTCATTAACGCCGCCTTTATCCATACCATAAGATACTTGGCTGCCGACCCCAACTATGCTGAGTTTGTTATCTGCGGTGATTTCACCAACCGTGGCCACTACTTTTGCAGTACCAACGTCTAATCCAATCACTAGGTTTCTTTCTGCTGACTTAGTCATGCCTTACTCTTATTTTTTAATTGCTCTTCTTGCAGTGGCTTCCAGCTCACTGCAAGGCCGGTATCATACCGTAAATCGACAACATCTAGTTGTGCATCTTCGCGCTTTTGCATACGCGGGTAAACATCAATAAAGCGTTGTACTCGTTTTGCTTTATTTTTGCGACCTAAGTTAAGTCGCACGCCATTATCTAACCATAATTGCCAAGCAAACCGCTCAGATAAGGCCAAACTGGTTAATTTTAAACTGTTTAACGCCAACATGTCATCAAACTGTTTAAATGCTGCCCAGGCTTCACTTTCGCTACCTTTTGGGCCATATAATTGGGGCAACTTGCCCACTAATTCTTCTGCGTTCGCCTCAAACACATTACCGTCTTGGTTTAGTAAAAAGTCACTATTCCAAATAGCCTTAGCTTGATGCTCTACCACATAAACCTGAATGGTATCCGGCCATTGTTTACGTACCGAAGCAGTTGCTACCCAAGGTAACTCTTGGACTAGGTACTGAATTTTTTTTACATCCAACTCAAAAAAGCTCGATAGATCTGCTTTTTTGATAGCACTAATAATGGCTTTTTCGTCGGTATACATAGGGCTACCTTGAACCGATAAATGCTTAATTTGCGCATCTTTATTATCTACAAGCCACTGAGTAACACCGCTGGTTATTTGCACCAAACTAAATACCACAAATAGAAAAAAGCTCACGCCAAAAATCAGCGACCAATTTAGTTGCTGTTTAAGTTGTTGTGTTTTTTCTAAAAAAGGATGCATATTAAAGTGTTTGCTCCAAAATACGAACAACTAATTGCTCAAAACTCGCACCATTTGCTTTTGCTGCCATGGGTACCAGTGATTTTTCAGTCATACCTGGTACAGTATTCACTTCTAATAAATAAAACTCACCGCTTTTATCTTGCATTGCATCAACGCGTCCCCAACCACTAGCCCCCACTAAAGCAAACGCTTCGAGTGACATTGCTTGTAGCTTTTTTGTATCTATCGCTGATAAATCAGCCGGACAATGATACTGCGTGGTCGTTGACTGATACTTAGCTTGATAGTCATAAAAACCATTCGGGGTGGTCATTTCAATAACGGGTTGTATCTCATCCCCCAGTACTGCAACGGTAAATTCACGCCCAGTGATCCACTGCTCTACTAATACTTGGCTATCAAACTTAAAAGCATCATTCAGTGCCTTAGTTAATTCATCAGCATTGGTTGCTTGTGCCATACCAATGCTTGAGCCTTCATGCGAAGGTTTAACCATCACTTTTTTAAACTCACCCATAATAGCGTTAGCATCAAAGCCCTTTTTAGCATCCACTACGGCAAAAGGGGCTGTACTCAACCCCACTGATTTAAACAATTGTTTACAACGCACTTTATCCATACCCAAGGCTGAGCCTAAAACATTACTGCCAGTGTATGGTATGTTCATAAATTCAAGCGCACCTTGAATGGTGCCATCTTCACCACCACGACCATGCAGCGCAATAAAAACGCGCTCAATGTTAAGTTCTTTTAGTTGCCACAAAGGCTGTATTTGCGGATCAAACGCAATGGCATCAATGCCAGCACTTTGTAGCGCTTTTAATATCGCTTGACCTGATTTAAGTGACACTTCACGCTCTGCTGAATCGCCACCTAAAAGTACCGCAACTTTACCAAATGTTGCTGCTAACTGGCTCATACGTCCACCTGCTTAAGCTGCTCAATAGATAAAGAAGTCGCTGCGAGCTTTTTAACCAACTGACCAATATTACCAGCCCCTTGAGTGAGTACTAAATCGTTGTCTTGTAAAGTATCAGCGAGCACACCAGCAAGCTCGGTACTACTTGCTACATGTAACGGCTCTTTACCCCTTAAGCGTAAACTACGGCATAAGCTTTTACTGTCAGCGCCAACGATAGCTTCTTCTCCTGCAGCGTAAACATCCAACAGTAATAGCTGGTCCACATCAGCAAGCACTTTAACAAAATCTTCATATAAGTCGCGCGTACGACTATAACGATGTGGTTGATAAACCATCACTAAACGCTTATCTGGCCACCCCTCGCGAACCGCCGAAATAGTTGCAGCGACTTCTGATGGGTGATGACCATAATCGTCTACTAACATCACTTTACCGCGTTCATTTTCAAAATCGCCATAGTGTTGGAAGCGACGACCAATGCCTTCAAATTTTTGTAACGCTTCTAAAATTGCATGATTAGCAATGTTTTGATCTTTAGCTACTACAATGGCTGCCGTGGCATTTAATGCATTATGTTTACCTGGCATATTCAACGAAACAGTAATGCTTTCGCCTTGCTTGCTATTGACGGTAAACGTACAACTATTTGCCGTTTGGCTAAATTCAGTCATTTGATAGTCAGCCTCACGCGATTCACCATACGTAAGTACTGGACGACCAAAACGAGGAAGAAGCTCTGCTGCTACATCAGAATCTATACACACAACAGCCAAACCATAAAACGGTAAGTTATGAATAAAATCCACATAGGTGTCTTTCATTTTTTCAAGGCTACCGCCGTAAGTGTCCATGTGATCTTCTTCAATATTAGTGATCACTGATACCATGGGTTGTAAATGTAAGAACGACGCATCGCTTTCATCGGCTTCAGCAATTAAAAAATCACTGTTCCCTACTTTTGCATTACTGCCCGCACTATTAAGTAAGCCACCTATTATAAATGTTGGATCAAGCCCAGCTTGGCCGTAAATACTAGCAATTAAACTAGTTGTGGTGGTTTTACCATGAGTGCCAGCTATCGCAATACCATGACGAAAACGCATTAATTCGGCCAGCATTTCAGCACGACGGACCACAGGTATACGCGCAGCCTTAGCTGCCACTATCTCAGGGTTTTTTTCATCAATGGCGCTTGATACCACGACCACATTGGCATCTTTAACATTATTTTCATGATGACCAATAAAAACCTCTGCGCCAGCTTTAATCAACCGTTCAGTCATTGCACTGTGAGCAATATCAGAGCCAGTAATACGATAGCCTTCAAAAGCGAGCACTTCAGCAATTCCGCCCATGCCTGCGCCACCTATACCAATAAAATGGATAGTTTCGATACGTCTCATTGCTGGACGAGTACTTTTCTCTATTGCCGTTTCTTTCACTTAGCTATCTCTTTTTTCTGTTACTTGCAGTGGCTCTTTTTCGCTTGCAGCTGCTACGCAATACTTTGCGACATTTGCAGTCGCATCAATTACTGCTAATTGCGAGGCTGCAGTCGCATGCTCACTGATCAATTCTGGTTGTTCTAAATAAGGCGTTAACAACTCAACTACTGAGTGCGCATTAAATTGCTCTTGAGGCATAATAAGCGCGGCCTTACCATCGACTAAAAATTTTGCGTTGGCTGTTTGGTGGTCATCCACCGCATGCGGATAAGGCACAAATACCGCCATTCGTCCCGCTACAGCAATTTCACTAACTGTCAATGCTCCGGCGCGGCAAATAACAATATCAGCCCACTCATAGGCGCTGTCCATATCATCAATAAATTCGGTTACTTTTGCCTGCTCCGATGTAAAGCCTTGTTGTTTATATGCTTCACGCACTGCATTTAGGTGCCCTTTGCCCGTTTGATGCCGTATCACTACAGAAGAAGTTTCACCTAACATCTTAAACGCAGTGGGTAATGTATCATTGAGCACCTTAGCGCCTAATGAACCACCAACGACTAACAATTTGATTGGGCTAGAAATTGTATGTTTTTTTACATCAGCAACACTTGCCCTTACAGGATTTCCGACTACTTCACTTTGACCCTTTTCAAAAGCCTCTGGAAAAGCGGCAAGTACTTTATTAGCAAACTTAGCTAGGTATTTATTACTCATTCCAGCCACTGCATTTTGCTCATGGATGACTAATGGAATACCTAAACTTTTTGCAGCCACACCTGTTGGTCCAGTAACATAACCACCCATGGCAAGTATCACGTCTGGGCGTTGCTTTTTTAATACTTTTCGTGCTTGCAAAATAGCATTTATCACCATAAAAGGCGCTTTAACTAAACGTGTAATACCGTTACCACGTACACCTTTAACATTAATAAAATCAATATCTATATTATGCTTAGGGACTACATCTGCTTCCATCCGATCAGCCGTACCAATCCAATTCACCTGCCAACCCGCTTTTTTTAAATAATCAGCAACAGCAATACCAGGAAAAATGTGACCACCGGTGCCGCCGGCAACAATAACTATTTTCTTACTCATCGACGACCTCCTCGTGACGTTGCTTGCTTGGTAGCCATTTTGGTTTCAAAATCAACTCGCATCAAAATACCAGCAGCAATAGTCATTATTAATAAGCTGGAACCACCATAAGAAACAAATGGCAGAGTTAATCCTTTGGTCGGCAATATACCTACACTTGCACCGACATTCACCATGGTTTGAAAAGCAAACCAAATACCTATCGCAAAACTAAAATAGCCTTCGTATTCTTTACCACATTTAAGTGCTTGCTCAGCAATCAGTAATGCTCGAAAAACTAACGTACCAAACAAAATTAAGATACTAACAACACCTACAAAGCCAAGTTCTTCACCTATAACGGCAAAAATAAAGTCATTATGTGCTTCAGGTAAGTATTGTAACTTTTGTACGCTATTACCCAACCCTTGACCAAACCAACCACCTTGACTGTATGCCATTAGCGATTGTACTAATTGATAACCCTTGCCAAATGGGTCGTCCCAAGGCTCTAAAAAGCCCACCACCCGAGCTATCCGGTACGGTTCAACTATGATTAGCAACACCACTAAAGCAATACCAGTTAAGATCAACGCAAAAAACTGCCACAACTTAGCTCCGGCTAAAAATAATAATCCGACTGTAGTGACAAACATCACTACCACAGTCCCTAAGTCGGGCTGTAATAAAACCAATAACGCATAAACCGCAAAGACCGCAATCGGCTTAGCAAAACCTTTTAAGTTTTCTTGAACTTCTTCACGTTTACGTACTAAATAGCCCGCGATATAGCTAAAAAAGAATAACTTTGCCAGCTCCGCCGCTTGAATTCCTACAGGACCGATTGGTATCCAGCGTTTTGCACCGTTAACTTCGCGCCCAACAATTAATACCACTACTAATAGCGCTAAACCCAATAGTAATAAATAAGGGTTTGAGCGCTTCCACCAAGTCATCGGTACACAGGACGTGATCCAAAAAAGCACAAAGGCCATAACTAAAAATAAACTGTGGCGAATAATAATATGGTACGGGTCATCGAATAGTCGCTCAGCAGTAGGCATTGAGGCACTCATAACCATCACAAAGCCCAAGCCAATGAGCATAACAACACAATATAATAGCGGTACATCATATAACTGCGCTGATGGACGCGGAGTCAGAGACTCTTTAATATTAGCAAAAGCGATCATGAGTCTTCCTTAACACATTGGCTATTTACACACTCGCTAAAATGCTCACCGCGCTGCATATAATTTTTATACATATCGATACTGGCGCACGCCGGTGCTAATAAAACAATATCGCCTTCAGTGCTAAGCTCTTTAGCAAGACTGACTGCTTCGTCCATGTTAGCCGTTAAGTGGCCTTTTTCTGTTAAAGCAACCAGCGCTTTGGCATCTTTACCAAAACAGATCAGAGCTTTAAGCTGCTCTTGCAAGTAAGGTTTAAGAGCATTTAAATCAGCACCTTTTGCATCGCCACCAGCAATAACAACCAATTGCTTTGCTTGATTGGCTAAGCTTGCGATTGCAGCAATAGTTGCACCTACATTAGTGGCTTTTGAATCATTAAAATACTTAACGCCGTTAAGCTTTGTAACAAACTGGCAGCGATGCGCAAGACCGGTAAATTCACTAAAAGCTCGGCGGTAATGCTCACCGCTGATAGTGAACGGGCTTAATAAAGCCATCACAGCAAGCGCATTTAACTGATTATGGCGACCAACAACATTTAAACAACTGACGGGCAATAACGACTCACCTTTTACGGTAAAATAATCTTCACCTTGGTGACTCTTCAAACAGTAATCACCCGAGGTTAAACCAAAGCTCACCTGATTTGCTGTATCGGTATAAGTTGCACTATCGTCTTTATTCACTACAGCTAGAGACGCATAGCGATAAATAGTCTGCTTTGAATTAATATAACCTTGATAATTTTCATAGCGATCAAGGTGATCTTCAGAAACATTTAATACGCTGGCACTGATTGGTTTTAAACTAGTGGTGGTATCAAGTTGAAAGCTTGATAGTTCCAGTACAAACACATCAAAGCCATCATTTAATAAATCAAGCACTGCAGTACCAATATTACCACCTAAGCCGACTTTATAACCTGCCGTTTTTAATACATCGTAAGCCAGTGTCACTACGGTAGATTTACCATTAGAGCCAGTCACTGCAACGACGGGTTTATCTGTTAAGCGAGCAAATAGCTCTACGTCACCAATCACTTCAACACCTGCATCAATTGCTTTGGCAACGGCATCTGTGCTCAAGCTAAGCCCTGGGCTGATAATAATAATATCGTTATCACTAAGCGCAGTATTATCTAAATCACCAAACTGAGTTGTCAGTTCTGGCGCATGCTCAAGTAACCAATCCCCGCCCGGTGGCGTATTTCGACTATCAGCAACAATAGGCAACACATTATGAGATAACAAAAAACGCACAATGCCCAGACCTGTTACACCGAGTCCGAGCACCGTTATACGCTTATTTTTTATCTCATTTAAATATTTCATTTATCTTATCTTTAATGTTACGAGACCAGCCAGTACAAGTACGATTGATATAATCCAAAAACGCACAATAACCCGCGGCTCTGGCCAACCTTTTAATTCGTAATGATGGTGAATGGGTGCCATTCTAAAAATTCGTTGTCCTCGAAGCTTAAATGAGCCCACTTGCAAAATAACCGACAGCGCTTCCATTACAAACACACCGCCCATAATCACAAGCACGAGTTCTTGGCGTACTAACACGGCAATAATTCCCAGCGCACCACCTAAAGCTAGTGAACCCACATCGCCCATAAATACTTGTGCTGGATAAGTGTTAAACCATAAAAACCCTAAACCGGCGCCAACAATAGCTGTACATACCACCACCAATTCGCTCGCAAGGGGTAAATGTGGAATATGTAAGTACTCAGAAAAATTAACGTTACCGGTTAAATAAGCAATAATTGCTAATGCCGCTGCGACTAAAATAGTTGGCACAATCGCTAAGCCATCAAGGCCATCTGTTAAGTTTACCGCGTTTGAAGTGCCAACAATTACAAAGTAAGTCATTACAATGTAAAACAAGCCTAGTTGCGGTAGGACATCTTTAAAAAATGGCACCACTAATGATGTTTCACTGCCTTGTTGAGCGGTAAAATAAAGTGCACTTGCAACCACTAAAGCAATGACTGACTGCCAAAAGTACTTCCATTTAGCAATTAAGCCTTTTGGATCTTTACGAATAACCTTGCGGTAATCATCAATAAAGCCCACTAACCCCAGTGTTCCAATTACAAACAAGGTAGCCCATACATATTTATTTGATAAATCAGCCCACAATAATGTGCTAGTAAAAATAGCGCCTAAAATAAGTAGCCCGCCCATGGTTGGGGTGCCTTTTTTAGATAGGTGCGACTCAGGCCCATCATCACGTACTATTTGACCAATTTGCATTCTTTGCAAAGCACGAATCAATTTTGGACCAAAATAAAGCGATATTAATAACGCGGTTAAAATGCCTAATACAGCGCGCACCGTCAGGTACGAAAAAATATTAAAACCACTGTAATATTGTGTTAAATACTCAGCCAGCCAAACTAACATGATGATACTCCATTGCTGCCAAGTTGCTGGCTATTAACTAAATCTTGTACAAGCAATTCCATACGAGAACTGCGAGAACCTTTTACTACGATGGTGGTTTTTCGCCCAGATTTAGCCAGTTCACTTTGTAACTGTTGTAATAGCTGGTCACGACTCGAAAAGTGGCGATTCGGCTTTTCAAATTCATCGCTGGCGGACTTACTTAATACCCCTAAAGTATAAAGCTCATCAATACCTTTTAATTTTGCATATTCGCCCACTTGCTGATGGTACATGCGCGCATCTTCACCTAACTCGCCCATATCACCAAAAGCTAAAATACGTTGGCCTGATATATCGCTGAGTAAATCTATTGCCGCTTTTACCGACTCAACATTAGCATTGTAGGTATCATCAATAACCGTTAGGTTGTCATCTACTTTAATAATATTTACACGGCCTTTTACTTCAGCCATATTAGCCAAAGCGCTAGCAATGCACTTAAGATCAACATCAAATTCAAGCGTAAGTGATGCAGCTATCAGCGCATTAGCCACGTTATGCTTACCTGGTAAAGCAAGTTTCACAGGCACTCGTTGAGTGGCTGTACACATGTAAAACGAGGCATGAGCTTGCTCATCTAGGCTAACTTCTTCAGCCCAAATATCTAACTTTTCACTGGTTGAAAAACGCTTAACTTGACGACCTTGCAATTTATCCAGCCAATAGTCACTATAATCACTATCGCTGTTAATAATGGCTACGCCATGCTCTTTTAAACCGTCGTAAATTTCACCTTTGGCGGTTGCTACACCTTGTAAAGAGCCAAAACCTTCAATATGCGCGGCGGCCACATTACAAACTACCGCGACATCTGCTTTAGTCATCGCTGCGGTATAGGCTATTTCACCAATATGATTCGCACCCAGCTCTATCACCGCATATTGATGCTTGGCTTCTAGGCGCAATAAAGTCAGTGGCACACCAATATCGTTATTAAAATTGCCCTCGGTAGCAAGCACTTCGCCATGACCCGATAGAATAGCCGCGCACATCTCCTTTACAGTGGTTTTACCCACACTGCCGGTAATTGCAATGGTCTTTGGCGACACTTCAGCCATAACGGCTGCGCCGATTTCACCGAGCGCCAAACGCGTATCCGCTACCACAAACTGTGGTAAATCAATATCAACTTCACGGCTAACAATCGCTGCTATCGCGCCTTTTTCTTTAGCTTGTTGCACAAACTTATGGCCATCAAAATTAGGCCCTTGTAATGCTAAAAACACTTCACCAGCGCACAAGCTGCGGGTGTCAGTATTTATGTTCGTTACTTGTTGATTACCACCTTGGTAATCTGTTGCTAGCACTTTGGCAAGCCAATTAAAATCCATTGGGATCATAACTGTGATCCTCGTGATTTTTTTGTTAATTGTTGTTGTACATATTGGCGATCACAAAAGTCGATGCGTTGATCGCCAATAATTTGATAATCTTCATGGCCTTTACCAGCAATTAAAATTACTTCTTCAGAGCTTGCTTGTTCAATAGCGTAACTAATAGCGGCACCACGATTTTCTTCAAGATGCGCTTTTTCTGGTTGTGCAAGCCCCGCTGCAACATCGTTAATTATTTGCATAGGTTCTTCGCTACGCGGGTTGTCACTGGTAATTATAAGTTTATCGGCATTATCTTCTGCGGCTTTTGCCATCAGCGGGCGCTTACCTTTATCACGATCACCACCACAGCCAAAGACACAACTTACGCCGCCGGGAACATGTTTTTGCAGTGCTTGTAATGCCAAGGCAAGTGCATCTGGAGTATGAGCGAAATCAACAATACAGGTTGGTTTGTCATTAGCGCTATAAGCTTGCATACGTCCTGCAACAGGTTCAAGTGTTTTACAGCCCTCAGCTAAACGCGTAAGTGGATAACCTAAACCTAATAAGGTGGCGATCGCTGCAGCTAAGTTATATAAGTTAAACTCACCAAATAAGGGGGACTCTATTTTAATATCACCCCAGCTGGTATTTAAAAGAGCAGCAATACCGCCCTGATGAAAGTTGACCTCGCTAAAATACACATATTTGGCTGCTTCTGGCGCTAAATTTTTATGCCCGTAACAAATAAGATTATTAAAGTTGTACTTTTCAAGCCATAGCTCTGCTTGGTTATCGTCTTGATTAAGCACCACAAGCTCAGCATTATAGTCACGCATCAGCATTAACTTAGCATCACCATAATTTTGCATGTCACCATGGTAATCTAAGTGGTCTCGGGATAAGTTAGTAAACACGGCGGCTTTAAACTGACATTGGCCAACTCGCTGCTGCACTAAACCGTGGGATGAGACTTCCATTGCAACTAGTTTATTATTTTTCGCTTTTAAGTCAGCTAGAATGCGCTGCAGCTCAACACTTGAAGGTGTGGTATTTAGAAGTGGTATTAAGTTATCAGTTTGACCATAACCTAAAGTGCCAATAATAGCGGCTTGAGTATCGCAATATTCAGCTAGGTGGGCAATCATTGCTGTCGTTGTTGATTTACCATTGGTGCCAGTCACACCAACAAGCTCAAGTTTCTGGCTTGCGTGCTGGTAAAATGCACTAGCAAGAACGGCTAGCTTTTTATCTAAATCAGTGACTAAATAAAGTGGTTCAAAGTCGCTTTCAAACTCACACAGTCTATCGGCTACAATGGCTATAGCGCCATTTTCAATCGCTTTTTCTATAAAATGTCCGCCATCAAGTTGATGGCCTTTAATTGCTACAAATACATCGCCGGGTTTAACTTCACGGCTGTCTAAACGCAGCTGATTCACCTGTAGGCTACTAGCGTCCACTTCAATCTGTTTAAGAATCGGCTGTAAATCACGCATCATTATCTTTACCTTTCATATAGGCAACAGCATCTTTGTCTGGAGCCACATTTAAAATTCGTAAAGCATTTGACACTATTTCAGCAAAGGCAGGTCCGGCGGTAGCACCGCCAGAGTAAACATCGCCACCGGGTTCATTAATCATCACAACGACCGCTAAACGAGGGTTACTCGCTGGCGCTACGCCGGCAAAATAACCAACATATTCATCACCATAACCACCCGCAGCAGCTTTTTTAGAAGTACCGGTTTTACCCGCAGCACGGTAACCATCTACATTAACATTACGCGCTGTGCCGCCGTCTTCAAAAACGCTTTCCATCATATGAACAACGGCTTCAACATCTTTTTGTTGAAAAACACGCTCACCTTCAGGTGCATGTTCTTGCTTTAATACAGTCAGTGGACGATTTATGCCGCCTGCACCTAACATGGCATAAAAACGTGCCATCTGAGCGGTACTTACCGCAATATTATAGCCAAAAGATAGCGCAGCAATTTCATGATCAGACCAACGCCTATTTGGATAGAATAAACCACTACTTTCACCGACCATCCTGGTGCCGGTATCGCTACCAAACCCAACCTTTTGAAACAAACCAACAAAATAATCTTTTGGCACAGTTTGCGTGACTTTTGTAACGCCCATATTGCTGGAGTACTTTAAAATCTCACGTAAGCTCATTTCACCATGGTTACGGGTATCTTGTACTAATGAGCCGCCTAAACGCATCCAACCTGGATACGTATCAATAGTGTCATCGACTTTAACTGAGCCGTAGTCTAGCCCAGCTAAAATGGCTAGCGGCTTAACAGTTGAGCCAGGTTCAAACAAATCAGTGATTGCACGGTTACGACGTTTGTGTGGTGAGGCATTACGCATATTATTTGGGTTAAATGAAGGGCTATTGACCATCGCCAACACTTCGCCAGTTTTAACATCGACCACCATCGCTGACCCTGAGGTAGCTTTGTATGTAAGTACAGCCGATTTAACCGCTTTATAAGCAATGGTTTGAATACGTTGATCAATACTCAGTTGAATATTTTCTGGCTCCACACGCTCTCGTTCATCAAGCACTTCAACTTCACGGCCTTGTGCATCTTTACGAATAGTACGACGGCCTTCAACCCCGGTTAACGGTTTTTCATAAAGCTTTTCAATCCCTTCGATACCTTTACCATCAATATTGGTAAAGCCAAGTACGTGAGCGGTTATTTCCCCAGCCGGGTAGTAACGTTTTGACTCATCAAGCAAATGAATGCCAGGCAAGCGCAGATCGCCAATGTAATTTGCAACCGCTGGTGTTACTTGACGTTTTAAGTATACAAAACGGCGGGTTTCATCATCCCGTAAACGGCTATTAATTTTTTTCGGTTCAATGCGCAGCACATCAGCCAGTTCACGCCAACGTAAGTCGTTTTTGTAATAAATAGCACTACGCTTGGTCAGTTCGGATTGGTTTTCTGCCAATGTTTGATAATCTTCGCCATTCTTACGCGCTTGTCTAAGCACTTTACTTACCAGTGATTTATTTAGTGCTTTAGGGTCGGCATAAACACTTACAACCGGTACGCTTACCGCTAATTCTTTACCATTACGGTCAAAAATCATACCCCGTTGCACATGAAGTTTCTCTACTCGAACTGTGCGTTTATTGCTTTCTGAACGAGCTTTATCTGGCTCTATTACTTGTAAATAGGCTGCACGCGACACAAGCGTTACAAAAATAAGTAACACCACAGTACACACCAACATAAAACGCCAGGTGATTAAAGTTGTAACGGGCTTTTTGCCTCTACTATTCATGGCAGAATAATTACCTGTTCATCTCGGCTTGACGGCCGCTTCATTTCTAGTTGCATAGTGGCAATTTCTTCAATGCGCACATGCTGCGAATAAAACTCTTCTTCGACCAGTAAATAACGCCACTCTAAGTCGAGTTCATCGCGCTCTTGTAGTAACTGATCTTGTTCGATTAACTCTTGGCGTGCTAGGTGAGTTACCTGCACAACCGCTAAACTTGTTACGAATATCATAAGCAATAAGGCCGAGGTTAGCTTATTAGCTCCTAGGCCTTTGATAATTTCATAGAATAAATTGGGCTTTCGATGATTCGCTTTAGCTTTCATTACAGCCTCTGTGCAACTCTAAGTACTGAACTGCGTGAACGTGGGTTTGCCGCAATTTCAGTATCACTAGGTTTAATCGCTTTACCCACTGCTTTTAACGTTAGGTTTTTATTTATTTGTGCATCCGTTAAAGGCAGACCTCTGGGTACTGCTTCTCCCTTACTCTGTTTTTTAATAAACTGTTTTACTATGCGATCTTCTAATGAATGGAAAGAGATCACTACCAAACGTCCACCCGGTTTTAATACAGTAATTGCCGACTGTAATGCTGTTTGAATTTCTTCAAGCTCACTATTAATATAAATACGAATAGCCTGAAAGGTACGCGTTGCGGGGTGTTTATATTTATCTTTTACTGGCACCGCTTCATCAACCAAATCGGCTAATTGCTTAGTTGTAGTGATAGGTGTGTGCTCACGTGTTTCTAAAACTTTATGGGCAATACGACGACCGAATTTTTCTTCACCTAATTTTTTAATAACATGGGTAATATCTTCAAGTTCAGCCTCCGCTAACCACTGCGCTGCGCTGCGACCAGTACTTGGGTCCATACGCATATCGAGCGGCCCGTCTTTCATAAAGCTAAAACCACGCTGTGCATCATCTAGTTGCGGTGACGACACACCAATATCAAGCAAAATACCATCAACCTTACCAACTAAATCATTGTCTTGTGCAACCTCTAAAATATTTGAAAAACGTGTGTGGGCAATACTAAAACGTTTATCGTCGGCAAACTTTTCAGCAGCTTTAATTGCTTGTGGGTCTTGATCAATCGCTTGCAAGCGCCCCTGCTCTCCTAATCGCGCAAGTATTTGTCCAGAATGTCCGCCACGGCCAAAAGTACCATCCATATAAATACCGTCTTGCTTGATCGCAAGGGATTCGATGGTTTCGTCCATTAATACGGAAATATGTTCAAATTGCGCTGTCATTAGCTAATTATTGCCTTAAATTTGGTGACTAGAGCGATAAACTGTCTAAGTCTGGGGTAGATTCAAATTCACCGAGCATTTCTATTTCGGTGTCCTGACGCATCTGCTCTTGCCAGCGTGCTTCATCCCAAATTTCAAACTTGTTCATCAAACCAACCAACATGATCTTTTTGCCAAGCTCTGCATGTGCGCGCAATGAAGGCGCTAACAAAATTCGACCGTTTTTATCGAGCTGATATTCTGTGGCGTTACCAAGTAGCATGCGCTGCATACGTCTTGCACGGGGATTCATATTGGAGATCTTTGCCAATTTTGCTTCTATTTCAATCCACTCTGCTAGTGGATAAAGCCACAAGCACGGCTCGTTTAATGCGACTGTGCAGATCACAGTGCCCTGATCTTCGGACAATAGCGAATCACGGTACTTGGTAGGTACCGCAAAGCGTCCTTTATCATCCAAACTCAGTGAACTCGCACCGCGAAACATAAATATGCCTAATCTAATCGTTGGTATTCATCAACATTGGCATCTTGATCCAATTTGATCCACTAAAAACCACTTTTTACCACAGTGCTCCAGTTTAGGGCTTGACACGCTATTTTGTCAAGTCGGCAAGATCCTATAATGCGCTCTTAAACCTAGAAAAAATAAGGCTTCACGCAAAGCTACTGAATTATGTGGGAAAAAGTGGATAAAGAAGAAAAAAATAATTTTTTTATAAATTGCTTTAAGAATGAACAATTGTCACTGACTGAATACCTAGTGAATAATTACATTATTTTTATATTGTTTGATTAGGGATGCTAACCTTTCAATACTAAATCAAGACTAAAGCTTATTAATCAAGGGCGGTTAATCGCAGCGCGATATTTGTGCTCAATAACAGCTTCGACTTTATTCTACTGGCTTATATCCCCATCAGAATGAATAAAAACCGAATAAAGCTACCGCGTCCTAAATATTTATGTGAGCAAAAGTTCAATCGCCCTAAACAGGGTATTCCGGACACCACGTATTTGGTATTCATACTAGATTATCGCCTTTTTACGGAGGATAAACACTAGATAGGCTCTGCTTTTCTTGAAAATTAAACCTCAAAAAATAACAACAACAAAGACACTTAAACCATTACGATATGACTTGCGATGACTATGTAAAATTTACCCAAACCGCGAAAGTGTTACTTGAAAGGAAAGATATGAATCATATTAAAAAACATATAAAAAAATCAAACGGCTGATTTTAAATGTTTTTTAATGGCTGGTTTGATGATTGCATTAGTTATATTACTTTTCAAAGAAATGAACTATTAAGGATTGATTATGACTACTTCAACAGCTAAGCAAACAGCATCAAACTCTAAAGCAGCTCCACAAAAATCAGATGTGGATGCTCCATTTACTGAAAAAGCAACTTCAGCTGCGCATGAGGCTGTAGACTCACTTTCATCACGTGCAGCTACAGCTGAGAGCTCAGTTCGTCATGGAGCATCAAGCTCAGCGCAAACATTATCTGAAAAGCAATTAGAGGCACGTATTAAAATGGCTGAATATTCAGGAAAAACACGCCAGCTAGCCTCTGAAAATCCACTTGCAACCGCAGGTATCGCTTTTGCGGCAGGTATGTTAGTTACTTCTCTTCTTGGTCGTAGAAAGTAATTACTATGCAGCATACCGACGATAAAACATCGGATGAGCAAGCACAAAGTTCAGCAGAGCAATCTGCTGAACATTCTGCGCAGCTATGGCAAGAGCATTTAGCTAAATTATCAGGTTACAGCCAACAAATTTACCATGACTATAAAACACAGTCGGGACTATGTAAAAATATAGCGCAAGCTGAATTGCGCTTATCAACACGTTCATTGGCATTACTCATAATTTTACTGGTCTGCTTTGCCGGTGGTTTAGTGTTACTTTGGGCTGGGTTGCTGGCGACTCTCGGGTTTGCGGTGTTTGCATTTAGTGGCTCAGTTTGGCTCAGCGCTGCGTTATTAATATGTTTACAGCTTATTTTTTTAGTTTGGACTTGGAAGAATATTGGCTACATTAGTAATAAAATAGGTTTTACTAAAACATTACATAGCCTCAAACAGCTTTTAAATATTAAGTAAGACTTAGATATCCAGACCGGAGAAAAATCATGTTAATTGATTATTTTATTAAAAAGCCAAATCACAAAGTAACTCAACTCAGTAAAGAAATGGATTTACAGCAAAGTTTAAAAAGGCAGCATCAGAGTGCATTTACTTACCGTTTAAAAAGGTTTGCGCTAACCAAAGTAGGGCTTGCCAGTGCATTTAGTGCGGGGGTAGGTTATCAAGCGCTTAAATCTGATGATAAAAGCAGTAAATCAAATTATCTCAGTAAGTTTACTTGGCTACTCAGGCTAATTTAAACCTCAAATCACTGAGGTTTAGCCGTTACACTGATCTATAAATTAATACCAATCCACTATAAAAAACTACTTTAAAGTCATCCCAATTTTTCCCTGTTATGATCACGCATATAATCAATATCAGGTCCTTTAGGAACAATCTGAGTCGGATTAATCATTGTCTGACTATAATAGTAATGACGCTTGATATGATAAAAATCAATGGTATCTGCCACACCCGGAACTTGATAAAGCTCTCTTAAATACTGACTAAGCGCGGGATAGCTTTCAATAGTACGTAAATTACATTTAAAATGCCCCACGTATACACTGTCAAAGCGAACTAGTGTAGTAAATAAACGCCAATCAGCTTCGGTTATTTCACTTCCTACTAAATAACGCGAAGTTGTTAAACGCTGCTCAACGTTATCAAGAGCACTAAATAATGAATCAAATGCTTGCTCATACGCATTAACTGTTGTCGCAAAGCCTGCGCGATATACGCCATTGTTGATATTTTCATAAATAAACTCATTTATTTCATCAATATCACTTTGTAATACAGCCGGATAAAAGTCGCGTTTATCATTGGTTATCTCATTAAATGCGCTATTAAACATACGAATTATATCTGCCGACTCATTGCTAACAATTTTGTTTTGCTGTTTATCCCAAAGCACAGGTATTGTAACGCGGCCACTATAATCACTTTTATGCTGAGTATATATTTGATGCATAAAATCATTATTAAACAACTTATCACCGCTACTGTGGTTATCGGTATCAAAACTCCAACCATGCGCAAGCATATCAGGACTAACCACTGAAACATCGATATGTGACTCAAGACCCTTTAGTTTTCTAAATATCAAGGTACGATGCGCCCAAGGGCAAGCCAATGAAACGTAGAGGTGATAACGCCCTGACTGCGCTTTAAAACCAGCCTCACCAGTTGGCCCAGCGGTGCCATCTTTAGTAACCCAATTACGTAATTGAGCGGCTTCACGTTTAAACTCCCCCTGATTACTCTCAGTGTCGTACCATTTATCTTGCCATTGACCTTTTACTAATAGTCCCATAAAGACCTCCGATAATTAAATTTGACCAAATATTCGCCACATCGATAATCACGCGTTACTGCCTAATCGTATTTTGCGTAGCCATTACAATGAACCTGATGTGCGCTATTGGTTTCTTTAAGTGACTCACCGGCCAAAATAAGTATGTCAGCGTTTTGCTCACTCGTGAACTCAATCTCGCTGCCAGGCTCTAGAGTCAATAATTTACCTGCCTCTAAACTACTGTTGTCAGCCATCAACAGGCAAGTACAAACTCACGACTTATGGGAATATGTACACCAGTTAAACCACTCAACTTAACACCAAAGTCATTGGTAAGTGGGGACAGATTCGACTCTGCACGCTAGGCTAACTTAATAACTTACAACGTTTATTTAATTACTAGCAACATACTTGCAACAAAAGAGTAGTAAAGGCAGCCCTAGCCCTTACCACTCTAGTTGAGTCGTGTAGACTACTCATCCCGGCTTTCTTGTTTGGCCTGCAACGTCGTTAAACGGTCGGCAACAAACGCACCTCGCTCCCCAGCATCTTTAGCTGGACCGATAGTGCTGTCATGCATCGTTTGCTGCTCTGTGCAGGCATTAACTGCTGCACCAAAAATAATAATATAAGCACTAATATACAACCACATCAACATAATCACTACACCACCAATAGAGCCATAGGTTTCATTATAAGAAGAAAATTGAGATACATAATATGAAAAACCTAAAGACGCAATAATCCAAAAAAACATCGCAATCAATGAGCCTGGGGTTACCCAGCACCATTTTGCAGGACTACGGTGTGGTGCATAACGATACAATAAAGCCAAAGCAAAATTAAATGTGATTGCCAATATAGGCCAAGAAATTAACTGAATAAGCGTATCAATATGAGCGTTAAGCCCCACTAAATTAAGCACGATAGGTAATATACCAATGATTAATAACGCAATAACCGCAACAACTATCGCCCCGAACGAAAACACAAAGCGTACAAATAACGCTTTAAAGAACTGCCTTTTATTATGTTGATGATACGTAATATTGCATGCTGTAATTAATGCCTGACAACCTTTACTGCTACTCCAAACAGCCAGTAACAATGTACCAATAGCACTCACACTCAGCTGTGTTTGTGATTTTTCTGTCACCTGCGAAACCTGCTCTAATATAATATCGCGACTACTTTGCGGTAATAATGTTACAAACCGGCTTAACAGCTCAGAAATATCCGCTGGCGACGCAAAATACGCATACGTCGAAACGAGTGCAGCAAGTGCAGGAAAAATAGCTAACAAGGCATAAAAAGCAACTCCCGCAGCAACAAATGAGAGGTTATCTTGCGATAAGCTGGTATAAACTCGCTTACTAATATCCCACCAACCCAATAATGGAATTTCAGTCGGTGTTCGTGCTTGATGCCCGCGTTCATCTTTCGACATGATGATAACCCCGCTATGATTACTTGCCGCGCAGCACATAAATAACTGCCCATTAATAACAGGGTGTAGCAAATAGTTTGCCAGCTCGAACTGGCCTCTTATTTGCTATTCTAATAAGTAATAAACCGATTAGTAAACGGTCTAATCACTTTTGTGTATTATGGAAAATGCCCATGCAATATAGCCATTTATATATAAATCAGAATATTAAAAGATTAATCGAAAATGAAAACATAAGTACCAGAAACGATGCATGGCAGTTTTTGTGGCCTGACTTAGAACAGCAAGTTATGCAGTTTTTACAAGCTGCTTGGCAAATGTTACCGGCTCTACTATTGGGCGTAGTGGTTATCATTGGCTGCTATTTTTTAGCTCGACCACTTTCAAAAATAATTATTAAGCCACTAGGTTATATGAGTGAAAGCCACTTGCTTAATTTAGTTGCACGACGCTTTGTTAGTATTTTAATTATCTTCTTTGGAATTTATATATTCTTACGCTTAGTTGGCCTCACTCAATTTGCTGTGGCCGTTATGAGTGGTACCGGGTTACTGGGTTTAATTTTAGGTTTTGCGTTTCGCGATATTGCTGAAAACTTTATTTCCAGTATGTTACTTAGCGTGCAGCGGCCATTTAAAATTGATGATGTTATCGAAGTTAATAATCATTTAGGGGTGGTAAAAAAAGTGACTGCTCGCGCCACAACCTTAGTGGATTTTGATGGTAATCATATTCAAATACCTAATGCGACGGTGTATAAGAATGTCATTAAAAACTTAACAGCAAACCCTAAAATGCGCGGTCACTTTGTATTGGGAGTTGGTTTTGATAACGACGTTCGCGCCGTGCAAAACCGCGCTCTTGAAATAATAAAAGCCCAGAGCGCTATTATAGACGATCCCGCTCCACAAGTATTGGTAGACAACTTAGGCGCAGCCACAATCAATTTAACCATTTACTTTTGGGTTAATAGCGAACAGCACAGCACTATTAAAGTTGCCTCGCAGCTTATGCGTACACTGGTGACTGACTTTATTGAACAAGGAATAAGTATGCCCGATGACGCTCGAGAGCGGATATTACTCAATAGCCAAGGCGACGATCTTTATTTACCTACAGCAACTCAGCCCGAAACAGGCGTCCCTCAAGCACAGCAAAAAAATCAGCCAGTGTCAGAAAAACCTAAAATCAATAAAAGTTATAATAATCAAAGGCATAATTTAGATGATGTTAGCAGTGATGTAGATGAAATCCGTGAGCAAGCAGATCAAGCCAGAGATCCAGAGCAAGGTAGTAACATTATTTAATGATATTTTTACGGTGGGTAAAGTAGAAAAAGGCAAAAATGCCTTTTCCTACTTATCTTAGCTTGGAAATAAACTTAGAGCTTAAAAGAAACTCCAGCAAATAAGCGTGGGCCATAGCTGTTTACTTCACCTAAATTATCTTCAGTGTAGAAATCCTGAGACTTAGGCTCACTAAATAGGTTAATAGCTTCAAACTTCACCCTTACGTGACTATTTATTCTGTATGAAGCGCGCATTTCCCACACACCTACCGCATCAACATAGCGTAAGCGTGTACCGTTACTAGTATAAGGTTGGAAGTACTCACTACGATATTTATAAATAACAGCCGTATCAAAATCACCAATTTGATAGTATACCTGACCACTAAATACATGCTCTGAGAATCCAGGAACCGCGCCCGGCTCAACAATCCCCTCTGTTAATTGAGAGCTGTTACCGTCTATATCAGTAACAAAGGTGTCCCCATAGTTGCTATCTTCAAACTCATAATCAGTGTCAGCATAGTTATAACCAAATTTTACACCTATACCGCTATCCCAGCGATAAGCAATCGAACTCTCAATACCATAAATATCACTTTCCTCATCGGTGGTAACTGAGTTAGTAATCGGTAGCTGATAGCTATTGCCATCTATTACAAATTCTTCTAGTACTGTTTGCTGCTGGAAACCACCTTGGAATTGCTTGTAATAGAAACCAAGAGAGAAAATAGAGTCATCATTTGGATACCATTCAATAGCTGCATCATAGTTCCATGACATTAACGGCTGCGTATTTGGATTACCTGAACCATTAACACCAACAAATAGCTCTTCTATAGTCGTCGGTGCAGCGTCGTCATCAGTTTGAAAGGTACGACTGTAGCTTAAGTTACCCGGTTCGACTCTTGACATACCACGGAATATACCACCACGGATTAAAATATCTTCGCTATAATCAACTACTAAGTTGAAGCTTGGCAGTATCTCAGTATAGTCACCGCCCCCTTCAATTTTATCAAGAGAATCGCCCGGTACTACATCCAATACACCTAGATCATCTGTAACCACTTCAAAAGTGTTTCTAAAACCAATTGAATTTACATCAGTATCAACAATACGAACACCGACATTACCACGAATGAACTTACCAAACATTTCAGTATCATAATTAGCCATTAAGTACGCTGCAGTGGTTTTTTCTGTGACATCTTTAGTACCTGCATTTTCATACTCAACTTCAGGGTAAACCCATTCCTCGCCCACAATTCCTGCCACTTCTTGTGAGAAACATGTATTGTCGTATGTAGCCCAAGAAGAACCTGTTCCACTATCTATTACATTCCCATCACTATCAACATTGGTGATAATGTCGCCATCAGATACGCTGGATAAGAAGCCTGATTCTGGAAAATCAATTTGACAACTTTCCAACACGCCTAACACAACATCCGGATCAACGTTATCATCCAATGCATACTCAGTACGTGAGCCATTACCATTACTGCCACCAAACTGTAAGAAAGTAAGTTCAGAAGCTCTAAAGCCACCTTGTATACTAGTGAACATGCCGCTATCGAGTAAATAAGTGAAATCTATTCGAGCCCCTATAACTTCATGTTCACGGCTGTTTTCACGGTCAATACGTGAACGTAAGCTATCAGTAAAGTTTGTGATATCTGTTACATCAAAATCTTGTGTAGTGAAATGAGGTATTTCATCTCCCATATCCCAAGAAAAAAATGGACGGTTAACTGTTCTACCGCGGTTCGATATTTGTAGCTCTTCACGTTTTGTTTGTGAGTAAGATACATCAAAGTTTAAACTTAAATTATCTGTAGCTTGGTGCTCTATGTTTAAACCATAACCAATGTAGTTTTCTTCACGTGAAAACTGTTCACCGGCTGATTCTATTCTTTCTTCACCTTCCCAGTGTAGAATGCTGCCCACGTCATTTGTTACAAGTGTAGGTCCAGTAACACCTGGCGTTGCACGTTTTTGTAAAAATTTAATATCATGTCGAGCTTCTGCTTGGATACGATCAGACACTTGCACATCAAAATTAATATCCCATGTATCAGACGGTTGATATTGCATAGCAAAGAAAATAGCATCACGCTCATCTGAAGTTTCATTTTGACGATAGCTACGGGTGCTCCCTGTCCAGGCATAAGGTACTCCATCACTAGTTGCTTTACCTGTGTCTGGGTCAATTTCCGTATCATAACCTTGGTTACTACCACCGGTGATACGGTCTTCACAGTCATCTGCTTCACCACGGTAGAAACCTTCATTAGTATTAGTTGGGTCGTTTAAACAAGCCCACAACGAGGATCCTGATGGGCTAGAGCTTCTATATTCGGATTCTGGCTGGTTGATATCTTGACGCTGAACACCAAAAGAAACACCAACAGCTTGACCATTATCAAATTCAAACTGATCTACGTAACTAAAAGTACCTCGAAAGCCAATATCACTTTGTAATGAATTCTCTACATTACTTTCATCAGGATTGTAATTTGCCTTCACTTCACCCTGAATTCTTTGCTTGCCGTAGTCAAGAGGTTGCACGGTTTCAAGTGCAATAACACCTGCCACGCCCCCTTCGATCATTGAGGCATCTTGGGTTTTATAAATGGCTATTTTTTTAACTAGCTCTGATGGAAACTGAGAAAAGTTTACCGAACGGTCACCACTACCATTAGTCGCTTCGCGCCCATTAATATGAGTAGCACTTAAAAATGGCCCCAGACCACGAATAGTAATCTCTGTAGCACCACCATTTTCACGGTGTGACGCAGCACCTGTGATTGACTCTAGTGCTTCACCAATAGATAGAGCAGGTAAATCACCAATATCTTCAGCTGAAAGCCCATCAACAACCGTTGTTGCTTCGCGTTTTATGGCTATTTGATCTTGAATTGTTCTGCGCGAACCGGTGATACTAATAATTTCAATACCATCATCTTCACTTGCTTGTGTATTTTCGGGGGCTTCTTGAGCCTGTGCAGCAAAAGCAAATGAACCCGCCAAACTTGCCACCAACGTCACGGCAAGATCATTATAAATTGAACTTATAGAGCAAGTAGTGATCAGATCAAGGCATAATAATTACTTGGTCGCATAAATATGAGCACTACTTTTCTGAAACATTTTAATTCAATTACAGATCCTCGCATTGAACGTTGTAAAAAGCATGAACTTATCGATATTCTTCTCCTTGCTATTAGCGCTGTACTCTCTGGTGCAGAAGGATGGGAAGATATTGAAGACTTTGGGCACCTAAAGCTTGATTGGTTAAAAAAATACGGCACGTTCAACGCAGGAATTCCAAAACATGACACGATTGCTCGCGTCATGTGTCGGTTAAAAGCAAATGAAATAGAAAGGGCATTTCAATCTTGGATATCATCACTGATTGAAACTACAGGTGCAGATATCATCGCTATCGATGGCAAAACCGCACGGCGTTCATTTACCACAAAAGACAGAAAAAGTGCCTTACACACGGTCAGTGCATGGAGTTGCCAACACCAGTTAGTGCTTGGGCAGACGGCTGTTGATAATAAAACAAATGAAATCACCGCAATACCAGAATTACTCACCCTGCTCGATATTGAAAACAGTATCATTACGTTAGATGCGATGGGATGCCAACAAGAAATAGCAAAACAAATCATCCAACAAAAAGCAGATTATATTCTTGCACTTAAAGGTAATCATTCAGGCATGCAAAAGGAACTAGAAGCGTGGTGGCACAAGTGCGAGCGTGAAAGGTTAACTAAGCATAATTGTGATGAACATACCGAAATAAGCTCAGGACATGGGCGTGTTGAAACACGTACATGCCAGCAGTTACTTATAGATAAAAGCTGGCTAGGCAAGGATTATCGTTGGCCTGGCTTAACGAGTATTATTAAGGTCAGGGCTGAAGTTCATGATAAGTCGGCAGGGTCGGATACCACTGAAACACGCTGGTATATAAGTTCATTAGACTTAAATGCAGCGCAAGCACTCAATGCAGTACGCAGTCACTGGCAGGTTGAAAGCATGCATTGGATGCTTGATATGAACTTCAGAGAAGATGAATCGAGAATACGCAAACTTCAAGGGCCATTAATGTTTAATGTAATGCGAAAGATAGCCATGGCGCTTTTTAAACAAGATGCATCTAAGTCAGCAAGTATGGCGAGGAAAAAGAAAATGGCAGGGCTAGACGATGATTACCGCTCAACCCTGCTAGAGTCTGGGATTAAAATGCGCTAGCCGTGCCACCAACGTTGCTCTAACTAACTTAGCAGTTGGACGTAATGCAAATTGCGTATAAGCTCGCTTGTTTGTTTTGTTGTATTTTGAGTATTTTTTTTGCAACAACATTTCCTATATCTCCATTTTATTGTGTGTAGTGTGTCGCTTAAGTATTTAGGTTATTTAATCAAGCTTGTTGATTTAAATTTAGTCGCCCTGTGCAACCCAGGTAGAACCTACCCCCACTTCCGACTCTTGAATGTAATGTAGCCCTTTTGCTCCAGCACCCCCTTGCGCACCCTCTGGATTAGTTTCAGTTAAGGTGTTTGGTGCGGTAACAAAGTCAGGCTCTTCTTTATCATTTTCAGCTGGATTTTGGTCTATAGCGCCATCTGAATCGAACTTGCCATTACCATTAACGCCTCTAATATCAACCCAGCTTTCATCTTCAACATCGCCAGATGAATAACTATCACTAAAACCGAAGTTGTTTGAGAAGACTGATTCATCGTGATTTATTAAGTCGCAGTCATATTCAAATGAGTGGTCGCTGCTGCTAGCATCAAAAGGTAAAAACAACCCTTGAGCTTCGGCATTGTCATTTAAACCATTAGCAATTAAATTTGCGTCAAAGTTAATAACAAAGAAGTTTTTTGTTAAGCCGTATAACGTTTCATGGAACTCTTCATTTAAGTCATCACAATCATCAGCTGAGACTTTAGAGCCAACCTCTGTACTAAAAACAATAGGTTGAATAGAGTTAAGCACCGTATTTTTGTTCACATTAAGGGTAAAGTCACCCGGATTGTCGAGTATAGTTTGGTTGCCATCTCTTGGTACTCCGCCATCTCCTTGTGAAAGCGGGTTAGCAGTAAACACGATACCACCGGTTTCTTTACCATCTGCACGAATACCAGCAATATAGTTGTTGCTCACGGTATGGCCCAAAGGAGTGATTAAAACACCGCCTGGCCTATCATCACTGTCCATAATCTCAGAAGTACGGATCATAATATTGTCAGTAACCGTATTGTAGCCGCCATCTTCGAGCGAAATAGCACCATTAGGATTAATAACCGTATTGCCCTTAATTGTTGCCCCTGAAGTTTGAACGCGCATTAATCGGCGCCCCGTAATAAAGTTATCTACACGGTTATATTGCACAGTTAAATTTGCATCAGTGGCAGCAGCGTTGCCGGTTGTATTGCCGACATTGATTAGCATCAAACTAGAGTCATAACTTACGATTTCATCACCTTCGTCAATCTCATTGGTAAATAAGTTATACTGCAGCGTATGATCAACACTTGAGGAGGCCATTTTGATTACTGAGCCTTCAAGCGCATTGTCACGGTTTGTGAAGGTATTACGTTCAATTAGAGCGTTATTCCCTTGTAATACCATCCAGTGGTAGGCCTCGTTGTTTAAAGTTTCATCCTCGCCATCCATGGTATTTTCAGAAAATACAAAGTCGTCACCTTCAGAATAAATAACCGCGGCTTCTTCAAGATCACAAAATGAATCGATTTTGGTGTCAATGTTTATAAAACTCAGGCCGCTTATCTCAGCACCAACCACACCACTGGCAACATGAAAACAAGTTTCACCAAGAATCTTCGGGGTTTCCCCTTCAACGGCACGTAAAGTCACTGCACTAGTTAATAGAATAGGCTCCATATCATCATAATTATTGCTTTTAAGCCCAACAACAGTACCATCAGCTAAACCAGTATTGACGGCTCCTACAAGTTCATTAGCGTCACTAACTATCTGACTATAAACTAAAGTAGTCAGGGCACCTTCAACGGTCGCTTCTGGGAAATTATCATTATCGTTATAAGTAGCGCGGACAGAAATAATTGCACCAGCATAATCTGAAGGAGTGAAAGTTTTACTATTTTCACCGACAACTTCTACTCCATCAGCTAACCAAGTATAAGAAATATTAGCTTCGTCAACACCGTTGTTATCAAATACCTCAGCTGTTAATGGAGCATCGGCTAGATAAGGAACAACCCCTGAAATCTCCACACTACCAGGTTCATCAATCGCAAATTCGGTGACAGGACCAACAGGTTCAGATAAATTATCTTCTGGAAAATCATAGTCATCGATATAGGTTACTTGCACGGTTATCGACATACCTAAAAGTGACGGATCAACAACATAGGTACTTTGTGTTTCACCGGCTATTGCTTCATCATCTACAAACCATTGATAAGTAATTTCATCAGGTAAACCATCTGGATCACTAGGAACAGCAGTTAACGTATCGCCAAAAGCTGGTGTACCTTGAACAATAACGTCACCTTCAAAATTAACACGCTTGACTGGAGTTGTTGCGCTAGAGGTTGCGGATTCTTCAAAGCCTCTGTCATCTACAAAAGTAGCCATCACGGTGATAGCAGCGTCCAGCTGTGCCTCTGTTAGCTCAAGCGTAAGCAGTACTTCATCTTCTATTTCAACACCGTCAGCAAACCACGTATATATAACAGTGTCGCTATCAAAACCATTTTCATCTGCAACATTCGCAGTTAACGTTGAGCCAATAAGTGCATCACCTGTAAGCGTGACCGTAGAGTCAAAAGCAACAGCTGAAACATTATCCGTTGGCTCACTAAGATGTGACTCATTAATTCCACCATCGTCGGTGTAAAGTGCCTGCACTGTAACTGGCAGGCCTACTTGTTGATCAGTAAGTGTAAATGATGAACTGTTAGCCCCCGAGATCATCTCACCATCTGCATACCAGTAGTAAGTAATATCAGTTGATATACCGTCAGAGTCATTGACACTTGCACTTAATGACTCACCTGTTAACGCGGTTCCCGATAGGGATACAGACCCCAGCGTATTCGTATTATTACTTGTGTCACTGTTACAACCCATTATTGCTGCTGCAACAGCGCATAGTGCAAAGTTTTTTAAGTTCATAAAGGTTCTACTCTCCAATTGCATGGTTATAATTTTTTAGTAGCTCTCAAGTCAACATATTACCAAATGAACGAAAATGTTATTACCAAATTATTTTACATTTACGTACAATTGTTAACCAAGGGGTAATATAATCATACTAAAATGAAACTTACCAGTACAATCGATCAATAAATACAACATTTAATTCACAATTAATCCTCCAAACTTTAATAGTAAGGGATCAACTAAGACTAAAGGTCAGTAACAACCTGCACAGGATGGGCATTACCAATTAACATGCACTGGTAATAAAGTAAAAATTAATATTTGCTTTGAAATTTTACAAGAGGGTTTTTAAACAGACTTAATTGGTTAGAGGTGTAATCTTTTAGAATTTAAACTTATGGGGGTGTAGCTACGATAGCAGCTTAGCGGCATAAAAAACTAAGTCACTTTGACTATATGTCAAAGTGACTACTTAACTTGAACTTACTATTAAATTTCTACTTCATTCATTGCTTGCAGAAATATATCTTTAGGTGCGACAGCACCAGGTTGCTGAATAACCGTAGCCGCCGCTTTTGCAGCCAATTTTACGGCATCAGTGACAGTGTGTGCTGACATACGAGCACCAAGATAAACACCATTAAAGGCATCTCCAGCAGAGGTTGTATCTACTACATTTTTAACCGGCGTGATGCTATGGCTTAACTGTGTGTTATTTTCAATAGTTACAACTGATTCAGGGCCATTTTTAACTACTATTTCTGATAGTTCATATGACTTACAAAAATCAACTACACCTTCCACACTATGAATATCATAAAGCTTGGCAAAATCTTCAACTCCAGGCAGTACAATATCAGCTAAACTAAATGCTTGATCGTATTGTTCTTTAGTTTCCTCGGTCGTTTGCCACAGACGTTCACGGTAGTTAGGATCAAAAACAATCTTTACTCCCGCTTTTTTAAGTTCAGCCAGCTTTTGCCAAAATAGTGATCTGGCACCTTGCTCTATAACAGCCAACGAAATACCTGAGAAAAAGAACATTTCTGCAGATGCTAAATCCGCAAGCGTATCAGCATCTAAAAAATCAACCACTTTTTTGGCAGCAGAATCATTACGCCAATAGGTGAAACTGCGTTCTCCTGCTTCATCAGTTTCAATGTAATACATGCCAGGTACTTTATCGTTATGCGCAAAAACAAATTGAGTGTCTATCATTTCACTGCTAAAACGCTCACACATTTGTTCACTTAGTTTATCTTGCCCAACGGCAGTGACCATCGATGCAGTAACATCAGGGAAGCAGCGTTTTAAATATACAGCTGAATTATAAACATCCCCAGCGAATGACTTATATAAAGTTGATTCACTCATTGCTCTGAGCTCAACCATACATTCACCAAAAAAATAAATGTTTTTCATTTTAAATACTTACCATAAGTAACGCTCAGCGATGGGACAAGGATATGTCCGCACCGCGTAACTTTTATATCAAATTATTAGAGCTTCTTTAGTGGCTCAATTTTTGGAATTAGTATCCAAACAGCTGCCATCGCAATAATCGCTAATGACGCACCTATTACAAACGCAGGCATATAGTTCCCTCCGGCGGTTAAATAAGGAACTAGCGAAGTTAATCCTACTGCACCTAGTTTAGCAGCCATACCTGAAAATCCAGATAATGTACCCACTGCTTTTTTACCTAATAGGTCGCTTGGTAATGTTTGTACATTGCCAATGGCTGTTTGAAAACCAAACAAGATAACGGCCATAATTAGTACAGCCACAACTGGCTCACCTGGATCCGCCATAGCAAGTAAAGCAGGCAACATAATCAAACACCCCAGCGTAATTGTCAGCTTTCGTGTTTTATCAGTATTCCAGCCGGCCTTAAGCCTGTTTTGCGCGAGTAATCCACCAAACCAAGCACCAAACATCGCACCAACATAAGGAACCCAACCATATATACCAATAGATTTTACATCCATGCCATACACTTCATTTAGGTAGATAGGTATCCAAAATACAAATAGCCACCAAATTGGGTCAATTGCCGCAGACGCAATTATAACGCCCCAGCTTTGCTTACGTTTTAATAACTCACCAGTTGAAGGGTTATACTCATCTTCGTCACTAGTTTCTTCACCATTATCATCAAGTCGTTTTTGGCCAGTTAATATATATTCACGTTCTTCTTCTGTGATCCACGGGTGAGAACCTGGTGGTGATTTAACTAGAATTAACCAAGGTAATAACCAAAGAAAGCCCAGTGCACCTATAATGATAAAGACTAATTGCCAGCTAAAGTAAACTGTTAAATAAGCAATAAGAGGAATTGCAATAATACCGCCAATGGCTGCGCCGGAGTTAAAAATCCCCTGAGCAAGTGCACGCTCTTTCGTAGGAAACCATTCTGCATTACCTTTTGCAGCACCTGGCCAGTTACCCGCTTCGGCAACACCTAAAATAGCGCGGAACAAACTAAAACTCAGAACACCTTGCGCCAATGCGTGTGCAATAGTAGCAAGAGACCAAACACCAATAGAGAGTACAAAACCTAAACGAGTACCTATCCAGTCAAATATTTTACCAAATATAGCTTGGCCAAAAGCATAAGCAAACACAAACACAATTGAAATATTAGGGCGTGTTGATCTTTGTGGTATGAAAAACAAACAGCATGAAGATAAGGTATAATTGAATTCGCCAGAAAACTTTACACCGAACCTACATGCCAAGATTAATGTTAACAGACGGGACATGGAATGTCTTATCAAAAGTAATGTACTTAAGTGGTCGAATTTATAATAAGCCCAACCATAGAAAAACGCTCGAAGGCATACTGTATAAGATGCGCACAGGTATTCCATGGCGAGATTTACCTTCTGATTTTGGCCGTTGGAGTGCTATCTACAGACGGTTTAATTTATGGTCCAAAAAAGGGATTTTGAATGAACTGTTTCGCGCATTATCTCGTGATGCGGACATGGATTGGGTCTTCATTGATGGCAGTATTGTCAGGGCTCATCAACATAGTTGCGGTGCAAGAACTGCTGACAATGAATCAATTGGAAAGAGCCGAGGTGGAAATTCTACGAAAATTCATCTTGCAGTCGATAGCGGAGGGTTGCCTGTTTATTATGAATTATCCTGTGGGAATACGCATGATATCGTCCATGCAGAGTCACTCGTAGCTAATTGCCCAACAAGTAATATGGTTGTCGCAGATAAAGGCTACGACAGTGAAAAACTGAGAGCGTTTGTTCGTGATAATAACGCTACACCCGTTATTCCACGTAAGGGCAACAGTTTAGTAGGCAATGAAGATATTGACTGGTGCATGTACAAATATCGGCACTTGGTTGAGAATGCATTTGGCCGTATTAAGCAATATAGAGGGATAGCCACGCGGTATGAAAAGCTTGAACGAAATTATCATTCAATGCTCGCTTTAGCATTTACTATGATGTGGCTACCAATGTGGGCTGATTGATATATGTACTACAAAGATCAACAGCCCCTAGCGTATATTTGCTTTTGTTCTAAAACTGTTTTATCGGGAAATAAGTCATTAACAATATCTGGCCACAGCACACTAAGTGCTTGGCGGTCTATGTAGTTTATTATGGTGGCAAGTGCAATTAATGCTATTACCCACCAACGTAAGCCTTTAAGTTTCATAATTAATCCTTAAGGAAATCTTCTCGCATAGGACTAAAGGTATCAATTAAAATACCGCCAGTTGGACAGGTTGCACCATGATCAGCGTGTGGAGGCATAAAGCAGCTATCACCGGCTTTTAGCACTTTAGTTACGCCATCAATATTAAAATGAAATTCACCTTCAACAACATAGGTAACTTGAGAATGACGATGCGCGTGGTTGTAACCAATCGCACCTTCACTGAACCAAATTTTTACTGCCATTAACTCTTCGTTATAGCCTAGCATTTGACGTTTTAAACCATTACCTAAATCTTCAATTTCAGCTTCATTGCCAAATGAAAAGTGCGCACTTTGCTTTTGCATCTAAATTACTCCTAATCATTATTCATTTAATAAACAGCGCATTGGCCTTTTAAATAAATATTTTATTTTTATGTAAATGTTCACTTGCTCAGCTAACTGCGCGTCACCCATCAATAGGAACTTAACCACCTAACCTTTAAGGCTGGTAATGCCAACTGCGTGGCTTAAGATCATTAGGCTCATCACGCCAGTAACCTACTAAAATATATAAATATAATGGTTAATTACTTATACGATAAATTAGGTTAATATTTTAATAACCTGATAAAATAGTAATTATTATCGTTAAGAAAAACCAAGTTAAGCTATTATTAGCGCTTAAAAACAAGTACTTCATGATAAAAAGATGAGTAACCTGAATTAAGCGCTGTATTACACGGTACTGATATTATTTTTCTAATGTGCGGAAATAATCAAAAATTTCTGGCACGTTACCTTTACCCATACCTGCGTCAAATGCAGCTTGTAAATTAGCAGAAGAACCTTCGGCTATCTTCGACTCTGTACCTAAATCTTCAACCATTTGTAGGAAGTAACCTAAATCTTTGTTTGCATTAGCAATTGAAAAACCAAGGTCGCTTACATTATCAACAGCATAGTTTTTACAAAACTTCATAAATGGAGAGCTAGAAGGGCCCGTAGACATAATATCGAAAAGCTGCTGACGATCTACACCAGCACGGTCTGCTACTGAAAATGCCTGAGACATAGCACATACTGTTGTCATACCCATAAAGTTATTGATTAACTTCGTTGTATGGCCAGCACCCAACTCACCAAGATGGAATATATTCTCACCTTGCTCGTCTAAAACAGGTTTAACTTTATTGAACGTTTCAATATCACCTGCCGCCATAATATTAAGTAAGCCATCTTTAGCATGAGCTGGAGTTCTGCCTAGCGGTGCATCGATCATACCTACACCCTTCTTAGCTAAATCAGCGCCAATTTTTTGCGTTGATGAAGGAATTGAAGTACCAAAATCAATTAATACTGAACCTTCTTTAATACCTGCAAGAATGCCATCGTCAGCATAAACAAGTTTTTCAACGATAGTTGATGTAGTAAGGCAAAGCATGACAATATCAGCGCCGGCAGCTAACTCTTTCGCATTATCAGCTGACTTTGCTCCTCTGGCAGTACATGTCGCTACAGCCTCTTTATCGAGGTCCATAACAATCAGCTCATAGCCTTTGTTTTGTAAGTTTTCGGCCATATTCCCGCCCATTAAGCCTAAGCCGATGAAACCGATGATAGGTTTTGACATGTTTAACTCCTAGTGTGATAACACTTGTTTGTAAGTAAAAATAACTGCCGTAGAACGCCATTTATTATTAATTAAATAGAGCCACATTTAACTTTACGCTAAATATAACTCTGGTTATATATCGATTCCCTCTAAACCTTACCTTAGAGGTTACCAATTTTCATGCAAAAACATTATTACTATATATCCAATTTGTCAACCAATAACTAACATTTGTAAAGTTAAACATCGCTTCATGTAACTTTAATTTAGAATTTTCATTATCACTCACTCCCCTGCAGCGCACTATAACAAAGGATTTAGTAGGAAATGTCACTCTCTGGTGCATATAATTGCGAAAAGATAACTTATCATAAATATTGGTAATAAAGGTTTGCTGAAACTTAAGCTGTATATATATGTAAGATGAGCCAACACCCTGCAATTCACAGGGTTAGCTTAGGAACTAAGTAAACGTTATAAATTTACTTTAGGGTCTTATATGGACTCCCTATTAATGTCAAAAATAAAATTGAAATAAATTAGATGCTAGCTTATATACGGGCTCAAATTGAGGAGCTACCCCTGGCCTCAAATGTATTCGCACCTTCATGACTTTTCTGTTGAGCAGTTTTTCAAACTTCAGACCCTAACAGTCTATTGAAGGTCGGTCTTACCTATTTCAATCGATCTTTCTGACAAGTCTTTAAGCCACAAGTAATTGTGGCTGATAATCTTTGTTATGCTTTTGCATTGCAAAAGCCGTTCTGATTGTTTTATTTGCTAACGCTATAGCGGCTACTTTTTTGCCTCGACGTACACTTAATGCTTTTAACCATATATCTTTTTGGCTACGAACTTCTCTTTTTTCTAGTTGTGAAACAACAGCTAATGCGCCTTTATACAAAGCACTACGCAGCTTCTTATTTCCTACTACTTTAGATATCGAGCCTATATTTTGTTTTCCCCCGCTACTATGCTGTACTGGTGTTAGACCAAAGCAGGCCGCAGCTTCTCGACCATTTTTAAAATGGGTTATATTACCTAGTGCTATTTTAATCAGTATTGCACAGACAGGTCCCACGCCTTCTAATGCTTGCAAACGTATACAGGTTTGATCTTCTTTAATTACTTCATGCAATTGCTTTTCAATCAGCTTCACCTCTTCAATCGCCTCAGTAAAACGCTGATAAACTCGGTTAATTGTGAAGCGAAAAGCGCCTGTTAGGCTGTTTTCAGCATCTTCTAATATCTCAGGTATCGCTTGGGTCAACTTCGTATCCCCTTGAGCAATTGGGTAACCAAACTCTAACAATAAAGCTCTTAGTTGATTACCTAAACTGACTTTTTCTTTGACTAATAAATCACGCATACATTCAATGCCTTGTAAGCATTGCTCTTGCACTGAAAGTAAACGACTTCCTTTTATATGAGGCTGTCTCGCTGCAACTGAAATAGCCAGCGCATCATTTGCATCGGTTTTCTGCCCTTGACGAAATGCTTTTACCTGTCGCGCGTTAATCGCTTTGATCTGGTGCCCTGCCTGTTTAGCAAATTGCGCCCAATAATGCGTTCCGCCACATGACTCCATAGCAACTAAAGATTGCTTTTCTTTAATTAATAACTCTTTAAGCTTGGCTCTGCTTATTGTTTTGTTATAAATAACTTTGCCATTGCTTTGCGTTTTGCAAACTTGAAATAAATTTTTTGCTAAATCAATCGCTATCACATTACAATTCAACATGTATGGGCTCCTTAGTAAAAGTTTGGACACTTATTACGTTACTTCTGATGGAAGTGGGAGTCCATACATCTGTTTAAGACGAGCTTATTACTATGTAAGGGCGCCTTGGTGGTAGGAAAAACAAACACATCGAGTAGGGTGAGGCTTATGCCTCATCCCTCTCACAGAACCGTACGTACGGACCTCGTATACGGCTCCTGTACCCTTCACATTTTATCAACTTATTTCCTAAACGCCGATAAAGCAAGCCATCCCGTATTCACTTTTTCTATTGGATATAAACCAAGCTCCTCAAACCATTGGTTTGGCATCGATACACAAGATAAAGGGCTTAGTGAGTTACGCCACGAGTTCATCTTAATGAACTTAAACGGTGGCTTTTTTCCTAACTGCTTTAGTCGTCGATGTAGCCTTGATGGCTTCTTCCACAACCTCAGCTGTATTGCCCTTAGTCTTCGTCTGATCCAACCTGCCAAGGCTTTTAGCTCTCGTTTACAATTGGCTATACTAAAATAATTTACAAAACCGCGCACAACTGGATTTAGCCGTTTTATTACTTCTGCTAAATTTATGCCGCCGTTACGTTTTGTTAATTGCTTCACTTTTTGTTTAAACCCGATGAGTTTTGATGCTTGTATCCGTGTCCACTGGCTACCTATCTCTACTCCCAAAAACTTCACTCCTTTGCTGCTATGAGCAATATGGGTTTTATTTTGGTTCACGGTTAATTTCAAGTCTCGCTCTAGTATCTGGGTGGATGCCTTAAGTGCTTCTTGCGCTGCTTTTTCTGTGCTGCACAAAATCAAGATATCATCTGCATACCTCACTATTCGGTGATTACGCTTTTTCATTTCTTGATCGAAAGCATCTAGGTAGATATTGGCCAATAACGGGCTAATTACGCCACCTTGTGGGCTTCCTATCGTACTAGCCTCCCAGTGTTCACCTATCATTACTCCGCTTTTTAAGAACTGATTAATCAGTTTTAAAATACTACCGTCCGTCACTTTGCGTCTAACACTCCTAATTATCAAAGCATGATCAAGCAGGTCAAAACACTTCGACAAATCCATGTCTACGACCCAGTCGCGATGGTATTTACGGATAAATACACTTGCTTTACTGATAGCGTCATGACAGCTTCGTTTCGGCCTATACCCATAACTCGATGGGTGAAAGTCGATGTCGAATATCGGTTGGAGTATGTTCAATAGTGTTTGTTGCACTATTCGGTCTCGAACTGCGGGGATACCTAGCATTCTGACACCGCCATCATCTTTGGGTATTTCCACCCGTTTGACAGGTTGTGCCCTATATTGCTTGGTTTGCAGCTCAAGTTGCAGTTGTTTTAAGTTTGCTTCTAAATTCAGGGCGAATGCGCCTACGGTCTGCCTATCTATTCCGGCCGCTCCTTTAGCTGCTTTCACTTTTTTGAATCCCTTGTACAGGTTATTAATGTCTAATAATTGTCCGTACAAGCTGTAGTAAACTGTCATTTTCTGCCTTTGCTTGCGGTATGTCTGCTCGTGTCACTCTACTTATCGCTGATTCTTCATGATGACATTAGGTGTGCTAGCCTTTTTTGGCAATCTGCCTAAGTGGTCAGTCATTACTCCATTGCTCGCCCTTCAATTCTCAGCGTCTACATTCCTGTTTGGCCGTCATATTTTGGCTATTTCCGTCGAAATACTTGTGAGCCGATAAACAAAAGTTCCCGTCTTTCATACGCTTAAAGAATACTTCCCCCCTTCGCAATCAATTAAAGCTTTTGGCTAAAGTTGACCCCATCAAACATAATGTTGATGGTCGGCTTGGTTTTCCCCTCCACACCATTACTGGCTTTCATCGGCCTAGCCTTACTCACTACTACGGGTTCATCTGCCACCTCACACCGACACTAAATCTTGGCTTTCACCTTGAATTTAGGCCACTTACTCTCATTAAGTTTAGATGCCAGGCTTCCCCAGTTACTGCACTGGCTCCCTGTTAGAAATCCCACCCTCAAGCACAGTATTGGTCTGACTAAGTATAGGGCGTTGCGCTATTTTGCACGCTGACCCACCAATACTGCCGAAACAGGTTACGGTTAGTTGTGTACCTCTAACTTCTTATGGCTTCCTTCAGACCCCACCGTTGGCCAGTGACGCCCTTGCCATTCAGATTATCTTCCCCTTAGTCAGGGTGATAAGGCATCTTTCAGCCTATCGGGTTTGCCAGCTTCGCTGGGCAAACAAAAAAGCCCGCAGCTTGCACTGCGGGCTTTTTCTTGAATGAGTGAGTCAGCCGATAAGCCGGGTTTTGTCCTTTCCTAAGAAAGTGATAATCATTCGTCTAGGCCATAAATCGCTCTATGGCTCAAGCAACCTACCCGGTTCTCACGTGGGCCACGCGTTCATTATTTAAAATGATAGAACCCTATTTGGTCTTGCTCCGGGTGGAGTTTACCTTGCAACCAACTGTTACCAGTGGCCCGGTGCGCTCTTACCGCACCCTTTCACCCTTACTAACCCGAAGGTTGGCGGTCTCCTCTCTGCTGCACTTGTCGTGGGCTCACGCCCCCCAGCCGTTAGCTGGCACCCTGCCCTATAGAGCCCGGACTTTCCTCCCCCTGCTCATTTTCGTCACAGGCAGCGATTATCTTGGCTGACTCGGCGCGCATTATACCTGAGCTTAACGCTGGGTGCAGTAAAGATTTAACCTTTTTCATCAATAATTGTTTTATATAGGGCGTTTTTCTTCATACCAAAATATTCAGCAACAATGCCACAGGCTTTTTTCATTGGCATTTCACTTTCGAGTAAAGTCAACATTTTACGCGCTTCTGGAGAGATTTCATCAACAAGCTTTGGTTTCCCCGGCAACATTAATACTATTTCGCCACGCTGCTTGGCTGGGTCGTTAGTTAAAAACTGTTTTAATTCAACGACGGTGCCATCAAAAAATGTTTCAAAGGTTTTGGTCAGCTCTTTGGCGAATACCACTTGCTGCTCTTTACCAAGTGCCGCTTCAAGGTCGTCTAAGCTCGCCATAATCCGATGAGTACTTTCGTACATAATACTGGTGATATTTGAACTAACCGCTTCGATAAAAAAGTCTTGTCTGGCTTTACTCTTAGCTGGAGTGAAACCTATAAACTGAAAGCGATCTGTAGGGAGTCCTGAGCAACACACGGCAGTTATTGCAGCGCACGCCCCGGGGATTGGCGTAACATGAGCACCTTGCTCACGACATAAATTAACCACCGCATAACCTGGGTCGCTAATAAGCGGTGTTCCGGCATCTGAAACTAGTGCTATATTTAAACCTTGGTTCAGCTGAACGATGATCTGCTGAGCTTTTTGCTTTTCATTATGATCATGTAATGCAAAGGTTTTAGCCTTAATACCAAAATGACTTAGTAGCTTTCCGGTATGGCGAGTATCTTCAGCCGCGATTAAGTCAACTTGCGATAGTGTCGCAATTGCACGCTGGCTCAAGTCGTCGAAATTACCAATTGGGGTGGCGACAATGTAAAGAGTGCCAATTTTATCTGAATTCTCCTCATTTAACATTGAGGTCTCCTGCGTCAGTCAGTAATATAAGCAAATCGCGATAACGTATTGGGAAATCATTGTGCGACTTAAACTTGTTAGTCTAATTATTATATTGTCAGGGTTATCGGCTTGTAGTACAACCGAAAAACCGACTAAAAACACTGAAAACCTCAGTTCAGCCACTAACACGGTACAAAATCAAAATATTGATGCACTTTCGATGTACCAAAATGCCTTAAATCGACAAGGTGCTGATAAAATACAACTACTTTATAGTGCGCGAGATGCGGCTATCACACAGCAGAGCTGGCCGTTACTTGAACAAATTTGCTCTGAACTTGAACGTACCCCCAGTGTCGATAAAATACAAAACTCACTTTATATTGCCTACGCCCAAATTCAACAAAATAAAAACAATCAAGCGTTAGAGCTACTTAATAGCGTAGACGGTAAGTTAAGTTTGCCTGAACATAGTGCTTGGCATCAATATTTAACCGCCAGTATTTACGCTTCACAAAATATGCCAAAACAAGCCATGCCTTATTATTTTAATGCGTCTGAACTTGCTACCAATAATGATATTGAGATCCCGAATTTAAACAAAGCTTTATGGACCAACATTCAACAGCTTTCATCTTATGCACTAGAGCGCTTTAATCGAGGTTCAGTTATCCAACAAGGCTGGGTTAATCTAGCTCTTTATAATCAAGTTTATTTGGGTGAACCAGTTGAACTTCATCAAGCAATGAATAACTGGCAACGTCGTTATCCTGGGCACCCTGCAGCCGCAGTTCTACCCAAAAAGGTCACTGAATTAATGCAGGTAAAGCCTCTTAACATTGATCGTATTGTGGTTTTGTTACCTCAAACAGGTGCAAATACCCGATTAGGCGATGCCTTAAAGGCCGGTGTATTGGCGGCGCTTGATAACCAAGATATTAACGAAACAATTTTCATTGATGAAACTCTCAGTAGCGATGAAATAGCCCTTGCACTTAGCGAGCATAAACCAGACTTTGTTGTGGGGCCGCTTCTTAAAAACAATATAGAAAAATTAGCTGCAGCTAAAACCTTACAAAATATTCCTACGCTTCACCTAAATAACTCTGATGGTGAGCGAGCTTCATTACAACATTACTATTTTGCCTTAAGTCCTGAACATGAAGTCCAACAAGCACTCGAACACTTTTTAGCTATTGGCTACCAAAAACCAATGTTGCTAGCGCCAAATACCGCTGCAGGCCAACGCTTGGTTGATTATTTTGATTTACAGTGGCACCGTTATAGCGAGACAAAAGCGGAAGTCGGTTTATATAACGATAGACAAGATATGCCCAAAACTATTGTTGACTTACTTGAAGTGGATAGTTCTAAACAACGTATAGATGTTGTTAAATCACTTTTCAAACCTGAAGTTGAAAGTGAGACGCGCTCACGTGGTGATATTGACGTGATTTATATTTTGGGTGACGCTATCGAAACTCGCTTGATAAAGCCATATTTAGATGTAAACGTCAGTACATTTTCAGAGCGCATTCCCTTATACGCCAGCTCAAAAAGTCACAGTAAGCAAATAGACAAAACCGATAAAGGCGACTTAGAAGGCCTTTATTTTACTGAGTTACCGTGGATGTTGGATGAACAACTAAATAACAACCACACATTGCGTCACCAGTATGAATCTCTTTGGCCTGACCAAGCCGACATAATCCAGCGCCTATTTGCTATGGCTTATGACTCTATCTCAATGCTTAGTGATATAACGCAATTAAGTATGATCTCAGGTAAACAATACTCAGGGTTAACAGGCCAACTTAGTATTGCAAGCGATGGCCAAGTAACACGTCAATTAAATTGGGCTCAGTATAAAAATAAACAAATTAAAGCGGTCTCACTTGAAACCAGACAACCATTACCACTATTTATGCAGTCAGCGAGCACAGAGCAACGCGCTGAGTAATTATATTTACCTATGACAAGGAATGTAACATGTCGTGGTTTAAACAACTGTGGCACAATAGCCGTGAAAAAGGACAGTATTATGAGCTACAAGCGCAAAAGTACTTAATTAGCCAAGGGTTAACTGCAATAGAGCGTAACTACAATTGCCAGTTTGGTGAACTTGACCTAATCATGCGTGACGGCGATAAATTGGTTTTTGTAGAAGTTAAATTTCGTAAAAATAACGCTCGCGGAGGCGCGAATTATGCTTTAAGTAAACAAAAGCAATCGCGCTTACGCCGCACCATATATCACTACTTAGCAGCTAAGCATCTGCCGACACAATCAATGCGCATTGATTATGTGGCAATTACCGGCGAAAGCGCACCACAAATTAATTGGATAAAAAACGTATTTTAATATGCAAGATACTATTAAAGAAATATTCACAGAAAGTATTCAAGTACAAATTGCCGCAGGGGAAGTACTGCCTAGCGCCCTAGAAGCTGCTGCTTTCACTATCGCACAAAGCCTTATTAATGGTAATAAATTAATTTGTTGCGGCGCCTCCAGCTGCCATATGCTGGCACAGCATATGGCGGGTGTACTAATTAACTTTTATGAAACCGAACGCCCTTGTTTGCCTGCTGTGGCACTTTCTCAAGAACAAATAAATCTGTCACAGCAAAGCCAAATTGATGAACGCGATACCTTTGCTAGACAGATACGTGCTTTTGCACAAAAAGGCGACTTATTATTAGTACTGGCGATAAACGGTAACGAGAAAAATATAATTTCTGCCGTCGAAGCGGCACTTACCCGCGATATGAAGGTCATAGTATTAGTGGGTGGTGATGGTGGTGAACTAGTCGGTTTGCTAGGTGCAAATGACGTTGAGATTCGTGTTCCATCAAAGCGCCCTAGCCGTATTATTGAATCTCATTTAGTTAATTTACATTGTTTAAGTGAATTAATTGATTTGACCCTATTTCCACAGGAAGAAAATTAATGTTTAAACGCTCTCTACTTGTCTTAGGCGCCGTTGTATTACTTCAAGGCTGTGCCGCAGCCGTTGTTGCGGGTACTGCAGGTGCGGTAACCGCAGCTAACGACCGTCGCACACTAGGTTCACAAATTGATGATAATAATATTGAAATTAAAAGTAACCTAGCTATCAGCGAAGTTTCACGATTAGAGCAGCATGCAAATTTAGATGTTATCAGCGTCAATGGTATTGTGCTTTTAATCGGCCAAGTTGCTAATCAAGAAATGAAAGACGAAGCCTATAAAGCAGTTGAAAATGTAGATGGTATTCGTAAAATTCATAATCAAATTCGTATTGGTTCTAATGTGGGTATGACTACCAAAACCCATGACTCATGGCTGACCTCTAAGGTTAAAACCCAGCTATTCACAACGGAAAATCTCAGCAGTAATAATATTAAAGTAGTGACTGAAAACGGTGAAGTATTCTTAATGGGCTTAGTCTCAGGCAACGAAGCAAAGACAGCTGTTGAAGTATCACGTAATGTGTCTGGTGTAGAGCGGGTAATTAAAGTATTTGAATATTACTTATAGATCAGGTCAAAAAGTTTCATTGTTAACTTAACTTTTCCTTTTTCAAGTATCCCAGACACAAAAAACCCGCTTCTCAGCGGGTTTTTTAATAAGTTAAAAGCTACTTAATCACTCGTAAGTGAGCACCTTTTTTCTTATCCGGCTTAGCCGGTGCTGGTTCGTCATCAGGCGGTATATCACCACTATCCAAATCAACACTTTCAAGTTCCGGCGCAAAATCGTCTTCGTCCTCTAAAAACTCATCTGCGGTAAATACAGTACCTTCACCATTTTCGCGTGCGTAAATTGCGAGTACAGCACCTAAAGGTACGTATACTTGCATCGGCTGACCACCAAAACGAGCATTAAAGCTGAGCTGCTGTTTGTCCATCGAAAATTGGGTCACAGCTGATGGGCTGATATTCAATACAATTTGACCATCCTGGACAAACTGGGTTGGTATCTGCACTTGCTCAAAATCAGCATTAACCACAAGGTGCGGTGTACATTGATTATCAACAATCCAATCAAAGAATGCGCGCAGTAAATAAGGACGATTAGGCGTCATTATAAACGGATCTCGCGCTCAGTTTCAGTTAAAGAGGCTTGAAATGATTCACGCTCAAATAAGCGGATCATATACTCTTTAAGCTCTTTAGCGCCTGCGCCAGTAAGCTCAATACCAAGCTCAGGCAAACGCCATAGTAACGGTGCTAAATAGCAATCAACTAAGCTGAATTCTTCACTCATAAAGTAAGGTGCTTCAGAAAAGATTGGTGCGATCGCTAGTAACGCTTCGGTAAGCTCTTTACGGGCTTGACTAGCATCAGCTGCACCTGTATTGATTTTTTCAGCTAAGCTGTACCAGTCAGTATCAATTCGATGCATCATTAAGCGACTACGGCCACGCATTACCGGATAAACAGGCATTAGTGGAGGATGAGGAAAACGTTCATCAAGATATTCCATGATGATGTTTGCCTGATATAAACCCAATTCACGGTCAATCAGTGTTGGTACTGTACCATAAGGGTTAATTTCATGAAGTGCTTCTGGTAAGTTATCCTTTTCAGCCAGGTGAATATCAACACTTACGCCTTTTTCAGCAAGTACAATACGTACTTGGTGGCTATACATACAGTTAGCACCAGAAAAAAGAGTCATTACAGGGCGCTTATTGGCAGCTACGGCCATGCCTACCTCCATTAAATAACAAAAACAGCAATAGGGGCTTAAGCCCCTATTGCAAAATTACCTTTAAATATGTTCAAACTTAATGAACATCTCTCCAGTATTCTTTCTTAAGCATAAATGCCAAGATAAATAAGATGACTAAAAATCCAATTACCTTAAGACCTAATGCTTCTGACTCAAGACGTGAAGGTTCACCCACATACTCAAGGAAGTTAGTTATGTCACGAGCTGCTCGGTCGTATTCATCGACACTCATTTCACCCGTGCCATCAGTTTCTGTACCAGTGATATGAGTGGTTGTTTTACCATCTACTGTTACTTCTTCAGTAATTGCGGTAGGAACACCTTGCAACTCTTGCAGAACATGTGGCATACCTACTGATGGGAATAACGTATTGTTTACACCGAACGGACGAGATTCATCTTTGTAAAACGATTTTAAATAGGTGTAAATCCAATCACTGCCACGTACACGCGCAACATTTGTTAGATCCGGCGGAGCCGCACCAAACCATTTTTCAGCATCTTCTTTCGACATTGCATTAGTGATGTGACCACCTACTTTTGAGCCATCAAAAATAAGTTGCTCTTCGCCGACTTCATCTGGAATACCAATATCTTGAAAAGTACGTTTATAACGCTGATACTGCATTTGGTGACAACCAAGGCAGTAGTTCATGAACAACTTAGCACCACGTTGCAACGAAGGCTGATCCGTTAGGTCATTGCCCGCTTCCATCAAAGAAGCCGTAGGACCCGCCGCCATTGCCGGCAATACGTTTATTGATAAAGCAAATAAACCGATAAGTAGCTTTTTCATCATTTCGTTAACCTCTCAGGCAATGGCTTAGTTTTTTCATTCTTACTGTAAACAAACAACAGTACGAAGAACATAAAGTAAGTCACAGTACAAACTTGCGATAAAATCGTCTTAAAGTCTGTTTGTGGTGTTGCACCTACCCAACCAAGGATAATGAACGTAACCACAAAACCTGCAATATTCCACTTGTGGAAACCACAACGATAACGAACCGACTTAACAGTACCACGGTCTATCCAAGGCATTAGTGCCAACACCACAATAGATGCCCCCATTGCTGCAACACCAATTAACTTATCAGGAATTGCACGCAAGATTGCATAGAACGGCGTAAAATACCAAACAGGGAAAATATGCTCTGGTGTTTTAAGTGGATTTGCTGCTTCAAAGTTTGGCGCTTCTAAAAAGAATCCACCCATAGCAGGCATAAAAAATACCACCCAACAAAACAGAATTAAGAAACCAACCACGCCCACAATATCTTTTACAGTGTAGTAAGGATGGAACGGTATCGCGTCAACAATATCTTTCCTATCAGTGTAGTACTCATGGAATTTAAATTTAGGCTTATCTTCTTCAGCTACAGAACCTTTCTTACGTTTTATTTCAACGCCGTCGGGGTTATTTGAACCCACTTCGTGAAGAGCAACAATATGTAAGAATACCAAGATTACGATAACCAATGGTAAGGCAATAACATGTAATGCAAAGAAACGGTTAAGCGTTGCCCCTGATATTACATAGTCGCCACGGATCCAAAGCGTTAAATCATCACCAATAACCGGAATAGCCCCGAACAGTGAAATAATTACCTGCGCCCCCCAGAACGACATTTGCCCCCAAGGAAGTAAATAACCCATGAATGCTTCAGCCATTAAAGCAAGGAAGATAAACATACCAAATAACCACAATAATTCACGTGGCTTTTGATAGGAGCCGTAGATCATGCCACGGAACATATGTAGATATATAACTACGAAAAATGCTGATGCACCTGTTGAGTGCAAATAACGTAGTAACCATCCGTATTCAACATCACGCATGATATATTCAACAGACGCAAACGCACCTTCAGCTGAAGGTACAAAATTCATTGTTAACCAAATACCGGTAAGGATTTGATTAACAAGTACTAACATGGCTAGTGAGCCAAAAAAGTACCAGAAGTTAAAGTTTTTTGGCGCTGGATATTGTGCAACATGCATGTTCCACGTACGTGTCAATGGAATTCGGTCGTCAATCCAACCAATAATTTTACCAAGCATTACGCAGCCCCTTCTTCTTCACCAACGATAATAGTGGTGTCATCAACAAAGGTATAAGGCGGAACTTCCAAATTCAAAGGAGCTGGTACTCCTTGGAAAACACGTCCAGCCATATCAAACCTAGAGCCATGACACGGACAGAAGAAACCATCATCTGTACCTTGTACTTTCTCACCAAAACTACCTTGAAGGAAGCTAGGTGAGCACCCTAAGTGCGTACAAATACCTACAGCAACAAATATATCCGGTCGTTGTGACCGAAACTCGTTAGTTGCAGATTCTAATTGCTGAGGTTCTTCAGACGCAGGATCACGAAGCTGTTCTTCATGACCTTTCATCTGCTCAAGCATTTTTTGGGTCCGTGATATAACCCATACAGGTTTACCACGCCACTCGACACGTATTAATTGTCCTGACCCAAGTTTGCTGATATCTACTTCTACAGGCGCACCTGCAGATTTAGCTCGCTCACTTGGATTCCAAGACGCAATAAAAGGAACAGCAGCCCCAGCCGCACCAACACCACCTACAACAGAGGTAGCTATGGTTAAAAAGCGACGTCGGCCATTGTCTACAGGCGCATTGCTCATCCACTTATCTCCACTATGATTCTCAACACTTGCTATATTGAGAACATCAGTTACAGCAGGTTAATTTTTCGAATTTTAAGTTAGACGCGATCATAAATAAAACCCTTGATTAAAACAAGGTTATTAACAGCCCCATGCTCGAATAATCCCGACTTTATCAACTAAATGACTAAGTTAGCTCGAGCATAGAGCCGCTTATAATAGCGACTTTATAAAAATAATTACTGACCAAGATCAATCACACTAAGAGGAAGCAGTATAAACTGCACATAGCGATATCAAACTTGCTCACATTACTTGCCTGACAATTGTAGCAAAAAAATTCACCAATTAACTGACGGATTTACACTAATTGCTATATTTAATGAACTTTTTTTAAAGTTATACACAGCAAACGCCAAATCTGAGCAATAATCAAGCAAAAAAAAGAGATTTCAACTATCAGATATTAGGGGGCTAGAGTGTGATGCGACTACGATAAAGTAGACTCGGGGCTTTAAAACCATGTGCTAGGTAAACCCTGCCTACAGGACTTGTTAACATTCTTATTTATAATTTGGACAGGTGTGTGAGGGGGGCACTATGTCGCGTAAAGTCGCGCAAACTATGGAAAATATCAGATTACAGATATCAGGGTTAACCTAATTTCTAGTCTTCAACCTTTTTTTAAGCTCGCATCTTCACGACTTTGTATCGCACTTAGGTTATCTCATTGGTGAATAAGGCTTTAAATTTTAGAAGTTTAGTGTCGAGCTTACAACATATACCTTAAAGCTTTCCGTCAACAAAAAACCCAGCCAAAGCTGGGTTTTTGAAATTCTGACAAACGTAAATATTAACGTTTTGAGAACTGTGGACGCTTACGTGCTTTCTTAAGACCCACTTTCTTACGTTCAACTTTACGTGCATCACGAGTAACAAAGCCTGCTTTACGAAGCTCAGGACGAAGTGACTCGTCAAACTCCATAAGTGCACGAGTGATACCGTGACGGATTGCGCCAGCTTGACCAGTTGTACCACCACCTGAAACAGTGATGTGTAAGTCAAACTTTTCAGTCATATCAACTTGCTCTAATGCTTGACGAACAACCATGCGAGCCGTTTCACGACCAAAGTACTCTTCAAGAGAGAGCTTATTAATTACGATGTTACCAGTGCCTGGGCGTAAGAATACGCGAGCACTTGAACTTTTACGACGGCCTGTACCGTAGTATTGATTTGCCATGATAGTGCTCCTTAAATGTCTAGAACCTGAGGCTGTTGTGCAGCATGGTTGTGCTCAGTACCTGTGTAAACTTTAAGTTTACGGTACATATCGCGTCCTAAAGGACCACGTGGCAACATGCCTTTAACAGCTTTTTCGATGATCATTTCAGGCTTTGCAGCTTGAAGTTTATCAAAAGTAGTAGACTTAAGACCACCTGGGAAACCAGTATGAGCATAGTACACTTTCTCTTTGAACTTATTACCAGTTACAGTAACTTTCTCCGCGTTGATAACGATGATGTAATCACCAGTATCTACGTGTGGAGTGTACTCAGCTTTATGCTTACCGCGTAAGCGATTAGCGATTTCAGTAGCGATACGACCTAAAGTTTTACCTTCAGCGTCAACTACATACCAGTCACGTTTTACTGTTTCTGGTTTAGCAACAAACGTTTTCATTTATAAAAATCCAATGTTTTTCAATTAAAACCACAGGTAATTATTATTAATTACCGCTCTAAGTATATGCTTCAACCCCTTCGAGTTTAAGACTTTAGGCCACTCACTAGAGGCTAAACTAATTGAGGGCAATAGAACGCAACGTGGCAGACGCGGGAGTATACCAGCACTTAAAACACATTGCTACCGGACGGTTGTTTTTTTCCACAAGAAAATACTCGAAAGTAAAAAGTGACAAGTCAAAGCCGCTTTAACCTTCCATCCTCAGCTTATTTAAGCTAAATGCTCTTTTGCTAAATATTCTACCGACTGCATTTCTTGTAACCGACTGATGCAGCGCTTAAACTCAAAATTTAAATTACCATGGGTATATAATTCGGTGATCGGTTTTTCTGCTGAAATAATTAATGTGACATGGCGCTCGTAAAATTCATCAACTAAAGCAATAAATCGCCTTGCCGCATCATCGTTTGCTTGGCCAAGCTGTTTAACGTTTGCCAGTATCACAGTGTTATATAAACGGCTTATTTCCATGTAATCAACTTGGCTACGCGCTGTTTCACAAAGCTCTTTAAATTCAAACATCACAATGGAATCTGACACTTTGCGAGTTTTTATAACACGTCCCTCTATCTCAATGGAGGTATCAAGTTTACCGGGCTCTGGCGATAGCTTATCAAAATACTCAAACAAGTCTTTGTCTGCTTGTTCATCAAGAGGACTATGAAATATTTCAGCTTGCTCAAGGGTCCGTAAGCGGTAATCAATGCCTGAGTCAACATTAACTATTTCAGTATTGGCCTTTACTAATTCGATTGCGGGTATAAAACGAGCTCGCTGCAAACCATTGCGATAAAGCTCATCAGGAATAATATTTGATGTGGCGACCAGCACAATACCGCGCTCGAATAGAGCTTCCATTAAGCCACCTAACAACATCGCATCGGTAATATCCTGAACAAAGAACTCATCAAAACAGATAATGTCGGTTTCAGCTTTAAAAATATCAGCGATAGTATTAAGTGGGTCACTAGTATTTTTTAACTTTTTTAACTCATCGTGTACTCGGTGCATGAAGCGATGAAAATGCACACGCATCTTTCGCTCAAAGGGGAGCGCTTCATAAAAAGTATCAACTAAATAAGTTTTACCACGACCCACACCGCCCCAAAAATACAGCCCCTTAATTACTGGCGTGCTATCTTTAGTAAAGAGCTTTGCAAACCAACCTTTCACTGTTGGTTGCGGTGCAGTTAAATCATCATATAAACGCTGCAAATGGCGAACAGCATTTTCTTGTGCTTCGTCATGAACAAAGTCTTCACGTTGTAAATCTTGTTGATATTTTTGCCAAGGCGTCATAGCGGGTTACAATAAAACTGGGTTTAATTTACGTAATATATTAACACGCATCGTAACTCGGGGTATATTAACCCCAGCAAAGTTTTATTAATGAATGCGTATTTACACGCACACTTTCCCAAAGGGGTAAATTTATGGGTACAGTTACTTGGGTTGGCATAATCATTATTGTTGCCGTGGTCGCCTTTATTCTTGGTGCATTTGTAACTAAAAAACAGTTCAAACAAGACGAACTTGAACAACAAGCCGAGCAAGCTAAAAATGCATTAGCGCAATATCGTCAAGATGTGGCTGATCACTTAGCTAGCACCGGTAAGTTAGTTAACAAAATGAAAGATAACTACGACCAGTTATTAAGCCATGTTGATGATACTAATCGCTTACTTGTACAAGATAAAAAGCAGCATCCTACAGAGCCATTCTTCTCAAAAGAGACCACAGAGCAATTGCAATCATCGCTGCAAGAACGTCAAAGCGACCGCTCATCAGCACAAGCTCAACCAACGGATTATGTATCAGGTGAATCTGGCTTATTTGCTGGTGAAAATAAAGTTTCAGAACATTCTAAAGCCTCTTGATGAACTTTTTTTCGACCCCATAGTCAATAAATAGAACAGCTTTACGTTTTATTTAATTAAACTTATAAATAAAAGGCTGCTTCTTACCAGCCTTTTTTAGTTTTTGCTTTTCTTGTGATGTGGAGTAAACCCTGACTATGAAAATGAAATTATCTTTGATCAGTGCAGCCGTTTTATCAGCGAGCTTATTAGTAACCCCTGGCGTTTCGTTCGCAAAAATGCCCATTGCTGTTAATGGCCAGCAATTACCAACACTCGCCCCAATGCTAGAGCAAATAAGCCCTGGTGTAGTTAGCATTCAAGTTTCAGGTTCTAAAGAAGTACGTAGTCGCGCAGCACCACTTGATTTCTTTTTTGGCAACCCGCAGCCACGCAGCCAAAAGCGTGAATTTAGTGGTTTGGGCTCTGGCGTTATAATTGATGCTGATGAAGGCTACGTTGTTACCAATAACCATGTAGTACAAGATGCGCAAAAAATGCTGGTCACGCTTGAAGATGGTCGTGAATATGAAGCCACTAAGATTGGTAGTGATAAAGAATCCGATATTGCACTTCTACAAATCGATGCTGATGATTTAATAGCCGTTAAACTTGCTAACTCTGATGAACTACGAGTTGGTGATTTTGCAGTCGCTATCGGAAATCCATTTGGTTTAAGCCATACCGTGACCTCAGGGATTGTCAGTGCCCTTGGTCGCAGCGGCTTAAATATTGAGGGCTATGAAGACTTTATTCAAACAGATGCAGCCATCAACCAAGGTAACTCAGGCGGTGCTTTAGTTAATTTAAACGGTGAGCTAATAGGTATTAATACCGCAATTTTAGGTGCATCAGGCGGTAATGTTGGGATTGGCTTTGCCATTCCATCAAATATGATGAAAAACTTAGTAGATCAAATTATTGAGCACGGAGAAGTTCGCCGTGGCTCGCTCGGTATTTCAGGTCGTCCACTTGATGCTGGGCTTGCTAAAGCCCAAAAGCTTGATGTGAAGCAAGGCGCCTATGTTATGCAGGTTATGGATGATTCTGCAGCCAGTGAGGCGGGTATTAAAGCCGGCGATGTGATCGTCAGTATCCATGGCAGTGATATCGGTGGTTTCCATGAGCTACGCAGTAAAATAGCAACTTTAGGTGAAGGTAAAGAAGTTAAATTAGGTATCTATCGCGACGGTGAAGTTAAAACCGTTAACGTAACACTTGATGGCGCATCAGGTATTTCATCACCTGGCGAAGAACTGCATCCTGCTTTTCAAGGTTCGGTATTAGAAAATACCCAAAAGAACAGCCATGAAGGAATCGAAGTTCAATCGGTTGATCCTCGTTCACCGGCTGCTAGGGTAGGTCTAGAGAAAGGTGATGTGATCATGCAAGTAAATCGCCAACGAGTTGAGACGATTCGTGATATGAATCAAATCATCGAAGCAACCCAAGGTAACATCGTATTAGGTGTGCAACGTGGTCGTGAATCTGTATTTGTACTGATCCAGTAATTTAATTCACTATAAAACAATAAAAATCACAGCAATACTTGCCGCTGTGATTTTTTTTATGCCATCATTAGAGAATTGCTAACTAACAATAAGAACACCGTGCTAAAACTTATTAAATTTACCCTGCCGCCACTTTTTGCAGGGCTGGGTATTGCCTTTCTTGTGGTTTTTTTTAGCCCGACATTACGTGATAACTTATTACCGAATGTAGAAATCCCCAACCCAATGAGTACCAGCCACCTTAGCTTCTCTGATGCAGTAAAGCGCGCTGGCCCCTCTGTAGTTACTATTTTTTCAGAAAGTATTTCTAGTCAACCTCGTTATAAGGGCCAAAACACCGTACAAGAACTTGGCTCTGGGGTGATCATGTCAAACGATGGTTATATTTTAACTAACTATCATGTGATCAATAATGCGGACCAAATTTTAGTCGTTTTAACTGATGGACGACGTTTTTTTGATGTGCAATTAATCGGTTTTGATACCGTAACAGACTTAGCACTGCTAAAAATAAATGCCGAACATTTACCCATGATCCCTATCAACAACGGGTTTAATCCACAAGTGGGCGATGTTGTGCTGGCAATTGGTAATCCACTTAACTTAGGGCAAACCATCACCCAAGGAATTATTAGCGCAACCGGCAAACAAAAAATTACCGACAGTCCTTATAACAACCTATTGCAAATGGATGCCGCAATTAATGTGGGTAATTCAGGAGGGGCGCTAATTAACTCAAATGGTGATTTAGTTGGCATTACCTCGGCACAATTTAAAACCCGTGAAAACCTCGATATTCAAGGGATCTTTTTTGCGGTGCCCTATTCACTCGCTAAAGAAGTTATGAAAAAACTGATAAAGCATGGCCGTGTAGTACGCGGCTACTTAGGTTTTACGGGAACCGCTGTAGATAGCACCGGCAAAGAAATCAGTGATAACTTTACCCCTGTCACAGGCATGCGGATCACCAATCTAGACCCATTAGGCCCTGCGTGGCAAGCAGGCATTAAAGAGCAAGATATTGTCATTAAAATTGCCGGTACGGATGTAAGTAATCCACAAAAAACCTTACATATGATTGGTAATTCAGAGCCAGGTAAAGAAATTGAGTTTGAGTTATACCGTAACGGTGAGATCAAAAAAGTGATGGTGAAAGTGGCAGAGTTAGAGACGAAGCTATAAGAACTAATTAAACCTAGGGCCTATTTATTAGGACCTAGGTTTTAGGTTATTTAATTACTTCTACGTTTAATATTAGCACCGAGTGCACTTAGCTTGTCTTCAATATGCTGGTAACCACGGTCAACATGATAAATACGGTCAACTATAGTTTCGCCCTCTGCAACAATACCAGTCAGTATAAGGCTTGCTGAGGCACGTAAGTCGGTAGCCATTACTTGTGCGCCAGTTAGTACCGTTGTTTCACCACAAATAGCAGTCGTGCCTTCCAAACGAATATTAGCACCCATGCGTTGTAGTTCTGGTACATGCATAAAGCGGTTTTCAAAAATAGTTTCAGTGATCGTTGCATTGCCATTAGCAACCACATTTAAAGCGGTAAATTGGGCTTGCATGTCGGTTGGAAAACCAGGGTGTGGCATGGTTTTAATGTTAACCGCTTTGAGCTCACGGTTACGCATGTCCAAATAAATACTATCATCGTTTACTTCAACTAATGCATTAGTTGCACGTAGCTTTTCAATAACGGGTTCAAGGTTATGAAAATCTGTGGCTTTACATAATACTTCACCACCTGCCATAGCTGCAGCCACTAAAAACGTACCAGTTTCGATACGATCGGGTAAAATACGATGCTCACAACCATTTAGTTTTTCAACACCTTCCACTTCGATACGGCTACTGCCAGCGCCACTAATTTTAGCACCCATGGCAATTAAGCAATTGGCAAGGTCGGTAATTTCAGGTTCGCGGGCGGCATTTTCAAGTATCGTTTTACCTTCAGCTAATGTGGCTGCCATAAGTAAGTTTTCAGTAGCACCAACACTGACCATTTCCATATAAACTTCAGCGCCTTTTAAGCGGCCATCTACTTTGGCATTGATATAGCCATTTTCAACTTCAATAATCGCGCCCATACGTTCAAGGCCTTTGATATGAATATCAACCGGGCGAGCACCGATAGCACAACCACCAGGCAGTGACACTTGCGCCTGACCAAAGCGAGCAACTAAAGGCCCAAGCGCTAATACAGACGCTCGCATTTGCTTTACTAAATCATAAGGAGCTAACGTTTTATCGACCACACTGCCATCGATAACGAGTGTATCTTGTTGCCACTGTACGTCGGCACCAAGAGTTTTTAATAATGCCTCTGTGGTGCCAATATCGCGTAAACGTGGCACATTTGAGAAATGGCTTTTACCATCGGCAAGTAACGCTGCAAATAAAATGGGTAATGCTGCGTTCTTAGCGCCAGAGATCGTGACTTCACCAGCCAGCCCTGTGCCGCCCTGAATTACGAATTGATCCATGAGCAAGCCTTATTATTGAGGTAAAATGAGTTTTTTCTCGCGTTTCCACTCGGTAGGAGTAAAAGCACGAATAGATACTGCGTGAATTGTGCCATCTGAAATAGTATTCATTAAAGGTGCATATACCAATTGCTGCTTTTTGACGCGGTTTAAACCGTCAAAACACTCACCTACAGCTATCACTTCGTAATGACTACCATTGGCTTTAACATGTACTTCAGCTAATTGTAACTCATCGCGTAATAAGACTTCGACCTGACTTGTTTCCATAACTCTCACTCAAATAGGGTTGTAACCTGACCCAACTGCATTAGTTTTTGCAGCTGTTCAGGTATATTTTGCAACTCAAGGCGAACGCCTTGCTGCTTTAATTCTCTGAAAGAGTGAATTAACCAAGCTAAGCCCGCTGTGTCAACCCTTGTAACCTCAGAAAGGTCAAAATACCATGTTTTATGGCCACTTTGTGGCTGCTTGTTAATAAGTCGTTCAGTGGCGATTGAATGTCGGGTCAACTCGCCACTTATTTTAAATTGTCCATCACTCGAATTATTGACCGTGAGATTACTCACCTGTGTTACCCCTAAATTGCACTGGCAATTTGCTCTTTTGTTCTAATAAGTCACTAACATGGGTAAGCCCTTGCTGGCGTAAAATGCCTTGTAGTTCGCTTTGTTTAGCATCAAGTAAACTAATACCTTCAGCAACCATATCATAAGCGCGCCACTCACCACTGCGGTTTTCACGTACTTTGAAGTCAATTTTAATATCAGGTTTGCCTGACTCAACAATTTTTGTTTTTACTAGCACTACATCTTGTCCTGCAAACGCTTTTGCTGGAGAAAACTCTACGCTCTGATTGCTATATTGGGTAAATACACCAGCGTATGTAGCGACTAAATACTCTTGAAATACATCAATAAAGCGCTTAATTTCATCAATAGCCTTTTTTTGCTCAGCGGGATCTTTAATCGCTCTGACTTTTGAAACATGACTACCCAATACACGCAAAGCCGCATACTTATAATCCACATAAGGCATTAACTCTTCACTAACAATAACGCGTAAACGCTCTTTATCTTTTTTAATGATTGACTGTTCTTTAGTAATACGCTGAAAAGTATTATCAGCTACTTGGCGAACCATTTTATAAGGGTCTTTTAAATCAACATCTTGTGCCTGAGTAGCACCGCTCATAAAAACGAGCCCAACAACACATAAAATTTTCTTAAACATAATAATTACTCGCTACCTTGGTTGAATAAAAACTGCCCGATTAATTCTTCAAGCACTATCGCTGATTTAGTATCAGTAATAAAGTCACCATCATTTAGCGCTTTACTTTGCACACCAAACAGCTCATCTAAGCCAACATCTCCATCGTTGCTCGTTACCTCAACACCCATACAACGTTGTTCAGCTGATTTTGGCGCAATAACAGGGTTAATTCCTAAGTATTGCTCACCTAAAATACCTGAAGTCAAAATCGAAATTGAGCTAGTGTTAGAAAACCGGCACTGATACTGCGCGTCAATAGTCATATCAACCACAGGGACAAACTCTTGTGGATGAACCTTAATTGATTCTACTCGACCAATAACCACACCACCCACCTTAATCGGTGCGCGGGTTTTTAAGGACCCAATATTGTCAAACTTGGCTTTTAATTGATAAGTTTCAACTCCACCGCCAATACCTGCATTAGCCACTTTAAGCGCTAACATAGCAAGTGCGGCAATACCGAGAGCCACAAAAAAACCAACTAAAATTTCTAATTTCCGTGAATTCATTATTAATACCCTATTAGCTGGTAAACATTACCGCTGTCAAAATAAAGTCAAAACCTAATACAGCAAGAGAAGAATGCACTACCGTTTCGGTAGTTGCTCTGCTGATCCCTTCTGAGGTTGGTACACAATCATAACCTTTATAAAGTGCAATCCATGTCACTACTAAAGCAAATACGAAGCTTTTGATCATACCGTTCAAAATATCTTGTTGAAAAGATACTTGCGATTGCATGATTGACCAAAAACTCCCCGAATCAACCCCCAACCAGTCAACCCCAACAAGGTGTGCTCCAATAATAGCGACTGCTGAAAAAATCAGTGCCAACAATGGCATACTTATAAAGCCGGCCCAAAAACGCGGTGCAATAATACGCTTAAGCGGATCAATTGCCATCATTTCCAAGCTCGACAACTGCTCTGTTGCTTTCATCAAGCCAATTTCGGCCGTTAACGCACTGCCTGCACGCCCAGCAAACAGTAATGCAGTAACCACAGGTCCAAGCTCTCTTAGTAAGCTCAAGGCAACCAGAGGGCCTAAACTATCTTCAGCGCCATAACCAACAAGGACAGTATAGCCTTGTAAAGCCAACACCATACCAATAAATAGACCCGACACCATGATAATTAATAACGACTGAGAGCCAACCATATATAATTGGCGGATCAGTAACGGTGTACCTTTTTTAATATTCGGCACATTAGCTAGTGCACCCACCAACATTTGTGATGAACGACCCAGCGCCGCAAAACGGCCCAAGGTTTTATGCCCTAAGCGTTGTAGTAAATCGAGCATTATTGTTGCCCTCCAAGTAATTCGTCTTGATAAGGCGTTGCTGGGAAGTGAAATGGCACAGGGCCGTCTGATAGACCTTTTAAAAACTGTTGTACTAAAGGCGATTCATGATTACGCATTTGTTCAGGAGAACCTTCACCAATAACACCTTGTTCTGCAATGATAATAACATGATCGGCAATGCTCATTACCTCTGTAACATCATGAGTAACAATTAACGATGATAATCCCAACACTTCATTAAGGGACTTAATCAGCTTAACTAGTACTCCCATGGAAATAGGGTCTTGTCCTGCAAAAGGTTCATCGTACATGATTAATTCAGGGTCTAAAGCAATAGCGCGTGCAAGGGCTGCACGCCTTGCCATACCACCTGATAACTCTGATGGCATTAAATCTTGCGCGCCACGAAGCCCTACGGCTTGCAGCTTTAAAATGACTACTAGACGAATTAAATCTTCACTTAGGCTAGTATGTTCGCGTAGAGGAAACGCAATGTTGTCAAACACTGACATATCGGTAAATAAGGCGCCGCTTTGAAATAGCATACTCATTTTAGTACGCGCAGCATATAGTGCTTTACGCGACATACTCGGAATATTGCTGCCTTCAAACAGAATTTCACCACAGTCGGGTTTTAATTGCCCACCCACTAGACGTAACAAGGTGGTTTTACCAATACCACTGGGCCCCATAATCGCGGTGATTTTTCCTTTTGGGACATTGAAGCTCATATTTTTATATATGATGCGTTCACCTCGCAAAAAGGTTACATCCTTGATCTCTACTATTGGTTGCGACAAGTCGCTCTCCATAACTATTTTCACTAGTTCCCCTATTTTAAGGCTTTTTGCAGCAAGATGGAAAAAACAAATCGTAAAATTTTGTAATATTCTATTACATAACCATCTAATCCTCACCTTTATTGGCTTAACCTACCCTTAAATATTTTATTTACGTACGTATATACAGCCCCGCATTTTAAAGAGACTTAGTACACAATCCTAGCAAATTGACCGGATTCTTTTATTTATACTTTCATGTTGGCTTTTGATACTATTTATAGTCATCTCGTTTAAAAAAATTGGCGTACAGGCATGCTGACATCATTTGTCATTTTAATTTTAGGTTTTGCGGCACTAGTTTGGAGTGCAGACCGCTTTGTTTATGGCGCTGCAGCTCTGGCAAAAAACATGGGGATACCTACTTTAATCATCGGATTAACGGTGGTTGCAATGGGCTCTTCAGCTCCCGAAATGATGGTTTCAGCATCAGCAGCGCTTGCTGGTAAAACAGACACTGCGGTAGGTAATGCGATAGGTTCAAATATCACTAATATTTTTCTAGTGTTGGGTATCACAGCACTATTACGGCCCTTATCAGTTTCTTCATCAACATTAAAACGTGAAATGCCATTAGTATTACTGATTTCAGTGGCTACTTGGTACGTATTTTCAGATAACTACTTTTCATTCACTGAAGGTATTGCGCTACTGGTTGCGTTTATCGTATTTATTGCTGGCCTTATTACTATATCAATTAAAGCCAAAAAACAAACTCAAGCTGATGACCCATTTGTCAGCGAGGCCTGCGAAGACGTGCCTAATAATGTACCAACTAAGTCAGCCGTATTTTGGTTAGCAGTGGGTATAATATTACTCCCTATTAGCTCGCACTTTTTAGTCGGCTCTGCGGTCGATATTGCAAAATATTTTGGCTTAAGCGATTTAGTTATTGGTTTAACCATCATTGCCATTGGCACCAGCTTACCCGAACTTGCTGCTAGCGTTGCTGGGGTATTAAAAAAAGAGGACGATTTAGCTCTAGGTAATATTGTCGGCTCTAATATTTTTAATATTCTAGCTGTTTTACCATTGGCAGGTATTATTAATCCGTCAATTATCGACCCATCAGCAGCCAACCGAGATGTACTGATAATGATAGGCGCAACAATTGCACTTATCGTCATGTCCTTGAGTTTTAGAGGCACACACCGCATTAATAGAGTAGAAGGCGGTTTATTACTAGTCGCATTTATTGCCTATCAAGGCTATATTTTCAGCCAAGTTGGCTAACAGCATTCACCATACGAGTAGCACAATGACGCAGCTAAATTTTATAGAGCAAGGTAAGCGAGTACTTGAAATAGAACGCCAAGCGCTTGTAGATATAAGCCAATATTTGGATGATAACTTCAATCAGGCTTGCCAGTTAATGTATCAATGTGATGGCCGCGTTATTGTAATTGGCATGGGTAAATCTGGTCATATTGGCAATAAAATTGCAGCAACACTCGCCAGTACCGGGACCCCAGCTTTTTTTGTTCATCCTGGTGAAGCCAGTCATGGCGATTTAGGCATGATCACCCCAAATGATGTTGTTATGCTCATTTCAAATTCAGGTGAAACCAGCGAAGTACTTAATATTATACCGGTACTAAAACGTATTGGCGCAAAAGTAATAAGCATGACAGGAAACCCGCAGTCAACTATGGCTACCCTCGCTAATGCACATGTGTGCATTAAAGTTACTGAGGAAGCCTGTCCATTGGGATTAGCCCCAACTGCCAGCACCACCGCCACACTTGCCATGGGCGATGCCATGGCAGTTGCACTGCTTGAAGCTCGTGGTTTTACCGCTGATGATTTTGCACTTTCACACCCTGGCGGCAGCCTAGGTAAGCGCTTACTACTGTGCTTAAACGATGTGATGCATGCCAATGAGCAAGTGCCTATTATCACTGATAAGCAAACCATTAAAGACGCATTAATTGAAATGTCGGCAAAAGGCCTTGGCATGACAGCCATTGTCGATAACCAAGGCTCATTAGCAGGGTTATTTACTGATGGTGATTTACGCCGTATTTTAGAGCAACGTATTGATATTCATGGCACCCCAATCACTGAAGTAATGACCCGTTCGTGTACAACCGCCAAAGCACAATTGCTAGCTGCTGAAGCACTAAATATAATGGAACGTCAACGCATCAATGGTTTAATTGTAGTTGATGATAACAACCGCCCTATTGGCGCGTTAAACATGCAAGATTTACTTAAAGCTGGAGTTTTATAATGCAATTTTCTGATTTATACCAGCCTCTAAGCCACGACGTAGAGCAACGCGCAAAAAAAATAAAAATGCTGATTTGTGATATTGATGGCGTATTTTCAGATGGTCGCATCTATTTAGGTAACCAAGGCGAAGAATTAAAAGCATTTAACACCAAAGATGGTTTTGGCATTAAAGCGCTTATTAATAGTGGCTTTGAGGTTGCTGTGATCACCGGGCGTCATTCACAGATAGTTCAGCAGCGCATGACTAGCCTAACCGTACAACATATTTACCAAGGCCAAGAGGATAAGTTACTAAGCTATCAAGAGCTTAAAAATAATTTAAAGCTCAATGATGACCAAATCGCTTATATCGGCGACGATGGCCCTGACTTACCTGTAATGGAACAAGTTGGCTTTGCGGTAGCGGTAAATGATGCGCACCCACTTATAAAGCACCTTGCTCATTATACAACTATGCTACCAGGTGGGTTTGGTGCAGTGCGTGAATTAACCGACTTACTGATGTTAGTTAATAATAAACCGCTAACAAGCACAGGCACAAGCTCATGAGTAGCACGCGTATAATTCTATCTATTTTATTTGTAGCGACTATGGTTTGGTTATGGTATCCGTACTTTAATCAACCTCTAGACAATCAAAATAAACAAGAAAGAATCATCGCTAAGCCTGATTATGTAGCAGTTGCCCTTAAGCAAACAGCTTATGATGAACAAGGTAAAATAAGCCATAAAGTCACAGCGACAAAAATGGAGCTTTACCGAAAGCTTGGCTTTACTTACTTTGAACAGCCTATATTTACAATATATAACGAGCAACAGACTTGGCGAATAAACGCTAAAGAAGCCACGTTATACGAAAACAACACCCTTATTTTAGACGGTGATGTTGTGGCTAAAAATTTAACTAGTAATGCTATGATTGAAAATATTAACGCCGACAACATTGAAGTAAATATCGAAGCACAAACCATGCGTTCAGCGCAGCCGGTAGAATTAATCGGTCCGAATTTAAAGATCACTGGCCGCGGCCTCGAAGCCGATTTAAAAGCCGAAGTGATAGAACTTATCAACCATACGCGAACCATATATTATGACCAATAAACTAACTAAAATACTATTACCAAGCCTATTCATCGCTTTTTCAACAATCGCAGCCACGCCGCCTGCAGATCAAGTATCAATTAGTGCCGATAAGCAGCAAGCACAACTTAAAGAAAATGTGGGGATTTTTGAAAAAAATGTCGAAGTAATTCATGGTAATCGTCATATTACAGCCGATCGCCTTGAGGTTCATAAACGCGGCGATTTAGGCGAAAATAAACAATTGTTAATCGCAACAGGCAAGCCTGCCTACTTTGAAGAAAAGCAAACCGATGGCACTGTAATGAGCGCCAGCGCCAATGAAGTACGTTACGACGTAGCAAAACGCTTTTTGACCCTAGTTGGTGATGCTAAAGTGACTCAGGCAGGACAAGAAATTAATGCTAAAAGCATCACCTACGATATGCAGCAACAGCTTATTAGCGCCGAAAAAGATGAAAACTCTGACGACCGAGTACACACCATTTTAGTGCCTATAAACAGCAAAAAAGATAACGAAAAAGGCCAACCATGAGCACTTTAAAAGCAGAATTTTTAGCAAAAAGCTATAAAGGCCGCGAAGTCGTAAAAAATGTCGGTCTTGAAGTCAGTGCAGGTAGTATTGTTGGCTTACTTGGCCCAAATGGTGCGGGTAAAACCACCACTTTTTATATGATTGTTGGTTTAGTTCCAAGTGATAAAGGGCGTATTACTATTGATGAGCAAGACATAACGCTACTACCAATGCACAGCCGCGCACGCTTAGGAATTGGCTATTTACCACAAGAATCATCAATTTTTCGTAAACTCACCGTTTACCAAAATTTAATGGCAATTTTAGAAACTCGTAAAGAACTAAAAAAGACTGAACGCGAAGAGGTACTAAATGAATTACTTGACGAACTAAGTATTCAACACATTCGTGATAGCCAAGGCATGGCATTGTCTGGTGGTGAACGCCGCCGGGTAGAAATAGCTCGCGCATTAGCAGCCAATCCTAAATTTATTCTTTTAGATGAGCCTTTTGCTGGTGTTGACCCTATTTCAGTGTTAGATATAAAGAAGATTATTGAACACCTTAAAAACCGAGGTATAGGCGTACTTATTACTGATCACAATGTACGAGAAACCCTTGATGTTTGTGAAAAAGCCTACATTGTTTCTCATGGGGAGCTAATTGCATCTGGCACTCCTGAAAACGTATTAAATAATAAAACAGTGCGCGATGTTTACCTAGGTGAACAGTTTAGACTCTAAATCGACTAGCATCTGCTAGTATTAATTATGACAACATTTTAAAAAGGATTGTTAGAGATACATGAGGCAATCATTACAGCTGCGCATGGGCCAGCAACTTACAATGACACCACAGCTGCAACAAGCGATACGCCTGCTGCAACTTAGTACATTGGATCTCCAGCAAGAAATACAAGAAGCGCTAGATAGCAACCCATTACTTGAGGTTGAAGAACAAAATTTTAGTGACGAAAATGCTGGTAAAAATGAACAAAAGCAAGATACAGATGATGTCACGGTTAGCGCTTCGCCAGACGAAACCTCAAGCGAATACGAACAAGAAAGCTCAGAAGCATTAACTAAAGAAACCGTGAGTGACGAAATGGCAATGGACGTTACGTGGGATGAGTACATGAGTGCAGCCCCTAATTCGTCATCAGGGCCAATGCCTGAAGATGAATCTATTTATCAAGGTGCATCAACAGAAACACTGCACGAATATTTAATGTGGCAACTACAGTTAACGCCATTTAGTCCCACTGATGAGGCGATCGCTTTAGCTATTGTTGAAGGCATCGATGAATCAGGTATTTTAACCGTTAGTTGTGAAGACTTATTAGAAAGCTTGAATCAAGGCGGCGAAGAAGAAATAGAACTTGATGAAATACAAGCTGTGTTAAAGAGAATTCAACTTTTTGACCCAATCGGCATCGGCGCACGCAGCTTACCTGAATGCCTATGTATTCAACTAAATCAATTTGATCCCGCAACCCCTTGGATTAGCGAGACAAAAAAGGTTCTAACTGATCATATCGATTTATTAGCCAGTCGTGATTACCGTACTTTAATGAAAAAGACTAAGCTTAAAGAAGACGAGCTTAAAGAGGTTATGACGCTCATTCACAGTCTCAATCCCAAGCCGGCTGATACCATTGTGCGTGAAGAATCTGAGTACGTTATTCCTGATGTGTCAGTGAAGAAAATAAAAGGCCGCTGGATAGTTGAGCTTAACCCCGACAGCATGCCAAAAATTCGTGTAAACAGCCAGTATGCGGCAATGTCTCGCTCTGTTAAATCAAGCAGTGACAGCCAGTTCATTCGCTCTCATCTGCAAGAAGCCAAATGGTTTATTAAAAGCTTAGAAAGCCGTAACGATACTTTATTAAAAGTAACTAACTGCATTGTGCAGCAACAACAAGGTTTTTTTGAACATGGACCCGAAGCTATGCGCCCAATGGTTTTAAATGATGTAGCTGAAATGGTGGAAATGCATGAGTCAACAATTTCGCGAGTAACTACGCAAAAATATATGCATACTCCACGCGGTATTTTTGAGTTGAAATACTTTTTTTCAAGTCATGTAAGCACCGAAAATGGGGGGGAATGCTCATCAACAGCTATTCGTGCTCTGATCAAAAAGCTAGTCAGCGCAGAAAACTCAGCGAAACCGTTGAGTGATAGCAAAATAGCAGATATATTGGCAGAGCAAGGAATAAAAGTGGCTAGACGCACCATTGCAAAATACCGCGAGTCGCTTGCTATTCCACCATCGAACCAAAGAAAAAGTTTGATTTAAGGCGTTAACACACAGAAGGAAAATGCTTATGCAATTAAATTTAACGGGTCGCCATGTAGATATTACTGATTCATTAAGAGACTATGTAAATAGTAAATTTGCGAAGCTAGAAAGGCACTTTGATCATATAAACAATGTGCATGTCATTCTTGATGTAGTAAAACTAAAGCAAAAAGCAGAAGCCACTTTACATGTCAGTGGCGCGGAGTTGTTCGCTTCGACACAGCACCAAGACATGTACGCCGCGATTGACGGACTTATAAATAAACTAGACCGCCAAGTAATCAAACACAAAGAGAAGATTGCTCGACATTAATCCTATGAAATTAAGCTCACTTACTTGTCAGGACTGCAGTAAAGCTGCGGTCCTTTTTAATAGCAAAAAACGCATTATTGAATTCATAAGCCAGCTAGCCCACGAGCAGTTACCGCATTTAGTCCAGCAAGATATACTTAATGCGCTGTTGACTCGCGAAAAGTTGGGGAGTACAGGTATAGGTAAAGGTATTGCTATTCCTCATGGCCGAATGAATGGTATTGATAGTCCTTTAGCGCTTGTGCTAGTGAGTAAATCACCCATTAATTTTGATGCTATCGATAATCGCCCTGTTGATATATTTGTCGCACTCATCGTCCCTGACGGTGATAGTGAGCTGCACTTAAAGACGCTAGCCGCCATTGCTGATAAACTAAACAATAAAGAGTTTTGCAAACAATTACGTAGCGCAAAAACGGACCAAGATTTATTTAATGTAATTGATGCACAATAAAGGAGACTAGTAATGGAGTTAATTATCGTCAGCGGCCGCTCAGGCTCAGGGAAGTCCGTTGCGCTACGAGTATTAGAAGACTTAGACTATTACTGCGTAGATAATATTCCAGTTAACCTATTACCGTCTCTAGTACGAAGTGTATCAGACAATTACGACAAAATAGCTGTTAGCATCGACGTTAGAAACCTGCCTAAAGAACAAAAAGAATTTAACGATATACTCGAATACCTACCTGGATTTGCAAAACCAACTTTATTTTATTTAGACAGCGACGAGCAAACACTGATAAAACGTTTTTCTGAGACTCGTCGCCTGCATCCATTATCGATTGACTCTTTACCGCTTGATTTAGCGATAAAACAAGAAAAAATATTGCTGGATGTACTGATCACTCATGCTGATTTTATTATTGATACCACCGATTTAAGTGTCCACCAGCTGGCTGAATCAATTCGTGAAAAAATTCTCGGCAAAAAAGACAAAAAATTAATCATAACTTTTGAATCATTTGGCTTTAAACATGGAATTCCTAAACAAGCTGATTACGTATTTGACGCACGATTTTTACCAAACCCACATTGGGAACTTGAGTTAAAGCCACTGACAGGACTTGATCAACCAGTAAAGGATTATTTAGCAAGTCACAGTATAGTGCAAAAGTTCACCTGGCAAATTCAAACCTTTGTACAAACATGGCTGCCTCATTTAGAGCGTAATAATCGTAGCTATTTAACTATTGCTATTGGTTGCACAGGTGGCCAGCATCGTTCAGTCTATTTAGCGCAAACCATTGGTGAAAGTTTTGCAATGTCTCACTCAAATGTGAAAATTCGCCACCGTGAACAAGAAATATAAATACCAAGGTAGCCACAATTAATGTATGCAGAAGATACTTTTTTAATTAAAAACAAGTTAGGCCTACATGCTCGTGCTGCTAGCGTTCTTGCACAATTAGCAGTGCAATTTGATGCCACCATAACGCTATTTCAAGATGAAAAACAAGCGGCTGGCGACAGTGTCTTAGCACTGATGCTGTTAGAAAGCAGTAAAGGCAAAGAAGTAAAAGTTATTTGTAAAGGCCCTGATGCAAAATCCGCGCTTGCAGCCATCGGACAGTTAATAGCAGAGCGTTTTAACGAGCAAGAATAAGCTTGCGCTTGGTGTCTGTCTTTAAATTGCGGTAAACTAAATACAGTTTTTAGCCAAAACATTGTTAATTATCTGAATTTTTCTATCTTCGTAATAGTTTATTTTTATAAGGACGCCAATGCCCGATACTTTTGAACAGGATTATCCACTACAACAACTAAAACAGGTGACTCAGTCACTCAATAGTGGGCAGTTTGTTCAAGTCAGGCGTATGTTAGCAAAAACGGCCCCGTGCGATACCGCGCTATTACTAGAGTCATCTCCGCATAAAATCCGTAGTTTACTATGGCAACTGGTCGACCCTGATGTGCAAGGTGATGTACTCGAAGAGCTTTCTGAAGATGTGCGCTTGGGTATTATTGCGCAAATGGAACCTGAGCATATAGCTGCTGCCACTGAAGACATGAGCGATGATGACTTCGGCGAAGTATTACGTAGCCTGCCCGATACAGTTTATCAAAATGTGGTTGGCGCCATGGACAGCCAAGATAGAGAACGTGCTACCCAAGCACTTTCTTATCAAGAGCGCTCAGCCGGGGCATTAATGAACACCGATACGGTGACTATTCGCCCTGATGTTACTATTGATGTAGTCCTTCGCTATCTGCGCTTACGCGGCGAGCTACCTGAAGGCACCGACGATTTATACGTAGTTGATAAGCATAACTGTTTTTTGGGCGCAATGCCGCTAAGCGTACTATTAACTAACTCTCCGGATAAAGTCATTCGTGATTTGATGGATGAAGACTGTGAGTCAATTGCCATCTCTATGGATGAGAGTGACGTTGCGCAGCTGTTTGAACGCCATAACTGGATTTCAGCCCCTGTTGTTGATGATAACGCACAATTACTTGGTCGTATTACTATCGATGATATCGTTGATGTTATTCGTGAAGATGCTGAACATAGCTTATTGAGCTTAGCCGGCCTTGATGACGAAGAGGATACCTTTGCTCCCGTATTAAAAAGCTCCCAAAAGCGCTCTATTTGGCTTGGTGTGAATTTATTGACGGCGTTAACAGCTGCTTTTGTCGCCAGCTTTTTTGAAAACACTCTCGCTGTTTTACCTATTCTAGCCGTACTTAACGGTATTGTGCCGTCGATGGGGGGTGTTGCAGGTAGTCAAACACTCACTCTGGTTATCCGCGGTATTGCAGTTGGCCATATAAATCAAACCAACCAACGCTTTTTGCTGATGAAAGAACTGGCTATCGGCGCGATTAATGGCGTGGTATGGTCAATTTTAATAGCAGGCGTGGTCGCTATTTGGCAGTGGGACTTTAAGTTGGGAGCCGTGCTTGCTTTTGCTATGTTTATGAACTTAGTAGCAGCAGGTATAGCCGGTGCTAGTATTCCACTAATTTTGAAAAAGATGAATATAGATCCAGCCCTTGCAGGTAGTGTGTTATTAACTACAGTGACTGATATAATAGGTATTTTCGCCTTTTTAGGCACTGCAACTTGGTTACTGATTTAATTGAGTTAGTGTAAGAAAAGTTGCTTGAATTAGCTCAACTCTACATACTCACTAAGGGCGGCATTTAGTAACATGCACTTATGGTTTTTACTACTTAACACTTCTAATATTGCTGCCATCCTAGCTAACCACCCTTACTTTTCGTGTGCTTACAGCTATCCATAGCCATTCTCGTAATTCCACCTTAACTTCCATTATCCTTATTTATCCAAGCCTTCTATAATCCATTACTTACTTGCTCGGTGAAGTAGTATCCATAATTTTCTTCCATTGCTGCGCCGTCCATAGCGACACACTTTGTACATCCGTTTCTTTAAAATGACTTTCTTTTGTATGATTATACTCCATAACATTCCTCCTTGCAGACTTGCGCCTGTTCTTCCTTGTAAGTATTAATGAATACGGCTTATTAACGTCTAGCGATGATATAAATCGCATGGATCAAACCAGGAATATAACCCAGCAATGTTAACAAGATATTAATCCAAAATTGTGCACCCAAACCTACCTGTAAAAAAACACCTAAAGGTGGAATGAGCACTGAAAATATAATACGTATTAAATCCATCTTGCGCTCCTTACTATAAAAAACTAAATCTCAAACTTAAAGCCCAAAAGACTGGGCTTTATAAAGTGACAAATATTACTTTTTAACGATAGTAAGATTGTCTTTAACATCTCTTACATCTTCTGCATTTGAGGCAATTTTAACAGCTAACTGCTTTTCAGCGTCAGATTCAACTGTACCGTTCAACGTGACTACACCTTTATCTGTATCAACGTCGATATTAGTACCGCTTACTTCAGAATTGAACAAATAACGCGTTGTGATAACAGTGGTAATTTTAGCATCTGTTAAGTCACTATCAGCGCTATCATCGCTGTCCATGTCTTTACTTTTCATCATGGCTGACTTTTTATCTTGAATAACAGTTAACTGGTTATCTACGTCCATGACATCATCAATGCTTAACACAAGTTCTTCAGCAAGCTCTTTATCAAGATCACTTTTCACTTTACCAGTTAATGTTACCTTACCATTTTTAACATCGGTATTAATGTCAAAATTATTCAGATTGCTATTCATTAACAGTACGGTTTCAGCCTTACCATCAACCCATGCATCTTTACTTTCACTTTCCCAGCTATTGGCTTGAGCACCCATTGCTGTTGTACCAAGAACTAAAGCTGCAATCATTGTTTTGTTAAATGTTTTCATAATCTGTTTCCTTTTGATTAGTTACGCTATTTAATATGCGAACATCGCGCCAACTTTATAACTATTAATAATCAATAAGATACAAAAAAACATTTAACCGTTGTAATTTTTTTACAAGCTACTCGGTAATTTATTCCTAGTATTGCAACAATAGATAAACACTTCATGGTCATTTGTAAGTATTTTATACTGGGCTATAACACTCAGAGCAATCGGTAGATTTCGTAAGAGTGAATTTTTGCTGTGCGAGAGTTAAACCATCAAAACAGATAAACTGGCTACCTTGGTGGTGCCCTAGGATTAAATTAATCCCGAGTAATGCCTGCATTGATCCCATCACACCTAGAAGCGGACTCAGCACACCTGCATTATCACAATTCAGTGCTTGTTGCTCTGGCTGCTCTGGCTGCTCTGGAAACAGACAGCCATAACAGGGACTTTGTGGCACACGAAAATCAAAGCACATCAACTGTCCTTCGCTAGCAATAGCCGCGGCTGATATAAGTGGTATACCCGCTTTTAAACAAAAACGATTAACTGTATAACGTGTAGCAAAGTTATCACTGCAATCCAGTACCAGTGTTGCAGCTTTAAATATTTGCTCAGCATTTTCTTCAGTTAATTGCTGACTAACAGTGTTAACAGTAATTTGGTTATTTAAGCTCGTTAGCACTTTACCTGCAGCGCTCGCTTTAGCTTGCCCTAAGTGGTTCACTTTATAGAGCACCTGTCGCTGCAAATTAGAAAGTTCGACTTTATCGTCATCAAGTAACGTAAGCTCACCAACACCCGAAGCCGCTAAATACAAAAGCGCAGGGCTACCTAAACCGCCCGCACCAATCACAACAACGTGTGCTGCTTTTAGTTTTAGCTGACCATCAAGGCCAACTTCTTTAAGCATTAAGTGGCGACTATAACGTAGCTGCTCTTTGTCAGATAATTCTTTCTCAGGTAAGTCTGTCATTATTTTTCAAAGCCATCCTTATAACTCTCTTTAATAGCACCTTGTAAATCTACAATTGCTTGTTGATAATCATCAGCTTCAGTAATAGCCCTTACTACAGCAACACTGCCAACACCTGTGGCAGCCACTTCTAAAGTACGCGCTAAATCAATCCCCCCGATAGCGACTGTTGGGTAACTTTGCATTAATGGCACAAAATGTTTTAGCTTTTCAAGCCCTTGGATTTGACCCGTCATATCTTTGGTGGTGGTTGGGTAAATAGCTCCAAATGCCATATAACTAGGACGATAATTGTGCGCGCGAAGCATTTCATAAAAACCATGAGTCGAAAGCCCTAAACGCAGCCCCGACTCTTTTATCAGGGCTAAGTTAGCTTTAAGCAAATCTTCTTGGCCTAAATGTACACCATAAGCGCCGTGTTTAATTGCCAATTGCCAGTAATCGTTAATATACACGTTACCATCGTACTTTTTCCCTAGTGTAACTGCTGATGCAATCACCTCATCAAGCTCGTTTTCTGTGCCATTTTTTATTCTTAGCTGTACGGTTTTAATACCTTGCGCTAAACACTTCTCTAGCCAATCAAGTGTATCAACTACTGCATATAAACCGAGTTGTTTACTTTCACACGGAGCAAAATTGGCAGCCATAGTAAATTCATCAGCACCGTCGAAGTCTAGTTCATCGGCAAGCCAACTACCTGCTTCTATCACTTGTGGATAATCATTAATATTTTCGGGGAAGCATGTTTGTGCTACAGGGCCAAGACCTTCACCATAACGTACTGCCGCTTTTAAACCTTGGTTGATATAGGCTTTAGCTAAAATAAAAGCATCTTTAAGTGGGTATTCTTTTGTTAAACACGCAGCAATTACAGAGGCCATACTGCAACCTGTACCATGACTGTGCGGTGTCGTTATTTTTTCGTTGCCAAGCCAATACTCGCTTGCACCATCAGTACAGTAATCAACGCAATAACCAGCTGGGTAATCCCAATGCCCACCTTTGATCACCACCGCTTTTGCCCCCCAACTTTGCAGCTTTGCAGCTGATTCCTTTACTGCACTTGGGCCAATTAAATACACCCCAGTTAATAATTGCGTTTCGTGAGTGTTTGGGGTGATCACATCCACCAGCGGCAATAAGCACTCTTTAATTGCACTAACGGTATCTTCTTCGGTAAGTAAGTCACCACTACTAGCAATCGCTACGGGATCATATATAACTCGTGGCGGTATTGGCCATGTTGCTTGATAATGCTTTATATGTTCACTAACAAGTTGAATTTGCTGAACGTTCGCTAACATGCCAATTTTAATTACGGCGGCTTTCATATCACTTTCAAGGGCTAATAACTGCGACTCTATTATATCGGTTGAAATAGGATTAATCGCTTCTACGCCTAAGCTATTTTGCGCAGTAAGTGCAGTAATTGCAGTACAACCATGTACACCAAAACTTTGCATGGCTTTAATATCTGCCTGAATACCTGCACCACCGCCAGAATCAGAGCCTGCAATTGTCCAAACAACGTGATTCATATTTACTTATTCCCTAATTTTTTATGTCTGATGCCAAAAAGGCATACCCATTGTAGGCGTTGATGGCGCAGCCATTTCTTTTTCAGGCATAGCTTTCGCTTTATAAGCGCAGCGCCCAGCATCAACTGCGGCTCTAAATGCATGGCTCATGGTAACAGGGCAACCCGCCCCTGCAATAGCCGAATTTAATAACACGCCATCATAACCCAATTCAAGTGCTTGGCAGGCATGAGATGGCAAACCAAGCCCTGCATCAACGATTAATGTCATTTCTGGAAGCCGCTCACGAATAGTTTTTAAATTGTATTGATTCAACAACCCCTTTCCTGTGCCAATCGGGGCTCCCCATGGCATTAAAACCTCACAGCCAACATCAGCTAATCGCTGACACAGTACTAAATCGTCAGTACAATAAGGTAATACTTTAAAGCCATCATCAATTAAAATTTTTGTCGTCTCTAGCAAAGCAAATGGATCTGGCTGTAAATTGTATTCATCACCAATTAGCTCTAGTTTGATCCAGTCTGTAGCAAATACTTCTCTGCACATTTGTGCAAGTGTGACCGCCTCTTTTACGCTATGACACCCTGCAGTATTGGGAAGTATTTTTAAACCAGTGTCTTTAATTAGCTGCCAAAAATCCCCTCCCGCTGCAGCACTTTGCTGGCGGCGCAACGATACAGTAACCACCTCAGCGCCTGAGGCTACAATAGAGTCGGTCATAATCGCAGGAGACGGATAAAGTGCAGAGCCAATCAATAGCCGGCTATTTATTTGTTCGCCATAAATACTAAAGTTATCATTTGTATCACTGCTCATCTTACCCCCCTTGGATTGGCGAAAGTAATTCTATGCTATCGCCTTGTGAAACTACTGTTTCGGCGCATGAATGATGAGGTATAAATTGCTTATTTAAAGCAACCGCATAAGGTTTTTTTGCACCAAATTCTGATAATATTTCTGCCAATATAGTGTGTTCAGCCGTTTCAAATGACTGACCATTAATTGTTATCTTCATTTTTAACCTCTTAACCAAGTGAAGGTTATTTTATTAATTCAACCGCCTTTGCAACTAAACTCGGCGCAAGCATATAACCGTGCCGATACAAGCCATTTATGCTGATCACGTTTTCATGCTGAGTAACCGCCGGGCGATTATCTTTAAATGCCGGGCGAAGACCCGTTTGAATATTAAGTATTCTTCCTTCAGCAAATCCACTGTGTACCGTGTACGCCGCCGAGAGTAATTCAAGAGTTGAACGTACTGTTGCAGGGCCGTTATCTTGCGATTCAATTTCTGTCGCGCCAATCACATATTCATGATTCGGTTTAGGGGCAATATAAATCGGGTAACGCGGGTGCATTAAACGTATCGGGCGAGTAAGTAGCACCTCTGGTGCATATAAACGAGCTACTTCACCGCGCACTCCTCGCAATTTACACGTTGCACTTTTAGCACCTAAGCCGCGACAATCGATGATGTAGTCATACGATGACTTCAGTTTTGAACTTTCAATATCAACATGCTGACCAAATTTAAATTTAACACCCCGCGCTTTAAGACTGTTAAAACTTGCTTTGTAAAATGCTTGGTTATCTATTTGACCTTCACAAGGTAAATAAAGTCCTTGGTTAAAGCGCCCAACTAATTCAGGTTCAAGTTCAGTAATATGGGAACTATTAAGTTGCTGCACTTGATGCTCAGCCAATGGCTTCAGGCGATTTTCAAAACTTTCTAAATCACCTTTATCTTGTTGATGTGCAACCACCAGTGTGCCTTGCTGTTGAAAAAACACCTCTTCATCAAGGCTTGCTAAAATATCCGGCCAACGGGCAATTGAATCAAGCCCCATTAACGCCAAGTCCTGCTCGCACAATACCGACTCAGCCAGTGGTGCAAGCATTGCCGCCGCCACACGTCCTGCGCTATCTAATGCATGCTCATCACCCGCTTCAAACACCGTTACCTTATGATGCAAACTCAATTCAAGCGCCGCCAAGCGCCCCGCCAAGCCAAATCCCACCACCGCAATGTTGTAAGACATAAGAACCCTTAATTTAGTTAGCGAGCTCATCACTCGCCAACTTTCTAACTCACTAATTCTCTATATCGCTTTATGATAAATCTCTGAACCAGTTTTTTTAAACTCATCTGATTTAGTTTTCATCTCAGCTTCTACATCAACCATTTTAACTTCAATAGCATCGCCAACGTTGTTCGGGTCAATACCTCGTGTTTCTAAGTCTTTAGCGTATTCACGAACTTCTTGAGTGATTTTCATTGAGCAAAACTTAGGTCCACACATAGAGCAAAAATGCGCGACTTTACCTGATTCTTGTGGCAGAGTTTCATCGTGATATTCACGAGCACGAATAGGGTCTAAACCAATATTAAATTGATCATTCCAGCGAAACTCAAAGCGCGCTTTAGACAACGCATTATCACGCTCTTGTGCACCTGGGTGGCCTTTTGCTAAATCTGCGGCGTGCGCGGCAATTTTATAGGTGATCAAACCTTCTTTTACATCTTCTTTATTTGGCAAACCTAAATGCTCTTTGGGTGTTACGTAACACAGCATGGCGCAGCCATACCACGCAATCTGCGCTGCCCCAATACCTGAGGTGATATGATCGTACCCAGGAGCAATATCGGTTGTCAGAGGACCAAGAGTATAAAAGGGGGCTTCATCACAATGCTTAAGCTGCTCCTCCATATTATCTTTGATCATATGCATTGGCACATGCCCGGGGCCTTCAATAAACACTTGAACGTCGTGCTTCCAAGCTATTTTAGTCAACTCACCTAAAGTACGTAGCTCACTAAATTGTGCTTCGTCGTTGGCATCAGCAATAGAGCCAGGACGCAAACCATCACCAAGAGAAAAACACACATCGTATTGTTTTAATATTTCACAAATATCCTCAAAGTGTGTGTAAAGGAAGCTTTCTTTATGGTGAGCTAAACACCATTTCGCCATAATTGAACCGCCGCGCGACACAATTCCCGTAACACGCTTTGCTGTCATCGGCACATATCGAAGCAGTACGCCAGCATGGATAGTAAAGTAATCGACCCCCTGCTCGGCTTGCTCTATTAATGTATCGCGGAAAATTTCCCAAGTTAAATCTTCGGCTACACCATTTACTTTTTCTAGCGCCTGGTAAATAGGCACGGTACCTATAGGGACTGGTGAGTTACGTACTACCCACTCGCGAGTTTCGTGAATATAACGCCCGGTCGATAAATCCATCACTGTGTCTGCGCCCCAACGAGTTGACCAAACCATTTTTTCAACTTCTTCTTCAATAGATGAACTCACCGATGAATTACCTATATTGGCATTAACTTTCACTAAAAAATTACGACCAACAATCATCGGCTCGGTTTCTGGATGGTTAATATTATTGGGTAAAATAGCGCGACCACGGGCAATTTCGTCACGCACAAATTCAGGAGTAATAAATTCAGGTATACTCGCGCCGAACGATTCACCTTTATGCTGCTCAGCAAGTAGCTCTTTTCGTAGTTCTGAGCGCCCCATATTTTCACGCATTGCAACATATTCCATTTCAGGGGTGATAATACCTTGGCGAGCATAATGCATTTGTGTAACGTTTTTACCAGCTTTACCACGGCGAATTTTAGGTAAATGCTCAAAGCGGATATGATCGAGTCCTTCATCAGCCATACGTTGCTGTGAAAACTGCGAGGTGACGGACTCTAAAATTTCAGTATCGCCACGACTTTCAATCCACTGTTCGCGGTATTTATCCAAGCCTTTACGCACATCGATGCTAAGTTCAGGGTCAGTATATGGGCCCGATGTATCATAAACTCGCAGTGGTGTATTTGACTCATAAATAGGGTTTTCATCAGTACCACCGATAAAGGTGTCACTTAGAGTGATTTCACGCATGCCCACACGCACATTTTCTTGTGTACCTTGTACATACACTTTATGCGAGCTTGGAAATGGCTGCCCCGTTAGGTTATAAATATAATCTGATGCGGCCGCACGGATTTCGCGGCGAGACGGTTTTTCTGATGTGTTTGACATGACTTACCTCATTGCTAAAAAAGGGTTGTCTTGTCAGATATTACGTCGCGAAAAAGCAGCGTAATAGAGAGTAGCAAATGCTATAGATCGAAGATGGATATTACAAAAAGTACTACCAATCTTGGCAGCCAAAATGCTTATGCCCAAAATGGCGCACAAGAACCTATTTTAAGGCAGCTTGTTCCCTACGCAGGTGTTAGCCTGATCAGGTTCACGGATCCCGCTTTCGCGATCTCAGCCATTAAGTAAATACTTAAGGCACTCCGACAAGTAAAAATTCTGTTCTAATTTCTGAATGAGTGTACGTTAGATATACACTTGCTGCAAGAGCTTAACTTGTAATCAACCAGCTGGAATAAACTCAAAAGTTTGCTTACCATTTAAAACTAATTGCTGGCCTTGAATTTGTAAAGGCGCGCCTTGCTTTAAAGTATCAAGTAGCTGCTGTTCAAACTCATCCAGCGATTCACCACATGATTTTCGGGTCATCCCTAACTTATTTACTGTTAAATGACTTTCATCAAGCGAGCCTTCGCCAAAAAACTTATTACATCCGGCAAAGCCATTCACTTGCAGTGCTTCAATAAAGCTTAGTGAAGCCGAATATGACGCAGGGATAACAAGACCATCCACACGTGATAATTGCCACTTGGTGTATTTCAATTGCTCATTAGTGACTGTCCCTGTCGATGAGCAGCCGATACATAAGCCGATTATAATCATCGGTATTGCTGCTAGTTTCATGTAATTATTAACCTAATATTCAATCCGTCAATAATAACAATATTTATTCGCTCGTGCCGTTAATAATGCATGTTTTTAATGTAAAAAATTGTTCTAAGGTAGTAAAAAACGTTCACATCAGTAATTACTCTTCTTTAAACAAGCGTTCAACCTGCTGAGGTAAAAATGGTCGGCCTTGTTCGTTAAGCGATGTACCAATAACCAGCGCCTTAAGCATTACTTTTTCGTCACGTTTTCGAATTATAGTTTGCCTAAAACCAAACTTTAAGCGACTGATACGCTCAGGCGTTACCGCCACGTAAAATTCATCACCTGGTACGAGTGATTGTTTGTAATCCATTTCACTGCGCATGACTACAAGATTTATTTTGTCCCGTGTAAGCTGTGCGAAGTCAACGCCATTGGCGTGTAGAAATTCATGGCGAGCATGTTCAAGATAGTTAAAGTAAACACTATTATTTACAATACCCTGTAAATCGCATTCATAGTCGCGTACTTTAAAGTCTACTTTAAAGGTCATATTCGTAATCCTAATTATGTATACTGTTCGCGTTTATAGCATATAAACAGCTAAAAGTTGAATGGCGACTTTAATGAGAATAGTTGCTATCATGAAAGTCCCTGAAATGGAGTTAAGTAATCGAATGAAACTACGCCTGTCCTTAATTACTGCCGCGCTATTACCTATTTTAAGCGCCCCAGCGTTTGCTGAAGATACCGATCTTGAAAAAATAGTGGTCACTGGGGACTTTCAAAAAGAAAGTATTCAAACCCTTAGTGCCAGCGCAAGCTTATTTAGCGAACATGAAATTAATGACCGTGGCGCTAACTTTCTTGACCAAATGCTTGCCAGTGCAGCTAATGTTAATTTTACCTCAGGCGCATCCCGCGGTCGTTATGTGCAAATTCGTGGTGTTGGTTTACGCTCTCAGTTTGTTGACCCAATTAATCCATCTGTTGGCCTAGTTATCGACGGTATTAACTATTCAGGCCTTGGCGGCAGTTCATTATTATTTGATGTAAACCAAATTGAAATCTACCGAGGCCCACAAGGCACGCGATTTGGTGCAGATGGCCTAGCTGGCATGATCCAAATGGAATCAGCCGACCCAACACTCGATCCAAGCTTAAAATTCCAACTTGGCGCTGGTACTTACAATAGCCACGAAGCAGGCGTTGCCGCTGGTATAGGCATTACCGATAGTACTGCGGTCCGAGGCAGTATTTATCAACGTAAATCAGATGGCTACGTAGATAACCTCTATTTAAACAAACCCACTCAGCAGCAAGATGAAATGGTCAGCCGTTTTAAGTTACACAGCCAGCTTACTAATAATTTACGTACCGAACTAAGCGTCCATTATATTGATATTAATAACGGCTATGACGCATTTACCCTTGATAATAGCCGTAACAGCGTTGCCGATCAGCCAGGCCAAGATAATCAAGAAAGCATTGCCGTTGGCCTTGCTAATATTTATACCGGCTTTGATTGGTTTGATGTGAGCTTAAATTTATCAGGGATTGACAGCGATTTAGCCTACAGCTTTGATGAGGACTGGGTGTGTAACGATGAAAGCCAGCCTAAAGCTTGTGGTGCAGGCATACACCCAGACGGTTATAGCTCAACGGATGCTTATTTGCGTGACCGCCAAGATCAAGCCGCTGAACTACAATTTAATGGCAAAGGCGGTAACTGGGTAGCAGGGCTTTATTATCAAGGCCGTGATATTGATCTAGAACGCCAATACACGTGGCTTTCAAACCCTTTCGCATCAACTTATGAAACCAGTAACACTGCAATTTATGGTCAGCTAGCCACACCTATTGGCAATAAAACCACTTTGATTACTGGCCTAAGAGTTGAACAATATCAAGGCGATTACACTGATAACAACGGTTTTATTGAAGACACTGATGACATAATGATTGGTGGTAAGTTAGCACTTGAGTATCAAGTAATTGATCGCACCATGATCTACACCAGCTTAACTCGCGGCTACAAAGCCGGTGGCATCAACTCTGAAGCACTAGCTAAAGCCAAAGACGATGGTTTAAACCTTGACGCTGACTTTTTCAAAAATCATGTAAGCTTTGCCCCTGAATATTTATGGAGCGGTGAGTTTGGCGTTAAAGGCAGCTCACTTGACGATAGATTTGTATTACGCTTAGCAGCGTTTTATATGTATCGCGAAGATATGCAGCTCAAGGCTTGGCAAGTACAAGACCAAAAATTTACCGGTTATGTAGATAATGCCAGTTCAGGTGAAAACTACGGCCTTGAAATTGAGGGTAGCTACCAGTTAACTAATGACTTATTGTTAACCGGTAGTGCAGGTTATTTAAATACTAAAATCAATAACTTTGTAGCGCAGTCAGGCCTAGACCAAGATGGCCGCGAGCAAGCGCAAGCGCCTAAATATCAATATTCGCTTACCGCCCGCTATAACCTTACTGATGAGCTATTTGCCAGTATTGGCATTGAAGGTAAAGACGATTACTACTTCTCAGACAGCCATAACTCGCAAGCACCAAATACTAACCTAGTTAACTTCACCACAGGTTATGAGGCCGAGCAATGGTCTATTCGCGCTTGGGCACGTAATGTGTTCAACGAAGAAGTACCCACCCGTGGCTTTGAATTTGGTAATGACCCTCGTGAAAGCTATGCAACCAACACTTATGTTCAGCTTGGCGAACCAATGACTGCAGGCTTAACGTTTATATACGAGCTATAAAACAAGTTTCAAGGGGCCAATAACAAGGTAAAAGATCATCTCTTTTACCTTTTCCTTTAAGCCTATATCTCAGCCCGTTTAAGCTCGATCTACATCAAACGCGATCACTTCTTTTATGGTCTCTTTTCGTGTTGCCAACATCACTAACCTATCGATTCCTAATGCTACGCCTGCACACTGCCCTAGACCATGCTCAAGGGCCGCAATTAACCGTGTATCCATCGGTACTTCTTTTAAATTATTAGCTTTTCGATGAGCATTATCTTCGTTAAAGCGTTTCGCTTGTTCTTTAGCATTAGTTAGCTCATTAAAACCATTTGCTAGTTCCATATTTTGATAATAAAGCTCAAAACGCCCCGCTACGCGTTGATCGTGTTCACAAATACTGGCAAGTGCAGCCTGAGATGCCGGAAAGTGATACACAAAACACGGTTTGTTTTGACCTATTTTTGGCTCAACTTTCATGCAAAATAATAACTGCAATAACGTATCACGATGTGTTTCATATTCTGCAATATCAGCAAAACCTTGCTGAATAGCCAGCTGTTGCAGACTCTCTAAAGAAGCTGTTAATGGATCAATACCTAAAGCTTGCTGAAAAGCTTGCTGATAGGTTAAACGTTCTGCCGGTTGTACTGCCAAAATAAGCTGCATCAGCTCATCAACTTCATCCATTAAAGTAAATTCATTAAACCCCGGGCGATACCACTCAAGCATAGTGAACTCAGGATTATGGTGTTTGCCAGCCTCTTCGTTTCTAAATGCCTTACAAAGCTGAAAAATGGCGCCAGAGCCTGCAGCTAATAAACGCTTCATAGCAAATTCAGGGGATGTTTGTAAATAAAGCGGCAATCCGCCAGCATGTCCTGGGCCTACAAAGGTGGTATTAAAACTAGCTAAATGGACATCCGTCACGCTTGCTGCACTTAAGCTTGGGGTTTCAACTTCCATCACATCGCGATCACAAAAAAACTCACGAATAGTGCGTAAAATTGCCGCACGCTGCTGCAAAGTCTTTATCTCTGCGCTGGGCTTCCAAAGATCTGCTGACATATTTTCTCCAAAAAAAATCCCAGCCATAAGCTGGGATTTATCTATATCATCGTTAGGCTTACTTAACGCGGCTTACGTATTCACCACTACGGGTATCTACTTTAATCATTTCGCCAACTTGTACGAATAAAGGAACACGAACCACTGCACCGGTGCTTAATGTTGCTGGTTTACCACCAGTACCCGCTGTATCCCCCTTTAAACCCGGATCAGTTTCAGTGATCTCAAGCTCAACAAAGTTAGGCGCTGCAACCGCTATTGGGCTGCCGTTCCACAAGGTAATTGTACAAACGTCATTTTCCACTAACCATTTAACAGTGTCGCCAAGCGCTTTTTCATCCGCTGCAATTTGTTCAAATGTTTCGTTGTTCATAAAATGCCAAAATTCACCGTCAGTATAAAGATACGCAAGATCAGTATCCATTACATCTGCACCCTCTACTGACTCACCTGATTTAAAGGTTTTTTCAAGCACTTTACCAGAGATAAGCTTACGGATACGAACACGGTTAAACGCTTGCCCTTTACCTGGCTTTACCATTTCATTTTCTAAAATACTGCAAGGTTCGCCGTCCATCATAATTTTTAGGCCGCCCTTGAACTCATTAGTGCTATAATTCGCCATCGTTTCCTCTGTTTAATAATTTTTCGAGTAATCTACGTACCAATGATACAAAGAAATGAAGCAAATTTGCATAAAAACTGGCAAAAAGAATTATCTAATGTGATCACTTGCCCAAAAATCTTATTGGAAATGGTCGGTTTATCGAGCCAAGTGCATGAAAACGACATAAAAGCTCGTAGCTTATTCCCGGTTCGCGTGCCAGTGCCTTTTATAAAAAAAATGCGCTATGGCGATGCTAATGATCCGCTTTTACTACAAGTTATGCCACGTCATCAAGAATTTATTGAAAAGCACGGCTTTAATAAAGATCCGCTTGAAGAGCAAAGCAACAACCAACCTGGTTTATTACACAAGTATAAATCTCGGGTTTTAGTGATGTTTAAAACCGGATGTGCGGTTAATTGTCGTTATTGTTTTCGCCGGCACTTCCCGTATCAAGAAAACCAGCTAAATAAGCGCAGCCTTCTCGATGCCCTTGAGTATATAAAATCCGATAGCAACATCAACGAAGTGATTTTAAGTGGTGGCGATCCACTAATGGCCAAAGATGATGCCGTTAGTTGGTTTATGGATGAGTTAGAACAGTTACCACAAATTAAACGTATGCGTATTCATAGTCGCTTACCGGTAGTGATACCCGCACGTATTACCGATGAATTGTGCGCGCGCTTTGCAAAATCGCCGCTTAAAATTGTGTTTACCAACCACATCAACCACGCTAATGAAATTGATAACGACTTTAAGGCCGCCATGCAAAAACTAAAGCAAGCAGGCGTTACTTTACTCAATCAAGCGGTTATTTTAAAAGATGTGAATGACTCAAGTGATGCACAAATAGCACTAAGCGAAGCCTTATTTGATGCTGATATACTGCCTTATTACCTGTTTTTACTTGATAAAGTAGCAGGTGCGAGCCACTTTGATATAGATGAACAACAGGCGCGCGAAATCATGGCCGAAATGCTCAGCGCATTGCCAGGATTTTTAGTACCTAAACTGGCACGTGAAATTGGCGGTCAACCAAGCAAGACTCCTATTGACCTAAAACTAATTTAAGCGTTAGCAAGACCCGGTAGCTTCACTCGGTTTTTACTTAGGCCACAAGGTTACTCAACTCGCAACGCGATTAAATTTCCACTGGATATATTCATAGTCCAATACCTGACATTTTGTTGCAATCCACGTATTATATCGACATTGCAGTCTAAAGCTTTAGGAAAAAAATGGAATCAATCATTGAGCAGCTCAATGCAAACTTAAAAATTGTTTATCGTCAAGCACTTGATGCAGATAAAAAATTAGATGAACTTCATCAACAAGGTCATGGCAAGTTTAAGTCATTATTCCCCGCTGATGCTGGTTTTGATTTTGAAGCCAAGCGCTTTAAACCGTATGTGCTTGATGTAGCCGCAGACGTTGAGAGTCTAAATAATAAAGGCTTTAATGAACAAAAACTAAAAACCACAGTAACTAAACTGCAGCAATTGCTCACCTTACTGGCTTCTTTTAAATAACCATTAAAAAGCGCTGTTTGCGTAGACAGCGCTTTTGCATAATCAGTTTAACTGTTACTTAGTAATTTTTGGTAGTAATTCTTCTTCAAACCAATCAGTTATCAAACGTTTATCGTGGTAAAAGGCTCCATCACGACCCATTTTAATACGCTCCATAAATCCCATATCTTTAAGCTGTACGCTATCACTTTCGCTAACCAATTGGCCGCCTTTATCGGTTACTGAGTAGCTAAAATCGATACGTGGAAAATAGATTGGTTTAACAATACGTAAATCGTTCATACCGCCAAAACGTACATCGCCGGCCAAATCTAAATCGGTCACTTCAACGTTAAATTTATACCCTTCAGGTAATTCTGCAGCAAGTTTGGTAAAATGTTTTTCAAAGCTTTTTGCTACATGCTTATGATACGAGCCTCGCGGCTCGTTAGATGGGCGCACATCGCTATAATCGTTAAAGTCGTGCCATTTTACAACAGCTTCACCAGCATGAACGAAAGAAGGTAATGCAATAATAATTGCCATTGCGACTTTTTTAAAGGTGTTCATAACTTTCTCCAATAATAGGCATACCTAACCTGTGTAAAATTTTATCACTTACAGATTAACTATAGCTTAATCCAGTTTTTATGTGTTGTTATCATTTATACTGAACATGTAATCAAAAAGTAAGAAGCAAAAAAACAAAAATAAAACATGTAATATGTTCCTTTTTGTGGTGGAATTAACTTAGCTTACACTCAATATTTTATATGGAGGTTGAATGACCACTTTAGTCACAGGTGGTGCGGGTTATATAGGTTCGCATACCGTTTTAGAACTGTTACTGCAAGGCACTGATGTGGTGGTTATCGACAACCTCGCCAATTCATCTGAAGAGTCACTCGCTCGGGTCAAAAAAATTACAGGAAAAGAGATTACTTTTTACCAAGGCGATATTCTTGATAAAGCCTTTTTAGACACTGTATTTAATAAGCACGTCATTAATAATGTGATTCATTTTGCTGGTTTAAAAGCCGTTGGTGAGTCAGTAGTAAAACCGATAGAATATTATCAAACGAATGTACAGGGCACATTGACCTTGGTCGACGCCATGCGTGACGCGGGTGTCTTCAAGCTCGTATTTAGCTCATCTGCGACGGTTTATGGCGACCCTGCAAGTTTACCTATTCGTGAAGACTTCCCAGTGGGTGGCACTACAAATCCATACGGTACATCAAAGCTAATGGTTGAGATGATGCTAGAAGATATTGCTAAATCAGACGAACGTTTTGCTTTTGCGATACTTCGCTACTTTAACCCTGTAGGTGCCCACGAGTCAGGCCAAATTGGTGAAGATCCAAATGGTATTCCAAATAACCTACTGCCTTATATTTCACAAGTTGCTGTTGGTAAGCTAGATAAGCTGGGCGTCTTTGGTGATGACTACGACACCATTGATGGCACAGGCGTACGTGATTATATTCATGTTGTTGACTTAGCTTTAGGTCATTTAAAAGCGCTAAATAAAATAACTAAAGACAACGGCGCCCATATTTATAACCTTGGCACCGGCAATGGCTACTCGGTACTACAAATGGTTACGGCATTTAGTAATGCTTGCGAAAAAGAAGTGCCTTATCAACTATCACCTCGTCGTCCAGGCGATATTGCCGCTTGTTACGCCGCCCCTGAAAAAGCACTGGCAGAGCTTGATTGGCAAGCAACTCGTGGCCTTGAAACCATGATGCAAGATGCTTGGCGCTGGCAAAGCAACAACCCAAATGGGTATAAATAAGCAGCAAATTAAATAGCTAAAGACTTTATAAGGGCACGATATTTTATCGTGCTTTTTTATACCCAAAAAGTAACAAAAAGCGTAACTAATCGTTCAATAAATATTTATAGAATATGATAAGTTTTAGAGTTAAATGATATTTTAAAAAGTGGTGGCCCCTCCCAGACTCGAACTGGGGACCTAACGATTATGAGTCGTGTGCTCTAACCAACTGAGCTAAGGGGCCATTTTATTAGTGTTTTCAGCTATTGAAAAACCAAATTTTGAAGCGTTTAATCTTTATATCGATTAAAGCGGACTGCAGTATAAAAAGTTTTTATCGCCTTGTCACTAGCAAAAACCTTTATTTTAGCAATCAACAAGCTAACTGCTTAAATAGTAATCGCAATGTGGCCAATAATGGAAAAAGAACCTCGCTAAAGGGGGCGATAATAAATCCTAGACAATCACTGAAATTAATAAATTCACTGTAGAAGCCACTTATTCCCTATAGAAACTATAATAAAAGCCTTTTATAAGTAATAATCATTGTATAAATATTTTACGAAATGAAGGAACATATTAGCATGCTATATTTTTGGTACAAGGAGCTCCAAAAGTACCCAAAAGATCACAAAGACTTTTGGCGCACAAAGTTAATAGCCCACACATTATTGGTGGCAACTTGCTATTTTGTAATTTTAACTCTACTAAATATCTTTTACTTTGCAAATTACGATATCGCTTTATTTGATGCTATAGGCCTTTGTATCACATTAAGTATTTATTCATGGTTTAAAAAAACAGATAAAGTAGATTTAGCTGCATGGGCTATTACGCTTATAATATTTAGTTTAATTATGATGTTTGTTATTTCTGCTGGCGGACGTGCACATACTTTATTTTGGGCAACCTTAATTCCCCCTTTAGCATTCTTTTTAGTAGGTAGAAGTTGGGGCAGTACTTTGAGTGGCATTGCTTTTTGTATTTGTGCTTACCTCACATATAAACAACAACAACTAATTATTACCATAGGGCCTGGTTCATTATTTAATGTGATTGAAGTAAGTATTGCTCATATTTTAATTTTTAGATTTTACGAAAAAACCCGCTTTTCAGCCTATCAGCATCTATCCACTCGCAATATTGAAATTCAGTACCTAGCAGAGACAGATAAATTAACGGGCCTATCTAGCGTCAATTAACTTGGCCGGTTCCGCGTCAATTATCTTGGCCGGTTGACACCGAATTTTATTTGCTCTTATTGAGCGCTGTTTTGCGTCGGTAACTTTCACCTTCGCAATGAATAATCGTTGCATGATGAACCAAGCGATCTATTGCCGCTACAGTCATCGTTGAATCATCAAATAGTTCATCCCATTGTTCGAATGATTTGTTTGATGTGATGATCATGCTGTGTCGCTCATAGCGATGGGCTATCAATTCAAACAGCACGCTCGTTTCCTGTTCCGTTTTTCGTACGTAACCAACGTCATCAACGATTAATAAGCTGTATTTATCGAGCTTTACAAGTTCGTCTTGCAAGCGTAAATGTCGCTTTGCTTGCTGGAGTTGTTGAACAATCGCTGACGCGGCAACAAACTTAACTTTATGGCCCTGCTCGATAAGGCCATAACCGATACTACTGGCGATATGCGTTTTACCAAGACCACTGGCGCCAAATAGCAATATATTGCCACCGTGCTTCAACCAATCCGGCTGATTTATTAAATCAGCAACAAGGGGCTTACTAACCCCATCAACAAGGGTAAAGTCGAAGCTGCTAAGGTGTTTACCCACGGGCAATTTTGCATCTTTTAAAAGCCGCTGAAGGCGTTTATCATCGCGTGTCGCAAGTTCAATATGGCACAGCTCAGATAAGTATTGCTGTGGGCTCCATTGTTCTTCTATCGCTTTTTTGCCCAGGGTATTCCACTGTTGAAGCATGGTGCTAAGCTTTAATTGTTTCAGCATTAAAGGTAACGAGGCCGTGAAGTTATCCATGTAGACCTCCCGGTATCATGCTGCTATAAGCGCTCAAGCTGTGTTGCTTTATTGTTATTGTGGGTATGTTTGATGCAATCACTAAAAATTGCGCTTCACATTCTCGGATGGCCGGTAATTGTCGCTGAGTAATTGACGCTGCTACAAATCGTCCTAATTGACGTTCGCACCCACTTTGTTTTGCTAAATGGAGCAGTTTTACCATGTAATAGCTCGCTTCATCCGCTAAAAGGTGGGCATTAACGTATTCCCAAATAGCTTTGTAATTGTCGCTTGGAAGTAAGTCGTCACGTAGTTGTGAGTAGCGAAATGCCAATGGTTTTTTAACCAGTGCGTCAATAACATGCAAGTAACTAATATTACGTGCACGGCATCCTTTAGAAGCATAGACACGCGCTAACGTTTGAACTAAATCGCTGCCATAGTGCAGCTCTAAACGGTTGTCATATAAACGAACCAGTAATCGGCTACCAATAAGGCGTGACGGGACGCTATAGGTAACACGTTTCAATGAAATAGTACTCGTACGTGACACCGTTAGATAATGCTCGGTGTAATTGACGCTCATCGTCCGTGGTAAAGCATGTAATTGTCGCTGCTCTACTGCGTATTTATCACTTACACGGCGATTACGGCGAGCTACAATGTCGGCAACAAACGATTCATAGACTTCTCTTGTCTGAAAGTCATAACTACCACGGATTTTTAATGCTTGCTCCAGTTGCGATTTAAGATGCCCATGAGGGCTCTCAATAGCCCCATTTTCATGCGCAATACCGCGGTTATTGCGGGTCGCTTTAAAGCCATAATGGGTGACTAATTCATTAAAGCGCTCTGTAAAATCGTTATCATTAGTGTGATTACGATAGGCGGCACTCAGACTGTCTGTACGCACTTCTTTAGGCACACCGCCGGCTGCTTTAAATGCGTTTTGCACGCCATCAGAAAAAGCAGCAAAGCTTTCACCGCCGTAGATCACTTGGGCGTAAGCCCAGCCACTGGCGGGCATACGATAATGAAACAACATATGCTTTAAGGGTTCACTAGCAATGGTAACGGGTGACTTCACATGTGTAAAATCACACATACCTAATAGGCCATACTCGTGTGTTTGCAGGAATACGACCTCTTTACTTGAGCCATACAGTGCCCGCCATTTATGAATTCGACGCTCTAATGTACGCCGTGAGCTAGGGTTAAATTTGTCGGTGTGAAACTCGCAAAGGTGATCAAAAATTCCCACCGGAGTTAACGTTGCATCACCTTGAAGTAGAGGGACAACAATACTGTCCCAGATAGACTCAAGTGGATCTATACGCGTTCGCCATTGGCGTTTATTAGACAATGGCTGCTCATCCAGTTTATCAATGCGCCTTGCTGAACGTTCTGAAATACCTGCTTTCGCAGCCGCGATAACTTGGCTATTACGTTTTCTATGTTTCATATAAATAGTGACCTGCTGATCAGTGATTCGTGTTCCCGGCACAGTGAACTCCTCCGTTCTGCTGTACCGAACCTTATCAGATCAACCGGCCAAGATAATTGTCGCTAGACCGGCCACCGTAATTGTCGCTTAATACGGGCCTTTATAATAGACAAAAATTCGATCATGAACTATCGCAATTATTAGCTAAAAGTGAGGAGCCTAAAACCTCAAATTGCCTAATGATTTGCGATATAGATCACTTTAAAAATATTAATGATACATATGGCCATTTAGTCGGTGATAGTATTTTGACCGAGTTTGCCAACGTACTCAAAAATAAAATGCCAAATAGTTCGCTGATAGCACGTTGGGGAGGAGAAGAATTTACTATTATTTTATCCGAGACTGATTTAACAAATGCAGCAGCACAAGCCTACGAACTAAAAAAATATATTAGCGGACAAAGGTTTGAAGGTTCATCTTTCACTATTAGTATAGGTTTAACAGACGTTCGCTCTGATGATACGGTAAAAAGCATACTAGAACGGGCAGATACTGCACTATTCAAAGCTAAAAATAATGGTCGTAACGCAGTCTATTTTAGCGATAATAACTGTAATATTTCTGTTTACCCGAGCACATAAAACAAGTTTCAGCCAAAAATTATTTAGAGACTTACTCACAAAGTAACTATGAGGCACTACGCTTTAGATAAGAAAATAGAAATAACCTAATGTTGTGCATTTTTACTAGCAATACTGCCCTGCTGCAAAACCACAGCTCCACGAATATTGAAAATTATACCCCCCGAGCCAACCGGTCACATCAGTAACTTCACCAATAAAATACAACCCTTGAGCTTTTTTAGCTTCAAAAGTTTTGGAGCTAAGCTCGTCGGTGTCTACGCCGCCTAAGGTAACCTCAGCCGTGCGATAACCCTCAGTACCATTAGGTTTAATTTGCCAGTTATGAATGTAATTAGCGAGCTCATTTATTTGGCTGTGACTAAGCTGGTTTACATTGCAATCAGGAATTGCTTGGCTGTCGTGAAGTATTTCAGTAAAGCGTTTTGGTAAAATAGTCGCGAGACTATTTTTTAAAGATTTTTGCGCTTGGGTTGCTCGCCATTGGGCTATTTGCTCTTTCAAATCAAGATCTGGTAATAAGTTAATAGTAACTGCCTGCCCTGCTCGCCAAAATGAACTGATCTGTAAAATTGCGGGGCCTGATAAACCACGATGGGTAAATAGGATATTTTCTTTAAACTGAGTACCGTCTTCACTACTAACAAGACAAGGAATACTAATACCTGATAATCCTGCAAAGCGGTCTTTATCGTGCTGATGTAAGGTAAAAGGCACAAGTGCTGCCATAGTCGGTAAAACGTTTAAGCCAAACTGCTCAGCAATTTTATAGCCAATTGGAGTTGCCCCAAGTTTTGGCATCGTTAAGCCACCCGATGCAATTACCAGCGACTTGCAAGTAAATAACTCTTGTTCGGTTGTAACCTGATAACCATTTTCGATTTTTTTTACACTTAGCACTTCACTACGAAGCGCAACATTCACGCTTGCCCATTCGCACTCTGCTAATAAAATATCTACGATATCTTGTGCATTATTATCACAAAATAACTGGCCCAGTGTTTTATGGTGATAAGCTAAGCCGTGTCTGTCCACCAGCTCGATAAAGTCATGCTGGGTATAACGACTTAAGCACGATTTAACAAAGTGGGGATTACCACATAGGTAGTTTTCTGGACTGGCATTTTCATTAGTAAAATTACAGCGCCCACCACCGCTAATGAGAATTTTACGACCCGGTTTTTTACCCATATCAAGCACCGTGACATTGCGTCCTCGATACCCTGCTTGTGCTGCACACATTAAACCTGCGGCACCCGCACCGATCACAATTACATCTACTTGCGTCATTTAATATTCTCATCAAAAAATTTGTTAGATTATAACAAAATTTCTTTATTTCATCGTGTTTATTCGCACAAGTCAGCACTAATGATAAACCTAAAAAACAAAATAAATAAAATTATCCGTTTGAGAAAAGCAATCCTTTAATATTAAAAAAAGGAAGTTGCAACAGAATTTATGCGTATTTAGCCATATACACATCTTGTTATAACCAAAGTAAACTCCAGTATAAGTAAACGTTACTTTAACGTTCTTAACATTTACTTCCTTCCAGACATTCATCTAGAAGAACATATAACAATCTAGGGATAATTATTATGACAACAAGAAAAAGCTTAAAAAAGTGCGCCGTTGCGTTGGCAATGAGTTCATTATTTGCAACCACTTCTGGTATGGCTGATCCAAATCTAACCACAACAATGATGGAAACAAGCGCGAAGCTTGAAGGCCAAAATGCTATCGGCACTCAGTTTATTATTAAGTATAAAAATAGTAATCCTGAAATGATGACGCTCTCTGCAACAGAGCAACAACCTACTATGATGAACAAAAAAGCACAGAGCTTTGTTAAAAGCTTTAGCAGTCTTGAATTCAAGTATTAAGTGCAATCATTATGCAGCCACCAGAACTTCTGATTGCCCCGTAAATAATTCATGAGGGGTTTTATACCCTCTTGTTTTTCTTGGCCGATGGTTGAGCTTATCAACTGCCGCCTGTATCTCTGCTTCACTTAGCGCCATAAAGTCAGTTCCCTTGGGGAAGAAGCGTCTAAGTAAGCCGTTGGTATTCTCATTTATGCCCCGCTCCCATGATGAATAGGGATGAGCGAAATACACATCAGCTTCTAATTTTTGTGCAACATGCTCATGGTGAGCAAACTCTTTTCCATTATCTAACGTCACGGTAATAACCTTACCTTTATATGGTGTCATACACGTGATCAGCGCATCGGCTGTTATTTTCGCATGCTTGCTTTCAATTCTGTGAACGACTGTATATAACGTTTTACGTTCAACCATTGTGACAAGCGCATTTTTACGCCCTTTACCTATCACTGTATCGCCCTCCCAATCACCAATCCTAGACTTTGAATCCACAATACTTGGGCGTTCATCAATGCTGACTCGATTAACTATCTGTCCACGTTTATCATAGCTTCCATAGCGTTTTTTATACTTTTTACATGCACGAGTGAGTGTCTTATGTAGCTTGCCACCACGAGCCTTGTCTCTGTAAATATATTGATAAATTGTTTCATGATGTAAAACGACCTGTTTCTCTAAAGCTAAGCGGCCTGCCACTTGCTCAGGGGAAAGTCCGTCATGCAACAATTTATTAATCCAGTGAGTGACGTCCTCTGTTAACTTACTTGCTTTGAAAGATGACTTACGTCTTTGTTCAGCAAAGTTATTGGCTTGGTTAGGCCGATAGCCTTTAAGTCCTTTATTGCGTTTTAGCTCTCTAGAAATAGATGACGGTGAACGAGTTAGTTCTTCAGCTATCTGCTTTTGGTTATTTCCTGCTTTTATTAACGCGTAAATCTGGTATCTTTCTTCTTGTGTCAGCTGTTTATATTTCATTAAAGCAATTTCCTTTGGCGAGAAAATGGCCGAATTATAACAGCTGGCCATCTAATCTGAGAAATTGCACTTATTATCCGAATTTAGGAGTAAAAAAAGCAACGTTAAAGCAAAATATGTTCGCGCTATGGCTCTCAATAATCATCACGTTATGCGTGCAGACAAAAAGCTAAGTGCAGAACAAGCACAAGAGTTCATGCAAGAAATGATTGACTCAGGTAACGTTGAGTACATTGAAATTGACCAAATGCTAAAACCTTTTTCAACACCAAATGATCCACGCTTTGATGACCAATGGCATTATTATGAGCAAGCTGGCGGCTTAAATTTACCTACAGCTTGGAATAGTGCAACAGGCAATGGTGTTGTAGTTGCGGTGCTTGATACAGGTTACCGCCCACATGCTGACTTAAATGCGAATATTTTACCGGGCTACGATATGATTTCAGATCTGTCAGTTGCCAATGACGGTGATGGTCGTGATAGCGATGCACAAGATCCTGGTGATGCAGTTACAGCCGGAGAGTGTGGTAATAATGGCGCACAGAACTCAAGCTGGCATGGCACTCATGTTGCCGGTACTGTAGCTGCAGTAACCAATAATGGGGAAGGTGTTGCAGGCGTTGCTTATGACGCAAAAGTGGTTCCTGTCCGTGTGCTGGGTAAATGCGGGGGATTAACCTCTGATATTGCAGATGGCATTATTTGGGCATCTGGCGGCTCGGTCACTGGCACATCAGCCAATGCAAACCCTGCTGACGTTATTAATATGAGCTTAGGCGGCAGCGGCTCATGTGGTTCAACAACCCAAAACGCAATAAGCCAAGCACGTAACAATGGCACTGTGGTTGTTATTGCAGCAGGTAACGATAATGACAATTCAGCCAACTATAATCCGGGTAACTGTAATGGCGTGATTAATGTTGCATCGGTTGCTCGTAATGGTGGCCGCGCATATTACTCAAACTACGGCAATAATATTGATGTTGCAGCCCCAGGCGGCGCGCAAAGCTTTGCCAATGACTCTGAAGGTGTTTTATCAACTTACAACTCAGGTTCATCTTCACCTTCAAGTGATAGCTACGCCTTTTCACAAGGTACTTCAATGGCAGCTCCCCATGTTGCGGGTGTAGCTGCGCTAATTAAGCAAGCGAAACCTGACGCAACACCTGACGAAATTGAAAGTATTTTAAAATCAACAACACGTTCTTTCCCTGCAGCGTGTGATAACTGCGGCACTGGTATTGTTGATGCAGCTGCTGCGGTAAACGCAGCTTTGGGCACTACAGTACCTCCAACGGGTAATGAACTCACTGCTGGTCAAGCTAAAACGGGCTTAAGTGGCGCAACAAACAGTAAAACATTTTATACCATGCAGGTTCCTGCTGGCGCAAAAAATGTCACTTTTACTATGAGCGGTGGCTCAGGTGATGCTGATTTATATGTTCGCGCAGGTAGCGCTCCAACCACATCAAGCTATGATTGTCGTCCATATAAAAATGGCAATGACGAAGTGTGCTCAATCGATAACCCCGCTGCGGGCACTTACCATGTCATGTTAAATGCTTATCAAGTTTACTCTAACGTAAGTTTAATCGGTAATTTAACGTCATCAGGTGAGACAGGATCCCCTCAAGCCGGCGGTGCCACAATTGAAAATATCACCGCAAATACAGGCCAATGGAAACATTTTACTCTTGACGTACCCGCTGGAATGGCAAGCTTTACAGTGACTACATCTGGTGGCTCAGGGGATTCAGATTTATTCGTTAAATTGGGGAGTCAAGCAACTAAGTCAAGCTATGATTGTCGTCCATATAAAAATGGTAATTCAGAAGCCTGTACATTCAGTAACCCACAAGCAGGGACATGGCATTTAAGTTTAAATGCTTATCAGACATTTTCAGGTGTCACACTTGATGCACAATACCAACCATAAATAAGGGCATTATTTAATTATACTTTCCTTAGACCCTTTTATATTTTAGCCGAACGAAAGTTCGGCTAAAATATAGGCTAAGGGCTATAGTTTTTCTAAAATAGCTTCCGCGCGACTCACTGCAAACTCTTTATCTTGTTCTATAAATAAACCAGTAACGGTTTGATCCTCAACAATCATAGCGTAACGAGCTGAGCGAATACCACCAAACCCACCAGTGTCTTTATCAAGCCCTAATGCTTTAGTAAAACTGGCATCGCCATCACCTAGCATAGCTATATGTTCAGCATTTTGTGCTTCGCCCCACGCTTTCATCACAAAAGCATCGTTTACTGATACGCAGTAAATAGCATCAATACCTTTTGCTTTTATTTTATCCGCAAGCGCCACATATTCTGGTAAATGAGCATTAGAACAAGTGGGTGTAAATGCACCGGGTACTGCAAATAGCACAACTTTTTTGCCACTGAATAAGTCTTCCGTGGTGTGTGTTTGCATACCATCATCGGTTAGCTGGCTTAATTTAGCGACTGGTAATTTTTGATCTTGAGCAATCATATTCTTTCCTCTTAGAGTAGTTAACGATGATAGATCAGTGTAATGCGGATAAAGCATTAACGCGATGTCTTTTAGGTAAAGTTAAAAGTCACAATATAAAATCGCACCCACGATTAACCTGGTAGGAAGTAGTTTTAACCAAGAAATGTATTGCGCTTGAGCTTTAAATTATAAAACTCTTCGCGACTAAAGCCACTCCTACAAGCGCCTATACAAAGATTTATTAAAACATACTTCTTAAATGATTACCCTTTTGCGTGCTTTGCTAAGCGTTGTAATTTTTCTTTTAATGAAGGCGGTGCATCGGCTGCAATAGCATTGAGGTGTTCGGCTGTTTTTTCGCTCATTTTCCGCTTTTTAGGGGCAGCCGCTTGCGCTCCTTTAACACCCATTTCGGGTGCTAAACGTTGCGTAGCTTGTGGATTAGCGGTAATTTTAACTTGCGCCAACTCCACCATACCTTGGCTGCGAAAGTGCGAAAGAATATCCATTTTTAAGTAATTTAAGCGCAGCGCAATAGGCGCTGATATCGCTTCAATCATTAACGTGCCATCTTGATATTGGCTAACACGACACTTTTTAGACAAGTTTGGTCCTAAAAAATCAGCAAGGGTATTTTGCGGCTTATTCAGCGCTTGGCTTTTACCAGCGTACGAAGCTAAACGACCCGTTAAGCCCGATATAATATCGTTAAGTGGCTTAGGCGCATATCTATCTTTAGCCATAACTCTCCCCTATTAAAAACGATTTAACTTAAATACACTCAGCTTATTAAGCCACCGTTTGCAAACCAAAAAAATGAGCGATGCCATCTAATATATTAGTCACAGCTACTGAGCTTAATATTAATCCCATAATTCGGCTAATAATACTTGCGCCACTATCGCCAATTACTTTATGAACATGAGTCGCTAAAAGTAAAAGCACCAACACAATTAACAGCACTCCTAACATTATTGATGAGGTAATCGCTTGTTCAACCCACGTAAATTCATTATTACTAGTCATCAGTACAGCACCTAACATTGCACCAGGACTAGCAATAGAAGGAATCGCTAACGGAAAAACGGCTGTTTCGGTACTGTCGCGAACACTTTTAATTTCACTTTCAGGCTTACTTTCACCAAATATCATTGACAGCGCAAAAAGTAATAAAACAATGCCACCAGCAATTTGAAATGCTGATAAAGGCGTTTTAATCGCGTTAAGCAGAAACTCTCCCGCAAGTACAAAAAACAATAACAACAAAGCCGAAACAGCTACCGCCTTGAGAGCAACTTTACGCTTAAACTTTTCATCATCACCGCGGGTTGCCGCTATAAATACAGGCACCGTCCCGATAGGGTCAATAACAGCAAAAAAAAAGATAAAAATGGCAATTAATTCGTTCATAATATTCCAAGTAAACGCTGCTTAATAAAAACACTGCAACTAGAATACAGTATGTTACCATATCCCCGTAACGTAAAGGATAAGAGAAGATGAATATAGAATCACTCGTTAGTAAGGCCAAAAATGTTTGCGACAATCGCGGTGCGCGGTTTACACCTATTCGTGAAAAAGTTTTCCGCTTACTTGCCAGCGCGCAAGGCGGTGTAGGCGCATACGATTTATTAGAGCAGTTAAAATTAACTGAAGCGGGCGCAAAACCTGCAACCATTTATCGAGCACTCGACTTTTTAGCTGAACTAGGATTTATCCACAAAATTGAAAGCACCAATGCATTTATGCTGTGCCATCACTTTGATCATATACATCCGGTGCAACTGCTTATTTGCGATGACTGCGGTTATATAAAAGAGCTGCATTCTACGGTTATTTCTCATGAGCTAAATAGTTTAGCGGCAGAAAGTGGCTTTATTGTTTCAGGGCAAACAATTGAAGCACACGGCAAATGTGGGAAGTGTAAAGATTAAGAGTTAGGTTTATAGTTAAACGAATATGCATAACAATGCAAAAGTAAGGGAAAAGATTTAATGAATGTAGAATTCATCAATCTTTTTTGTCACCTTTGTTAAACGTGCTTAGTACAATGGCACAAACCAGGTTAAAGCCTGGTAAGCCAAGAATAAAAAAAGATGAAATCGCTTGTGGCAACACATAAGGAGTAATAGGTATGGTAACCGACGGTGCAAAAACTTTAAGTCCATTCACTTCTGATGTAGGTAACGCCAATATAGAAGTAAGCTTCGATAAACTATGAGTTGGCATCAGCAAACCCTACAATTAAAACCTCGCTCACGGGGTTTTCACATTATTGATGATGAAATAATAGCTGCACTACCTGAAATAAAAAATTATAAGGTAGGTTTATTGCATTTATTTATTCAACATACCTCTGCTAGTTTAACAATTAACGAAAATGCCGATCCCACCGTCCGTATGGATATGGAAAGTCATTTTAACCACTTTATACCCGAGCGGCAAAGCTACTATCGCCATGATTACGAAGGTGATGACGACATGCCCGCACACATTAAAACCAGCACATTAGGTTGTGAGTTAAGTATTCCTATCACGAATGGCCGCTTAGCACTTGGTATATGGCAAGGGGTTTATTTAGGTGAACACCGCGACCATGGCACAGCTCGGCGTATTATAGCTACTTTACAAGGGCAGGTATAAGCCTGCCTTAATAAAGAACAACCTTAACCTCGTAGGAGCGGCTTCAGCCGCGAAGCACTTTATGAAATGTATCAGACGTCACTTAAAATTGCTTTTAGGGTGCTTTTTTTGGCTATAATATCACGGTATAACGTGAGCTGGTTTTGTGCCCGTTGTAGGTTGTGTTTGGGATGCTTAATGGCGAAATAATTGTCGCCATCAATATAATCGGTTAAAAAACGCAGGCCAATCATAAAAGTCATTACTTTAGCGCCTAACCAAAAGCTTTGCTTTTCTTGCTCGGTGATCAATCCCTTTAATGGCTCAACATAGCCTTTTACAATCGCTTCAAAAATCTCTTCGCGAACTTTTACGTTATCAAGATTGGTTGAGTCTTCCTGCTCTGGCGAACAGAAAGTACGCACCATATCACCAAAGTCATAAAGCCAATAACCTGGCATGCAAGTGTCTAAATCAATCACTGCTTTTGCATCATGTGATTTATTACAAAACAACATATTATTGATTTTAGTATCGTTATGGCATGGCCTAACAGGTACATTGCCTTGCAATGCGTTCAATTCATCAATTAAATCAAACTGCGATAAACAAAAATCAACATCCGCTTGGCAACTTGCTAAACGATTAGCAGGGTCTTGTTTAATAACGTCTTTAAACTTACTGGCACGCATAGCAAGATTATGGAAATCAGGAATTACATGATGAAGTTGTTTAGCGTCAAAATCCTCTAAGGCTGCCGCAAATTGGCCAAATGCATTAGCCGCAGTTTGTGCTTGTGAAATATTTGCTACTACGTCTTCACTATAACTTCCGCCAATAAATTCGAGTGCGCGCCACACGCCGTTATCACATTCAACTAAAAAGTTATTATTAAGGGTTGGCACATGACGAATAATATCTAAATTATACTGACCAGCTTTTAATTTTCGGCTAAGGTGGCGTTCAATTAAGCAGGCATTACTAACTAACTGTTCAGGCTTCGGAAATACTTCGGTATTGAGTTTTTGCACGACTAACGATTTTTTAGGCGCACTTAACAACATAGTACAATTTATATGGCCATTACCAATGGGCTTCATACTGACTTGTTCATTACCAAGACCGAACTGCTGTGATAAATAAACCGCAGTTAGATTTGATTTCATATCTACTTCGCTATTACTTTGCCCAACGAGATCTGTTAAAGGCGTTTTTGGTGTAATTTCATCCATGGCGTAACTCATAAAGTTTACTTGCAACTTCCTGTAACTCTGACCTGTAAGTCACTCCATACCATGGCTCTTGAGCGGTATAAACAGTAACCGATTGATTATTATTTTTGATCGCATATTGAATTTGATTAGGTAAATAATACTCTTCTTTGGCAGCGGTATCATACTTTTGCAAGAATTCATTAAAACCTGTAGTTAATAATTCAAAAAATTTAGGGGTTAACCCCCAAAAGCTCATAGAGCCTAATGCCCTTTGTGAAATAACTTTGCGTGAACTTGTCGGGCTATCGCCTATAATAATACCGTTTTCATTTTGAATAGCTAAATATTCAACCACGTCAACCAATAAGTTATTTTCGATTTGGCACACGCCACGGTTTACTCCACCTTGAAGTGATAACGTATCTAGAATCGGGTAGCCAACCATTGCCCAGTTACTGTGTTTTTTAAAGTGCTCGCTCAACAGTTTAAATGAGCTTGCACCATAATAATCATCAGCGGTTATAACAATAAATGGGTTATTTATCTGCGTTTTAGCACTAAGTAAAGCATGGCCGGTGCCCCAAGGCTTTGCGCGTTCAGCAACTAAATAACTAAACTCGGCGGGTACGTCAGCAATACGCTGCTCAACTAAAGTAACCTCAAGGTTAGCCGGTAAACGAGGTAAAATGGTTTGCTCAATCTCTGCTCGTACAGCTTGGTTGATTACTAAAACAACTTGAGTCACACCCGCTTTGTAAGCATCTGTAATACTCAGCTCCATAATAGTAAAGCCAAGACCTGGAATTTCAGCTATTTGCTTGTTGCCACCAAAACGGCTTCCTAACCCACCAGCTAGCACCACTAAGCTTAATTTATGCATTATGAACCGAATCGTTATTTAACTAAGAGAAATATTTTATCAGCTTTAATTTGAGTTATCAGTATTAACCGCTAATTCAAAAATCACTAAAGCTGATAATGGATTACATGATAGCGCCTTTAAGGTACTGAAATAATTCTCTATAGCCTCTGGCTGGTTTTTCAGCTTTAACTTCTTTGGCGGCATTGCGCACTAATTGGCGCATTTTTTGTCGTTCAAGTGTTGGGTATTGCTCAATAGTTTGATTAATTAAATCATCACCCTGCTCAATTAAATCACTACGCAGCTGCTCAATTTTTTTAATTATCACTTCCGCTTGATTATTTTTATTCAGCATTATATCGATAAGCGCTTTAATTTCGTCGATGTTTTCAACAGTACGCAGAGTTTTAGCTATGTAATTTAAGTGGCGACGATAAGCATCGCTTTTGTTGCTAATTTTGTCAGCAACCACCATAGCCTCTTGTAAATCGTCATTAAGGGGTAAACGCTCACGCTGTTTTTTACCCATTTTTGCGATATCAGAACCTAACTGATGCAACTCTTGCGCGTCGCGCTTAAGTTCACTTTTTGATACATAGATAATTTCTTCTTCAATTTCAGCAGGTTTGCCTTTTTTCTTGGCCATGGGGCACTCTTATAATAACGTTAACTACAGCTATTATACGTTATTATTTTACTGATTAATATTAGCTGATGCTAAGCGTTTACTGTGTTAGCATTTACTTAAATTGCACGCAAGATTCGCCTAGGAAAGAATATGACCAGCCACCAGCAAGATCCTATTTATAATCAAATTAGCCAAGTAAAAGATGCCGTAGCCGAAGTACTTGAGCACGCAAAAAAACTGGGGGCAACAGGCGCAGAAGCCGCTATGTCTAGCACTTCGGGGCTCTCGGTTAGTACCCGTATGGGCGAAGTTGAAACAATAGAATTTAATCAAGACGGTGGTTTAGGTATAAGTGTGTATGTGGGTAACCATAAAGGCTCGGCATCAACAGCTGATTTAAATCCTAAAACACTGCGCACCGTGGTCGAAAAAGCCATAGATATCGCAAAGTTCACCTCTGATGACCCACATAATGGCATTGCTGATAAAGAGCTACTTGAGTTTGCTCCACTTGATTTAGATTTATATCACCCTTGGGATGTAACTCCTGAACAAGGTATGGAGTTTTGTCACCAAGCAGAGCAAGCAGCACTTAGTGCCGATGACAGAATTGTAAACTCAGATGGCGCAGGCTTTTCATCGCACCAGGGGTTACGTGTTTATGGTAATAGCCACGGCCAAATAGTCGGTTTTCCGCGCACTCGTCATAGTATTAGCACCATGGTAATTGGTAAAGAAGGCGAAAACATGCAGCGCGACTCTGCTTATACTATATCGCGTGAGAAAAGTGATTTAAAAGATGCCGCGGCAGTCGGCCTTGAAGCCGCAACCGAAACACTTGCCAAGCTAAATAGTCAAAAGCTAGGCACAATGAAAGTGCCCGTTATTTTTAGAGCTGATATCGCCAACTCATTATTTGGCCATTTAGTGTCAGCCATTGGCGGTGGTGCATTATATCGTAAATCAAGCTTTTTACTTGATAGCCTATACAAACCCGTATTTAACCCCTGCGTTAATATTACCGAGCGTCCGCATTTATTAAAAGGTTTAGCTTCCTCTCCTTTTGATGCCGAAGGCGTAAAAACGCGTGATTGCGATATTATCAGCGGCGGGGAACTACGCACATACTTATTAGCGAGCTATGCTGGGCGAAAAATGAATATGACCCCAACTGGCCACGCTGGCGGTATTCATAACTGGCTCGTAGAACAAACTCATAACGATTTAACCGCCTTACTTAAAACGATGGGTACTGGATTATTAGTGACAGAGCTAATGGGGCAAGGCGTTAACACCGTAACAGGTGATTACTCGCGTGGCGCAGCTGGTTTTTGGGTTGAAAATGGTGAAATTCAATACCCGGTTAGCGAAATAACCATCGCTGGTAATTTAAAAGATATGTTTAAAGCAGTTGCAGGTATAGGCGGTGATATAGAACGCCGTGGCGGCATTCAAACCGGCTCAGTATTAATAGAACAGATGCAAATAGCGGGCTCGTAAGATATAACACTAAACACATTCTTGGCTAAAGCCATTTCCGACGGGTAACATAAACCACATAGGAGCGGCTTTATCCGTGAAAGAGTTACTCCATCCAGCCTTATTTAAGCGACCCTACATGGGTCGCCACTTTAATCAAGACGCACAAGACACCAAAAAAATTACCCCGTGAGCAAGTGATTCATAACATTGCCGATAAAGACAAACAGTGTGACTGCTATGGTAATGAACTGCATAAAATAAGTGAAGGTATCATCCAAAAGTACGTATTCATATCGCCAAAGGTAAGAGTCATTGAGCATATTAGCCCAAATTACGCCTGCCGTGAATGTGATAAGTCAGGCACGAATAAAAGTATCAAACAAGCCAAAATACCAAACATGCCAGAGTTACTACAGAGGGTGATTTTGATACTATTTTTGCACAACAAGGACAGATGAAAAATGAAACGTAATAAGCCTTGGTCTGATGAGAACCGCTTTCTTGGAGCACGCCCAGCGCTTTGGTTATGTACATTGATTGTTGCCATTTTCATTATTTGGGCTGCGTTTGCAGAAATTGACGAGGTCACTCGTGGAGAAGGTAAGGTAGTTCCTTCTAGTCGCTTACAGAAAATTCAAAGCCTTGAAGGTGGTATCGTCGAAGAACTACTGGTCTCAGAAGGACAATTGGTTAAACAGGGCGAACCCTTACTTCGTCTTGATAAAACACGTTTTTTAGCAGCATATCGTGAGGGGAAGAGCCAAGCATCGTCATTACTAGCATCTATCACTCGTTTGGAGGCTGAAGTGCGTGATAGCCCCACTTTAACCTTTCCTAGCGATTTAGAAATTGACGAAAAGACCGCTTATTCGAACAAGCTTTATTTGCCGCTCGGCGCAACAACAAACAAGAAACAATTTCCGGATTAGAAAGACACATGCGTATTGTTGAAGATCAACTTAGTATCTTGCAACCCATGATTTCCTCCGAGTCAGTCAGTCAGATGGAGTTATTAAAGGTTGAGAAAGAACTGGAAGATCTGAAAGGGAAGATTATCGAAGTCAGTAACAATTATATGCAAGATGCGTACACCGAACTGACTCAAAAAAAGGCAGAACTCAATGCTCTGAACGAGTCATTGGTTCAACGACAGGATCAACTGACACGCACACAAATTACTTCACCTGTTAAAGGAATGGTAAATGATATTTTGGTAACCACTCGCGGAGGAGTGGTACAGCCCGGAGAAGCAATTCTATACATATTACCTATTGACGAGCAATTGCTGATCGAAGCTAAAATAGCTCCCAAGGACATCGCATTTTTAGCACCAGGAATGAAAGCTAAAGTCAAAATTACCGCGTATGATTTCTCTATTTACGGTGATCTCGAAGGCGAAGTGGTTCAAATCAGTGCTGATACCATTGAGGAAGAAACAGCGCAGGGCAAAGAATATTTCTATCAGATCCTCATTGCTACACAAGGCAATAACTTAGTCAAAAATGGTAAGAGCTACCCTATTCGTCCCGGCATGATTGCGAAAGTCGATGTGTTAGGAGGTAAGCGTACAGTATTAAGTTACTTATTAAATCCGCTCTTAAAAGCTAAACTAAACTAATCAACCTGAATTTGGTTTTAGAAATTGAACTAAATGTCAGCTCCAACCTTTTACGACGTGGTTTAATGGATTCGACTACTCCAGTTAAGAGCTAATCAACTTAACTGGAGGATCTCCACCTAGATATTGATGTTCCAGGGCAATAAGCGTTCAATGTCTCTGCCTCAGACTAAAAAAGCTCGTAAAGGAAATGCATGATGTAATCAAATGGCGTTAAGTCGTTGGACTTCGCAGTTTCAATTTCGCAGTTTCAATGATGCTGTATAGGTCACACACGCTATTGCGCCGCGCAAGGTTTAATTAAACACCCAGTTATTATTACAGCCAGTAATAAATGGTTTACTATCTTTAAAATAAGAGAGAAAACAACAGTAACCTTTAGCTGCCTTTCATCATAGTCGTTTGCAATATTTGATGTAATTGATAATGCATATCGTGTAGTTTGACTTTTAAAGCAAACTTCTACTTTGTTAAAGAAAATAAAAACCTTACAGCCTAAATTAGCTGAGCATTGCCACACTTTTAAACCTTAAAGTTGCACAACGCTCCCAATATAAAGTAACTTTAGCCTTTAGCTTCTTATGTCTAACGCTTTTTATTAAAACTTTATTCGTTAATCACTACCAAACAAATCACGTGTATAAACTTTCTCTGCAATATCGCTGAGCTCGTCAACCATACGGTTTGAAACCACCACATCAGATATTTGCTTAAATTCGTTAAAGTCTTTAATTACCCGAGAATGGTAAAACTCACCTTCATCAAGTACTGGCTCATATACCACAACTTCAATGCCTTTCGCTTTAATACGCTTCATAATACCTTGAATGGATGAGGCTCTAAAGTTATCAGAACCAGACTTCATCACTAATCGGTATATACCTACCGTTTTTGGGTTACGCTTAATGATCGAATCAGCAATAAAGTCTTTACGCGTGGTGTTTGCATCAACAATGGCGCCAATAATATTATTAGGCACATTTGCATAATTTGCACGCAGTTGCTTAGTGTCTTTTGGTAAGCAATAACCGCCATAACCAAAAGATGGGTTGTTATAATGACTACCAATACGCGGGTCTAAACTAACTCCCTGTATAATTTGTTTGGAGTTTAAGCCATTGATCTGAACCAATAGTTTTGGACACCTCATTAAGTGAGTAAACTAACTCATAGAGGTGAAACATGACAACTAAGACCAAACGTAAATCCTATTCAGAAGAATTCAAAGAAGAAGCACTAAAGCTGGCGAGTAAAGTAGGTTTTGCTCAAGCTGCCAGAGAATTAAGTGTCGCAGAGTCCCAGCTTTACTATTGGCGAACTGCTGCTCTGAAAAAGGCATCTACATCAGATAGAGAAAGTACGTTAGCTACCGAGAATGCTCGTTTGAAACGCCAACTAGCGGTGCAAGCAGAGGAGCTAGACATATTAAAAAAAGCCGCCACCTACTTCGCGAAAAATCAAAAATAACACGATTTGAATTTATGCAAAGCTACCGAAGCACATTCAGCGTTATCAGAATGGCTAAGGTACTTTGTGTATCGCCAAGTGGGTTTTATGCATGGATAAAATCATGTGAGCACGTGTGTAAGCGCAAACAACAACAGCAAATGTTAGATACTCAGGTCAAAGCCGTATTTGTTGACAGTAAAGAGCGAGACGGTGCGAGACGTATCCAAGTCGAGCTGGCGGAGCAAGGGAATAAACATGATGTAAAAACCATCAACAGAAGCATGGGACGTCAGGGTTTAGTAGCTAAAGCAGCTCGTAAATTCAAGTCGACCACCGACAGTAAACACAATTTACCTGTGGCCCCTAATTTACTTGAGCAGAACTTTACCGCCGATAAGCCCAACCAAAAATGGGCAGGTGATATCACGTATCTAATGACCAGCGAAGGATGGCTTTACCTCGCTGTGATTATCGACCTGTACTCGCGCTCAGTGATTGGTTGGTCAATGAGTACACGCATGACATCATCTTTGGTGTGTGACGCCCTGCAAATGGCTATCTGGCGCCGAGGTAGACCTAAAGATGTCATTGTACATAGTGATAGAGGCAGCCAATATGCTTCCCATGCTTATCGTGATTTATTAAGCGAACATCATTTAATGCAAAGTATGAGTCGTAAAGGCAACTGCTGGGATAATGCGTGTGTGGAAAGCTTCTTCCATTCACTCAAGGTCGAAGCCATCCAATATGAGCCTATTATGAACCGAGAAACCATGAGGCAGCATGTATTTGAATATATAGAAATTGATTACAACAAAAAGAGAAGGCATAGTGCGTTAGGCTATTTAAGCCCCGAGAAATTTGAACAACTAAATGTCGCTTAACGAAGTGTCCACTAATGATGGTTCAGATCATTACCTCTATAGGTAAATGTTTTGTCTGTATATATTTGATATTTTACAGAGCCTAAGGTGATAATTATTAGCCAACCTATAGCGCCAATTAAGGTATAACGAGATAAACGTTTTAATTTAATACGCCAAATTGAATTTGGGTTTGATTTAGTAAGCTGACGGATGAACATCCAAAGAACAAAACAAGCAAGAATAACAATCTTTATCATTGATACGTCCATGTTAAAGTGTATGGTGGATAGGCTAAGGCTTTATTATAAATAACTACGCCAAACACAATGTAAATATAATTAACCTAACTAAACTACCACTAAAACTTCAATAAGACTATATTGTATATCGTTATTAGCCGTCAGTTAGCACCAAAAAGATCCTCAGAATTAGTACTAATTGTATTAAAACTTGGGTGAGATGCGAGAGTATTCATGGTTATAGGCCATGTAAGCAGCGCTATAACGACACATATATATAACCTGATCCTTAAACATTGAATGGCCTATATACAACAGTACCTCCATTGGGGATTAAACATAAAATAAAGAGGCTGGATATTAGTTTAAAATTCGATCACCTAAAGGACAGTATAGGCATTGATGCGGTTGTGTAGTAACAGGTCTAATTGCACGTTCACGAAATTCTGATGTATAGCGATTTGATTTTTTCATAGTTCCAGTTTCTCAAGCTATTGTGTCTCTGGCAAACACGGGGCAATTCAGTTCGAATACGTGAACCTTTAAACCAGCCCAATTACTTCCTTTCCGTTTCAATACAAGTCAATATTTCTGGTTATTTCACACTGGATGTAACCTAACCACCTACTTAACATAATAATAGCTATCGTAAATTGGGGTTTACGAGAGCTATTTTATAAGTTATCAGTGCTATTTATAGCTTCAGATAAAAGGTTTGAAAAGCTTAAGAGGTATAGAAGCCTGGAAAAGTGTGGAAATTCAAAGTTCGTTCAGATGAATGGGTACTAATATTTTTAGACTATCTAAAATTTACGGAGAAAAGGCAGATAGTAACAAACCGGTTTTACCTCAAATACACTGAACTAAGTTAAGTGATATGAGTGTTGACCATCTTATATTTATGCTCCAATCTTTCGTAGGTACTAATTAGTAAACTATTAACTAGTTGTGAAAATACAGATTTAATTTACGCAAAAGTTATCAAGCTTTTTAAAAGCCAAACTTCAGTAATACTAAAGCGGGATCTAAAAATCTAAAAATTAGACTAACGCTAATGTTGAAAAAATATTATAGCTGTTATAAGTTACATACGTCGCTAAGGTGAAAACTATCTTCAACGACAAAAACCTTTTTACTTTGGTAAAGAATTCGCTTCGGCGAAAGAGAACCATTATCGCAAAGGCGATAAAAAATCTTTTTGCTTCTGCAAATAAAAAGTCGCTTCGGCGATAACCCCCTTTTTGCTTCGGCAAATAAAAAGTCGCTTCGGCGATAAAACCCCTTTGGCTATTTAGCCAACTAACCGCTAGTTCAACTGAACTAGCAAAGTAGGTTTAAACCAGCCTACCTAACCACACAACCAATAAGCATTTTTGTTAATTTGCCTATAGGTCTCTTTTTTGTGTCCAAAATTTATCAAAACAAAATTGCATAAGTATATTTTCAATAACTTAGCATTTTTGACTGCGATTTTTTATATGGGACACGAAACCTAAAAATCACTAACCAATTGAAATAAAAAACTTACAAAAATTAAAAATTTAAAATTCAAAGAGACATTTATTTTAATAAAGCAAAAAACGAACAACCCCTAAGTCATTGAAAATATGCTTCATTGATGGCTTTTAAACGAACATTGTTTTTTATAAAAAATATTTTTATCGCCTGATCTTTTTCAGGTGCTAAAAAAGGGGTCTCTAATCTGAGACACATTAAAAATTCCTTTACTATTTATTTTATTCACATTTTAGCTATTGAGTCATTTTAATACGTGAGGATGTTAAGTTTAGTTCGCCAAATAAGTATACCTACAAAGCAGGAGTTAATCGCCGCTGTAGCAAAAAAAGCGCGTTACCATAATTAAACATAATTAAACATAAATAAATGAATAAATTCATTTATAAAAAATGCCGGAGGTTTTTACAAAACGCGAATGGTTTATTCGCCCTAAATAAGTAGGCCTAAATAGCCAGACTTAATAGTCAAAACAAAAATGGTAAAGGGTTACCATAAATTAAACATGAATACGTTAATTAAATAGAGTGAGCTATATGCACTATAAGCAAAAAAAGATTCAGTTAACCAAAGCAAAATTACAAGGTCATCCACGATTAAGGGAGCTGACTAAAAATGATGTCGTAAATTTAAAAGTAAACCAGTGCATTGGTAAGTTACCCATTAAGGTCATACAAATGTCATTAGATTTACATCCTTTAAAGTGCACTTTTTCTATTTTTAGTAAAGCTCAGAGCAATATTAATTAATAACAAAATGAACATATCGATAATCGTAAAATTAAATTATATAGGGAGCTATTGTTGTGCCAAAGATTAAAAAACTACCGTTAAACGCGCTTGAATTGCAACAGCACCCAACGCTGACTGCTTTGGTATCAGACGAGAAATTTACGCAGAAAAAACTACCCGACATCCAGTTTCTTTCAATTGAACAGCTTCAATGTTTGCTTGATTCTAGCCCTATACCTGTCTTGAAGAGTAAAAAAGAAGGACAGTATATAGCATTAATTATTATGCCTCTGATCAAAATTATTCTCAGTCATAATGCAGCATTTAAGTTAATAGCATCACTCATTATTTATGATGAAGCTGAGCCAATAATTTCTACCCTTGAGCTAATAAAGCCGGCACTACTTGCACCTGAATTCAGATCTTTACTGCAGCAATTACACGGTCGGCATAATAACGCTAAGTCACTTAATTTAGCTGTACCCAGTAAAAAACAGCTTAGTCATTTAGCTCAAGTATCTCCGTCAAGCATTAGAGGTGATAAATGTATCTGATAAAAACCGAATTCATTAACCGAATTTTATGAATAAAGACCATGCGATTTATTCATGTTTTTAAGCGTCACTAGTGTGCTGAGGTAAACCTACTATTTAGCTTTAAAGTTAACCGACTCCAATAACGAACAACTAAACGAGAAGTGTATAAATGATGAGTAATGAAGCCATTAAATCAAAAGAAAGATATAAAAATAGTGGAGCCCCATTTCCCAATGCTAGGCATTATGCTCTTAAGTTATTGGCAGCTGTAATAAGATTAAAAAAACTATATAAACCATCATCAAGTACAAAAGTAACAGCATACGATCGCGCACTTTTTAACTTCTTATACCTATGGCTGTCTGATGCTCTCACGTCATGTAGATCAATCAAAGATATTCCAGATATCACCATTGTTAGCGGTAATAGCCCTTGCCAACAACACAGTTTAAGGAGTGTCCGTAGAAATAACCCTTCATGGGTAGAATATGCTATTGCTTACCCAACTAAAGGCGGTATTAACTGGCAATGGCAACCTATTCCAAATGGTTTAAATCACTGGTTCTCTGATGCAATAACTAAAACGCTTCAAGCTAATAATTGTTGGGTGATGAGCCAGGAAGAGAAAGAAATATTCTTACGTTTTATTAATGATAAATGGCGCACTCCTTCTGTATTAAAAGGAAAATACCTAGTTCGTAAGGATGTTTTGTTTAATTACTTCAAAAAAATGGTTCAATGCGATCCCAGCCTAACAACACCAGCAAAAGCAGTTTTACTTGGAGTTGATAACTTACATCATTCTAGTGCTTTTCATTATCAAAGACGCAGCAGTGACCAAATAAGATCTGATATTTTTATTGCCCAAACATATTACTTAGATCGACTATCGCAAGCTATCTATGAGCCTGAGCTATTAAAGCTGTTTAGCGCTGCAAAGCCTATTTTGCATAACGACTCTCAAATCATTCGCTATACGAGCAAACAACAAGACTACCTCTGTACATCAGGGAAAATACCTTCATTACACTATGATATATCGACAGCAAAACGAAACTATATAAACACCCCGCCTATTTTTATAGGTTCAATACGATATGTAAATGTTGATTCAGTACGTCGCTTTTTTCACGAACTTCACTTGCAAGGTCAAAAGCTTGAGCAAAGTAAACATACGCTAGAAAGTTTACTGAAGCTGTATAACTTTAGAGTATATGAACTTGCACTATTATATATTGCATTAACAAGCGCACGTCCAACACACGAAATTACATTTAAAAAAGAATATTGCTTCGATAAACACTCTGCCATCATTTTTGATAAAGGTCGTTATCGTACTATTTGGTTATGTGACTATTTTCGTCTTGCATTATTACGCTACGAGCTTTTACTGCAAAACTTGCAACGTCATTCATCTACTACTTTTGATTCTCCATTAATGTGGTTTTTGATTGATGAAAATTTGGCGGTAAAGCCATTATCAGCAAAAATTTTACGACCGTTTATGGCTAAGTGGTGGTCAAAAGCTAATCCTGGGGAAGTAAAAATAGTACCTTATCATCTACGACACTTTTTTTCCCAGCATGCATTAGCATCGTTATCTCCTACGCTCACGTCGCAAGATATAAGCCGACTTATGGGGCATGCAAATTATGGAGAACAGCTAGGAAGCGATGAGCTATTTCCTGTCGTACTAAACAAATTTGGCTCCTTTTTAAATAAAATCCCTGAGTTTTTAAATTTAGCTGAGATAAAAGGAGTAAATCATGGCTAAAAAACCACTAACGGCTCAGACTATTATTACCTATCGTGAAGAACTCGGTATGGAGTGCGAGGAAACTAGCAAGCTTCAGTCGGTATGCGATCTAATTAACTCTTTGAATATTAATGAACGGGCATTATCAAAAGAACAGCTCAACGAAATTAATAAGCAAATTAAAAGTATTCCCACAGGTAAACAACGAGTGTTATTAAGCGCACTTGATCAAGTTTTATTTTATTTAAAAGAAATATGTAATTGGCAGCTACCAGAAGTAAAAGAGCAAGCTTTTACGGATGAGTCAACGAAGTGGTTGCTTAGTATTCATAAGAAAAATCTACTAGCAAGTCAATGTTTTTCCCGATATGAGTCACAACGTGAATCTTTTATAGTTAAGCGATGGCATGACTTAGGTTGGGTATTGCTTGTGTTGAACTTTGAAGTGGCACCGCTGCATTTATCGTACTGGCAAAGAATATTATCAACACCTACCTGTATTGAGTTTTTCGAAGGGCAATTTACACTCAAAGTGTCACACCCTAAACCTATTACTTCATATGCAGATAACAGCAACACGAGCTTCACACGTTACCCACTACCAGCTTTCCCTTTAAGGGTTTTACAAAACTTTTATAAATATCTCCCTGAAAAGGCGTTAACAACAAAATCATTATCGGATGCTATTAATCGGTGGGTAGATACTGAGCCATATTATTTCGCTGCAATGGGCCCCGCAGAATGGCTGCGTATGTTCCAATCATTCTGGCATCACCACTATGCTGTGCCACCAAAATTATTACGTGACTTAAGTGATCCTATGCGTCATGTATCGCCACTTGAATCCACAAAATCTTATACTATTGATACGGCAAAAGAAAAATTATTATTCATCCCCCCGTTGAATAAAGCGGTTATTGGGGCAGAAAAAAAAGCACTCGCCGATGCATGGCCTCATAAAAAACTTATTAAATACCATAAGCTATCATCCAAAAAAAACTCTATAAGGCCTACTGCGCCAGATTGGGATCCTGACAATGTAATACCAAAACTGTTTTTTCACTTTACTGATGAACTATTTAATGAAGGTGGGGTTCACAAAAAAATACTCCCTCCTCAAAGTATCGACCGCTATACAAACTTTTATAAAAACTTAAACCCATTAAGCTTTGACGATGCCTCCAACCCGGAAACATTGCATAGTTGGGCACATAAAGAGTTCGAACGTTTAGATGCAAAAACAACACCGTGGCATTTATATAATTTCCTTCGCAGTGCAGCACATCAAGAGATCACTGATGAGTTAGATCTAGAACAATTCGAGCGCCCTGAGCTGCCTTCTCTTGTTGATCCATTTTGCTTAAATGTGTCTCAGATAAACAGCACCGTAGAGCTATTACTTTCTTCAAAAAATGGGCATGCCATGCAACGACTATTTGCTAGCATAGCAGTCATCTTAGGGTATTACGGAGCTATGCGAAGAGGCGAAATTTTAAGGTTATGCCTAGGTGACATTACGAACATAAACTCACAAAAAAATCAGCTTTTTAGTATCGTTATAAGGAATACGCCAGAGGGGACGACTAAAAATAAAAAGACGAGAATAATTACTGTATTTATGCCAGAGCCAGCAGCCAAACTTATACGAATATTATTAAAAATCAAAACAGGCTGTGATGAAACGAAACCTTTACTTGGTTTTGAACACGAATCTATAGGCTTGCGCTCAAGCTATTATATCTACCCTGCAACTCAAGCATTAAAAGCACTATTCGGCCCTAAAGTACGCTTCCATCATTTGCGTCATGGTGGTGCGGAATTACTTTACTTACAGGGATTACATCTCGCTTATCAGCGTCAAGGATGTCACTTATCAAATATCCTTCAAGATGAAGCTACAGAGGCAATGCTATCTAAAGAAAGCTGTTTAGCGCGTTTTGATTTTTGGTTAGAAGGCCGACCATTTGACAAAATGAATGCCGGACTATTATTAGACGTTATAGCAAAACAGCTGGGACACTCCAGCTACGCAACGACTCGTCGTCATTACCTTCATGGCATGGAAAAAACAATTGCATTACTCAAACCTGCATGTCGCCAATACTCACGAGCAGAGCTTCGCTATATCATTGATATCCCTGTAGGTTCAAATGATATTTCGCGTATTTTAAACTCACTTAGTCAAGAGTACTCATTACTGAGCAATAAGGATAAAAAGCAGTTCCAGCCTGAGTTAGCAGAGAGCCAAATTATAAATAAACTGAAATTGAATACCCTCATGGGAGGTAAGAGCAGCACGACCAATAAACAGCATTCTACATTTAATAAATGTGATTTTACACCTCTCTGGGTTAGCTCCTTACCTGAAGATTTTATCGATAAAAATACAAATACGTTTTATTACTTTTGTAAAAAGGTATTTACTGCGCTGAATAAAGAAATCTTAGACTTTAAAACAGCTAATATTCAATGGCGTCAATTAGCAAAAGGACAATATCTAAACTTTACCTCTAAAGAGCTAACAGCGCTTAAAACATTGGGTAAACCTAAAGTAATTCTTCACACACCAAAGGATAAATCAAATATCGAAACCCTTGATATTCAATTTTCGTGTAAATGCAACCAAAAGACATTGCAAGCTTTTAAAACCCTTTGCCACAGAGGGTCATTAAAGCATTACACGGCTACTTTTTTACTAATCCAAAATAGAAAAAGCCTTAACAGCAACAAATTAAATATGGTTAAGCACCAATTTTTACGTAAAGCCGATAATTTTAACTGGCGTAAAACGCCTTATGGAAATACTCAATTAATTATCACACTGAAAACACTCATTCCTTCTACATTGCTAGCGCAAACGTTGGAACAATACTTTTTAAACATAACCTTAAAATAAGGATAACTAATAATGGCAAAAATAGTTGTTAAACCAAAAGAGCAAACTTCGATAAATGATTTTTTAAAGAGCGTAATAAAATTAGATGCTGAAGCTCGGATTTCATTTATTATCGATGATAAAACATGCAAAATAATTATGGGGGCAGGTGATAGCATGCAAATAATCAGTCTAGATGTTGAAGAAGATTGGTTATTAAAAAATGGACAGTGGAGTTTATCCGCAAGTAGCTTTAAGCAGTGTTTGTGTCTCCATTCACAACAGACCAATATTGAAGTCGATATTGAGTATACCTCCAAAAGCCCCTACCCACACGTTGACACCCTAACAAAAGGCGAATCACGTATATATATTCTGGCTAAAGAGATAGTGGCAGAACACCTTGATTTTTTAATGTTTGTTGAACAAGCAAAGAAGCTAACAATACCAACAGCCTCAGCAATAGAAATGGCCAATATCGCAAATTCATATACGCCTTACGATTCATTTGAAACGAATAAAGCAGAATCGAAAATTCGTATCGAACGTGACAACAAAATCATTCCATTTGATGTTCCTGAAGGGTTTACACCAAAATTTGACTTATTATTGAATAAGGATGGCGTTGAAAACTTAAAAAATCTCGCTCTATCAACTAAATCCGAAACTGTGACTATATATACTGATGATGAGCGGGCGGTATTTAGTGATGGTAATAACGTAATATCCAACTCGTTACTTTCTTTACGTGATTATACTAGGGCGTGTTGATCTTTGTGGTATGAAAAACAAACAGCATGAAGATAAGGTATAATTGAATTCGCCAGAAAACTTTACACCGAACCTACATGCCAAGATTAATGTTAACAGACGGGACATGGAATGTCTTATCAAAAGTAATGTACTTAAGTGGTCGAATTTATAATAAGCCCAACCATAGAAAAACGCTCGAAGGCATACTGTATAAGATGCGCACAGGTATTCCATGGCGAGATTTACCTTCTGATTTTGGCCGTTGGAGTGCTATCTACAGACGGTTTAATTTATGGTCCAAAAAAGGGATTTTGAATGAACTGTTTCGCGCATTATCTCGTGATGCGGACATGGATTGGGTCTTCATTGATGGCAGTATTGTCAGGGCTCATCAACATAGTTGCGGTGCAAGAACTGCTGACAATGAATCAATTGGAAAGAGCCGAGGTGGAAATTCTACGAAAATTCATCTTGCAGTCGATAGCGGAGGGTTGCCTGTTTATTATGAATTATCCTGTGGGAATACGCATGATATCGTCCATGCAGAGTCACTCGTAGCTAATTGCCCAACAAGTAATATGGTTGTCGCAGATAAAGGCTACGACAGTGAAAAACTGAGAGCGTTTGTTCGTGATAATAACGCTACACCCGTTATTCCACGTAAGGGCAACAGTTTAGTAGGCAATGAAGATATTGACTGGTGCATGTACAAATATCGGCACTTGGTTGAGAATGCATTTGGCCGTATTAAGCAATATAGAGGGATAGCCACGCGGTATGAAAAGCTTGAACGAAATTATCATTCAATGCTCGCTTTAGCATTTACTATGATGTGGCTACCAATGTGGGCTGATTGATATATGTACTACAAAGATCAACAGCCCCTAATAAAAAAGAAATAAACTACGTCGTTGAGCAAAAGCTTGTTATCAGTATCTATACCTTAAAAAATGAAATTAAAATCTACCGTAGTATGGACATGGTAAAAAAAGCAAACGAAGCACTATTGTACATAGACAGTAATTGCGTAATGTTAGCTGGGTTAACTGAAGAAACTGGTGGTAATTGTTTTTTATCCACACAGCATATCAATGAAACATCGCCTATGATTTACCGCATTAACTTAAGTACACTTTCAAAAGTGAAAATTAATGACATCACAACAGCTATTCAAATCAAGTTGCAAATGTTACTAGATGAAGATGGAAAACGTAGTCTCGGTTTTTATAGCGATACAGACTCAGTCAATCCATATCAATGTATTGATGATATTGAACTTGCACCTGAAAAAATGAACAAGGTAATAGAAGCTAAAAAAGCATTGGAGAAAAAACTGGGGATCAGTGGAGAGGATTTCGGTGACCCACAACTTGATGCTCTAGGGTTTGATGATGTTTAAATTATCTGCTACTGCGTTTGTGCTAAGCAAGATATCACGACAAACTCGAAACTCAACAATAAAACACTGGACAAATAGACAGTACTTGCTATATTTTAATAGTGAAATTCTAATCAGTTGCGCGATTTCGTACTTAGTGTATGGTATTGGTGTAACTGAAGATAAAATAAGCAGTTGGGGTAAAGAGGCGGCAACCTCCCTACCCCGTACCGGCTGCGCTGACTTTAACTCGACCCAGCCGATGATCCAATTCTAACGAATTCCATCGGTGAGGGATAGATCTATTTATAGATCCATTAACTGATGGAGGCCTTTATGGCTCACATTCGCATTCGCCCCAATGGGCGTATTCAATTTGATTTACACATTTATGGGCAGCGCTTTCGTGAAGGCACTAAGCTCATGGCAACCCCTGTTAATATTAAAAAAGCCAATGCAACGCTTAAAAAAATCAATGCTGAAATTGATTTAGAAACTTTTCAATACCGTGATTATTTTCCTGAAAGTAAAAAGGTCGCTAAGTTTGAAGCTTTGCAACGCGCTAAAGATCCCGATCGTCTTTATCCGTTTTTTAACGATTACGCGAATGAATGGTTCGATCGTCAAAAAGCAAAATGGAAAAGTAGTTATCAAAGCGTGGTACGTAATACGCTCGACCGTTACCTTATTCCTGAATTTGGCAATATATTAGTTAATGAGATCAAGTTGGCTAATGTGGACTATTTTCGCGAAAGCTTAATGGTGTGCGATACCAAAGGGGCCCGTAAACTTTCTAATAAACGCATTAACGGTATTTTATGGCCGTTTGTGGCTATTTTAAGTTTAGCCGCCGAAGAGCATGACTTTACTTACCCATTACGCCGCTATAAAACCTTAAAAGAAGAACGCGCTAATTCACTGCCACTAACCGCAGATGAAGTACAACGCTTTTTAGAATGTACTCCTACACAATGGCGCGATTATTTTACGGTGCGATTTTGGACTGGTATGCGTAGCTGTGAAATACATGGCCTGCGCTGGGAGGATGTGGATTTTAATCATCGCCTCATTCGTATTCGTCACAATTGGGTAAATGGTGAACTCGGGGATGTAAAAACACCTAAATCGCGCCGCGACTTAAAGATGTGTAATACACTCTTTTCGCTATTTAAACGCTTACAAAAACAAACAACCAGTGAATTTGTGTTTACTCACAAAGGCAAACCGCTTGATACCCACTTTGTAAGCACTCAACTGTGGTACCCCACACTTAATAAAGCGGGCCTTGCACGCCGCCGCCCTTACGAAACACGCCATACCGCTGCTGTACTGCATATCGCTGCGCATGAAAACCCACTGTACATTTCGCACATGCTGGGCCACAGCGACACACGTTTATTGTTTGACGTATACGCACCCTATGTTGCCAATGCGTCAAGGCAAGATGGCTTTGCGTTTAATGAAATGATGATTGAACGCGGGATTGCATAAAGCACACACAGTTAATGGCTATGCGTTTGATTGCTTAACGCCAAACAAACGCATCCCACACCTATACCATTTAATACTAATACCGCGCTTATGCGCATTTAATTTACTACTAACCCAAAAGAGGTTACTTATGATTTGCAAACAATGCCCAGGTAATACGTTGGCGTACCAATCAACTAAAGAGTTTGAGATAGATTTAAACGTAGCTCAAACTGCGTTTGCTAAGCTAATGGATATGCCATTAAAGCAGCTCAACAAAAGCCAATGGTATGATGAATTTAGTAACAGGATGATGTTTCAACCTATTATTGGTTTGTTTAAACAGTACGAGTGCACCATTCCTTACTCTGCCTCTAGCCATAAGCGGGCGTGTCAAAAACACATTACACAATTTTTAGGGTATACCAAAAAGCCATCAAAGCCGCGTCGGCGAATGTTGAGCTATTTATCTCAGTATATTACTAAAGAGGGCAATATTACGCTGTGCCCTTGTGCCTTAATAGCGCAAAAAACAAACCATGCAGTGCAGCTTCAAACAACGTTACAGCATAAATTAGATAACATACTTGATAATAGAAGAGTCGCAGATCAAAACTTATTATCGTTAACTGTTGAAGTGAATTATGTTCACTCAAAACGCGATTATCGCTATACCTTAATCGCTGAATTTTCAGAGGCAAGAAATAAAATTGAAAAGCGCATAGCCGAAACATCCACTAAGTTACTCAAATATGCAAAAAATATACAGGCGGTGTCTTATGATCTTGAAGACATGAACACACCTCAAAAAATTAAAACATTTAAAGCAAGCGTGAAAAAAGAGCTACAAAAATTTAGTGATGCAGCGCATGTTACTGATATTAAGGTATACACATCTGATTATGTTCCTGAGTATCAACGTCCTGACTTTAAAAACTATTTTAAACAAAAAGATAAGTACATCATTGATATTGTCATTGCCGATTACTTTATAGCACGCACAACATTGTCTTCACTTAGAAAAAGACAAGACGGTGGAAAGGTGTGTGACATGATAAGCAGTGATGCAAAATTATTAACGACTTATACCGAATTTCAAATAAGTTTAAACTATACCCTATATGGTCGGTACAGGTAGAGCGTGGTGAAAAAGAAAGCACAGGTAAGCAACGCATTCATGCTCACATTACATACACTAATGGTGAAACTATTAAGCGACAATTACGGTGGCCGGTCTAGCGACAATTATCTTGGCCGGTTGATCTGATAAGGTTCGGTACAGCAGAACGGAGGAGTTCACTGTGCCGGGAACACGAATCACTGATCAGCAGGTCACTATTTATATGAAACATAGAAAACGTAATAGCCAAGTTATCGCGGCTGCGAAAGCAGGTATTTCAGAACGTTCAGCAAGGCGCATTGATAAACTGGATGAGCAGCCATTGTCTAATAAACGCCAATGGCGAACGCGTATAGATCCACTTGAGTCTATCTGGGACAGTATTGTTGTCCCTCTACTTCAAGGTGATGCAACGTTAACTCCGGTGGGAATTTTTGATCACCTTTGCGAGTTTCACACCGACAAATTTAACCCTAGCTCACGGCGTACATTAGAGCGTCGAATTCATAAATGGCGGGCACTGTATGGCTCAAGTAAAGAGGTCGTATTCCTGCAAACACACGAGTATGGCCTATTAGGTATGTGTGATTTTACACATGTGAAGTCACCCGTTACCATTGCTAGTGAACCCTTAAAGCATATGTTGTTTCATTATCGTATGCCCGCCAGTGGCTGGGCTTACGCCCAAGTGATCTACGGCGGTGAAAGCTTTGCTGCTTTTTCTGATGGCGTGCAAAACGCATTTAAAGCAGCCGGCGGTGTGCCTAAAGAAGTGCGTACAGACAGTCTGAGTGCCGCCTATCGTAATCACACTAATGATAACGATTTTACAGAGCGCTTTAATGAATTAGTCACCCATTATGGCTTTAAAGCGACCCGCAATAACCGCGGTATTGCGCATGAAAATGGGGCTATTGAGAGCCCTCATGGGCATCTTAAATCGCAACTGGAGCAAGCATTAAAAATCCGTGGTAGTTATGACTTTCAGACAAGAGAAGTCTATGAATCGTTTGTTGCCGACATTGTAGCTCGCCGTAATCGCCGTGTAAGTGATAAATACGCAGTAGAGCAGCGACAATTACATGCTTTACCACGGACGATGAGCGTCAATTACACCGAGCATTATCTAACGGTGTCACGTACGAGTACTATTTCATTGAAACGTGTTACCTATAGCGTCCCGTCACGCCTTATTGGTAGCCGATTACTGGTTCGTTTATATGACAACCGTTTAGAGCTGCACTATGGCAGCGATTTAGTTCAAACGTTAGCGCGTGTCTATGCTTCTAAAGGATGCCGTGCACGTAATATTAGTTACTTGCATGTTATTGACGCACTGGTTAAAAAACCATTGGCATTTCGCTACTCACAACTACGTGACGACTTACTTCCAAGCGACAATTACAAAGCTATTTGGGAATACGTTAATGCCCACCTTTTAGCGGATGAAGCGAGCTATTACATGGTAAAACTGCTCCATTTAGCAAAACAAAGTGGGTGCGAACGTCAATTAGGACGATTTGTAGCAGCGTCAATTACTCAGCGACAATTACCGGCCATCCGAGAATGTGAAGCGCAATTTTTAGTGATTGCATCAAACATACCCACAATAACAATAAAGCAACACAGCTTGAGCGCTTATAGCAGCATGATACCGGGAGGTCTACATGGATAACTTCACGGCCTCGTTACCTTTAATGCTGAAACAATTAAAGCTTAGCACCATGCTTCAACAGTGGAATACCCTGGGCAAAAAAGCGATAGAAGAACAATGGAGCCCACAGCAATACTTATCTGAGCTGTGCCATATTGAACTTGCGACACGCGATGATAAACGCCTTCAGCGGCTTTTAAAAGATGCAAAATTGCCCGTGGGTAAACACCTTAGCAGCTTCGACTTTACCCTTGTTGATGGGGTTAGTAAGCCCCTTGTTGCTGATTTAATAAATCAGCCGGATTGGTTGAAGCACGGTGGCAATATATTGCTATTTGGCGCCAGTGGTCTTGGTAAAACGCATATCGCCAGTAGTATCGGTTATGGCCTTATCGAGCAGGGCCATAAAGTTAAGTTTGTTGCCGCGTCAGCGATTGTTCAACAACTCCAGCAAGCAAAGCGACATTTACGCTTGCAAGACGAACTTGTAAAGCTCGATAAATACAGCTTATTAATCGTTGATGACGTTGGTTACGTACGAAAAACGGAACAGGAAACGAGCGTGCTGTTTGAATTGATAGCCCATCGCTATGAGCGACACAGCATGATCATCACATCAAACAAATCATTCGAACAATGGGATGAACTATTTGATGATTCAACGATGACTGTAGCGGCAATAGATCGCTTGGTTCATCATGCAACGATTATTCATTGCGAAGGTGAAAGTTACCGACGCAAAACAGCGCTCAATAAGAGCAAATAAAATTCGGTGTCAACCGGCCAAGATAATTGACGCGGAACCGGCCAAGTTAATTGACGCTAGATAAACTAAGACCAAACGTAAATCCTATTCAGAAGAATTCAAAGAAGAAGCACTAAAGCTGGCGAGTAAAGTAGGTTTTGCTCAAGCTGCCAGAGAATTAAGTGTCGCAGAGTCCCAGCTTTACTATTGGCGAACTGCTGCTCTGAAAAAGGCATCTACATCAGATAGAGAAAGTACGTTAGCTACCGAGAATGCTCGTTTGAAACGCCAACTAGCGGTGCAAGCAGAGGAGCTAGACATATTAAAAAAAGCCGCCACCTACTTCGCGAAAAATCAAAAATAACACGATTTGAATTTATGCAAAGCTACCGAAGCACATTCAGCGTTATCAGAATGGCTAAGGTACTTTGTGTATCGCCAAGTGGGTTTTATGCATGGATAAAATCATGTGAGCACGTGTGTAAGCGCAAACAACAACAGCAAATGTTAGATACTCAGGTCAAAGCCGTATTTGTTGACAGTAAAGAGCGAGACGGTGCGAGACGTATCCAAGTCGAGCTGGCGGAGCAAGGGAATAAACATGATGTAAAAACCATCAACAGAAGCATGGGACGTCAGGGTTTAGTAGCTAAAGCAGCTCGTAAATTCAAGTCGACCACCGACAGTAAACACAATTTACCTGTGGCCCCTAATTTACTTGAGCAGAACTTTACCGCCGATAAGCCCAACCAAAAATGGGCAGGTGATATCACGTATCTAATGACCAGCGAAGGATGGCTTTACCTCGCTGTGATTATCGACCTGTACTCGCGCTCAGTGATTGGTTGGTCAATGAGTACACGCATGACATCATCTTTGGTGTGTGACGCCCTGCAAATGGCTATCTGGCGCCGAGGTAGACCTAAAGATGTCATTGTACATAGTGATAGAGGCAGCCAATATGCTTCCCATGCTTATCGTGATTTATTAAGCGAACATCATTTAATGCAAAGTATGAGTCGTAAAGGCAACTGCTGGGATAATGCGTGTGTGGAAAGCTTCTTCCATTCACTCAAGGTCGAAGCCATCCAATATGAGCCTATTATGAACCGAGAAACCATGAGGCAGCATGTATTTGAATATATAGAAATTGATTACAACAAAAAGAGAAGGCATAGTGCGTTAGGCTATTTAAGCCCCGAGAAATTTGAACAACTAAATGTCGCTTAACGAAGTGTCCACTAATGATGGTTCAGATCATATATCTAAGCTGAACATTTTTAATTTTTTTTAAGTAATGTTTGAGTAAAACAACATCATCAAAAAAAAAAAAGAAAAAGACCGAGCTCAAATTAGGCTCGGTCTTTTTTAACGTTTAGTTATAACGTCTATTTTTTTATATCTTAATCTAAGCTTTATTATTTGTTATAAAAATCTTTATACCAAGTAATAAACTCGGCAACACCTTTTTTAATACCAACTTTTGGCTTGTAACCTGTTGCAGCAAATAAGTCTTGGGTATCAGCATAGGTTTGGTATACATCGCCGGGCTGCATTTCACGGAAGTTTTTCTTGGCTTCTATACCCAGCTCATCTTCAATTGCTTTCACAAAATCCATCAAGCTAATAGGTGAGCCATGGCCTATGTTATATACAGCGTAAGGTGCAGAGCTGGAAGCCGGCGTGTCTTGCTCTACAGTCCATTGTTCATCACGACCCGGTACGACATCAGCGATACGTACTACGCCTTCAACAATGTCATCTACGTGGGTAAAGTCACGCCACATATCACCATTGTTATTAATATCAATGGTGTCGCCATCTAATATCTTTTTAGTAAAGATAAACGGTGCCATATCTGGACGGCCCCACGAGCCATACACGGTAAAGAAGCGCAAGCCAGTTGTTGGAATATCGTATAAATGCGAGTAGCTGTGCGACATCAACTCATTGGCTTTTTTAGTCGCTGCATACAAAGAAACAGGATGATCAACTGAGTCAGAAGTCTCAAAAGGAACTTTAGCATTTAGGCCATACACAGAGCTCGATGATGCATAAACTAGGTGCTTCACTTTTGTTTGGCGACAGCCTTCAAGAATATTAAGATGGCCCACTAAGTTAGAATCAGCGTAAGCATGTGGGTTTTCAATTGAATAACGCACACCAGCCTGTGCCGCAAGATGAATGACACGGTCAAATTGCTCTTGCTCAAATAAACTTGCCATTGCTGGGCGGTCTGCTAAATCAACCTTTTTGCATTCGAACAACTCATGCTTAATGCGATCAAGGCGCGCAAGCTTAAGGTTAACGTCATAGTAATCATTTAAGTTATCAATACCGACTACTTGGTGCCCTGCAGCAGTAAGTTTCTCCACAACCGCGCTACCAATGAAGCCAGCTGCGCCTGTTACTAAATATTTCATAATATTCCTTTATATGTAAAAGGGTAAAGAGGTATCGAACGTCAAAGCAATAAAAACTAGTTACTAGCGAAGAGGCATTTAATTACGTAATAAGCTATGACTGATACATAAAACTGTATATCCAATTTATATAGCTAAGTAACTAATTAGTCACTACCAAATAAGTCGCGCGTATATACTTTATCTGCAATATCATTCAGCTCTTCTACCATACGGTTAGATACCACTACATCTGATATTAGCTTAAATTCGTTTAAGTCTTTAATTACGCGTGAGTGATAAAACTCATTTTCTTCAAGTACTGGTTCGTAAACTACTACCTCAATACCTTTAGCTTTAATACGCTTCATAATGCCTTGGATGGCAGAAGCCCTAAAGTTATCAGACCCTGTTTTCATTACTAAGCGGTACACTCCTACAACTTTAGGGCTACGTTTAATAATTGAATCGGCTATAAAGTCTTTACGTGTTGTATTGGCATCTACAATAGCGCCAATAATATTATTTGGTACGTCAGCATAATTTGCGCGTAATTGCTTAGTATCTTTTGGTAAACAATAACCGCCATAACCAAACGAAGGGTTGTTATAATGGTTACCTATACGCGGATCTAAACTAACACCTTGTATAATTTGTTTACTGTTTAAACCATGCGCTTCAGCGTAACTGTCAAGCTCATTAAAGTAAGCCACACGCATCGCAAGATATGTATTAGAAAAGAGCTTAATCGCTTCAGCTTCTGTTGAATCAGTAAGGAGTACTTCAATGTCTTCTTTTATAGCGCCTTGCTTGAGTAAGTTAGCAAATACTTCTGCACGCTCACTTTGCTCGCCAACAACAATTCGTGATGGATATAAGTTATCGTGTAAAGCTTTACCTTCGCGTAAAAACTCTGGTGAGAATATTAAGTTATCTACACCTAAGTCTGTTTTTATATTCTGAGTAAAGCCAACCGGAACTGTCGATTTAATTACTAAAACCGCAGTTGGGTTATACGCTGCAGCATCTTTAATAACTGCTTCAACCGAGTTGGTATTAAAGTAGTTATTTTCTACATCATAATCAGTCGGGGTCGCAATAATTACAAAGTCTGCATTTTTATACGCTGAAACCTTATCTGTAGTTGCTGTAAAATTTAAATCACTACGAGTTAAAAAATCACTAATTTCGGTATCAACTATTGGTGATTTTTTATCATTCAACAGCGCTATTTTTTGTTCATCTATATCTAATGCAACCACTTCATTGTGTTGTGCTAGCAACATAGCGTTAGAAAGGCCTACGTAGCCTGTACCTACTACGGCAATTTTCATATTAATCCTTTAAGATTAGTCAATAATTAATAAAATGATTCTACCAGAGTTATAAATTAGGCTCTAGGCAAAAAGGCTCAAGCCAAAATGTAACATCGAATGATATTACTCGACGGCCTCAGAGCTTTACCAAAGCTGTGCTTTTTAAAGTGGGTGAATATCCTGATAAACACGTTCTTTGTAGATTCGAATTTACTGCGCATTTAAGTAATTTATCTTGATAAAAGCGAGGTATAAAACCTCATCTACAATACACACCCAGTAGGTGCGAATTTACTTCGCGCTCAAGTAATTTATTTACCTTTATAAAAGCGAAGCATAATACCTCATTCACAATACACACCCTGTAGGTGCGAATTTACTTCGCGCTCATGTAACTTAACTTTGCCGAAAGCGGAGCTTAAAACCTCGCCTACAATATATTCACCCAGTAGGTACAAATTTATTTCGCACTCATATAGCTTTACTTACTCGCAGAATATTGTTTTTCTGGTAAGTCTAATTTACGTCTAAAAAAGTTTATAATTTTGCAGTAGTTAATTAGTACAAGTAAGTAACCTGTAAATACAACTAAAAAACTATAAAACATTAAAAATTCTGGAATTACGAAAATTTCACCTATTACACCAATCCCTGCAAACACTGATGCAACTAAACATATTAAAATAAGGGTTTGTGTTGGGCTGCAACCTAAGCGTTGACATATATGATGTAAATGCTCACGATCAGGCTTAAATGGTGATTTACCTTGTTTAACTCGACGTATCATTATTGCTGTCATATCCATTAATGGCACTGCAATTAACCATAAAGCAGTAACAGGGCGGATCATTGCATTACCCGGTGTTTGACTAGCTCCTATGAGGAGCCAAATGACAGTAAAACCAATCATCATACTGCCAGCATCTCCCATAAATACTTTTCGTTTATGGCCAATCAATCCGAGGTTCATAATAATATATGGCACCATGCAAATAACGAGCAATAAACATAAATAACTTAAGCTCTGCTCACCTACTAAGCTAAGTAAAATACCCAAACTAGCAAACGTAACTATCGAAAGTCCACCTAACAAACCATCTATACCATCAACCATATTAAATGCGTTAATACAACCTATTACAGCAAATATAGTTATAATCCCCCCAACATAGCCAAGCTCTATATTCCCAAAACCAAACATATCCCCTAGAGTATGCAAGTGCACACCTGAATAATGAATCATCGCAAACGAAATAAGTGCTTGAACACCCATACGTATTTTTACACTTAAATCGAACCGGTCGTCCAGTGCTCCAACAATTGTTAAAGCACATATACATAACATAAATAAATTGGCGTGATTGATCATACCTGGGTGAGTATAAATATAATTTACTATATTTATGCAAATAGCTACCCCACCAACTAATGGGATATTACCCGTATGCATTTTTCGGCCTGAAGGTTTATCTACCAATCCTACTTTACGTGCAACTTTTCGCATCAAAAACAATATTGCAAACGCAATAAAAAAGGTAAGAAGTAAATCTATAAACATGTTTCATCCTGAGCAGATAGTACTTACGCCATTCCGTTAAGTATTTTATTGTATCGCTATTTACACACTAAAAAATGTATAAACAAATAATCTCAAGCCTCGTTTAAAAGCTGTTTAACAGCCACAAGGTATTTATTTATAACAATTTTTTCGTCAAATTCAGTTTCAATTTTGTGGCGACTGTTAACACCAAATTTAAGGCGCTCAGAGTGAGGCATAATAATTATTTTATTTAAGGCGTCAGTTAAACTTTCGGTACTTCGAGGTTCGCAAATAAAACCATTAAACCCATCATCAACAGTTTCCCTGCAACCTACATTATCTGTTGTTACTATAGGCTTACCCATAGCGCCAGCCTCAAGTAACGATTTAGGAACCCCCTCACGATAATACGAAGGCAATACCATACAATCTACTTGTGCTATTTCGGCTTCAACATTGTCACTTGTACCAAGGTAATTAACTACCCCTTCAGCTGCCCATGCATTCATTTGTGCTTTAGACACTGCTGAAGGGTTATCAACATCTAAAAAGCCCAGCAGTCTAAACTCAACAGCATCACCATATTGCTTTTTTAAAGCGCGGGCGGCTTCTACATATTGCCCTATTCCTTTATCAAAAAGCATACGGGCTATCAATAAAAAACGAGTTACACCATCGTCAGGCGCCGGAGATACCGTAAAGCGCGATAAGTCAGCCCCCGACCCAGGAAGGCGATCACTCATAACCCCTTGTGCAATTTTATGTTGCTTAAACAGCGCTCTGTCATCTTCATTTTGGAAAAAAATAAAATCAGCTTGGTTTTGGCTGTATTTATATAACACTCTCGCAATTTTAGACGCGACGCTTTCATTAATAAACAATGCCCCTAAGCCAGCAATGTTATTAAGTGTTTTAACACCAGCACACTTAGCAGCAAGCGTGCTATAAATATTGTTTTTAGGGGTAAAGTTTAAAGTAACACAGGGTTTATGCTGTTTATATAGTTTATAAAAAGCATAAAACGTAACAATATCGTTTACGGGGTTAGTGCCGCCACTATCAATTTTTACAGGCAGGTACGTTGCCCCTAAATCGGTTAGCTTTTGTGAGTAGTCATCAACAGGGGCAATAGCAATAACCCTATAGCCTTGCTCTAAAAGCGCTAAAATTGTGTTTTTTCTAAAGTTGTATAAATACCAGCTGGTATTTGCTGTTATTGCGATACTTTTCAAAGGGCCTCCTGGGCATTATTTTTAAAGTTAAAACTCATCCCAGTACTGTCCCCATAATTTATCTACGCCCTTAGAACTCATAGGTTCCCAACCACTGCCGTGGCAAAATGTAAGTTCTCCAAAATAAATAACACCATCAACATTATACATATCAACCCTCACATACCTAAATGGGCTAGCAAGTTGCTTGGCCAGCTTTATTAAGGTTTTCATATTATCAGGAAACTGATAATTACTACCAAGGGTGTCGTATTTTGGCTGAATATTATAATTCAACAGTTTTAAATCTTCGCTATAAAGAGACCGTTTGTGGTTTTCAAATCGATCAGCATCAACCTGAACTATTACTTTTACATCCCCCTCAACCTTTCCTTGAAATATATGCAACTTAAAATCAGAGAGGTAACTGCCGTCTTCATGTTTTATCAGTTTCTCAAATATAACTCTTGGTAATTCTATATCGTAAAAGTGTTCATCAACAATATTACCTACTTTAATTTCTAAAAAAGCATTAAATTTTTTGCATATTTTTTCTAGGTCGAGATCCGCTTTATTTTCAACAATAAGTACGTTTTCTCCACCTCCACCATTACTGGTTTTCATGACAAAACTATTAGGTAAGTTATCAAAGTCACTGACTTTTAGATAAGTAACATTTTTAATTAAGGGGATTAAGTATTGTTCACCAATTGTTTTCTTAACATGCTCTCTAACAGTAAATTTATCTACAAATTTTGAAAGCTTACTAGGTTTCACAGTAAACTTTCTAACTATCAACTTCTCACTAAACGCTTTTGGCTGTCTGAAATTAGGAATATATTTATGTGTTATTAAAAATCGTAGATAAGTATAACCTCTTGGTCTAATTAAAAAGCGGATAAAATCCCGCATTAAATATTTAAGTTTATTTTTCATACTAAATCACTTATAACTGCACTAAACATATTTTCTGTCTACTATTTAATATAAATTTTTAAAAAAGCTTTCACTGAATACAGGGTAATCTTTTTCATTATTTAATACCCCGGAAATATAGCAATCAAAACCTGAATCAATATATTCCTGATAAAAATTATCAACTGAAAGTTCAAGCTCATCCAGTTTGATATAAAAACTATTCATACCATTTTTGGTATACTGAACCATCTCGCCTACAGGGTTAATAACAGGAATTAAGCCAGCTTTTATCGCCTGAAAGCAAGTAATGCACATACCTTCATATAAGCTTGTTTGGAGAAAAAATGAGAACTGAGACATTTTTTTTCAACTTCAATAGGGTTTAACTCACCACAATATTACACAACACTTTCTAATTGCAATTCTTTAGCATGCTTTAAAATATCAGACAGATCCCCATCATCTCGCCCAAACAGCGTAAACTTAACTGAATCTGACGTTTTATTTTTTAATAGCTTTATAAATTTTAATGCATCTCTCAAATTCTTTTGTGAATGAGAATAACGACCGATATACACAAAAGACAACTCACGATTTTTTTATTTCATTACCTGCTTATTGAACGTTACATTCATAGGGACAACAACAGAGGGAGTCTTGGATCGCTGTTGAACAACCTGTAAGGTTTTTTTAGAATCACAAAATATCCTATCTACCGTGCACTCTATAAGTTTATTTATAAAAAAATCAAATCTATCGATATCTACTTGTACTATAATCTTTTTACTGCCACCTTTTCCAAAGCAGTAAAACTTATAATCTACAGGTACCTTTCCATCATTTGAGAGTAATAGTTCCTCTACAACTATTGAAGGCGGAATATCTTTGTATTGCTTTTCAAAGCCAGAGTCATAGTAATTTTGTGAGAGCCACTTTTGCACTTTGCCTTCTAATAACTTGTAATCTACATTATTTTTATTAAATACAATCTCGCTCCAACCACTACCGTGTGCAGCCTTTAAAGCAAAAGAGCTCAGTAAATCCTTGTAACCCGTTTTAAATTCTTTTAATGAATTAAAACGCGCAATTAAAGGTATTAAAATATCAGCACTGGCCTTACTTTCCACGTAACCTCTAACCGCGTATTTATCAGCACAAATTGTCATTTTAGGGCTGAAGTAAGACAGCTTGTATTTTAAAAATTTCTCAGAAAAAGTGCTTGGCGTATCTAGATTAGGCCATTTTTTGTGTTTATAAAAAAACCTTAACTTATTATAAAAACTAACACTAAAAGCCATCGAGCACGCTTTAGTTATAAGCTTTTTTCCTATTGTCATTATTACTTCCTAGTTTTATAAATTACAGAGGTGCATGTAATTAATTTATTTGATAAAAACACATAAACTCCCCAAATCCAACGTTGTATTTATGAATAAGCCAAAACATTAATTAAACTTTATAGTGACATATACAAATCTACATGATTTTTAGCACTAGTGGTTATACTTAGAGAGTTTATATGTGCTTTAAACTCATCAGTATCATATTCATAGCTATTTTCGTTATTTATCTCTTTTAACATAGCTTCGATTAAAGCACTTAAATTATCTTTTTCAATCAGAGTTCCATATTTTCCAAATGACAGTATTTCATCATTAGCACCCACATCTGAAGCTATAATAAAAACCTTTGCCATGAGAGCCTCTATTAGTGCAATAGAAAACCCTTCTAGTTTGGAAGGAAGTAAAAAAACATCATTTTCAGATAAAATAGCAGGGATATCTTTTTTAACCCCATGAAAAACAAAATAATCACCTAACCCTAACTTATGAATTTTACTTTTTAGCTCTTGCCTTAAAGGACCATCGCCAACAATATTAATTAAAAAGTTAGTTTTTTTTATAACATAAACCAACTCATTAACTGCATCAATTATTTGCATATGATTCTTCTGATCAGTCAATCTTGAGATAGTTACAAATTGCACAATTTTATCTCTTTGATGTTTCTCTACTTTAGAGAACCTTTCAAGCGCAACACCATTTACAACTTTGCACACGTTCTCCTTTGCTATAACTTTATACATAGAGTTACTAGCTTCATTACATATAGAAATATATTTATCTATATTCTTTCTAATAAAAAACTTATGTATGAAAGGAAATTTTAAAAAGTTAATGTGTTGAGTAAAGACATGCTTTTTACTTCTCCAAAAAGTAGATAAATAAACACTCCAAATTAACAAATGTGAGTGAATAACATCAGGTTTCAGCTTTTTAATTACTTCATTTAGTGTAAATAAAATAGTAAAGGGGCGCCTTCTTGCTTTTTCACCCACATGAATAACTTGCACCTGTTTTTCATTTAAGTATTCAATGATGTTTTTTTCGTACTCTGGGTCTTTACCAACATCTTTTGCATGATCAAGTACAAGTATAGTTACTTCATGACCTTGGGCTTTTAGCTCAACACTAAGATCTGCAACAAACTTTTCTGCACCACCAATTCCAAAAGATGAGACTAATTGTAAAATTTGCATTCTATTCCATTTTGTAGATGATGTATTGGGTTTAAATTTAAAGCTAACATCTTTAGCTTAACCAATAGTTAAAATATGAATCAAACTGATACTGCTTTTGATATTTTGTAAAAATAGTCCAAATAGCAAAAACAAGTAGAGAACTTAAAAATAAAATAAAGTTACCATAGGGCTTTAAAAAACGAGCATTAACATTAAAATTACGCTTGCTTACCAACATCCAACATAAGGTATTTAGTAAAATAAAGTAATAGGCAAACCGGTCGGCAATTGTTGACGACAACATATTAAACAACATAACAAGCGGAAACGAGCAGATAACAATAAATACCAATCTTTGCTCAATTAACGAAAATGTTTTAACTGTGTTTATGTGTAGTAATAACAGCACTGTTGGAACGAGCAAAAACACCGCCCTTAAATAAACGCCAGAACTCTCCATTGTAGAATCAATGTATTGGCTATACCCTGTTAACATAGAGTAAATAATAGGCGGAATGATTAAAGCAAACAAAAGAATGGCATAACGCTTTTTATGCTCAATAAAATATAAAGGAGCAAAACACAAAACTGATGTATGAAAAGACCCTGCTAAAATAATAAAGACTAAAAATTGATTTTTTTTGTTATTTATTAAGCAAGCAACCGCATAAATAAATACACTTAACGCTACCCCTTGGCGAGTATAATTAACGCCCGACATAACCAAATGATAAGGGGCGACTATAGCAAAAAAATAAAAAGGATTAACTCCTAATTTTTTTGCAGCGAGTAATGTAAACATAATAAAAAGTACGGTTGATAACAATATTACCGTAACAATCCCTGCATCTACATAATAAGCAATAACATTAAGCGCTTTGTATCCAACTTCAATAGTGTTCAAAGACCATATATCAGCCACCTGTCGCTCGTATACTCTTATATAATTAAACCAATCAACACCAACCTCAAACCTAAAGCCATATATTAATGAAAAAACACCTATAGTGAGAATAATAAGTTTAGGTTTATCATTATTTACATTCTCACTTGCCAACCTTTCATACAATAAGCCTAACAGTAAAAAAGCAAAAATTGTTAAGTAATAAATAGTCATTTATACATATCTCAAGGGCACTTCTTATTTAAAAAATTAACTACAGCTCAGAGAGTAATTGCTTCCAGTTTTCTATAATTTCTTCACCCTAATATTGTAACGCTTTGTGTTTACTTTTAGCACTGATACTTTCACATAAATCAGTATCATTAAGCCTTCTGCTAGTTGCTCAACATTATAACAATCAACTAATATCGAATTAATATCGCTTAGTATTTCTTCAGAGTCTCTACCACAGTTAAAACTAATACAGGTAAAAAAGCTAAGCGTCCTAATAAAACCATCGGAAAACCTTCAAAGCGAGAGCTCAAGCAAAATATTGCTGCTTGCTCATAATACTGTGTCACATTGCTGTATTATCTACTAACTCAACATTAACACTTAAGCCATTATAAATTATAAAATGAGCAAGCATTTCTCGCTGTTGAATCATTAGATTGGCATTTATTTTACAAAAACTCTCTAACTTTATAGTTGCTTACATTTATTAAATAACTCAACATTCCCTGAACTTCGCTCTGTATAAAATAAATTAAGAATTTCTTTTCTCTTATTAGAAAAATCAGTAAGGTTATTTTCACTAAATATACTTGTTAAATTATTTTGGAGATCATGCCAATTAATGACCTTCAAACCAGGTGTAACTTCCTCATATTTATAAAGAAGCCCTCTATTTGATGTTTTATTATACCACTCGTAATCAGGTATAAAAAACACCACATCCCTATCTAGGCTTAAATAATCAAAATAAATAGAAGAGTAATCAGTAATTAACACTTTTGCTTGGGCTAAATAATCTTGCACATCATCAAAAGGGGAAACTAAATGTATATTAGAAAAACCGCTCAAATCTGGAAATTCTGCTTGTACATAAGGGTGCATTTTAACAAAAAAATTATAGTCAAATTTAATTAAAGCATTATTAATATTTTCAAGTTCCTCTAGAGTAGGAAAAATGTGTTCATTATAATAGCCTTGTGTCATACCATCTCTAAAAGTCGGAGCATATAAAATAGTTTTTTTGTGATTTGCTTTTGAGATTAAGTCGTTAACTCTAGGATATGTGCCTATAAAAAATTTATTTCGATCTATTTCATATAAATTACTGAACAAGTCAGCGTCAGTAGGGCTCGTCACTAAAAAAAGATCAGGCTGACTTTTAATATTAAAATATTTGCGATATTTTCGTTCAGCTGATTTACCCATTTTTTTGAGTGGTATGCCATGCCAAAGTGTAATTAACACTTTATTCTTGCTAATAAATTTATATATATCATTTCCAATATGACTATGTGTACAAAGAATATATTTAGCTTTCGCTAATAACAAAAAATTTTTAATATCATAAAAATAGATTACAGGAATATCTTCAGATAAGAGTTTCTTATAAACATCTTTGTTTTTAGTTACCCAGTAACAATCTTCTTTTTGGTTCGCTAACATCCATTCAAAAAAATATTTGGAATTATCTGAATAATTATTCCCTCCTTGCGATCCAAAAAGCCACATATTCTCTTTGTTTTTTACAAATAAAGAGAATATGAAGATACAAAAAGAGTATGCGATGTCTATAGTGTTTTTTAATTTCACGGTGCCAAATCTTCTATATTGTTATTGATAAAAAGCCTACACTTTCATGTCACTTTTAATTTTGGTGGTAGATATTTCAGGGGTTCTCGTTAGATAAACCACCTCACAGCTTCCTTTTAGAAAGTCAAAATCTCCTTCCCAGTCATTACCCATTACGAACTTATCAACTTTGTATAGCTTTACATCATCTACTTTTTGTTCCCAATTATTTTCAGGAATAACTAAGTCGACATAACGTATTGCTTCTAGCAAGGATTTACGCTTATCGTAATCAAAATAGCATTTTTTCTTCTTAGAATTCCAATTAAACTCATCTGTGCTCAGGGCGACTATTAAATAGTCTCCTTGCTGCTTAGCTCGACGGAGTAAGTTTATGTGGCCGTAATGTAGAAGATCAAAAGTACCATAAGTTATTATACGTTTCATTATATTGAACCACCATATTTAAGATTTAACCATCTATTCATAAAAACTTTAAAAACCTTAGGGCTTAACTTCAAAAGTAATAAAAGCAGTTTATTTTTTATAGGTAATGTTTTACTAGTAATTATGTTTTTATAGGTGAATAAGTTACCGCCCTCTTTTGATAATAGATGCTGTATATCCATATGACAATTCTTCGAATATTTAACAATATTAATTGCACAGTCAAATATAAAGTTATTTAAGAAATGGTGTGATAGATGGTCTTTATACTTAGAGTTATCACTTAAGTGCTTATAGTAAAATTTTTCCACTTCTAAATATATATTATAGCGATCATCAATATAAGACTCAGGAAAGCTATTCATAGTTGACCCTGTACGTTGTACATAGTTATATAATACAGAATCAATACTAATCATTGTTTTTTGATACATAATTCTAAATAAAATATGTACATCTTCATAAGTTCTTATTAATGGATTGAACCTAAAGTTATCAAAACAATTAGCTTTAAATATCTTATCCCACATGTAATTTGATATACTTCTATACGACAATAAATAATCTTGCTTTGATAAATATATGGGTAAATTATTTTTATAAACTTTTATTATTTTATCATTTTCATCAATAAAATTGGTATTACACATACATATATCAGCATCAGAACTGATAATACTTTCAGTCATTACAGATAAATAATTTTGATCGTAGTAATCATCACTGTCTAAAAAGGTTATATATTCCCCTTTAGCATTATCTAGAGCTAAATTACGGGCTGTACCTTGGCCACCATTTTCTTTTTCAAAAAATCGAAACCTTGGATCATTACCGATTTTTTGCTTTGCAAGCTGTATAGAGCTATCAGGGCTACCGTCATCAACTATTAGAGCTTCGAAATTAGTATACGTTTGCTCTAATAGACTCTCCACACACTTTTCAATATATGCTTCTACGTTGTATACAGGGATTATTACGCTTACTAATTTTTTCATATTTAAATACAACTCATATCCATTGTATTAATTTAGGTATTTATGTATAAAATTAACTGAGTCACTTTTCAAAACATTAAGTTTTTCTTTATCAACTGGTTTAATATTACTCAAAATACTGTAATCAATATTGTTAACATCATAAATTAAATGTTCTTCAGCCTGTAGTTTATTCAATAAAGATTCAAATCTTGCAGCACCACGCTTTTTATTTGCGATAACTAAAAATGGTTTTTCAAACATAATTGAAAATACCATACCATGAAAAGAATCTGTAACAATAAATTCTGCGTTAGCAAACGATGCTAGCCAATCTTGCACTGCGGGCATTTTATAGTCTTGTAAGGAGCTACTCGCTAAGCTACCAAGGCTACATTTAGCTTGGCATTTAAATACATGAGTATTTAGCTGCTTGCTTACATTTTCAGCAACGGCCATTTTAGCTTGGCTGCTATCTAAAACATAAGTGAAAACCCCCTCTCCTTTACCTCCTTTAAACTTACTACCTAATAACTCAATATAATCTTCTTTAGTTAGTAAAAGCGTTGGGTCTAAAACACATTCACTTTTAACATTTAAATGTTTTTCACATAGTTCAACGCCTGATTCTTCGCGCACCGATATAGCGTCAAATAAAGCAGCTAGTTCAGCACACTTATCCGTTTGCTCGCTACTATACTCCCAATTATCAACACCAAAAGAAGAGGCGTAGGTGATTTTTTTAATGTTTTTATTATGCTTTAAAAAATCCAGATAAAAATTATATATATTTGGTGAATATCGAGGACGCCAAGTTTGATCACTGCCAACAACGACAACATCGTAGCTATTACTATCAAAGTGCTTATTTAAAGCAGCGTCATTATCAACGTATTCCGACATTGATATGTTCTGTTTAATAAACTGTTGTGTATGCTCTAAAATATAAGGTAATTTAGCCTCAAGGTTGATTGGTGCTTTTCGTTTCCCGGTTAATTTTTGAAGGAAGCGATACGGTAATCTAGCCATTTTTCGAAAAATGCTCGATTCGGCATAGTTGTAATCTATCGTTGTTACTTCATGCCCTAAATTACGTAATACTTTTTGCAAAGCATAAGCTTGCATCATGCCACCGTAATTTTTGCCTAGTGGCTGGGTCATTATCGCTATTTTCATTATTTCCTCAAAATCCGTGATATTAAACGTTCTATAAAATGTTTAAAGCCTTTACGCCTAATATGGGTAACTCTTGTCATTAAACTCAATTTTTTAAGTGTTTTTTTCATCTCAGCATCAAATGTTGCAGCATTTTTTGTGTTTTTCCAAATTATTAGGCTTTCACTTCTTGTACGTTGTCTTAATTTTTGAAGCATAGTTATATCTAAAGATACTTTTTCTTTTCCGTACCTTTTTTCAGATACGTTAATGCCTTTCTTTTTGGCTTCTTTTAATCTTACATAAAGCCCTTCATGACGATGGTTATAACTACCTTGTTGTGACGCTCGCATTGTATCGGGTGTAATTGCTTCAATATAAAGTTCAGAGTTTGCCATCCCTTCGGAATTAGAGCTTTAATGACCAGTAAATATCTCTTCTGTAGGATTCCTTGGCGAATATGCCACTTCATAATTTTCCAGTAAAGATCCTACACCAATCATCATAATTAGGCGCTCATTATAAGGGATACCTGCAATTTTTTTTACCATACTTTCTCTAACAAAAGGATAGCAAGTATTTAAACAACAAGCTCCTAAACCTGCAGCATGAATTGCTAGTAATAAGTTCATTGAAAACAGCCCACCATCTATGAAGGCTTGATTACTTTCAAACGAAGTGAAGGCTTTAACATCACTAGTTACTATCAACAGTTTATCAATGACATCTGTAAAACCAGCATTACCATTCTGATGTGAAAGTAAATTTGCAATTTCTTTTTTATCACTATAACAATGTACTTTCCAGCCTTGTCGGTTACATACAGAGGGCGCACTCTTTGCAATATCGACAGCAGAAAATAAAAGGCTTTCTGGAACTGGAGAGGAAGAAAAATTTCTAACACTGACTCTACTTTTAGCAAATACATTAAACTCCTCAAGCGTTAAAGCTGAAGAAGATTCTTTTTCCTTTTTTTTCACTCCACCGAAATCACCTATATTACCTTCCTGAATGAACTCCATAACAGTCGATTCAAAGTCACTACTAAAGTAATGTTGTTTCGACGCATTAAAATTAAGGTACTCGATAAGTGTTTTCCTGACAGCTGATGTTAATTCATCGGGACCAAATAGTTTTTCATATTTTTTCGATTTTTCAATAACATCTAAAATTTTCGGCTGCCCAAAACCTAGTCTTGGCTTTGGTAACGCCAAGCCTTTTTCAATAATATGATAGTGTTTAGTCAGATAATACTTAAGGTGTTGTTTATCTTCTTTTAATGAATTTTCTTTAAAAGAAAATTTTAAATGGTGATGCAGGTCAAGAATTTTAGTAAAAACCTCGCCTAAAGGACTTCTAAAAAAGAGAAAGCTACGAGCTTTGCGTATAATAATGTTTTGCATATTTTACCTATAGTCGAGATGTAATTTGGCTTGATTTTTTTAACAAAAAGTTACGTTCTTGTTTCTCTAATCCAAAAATAGCAATAGCAACTAAAACGCATATTGAAATGATGATTGACCCCCACCAAAATCCAAGGCTTTTTGAAAAAAAGGATAATATAAAATAATATAATGCTGATGTAAAACTTATGATTAATAAGCTTCGTATGACGACTCCAGTGAAGAATTTTACAACAGAAAGTTCAATCAATTTTTTAAGAATTACTAATCTGGCTAATAAAGCGAAGATAGAGGTACAAACACCTGCTAATACAACAATGTAAGGTTCACTTCCTATTTTTAGAAGCAAGTAAGATAGAGGTACATTTAATAGTAAAATCCCACCAACTACTATTTGGTATAACTTAATCCTTCCTGTTGCTTGCGCTGATGTTATTAATGGCGCTGAAATCGCGTCAATTAAAATGTTTAATATCATAAGCTGTAAGAATATAACTGCATAATCGGGAACTGAGCCAAGCCAAGCTTCCAAAACCAATTCAGTATTGATAACCACAGGCATAGATAAAAAAAGCAAAACAAAAAAGTTGTATTTTGCCCCGTAACATACAAGTTGATGCATAAAAGCTATATCATTTTCTGCATAAGACTTAATTATTTGAGGATTAACTGCAACCTGTATATTCTGGACAAAACTATTTAGTGCTGCAGAAACCTGCATAGCAATCGCTCTCGCTGCATTTACCGCAGGCCCAAAGAAAATATTAAGTAAAATATTAACACCTTGGCCACTCATGACAGCTGCAACATTCCCCCAAAGATTCCAACCAGTATACGACATCATTACTTTAAAAAGAGTTTTATCCCAATAAAATTTAAATTGCGAGTCTTTAAATTTACTATGACAATATGCTCTGTAAATTAAAAAAATAATTAAAACGACACAAAGGCTCAAGAGTGCATATAAAATTAGTTTGTCGAAACCGAACCAACCAAGCATAAATACAATTAATAATTTAAGCATCACGTCAAATATGCTAACCCAAGCAAACACGCTCATTTTTTCATTAGCAATAATCAAAGCGTTATAAGGCACACTAATAATTGTTATCATGAATGACACTAAGCTAATATGAAAAACCCACTGAGCAGCTAACATTCGGTCTGGAGGTATAGTCATTTGTGTTTTCACAAACCACAAACCAATTGTTTCACCCAGTATTAGCACAACTAACGCGATCAATATGTGAATATTTATACTCATGCTAAATATACCAGGCATATCTTTTTCACCAGACTTACCTAGTTCAAACGCTAAAAATCGTTGCGTTGCAGAGGACATCGCACCATGTAAAAAACCTAACATAGTAACAAAACCAGCAACCACATGATAAATACCAAAATCGTCAACACCCAGAGTTTGTAAAACAACTCTTGAGGTATATAAGGCAACACCCATAGTCAGTAGCATGCGGAAGTACAACATACCTGCATTTTTAGCCATGCGTTTGTATTTAGTGTTTTGTGACTCGACTACTGACATAAATTTATGACTATTAACCTTGAGGTATTGATATTAAAATATAACTTCATTATTTCTTAGTTTTTACAGCGACTAGAGAGGTCCCCTTTTACTAAAAAAGCTTTAAATAAGTAGGTTGTATTTCATGACTTTTGAAAGCGAAATCTGGGTATAATTACAATACTAGCTCAGAAATAAATTGAATTTTTGCAACTTAGCATCTCAGCTTTATTACAACCCACTGAGACACTTTTTTCTAAATTGAGACAGTCAATTTAGACTATCTCATTGTAATTGCTTGTTTTTATACTTTTTATAAAAAGTGCCCAATAGGCACCCAAAATATTTTTATTTTTTATCACTTTCGTAAGCGTAATTATAATAACCGTAATAGCCGTAGGCATTGCTAGCTTTTTTAATTACACCATTAAATACTAAGCCTTTTACATCTATACCATTTTGCTCAAAGCGATTTCGTGTAAGCTCTACTTCACGTAAATGACTTTGCCCAAAACGAGCAACTAATAAAGTAGTTCCTGCATGCGCACTCACAATTGCAGGGTCGGTTACTGCAAGTATTGGAGGAGTATCAATAATAATAATGTCATAAGCTCCGCTCACATCTTCAACTAATTTACTAAAGTTGCTATGCATTAATAGCTCTGAAGGATTTGGCGGTATTTGCCCACGGGTAATAATACTTAAACCTTCAACCTTGGTTGGTTTAGTAACTTGCTCTATATTTAAGCGGCCAGATAGGTAATCACTTAGCCCATCTGCCCACTTTAAACCAAACTGGCTCTGCAAGTAGCCTTTACGCATATCGGCATCAATAATAAGTACTTTTTTACCACTTTGTGCAAGTACTGAGGCTAAGTTAACAGATATAAACGATTTCCCTACACTGGGACTTGGCCCTGATATCGCAATAATATTATTTTTAGACTCCATCATTGCAAAGTGTAAACTGGTGCGTAAGCTACGCAGCGCCTCTATTGATAGATCAGCAGGGTTATCAACAGCAAGTAATGACTTTTCATTTACTTCTTTATGCTTCCTTTTTCGTGCTTTAGCAAAACCAGTGAGTTTATCTTGGTGCTCAGAGTAAGGTACACTTGCGTAAACAGGCAGGCCTATAGCCTCAATATCATTGGGGTCTTCAATTCCCTTATGCATCGCTTTTTGTATTAGTACAATCGCGACACTCAGCATCCCCCCTAACATCGTGGCCATAACCACTATTAATGCTTTTTTGGGCTTAACTGGTTTTGAGGTATTTACCTCAGCGTAATCAATAATACGTACATTTCCTACAGTTCCTGCACGTACTATATCTAGCTCTTGAGTTTTAGCGAGTAACATTGTGTAAATTTCGTTACTTACTTCAACATCGCGCTTTAAACGTAGTAGCTCTTGTTGAGTTTCTGGTAGGTTGCCTACTTCACCTACTAGCTCTTGCTTTTGGTTTTCAACTGCTTCTATTTGCTCAAGCATACCTTGATAGGTTGGGTGGTCTTTTTTAAATTTACGACCCAGCTCTAATCGTTTTAGGTTTAGCTCTTGTAGTTTTGTTTCAAGCTCAACAACTTGTTCAAGAACGCCTTGTGTTTCTAGCGTTATATTTATTGATTGACGCTTTATTTGGTAGTCGTTAAAGCGTTGCTCTGCGTACTCTAATTGCTTTTTAATTTCTGGTAGTTGAACTTCTAAAAACTCAAGCGACTTTTGTGCCTCGGCACTATTACGCTCTACATTACGGCGTACGTAAATAGCAGCAACTTTATCAAGCACCTTTTCAGCGTAATTAGGTTTCGTATTTTGCAGGCTTAAATTAATAATTCCTGAGTCTTTACCTTTTTCACTCGCGCCAATAGCACTTTGCAAGTTTAAAATAGTATTTAAACGATCTTTGCGAGCTAAAATAAATTCAGTGCCAGCACGCGCATTCAAACTGCGAATAGTTAAATTAAACTTACTATTAGTAAGTTCTTGGCCAACTTTACCCGTTAAAACTTCTTCGTTATCACCATTAATTAAAGCAATACTGTTATTTTCCTGTGCAACCAGAGTAAAACCTTGGCCAATCGCTGAGCGCGGTACATCAAACCTAAATACATCGATGCTTTCACCGCCCCAAGCATAACTTTTTGCACCTAGGCTTGGCTTTGCAAGTTCACCTTCATTCATAGGGGTAAACTTACGAAATGCACGACTACCAATAAACGGAAACAATTTGGGCTCTGCAGTTATATCAAGCTTTAATGTATCAACCGCTTCACCTATAACTGAACGAGATTTAAGTAGCTCTATTTCGGTTACTGCAGCTGATGTACTTTCGAACATGCCGGCCATATCGTCGAAACCAGGAACTGATGCGCCGCCGTCTTCAACTTGTATCATGGCTGTTGCTTGGTAAACAGGGGTGCTTAATACTGCATAAACAACACCTGCAAACATAAATAACGCGGTTACGGCGACTATAAAATATTTGCGATCGAGCAATGCACCTAGTAGCGCCAGTAAATCAATTTCTTGCGTGGCCTGTGTGTTGTTATTACTTTTATTATTAGGCTGGGTATTCATTAAATTAGCCATTCCTTATAAATACTTTTGCCAAGCGCTACAGGCGCTATCGATTAATGTGTAAACATGCTCAAAGGCCTCTTGGCTTTGGCGGTAAGGGTCGGGTATTTCTTTATCGCCAATCCACTTACCTAGCAAAAAGGTTTTGCCGCGGGCTTCAGGGTAGCGGGTGCATAAGTCGCTTAGGTGGCGTTGCTCCATCACTAAAATCACGCTATTTTGCGCAACTAAACTTGTGCTAATTTGCCTACCTTGATGCTCACTCATGTCAATACCATTAACGGTAGCAATTTGCTGCGCAACTGCGTCAGCAGGTTTGCCTTCAAGGGCGGTTAAACCCGCCGACGATACCGCTACGTTTTTACCTACTAATTTATTTTTTAATACGTATTCAGCCGTAGGGCTGCGGCAAATATTGCCCGCACACACCACTAATACAGAATCAAACATCTTTTATTAACCCTTAATTAGTGTTAGCTACGTCGTTAACTGCATCAACTGTAGAAATTGATGGTAATAGTAAACTAATTACACGGTTCCAACGAGCAAGCGGTGCAGAGGTTACATACACAATATCGTGTGGTTGCAATTCAAATTGCTCGGCTAATACTAGCGCTGCTACATTTTTTGCATGCAACTGATACACATCGGCAATCACGCCGTCAGTTTCAAGGTTGCGTTTACGCAGTACAAATACGCCATTAGCATCGGCTGTATTTTCGTTTAAACCACCAGCATCACTAAGTGCTTGCGCCAAGTTTAAACCATAACGATTAACCCCCACTGTACCTGCGCGTTTAACATCACCTAATACAAACACTTTTTGTAAATCGTTGCGATTTACGTGCACTATATCACCGTGTTGTAGTAAACGATTTTGCGAAATATCACCATGGGCATAAAAATCATCAAGTTTAATAACTTCAGTTTTATCGCCACGGATAAATGTCACTGTGCGCCAATCGGCAGCTTCAGTTAAGCCACCAGCTTGGTTTAGAGCATCAATTAAGGTCAATGGTATTTCGGTTACAGGGTATATGCCTGGCTTATTTACTTCACCGGTAACGTAGGTTTTTTGGCTTTTAAAACCAACAATTTTTACATCAATCTGCGGTTCTTCAATAACACGGCTTAAACGCTTAACTAATTCTTTATGTACTTCGTCTACTGTTTTACCTGCAGCGGGTATATTTGGTGCGTAGGCGAAAGTAATGGTGCCATCAGCTTGCACTCGAAAACCATCAAATTCTGCGGTACGTTGCACTGCTGCAGGAATAGTTAGTTCAGGATGATCCCATACACCAATTGTTAACACATCCCCCACACCTAAACGGTATTCGTAATTAGATGCATCAATACCATCAAGGCTTGAAGGCTTGATATTTTTTGCTTGAGAAAGTTTTTGCTCATTAATAAGTGAAGAATCGATGATTTGAATGTTTACTTTTTCAAGGTCTTGTTCTAGGTTTTTTGTTTGTTCACCCGATTCGATTCCTTCGAAATGGCTACCGGGGATGATTGTACAACCTGTCATTGTTAGCAACGTGAGTGATGCTACAAGTGTTTTATAGCTTAGCGCCATTGTTTATTCCCAAAATAATATTAAATTCTAAAACTTTCAGCTTAGTTATTGATATGTGCTGTTATATTTTCGCTGGCTAATTAAAGCATGTGCATTATTGTGAAGCAACATCCCTTGCTTTGTAATAAATTTGTAACCAAGCTTTTATTAACACTGACATTATATCAGCATTTTCATAAGGTCTTTATGAATAAATTCAATTAATAGCTGTTTTAGTAAAAATAAATTCATTCATCATTAATAGTACAAAAAAGTGAATGTGAGGTAAATCAGAAGCTTCTTAAACAACTACTTAAGGCTGTTTACTTCCCTAAAGCGAAGCGGTCTCTTAATTTATTTTTCCCCCTACAACAAGCTTTGCTCGTTACAAAAGCAAAGCCGCACCTAACTCGCAAATTAAACACATGGTTTTAGCATTTTAGGCACGCTTCCGCCCTTAGGTTACAGTCCCTATTTACTGATATCCTATGTACTAATACATATTCAAATTTATATAAATATTCTATTAGTCAGGGTTTGTGTTTTTAGTTTTTAAAATCTTTTATTTAGCAATATCTTTATTATCGACACTTATTTCAATTTTTTGATTGAGTAAGTTAATTAGTAAAATACTGCGCAAGTCGCCATCAGGCTCTTTGTATATCGCTTGTATATTGTTAAATGACTCGTTATTAACACTTATTACATCACCTGTTTTTGGTATTTTTGATTCTATAGTGTGCGAACGTTCATTTTTTAGTTGATTTATTATCTGCTTGGAAACTAATTGGTAATTTGCTCCATAAGAAACAAAGCCATTTATTCCACGGGTATTTTTTACAGCAGAAAAATTACCATTTTTTGATTTAAGGCATACAAATAAATAATTAGGGAATAAAGCCGTGTGTTTGACAGTCCAACGCCTTTTAACCAGCCTTTCAGTAGTTAATTTGGGGTAAAACGCTTCAATTCCTTGATTTTTTAAGTTGGTTTTAGCCCGCTCTTCTTGCTTAGGTTTGCATACGACTAAATACCAACACTCCATAATAGCTCTTAATACATAACTAAATTGTAAAAAATACAATTACAAACTAAATAAGGGAGGCATTATAGCCAACATAAAGTGCCTATGTAAATATTGTGTGGCAAACTAATTCCGTTCAGTGAGTTTGTTTTTTGCAGAAGTTAAAGCATAAGGGCTACGTAAATTTACACTAACAAGTTGTTATTTATTGGGCGATGATTGTTTATGATTGTTTATATTTAGAACCTTGAATATTTATAGCTTTACCTCTACCTTAAAATTCAATATAACAAATTGATAGCAAGGAAGCATAATGCAAATACTTCACCACGGAGCGGTTAATGGGGTTACTGGTTCATGCCACGAATTGGTTATTAACCAACAAGCAAGTGTGTTTATTGATTGCGGGTTATTCCAAGGCGAAGACTCTAAAGCCGATTTATCAATTGGGTTTAATATAACCCATGTTACTGCGCTTATTGTTACCCATTGCCATATAGATCATGTTGGTCGAATTCCTTACTTATTAGCAGCCGGTTTTAAAGGGCCAATTTTTACAAGTATTGCATCAGCCAGTTTATTACCTTTAGTAATAGAAGATGCTTTAAAAGTGGGCGTAACCCGCGACCCTAAAATTATAGCCGCATGCTTAAACTTATTAAAAAAGCAAATAGTTGCAGTTGATTATAAAGCGTGGTTTGAACTACCTTGCAAAGGGTTTAATAAAGCTAAAGCGAGATTTCAGCGTGCTGGGCATATATTAGGCTCCGCCTATATTGAAATTGATGTTACAAATAGCGATAATAATAATCATCGTGTTGTATTTTCAGGCGACTTGGGCGCGCCGTATACTCCGCTACTCCCCTCACCTAAACCGCCCTATAAAGCCGACACCCTCGTTATTGAATCAACCTACGGCGATAAAAACCACCAAGGCCGTAAGGAGCGCACTAAAGCTTTAAAAAGTATTATTGAACGCGCAGTAACCGATAATGGTGTTGTTGTAGTACCTGCTTTTAGTATTGGCCGCACACAGGAGTTGCTATACGAGCTAGAGCAACTCATACATAGTTCATCTAAAAAGTCTAAGTGGCGAGACATTCACGTAATACTCGACTCCCCTATGGCAGCCAATTTTACTGAGCAATACAAAAAGTTTAAGCACCTATGGGATAGTGAGGCAAAACGCAAAGTTGCAAACGGTAGGCACCCGCTCGATTTTAAAAATCTAACGACTATTGATTCACACAAGGATCATATAGCTATAATTAACTATTTAAGTTCGCGGCAAACACCAGCCATTATTTTAGCTGCAAGTGGTATGTGTAGCGGTGGCCGAATTGTTAATTACTTAGGGCGATTCTTAAATGATAAAACCACTGATGTATTATTTGTAGGTTACCAAGGCCGCGGCACGCTCGGGCGAGACATCCAAACCTATGGGCCTAAAAATGGTTATGTTTATATAAACGATACACGTATCACTATTAATGCAAAAGTGCATACCATTAGCGGTTACAGTGCTCATGCCGATCAAAATGGGTTAATTAAATTTGTAACCGGCATGCGCAAAAAGCCTAAGCTTATAAAAATAGTGCACGGCGACGAGCAAGCCAAGCAAGCGTTAGCTCAAAAGTACAAAGAGGTGTTAGGTATGGATGTAAAAGTCGAAATAGCAAAATAGATCAGACAATCTCACATAGGAGCGGTTTAAGGTACGAAAAGGTTACTGATTTTTAATCGTCTCGCGGTGATTAATTTCGACTAAACAAGTCGCGCAAATAAACTTTCTCTGCAATATCACTCGGCTTATCAACCATACGGGCTTAAACAACCATATCAGATATTTGCTTAAATTCATTAAAGTACTTTTTTACTTTTCTGTGAAACCAACAAGTACTGTTTATTTTATAGTTATTAATATAGAGGCATTAATACAGAACACATCTGAGGTCACAGCTTTAACTGATTATTTGGTATTAAAGTAATTTGTTGCAGGACGTAATCCGTAGGTGTAGCAATAATAACAAAGCTTACTTTTGTATAAACTTTTAACTTATCAGTAGTAGCAATAAAGTTAACCGACTTATTTAAAAAACTCTTACCCTTAAACCCTATAAAGGTAAATATTTATTGTTCAGCAACGCTATTTTTTGCTCATCTATAAAGAGTAATAATCTGACTGTTTAGTGCTAATAACATAACGTCAAACAAGCCTACCAATCCTACGATAGTACATTTATAATTATTACTAACACTTTCCTATCTAGCGTCAATTAACTTGGCCGGTTCCGCGTCAATTATCTTGGCCGGTTGACACCGAATTTTATTTGCTCTTATTGAGCGCTGTTTTGCGTCGGTAACTTTCACCTTCGCAATGAATAATCGTTGCATGATGAACCAAGCGATCTATTGCCGCTACAGTCATCGTTGAATCATCAAATAGTTCATCCCATTGTTCGAATGATTTGTTTGATGTGATGATCATGCTGTGTCGCTCATAGCGATGGGCTATCAATTCAAACAGCACGCTCGTTTCCTGTTCCGTTTTTCGTACGTAACCAACGTCATCAACGATTAATAAGCTGTATTTATCGAGCTTTACAAGTTCGTCTTGCAAGCGTAAATGTCGCTTTGCTTGCTGGAGTTGTTGAACAATCGCTGACGCGGCAACAAACTTAACTTTATGGCCCTGCTCGATAAGGCCATAACCGATACTACTGGCGATATGCGTTTTACCAAGACCACTGGCGCCAAATAGCAATATATTGCCACCGTGCTTCAACCAATCCGGCTGATTTATTAAATCAGCAACAAGGGGCTTACTAACCCCATCAACAAGGGTAAAGTCGAAGCTGCTAAGGTGTTTACCCACGGGCAATTTTGCATCTTTTAAAAGCCGCTGAAGGCGTTTATCATCGCGTGTCGCAAGTTCAATATGGCACAGCTCAGATAAGTATTGCTGTGGGCTCCATTGTTCTTCTATCGCTTTTTTGCCCAGGGTATTCCACTGTTGAAGCATGGTGCTAAGCTTTAATTGTTTCAGCATTAAAGGTAACGAGGCCGTGAAGTTATCCATGTAGACCTCCCGGTATCATGCTGCTATAAGCGCTCAAGCTGTGTTGCTTTATTGTTATTGTGGGTATGTTTGATGCAATCACTAAAAATTGCGCTTCACATTCTCGGATGGCCGGTAATTGTCGCTGAGTAATTGACGCTGCTACAAATCGTCCTAATTGACGTTCGCACCCACTTTGTTTTGCTAAATGGAGCAGTTTTACCATGTAATAGCTCGCTTCATCCGCTAAAAGGTGGGCATTAACGTATTCCCAAATAGCTTTGTAATTGTCGCTTGGAAGTAAGTCGTCACGTAGTTGTGAGTAGCGAAATGCCAATGGTTTTTTAACCAGTGCGTCAATAACATGCAAGTAACTAATATTACGTGCACGGCATCCTTTAGAAGCATAGACACGCGCTAACGTTTGAACTAAATCGCTGCCATAGTGCAGCTCTAAACGGTTGTCATATAAACGAACCAGTAATCGGCTACCAATAAGGCGTGACGGGACGCTATAGGTAACACGTTTCAATGAAATAGTACTCGTACGTGACACCGTTAGATAATGCTCGGTGTAATTGACGCTCATCGTCCGTGGTAAAGCATGTAATTGTCGCTGCTCTACTGCGTATTTATCACTTACACGGCGATTACGGCGAGCTACAATGTCGGCAACAAACGATTCATAGACTTCTCTTGTCTGAAAGTCATAACTACCACGGATTTTTAATGCTTGCTCCAGTTGCGATTTAAGATGCCCATGAGGGCTCTCAATAGCCCCATTTTCATGCGCAATACCGCGGTTATTGCGGGTCGCTTTAAAGCCATAATGGGTGACTAATTCATTAAAGCGCTCTGTAAAATCGTTATCATTAGTGTGATTACGATAGGCGGCACTCAGACTGTCTGTACGCACTTCTTTAGGCACACCGCCGGCTGCTTTAAATGCGTTTTGCACGCCATCAGAAAAAGCAGCAAAGCTTTCACCGCCGTAGATCACTTGGGCGTAAGCCCAGCCACTGGCGGGCATACGATAATGAAACAACATATGCTTTAAGGGTTCACTAGCAATGGTAACGGGTGACTTCACATGTGTAAAATCACACATACCTAATAGGCCATACTCGTGTGTTTGCAGGAATACGACCTCTTTACTTGAGCCATACAGTGCCCGCCATTTATGAATTCGACGCTCTAATGTACGCCGTGAGCTAGGGTTAAATTTGTCGGTGTGAAACTCGCAAAGGTGATCAAAAATTCCCACCGGAGTTAACGTTGCATCACCTTGAAGTAGAGGGACAACAATACTGTCCCAGATAGACTCAAGTGGATCTATACGCGTTCGCCATTGGCGTTTATTAGACAATGGCTGCTCATCCAGTTTATCAATGCGCCTTGCTGAACGTTCTGAAATACCTGCTTTCGCAGCCGCGATAACTTGGCTATTACGTTTTCTATGTTTCATATAAATAGTGACCTGCTGATCAGTGATTCGTGTTCCCGGCACAGTGAACTCCTCCGTTCTGCTGTACCGAACCTTATCAGATCAACCGGCCAAGATAATTGTCGCTAGACCGGCCACCGTAATTGTCGCTTAATACTTTCCGTTATTTTTACTCGAAAATTAAAAAATACACTTAACATCTAAATATAGCTCTGTATGCATAAAACATAAAACATACTGAAGATTTTATAAACCCTAACTTCTCAACTCTTCGATAAATAAGCCATTGTCTCTTTGATTTTTTGAATTTATTTCTAGAGATTGAATTACTCACAATTCTGTATAATGTATAAGTACCCCCGATACAATATGCATTCGCTCCTTCTTTTAATAGTTTTAACCAAAAGGCATAGTCTTGACCAGTTCTTAGATCAGGCATCTGTAGGTCTTCTTTGTTAAATTGATCAATTTTTAGTATCACAGTTGAACAGCCTAACGTTGCTTTCTTTTTCAGCATATCTTCGTAATTTACAAAGCCGATGTTATCTTTATCTACTGTTTGCTCTAATGGTTCACCTTGCTCGGTTATTAAACTATAACCGGTAAAGCTAAATGCTAACTGCTTTGCTTCCATTTGACCAAGTTGTACTTCTAATTTATCTGGAGTCCAAATATCGTCACTATCTACAAACGCGAGAAACTCTCCAGTCGCGTGCTTGATACTATTATTACGAGACTTAGCCGCACCGGAGTTTTTATTATTCTTAAAGCATTTCACTCTTGGATCTTTTTTAACCAATTCAGCTAAAATAGATAAGGTTTTATCTGAGGAGCAGTCATCAGTGATGAGCCACTCCCAGTTATTACATGTTTGATTTAGTATGCCTTGGTAGGTATCTAGAATAAAATCTTCGGAATTATATGTAGCGGTGATTATAGAAACTTTTATATTTTTCAAAATATTAAACCATAAAATAGTAAATAACTTTCCTATTTAAAACAAAATATCATTAGGAATTGAAGTTGTTGAGTTTATTTTTAAAGCGAAGTGGCTAATCACTACTTATAATAATTGGTACTCATATTATATAATCTGGGCATTTTTCTTCTTGCGAATCCATGCAACAATGCGCCAAATATGCATTAGTAAGTTGTTATAGATCACAAATATAGTCAGAAAAACGAGCAGCATAAACCATTCAGGTGCACCTAAAGCCTCCATTGATGCCCCTGCACTTGCAATACAAGTTGCAACTAACGCGATATAAAATAATGATTGTTTTCGAGAGTACCCAGCCCTTTCAAATATATGGTGCAAATGCTCACGGTCTGGCTTAAACGGTGACTTACCCTTTTTTATTCTTCGATACATTATTGCAGCCATATCCATAAGAGGTATAGCTATAAAATACAAACATGTAACAGGGTTAAAAGCCTTATTCTCAACCTGGGTACCCACTATTAACAACCATACGACAGAGAAGCCAATTAGCATGCTGCCAGCATCACCCATGAAAATTTTATTAACGCCTTTAAATGGCCAGCGCAAATTGAATACCAAAAATGCACTTAGTGATGCCATGAACAATAAAGCGAGCAAATACCAAGAATTTTGCTCTGAAAACAGAAACCAGCTAATAAAGCCGAATGATATAAAGCTAAGAGTACCTACCAACCCATCAATACCATCAATCATATTAAATGCATTAATTGCTGCAATAACAGCGATGCAGGTGAAAACGATAGAAAAGCCACCCAACTTTATATCCCCAGCGCCGCCTAGATTCCCAAGGTCTGATATTGATAAACCAGTGAAATACGCCATTAAAAAAGAAAGTAAAACTTGGACTGCAATACGGGATTTTACGGACAAATCATATTTATCATCGAAAGCTCCCAACACAAGCAATGCAAAAGCTGCGAAAAGAAAGAATTGGAGCTGAAGGTTTAAGTCTAAAAATAATACAGAGCTAAATGCTGCACCAGAAAAAACAGAGAGCCCTCCAATTAAAGGAATGGATCCATTATGGTTCTTTCGATAATTAGGTTCATCTACTAAACCAATACGAAAAGCAAAAGGTTTCATTAATAAAATTGAAATAAAACTTATGCAGAATGAAAAAATAATCGCCGACATTTTAACCCTAGATATAGCAAAGTTTAGTTCTGAGACCATCAGAACACATCCAAAAAGAAAATACTGTTACAATATGTAAACCAAAATAACTACAAAGCTAAAAAAACGTGCATTATACATAAAAGCCTACTTTTTAGAAGCTTGTTAAAAAAGGACTTTGATACAACTGTTTCTAATTGAGCGCAATGTTGTGGGGTAATCTCCTTGGACTTATAATTGTTTAACCCTGCGATGAAGGGCTGTTTCACCAGCGTCTAGTGAACGAGCAGCTTCTGGAAATGAATATTCATCAGAGATTAGTTTTTTTATAAAGTTTAAATTCTTGAAAAAGTGCCACGCTATTTTGTCATAGAGCATCTCTGCTTGAGTGGCAATAATACCACCTAAATGATTTTGCGGTTTCGTTGAGTCACAAAAACAAGCCTAACTACTAAGTAATAAGTGAATATTTATAATAATTACCTAAATTCGGATAATAAGTGCAATTTCTCAGATTAGATGGCCAGCTGTTATAATTCGGCCATTTTCTCGCCAAAGGAAATTGCTTTAATGAAATATAAACAGCTGACACAAGAAGAAAGATACCAGATTTACGCGTTAATAAAAGCAGGAAATAACCAAAAGCAGATAGCTGAAGAACTAACTCGTTCACCGTCATCTATTTCTAGAGAGCTAAAACGCAATAAAGGACTTAAAGGCTATCGGCCTAACCAAGCCAATAACTTTGCTGAACAAAGACGTAAGTCATCTTTCAAAGCAAGTAAGTTAACAGAGGACGTCACTCACTGGATTAATAAATTGTTGCATGACGGACTTTCCCCTGAGCAAGTGGCAGGCCGCTTAGCTTTAGAGAAACAGGTCGTTTTACATCATGAAACAATTTATCAATATATTTACAGAGACAAGGCTCGTGGTGGCAAGCTACATAAGACACTCACTCGTGCATGTAAAAAGTATAAAAAACGCTATGGAAGCTATGATAAACGTGGACAGATAGTTAATCGAGTCAGCATTGATGAACGCCCAAGTATTGTGGATTCAAAGTCTAGGATTGGTGATTGGGAGGGCGATACAGTGATAGGTAAAGGGCGTAAAAATGCGCTTGTCACAATGGTTGAACGTAAAACGTTATATACAGTCGTTCACAGAATTGAAAGCAAGCATGCGAAAATAACAGCCGATGCGCTGATCACGTGTATGACACCATATAAAGGTAAGGTTATTACCGTGACGTTAGATAATGGAAAAGAGTTTGCTCACCATGAGCATGTTGCACAAAAATTAGAAGCTGATGTGTATTTCGCTCATCCCTATTCATCATGGGAGCGGGGCATAAATGAGAATACCAACGGCTTACTTAGACGCTTCTTCCCCAAGGGAACTGACTTTATGGCGCTAAGTGAAGCAGAGATACAGGCGGCAGTTGATAAGCTCAACCATCGGCCAAGAAAAACAAGAGGGTATAAAACCCCTCATGAATTATTTACGGGGCAATCAGAAGTTCTGGTGGCTGCATAATGATTGCACTTAATACTTGAATTCAAGTTATAATACAAAGTGTAATAAAGTATAAAACATTATTTAAATTCAAAAAAACCTCTAAATGAGACAAGTAGTGTGGAAAAAAAACAAGCTAATCTAATTTCTTTTTTCAGCAACCTTTTTAAATAAAAAGCAATTAACAATGGGATACCATAAAAGCCAAAAACTCTGCGAAATATCGCCCCTTTAGATTCATTTGCTTGCGGACTTTTAAAATCACCTCCTGATGTTTCATCGGGATGATACGACGTCATAATTGGTACATAATGACCTTGTCCACCTTTAGATAAAATATCAGTAAGGAACACATTTTCTTCGCCAGACTTATAATGCGCACCTAAACCGAAACGAGTATCAAAGGCAACCCCCTTGTTAAGGATCTTGTTTTTGTTAACAAATATTTCTATCGAACTTACTTTCATCGCACTTATTCGATTATGTTTATACTCTGAATCTGAATACTTTTTACGTTCCTGAGACTCATTAATAGCATATTTAGTGGTTATAAAATCAGCATTACTTACTTCTAATGCATGAAAAGCTTCTTCGGCTCCCTGAGGAATCACTTCTATATCATCATCGGCGATCCAAATTAAGTCTGCACTCGAAGCTAATACCCCCAGCATTCGACTTCTTGCTAAGCCACGATCTTCTGAATAAATAATATTATAGGCTTGAGTGTACTCATTTGGATAGCTTGTATCCTTTAGTTCAAATAGCTGGCATACAATTGTTGAACGTATGCCCGTTGAAGAAAAGCATTGCTCAGCAAGCTGCTTAGTTTTACTTAAGTGACTAAATACTGTTGATATAACTAACTCTTTTTTCATGGTACCTTCATTAAATAATTTACTCGCATACAGCTAAGTTAAGGCTGAACTACTTTTCTTTTCGTTTCTTGGCTTTTTATATAGATAATATGACAAACTCATAAAAAACCACATTACCACTATAAATAGTGCACTTGTTGTAAAAAAAACCAGCGTCATTGTAATGAGCGATAGCCTATACTTCTTCTCAAACATAAAGTAAATAAAGGGCACCATGAATATCGCACCGCCTATTAATCCTGTAGAGACAAAGGCTTCGACATAACCATTTTGCGTAGAAGTAATATTAAATTGTTGTGCATGATCATAATATAAAATCCCTTCTAGACTATTACCAATACCTGTGCCACTTAGATTATTTGATAGAATCACTTTTAACTTACTAAATGCATCAAAAATTCGTGTGTTTGATGAACCATCATTACCACTAAGTATTCCAATTATACGATTTAATAAAGCAGAATCAGGGTTTAAAAGCACTATAGTAGGAATGCTGATTGATGCCAAAACCACTCCTTGGAGTTTCGCTTTTCCATTCCCACTCAATACTTTGTAAGCAAGCAAAATACAAACAGATGCAATACCAGCTATCGAGTAAGTAAAAAATAAAGCTAATAAAATAACTAACCATTTCTTTTTTGTGATTAACGTTACCTTATTATGTATTTCGTACGCGATAATTAAACCTAGACAAGCAACCATGAACCACGAATACCAAGACGGCTCTTCAAATACACCTCCAAACCGGGTGTAAAATGTATAGTCGTATATATTAAGCCAATGCTGTCTATTAGATTGATCACCATGTGGAACTAAATTAAGAAAAGGTGCTTTGTTTAAATAAAATAGCGCAACAAATAATAGCTGCACGAAACTATGAAAAATAACTACAGACGACAAGCTATTTGCTACTGCAAACTTATTTTTTTCGGTTCTGAGCCAAAGAGGTAAGCAAAGCATAAGGGAAAGTGAAACAAGGATCCTTATTGCAGTACCGAAAAACCCTGTAACCGTGAAATAACCTTCATACATTAAGCTCAGTGACGATATAAACGAAACAAGTACCCAGATAACAAAGATCATATTATAATCGCTCAATACTACCTTTCTATATTTTAATAATGAGATTAAAACAAAAAAAATAGAACCTAAATCAGCAACAGATATAGGCCCAGCGATCCGGACAGTATAAAGGGATAAAAAGATTAATAAAAAAAAGAATATATGTTTAGTTTTTATGAGCATTTATATGACCTATATTAAGTGCTCATACTTTACTTTTTAAAGCGTTCTTTAAAAATCTGAACAGCGGTAAAAAATACTTAAAGCAAATGAGGGTAAGTTTTCTTTTACTATTAATTGGAATCGTTTTTGACATATCTATAAAGTATTTTGCAAGCCCGTACCTTTTTTGTGATATGGCTTTTAATGCATTTGAAATATAAACATTAAGTATTGCTTGTTCAAAATCACTTTTATATGTACTGCCTTGAGCAAGTAAGCTATAACATTTAACTAATAGCTCTACATTATTTTTAATTTTATCCTCGCTAACTAACTTTTGTGAGGCACTCCATGAACCAAGAGCTTCGACTCTATAGACTGTTGTATGATCAGGAAGATATAAAGCACCACCGTCTTTCGCACCATTTATTTGAATAAAAATATCTCCAACAGGGGCGCTAGCAAACCAAGTAGGGAGGCTTTTCATTACACTACTATGCATGACTATCGATGCTGTAGGGATAAAGTCTCCCCCCCCTTGAATAACTTCAGAAGACGGAATTATTAATTTATCATTGTTATAGCTTGCAATAACCTTAGTACAGTTATTTTGATCAAGACTGAGTGCTGCAGTAAAGCATAACTTTAGGTTAGGGAGTTCAAGTAAAGCATTAACCTGTTTATTTAACTTAAATTCGTCAATCCAAAAATCATCACCTTCACATATAGCTATATATTCACCTTTTGCGTAAGAAGCAGAGATACTTATTATTTTTTTCTTTTGTGAATATTGGTTTTCAGTTTGAATGACAGGTTTAAAAATTTTAGGATAACGTTTTGCATACTCTCTAACAATATCACTCGTGCCATCTGTTGAAGCATCATCGTGGATAATCACCTCAAAAACGAAGCCTGTTTGTTGAATCAAAAAACCTCTGAAAGCATCTTCAATATATATTTTTTGATTGTAAGTATTGCACAGTATACTGACCATAGGCTTTTCAATATCACCTTGCCAGTTGGCCATTACTTCGGCTTCGGTTGGTAGTGGTTCAGTTCTAAAAGCATCAATATTAAATAACTTGTCTGGCACTTAACTCTCTCCTAATAATACTTTGCAATATGAATTGACTCTTAACAAACGCATCATTCGATTAAAGGATTACCGGTTGAATATTTTTAGCCATTACGACATTCGGTGTTATTGTCACATTATTTAAAACAGTACCTTTATCAGCGCACCAATCTATAATTTGCTGTGGTATATTTGCACCCGCCAAGTGTGAAAACGGGTATTGCCCACCAAAACGGGCATTCAACTCCAGCACGTAAAACTCATCATTTTCAACTAAGCAATCAGAATCAAGCACGCCAATATGACCAAGTGCTAATGATAGGTTTTGTCCTATCTTTGACAGCTTAGTATTTTCAATCGTCATGGCTTGGTCTGTTTCACCTGAGCGCATCGCTAATTTATGCTTACAAAATGTTGTAACATAGTTTTTTTGTAAGTCATTTATTACTTCAATACCGTATTCATCACTTTGTATGCATTGCTGTATTAAAATGGCATTATTGATATCTGTATTTGATTCAAATTTTAAATAGGATGATTCAATTTCATTTTGTACTTTTTTATAAAGCACACGTAACTCTTCTTGATCCTCCGCTTTATAAATACCTATAGAGCCCATCCCCCAACGCGGCTTAATTATTACAGGATACTGTAAGTCACCTAAGCTTAATGCGTCACTCGCTTCGGTAAGCGCGATATACGTTTTCGGGGTCTTAATGTTATGTTTTGTTAAAAACTGATAGGTTTTCCATTTGTCATTACAAATATCAATAACTTCAGGCTCTGATACAATAACGTCGATCCCCTGCTCTTTAAACACTTTTTTATGGTTTGCTAATATGGGTAAATCTATATCAAAAAGCGAGATAATCACCGAGATATCATTTTTTTTACAGTAATCAAGTAAAAATGATATGTAGGTGTCAGAATAAATTTGCGGCGTTAACGTAAAAGCATCGGCTTGACTCAAAGCGTAAGTTTCAACACTATTTGCCGCATGAACTTTTCCATTTAATTCTTCCAGCGCGGTCTTAAAGTACTCAACTAAATAAGTGCGTCTGCCAACGGATGTTAATAATATATTCATATAAATTTTGATGCCATTAAGTTTAATAAACCACCAGTATGCCAAAACAAAACATTGCTACCAGTTTTTACTTTCCCTGAGTTAATATATTGCTCCATTCCATACCAGGCTTTTCCTGTATATGTTGGGTCAAGGATTATCCCTGTTTGCTCTGCTACTTTCTTTATAGTATTTAACTGCTCTATATTATTTTTTTCGTAACCACCACACGTGAAATTATCATCAAAGATAACATCATCACGTAAACTTTCGTTTAAACCGTGGTGTTTAACATAGTCTAAAACAGAGCCTGTAATTGCTTCAGTACCCCTTGGGTTTTCTCTCGCGACACTAATACCGACAACCTGAGTAGCTGAATTTATTTGCTTAAAACCTACATGCAAACCTGCTTGCGTTGCACCAGTACCACTTGCATGAAAAACATAGTCAAACGGTACTGTTGATTGGTTTTGCGCCTCAAAAGCAGCATCAACGTAAGCGTTAGTTCCTTCGATACAATGACCCCCTCCCCATATATAAAAAGGGGTCAGACCTTGCTGGCGATGCATAGCCATTTCAGCATCCATTACATTCGATACATCTGACATACTACAAAAAACTATTTTAACACCTAATATGTGTAGGAGCTTTAAGTTACCTTCAATAACCTTTGGCTTAGGCGCATGAATAACAATAGTACAGGCAAGGCCTAACTCTTTGCAGCGAATAGCAGTCGCTCTTACATGGTTTGATTGCTCACCACCACAGGTGACTACAGCATTACAGTTATCGTTTAAACACTTTTGTAAAATATACGCTAATTTTCGACCTTTATTTCCACCACCAGAAATAGGATATAGATCATCACGTTTTATGAATAAATTTAAACCTAAGTACTTAACTTTTATCAACGGAGTTATTAACAAAGACATTATATTGTTAACTCCATTTCATAACCTTGAATATCAGTTTTGTCATAATTAAAATTTTTAATAATTACAAAGCCCACTTTTTTATATAATTTACTTGCTGGGCTATCTGCTCTGACTGTTAAAGATAGCTTTTTGAATTCTTGACGTTTTAATTCTGCAATAGCTGATTCAATTAATAACAAACTAATACCTTGTGCTCTAAAATCAGGTAAGACTGCAATAAATGGGCAATAGCTAACTTTGTTATCTACATCATTCATATAGATAGCAACAGCACCAATTAATTTGTTTTCTTTATAAACACCGAAAACACGCCCTTTTTCAAGTAGTTTTGAGGTATATTGCTCCAAGTTCACTCTAGAACTTAAAGACGGGTAAAAATCGCTATCAACTGCAATTAAGAGGTTTAATAAATAGTTATAATCAGTATTTTTTAACAAACTAACCACAGACAACCTCAATAACTTTCTTTAAATCTTTGCTACAGATATCGTTATGGATCGGTAAACAAAGAACATTATCAGATATCGATTGAGCAATAGGTGCATCAACTTTGTATGGCTTATATATTTCAAAATCCGTCACTAAAGGATAAAAATAACGTCTTGCGAGAATATTATTCTGCTGAAGTTTTTCTAATAGTTCATCGCGGCTCATACCGTAAACGGCTTCATCAATAACTATTGGATAATATGAATAATTTTGCTCAATGTTATTTTTACATATAAGCGGTGAAATACCGTTTACTTCGTTCAGTGTCTCATTATATTTAGAGGCTATCGTTTTTCTTTTAGCAATAGCATCGTCAATTTTTGTTAACGCGACAAGACCAAAAGCGGCTTGGACTTCATTTAGTTTTGCATTCATACCACACATGCTAATTTGTGTTTCAGATTCAAAACCAAAGTTTTTTAATTGATCGAGCTTATTTTTTTCTTCTAACGTTTTACAAACTACCGCGCCGCCTTCAATAGTTGAATAGGCTTTAGTTGCGTGAAAGCTTAAAATAGAATAATCACCATAATTTAAAATAGATTGGTTATTCTCTTTTACTGCAAATGCATGAGCGGCGTCGTACACAACGTGTAAATTATGCTTATTGGCTATTTGTTGTATAGCGTCATTATCACACGGTGTACCATATACATGCACAGGCAAAATTGCACAGGTTTTATCGGTAATTGCAGCTTCAACTTTTTTAGGATCTAAGTTAAACGTTTCAGGATCAACATCAACAAAAACGGGGGTTAAGTTATTCCATTTAATGGCATGGGCTGTTGCAACAAAAGTATAAGGCGTGGTTATAACCTCACCTTTCAGCTCAAGTGCTTGCAATACGGTAATAAGTGCTAACGTTCCGTTAGAAAACAAACTAATATAAGGAACATCAAGGTATTCACACAAGACTTGCTCTAATTGCTGATGATAATGACCACTATTCGTTAACCACTTACGCTGCCAAATATCTTCAAGGTAGGGGGTTAGCTCCTCTAGCGGGGGTAACAATGGTGAAGTTACAGTAATTTTATCCATATTTAACTCACCTTTCTTTTAAATATAATAGCCATAATTTGAGAATATAAATCCCTTTGCGTTGCGCGAACAATAATAATATAAAGAATAGGCATCATGACCAAATTTATTGATAAATGTATATAAGGACTTAATGTAAATTTAGTTACTATGTAGTTTGCCGCTAAATATGTTGTACTCGCACAAACCATCACACTTATATAAATGGGCATTAATGCCACTAACTGTTGGCCTGTTTTTAAGCGGCTAAATTGACCTGTGTAATATGAGTTAATAAAAAAGGCGATATAAGAATTAATGACCATGCCAATACACATGGCTTTAACGCCCATAGGCACGGTAATGAACAGCATTAACGTTATTAAACTTTTTTTAATAATCTCTAGCTTTAAAAATATATCTGAACGGCCTTTTACGTTAAGTAGATTTAAGTTTATTGCATGTATTGGATATAACATGAAAGAAAAACACAAAATGACAAGTAATTCTGCTGCAGGCAGCCATTGCTCACCAAGTACAGCATCAATAAGAGGCGTCGCTGAAATAGCTAAACCTACGATTAGTGGGAATACAATTAATGCTGCCATCCTTAATGTTAATACATAAGTATTTTCAAACTTATTAACATTGTTTTGGATATTACTCAACATGGGGTAAGTAACACGTTGTATAACCGTCGTTAATGTCATTGCTGGCACACTAGCTAATTGGTTCGCCTGGGTAAAAAATCCTACTTGTGATGCACTAAATTGCTTACCTATCACAACTTGATAAATGTTTTTATAAATTGTGTCAAGAAGCCCCGCCACCAATAATTTGGAGCCAAAACCAAATAAATAATCAAAGGATTTTTTGCTAAATTCTGTTTTTGGCCACCAAGGGGAAAATATATTAAGTAATAATACGTTGATTACTGCTTGAGACAGTGTTTGACCCACTAAAGCCCAAACCCCAAAGCCGAACTTAGCTAAGGTAATACCCACACCACTGCTTAGTACTACGCCAATTAATGATGCTTTAGCCTGCGTTTTAAAGTTCATTGCGATTGTTAGTTTTGCTCGTTGTACTATGGCGAAACTATTAATAATTACAACAATACCGAGAACTCGCAATAATTCACTAAGAATGGGCTGTGCAAAAAAACCGGCTATAAATGGTGCAGAAATAAACAAAATCAAATAACAACATAAACTAACTATAATGTTGAAATAAAATGCCGTCGAGAAGTCTGCCTCTGTTCTTTCTGTATGGCGAATAAGTGCAGAAGAAAACCCGCTATCAACAAATGTTTGCGCAATGGCAATAAATACAGCCAACATACCCACTAAGCCAAATGCATTTGGCCCCAGCAGTCGCGCTAAAAAAAGCATTACAATTAATTGAATGAACTGAGTTGCTAAGCGCTCTATAGCACTCCATTTTAACGCACTGGTTGTCGACTTCATTTATTTAGTTAACAACCCAGCTAAGTATTTTCCGTATCCATTTTTAGACATTTGCTTGGCTTTTTCATCAATGCTTTCAGCCGCCAACCAACCGTTGTTATAAGCAACTTCTTCTAAACACGCTATTTTATAACCTTGGCATCTTTCAATTGTTTCTACAAATTGTGCGGCTTCAAGTAAGCTTTCATGTGTCCCTGTATCAAGCCATGTAAAACCTCGACCTAACATTTCTACATTAAGTTTATTTTGCTGTAAGTACATTTCATTAAGGCAGGTAATTTCTAGCTCACCTCTGTCTGAGGGCTTTACCTTTTTTGCCAACTCGACTACAGAATTATCGTAAAAATATAAGCCTGTTACTGCAAAGTGCGATTTAGGTTTAGTTGGTTTTTCTTCGATAGAAATTGCTTTTTTATTTTGGTCAAACTCAACTACACCAAAACGTTCAGGGTCTTTTACTTGGTAACCAAATACCGTCGCACCTTGGCCACTTTTAGCATTATCAACGGCATGCTGTAATTTAGAGGTAAAACCTTGGCCATAAAAAATATTATCACCTAAAACTAAACAAACATCGTCCTGACCTATAAACTCTTCACCGATAATAAACGCCTGCGCTAAGCCATCAGGGCTCGGTTGAATCGCATAGGTAATGTTAATACCAAACTGCGAACCGTCAGATAATAATCGCTGATAACCACTTATATCTTCTGAGGTAGATATAATTAAAATATCCTGAATACCCGCTAACATGAGTACAGATATGGGATAAAAAATCATTGGCTTATCATAAATAGGCAGTAACTGTTTAGATACACCTTGAGTGATCGGGTAAAGACGAGTGCCAGAGCCACCTGCGAGAATAATTCCTTTCACTTCGCTCTCCTTAAGCTTGTGTTGCTATTTCGCCAAGACGTTCTCGTTGGTATGAACCGTCTTGTACATTGGTGCACCATTGTTGATTTTTAAGGTACCATTGAACGGTTTTACGTAAACCTGTTTCAAATGTTTCCGCTGGTGTCCACCCTAACTCTTTTTGCATCTTTGACGAGTCAATCGCATAGCGTCTGTCGTGTCCGGGTCGGTCGGTTACATAGATAATTTGCTCAGCGTACTTTGTTTCTTTTGGTACTAAGATATCTAAAATACTACAAATGGTTTGTACCACTTCAATATTTTGTTTTTCGTTGTGACCGCCGATATTATAGGTTTCACCAACTTTACCTTTGCTGACTACTTTATATAAAGCACGTGCGTGGTCTTCTACATAAAGCCAATCTCGAATTTGGTCACCTTTGCCATATATTGGCAAACTTTTACCTTCAAGTGCATTCAAAATAACTAAGGGAATTAACTTTTCAGGGAAGTGATACGGGCCATAATTATTTGAGCAATTGGTAACAACAGTAGGAAATCCATACGTACGTAACCAAGCTCGCACTAAATGATCACTAGAGGCTTTGCTTGCTGAATATGGGCTACTTGGTGCATAAGACGTTTGCTCAGTAAACAGGGGCAATTCACCTTTTTGCTCATCAGGATGCGGTAAATCACCATATACTTCATCTGTTGAAATATGATGAAATCTGAAAGCGTTCTTTGCATCATCTTTTAATGTATTCCAATATTCACGAGCCGCTTCTAATAAGTTATAAGTGCCTACAATATTAGTTTGAATAAATTCTGCAGGACCAGTTATAGAGCGATCCACATGGCTTTCTGCTGCTAAATGCATTACTGCATCAGGTTTATACTCATTAAACACACGATCAAGCGCTTCACGGTTGCAAATATCAACCTGCTCAAATTCATACCGTTCATTACCACCTACTGACCTTAAAGATTCTAAGTTGCCCGCGTAGGTAAGTTTATCTAGGTTAATAACTGAATCTGTTGTATTTTCGATTATATGGCGAATAACAGCCGAGCCTATAAAACCTGCACCACCTGTAACAAGTATTTTCACAACAACTCCTAGAATATGAACTTATAACTTTTATATAAAAGCAAACTTAATAACGCTTGCCAGATAAATAAAATCTAATTAAAACAAAGAAAACACTTATGACACCAGCGAAAAATGTACTTATAACCACAATCAAAGCTCGTTTTGGTTTTAATTTTACTTCAGGTACTAAAGCTGGATCTATTGTTTTGAATACATATTCATCTCTTACGTTTGCAAACATTACTGTCTTAGCTTGTTCCTCTATTAAGTTATATAAAACAGCTCGAATATCAGCCACATTTGTTTTCTCTATTTGAGCAGTGAGAAACTCTATGCTTTTGGTTGCCTCTATAACATCACGATTTTTCATAGTTAGATTAATATCGTTTATCAACCAGTTAACCCACTGTTGTGCAACTGTAGGTGAAATATGGTCTACAGATATAATAATCATACCTGCTTCAGGGTCTTTGCTAGCACTTATTATTTCACTAAACTCTTTATACGCTTCTTGCATCGATGGTTTTGGTTTAAAAGGTGGCTTTACTTCTCGTACCCACTCATCCTTACTTTGATCATAGATACTTTCATCGTATACGATACTATTTTTTATAGGATCCCAAGATTTTGCAGCCATTAAGTCTGGTAATATATTATGGTTCTGTATAAATTCAGCTGTAAATCTCCTAGACTTAAGTATAGCTATAGCAAGATCCGTTTTATTACTTGCCGCTGAGCTTCCAAAATCAACCCCAGCTAAACTAGCCAAACCACCGAATTGGCCAGCAATAGCTCCAAGCCCACCTGACTGCTGCTGTTCAGCTGGAGTTAGTAAAGCTTCTGACTGATATATATTTGGCTGATAAATTGCGTACACTACTGAAAAAACAGCCATACACATCGTAAAACCAATAATAAACCACTTCGCTTCCATTAACACAGAAAACAATTCGTATAGACTTACCTCATCATCAAGCAAATCCTGATTATCAGCTTTTCCGTATTTACTCATTCTTATCTCATTTCAAGTGAATTACTTAGCCAGATTAAACAAAGAATATACTCAGTTAGAACTGGCTATTAAAATCAGTTATTAAATACTACTAATCGCAGCAAGCGCTACACCCAATTGATATACAATCTGTGTTCCAGTACTCCAAAGCGTTAGGTTATCCATATAACCTGAATTTAACGGTACTACAATCGTGTCACCAGCTTCGAGTGTTTGTGAATCATTAACTGCAAACCAATTACCTGAGTCTGGAATAACCACAGAACCATTTGCTTTAATTATATAAATACGATCCTCATCTGCACGTACTTTTAAGCCACCACTTAGGTCAATGTAGTCTTCAAACGACACTCCAGGTTTATATAAATGCGACGTTGCATAGTTAACTTCACCTATCACACTGACTGAATCTCGTTTACTGGGTACATATAAGGTATCCCCATCTTGTAATACAAGCTTTTGCTTATCTTCTACGATAAGCGGTAAATCAATAACCAAACGCCCTACAGCTTCAACACTAGCTAAATCGCCAAGTAACTTGCTCATTTCGTCATAAGAAAGTGAATTTCCACCCACCGAATTTTCAAAGCTTTTTTGTGCAATGTCTCGGCGTAGGTCTTCTGATAATTTGGCTAATTGCTTTTGTTCTTGCTCGCGAATAGCTTCACGAGTAAAGATTGCGGCTCTTTGTTCAGCAAACTTTGAGAAACCACCGGCACGTTCTAATAAATTAGTTAATGTTTCGCCACGACGAATTGTATATGTCCCAGGGAACTTCACTTCACCTTTCAGCTCTACCTTTACATTTTCTTGCCAGTTAGGAATAGAGAAAATATTTAAGCTATCTTTACTGCGTAATAGGCGATTATCGCCCTTTTCCCCCAACATAGCGTTATGTAAGTTGAATTTGATATGTTCAACTTGCGAAGCATCACCTGCAACTATACGTGTTATTTCTGCTTGCTTAGTATAAGCCGACTCTAATAAACCACCTGCGGCCGTTATGAGCTCATTCACTTCAGCACCAACCGTTAGTGGGTACACCCCAGGAAAAGCAACATGACCATTAATTTCAATAAGTTGCATTGCAGTTTCTACTGAGGCTTGTTGTTTTAATTTTGCTTTTATTGGTTTTAATAAATTATAACGACTGAACACTGCATAATCTTCAATTTCGAGTCCTTTGCTTTCTTTAGCTTTACGCTGCTTTGCTAATTGAGCAAGGGTCAAGTTCGCTTCTGCTGGTTTTTCTTTTGATTGAGCTTCTTGTTCTTGTACGCCAATATATTTTTCAAATTCTTTTTGCTGATATTGATGCCATTGTTTGGCTTTTAGCTGTTGTTTCTTCTGCTCTTCGCTAAGTGCTAAGTTATCAAGAGCGAGCTCCTCTGCTTCTTTTTCTTCAAAGCGGCTAAACACATACAACTTGTCATTCGCTTGTAATGTCAGGTCATGTGCTGGGGCTTTAACAACTGCTTGTGCAATATCAAATTGGTGTACTTCAATATCACCTGAGATATTAATCTCGCGCACTAACAAACCATAAGTTAAATCTGCTTGTGGTAATAAGTCGCCACGCACTGATGTAAATACATCTGAAATACGCTTACCTTCATGCCATTGATAATGCCCTGGGCGTGCTGCAGCGCCAATAACACTAATTGAATTTTCGTACTGTAAGCTGACAGGATTAAAACGAATTCGGTCGCCATCTTGTGGGGTATAATTAATTTGCTTTTGGGAAAAATCTACTGAGAGAATTTCTTTTCTATTGTGGTTATTAAACCGTTCTACAATGGCTTTTTGAGCGTAAGCTTGTGGCTTTAGTCCTCCAGCCATTTTTAAAATACTTTCAGCTGATTCACCTTGTTTGAGCTCAAAAATAGCTGGGCGTTTAACCAAGCCTTCAACTGCGACTTGTGCACCTACTGGCGGTATAAATACCACATCTCCTGGCTTTAAAATAATATCGTTTTGGCTATCGCCATTTATAAGTAAGTCATATAGGTCAAAATTATTGACCACTTTACCAGCTCGCTTTACTTGAATATTACGAAGTGAGGCTATATCCGAGACACCACCACTGATAAACAGTGCATGTGACACAGTAGTTAAAGATGACACACTATAACTTCCTGGCTTATACGCTTCACCTAGTACCAAAATTCGCATACTGCGTAATTGTCCAAGTGATACAAATGCCTGTACACCTATAATTTCTTGTTCAACTTTTTTCTTTACTAATTCTTTTACTTCGCCAAAAGTTAACCCTGCAACTTGTACTGGACTTAAATTTGGAATACTTAAACGCCCTTCACGATCCACTATGACTTCATAGTTTTCACTTTCTTTACCGTAAAAGTTAATATTGAGTTGATCGCCTCGGCCTATTAAATAGGTTTCAGGTACTGCCGCAGTCTCACTTGGCATAAATGTAGTTGGCTCACCGGCAAAAAGCTCATAGCCAAATGGTTCTACTTCACCTTCTTTTGGCTTAAAGCGCTCTTCATCAGTTAAGGGCTCTTCTTCTTTTTCGCGAAAGTTAATAGTCGGTGTTTCTTTTTCTTGGGAGTTAGTGTTTGCATTGCCACCGGAAATCGTAGAAAGGTCTACTCCGTATTGCTTAGCAAGCGCTTCTTGCTGCGCTTTAGGTAATTTTTGGAACTGCTCAATCTGTGCAGTGCTTGGCGTAAATGCGAGCGAAAAAGTACTTGTAAATAAAACAACAGCAGTTAAGAACAGATTAAAAAGCTTCACAGGTAGGTAATTCCCTAAGTCTACGGCCAAAAAAATGATTGGCAATTCTACATTATTTTAAGACAAATAAAAAAGGGACTATTGCCCCTTTTTTCACTAATATGCCATTGTAACTGTTTTTGACTTAAAAACTGTAAACCAATGTTAATGAAGTTTCTGTATCTGTACTTTCTTTGTCATCGGCTACATCAGAATTGTTAATGATGTTGTAAGCCACTTTCATTTGAAGTGAACCGCTGATTTTAGCTAGAAGCGCCGTTTCAGAACGCACTTTGGTATTAGTATCACCATATTCAACTGCAACTAACTGAAGAAACTTTGCGTTATCTGAAATCTGCCAGTTGTAATCAAGCTTACCTAAGGCAATAATTTCGCCTTCAGACTCACCCGCTAGTGAATTACCATTTTCATCAACTTCAGTACTGTTATCTGGGTATTGAAAATATTTATAACCCGGACCAACTTCAGCATTTAACCACATATCTGAGCGGTTAATTAAACGTTGACCATAACCCGCAGAAATAACAGATTCGTTACGATAAGCACCAAAGTAATCTGAAACGTGTGAACCATATATGAATAAATGCGAGTAATCGTTACTTAATTTATAGTTACCCTGGGCAGAAATTGAATACTTTTCGTTAGTGCGCTGCTCTTCTTTAACGCCGGCATCGTTTTCGATTTCGTCTTCTTTATAAATACCATCTATTTTATATTCGTTATTCCAGTGTTCTAGATTTTGTAAAACCTTAATACCACCTTTTAAAGTAGTTGTTTCAGTATTACCGCTAGTGATAATAGCACCTAGCTCACTGGTAACTTGCCAAGTTTGCACTTCTTCTGCAGCGACATTGCTTGCAGCTGAAGCTGCAACTAGCATTGATAAAAACTTTAATTTCATTAATAAAACCTTAAATACTTAATATAATTAATCTTGCTTGTGAAAATGAACGTCCATTTGTGGAAATGGGATATTGATATCGGCGTCGTCTAACGCTATTTTAATACGCTCTAATAAATCCCAGTAAGTAGGCCAGTAATCAGCAGCATTCACCCATGGACGAACAATAAAGTTAACGCTTGAATCCGCAAGTTCAGAAACAGCAATGTTATAGGCTGGCTCTTTTAAAATACGTTCTTCTGTATCAAGCACCGACTTTAATACTTCTTTTGCTTTACGAAGATCGGTATCGTAGCCAACACCAATCACTAAATCAATACGGCGGGTTGCTTCACGTGAATAATTTACAATCGCGCCTGACATAATTGACGAATTAGGCATGATAATTACTTTATTATCAGGAGTACGAAACTCGGTAGAGAAAATGTCGATTTTCATTACAGTTCCTGACTTACCACCAGCTTCAACCCAGTCACCTGATTTAAACGGGCGTAGTACGATAATAAGTACGCCAGATGCAAAATTTGAAAGCGAACCTTGTAATGCTAAACCAACAGCTAAACCAGCAGCACCTAGAATAGCGATAAATGACGTTGTTTCAATGCCGATTTGCGATAACGCCATTAAAATGGTTGCTATGAACACAATCACATAAACAATACTTGAAACAAATGAACCAACAGCTTTATCAACTTTCTTTTTAGCGAAGGCTCTTTCAGTTAAGCTTGCACAAAATTTGGCAACCCGGCCACCTAGTAAAAAGATAATGAGTGCAACTACAGCTTGAATGCCGTAATGCATAATCAAACTCGAATTTTCATTGATCCAGTTAAGTATCATATCCATTGTAACTCCTGAGATTCAGTATTAAGCGATTTGCTGTAGAAATTATATATGATTTTATACTTTTTTTTTATCACTTTATTAAAAAATATACAATTAGAAAAACCCATTAACATTTACTGTTTAGTAACTCTAAGTTTAATGCAGAACTCAGCGCTACACAGAAGCTTAATATCAAGGCTTATTTAACCACAAGGGGAGTCCCTTTTAGTAAGTAACAACGGTGAAAGTAACCTTTTATGAAAAGTCTAAAAGGTTGGTTTAAAGGCGATTTATACTGCGTTGTTGGTTTTAACAATTGAATCATTATTACTTGCAATCAATATCTTGCCTAAATCACTTTTAATGCTAACTGAAACCATATATTGAGGTGTTTTGGGTGTATTTGTGACTTTTTTTAGATTATTTCATTTTTTTATCCTTTAGCCCTTCACAACATTTATATTTTTATGTATTATCCGCGCCACACCAATCGAGGTGTGTTGTGGCGGTTGTAGCTCAGTTGGTAGAGCCCCGGATTGTGATTCCGGTTGTCGCGGGTTCGAACCCCGTCAATCGCCCCATTTTCCTTTCTTGTTTTTATCAAAACCTTATATTACAAAAATTTATTATATAAATCGCACAAATCATTTATGTGGCAATTTTACATTTGTAATAATACACAGATCTATAACTCCTGTCGGAGCAGCTTCAGCTGCGAAGTTTTGTGCAATGAAATCGCAAAGATACAATACAATTGATGGCTAAAGCTATTTTCTACGAGTGTGTTATGAACCAAATAAAAGGCAAAAAAATGCCACCTTTCGGTGGCATTACACACGGGATTATTTCTACATTATAGAAATTCTTTTAAAAGCTTAAATTCATTTTAACCTATCACTTTTATCTTCTGAATTTTCTAACTTACAACTTTGTCTTTTCAGCTAGTAATGCTGTTTATTTCCAGCTTTTCATTTTATGACCTTTAACAGCATAGAAAAGAATAAATAAATAACAAGGTAACATAACTATATAAGCCGCTTGCTGTGCTTCGGCTGAGTCAACACCACCACTTGCTAGGCCCCAAAATAATGGACCAAATGCGCCGCCGGCAATACCCATTACCAATAACCCTGAACCAACACTGGTAAGTTTACCTAAACCAGATAGGGCTAATGCCCAAACTGCAGGCCATACAATCGCATTTGCAAAACCTAATACAGCGATCATCAGCAGTGTATCGGGTAACAATACTTCTAAACCTAGGGTATTGGCAATAGTTACTGAGCTATTGTCACCAAATACGATAGCCAGCGTTAACACACAACCTAAAATAGCTGATATTGTTAATGCGGCTTGTTGCGATATAACTCGCGGAATCAGTGCAATGCCTAAAATATAACCTAGCACCATACAACTCATTGTATATGAGGTCATCACACTGTACTTTTCAACGCCTAGTGATAGTGCAAATGTGCCGATAGTATCACCAGCTATTACTTCTACTGCCACATAAACAAATAGTGCCATTACACCTAATGCCAAACTAGGATGCGCAAGAGCGGCTTTAAAATGCCCTTTACCTTCTGCAGCGTCGTCGTCTACAAGTTCTGGCAAAGGCATTTTAGTAACGGCGAAGCCAAGTGCCCCCATAAAGAGTGCCATTCCAAGGTAAGGGTAAATTAAGCTATTTGCCATGACATCTATTTCCGACTGGCTAAGCTCTTTACCTACAGAGCCGGTGAAATCACTTAAAATAAGTGCTGTAAATACAATTGGCGCTATAACGCCAGCTCCTTTATTCAAGATACCCATAATACTTACGCGCGCCGCTGCAGACTCTTCAGGTCCAAGTCGAACCACATACGGGTTTACCGCTGTTTGTAATAAGGTCTGCCCCGCGCCCATAACAAGCTGCGCCAATAAAAACAGTGCAAACACTTGGGTTTTAGCCGCAGGGATAAATAATAAGCCTGCAACCATCATGGTGCCCATACCTAGTGCCATTCCTTTTTTGTAGCCGACTTTACGTATAATCATTGCTGATGGAACTGCGGTAAATGTTACCGCAATATAGAATGAAAATAGAATTAATGAGGCTTGAAATGGGCTAAGTTGTAAAACTTGTTTTAAATACGGCATTAATGAACCGTTTAACCAGGTCGCAAAACCTAGAATAAAAAACAACATGGCAACAATCGCCATTGGGATAAAATTACTTTGGTTATTTTCTTTTGACACAGAGGCTTTCATAAACATCTTCTTGTTGCTGGTCTAATTACTTGGTTGACGATATTTTAAGCCGCCACAAGGCAATTAAGATTAATAATATTATTTTTATTTAATGCTAATTAAATTTCTTTTAGCTGCTAGCGTAAGCCATTACCTTACACTTATGCGGGATATTTATAACATCAGCGCAACAAAAATGACAGCGCTGCCATAAAACTCTACGTGAATTATCGCTATATTACTAGTCGATTTTTACTTTGCAATATAACAAAAAAGGGCCAAATAGCCCTTTCAAATCACTAATACTTATTAAAACATTAATTTATATACGTAATTCTACTTACTTGCTGCTTACTTATACGGCTACGCAGTGCTACTTTTTGCGAACCTGAAACACTGATCGGAGCTGTATACGCCTGCCACGTAGTACCGTCATCTAAGCTGTACTCAGTTTGTAAATAGGCAAATGGGGTATTAACTTCAAGCTTACCCGCTTTAATTACACCACCTGGTACAGGCAAATGCAGATTAATGCCCCCTTCAGCCAACTTATCTAATTCTTTTAAACCTACCGCAGCTGAAAACCCAGCCCAATCTTTAGCTTGCTGTTGAGTATCTACACTGCCACTTTCCCAATCTGCTTTATGCCAAGCACGCTCAGCCACTGATAAAATACGTGGGAACATCATTTCAAGCACTTGCTTTTCGGTACGAATAGTTTCAGACCATACTTGTCCTTGCATACCTAAGATATTTTCTGGTTTTTCAAGTTGCGGTAAAGGACGCCCAACCAATGCTTCTAAATTGTCAATTGGCTTTCTTGTACGTGTGTAATCCGCATTGCCATAAACATTATCTGGCATGTAATTAAATACCTTTTGGGTATCTGTATAACGTGTTGCCCAATAGTAACCGCGCTCATCAGGGTTTGCTTCATAAGGGTGATCAAAATACAAATGCGTACCATGCGAAAGCACGACTTGATAACCCGCATTCGCCAAGCGATAAGCTCTATCTGCTACACCCCATTCCCAAATATTATCCCATGCATTAACGGTAAAGGTTTCATTCGGGAATTCGTCACGTTTAAATGGGTTGGTCTTATCATACATAATACCGTCTTCCCAAATGCCCGGCGATATCCCTCGTTTTTCTAGCATCTTTGCTACGCGCTGTGTAAAGTATGGCTTTAAATCAGCCGCGCCTGCAACACCGTTACTCGGATCAGCAAACATTGCTTGGCAAATAGGTGAACCAACCCAAGACCCTGCGCCAACTTCGTCGCCACCAATGTGGAGATTTTTAAGCTGCACACCCGCTTCACGGTACATTTGCTGTAACTCATAAGTGACTTTTTCTAAAAATGCGTAGGTTGAGTCCATGCACACGTTCATTGAGTTATCAGTATAATTTTGTACTGTAATATAGCTGGAGGTATCTTTTGGGTCACTTAACAAATACTGAGTAGCGTCGCTCATATCAACTTGCTGCATTTTTTTATCAGTTTGCTTGGTATTTAAAATATTATTTTTAGTGGCCTTTTCAGCGGCTTCAAGCAAATTATGGTAGCGGGCTTCCATGGCTTTAACCGAAGCTCGAGCATGACCAGGACCTTCTACTTCAGGTATTATTTGAATGTGGCGATCTTTAGCGTATTTTAATAACTCTACAAATTCACTACGCTTTAAATAGCCATTACCTGAGCCTGATTTAAATGGCCCTGTTCCAAGCTGAGTTATTAAACATTCACGCTCTTCAAGATCAAAACAACGATAACCACCTACATCTGTCAGCTCAGGCAAACCAGGAATTTCCAAACGCCAACCTTCATCTTCTGAAAAGTGCCAATGCAATTTGTTCATTTTATACCGCGCCATTTGTTCAACTAGTTTGAACATCACGTCTTTACCATGGAAGTTACGGCCATTATCATAATGCATACCACGCCAGCCATAACGCGGAGTATCTTCAAGCTCTAATTGTGGCAGTTCAACAGCGCCTTGGCTGTTTGCAGGCATAAGGTTAAGCACGCTTTGCATAGCGTAAAATACCCCTGCGTTATCACTGGCAACAATGTTTATTTGCTCGTCATCAATTTCTAAGGTGTAGCTTTCAGCTTTGCCTTTATTAAGTGCTGGATTCACTTTGAGGCTGATAATTTTTTCATCGCCCAACTTTATATGATCAGGCTGCGCTTTAAGTGTTAAACCATAATCGTCCTGCAAATCTTGCATAAACACGACCACTTCATTTTTTAACTGACCTTGGAAACTAATTTTCCAGCTATCATCAAGCGTTGCTGTGCCACGGTTGAAATCGGCTTTTTGTGGCTTGGGAATAATACGCTTCAGTGCATCGCTTTTACTTACTGATACTTTGTTGTTATTTTTTTCAAAACGTACTTGCGGCGTAACTAAAACGGTTAAATCTTCAGGTTGGTTATAACGACGCAATTGGTTTTCACGTTTAAATGGCGCTACAAACTGGGTCATATCTTCGCTATCAGTATTCGCAAAAATAGCTGGTTTATTATTGCCCGAAACAAAAAACGCTCGAGGCATAAAATCGGTATAAGCCACAACCCAAACTTGTGCATCAAAAGGGAGCTTTAAGCTTTTACCTGCGGCTAAACCTTTGAAGTCCTTGGTTGGTACAATGCGATGCAAGTCGCCGTTTACATGCTCTATATTCAGTCCAGCTACATACTCAGTGCTGATTTTACGTACAGAATGAATATAAAGTTGCCAATCACTTTCACCCGCAGGAAGAGCAACATTTGACTGGTTATCAAGTGTAATTTCACCTAAAAATCCTGCACTTTTATTATGAAAGTTATCAACCACAGCAAAAGTAAGTGAGGTTTCTTTGGTAAAGTTGTTCACTTCACTTTGCGTAAATTGTGCTTGCGCTATCATCGGTAGTGCCGCGATTAAACCAGTTAATGCTCGCTTTTTAAAATCCATTGCTCTCTCCTATTTTTATACCCTGAGACTACACTTTTTTGCTGCAGAATCTTTAATTTTTATTATAGCTACGTACCTACCATATAAAATATAAAATGACAGCGCTATCATTAATTGGAAATAAAGCTACACCTCAAAAATAAAAACCGTGCTGATTAAATCAAGCACGGTTCTAAAATTTATATGTAAACTAGCGACATAAAGCCTTTAGCTTATACCTTTATGCACAAATATTTCTCTTCGAGATATTCATCTAACCCTTGATGCCCGCCCTCTCGGCCAAGACCAGATTGCTTCATACCACCAAAAGGCGCTACAGGGTTGGAGATCAACCCTTCATTAATACCAATCATGCCGTATTCGAGTGCTTCACTAACACGGTAAGTTTGCTTTATGTTTTCACTATAAAAATATGCAGCAAGTCCATAAGGTACGTTATTCGCTTGTGTTAGGACATCTGCTTCGTCATCAAAAGTTATAATACTAACCACAGGGCCAAACACTTCTTGATGATAAATGTCCATTTCACTAGTCACACCAGTTAAAATAAGCGGTGATTGATAACTGCCGCCAAGCTGTTTATTTTCACCTATTATACTCGCGCCTTTACTGGTTGCATCATTAAGCAATGCTTGCACTTTTTCTTGGGCTTTAGGGTAAATAAGTGGGCCGATATCGGTATCATCATTAAAGCCTGAGCCTACCTTTAACTTTGCAACTTTATTAGTAAGTTTAGTCAGCACTTCATCAAGCACGCTTCGCTGTACAAAAATCCGGTTAGCAGCTACACAGGTTTGTCCGCTATTTCTAAATTTAGCGCCCATTAACCCCGTTACGGCTTCATCTAAATTGGCATTATCAAAAATAATAAACGGTGCATTACCACCAAGCTCCATAGAAGTACGCTTAATTGTAGAGCTACACTGTGCAAGTAACTGCTTACCAACATCAGTAGAACCAGTAAAAGTAAACTTACGCACGATGTTTGATTCAGTTAAAATCTCGCCAACCATTTTAGCATTTGATGAAGTGACTACATTAAATGCTCCTTTTACAAACCCTGCTTTATCTGCAAGGTAAGCAAGTGCAAGAGCACACAGAGGTGTATGTTCCGAAGGTTTTAGCACAAAACTACAGCCTGCGGCATAAGCGGGGGCGACTTTACGTGTGACCATGGCAACAGGAAAGTTCCATGGGGTAATGCCCGCTACAACGCCAACTGGCTGCTTAATACTTGAAAGTCGATGTGTATTATCAGTCGCGGGAATAGTATCCCCAAAGCTGCGCTTAGCTTGCTCGCTATACCATTTTATAAAACCAGCTCCGTATTCGACCTCACCTAATGACTCTTGGAGTGGTTTGCCTTGCTCTTTGGTCATCAACTCTGCAAGAGTTTGCTTGTGCTCAATTACTAGCTCATACCAGCGCTGCAAAGTTTCGCTACGTTCAGTGGCATGGGTACTTTTTAAATTAATAAAAGCGCTTTGGGCGCTTTTTATTGCCTGTTCAATTCCAGCTTTATCGATATCACTAACTGAGATGATGGTTTTTTCTGTGGCCGGATCGGTCACATCGAAATGAGCGTCGACGGTATAAAAATCTCCATTAATAAATGAATCTTTAAACAATAATTTACTCATAAAATCTCCATACGTAGCAGCAAGTTGAAAGAACAAAGTTAAAATTTTTATTTTAATTTTGCTCTTCTTTCGATTAAAAAAGAGCCAATCATAGAAGCGGATTTTGTCGCGAAGAGTTTATATAATAAAACGCAAAGCCAACAAAATTCATGGCTAAAGCCATTTCCTACGGGTAACTCGACCTTTATATATTCATCAACAAAAAAGCCGCTGTAGAGACTTAGCAAACTACAGCGGCTTTTAATTATGGTACGTTAATTAAAAACGTTATCGAGACAATTAATGCTCTTCATTAACGATATTGAGGTTGTACTTTGGTATTTCAACCACTAAGTCTTCATCTTTAATGATTGCTTGGCAGCTTAAGCGTGACTCTGGTTCTAAGCCCCATGCTTTATCTAGCATGTCGTCTTCTAGCTCGTCGCTTTCTGCTAATGAGTCAAACCCTTCACGAATAACTAAATGACACGTGGTACATGCACATGACTTTTCACAGGCATGAGGAATACTAATACCATTTTCTAAGGCAACATTAAGTACGGTTTCACCCGTTGCCCCTTCTATTGCAGCTCCGTCTGGGCATAGTTCTGCATGGGGAAGAAAAATAATCTGTGGCATAAAATTGACCTCTTAAACTTCGTCTACTGACTGCCCTTGCAGTGCTTTTTTAATCGATGCATCCATTCTGCGTGCGGCAAATTGGCTACTGGCGTTATCTACTGCTTCCATGGCTTCTTTTATTTCGCTTGGTTCAGTCGCTGACTGGCGAACTGCGGCGAGTTTAGCAATTTCAGCTTTTAAGTCACTTAACTCTTGTTCATCGAGTAAGTGGCTATCTGTTGATAGCGACGCTTCTAGCGCTTCAATTACTCGCAAACCTTCAACTTGCTGTTCTTTAAGCATGCGCGCTTGCATATCGCCTTTAGCATTGCTCATTGATGCTTTAAGCATATCGGCAACTTGGTCGTCTGATAAACCAAACGAGGGCTTAACTTGAATATCAGCTTGAACACCTGTTGATTTTTCCATTGCTGAAACACTCAACAAGCCATCAGCATCCACTTTAAAGGTAACAAGAATATGCGCAGCGCCGGCTGCCATTGGTGGAATACCTTTTAAGCTAAATTTTGCTAAAGAGCGACAATCGTCAACCAGCTCGCGCTCACCTTGTAGAACATGTAGCGACATCGCCGTTTGATTATCTTTAAAGGTGGTAAATTCCTGAGCGCGAGAAACTGGAATAGTCGTATTACGCGGGATGATTTTTTCAACCAAACCACCCATAGTTTCAAGGCCTAGAGACAATGGCAATACATCTAACAGCAACATATCAGAATCAGGCTTATTACCTACTAATACATCAGCTTGTAATGCCGCGCCAAGTGCAACCACACGATCAGGGTCGATTGATGTAAGTGGTTCTTTATTAAAAAATTCAGCCACTTGTGTACGTATTATTGGCATACGGGTTGAGCCGCCAACCATTACAACTTGTAGTACTTCTTCGTTTTCAATGCTGGCATCTTTTACCACGCGACGGCATGAACGAAGAGTTTTTTTCACCAATGTCATGGCAAGCTCTTCAAACTTGTCACGGGTTACTTCTACCGTGTAACTTTGATCATCAAACTCTAAACCCACATTAACCGTTTTGTGTTCGCTTAACGCTTCTTTGCAGGCTTTGGCTTTATTAATAAATAAACGTAAGTTTGAAGGTGATAGGTTCATCACCCCCGTTTCACGTTTAAAGTGATCAACGAGTAACGAGTCAAAATCATCGCCACCTAGACTTGAATCTCCGCCAGTGGCCATAACCTCAAACACACCTTGATGCAGGCGTAATATTGAAATGTCAAAGGTACCGCCGCCTAAATCGTAAACTGCAATTATACCTTCTTGGCCTGAGTCTAGGCCATAAGCTACAGCAGCTGCAGTTGGTTCGTTTAATAAACGTAGTACATTAATACCAGCAAGCTCAGCGGCATCTTTAGTGCTTTGTCGTTGGGCATCATCAAAATAAGCAGGGACCGTGATCACCGCACCTAGAATATCTTGCTCAGCAAAACTTTGTTTAGCGCGTGCTTTTAGTACTTTTAAAATTTCACTTGAAGCCGCAACCGGACTAATTTTACCCGCCGATGTTTCAATTGCTAAAGCACCGTTATGCTCACAGAAGTCGTACGGTAATTGGCCATAACTTTGTTCAATTTCGGTTTGAGTTTTACCTAAAAAGCGCTTTACTGAAATAAGCGTATTAGCAGGGTCTTCTGTTGCAGCCTTTTCCGCATCGTTGCCGACATTAATAGTATCAGCTTGATAACGTACAACTGATGGCAACATCGCTTGGCCCGCTGCATCATTTAAAATGCGTGCTTCGCCGCTTTGTACGGTCGCAACCAATGAGTTAGTAGTCCCTAGGTCAATACCTATCGCTAATTTATGTTCATGTGGTGCCGCGCTCTGCCCCGGCTCAGCAATCTGCAATAATGCCATAATGCTCTTTACACTCTATTATCGCTATTTTCTAAACAGCGAGTAAATTAATCGTCGAATAAACTATCTTCAATGCGCTCAAGCTCGTCGCGTAACTTATAAACAAACTTTAACTTACGAACGTTATCAGCGGCGGCCTGCCACTGCTGTTCATCATTGCTTGCTAGCTGCGCTGCAAATTCATTACTATATTGTTTATCAAGCTGCTTTATTTGTGCTTCAAAATTTGCAATAGCAGTATCTGGATCGTTGCCGTTCTCTAGCTCTTCAAGCTCTTCGCGTAATTCCATTTGCTGCATTAAAAATAGCGGGTCTTGCAGTGTTTGTTGCTCTGAGCGAATATCAACACCCAGTTCACTCAGCATATATTCGGCACGCTTTACTGGGTGCTTAAGCGTTTGTAAGGCATCGTTTATCTCTGCGGTATTTTGTACCGCGAGTAACTTATCACGACTGCTCGCGTTAGCATGACGGTCAGGATGAACAGCACGTTGTAGTTCAAGATAGTGCTTGTTCACTGTGGCTAAATCAATGTTGTAATCTACGGGTATCGCAAATAGCTCAAAATAACGCATTTATTCGCCCAAATAAATAAACTTTAAAGAATAAAGCCCTACATAGGCAGGGCTTCAAGATACGCTTTTGTCAGTATTTATACTGTGAAGCTTTCACCGCAACCACACTCATCGGCTAGGTTGGGGTTGCTAAACTGAAACCCTTCATTTAAGCCTTCTTTAGCGTAGTCAAGCTGAGTGCCATCAATATAAACCAAGCTTTTAGCATCAACAATAAGTTTAACGCCTTGGCTTTCAAAAACTTCATCACCTTCAGCTAGTTCGTCGACAAACTCAAGAACATAAGCAAGACCTGAACAGCCTGTAGTTTTAATGCCTACGCGCAGGCCAAGCCCTTTGCCGCGATTTGCTAAAAATGATTCTACGCGGTTTGCTGCCGCCTCTGTCAATGTCACTGCCATGAAATTATCTCTTACTTAGCTTGTTTGCTTTTGTAGTCAGCAATCGCTGCTTGAATCGCATCTTCTGCTAGAATCGAACAGTGAATTTTCACTGGTGGCAACTCAAGTTCAGCACTGATATCGGTATTTTTAATAGTTGATGCTTCGTCTAATGTTTTGCCTTTTACCCACTCGGTAACAAGCGATGATGAAGCAATTGCACTACCACAACCATAGGTTTTGAATTTTGCGTCTTCAATTACACCGTCAGCTGACACTTTGATTTGTAACTTCATAACGTCACCACATGCGGGTGCGCCAACCATACCGGTTGCTACTGACGGGTCACTTTTGTCTAAAACACCCACGTTACGTGGACTTTCAACATGATCGATTACTTTATTACTATAAGCCATTATTCTATCCTCACTACCTGCTAACGGGTGTGCCCATCAATTAATGATGTGCCCACTCAACTGATTCTAAATCAATACCTTCTTGATGCATTTCCCACAAAGGAGACATCTCGCGTAAACGGCCAATCGAGTTTTTGATTAGTTCGACGGTATAATCAATCTCTTCCTCAGTCGTAAAGCGGCCAATACTAAAACGAATTGAGCTATGTGCTAACTCGTCGTTACGGCCTAATGCACGTAGTACATAAGAAGGCTCTAAGCTTGCTGAGGTACAGGCAGAACCTGATGATACAGCAATATCTTTAACAGCCATTAATAACGATTCACCTTCAACGAAGTTAAAGCTGATGTTAACAATTCCTGGTACTGATTGGCTTGGTTCACCATTAAAGTAAACTTCGTCCATATCAGCCATAATACCATCTATCAAGCGCTTACGTAGCGCGCTGATGTGTGCATGGTCTTTTTCAAAATCTTGTTTAGCGACCTTAAATGCGGAACCCATACCTACAAGCTGATGAGTTGCCAGTGTGCCGGAGCGCATACCACGTTCATGGCCACCACCGTGCATTTGTGCTTCAAGACGAGCGCGTGGTTTACGACGTACATAAAGTGCGCCAACTCCTTTAGGGCCATATACTTTGTGGCCTGAGAATGACATAAAGTCGACTTTAAGCTGTTGTACGTCAATTAATACTTTACCCGCACTTTGCGCAGCATCAACGTGGAACATGATTTTACGTTCACGACACATTTCGCCGATAGTAGCGATATCTTGAATAACACCTAACTCATTATTCACGTGCATGATGCTCACTAAGACCGTGTCATCACGCATTGTTGCAGCTAGCTTTTTAAGATCCAGCAGGCCGTTTTCTTCAACGTCCATATAGGTAACTTCAAAGCCTTGACGCTCAAGCTCACGACACGTGTCAAGTACTGCTTTATGCTCAGTTTTAGCGGTAATAACGTGCTTACCTTTCTTTTTATAAAACTGCGCCGCACCTTTAATAGCTAGGTTATTTGACTCTGTTGCACCCGAAGTGAAAACAATTTCACGTGGATCTGCATTGATTAGATCAGCAATATCTGTACGTGCTTGATCAACCACTTCTTCTGCTTGCCAACCAAAACGATGTGAACGTGACGCAGGATTACCAAAATTACCGTCCATAGTAAGGCATTGCATCATATCTTTTGCTACACGCTCATCAACGGGTGTGGTTGCTGCGTAATCTAAATAAATTGGTAACTTCATTTTTTTCTCCGCTTCACGTCAACTTAAAGTTGACAGCTTACTTGAATGTTTTCCAGTTGCTTAATTGCATTATTGATACTGTTATCTTGGCGTGATGCGACTTCTTTCACATCCGACTTTTGCACCAACTCAGCGAGGGTAATACCATTTAAAAATTCTTCGATTCGGGCACTTAAATCAGACCATAAAGTATGGGTTAAACAACGCATACCGCTTTGACAGCCACTGCTTGCACCATGACAACGTGTGGCATCAACTGATTCATCTACCGCGCTAATTACATCACCAACAGAAATTGCGCTTGTTTCGCGGCCTAATAAATAACCGCCGCCAGGACCACGTACTGAAGTCACAAGCCCATTTTTTCGTAACCGAGCAAATAATTGCTCAAGGTATGATAACGAAATTTCTTGTCGTTCTGATATATCAGCTAGGGGGACCGCACCTACATCAGTATGTAGTGCAACATCCAACATGGCGGTTACTGCGTATCGGCCTTTTGATGTTAACTTCATAACGCCCCCTGCACAAAAGAGTGCAAACTTTAATTACCAGAGTAAATTAGTCGATATTAACAATCAGCAAATTACTGATTGATAATATTTAATACCCGACCTTTTTGGTCAAGTATTGAGTTCATTGTAATTACCTGAGTAATTTAGTCAAGTATTAGTCACCAAAACTATATATAACTTTGTCTTATTTAGTAGACTTATTTATTGAGGTAAGAATACCGCGTAAAATGTTTAGCTCAGCTTCTTCTGGGCGAGCGCGATTAAACATACGACGCAGCTTGGTCATCACCAATCCTGGATGCTGCTTAATTATAAAACCCGTATCCGTTAGGGTTTGCTCTAGGTGATCGTAAAACAGTTCAGTTTGCTTGGCTTTAGGGTAAACCGTATCATCTTGCTCTGACACTTGTGGGTGCTCATTTTTTTGATGATTTAAAAACGCCATTCGCGTTTCATAGCAAAGAGTTTGCACCGCCATAGCTAAATTAAGTGAGCTGTATTCTGGATTAGCAGGAATGCATACATGATAGTTACATTGCTGTAATTCTTCATTTGTTAAGCCACTGTTTTCACGGCCAAATACAAGTGCCACAGGACCTGCTTGCGCTTCATTAATCAGCTTTTCACCACATTCACGCGGTTCAACCATCGGCCAAGATAAAGTACGCGAGCGCGCACTGGTGCCAATAGTTAGTGCACAACCAGCAACCGCATCTGCAACCGTATCAACAATTACCGCGTTACCTAGCACATCAGTAGCACCTGCCGCTAACGCACTGGCATGACCATCAACTTCACAAGCAGGATCGACTAAATAAAGCTTTGACAGCCCCATGGTTTTCATCGCCCGTGCTGCTGAGCCAATATTACCCGAATGCGAGGTGTTTACTAAAACGATACGAACGTCATCTAAGATCATTACTGCGTCACTTAATTCATGCACAAAAAAATTGTGCGCGATTATAACATAGCTCTTAGCCCTAAGCGATAAATAGCATAGGCTCATATCAGCTTAGATAAGTCATAACCCTTCTACGCTGAAACTCTGCCTATTAGCTTTTCCTTTAAAATTTTTCCCTTGCAACTCAGTCTAGTACAAAAAACACTCTAAACTATTTTGGCTTTGTTGTTTACTTTGCGGCAAAAGTCGCTAAAATACGCCGCCTTAGATATAACGTTCTTTTACAACCCAAAGGTAAAACCATGCATCCGATGTTAAACATTGCGGTTCGCGCTGCTCGCAACGCAGGTAAAATTTTACTTCGCGCAAGTGAAGATTTATCAAAAGTTGAAGTGCAACAAAAAGGCACTAACGATTTAGTAACTAATATTGATAAAGAAGCCGAAGCCGTAATTCGTGACACTATTTTACAGTCTTACCCTACTCATTCAGTTATTGGTGAAGAGTTAGGCGAGCACGCTGGCAAGGATGCAGATTACCAATGGATTGTAGATCCTATTGATGGCACTACAAACTTCATCAAAGGCATTCCTCATTATGCGATTTCTATCGCACTTAAAGTTAAAGGTCGTTTAGACCAATCTGTTATTTATGACCCAATTCGTGGTGAGCTTTTCACGGCTTCTCGTGGTCAAGGCGCTCAACTTAACAGTAAACGTCTTCGTGTTAGTAAAACAACGGTTCTTTCAGGTACTGTTTTAGCGACGGGATTTCCTTTCAAAAATAAGCACCACATTGATGCATACACTGAAGCATTTAAAGCGTTATTTGTTCACACTGCTGACATTCGTCGCGCGGGGTGCTCTGCGTTAGACATGGCTTATGTGGCTGCGGGTCGTGTTGACGGTTTCTTTGAAATCGGTTTAAAACCTTGGAACTCAGCAGCAGGCGAATTAATGGTTAAAGAGGCTGGCGGTATGGTTGTTGATTTCGCTGGCGGCAATAACTATAACCAAAGTGGTAACATCATCTGCGGCGCTCCAAAGCTTACACAAGCTATTATTCGTGAAATTCGCCCAGTATTAAATGAGTCATTACTTCGTTAATTAGAGTTGTGATGATATTAAAAAAGGAGCTACGGCTCCTTTTTTTATACCAAAAGTAAAAGGTTGCCAAGTTCAAGCTCTGGATTGCTTATGTGGATACCGATTTATTGTTTAATTTTAACCAAAGTCGTTCGTTGAGGTACTCGTCGCGCTTGTAGTGCGCTCACTGCTATTTAACAGCGGTGCTCACTTTTTGGTTACTTATTTTTTATCAAGTGCCTGCTCTACTTGTTCAAAATGGGCGATAGCTTCAACCATCTCCATTTCTGCATCTTGGTATGCTAGCTCACTATTCATGCCTAACAATGCAATGGCTTGCACCTTTGCTGGGTGAACCAGTAAGTTTTTAGCATAGTAGCACACCGGGTCGTCAAAATTAGGAAGTTTATCACCGTCATGGTAACCACTTTCAATGTCTGGTATTGGTTGGCTCGCAATAGCCTCAGCCTCTTTATCAAGTGCCGTTAAGTACTCTCTGCATTGAGGGTACTTCAAGGTAAAACTGCTAAGTAGTCTACGAGAATTAGCCACAAGCATTTCTGCCTCAATTACGATATCCGCAGCGGCTTTACGAGTACGGATACTGAGTAATAAATTTTTTGCTTTGTGTTGATACTGTTCAAGTACAGTTAATTGCTGAGGCTTGGCAACATCAGTTACTTTACTATCAGCCACTTTGCTATCGACTACTTTACTATCGTTTGCTTCATCACTGCATGCGGTAAGAAAAAAAGTTACAAGAAATAGTCTTTTTAGCATATGTACAACTCATTATTATTTTGACAATAATTCTAATTATATTATTTATAATCATAACAAAAAGCCGCTCATTGAGGAGCGGCTTTTGACATACTTAGCTATATAAAATTAAGGCATTGGATCTAAGTCCGCACCTTCTTTTTCAATTACTTCAGGAATTAAGTCTTCTTTACTCACGCCCATAGCAATGGCAACCGCACTGGCTACATAAATCGATGAATAAGTACCAATAAGCACACCAAATAGTAATGCTGTCGCAAAGCCATGAATAGTTTGACCACCCCATACAAACAAAGCAGTCAATACTAAAATTGTAGTGATTGAAGTTACTAAAGTACGATTAAGTGTTTGCGTAAGTGAAAGATCGATGATCTCGATAGTATCGTCAACACGCACTTTACGAAAGTTCTCACGGATACGGTCAGATACCACTATGGTGTCGTTAAGTGAGTAACCAATTACCGCTAAAATAGCCGCCAAAATAGTTAAGTCAAACTCAAGCCCCAGTACAGAGAATAAACCTAGCGTGATGAGCACGTCGTGTAACAATGCTGAAACCGCCCCCACTGCAAAGCGCCACTCAAAGCGAAATGCCACGTAAATCAAGATACAAATTAGCGCAGTTAACATGGCTAGGCCACCCTGCTCTTTTAAGTCTTCACCCACACTTGGACCAACAAACTCAATGCGGCGCATCTCAACACTATCGTCAGTTTCACGAAGGGCGGCTATAATTTGGTTGCCGATAACCTCAGCTTTAACATCGCCACCTTGTGGCGCAAGTCTCACTAAGATTTCTTTACTTGAACCAAACAGCTGCACCGAGAAATCTTCAAAGCCACTATCTTGAATTGCTGTACGTACTTTCTTCAAGTCAGCAGGTTGTGAAAAACCGACTTCAACTGCAGTCCCCCCCGTAAAATCTAAACCAAAGTTTAAACCTTTAGTGAAGAAAGAAACAAACGATGCCAAAATCAGTAAGGTTGATATCCCCAGCGCAACTTTGCGCAGCGACATAAACTTTAAGGTTTTGCCGCCTAGTTTTAAAATTTGCATATCAGCTCCTTAAATTGACAGCTTTTCAATACGTTTACCGCCAATAATCAAGTTGATCACCGCGCGGGTACCAATAATAGCTGTAAACATTGAAGTAAGAATACCAATCGCAAGTGTTACTGCGAATCCAGCAATCGGGCCTGTACCAACAGCAAATAATATAATCGCTGCAATTAAGGTAGTGATATTAGCATCAAAAATAGTACTAAAGGCGCTATCATAACCATGATGAACCGCTTGTTGTGGACTGCGTCCTTCTGCTAACTCTTCTCGAATACGTTCAAATATAAGTACGTTGGCATCAACCGCCATACCTACAGTTAATACAATACCCGCAATGCCTGGTAAGGTAAGTGTTGCACCAGGGATGAGTGACATAACGCCCACGATAAGTACTAAGTTTGCACCCAGCGCTATATTAGCAACCATGCCAAAACCTTTGTAGTAAACGAGCATAAAGATCAGCACAAATAAGAAACCTAGCGCCACGGCCATGATACCCGCTTCGATATTCTCTTGCCCAAGGCTTGGCCCAACAGTGCGCTCTTCTACAATTTGAATAGGCGCTACTAACGCGCCTGCGCGTAATAACAAGCTCAAGTTATGGGCTTCAGCGGGGTTATCAATACCGGTAATACGGAACGAACGATCAAGGCGAGCTTGAATAGTTGCAACGTTAATCACTTCTTCCACTTTAGTAGGTGGTAACGCTTTACCGTTTTCGTCCTTTTCGCCTGATGGTTTGTATTCAATAAATACCGTTGCCATGCTTTTACCAATAGAACTTTTAGTAAAGGCATTCATTTTTGCGCCGCCTTTACTATCTAGTGTGATACTCACTTGTGGACGTTGGTATTCATCGGCACCTGATTGTGCGCCAGTAATATGGCTACCTTCAAGGATAATACGCTTGGTAAGCACTACAGGGTAACCGTCACGACTCATGATCATTTCAGTGCCTGGTGGAATGCGCCCTTGTGCTGCAGCTGCGCGGTCAGCATTTTCGTCTACTTCACGAAATTCAAGAGTAGCCGTTGCACCTAAAATTTCCTTTGCGCGAGCAGTATCTTGTACACCCGGCAGTTGAACAATAATACGCTCAGCACCTTGGCGTTGTACGTTTGGTTCAGCAACACCAATTTGGTTGATACGATTACGAATAATCGTTTCATTTTGTTTAATGGCATAATCACGAATTTCTTTTAGCTTTTGTTCGCTCATCGAAGCATAAAAAGCATTGTCATTACTGCTGTCATTAATATAAATATTTAACGGATAACTCGTTGATAAAAAACCTTCTGCAGCATCTTTATCTGCTTCGCTACGCATTTCAACACGCACTCGGTCACTATCACCAACGCGGCGAATAGAGCGATAACGTAGTTTTTCATCACGTAGGTCACTTTTAAAATCTTGCTCCATTTGCTCCAATTGGTTATCAACTGCGGTAGCCATGTCGATTTCCATCGTGAAATGTACGCCACCACTTAAATCCAAGCCCAATTTCATTGGATTACCGCCAAGGGCTTTTAACCAATGAGGTTGCGCCGGGGCCATATTAATGGCTGAGATGTAATCTTCATTTAATGAATCACGCAAAATGTCTTGCGCTTTAAGCTGCTCTTCAACATTTTTGAAACGTACTAAAACTTGCCCATTTTCATATTTTGTTGACTTAACTGTAATGCTGTTATCTTTTAATATGGTGTTTACTTCGTCTACAGCACTGAGTTCAACATCAGCTCCTTTAGCGCCTAAAACTTGAATGGCCGGATCACGACCATACAAGTTTGGAGAGGCATATAAAAGGCCAATAGCGAGCACAGCGAGAACAAGTAAATACTTCCATAATGGAAACTTGTTTAACACGTGAGCGTCCTTATTGTTATAGCGACTTCATAGTGCCTTTAGGCAATACTGCTGATACCGCTGATTTTTGCACGGTAACTTCTGTTTGGTCATTTAGCGCGATAACAATGAAGTCTTTATCTTCTGCAATTTTAGTGATTTTACCAACCATGCCGCCTTGCGTTAGTACTTCGTCGCCTTTACCCATCGCACTCATTAAGCTTTTATGCTCTTTTACACGTTTAGCTTGTGGGCGATAAATTAAGAAGTAAAATACTAAGCCAAAAATAGCTAGCATGATCAACATTTCATAGCCACCACCGGCAGGAGCTGCGCCTGCTGCACTTGCATGGGCGTTTGACATAAATAAACTCATAACTTTTCCTCTTTAATTTTTTAAATTTAATTTGTGGTATCAGCAAGCTCTGGCACTTCTTGGCCACGGCGTGCATAAAAATCATTTACAAATTCGTCTAACTGGCCATTACTTATGGCATTACGTAACCCTTCCATCACTCGTTGATAATAACGCAAGTTGTGGACTGTGTTTAGTCGTGCACCTAAAATTTCATTACATTTATCAAGGTGATGTAAATAAGCACGCGAGTAGTTTTTGCAAGTATGGCAATCACACTCAGGATCAAGCGGTGCTGTATCTGTTTTATGCACGGCGTTGCGAATTTTAACTATACCGCCAGTCACGAATAAGTGACCATTACGCGCATTACGGGTTGGCATTACGCAGTCAAACATATCAATACCGCGACGCACCGCTTCAACTAAATCTTCAGGCTTGCCTACACCCATTAAGTAGCGTGGTTTGTTTTCAGGCATTTTATAGGCACAGTGATCAAGCGTATTGATCATCTCATTTTTTGGCTCACCGACAGATAAACCACCTAAAGCATAACCATCAAAACCAATTTCCTCTAAACCTTTTTGCGACTCAGCACGTAGTTCAGGGTACATACCGCCTTGTATAATACCAAATAAAGCTGATGGATTGTCACCGTGCCCTTCTTTAGAACGCTTAGCCCAGCGCAACGACAGTTCCATTGAATCTTTAGCTTCTTTTTCAGTAGCTGGATAAGGTGTGCATTCGTCAAATATCATCACAATATCTGAGCCTAAGTCACGCTGTACTTGCATTGCTTTTTCTGGTGAAAGCATAATTTTTTCACCGTTTACCGGTGAGCTAAACAATACACCCTCTTCAGATATTTTCCGCATTGCACCTAGACTAAAGACTTGAAAACCGCCTGAGTCAGTTAAAATTGGCTTATCCCAATTCATAAAGTCGTGCAAGCCACCATGTTGCTTGATGATTTCAGTACCTGGGCGAAGCATTAAATGAAAGGTGTTACCTAAACATATCTGTGCACCCGTATCTTTAACTTCATCCGGCGTCATCCCCTTCACCGTACCGTAAGTACCCACAGGCATAAATGCCGGCGTTTCTACAGCACCACGGTCAAAAATCAAGCGGCCACGACGTGCCTTGCCATCCGTACGGTCTAATTCAAATTTCATATTACCCTCAATGCCAGAAAAACAGTCCAGCAAGCCATAAAAAGCACTAATTTAACCGCTCGATTCTACCATTAGTTACTATTGCATTACTATACCCAAACCATTTCAAGATGCAGAATTCAGCGTTTCACAAGGGGTTAATATCAAGACATTACTTTGCAACAATGGCAGTCCCTTTTAGAAGGGATAACGATTAGAGTAAGTGCTTGTGAAATGCCAAACGGGTTGGTTTTAAAGCGATTTATACTGCGTTATTGATTTTAGCAAGGGAATAACGCTTACTTACAATCAACGCTTTACTTAAATCGGTTTTAACGCTAACTGAAATTCGTATATTGAGGTGGTTTGGGTATGATATTGGGTTAAAGGCTAAAATTAAAAGTGTAAATTAAAAACTAAGCAGCCCAGCATTTGGCTGGGCTGCTCGTCATATTAAAAGGTCGCTATTTTCGCGTTAAAAACATCGCATCACCATAACTAAAAAAGCGATATTTTTGTTCGATTGCAGTTTTATACGCGCCCATGATGTTATCTTGTCCGGAAAATGCACTAACTAGCATAATAAGCGTTGACTCAGGCAGGTGGAAATTAGTTACCATCGCATCGACCACATTAAATTGGTAACCCGGATAAATAAAAATATCAGTATCACCAAAATAGGTGTCTAGCTTACCGCCGTGTACTTTAGCTGCTGATTCAAGTGAACGAACCGAAGTTGTACCAATTGCAATTACGCGCCCACCCTTAGCTTTAGTTTCTGCTACGGCTGCAACCACATTATCGGGTACTTCGATATACTCTGAATGCATAATGTGCTCATCCACGGAATCTACTCGCACTGGTTGAAAAGTACCGGCTCCAACATGCAAGGTTACAAAAGCCATGTTCACACCTTTGTTTTTGAGTGCAGTCATTAGCTTATCGTCAAAATGTAAGCCTGCAGTCGGTGCGGCAACAGCCCCTGGCTTTTCGCCATAAACGGTTTGATAGCGCTCACGGTCAGTATCATTATCAGGACGGTCTATATAAGGCGGCAATGGCATGTGACCAATATCGTTTAAAATATCTAGTACGTTTTGTTTTTTATCAAACTCAAGTTCAAATAACTCATCATGGCGAGCAACCATTAAAACGGTCGTTTTGCCTTCTAAAATTAAGTGGGTGCCCGGTTTTGGTGATTTGCTAGCGCGTACATGAGCCAGTACCCGGTGCTCGTCAAGTACACGCTCAACCAACACTTCAACTTTTCCGCCAGACTCTTTTTGGCCAAACATACGTGCTGGAATTACTTTAGTGTTATTAAACACTAACAGATCGTTTTCATTAACCAGTTCAAGTACATCACTAAATATTTTGTGAGCGACTGAACCACTTGGGCCATCTAAAGTGAGTAACCGGCTACTACTGCGCTCTTGCTTAGGAAAACGAGCAATCAGTTCATCGGGTAAATCAAAGCTAAAATCAGCCACACGCATAGGGAATTATCCACATAAAAAAAGTCGCGCCAAGTTTATACGTTAGCAGCCACAAGCTCAAGATCTACAGGTGATTACAAGTCTATTACTAATATTTACTTATTAATGTCAGCTTGTGAATTATATACATGTCTTTACTCTACAAGACTCAATTTAACATGGATGAAATTAAGAGTTAGTGATGCCATGACAGCATAGCTAAAATTGCTGATCATAAACGCCGGTGCTACTGAGCAAAAAATGTAAAATCACCCTGTTAATATTATTATCGGCCTTATGATAAGAAAATAGGCGGCTCGCTTGTACGGGGCCTCGTCAATGCTCCGATTGATTTAGTGCTCGCCAAAGCAATAAATGACATTAGCTGCTCTGTTGATAAACGTTCTGTAGCTGAACATATTGAAAACAAATAAGTATTTTATTCACTCTAAGAAATTAGCGTCAATTATGGTCAAGGTTCCTTTATTTCTCGCACAATACACGTTAAAAAAAAGCAGCCACACTTGAAAGTATTTTGCAAAATAAAAGTTTTTACGAACAATCACCTAGCTAATTTAAGCCAATTTAGATTACTTTTTAGCAGGTTTACTCGATAATTTTACTTCCATCTGAATGGAACTCAACTATACTCATATATAACATGATGTCATGTACTTTAAGAGATAACTAAATATATTCATGACATCACCAATCATAACAAACATACTAAGTTATTGTTATTATCGGTATTTAAGGAGATAGTTATGCTACCACTAATTATATTATTACTGGCTGTAAATTTAGGGATTACTTTTCAATGCTATCGTTACGCACATATTAAAGGATATCCGGTAAGCATCTTTACTTGCTTAGGGTTGCTCCCCTATTTTAACCTTGTAGTGTGGATGTACTTATTATTTTTACCTGATATCACCCCATTTAACAAACAGTTTGAATATGATGATCATAACGAGCAGCAATCACTTTAGTAATATCATCTGGTTGCCATTAAAATGTTGCTATAAGCTACATTGCTGCGTTAAGAATTCTTCTAGTGCTTTACTAAACAACTTAAAATCGCGGATGCGCCCGGTGGTTTTACGCCACAAAATACCAATGTCTCGGTATGAGTCACCTTGTGATGGCGTGGCAAGCATATTTTTGTTTGCCAATATCCCTGCGTTAATTGCCATTTGCGGTAAAAACGTAACCCCCAGCTTGTGCTCAATCATGCTTAATAAGGTATGTAAGCTTGTAGCTTCAAATGGATTTATGCAGCTTGAGCGGTTTAGATGACATGCACTCAGGGCATGCCCCGTCATACAATGCTCGCGCTCGAGTAAAAACACGCTAGCGTCTGGTAAAAGATTAAAATCGACCACATCTTTAGCCGGTGTATAATCTTTATGATGCACTAAACTAAAGTGATCTTGCGCTAATATTTGAGTGTGAAACTTATCTGTTTCATACGGCAGTGCCAATAACGCCATATCAATATGACCATGCTCAAGCTTGTCTAATAAGTTGTCGCTGGTGTCTTCAACTAAAATTAATTCAAGATCCGTAAATGTTTGCAGGCAAAAGAGATACAAAGGCGCCGCGATAAAGCTTGCAATAGTTGGTATAACCCCTAAGGTTAATTTGCCACTTAAAGGGGTTAAAAAGCTTTTAGTAAGCTCTTTAAGGCTCATGGTGTCGTCAATAATTTTACGCGACTTTGCGACCACCTCTTCACCAATCGTAGTAAACATCAGACTACGGTTTTCTCGCTCAATAAGCTGGCACCCTAGTGTTTCTTCTAGGTTTTGAATAGCGCTACTTAAAGTTGATTGACCAATAAAGCAAGCTGTCGCTGCGCGGCCAAAATGCTGATGCTGATGAACTGCCAACAAATATTGCAATTGTTTAATGCTTGGTAAGTTATTCATATAGTTTTTATTACCCACAAATAAAAAGATCCCAACACCAAAGGCACTGAGATCTTTTCAAGCTAAAAGTCTTTAATACTCAAACCTAAGAGTTACACCCCAAAGGCAGTTCGTAGTATGTAGAAAATAACAATAGCAAGGGCAGCGCCAACTGGCAATGTAATTACCCAAGAAACTACAATATTTCTGATAACAGTCATATTCAGAGCTGCAATACCACGTGCCATACCCACACCTAATACTGCACCTACTAAGGTTTGCGTAGTCGAAATTGGCAACCCTGTACCTGAAGCTATAACAACCGTGGAGGCTGCGGCTAATTCAGCAGCAAAACCACGGCTTGGTGTTAAATGCGTAATGCCTTCACCAATGGTTTTAATTACTTTTTTACCTAAAATGGCAAGACCTGCAACAATACCAAAACCACCCAGTGGTAATATCCACCATGCGATAGCCGCTTTACTGGCTATTTCGCCATTGTTTTCAACAATATTTACTACTGCAGCAAGTGGACCAATGGCATTAGCAACATCGTTTGAACCATGAGCAAATGCCATACAACAAGCGGTCAGTACCATTAATACTGCAAATACTTTCTCAACATTGTTGAACTGCATTTTTTTATCTGCGCCGGGGTCAATTTGTAAGCGAGATATAGCAACTTTACCGATAATACCCACTATAACAGCAATACCAATAGCAATGGCATAGCCTTCAACAGCACCTAACTCAATACCAATATGCTTTAAGCCCTTTTTAATCGTCACTAACGACATAATAAAGCCCGCTAGCCCCATATAAACAGGCACAAAGCGCTTAGCATTATTAAGAGGAGCGTCAGTATCAAAAATAAGTTTTTGCGCACTCATAAATATAAGGTAAGCAATAAAGCCAGATATAGCCGGAGTAACTATCCAACTACCTAGAATACCCGCTACTTTATCCCACTGGATTGCTTCACTACCAACGGCAACGAGTGCAAAACCAATAATTGCACCAATAATCGAGTGTGTTGTTGATACCGGCCAACCTAGGAAAGAAGCTATAAGTAGCCAGCTACCTGCAGCAAATAATGCTGAGATCATTCCCAGCACCATAAGTTCTGGGAGCTCTAAAAAAGGAGTTGAATCAATAATACCTTTACGAATTGTCGATGTTACTTCGCCGCCAGCAAGGTATGCCCCTGCAAACTCAAAAATCATAGCAATAAAAATTGCTTGTTTAATTGTTAGTGCTTTAGAACCAACTGATGTGCCCATTGCATTGGCAACATCATTTGCGCCAATACCATAAGCCATAAAAAAGCCGACTGCTGCGGCAATTAAAATTAATACCGTGCCATAAGATGCAATGATATCCATTGTGTAACCTTAATCTTTCGTTATTGAACTGAGAGTAAATTAACGAGCTAACATCAGCTCAAGACGTGAACCTACGCGCTCTGCAATATCAGCAAGCTCGCCTACCCATTCGATAATCTTGTATAAAAACATCACATCGACTGGATTAATTTCACCTTCTACGGCCCGTAATTGGCGACGTATTTTGATTTGCATGTCATCCGTGTCTTGTTCTATTGCATCCAATTCAACTAACATTTTTTCGACTAAGGCCACTTCTCGACCTTTAAAACCTGTTTCTAGCAACTCATCTAGTTCGTTAATTGCATTTGAGGCTTGCTTAGTAGCATCAACACAACGAATAAGATAGGTTAAGAAATCAGCTTGAATTTCCTTCGGAAAGGTCATTTCACGACCAATAATACGTCCAGAAATATCTTTTGCTTTGTTAGCAATTTTATCTTGCTGAGTGACAAGCTCAAGTAGATCGGTACGCTCTACCGGCATGAATAAACCACGCGGTAATTGTAAGCGAATATCTCTTTTCATGTCGTCGGCTTCACGTTCTAGAGAGCGAATGTTTAAGCGAATTTCTTCGGCTTCGACCCATTCTTCTTTAAATACGTGATCGAAAAAAGGGATCAAAGCCTTACTGGCTTGATGAACCTTCTTGATGTGATCTTCCATTGGCTTGATAGGAGATTTTGCGAATACTCCTAAAAATGCATTTGTAGGCATAGCTGACCCTTAAATCAAATTTAGTATGCTGTGCAGGGTGAATTTTACAGTATTAATCACGATTGTGAACGCTTTTCTTACTCAACCTGACAGCTAAATATTAAAAGCAGTTATTAACTGCGTTTATAATAATTAAAAAAGCCTCATAAATTATAATGACTTTTCTATATCCTCTTGAGATGTATGACGAATATCTTTACCATTAACAAAATAAATAATGTATTCAGCAATGTTTTGACAACGGTCGCCAATACGCTCTAATGAACGTACAGACCACACTAAATCCATAATTTTAGGAATTGAGCGTGGGTCTTCCATCATGTAGGTCATAATTTGCCTAGTAATTGCTTCGTATTCACGGTCAACCTTGGCATCTTCTTTATGTACTTCAAATGCTTTTTTTACATCCATACGCGCAAACGCATCTAGTACATCATGCAGCATTTTGGATACTTGGCGTCCCATATTTTCAATATTAACCAATAGATCTTGCTGGTCTTTAGTAAAAGAGTCTAACGCCACTTTTGCAATACGTTCGGCTTCGTCGCCGATACGCTCTAAATCAGCAATGGTTTTAGCAATCGCAACAACCAATCGTAAATCACTTGCCGCAGGTTGGCGCCGAGCAATAATACGAGTGCACTCTTCGTCAATGTCCACCTCCATTGCGTTTACTTTATAGTCATTTTCACGTACTTTACGCGCAAGTGCCGCATCGCCTTTATTAACTGCATCAAGGGCGCTATTTAGCTGTAGCTCAACCAACCCTCCCATACTTAAGACATGATTTCGCACGTTCTCTAGCTCTTGATTAAAACGACCAGAAATATGTTTGCTTAAATTGTGCTCCATTGTTTACCTACTTATAAATATTTACACTGTTCCTCGCAGGCTTTAGCCGTAACGACCCGTAATATAATCTTCTGTTTTCTTTTTATTAGGTGTGGTAAATAAGGTGTTAGTATCTGCATATTCAATCAATTCCCCCATATACATAAAGGCCGTTTGATCAGAAACACGCGCCGCTTGTTGCATGTTATGCGTAACTATAACCACGGTAAATTTGCTTTTTAAATCGTTGATCAGCTCTTCAATTACCAATGTTGAAATAGGATCAAGTGCCGATGTTGGCTCATCAAGTAATAACACCTCAGGCTCTATAGCAATTGAGCGGGCAATAACTAAACGCTGCTGCTGACCACCCGATAAACCAAAAGCGCTATCGTGTAGCCTATCTTTTACTTCATCCCAAAGTGCCGCACCACGCAGTGATTGTTCAACCACTTCGTCAAGCTTGCGCTTGTCTTTAATACCTTGTAAACGTAGGCCATAAACCACATTCTCGTAGATTGATTTAGGAAATGGATTCGGACTTTGAAACACCATGCCCACGTTACGGCGTAAAGCCGCTACATCAACACTTTTGTCATAAATATTTTGCCCATGTAATAAAATTTCACCATCAATACGACAAATATCAACCAAGTCATTCATGCGATTAATACAGCGTAACAACGTTGATTTACCACAACCTGACGGCCCAATAAATGCGGTTACCTGACCTTTAGGTATTTTCATATTCACTGAGCTAAGCGCTTGCTTATCACCATAGTAAAGATCTAAGTCTTTGATCTCGAGTGTCGTTTGCTCTGCGCTTAAATTTTCTAAGTCCAACTTCAAACTCGTGTTTGATTGGGTTACTTTTGGAGCGACTTTAATCATCTTTATTACCTTAAAATCTTTACTAATTATTAATCAAGCGATTTAAATTTTTCACGCAAATGGTTACGTATGCCAATAGCGGTAATGTTCAGCGTTATAATCACTGATACCAATAAAAACGCAGTGGCATAAACTAGCGGTCGAGCCGCTTCGACATTCGGGCTTTGAAAGCCAACGTCGTATATATGAAAACCTAAGTGCATGAACTTTCTATCTAAATGAAAATACGGGAAGTTGCCATCAAGGGGTAAAGTCGGTGCCATTTTAACCACACCCACTAACATCAGTGGAGCTACTTCACCAGCGGCACGTGCCACCGCTAAGATTAAACCGGTCATAATAGCCGGGCTTGCCATTGGTACTACGATACGCCATAACGTTTCAGCTTTGGTCGCGCCTAGAGCCAGTGAACCTTGACGAACTGAACTTGGTATACGCGACAACCCTTCTTCGGTCGATACAATCACCACCGGTAAAGTTAAAATAGCTAACGTTAAAGCAGACCATAAAATCCCTGGAGTACCAAAGACTGGACTTGGTGATGCTTCTGGGTAAAACAATTGATCAAGACTGCCACCTAGTACATAAACAAAGAAGCCTAAGCCAAATACACCATACACAATCGACGGGACACCAGCTAAGTTAATCACTGCGATACGAATCATTTTTGTCACTGCATTTTTAGCAGCATATTCATGTAAATATATAGCGGCGACCACACCAAATGGAGTAACAATCACAGCCATTAACATCACCATAAATACAGTACCGAATATAGCCGGGAACACACCACCTTCAGTATTAGCTTCACGTGGGTCGTCTGCAACAAATTTACCCAACTGCACAAAGTAATGCCCTAGCTTACTTAAAAAGCTCATATCATTTGGAAACCAAACATCTAAGACCTGGTATAGTGGCAATGTAACCACTTCACCGCGCATATCTTGCACAGTTACTTGGTCACGCTTAGCTTGTTTACGAAGCGCAAATAATTGATCTTCCAGTACTGCGTATTCGCTGCGTAACTTTTCACGCTCTGCGGCAAGTTCAGCAACTCGTTCATCGGTTAGCTCATCATCAAGGGCATAAGCCTTTTCTTGCAGGCGTAAACGCTCCAACTCATAGTTAATATGGCCAATATCACCATTTTGTAAATCTAGCGCTTGCTCGTTCAGCTCAACAGCACGATCTACTAAGTCATATAAAGTATCAATGTTATTGTCGTTGAGCACCTTGCCATCTTGAATTACTTGCTCGACATAACCATAAAAATTACCATTTTTACTACGCTCAAAAACCGCAAGTGCCGTTGGCGTTGTTTTAGATTCGATATCCGTTTCAAGTATCCAGCGAAAATCAAGATCAACATATTCACGGTTACCAGTTTTAATAAGTAAGCGCTCTAACTCCTCTTTATCGTAATCAGATAAGTCTATACCGGTTGCTTCAATACGCGACTTTGGCACCATTTCTCGTTCATAAATTTCGCCAATAACAGTTTGTTGTGTTACCGAACCTTGCAGCTCAAACTGTACTACTTCTGACGGCCAAAAGAAGCTTAACCCTTTCCAGGCTATCATTGCTAATAAACCTAAAACTGAAATAAGACTGATACTAACTGCACCACCGGTCATCCATATCCAAGGAGAACCAGACTTAAACCATTGCTTTATCATGTCATGTTTCTCCGCTTACATTGAACTGTATTTATCACGCAGTTGCTGACGAACAAACTCAGCTACCGTGTTGAAAATAAAGGTGAATATAAATAATACAAAAGCCGCCAAAAATAGAATTCGATAATGTGAACTACCTACTTCTGACTCTGGCATTTCAACAGCGATATTTGCTGCCAACGTTCGCATACCTTGGAAAATACTCCAGTCCATAATTGGAGTATTACCAGTTGCCATTAATACAATCATGGTTTCACCTACAGCACGACCCAGCCCCATCATAATGGCCGAGAAAATCCCCGGACTTGCCGTTAATAACACTACGCGTACTAGTGTTTGCCACTGCGTTGCGCCAAGTGCGAGAGACCCATTCGATAAGTGCTTTGGCACACTAAAGACCGCATCTTCAGCAATCGAAAATATAGTTGGGATAACTGCAAAGCCCATCGCAATGCCTACAACCAATGAGTTACGTTGGTCAAAATTCATACCTAGTTCATTGGTTAAGTATTGACGAACATTACCATCAAACATCCAAAGCTCGATGGTTTCGCTCATAGCAAATGACAACCAACCAATAAATAACACCACCGGAATAAGTAAAATTGAATGTGAGCCATCGGGAATACGATGTAATATTTTAGTGGGTAACTTAGTCCAGACCAGCGCTGTTGCTAATACACCTAAAGGTAGCAAAATAAGTAACCCGACAATCGCGGGTAAATGCTCTTCTATTAATGGCGCCAACCAAAGACCCGCTAAAAACCCTAAAATAACGGTGGGTAATGCTTCCATTATTTCGACTGTCGGCTTAACTACTTTACGTAGTTTGCTCGACATAAAGTAAGCAGTATAAATAGCAGAGGAAAGCGCAATTGGTACCGCAAATAACATTGCATACATAGCTGCTTTTAAAGTACCAAACGAAATAGGCACTAATGAAAACTTCGATTCAAAGTCATCACTTGCCGACGTTGACTGCCAAATATAACCCGGCTCTGGATAACCTTCATACCAAACCTCTTGCCATAACGCGGACCACGTAACTTCAGGGTGTTCATTATGAATTTCCAGCACCGTAAGTTTGCCATCAGCCAGAATCAACGCAGCATTTGAGCGCGGTGCAATAGCAAAGTTTTGAATAGCGCCATCACTGACTTTACCTTGCCATAACTTTGCATCACTGGTGGTGTAATAAACACCTAGCTCACCATTAGAGCTAGTAGTAAAAAATGTACGACGATAGAACTCAGTAAAAATATTAAGCTTGGACTGTTTTGACGTTTCAAAAGCGCGAACTTTTTGATACTCGCGGCCATTATCGGTGTTCACTTCAAACCACTGCGAAACTTCGCCATTATCATTAGCGAGCATAAGTGAATTAGCGCCAGCAAGAAGCTGAGCCGAAACGATATTGGCGTTTTCTTCATTCGCTGAAAGCATTTGAATTAGCTCGACTTCTGAAGGGTAACGGGTATCGTAAACATAAACTTGATTAGCAGAGCGAACAAAGACACGGGTATTATTAGGGGATATTAATACTTCATCGACACGTCCATCAACAGCGAGTTCAGTCCGCTCAACCACCCAATCGACTTCGCCAGTAAACATGTTTTCTTCGGCAACAAAACTACTAAACAATAAACGCTCGTCAGCAGTCAATGCGACCACGGCGGTTTTATCTTCGTAGTGACTAAAAGCGAACTTTTTAATCGCTTTACCTTCTGGATCAACTTCAAGGGCTTTTTCACTAAGAGGATAACCTAAGCGAGGAGTCAATAAGCGTTCGTTATTAGGAAAGGTAACCTGAAATTTCGGTTTTACAATGACAACCGAACCATTTTCAAGACCATAAGCATATTGCCCCTGAAAAGCAGCACTACTGGCAAAACTGCTAACTTCAGCCGTCAGGTTAACAGGCAAAGTTTGTATTTTTTTACCGAATGAACCATCTTTAACGCTGTAAAAATCAACATGACCTTGTTGATTTAACAAGTACGCAATTTCAGTTTGTTCTTCAACACCAAGTCCAACTACTTGTTCAATATTACTAAGCATAACGCTGTTACGCTTTTCAATTTTTGCAGACTCAAAAATAGGCTGTACTACATAAAGTAGATAAAAGAATATTAACAGCAATGCTATTAATACCATTCCCCCACCGGCGGTAATGCCAAACTGGGCAAACCGGTCTTTAAATAAGCGGCTCTTATCCGTATTAAAAGTCGCTTTATTCGGATGAGAAGTCATCAACACACCTTTAGATCTTAACGTTATCGGCAGTATATTGCATCAAGATGACATTATTGTTACAGCCGTCATAATCTTCTACACCTAGCAGGTTACTGAAGTGGCCCACTTGGCTGAGTAAATATATAAAATTCATATAGTTAATAACTAAAAGAAATTAAGAAGGCACTTTTAACTAAGAACTTTTTTATTAGAAACAGAAGATTAGCTTAATGCGATGATATTCATACAACGACTAGATTGTTGTTACGGTAAACTTATCAGTAAAAAATTGGACAAATGTGCGAACTGAGTCAATACTCAACTCGGTCTGTATATCCATTAGTTTCTGATTAATTGGGTATGAAAATAACAACAATTATTCAATCATCTACGTCTTAGCATTTATTTTTAAGGCCTTTTTAAAGAGATTTTTATATGAAGCAATTAGTAATTACTATTTTAGGACTCGACCGCCAAGGGCTTGTCGAAGATATCTCATCGGCTATTTTAAACCATCATGGTAACTGGCTAACTAGTAACCTAAGTCATTTAGCTGGGCACTTTGCGGGGATTATCGAAGTTGCGGTGCCTGAGCAGCACTTACAGGAACTACAGGATGCATTGCATAGCCTAGAAAGCCTCGAGGTACGTATTGAAGCTGGTGACGATACCTTAACTGAAAATCAAGCTGAGGAGCTTAATTTTGTGATCACCGGTAATGACCGTCCAGGTATAGTACAAGAGCTTGCCAGCGTTATTCGTCATAAAGGCGCAACTATCACCCACTTAAGTTCAAAACAGCAAAGTGCTCCTAATTGGGGCTTACCTATTTTTAGTGCTGTAGCAACGGTTGAATTACCCAAAGGTATGAACAAAGAAGATGTTATTGCTGGACTTGAAGCCATTACCACCGATTTGATTGTAGACGTAGAAGAAAACAACTAGGCAGCTAGATATATAACGAAGTCTGTTGTAGCAGTGGCACGTTTATCATGCTAATTAATGTCACTTTATAATCCTTTATATTTATCTAAACCTGTATATCAGAATGAAATAAGTACCGGTTCAATTTGGAGTCACAATTTATACGCTAATAGTTTAAACGCTAAATAGCGCTAACAAGAACTGTATGCTCTTATTAGCGCCTTGGGTAATTATTAAACTTATCTATTGGCTATCACATATCCATATGACGGTTAGCGCTTTGCATCATCTGCTTTAAGCTTTGCTTTTCAAGCTCTAATAACTGCTCGAGCTTTTCTTTACCAGTTTCGGTTTCAGCTCGAGCAACCAAGTACTCGTATAAATTAACCACTTTTTTATGCTGACTTGTTAAGTAACGCTGAATCTCTTGCTCATCAGGGCGCGTGTCCTTATCCAAATCTGTAAAAGTAATTAAATCAGGATGTTCAGCGAAATACTCATAACAATAAGTATCTAACGTATTTATTTCGGTAATCACTTTAAATGCCGCTAAATCTTCTGCGAGCTTTTTTTCATACTCCACAAGATAGTCTGCGAGCATAGCGTCGTGCTCATTAAGCATGTCTTTTATGCTATAAAAATTGGCCGCCATTTGAGTATGAAATAGTACCGTCCAATCGTAAACTTCATTAATAGTTTTAACTTGCATGCGTATTCCTTACTTAAAAAAGCATTCGTACATTTATAAAGCGAAAATCGAGCCAAAATATAAACGCATAAAAACAACCACTTAAAAATAAATTTATCTTTCAATTAGCATAAGTTACACACTACGAGTAATTTTTATAGGCTCAGGCTAAGTTAGGCATTTAGTAAAACGACTTTGTTAAGCTCTGCTTGCGCCATAATAAATACACAGCAGGCAGAACGACTAAAGTAAGCACTATGGCGCTTAGCATGCCGCCAACCATGGGAGCTGCTATGCGGCTCATTATTTCACTGCCTGTTCCAGTACCATAAAGTACAGGTAGCAAACCAATAGTTATCGTGGCCACAGTCATCATTACTGGACGTACGCGCATGCCGGCGCCTTCAACAATAGCTTGCTTAAGCTCTATACAACTTAGGTTTTGGTCAGCCTCTGCGGCGGCTTTACACTTTTGTTTATAAGCTTGATTTAAGTACACCAGCATAATAACGCCAATTTCAACAGCTACGCCAGCAAGGGCAATAAACCCAACCCCCACTGCCACTGAAAAATTAAAGTTTTCAAAGTAAATTAGCCAGATACCACCAATCATTGCAAACGGTAAAGTTGCCATAATAATAGCGACTTCTACAGCGCTTCTAAAGCTGAGGTACAACAGTACAGTAATGATAGCTAAAGTAAGTGGTAATACGTAAGTGAGCTTTTCTTTGGCGCGCTCCATATACTCATATTGCCCCGCCCAAGTAATGGAATAACCAGTAGGCAGGTCTAACCCATCGTGTAGTATTTGTTGAGCATTTTGAATATAACTACCAATATCAGTATGCTCAATATCAATAAAACTCCAGCCATTTAAGCGAGCATTTTCGCTTTTTATTCCCGCCGGTCCATCTTCAATAAACACATCGGCGACATCAGCGAGGGCGATACGCTGTCCTAGTGGAGTAACAATTGGCAATAGCATTAGTTTTTCTGGTGAGTTTCGATAGTCTTGCGGGTAGCGTAAATTAATAGGGTAACGTTCTTGCCCTTCAATGGTTTGGCTGACATTAATACCACCAATCGCGGTTGATATAACCTGTTGAACATCAGTAATATTTAAGCCATAGCGGGCTGCTTTATCACGGTTAATATCAACCTTAATATAACGCCCACCAGCAACGCGTTCTGAGTAAATCGAGGCAGTACCGGGTACGTTTTTAAGTAACATTTCAATTTGTTGACCAATTTTTTGAATTTCACTTAATTTTGGTCCCGCAACTTTAATGCCCACTGGAGTTTTAATACCTGTTGCGAGCATATCAATTCGCGTTTTTATTGGCATTACCCACGCATTAGTTAAGCCCGGAAATTTAACTAAGCCATCCAGCTCTTTTTTCAATTTAGTGAGTGTCATACCTTCTCGCCACTCACTTTTAGGTTTAAGTTGAATAAAAGTTTCGATCATGGTCAGTGGTGCTGGATCTGTGGCGGTTTCAGCACGTCCAACCTTACCAAAGACAGTGAGCACCTCTGGCACCGTCGCAATCAATTTATCGGTTTGTTGCAGTATTTCTCGCGCTTTACCAATCGAAACTCCAGGATAAGTAGTCGGCATATACATTAAATCGCCCTCATCAAGCGGCGGAATAAACTCACTACCTATTTTATTAACCGGATAAAAACCTATTAACGTGACCAACAGAGCGACCAGCAAGGTAATTTTTGGAAACTTCAACACCATACTCAATAATGGTTTATAAGCGCCGATTAATAAGCGATTAACTGGGTTTTTATGCTCTGAAATCACTTTACCGCGAATAAAATAGCCCATTAATACTGGCACTAAAGTAATAGCAAGCCCTGCAGAGGCGGCCATAGCATAGGTTTTTGTATACGCCAGAGGTGAAAACATCCGCCCTTCTTGGGCCTGTAAAATAAATACCGGCATAAAACTTACAGTAATGATCAACAAACTGAAAAATAAAGCTGGGCCCACCTCGCTTGCAGCATCAGTAACAACTTGCCAGCGGTTTTCGTCGGTTAGTGGCGTTTTTTCCATGTGTTTGTGCATATTTTCAATCATCACAATAGCGCCATCGGTCATGGCCCCCATAGCAATGGCAATACCACCAAGCGACATAATATTGGCATTAATCCCTTGCCAATACATAATAATAAATGCAGTTAAAATACCCAGTGGCAAAGTAATAATAGCCACCAATGATGAGCGCACATGAAACAAAAACACCACACACACTAGCGCTACAACAACAAGCTCTTCAAGTAATTTACTGGTGAGGTTATCTACCGCATTTTTGATCAAATTTGAACGATCGTAAACGGAAACTATTTCAACGCCATCCGGTAAGCCTTTTTTTAGAGTCTCAAGCTTTTCTTTAACCCGTTTTATGGTTTTTTGCGCATTTTCGCCAAAGCGCATGACCACTACGCCACCAGTTACTTCGCCTTTGCCGTTAAGCTCGGCAATGCCGCGACGCATTTGTGGCCCAAGGCGAATATCAGCTACATCTCCCAGCTGCAGTGCAGTGCCATTGGCATTAACGCCCAGCGGTATCGCTTCTAAGTCAGCAATACTTTGAATATATCCTGTACTGGTAACCATATATTCAGCTTCAGCCATTTCGAGTACTGATGCGCCCATTTCTTGATTACCTTGCTTAATAGCCGTTTGAATTAAGCTCAGCGGTATACCATAAGCGCGCAGCTTATCTGGCTCAACGCTTACTTGATACTGCTTAACCATGCCGCCCACTGAGGCAACTTCTGATACTCCCGGTACGGTTTGTAATTCAAATTTTAAAAACCAATCTTGTAAGCTTCGTAGTTGACTAATATCGTGCTGACCGGTTTTATCCACCAACGCATATAAATAAACCCAGCCTACACCGGTTGCATCGGGGCCAAGCTCCGCACTAGCTGTTTGTGGTAAACGACTTGCCACTTGACCTAAATATTCTTGAACCCGGCTACGCGCCCAATATAAGTCAGTATCTTCGTCAAAAATGACATAGACGTACGAGTCACCAAAAAATGAAAAGCCACGCACTGTTTCAGCGCCCGGTACCGACAACATCGCAGTAGTGACTGGAAATGTGACTTGATCTTGCACTACTTGCGGGGCTTGCCCTGGATATGAGGTTTTTATAATGACTTGTACATCTGATAAGTCAGGCAAAGCATCAACGGGGGTATTTTTTACTGAAAAAATCCCACCACCAATCACTATGGCTGTAAGTAACAGTACAAAAAAGCGATTAGTAACAGACCAACGTATTACTGCAGCTATCATATTACCTCCTAGTGCGCATCATGCGGTTGCATGATCATTAAAGGGTTAATATCACTAATAACAAACTCGCTGTTTTGCAAACTAAAGGTAAAACTTACTTGCTGCGCTGCACTGAGGTTTTCTAAATCAATATTGCCAGCAAATACAAATTCCATGATGGCAGAATCGCGCTGCCATTTTGGTATAGCATCACGGTTAATGGTAGCTGTGCGCTGGGCTTTATTAATACTATTAATGGTGCCATTTACAGTGGCTGAGTTGGCCATTTTCATACTGCGACTATTACTTTTCATATCTGTCATTGCTTTATCTTTCATAGGAGCTTGCATGCGTTTAAAGTCGGAGCTTTTACTCGACTCAGAATCAATTAAAAATTGCGCAGAGATCACCACTTCATCATCATGTTTAAGACCAGCTAAAATAACAGTATTATTGCTATCACTGCGGCCAAGTTTTACTGCCACCGATTTAAAGCGCCCTTCGCCTAACGCCACTACAACTCTATTTTGACTCCCGGTGCGGATCACAGCTTCTCTAGGCACAATCATCTGCTTGGCATCAGATTTGGCATGAATAGTTACTTGAGCAAACATATTGGGCTTTAATTGGTGATCTTTATTAATAAACCGCAGCCTTACTCGTAGGGTACGGTTATTAGCATCAAGCGTCGGATAAATATAATCCACTTTCCCTTGCCAGCTTTGTCCGGCTAAGTAATCAAGACGCATAGTGACAGGTAAACCCACGCTAATAAGCTCGGCTTGGCGTTCAAATACTTCAGCTTCAACCCACACCTCATCCAACTTGCCAATACTCATCATCGATGTGTCAGGTTTAACATAAAAGCCTTCGCGTATATTGAGCTCTTCAACGACACCACTTTGACGTGCATAGAAAGTAATATTTTGCATAATGTTTTTATTACGTTGTAAACGCTCAATGAAGCCGTCTGATACATTCAATGATTTTAAGCGAGCTTTAGCGGCGCGAATAAGTACTGTGTTATTACGATTAACCGCTAACATAAACTCTTCTTGAGCACTCACTAATTGCGGAGAGTACAACGTATACAACGGCTCACCTTGCGCTACTTGCTCACCAGCAGCTTTAACAAATAACGTTTCTAACCAGCCTTCTACGCGCGGGTGAATATGCACAAGCTGATCTTGGTTATATTGCACATACCCCACAGTTTTCACTTCGCTTTGCAAAGCTTGTAGCTGCACCTTTGCAGTTCTAACACCTAAGTTATTAACCACGGCAGGGGAAATTGTGACGGCACCAGGGTCATTTTGTGCTGAGCTGCTACTTTTTTCATAAACTGGAATTAAATCCATTCCCATAGGAGACTGGCCTGGCTCATCACGACGATAATTACTGTCCATTGGCGCAACCCAGTAAAGCGGCTTTTTATCAGCGTGGTTTTCGCTCATAGGGGGTGTCGCATGCATAAAGTTAAGCATAAGACCAGCAAGCCCCGCACCGACTAAGGCTGCAATTAATAGTTTAATATTAGAGTTCATGGTTTTGCTCCGCTCTTTGCTCACGCATTACTGCAGCATCTTTACTACTGGCATAATAATTCAGGCGGGCAATAATAATTTGTTGATCAATATTGATATTTAACGCATCAATTTTAGCGTTTAGTTCGCTGATACGTGCACGCATAACCTCGGAAAATTCACCGTAATCACGGGTATACGCATTTAAAGTGACTTGTGTTTGCTCTGCCATTTGTGGCAGTAATGAAGTTTGATAAAGCGCGCCACGCTTTTTTAATCTAGCCAACTGACTAAACTCTTTAAAATACATACCTTTTAACTTTTGTAACGCAATTAATTTATCGGTCTTTACCGCCTCAGCACTAGCGATAGCAGCATTGACTTGCTGATCTTGACGCTTATCGGTAAACAGGGGCAAATCAATACTCACGCCAACAGAGAATAAATCAGCTCGGGAGTCGCCCATTTGGGTATCATCGCGATAGCCATAATCCATATTCACGTCAAATTGTGGCTTGTAACTTTGCTCAGCTAGTGTAATTTCGGTTTGCTTTGCAGATACCGTTTTATCAATCGCAACAATTGCCGGATGCGCCATTAATAGTGACATTAACTGTGAAAGATCAAGGTTTTCAAAATCAACAAGCGCTGCGATATCTTGACGCTTAGCACTGACAGGCTGCGTTAACATAGATATTGGAAGCCATTGCGTTAAGCGTTTTTTAGCACTTTCGAACTGCTGCTCAAGCACGATAAGTTTGTCTTCCAATCGGGTTAACTCTAATTGAACACGAATAATATCTTGCTGGCGAGTATTACCCACTGAGCTGGCATAACTTGATTCAGTAATATCAATAAGCTGAGTAAATAAGCTTTTATCTTGCTCAATTAACTTAATGCTTTGCTGAGCTCGAAAGGCATTTAGCCATGACTCAATCACAATCACTTTTACTTGAGCAACGCGATCGGCGCGTAGCCAGGAGTATTGCTGTGCTGATTGAGCTAATACTTGCTGCTGCAATTCTAGGCTATTGCCGCGGCTAAACTTCTGGCTAAGCCTTACTTTTAGCTGGGTCATGCCTTCTTGTTCTAAAGAAAAACCACCGGTAGGTAAGTTCATTAATCCCACGCTGAGTACAGGATCGGGTAAGGTGCCAGCAACTAGGCTTTGTGCAATGACGGCTGCTTGGCGATGCTTACTGGCGCTCAGCCAAGGCTCGTTACTGAGCGCATAGGTAAGCGCTTTGTCAAGGCTAAGCCCATTACTTTGTTTTTGATTACTATGTACGGAAATTGCAGTTCCAAGCATTAAAGCAAAGAAACTGACTTTTACTGCGCTGAAGTGATTCATCACTTACTCCACTAAAATTAAAAAATGATTAATTCAGAGGCAGAAAAGAAGTGTTAAATCGATATATTATAAATTTTGAACACACCTATCCTGCAATTACGCAGACATAGGGGGGCGATATAAAGATCGTGTTATAAGGTGTTGATGTTGGGGAAGGTAAAGCTGTACTTTTTCAGATGCTGATAAAGCAAGTAAAAATGAAGCTTCGATATTAAGTATTGAATGCGCATTACACGCACTTGCAGGACAACCACACTCTTTTTTTACAATGGTGTCATCATCACAACAGTCTATATTCATCATGCCCGCAGACATTATATTATGTTGGTTTTCACTGTTATTATTTTTCTGGCTGTGGCTCATATGCGGCATTTCACACACCATAGATACAGACGTAACAGCTTGACCCACTAAAGTGAGTAACAAGCAAAGTGTCAGTAAACTAAGGTAAATGCGCTGCAAAAAACACCTTTTATAAGGCAGACTCAATATTCAGCGAAGTTTATGGTAACTTGCTGGTTAATACAAATGTTTAACTATTTTTCTTCAACACTAATCAAGTGACTCGCAGCAACAGCAAATAAACAATAGCCAGTAAAATACCAAAAGCCAACACCAAGCTCAGCATCCACATTAATTAATTCCCCCATCTGGCCATCCGCATTACCCGCTAAATACGCCACAATTAAGGCAATTACAAATACGTCCACCATACTCCACTTACTTAAGCCTTGTATAACTTGACCGAGCACTTGCTTAAATCTACTCACGGGTAAAAAGCAATGCAGTAATTGCATCAGTAATTTTAGCGTCGGGATCACAATTGAAAACAGCCCAATCAAGACGGCAACTAAGTAATTATTATTTTTGGCCAACTCGTTTACTGTTCCCCAAATACTACGCGTTTTTTTATAAGCGCTCACTTCACCTTCAAGTTTATCAAGGCCAAGCATACTTGAGGCCATCGACAACATATTACGAGTATTGTGGTTACCTTCGTCGGCCAACATATTAATGCCGGTTTGCGCTAGCTTTGATTTATCAATTTTCCCCTCAAGCGTAAGTACGGGCTGAGTTACCCCTGGAAGTAATAACCCTAATGCAATAATCACCGATAACACACTAAATAACGAACGCATAACTTTAACTCATAAACAATAATTGAATCTCATTATAGCGAAAGACATAGCCACAGTGAATTCAGCCAGACGCAATCATAGAAGCTAGCACTTCGTCAGCGTATTTCCGCGCACTTAGCATAGTGTTATGCACTTCATCGATACCAGATGCAGGACGGATGGTTTCAAGCAATTTAGTAGCTAACGGCCAATTTTCTTCTTCAACAGCTTTAACTAATTGAAGTGCGCCGCCTAACACGCCATCAAAACTAAGTAATGCGCTAGAAAGATCTGCTCCTAAAGTAAACTCTTTGGCTATGGCATCAAGTTCTATATCTAATATGGCATCGAGTACCGACATTAATCCGACTAAATAACCTTGCTCAGCTATTTCTTTACTGCCAAGGCTTAAAATAGATGCAATAAAGTATGCTCTAATTAATCCAGTTTTAGTAAGTTCAGAGGGTTTATCAACACCTAGCTCACCTAATGCCAGCACTCGAATAAATTGCCGCATAGCATCTTCGCCTAAATAAGTAACGGCTTGCGAAATAGACTTAATAACCAAGTTTTTATTACCAGAACGAGCATTAGCTAACTTTAATACCCTTGCTGTAAGCCCTACATCTCGAGATACCTTTTGCTGGACTTGGTCAAAGTTAATATTGGTATTAGAGGTACATCGTAACAGTTCGAACACAGCTAATTTTGAGGGCTCAATATTAGAATAAGAAAGCATTTCAGGGCGAGAAAAGAAAAAACCTTGAAATAGGTCACATCCTGCTGCTTTTAACTGTAAAAATTGTTGATGCGTTTCAATCCGCTCAACAACTATTTTTACATCAGGATAAAGCTGCTTGAGCTTTCTGATTTCCATATTCGTTTTTATAACCGGCTCAACAACTTCCAGCTTTATATAATTAACTAGAGGCAGTAATGGTTGCCATTTTTCATCACCATCGTAGTCATCAAGTGCAAACAAATAACCTTCTTTTTTTAATGCTTTAACTCGCTTCGCCACTTCTGCGATTTTATCAGCGCGCTCAACTATCTCGATAACGGTGTTACTAGGCTGTAAAAGCTTTGGAAAACCTTCAAGTAAAGCATCCGACGAAAAATTAATAAATGCAGGGTAATTAGCCACCAGCTTTTCAAGACCAATCAGCATCAACGCATTAAAAAATAGTCGTCCAGTAGCTTGTCCATCGGTGGTGCCCATAGGAAAAGCATTATCGGTAGAGTCTCGATACAACAGTTCGTACGCATAAAGATTTTGCTCAGCATCAAAGATAGGCTGCCTTGCTATGTACTGCGTTACTACCTTTGGAATTGGCTCCAAAACACCCTCTTTAGCCATTTAGGTTCCCGTTAACGTACTACTTTAAGTAAAGTCCAATGGATTTATTAATGTTAGCAATCAAATAACTTGCTTTATCTGAGTATAGTTAAGTTTATAATCATTACCTAGACAAAAATAACATGATGAAAATACCCTCACTGCAAATAAGGTTATTTCGCATTTTACTGATGATTGCTATAATAGCGAAAAATACTCCTTAAACTTATAGAACCCCAATATGAGCATTGAACAAGCCTTAATCGAACGTAGTAATAATCAGTGTGAGCTTTGTAGTTCAACAGACAACCTTAGTGTATATGAAGTACCGCCTGTTACAGAAGCACACTCAGATAAATGTATTTATACTTGCCAAACCTGTAAAAGCCAAATCGAAAATGACGCAAAGCTGACCCCAAATCACTGGCACTGCTTAAACGACAGTATGTGGAGCCAAGTACCTGCGGTGCAAGTAGTGGCTTACAGAATGCTTGCACGTTTAGCAGCTGATAACGGCTGGGCGCAAGATGCACTCGATATGATTTACTTAGAAGAAGAAACGCTTACTTGGGCCAAAATTGCACTAGCAGAAGAAGATGATATTAAACACGTAGACAGCAATGGAGTTGCTTTACAAGCGGGTGATTCGGTAACCCTAATTAAAGACCTTGATGTTAAGGGCAGTAGCCTTACAGCAAAACGCGGCACCGCAGTGCGTAATATCGGCTTAACCAGTAACCCCGAGCATATTGAAGGGCGCGTTGACGGCCAGCGAATTGTTATCCTAACTAAATATGTTAAAAAATGAACATTTATTTAGGGTGTATAAGCACCCTTTTTTATGCATTTTAACAACAATTAGCTGATTTCTATTACTTAATTAAGTATTGATTAAGTAACTAGTTACTATCATTCTACAAAATTATCCAGTTATTATTAAAGGAACAACAATGTTTAAGCGTAAGCCAAGTTCAATGTTAAAGTCGGTAGCAGGGCTCAGCTTTTTAGCTACGGGTGCATTACTATTATCTGGATGTAATGATACTAAAAACACTGCAGAATCAACGCAAGTAGAATCAACAGCGACAATAACAGCAGAAGTCAGTTATCTAGATCGCAGCATGGTTGCACCTAATTCGCAGCTAAAAGTAACGCTTGTAGACGTATCTAAAATGGACACTAAAGCAACCACTATTAGCCAGCAAGTTATTGATTTAAATGGTGCTCCTCCTTACACGGTAGATCTAGTATACGATACCAATAAAATTAATAAATCACTAAGCTATAGTATTAGCGCGCGTATTGAAAATAATGGTGAGCTTCTCTACACCACAACCAGCAATAACGATCCTTTTGCAGCAGATGCACAAACTAATCCATACAAAATTGTGGTAACAAAAGTAAATCAAAAACCAGATGTAGATTTAGCAAATACCTACTGGAAAGCAATCACTCTAGCGGGTGATGATGTCACTGTTACTACAAAAGAACCATTCATTCAATTTAGTAATGACGATAAGGCACATGGCTTTTTAGGTTGTAATAACTTTAGCGGTAGTTATAAAGTGAGCGAACAGACAGTAACCTTTGATCACATAGCTGCAACTAAAAAAATGTGTCATGAAAACATGGATCAAGAAGCGGCAATGTCTAGTGTATTAAATAATGCCACACAGTGGCACATTAGTGGTGAATCGTTGATTTTAAAAGATAAAGAAGGTGAGCAGTTAGCTACTTTTAAAGCCACGTACTTTAACTAAACCACCTAAACTAATTAATATCTATTAACTAAAAACGCCCAGCTAATTTGCTGGGCGTTTTGTTTTAACAGAGGTACTTTACTCGTCTACCAGCAGCTCACTGCGATAAAAACCACTTGGTTGGCTCAGTAACTCAACGAGCTCAGGCAACACCTTATCCATAGTTTGCTTTAGCTTCCAGGGCGGATTAATTACAATCATTCCTGACGCAGTCATACCATGTACATCCGTGTCTGCCTCGGTTGCTAGTTCAAATAACTGAATATTACGAATTCCCGACTCAACTAACCCCGTCTCCATACGCTCAATGCGCTCTCGGTCAACCACTGGATACCAAATCATATATGTACCCGTAGCGAATCGTTGGTATGCTTGAACGATTGTTTTAATCACCGTGTCGTAATCGTCTTTCACTTCATAAGGAGGGTCAATTAGCACGCAAGCTCGCCGTGAAGCCGGTGGCAATAAACCAATTAAACCAGCAAAGCCGTTTTCACCACGCATTCGAATAGAGCGCCTACCTTGCATATTATCTTCAAGCAAGGTTAAATCTCGTGGGTGAAGCTCAAAAAACCACCCTTTATCTTGACGACGTAAAAAACGCTCTGCAACTTTAGGTGACCCCGGATAAAACTCAAGCTGCCCATGATTAAAAGACTTAATCAACGAAATGTAGTCATTCAACCCTTCATTATCGCTAGTATGTTGCCACAGCTTAGCAATTCCTTCTTGGTACTCTTGTGTTTTTTGGGCATCACTACTGGCAAGCTCAAAAAAGCCAGCTCCTGAATGAGTGTCTATATAATCAAGAGGCTTATCTTTAATTGTTTGGTAATTTAACACTTCGGCCAGTACTAAATGCTTGAGGACATCAGCAGGGTTTCCCGCATGAAATGAATGTCGGTAACTGAGCATATTTTATTTTCGCTATGAACTAGTTGATAAAAGTAGTGAACCATAAGCACTGTGCATTGGCAACTGAAGGTGAACCATTTCTGAATGAAAAAGCATAATAGCTGAATTATTCCTTAATTATAAATAAAAATCAGCTAAAACAAGCGTAAATGCTGGCATATCAAGTAACTTTGTTTTACATTTGCAAGACTTTAATCACAGTTATATGAGCGCATTAATGAACAACGACACTCTTCCTCAACTCGAACAACTGATCGACCAATTAATTAGTCGTAACAATCAACTTGAAAGCCAGTTTAATGAGCTAAAAGCTCAGCATTCAAAATTGGTTGATGAAAATGAAACATTACAGCTTGAAGTACTTGATAGCGACGAAAAGCAAAAAGAAACCAATACAGCATTAGCAGGTTTACTAGACAAGTTGCAAAGCGCTAACCAGGCAAGCTAATGTCTGATTTGGAAAATCAGCGAGTTATGGTAAAGCTGCTCGGTAAAGAGCAGCAATTTGCTTGCCCTAAAGGGCAAGAAGACGCATTGATCGCAGCAGCAAAACATCTTAATGACTTAGTTGACCAAATGAAGCAACGCTCCGCTGTCCGTAACGACCAAAAAGCACTACTCATGGCTGCGCTTAATATTAGCCACGAATTACTTGAGACTAAAAATCAGCAAATTTCAGCCGAGCACCAGCAAGATCTACTTATTGATAAACTCACCGATTATTTAGGTGATAAATAACATGCTTGCACCGCTAATGGCGATTGGCTAAGCGTCGTGTCATCGCCTTTTTTTATCATGCTAAAAAAACAACTCATAGTAAGTGCTGTTATCTTCATAAGCTTACCCATAAATGCAGTAACTTGGCAGCAAATAACCCCACACATAAACTTTTTACAACAGCCTGAACCGCTGCGCTTTTATGATTCTAACCAAATAGTTATTGAAGGCGATGAGTGCGCGCTGGTATTTGATGCCAGTGGTGATTTTAGCAACGTAGAACGGATGGTAGTTAAACTAAAAAAACGCCTCAAAACGCCACTGTGCTATTTAGTTGCCAGTCATTATCATGATGATCATTTACTTGGAATGGCTGTATTACAACACTACTTTAAAGATGCAAAATTAATTGTGCACTCTGCAATTAATGCAGAATTCAATAGCGTGAAAACTGCATTCACTGACAAGCTAGACAGTTATGAGCAAAGTATAGAGTTAAGCTACCAGCGTTTAGCCGAACAGCCAAAAGAACAACAAGCAGCTTGGCGCACTAAACTTAATAAAGCTAAAAAACGCTTACTGCGCTTTCGAAAATACTCATTACAACCACCAGCAATAACGGTGGACCAAAGCCTTACACTTGATTTAGGTAATTACCCAGTAGAACTTAAAGCTTACCAAGCCCAAACTAATGCCGACTTAACTTTATTTGCCTCGCAAGAAGGCGTGTTATTAGGCGGCGATATTATTGACTACCTACCGTATCCTGGGCAGGGTAATTTAGCCTCTTGGCTTGAGGCACTTAAGAAAATAAAACAAAATAAAAACATAAAAAAATTACTACCTGGCCACGGACCAGCACTACAAAAAGCTCAACTAACCCAACCAATTAGCTTTTTACAGGCTCTATTAGATACAGCTCAAAAAACACCTGAGCAATCACTTGAGCAGCTGCAATTGACTTTTCCAAGCCATTTTGCAACCACCTATGAACGCGACGAAATATCCAAAAAAATATATCCGATATTCCTTCAAGCTGGACTTAAGCGCGCTAAAACGTCGAACATTAGAATGCATTAACTGATTATTAATTTAATTAAAATAGGAATATGGATAGGTTTGTTATTGTGCAAATAGTTTTACTAAGCTTTTTTAAAGATTGCATTGAGTGCCTTATTAGCTATTTTAATGCTTTTATTGGGCTGTCAAAGCACGGCTTAAAATAAAAATGAAGTGTTCGCAAGCAAACTTCGACAAAAATACATAGCCAATAAATTAGCAATGACGGTTTTTTATCTTAATGGCACTTTAAAAAAACGTATTGCTTACTATAGCAAACTACCCCAAAGCATCAGCCTACCAACAATAAAAGTCTATTTTCAGGATTAAAGAAAGATAAACATGCCCTAGTTTATAAAGCTTATTATTTAGCGTAAAATTACGCATTAACAAGTAGTATAACAAAAGAATATTATGCAAATTAATAAAGATTCTGTGGTTGAGTTTCATTACACTTTAAGTGAAGCAGGCGAACAGGTAGAAACCAGTAAAGATGCTGAGCCACTGTCATATATTCACGGCAGCCAAGGCATGCTACCTGGACTTGAAAAAGCATTTACAGGTAAAGCCACAGGTGACACCTTTAGTGTTACTCTTAAACCAACTGAATCGTACGGCGAGCGTGCTGATGATTTAATTCAGCGTATTCCACTTAAGCACTTACAAGGCGATACCAAAGTATGGAAAGCCGGGATGACTGCCATTGTTAATTCAAATCAAGGTCGCCACCAAGTTACACTCGTCAAGGTCGGTCGTTTTAATGCTGATTGTGATTTAAACCACCCATTTGCCGGCAAAACACTGACTTTTGATGTAGAAGTTATCAATGTTCGTGAAGCAACCAATGAAGAGCTTTCTCATGGCCATGTTCACGGCGAAGGTGGCTGTGGCCAAAACCACTAAAAAGCTGAGGAAAATTAAATGAATAAAGTTGCAATCGTTACTGGTGGTAGTAAAGGCATTGGCCGCGCTATTGTAGAGCGCTTAACAAAAGAAAATTATCAAGTGTTTAACCTCGATATTAATGAAGTTGAGGGGAATTGGCTAAAGTGTGATGTCAGTGATGTTAAACAGGTCCAGCAAGCTATTGAACATGTTATTGCTAAAACAGGCCGAATTGATGCACTTATATCAAACGCAGGCCGCCATTTAAGTGCCACCATAGAGCAAACTGACGAGGCAACTTTTGACTCATTATTTGCCCTCAATGTGAAAGGCGCATACAGCGCCATTCGCACCGTACTACCGACAATGAAAGCCCAGCAAGGCGGCGTAATTATTTTAGTCGCATCAGATCAAGCAATTATAGCCAAACCAAATTCATTTGCTTATAACTTAACAAAACATGCGCTAGCTTCTTTAGCAAAAACCACCGCGCTTGATTACGCTACATTTAATATTCGTACCAATGCAGTGTGTCCGGGCACAGTTGAAACACCGTTATTTCATAACGCTATTGATGCTTACTGCGCCAAAAGTGGCGCTAATAAAGCCGATATCGTTGCCGAGGAAGCCGCGCAGCAACCTATTGGACGTTTAGGTCAACCTGAAGATGTTGCCGCATTAGTTAATTTTTTAATCAGTGACGAGGCAAGCTTTATCACCGGCAGCTTACAAACTATAGACGGTGGTTACACCACCCAATGAGTGAAAAAATAATTGATCCTCATGTGCATTTTTTTAACCTTAATGAGGGTCAATACTCATGGTTACAAGGCGAAACCCCACCCGCTTGGCCAAACCTTGAAATCATTAAAACACCCAGCTCGTTTTCACAGCTTCAGCAAGCTTGTCCATTTGAGTTAACGGCTCTTGTACACATAGAGGCTGGCTTTGATAATCGCCAGCCAGTTAACGAGCTGACTTGGCTTGCAAAACACTTAGCAGGGCATAAATACAAAGCCGTCAGCTATGCTCAAATTGATAAACCCTTCAACGACTTTTCACACGCACTCGGTGTTCAATGCCACCCCAGTCTAGTTGGCATTAGAGATATAACTGAAGGTGATGATGCTATACGTTTACTAAGCTCAAATTGCCTTGCAAACCTTGATCATTTAAGCCAGCAAAAACTGGTGTTTGAAGCACAATTTAATATTGAAAATAGCGCTATTAGCCAGCAAGTGATTAACTATTGTCAGCAACTTCCGGATTTAAAAATTGTAATAAATCACGCAGGCTTACCCAATAACTTAGCCCTGTGGCAAGCTAATATTTGCCAGCTTGCAAAATTACCCAACTGCTTTATTAAGTTCTCAGGATTTGAGCTATTATGCGAATCACTTCAAACGAAGCGCCAATACTGTTTTGACTTTATTACTAAGCACTTTAGCCATCAGCATATTATGTTTGCTAGCAACTTCCCTGTGTGCCAAATAAACGCAAGCTATCAGCAGTGTTGGCAAAGTCATTTTGCGCTATGTAAAAGTCACAATTTATGGCAACAGCTTAGTTATAAAAACGCGCAACGTTGCTATCAAATTTAATTAAAAGCAGCTATATTTAGTTTGCATTTTATTAGCCATAATACTGATTATTATGGCTAAGTTTATCCCATTTAAAGCAAATTTCACTCTTTTCACGTTCGTCATCATCGCTCTTTTAAATGGCAATTACCCAATTTTTGCTGCTTTAGTTATTACTTTACTTCAACGCGCTGAGAACGCATAACAACTTCATCATTAAGTTCGATACCTAAACCGGGCTCTTCTGATACTTCAAAGAAGCCGTTTTTAGGCTGTGGATCTTGCAAGCATAGCTCACGGTTCCATTTTTTAATCGCGTAAGTATGATGCTCATGAATTAAAAAGTTAGGAATAGCAGTTTCTAAATGCAGTGACGCAGCCGTTGCAACAGGGCCGCCGCAAACGTGTGCCTGAATACGCACATCAAAAATATCAGCGTAATCACAGACTTTTTTAGTTTCAGTAAAACCACCGCATAAGCCGATATCAGGCTGTAGCACGTCAATACTTTGATCTTCTAAATATGGGCGCACACCCCAGCGATTATATAAACGCTCCCCACCAGAAATAGGTACAGCTACTTTATCTGCTACTTTTGCATGTAAAGAGTGGTTTAAATAGTTTACTGGCTCTTCATAAAACATGCAGCCAAACTCTTCGGCTATTTCACCAATTTGAATCGCAGATGTTGCGCCCGGTAAACTGTGGCACTCAAAGATAATATCCACTTCATCACCTACGGCCTCACGAATAGCCTGCATACGTGCGCGATACAACTTCATTTCACCACGTGAAATTATATTCGTACGGTCATAGTAGGTATTGCCGTGCTTGTCATACTGAATTGGATCAACTTTAACCGTATCATAACCATCTGCAACCGCTTTTAACGCCGCTTCTGCATATTCTTGTGGTTGCACAAGGGCTTTAAATTCACTGTCCCAGTCAAACTGTAGTTGTGATGCATACGTACGTAGCTTATCGTTAACCTTCCCACCAAGCAGCTGATAAACAGGCAAACCAAGGGCCTTACCTTTAATATCCCAAAGCGCGGTATCAATGGCACTCATAGCCGCATAAACTACAGGGCCACCACCTAATCCCCAAAAGCTTTCACGCAGCATGCGCGACCATAGCTTTTCGGTTTGAAAGGGGTCATGTCCAATTAAAAAAGCATCGGCCATTTCTTTGATCATCGCAGCAGCAGCACTGTGCCCTAAGTCATAGGCAAGCCCAGCTTCACCTACGCCACTAATACCTTCATTTGTATGAATACGTACAAATACAGGTGTCCAAGCTGGACGTTCTGGGCAGTGAATATCAAAAACTTCAACGCGATTTACTTTCATTATAATTCCTTATTGAGCAAAGCTAGGGTCAAGACGATAGGCTTTACGTAACATAGCAGGCCAAGCAAGTTGTCCGCCAGTACTACCGCTGTGTACTACATTCGCTTGATTATAAATATTATCGATAATAGCCTGCGGCACAGGAGTAACATCTTGGCCACTGGCTTGAAGCGCAAGTTGAATCTCACAGGCGCGCTGCAAGTCATAAAAACGCATAAAAGCATCACCGACCGTAGCGCCGACCGTTAAGCCTCCATGATTAACCAGTAGCATATGATTAGTGTTTGCTAAGTCATCTTGCAGACGTTTTTTCTCATCATTGTTTACAGCTAAGCCTTCATAGCCATGATACGAAAGCGACGCTAAAGAAAACATCGAATATTGACTAAGTGCTAACAAGCCATTTTTTTGTGTGGCTACACCTATGGTTTCTTTAGTGTGCAAATGGATAACACAATGGGCGTCGTCACGTACTTCATGAATTGCACTATGAATAGTAAAACCCGCAGGATTGATTTCAAATGGCGTGTCATCCAAGATTTTGCCATCTAAATCGACTTTCACTAAATTAGATGCGGTTACTTCGTCAAAACTTAACCCAAATGCATTCACTAAATAATGATCAGTACCCGGTAAACGAGCCGATAAGTGAGTATAAATTAAATCGCCCCAGCGAAAGTGCTCAACTAAGCGATAACATGCAGCAAGATCAACACGAAGTTGCCACTCTTGTGCTGACACTTTATTTTTTAAATCAAGTTGAGGTAAGTCAAACATAATGGGCCTTGGAATATGCAACAATACAAACAGATGGATAGAAGTCTAAAGCAGTCTGAGTTTTTGATCAATAGATAGGGCTCAAACTAAAAAGCCACATCAATTGATGTGGCTTAGGGATTTAGTCTGAGAATTACTTAACTTGTGACAAGTATTCTGCAATGGCAGTCATTTCTTCTTCAGTTACACTTGCAACCATAGCTTTCATAGCCATAGACATACCATTATTACGCGCACCAGATTTAATATCTTTCATTTGGGCAAGTAGGTATTCTTTGTTTTGACCATTTAGTTTTGGATACATCGCCATAATAGGCTCTTTACCCTCTGCACCATGGCAAGTTTGGCAGCTTTTTGCAGTATAGAGCGCTGCACCATCAGCAGCTTGTGTATTTAACGATAAAGTCGCGGTTAAACTTAAACCAGCCCCTAGTAAAATTTTTGTTATCTTGCTCATAATGTATTTCCTTTTGACGGTTAGAAATCTCTTTGTTAAGTGTAGACCAATATCACACACTATTTAGACTATATTTTATGCAGCAACAACTTACCAGATCAAATCATCAGGAACTTCAAAGTCAGCATAAGGATCGTCTTCATCTTTTGGCTTATTTTCAGGTTCAACATGAAACACGATATAGCTCTCACTAACAGCAGCTACTTTACGTGCAGGCTCATCTTCTAAAACAAAAAATTGCCCATCTAGTACACAAATAGCCAAACGACCACCTGATAATGCTTTTTGCGTTTTTTCGTTTACCTCAAGCTCTTTAACTTTATTGTTATAAGTAAAGTTAAAAGTACGCTCACCACGAATAGCATCCTGGTTATGGTGTTCAAGTATTTGTTTAACACGAGCAGCGTTTTCACGTTGATTTAACTCTTGCTGACGTGTTTTATTAAGCTCTTCAGCCTTTTTTTGCTGCTCTTGCTTGGTCTGCGCAATGTGCTTTTGCAAATCATTAGGATTACTTGTCGCCCCTTTCTTTGGTTTTTTCTGTTGCTTACGTTTTTCAGACTTAGCAACTTTCGCTTTATGTGATGTTGATAACCCTGCTTGCAACAATTGGTCTTGTAGTGAACCCATAACCTTGTCCCATTAAAACTGATATTAACGCTATTTTAATCAGCTCTTGGCACAAATAACAGTGTCACTTAGTTAAAAACGTAAATTAACAACAGCTAAATTTATAAGTATGAATTTTATGTACATCAAATATTAATCCACAATTAAGTAAACACTGTTAATTTACCGAAAATTTTGCTACTTAACGGGTATTACTTGTAAATAATTATAACCTCGTTAAGCTTGTTACTTTTAGCTCTGGGCGTAGTTATGCAACTGATTCAATTACTTGGCTGCTCGGTCTTTATTTTCTTTGTTTTATACGCACCCCAACCGCTTTTAGATTTATTTTCTAAGCAATTTTCTGTCACCCCTGCAGCTGCTGGCAGCTTAATGACGGCTACCATGTTGCCATTAGCCGTTGCACCATTACTGTATGGCCTACTACTTGCCAAGCGTAACCCGCTGCAAGTTCTACGCATCGCCATGCTGATATTAGCATTTAGCTGTATTTTATTTACCTGGGCAACCCGTTTTGAACTGCTGTTAGTCATTCGTTTCATACAAGGACTTACCCTACCCGCAGCGCTTATTGCCATGACCAGTCATATTGGTAACAACTACCAAGCCGATACATTACAAAAAAACATGACACTTTATATTGGTAGTACTATCGTTGGGGGATATTTAGGGCGTGTACTGGCCGCAAGTTTTAATGACTGGTGGAGCTGGCAAAGTTTTTATTATTTTATGGCCGTCATGCTATTGTTATTAGCATTAGCTATTAATAAGAAACATCGTCTTAGTCGCATAACTGTCACGGTTAATTCACCACTGGGGTTCTTAAAGCAGTTAGCAACACGCCCAGTATTGACTTTATACGGCGCCATTTTTTGTATGTTCTTTTGTTTTGCGGCACTGCTTAATTACTTACCGTTTATACTTAAAGATAACTTTTCAATTACTAATACACGGCATATTGGTTGGGTATACACAGGCTACTTAATTGGTGCACTAGCGTCGGTTGCTAGCCCTTGGTTGCTCAAAAAAAGTCACTCACCTTGGCAGTTATTAGTAAGCGTATTTGCTTTTTATTGCTTAAGTACTGTATTACTACTGAGTCCACAATTGATAATATTTTTAATTGCCTTTACCTGCTTTTGTGGTGCCATGTTTATTATTCATTCCTGCGCGGCGCCACTGGTTAATAAGTTAAGCCAAGCGCCACCAAGTGTTACTAACGGCGGTTATGTATCATTTTATTATAGCGGCGGTGCACTGGGCTCATTTTTACCCGGTGTTATATATCAGCACTATGGCTTTAGCGCTTTTATTATTACTTTACTCTGTGTTTGCCTAAGTGGCTTAGCATTAGTTACGCAAGGTTACTTTGCCGGTAAAAACACCACTTTAGGTTGATGTCCTGTATTATCAAAAAACAATTCAAGATCTGCTTTTTTCATCAGCCAAGTTGCGGTGTTTTCAAAGGGATGACAATGAAACAAGTCGTTAAACCATACTTCCTGATCAATCCATAGAGTCACGTCATTTTGCTTATCATTCATTAAAGCAAGCATCGATACACAACCCGGTACGACCTTTAAATAACGAGCCAAACGTTCATCCGAGGCAAACCCTAAGCGAGACAATCCTTGATACTTCGCCAATGTTTTTACATCAAGTTGCTTGTCATGTGCCGTGACCACTAAAAAATGTTTTTTACCTGCGTTGTCGCGTAAAAACAAATTTTTTAAGCGTGTTCCAGGGCGTGTCACCATAAGGTCATCTGCATCCAAGCTACCATGTAAAGCAGGATGCTCAATAACATCATATTGAACCGCTAAATGGCTCAATAAGGCTGCTAATTTACTTTTATCAGCCGACATACTATAAACACTCACCTCTTAACTGTACGCTTAATTCACGCCACAACACTTCGTTAATTTCGTAATTATTACCACAATAATCACGCTCTTCAAGTTCAGATTGTAAAAGACGTACAGCTTCATCTTCTAACTGCAATTTTAAACTGCTCGACTCTTCAAAATATTCGTGCTCAGCAAAGCTTTTAAACTCACTACGGGTAAGCGGCCGGTTTGAATTTAAACTTTTGCGGCTATTTGCCTTAACTGAAACCACATAAGCAAAAACTTTATTCCCTTGCTCATCAAGTTTTTGATGAAACTGTTTGGTATTAATTTCATAAGGCGGTTCGTCATTTGAACTGCTACAAGCACTCAATAAAACTATAAATAGCCATGCGTATTTTTTCATAACGGGTTTCGTTTTAGTGGTTTATAGGAGCTAGTCTATCAAAAATTCTTTTCAGTAGTGAAAATTTGCAAAGATAATTAAAAAATGCTTGACCAAAATCATAAAAATATTTAAAGTTCGCCCACTTGAGAGCCAAACTCAAGTATAAGAAATTTGGGGCTATAGCTCAGCTGGGAGAGCGCCTGCCTTGCACGCAGGAGGTCAGCAGTTCGATCCTGCTTAGCTCCACCATTTTCTTAACTCTTTTCTATTCTCTTATTTAGTATTTATTAATTAAACATCATCTACCTTGATAATATAAAAGCTACCCGTTTTCTATCTGCTAGATCTTGCGATTTTATTTATACGATCAAAAATGCCGAGCAAGGCTCGGCATTTATAGTTAGTACTTATAACTCGTGTTTAATTAGTCACGAGTTTGGCCTTCGCCGTTTACTAAATATTTTTCAGTTGTCAGTGACTCTAGGCCCATTGGTCCATAAGCATGTAGCTTACTTGTTGCGATACCAATTTCAGCCCCTAAACCAAGCTGCGAACCATCTGAGAAACGCGATGATGTGTTAACCATAACTACTGAAGCATCAACACTACGTTGAAATAACTCAGCAGCAGCTTTATCTTTAGTACAGATAACTTCTGTGTGGTTTGAGCCAAATTTATCAATATGGTCAATTGCACCGGCAAAGTCAGGCACTACGCGAATAGCGATTTCTAAATCTAGGTATTCTTCACCAAACTCGTCATCGGCTAAAACCGTTGCGTTATCAAAGTACTTAGCGGCTTGTTTATCTGCGTTGATTTTAACACCTTCTTGGCGTAAAACTACGGCACATAAATTTAAAAACTCATCAGCAATAGCTTGATGTACAACTAAGCCTTCAAGGGCGTTACATACACCAGTACGCTGAGTTTTACCATTTAGCAGTAAGTTTACAGCAACTTCTAAATCGGCGTCTTTATCTACGTATAAGTGGCAAACACCTTTAAAATGCTGAATAACAGGAATCGTGCTGTTTTCAGTTACGTAGTTAATTAAACCTTCACCACCACGTGGAATGATTAAATCAATGGTGTCACGTTGTTGCATTAACTCCATTAATAAACCACGGTCTGGATCTGGAATAACCGAAATTAGTGACGTAGGTAAATTATGCTGCTCAAGTACTTGATGCATTACACTTGCAATTGCTTGCGAGCTTTTAAGTGCTTCTTTACCACCACGTAAAATTACGCCATTACCTGATTTAAAGCACAATGCACCCGCATCAGCGGTTACATTTGGGCGTGCTTCATAAATCATACATACTACGCCAAGTGGTACGCGCATTTTACGAATTTTAATACCATTTGGACGATCTGTAATGTCACGTAGCTGACCAACTGGGTCTTCAAGACTAACGATAACTTCAATGCCTTCGGCCATCGCTTCAATACGTTCGTCATTTAACGTTAAACGGTCAACCATTGAGCTGGCTAAGTCGTTTTCACGAGCAGCAGCTAAATCACTCTCATTTTCTTTAATAATAAAGTCTTTTTGTGCACGTAAAGCATTCGCCATATCCCGTAGCACTTGATTCTTTGTCTCGGTATCGAGTAAGGCTAACTGGTTGGCTGCTTTTGCTGCTTGACTTGAAATATCTGTAATTAAACTCATAACTTCTCCAATAATGCGATATCTTTTTCTGAGATAACAGGACCAATTGAGTCTTGCATTTTTTCACTAAAATCACTTTGGTCGTTATCTGCAATAAAACTTAACAGGCAGCTACTATAATTTGCAGTAGCTTTGGCTAAACGTGTGCCATCTCCACTTCGTACTAAGATGGTATCACCTACGGCAAACTCACCATGTACAGCAACAATTTCATCGCCACGAATACAACCAGACTCACCTTCAAGAGAATCATCAAACGACCCATCGACAACCACTTCACCTTGCTCATTAGCGGTATGCGTCATCCAATGGACATTTTCTTGCATTGGCTTTTCGTATGGTAAGAAGATAGTACCTGGATTCTCACCCGCAAGTAAACGACTAAACGTTTGCCCTTTAAAGCCATTAATAATAAAAGTAGTTATACCATGCGAAGTTGCTTTTTCTGCTGCTTCAATTTTGGTTTTCATGCCACCAGTACCTACGGCGCTAGTTGCACACCCTGCCATCTCATAAATAGAGTCATCTATAGACTTAATTTCTGGCAATAACACGGCATCATCATGTAGGTTAGGGTTTTTATCATACAACCCATCAACATCTGAGAAAATCATTAATGCGTCAGCGTCTGCAGCCGAAGCCACCATTGCTGATAAGTTATCATTGTCGCCTACTTTTAAGTCATCTGTGGTTACCGTATCATTTTCGTTCATGATAGGTAGCACGCCATGATCTAATAATGTAAATACTGTTTCACGAATACTTTCATAACGTTCACGGTCACGTAAGTCACCATGAGTTAATAGAATTTGCGCTGAAGGAAAGTCAAAAAAGCGGTCCCACATAGCCATCATTTCAGTTTGACCTGCAGCAGCCATCGCTTTTTTCATAGGTACAGTTCGTGGTGTATCAATAGGAAACAAGTGTGAGCCAGCGGCTACTGAGCCAGAAGAAACAAGTATTACTTCAATACCTTGAGCTCTACAACTAACAATAAATTGAGCGATAGTTAATAAGTAACGAGAACGACAACCATCTTGCTCTGGAGCTATTAGTGCACTACCAACTTTTAAAACTATACGGCGCCATTTAAACTTTTGCATAACTGTTCAACTTCCCATTTTACTATTTGTTCAGTGCTTTATATAGCACCGAATTAAAAGGTAACGTCTCACTTATTGTGTAGACGAATAAATTCTTCATCACTTTGTCATAGATTCACTTATCCACACACGCGCTGATACCGCGTACAGAGTACGTTAAATATATAGCACAACTTTTAACCTACTTGTAGATTATCGGATTAAAACCGTCAGTTGCTTAAAATAAGATAAGTGTTGTTTATGCATCGCTGTAAAAAGCTGTGTGTGGCTTTTTTATTAACAACATACATAGAGCCTCTACAATCAGGTACACCAACAGATAGGGCGTAGATTGTAGGACCGAGATTTAGTTACCACGATGGGCACCAAACATTGACCAGGTAATGAACTATTATTGTATTCAACTCTTACTAAATATCCGCTGAATATGTATTGCTCATTCCTATTTAATTAGAAAACAAAGTGCAATTGTTGTTCAAATCTATGTAATAAACCGTATTTTTTTGGTTAAGTTTTAAAAAAATGCTAACCACTTAAAAACTATTTAGATAACAAATTGTTTGAACACGAAATATAATACGGTTTTAGCGTCCTAAGATCAAGGCTGTATTTTAATCATGCGCCGTATTCTTGCTATACACCCAGTGAATAGAGCTTAAATTTCAAAAGCTTAACTAAAACAAAAAAATATTTAATGATTTTTTACTACTCTAATTAGACTGTAAAGTGAAATAACAGCTCAAAAAGTATGATAAACGACTAAAATATTATAAACATTATTAATGTTTTCTTGTGTAATTTACCAAGAGTACGCTTTAATAGCATACTTATACTCGCCGCTATTTCATGATACAAGTTTCAGCTAGAGTAGTTATGTATAATCCGTTGAACAAAATTATCAACCAATAGAGAGTACACGTTATATTGAATGCTTTGCCTTTACATAAACCAATTCGCTGTTTTTCATGCCTCGCTCGCAGTAACCAATAAGGAAGAGTTAATCTATGTCAGCAATTTATATCGCCGGGATCGCGCTATGCTCGGTTTTAGCTCAATGGGTAGCATGGGCCTTTCGCGTTCCAGCTATCTTATTCTTATTACTTACCGGGCTATTACTGGGGCCATTTACCGGCACCTTAGACCCAGATGCATTATTAGGCGACTTATTGTTCCCAGTCGTGTCGTTAAGTGTTGCGGTGATTTTATTTGAAGGTTCACTTACACTACATTTTAGGGAGCTCAAAGGAATAAGCAAAGTAGTCAGGAACCTTTGCTCTATTGGTATGTTGGTAACCTGTATCATTGTAAGTTTAAGTGCTTATTGGATTTTAGAGCTAAATTGGCGAGTGGCAGCGGTGTTAGGGGCTGTACTCGTGGTAACAGGTCCAACCGTTATTGCACCACTACTTAACTCCATGCGCCCAAATCAAGATATTGACCGTATACTGCGCTGGGAAGGCATTATCATTGACCCTATTGGCGCATTATTCGCGGTATTAGTATTTGAAGCGGTTATGCTGGTTGGTCAAGGCGAGGTACTGAGCCACACGATTATTGCTCTTGTCAAAACCCTAGCTGTTGGACTCTCTATTGGTGTTGCCGGAGGCTGGCTTACCACCCAATTAATTCGCCGAGAGTGGCTACCTTTTGAACTACATAAGTTTGGTATTTTAGCACTGGTACTTATTAGTTTTACCGTTTCAAACCACTTAAGTCATGAATCAGGACTATTAGCAGTTACCGTATTTGGTATTTGGTTAGCTAATCAAGACGACCTTGAAATAGACTCCGTACTTGAGTTTAAAGAAGACTTGTCGATGATCTTGATCTCGACCTTATTTATTCTATTAGCTGCCCGTTTGCAGCTCTCTGATTTAATGATGCTCGACAGTGATATATTTATATTTTTAGCCGTTGTACTGTTTATAGCGCGCCCACTGTGTATTGCCATTTCGACCTTTGGTACCGATTTACCTATCAGGTCACGCTTAGTGCTCGCTTGGATTGCTCCTCGAGGCATTGTTGCCGCAGCGGTCGGCTCCGTATTTGCATTAAGTATGATTGAAGCTGAAATTGCCGATGCTGAAAAAATAGTACCGCTTATATTTACAGTCATTATTATCACTGTGGTTTTGCAAAGCTTAACTGCTACACCGTTAGCTAAGTTACTTGGGGTGCGCCAGCCAGCACCGAATACCATTTTAATTATCGGTGCAAACCACGTAGCACGGGCCATTGGACGAGGCCTCAAAGAGCAAAATGTTCAAGTACACCTATCTGATCCTGCTTGGGAAAACTGCAAAATGGCGCGTATGGATGGACTACCTTGTTATTATGGCAATCCGCAGTCAGAACATGCAGAACGTTATTTACCACTTACCACAGTTCGCAGCGTAATGGCGCTTTCGCCAAATCGCCATCATAATGCCTTGGGGGTGCAATACTTTTCGCACTTATTAAAAGAAAAAAATGTGTTTTCACTCCGCTCTTCTAATAGCCAAGCAAGAGCTAATAAAGACAGTGCGATGTTTTTATCTCGCCAGATTTTATTTGGTGATAGTGGTTCATATGCACGCCTTAGTAGCTTAATTGCTAAAGGTGGTAAGGTCAGTGCAACCCGTATTTCAGAAGAGTTTTCATGGGAAAAGTACCAAGAAGTAAATAATGAAGCTATTCCGCTATTTATACTTCAAGGTGAAAAAGACAATGATGAGGACTCGCCCGTTAAATTGCGTCCATTTACCATTAATATGGAAAAGCCACCTCAAGAAGGTGAACGAATTATTGCTTTACAACCTCCCAAAATATCAGTGTTAAAAGACCCTTCTAATGGTAAGTCTAAAAACGCCAAAGAAGATAAGTTACCTAAAAGTGATGACGCTTTAAGTCAGAAGAAAGATTAAAAAAATGGGCCAGGTTTGATACCTGGCCCATTTTCTTTAACTAAAAGTTACCCTAGCCAACTTTACCTCAGCTACATAGGCATTCGCGCACGAGCCACAACGCTATCTGGCATCTTTTTGGCAAGCTTACTCAGTGCTTGTTCCGCTTTTTTGTGAGAGGCTTTATCAGCCACCATAGAGTGGAACAACCAGCGGTAGCCAGCTTCAAAGTCTCTAGGACTACCGTCCCCTTGATTAAATAAATTCCCCAAGCGGAGCTGCGCTTTTAAATTTCCTTGCGCTGACGCTTCACATAGATACTTGATTGTCATATAAAAATTGATACGATGGCAACGCCATTTTATTGGCTCGCGCTTCTATATCTTGTACTAACTGGCAATCATCTGCCTTTACTTGCACTAAATGAGTATTTTTATTAATTAATGTTACCTGCTCACTTTCAGTATACAAAGGTACAGCTGTAACGGGCTCTTGGGCATAAACCAAGCTTGAAAATATCAATGAGAGTGGCAGTAAAGTACGCATGCTGATCACTTAGCAAAAAATCTCACTCGATAGTGAACATAGGTTGTTCAATATTGAATTTATGGCACAAAAAAAGCTGCATTCAGCAGCTTTTTTTTAACAAATAAGTGATTAAGCAAACGGGTTACTTAATACCATTGTTTCTACACGATCTGGACCCGTTGAGATAATATCAACTGGAACGCCGGTAATTTCTTCAATACGCTTGATGTAATCAATTGCCGCCTTAGGTAAGCCGTCAAGAGAAGTAACACCTACGGTATTTTCAGACCAACCAGGCATCTCTTCGTATACTGGAGTTACTTTATCATAACCTTCAGCTGCAAGTGGTGTAACATTAGTTACAGTGCCATCTTCAAGCTGGTAGCCAGTACAGATTTTCAATGTTTCTAGACCGTCTAAAACATCTAGTTTAGTTAAGCAAAAACCTGAAATTGAGTTGATTTGTACAGCGCGGCGCATTGCAACGGCATCCAACCATCCGGTACGGCGTAAACGGCCTGTAGTCGCACCAAACTCATGACCTTTATCACCTAAGTGCTTGCCTATTGGGTCTTGTTTTTCAAGGCCGTCATAAAGCTCTGTAGGGAATGGGCCTGAACCTACACGTGTAGTGTACGCTTTAATAATACCTAACACGTAATCAAGGTTTAAAGGACCAAAGCCAGCGCCTGTTGCTACACCACCAGCAGTAGTATTTGAAGACGTTACATACGGATATGTTCCGTGATCGATATCAAGTAATGTACCTTGAGCACCTTCAAATAAAATATTATCGCCAGCTAAACGCGCTTGATCAAGCAGCTCAGTTACATCAATAGCCATTGCTTTAAGGATATCCGCAACCGCCATTGCATCATCGTACGTTTTTTGGAAATCAACAGGCTCTACTTTATAATAGTTTTCTAAAGTAAAGTTATGGTATTCCAATATTTCTTTTAGTTTAGCTGCAAATTGTTCTGGCTGAAATAAATCACCGACACGTAAACCGCGACGGGCTACTTTATCTTCATAAGCTGGACCAATACCACGACCTGTAGTACCGATTGGCTTATCGCCGCGTGCTTTTTCACGGGCTACATCTAATGCAATATGGAAAGGTAGAATTAGTGGACATGCTTCACTAATTAATAAACGCTCGCGTACAGGTACGCCTCGTTCTTCAAGCATGCCGATTTCGTTCATTAGTGCTTCTGGTGAAACAACGACACCATTACCGATCACACACTTAACATTGTCACGTAATACACCCGATGGAATAAGGTGTAAAACCGTCTTTTCTCCGTCGATCACCAAAGTATGGCCAGCGTTATGACCACCTTGGTAACGAACTACTAAAGATGCCTTGTCTGTAAGGAGGTCTACTACCTTACCCTTACCTTCGTCACCCCATTGGGTGCCTAATACAACAACGTTTTTACCCATTGTAACTTCACTTAGAAAAAATTAGGACGAGATTTTATCAGAAAACAAGGTGAAAGATCACCCCGTTTAGCTTATTTTTTCTGCATTGCTAATAATAAATATCAATAAAAAAAAACAACTAACTGAATAACATCAATTTATAAATAAAACTATCGTCACAGTAAAAGAAAAACCCTGCAAAAGCAGGGTTTGGATTTGGTCTACATTAAAGCAACTGCTATTGCGATGCAGCTCCTTTCATGTATTTAAAGAAGTCGCTGTCAGGCGATAACACCATAACGTCTTGCTTATCGTTAAAGGTCTGTTTGTATGCTTCAAGGCTACGTACAAAACTAAAGAACTCTGGGTCTTTATTGTAAGCCCCAGCATAAATTCCAGCGGCTTCTGCATCGCCTTGACCACGTACAGAACGAGCATTACGCTCTGCGTTAGCAAGCATTACTGTTACACGGCGATCAATTTCAGCACGAATCGTTTCGGCTTTTTCTTGACCCTCAGAGCGATGTTCTTTAGCAACTGCAGCACGTTCTGCGCGCATACGTTGATAAATTGAATTACTCACCTCTGAAGGTAAGTTAATTTGCTTAACACGTACATCAAGTACTTCAATACCTAGTTCTTGCGCACTTTCAGAAGCTTGTACAAGCGCTTCTTCCATCAGCTCACTACGCTCACCTGATACAATTTCACGAATAGTACGAGTACCAAAGTTAGTACGCAGACCATTATTTACTTTTTGTTCTAGTAGCGTTTCAGCATATTGCTTGTCGCCACGAGCACGTAAGTAAAAAGCACTAAAGTTACTCACTCGCCATTTTACAAACGAATCAACAATTAAGTCTTTTTTCTCACTGGTTACAAAGCGATCTGGCGCGCCATCTAAAGTTTGAATACGCGCATCAATGCGACGTACTTGACTAAAGAAAGGCACTTTAAATTGTAAGCCAGGGTTATAGACAATAGCTTCGCCACTGTCATCTTTTTGTACTTTACTAAATAGCATTACAATTGCTTTTTGCCCTTCAGGTACTACAAATACCGATGAAAAACATAGTACAACAGCAGCTAACAATACAACTAAACTAAAGTTTTTCATTATGCTTATCTCCCGCTATCGTTAAAGCGATCAGACGAAAAACGGTCTGAACCTGAATTGACAGTGCTGTTGCTTGAGGTATTAGCTTTGTTACGTAAATCTTTAATATCGCTCGAGCTTGGTAGCGCTAGCTTAGGTGTTGAACCATGTTTTTCCATGATTTTATCAAGTGGTAAATACATCATGTTATTACCTCCTTCCACATCAACTAACACTTTAGAACTGTTGCCCAATACTTCTTGCATGGTATCAATATATAAACGCTCACGTGTTACACGTTGAGCTGCTGTATACTCAGGTAATAGTTTTTCAAATCGTGCAACTTCACCTTGTGCTTCTAAAACAACACGCTCACCATAACCTTCAGCTTCTTGCGTCATACGTGTTACTTGACCACGAGCACGTGGTTCAATTTCACGCGCATAAGCTTCAGCTTCACGAATAAAACGCTCTTCATCTTCTTGTGCTGCAATCGCATCATCAAAAGCATCTTTAACTTCGGTAGGCGGGCGAGAATCTTTAAAGTTCACATCAGTGACAATTAAACCTAATTTATAAGGTTCAACTATTTTATTTAGCTCATCCCAAGTATTTTGACGTACTTCTTCACGGCCGTCAGTCAGTACTTGATCCATTTTTGAATGACCAACAACATAACGCAGGGCACTGTCTAGTGATTCAGCTAAACTACCATCAGCATTAGTGACACTAAACTTGTAAAGATACGGGTCAATAACACGGTATTGCACCTGAAAGTCTACACTCACAACGTTTTCATCTTCTGTGAGCATAAAACCTGATGAAGAAAATGAACGCACGGCTTCAACATCAACAGGGATAACTGTTTCAATAAAAGTCATTTTCCAGCGTAAGCCCGGCTGTGAAATACGGTCATATTGACCAAACTGTAATACGATACCGCGCTCGGCCTCTTTAACAGTATAAATACCGCTCAATGCCCACACTACTACCGCAATAATTAAAATAAATGAAAGACCGGCTCCACCAAGTCCGCCGCCGCTGTTATTGCCGGATTTCTTACCGCCAAACAAGCCGCCAAACTTATTGCTGAATTTACGAAATACCTCGTCTAAATCCGGTGGCCCCTGATCTTTTCCGCCTTTGCTTTTCCACGGATCTTTATCATTGCCATTATTACCCGGTTCATTCCAGGCCATAGCTATACTCCATTGTTATCTAAATGAATTAGGTTAAATCTATCAAATATAGTGACGTTCTCATACTAAAAACGTCATTACAGAAGAGTTTTTTATACCGCTTCGATGAAAGCATCAATCTCATGACCCATTTCTTTTCGTAAGCGATTCCATTCAACCTGTGGTAATCGTATATCGAGCAGCCAACTGCCCTGCTCATCAAACGCTTCGTTATGAACCGCACTTAAATTATATAATGCAGCCCGTAGTTTACCCCATTCAGGCGGTAATTTAAGCTTTTCTGCCAACATTTTCTTGGCAATCAGCTCACTGATCGCTTCAGATAGTAGTTCACATCCAAAACCCGCCTGCGCCGACAACCAAACTCGGATTGGCTGACCTTGCTCATCACGATCAATACGCGGTGTAATACCTTCAAGCATATCAATTTTGTTATGAACCAATAACTGTGGCACTTCATCTGCGTCAATTTCTTTGAGTACTGATTGTACCTGCTCTATATTCTCTTTACTACGAGGATCGGCAGCATCAATAACGTGAAGCTGTAAATCGGCTTCACGAGTTTCAATTAAGGTAGCTTTAAAGGCAGCCACTAAATCATGCGGTAAGTGACGAATAAATCCAACGGTATCAGCTAAAATCACTGACCCTACATCGCCAATATCTAATTTACGTAATGTGGGGTCTAAAGTCGCAAACAGTTGATCGGCGGCATACACGTCAGAGTCCGTAATACGATTAAATAACGTCGACTTACCCGCATTGGTATAGCCGACTAACGAAACCGTTGGGATTTCGCTACGATTACGCGCACGCCTACCTTGCTCTCGCTGCACACCAACTTTGGCTAATCTTGCACGAATATTTTTAATTCGTGCCCGTAGCAAACGCCTATCGGTTTCAAGCTGGGTTTCACCCGGGCCACGTAAACCTATACCACCTTTTTGGCGTTCAAGGTGAGTCCAGCCGCGAATCAAGCGAGTGGACATATGACGCAACTGCGCAAGCTCAACCTGCAACTTACCTTCATGGGTACGTGCACGCTGAGCAAATATATCAAGAATTAAAGCCGTTCTATCGAGCACACGACACTGACAAACGCGCTCTAAATTGCGTTCTTGTGAAGGACTGAGTTGATGATTAAAAATAACGACATCTGCGTTGTGGATTTTGACAATCTCAGCTATTTCTTCTGCTTTTCCGGTACCGACGAATAGTTTCGGATGTGGTGCTTGACGGCTGCCTTGCACAACCGCCAAACTGCTAACACCAGCAGAAGATACCAACAATTCCAATTCGTGCAGATCTTCGCGATCGCCCTCTTTGGGTAAGTCGATATGAACTAAGACTGCCTGTTCGCCGGCTTCATAACGGTCAAACAAGCATTACGCTCCTAATTTAAAAATTTCCAGCTTCAGGCTCTTCTTCCACGTCATCACTTCCTTGAACACCTTGGAAGTTAACCGCGCGAGCTGGTACTACTGTTGAAATGGCGTGCTTATACACCATTTGATTTACGGTGTTTTCAAGTAAAATTACAAACTGGTCAAATGACTGAACTTTACCCTGTAATTTAATGCCGTTTACCAAAAATATTGATACGGGAATACGCTCACGACGTAACGCATTCAAAAATGGGTCTTGTAACGATTGGCCTTTTGCCATGTTATTTTCCTTCGTTCTAGGTGTTATTATAATTTAAGTAGCCGAACTGATTTAACAAAGCTAAAAATTTCAACTACTACTAGCTTAGCGAACTTACTACACGTTGCAAGTTTTCTTCATCACCTGTAGTTAACCAAGTAACCTCAGGCCATCCTCGTAACCACGTCAATTGACGCTTAGCAAGCTGTCGTGTGGCTGCAATACTGCGAAATACCATTTCATCATAATCAATTTCGCCCGCAATGTAATCCCACATTTGCCTATAACCTACACAACGAATAGAAGGTAAGTTCGGATGTAAATCCTTACGTTGATATAAGGACGAAACTTCGTTTTCAAACCCCTGTGTAAGCATTATTTTAAACCTTTGCTCAATACGTTGATGTAATTGGCTTCGATCGTCCGGCGCAATTGCGAATTGATGAAACGTATAGGGTAATCTCGCTGGCTTTTGCTGTTGCAGCTCAGACATGGTTTTACCTGTTAATCTATGCACTTCCAACGCGCGGTTTATTCGCTGAGAATCATTTTTACTCATTTTACTGGCGGCTACAGGGTCAATCTCTACTAGCTGTTTGTATAGGTGTGGCCAACCATGCTGCTGCGCTTGAAGCTCTAGCTCAGCACGCACCACAGGACACCCTTCAGGGAGTGGCGATAACCCGTCTAATAATGATTTAAAATACATCATTGTACCACCAACAAGTACAGGCACTTTACCTTGTTGATGAAATAGATCAATCTTTTCAATTGCATCTCGACGAAAGTCAGCAACTGAATAACTTTGAGCGGGATCAATAATATCAATTAAATGATGCGCAGCTCGCGTTAGTTCATCAGCATTTGGCTTTGCAGTACCAATGTTCATATCTTTATATACTAATGCTGAATCGACGCTGATAATCTCTGTATTTAAATGCTCACACAGTGAAATAGCCAGATCGGTTTTACCCGCAGCCGTGGGTCCCATTATAAAAATGACCGGTAAGTTACTCAAACTCAGTTACCTTGGTTTAATTGCGATAAGTGATTCGTTAAATCTATTTTAACTGCTTTTTCCAATAAACGCTGAATTGTTTGTGGGTTATTTTGTATTCGCGTTTGCTGTTCGCTAAATATTTGGCTAGTAAAATAGCGTGCTGGCACTTGGCTTTGCTGCCAGTTTAGCCAATCTGCTAGACTATTAAGCTCTGTATGACTGGCTTTTACTAACGCATCGACTGCTTGGCTTACATCAAGGAGATATAAACTATAAGGCAGTTTTTTTACCATCACAAATTGCTTATCAATTACCAGCTCAAACCCAAGCAGAGTAAACCAAGACTGTTGCTGCGTTAAATGCTGACAGTCTTCCTTAGATAAATTAACACGCACCGGCAGCAGTAAAGCTTTACCTTCAAGGTGGCCTTCACTTTGTGTTTGCGCTAACCAATCTTCAGCTAGTAAATACTTCATATGCGAGCAATACCATTGCTGCTCAGCGATAAACACACAACTGCCATCGTCATTAATTAATAAGTTCTGTGCAACTCGGTTTGTTTGTTCTGAAAAATCAGCTGCGGGAATAGGCTTAACATTAGCAGCATCAAAGTGTGCAGCATGGTGCTCACTCACACCTTGATAAAAAGCATTAACATCGTGATGTGAAGCCGTTGCAGGTGATCGCTGATGAGTATAACCACCACTACCTTGCTCGCCACCTTTTTGAGCGCTGTAACTTACACCGCCTGAAGTATAATTCCCCTCAGAGCTTTGTAGTGATGATTGAGGGTAATCAAATGCATCATGAGAAATGGGTTTATTTTGCGACTCATAAGACTGATTGTTCATATCAGCTTGTTCGTGAGGCTGCGATGAAAATACATCTCCTTGCAATGGCAGTACGACTTGCTTAATTGCTTGTAAAATAAAGTCATGCACTAAACGCCCTTGATGAAAACGCACTTCGTGTTTAGCCGGATGTACATTTACATCCACTTGGCGTGGGTCAATATCGATATAGATTACAAACCCCGGTAATTCTTCAGGCCCTGCCACTTCTTCAAAGGCTTGACGAATAGCATGTAAAATCAGCTTATCGCGCATCATCCGATTATTTACATAAGTATATTGTGTCGTATTGGCAGAACCAACCGGTAACACCCAGCCGCGAAGCATTAGCCCTGCTTCACCTGATTCTATATACGCGCCTTGCTCAGCAAACGCTTTACCCGCAACTTGAGCCACTCGCGTAATAGCTTGATTAGGATCTGTTTTGGCGCGGTACTGACGCAGCACTTTATCGTTATGAGTCAAAGTAAGAGAGACATCAAAACGACTCAGAGCAATGCGCTTTAATAGCTCATCAATATGATTAAACTCGGTTTTTTCTGTGCGTAGAAACTTGCGCCGTGCTGGAGTGTTAAAAAATAAATCTTTAACTTCAATTGTCGTGCCATCAGGGTGAGCGGTCGGTTTAACTTGTACCGCCATATCGCGGCCTTCAGCAAATGCTTGCCATGCCGCTTCTTGCTCTTTTGGCTTAGAGCTTAAAGTAAGCCGTGACACAGAGCTAATTGAGGCAAGTGCTTCGCCGCGAAACCCTAAAGAGCAAATGCTTTCTAAATCATCAAGAGATTTTAATTTACTGGTAGCATGGCGAGATAGCGCCAGTGTTAGCTCATCTTTACCAATGCCACTACCATTGTCGCGAATACGAATAAGTTTGTGCCCGCCGCGTTCAATATCAACTTGAATACGAGTAGCACCGGCATCAAGGCTGTTTTCGACTAACTCTTTAACGACTGATGCAGGCCGTTCAACTACTTCACCTGCGGCAATTTGGTTAGCTAGTCGCGCGGGTAATATCTCAATGCTCATACTTTTCCTAACAGGCTCTAAAGCGCAAAGTTTAGCTTTGTGGAATATCGAGCTCTTGGCCGATAAATAAGGTATTTGACCTTAATTTATTGATTTTTTTAAGCTGATTAACAGACACCCCATAGCGACTCGCCAATAAGCTAAGTGACTCACCTGGACGCACTTTGTGCTTTGTAGGGTACTTTGACTTTAATTTAGCAAATAATGAATCATCTGGTGGGTTCTGTAAATAGTAGCTTTTAATCGAGGTAAACATAGCTTTTGCTAAGCTTTCTTGGTAATTCGCTGTTTTTAGTAAGCGCTCTTCACGAGGATTTGAGATGAACCCCGTTTCAACCAAGATTGATGGAATGTCAGGTGATTTTAACACTGCAAAGCTCGCCGCTTGTGGTACTTTTTTATGTAGTCTAACCACTTTTTTAAGCTCACTTACCATTTTATCAGCAACATTAAAGCCGGTTTTCATGGAGTGATCCATCGACATATCTAACAACGCTTGAGCCAAATACTTCTCATTAGCGGTATCTTTAATAACACCTGCGGCCCCGCCTAGTAGTTCAGAGTGTTTTTCTTTATCTTCTAGCCATTTACCTATTTCTGAATTAGCACGACGCAACGATAACACCCAAACTGACGCCCCATTAGGTTCAGGACTTGTAAACGCATCAGCATGAATTGATACAAAAAAATCTGCTTTTTTCTCTCTCGCACGACTTGTTCGCGCATTCAGGTTAACAAAGTAATCAGTACGTCTGATCATTCTTGAAATCATACCACGCTCTGCATCGATCATCCGCTCAAGACGTTTTGCAATTTGTAGAGTAATGGTTTTTTCATAGGTGCCCGAGGGACCAATTGAACCTGGATCTTCACCGCCGTGGCCCGCATCTATAGCAATTACAATATCGCGCTCTTGGCTTATTTCACGCTTTTGTATATGTGCCTGGCTGGGTTCAACGGGGTCTTTAGGTATGCTCTTATCATATAAATCAACCACTAAACGATGTTTATAAGGCCCCGCTGGTGCAAGTGCAAAAACGACCGGTTTGGTTGCGCCTAATAGCTCAAATACAAAGCGAACACTGTTGCTACTCTTAGGTTTTGAATAACGTATTTTACTTAATATTTGGTGTTTACTAGGAATACTAGGTAAGTTATCAATTTTATTAGTTTTTGTTATATCAATAACCAATCGAGCTGGTTTTTTTAACATAAAATAACTAAAATCTGGCTTTTCAGTCAGGTCAAATACCACCCGTGTGCTGTCTGGAGACGGCCATATGCGTACACTATTGATATTATTCTGCGCTACTGCACACTGGCTTAGTACCAATAACAATATAAAAGACAAAAGTTTGTACTTACTTCGAGCCATATTCACCATCTCTGCCTTTATTATTTTAACTGTATAATCTTTTAACAATCATCGTACCGCGTTCACTTAGGCTATTAATAAGCACTTCACGGGAATCACCTACATACGTCAAAGTGATATCTAAATCTGGTGTAGGAATAAACTCGCCACCTTTTTCTGGCCACTCGACCACACAAACTGCTTGATTAGAAAAGTAATCGCGAATGCCCATATATTCAAGTTCTTCTGGGTCACCTAATCGATATAAATCAAAATGGTACACATTTGCTCGTGCCAATTCATAAGGCTCAACTAATGTATAAGTTGGACTCTTAACCTTCCCTTTATGCCCAAACCCTTGCACTATTCCTCGGGTTAACGTTGTTTTACCGGCACCTAAGTCACCATGTAAATAAATTACCGCACCACTGTCGATTAGTTCAGCAAGTTGACACCCCATTGCCACGGTTTCAGCTTCATCAGCTAGTTGAAAAGTAACGCTATGCGTCATTTCTACCTCAATAAAACAATTAGTTCATACTACATGTGCTCTGTTTTGCCTAAAACCCAAACACACTACAGCAAAAGTAACCTCTAAAGGTCAACAGCCTCTAATCATACCAGATTATTTTCACATGGCGATAGCAGGTATTTCAAAGACATCGAGTAGGGTGAGGCTTATGCCTCATCCCTCTCACAGAACCGTACGTACGGACCTCGTATACGGCTCCTGTACCCTTCACATTTTATCAACTTATTTCCTAAACGCCGATAAAGCAAGCCATCCCGTATTCACTTTTTCTATTGGATATAAACCAAGCTCCTCAAACCATTGGTTTGGCATCGATACACAAGATAAAGGGCTTAGTGAGTTACGCCACGAGTTCATCTTAATGAACTTAAACGGTGGCTTTTTTCCTAACTGCTTTAGTCGTCGATGTAGCCTTGATGGCTTCTTCCACAACCTCAGCTGTATTGCCCTTAGTCTTCGTCTGATCCAACCTGCCAAGGCTTTTAGCTCTCGTTTACAATTGGCTATACTAAAATAATTTACAAAACCGCGCACAACTGGATTTAGCCGTTTTATTACTTCTGCTAAATTTATGCCGCCGTTACGTTTTGTTAATTGCTTCACTTTTTGTTTAAACCCGATGAGTTTTGATGCTTGTATCCGTGTCCACTGGCTACCTATCTCTACTCCCAAAAACTTCACTCCTTTGCTGCTATGAGCAATATGGGTTTTATTTTGGTTCACGGTTAATTTCAAGTCTCGCTCTAGTATCTGGGTGGATGCCTTAAGTGCTTCTTGCGCTGCTTTTTCTGTGCTGCACAAAATCAAGATATCATCTGCATACCTCACTATTCGGTGATTACGCTTTTTCATTTCTTGATCGAAAGCATCTAGGTAGATATTGGCCAATAACGGGCTAATTACGCCACCTTGTGGGCTTCCTATCGTACTAGCCTCCCAGTGTTCACCTATCATTACTCCGCTTTTTAAGAACTGATTAATCAGTTTTAAAATACTACCGTCCGTCACTTTGCGTCTAACACTCCTAATTATCAAAGCATGATCAAGCAGGTCAAAACACTTCGACAAATCCATGTCTACGACCCAGTCGCGATGGTATTTACGGATAAATACACTTGCTTTACTGATAGCGTCATGACAGCTTCGTTTCGGCCTATACCCATAACTCGATGGGTGAAAGTCGATGTCGAATATCGGTTGGAGTATGTTCAATAGTGTTTGTTGCACTATTCGGTCTCGAACTGCGGGGATACCTAGCATTCTGACACCGCCATCATCTTTGGGTATTTCCACCCGTTTGACAGGTTGTGCCCTATATTGCTTGGTTTGCAGCTCAAGTTGCAGTTGTTTTAAGTTTGCTTCTAAATTCAGGGCGAATGCGCCTACGGTCTGCCTATCTATTCCGGCCGCTCCTTTAGCTGCTTTCACTTTTTTGAATCCCTTGTACAGGTTATTAATGTCTAATAATTGTCCGTACAAGCTGTAGTAAACTGTCATTTTCTGCCTTTGCTTGCGGTATGTCTGCTCGTGTCACTCTACTTATCGCTGATTCTTCATGATGACATTAGGTGTGCTAGCCTTTTTTGGCAATCTGCCTAAGTGGTCAGTCATTACTCCATTGCTCGCCCTTCAATTCTCAGCGTCTACATTCCTGTTTGGCCGTCATATTTTGGCTATTTCCGTCGAAATACTTGTGAGCCGATAAACAAAAGTTCCCGTCTTTCATACGCTTAAAGAATACTTCCCCCCTTCGCAATCAATTAAAGCTTTTGGCTAAAGTTGACCCCATCAAACATAATGTTGATGGTCGGCTTGGTTTTCCCCTCCACACCATTACTGGCTTTCATCGGCCTAGCCTTACTCACTACTACGGGTTCATCTGCCACCTCACACCGACACTAAATCTTGGCTTTCACCTTGAATTTAGGCCACTTACTCTCATTAAGTTTAGATGCCAGGCTTCCCCAGTTACTGCACTGGCTCCCTGTTAGAAATCCCACCCTCAAGCACAGTATTGGTCTGACTAAGTATAGGGCGTTGCGCTATTTTGCACGCTGACCCACCAATACTGCCGAAACAGGTTACGGTTAGTTGTGTACCTCTAACTTCTTATGGCTTCCTTCAGACCCCACCGTTGGCCAGTGACGCCCTTGCCATTCAGATTATCTTCCCCTTAGTCAGGGTGATAAGGCATCTTTCAGCCTATCGGGTTTGCCAGCTTCGCTGGGCAAACAAAAATGCCGGCTCAGTAGCCGGCATTTGAAGCGATTCTAGGTCCTTTGGTTAAGCAAACTTCAACCCTGAAAGGTCAACCTGCTCTACAACCTTTATAAACCTAGCTTTTTCTCTAGGTAATGAATGTTGGTGCCACCGCTCTGGAAGTTCTCGTCAGCTAAAATTCGTTTATGTAACGGGGTATTTGTTTTAATACCGTCGATCACTAACTCATTTAAAGCGTTACGCGCTCGAGCAATAGCCACATCACGGTTTTCACCGTAAGTAATTAACTTGCCAATCATTGAGTCGTAATGCGGTGGAACACTGTAGTCAGCATAAATATGGCTGTCCCAACGAATACCTAAACCACCGGCTGGATGAAAACGAGTTATTTTACCCGGTGAAGGGATAAACGTTTCAGGATCTTCCGCATTGATACGACATTCAATGGCATGACCACGAATAACGACATCGTCTTGGGTAAATGATAACGGCTGACCCGCAGCAATTTTTAACTGCTCTTTGATTAAATCAACGCCACTTACCATTTCTGTTACTGGGTGCTCAACCTGAATACGCGTGTTCATTTCAATGAAGTAGAACTCACCGTTTTCGTACAAGAACTCAAAAGTACCCGCACCGCGATAACCAATTTCGATACATGCACGCGTACAACGTTCACCAATAAACTTACGCACTTCTGCGGTAATACCTGGTGCAGGCGCTTCTTCAACCACTTTTTGATGGCGGCGTTGCATAGAACAATCGCGCTCACCTAAATGAACAGCATTACCTTGACCATCAGCTAATACTTGAACTTCAATATGACGCGGGTTTTCAAGGAACTTTTCCATGTAAACCACGCTATTACCGAAGAACTGTTTAGCTTCTTGCTGAGTAAGTGCAATTGAGTCAATAAGGTCTGCTTCGCTACGTACCACACGCATACCACGACCACCACCGCCACCGGCAGCTTTGATGATAACCGGATAACCGATGCGCTTAGCAATTTGCATATTGCGCTCTTTGTCATCTGATACAGGGCCATCAGAGCCTGGTACGCATGGAACACCCGCTTTACGCATCGCATTAATTGCCGATACTTTATCGCCCATTAAACGAATAGTGTCGCCGGTAGGGCCGATAAATACAAAGCCACTTTGCTCAACTTGGTCAGCAAAGTCAGCATTTTCTGCAAGAAAACCATAACCGGGGTGAATCGCTACTGCATCAGTAACTTCAGCTGCTGCAATGATACGTGGAATATCCAAATAACTTTCTGTTGCCGCTGGTTTACCAATACAAATCGTTTCATCTGCAAGTAATACGTGTTTAAGATCGCGATCTGCCGTTGAATGTACAGCAACCGTTTTGATCCCAAGCTCTTTGCAGGCGCGCAATATACGAAGTGCAATTTCACCTCGGTTTGCAATGACTACTTTATCTAACATGAGAGTTGGCCTCTTAGGTTGCACTATTATTCAATGATGAATAAAGGTTGATCAAATTCTACTGGTTCGCCATTTTCAACTAAGATTGCTTTTACAGTACCGGCTTTGTCTGACTCAATTTGGTTCATCATTTTCATCGCCTCGATAATACAAAGCGTGTCGCCCACTTTAACTTGTGAACCGACTTCAACATATGAAGGCGCTTCTGGAGAGGCAGCTGCATAAAAAGAACCTACCATTGGTGATTTAACTTGATGCCCTGCTGGTGCTGCAGGCTCTGCAGATTCAACAGTCGCTGGAGCCGCGGCTGGTGCTGCAGGAGATGGTGTTGGTGCGTACTGCGGTGCATATTGTGGAGCATAAGCAGGACCTGCACTCATGTTATTACGGTTAATACGTACTGATTCTTCACCTTCTGTGATCTCTAGCTCAGCAATACCTGACTCTTCTACTAGTTCGATAAGTTTTTTGATCTTGCGAATATCCATGAACGGCCCGCCTGTTTATTTGTTAGTTTAAAAATTAATTCGAGTATTGCAACCGCTTAACCGCAGCGTCGAACGCTGCGCGATAACCCATTGCGCCTAATCCACATATCACGCCTTGTGCGACATCCGAAAAATACGAATGATGACGAAACGCTTCCCGCGCATGCACATTGGTTAAATGCACTTCATAAAACGGGATATCAACACTCAGTAAGGCATCACGTAAAGCCACGCTGGTATGCGTAAATGCCGCTGGGTTGATAATAATGTAATCAATAGCCTGCCATGCGCTATGAATGCGCTCAATTAAGGCCTGCTCACTATTACTTTGATAATGCGTTAGCTCAATATCTAGATCATCAGCATGCGCTGTTAGTTCAGCCATAATTTCGCTTAGAGTTTGTTTGCCATATTTTTCAGGCTCACGCTTGCCAAGCATATTTAAGTTTGGACCATTTATAACTAAAAGTTTAAATCTTGCTGCCATAATCCGCGATATATCCTATAAGTAATGAGTTAAGCCATTTTGACTAGAATCACTCTTTAAAGTTGAAGAGGAAATCTAAAATAGCAACTATTTCTCACGTTAACCACCTATTATAGCCAGTTCGATGTAAATAACAGCAAAATACTGGTCTAATCACTATAGTAGGAACAATAAACAAAAACGCCACTGAAGTCAGTGGCGTTTCAAAAAAAAGCGCAAAGTCTTATTTAGCGCTGTCTCGCACCGAGGCTAAATGGTTAGCAAAGTCTTGTGCATTTAAAAAGCCGGTTACTCTTTGAGCAGATAATTCTTTACCTTGAGTGTCAAAAAACAAGATACTCGGTAAACCAAACACCGTATATTCTTCCATTAGCTCAATGGTTTTATCATCGCTCTCGGTTAAATCTACTTGAATAAGTTCAAAGTGACTAAATTCACTTTGTACTTTGGCATCTGGAAATGTGTAATGTTCAAACTCTTTACACGCCACACACCAGTCAGCGTATAAATCAACCATAACTAAACGGTCATTAGCGCTTGCATCACTAATAGCTTGTTTAAGTTCTGCTAAGTTAGCAACCTGTTTAAAGGTTTGCTCACTAGTAGATTGTTCATTTGTAACAACCGAACTTGGCCAATAGTAGTTTTTAGTTAAGCTTACACCCGTTATTACGAGTAAAGTAGCTGCAAACCATAACCCTGTTTTTAGCTTACTTTGGCTTTGTGCACTTTGCCAGTGATGTAAATACAACGCGGTTGCCAATGCTAATAACCCAGCCATTAACCAAATAAGCTCAATATCAACGATCCGTTCAAGCAGTATTAATGGCACCACTAACATAATAAAGCCAAATAGCGTTTTTACTTGCTCCATCCAACCGCCAGCTTTAGGCAGTAGCTTGCCGCCCGATGTGCCTAATAGCAATAATGGTAAGCCCATCCCTAAGCTAAGTACGTATAACGTTAACCCACCGACCAAGTAATCACCACTTTGCGCCACATATAATAAAGCAGCTGATAGCGGTGCAGTTGTACAAGGCGAAGCAATTAAGCCTGACAATACCCCCATCATAAACACGCCAAAATAATTGCCGCCTTTTTGGTTATTGCTGACTTGAGTCAGCTTGCTCATCATGCCGCTAGGTAGCTTTATTTCATACCAACCAAACATCGACATAGCTAACAATACAAATAAAATACTAAAGCTTATCAATACATATGGATGCTGTAAGTAACCCTGCACTTGACCGCCTAAAGATGCGACAACCAAGCCCAGTAACGCATAAGTAACTGCCATACCTTGAATATAAACAAACGACAGCGCGAATGCTTTTTTAGTTGATAGGTTCTTCTGACCAGCAATCAAACTTGATAAAATAGGGAACATTGGGAAAACGCAAGGCGTAAAAGCAAGACCAATCCCTATTAAAAAGAAGATAACTAAATTAGTTAATAATCCTTGAGAAGCCAATTTATCGGTGTATGACTGATCAACACTGCTAGAGTTCGTTGTTTTTGAATCGCTTTTAGTACCTTCACCATTAGTATCATCCGCAGATAAAGCAGCCACAGCATTGCTTGCTGAGGCGTTACCTGTTGTATTAGCTGTATTACTATCGGTGTAATTAGCAGGGCTATTTGAATTAGTCGCAGCAGTACCTTCTGCCACAACAGACAAAGGAATCGTAATTACTTCTGGCGGATAACAAAGTCCCGCTTCGGCGCAGCCTTGGTAGCGCACTTTAACTACTGCGCCTTCTGTTACATTATTAAGCTGGCTTACAATGCTTAATGAATCAAAGAATACTTCGGTTTTGCCAAAGAATTCATCTTCAATAATTTCGCCTTTACCAAGATCTGGTACCGTGACTTCTGCACTTTTGGCAATGATTTCTATTTTTTTCTTATATAGGTAGTAACCGGGAGTTATGTCCCAATCGATCAATAACTTATTGCCTTGCTGATCAAAATCAAAAACAAACGCTTGGTCAACCTGTAAAAAAGTTTCTTGTTTGGGTTCTAATAAGTCACTAAACACGTTGTTATTAACTGCACTTGCACTTTGCATCCACAACGCGCAAATTAATAAAAAAACATACCGCATTAATTAAGTACCTCATCCATCCAATTAAAATAGGCTAAATTGCCCGTTGCCACATCAACCACCTGAATTTCCGGAACCTCATAACTATGTAACGTTTTAATAGTTTGGATCACATCGTTCATTTTTTCAGATTTGGTTTTGATCAGTAACTTACTCTCTGTGGTGCAGGTTATTTCACCTTCCCACATATAGACAGATTGAGTACTCGGCAAAATACTCACACAAGCCGCTAATTTACGTTTAATAAGTTGCTCAGCTAAATAGCGTGCTTCGTGTTCATCTTTGCAGGTCGTAAAAATAAGTCGAAAATGCGTTGTCATAATGAACCTTTACTTGTTTGCTGGAGTCAAGATACATAGTAACTGATAGCATCAGCAAAGTGTACTGATACAAAAACTGCACCACCTTGAAATAAGACCAGCTAACCCCCATTATTATTTCACGACTCCAGTGGAGCCATTACTTTTTAGAGAGCCTTATGTTTAGATTTTTATTTTTGTTATTCATCCTAGTGCCAATTGTTGAAATAGCACTACTAATTCAAGTTGCTGAGGTTATTGGTGGTTTTGCAACCATCGCTTTAGTGATCATTACAGCGATTGCTGGCACTAGATTAGTGCGAAAACAAGGTATGGGCGCCTTACATAATGTACAAACCCAAATGGCACAAGGGCAAATGCCAGCCCAAGAACTATTCACGGGCTTATGCGTGATCATCGCAGGGGTGCTATTAATGACTCCAGGCATTATGACCGATGTATTTGGTTTTTTACTATTAACGCCAGCCATTCGTAACAAACTTGCAGCAGGGCTTGCTAGCCAAGCAACTGTAAAAATGAATGCGCAGATGCACAATACCGGCGACACATATGAGCAACCAAAGCAGTCACAACAACACCATGTTGAACAACCAAATACGATTGATGGCGAATACGAACGAAAAGATTAAATTTATTTAACTTTTTGACTTGGATTTTTGCCACCGACCCCCATTATTGAATGCAACCAAAGAAGCTTATTTCTGCAAAAGCAGAAACTGTTAGGAGAACTAAATAAATGAACATTCGCCCTTTACATGATCGTGTGATCGTTGAGCGCCTAGAAGAAGAAACTAAATCTGCTGGCGGTATTGTATTAACTGGCTCTGCGGCTGAAAAGTCAACCCGCGGTAAAGTTGTTGCTGTTGGTAATGGCCGTATCTTAGAAAACGGTGAAGTAAGAGCATTAGAAGTAAAAGTCGATGACACTGTGTTATTCGGCTCTTATGTTGAAAAAGCAGAAAAGATCGAAGGTCAAGAGTACCTGATCATGCGTGAAGACAACATTTTAGGCATTGTAGGCTAAACCTACTTTTCGTTTATCAAACATTTTAGAATTTAAAGGAAACTAATCATGGCAGCAAAAGAAGTACTTTTTGCAAGTGACGCTCGTAGCAAAATGCTATCAGGCGTAAATATCTTAGCAAACGCAGTTCGTGTAACACTTGGCCCTAAAGGTCGTAACGTAATATTAGACAAATCATTTGGCGCGCCAGTTATCACTAAAGATGGTGTATCAGTAGCTAAAGAAATCGAGCTTGAAGACAAGTTTGAAAACATGGGCGCACAAATGGTTAAAGAGGTTGCCTCTAAAGCAAATGATGCAGCAGGTGACGGTACAACTACCGCGACTGTTTTAGCACAGTCTATCGTAAACGAAGGCTTAAAAGCGGTTGCTGCAGGTATGAACCCAATGGATCTTAAACGTGGTATCGATAAAGCAGTTATCGCCGCAGTTGAAGAACTTAAAACGTTATCAGTTACATGTGCTGATAACAAAGCGATTGCTCAAGTGGGAACTATTTCAGCTAACTCTGATAAAGAAATTGGCGACATCATCGCAGAAGCAATGGAAAAAGTAGGCCGTAATTCAGGTGTTATCACAGTTGAGGAAGGTCAATCTCTACAAAACGAATTAGACGTTGTAGAAGGTATGCAGTTCGACCGTGGTTACTTATCACCGTATTTCATCAACAACGCCGAAAAGGGTGTCGTTGAACTAGATAACCCATTCATTTTACTAATAGACAAAAAAGTATCTAACATTCGTGAGTTACTTCCTACGTTAGAAGCTGTCGCAAAAGCAAGTAAGCCACTACTTATTATTGCTGAAGACCTTGAAGGCGAAGCATTAGCTACATTAGTAGTAAATAACATGCGCGGTATCGTTAAAGTATCAGCTGTTAAGGCTCCAGGCTTTGGTGATCGCCGTAAAGCAATGCTACAAGATATCGCAGTATTAACCGGTGCTACAGTTATCTCTGAAGAAATTGGTCTTGAGCTTGAAAAAGCCACAATCGAAGACTTAGGTACAGCAAAACGCGTTGTTATTACTAAAGATGACACCACAATTATCGATGGTGTTGGTGAAGAAGACGGCATTACTGGTCGCGTTTCACAAATTAAAGCACAAATCGAAGAAGCAACGTCAGACTACGATAAAGAAAAACTACAAGAGCGTATGGCAAAGCTTGCCGGCGGTGTTGCAGTAATCAAAGTTGGCGCAGCGACTGAAATCGAAATGAAAGAGAAAAAAGACCGTGTTGAAGATGCTCTACACGCAACTCGCGCCGCAGTTGAAGAAGGCGTAGTACCCGGTGGTGGTGTTGCACTAGTGCGTGCTGCAAGCAAGCTTGCAACATTAACGGGCGACAACGAAGATCAAAGCCATGGTATTAAAGTGGCTCTTCGCGCGATGGAATCACCATTTCGTCAAATCGTAACTAACGCTGGCGACGAAGCATCTGTTGTTATTAGTAAAGTTAAAGAAGGCAGCGGTAACTACGGTTACAACGCAGCCACTGGCGAATACAACGATATGATTGAAATGGGTATCTTAGATCCAACAAAAGTAACGCGCTCTGCACTGCAGTTTGCAGGCTCTATTGCGGGTCTTATGATTACCACTGAAGCCATGGTCGCTGAACTTCCTAAAGATGATGAAGCTGGCGCCCCTGATATGGGTGGTATGGGCGGAATGGGTGGAATGGGCGGCATGATGTAATCATCCTCCTAAACATTTAGCTCAAATAAAAACCCAGCTTAGGCTGGGTTTTTAGCTATAGGGCTAAAGAAATAAACATGTGCTAATTAAAGCTAGGTAATCAAGTTACTTTAATATGTATTTCAATACCATTAAACAGGTATCAAACTATACTTAGAGTAAGTATTACCTAAACAATATTATTAAGGATATTGAATTGAATAAAAAGCCTGAATTAATCATCTCAACACTCGATGCTGATAGAGTGTATGAATTAATGGAATCATTACCCACAGGTAGCTTCGCTGGCGAAAAAGCACTTGAGGCCGAACTTGGTCGCGCAACGATAGTCGAGCCAAAAGACATCCCCCCGACTGTGGTGACTATGAACTCAGCCGTCAACTTTATTGTTGAATCAACACAGGAGGAATTCACTTTAACGCTAGTGTATCCCAAAAATGTTGATGATAGTGGCGATAAAATATCAATTTTAGCCCCGGTAGGTAGTGCATTACTTGGCTTATCTCAAGGTGATGAAATTGAGTGGCCAAAACCAAACGGCGGTATGATAAAAGTAAAAATAAAAGAAATAATCTACCAACCAGAAAGAACTGGTGAGCTACATCGATAGTATTTAGTAGTATTGAAAACCCAGACTAAGCTGGGTTTTGACTTAATTGAAGATACTAATAAAGTTAATGGCAAGCGCTTGGTTTTATTATCGCCCTCAAACTATAATCGCAAAACTTATTACTCGCAAAAGCAAATACTCCTGAGCAATTAGAGTCCTTAGGGAAGTAAACTGGTGGCAGAGTATTTTTATTTCTACACACGAATAACTTTGGCGTGACTATGAAACAATGCGCAAAAATGACGTTACCTTCAATAAGCAACCTCTTGAAGAAAAGCACGGTTCCGTCGGATCTGTATGGCAATAAATTGGATTTATTGCAACTACGCGCAGGTTAACTATGATAAAGACTAACTATTTTTGTTTATTAGCTCTCTTACGATCGTGAATAGATCGCTAGGTAACATGCCCCGCTCACCATCTCGCTCTGCGGCAATATCACCCGCTTTTGCATGGAGCACCACACCGAAACCTGCGGCATCAGCCAAGCTTAAACCTTGTGCCAGTAATGCGCCAATTATACCCGTTAATACATCTCCACTACCACCAACAGCAAGTGCGGGGTTACCATTTTCACACACCCACGCTTTCTGAGTATTATCAATTATCGTCCCCGCGCCTTTTAATACACAGGTAGCAGTATAGCTTTTTGCACACTCGTGGGCGTAATAATAGCGGTTTGCCTCAATAGCCATAGCATCACGGCTCATAAGCCGCGCAGCTTCGCCTGAATGTGGAGTAATAATGCAATTATTAAGACGATAAACAGAGGCATTTTTTGCTAGTAAATTAAGCCCGTCAGCATCAATCACTAGTGGCTTTTTATGTGCTAAACAATAGTTGATTACTTTAATAAAGGTTTGTTCAGCCCACTTATCTTGACCAAGTCCAGGCCCTATAACGACACTGCTTGCCCATTCAAGTGCTGAGCTTAAGTTTTCACTACTGACCATAATTTCAGGTCGTCCCATACTAATGGGAACAATAGAGCCGCTATGGGTGTAAACTCTAACCATACCGGCCCCCGTCCTGAGAGCGGCTTCGCTAGTTAGCCTAATGGCGCCAGCAGTACCCTGATTGCCACCAACACAAAGTAGTTTTCCATGTGTCCCTTTATGACTATTAATCTTGCGAGCTTTTAAGTTACCGAAGCTATGAAGATTAATTAGCTCAGCAGCCGGACTCACCAATGCTATGAAAGCCTTAGAAATACCGAGATCATCAAGTAGCAATTGTCCACTATAGTGCTTACCAATACCCGTAACTAAACCTTGTTTGATACCAACAAATGTAATAGTTTTTGTAGCTTGTATAGCGTCACCTAGAGGCACACCAGTATCCGCATCGACACCTGAAGGTATATCAATACTTAATACAGGTTTAGTGCAGTGATTCACTTTATGAATAATAGCGCCATAATTATCGCGCACAGAGCCATTTAAGCCAGTTCCAAGTAAAGCATCTACAATGACATCTGCTTGGATAATATATTCTTCGCTGAATTCTATAACCTCACCACCTGCATCAATCCACAATCTCTGCGCTTTTGCAGCGTCACCCTTGAGCTCTTTACTAGGTTCGACGGCACAAACATTAACTTTGAAACCGGCCTCTTTGATCAACCTTGCGGTAATATAGCCATCCCCCGCATTATTACCATTGCCTACTAGTACTAAAGTGTTTTCTGCATCAAAATTTTGCCAGTGTCTGTAAATCGATTGCCCCGCACGCTCCATTAAGATAAATAAGTCACATCCATTTTCTTTTGCCGCATCGGCTTCATAAGTACGTACTTGATCAGCAGTGAAAAGTAACTGTTCAATTTTTAAAGGCTTTTCTTTTTCAGACATAATCTAGCTTAATAAAATAGAAAGTAGCTCTAGCATCAAGGATTAAATAGTTATTTTCAAGAGGGTTAAATTACTTTATATACATTCGGTGTTAAAGCACCTCCACAAAAATATATAATGCAGCTTAGGAGCACTCTTTAGCCGCGGATAGAATGTCTGCAAGGCTTGTGAACAAATAATAATGGACATTCCATGAGGCTTGGCCCAGAGCGGCTGTGTTTCACTACTGAGTTCGCTACGGGGTATTGGCTTGGGGTATTGGCTTGGGGTATTGGCTTGGGGTATTGGCTTTATTCCAGACGTAAAAAAGCCCGACTCAATGAGCCGGGCTTTCTACAATTTGAAGCCTGGTAATGTCCTACTTTCGCATAACAAATGCTACACTATCATCGGCGCTGTTTCGTTTCACTACTGAGTTCGGCATGGAGTCAGGTGGGTCCAAAACGCTATTGTCACCAAGCAAATTTGGGCGTTAATTCGTATCGCTACAAACTAACTAAATTTGGAAATAGCTAATAATATTTTTTAAGTCTTTCAGTAATTATCTACTTTAGTCATATTAACTTCTGTATAAACTGTCGCATAAAACGCGTTTGGCGTTGTATGGTTAAGCCTCACGGGTAATTAGTACAAGTTAGCTTAACATGTCACCATGCTTCCACATCTTGCCTATCAACGTTGTAGTCTTCAACGGCCCTTCAGAGACTTTAAAAGTCTAGTGAGAAATCATCTCGAGGCCTGCTTCGCGCTTAGATGCTTTCAGCGCTTATCAGTTCCGAACGTAGCTACCGGGCAATGCCATTGGCATGACAACCCGAACACCAGCGGTTCGTTCACTCCGGTCCTCTCGTACTAGGAGCAACCCCTCTCAATTCTCAAACGCCCACGGCAGATAGGGACCGAACTGTCTCACGACGTTCTAAACCCAGCTCGCGTACCACTTTAAATGGCGAACAGCCATACCCTTGGGACCGACTTCAGCCCCAGGATGTGATGAGCCGACATCGAGGTGCCAAACACCGCCGTCGATATGAACTCTTGGGCGGTATCAGCCTGTTATCCCCGGAGTACCTTTTATCCGTTGAGCGATGGCCCTTCCATTCAGAACCACCGGATCACTATGACCTACTTTCGTACCTGCTCGACGTGTCTGTCTCGCAGTTAAGCTGGCTTCTACCATTACACTAACCGTACGATGTCCGACCGTACTTAGCCAACCTTCGTGCTCCTCCGTTACTCTTTAGGAGGAGACCGCCCCAGTCAAACTACCCACCAGACACTGTCCGTAATCCCGATTCAGGGACCAACGTTAGAACATCAAAACTACAAGGGTGGTATTTCAAGGTTGACTCCAACAAAACTAGCGTCTCATCTTCAAAGTCTCCCACCTATCCTACACATGTAGGTTCAATGTTCAGTGCCAAGCTGTAGTAAAGGTTCACGGGGTCTTTCCGTCTAGCCGCGGGTACACAGCATCTTCACTGCGATTTCAATTTCACTGAGTCTCGGGTGGAGACAGCGTGGCCATGGTTACACCATTCGTGCAGGTCGGAACTTACCCGACAAGGAATTTCGCTACCTTAGGACCGTTATAGTTACGGCCGCCGTTTACCGGGGCTTCGATCAAGAGCTTCTCCCTAAGGAT
>NZ_JBQSXI010000001.1:0-270000 GCF_052378035.1 Pseudoalteromonas sp. AOP31-A2-14 | reverse complement strand
CCCCCATTGCTCATTTACTTTTTCTGCAAGCTGTAAGGATAATTCAGCAACACGATCTGCTTGTTTTTGATCAACATGGTATCTAGACATAAAGGCATCAACTGTGCGTTTACGAATATCATGGTTATGAAATTCAGGGATCATGCTATATAGCACCCCCTCACGCAGCGCTCCGCCTGCCAATCCCATTCTTTCAATCTCGAGCGATTCAAATAGTGCAATTAAAATTGCAAGCCCAGAAACAAATACCAGTCTGCGCTCTTCGCTTAATCCGGGTAAATCTAGATCATTTATGGTTTGATACTCAATTGACTGAGCTTTAATGGTTTGTAACTTTTTGAGTGTTAATGAATCACTTAGGTTTTGCGCTATCATTATTTCTTGAATAGCTTGTACGGTACCTGAAGCACCAGAGGCGACTTCCCAACCTGCAATTTTATAGTCTGCAGCGATATCGTCAATCACTAATCGAGCAGCCTTAATGGCTGCATTATAATTAGCCTCATTTAGCTTATAGTCTTTAAAATAACGCTCAAGGTAGGTAACACAGCCAATGTTTAGGCTTTTGTAGTGTAAGGCACTAAAACCCTTACCAATAACGACTTCGGTACTTGCGCCACCAATATCAATGACTAGCTGACGTCCAACACACGAAGAAGTATGTGCCACCCCTTTATAGATTATACGTGCTTCAAGTTCACCACTAATAACATTGATTTTATGGCCTAAGATTTGCTCGGCCTTTTGCTTAAATATATCAGCATTAGTCGCTAGGCGTAGAGTAGCTGTTGCGACTATAGTGATATTTTTTTTCGGGATATCTTGCAAACGTTCAACAAACAGAGCTAAACATTCCCAGCCTCGCTGCATTGCTTCATAGCTTAAAACATTTTCATTATTTAAGCCCGCAGCAAGTCTGACTTTACGTTTAACGCGACCAATAGTTTGTAAGCCGCCAGCAATTGATTTAGCTATCAACATATGAAAGCTGTTTGAACCTAAATCAATAACTGCATAAACATTCTTTTGCGGTTTAAGTTGCGCCACCGTTCAAAAACCTCTGGTTACTATTACAGTTAAACTAACGGTCGTTTATGACCGTCCTTTTTGATAACTATTATTTGGGCGACGTCCGCTGTTGTTACTGCGATTACGTGGGCCTGTAGAAAAGTTACGCTTTCTATGAATAGTAGGTTTAGTTAAATCATCCAGTAATGCTGTTTTATCGTAATGTGATAAAGGAATACTGTGATCTATATACTCTTCAATTTCATGCAAGTTATATGCATATTGCTCACATGCAAAACTAATTGCATGGCCCGATGCACCTGCACGACCTGTACGACCTATACGGTGTACGTAATCTTCACAGTCATCTGGTAAGTCAAAGTTAAATACGTGACTCACTTCTGGAATATGTAATCCACGCGCAGCAACATCAGTTGCAACTAAAAAGTCTAGTTCACCCTTGCTGAATTGCGCTAATATTGATTGGCGCTTTTTCTGGTTCACATCACCAGTTAGCATTCCAACGCGGTGTCCATCAGCTTTTAACCATGCATAAACTGTTTCACAACTGTGCTTAGTATTAGCAAAAACAATAGCTTTGTCTGGCCATTCTTCCTCAATTAAAGTTAATAAAAGCTTAATTTTATCTTCTTGTGAGGGTTGGAATAATTCTTCTTGAATGTGCTTACCTGTTTTTACGTCAGGCTCAATTTGTACATGCTCTGGGTTGGTCATATGTTCAAAAGCTAACTCTTGCACACGATACGATAGAGTTGCAGAGAATAGTAAGTTTAAACGCTCTGCAGTATCTGGCATACGGCGGAACATATAACGAATGTCTTTTATAAAGCCTAAATCGAACATACGATCGGCTTCATCAAGTACCACGACTTCGATTTCATTAAGGGTATAATACCCTTGCTTATATAAATCGATTAAGCGCCCTGTTGTGCCAATTAAAATATCAACGCCTTTTTCTAACTGTGCACGTTGTTTTTCGTAATCTTCGCCACCATATACTAAACCTAAGTCAAGATTACATTGTGGCGCTAAAATTTTTGCATCTTTGTGGATCTGAATCGCAAGCTCCCGAGTGGGGGCCATGATCAGGGCTCTTGGATGTTTACTAGGTGTTTTGCTAGATTGTAATAACCGATGACATGTGGCGGTTAAAAACGCCAACGTTTTACCTGTACCCGTTTGTGCTTGACCCGCAATGTCGCGGCCATCACAAATAAAAGGTAGGCATTTAGCTTGAATGGGCGTGCAATATTCAAACCCATTTTCGGTTAATCCGGCAACCACTTCCGGTGCAATAGCAAAGTCTGAAAACTTTTTATCGGTCAAATGTGTCTTAGTCATAGCGTTTAAGCATAACGTTTAAACTTGCAATAAGAAACAAGAGTGTTTAAATACCCATTAAATAATTCGCCTAACTTACCGGAGAGCGCAATGAGCGAAAAAATGATTCAATTAACTGACGACAGTTTTGAGGCTGACGTATTACAATCGGACAAGCCTGTATTAGTTGATTTTTGGGCAGAATGGTGCGGACCTTGTAAAATGATCGCCCCAATTCTTAATGAAATAGCAGATGAATTTGACGGCCGTGTAACAATTGGTAAATTAAATATCGACCAGAATGCCGGGACTCCACCTAAGTTTGGTATTCGTGGTATTCCTACGTTACTGCTTTTTAAAGATGGCCAAGTTGCTGCGACTAAAGTTGGCGCACTTTCTAAAACTCAACTAGTTGAGTTTTTAGAAAACAACATCTAAAAGTCAAAAAAAGGGCTTTTTGCCCTTTTTTTATATTTATTTTACTTAAATACTGGACGCCCACGCGGCGACCTGCTAGTTTATAAAACCAACTAATCCTTAGTTATATTCAACGAACCTCACTCAACTTTCAAAATTGATTTTGAGTATGACAACTGTAATAAAGAACCCACCAATATGCATTTACGCGAATTAAAAGACAAGTCGATAAAAGAGCTTGTAAACTTAGCTGAGTCCATGGGGCTCGAAAACGTAGCCCGCTTAAGAAAGCAAGATATAATTTTTGCTATCCTTAAGGCCCACGCCAAAAGTGGTGAAAATATTTTTGGCGGTGGTGTATTAGAAATTTTGCAAGATGGTTTTGGTTTTTTAAGATCATCAGAAGCTTCTTACTTGGCCGGCCCAGATGACATTTATGTTTCACCTAGTCAAATTCGTCGTTTTAGTATGCGTACTGGTGATTCTATTATGGGGCTTATCCGTCCACCTAAAGATGGTGAGCGATACTTTGCTTTATTAAAAGTAAATGAAGTAAACTTTGATAAACCTGAAAACTCTCGCACTAAAATTCTTTTCGAAAACCTTACTCCTCTACATGCCAATGAACGTTTACGTATGGAACGTGGTAATGGTAGTAAAGAAGATATAACTGCTCGAGTACTTGATTTAGCTTCACCAATTGGCCGTGGCCAACGTGGTTTATTAGTAGCACCGCCAAAAGCGGGTAAAACCATGTTACTACAAAACATTGCGCAATCGATTAGCTACAACCATCCAGATGCAACATTAATGGTACTTCTTATTGACGAACGTCCTGAAGAAGTAACTGAAATGCAACGCTTGGTAAAAGGTGAAGTAATCGCATCAACATTTGATGAGCCAGCGAGTCGCCACGTACAAGTAGCTGAAATGGTTATCGAAAAAGCTAAACGCCTAGTTGAACACAAAAAAGATGTGATCATCTTACTCGATTCAATTACCCGTTTAGCACGTGCTTATAACACCGTTATTCCTTCATCAGGCAAAGTGCTTACTGGTGGTGTTGATGCCAATGCATTACACAAACCAAAACGCTTCTTTGGTGCTGCACGTAATGTTGAAGAAGGCGGTAGTTTAACAATTATTGCGACTGCACTTATCGATACTGGCTCGAAGATGGATGAAGTTATCTACGAAGAGTTTAAAGGTACTGGTAATATGGAATTACACTTAAATCGTAAGATTTCTGAAAAGCGTGTATTCCCTGCGATTGACTTTAACCGCTCAGGTACTCGCCGTGAAGAGTTGCTAACTAAAACTGACGAACTGCAAAAAATGTGGATTCTTCGTAAGATTGTTCATGATATGTCAGAAATAGACGCCATGGAATTTTTAATCGATAAGTTATCAATGAGCAAAACTAACAACGAATTTTTTGACTCAATGAGACGTCAGTAATAATTCAAACTGTTATTAATGCTTAATAAAATGCCTGTTTAATACAGGCATTTTTGTTTTAAGAGCGACTTAAGAGTTTAAGGCTTCACCATCAAGAGCAAGCAATAAGTTTCCCACTGCTTGTTCTAAACTCTGATAAGCTACTTCACTATTGCCTTTAGATAATAACCGATCTAATACTAAAGCACATTGGGCCAGCTCATCTAAATTGAACATTTGTGCGGCGCCTAGCAATCGATGACTATCTTGTTTTAAAGCGGCCAAATCGGCATGCTTAAAGTGGCTTTTGATAAGCTGCGATTCATCACCAAAGCTTTTACTAAAACGACTAGCTAAATCACTCAAATCAATTTTTGGGGTATCCAATACATCTGTTAACACTGTGCAATGCGTTGCAAGTGCATTATAAAATGCAAACTTATCTATCGGTTTACTTAAGTAGCCACTAAACCCAGCATCCAAATAACCTTTTATTTCATGGCTCATAGCATTAGCAGTTAACGCATAAATAGGCGCGTTAAAGCCACATTCCTTTAGTAAATTGAGTGCGCTCATACCATCCATTACCGGCATTTGAATATCTAACAGCACTAAATCAGGAAACTCTTTCAAACATAACTCAACAGCTTGCTCACCATTTTCACAACTAATAACATCAAGCCCAAAAGACCTTAAATAATGCGCGATGAGGCGAAGGTTATCCGGATGGTCTTCTGCTAGTAATACCCTCCCTTGTAACTTAGTTAATGCATCTGGCAACTCTAAGGCAGTTTGTGTCTTATTTGGCTGTTGCTCTTTACAAGGTAAATAAAAACCAAAAGTGCTGCCTTGCGCTGCTTCACTCTCAACATTGATATACCCCCCCATCATCACCGCCAGCTGCTGCGATAAACTAAGGCCTAACCCTGTCCCCCCAAAGCGGCGCGTTATACTGTTATCGGCTTGTATGAAGCAATCAAAAACCACTTCTACTTGCTCATTATCCATACCTATGCCGGTATCAATAACATTAATTTGCACACCTTGATTTGTAGACAACAACTGAATCGTCACCGAACCTTTGTTGGTAAATTTTATGGCATTTGCGCATAAATTAATAAGAACTTGTTTTACACGTATATAATCAAGTTGCACCCAAAAGCTAGGACCCACCTGGTTATCTAACAATAACTGCAGTTGCTTACTTTTTGCTTGCGGTTTAAACATAGCAAACAAATCTAAAAGCAAATAACTCAAATCAAACTCGGTTAAATGAAGCTCAAGTTTACCTGCTTCAATTTTACTCAAATCAAGTACATCATTGATCAAACCTTTTAAGTGATCGCTATTTCTTTGAATTACTTTTAATTCATTTTGCAATTGCTCAGGAGGATATAAGCCCTGAATAAGATGGTCAGTTTGGCCTAAAATGGCCGTTAATGGGGTGCGTATTTCATGGCTTATATTAGCTAAAAATTGACTTTTAACTTGATTAGCTTGGCGCAGCTCTTGAGCTATTGTTTGCAACTCTTCAGTGCGTTGCTGTACTTTTTCAGCTAATTGAAATTTTGCTTTTTTTTCCATTGAACGACGATAAAGTGCCACTGCAGTGATCACCACCAGCATCACCACAATAGTGAGCATAATTGTTAGCTGTGTTTGTTTTGTCGTTTCTAACCTCTGCAAATTGCGCGCTTGCTTAAGTTCTTTAATTTCTTGGTTAAGCCTATTCGCCTCAAACTGAGTTTGAAAAGCGTTCAACGCTTGTAGTACCTCTCCACTAGTAGTGCTACGTTGATGATCAATAAATTCGTTATGTAGTGTTACTGCACGTTTATAATCACCCAAGCTTGCGCTGAGCAATGCTTGCATCCCAAGACCATCTTTAATTATCAGTTCATCTTTGTACTCTTTTGCAAGGCTTAGTGATTGCGTTAAACTCGCTTGAGCTTGAGCAATATCACCCAAAGCCAACTGAACTTTACCAAGCACATGCAATGCGGCTAATAATAATGACTTATTATTAGCCTGAGTAGCATAGTCACGCCCTGCTGTCGCATGTATTTCAGCCACTTTCAGTTTATCAAGTACTAGGTTGATATTTGCTAGGTTAGTATTTGTTCTTGAAAGTGCAAGTTTATCTTGTTGAGTTTGATAGTAACGCAGAGCCAATTGATAATAATGAAGTGATAATGGATATTGTTTTGACTCACTGTAAGCAACCCCCATATTACCGTAAACCTGGGCTATTGCGTTTTCATTACCGAGTTTTTGAAATACCTTAAGTACTTGGCGGTACATATCAAGTGCAAGGTCGTAGCGAGATAAACGAATATACACGCCTGCAATGTTATGCAGAATATCGGCTTTATCTTGTGCACTGCCTTCTAATTCATAAATATCTTTAGCGCGTTGATAGTAATCTAAGGCCAACTCCATGTTATGCATTTTAAAATAAGCTAAGCCTATATTGCTCAATAAATTAGCTTGCTCTATTTTATCGTCCATTTGTTTAGCTAAATTTAAGGCACGGCCATATTCAATTGCAGCACGTTGCATTAAGCCTTGGAAGTAATAACAAACCCCTTGCATTTTCATCGCCCGAAAATGCTCTTTGGGTAAGTGATCAAGTGCTGTACTTTGCTCTAATAATTTAAAGTATTTTAAGCCATTAGAAAAATCCTTATTGCTAAAAGCTTCATCCGCTAACTCTTGATAAATAGTTATTTTTTGACTGCTAGGTAATTTTTCACCAGCTAATAAAACAGTTGCAACACGTGTTTTTTCTTGCCAATTTTGCTCAGTTTCAAACTGGGCAAAGCTCACTTCTTTTGCATAGCTCTTAGGCATCGCAAAGGTAAAAAGCAGTAAAAAAATAAAAGGTAGTCGTTGCTTAAACTGACTTGGCATTAATCAATCCTTAATCTTTAGCAGCAGTAAAAGCTGTGTTAGGGTCTTCAAGATACACTAATTGCTATGCTGCAAACAATGCTTAACCCACTGATAGATGAGATTTTTGGACTAATTTTTAACGGTCAAGTTTGGCAAGTCCACTCTTTGGCAACAAAGTTAAAAAGCCAAGGGGCTATTAGCGTTTTAGATAGCTTACCTGAACGGGATTTATTCAAACGTAATTTTTTGATGATGAATGCGCTATACCAACTACAGCAGCTACAAATATCAGGCCTACATATAAAGTTAATAACTAAGGCCACTAATTTGCACTACAAAAATCTGCTCCACTGCGAGATTACTATTTAAATTGGCGCAACTTTGAAACATCCAACGCCAATATTGACGAGCTATTAAGCCAATTTTGGCAATGCTTTACTCGTTCCACCCCACCTAGAATACCATTAACCACTAAGCAACGAAAAAAGTTATTTAAGTATTAGCGGCTTGCAGATGACCGCACAATAAAAGAAGTGCAAAAGCGCTGGCGACAATTAGCGATTAAATACCACCCTGATAAGGCTAGTGGTAACAAAGAACGGTTTAAAATACTGAAAAGTAAATATGAGCAACTCAAGTCAAGCTGCTCTGTAAAAGGTTAACTTTTTTAAGAGTTAACTTAACGCGTTAAACGACGAGCGCGAATTTTACGCCCCTTAATATTGCCTTCAGTAAGTTTACGCAATGCAGGCTTTGAACTATTACGCTCAACAGCAACAAAAGCCACGTTATCTAGTACATTGATTTTACCCACTTGGCGTCCCGCGATACCATCCTTACCGGTTAATGCCCCTAAGATATCACCTGCGCGTACTTTTTGCTTTTTGCCTGAGTCAATCATCAATGTCACCATTTCTGGTTTATAAGGTGGCTTTTCAAGCAAGTTGAACGGTGGTAAAGGTTCTGGTAAAAAATCACATTCGTAGTGATCACCAATTTGCGCCACTTTAAACTGCTCCGCATCGCCGTAAATTGAACAGGCAATACCTTTTTTACCCGCGCGACCTGTTCGACCAATACGATGAACGTGAGTTTGTGTGTCGTGAGCTAAGTGATAGTTAATCACCATATCCATATCGTCAATGTCTAAGCCTCGGGCAGCAACATCGGTTGCCACTAAAATAGAAGCGCTTTTATTAGCAAAATGAATAAGTGTACGTTCGCGATCTCGCTGCTCTAAATCACCATGCAATGACACTGCGCTGAACCCTTCATCAGCAAGATCATCGCACACTTGTTGCGTTTCAACTTTGGTATTACAAAACACAACACAACTAGTTGGCTGAAATTTTAATAACAATAACTTTAAGGTGTTAAAGCGCTGTTTATTATTTTCCATTTTATAAAAGTACTGCTTAATCGTACTTTTTTCTTGTTCTTCTTCCACTTTAACTATGACAGGATTACTCAGCACACGCTTAGCAATGGCTTCAATCGCTCTTGGAAAAGTCGCACTGAATAACAACGTTTGGCGCTGCTTTGGAATACGCTCAATAATAGCATCCAAAGTATCTTGAAAACCCATATCGAGCATTTGGTCAGCTTCATCAAGGACTAATGTTTCAACATCATCTAAACGCAATGTGCCTTTACGAATGTGGTCGTCCACACGCCCAGGCGTACCAACAATAATATGTGCACCATGTTCAAGCGATCCAATTTGCGGGCCAATCGAAACACCACCGCATAAAGTAAGCACTTTAATGTTGTGAATACCGCGCGCTAATTTACGCATTTCGACGGCAACTTGCTCGGCAAGCTCCCGAGTTGGACATAAAACTAATGACTGAATACGAAAACGTTTTACGTTCAGTTTAGCTAACACCCCTAAGCTAAATGCGGCAGTTTTACCTGAGCCTGTTTTAGCTTGGGCAATAATATCTTTACCTTCAAGGACTGGCGGTAAGCTTTGCGCTTGCACCGGTGTCATTTGGCTGTAGCCAAGCGTTGATAAGTTATCAACAAGTTCAGATGGTAAAGATAACGATGAAAAAGCAGTTGTGGTCACAATGAATCCTGAAAAAATAAACAAGCTAATGAGGTCTGCACCTCAATTTTAATAACCTGCATAATAGCAGAATAACTAAACAGCCACCATCTGAGGCGATGATTAAAACAAATCTCAGAAAGCTATTGAAAATGACATTTATTTTCATTAACATCTGCATCACTATTTAAAGTACAAACAATACAACATGGAAGCATATAATGAAATTAAGCCCGCTGTACCTTGCACTTATTACAACAATCACCTCGGCTCAAGCCGCGCAAAACAATGACAATCTAGAGCGCATTGAAGTAAAAGGCAGTTACTTCAACGACTACAAAGTAGATAACGCCACTGGCGCAATGAGAACCTCAACCTCATTACTCGATACCGCACAATCAGTCACTGTTATTACAGATACAATTGTAAATGAGCAACTAGCAACCACCTTAGGTGAAGTACTAAGTAACGATGCGAGTTTAACGCCAGGATCTAAGCAACGTAATCGTGAAGTATTTAACTTACGTGGTTTTAAGTTAAGTTCATCAACCGGCTACCTGCGTGATGGCCACCAGCATTGGTCGCACTATCAACAACCGATTGAAATACTTCAACAAGTTGAAGTTATTAAAGGACCATCAAGTATTTTATATGGTCAATCAGGTCCTGGTGGCTTAGTTAACATGGTGACTAAAAAGCCAACTGCGCAAACATTGTTTAATGCCAGTGCAGATGTAGATCAACATGGCTCTACTCGCTTTATGGTTGATGCAGGTGGTGCACTCACTGAAGCTGAAGATTTACGTGCTCGCGGTATTTTAGTAAAGCAAGATGTTGATTATTGGCGTGAATACCAAAATGGTGAAAACCGTGAACGCGATCGCTTTTTAGGTGCATTAATTGTTGATTACGATATTAGCGATAACGCCTTAGTACGCGTACATTACGACCGCACAGATGACGAAGCCGGTTTAGATACGGGTGCCTGGATTGATAGTAATGCCAATGTAATTGGCGACGATAAAACAATTCGCGATATGTCTTGGGCGTTTACAGATATAACGGTAGAAAACCTAGGTGTTGACCTAGAAGTGTTTTTAACCGAAAACTGGCAAGTAAAACTTGGTTACAACGAGCAAACATTTGAGCGTCAACGTTTTGAGTCTGCGCCAAGTATGCCAAGTGGATTTGTTGAAGGCGACAGCTACACCTCAGAACCTTACGATCGTTTTGATGATTGGCAGTTTAAAACCGCCTTTGTTGACTTTATTGGTGAATTTGCAACAGCTGGTATTCAGCATCAACTTTTAATTGGTGCTAACTCGCTTGATTATTATTATGGCAAATTAAAAGTGCCTGAAGATCGTAAAAACACATCATATCATTTCGATTACACGGCTGGGCAAAACGAACCTGAACGTCCTAATATAAGCTACAAAACGGACGACACAATTAAATCATCTGCTTACGACTACTACGGGATTTATATCCAAGATTTAATTTCATTCTCACCAGAATGGCAACTATCGCTAGGTGGTCGTTACGATAAACAAAGTAAAGAAAACAGCAATAGCGAATCGTTCGTACCTAAAGTCGGCGTACTTTATCATCCACATGCATCTGCAACTATTTATGCCAGCTATACCGAAGGCTTTGAGCCACAAAAAGAAACGATTACTGACGAAGAAGATATCAACTTCGGTATGAAAATAGATGCTGTTACCTCAGAACAAAGAGAACTTGGTATTAAATGGCAGCTATTTGATGAGCGTTTAATGCTCAGTGGTGCAGTTTTCGATATCAGTAAAAATGGAACCTTGGTCACTGAACAACTTGAAGTACCTATGGGTTCAATTACAACTAAAACAACCCAAGTAGGCGAACAACGCCATAAAGGTTTTGAGCTAAGCGCACAAGGTGCCGCTACTGACCGCTTATTTGTTATGGCATCAACTATGTACCTAGACGCTAATTTTGAACGTGATGAAGAGTTTGAAGGTAAGCGCCCTACCGATGCCCCTAAATGGTCTGCATCACTATGGACTCGTTACGAATTAAACGACGTAATTGCATTAAACGCAGGTGCATTTTACGAAGGTGAGCGTTTTGCTGATAGTGATAACACCATTACTAAAGATGCGTACACACGTGTAGATGTAGGTGCAACGTATAAGTTTATTATGAGCAATACTGATATTAACTTACGTCTTAATGTTGAAAACTTGTTTGATACTAACTACCTTGGCGGTGGCGGTACTAACAACGTAACAGTTGGCGAAGGCACTAACTTACGTTTAGCGGCACAATTTAACTTCTAAAGCTTAACTAACCTAAATACCCATCCAAAGCCTGCATTAATAATGCGGGCTTTTTTGTCGCATTCTATTTTTACTAAGTTGTAATTAATGATTAAATAGTCGTTAATTTCTAACAAGCCAAGGTCAACCATGAAAAAGATCATCACTGGATTGCTACTAACCAGTAGTTTTTTTGCCAGCGCCGCAGAACCTGAATTTAGCGCAAAACAATTACAACAAGTCGCTGAGCTTCGAACCAACGCCAGTAACAGCGATTTAAGCTACCAATTACTTGAGTCTCTGACAACTAAAGTAGGCCCTCGTTTACCAGGTACTGAAAACGATAAAAAAGCGGTCGCTTGGGCAAAAGCACAATTTAAAGAACTTAGCTTTGATAAGATATGGCTTGAAGAAGCTACTTTTCCAGAGTGGCGCCGTTATAGCGAAAGTGGCAAAATTTTAACGCCTAGCAAGCAACCCCTGCACTTAACGGCATTAGGTCATAGCGTAAGCACACCTAAAGACGGGATCACTGCTGAAGTCGTCTTATTTGAAACGCTAGATGAGCTTATCGCCGCCCCTGCTAACAGCTTAAAAGGCAAGATTGCCTACATAAATTACCGTATGAATCGTCATATTGATGGCAACGGTTATGGGCCTGCGGTACGTGCACGCTCAACAGGCTCTGTAGAAGCCGCTAAAAAAGGCGCAATAGCTTATATGATGCGCTCGGTAAGTACAGCTCATCACCGCTTTGCTCACACCGGTGGTAGTCATTACAAAGACGGCGTAACTAAAATACCTAATGTTACTATTGCCAACCCTGATGCAGACCAAATTGCTCGACTAATCGCACTAGGTGAAAACGTAAAGGTTAATATTAACGTACAAACCGAAGATTTAGGCCAAGGGAAAGGCTATAACGTGATTGGCCAATTTAATGGCACCGAAAACCCTGAACAATATGTGCTAATTGGTGGTCACCTTGATTCATGGGACTTAGGCACAGGCGCACTCGATGATGGCGCAGGCGTTGCTTTAACAATGGCGGCCGCTAAACACATTAGCGAAATAAAACGCCCTAAACGCAGTATCCGTGTCGTGTTATTTGCCGCAGAAGAACTTGGTTTATGGGGCGCTAAAGCGTACTTTAAAAAACACCAAAATGATTTAGATAATATTGTTGCGGCTGCCGAGTCTGATTTTGGTGCTGATGTAGTGTATGGTTTTGAATCAAATGTAACAGCTGAGTCTTTACCTGTAGTGCGCGCTATCGCAGAGCAACTTGCACCACTTGATGTTGAATATATTGGTAAAAATGCAGCTCGTGGCGGCCCTGATTTAATACCGCTTAGAAGCACTGCCGGCGCTGCTATTTTCGACTTACATCAAGATGGGACTGACTACTTCGATTATCATCACACCGCTGACGATACTTTAGATAAAGTAGATCCTAAAAAGCTTAAGCAAAATACAGCGACTTACGCAGTATTCGCTTTTATGGCTGCGGATGCTAAAACCACTATGAAAGCAAAACCTGTCAGTGAGTAAGTAAACATATTTACTTATAATTTCCAGCTTGGTTTGCCCTTATTGTTAGGGCAAACACTACCCACTAAAAAATAATAGCCGCTTTTTATATTTAGTCATTTAACCCTAACTTGAATAACTATCACTATGGGGTATTCCATAGGTTTACTATAGTTAATTTGGCTATGCTGTTACTATGCGACTTTTAACTTGCGGATAGCTTACTTGACTATAAGCTGAATTAAGCTGAATTTTTACTAAACTTTTAAATCCAAGACCCATAACTAAGATAACAACTCGAAATAGCAATAAAATAAATTTATAGCATCACTATTTACACATAACTGGTTACAATATAACATTACTGATATATTATAACAAAACTATTAACACTTATGACTTTGAATTTTCAACATTTAAAAATGACTCTACTTGCTTCATCAATTGCACTACTGTGCGCATGTAACAGTGAAATTGATGATTTAGCTGCACAAAATAACCAACAAGGCTCCGAAGATACTGAGCACGATCATGTAGAGCTCACTTCAAAAGGTCGGCTCGCTATAAGCCACACCGATACTGCCAATGTGTCAATTTATGATACGGAAGAAAACCAACTATTAGAAATGTTCAATACCGTAAATACTGTTAGTGGCTTGTTTACAACTCCAGGTTACCGTTATGCGGTCGCAATTCAGCGTGATGATAACTATGTAGAGTTTATTGATGGTGGGTTATTTAGTGAAGAGCATGATGATCACTTACATGACTACCAACAAGCTCCTACCTTGTCTGGCTTTGCGCTAACTGATGAAAAACCGACACATTTTGATGTTAGTGAAGAGCAAGCGGCCCTATTTTTTGATGGCAATATAGATAGCGGTATTCCAGCTAGTTTTGCAATATTAACTGATGAATCAATTGAAGAAGGCCAAGTACTAGCACGCCATACATTTGATAATGCTATGCATGGCACAGCTCAAGTGCGCGGCGATTCAGTGATCACTACATTTAGAAGTGATAACACTGTAAGTGTACTTCCAAACTACGTAGAGCAGCTACATGTTCATGGTGATCACTATCATCAAGAGCAACGTTTTGAAGTGGACTGCCCATCTCTACATGGTAGTGCTCAAAACCATGAACATATTGCATTTGGTTGTGATGACGGCGTGTTGGTAGTCACTCAAGTGGATGAGAGTTTTAGTGCTCTAAAAGTAGCTAACCTTGACAGTTTTGCTGAAGGCGCACAGATTGCCTCTATCCAAGGTAGTGAGCACAGTGAGCTATTTTTAGGTATTGCTCAAAGTACTTTATTTTACACCATCGATGCTGAAAACAACCTAATGTCACAGCTCGATTGGCAACAAGATACTAATAACACCATACTTGCTAGTACACTTGATGCCGTCAGTGGTGAGTTTTATGTATTAGAAAGTGACGGCATGCTGTCAGTTTTATCAGCAGAAGATGGCTGGCAGGTAAGTGCTCGTTTTCAAGTTGCTGAACAACCATCAGCAAGCTACAGCATGACCGCTTCAGCGGCAGACGATACGCTTTACATCAGTGATAATAGCAATCAAAGCGTAATCAGTGTAGACACACATGAACAAACCTCAGAGACTATTTTAACGCTTGATTTCGTGCCAAATCAAATTACTTGGCTAGGTATTGCAAGTGATTCAGAACATGAAGATCACGACCATTAATCTCAACTCAGTTGAAGCTCATTTCCCATGCTAATCTTTACCGGCAAAGTTACTTTGTCGGTTTTTTTCTTTTAAAGATCGCCCAAGCATGATGCATTAACACCACAATCGCTCCAGCTAATACACCGAGTGAACCGTTAAAAATTAGCGGCGAAATAGTTTCACCAACCGTACCAAGATGCGTTAATGCATAGCTACTGACACTTTGCTGAGCATGATGCAGTACATTAATACCATGTACTAAAATACCGCCCCCCACTAAAAACATAGCCACAGTCCCTGCAAAAGCTAAAAAAGCCATTAACTTAGGCGCTGCAGCCAATAACCCTTTACCTATAACTTCCTGAAAACGACTACCTGTTTGCTGCGCTTTATTAGCTAGATATAACCCAGCATCATCGAGCTTAACAATCCCCGCAACTAAGCCATAAACACCAATGGTCATGATGATAGCTATTACACTCAGTACCAATGCTTGGTTAACGAGTGTCGCGCCTACAACCGTGCCCAAGGTGATAACAATAATCTCTGCTGACAGAATAAAGTCGGTACGGATTGCGCCTTTTACTTTTTGTTTTTCATATTCAGCTAAGCTTAGCTCCGCAGCCAATGACTGTGTTTGCTCTGGGTGTGGTAAAAACTTTTCAACGAGCTTTTCTGCTCCTTCAAAACATAAAAACAATCCACCCATCATTAATAACGGGCTTATCAACCAAGGCAGCCACACACTAATCAATAGTGCGGCGGGTACTAATATGGTTTTATTTAAAAAAGATCCTTTAGCAACCGCCCAAACCACTGGTAACTCTCGATCAGCACTAACTCCTGTCACTTGCTGTGCATTCAATGCTAAATCATCTCCAAGCACGCCTGCGGTTTTCTTCGTAGCGACTTTACTCATGGTCGCAATATCATCAAGTAAGGTGGTAATATCATCCAGTAAAGTTAAAAGGTTTGTACCTGCCATGACATTCCTCCCAATAGGTTTTATCGATAATATAAAATAGCTTAACTTATAACTTTCACCAACGGTTAATTTTGATTTGCTATGCTAGTTAAAAAATAGGATAAACAAAGGTACTTTATTATGTATAAAACACTATTAATCGCACTTGGCGTATTTGGAATTAGCGCATGTACCGAACAACCACAAACCCAAACATTTGCGTGTGATAACCAGTTAACCGCAACACTTACCAGTATTGATAATAAAAGCGCCACGCTAAAATATAACCAAAAAGAGTACCAATTAACGAAGAAAAAAGGCGCATCAGGTGTGAAGTATAGTAATGATAATGCTTTATTTTGGAGTAAGGGTAGCGAAGCAATGTTGATTATTGAGGGTAATAAACAAACCTGTAACTTACAGTAAAGCAATAAATTTAAGCCTTGGACTCGGATAGCAAGTGCATAACTAAAATCGAAGTTAGCCACTACCTTGTTGTTCAATAAATCCTTTTATGTATTTATCAAACTCATCCGCTGGTAGCGGCTTACTGTATAAAAAGCCTTGAATATAGTCACAGTTTAGGGATGATAAATAAGTTCTCTGCGCCGACGTTTCCACGCCTTCAGCAACAACCTCAAGGCGTAAGTTACTAGCCAAAGAAATAATCGCGCTCACCATCGCGCAATCTTCATTATTGTTTGGTAAATCTTTAACAAATTCACGGTCTATCTTTAACTTGTTTAACGGAAAGCGTTTCAAATAACTGAGTGATGAATACCCAGTGCCAAAGTCATCAATAGCAAGACCAACACCTAAAGCACGTATCGCTTTTAATTGCTGCAAAGTATTAGGGCTGTTATCTGCTAGTAAAGTTTCGGTGATTTCTAAAGTTAAACACTCTGCAGAAAGCTTATACTCTTGCAGCACCTCTTTCACTAATCGAGCAATATCTTGGCGAATAAACTGCACACTTGATAGGTTCACCGTTACAAAAAATTGCTCACCAAATTGGCCGCACCACTTAGCGGCTTCTCTGCATGCTTCTTTTAACACCCATTCTCCTATAGGAATAATAAGTCCTAAGTCTTCACAAATCGGAATAAACTCAGCAGGTGATACGTGACCAAGCTCGGGATTATACCAGCGCAACAAAGCCTCACAGCCAACTTTCTTTTTGTCGTTACTAACAATAGGTTGAAAATAAACCATAAGCTCATTATTGCTCAGTGCTTTATGTAAGGCATTTTCTAACTTACTACGAGCCGTTGCCTGTTCATGCAGACCCCGAGTGAAAAACTCATAGCAATTACGACCTTGCTCTTTTGCTTTATACATAGCACTGTCTGCATTTCGTAATAATATTTTTCGTTCGGTACTATCATCAGGATAAATGGTGATCCCCATACTCCCCGATACAAATACCTCTTGTTCACCAATTTGAAATGCAGAGCTAAGTGCTTTTAGTGCTTTTTTCGCTAACTGTTCAATATCACTAAGTGTATTAATACCTGGCAGTAGTAAAGCAAATTCATCCCCACCAAAGCGCGCAATTACATCCCGACTGCGCATGCAGGCCTTAAGCCTTTTTGCCGTCTCAAGTAAAAGTATATCTCCACTGTTATGCCCTAAGGTGTCATTCACACTTTTAAAACGGTCTAAATCAATAAAACAAATTGCGAGGCGTTTGTTATCAGCGTTTGCACGAATCATCTCTTGATCGAGCTTACTGTTATAGTGGTAGCGATTAGCAAGACCAGTTAGGTTATCAAAGTTAGTTTGTAACCACATTTCTTGTTCGTTTTCTTTACGCAGCGAAATATCGTTAAACAATGCCACATACACTTCTATTTGTTTTTCCTCATCAAAAACTACCGAAATATTCAACCAACACGGATAAATGCGGCCATCTTTATAACGATTCCATATTTCACCTTCCCAATGCCCTGTCTTACTTAATTGCGCATAAAGCGCTGTAAAAAATGAGGATTTGTGACGACCAGAATTTAATATTGCGGGGGTTTCTCCAAGCACATCACGCTCTTGATAACCTGTTATATGGGTAAACGCAGCATTAATAGCTTGAATTTTATTGTCACTGTTGCAAACCAAAATGCCTTCATTGGTGGTTGAAAATACGGTGCTAGCAAGACGCTGTTGTTGACGTGTTTCTAATTTTTCAGTGATATCACGAATTAAGTATATTTCACCTACTTGTTTCTTACTTTCATCTGTTACCGCGGTTATACGCACCTCACCCCAAAAGGCTTGCTCAGCTCCATTAAACTGACATTCACTATCAATGGTGGTGTTCTGTGGTAAGGCCTCCATGTATGAATAAATATTTTTACCTTTAAGCCCATTCCCTGTAGTTAGTTTTTGTACAGCCATAGTATTAGCCGCTAAAATAGTATGCTCAGTGTTTGTAAAAATAAGTAAATCATCAATACCATTAAAAATAGCTTTTAAGGTGGCACTGTCTTCTTGCGCTGACTTTTTAGCAGCACGCAAACGAGCCGCTAAAATAGCCAGAATAACCAGCATAATAAGCAACAAAGCTATTGATATAAGAGATAATGAAAATTGATCAGCACGTTTATTTTCTATTTCTTCGGTTTGGCTTGCAACCAACTCTTCGAGGTTTTCCTGGTAGTGCCACAACTCTTTTTCTAAGCTGCGCTGAGATGAGATATCATAAATAATAGAGAAGAGTAAGCGCCTGTTATTAAGCTTAAAAGGAGCTGAATAAACACTCACGGTACGGGTTTTACCACTGGCTAAACGGTGTTTAAAAACAAAGTAATTTTGTCCTTTGCTTAATGCGGCTTGGCGCTCCTGTGCGACTTGCTGCTCAGTAAAAATATTGATTTGCTGAATCTGCATTACTTGCAGTTGAGAAATGCTATAACCATAAAACTTAGCTGCCGCTTTATTAGCAAATACAATTTCCCCCGTTTGCGGTTCAACAACTAACATTACAGCACTGTGCTGAGCAAAAATTTGCTCGTCAATTATGTGTCCTAGAGTATCTACAGCAAATACCTGGCTTATAGGCATTACAAGTGCGAAAAATACAACCATGTTAAGCACTGCTTTTATAATAACCCCACCCATTAATTAAAAACTCATTTTACACACCTGCCGTAAACTATAGCCTATGTACTTAATAATGTAATAAAAACCATAACCTAAATATTCGATAAAAAACGACCTCACTACTTTAACAGCCAATTTCGCAAAAGTGGCTTTAGTTCGCTTAGTGCGCTTTATTGGGTACCTAAATTCGGATAATAAGTGCAATTTCTCAGATTAGATGGCCAGCTGTTATAATTCGGCCATTTTCTCGCCAAAGGAAATTGCTTTAATGAAATATAAACAGCTGACACAAGAAGAAAGATACCAGATTTACGCGTTAATAAAAGCAGGAAATAACCAAAAGCAGATAGCTGAAGAACTAACTCGTTCACCGTCATCTATTTCTAGAGAGCTAAAACGCAATAAAGGACTTAAAGGCTATCGGCCTAACCAAGCCAATAACTTTGCTGAACAAAGACGTAAGTCATCTTTCAAAGCAAGTAAGTTAACAGAGGACGTCACTCACTGGATTAATAAATTGTTGCATGACGGACTTTCCCCTGAGCAAGTGGCAGGCCGCTTAGCTTTAGAGAAACAGGTCGTTTTACATCATGAAACAATTTATCAATATATTTACAGAGACAAGGCTCGTGGTGGCAAGCTACATAAGACACTCACTCGTGCATGTAAAAAGTATAAAAAACGCTATGGAAGCTATGATAAACGTGGACAGATAGTTAATCGAGTCAGCATTGATGAACGCCCAAGTATTGTGGATTCAAAGTCTAGGATTGGTGATTGGGAGGGCGATACAGTGATAGGTAAAGGGCGTAAAAATGCGCTTGTCACAATGGTTGAACGTAAAACGTTATATACAGTCGTTCACAGAATTGAAAGCAAGCATGCGAAAATAACAGCCGATGCGCTGATCACGTGTATGACACCATATAAAGGTAAGGTTATTACCGTGACGTTAGATAATGGAAAAGAGTTTGCTCACCATGAGCATGTTGCACAAAAATTAGAAGCTGATGTGTATTTCGCTCATCCCTATTCATCATGGGAGCGGGGCATAAATGAGAATACCAACGGCTTACTTAGACGCTTCTTCCCCAAGGGAACTGACTTTATGGCGCTAAGTGAAGCAGAGATACAGGCGGCAGTTGATAAGCTCAACCATCGGCCAAGAAAAACAAGAGGGTATAAAACCCCTCATGAATTATTTACGGGGCAATCAGAAGTTCTGGTGGCTGCATAATGATTGCACTTAATACTTGAATTCAAGGTATAATGTTTTTAGTATTTTTCAGTTTAAAGCGGCCGACAATGAAATATAAAGATCTACGCGATTTTATCGACTTACTCGAAAAAAGAGGTGAACTTAAACGCATTCACCAAGAAATTGACCCTTATTTAGAAATGACTGAAATAGCCGATCGCACTTTACGCGCTAAAGGTCCCGCTTTACTATTTGAAAATCCTAAGGGTTATGATGTCCCTGTGCTTGCCAACTTATTTGGTACACCCAAGCGTGTTGCCATGGGCATGGGTCAAGAGGATGTAAGTGAACTACGTGAAGTCGGCAAGCTATTAGCATTTTTAAAAGAACCAGAGCCACCAAAGGGTATTAAAGAAGCTTTTGGACAAATTCCTGTCTTTAAACAAGTCCTTAATATGCCTGCCAAAGAAGTAAAAAAAGCGCCGTGCCAACAAGTGATCATTGAAGGTGAAGACGTTGATTTAACAAAATTTCCTATTCAACATTGCTGGCCAGGCGATGCAGCACCACTTATCACATGGGGCTTAACTGTCACTAAAGGACCTTATAAAAAACGTCAGAATTTAGGAATCTATCGTCAACAATTACTCGGTAAAAATAAAATTATTATGCGCTGGCTATCACACCGTGGGGGCGCGCTTGATTTTCAAGAATGGTGCAAGGAGAACCCTGACCAGCCATATCCGGTGTCGGTAGCATTGGGTGCTGATCCTGCCACTATCCTTGGTGCAGTCACGCCAGTGCCTGATACCCTAAGTGAATATGCCTTTGCAGGCCTTTTGCGCGGTAGCAAAACTGAAGTGGTTAAGTCAGTCTCTAACGAATTACAAGTACCTGCCAGCGCAGAAATTGTGCTCGAAGGGCATATTATCCCTGGCGAAACGGCACCTGAAGGTCCCTATGGCGATCACACTGGTTACTATAATGAAGTTGACGATTTTCCAGTCATGACTGTGACGCATATTACTCACCGAAAAGATCCGATTTATCACAGTACTTTTACTGGCCGCCCACCTGATGAGCCGGCAGTATTAGGTGTTGCACTTAACGAAGTGTTCGTTCCGATTCTACAAAAGCAGTTTCCTGAAATTGTTGATTTTTACTTACCGCCAGAAGGCTGCTCTTACCGCATGGCCGTAGTAACAATGAAAAAACAATACCCGGGACACGCCAAACGGGTGATGATGGGAGTATGGTCTTTCTTACGTCAGTTTATGTATACCAAGTTTGTCATTGTTTGCGACGACGACATTGATGCACGTGATTGGAATGATGTGATCTGGGCTATTACCACACGTATGGATCCCGCTCGTGATACCACGCTCGTTGAAAACACCCCGATTGATTATTTAGACTTCGCATCACCGGTTTCAGGACTCGGCTCAAAAATGGGCATGGATGCAACCAATAAATGGGCGGGCGAAACTGATCGTGAATGGGGCGAGCCTATCATTATGGATAAGGCCACTAAAGACCGTGTTGATGAACTCTGGGATAGCTTGGATATTCTTTAATTTACTTATGTACCCAAACCACCTCAAGATGCAGAATTCAGCGTTTCACAGGGGCTTAATATCAAGGCGTTACTTTGCAATAATGGCAGTCCCTTTTAAGAAGTAACAACGATGAGAGTAAGTGCCTGTGAAATGCCCAACGGGTTGGTTTAAAAGCGATTTATACTGCGTTATTGATTTTACCAAGGGAATAACCATTACTTGCATCAATGCCCTTGCCTAAATCGCTTTTAATTCCAATTGAAACTCGCATCTTGAGCTGGCTTGGGTATATGTATGAGCAATAAACAAGCTATAAACTCCCTATGTAGATATGCTAGAATCGACTAACTCGAGAGCATAACTGCAATAAAAAGTAATAAAAGGTAAAACATGCAAACATTACACGCTGAAGTTGTATCGATCAGCCCTTTAACTGAATTTGTTCACAAAGTAATTTTAAAACCAGCACAAAGCGTTACCTTTGAAGCTGGTCAATACTTGCTAGTGGTATTAGCTGAAAAAGACAAGCGTGCGTTCTCTATTGCCAGTCGCCCGTCACAATGTAATGAACTTGAATTACATATTGGTGCTTCTGCTGCTGATTCATATGCGATGCAAACTCTCGAACATTTACGCCAAGCCCATGCAAACAATAAGCTTGTCGATATTGAAGCTGGCTTAGGTATTTCACAGCTGCGTTTGCAGTGCGAACGCCCTATTATTTTACTTGCCGGTGGTACTGGCTTTTCGTATGCGAAATCAATGGCTGATCATTTAAGTGAAATTGGTTGTGACCGCCCAGTATTATTTTACTGGGGGGTACGTGAAGAGTCAGCACTTTATGCTCATACAGAAATGAAAGCATGGGCTGACAGTCGCGACAACTTTAAGTTTATTCCGGTAGTCGAAAACCCATCAGATAACTGGACGGGCCATACCGGCTATGTTCATAAAGCAATAATGAATGATATTGTTTCTCTTGAACCGTATGATATTTATATGGCAGGTCGTTTTGATATGATTGGCATCGTACGCGATGACTTTATCACTCACGGCGCAATACGCGAAAACATGTATGCAGATGCATTTGCGTTTATAAAATAAATCCCCAGACAACCTATCTCTAGCGCTACATTGCCAGTTTAATGAAGATAGGCTGGCAATGAGGTCACATTGTTTAAATCTATCAAACTAATCCATATAAACAATTTCACAAAACCGCAATCATTAACCATACTTAGTTTAACAGATAACTAAGAGGTATCCTGATGCTAAATACCAAAGTAAGCGATGTAATGCAGCGTAAGTTGCCTCACATTACCCCTAATACAGAAATGACGACCGCCATTAGCGAATTACAAAAATTTAAATTGCTCGGTGCGCCAGTATTTGATGACAGTAAATGCTTAGTCGGCTTTATTTCAGAGCAAGAATTGTTAAAACCACTCATGCAAAGCAGTTATTTTTGTGATGGCGTGGTAAAAGTATCGCAGCTAATGCAAACCGAAGTCGTGACAGTTACTGGTGATACTAATATTATTGAGCTGGCCGAGAAAATGAAAACCGGTAAACCGAAAAACTACCCTGTAGTTGAGGGCACAACCGTAGTTGGCATGATTGGCCGAAGCGATATTTTAAAAGCGATGTTTAATAATTACTTATCGTGCCAAGAACATAAGGTGTAAGCCAAGCTGCTTACACCTTAATATACTAACTACCGTGCGGCTGCCAGCGCTTTAAGTTGCTGTTTTTCAGTTTCGCTTAAATAAGCAATTTCCAATGCATTAGCTTGGGCTTTGCCCATATCGGATTGAGTTAAACCCGCAGCAGGCGCTGCAACACTATATTCATGCGCTATTTCAATACCTTCAACCGCAGGATCGTCGGTATTAATACACGCTAAAATACCATGATCTAAAAAGCGCTTTAGCGGGTGTATGTCTAAACTGGCGATGGTGCTGGTTTGAATATTACTGGTTAAGCACGACTCAATTCCTATTTTTTTATCGCGCAAATAGTCCATTAATTTAGCATCTTCAATTGCTTTAACGCCATGGCCAATACGGTTTGCACCAAGCTCATTAATTGCTTGCCAAATACTTTGTGCGCCAAGCGCTTCACCTGCATGAATCGTCGCACCTAAATACGCATCACGTACTTGTTTAAAGTGCTCAACAAATAACTCCCCCGGAAAACCAATTTCATCTCCGGCTAAATCAACTGCGACTAAGTCGTTTTTAAACGCCAGCAACGCCTCTAATTCTTGCTGACAAATTTTAGTACCGTAAGTGCGCGATAAAATACCGATTAAATTGGTTTTTAAAGGACTCCCCTGGCTAGCACTTTTTACACCATCAATAACGGCTTCAACGACGCCTTGCGGATGTAATCCCTGGCTTTGTGCCATGTAATAAGGACTAAAACGCAGCTCAACATAGTCGAGCCCTTGCGCAACAGCATCTTCAACATTTTCAATAGCGATACGACGACAGGCATCGTAATCGCCGAGCACTTTGACGCCCCAATCAAGCTTTTGCAAAAACGCCATTAAGTTTGGCTCAGGATCAATCACTTGAACATGGGGAATTAATGCCTCGACGTTCTCAGCGGGTAACTTTAAATTAAACTGGCGACCAAGTTCTAAAATAGTTTGTGCACGAACGTTGCCATCTAAGTGACGATGAATATCAAGCAAGGGAAGTTTTTTATTGATCATAATTAGGTCTCAGTTGAATTTTCGCGAATCATACGCACTTAAATAGGTAATTCAAGCTTAGCTGGTTTAGTGCACATTTTTGAGGTCATATGTCTGCTTTAACGTGATAAATAAGTCGCGACGGTATACGCATTTATGTATAGCTAAAAGCAGCCACAATACAACTGAAAACGATCAATAGCCAAGAACACATTACTAAAAACCCAATAAAAATAACAAAAAAGCTAAAACGTGAGCGCCACTAAAACCTTTAAACTGGATCAACTTCTTTTATAAGCTTTGAGTTACCTACAAATACAGCGCTAATGCCTTTTCTGGTTGTGCGCTTTTACTATAACTTAATTGTGCTTGAGTTAAGTATTCAGCGCGGTTGTATGATGTTAAAGCTTTATCGAATACCCGTGAGGCTAAATCATACTCACCATGGGCATTAGCAAGACATGCCAAACTTAATAACAACGTTTCATTATCCGGGTCTTTTTTAAGTTCATCCTGAATTTTTGCTTGCAATTTTAATGCATCACCCGAGGCCGATAGCTTTAATATTTCAGCCAGTTTTTGTTGCTTATCAGAGGTTTTTAACATTTTTACAAGTACTAGTTCAATTTTGTTCAACATGCCTGCTTGCGCCATAGCTATCAGGTAACTTTGCTCAGCAAGAGGCTTAACCTTTTTACTTAGCCCGTTGTATTTATCTGTTAACGCTGTCTCACTTTGCGCTGCAAAATAAGCATTAAATAGCACTTTCCAATTTGCCTCTGACAGTACATTTTTTTGTACTAAACGTGGCATAAAAGATTCAAGTGCAGACCACTTTTGCTGCTTTACTAATACCTCAGCATATAGTTTTAACTCTAAAGTACTGGCATGCTTTGACTCTGCAAGTGCTTTTAATTCACCTGTAATTGTGCTGCAATCGCCACTTGCAAGCCATAATTTGGCTGCTTTTAATTGATTTCTTGGACTTATCTTGTCCAGCCAACCTAAAGCTTTATTTGTTTTCTGTTGCTGTAGTGCTGCCTGCGCTAAAAGCGCATAACGTACATCTTGCCACTGCTTATTCACGGTGTTTTTTTCAAGTGCTAACTCAAGCTGTTTACTATCACCATTAATTAAACTCCACACACCTTCTTCAATAGCTCGTTGTTTACGCTCTTCACTACGGGCAAAAAAACGGTGGCGAGTATTGCTATATAAAGACCATAAATAACGTACTAATTTATATATTAAGTATGCCGCCATGCCTGCGAATAATATCACTGCGCAAAAAGCAACAATCGAACCTTCTATAGTCGTTTTGTTAAATGAAATTAACACATAGCCGGTTTCGCCGATTAACATAGGTGCCACCGCCAATAACACAGCGATAGCTAAAATAACCAAGATCAAGCGGATCATTGTGCCCACTCCTTGACCTTCTCTGTACTTTGTAAGGTAATTTCTGTATTAAAATTCAGTTGCTCTTTACTTAACGCTATCAGCGATTTAAGTGTACTTTTTGTAAGGGCATCACCTTGTTTGAAATAATCTTCAACTAAACTTTGCGCTTGATCTATTGCGGTGTAATAAACACTAGCTTGGCCAGTTAATAAAGCATCTTGCGCTTGTGATAAATACAAGCTCAATCGCTGTTTTATTAAATGACGTTCTTGTTCAGTTAATAATGGCTCAATAGCAATATCTTCACGCTGGCGAATTTTGATAAAGCCATCCATTAATTGTTCCCAACTTTTAGCTAGGTTTTGCTGCCAGTCATTCACGTCATTGCTTAGAACTTGCGGCTCCTCATCACCGGCTTCGCTGGGTAATGCCACAGCATTAAAAGCAAGCTCGTCTAATTGCGTAGTTAGGCCATGTAACTTTAAGTAAATCGCTTCAACTGGCACTTTATGGACACTATTAAGTGACTGTAAGTCTTGATGGATTGCTTGGCGAATAGCACCAGTACCGGGGTGTTCAGCCAATAAGGCATCTAAACGGTTTAATACAGCAATAGCCCCTTGGTAGTCTTTTTCTGCCCAAAGTTTAAATTCAGCCATACGCTGTAAGCTGGTCACTTCTTTTGGGTTTAGGCTATACGTTTGCTGCTCTGCACGCTGCAAAGCACTTTGTAATTGCTCTGCGGTTTTTTCCTCACTATCGCTAAGTGCGTTCATGACTTTTTTCTCGCTTTGAGATAAAGCCTGCTGCACCTCTTGTTGTCTCGATTTTAATGCTTGTAACTCTTTATTAAGCATATCGTTATCGGCATTTAATTTGGCAATAACGCTAGCACCTTGTTGTTCGGTATTGAGCTTTTGATAAAATTGATAGCCCACCCCCGATGCCACAATTAACGAAATTAATAACGCTAAACTACCCGTTTTACTGACACCCGCTTTTTGGTTTTTGTGCATGGTATTATCTTTTTTATTCGCTGAAGCAGCACTCGTCGATGAAGCTTTTTTAGTTTCTGCAGCGGTTGCTTTTTTATCAGCCGTGCTTTGCGGTTCAGGCTTACTGGTTACTTTAGGATCTTCGCTCATAATGCTACCTTGCTTATCGATGCAGGAAAACAAAGCGCTATCGCTTGCCCCTGCAGCAATGTGTATATTAGTCTTTTTAATGCTTTGCGATTCAAGATGCTCACCAATTCGCTGGCTCGCCACATAAAACTGACACTGTAATAACCAGTCTAGTTGGGCTTGGGGTAAATCGCGAAATATCACGTCAACCGCCGCATTACTGGTAATAACTATACCGCTAACATTTATATTTTGCCAATGGTCTAACCACTTTTGCGAATGCGTATCTACAGCAGTACGCTCATAAACCACCACGCTATTTAAAAATGCGCCACGCTCTTTAAGGGTACCGGCAATAACTGTGCGGCCGCCTTTACCTTTAACCAATACAATATTTTGACTATCAACTTGTTGCAACGATTCTAGTGCTAATAAACTTTCTGAGTCATGCTGTTTTGGTAGTGCAGCACGCACGCCAAAAGCATCCCAAACCGCATCGGCGGTTTGCTGTCCTACCGCATAAAACTGTGCTTTGGTGTTAATGTTAGGCTTTAATTCAAGTAACGCTTTTACTGAGTCTTGTGAAATAAACACAATTTTATCAGCATTCAATAAAGGGGTGAGTTGAGTTTGATTAGGGGTTAAGTAATCAAGCTTTAACACCGGAAATAAAGTCGCTTGATAACCCGCCTGCTGAAGCTGCTGGGCCAAAGCGTCACCTTTTCCGTGTGGTCGGGTTATCAGTATATTCATGGCTTATGCGTCTCTATACACTTGGGCTAAAATTTTATCTGCACCTTGAGCAAGCAGTTTTTCAGCCAGCTCAACACCTAGTTTGTCAGCGTCGTTTACATGGCCTGAAACCTCATCACGAAGCATTTGGCTGCCATCAACCGCGCCCACTAAACCTCGTAGATGCACTTGCTCACCATTAACTAAGGCATAAGCGCCAATTGGCACTTGGCAACCACCTTCTAAGCGACGATTCATAGCGCGCTCAGCGCTAACTTGAATACGCGTTTCATTATGCTCAAGTGGCGCAAGTAACGCTTTAAGCATTTTGTCATCTTCGCGGCACTCAATGCCAACAGCGCCTTGGCCATTGGCAGGTAATGACACTTCAGGTTCAATAAAGGCCGTAATACGGTCATGCATTTCTAAACGAATTAAGCCCGCAGCCGCCAAAATAATTGCGTCGTATTGACCTTTATCTAATTTAGCTAGCCGGGTGTTCACGTTGCCACGTAAGTCATTAATCACTAAATCAGGGCGCGCTTCGCGTATTTGGCACTGGCGACGTAAACTTGAAGTACCAACAATCGCGCCTTGAGGTAGCTCATCAATACTGGAAAAGTTATTTGAAACAAACGCATCTCGCGGGTCTTCACGCTGGCAAATAGTATGCAAAACTAAGCCTTCAGGAAATTCAACAGGCACATCTTTCATCGAATGCACGGCAATATCGGCGCGCCCATCAAGCATTGCTTGCTCAAGTTCTTTAACAAATAATCCTTTACCACCAATTTTTGCCAGTGGCGTATCTAAAATAATATCCCCTTGCGTGGACATAGGCACTAGTTCAACGCTTACATCATCATGCAAGTGCTCAAGCTGCGCTTTAACGAACTCAGCTTGCCACAGCGCTAAGGCGCTTTTTCGAGTCGCTATGCGAACGTGTTTTGTTTTATCTATCATAAAGGTTCCAATACAATATCGTATGCAAATAAACCAAGAGGCTTAGTTTGCTAAAATTCTGAATTCTTTTTTAGCCAATAAGTGGCCTTGCTCATCCACTACATCGATGCGCCATTCGCCTATTTGTTCTGCCATGATGCTTTTATTTGAGTAAGTGCGATAGCGCGGTGTGGTTACACTTAAATCTATGCTGGCAACAACCTCACCTTGATAATACCAAATATGCTGAACGTGTTGCCCTTGCAAGTTTTTAAGCTCACTAAAAAAGGCGAGGGTTTTAGTAAAGTCACTACGACGAATATCCGCCTGAAAAACATTCACTGGTTCGCGGTTTTTTACTTCGCGGGTCAGTACAGCGCGGCTCACTTTTTCAGTATTAATGCTCGCGCCAAGTGCCACATTAGCGACATGGGCTGATTGTGGAAAGCCTTCTAGGTCATCTTGTTTTGAGGGCTTTACTGATTGCTCGCTATTAGTTTCAAGCGGCTGCTCTTGTGTAGTGCCGGTGGTGCTACTCATTGATATTTCGCCCGAGCTACTAGCTTCTTCAACAGCGTTAACGGCCTCATCCTCGTCTATTTCGGTTGTTGTCTGCAGATCACTTTTCTGCACAACACGTTCTGGATTTACTGCGTCACCTTCAGAAACGGTCGAACTGTTCTGTTGACTGCTTGGCAGAAAATCATTTTGTTCGCTCTTTGCTAATATAGGCTCTTGCTCTGTAGCTTTTAGTTCAGGTTTTAGCTCTGATGTAAGCTCCAGCTCTTCAAGGTTACTATCAAGCGCTACAGCCTTAGTTACAGCACTTGGCGTGTCATCAGTGTCGCTTTGCTCTGCATTCACTGAACTTATTAAACCGTAAAAAGCACTCAATAATAACAGCACAATCCCCGCAGCAATAATAATCCGCCGCCAATGCCATTGATAGGTGGTCGTTGGCACTTTGGACTCAGCGGGCCCTTTCATATTGGCGGTGATCACTATTTTTTGACTCATACTAGCCTCTGCTACTTATATAATTAACTCAAGCGGGCAATTAACCATTGACGAATTGCTGCCAACTCTTCCCCGCAGACTTGGTGAGCCATTGGATAGTCTTGCCAACTTACATCCATGTTATTTGCTTGTAATATATCAAATGCATTACGTCCGGCACTGTGTGGTACTACATCGTCATGGCGGCCATGAGCCATAAAAACATTTAAATTTGTATGCTTTGCTTCATCTGCAAGTTTATTAGGCGCGCACATATAAGTCGAAAGTGCCATAACGCCCGCTAACTTTTGCGTAAAACGCGGTGCCAAGTGTAACGAAACAACCCCGCCTTGAGAAAATCCCGCTAGAATAATTTTATCAGCAGGAATGCCACTGGCAAGCTCTTGTTCAATAAGCTGCTGAACTTTAGCCGCTGACTCTCGTACGCCAGCCTCATCGGCCCGCGCCTCTAGATCCATTGATTTAATATCGTACCATGAGCGCATTGCCATTCCGCCGTTCAGCGTTACTGGCTGAATTGGCGCATGAGGAAAAATAAACCGCACACCTAATTCATCAGGTAAAGCTAATTGCGTGGCAACAGGTAAAAAACCATCACCAGAATCGCCTAAACCATGCAACCAAATAACACTGGCTTTGTGCTCAGTTTTTGCTGGGTGTTCAACAAATTCTAAACTCATAACGTTGATTGCCACTCAATTGGTTGGCCTGCTTGTCGAGTTGTTGCTTCATTTATAAATTGCCAAAACTCTGCACCTGAGCGGTTATCAATCCACTTATCACCACGTAATTCAAAGTGGTGACCATTAAATTTAGTTGCTACCCATACTTGATGTAAAGGCGCTTGCTTATTAATTACAATTTTAGTGCGATCAGGGAAAATAATTTCTAAAATTCCTTCAGCTGATTCGTAATCTAAATCGGCACCACAATCATCTACTTGTTCTTCAATAGTGAACATTAGGGCTTCGGCTAATTGATGGTATTCATGATCAGTCATTATCATTTCCTTTACGAGCATTTTCTAGGCTGAACCTAGCATTGGGTACATAGGACATGCAGATAGTGTAACAGGAATAAAATCATCCGCGAATAGCTGCATTTTTTAGATATTCTGGTACTCTGCGAGTATAAAGCCAGCAACGCGATTAATCTAATGAAACAGACACATCTTAAACAATTAAAGTACATACCTGTACTAGGTATTTTATTTATCGTATTAGCCGGTTGCGGGCAAAGCGGGCCTCTTTACCTGCAAGAAGAAAAAAATGAACCAAATCAACCGGATCAAGTAGCTCCCGCTACTACCCCATCATCAACAACTGAACCTAAACAGGAACAATAGATGGATTTTTTTAAATATAAAAATAACCAGCTGCACGCTGAAGACACCGCTGTCAATCAAATTGTAGAGAAGTATGGTACACCCTGCTATATCTATTCACGCCAAACTTTTGAACGTCATTATAAAGCGTTTGCTGAAGCAGCGACTGAACATAAAAACTTAGTTTGCTATGCTGTTAAAGCAAACTCAAATATAGCCGTATTAAACATACTTGCTCGTCTTGGTTCCGGTTTTGATATTGTATCAAAAGGTGAGCTTGCGCGAGTCATGCAAGCTGGCGGTGATGTTAAAAAAGTGGTGTTTTCTGGCGTAGCTAAAACGGCAGACGAAATCGCTTACGCCCTTGAATTGGGCATTAAATGTTTTAATGTTGAATCGGTATCTGAACTTGACCGTATTTCAGGAGTTGCTACTGAATTAAATCTCGTTGCGCCAATTTCAATTCGAGTTAACCCTGACATTGATGCTAAAACGCACCCATATATTTCAACGGGCTTGAAAGAAAATAAATTTGGTATTGATATTCAAACAGCCGTTAGCGTTTATCAGTACGCGGCATCATTACCGAATTTAAAAATCACCGGGGTTGATTGCCATATCGGCTCACAGCTCACAGAAGTAAAACCATTTCTAGAAGCGCTCGATAAAGTACTGGCGCTTATTGATGAGTTAAAAGCGAACGACATCAATCTTAGCCACTTAGATATTGGTGGCGGCTTAGGCGTTACTTACAACGACGAAGCACCACCACACCCTAGCGAGTATGTTGCTCTTGTTACTGAGCGTTTAGCTGATTATAAACACCTTGAACTCATTTTTGAGCCCGGTCGTGCCATTGCTGCCAATGCTGGTATCTTAGTGACAAAAGTCGAGTTTATAAAACAAAATCAAGACAAGTTTTTTGCCATTGTCGATGCAGGCATGAACGATATGCTGCGCCCTTCGCTCTATCAAGCATGGCAAAACATTGTGCCTGTTACACCACGCAATGACAGTACACCCACTCATAACTTTGACATTGTCGGTCCCGTTTGTGAAACCGGTGACTTTTTAGGTAAAGATCGCATGCTTGCCTTAGAACAAGGGGATTTACTGGCCCAGCGTAGTGCTGGCGCTTATGGTTTTACCATGAGCTCAAACTACAATTCACGCCCAAAAGTGGCTGAGATTATGGTTGATGGCGAGCAAAGCTTTGTTATCCGCGAACGCGAGTTACTTGAGAACCTTTGGCAAGGTGAGAAAATTTTACCATAAACGTTTTCATTACGGTGGCGCTCTGTGGCATGATTAGCACAGAGCAAAACCGAATTAGAGCGCTATGTTAGTTAATTTTTCAAAAATGCACGGCTTAGGCAACGACTTTGTTGTTATTGATAACATTACACAAAATGTTTTTCTATCCCGAGATCAAATCAAAAAGCTGGCTGATCGTCACTTCGGCATAGGCTTTGACCAACTATTAATGGTCGAAGCTCCTTATTCTCCTGATCTTGATTTTCACTATCGTATTTTCAACGCTGACGGCAACGAAGTAGAACAATGTGGCAACGGTGCTCGCTGTTTCGCGCGTTTTGTACGTATGAAAGGCTTAACTAATAAGCATAAAGTAACGGTTTCGACTAAATCAGGAAACCTTACTCTTTACATTGAAAAAGACGGCCAAGTCACGGTTAATATGGGACACCCCAGCTTTGAACCAAGCAAAATTCCATTAAAAGCCACAAAGCGCGAACTTACTTATATTATCCGCGCAGAAGAACACACCGTTTTTAGTGGAGCTGTATCGATAGGCAACCCGCACTGTGTGTTAGAAGTGGATGATGTTGACACTGCTGACGTTGCCACCCTTGGGCCACTTTTAGAGAGTCACGAACGCTTTCCACAACGCGCTAATGTCGGCTTTATGCAGGTTATTTCTAAAGAACATATTAAACTAAGAGTGTGGGAACGCGGCGTAAACGAAACACTTGCCTGTGGCACAGGAGCTTGTGCGGCTATGGTGATTGGGCAAATTCAAAGTAAATTAACGACCACCGTACAAGTAGATTTACCAGGTGGTAGCTTACAAATTCGTTGGCAAGGTGAAGGTCACCCAGTACGTATGACCGGCCCAGCAGAACATATATTTGATGGGCAGGTAGCCTTATGAGCCAAGTGACACCTCAACAAGTTACTGAGTATTTACAGCAAAACCCAGACTTTTTACTACAAAATCCGGCTCTATTAACTCAGCTTGAGCTACAACAGCAAGCCCAAGGCGCAACATCGCTGGTACATATTCAGCAGCGAAAACTGCGTGAGCACAATACTTTATTAAAAAACCAAATAGATACACTTATCGCACAAGCTAAAGAAAATGAACTGATTTATCGTTTATTTAGCGAGTGCCATCGTCAACTTTGGACCAATTACGACTTTAAAACCTTAGCGAGCAATTTACGTAATATCATTTGTACGAACCCAGAGGTTAGCGAATGCCATTTAGTGCGTTACGAAAAAAAATATGATGACTTAATTGCTCACAGGCTTGCTGACTCAGGCAGCTATTTAGGCCGTGCAAACGAACAAGAACGAGAGTTGCTTTTTTCAAAAAGCACCCAATCAACCGCACTTTACTTGATTGGCAACAATCAGAACCCAGTGGCCATTCTTGCTTTTGGTAGTGACAATATGAGCCATTTTGAGCCTGCTAAAGACAGCTTTTTCATATTAGAGTTTGTCCGTTCGTTACAGTTAAGATTATTAGAGTTGGAACGAGCATGAGCCAAAGCGTGCCGCCCACTGTCAATGAGCTTTGCAATGAGCTACACGATGATTGGCGCACAGCAATTACCGCCTTTGGCGAATATCTTCGTTATGAAAGACAGTACTCTGCTCATACAGTTTTGCAATACACCAGCCAATTACAGTTTGCCGCACTCTACTTTAGTAAGCTCTGCGATAATTGGTCACAAGTACAAGGCGAACATATACGCCGTTACAGCATGCAGCTACGCGCCAAGCAATTGAGCGGCCGTACCATTAGCTTAAAGCTCAGTTGTATTCGTAGATTATATAAATTTTTAAAAAACAAAAGTGACGACCATACAACACATTACCACAACCCTGCCGAGGCTATTAAAGGCCCTAAGTTTGCAAAGCCATTACCAAAAAATCTCGATGTTGACCAAGTGGCAAGGTTATTAGATATTGATGTTGATGATCCGCTTGCCATCCGCGACAAAGCTATGATGGAACTTATGTATTCATCAGGTTTACGTATTAGCGAGTTAGTCGGTGCAAACTTACAAGATATAAAACGCGGTGAAGGAGAAATACGAGTACGTGGTAAAGGCAATAAAGAGCGCTTAATACCCGTTGGTTCAAAAGCGCTTGATGCGCTCACTGATTGGCTAAAAGTTCGCGCTCAATTTGCTAAACCTGATGAAATAGCTATTTTTGTGAGCAGTAAAAAGAACCGCATTTCGGTGCGCCAAGTACGTTTAAGAATGCAAGAATGGGGTATTAAGCAAGGTATTAGCTCACAGGTTCATCCGCATAAGTTACGTCATTCGTTCGCATCGCATATTTTAGAATCATCTGGCGATTTACGCGCAGTACAAGAACTGTTAGGCCACAGTAGTTTATCGGCCACGCAAGTCTATACTCACTTAGATTTTCAGCATCTCGCCAAAGTATACGATAACACTCACCCGCGAGCTAAAAAGCGCCCCGAATAAAGAGCCCATTATGATCCGTTTTAACCGAGCTATTTCACCTTTCTCTGTGCTTAGTTTTGATTTAGACGACACGCTTTATAATAACCACCCTATTATTAAAGCAGCTGTTCAAGCACAAATGGATTACCTTAATACCTTACCGAAGTGGCAGGCTCAAGGTAAACAGTACTGGCAACAATGTCGCGAACAGGCAGTAAAACAGCAACCCGGTCTTGTCGACGATGTTACGCTTTGGCGTAAAGCCACCTTACGTGTTGGCCTTGGTAAAATGGGCCTTACAGCCAATGAGGTTGAACATCATGCAACAGTCGCTTATCAAGCCTTTGCAGATGCGCGCAGCCAAATTACTGTTTCCGATGAGGTGTTAAGCTTACTTACTAAACTCGCTAAACAGTACCGCTTAATTGCTATTACCAACGGCAATGTTGAAATTGATAAGTTTAATCTTAGAGGTATCTTTGAGTTAGTACTGCAAGCAGGTATAAATGGTAAAGCGAAACCGCATACAGCCATGTTTGAACAAGCCTCAAAGCAGTTAAATGTCGCCCCACAGAACATTTTGCATATTGGCGATAGTCTAGATACCGATGTGCAAGGCGCCCACAATGCAGGTTGTCAGTCGGTTTGGCTTAATAATCAACAAGCTAATTACGCATATAGAGGCCTTGCCGATGTTGAAATAACCGATATTCAAGCGCTTCAATATTTTATAAACTATGTGTGAGTAAACTATGACTTTTTATAGCAAAGTAGTAAGTGGTTTATTGACGTTATCGATCGCTTTAAATGGATACTTACTTTGGCCAAATACAATTGCGCAACCACAAAAGGCAACACAAAAAAGCCATAGCGCAACCCCCTTAGCTTTCAGTCAAACGTCTCCAACACAAGCCGCCCAACATGCTTTTGAAAATGGCGATTATGAGCATGCAGTAACACTGTATCTTGCCCTTGAAGATAGCCACCCGCTTGCTGCTGAAGCACTTTATACAAATTGGCTGTCAACGCTCGAGAGGTGGTTGTTAAATGATGAACTTATTACCAGCGAGCAATTTTTAAATGCCTTTTTAGTACGCCGCCCCTATGATTTAAAAATGCTTTACCAAGACGCACAGCGGTTACTAAGACAAGGCGAGATACACAATGCTATTATCAGCTTATACGCATTACATGCCTTGGCTGATGAGCCACTAAAAGCCAAGCTCAGTAACCAATTAATGCAGCTAACCAATGATCAGCTCAACGAATTAACCGCGCAACAGGCGTGGCAAAAAATGGTTACCCAAACCTTAGTGTGGCTTGATTATGACAATGAAAAACCGCGTTACCTACTGGCACTGGCAAGTGCTTATTATCAGCTAGATGACTTGTTAAGCGCTCAAAATACCTTAGATCGTCTCCCCACCGAGCACTCAATGCAGCAAGAGGTTGAACAACTGCAAACCTTAATTGATAATAAAAATGCTGGGATTGATTTAATCTCTCTGCAAAAACAAGGTGCCCATTACTTGGTAGAGGCTACGCTTAATCAATATACTAACGCCACGCTAATGCTTGATACCGGCGCCAGTTTTACCGTATTACCACGCACGGTGTTTGAGCAACTAGTAACGGCACCACAACCCCTTGGCAACTTAATGGTGAATACCGCCAATGGCAAGGTAACTGCACAGCGCTACCGTGTTGAGTCAATCACCATTGGCCAACAGCAATTAAACAACTTTGATATTTTGATTATTGATAACCATACTGGTTATGGATTGCTTGGTATGAATTTTTTAAATCACTTTAAATTCAATATTAATCAGCAAACCGATCAGTTAGAGTTAGCTCCATAATAATTAAGGATGAACAATGACGCTTAATAACTTTTTATTTAAACTCGCTAACTCACCACAAAATATCGATTTTTCAGATACTATGGCAGTAATAGACGCCAACTACCACTTTACCCCCGGCGCTTTTAATAACCACGGTATAGAAAGCACTGCAAGCGAAAATAATGGCTCATGTAAAATATTGGCTTTTGCCAAACTTAATCAACTGAGTAAACAAAATACCCTAGACTGCTTTGGTGCTTTTTATCACGATGATGTGCTCAACAACCCCACCGGTAGCGATCATATGAATATTCGTACCTTCATGCTCGCACCAGAGACGACGCCGTTTTTAGGGGTTAGTTTTAAAAATGAAGATGTATTAAAAAATAAAGGTTAAAGCACTTTTTCCATAAAAAATCGCGTACCAGTCAGAGGGTAATTATTCATTTGGTACTTAACTGAATAGCCATTTTTTTCATAAAATGGCCTGGCCTGAAAGTCGAGTGTATCCAGCTGTACATATAGTGCCCCTAATCCTTTACCCTTTTGTTCCACCTTATCTAACAGCTTTTTAGCGAACCCTTTGCCACGTACATTTGGCGCACACCACAACCAGTTAATTTGTAGCCAATGACCAAACACTTGTGCAAATACACCTGCAACTATTTGCTGATTTTTATCAACAAATTTAAAGCCAAGAGGCAAGCGTGACGCATCAAAGTGCGCCTTATTGAAATCTACTATATGCTCACGAAGTAATTGATTTAAACTTTCACTATCATCCGATTTTAATTGATACATAATTATTAAGTCGCAATGAAAAGTGCCAGTCTAAGGTAATAGCTAATTAATACAAATTATTATTTGCGTATGAAACCTCAAGCATATTACTCGCACATTTTTCTGGCTGACCACACATTTCATCATAGGCGCTGATGTGGCGTAATACCATCTGCGCATAACTCAAATGCTTTAGGCGCTTTTGAATATCTAATGGGCTCAGACCGCGAATAAACTCCCCTTTATCGTCAGTCACATAGTATTCTACATTATTTATCATCACTGAAACTTGATAAAGCACCATCTCCAATGAATGCAAAATCACTTTTTGTATTGGCTGGTGTTGACCCAGCTCAGATAACTTAATCGCCATAGCATTAACCTTTTGCAAAGTGTAGTGCGTATTTTTACGCAGCCTTGATATACTTTGATCAATCCAAACCAAAGATCCCCCTATGAGAAACAAAACCCGCTTAGCAAAATATCTCGCCCATGCGGGCCTGTGTTCACGTAAACAAGCATCACGATTAATAGACGAAGGTGTTGTGCTGGTAAATAACCAGTTAGCTAACCACATTGATCATGTTGATGATAACGACTATATACGGGTAAATGGCGTGCGTGTGCAAGGTCAAGCAAAGCTTATTTATTACGCTTATCACAAACCGGTGGGAATTGACTGCAAGCTTAATCAAGCAGGTAGAAGCAGCTTAATTCATCATCTACCTACAGGTACTCGGATATACCCTATCGGTCGACTCGATAAAGACTCTCGTGGCTTATTGATCCTGACTAACGATGGTGAGTTTTGTAATCAATTAATTCATCCAGACTTCCACCAGCCAAAGCGCTATTTAGTGACAGTAGATAAGCCACTTGATAATAATTTTTGCCAAAAAATGGCAGCGGGTGTGCCAGTAAATAAGCAGCTAACTTTACCCTGTAAAGTCGAAAAGGTAACAAACAAGCAATTTAGTATCATTTTAAAACAGGGGCTTAATAGGCAAATTCGTAAAATGGCGCACTACTGTGGCTATCAAGTTATTGACTTATACCGCGAACAAATTGCGGCGCTTAACCTCGCTGAGTTGAACATACCCGAGAACACCTTCCTTAAAATCAATAAATCAGCCATTTTAAAAAATTAATTAATTTTTGTATAAAACACTTGCACAAACTGATTACAGGTGTAATCTTAAGTCAAGGATTACATCTGTAGGCAAACTTTATGATTGAACTTTCAAAGGCTGAATTTGAAGTGCTTGATGCGCTTTGGATAAACTACCCCGCTACGGCAAGTCAAATAATTGAACGACTAAGTGATGAAAAACAATGGCACGAGAAAACCATAAAAACTCTACTCGGCCGCCTAGTTAAAAAAAATGCCCTGAGCTTTGAAAAAGAGGGCCGCCAGTATATTTATACCCCTTGTATGGAACGTGCTGAATACACCTTAAAAGAAAGCCAAAACTTTATTGAGCGCTTTTTCAGTGGCCGTATAGCACCACTGGTCAGTGGTTTTGCTAAATCTGAGCAATTATCGCAACAAGACATCAATGAGCTGAAAAAGGTGATTGATGAGTGGGAAAAGCAACAAAAGTAAGGATACTCTTATGTTAGAAAGCACTTTTAACTGGCTTATTGAACAGCAACTGCTCATTGCGTTTTTAATACTGAGCTTATTGGTTTTGGAACGTTATTCTCTAAAGTGGCTCAGCGCAAATTTTGTCTATAAGTTATGGCTATTATTACCAACTTCGCTGTTACTTATTAACTTACCAGAACATTTCAAGCCAATTCAAAATACAGCAATGAGCACCATGTTGATAACGCCGGAGCGAAATTTAGATACTCAGTTAAGTATTAGTTGGGCATTAATTTATAGCATGGTGCTTGCTCTATTAACGTTACTAACTGTGATCACGCACCAACGGTTTATAAAACAACTGCGACTTGCTCCACTTAATAGCTTTAAACTAACTAATAAAAACCTCAATATTGCGTTATTACAAAGCGGCGCCGTTAACACGCCTATGGTCATTGGGTTGTTTCGCACCCAACTTGTACTGCCTAGTGAATATGATGAACTACTCGTAGCTAAAGCTATCGAGTTTCCAAGACACCAGCTTGACTGGTGTCCATTGTTGTAAGAGAGTTTCTTGGTACAAGACTTGCCGTCGGTGACGGTCTTACGTCAGCTTGCGTGCGTGAGCACGCAAGGGACACATCCGTTGATGCAGCCTCTAACTCTCCTGGTTTTTCAGTTGAGGTCAGTTCATTCCCCAACGGCGGTATTACCGCCTTTTTACGTATTGCTGTTTTCTTACGAGGTTTTGCTTTCTGGGCAAACATAGACTCTTGAATGTAAGGTACAGCACGTTGCGCAATGACAATACTGGCATTGTCGTCCGCATGAAAAGTACCACAACCGTTAAGGCAAATTAATGTATCTTGTTGTGGCCTTATTGTACTCTTTTCACCGCACACATGGCACGTCTGCGACGTGAATGCAGGATTTACCTCGACTACGGCCTTGCCGTAGTCGTTGGCTTTATATTTAATGAAATCACCAAGCTTTCCTAAAGCGACATTTAGTAGACTTCTATTTAGCCCACTCTTAGCACGAGCGCGATTGCTCACATAGCCGCGTCCATGCTTGCCGCGTTTTGGTTTAGCACGCTTAGTCATATTCTTGAGTTTTAAGCATTCCAAAGCGATTATTGGCTTAGCCGCGAGCACGACCTCTTTCGAGGTCTGGTGCAAAAAGTCATGTCTGATCCGCGCAGTTTTACTATCAAAGTTAGCGATTTTATCTGCTAATTTTTGTTGCTCGTTTGACTCGACACGTTTAGTGTTTTTGTTGTTATTTTGGCGCTTTTTACGTGCCAAAATACGCTGATATCGCGCTTTTTTACGGGCAAGCTGCTTTAGTCTCTCAGCCGCATCAGGGCTATAGGCTTTACGCAAACCGTCGCTTGTTGCTATAGGCAGCTTAACGCCACGGTCAATACCTGTGATTTGAGCTAGTAGTTCACCATCACTTAGATTTTGTTGTACAAAGCCATTTAACAACTCTTCGTTCGCCGCTAATTCTATACCGTCGCTATACGACCCCGATAGGTGAAAGCGTCTACCTTGGCGCGAAATACGAAATTGTTTAGCCAACTTTTGAAGCGCGTAATCTAGTTGTATGGAAAACATTCTTACAGGCTTCTTTGAAGCCTTCTCATAGAATGTTAGAAGTGTCCTGTTACAATCTAACGGCTCAATAATGAACATTTCTTTTGTGACGACACAGCTACGTTTACGGTTACGTCCTTTGGGCTTTGGGAACTTCCTAAGCCCGCTTCTACACGCATTAACGTCGGCAATAAGCATACTTGCAGAGTTACGGAGTATTTGTACAGGCACTTCTTTCAAGAAAGCCAGCTCAGGCTTCGCTTTGATGGCCGCATACTTCTGGTGGATCTCCGAACCTTTTTCGGCTCGGATAAGTTCGAGACTTTCCTCAATCTTTTGATTACGCATGACATTCGAGCCACCGATCCACTGTGCAAAATGAGTAGCCTGACGGCTACTCAATCTGTCAGTTATTTCGATGCTAAATCCACGAATTGCCATTAATCAAATACCTTGCTCAATTATTAAACACAGAATATTATAGCTCTACTCAAAAATCAACCATGAGTTTAATATGTACGAATGGAGAACAGGAAGAAGTTGCGTTTATAAGAATCAAGTACACCTAGTATTCGTTACAAAATACCGTCGAGAAGTCTTCACGCTAGAAATGGGCGAGATCCTTAAACAAGTATTCAGCGAAACCTGCGAACAAATGCAGTGCGAGCTAATGGAATACGGGTTTGAGGCCGAACACGTCCACCTAATGGTGCAGGTTCACCCTAAACTAGCCGTATCTAATTTAGTGGGCAAGCTAAAGGGTAAGTCTAGTTACATACTTCGACGTGACTATTGGGAATCAGTAAAAACAAAGCTTTGGGGCGACAAGTTTTGGTCTCCTAGCTACTGTGTTGTATCGTGTGGCGGCGGTAGTTTGGAACAGGTCGCTGCCTATATAGATTCGCAACGTAAGCCTCCCTCAGAGAGGGCGGTTAAGCAGAGTAAAGCCATTACCAAGCATAAAAACTAAAACCGCAGGGCTTAACTCGTGGCTAAAGCAGACGAGAATGCGCCCTGCAAATGTTCAAAAAACCGATAGTGCATCATTAGCGCTTATTATTGAGCATGAAAAAGTACACATAAAACGCCGTGATAATTTACTCAATATGCTGTTTTTAATAGCAACATTAATATGCTGGTTTAACCCAGTAGCATGGCTAGGCTACTTAAGCTTTAGACGCTTACAAGAACTGTCATGCGATGAAAAAGTGCTTGAAAATAAGGGTACTCAACAACGAATTTTATACAGTAAAGCACTGATTAATTGTGCAGAACACACCCGCACAGGTTTAATGGCCTACTCACACTACGGAGATAAAAACATGATGTTACAACGACTCAAGCAAATAAAGCATACCGGAAACAGCTCACTGGCCGCCAAAGGTGCCTTACTTATTTTTACCGCAGGCATACTAAGCAGCTTTGCCACAGCTAAACAAACAGACGCATCTTTAGCTAAAGCAGAGCACATTTCACCCACAATACGCATTGAACCAGTTTATCCTTCACATGCTGCTGAGCAAAGCATTAGTGGTTCCGTGGTTTTAAAATACGATATCAGCCCAAACGGTGAGACACAAAATGTCTCCGTCGTTAATGCCAAGCCAGCGGGTGTATTTAATAAGGAGGCAAAAGTAGCATTAAAGCAATGGCAATATAAGCCATCAAATTCTGGCTTTAAAGATGTACTCGTGCAGTTAGACTTTGCACTTGATGAAACATACAAATCGCAAAGTCTGATTGAAAAAGTGACTGTTGCTGCAAAATAAGTTTCAACACTTAGAAACCCTAAAGCAAGCGCCTTATTTTAGCCGCTTGCTTTGTGGTTTTTAAATATATACCCAACCCATCTCAAGATGCAGAATTCAGCGTTTCACAGGGGCTTAATATCAAGGCGTTACTTTGCAAGAATGGCAGTCCCTTTTAAGATGGAACAACGATGAGAGTAAGTCCTGTAAAACGCCCAAAGGGTTGGCTTAAAAGCGATTTATACTGCGTTATTGATTTTTACAATAGAACCACTATTATTTGCAATCAATGCCTTGCCTAAATCGCTTTTAATTCCAACTGAAACTCGCATATTGAGGTGGTTTGAGTATAGACGTTAGAAACTGACCACAATCATCGCGATAGCTGCGCCTAAACCAACAAACCACACTAATGAGCGAAGCACATCCAGGTCTAAGTAGTAAAAAACACAATATAAAACACGCGCTATAATATGAGTAGCAGCCAAAAGCTCAGTTACTTGATGCACATTATTGGTACCAAGCACTACCGCCAAAGCAACGGCGAATACCGCAAGCGCTTCAAAGCAATTTTGGTGTGCAGCTAAAGCCCGCCCGCCAAAACCCTTTAGCTTTGCTTGCTGAGCACGCGGGTGCTTGTTGTCGTAGCCGTCAAGCTTGTGCATCGCTAAAGCAAGCGGTACTTTGGCAAGGTAAGGCATTAATACCGAAAGTAAAGCGCAGATCAGTAAAGTTGTCATTGTTATTCCTCTTATTACTTTTCAATAAACTAGCATAAAAAAGCCGTCACTACTGATATAAGTAATGACGGCTAACAATAACATCACCATTACTATAGCTCAGATTGCTTAGTTTGAAACTGTGACAAATTGTCGCAGCCAATATATTTTCATATTCCGTATTATGGATTCGCATTAGCGTTTCTCTACTGGTAACTTACCCATCTATCAAATTTTTTGTTTTTTATTATGACTTGGATTTTTTTAACTATTTTAGCGGCTTTTATGCAATCGTGGCGTAATGCCCTGCAGAGTAAACTCAGTGCACATGTGAGCGTTGCAGGAGTAACACTTGCACGCTTTATTCTTGCCAGTCCAATTGCCTTGGCTTATTTAGCATCTTTATATCTTTATCAGGATGCTGCTTTACCAACTTTTAACCTATCTTTTGTTAGTTATATTGTCGGTGCCAGCATAGTACAAATTATAGCGACAGGGTTGATGGTGCAATTATTTAAAATGAATAACTTTGCCGTCGGCGCAGGGCTTGCTAAGAGTGAAGCGCTGGTAGCAGCTATTTTAGGAGTATTGTTTTTTGGTGCCACTCTCTCAGTACTAGGTTGGCTGGGTGTATTTATTGGCTCTATAGCCGTTTTATTATTAAGCGGAATCACTAATGTTAAGCACTTTAGCTTGAAAACGGCTCTACTAGGTTTAGCCTGTGGTACTGCATTTGCATTGTCTTCATCGTGGATCCGCGAAGCGAGCCTTAACTCAGGGCTACTATTTCCTTATTCTGCCGCATGGGTGTTGCTGTTTATTATTAGCCTACAAACTATTATGTTATGTGGTTATATTGCCTTTAAAGAACCCGCAACATTTTGTGCGATGTGGGCACATAAACGCACGACTAGCGCAGTAAGCTTTTTTAGCTGTATTGGTTCTATTGGTTGGTTTAGTGCCATGAGCTTACAACATGTTGCTTATGTAAAAACCTTGGGTCAAGTAGAAGTGTTTTTTACTATTTTAATATCAATATTGTGGTTAAAACAGCCGCTCAAACACCAAGATAGTGTGGGGCTTGTGTTAATCGCCATAGCAGCAATCTTAGTGATACTACCAATATAAAAAGTGCGGCTATTGCCACACTTTAAATAATTGAATTAATGACTTATTTTAAGCGTAATTACACCACTTATAATCAACAGCACCCCAGCAATACGACCAAAACTGGCAGCATCGTTATAAAAAAGAATACCAACTAAAAACGTACCCGCGGCACCGATCCCCGTCCATACGGCATAAGATGTACCCATAGAAATATCACGTTGAGCAAGCCATAGCATAAAACCGCTGGCAACCATAAACACCACTGCAATGCCAATACCTAACCAACGGTTTTCACCTTCTTGCGACATTTTTAAGCCTACAGGCCAGCCAATTTCAAGTAAGCCAGCAATAATTAAATACATCCACGCCATTAATTATCTCTCTTTTTTAGAATCACATCATATAAATCTTCACGGCGATCTTTTAAGTTACGTACGGTCCCCTCACTGTGAAGAATTTTCAGCTTATCCATATCTAAATCACTAAATAGCAACATCTCTGTATTCGGGGTTGCTTCATTAAGCGTTGCATCATGCGGGAACGAAAAGTCCGAAGGCGTTAATACCGCCGATTGTGAGTATTGTACATCGAGGCTTTCTACCTCTGGCAAGTTACCAACTGAGCCTGCAATCACTACATAGCACTCATTTTCAATCGCACGAGCTTGGGCACAGTGACGAACACGTAAATAACTGTTTTTGGTGTCGGTCCAAAATGGCACAAACAAAATATCTAGACCTTGTTTGGCTAAAATACGCGACAGTTCTGGGAATTCTACGTCATAACAAATTTGAATGCCTACTCGCCCTGCATCGGTATCAAAAACGGCAATTTTATCACCACCTTGAATTACCCAATCGTTTTGCTCATGCGGGGTAATATGTATTTTACGTTGCTCGTCAACTTTACCGCTGCGGTGACATAAATAACTAACATTGAAAATTTTATCATTTTCTGAAAGTGGCATAGAACCGGTAATAATATTGGCGTTATATTCAACAGCCATACGCGACATGGCATCGCGGAATGTTTCAGTGTATTCAGCTAAATTACGAATCGCTTCAGTTTGGCTTTTTTGTTCAGTTAAGCCCATTAGCGGCGCATTAAAAAATTCAGGAAAGAGGATAAAGTCACTTTTGTAATCAGATACCGTATCTACAAAATACTCTACCTGCTTTAATAATTCATCAACCGAGTCTACGCAGCGCATTTGCCACTGCACTGCACCGACACGCACAATCGATTTAGTCGATTCAAGTACCGTGTCGGTTGGTTCATACATAATGTTATTCCACTCAAGTAACGTGGCATAACCTACTGACTCCTGATCTTCTGGTAAGTATTTTTTAAGTAGCCGTTTTACTTGAAAATCATTTGACAGCTGAAAACTTAAAATTGGATCATAAAGCTCTTTATGATCAACCTTAGCAATATACTCCGTCGGGCTCATATCCTTACTATGATTAAAATAGCGCGGAATACGACCACCGGCTAAAATAGCTCGTAAGTTATACTGACGACAAAGCTCTTTGCGCGCATCATAAAGTCTGCGGCCTAAGCGCATACCACGGTGAGTAGAAGAAATGACCACATCAAGGCCATACAAAGCATCGCCTTCTAGGTCGCTAAATACACGGTCGTGGCCATCAACAATGTCTTCGTAAGTATGTGGATTAGAAAAACGATTGTAATCAACTTGCACACTTAACGCTAAGCCAACCAAAACACCATCATCAATTATGCCTAATTGCCCTTCAGGAAATTGATCTATTAATCTAAAAATAGTGTGCGTTGGCCATGCCCCACCTAAACCAGGGTAAGCTTGATCCATCAAGGTTTTTACTTGTGGATACTGCTCTTTACTTAAGTTGCAAATCTCAAGGTGGGTTTTTTCTGCCGACATACACGACTCCTTTTGGCAAAAGGGATTAATACCTGCTGAATAAAGCAAACCTCAGCTCAACAGATATGAAATAATGGCACAAAAATACCATTCAATTTTATATATTAACATTGGCTGAGTTTTTTAAGCTACGATAAAAAGTGTAATTAGTCACTTTTTTAGTAACCACTTGATGCACTCTAAGCCTAGTATAGCTGGCAGAACCACTGCCAACATTTTTGCTTTATCAACTAGCCGATAATACGTAATTAGCCCTAAATGGTCACTTACCGCGCCCAGCGCTCACTTATCATCCATGTATTGAGTACCATCAGGCGCCTTTAAAATGCCGCCAGCGCAAATATACTGCTACAAGCTAGTATGGCTTAATCGTGAGTCGATGAATCACCGATTGTGGTAACAATGGCGTTGGCTTAGCTTTTATATAGTCATCAAACCCAGCACGATAAAACCTCGAAAACGGATGCCCTGATTGCCCACCAGGTATTGCCATTATTGCCTTATCTAAATGCCCAGGCTGCGCAATAAAGCGCTGCGATGCACCAAAGCTAGTACCTTGTACTGCAGGCATGTAGCTATCACCAAAACCTACCGCACTGGGCATATTTAAAAAGCTTTTTAAAATAGGCATCTGTTTAGCAAATGGGTGCTCTATCACTAACTCATTAACCTTACCCCATTGCCAACTTTGCAAGTTATTACCATATTTGGCAGTTAACTTTTTAACTACCAATTCAAAAGCACCCTCCATTTGCGCGGACCAATTAGCATACTTTTTATTTAACCAGCTGGCTGGCTGTTGCTTTATCAGTTGCCATGTTGCTGGCTCTAAATCACGCTTTATGTACTCTAAGCTACCTTGTTGTTGCTGAAGGTTTTTCTCAATGCTACCAAATAAACTATTAATCACTTCATCACGAAAATGCCTAACTAATGTATATCCTACAGACTCTGCACAAGCACATCGCTGCCAGCTATCAAGAGCTTGTATATACTGCTTATTTTTTTGTGGCGCTGCCTTTAATTGGCTAAGCAATAAAGTATGCCAGGGCGTTAAAAATCGAGCTTCGTTGTCATGCTGTAATTGGTTAAAATCAGCTTCATTAAATTGCTGTTTTTCATAAAGCCTATCGCGAATTTGACTTGCGCGAGCGCCAAGTGCATAACTACCATTACCAAAACGTTGATCATCTTGGACTGAAACTACTCGTGAGTTACCCGTCCATAACCGACCATCTTTAGGGTTTTTAACACTTGGTCTTATAACTTCATTATCGTGCCACTTTGGAGAATAGCGCCCCTCAGGTACTGCAAGTTCACTAGGGGTTTTACGTGCTGGTATTGCGCCCATATTTTTCCATGCTGCACTGCCTTGACTATCAACCACTACTAAGTTTTGCACAGGGATCCCGATTTCAGCAGCGATACTTAATGCATCATCAACATTTGTAGCTTGCTCTAATTTTAGTAAGCTCATGTCAACCGCATAATCATGATGAGCAACCCAGCTTAACGCATACGGTTTATCATTAATTTGTTGTACAGGGCCGTATTCACTCATGGTAATTGAGTAATCTTCATCAACTGTACCTGCAACCGCTATTTGTTCTTTTACTTGCCACGTTTTATGGGTGTCATTAATCGCAATCCAATCAGCAGTATCAAGGTAACCATTGGTAAAACCCCACGCGATTTTATTATTAGTGCCAACCACAATGGCGGGCGCGCCGGGTAAAGATACGCCAGTAATCTGATGCTGTTGCCCATTTTTAAGATAATTAAGTTGCGCCCGATACCAAATAACCGGCACTGCCATAGATAAATGCATATCATCCGACAGCATACCAGCGCCCGTACTTGTTAATGCACCTGTTACCGCCCAATTATTACTGCCGCGTTCTTGATTGGCTGCAATCTCAACATGAGTACCGACTTTCTGTTCAAGTGCGGGGATCCCACCTGAGTAAGGCGCTAACTTACTACCATCTAATGCTGCTTGATGAGTACTTGGCTGGGTTAAAAACGCTATCATTTGCCTGCCAAATTGCTGTTCAATTTGAATCAGCGCCTTATCTCGCTCAAAGGTTGCCGTTTGTAAATCTAGGTACATGCTAAAAATAACTAACAGGCTATCTTCACTTTGCCATGGCTTTTGCTCTGTACCCGTTAATAAATATTCAAAACTCTTAAAGCCAATTTGTGCCAGCCCTTCGTTTACACCCGTTGCATAACTAGCTAATAAGTTTTTATCCGACTCAGGAAGCTGCTCGAAAATAAATTGGCTTCGTTTGCGTAATTGATGAAAGCGCATTTTTTTATCTAAATTAATAGCTGCTTTACCAAATAACTCGCTGAGTTCGCCAGCGGCATTGCGGCGTAGTAAATCCATTTGGAAAAAACGATCTTGGCCATGGGCAAAACCAAGTGCATAAGCGGCATCATTACGGTTACTTGCATGAATAACGGCTTGGCCTAATTTATCACGCTCAATGAGCACTTTATTCGTCACTGCTTTACTGCTCCCTTGGCCATCAAGGGCGGGCAAACTAAGCGTTAGCACTGCATACAAAACACCAGTAGCAAGTAAAGCTATTATTAATAAACTCAGCACCAACCATTTTATTACCTTAACCATAAACGTATTCCTTGACGGGTATTAACCCATCATAACCTGTGTTTTATGAAAAAATAATATTACACACTATATCAATAAAAAAATAACTATAATTAATCCCACGTAGGTACTGTCACCTACGTATAAATTAGCTATAGTTAATGTGCCTAACAATAAAGTTTGATGTGCTGATGCCCTTGCAAAAAAACAATAAAAAACTTCAAACCACTAACTTTAAAATCGCTTTTTGGGTTTCCCTAGTACTGATTGTATTAATAGGTTTTGTACTCGATCACATTAATTACAACCGTGAAAAAGCAGCACAAAGGCTGCAGGTTCTTTCTGAGGTCAGTACCTATCGCACCCAAATTGAATCCACTCTAGTAGCTAACATTCAATTAATTCGAGGTCTTGGCGTAGCAATAGCTGCAGAGCCAAACTTAGATCAAGCACGATTCGCACAAATAGCAGCCCCATTATTTAAAACCTCCTCTGAGTTACGAAATATTGCCGGTGCGCCTAATATGGTCATTAGCATGGCCTACCCTTTAAAAGGTAATGAAGCAGCTATTGGCCTTAATTTTTTAGAAAATGAAAAACACCGTTCCAATGCTCTCAAAGCACGTGATACCAATAACATTGTTATGGCTGGGCCTCTGGAATTGATACAAGGAGAGCAAGCCTTAATAGCCAAGGTACCTGTATTTTTGGAACCTGATGAAAAATTCTGGGGGCTATTATCGGTGGGGTTAGACATCGATAAAATTTACACCAAAGCAGGATTATATGAACTTGAAGAAGAGTACTTTGTAGCGCTACAGGGCCGTGATGGTCTTGGTACTGAGGGGGATTATTTTCGAGGTTCAACTGATATTTTAAGTAACGATCCGCTATCATTCCCACTGCACTTTCAAGGCGGAGAATGGCAGCTATATGTAAGCCCTAAATCGGGATGGGATCCTGCTAGTTCAAGTATCTGGCCATTACGATTTACTATTTTAACAATTTGCGGGATGCTAATTTGGGCCTTTGTTTTCTTTTTAAAAATGCTTAACCGCCAACAACAAAGCGAACAAATGTTCGTGACCATGAGCAATATGGCACAAGTTGGGGCATGGTCATTTAACTTAGAGAATCAGCAAGTTTACTGGTCAGATATGACCAAGAAAATATTTAAATATCCTCTTGATAAGCAGCCCGACTGGCCCACTAATTTAAACTATTTTAAGTCAGGTAAAAGCCGTAATACAATACAGAAGCTCATTGAAAGAGCAATTAAACACAACGAGAATTACGAGGTAGAATTACAAATAATAAATTCTGAAGGGCAAACCGTATGGGTACTTATGCATGGTGAGCCAGAGCAAAAAAATGGCCGATGCGTGCGTATTTTTGGCTCATTACAAAATATTGATACCCGCAAACGGATTGAGTTAGAAAATAGTAAAATAGCATTGCACAACGAAATGCTCGCATCGTTAACCACTAATGATTTAATTCTAACGGGTGAGCTAAGTCGCTCAAAAGCTATTATTACTCAAGCAATTTGCCATGCTTTAAAAGTAGATAGAGCAAGCATTTGGATATTCAACACTGCAAAAGACAAGCTAGAGCTTTTTGCCTTCCATGGTAATCATGATCTTAGCTACAGCACTGCAAAACCATGGCTTAAAAGTGAATTAGAGGATTTTTTTGCCGCCATTGAAAGTCATGCAGTGGTTAGCGCTACAGATGCACAAAATCACGCTATGCTCAGCCCTTTAACCGCTCAGTACCTTAAGCCCCTTGAAATTAAATCAATGCTCAATGTTATTATTCCCGCAGGCTCTGGTGTTATGGGCATTGTTTGCGCTGAGCAATCAAGTAACAAACGGCACTGGACTCACAATGAGGAAGGTTTTTTAATCGCCGTGGCTGCGCTTATTGGTAGTCTTCACTCTAGTCAGCAACGTATCGAAACCGAGCAACAATTAGTCACCGCCAAAGAAACTGCAGAGCAAGCCGTAAAAGCTAAAAGCGAGTTTTTAGCTAGTATGAGCCATGAAATTCGTACTCCTATGAATGGGGTACTTGGCATGCTCAATATTGTCAAGCAAACCCAGCTTAATAAACAACAAAAGCATCATATCGAATTGGCACAGTCATCAGCGCAATCATTGTTAAGTATTATTAATGATATTTTAGACTTTTCTAAAATCGAAGCCGGCAAGCTAGACATTGAACATGTCACATTTAACCTTTCTAAGTTGCTCGGTGAAATTGTCGAGTCATTTGCACTAAAGGTAGAACAAAACAATAGTAAATTGATTTTAGATGCCACCAAAGTCACATTTAATGTGATTAAAAGCGATCCTAACCGCTTGCGTCAAATTATTAATAACCTACTTGGAAATGCCGCTAAATTCACTCAAGATGGTGAAGTAATTGTAACGGCAGAAGTTAAAGATAGCTTTGAAGGCACCTTTTTACGTTGCGCTATTATTGATACCGGAATTGGTATCAAAGCAAATAAACAAGATACACTTTTTGATTCATTTACCCAAGCAGACACCTCTACGACGCGTCAGTTCGGCGGCACCGGGCTTGGCCTTGCAATTGTAAAGCAGCTTTGTGAACTAATGGGTGGCGAAGTCAGTGCTACGAGTGTATATGGTCAAGGTAGTACATTCTCATTTACTATTAAAGTTCATCCAGTGCAAACTGAAGAACAACTACCCAGCCACTTGATTAAGAATAAAAAAATACTAATAATTGATGACTGCATCTTAAGTAGCACCATCGCGAGTAAACAGCTAAGCTTATGGGGCAGTAATGTTAACACTCTCAACAATTACGAAAACTGCCAACAGCAACTAGCGGCCTTTGACAACGTATTTGACGCAGTGTTACTCAATTATTACTTTTTCCAGCAAAGCGATACTAAAAGCATTGCAGCACTTAGCCAATATTTAACCAAACATCACTGTAAATTGATTCTAATGGCACCAATGGGCTTTTCTCGTGAGGAAGCGAATTTACCTTTTGAGATTGCCAGCATTATCTTTAAACCACTAACTCCATCAGACTTATTCGATGCTTTAGCGAACGATAAATACATAGAGCAACAACAAATTAATACGCCACCACAAACATCGGTAACCTTAAGTAATTTTGCCGATGAAAAAAGTGTTACAGTGCTTTTAGTTGAAGATAACAAAGTTAATCAAGTTGTGGCGTCTGCATTATTAAAGCAAGCAGGAGTCAATTTTGATATTGCTGAAAATGGCCTTGAAGCTATCGCTAAAATAAAAGAAAAAGCCTCAGCACCTTATCAACTCATTTTAATGGATTGCCAAATGCCAGAAATGGACGGTTATCAAGCAACAAAAGCAATTCGTCAAGGCCAAGCGGGAGAGGAATATAAAGAGACAATAATAATTGCGCTCACAGCTAACGCCATGCAAGGCGATAGAGAAAAGTGTTTAGCTGCCGGCATGAATGACTACCTAACGAAACCACTTGATTTTAAAGTCCTTAATCCTATGCTACAACAATGGCTAAGCCATCAATAACGCGCTAAGCTAAGACTTTAAGTAGGCAGAGAAATATTATGCAGTTAACCGTAAATCAACAACGAGTAATCGGCTGTTTATTAGAAAAGCAAAGCACTACGCCAGAGCATTACCCATTATCTTTAAATAGTTTAACCAATGCTTGCAACCAAAAGTCAAACCGTGACCCAATACTTACACTGAGTGAAGAGCAAGTACAAAACACCCTAGATGAACTAATTTCAGAACACTTAGTTACCCTCGATGAAGGGCTATCTGGACGAGTAAATAAATATGCACATCGCTTTTGCAATACCGAGTTTGGCAATTTACAGTTCAGTGAGCAACAACGCGCTATTATTTGCTTAATGCTACTAAGAGGCGCACAAACACCTGGCGAATTAAGAACACGCTGTAATCGCCTTGCTGAATTTAATAATGTTAATGAAGTAGAAGCCGCACTGAATACATTAACGGGCTTAGATCTGGTAACTAAACACCCACGAGAAGCAGGTAAACGCGAAAGCCGTTATAGCCATTTATTTTGTGATGCGAAAAGCCCTAGCCCCCTCACAGAGCCGGTACCAGTGACTAAATTTAAAACCGATGAACTCAGTGAATTACAGGCTGAAATTGACGAACTAAAAACCGAGCTTGCAAAAATAAAACAACATTTAGGGCTTTAACTTCGGTTAATCTCATTACATAATTACCCCCTAATCAACACGAGGAGCAAACCAATGCGCGCTGAGATACTTGCTGAAATGAAAGTACAGCCGACTATAGATGTAACCGCTGAAATCACCCGTCGAGTCAACTTTCTAAAAAATCGCCTAGAGGCTGCCAAGTGTCGCTCTTTAGTCTTAGGAATTAGTGGCGGTGTGGACTCCTCAACCTGCGGTCGTTTATGCCAACTTGCTGTTGATGAACTGAATCAAGCACACACTACACCTCACTATCAATTTATTGCTGTGCGTTTACCATACGGCGTGCAAGCCGATGAAGATGAAGCACAAATGGCACTTGATTTTATCAAGCCAAGTAAACGCCTCACAGTTAACATCAAACCCGGCGCAGACGGCATGCATGAGCAAGCACTCGCCGCGATTGTAGGCGCGGATGAGTCATTACCTGAACAAACTCAAGTTGATTTTATTAAAGGCAACGTCAAAGCCCGTCAGCGCATGGTAGCGCAGTATGAAATTGCCGGTTTTTGCCAAGGCTTAGTGGTTGGCACCGATCATAGCGCAGAAAATATTACTGGCTTTTATACCAAGTTTGGTGACGGTGCTTGCGACTTAGCCCCCCTGTTTGGTTTGTCAAAACGCCAAGTTCGCGCCCTTGCTGAGCAATTAGGAGCCCCTGCCGCTCTTGTTCATAAAACGCCAACGGCTGATTTAGAATGCGACCGCCCAGGCCTTACAGATGAAGAAGCATTAGGCTTAAGTTATGAGCAAATTGATGACTTTTTAGAAGGCAAAGAAGTCGCGACCGAAGTAGAAGAAAAGCTCATCGCAATATACAAACATACCCAACATAAACGCCAAGCAATACCTACAATTTATGATGAGCTGTAATTATTTATAGCTAATTACAGCTATCACACGCTAAATTAAGAGCAGTTAACGCCAATGACTATTCGTTAACTGCTTTTTTATATCAGGCTAAAATAAAACCGTTGATCGTTGTAAAGGTTTTTTACGTATAGCTGGCGTCACTATGGATGAAATATTACCGCCATTTAGTTTATAGTGGGCGGAATAAAACACCGTGTTAAATTGAGAACAACATACTTTATGACATCACCGATTTTAATAACCGGTGCAGGCCAACGAATTGGTTTAGCATTGGCCGAACACTTTATTGCTTCTGGGCAATCTATTATTGTTACCTATCGTACTCGCCATGCCGCTATTGATAAACTCGAAGCACAAGGTGCAATTTGCCTCTACGCAGATTTTAATACCGATACCGCAATTAATGAATTTATTACGCTATTAAAGCAACATTGTCAGTCGTTAAAAGCGGTTATTCATAATGCCTCTAGCTGGGACTGTGAAGCAAACAACCCTGACAGTGCTGCATTATTTGATAACATGATGCGTATTCATGCTAAAGCGCCTTATTTAATAAACCTAGCTGTGAGTGAGCTGTTATTAGCATACCAGCAGCATAATCAGCCTGCAGACATTATCCATTTAACTGATTATGTAATTGAAAAAGGTAGCCCAAAGCACTTAGCTTATGCCGCTAGTAAGGCTGCACTCGAAAACCTTACAAAATCATTTGCAGCTAAATATGCCCCCTATATAAAAGTAAATGCGATTGCCCCTTCGTTAATTATTTTTAATGAAGGTGATGATGAACAGTATCGCCAAAAAACGCTAAAAAAATCATTAATGGCTATCGAACCAGGCTGTAAAGAAATTATCAACAGTGTCGAATTATTACTAAATAGCCAATACATCACAGGACGCTCATTACCTGTCGATGGTGGCCGGCATTTAAAATAACTAATTTATAAATAATTGAGAACATTATGCACAATGAACTAAAAAACAGTTACCAAGAAATTATCAGCGCTGTAGGTGAAGATCCTAACCGTGAAGGCTTACTCGATACCCCTAAACGCGCAGCCAAAGCTATGGAGTATTTAACTAAAGGCTATCGCCAAACCTTAGATGAAATCACCAACAACGCAGTTTTTACTTCTGATGCCGATGATATGGTACTTATTCAAGACATAGAGCTTTACTCTATGTGCGAACATCACCTATTGCCATTTGTTGGTCGCTGCCATATTGCTTATATTCCCGATGGCAAAGTACTTGGCTTATCTAAGTTTGCTCGTATTGTTGATATGTACGCACGTCGCTTTCAAATTCAAGAACAACTCACTCATCAAGTCGCCAAAGCGGTTGAAGAGGTAACGGGTGCTAAAGGTGTTGGCGTAATCATTGAAGCAAAGCATATGTGCATGATGATGCGTGGTGTCGAAAAACAAAACTCAAGTATGCGTACATCGGTTATGTTAGGTAGCTTTAGAGAAAATTCAAAAACTCGTAATGAATTTTTACAACTAGTAAAAGGTTGAGCTAATGGCCAATGCAATTATCAACGTAACCAACTTACGCCTGCGTACATACATTGGTTTTAATCCTGATGAGCGTGAAAAAAAACAAGATGTTGTGATTAACTTAGAAATTCATTACCCAGCTGATCAAGCCTGCGAAACTGATGAAGTAGAGCAAGCACTTAACTACAAAGTAATCACCAAAGAAGTAATCAGTATTGTTGAGCAAGGACACTTTTTATTACTTGAAAAGTTGGTCGCTGAAATTCTAGCTGTGTGCCATAGCCACAGCAGTGTCAATTACACCAAGGTAAGAGTAGATAAACCCCATGCATTGCGTTTTGCTGACTCTGTATCATTAACCCTTGATTGGACTAAATAATAATCTTATCAAGCCCCGTGGCAAAGGCGAGTACGACGAGATAACGAACTCCTTTGCCAAGGGTGACAATCCACAAAAACGTCCACCAGCGTACTCTAAATATCCCAGCAACAACCGTAAGTGGGTCGCCAACAATCGGCAACCATGCAAAAAATAAACTATACACGCCATATTTTTCAAAGCTCAGCTCAGCCTTCGTGATACTCCCTGATGAAACAGGAAACCAGCGACGATCTTTAAAGCGCATTATTTGTGTACCTAGCCAATAACTAGTACAGCTACCAAGCACATTGCCACACGTTGCCACCAACCAAAGTAACCATAGTAAATAACCCCCTTCGGTTACCATCGCTGTAAGCACCAGTTCTGATGAACTTGGTAGTAAAGTCGCAGAGACAAATGCCGTAAAAAATAGAGTTAAATAAGCCATAGCACCTTTAATTCACACAAATAAAAACCCAGCCGTAGCTGGGTTAAAAAAATGCCTAGCTTGCTAGCTATTATTTTATAAAGTTAATCGTCATCGGGTAGGAAAACTCTTTACCATCGTTGGTTTTAACAGCGGCAATCACCACCATAATAAACGAGAAAATAGCAACCAGAGGCAGTAAAATCACACCAATAACAACAAACATCAGCATAAAACAAACCACATAAGCAATCAGTAATGTAAGCTGAAAATTAAGTGATTTCTTACCATGTACTTCAACCAGTGGCATTTCATCCTTTTTGATGAGCCATATAACTAAAGGGCCAATGATGGCGCCAAATGGAATAAAAAAACCAACAAGTGCACTTAAGTGGCAAGCCATAGCCCAAGTATGCTCCTCTTTATTAGTCGGTTCAAGAGGGGCAGCTTGCGGCTCTAAAGGCTGCGTAGTTGATTGTGTTGTTTCAGATTCAGGTCTTTGATTTTCTTCCATAATAGTTTCCTTTTAAGTACTTTATTAATTTAAACAATTCCTTAATTTGTAAAAGTGACCGTGATAAATATGACAACTTTGTGTGCTTTTCATTATGCTGCTATTTAATACTGAGTATCAACAACAGAAGCTAAAAACAACCAATATTACTCAGAGCTTCTCTTTACGCTGATTTTAATTATCACGAATGACAACCCCTCAAAGATTAAAGTATATATTGATTGCTCAGGTTTATACCAATTACATTAAATTAGCGTCTTCTTATTTGCAGCTGGAATAGCTCAATAACAAAACAAAATTATGAATATAACAATTGCGCTTACATTGTTCAAACTCCTGCATACGTTTAGGTACACCATTGATTTTTAATACTGTTGGTGAGTTACTCCATTCACTAAAGCATCCCTTTTTAATAAACTTGAAGGGTCTTTAACTAGTAATGCGGGTAATCCAAAATAATTTCATAAAGTGGTGGTGTTCTAAAAAGTATGCTGGCATCAGACGTAGCCATAATTGATGTAAAAGAACACCAAATCAAACACTTTAAAATGATTATCAAGCTTTTTTGAGAAGCAACAAGTCTTTCTAACCGCTCGTCTTAATCGGTGTCTAAGGCGACAGTTATTACCCTCTATACCTATGGTATGCTGTTTGCCAACCTGTTTGTGATCACCTTTAAAGGCGGTTTTAAAGCTATCCCAGTTGTCCATACTGATAGAGCCATAGCTTACTTTAAGTTGCTTTAAACGTGCTCTTAGCTTCTTAGCTGTTTTTAAGTCACGTTTGCCCCAGACATAAGCGACAATCTCATTAGTAGCACGGTCATAAGCGTAGATGAGCCAGACTTTACGCTTCTTGCGATACACGTAAGTCCAGAACTCATCAACCTCTAAGCGTTCATAGTAGCGCTTCTTAGGCGCGATCTTATAAACAGATGAGCCTATGGTGCCCAATACTTTACCGATACTGACTGAGGCTATAATAGCTATGTCTCTAACACCGCAACCTCTCACCGTCATTAGCCGTATGATGTCTTCTATTTTAGAGTGACAGCCCTTATAAGTTAAGGCATGGTCACCAATGAATTGACGTTTGCAGTCCTTGCATTGGTAGTTCTGCTTGCCATAGCTTTTTATGCCGTTTTTCTTTAAACTGGGACTGTGACAGTCGGGGCAGCTGATATCTATTTGTGTCTTCATAACCTCAAATATATCATCTTGCTTTGGCTGTCACCCTCCTTTATTTCTTCAGCATACTTTCTGACACACCACCCATAAAGTTTATATTTGAATGTAAAAAAGGGAGCCGAAGCTCCCTTTTACATACTTAACTTAAATATTATTTTTGTTTACGACGACGCATAAATGCCAATGGCGCAAGGAGCAATGTAAACCAAGCAAGTGAACCTGAGTCATTATTATTTGAAGACTCTGGAGCAGGTGTTACTACATCCTCAGCTGGATCTTGAGTAACAGTAATCATTACTTCAACAGGTTCAGACTCATGACCATCAGAATCAATAGCTACAACCATAACCTTAAGCTCTGTCACTGCCTCATAGTCAATAGCTCCTGCCACTTTCAATTCACCGGACTCTGAAATACTTACCAGTTCACTGCCTGTCACTGTATAGCTCGCGATTGGAGTTACTTCTGCATCTGGATCGCTTGCAGTAACTGAGCCAATCACCGAATCTATTGCTGAGTTTTCTTGCACAGTGAAGCTTTGCTCTGCGTCGACAACTGGCGTTACTTCAGTGCCTTCATCTGCAACGTTATTGACAGTTACTGTGACACTTGCTGACTCAGAGATATTGCCTGCTGTATCAGTAACAACAACTTCAAGCTCTACACTCATCAAGCCAGCCTCATAATCAAGGAGCGCCTCATCCATTACTACAACATCACCTAGGGCATTAACGGATACGGCAGTTGAGGTTGAATTAATTACAATAAATTCAGATACCGGGTTTGCCATATCAGCACCATGAGATGCCTCTAGCCTGCCAATCACAGTATCCGTTGCAGTATTTTCATCAACATCAAAAGTCGCATTTTCAAGTGTAGGCTTTGCACTACTATCACTTTCGGGTGTTGCAACATAAAGCTCTGAGCCTGAATCAGATAGAATCATAAAATCAGCGCCTGCGTTTAAAATCATCGCTGATTCACCCGGTGCTAATGAATCAACAAAATTATCTGATTCATCAACCATCATGCTATATACATTTTCTGTCGCATCAGTGAATGTGTAAGTGCCCATAACAACGTCTCCGGTGTTACTTGCAAGTGGAGACCATGTAGCCTCTTCAGTACGAAAACGCACTGTAGCCGTAGTGGTTTCCATATCTTCAGCAGTTAAACCTAACCCACCTATACAGCTTCTTAGCGTTAAATGGTTATTACCTGTGACTTGATAAATATCATCTAATAAGCCTGAAGATTCACCATAACCATGGGTAAATGAAATTGCGGTACCAGGCTCAACATCTTCGAACCACTCTAGCATACCGTTTTGCGCTGTAGCATCGTAGATACCATCTTGGTCGATATCAAAGTCAGCCATAAAGCCGCCAACATAGGTATGTGTAATACCCTCATTGAATACCATTGTTGTGAGTGTTAAAAAGCCTTGCTCACAGACCTCAGCAGGAACAGCAAATGTTTCAATTGATGTACCAACAATATCAAAACGATGTTCTGAATCCACTGCGTCCACAGCTACAACAGGCGAAAAAACAGGTGCAAGTTCGACTGCACCGGTATTGGTAATTTGGTGTGCAGGCCCTTCTTCAGTAGCAACAGGCGTAATGCTTACTTTCGCATTCGCTTTAGGCAATACATGATAAACCAAGTGAAAGGCAGGTTCGCTGCCATCAGAGAAAACCAATGCACCATCTAGCTCAAGGTTTGTTAAATCAGCACTCGCGTCAACAGAACCGATGTTAGATGCATCCAGCGTCCATTCTGGTAATGTTGCTGGGTCAATCGATGCAACCACATCAAATAAGAATGTTTGGCCTGCAGGGACTGTAATCGTTTCAGGATAATCCAGAGAAAATGAGCCACGGTCGATATCATTTTGATAACGCTGTTCTAAAGAAAGCGTATAGACCTTAGGTTCACTTGAGAAGTTTTTAACTTCAATGGTTTTGGTAAGCTCAACCACTTCTGCTGTATTAACTAAACCAAACGATAACGCCGCCTGTTTAGTATCTTGCGCCCATGCGGCTACAGGTAAATTAGCCGCCTTATTAACATCAACTAAACCCGCACCAATATAACTAATAGGTGCAAGCTCTGTATCGGGGTTAAGCGCAGCCGATTCCATCGTTACATTAAGGTTTGCGGTATTCATCAGTGTTGCTTTAAGTTCAAGGCCATTACGCTCTGGTAACGCTTCTTTTAACAAACTCATCGCCCCTGCCGTAATAGGGCCAGAAAACGATGTACCCGATACACCTGTTAAGCCATCACCTAAACCAGGGTGCGCGGTCATGATATTAACACCTGGCGCAGTAATTTCAGGTTTCAATAACCCCCCCATAGATGGACCACGTGAAGTAAAGCTGGCAATAGCACCAGACATAACTAAACGCTCAACGGTTAACGCAAAAGACCCTCCGGCCTTGATTGCATCACCTGCTGGGAGTGTTACTCCGATAGAAGGAATCGTTACAGCAGCATCCTCTCCACCCATTGGCGATGCGGCTCCATCATCAACATTATTAGCAATAATGACAAATATAGCGCCGTTGTTTTGCGCTGCTAATACTTTCTCAGTGAATGCACATGCACCACGATCAATAATGACCGCTTTACCTGTGAAGTCGACATCTTCAGCAAAAGCTAAACAACCATCTTGATTTGTTTCAGGGTAGACAACGTCAAAATCATTATCAGTATAAGAAAAGGCTGTTTGAGGACCAAAACTAGGTGCCTGAACTACAGTTTCGTCACCATTAACCACCCCTTTAGCTACCGACTCCTCGTTAGTAGGGTGTGTCATGGCACCTACTGATAGCGCATTTTCAGTGGTACTTGGACCGCCAACAATAAATGGGTATGCACCATCATTACCTGCAGAGATCACAACATTAGTGCCTAACTTAACGGCTTCGTTGATAAATAACGACACAGCATCAGTGGCAATATCGCCATAAGTACCACCCAAAGACATGTTAATCACATCAACACGGTCTGAAATGTCACCGTCATTATTTGGATCCATTGCATTTTCTAGTGCTAATAACTGAGCTAAGCCACTACAACCACTATCACAAACAGAGTAAACAAATAAGTCAACATTTGGGGCAATACCATTTACTGAGTGTGATACATGCGTACCATGATTAGTTGAAACATCAATTGGATCATCATCAAAATTAACATAATCATATCCGCCTAAAACTTTACCTTGAGGCCAATCTACCGTTGCAGGGTCAGCAATAGCCGCCTGATATGCCTCAGCTGTACCAGCACCGCCAAATTGACTATGAGTATAATCAATACCAGTATCAAGTACCGCAACGCGAACATCTTCACCTGTTGCAAGGACGTTATCAACTAGAGGCGTTGCTGTAATATAGTCTGCACTGTCAGCTACATGTAACTCATAATCATATACAGGATAAATATCAGCAACTTGCACATTACTTAATAGTTTTTGAATATCTTTTTTATTACCATTAACAACGACTGAACTAATTAATGTCGATGTTTTAGCAATGACTTGCACTGGTAAGCCCATGCTAGAAATCGAATTTTCTACACTTATTTGTGCATTCGCTACTTGCGCTTGCGCTGCAGTAACATCCTGACCTAAAGACTTAGCAGCAACAGAGGCTGGGGCATTTAATTTAACTAGCCAGCTCGTCGCTTCGCCTACTTTTATTTGTTCTTTTTTTGCGACCGTACTTGCTTTTACTGCTTTTTGTGACGATAAATTATATTTAGTATAATCATTATTTGCTTGTGCAGATGCGCATAAAGCCCCTGTAACGGCTAGTGCAATTGCTGAATACTTAATTCCTTTAGAATACATATTTAATCCCCTGGGATGGTTATGTTTTATTTTGCTTGTTGTATGATGAAACAAAGTTTCACAAGCAATATAAAGTGACTAGGCTATTAGTACCAACACTTAGTAAATATAAAACATATACTTTATTAATTTTGAACATAAAAAATAAAGTAAACCTTTGATAAAAAACAAAACAAACATAAAATAAACAATTGTAAAAACTTGTAAACGAAATTGATTTTCGCCGCTAAAACAAGAGAAAACGACTCGAGGCAATGAATGAATTCAGACGTTATTAATATTTTAACCATGGCAAAAGTAATCCAAACAGCTGTTGCACCGGTATTTTTAATTACCGGTATCGCAGCAACCCTTGGCGTGTTATCGAACCGATTAGCTCGTATAACCGATCGTGCACGTCAGCTTGAGCGAAGATTAAAAGTAAGCGTTGATGAAAACTTTAATCTAACTTTAGCAACAGAACTCAGAGCACTACTAAAACGTTCGCGCTGTATCCATATTGCATTTAGCTTTAGCGTATTAAGTGCACTATTGGTATGTACTGTGGTTATGTTATTGTTCTTATCGCATATTCAATCAATTAATTTAGGTGTGACTATCGCTTTTTGTTTTGTAATAGCAATGGCATTACTTATTTTTGCGTTTTTAGCATTACTTGGAGAGGTGTTTCTTGCAACTCGAAGTATGCGCAGAGGAATGATATTTGCCGACATTGATATCGGTGACTAAAATCTGATATTAAAGCTGAGCTAAGCTAAACTTGAAAAATTATTTATAATGGTTAGGGTATAACATAAATTATTCTGGTAATGAATAAATAAACTAAGGGGTAAAAGGAATGAAATTAACATCGTTATTTTTAGGTGCTGCATTATCAGCAGTTACATTTGGAGCATCGGCGAACTCAATATTTGAAGAACCAAGCGACGCCATCGAATATCGTCAAGCTGCATTTTCAATGATCCGCGTACAAATTGGTGACATGGGTGATATGCTAAAAGGTAAAGTTCCTTTTGACGCAGAACGTTTTCAAAAACGCGCCGACAATGCGGCGGCTTTAGCAAAAATGCCATGGGAAGCATTTGTAGAAGGTAGTGATAAAGGTGATACCGCTGCATTACCTGAAATTTGGAGTGACAACGAAACCTTTATGAAAAAATCAGCCGCTTTTCAGCAGTACGCTGATGAGTTAGCTGTGGCGGCAAAAACAGGCGATAAAAAGCTTATTGCTAAAGCATTTAGTCCATGGGCTAAAGGCTGTAAAGACTGCCACAAATCATTTAAAGATTAATATAAAAGCTAATCAATAAAACAAACAAAAAAGGCGCTGAATTCAGTGCCTTTTTTTAGCGGTAACTTAAATGTCATAACCGCAAAGATAAATTCTAGCTAAATAAATAACTCAATGGCTCTTTACCCCACGTAAGCATTAGCACAATTAACAGCACAGCAAAAATGGCAAAAGCTAGCCAAGGAGCTTTGGTCACTGATTTTGCTGGAGTGGGACTTTGCTGCTCTTTACTGCCTGTGATCATCGCTTTAACTAATGGCTTGCCTTTAATACTATAAATAGCAATCGCTACAACATGCAAAACAATCGCATAAAATAAAATATCAAAATTGATACTATGAAGCCAACCGGCAAAATCCACAGTATCGCTTGAAACATATTCCGCCAAAGGGCCATCAATAAGAATGCTATCACTATTCATCAGCCCTGAAATTAATTGCACAATCAGCAAACCAAAAAATGCAATCACCATATAACTACCCGCTGCGCCATGGCCTGGCTTTTCATCTGTTTCAGTAAACGACTTAAATGCTTTAATAGGTGAATGAATAAGCGCGCTTAACTTGGCAGTTTTACTGCCAATAAAGCCCCAGATAAGTCGCGTAGCCAGTAGTGCGATTGTAAAAAAGCCTGCAACAAAATGCAGTTCCATCATTGCTTCTTCAGCGCTAAAGTAAAGTGTTGCCATAGCGATTACTAACAGCCAATGAAAACTTCGGATAAAACCGTCCCATACTTTAATTTTTGTCATCACTAACCTCAAGCCAATAAAAAGGGTATTATTCCAAACTTACGATATTTTAGCATTACCGCTTGATTTATCTATGACAAAAAAAGAATAAAAAGAGTACCATTTTATGAAGTCGACTTACCGCGCCATTTTGAAAGGTTTTTTAGACATGCTGCCGCTGTGCCTTGCGGTGATACCATGGGGAATTTTGTGCGGCTCATTGGCGATTCAAAATGGCTTTACTGCTTTTGAAACTCAAGTCATGTCATTACTCGTCTTTGCAGGTTCTGCGCAGCTTGTTGCAATTGAACTAATGGCGGGTAACACCTCCTTATTAACTATTTTATTTACTACTTTTATTATTAGTTCTCGGCATTTTTTATACGGTTTAGCTGTTCGCCATAAAGTGATTGATAAACCTATACGCTGGCGCTTACCTGTAAGCTTTGTATTAACTGATGAGCTCTTTGCATTTTCGCATCACCGTAAAGCATACCGTACTAAAGTGCGCTTAATTTACGCCCTAAGTGCAGGATTTAGTTTTTATATCGCGTGGAATTTATGGACCTTGATTGGCATTGTGGCGGGTAGTTTATTACCTGATCTGACTAATCTTGGCCTCGACTTTGCCATCGCCGCCACCTTTATTGCACTGGTTATCCCAGGCATTAAAAGTTTGGCTACTTTAGCCACAGTAATAACGGCCGGTATTGTTGCTACTGTTTTAAAAAGCCAAGGCTTTCAACTTTGGCTCGTTGCAGCGGCTTTAACAGCAATGAGTGTCGGTTACTTAATTAGTCGCATCCAAACAAAGAAGGAGCACAGCGTATGATGACCACTATTTTGCTCATGGCCTGTATTACCTTTTTTACTCGCTATTTATTTTTACACCGCGCTTTACCATTTAAAGTTGGGCCTAAAATGCAGCAGTTTTTAAGTTTTAGCGCCCCCGCTGTACTTACCGCTATTTGGGTGCCGATTGTGTTTGTCACTGATGATGGGATTAATTTAAATTGGCAAAACCCATACCTGAGCGCTGCAATTTCGGCAATTATTGTGGCCTATAAAACGCACAACATTTACTACACAACATTGGTAGCCATGGGTTTATTTTTAATATTAAACTAACTTATTTTAGTGAGTTAGATCAACGCTAAACGCTCGCTAATAAAATTTTACGGCTTTTATCTAGCGTCACTTGCTCACGTTCGCCAAGTGCTGTCATGCCGTGGCGTTCAAGCTGCGATACTATTTTATCTGCAACTTCTTCACCTAAGTTATAATCACTCAATCGAGTTGGCATATTAACGCTATGAAAAAATGCTTCTGTCGCGACTACCGCTTGCTTAATGGCTTCATTTTCATCAGTAATATCAAGGCCTAATACACGCTCGGCGTATTGCAAAATTTTATCGCGCTTGGTTTCTTGCTGCTCTAACATCATTCGCGGTAACACAATTGCTAAAGTTTGCGCATGATCAAGGCCGTACACAGCGGTCATTTCATGACCAAGCATATGTGTTGCCCAATCTTGTGGCACACCAGCACCAATTAAACCATTGAGCGCCATAGTTGCTGACCACATAACATTGGCGCGCACTTGATAGTTATCTGGCTCGCTAAATGTTTTAGGACCTTCTTCTATTAAGGTCATTAAAATACCTTCTGCGAAGCGGTCTTGCAGCTTACCGCCAACATCATAAGTTAAGTACTGCTCCATAGTATGCACAAACGCATCAACAATACCGTTGGCTACTTGGCGTTTAGGTAATGAGTAAGTAACAGCCGGATCAAGCACTGCAAATTGTGGCTGCACAAAGGGGCTGCCAAATGGCAATTTAGAGTCAGTTTCAAGGTTAGATATCACGCTCATTTTGTTTGATTCTGAACCTGTTGCTGGCAAAGTTAGTACGACACCCAATGCAATCGCAGATTTAATTTCAGCACCCTTGGCTAAAATATCCCACGGCTCACCATCAAAGTTAGCCGCAGCAGCAATGAACTTACTACCGTCAATAACCGAGCCACCGCCCACTGCTAGAATATAATCAATCTGCTTTTCTTTAACTAATGCAACGGCCTTCATACACGTTTGGTAGCTTGGGTTTGGTTCAATACCTGCAAATTCAAACCATTGATGCTCACTTAGTGCATCGCTGACTTGCTCATAGATGCCATTTTTTTTAATGCTGCCGCCACCGTAAGTAACAAGTACTTTTGAGTTTTTAGGTATTTCTTGTTTAATTTCTGCAATTTGTTGTTCGCCGAAGTGAATTTTCGTCGGGTTTGAAAAACTAAAATTTAGCATTTTTTATCCATCATTGTGTCATTAATATGCAGTATATTGTAGGTCCTTAATTTCTAAAAAGAAGTGGTTCAGCAGGTAATCTCCTTTGCATGTATGCAACAATGAATGATATAAGTAATAATTATATCTATATTGGAAATATTCCTATGTGGCAAGGACTCGATGAATTTTTACACGTGGTTGAATACGGCAGCTTTACACAAGCCGCAAAAAAGATGGATGTGTCTACCTCCCACATTAGCCGTCAAGTTCAACAATTAGAGGCGCGCCTTGGCTCAATTTTATTTCAGCGCACTACGCGTAAAATAAACCTAACGGATACAGGTCGCGAATACGCGGTAAAACTAAAAGCCATCAAACAAGAGTTGATTGATGCCAACAATCAACTGCAAGGTGAGCAAAGAAAACCTAAAGGGCTTATTCGTATTTCAGGTGCTGGTGAATTTATGGCTGCACAGGTAGCGCCTAAAATAGCCGAATTTGTTACAGACTACCCTGAAGTAGAAATTGAAATTGACTTTAACAACCGCAATGTTGATTTAGTCGAAGAGGGTTTTGATTTAGCCATTCGCTTTGGCCGCATGCAAGACTCTAATTTAATTGCTCGCCCCCTTTGTCCACGTTTTATGACCTTAGTGGCCAGCCCTACTTATTTAAAACATAACTCAACTCCCACACAGCCAATACAACTACAGCAACATAATTGCCTAATTGCCATGGGTAACCGCTGGCGCTTTAATGTAAATAACGAGGTGCAAGAAGTAAAAGTAACGGGTAACTGGCGTAGCAGCCACCCTAGAGCACTGCTAGGCGCCACTTTAGCAGGGCTTGGTATTGCTCACTTAGCAGCTGATATTGTTGATGAATATGTAGCAACTGGCCAGCTACTTACTATTTTAGAAGAATTTCAAGTAACTGATAACGCCTCATGGTTGGTTTACCCGCGTAAAGACTTAATGCCGTATCGGGTTAGGCTACTGATAGAGTATTTACTAAAAAGTTTTAGCAGTGAAATGTAAGGGATTATTAAAAGTTCGGCTTTGCATAACTCAGTACTCAAGTTAATATTGACGCAAATAACAATAATAATTATTGAGCCAACATGAATGACTTTTATCAACTTTCAACGATGACCTTGCAAGGCCAACCCTACGAATTTAGCGATCTAAAAAATAAAGTCGTATTAATAGTCAATACCGCCAGTGAGTGCGGCTTTACTAAGCAATATGAAGGGCTACAAACACTACATAAAAAATATGCTGAGCTGGGTTTAGTGGTGCTGGCTTTTCCTTGTAACCAATTTGGTAAGCAAGAGCCCGGTAATGCAGATGAAATAGCTAAAGGCTGTTTAATTAACTATGGTGTAGATTTTACGGTGATGAATAAGGTTGATGTAAACGGCGAGCATGCTCACGCAATTTTTCGCCATTTGAAGTCACAACTTCCGGGGCTATTTACTCGCAAAATAAAATGGAATTTCACCAAGTTTTTAATTGGTTCAGATGGCCAGGCAATTCAGCGTTTTGTGCCTTTTACCAAGCCACAGCAAATTGAAAGTGCGATTGTTAAGGCGCTTAAAAATAAGTCGTAAGCATTAAAACAATAGGTGGTGTGTCAGAAAGTATGCTGAAGAAATAAAGGAGGGTGACAGCCAAAGCAAGATGATATATTTGAGGTTATGAAGACACAAATAGATATCAGCTGCCCCGACTGTCACAGTCCCAGTTTAAAGAAAAACGGCATAAAAAGCTATGGCAAGCAGAACTACCAATGCAAGGACTGCAAACGTCAATTCATTGGTGACCATGCCTTAACTTATAAGGGCTGTCACTCTAAAATAGAAGACATCATACGGCTAATGACGGTGAGAGGTTGCGGTGTTAGAGACATAGCTATTATAGCCTCAGTCAGTATCGGTAAAGTATTGGGCACCATAGGCTCATCTGTTTATAAGATCGCGCCTAAGAAGCGCTACTATGAACGCTTAGAGGTTGATGAGTTCTGGACTTACGTGTATCGCAAGAAGCGTAAAGTCTGGCTCATCTACGCTTATGACCGTGCTACTAATGAGATTGTCGCTTATGTCTGGGGCAAACGTGACTTAAAAACAGCTAAGAAGCTAAGAGCACGTTTAAAGCAACTTAAAGTAAGCTATGGCTCTATCAGTATGGACAACTGGGATAGCTTTAAAACCGCCTTTAAAGGTGATCACAAACAGGTTGGCAAACAGCATACCATAGGTATAGAGGGTAATAACTGTCGCCTTAGACACCGATTAAGACGAGCGGTTAGAAAGACTTGTTGCTTCTCAAAAAAGCTTGATAATCATTTTAAAGTGTTTGATTTGGTGTTCTTTTACATCAATTATGGCTACGTCTGATGCCAGCATACTTTTTAGAACACCACCAAACAATAAAGAGGCATTAGGCCTCTTTACTTTTAGTCGTTTAAGTACTCATCAAAGTCATCATCACCTATACTTTTACGCAAGCGTTTTTGCTCCAGGTAGTCTTCCAACTTTTTTTTCACTTTTTGCTTTTTCTTGTCATGTTGATTGCGCCCGACCATTTCGTACTCGTCTTCAACAAAATCATCATCTAGCGCATCGTAACTAAATGTCTTACTCACAACCCACTCCATAAAATGCTTGAAACCAACCAAACGCTCATTGCGACAAAAGCTGGTAGATTAAATAAATTTAATGCGGCTATCCAGACTATGAAGGCGCATTAAAATAAAGCCATATTGCTACCTTAAATAGCTTCTATGTCATTAATGTGAATAAATAGCGCTAAATTTGAATTTTAGAAAGTGAGACTTTTTTATCGAAACGATAAAAAAATTTTATTACCCAGGATTTATTAGTCAAATTGACTAACTATTAGTTTATTTTTAATAAAAGGCTTTACATAAAGTTCATCGTAAAACGTTAACTCCTTGTTTATAAATACAAAATACAATTGGCATTAAGCTTGATAATAACTACATAATAACGAATTATTATTTCAAATAAGATGGAAAATAACATGAAAAAGTTACTGTTAATTAGCTCATTACTCATTACGACTTCTGTAATGGCGCATAACGATCATGATAATAATATTTCTTTTAATGGTGAGCAGTGCGACGTTGAGTTTCATAATGACGTGCGTATTAAGCCTAACGAGTTAGAGATCTTCACCAGTGATAATCACACCATGAAAATTGTTAATGACAACCAACTTTATATCGATGATCAAAGTATTACACTTAATAGTGAGCAGCGCCAAGCAATCAACGATTACTCGCAAAGCCTGCGTAGCCAATTACCCGAAGTTGCTGATATAGCCCTAGAAAGCGTAAAAATTGCAGGTGTTGCAATTAATGAAGTCGCTCAAGCATTTAATATTGAAGAGCTTGATAGTATCGACAAGTTAATGGCTGATATTGAAACTGAAGTAAACGATACTTTTTACCAGCAAGATGATTTTGTGATGGGCCAGCAAAGCTTTCAAAAATTTGGTGAAAACTTTGAATCAGATTTTGAAGAGCAAATATCAGCTGCGGTTGAATCTGCAATCAGCCAGTCCATGGGTAGTATTTTAATGGCGGTAGGCTCACAAATGATGGACTCAGGTGGCGACATGAAAAGCTTTGAACAACGCATGGAAAACATGGGCACAGCAATAGAAACCAAAGTAGAGCAGCAGGCTAAACGTTTAGAAAAACGCGCAGATACGTTATGCAGTAACTTTTCGGTTATTGCAGAGCAAGAGCAGCAACTTGTAACGCTGCTTCCTGAGTTAAAAAGCTACTCATTGTTTAGCTACAAGCAAAACACCTCTAAACAGTAAAGTTTTGATATCCCTTTTGCAGCAAATGGCTTAATTCCACTTGCTGCTTTTTTACTTTTAGCTTGCTGAGTTAATTCTGCCAAAGTATAAAAAACCACCTCTAAACGCTCTCACCCCATGGCAAGCCAAAGCTTATTCTAAAGCAACTACGGTACTTCTTTCCCACAGAAAATAACCCCTAGCGTAATACTTATACCCACAAAAAGTGCTAAATGAAAAAGTTTTACTGTACCGTACTCTGGGCCTAAATCAGCCTAAATAACGGTCATACTCACCACTGGCAATAAATTCATACAAGGTCCACGGATTAATACACGGCGCCGAACAATTCAAAGCACACTTTTAACGTCGTACTTGAGCTGCAAATTTACCCGCTATAATCCAATCAACACGATAGCTAGGATTCTAAACTCAACGGTTAAAGGCACAACGTATGAAAAGCGCAGCGTTATATAGCAATTGTACTAACCTGGATATTGGTATTAAGTAAAAAGTTACCGATGCATAATTCAGTTCACGATCATGGCTTACTGGCACTTTGCAATTTTGGCTTAAATTACTTTATTGGACGCAAATTACCAAAGCTCAGCAATGGTCTCTATCACATTTGCGTATTCCGGTGATGGTGAACACCGATTCCGGTTTTATCGTGAACACTTAAATTCCACGCATTGGGTTCATGACATTTTTAACCTAAGTGTTCACGATGGTCAATTTTAGATTGAATTTTTCTCATAGACTCCCCCTTTAATTTTATCCGATGAGCATTGTGCATTAGTCGATCTAAAATGGCATCGGCTAAGGTATTATCGCCGATGGATTGATGCCATTCTTCGGTGGGTAATTGACTGATGATGGCGGTTGATGAACTGCCGTGCCTATCATCCATGATCTCCATTAAGTCATTTCGTTGTGCCGCTTTAAGTGGCTCAAGCCCCCAATCATCTAAAACGAGTAAGTCGATCTTAGCGAGTGACTGTAACATTCGACTGTAAGTGCCATCTGCTTTGGCTTGTGTCAGCGCAAGCATCAACCTTGAGAGTCGGTAATATTTAACGCTGTAGCCTTTCATGCATCCTGTATGCGCAAGCGCACAAGTGATATAGGTTTTACCGCTACCGCAAGGGCCTGTGATGAGTAAGTTTTGTGATTTATTCAGCCAATCACATTGCAGTAGCGATGCCATCATCGATTGATTGAGACCTCGCGGGTGATGATAATCTATGTCTCTGGCGTTAGCGGCTAATTTAAGTTTTGCCGCTTTAAGTAAGCGTTGTTGTTTTCGGCTCTCTCGGTCTTGGGCTTCACTGTCTGCTAGCAGTTGTAGTCGCTCATCGAAGGACAACCCTTCATAAGTACTTGGTTGTTCCATTTGGCTCACTAAGGCGTTGGCCATACCACTGAGTTTGAGTTGACGAAGCTGAGTTATCGTTTGTTCTAACATAGAATTTCCTTACCTTAATGGAAGCTTTTAGGACCACGGATATTTTCATGGGATTGTGGCAATAACGTCGACGGCTCTTCTTGCGTTCGCGGCAATTTATCTTGGTTGCTACTGAGTATGTCTTTGATATGTTTTAACCGATATAAACTGTATTGATTGGCTATCGCACAGGCGTTATTGAGCCGATCGGCGGGATAGCTTCTTGATAGGTTGAGTAAGCCTAAGCACACACGATACGCTTGTTCTTCATGTTGTTTCTGTGCCAATTGTGCTTTCACCCAGAGCAAAACGTCATCTCCAATATCTTTCGCCCAATTCATTAAACGCCCTGGTGACCATTTATGATGCTTCTCATGCTTTACAGGCATGTGCTCGGATGTGGTGGTCATGCCCGGATGATATTTTCTCGGGTGACTGGTGATGCGTTTATGCTTGAAATAAACCTCAATCAAGTTGTCTTTGGCATGAAGTTCAAGCTTTTCACCCACCAAGTGATGGGGTACCGAGTAAAGATGGTTATCATACTGAACGTGATAATCAATATTCACTTTGACGTGTTTAATATCCGTGAATTGATAAGCTAGTTTGGGCATGGGCGCGAGGGCGGGTTTGTCGATTGACTCGAACCATGATTGTCGTGTCCCACTCAGTTGCTTAAAGGGCTTATTATTGACCTCAAGCAGTAAGGCTTTGATGCAATGGTTTAGCTCAGCTAATGAGAAAAAGGTTTGGTGTCGTAACTTGGCGAGTATCCAGCGTTCAATGATTTGCACGCCCACTTCGGCCTTGGCTTTATCTTGTGGTTTTCTGGGACGAGCAGGCACAATCACGGTGCCATAATGCGCGGCCAATTGCTGATAACTCGGGTTAACATCAGGGTCGTAGCGACACGCTTTACTGACACCACTGCGTAAATTATCGGGGATAACCATGTCAGGTATACCGCCGATAAATTCAAATGCTCGCACGTGACTGCCGATCCAGTCGGGTAGACTTTGGCTCCAGGTTGCTTCACAAAATGTATAATTTGATGCGCCCATCACCGCCACGAATATCTGGGCGAACTTCACTTCACCCGTCGCATTACAAACAATGGGCATCGTTTGACCCGCATAATCGACAAAGAGTTTTTCTCCTGCTTTATGCACTTGTCGCATCGAACGTTTTTGCTTTTTAAGCCAGGTCATATAGCGATCGCAGAACTGAGAATAGCTGTAACAACGATTCGGATATTGCTGAGTATATTCTTCCCAGAGTAAGTTCTTGGTGACGCCTTTGCCCGTTAATTCTTTTCGAATGGCTGGCCAATCTGGCACTTCAAATCGCTGGGATGGCCGAGTGTCGGCGCGAGGATAGAACTGACTAGCAAGCACAGAATCATCAAGCTCGTCGGGCAGTGGCCAACTTAACGATAAAGCTCTGGCTTTAGTGAGTAGTTTTTGAATACCACCGACACTGATCTTAGTGCTGGCACTTATTTTTCTGACACTGAGTTGGGCAGCAAAATGTAGCCTCAACACTTCTCGAATTTTACGCATTGTGATCCTCTTAGTCGCCATATCCCTTCCTCAGTAATACAAAAAGGAAATAGCTTAACAAAGTAATTAATAATCAATGCGTTGAAATTGTACTGGTTTGGTGTGAACACCGATTCCGGAAAATCAGTCAAAAGTGTTCACGATAAAACCGGAATGAGCGTTCACGCTAAAACCAGAACGGGTGTTCACGATGGGCCGGAATCACTGTTCACGATGCTCCGGAATATGCAACATTTTCAATACTGCTATTTAATGAACACAATCAATACCCGGTTATTCTTTACTAAACAGATTGTAAGACGTAGTTATTTTGGTGCAACCCTGTAGGTTATTGGTAAACAGATGGCAAAACATATTTATTTTGGTGCAAATCTGGAGGTTATTGGTATCATGAGCGTGTTTTGGCCACAAAACCAGCAATTCGACTTGAGTAACTGGGTGTTCGTCGGGTTACTCCTTGCACTTACGGGTACCTTTGTGGCCTCATTGGGCAATATGGTGAGTGAGCGCAACTCATTGCACTGTATTGGTGCCATGCAAGGTAACATATTGGTGCTATATAAGTTAACATATGGGGCATGTTATATAGTGCACTTGGCTTAGCCATATATGTACTATTAAGTAATAGTAATTTTGTTATTTCTGCCCTGAGTAGCTATTGGTTATCACTGCTTTAGTTCGCGGTCTTCGGTATTGTGATTTCCTTTACATGCTACTTAGCTTTACTAAAAATATCCGCCCAGAGCGGGTCTGTTACGTAATAGTATTATTTCGTTAGTTGCAGTAACGCTAAGTAGTATTTTTGAATGCTTTATTTGGCAAGCTAATACCTTTTTAGGGTTTAGTTTAGTGCTACTCGGTAATGCTATTGTACTGACGCCCGCCCACCAAGCGAATTAACGCTTTTTTGCTGCCAGATCATTTCAGCAAAAAAGCTCTATCCCCAGTTAGAGTGCGCTATTGCGCAACTAACGCCAAAGCGCCTACCTAGTAGGCGCTTTTTTTATACTTTACTTTTTTATAACGCAAGACAGATGGATGAACACTATTTTTAGCTCGCGTTAAACTGATAAACTCCCATCGGCTTTAATTAATAAACCAAACGTTTTAATTGTGGCTGGTATCGATATAACTTGGCTTTAAACTCAAAGCAGCGCTGCATTAAGTTTTAGCTTTACAGTTAAAGCCCCGTGCAAAGTTATTATCTGTTTCACATGATAAAAACGCTAATGATACAACCACTATTAAATAATGCATTCACTGTTAAGTGCAGCAACCTATCAGCCCTTATTACCACTACTAAAAACACTAAAGCGACCTGGCAAACTTTTTCACGGTTTAAGTCAAAGCTCCCATTGGTTAACTAGTCGATACTTAACCCCTTCCTTGAGGTAGCCTATAGTAATTAATCAATTATTTTTTAGTATTTTTTTAGCTATAGACTCTCTTGTTACCACCATCTACATACGCTTTTCCTTGCTAGACTTAACGGCCACTTAAAAACACAAAAAAGCAAATTATATTAATCTGAATAATTACGCAGCCACTTTATATTCAAATGCATAAACCTATACAAAATAAAAATAAAAATGAATAAACACAACAAGTTAAAAATAAACCGCTATGCATAAAAATGCAACACCTTAAAATCTCACAAACTTAACAACAAGTTAATAGCCACTTTCAGATAAATAAAACTAATCCTTCAACCTCAATTTTTATCGTTGTCTTTTTATCCAAATAGCATGCAAAATACGCACGTTTTCAACCAAAACAATTCGGAGCAAAAGTAATGACACCAGTAAATACATTAAATGGCGCAGCAACCCCACCTGTGGCAACTAAATCAACCAATCGCAAAGCAAAAATGTTAGCTAGACTTAACCAGTATGGAAAAGCGCTCGCATTAGGCGGCGTAATTCAATACAAATAATCACCCAACCATGATTATTTTAGCGGTGCAGCAAACATCCAACCACTAAATGAAGACTCTTCTTTAGCTCCTCGTTTGCTGCAACCCTTTATTATTTAATCTATAAATACGCTATTTACGCCCATCTATATAATAAAAAAGCCTTTTTAGAACAAAAAACCATCAAACGAACATTTTGCTATTTACACACCTCAATCACCTGCGTATTATTCTTTCCCAACGGAGAGATGGCAGAGTGGCCGAATGCACCGGTCTTGAAAACCGGCAGGGGTTTGTAGCCCCTCTAGGGTTCAAATCCCTATCTCTCCACCATTTTATGTTTTGGTGATTCACTCGATTATCAAAATAACAGTTTATGCGCCGGAGAGGTGGCCGAGTGGCCGAAGGCGCTCCCCTGCTAAGGGAGTATAGGGTTTGTAGCTCTATCGAGGGTTCGAATCCCTCCTTCTCCGCCATTTATTATCGAAGAAAGCCCCACAATTTATTGTGGGGCTTTTTTTGTTATAAAAAATAACAGAAGGCAGGTGAGAAGCTTCTACAGGGTTCGCCCAAACGTTGTCTTAAACCAAGTTAAACGCACGTAGTGCGGCCGAAGGGTAAAGTACATGGACATAAGCAAGCCTATTCATTTCCTGTAATGATCAGCAAATTCCGACTTCAAATCTGCAATAATCTCACTGCGTTAGGCCCTCTTGTTAGTTTTTGTTAGTATTTTATAATCTTAGTCACCTTTACTTACGCGAACTAATCTTATGACTAATACTATGACTGAACTTGAAAAAATGTTGGCGGGCTTACCTTATGTCGCCTCCGATCCCGAACTTGCGAAAGCGCGCACTCACGCAAAGGTTATTTGCCATCAGTTTAATTTGGCTGATCCTACAACGCCTCATGAGCGAGTTAAAATTCTTGGCGAATTACTTAAATTTAGAGGCAAAGCGTATCTTGAGCCAATGTTTTACTGTGATTTTGGTCGCAATATTGAATTAGGTGATAACTTTTATGCTAATCATAATTTAACTATATTAGATGTTTGCAAAGTGACGATTGGTAGCAATGTGATGTTTGGCCCACATGTAATGATCTCAACAGCCACTCACCCTATCGACCCTATTGAGCGTCGTAGCACAGAATCTGGAAAACCAATAACAATCGGTAACGATGTCTGGCTCGGCGGTAATGTGTCGGTGTTGCCAGGAGTAAACATTGGCGATAACTGTGTGATTGGCGCAGGTAGTGTAGTTACTAAAAACATTCCAGCCAATTCAGTGGCCGTTGGTAATCCATGTAAAGTTACCAAAAATATAGAGGCTAAATAGCCTCTCTGGTTGTTAACGCGGGTTAATTCTGCACACTAAACTTGTCGGCATCTAAATGTGCAGGAAAGCGTTGTTTAAACAGTTCAAGTGGCTCCTTACTGATTGTACTAATGATGACCTCACTTTGATTGTCTTGTGCCAGTGCTTGGGTGTCACCTTTAAAATCATACACACCAGTGCCACCATTATGCGCAACGCCATTACCATCATCACCCACCCGATTAACCGCCAATACGTAACATTGGTTTTCCATCGCGCGCGCCATCAGTAAGGTATCCCATACTTTGCGTCTGGCTGCGGGCCAATTAGCGACATTGACCATTACATCATAATCATTACAACTACGTTGAAAGACCGGAAAACGTAGGTCATAGCACACTTGCGGTAAAATTCTAAAGCCATTGAGCGTAAATATTTTACGCTGCTCGCCAGCTTGTACAAAATCGCCCTCTTTCCCTAAACAGAACAGATGGCGCTTGTCGTAAAATTTAACATCCCCGTTTGGCCACACCCAGTAAAAGCGATTGGCTTTTTTATCACCTTGCTGTACGAGTACCGAACCGGCAATTACTGCATTGGCTGACTTTGCATTTGCGACCATCCAATCGAGCACCTTACCATTTTCAGGCTCTGCGCAATCTAGGTTAATAGCAAAGCCGGTGGCGAAGGTTTCAGGTAGTAAAATGAGCTCAACTGATTTATCGATATCCGCAATTTGAGCGCTAAAGCTTGCTAAATTAGCGTCTTTATCTAACCAGTTAAGCGATGTTTGTATTAAGGCAATGGTTAAAGTTGACATAAAATCTCCGCAGCTTGTAATAAGGTCAATTCGTTTTTAGCAAAACATAAACGAATTACTCTATCATTGCTAGGCTGCTGATAAAACACACTGAGCGGAATGGCCGCAACACCGGCTTGTTCAACTAACCACTGGCAAAATTCAATATCATTTAAATCAGAGACATCACTGTAATCAAGCAATAAAAAGTAAGTACCTTCGCTTGGCAAAATAGTGAAGCGGCTCTGTTTTAGTGCGCCGCTAAGTACATCACGCTTTCGTTGATAAAACTCGCTAAGCTCGTCGATATGTTCCCCTTCCTGTTCTAGCATATCTGCCAAAGCATGTTGTGCGGGGGTGAAGCTTGAAAACGTTACATATTGGTGAACTTTACGAAACTCTGCGGCAAGTTCGGCCGGGGCAATACAATAACCCATTTTCCAGCCAGTGCTATGAAAAGTTTTACCAAAGCTTGAAACTACAAAGCTTTTAGCAAACAGCCCATCATCACGCAGTACACTTAAATGCGGCTTATCATCAAAAGTAATATGCTCATAAACTTCGTCACTTATTACATATAAATCGTGCTCTAAAACTAATGCTTTCAATGCAGCAATGTCGTGTACCTTCAATACTTTACCGCTGGGGTTATGCGGCGTATTGATAATAATAGCGCGCGTTTTACTGTTTACCGCCTTTGCTACCACTTGCCAATCAATTACATATTCAGGAGCACTCAATGCAACATGAACCGATTTACCACCAGCGAGTTCTATCGCGGGCTGGTAGGAATCGTAAGCGGGGTCGAATACAATCACTTCATCGTCTTTGCGTACAATGGTTTGAATTGCCACAAATAACGCTTCTGTTGCACCCGAGGTAACGGTGACCTGCTCGCTGGCATTAATATTAGCGTTGTATTTACGCTTTGCTAATCCAGCTACTTGTTGTTGTAAACGGGGTATACCTGCGGATGGAGAGTATTGATTCTCACCTTCAAGCACATAATGGTTAAGCTGCTTTTTAAGTAGCTCTGGCACCTCAAATTCAGGAAATCCTTGTGATAAATTAATAGCTTGGAATTGATTTGCAAGCATGGTCATTTGACTAAAAATACTGGTGCCTAAATTTGGCAGTTTACTTTCAAACACAGGTGGCCCTTAATGATGGTTTTGCGCCCAAAGCGATGCTATCATTGCACTAAGTAGAAGTATAGCCGTCTATACTATTTCAGTAGCTTGGGGGAATATATGCATAACAATACTGCAATTTCAGAACTTATAAAAGCAGGTAAATGGATCAGCCAGCGCGGCTGGGTCCCCGCCACAGGTGGAAACTTTTCAGCGCGCACAGCGACTGGTTTTGTTGTCACGGCAAGTGGCTTTGATAAAGGTCAATTAGGCACTCACACCTTTATTGAGCTTGACCATTTGGGTTATCGCACCGCTGGCGCAGGTAAACCCTCAGCCGAAACTGAATTGCATTTAAGTATGTATAAGCTTATTCCTCATGCTAATTTTGTATTGCATACCCACTCGGTCGCAGCAACCGTGTTATCACGCGTGATTAAAGGCCACAACCTAGATTTACAAGGTTATGAAATGCAAAAATCATTGACTGGCAATACTTCACATCTAGACACGCTAAGCATTCCTATTTTTGATAACGACCAAGATGTTGACCGCCTAGCCTTATTGGTCAGCGATCACCACTTACACAGCCCTATTGAACATGGTGTGCTTATTCGTGGCCATGGTTTGTATGTGGTTGGCCGTAATCTTCAAGAAGTAGAGCGTCACCTTGAAGGTTTAGAGTTTTTATTTAGTTGCGAGCTTGAGCGTTTAAAGCTTGAAGCCATACAAGCAGGATTCAAGGTATGATCAAGGCATTACTTACCGATATTGAAGGTACAATTACGCGTATTTCGTTTGTAAAAGAGGTGCTATTTCCCTACGCAGCTAAACAATTACCTGAATTTGTAAAAGCCAACCAACATCAACCGCTAGTGGCAGAGCAAGTAACTGCCGTTAAAGAGCTTATCGAGCAGCCAAGTGCAGATATAAACACGGTAATTAGTGCCCTGCTTGAGTGGATTGCCACAGATAAAAAAATCACTCCACTCAAACAACTACAAGGTTTTATTTGGCAAGCTGGTTATGAAAATGGTGATTTTACCGGCCATTTATACCCTGATGCCTACCATTTCCTAAAAAACCAGCAACAAGCAGGCCAACAACTTTATGTGTATTCATCAGGATCGGTGAAAGCCCAGCAGTTAATTTTTCAGTATTCGGACTTTGGCGATATTCGCTCACTGTTTAATGATTATTTTGATACCAAAATTGGGGCAAAACAACAGTCAATCGCTTATGAAAATATTCTTGCAGAACTTCCTTTCGCCGCAAGCGAAGTACTGTTTTTAAGTGATGTGGTAGCTGAACTTGATGCCGCTAAAAGCGCTGGTTTAAAAACCCTACATTTAATTCGTGACGGTCAGGCAAGCTCACAAGAGCATAATTATATTAACGACTTTAGCCAATTTACTACGGAGTATTTAGCATGAGCCAGTTAACAATATTCGCTGATTGCAATGGCGATAATGCGCTTTTACAAAGTAACGATGCCAGTGAAATTACCACAGAGCTTGCTAAAGTAAATGTACGTTTTGAGCAGTGGCAGGCAACAGAAACCATTACCACTGATACTAGCCATGAAGAAACCATTAATGCTTACAGCGCTGATATCGAACGCCTAAAGCAACAAGGCAAGTACCAAACAGTAGATGTTATTTCACTCGCTAAGGGTAACCCATCAGCCAAGGAACTACGCGCAAAATTTTTATTTGAGCATACTCATTGTGAAGACGAAGTACGCTTTTTTGTAAAAGGCCAAGGCTTGTTTTGCCTACACATTAACGACAAAGTTTACCAAGTACTTTGCCAACAAGGTGACTTGATTTCAGTACCCGAGCTTACCCCACATTGGTTTGATATGGGCAGTGATCCTGAGTTTACCGCGATTCGCTTATTCAATAATACCGAAGGCTGGGTAGCACAAAGTACCGAATCTGAAATAGCCACGCAATTTCCGTTATTAGATTAAGTACCTATAAGTAAAGGGATATAAATGCAAAAGCTATTCTCATACGGCACATTACAGTTTGAACAAGTACAGCTTGATACCTTTAACCGCTTGCTCGAAGGTGAAACTGATACTTTATCAGGCTATATCGTAAGTGAAGTAGAAATTACTGATGCCGCAGTACTTAAAAGTAGCGGACAGCGTTTTCACCCTGCGCTTATAAAAACAGGGCAAACAACCGACACTGTAACCGGCACCATTTTTAGCATTACCGAACAAGAGCTTGCCAATGCCGATAGCTATGAAGTTGACGACTACGTTCGTGTAGAAGAGATATTTAATACAGGTAACAGCGCTTGGGTGTATGTGGCAAAGGTTTAGAGTCTTCCTTTTAATTTACCGGCTAAGACTTGCTGCTGATTGTAAACGCCGGTATCGATCACCCAACCTGTAATTAACTTGGCTGGGGTAACATCAAATGCCGGATTGTAAACACTCGCGTTCGTTGGCGCCCACAGCGCTTCTCCAAAGCTCCCACTAACACCGCGTACTTCATTGCTATTACGTTGTTCTATTTCAATATCTGCGCCGCTTTCGGTATTTACGTCAAGTGTCGTAGTTGGTGCAACTACATAAAATGGGATGTTATGAAAGTGCGCCAATACAGCTAGATTATAGGTGCCAACTTTATTAGCGAAATCACCATTAGCAGCAATTCTGTCAGCGCCAACAAAAATTTTATCAACCTTGTCCGCAGCCATTAAGCTTGCGGCCATATTATCGCAAATTAAGGTATAAGGTACCTGCCAGCGCTCAAGCTCAAACGCGGTTAGTCGCCCGCCCTGCAATAGAGGCCTAGTTTCATCGACCCAAACATGAATATCGCCATGTTGTTGGTGCGCTTTATAAATAACCCCCAAAGCAGTACCAATTCCAGACGTTGCTAATGCGCCTGTATTACAGTGCGTAAGAATATTATCGCCGCTATTTACCAACTTAGCACCATGATTCGCCATACTTTCACATAATGCGATATCTTCATTAAATAACTGCACAGCAGTTTTAACAATCTCAGCAACATAATCATCGTGCTGCAAAGCAAGCCTTAACAGTGCCATGCAATGCATTAAGTTAACGGCTGTGGGGCGCGTAGCTTCCAGCTCGTTTATTGCTTGTTTCAGTTCACTCCTTTGCATTCCTTGCTCTGCTAAATGAGCAACTAATAAACTGGCTCCTAAGCCTATTAACGGCGCACCGCGTATTTTAAGGGTTAAGATTAAATCTCTCATCGTATTTACATCATTACACTCATGCCACGTTTGCTGATGCGGCAGTAAATACTGATCAAGCACGGTTAAGCAATTATTTTGGTATTTCAAGCTACTGGCTATGAGGTTTTGCATGCACGGTCTCGCATTATTTATTTAATACAAATGGAATAAACGCATTTTACATCACTTTATAAAACACACAACCTGGAAGTGTAGACATCTAAACGGTTGAGGGTATAGAATGCCATTATTTTTAAGTAAGTTATAAATTAGCGAGAATAACCCCATGGCCGAATACTTTGCGTTTAATGCCCAACATGCAGTTGATTATATTAAAAATATTGTAGAAGAAGACGGTTATGATTTTTTTCAGCCTGCACAAAAGCTCACAGCCTATGAGTTTGGTGATGGTAATTTAAACCTAGTATTTAGAATAAGTGATGAGCAAAACCGCAGTGTGATATTAAAACAAGCACTCCCCTACGCTCGCTGTGCAGGCGAATCGTGGCCATTAACTCTTGACAGAGCACGCATTGAAGCCGAAGTGTTACTTAATCATGGTGCGCATTGCCCTGAACACACAGCTAAAGTACTGCATTACAACCCATCACAGGCATTAACGGTTTTAGAAGACTTAAGCAATTTACAAATTTTGCGCGCAGCACAAATTAACGCTGAGCAATTTCCATTACTAGGCCAACATGTTGCCATCTATTTAAGTAAAACCGGTTTTTATAACTCTGACTTTTACTTAACCGCGCAAGATAAAAAAGCAAAAGTAAGTCAATTTAACAACCCAGAGCTGTGCCAAATTACCGAGGATTTATTTTTTAACGATATCCTTCGTGAGCATGAACGCAATAACTACCCCTGTGAATTACAAAGTACGGTTAATAAGCTACAAAATAATAAGGCACTTCATTTAGCTATAGCCAAACTAAAAGCACAGTTTTTATCTTGCCCGCAAACATTGTTACACGGTGATATGCACAGTGGCAGTATTTTTGTCGATCAAAACTCAACTAAGCTGATCGACCCTGAGTTTGGTTTTTTTGGTCCCGTAGGCTTTGATATTGGCTCATTTATCGGCAACTTGTTACTTAATTATTGTGCCCAAAATGGCCGTATAAGCGACTTTGTAGCTCGTCGTAATTATCAGTCTCATTTGTTAACTTGCTTGCAAGAAAGCTACGGTTTATTTGAACAGCAATGGCTTGAATTAATTGCCACACAAACTAATGATAACAATTTAAAAGCCGCGGGTTTCGGCGAGTACTTTATGCAACAAGTACTACAAGACGCGATTGGTTACTGTGGCACAGAATTGATTCGTCGTACCATTGGGTTAGCTCATGTGGCAGATATTGATGGTATTGAAGATGAAAAAGCGCGTCTAGAAGTACAGCGCCATACATTAGCTATTGGCGAGCAGTTAATACTCAACGCCCATACTTGTCACAATAAAAAAGATTTTTTCTCTTTACTCATCAGCCAACTAAACTAATGTCTTTTATAATTTCTTTGGTTCAAAGAATAAAGGCGCATTAAGCGCCTTTAATATTTAGCACTATATCAATTCACTTTTTTACTGATAGTTTTCATAGAGTTTATCTAGCGGCTCGGACAGGCCATTTTCTTGAACTACCCGTACATGTTGACGACCTAATTCACGCGCACTAAATACACCGCACGAATGCGCAATAAGCCCCGCGCCGTAGTGAATATACTTATTATAATTTGCTACACGTTGCGCTTTATCGGCCACATTTAACCCCCGTTGCAGCCGCTCGTTATGCGTTGTAATACCAGTGGGACAGGTATCTTTATTACATTGCATAGCTTGAATACAACCAAGCGCAAACATGTGTCCACGCGCCGAAACAACAAAGTCAGCGCCTAAAGCCAACGCCCAAGCCACTTTTGAAGGAACAATTAATTTACCTGAGGCAATAACTTTTACTCGCTCACGCAGGCCATGCTTTTCAAGCATATTAACCACTAACGGTAAGCTTTCTTTTAGAGGTAAGCCAACTGAATCTAGTAGTGGCTGAGGGGCAGCCCCCGTACCGCCATCAGCGCTATCAATAGTAATAAAGTCAGGCGCCGATTCTGGGCCGCGATGATTGATTTCGGCGAATAAGCTTTCAAGCCATGCATATGCACCAATCACGGCTTTAAATCCTGTGGGTTTACCTGTGATTTCACGAACCTTTGCAATCATATCAAGCAAGTCTGCGGGGGTTTTGACCTCAGGGTGACCATTTGGGCTAATTGAATCATGCCCCTCTGGAATACCGCGAATACTGGCGATTTCTGCACTCACTTTAGCACCCGGTAGCATCCCCCCTTTACCTGGTTTTGCGCCTTGGCTCATTTTTATTTCAAACATCTTAATTTGCTCATGAGCTGCAATGGCTTTTAGCTTATCTAAGCTTAATTTACCTTGCTCATCACGCACTCCATATTTTGCAGTACCAATTTGAAATACGATATCTGCACCACCTTCTAAGTGATACTGACTCAAACCTCCTTCACCGGTATTCATCCAGCAACCTGCTAGCTTTGCACCTTTTGACAATGCGCTAACCGCAGGTTTAGAAAGCGCCCCATAACTCATACCTGAAATATTAAATAACGATTGTGTACTGTAAGGCTTTTCACAGTATGGGCCTAACGTAACGGCGCTCGGCTCTAGCGCCTCTTCATCTAAGGTAGGAAAAGCACAATTCATAAACATGATAGTGCCGGTAACATCTAAACTTTGTGTAGAGCCAAAGGCACTAGTGCGATCGACATTTTTAGCCGCTTTATAAACCCAGCTACGATCTGCACGATTAAATGGCATCTCTTCACGATCCATAGCAAAGAAGTATTGGCGAAAAAACTCACCTTGGCGTTCAAAAAAATACCTAAAGCGCCCTATTACGGGGTAATTGCGTCGAATAGCCTGCTTTGACTGGGTAACATCACTTATGTAAAAGTAAATCACCACCAACACTAAACAACCCAACAGCACGATAAATAAGCTGGCAAACACATCAATACTAAAAATTATAAAGTCATTCATTCAACGCCCTTAATTAATAACTCTCCCACTTAAGAGAAAGAATATAAGTAGTTTAGATTTCAAGCAAAGCCTTTTAAATGAAAACGGCGCAATATATCCCGTATATGGATATAATTTAAAAAGTTACATCGCGCCGTATAGCTAATTACTAAACCATTATCAATCTATTACTGCGCTTTTTCTGCGAGTGCTTCACGGCTAGCGCATTTTAATCCCAGACTCTAGCAGGGTTGAGCGGTAATCATCGTCTAGCCCTGCCATTTTCTTTTTCCTCGCCATACTTGCTGACTTAGATGCATCTTGTTTAAAAAGCGCCATGGCTATCTTTCGCATTACATTAAACATTAATGGCCCTTGAAGTTTGCGTATTCTCGATTCATCTTCTCTGAAGTTCATATCAAGCATCCAATGCATGCTTTCAACCTGCCAGTGACTGCGTACTGCATTGAGTGCTTGCGCTGCATTTAAGTCTAATGAACTTATATACCAGCGTGTTTCAGTGGTATCCGACCCTGCCGACTTATCATGAACTTCAGCCCTGACCTTAATAATACTCGTTAAGCCAGGCCAACGATAATCCTTGCCTAGCCAGCTTTTATCTATAAGTAACTGCTGGCATGTACGTGTTTCAACACGCCCATGTCCTGAGCTTATTTCGGTATGTTCATCACAATTATGCTTAGTTAACCTTTCACGCTCGCACTTGTGCCACCACGCTTCTAGTTCCTTTTGCATGCCTGAATGATTACCTTTAAGTGCAAGAATATAATCTGCTTTTTGTTGGATGATTTGTTTTGCTATTTCTTGTTGGCATCCCATCGCATCTAACGTAATGATACTGTTTTCAATATCGAGCAGGGTGAGTAATTCTGGTATTGCGGTGATTTCATTTGTTTTATTATCAACAGCCGTCTGCCCAAGCACTAACTGGTGTTGGCAACTCCATGCACTGACCGTGTGTAAGGCACTTTTTCTGTCTTTTGTGGTAAATGAACGCCGTGCGGTTTTGCCATCGATAGCGATGATATCTGCACCTGTAGTTTCAATCAGTGATGATATCCAAGATTGAAATGCCCTTTCTATTTCATTTGCTTTTAACCGACACATGACGCGAGCAATCGTGTCATGTTTTGGAATTCCTGCGTTGAACGTGCCGTATTTTTTTAACCAATCAAGCTTTAGGTGCCCAAAGTCTTCAATATCTTCCCATCCTTCTGCACCAGAGAGTACAGCGCTAATAGCAAGGAGAAGAATATCGATAAGTTCATGCTTTTTACAACGTTCAATGCGAGGATCTGTAATTGAATTAAAATGTTTCAGAAAAGTAGTGCTCATATTTATGCGACCAAGTAATTATTATGCCTTGATCTGATCACTACTTGCTCTATAAGTTCAATTTATAATGATCTTGCCGTGGCGAGTGCTTTTTGAATATAAAGGTTTATTTGCTCTTCAAGAACTGACAATGGCACTGAGCCATGACGTAATATTTGATGGTGGAATTCGCGGATGTCAAAATCTTGCCCAAGCGCTTGCTCGGTCTCTTCACGTAAGCGCTTAATTGTTAGCTCACCAATTTTATAAGATAGTGCTTGCGCCGGCCATGAAATATAACGGTCAGTTTCAGTTTTAACGTTATGCAATGACAATGCTGTGTTTTCGCTCATAAACTTCATCGCTCGCTCACGGCTCCAACCATACATATGCATGCCCGTATCGACGACTAAACGCGCTGCCCGCCACATTTCATACGTTAGGCGACCAAAGTTACTATAAGGGTCTTGATAAAAGCCTGCTTCTAAGCCTAAATATTCAGAATATAAACCCCAGCCTTCTCCAAACGCTGATAAGTACGCATCTCGACGATAGCTTGGTAAATAATCAAGCTCTGCATTAAGTGATATTTGTAAGTGATGGCCTGGAACTGCCTCGTGCAATGTTAACGCCTCAAGTACATAAAGTGGGCGCTTATCTAATGCGTAGGTGTTCACCCAGTAATAACTGGCTTGATCGTCACGGTTTGAGCCTATATAGCGTCCTGTCGTGTATTTAGGCGCGATACTTTCAGGCACAGGCGCTACACCATAAGGCATTCTTGGCAGAGTATGAAAAAGCTTTGGCAATTGCGCATCCATTTTTTTAGCAATATAGGCAGCTTCTTTTAATAACTCTTCAGGTGTTTTTGCGTAAAATTGTGGATCAGTACGTAAAAAGTTAACAAATTCGGCAAACGTACCGTCAAAATCAACTTCTTTAATCACTTCATCCATTTCTGCGCGAATCCGTGCCACTTCTTTTAAACCCAGTTCATGAATCTCTTTAGGCGTCATGTCTGTGGTGGTGTAATATTTTGCACGATTAGCGTAAAATGCTTTACCGTTTGGTGTCGATGAAATACCAATATCACTGCGAGCAGCTGGCTGATATTGCTCATTAAAAAAGCTTAAATAGCCTTTATAAGCAGGCAGCACTTTATCACGAATCGTTTGCTTGGCTTGTTGCTGTAGGTCTTTAAACTCACTCTCGCTTAAACCTGCGGTATTATTTAAAAAAGGTTTATAAAATTCAGATTTTGTTACGTCATCAACAATATAAGCACTGATCGAGTCCTGATAACCTACTAGCACTGCTTTTGGCTGAGTAAGTCCAACTTCAATACCTTTTTTCATCCAGTTAATATTTTGCGTAAAAAAGCGAGGAACTTGCTGCAAACGCGCTAAATATACTTGGTATTCTGCCGGCTTTTTGTAATCAGAGCTATTAATCATAAAAGATAAACTAGAATGAAAGCCATATTCAGAAGTAAGCGGCATATAGTGGGTGTTAAACACATACTCATCGACACTATTTTGCACTTGCGCTCGGATAATAGTTAAATTAATACGATTTTGTTCTGACAACTTATCTTTATCAACCGCATCTAGCTGAGCGAGTAAGTCTGTATTTTTTTGATATTGCTGCGTTAAAAACTCCGCTGATAAATTAGGCAGTAAATAGCCATCAACACCCTCTTTATGCTTGTAAGGGTTAACGCTCTGACGATAATCAACAATAGATTGAGCTACTTGCGTAAACTGCTTGTCGGCATCAACTCGAGTTGCTTGACATGCACTTAAAGCACCGACAAGCGTGATAGCAACCACTGAATGACACAACTGGCGAGAAAAAGACTTTTTCATATAAATAGTTTCACTTTACTTTAATTATATACCCAACCTATCTTAGCTTAGCTAAAACACCAAACAAATGCGATCAAGAGCCTTAATTGAACGTTCAAAAATAACGCGGTAACGGCCTCATAGATGAGTCATAAAATGTTATATAAAATAGATTGTTGAGAAAACAAACTATTTGCTCTAAAAATTACAAATTTCACAGCTAAATTGTACTTTTTACTTTTAAAACGTAACGATAAAGATTAGTGTAATGCTATTGATACTTAATATCATCGCTTGGATGCCCAAACCCCCATGGAATGGTTAGTTTAGCTATTACGCTTATTTAATTGGTGTATTTAAATGATGTTCCATGACTCCATGGCTATTGCACAAGAAAAAATGACTCGAGTATGTCAGTTTTTAGAGCTGCACGTACTCCCTCCGTCGCCATTAAACTATAGCGTAATCTATCAATACATTAGTAAAAAAAACCCAAATTTAAATACCGAAATTGACCGTGCGCTTAAACAGAGGCAAACAATTGACTGCCTATATATCGAGCAGTTGTATTTTGAGTTTATGAACACTGCACACCAAGCAGAAACGGCCATAGTCAATAATGTTGATAACTTGCTCGGTTCACTTTCTCGTAACGCCAAAATTACAGAGCAAGAAGTGATACAGTTTGCCGATCAAGTAAATGACTGTGTTCATTCGCTTGATGAAAATAATGTCGCAAAAAGCCGCCAAGCATTAAACACATTTAGCAATAAAACAGCACATATACTCAATCAACATAAACAATTTAAATTGACGCTAACAAAAGCTAAGCAGCTTCACAGAAAAACCCAAAAACAACTAACAATGCTTCGCAAACAACATATAACCGATCAACAAACAGGTTTGTATAAGCGTCATTTCCTCAACCAACAGACTCAGCTTTGGCTAAATCAAAACAAGTCAATTTGCGTGATAGCCATTCAAATAGATAATCTTGACCATTTTATTAATAATTACGGTGATGTAATTGGTGAAGCCATTTTAAGTAAAGTGGCTAAGCAAATTAAAAAGTATGTTTTTGAAAGTGGCTTACCTGGCCGTACAGGTAAAGGCGAATTTACTGTGTTACTTGCTGATATTGATCCTGAAACTGCGAATATTATTGCCGAGAAAGTGCGTACCGGTGTAGAAAAGCTACGTTTTGTTAGCTCTAAAAGTGAGACAAAACTACCTACAATCGATATAAGTTTAGGTATCGCTAAGCATCATGATGAAGTTGATTTTAATAAGCTAGCTCGTAAAGCTTCTCTTGCAGCCCATAAAGCAAAATCACTTGGTCAAAGCAGTTTTATTGCCGGCCAATGACTTGCTCTAAATTAAGCTTGCTCCAAAAGCATTTTTTATATAATCAAATTGCACCCCACTACCACTATCAAGTACACTAGGCTGTATTGCCACGATAGAGAAAATTCATGAACGAAAATCAAGAAAAGACCACACATTTTGGCTACAAAACAGTTGCCGAAAACGACAAAGCGTCAATGGTTGCTGATGTATTTCATTCGGTTGCAGCAAAATATGATGTAATGAACGATTTAATGTCGTTTGGTATTCATCGTTTATGGAAGCGTCAAACTATTGCTAGCTCTGGCGTTCGTAAAGGGCATCATGTTCTTGATTTAGCTGGCGGCACCGGTGATTTAACCGCCAAATTTAGCCAGTTAGTCGGTGAAACGGGGCAAGTTGTTTTAGGCGATATTAACTCTTCAATGTTAAAAGTCGGCCGTGAAAAGCTACAAAATCAGGGCCTTGTCGGTAACATTGATTACGTACAAATGAACGCTGAAGCGCTTCCTTTTCCTGATAATAGCTTTAATTTAATCACCATTGCTTTTGGCCTTCGCAATGTCACCGACAAAGACAAAGCACTACGCTCAATGTACCGCATATTAAAACCGGGTGGTCGTTTACTGGTACTAGAATTTTCTAAACCAGAGCATGAAGCACTAAGTAAAGCCTATGATTTTTACTCATTTAATTTACTACCAACAATGGGTAAACTGGTTGCCAACGACAGCGAGTCTTATAAGTATTTAGCTGAATCTATCCGTATGCATCCCGATCAAGACACACTAAAAGCGATGATGGATGATGCGGGCTTTGAACAAACCACTTATCAAAACCTAACCGGCGGTATTGTCGCACTACATCGTGGTTTTAAATACTAACGGTCAATTTTAATAGGAGGAGTGATGTTATCAAATCTAGTTATCGCGCTAATTGAGCGTATTATTAACACCACTCTGGCACTTGATAAAAACCTTCTTACGCAATTAAAAAAAGTTGAACATCAACGCTTATTAGTTGAAATACGTGACTGGCAACAACACTTATTGATTGTATTTTCAGCTCAACATTTGCATTTATACTTAAGTGATGATCAACACGGCGATTGCATGATCAGCGCAGATATAGAAACTCTTATCGCCCTAAAAGATCCGAGTGTTTTAACCCAGCTTATTCGCCAAGATAAACTCGATTTACAAGGCGACCTTAATGTAGCACAAGCTTACAGCAATGCTTTTGCCAACATTGATATTGATTGGCCTGAACACGCCTCGAGGTACTTAGGTGATGCAGGTGCCCAGCAATTGCACTTAATAATACAAAAATTAAAAAACCAAAATACCAAGTCCCTTGCACAACTTTCAAATACGATTACAAGCCTTTGCCAAGATGAGCTTAACGTAACTATTCACCCACTTGAACTTGAGCAATTAAAACAGCAAAACCGCCAATTAAAAAGCCGAACTGCGCAACTTGAAATGCGCATTAATCAGTTACTTAAATAAAATCAGTAAGGATTTTTCGTGTCTACAGCTAGGCTCTATAACATAACTAAAACCTTGCTTAATTACGGCTTAGACGAGCTGATCCCAAAGCATAAGTTTCCATGGTACGGTAAGTTAGGCCGAAAATGTTTATTTTGGTTTCGTAATAAACATCCTGATAAACCAGCAGGCCTGCGATTACGTTTAGCCTTACAAGAACTTGGGCCGGTGTGGATAAAGTTTGGCCAGATGCTCTCAACGAGACGTGACTTATTACCTCAGGATATCGCAGTTGAACTTACTTTACTGCAAGACCAAGTACAGCCCTTTGAGGGTGAACTGGCGCAAAAAATCATTGAAAAAGCCCTGGGTATTCATGATATTAGTGAACACTTTAGCAATTTTAACCAAATGCCTTTAGCGTCGGCATCTATAGCACAAGTGCATACCGCTACGTTGGTTGATGAAAAAAATCTGCCGCAAGATGTCGTCATTAAAGTTATTCGTCCTAATATCAAAAGCCAAATTGATGCCGATTTAGCGTTAATGGAAAAGTTTGCTCATATCATTGCCAAACTACTTAGCGAAGCCAAACGTTTACGCCCTGTTGAAGTAGTAAAAGAATACAAAAAAACGTTGCTCGATGAACTCGACTTAATGCGCGAAGGCGCTAATGGTATCCAGCTAAAGCGTAACTTTGAAGGCTCAGATTCACTTTATATCCCCTATGTTTACAGTGACTATAGTCGGGTAAATATACTGGTAATGGAGCGAATTTATGGCATTCCAGTTTCGGACACTGACGCCCTGATTGCGCAAAACACTAATATGAAGCTACTCGCTGAACGTGGTGTTGAGGTTTTTTTCACCCAGGTGTTTCGTGATAGTTTTTTTCATGCAGATATGCACCCTGGTAACGTTTTTGTTTCGTATGAAACACCAGAAAACCCTAAGTTTATAGGCATAGACTGCGGTATTGTTGGTACACTCAGTAAAGAAGATAAGCGCTACCTTGCCGAAAACTTTATAGCCTTTTTTAACCGAGATTATCGCCAAGTAGCGCAGCTGCATGTGGACTCCGGCTGGGTACCCGCTGACACCAGTATTGAAGAGTTTGAGTTTGCTATACGTACCGTGTGTGAACCTATTTTTAATAAACCATTGGCAGAAATTTCATTTGGTCACGTACTTGTGAATCTATTTAATACCGCTCGTCGTTTTAATATGCAGGTTCAGCCTCAGTTAGTGTTATTACAAAAAACGTTGCTGTATGTAGAGGGGCTTGGACGACAACTTTACCCGCAACTTGATCTATGGAAAACAGCTAAACCCTTTTTAGAAGAATGGGTTAAACAACAAGTGGGTCCTTGGTCAGTGCTCAAACAAGTTTATGCAAACTTACCATTTTGGGCTGAAAAAATGCCTGAATTACCGGATCTAATTTACTATAATTTAAAGCAGCAACAAAAAGCGCCTATTACAGCACCAATTGTGAGTACATCACAAAAACCTCTTTTAATTGGCGTTTTTTCTGCAGCTGCTATGATAGTCTCAGGGCTATGCTACTTACAGCATGATACGATTGCTGCTCTTATTGCAGGGGTTGCATCCTTAACAGGTTTTATAATCGCTTGGCGAAACGCATCATAAACTAAGTGCTATTTAATGCTTGGTAAGTATAATCAGTTATAACAATATTAATTCAATTGGAGAGCATAATGGGTTTTAGCGGTATCAGTATTTGGCAATTATTAATTGTTTTAGCAATCATCATACTACTTTTTGGCACAAAAAAATTACGTGGCATCGGTGGCGACTTAGGTAATGCTGTTAAAGGTTTTAAAAAAGCTGTTTCAGAAGATGAATCCAAGAAAACAGAACAGTTAGACGACGTTGAACCTACCTCAGTGCATGAAAAAGAGTCAGCTGAAACTAAGAAAGAAGATAATAAGGCCTAACTGCAATGGGAATGTGGGAGTTAATCATCGTTTTAATTGTAGGCCTGCTTGTTTTAGGTCCTGACCGGCTACCTGTTGCAGTTCGCACAGTAAGCCAATGGATTAAAAACATAAAATCAATGGCTAATTCTGTTAAGGCTGAAGTTAATGAAGAGCTTCGAGTACATGAGCTACATCAAAACCTCAAAAAAGCTGAGCAGAAAAATATGCAAGATCTTAGCCCAGCCTTACAGGATTCATTCGATGAATTAAAAAATGCTGCTGACTCGGTTACCCATAGCTATAAAAAAACACCTCCAGAACAACCAGAAAAAGCTATTGATAATGAAAAAAAATGAAATTACTTCCGCTATTTGTAGCCAACTAATTAAGTAATGAGTTAAATAATATGACGGAGCAAGCTAAGTCAGGTTTTATTAGCCATTTAATTGAGTTGCGTAACCGGTTAATGAAAGCATTACTGACAGTACTGATTATTTTTATATCATTAGTTTATTTTGCTAATGATATTTATAGTTTTGTTGCCGCGCCACTGGTTGCACATTTACCAAGCACGGCAACCATGATAGCAACCGATGTTACAGCGCCATTTTTCGCGCCGTTTAAATTAACTCTATTCGTCGCTATTTTTGCAGCAATACCGATGATATTGCATCAAGTTTGGGGGTTTATTGCCCCTGGTTTATATCAACATGAAAAGCGCATGTTCACGCCTATTTTAGCATCAAGTGTTTTGCTATTTTATGGTGGTATCGCTTTTTGCTATTTTATTGTGTTGCCAATTATTTTAGGCTTTTTTACCAGTACGGGGCCTGAAATGATGACATTAGCACCAGATATAAGCAGCTATCTAAGCTTTGCATTAAAACTGTTTTTTGCTTTTGGTGTCGCGTTTGAAATACCCGTAGCCATTATGTTGCTATGTTGGAGTGGCGCCACAACAACCCAAAGCTTAAAAGAAAAACGACCATATATTGTGGTTGGGGTATTTGTTATTGCAATGTTTTTAACCCCACCTGATGTGCTGTCACAAGCCTTATTAGCATTTCCTATGCTATTGTTATTTGAACTGGGTTTAATTTTAGCTGCCTTTTATACAGCAAAGCCACAACAGGAATCCGAGGAATAAATGAAAATACAACTATTACCCCTACTTACATTAATAAGTGTGACTACAATGGCACACGCTGAGGAAGTTAATTTACAAGCACTACACGCTTGTGCATTTGTTGAAAATGACACTAATCGTCTACTCTGTTACGACAATACTATGGCGGGCAAGTCTTTGAGCCGTAAAGATGCGACTATGGTGCCAGTCAGCGCTTCTTCAAATAAGCCTGAAGCTGCAAATGCTGCGGTAGCATCAAGCCCCGAAGCTAAGAACAAAAACTTTGGCTTAGAGCACAAAGAAGTGGCCAAAGATAATGACGATGAGATCAAAGTAATCGTTAAAAGTGTCGATGAAGCACCTTATGGCGAGTTAATTATCACCTTAGAGAACGGCCAACAATGGCGTCAAATTGGGTCTGACAACATCCGTATTTCAAGTAGTGACAAAGTTATTATTAGCCGTGGTATGTTCAACTCATTCTTACTAAAAAAAGAAGGACAAAACCGCTCTATTCGCGTTAAGCGTATCCAATAATGCAGCCACTCATTGATGCGGGCGTTAACTTAACTAACCATCAATTTGATGGCCTGCATGATCATATCATTGTTCGCGCAAACGCAGCCAATGTAACCAATATGCTGTTAATTGGCTGCGACTTACAAAGCAGCCAAGACGTTTTAACACTCGCTAAAAAGTATCGATATTACGCGACGGCAGGCGTACACCCCCACGACGCAAAATCAGCTGACGAACATTTTATTGAAAAGCTTAGCAGCTTGCTACAACAACCAGAAGTCGTGGCTGTTGGTGAGTGTGGGCTTGATTATAATCGCGACTTTTCACCTAGAAATATTCAACGTGAGGTTTTTTCAAAGCAACTTGATCTTGCTAAAAAACTGAATAAGCCCGTTTATTTACATGAGCGTGATGCAAGCAAAGATATGCTCGCTATTTTAAAAGAGCATTCTGTTAACGGAGTTTTACACTGTTTTACAGGTGACAAAAACGCTTTAGATAGCTACTTAAACCAAGGTTTATATATTGGTATTACTGGCTGGGTATGTGATGAACGCCGAGGAAAAGAGCTACAACAGCTTATCCCTGACATTCCACTTGAGCGATTATTAATTGAGACAGACGCGCCTTTTTTAATCCCTCGTACTATCTCACCAAAGCCTAAATCACGTCGAAACGAGCCGAGTTATTTAGCCTATGTTTGCGACACAATCGCTACGCTCAAAAAACTTAGCTTTGATGACGTTGCAAAACAAACTACAGCTAACTTTCAACAGTTATTTGTCAATAAGACTAACTAAATGAAGGCATTTTGGGGAGCTATTGCCACAGTACTGCTGACTTTGTCTCTTTCGGGGATTGCCAACACTGTTACCGCAGATGAGCACTTTATCCATGCTACGGATTTAAAATTCAACGATACCGTAAAACCAGGGCTTGTGGCATTACTTCCTAACACTGCGCTAGATAGTGCGATAGAAATCGCCAAGACTATTTGCCAATCAGTTACCAAAATGAATATAACCGCTACTAATAGCAGTATCAGTTTTACAATAAGTGCAGGGGGTTATAGCGCCATTGCCAACGATATTAATAACCCAGAATTATTCACTAATTATGCAGGTAAAGCGCTTTATCCAGCCAAGAAAAGTGCCCAAAATCGCGTAGTTAATTTTCCAATTTTAGACTAGGAGCACAATAATGGCCCAATCAGGTCTCGATCTTTTCCCTTATACTCGTATGCGCAGAATGCGCCGCGATAACTTTTCGCGCCGCTTAATGGCAGAAAATCAGCTAACTGTGAACGACTTAATATTTCCGGTATTTGTACTCGAAGGTAAAAACCGCCGAGAAACTATCGACTCAATGCCTGGCATTGAGCGTTTATCTATTGATTTATTGCTTGAAGAAGCTAGAGAACTAGTAGATTTAGGTGTGCCTGCGGTAGCACTTTTCCCTGTAACACCATCAGACAAAAAGTCATTACTTGCTGAAGAAGCTTACAATGATAATGGTTTAGTACAACGTACCGTGCGTGCACTTAAAGAAGCGTTTCCTGAACTTGGTGTTATTACTGATGGAGCTCTTGATCCATTTACTACACACGGCCAAGACGGCATTATCGATGATAATGGCTATGTTATAAACGATGTAACCACTGAAATCTTAGTTAAACAAGCACTATCTCATGCCCAGGCTGGCGCAGATGTTGTTGCTCCATCAGATATGATGGATGGCCGTATTTACGCAATTCGCGAAGCTCTCGAAGCTGACGGCTTTATTCATACCCGCATTATGGCGTATTCAGCTAAATATGCATCTAGCTATTATGGCCCATTCAGAGACGCTATCGGTTCTGCTGGTAACTTAAAAGGGGCCGATAAAAAGACCTACCAGATGGATCCTGCCAACTCTGATGAAGCAATTCGTGAAGTCGCACTCGATCTTCAAGAAGGCGCCGATATGGTAATGGTTAAGCCAGGTATGCCTTATTTAGATATTGTACGTCGCGTTAAAGATGACTTTGGTGTACCAACCTTTGCTTACCAAGTCAGTGGCGAATACGCGATGCATAAAGCCGCTATTGATAACGGCTGGCTAAGTGAGGAAGCGACTATTATGGAATCTTTATTAGCATTTAAGCGTGCAGGTGCAGACGGTATTTTAACTTACTTTGCAAAGCAGGCTGCTCGCTACTTAAGTAAGTGATAAAAGCATTTTGCAAATAAAAAAGGGCTATATAGCCCTTTTTTATATTTATAACCTCACCATTGTTAATGTTTTGTATTCTATTTGTAATCATTTTTCCCTACACTAATAATCCCATTTGGGGAAACAAAAAAACACGGGAAAAAATAATAATGTTGAAAACAAAAATAACGCCATTGGCACTTGTATTAGCAAGTCTCAGTACACCAGCCTCAGCTAACCTCATTATTTCAGAGTATATTGAAGGTAGTTCTCACGGCAAGATCATTATAAATTGAACTTATAGAGCAAGTAGTGATCAGATCAAGGCATAATAATTACTTGGTCGCATAAATATGAGCACTACTTTTCTGAAACATTTTAATTCAATTACAGATCCTCGCATTGAACGTTGTAAAAAGCATGAACTTATCGATATTCTTCTCCTTGCTATTAGCGCTGTACTCTCTGGTGCAGAAGGATGGGAAGATATTGAAGACTTTGGGCACCTAAAGCTTGATTGGTTAAAAAAATACGGCACGTTCAACGCAGGAATTCCAAAACATGACACGATTGCTCGCGTCATGTGTCGGTTAAAAGCAAATGAAATAGAAAGGGCATTTCAATCTTGGATATCATCACTGATTGAAACTACAGGTGCAGATATCATCGCTATCGATGGCAAAACCGCACGGCGTTCATTTACCACAAAAGACAGAAAAAGTGCCTTACACACGGTCAGTGCATGGAGTTGCCAACACCAGTTAGTGCTTGGGCAGACGGCTGTTGATAATAAAACAAATGAAATCACCGCAATACCAGAATTACTCACCCTGCTCGATATTGAAAACAGTATCATTACGTTAGATGCGATGGGATGCCAACAAGAAATAGCAAAACAAATCATCCAACAAAAAGCAGATTATATTCTTGCACTTAAAGGTAATCATTCAGGCATGCAAAAGGAACTAGAAGCGTGGTGGCACAAGTGCGAGCGTGAAAGGTTAACTAAGCATAATTGTGATGAACATACCGAAATAAGCTCAGGACATGGGCGTGTTGAAACACGTACATGCCAGCAGTTACTTATAGATAAAAGCTGGCTAGGCAAGGATTATCGTTGGCCTGGCTTAACGAGTATTATTAAGGTCAGGGCTGAAGTTCATGATAAGTCGGCAGGGTCGGATACCACTGAAACACGCTGGTATATAAGTTCATTAGACTTAAATGCAGCGCAAGCACTCAATGCAGTACGCAGTCACTGGCAGGTTGAAAGCATGCATTGGATGCTTGATATGAACTTCAGAGAAGATGAATCGAGAATACGCAAACTTCAAGGGCCATTAATGTTTAATGTAATGCGAAAGATAGCCATGGCGCTTTTTAAACAAGATGCATCTAAGTCAGCAAGTATGGCGAGGAAAAAGAAAATGGCAGGGCTAGACGATGATTACCGCTCAACCCTGCTAGAGTCTGGGATTAAAATGCGCTAGCCGTGAGGTAGTTCTAATAATAAAGCAATCGAACTTTACAATACGTCGAGTGGCGAGCTTTCACTTGATGGTTATAACCTGTCTCTTTATTCAAACGGAAATCCCGATCTAGCAAGTCCAAATAATACCCTTGATTTAACAGGTAGCTTAGCTGCTGATGGCACTTTTGTTATTGTAAATGCAGGCTCTGGAGACGAACTCAAAGGGAAAGCGAGTATTGAATCAACTGTAACTTACTTCAATGGTAACGACGCACTCGTACTTACTAAGGATGGCATTATTGTCGATAGTTTTGGACAGCTCGGCTTTGATCCTGGCTCATCATGGTCTGAAGGTGGCGTATCAACAGTGAATAAAACACTACGTCGCAAAGCTGATATTACAGCTGGACGAAGTACTGCTACAGATACTTTCAACCCAAGTGAAGAATGGGAGCAATTTGATCAAGATGACTTTTCAAATATTGGCCTTTATGATGAAGAAACAGAACCAACACCGGAACCCGAGCCAGTTGCACCTCTAGAGTGTGGCACAACTAAAACCCTGATCAATGTAATTCAAGGTGAAGGTGGTGATAGCACATTATTAAATACTGAAGTTGAGCTTGAAGGCATTGTAACTGCTGATTTTCAAGGCACTGAACAATTAGGTGGTTTCTTTATTACATCGCTAGATGCTGACATAGATACAAACCCTTTAACGTCTGAAGGAGTGTTTGTTTACTTTGCTGATACAGCTGTCGATATTGGTGACCACATACGCGTTAAAGGAAGTGTCGCTGAGTACTTTAACGCCACACAAATTGGTGATGTTAGCCAAGTGGAAGTATGCGCTACAAGCCTAACAACTACAGCAACTAAAATAGCATTACCTGTTACAGATGTAGCTGATTTAGAAGCCTATGAAGGCATGCTTGTTAGTCTAGAGCAACCATTAATGGTAACGAACAACTATGGTTTAGGCCGTTACGGGGAAGTAGGTCTTGCAACTGAGCGCCTATACCAAGGTACTCAAATTGCTCTGCCTGGTGATGCAGCTAATACTATTGAAGCCGAAAATCTCAAAAAGCAAATTTTACTCGATGATGGCTCAACAAAGCAAAACCTTGATCCAGTTTCATACCCTAACGCAGGTTTAGATGCATATAACACTCTGCGCCTTGGTGATACAGTAAATGCCATTACGGGTGTTATGGGATACAGCTTTGATCGCTACCGTATTCACCCAACACTACAACCGAGCTTTGTCGCCACTAACCCACGTACCGAGGCTCCAGAGCTACATACTGATGCTGACCTTCGTATCGCAAGCTTTAATGTACTTAACTACTTTAACGGCGATGGCCAAGGTGCAGGATTTCCAACCAGCCGTGGTGCAAGCAGTGAAGCAGAGCTTATTCGTCAAGAAGCCAAGATTGTTAGTGCTATTGTAGCAATAGACGCTGATGTGATCGGTTTAATGGAAATCGAAAATGATGGCTTTGGTGCAAATAGCGCTATTGCGAGCCTAGTTAATGCGTTAAATAATGAAGATAGTCATAATGAATACGCATTTGTTGATTTCAATGTAGATAAAATTGGCACTGATGAAATAACAACTGCACTCATTTACCGTGCTAATAAAGTAGTGCAATACGGCACGGCTGCAATCACAACCCAATACCCATTTGACTATAGTAATCGAGCTCCTATCGCACAAAGTTTCAAATCAATTGATTCTGAAGAAGTATTTACTGTTGCTGTAGCGCATCTAAAGTCAAAAGGAAGTTGTGGTAGCGCAGACGGTAACAATGCTGATTTAGGTGATGGTCAAGCATGTTGGAATGAAATTCGAGTTGTAGGAGCTAATGCATTCGCAGACTGGTTAGATAACAAGCCTACTGGTATTGAAGATGATGACATTATTTTAGTCGGTGATATGAATGCTTATGCTATGGAAGATCCAATTCGCGCATTTGCTGATAAAGGCTATAAAAACGTAGTTGCTGAGCTAGATGGCGATACTAAAGGATACTCGTATAGCTTCTCAGGACGTATTGGTAGCCTTGATCATGCTGTAGCAAGCGAGAGCTTACTTGCTAAAGTAGTTGCCGCAAAATATTGGCATATCAATGCCGACGAGCCTATTAGTCTTGATTACAATGTGGAGTTTCAATCTGATTCACAAGTTGCTAGCTTGTACGCAGATAACGCATATCGTGCTTCGGATCATGATCCCGTAATTATTGATATTCAATCTACACCCGCTGCTGAACCTATTCCTGAGCCACAAGCTCCGGAGCTAGATCCTGAGCAGAACTTTAACATCAGCGAAAATAGTCCAATAGGTACAGTCATTGGCCAATTAAGATTTTCTGATGCTGATGCACAGTACACACCTGTTGTGGGCTTTATAGTATCTGGCCACAATGCAATAACTATTGATGAACAAGGACGATTAATCGTTGCAGACGATTTAGATTTTGAACTTGAAAGGAAAATAACATTAATGGTACAAGCTAAAGACAGTGCTGGTAACCTATCAAACGCGCAACTTATCTATATTAATATTCATAGTGATGAACCAAGTAATGGAGATTCTGGCTCATTGTTTTGGTTAACTTTATTAGCATTACCGTTAACACTGTTACGCCGTAAAAAAGCATAACAAAAAAATATTGACTAGGGGCTGTTGATCTTTGTAGTACATATATCAATCAGCCCACATTGGTAGCCACATCATAGTAAATGCTAAAGCGAGCATTGAATGATAATTTCGTTCAAGCTTTTCATACCGCGTGGCTATCCCTCTATATTGCTTAATACGGCCAAATGCATTCTCAACCAAGTGCCGATATTTGTACATGCACCAGTCAATATCTTCATTGCCTACTAAACTGTTGCCCTTACGTGGAATAACGGGTGTAGCGTTATTATCACGAACAAACGCTCTCAGTTTTTCACTGTCGTAGCCTTTATCTGCGACAACCATATTACTTGTTGGGCAATTAGCTACGAGTGACTCTGCATGGACGATATCATGCGTATTCCCACAGGATAATTCATAATAAACAGGCAACCCTCCGCTATCGACTGCAAGATGAATTTTCGTAGAATTTCCACCTCGGCTCTTTCCAATTGATTCATTGTCAGCAGTTCTTGCACCGCAACTATGTTGATGAGCCCTGACAATACTGCCATCAATGAAGACCCAATCCATGTCCGCATCACGAGATAATGCGCGAAACAGTTCATTCAAAATCCCTTTTTTGGACCATAAATTAAACCGTCTGTAGATAGCACTCCAACGGCCAAAATCAGAAGGTAAATCTCGCCATGGAATACCTGTGCGCATCTTATACAGTATGCCTTCGAGCGTTTTTCTATGGTTGGGCTTATTATAAATTCGACCACTTAAGTACATTACTTTTGATAAGACATTCCATGTCCCGTCTGTTAACATTAATCTTGGCATGTAGGTTCGGTGTAAAGTTTTCTGGCGAATTCAATTATACCTTATCTTCATGCTGTTTGTTTTTCATACCACAAAGATCAACACGCCCTAGAATGTTGTAGTAATTTTTATTTATAGTTATCACATAATAGTGAAAAGGCAGTTATTTAATATTAACTGTAAGCTTTATCTAAAGAAAACATAGCTAGGTTAAATACAGTAAACAAATATAAATGAAAGACATTAAAAAACCCGCAACTAGTGCGGGTTTTTTTCGGAGTAAAAGAGCTAATTACTTAGCTGCTTTTTTCTCTTTTTCTGCAGCGATTACAGTTTCTGCCACGTTTTGTGGACATGGTGCGTAGTGTGAGAACTCCATAGAGAACTGACCACGACCTGATGTCATTGTACGTAGAGTACCGATATAACCGAACATTTCTGATAATGGTACGTCAGCTTTAATGCGAACGCCCGTTAGACCAGCTTCTTGGTCTTTCATCATACCACGACGACGGTTAAGGTCACCGATTACGTCACCTACGTGATCTTCCGGCGTGAACACGTCAACCTTCATGACTGGCTCAAGAAGTTGTGCGCCCGCTTTCGGGATAGATTGACGGAAAGCGCCTCTAGCTGCGATTTCGAATGCGATTGCTGATGAATCCACTGCGTGGAAGCCACCATCAAAAAGCTCAATTTCAACGTCAAGTACTGGGAAGCCAGCAAGAACACCTTCGCTCATCATTGACTTAAAGCCTTTCTCAACTGCAGGCCAGAACTCTTTAGGTACGTTACCACCAACAACTGATGATTTAAACGTGAAGCCTGAAGCAATTTCGCCAGGCTTAATACGGTAATCGATTTTACCGAACTGACCAGAACCACCAGATTGTTTCTTATGCGTGTAGCTATCTTCGATTTCACGAGTGATCGTTTCACGGTAAGCAACCTGTGGTTGACCAACAACAAGGTCTACACCGTAAGTACGCTTAAGGATATCTACTTTGATATCTAAGTGAAGCTCACCCATGCCTTTAAGGATAGTTTCGCCTGAATCTTCATCAGTCTCAACTTGGAAAGATGGATCTTCAGCAACCATTTTACCGATAGCAATACCCATTTTCTCAGTACCGCCTTTATCTTTAGGCTGTACTGCAATCGAGATTACTGGCGTTGGGAAAACCATAGGCTCTAGGGTTACTTTGTTTTTAGGATCACAAAGAGTATGACCAGTTTGCACATTCTTCATACCAACGATAGCGATGATGTCGCCCGCTTGAGCTGAAGTAAGCTCTTTACGTTCGTCTGCTTGCATCTCAACCATACGGCCAACACGCTCAGTTTTACCCGTAAATGCGTTAAGGATGGTGTCACCCTTGTTAAGCTTACCAGAGTAGATACGTACGAACGTTAATGCACCAAAACGGTCATCCATGATTTTGAATGCTAACGCTTTGAATGGTTCGTCAGTAGATACTACTGCAAACTCGCCATTTTCATTACCTTCTTCATCCATAAGAGGTTGAGGATCAACTTCTGTAGGAGCCGGTAAGTAATCAATAACAGCATCAAGGATTAGTTGCATACCTTTGTTTTTAAAAGCTGAACCACAGTACGTAGGGAAGAACGCAAGATCACGAGTACCTTTACGGATACAACGCTTGATATCTTCTAGTGAAGGCTCTTCACCTTCCATGTACGCTTCCATTAAGTCGTCGTCTTGCTCTACAGCAGTTTCAACAAGCATTTCATGGTATTCATTTACTTTGTCTACCATGTCTGCTGGAACGTCTTGTACTTCGTAGTTTTCAGGAAGACCTGTTTCATCCCAAACGTATGCTTGTTTAGTTAAAACATCTACAACACCTACGAATTCATCTTCGATACCGATAGGTAACGTCATCACAAGTGGAGTTGCACCAAGTACTTTTTGTACTTGCTCAGTTACACGGTAAAAATCAGCACCCATACGGTCTAATTTATTTACGAAAATAACACGTGCAACGCCTGATTCGTTCGCATAACGCCAGTTAGTTTCTGATTGCGGCTCAACACCACCAGAACCACAGAATACACCGATGCCGCCATCTAATACTTTAAGTGAACGGTAAACTTCAACGGTGAAGTCAACGTGCCCAGGAGTATCGATAACGTTAAAGCGGTGATCTTTCCAGAAACAGCTCACTGCCGCTGACTGGATAGTAATACCGCGCTCAGCTTCTTGATCCATGAAATCTGTAGTAGACTCACCATCATGAGTTTCACCACTTTTATGGATAGTACCTGTTAGCTTTAGGATACGCTCAGTGGTAGTGGTTTTACCCGCATCAACGTGCGCGAAAATACCAATGTTTCTGTACTTCGATAAATCTGCCATTATTTTACTCTTAATAAAGTCGAAAAATTATTCGGCGGGAGTATAACACCACTTACAACGAACATCACCATAGAAGTCGCTTAAAATGCAATCAATTCTATAAAATATTTGTTACAGCTATTACAAAGCATCACTTTAAAGCGTATAAGCTTTATTTATAAGGTAATTATTACGAAATGAAAACCAACTAACTCACCTAAGAATGTATTGCTGTAAAACAACTCACGGCCCTAAGCAGCCCATTTCCTGTGTAAATAGGTTTTTTTGATACTCATTAAAAGCATCAAATATTTTTCTAAGGTTAACTAATCCCTCTTTTGATAAGCATTCCAGTGAATTTTTACTGGAGTTTGAATAAGATATCGACCATCGATTGAGTTACTTCGTTAGCGCCTGTCGGACATTGTCGGCGTAACTAAAATCGTGCTGACGAAAAACATGTGCGATACGACAGTAAACTTGCCAGCCAAATACAAAGCAGTGTCTATTTAAGTAGATGCGAGCCACCAACCATTATTAGCAACCTAAAAAGTACAGTAAACACCTAGCGAAAGACCATAAATTAAGTATTTAAAAGTAATGATTTACGCTTATCTGCCCAACTTGCTACAGCAAATAAAACGCTTAAATACACACTTGCCAAAGGCTTATTAACCAAATAAAAAACATAACGGCTTCCTTTTAATTATTATTAAACCTCAGCATAGGCACTCTAATAAAAATTACAGCCCAACATTAAGTGCTAACTAATTGTTTTCCATATATCTATATAAACAGCTTTAAAATAAATAGGAATTATTTGTATTTAGTGTTGACACAAAACTAAATCTAACTGATAATCAATATCAACAAGACGATAAAGCACAGCGGCTTGTTATGGAATAAACTGAATTTGTTTCTCGACCCTGAAACAACGTGTAGCCCACGTTAAAGCGATGGTTACCTGTTATTAATCACAACGCCCCTTGATGTTGATAACGGGTAGCCGCCCTACTATTTTACTTGCTACATTGCTCATATCGGTGACGGTAGATATGAAACTAAAAAAGCCCTTACGGGCTTTTTTTATGCTTATAATTAAACTAGCTCAATTACTTTAAATAACCTGAGCCTAACTAAAAATTAGCGGCGGTTTTTTCGCGCTCGCGCTCGGCGTTGTTTTTTCTCTTCTTCTTTAGCTGCTTTTTTAGCTTCAGCAGCAGCGCGAAGGCCTGCAACCATTACTTCTTCTTCCTCACGCATAGCAGGCGTTTCCATGGTGATACGGCCAATAATACCATCACGTAATTCATTGATAAGAATTTCTGACATTTTATAGGTATCAATTTGATTACCGCTACGAATACAGCCGCGCTTTTTACCCGCCATTTCAACAAACTCCCAATCACTTTCAGGTAGATCATCGAATTTATAACGTACTTTTAAAAGCTCTGGGTAAGCATGTAATAAATACTCAGCGGCGTAGCTTGCCACTTCTTCATAATCAAGCGCCGTATCACGTATTGCCCCCGTAGCACCAAGACGATAACCCGAATTTTCGTTTTCTACTTTAGGCCACAGCATACCCGGTGTATCGTAAAGCATAATGCCATCTTCAAGCTTAATACGTTGCTGCGCTTTAGTGACCGCAGGCTCGTTGCCTGTTTTTGCTACAATGCGTCCAGCTAATACATTAATTAACGTAGATTTACCCACGTTAGGAATCCCCATGATCATCGCTTTTATTTGCTTATCAGCGCCGACTTTATGCGGTACTAATTTTTTACAAAGCTCATTAATCCGGTGAACTTCAGCGGCCTTATCATTACCAAACGCAATAGCTTTAACAGCATTTTCTTGCTCAAAATAGTCTTTCCACGTTTGCGTCATTTTCGGATCGGCTAAATCAGCTTTGTTCAAAATTTTAATGACAGGCTTACCTTCACGTAAAGTCGCCACCATCGGGTTTTCACTACTGTAAGGAATGCGCGCATCTAGCACTTCGATGATCACATCCATTTGCGGCATTATTTCTTTAATTTCGTTACGGGCTTTGTTCATGTGCCCAGGGAACCACTGCATTCCTGCTCTACTCATTTGATTTATATGACCTTTAATTTCAGGCCGTAGGCCATGTGGTAAAATATGGGGTACTAAAAGTAAAACTATGCTTTTGTACTTTTCGTTTATGCTGGTAAGTTTACTACAGAATAGGGCTTAAATTCTCGTATAAATAAGTCTGATCATGAAGATTCGATTTTAATTAATGTTATTTAAGCCTCAAACGAAAGATAGCTACCGGCTATCCAGTTAACTACACTCTCATTGCTCATTGCGCATTAAACATCGCACTTGCATTTATATGAGCCCTATAAAATACGAATTCCCCCCGGTAATCCCCCCGAAAAATAGTAGAAGCCAAATTATTCGTCACTGCGGCTTTCAGGCTCTGCTTGCTCTAACCAACGATATAAGGTGCGCCGAGTGACCCCGAGTAACTGAGAGGCTTGCTGCTTGTTACCTTGGGTATGCTGCAACACTTGCTGTACATAACTTTGCTGTAACTGCTGTAAGGTTGGCCAGCGAGTGGTTATCTGCTGATCACTTACACTTATCTCAGGTTGATAACTATGAATTCGTGCAGGCAAGTCTACTGGTTCAATATTTCGACCAGTGGCAAAGGTGTAAGCTCGCTCTAGCGCATTTTGCAACTCTCGAACATTACCTGGGAACGGGTAACGATATAAACAATCCAGACCATCTTGACTTAACCCCTGTACATCACGTGGCTGCTTTTGCTGTAATTGCTGTAAATAAAACATCGCTAGTGATTCTAAATCATCACCTCGATCACGTAGTGGCGGCACCGATAAATTGAAGGTTTCTAGGCGGTAAAATAAATCTTCACGAAAAGTGCCTGCAACAACACCCAACTCTAAATTTTGATGTGTCGAAGCAAGAATGCGCACATCTATTCGCAACTCCTGATCGCTCCCCACAGGGCGAATAGTGCCCTCTTGCAGTACACGTAATAATTTAGCCTGTAATAGTAATGGCATTTCTGCAATTTCATCAAGTAATAATGTACCACCATCGGCTTCTTTAAATAATCCAGAACGTTGCTGACGTGCACCGGTAAAGGCACCTGCTGCGTGACCAAAAAACTCACTTTCCATTAGTTCGGCAGGGATCCCTGCACAGTTAACAGCAATGAAAGGTTGCTCGCTGCGAGGACTTTGCTGATGTATTGCCCGTGCAACTAGCTCTTTCCCTGTACCACTTTCTCCTAAAATAAGTACCGCCCCCTGCGCAGTCGCAACTTGTGTTATTTGTTGATACAAGCGGCGCATAGCCCGACTTTTACCAACCAAACCAGCTGGACCATCTTCTTGACGCTGCCTAAGTTGTTGTACTTCTGTACGCAACGCTTTATGCGCTAATAAACGCTGCACCGACAAAGCCAAATGTTCTAAATCAAGCGGTTTTGTCAAAAAGTCATCGGCCCCCAGTTTTAAGGCGTTAACCGCTTGGCGAACAGTACCAAAAGCAGTAATGAGCAGTAATGCGGGTGGCTCTGCTTGCTGCTTTAAGCGCTGCAACAACTGCATACCATCAATACCTGGAAGTCGTATATCGCTGATAACTAGATCAAACATCAGCTCTTCAAGACTACCAAGGAAATCTTCGGCACAACCATATGCTGTCACTTTATAACCTTGGCTGACTAGCTCTTCTTGTAATAATTCGAGTAAATCGGGATCATCTTCCACTATAGCTACTCGGTAAGGTGAAAAGCTGCTCATTGATGAATATCCTGCTCAGTAAGAGGTAAAGTTAAGGTTACTTCGCAGCCACCAGCGGGGTTATTTTTTAAGTTAACCGTCCCATGATGCTCCTGCATTATTTGCTGGACAATAGCCAGCCCCAGGCCCGTGCCTTTACCCTGTGGTTTAGTTGATACGAAAGGGTTCATCATTTGCTCACTAGTAAGGCCTTTTGTTAAACCAGTGCCATCATCTTGAATACGAATATAGAGTTCATTTTGTTGTTTTTCCGATATAATCACAACTTGGCTTGTGGCGGCTTGACTCGCATTTCTTAACACGTTAACAATCGCTAGTTCCAGTCTAGGTATATCTACATGGAGAATAATTTCAGGGCAAGGAAGTTGTATTTCGGGTAGTTTTTCTTCATCTTGTAACTCATAACTAATACTTTGAATAGCTTGCTGCAGCAGTGATAATAAAGCAATACGCTGCCAACTTGCTATGGGCGTATGTGCGAATGCTTGTAGTTGCTTTACCATGTGATTAAGGCGTAAAACTTGCCCACGAATAGCCTTTAATTGCCGTTGACTATCGGCATCTGGATGCTGGCGCAATAACCGTTGTGCACGACCATCAATGACACTCAATGGGGCACCTAATTCATGGGCCACACCACTGACCACCTGGCCAATTGCAGCCATAGTTTCTTGCTCTTTAAGTTGCCGTTCTGTGGTATTGATTTCATCAAGCATATGATTCAACCCTTTAGCTACCTCTTGTAGCTCAATAGGTCCCTGTGGTGGCGCCCGGTAACGTCTATCGCCGCTGGCAACACGGCGCATACTGGTGACTAGTTCATTAATTGGATGGCCAATCACTCGTTTATGGCCACGCCACATTATTAATAAACTGAGTAACGCCAAAGCCAGCCAACTTAGCCAAGCTAAAGTAGACAATTTTGCCAGTGATTTTTCAAAGTCACTAGCCTTACGGCTAATTTGTAATAAGCCGTGAATTTGACCACTTCGATTAATAATTGGTAAAAAATGAGAAAATAAGGATTGTCCTGATACTGAGCGATAACCATCCTGCTGCTGGCCGGTACTCACGACTTCTGAGGCGAGTTGACTATCGGTTAAATCACGCTCAATCACTCCAGTGGCAGCCACTAATCGACCATCAACGTCGTAAATCGAAGCACCATATACTCGACCAATAGTAAATACCGACTCCAAATGCGCATTGATAGCATCTGTATCTTGATTTAATAACGCGTCGCTAATAGGTATACGTATGGCACGCCCTATTAGCTCTAAATCTGTACGCATACTCGTTGTGACTAACTCATTGGTGAACGTCAAGCCAAAACGAATGGCTAACCCGGCTAGTAATAACATAGGTAATACAACAAAAAACAATAAGCTACGTTGCAAGCTACCACGATGCAAATGGCGAAAACTGGTTAAATTTGTCACAACCCCTCCTAATGTGTGTCAATAGTATACACAACAACCTTACTGCAATAAAGTTACACTATATAAAGCAAACAACAAAAACATTAAAATCAACAGCTTAACTAAAACATACAAGTTGGCACACTCTTCGCACCCTATTAATGAACTCAACTAAAAGGAGTAACATCTATGAAAAAGAACACTATTGCACTATGTATCGCCGCATTATCTTTATCTACTGCTGCAGGTATGGCCAATGCCAACTCAGGTGCGCCACAACAAATGCAACAGCAATCGGTTGAGATGAGTGACGCTAAATTATTAAAATTCAGTATGGCTATGGACTCAATCAGTCAAATAAATAGCAAGTACGAAGCTAAATTTCAGGGCGTTGAAGATACCGAGAAAGCGCAGGAAATTCAGCAACAAGCACAAAGTGAAATGCTTGAAGCGGTAAAAAAATCCGGTTTAAGTGTTGAAGAATACAGCGTTATTGCACAACAAGCGCAACAAGATGAGCAATTACGTGACCGCATACTAAGTATGTCACGTGATAGCGAATAATTAACGTTAAAAGTGCAGCGTGTGTTGATGCAGATTATATGCATTAACACGCGCCTATTTGTATAAAAGCTTAATATGCTCAGTCACGAGCTATAAATACGATTAAGCTTTCTTTATTTCATCCCTTTTCCTTCTTACTATAGTTATCTATTTAAAAGCATAATCTGCAAAGAAAATTGCGCTATACTGACGCAAATTTTTTTCAAGTAGGTCGCTATGGCTCTTAAATCTACTATCATCAAAGCGCAATTATCGCTAAGCGATATGGACCGCCACCTTTACCAAGACTTTAATTTAACGTTGGCGCAGCATTCATCTGAAAACGCACAACGCTTAATGGTACGTTTACTTGCTTATGCACTAAATGTGTGTGAAGGGCTTGAGTTTACTAAAGGCTTATCTGCTGACGATGAGCCTGAAATTTGGCATAAAAATTATAGCAATGAAATAGAACTATGGGTTGAGCTAGGTTTACCTGATGAAAAACGCGTTAAAAAAGCCTGTAATAAATCTAAAAATGTAGTGCTGTATACTTATGGTGAAAATAACCAGGCAGTTTGGTGGAAAAAATATCAACAAAAACTGCACGACTTTAAAAATTTGAGCATTTTTAGTTTAGACTTTGCTGCAACACAATCACTAGCAGAGTTAGTTGACCGTAATATATCACTAACTATTACTATCCAGGATGGTGATGTATGGGTAAGCTCTGATTCAGCTAATATTGAAATAAAACCTGTACAATTAATGTAATGCTAGATTCACTAAATTAAGAGGGTATATGACTGTTAAACAAGTTGTGGTATTACATGGTTTGTATATGTCGGGCTTTGTAATGCGCCCTTTATGTTCACAACTCGAAAAGTCTGGGATGAATATCCTCAATCTTACTTATAGTACACTGTATCCTGATCGCGCAGCTATTTTTGAACAGCTTGATACTTTTATAGATAATAAAAGCACTGCCCTTGTGTGCCATTCAATGGGAGGGCTTGTGGCGCGAGCATACCTTGCTGAAGGCTCACTCCAAAGCCAAAATGTTGAAAAAGTAATTACTTTAGGTACACCACATAAAGGCAGCCATATTGCGCAAAAAATGCAGCAAAAAGGCTTTGATGTATTTTTAAAAAATAGTGTCGATTTTTTACTTTCCGAAAATGGTGACTGGCCTTTTAACGCTAAGTTATACAGTATTGCGGGCGACTTACCTATTGGCCTTATGCCTTTAATCGCCAAAGGCAGTCAATCAGATGGTACGGTACTCCTTAACGAAACAAAAATTAATGGTATGGCTGAACACAAGGTATTTCACTTAAGCCACACCAGTATGATTTATTCACGACAAGTAATGAATTACATTACTGAATTACTACTTAAAAAGTAGTCACCGCCTTAACTTACTACGATCCACACCGTAATAACTCTTGAATTCAAGTATTAAGTGCAATCATTATGCAGCCACCAGAACTTCTGATTGCCCCGTAAATAATTCATGAGGGGTTTTATACCCTCTTGTTTTTCTTGGCCGATGGTTGAGCTTATCAACTGCCGCCTGTATCTCTGCTTCACTTAGCGCCATAAAGTCAGTTCCCTTGGGGAAGAAGCGTCTAAGTAAGCCGTTGGTATTCTCATTTATGCCCCGCTCCCATGATGAATAGGGATGAGCGAAATACACATCAGCTTCTAATTTTTGTGCAACATGCTCATGGTGAGCAAACTCTTTTCCATTATCTAACGTCACGGTAATAACCTTACCTTTATATGGTGTCATACACGTGATCAGCGCATCGGCTGTTATTTTCGCATGCTTGCTTTCAATTCTGTGAACGACTGTATATAACGTTTTACGTTCAACCATTGTGACAAGCGCATTTTTACGCCCTTTACCTATCACTGTATCGCCCTCCCAATCACCAATCCTAGACTTTGAATCCACAATACTTGGGCGTTCATCAATGCTGACTCGATTAACTATCTGTCCACGTTTATCATAGCTTCCATAGCGTTTTTTATACTTTTTACATGCACGAGTGAGTGTCTTATGTAGCTTGCCACCACGAGCCTTGTCTCTGTAAATATATTGATAAATTGTTTCATGATGTAAAACGACCTGTTTCTCTAAAGCTAAGCGGCCTGCCACTTGCTCAGGGGAAAGTCCGTCATGCAACAATTTATTAATCCAGTGAGTGACGTCCTCTGTTAACTTACTTGCTTTGAAAGATGACTTACGTCTTTGTTCAGCAAAGTTATTGGCTTGGTTAGGCCGATAGCCTTTAAGTCCTTTATTGCGTTTTAGCTCTCTAGAAATAGATGACGGTGAACGAGTTAGTTCTTCAGCTATCTGCTTTTGGTTATTTCCTGCTTTTATTAACGCGTAAATCTGGTATCTTTCTTCTTGTGTCAGCTGTTTATATTTCATTAAAGCAATTTCCTTTGGCGAGAAAATGGCCGAATTATAACAGCTGGCCATCTAATCTGAGAAATTGCACTTATTATCCGAATTTAGGACTACAATCATATGCAAAACGAGTAGCTAATGTTGCGTTAGATCATACTTTATATGATTTTTTTATTACCTACACCTCTAATAGTGGTTTTTTACAAAGCGGACCCCATCTAATATAGGGTGATTGATTAAAACTATCACCCTAATTTGTTTTAACCATTTTACGAAAGTGAATTAATAGACAATACTAAATGTAAACATCTTAACGGTTATTTAAGGAGAGAAATATGTCACAGGTAAACGCTATTGGTCTTAACAGTGCTAAAAGTGAAGATATCGTAAAGTCACTCAATACCTTATTAAGCAGTTATCAAATTCAATATATGAATGCGCGCGGCTTCCATTGGAATATCAAAGGTCGTAACTTTTTTGAGTTGCACGTTAAGTTTGAAGAGATTTATAACCTACTGCTTGAAAAAGTAGATGAAGTAGCTGAGCGTATTTTAACGTTAGATGGTGCACCTATCCATGCATTTTCTGAATACTTAAAAGCAAGTGAAATACAAGAAGCTAAAAATATCAGTGATGGCACGGCTGCTGTTGAAAACCTACTAGCAGGCTACAGTACACTAATACAAATGCAGCGTGATATTTTAGTGCAAGCTGGCGAGGCGGCCGATGAAGGTACTTCGGCATTAATGAGCGATTATATTAAAGAACAAGAAAAGCTAGTGTGGATGCTAAAGGCTTACCTAGATTAAGCCACAGGCCTGACACTGCAACATTAAACTAAAATTAATAAAAACATCGCCTACATTATTATGGCGATGTTTTTATATGTCTAACTTAGCTTTGCAATAATGCGATAAAAAATGCCATTTCGAGGGCTTTTTCTTCTAAGCTTTTGAACCTTCCTGATGCGCCGCCGTGGCCAGCATCCATATCCGTTTTAAACACTAAAATATTATCGTCCGTTTTATATTCGCGCATTTTCGCCACCCACTTCATCGGCTCCCAGTATTGCACTTGCGAGTCGTGTAAACCGGTAGTCACTAAAATATTAGGGTAGGCTTGGGCTTTAATATTGTCATACGGTGAATAGTTAGAAATAACATTATAATATTCAGCGTCGTTAGGATTCCCCCACTCGTCATATTCATTAGTGGTAAGCGGAATTGATTCATCAAGCATGGTGGTTAGTACATCCAAAAATGGCACATGGCAGCCAACCCCTAAATATAGCTCGGGTGCTTGGTTAACCACTGCGCCCATTAATAAGCCACCCGCACTGCCACCAGATGCAAATACCTTATCTTTTGCTACGTAGTTTTGGTTCACTAATGCTTTTGTAACATCAATAAAGTCACTAAAGCTATTTTGTTTATGCTGCATTTTGCCGTTTTCATACCATTGCCTACCCAGCATTTCAGAGCCTCTGACATGAGCTATTGCATATACAAAGCCGCGGTCGAGCAAGCTTAGGGAGCTGCCCGAAAAGCTCGGATCAATAGTAATACCGTACGCACCATAGCCATATTGTAATAGCGGATTGGTGCCATCTTTTTTAAAGCAATCTTTACGATAAACAAGTGATACGGGTACTTCCTCGCCATCACGGGCGGTCACAAACATGCGTTCTGAGGCGTAATTTAGGCTGTTAAAATCACCCAATACTTGTTGCTGTTTTAATAGTTTCTTAGCGCCATTACTTAAGTCAACCTCATATAGTGAACCTGGCGTAGTTAAGCTTGAGTAGTAAATCCGCGCAAAGCGGGCATTCGGCTCAGGGTTAACTGCAATAGCAGCGTAATAGCAAGGATCTTCAAATTTAAGTACTAAACGTTGCTGATCTTTATTAACCACCACAAAGCGAATTTGGCCTTGCTCGCGCTCGGTAAGTACTAGGTAGTCGTTAAATATCTCGACTCCTTCAAGTAGCACATTTTCACGGTGTTCAGTATGGGTTTGCCACTGAGCTTTATTATGAATTGTTTGTGCTGTTGCCGTCATTAATTTAAAGTTTTTGGCCTGCCAATTACTCACTATATAATAAGTATCGCCCAGCTTATCAATATCAAATTCGTGATCGTCTTCGCGCGCTATTAACTGTTTAAATTTACCTAACGGTTGATTAGCATCAAGCACCCAAGTGTCGTTAGTTTGCGTGCTAGCCAAATCAATAATAATTAAGCTTTCGTCGCGACTTTTACCTAACCCCATGTAAAAGCTGCGATCGTGCTCTTCATATACTAATACGTCTTTTGCTTGTTCAGTGCCCAATATATGGCGATACACTTGAAAGCCCAATAAGGTTTGAGCATCTTTTTTGACATAAAAAACAGTTTTATTGTCATTACCCCACACCACTTCGCCTTCCGTGTTTTCAAGCACGTCTGCAAGCTGTTTATCATCATTAATATGCTTAAATTTTACAGTGTAAATTCGTCTGCCGTCAGTATCATCAGAATAAGCCAACAGTTGCTCATTAGGGCTAACCGCTATATCGCCAAGCTCATAAAATTCAAAGCCTTCGGCTTGGGCATTTACATCAAGTAGTAATGCTTTATCAGATGCCTGCATATTAGTACTGCGGTAGTGGCGCGCATATTCATCATCACCGCGCACTTCGCTGTGGTACCAATATTGGCCGTCTTTAACTGGCACGGTATTATCGTCTTTAACGATACGCCCTTTTAACTCAGTAAAAATTTGTTCTTTTAGCGGTGAAATAGCCGCGAGTTGAGCTTCACAATAATCATTTTCAGCTTTTAAGTGCGTTAGTATCTCTTGGTCTTGGCGATTATCGTCACGCATCCAATAGTAGTTATCTATCCGAGATTGCTGATGTGTTGATAATGTGTGCTGTTTTTTTCGCGCAACAGGGGAGTTTTCAAGTAAAGACAATAAGTTTGTTTGAGCCACAGATAAACCAATTTAAAATTATGATTAACTGAGTTTATCATAATTTTAAATACGCAGAAAAAAGCCCACTCAAGTGAGTGGGCCAAAACAATGCTAAAATAGCATTAGGGGGAAACAGTTAATGCAAAACTTGTTGCCAAGCCAAGGTCTACAACGATCTATGGCCTGTTTTAGGCTGTAATACTTTTAGTAAGTAAAAATAAAGACCTTTATTAGTAGGACGATTGATATACAACACGAAGAAAAACTCGTTGTACAGCGGCTCCGTTATCTTAGCTTTACTGTTACATAAAGCCTTAGACCGGAAACTTTGCGTCCTAACCTTTCAGCTAGTTTGCCAAAACTAGCTGAAGTATAATTTGGCCATTATTACAAATCAAACAAAAGAATGTAATCGCCATAAAAAACCAATACTTAACACTTAAAAAAGCCAGTGCGATGGCACTGGCTTTTTAACCGAGTCTATTATTCGCTTTTTTCCAACAAACTAGCTGTTTGCTGGCGCGTTCTTTTTAGCTGAGAATATGCCTTTAACTTTTGCAAAACCTTTTTTAAATACTCCGCCCACATCGGTTAATATCATATATAAGCACGGCACTAAAAGCAGTGTAATCAAAGTAGCAAACATCACCGCAAAACCAAGCGCGACCGCCATTGGGATAACAAATTTAGCCTGTAGACTCGTTTCAAACATAATTGGTAATACACCTGCAAAGGTGGTAATTGAGGTTAATAAAATAGGCCTAAAGCGCGCACAACCCGCTTCAATAACAGCATCTTTAATCGCTACGCCCTCACGGCGCGCTTGATTGACAAAATCAGTCATAACTAAAGAGTCGTTTATCACCACCCCGGCTGCTGCAATTAAGCCAAACCCAGACATTAAGGTTATATCTAAATCAAACCAAAAATGCCCCCAAATAGCACCCGTTAAGCTAAATGGGATAACCGACATTACAATTAATGGTTGTGCATAACTTTTTAGCGGAACAGCGAGTAATATATAAACCATAATCATGCCCGCAGCAAAAAACATAACTTGATCATTCGCCTGGGCTTGTTGCTCTTCAATTGCACCACCTAGCTCTGATTTAACGCTTGGAAATTCTTCTTTAAGCTGTGGCAATAACTTTTCTTTAACTTGCTTAATGACCTCATTTGGTTCAATGACTTCTTCATCGATGTTGCCGTATACATACACTGTACGATAGCCACCTTCGCGGCGAACATAGCTAATGCCTGCTTTTTCAGTCAACTCAACCACATCACCCAGTAATACTTCTTGCTCTTGTGGTGTCGTAATTACAGCGTGTTTTAATGACGAAAATGCTTCACGAGTCAATTTGGGGTAACGTACCATTACTCGTACTTCTTCGCCGCCGCGAATAACGCGTTGCGCTTCGCCCCCATAAAAGCTTGCGCCAACTTGATTAGCAATTGCAGCTAAATCTAGCCCTAAATCATAGGCAACGGGCTTTAAGCTCATTTGTACTTCTTTGCTAGCAGGATCAATCGTCGAGCTAATATCAAATAAGCCTTCTTGCTGTTGTAATAGCTGAATAAAACGCCGACCTGCATCATTTAAGGTATCAATATCAGAGCCAAATAATAGGTAACCAAATTCGCCATCATTGCTGACTCCACCGCCACCACCGCCGCTATTAACATCATCATAAATAGTGAGTGATTTTACACCTGCAATATCAGGCATTACTTCACGCCAGCGCCGTGATAATTCAAACGCATTATAAGGACGTAAGTCTTCTTCAACTAATGGCGCAAGTAACATCGCTTCAGTACGCTCTTGGTTAAATACTAGTACGTCTCTGATTAGCTTTTGGCCATATTCACGTTCGGTGTCTTTATCAATAGCGATTACCATGGCTTCTATTTCACGAATAGCGTCAATGGTTTGCTGATCAGAGACATTATCGTTCATCTCTAAATTTATTTGTGGAAAATCATGCGGTATTTTTGGCATAAAACCAGTACGCACTTGGTTAGATGAAATAAGTCCAAACGTGACAATTAATAGCGCTATAAATATAAACATGACGACCCAACGCCACTCTACGCAGCGTACTATAAAACGTTTATATGGGCCGTTCACAAAGCCGAAAAAATGCCTATTAAAACGAGCTCGCCAACTATTATCCTTAATTGGTGCAAAGTGCGTATGCGCAATATGTGCCGGTAATATAAGTTTCGATTCTATTAAGCTAAATACTAAGCACAGCATAACGACTACAGCAATACCGTAGAAGAAAGCACCTTCAGGGCCATCCGAAAACGTAAATGGGGCAAATACCGCGATTGTTGTTAATACGCCAAAGGTAGCAGGAGTAGCCACTTTTTTAGCACCATTAACGACATTGACGACACCACCGCCTTTTTTCTCTATTTCGGTGTAAGCACTTTCGCCGATGACAATGGCGTCGTCCACCACTATCCCCAGTACCATAATAAAGGCAAACAGTGATAGAATATTAATGGTGACTCCAAACATCGGCATCATCATCATTGCGCCTAAAAAGCATACAGGCAGACCAATCATTACCCATAAAGCAAGTTTAAAGCGCAGGAATATGGATAACATAATGGCAACCAAAATAGCCCCTTGGAATAGGTTAGTTACCATCATATCCAAGCGCGCGTTAAGGTAGTAAGTCATATCCATTAATGGTTCTAACCGGACACCTGGCGGTAGCTGCTTATTTTTTTGCTCAATAAATGCCTTAACTGAATCCGCAACCGGAATAATACTTTGCTCTTCCGTTGCCTTAACCGACATATAAACCGCATTTTCACCGTTAAATTTAAAATAGCGTTCACCCTCAGTGAACTGATCTTTAATTACGGCGATATCTTGCAATAGTACTTTTGCGCCATTTTCACCTATTTTAACTGGAATTTGGCGAAATTCCTCACCTGAATAAAGCTGGTTCTCAACCCGAACAGAAATAACTCCCGAGTCTGTTTTTAATTGTCCTGCTGAAAAGTTAGCCGAATAACGACGTACTGCATCAGCTACATCAGTCAACGTTAGGTTGTATTGTCGTAAGGTATCAGGTTCGATTTCAATGGCAATTTCATCAAGGGGAACATCGTTTACTACCAACGATACATTTGAAAGCTGTAATAATTCATCTTCAACTTGATTAGCTATATGCTTAAGTTCAGTTAGTGGTAAATCAGCGACTAATGTCATACCTATAACATCTTGGCGAAACTCTATCTGACTTATCGTAACGGGCTCCATTCCTGCAGGAAAAGTCGCAATACTGTCAACACGAAGTTTAACTTTATCAAGTACATCAGTAAGTTCTGCGTCAGTGCTGATCTCAAGTTGAGCACTGCCGCGATTGCGAAAAGCGCGATACACTCCTTTTTCAATTTCGGTAATATCTTTTAAAGACTCTTCGACCTTAATTAAAATACTTTCTTCTATTTCTTGTGGGGAAGCGCCTGGGTAGTTCGCAGTAATAGTAATATAATTAATTTCAATATTTGGAAACATCTGTCGCTGAATAGTGAAAAAGCTAATAATCCCCATCACGATGATAAAAAACATCATCAAATTAGCGGCCACAGAGTTATTTGCAAAGTAAGCAATTATGCCGCTTTGTTTATTATTAGTCGCATCTTGGTTAGGTAGTTCGGTGTTACTCATATCGTTACCTACCTTATAATTTTTCAGTTACAGCACTGTCAGGTGCCGCAACTCTAGCACTATCTTGCATACCGACAACTTTAACAGCCATGCCTTTTTGCGGGTATTCTGGCAGTGTGGTTACAAGCTTATCATCAGCTTCTAACCCATCGCTAACGTAAAAGTACTCCCCTTCTTCGCGGATAACCTTTACTTTACGAGGCTCTAATTGCTGATCTTGATTAACAATCCACACAGTTTGATTATTAACGAGCTCTTGCGGTAAGCGATAAATATTTTCTAGCAATGCGCCTGCAAAGCTCACCTGTACATAACTGCCAAATTTAATTGCCGGTCGTGGCTTAGCTAAACCATACGGATCCTCAATACGAACGACTAAACTACTCATACGTGTGGCGTTATCAACAACCCCTAAATCACGGTCTATTTTTGCTTCACGGCTAAAGCCATGAATGCCCGTTTTAGTCACGGTTGCCGTAATACCTTTAACGCGTTCAGGTAAAAATACACTATCAAAGCCAGCTATAGGGACGATCACCTCAGCGGATTCGATATTATTAAGCTCAGCAATTTGCGCCCCCATATTAATGTACTGCCCAGTGCCTATATCACGGCTAACTATCAGTGCATCGTACGGGGCGGTTACTTCGCAATTGTCTAAATCACGCTTTGCACGTTTAATACTGGCAAGCGCCGATTTAACCGACGCTTGTGCGCTCAATACTTGGGGTTCACGTAAAAATAGCGCGGTACGCTCTTTACTAGGAAAGCGCTTAGCTTCATCCTCGGCTACTTTGGCGTATGCTTGTTCTTCAATAAGGAGAGATTGCGCTTGTGCAAGTTCCGCTTGAGCTTGAAGTAGCGCCGCTTCATAGTTATCTTTTTCAATACTAAATAAGGTTTCTCCGCGGGCAACTATACCACCAGCCACAAAGTTAGGATGCCAGCTCACAACCTCACCAGATACTTGCGCCGACAAACGCGTGTTTTCAAACGGTTTTACCTCACCGTAGCTATTTATAACAACTTGATGATCATTGGCGGAGACGGCTTCGATCCTTACTGTAGGGCGTGTATCAACAACTTCTTTTTCACTGGGCTCTTGTGCTATTGCATTAATCCCCATAAAACCAGCTACACCAAAGCCTAATACAACAAAAGGCAATATCCACTTCAAAATATTTGTCCGCATAATCAATACTCTTAATTTTTTACTAGAGGCATAATAACAGAGCTAAATGAAACATTAACGTGACATTTGTAAGCAACTGTTACAAATACGACATATTTAGAGAAATAGATTACTTTATAGGTGGATTAGACTATGCCAAGCTGATATCCCCGCTAGATGCAAAGCTCAGCGCTTCACTGGGGCTTAATGCCTAAGCGTTAGTTGTAATAATGGCAGTTCCTTTTAAGAAAGAGCAACGCAGAGTAAGTGCCTGCCCCCCTAAGGAGTTGGCTTGAAAGAGATTTATACTGCGTGACTGATTTAACAAGGGAGATAATCATTAATTTTTTATTAAAGGTAAATAGTGCCTTGCATATAACGCACTGCATGTCCGGTTAGGGTCACCGTATGCTCGCCTACATCAGATTGAATATGACCACCGCGACGTGACGCTTGATAAGCACTTAACGATTTCTTTGCGAGCTGATGCGCCCAGTAAGGGGCAAGGCCGGTATGAATTGAACCGGTAACGTAGTCTTCATCACCGCCACTGGCTGGCCAAAAATAACGAGATATAAAATCGTATTGGCTGCTTTTTGCAGTCGCGACAACGTCGAGAGGAGATAATCTTTTCAGTAAGTTGGAATCGGTTTTCAGATCATATATATCTTGCTCACTTTCATAAATAGCAAAGTAAGCTTGCTGGTTTTTCAATACCTTTAAAGGTTGTATAGATAAGCCATCAAGTAATTCAGATGGGATATTTTCAACCTTCCAAGGGACTTGCTTTGGAAAAGTCATCGCAAAGCTGCCATCATCATGTTTATTAATGAGCAATTCACCCACCGCAGTGGCCTGAAATTTAACATTTGTTAAATTATATTGTTCACATAATACAAAGGCAGCAGCAAGCGTGGCATGGCCACAAAAGTCTATTTCCATTAATGGTGAAAACCAACGAATTGCAAAACTGCCATCGGCTTGACGACAAGTGAAAGCAGTTTCAGATACGTTATTTTCTGCGCCAATTTTTAGCATTAACTCATCACTGAGCCAATTATTTAAATCGATCACGGCGGCATAATTACCTTTAAATAACTCACTGGTAAACGCGTCGACTTGGTGGATGGTTAATTGCATCGCTTGCTCAATTAATTAGTTGATGAGATCCGTAAGCTGCCACAAACAAAGCAAAAATAATATTAAATTTTTAGATAATATTAAACCATAGAAGGACGAAGTTTATAGTATTGAATACACCCCAGCTGCGCTGCATTAGTGAGTAAAATCATCACAAACGTTAATATATGCGAAGTGCTTGGTGTTGCCATAGCAAGCTCTGCAAATAGCCCGCAAATGCCGGCAATAAATTGCAAACTAAAATAACCAGCGCTTAAGTTACTAATGTCACCACTTTTTAAGGTTTTATAGGTTTGCGGCATAACCCGCACCGAGCTCATCACCAAGCCCACAAAAGTAAGCCAATTTAATAAGGTTGCCGTTTCAAGCACAGGGTTAGCTAACAACGCAAATGGCAACATTGAAAAACCTAACATAGCAACAAGCAGAGTTAGCTCGCGGCGTTTAGCGTTATAACGAGCAAAGTAGTATAAAATCAAGCCACTTAAACTACCCGTCACTACAAAGGGTAATACCATGTAGTAACGCTCAAAAAAGACGTTAAAAGCAATAAAATAAATACTTTGCGCCACACCAAAGCTCATCATCAGTAATGACACCCCCGACACACTGCGATTTCTACGAATTTTATTGAGTAATGGTAAAAAACTAAACACTAAAATAAATGATGATAAAATCGGCAGATAATGCGCCAAGACAAACCTCGCTCGTTGGTAATTAATTAATAAGTTAGAAATTGTTAAACAAAACAAATAATAAATGTAAACTTTTGATTTTATATGTTTTGCTTGAGCCGCAGCATTGTAGTGTCTGCTAATTAATAAGCAACTAGATACAAAATAAAAGCATATTCAAGGTGGAAACAAAGCTATACAGTGTCAACTTAAGCTAAAACATAAGTATTTTTTCATTAAAATTGAAATAAATATGATAATTGTTATCATATGAAAAATTATAAATAATCTATCAGCTAGTTATGAGAAAAACACTTTTTAAAGTTCACAGCTGGATCGCTCTGTGCGCACTGATCCCGCTTATTGTTATTAGTATTACTGGCAGTGTGTTGGTTTTCAAAAGCGAAATTGATGGTTTACTGATGCCCGATAGCCACTTTGTGGTTGATAGTAGTAAACAACGACAACCCCTTGATAACCTAATAACAACGACCGAAAAAGCGTTTCCTACATTTGTTATTGGTAGCTGGGAAGTTTTTAACGACGATACGGCTGATCGTGTTTATCTTATCGAACGTGGCACAGACACTTGGTATAAATTCCATATTGACCAGTACTCCGGTGAAATATTATCGCAGCCGGTTGGCACTAGTCATTACTTTACTGATTGGTTTTTAGAACTACATTACACCTTTTTGCTCAACGATCTAAAAAGCTTGCCTGGGCAAACAGGCACTGTATTAGGGTTTTTCTTTTCGATATTCCTGCTGATATTAGGTATTACTGGGCTGATTATTTATCGTAAATTTTGGCAACGGTTATTTTCAGTGCGATGGAAGGCAACACTGCAAATTGTGCTAAGCGATATTCATAAAATGACGGGAGTGATTGGCTCGCCTATTATCTTGATTTTGGCGATTACGGGTGGTTACTTTAATTGGGCGGTGTGGTATCACGAAGTGGTTGAACATGCTGAAGAAGAACACTTTATCCTGACTGAAAACCTGCATAGCGACACTATTAATTTTCAAACTATTTTGGATGATAGTAAAAAACAAATTGCTACTTTTAATGGCACCTTTTTAGTGATGCCTTTAGAGCCGGATGAAAATATTACTTTATTTGGTGAAGTTAATAGTAGTAACCCGCTGGCGAGTGAGTACGCAAATACTGTAACGTACAACAAGCAAACTGGTGAGCACATGGCTAACTGGGATATTCGTGAAGTAGGTATCGGCTGGAAAGTCATCGATAGCTTTAGAAAGCTACATTTTGGTTACTTTGCTGGGCTTATTAGCAAAATTCTATGGTGCGTTATTGGTCTGAGCCCAGTATGGTTAGCCGGTACTGGCTTTTACTTATGGTTTACCCGTCGTAAACGTAAAAAACTGTCACAGCGCAACCGTGTACAAAAACGTCAATCACCCGCTAACACATAAAATTTAAGAGGCTCAAATAACTTGAGCCTCTTTTGACAATTAAAGCACCTTATTACAACGAATAATAAAACCTTAGCCAGCGCCATACATAGCTAACGTTGATCAAGCTACCAATAACGGCTCCACAGCGAGCATATATTTGTAACTTTTTATTGTGGCAGCGCACATAAAACATGAGCAATAATATACAAAAATGTAGCTAAGCTGAGTGTAAGCACCATCACAACATCCTTATTGCTCAGCAATAAAAGATGAGATGGCACTGAGTATAAAGTGATTTCAAAACAGATAAATGCAATTGACAACTACTTATGTTTATTTTGTTACATCCAGTTCCGAGTTTCACTCTCAGCTTGAAACAAAACAAAGTCGATCACTTCATTTGCTACTTCTGCTTTTATATAAGGCAGTGTAGCCGTACCCGATGCAAGTTGTATCGACAAGCTTTTCAAGCCTCGTTTACGCATAAAGTACGTACTAATACTACGTGTACTTTGCGCTTTATAAAGCTCAAAAACGCGATACTGCACACCTAACAAGCCACTACGAAAAACCCCATAATAACGACCTTGATACGGCACAAAGCAATAACCGTAACGCCGATACGAAAGCCATACAAGTACGCTAAATAAAGCTAAACTCACTATCGGATAAGTGAAACTAACATTTTGATTAAAAATACATAACAGAAAAATAGTTAGGCTAGGCAACGCTGCATAAAAGAATAGGTTTTTTATCAGCAGTGCTTTTTCAACACGCTTAAATACTAATTCTTGTATATCAAACCAAGGGTGAAGCCACTGGCAAACTTGGTTAACTTGTTGTGTATCAAGTACTGGCATCACTAAACTTTGCTTATTTTTAGCACCCGCTGCATACACGCCACCGGTTGCTTGTGCGCACTGTACGGTATAACGCTTTAACAACCGTGCCACTAAGTTTTGTTTGATCATGATTGATTGTACTTTATCAATACTCACTGATAACTGGTGGCGCTCTAAAAGCCCGGCAATGCGTTTGAATTTGCCGCTTTGAAAATAAAGCTGATAATTATAAAAACGAATTAACGACATCACGACCGAGAGCATCACCGCTATAGCCACTATAACAATGAACAATGTAATATCAGCAACAAATGCGGCATCAATCCATTCACCCGCCTGCTGCTGATAAAAGGCCTCTACACGATAAATAACCGTTCGCTCTAAAAGATCAAACAAGACATTTATAAATGGCGCTAAAGCGGCTAACGCCAAAATAGCCATGTTAGATATCAAGCCAAACTTTGCGATTTCCTTATTACTCAGGGTTAAACTTTGCTCTGAGGTAATAGCTGTATCGTGAATTTTTTGCTCATCAAAGTCCGCAGGCGATTGTTGATTTTGTTTTGCTTCTTTAAAAGCCAGAACCCGTTCGCGTAATTGCTCAGCATACTGATTTGTTACACCCGGCAACACGGCCTCTTGACTGGCACTGCCTGCGGCATCGAATATACAATTAACTAACTTGAGCGGTTTAAAATAAAAAGGTTCGGCAATATTAACGTTTTGCACACGAAGAAATTTTAAGGTAAGTCGTTCTTTTTTAAATACGCCTTTGTTAAGAAGTATTTCGTGTTCATCTGAAATACAAAATTTAAAGTTTATATAATAGGCGCAAGAATAAACCAGCAACACCACCACAGCTACGGCAAGAGCAAGAGAGCCCCAAAACCACTTATCTTGTACTTGAGTGACAAATACAACGGTAATGGGTAGCAGATTTAATATAGCGTCTTTAACAAAACGAAAACTAAAATGCAGTACAAAATAAACCAGCGCCCATGGCGACACACGTTGCCAATGTAGTTTATCCATTATTCGTTTCATCACTCAAAGTCGATGCTGCTTTCACTAATTGACTATGACCACGTTGCTGTTGGCTTTGTTTCTGGTCACCTTCATTGTATTGCTGCACATATTGGCGAATATCTTTACAGTCATCATGGCTTAAACCACTAATATTCAGATCGGCGCTGACACCTCCTGCACTGTATAAACGTAAACTTGCCAACCCGAGCTTGCGTTCAATTGGTCCGCGATGAATTTCAGTATGCTGCACCCTTGAAAACGGTAAAATAGTAACCTGCTGCCAAATCATCCCTTTGCGATAAGCAATATCATGTTCACGCATCGCTACACCTTTTAAGCGCACACTCAGCACATTATAAAGCAGTGAAATAACCAACAATATGGGTAAACCAATCGATAGGAATAGCTGCGCTTTATCGGCAAAATCTTGGTTAAAAAAGCATATCGCCGCAAATACCGCCATCAGCGGCACATAAAATATCAACCAATTGAGCTGAGCATGCAACAAGGCTTTGTCTGCAAGCGGTTTAAATGCAATATATTGGTGTTTAGGTAATGACTGTAACTGATTATTTTCGAACACGCTTTATCCTTGTAAAACCAACGTGATAACGCTTTCTTAGGTTTCCTTTAAAGTTTAAATCCAGGAAATAGTGGTCGCTAAAGTATGACTTTCATTAGGAGCAATTTGTACCACATCATCCATTACGTTTGCTGCTTCTAGGCATAGCATGGTTTGATATTCGTCATCAGCAAAATTTGATAAACGCTTTGATTTATCGATCCACGGGTTCCAAAGCACACAAGAGGTGGAGTTTTCACGGCCAACTTCAATTATACCATCGGGTGTTATAATGCGCTGCGTATCTGGTGCTTGGGTATACACCATATCTGTTTCACGAACAAAACCGACAAGTTCATGTTGCTCAAACGGACCTTCTCCAAACTCAATATATTGCGCTCCTTGTAAACCGTCTATGTGTGTTTCTTCAATCGCTGGAGTTGGAAAGTAGGTATGTAGTGCTTGGGTAAAGCTAATGACTTGATTACTTAAATTGGTGGTAGTTAAACGTACTTCTAATTTGTTAGTTAAAACAAATTCAACTTTTAATGTAGACTTATGTGACCAGTACGTATCATCTACTTCTGCCATAGGTAAGATTAAACTCACGCGTATTTCGTTATCTTGCTCTGTTACTTCATCTGCGCGCCACAGGCTTATACGTGCTACACCATGAGTTGGCCAATCAGAGTTTTTTGCATTAGCTCCAAACCAAGGCCAACAAATAGGAATCCCACCGCGTACACTCTTACCTTCTTGGAAGTCTTCCTTGCTGGAAACCCAAATTAATGGCTTTCTATCTTTAGGTGTAAACTCGGTGAGCTGAGCTCCTTGCAGGAAAATTTTAGCGCTACACAACTCACTGGCAACATTAATATATTCTAAGCCTGAGTCAGCTTGCTCAATACTTACAGATGGAGATAATTTCATAATACGTCCCATAATAATGAAAAGTCTAAGAGCACTAAGCCCTATCGCAAAATTAACCTTGAAAGGTCAATATGCCCTCAGCAGTGAGTACACCTTACCCAATACTCAGTCAGTTAGTAAATATTATTTCGTTACTTTTTATGCTGAGCCCTACAACCCCCCCCTTATTCTATCAAAGTGAATGTTAAAAAATTTAATTAAAAACTTGTTGATATCTGTGAAATACTTTCTACTCTAAATAATTTTATTGCAGTAAACAGTGCCCATTATATTCTTTATAAACACAAGTTATTTGAACTCTATTTATTTGATCTGTAACATTTGCTTATTGTACTAGTCGCAAGACTATTAAACGCCCTACCAGTGAGATTAAAAATGCAAAAATACGACGAGTTGTTAGTGGCTTTACGCCGTGTTATCCGTGCCATAGATCTTCATTCTAAACAGCTAAATAAAACCTCAGGATTAACCGGCCCACAGTTACTTATTATGCATGAAGTAGCTCAAAATGACGGTATAACCGCCAGTCGAGTAGCCCTAAATGTTAATTTAAGCCCTGCGACTGTCACTAATATTCTTGATAGACTTGAAAATCGTAATTTAGTTAACCGCGTTCGCAGCCAGTTAGATAAACGCCGTGTTAGTTTATATTTAACCGAAAGCGGTAAAGAACTACTAGCTAAAGCACCGCAACCACTGCAAGAGCACTTTATTAATAAATTTACAGCGCTCGATGAATGGGAGCAAAGCCAACTACTTTCTTCAATGCAACGTATTGCTGCAATGATGGATGCCGATAAAATTGATGCTTCGCCATTCCTTGCCGTAGGGACCCTTATAAAGCAAAGCGACCCAAAAGTATCAGATAGCTAAATAAACTCACATTAATGATTGAAATTTAATGGTTTACCTCCCTAATTTAATATCGCGACTTGGGTTAAAAGGTAATTTAATCTATCCTTGTAAGTACCTATATTCACTTTAGCGATGATTCATGCTTAAACCTTCAAAGTTAGCCTTCTCTGTCATGCTGGGCGTAACTTCTAGTTTTTCTTACGCATCAGATATTGATGACATGAAAACCCAGTTAAATCAACTACAACAGCAAATGCAGCAACTCCAACAAAAGCTGGATGCCGCAGAGCAAAAAACCACTCAACAGCAGCAAACTATTGATCAGCAAATAGCAAAGCAACAAAAAGTTGAAGAGCAAAAAACAGCGGCTGCTGTTGAGCCAGAAAAAAAACCTCAAGGCATTAAAATTGGTGGCGCAATACGAACCAATTATAGCAACACTTCATATGAAGAAGGTAGCCAAGATCGCGGTGGCGATTTTGATTTTGATATTTTCCGATTAAACTTCTCCGGCGATGTCGGCGATGTTTCGCTCAATGCTGAAATTCGCTTTTTTGAATATATGACTGCCGTTAAATATGCTTATGCAGCTTACGACTTTGCTGATGATTGGCAGGTACAAGCGGGTATTACTAAAGTGCCGTTTGGTAACTGGCCATATAATTCACACAACTACTTTTTTAGCACCGGCTATTATATCGGCCTTGAAGACGACCATGATATGGGCGTGCTATTCAAACGTAAAATTGCCGACAATTGGCAGCTTGATTTAGGCTTTTTCAAAAATGATGAGCAAGGCGGCGTTGATGGCTATGTAGACAACCGCAGCGATCGTTACTCGTATGATGTAATTGGCTTTAGAAGCGCCGATGAAGGAATTTATGCCGACCCAAGCGCTCAAGGCGGTAACCCAATTGGTGAATACAATACCTTTTCAGGCCGTTACGGTTATCACTTTGAACATGATGGCGGCAAAACCGAAGTGGGCTTCTCGGCGCTTGCCGGTGGCTTACATGATGGCGTAGACCGTGCAGGTGATTACAATGCCTGGGCTATGCACTTAAATAGCACGATTGGCGCATGGAACTTACAACTGCAACACAGTGAGTACGATTACAATATCGACAACACCAACCGCATGGCCGTTGGTGCTTATTCATTTTTCGATAGCATCGCCTCACAAGCAACCATGACCAACGCCAACGTTGCTTATAGCGTGCCAGTAGAATGGGGTCCAGTAACAAAGCTGCAATTTTATAACGACTACGGCATTATTTATGATAAATCGGATAACACCGATGATACATGGATGAACGTAACGGGTGTTTCTATAGCCGCTGGCGGACTATTCACTTATGTGGATTATGTACTTGCTAAAAACCAACCCTTTGTGGGTGGTTCTGTTGCTGGTGATAGTGGCGAAACCGAACGTCGCTTTAATATTAACGTAGGTTATTATTTCTAGCTACTGCGACTTACTTATTTAGATAAGGAAAGGGGCTCTGCCTCTTTCCTTATCTAGCAAGTACTACCTACTATCATTAAACCTTCCCCAGCCTAAGGCGTGTTTATTTTTTTGAGATTACTTTTACAACAGTAATTTCACACAGATTGTAAATTTAATTTTATAAATTAAACCAAGACCTTAAACTCAACTTTATTAAAAATATAAAGTCGAATACTCCTGTCGATACGGCGAGGTTGGTGCACGCTATTTAACTGAACCCAAAACTGAACGTGGTAGTGCGAAGCGTCATCTAGTACAATTAATAGTATCTTGTATTGAACTTCGTGATGAGTAAATAAGCACTGCTCTACGATACACGCCAAGCCTTTACCCGCTTTCAACTTTACCAGGCCTAAGTCTATCCATGAGTTATAAAGCAATAATTGCCACTTATAAAAATATAGTTTATCAAGCTATAGGCTTAGTACTTGTAGCCCTGGGTATTATTGGCATTTTTTTACCTATTATGCCCACCACCATATTTTTTATTTTAGCACTGGGCTGCTTTACGCGCTCATCACCAAAGCTTGCTGCCTGGCTACTTAACCACCCTCGTTATGGCGCATCCTTGCGCTATTGGCATGAATATAAAGTAGTTCCTTTAAAAGCCAAATTGTTCGCAGCTAGCGGCATGCTAGGTGGCTTTATAGTATTAACCCTAACAAGTCCTCCCGGGTGGGTTTTATATATTGTTGGAGTGATTGAAGTTAGTGTGATGGTTTATTTAATATCGCGGCCAACTACGGTAAATCAAGCTCGTAAGGGTATGAATAACCATCGCCAAACTAAAGTACTCGCCCTATTTATGGCCATACTTATTCATAGCATTGTATTAGCTATTGTATTGTATAAGCCAAACTAAACCGGAACATAAACTCAGTTGCAACTACTTATTCAATTAGCTTGGTTACCAAATCCCACGATTAAAAGCTCCCTACCCACTAACACTATTTTTCCACCTACTACCAATCCCAAATAAAGGAACGTGAATTTAGTTGCTATAGCTAATACAAATGATTACCATAAACAAAAAATATAACCCTATTTGTTTATGCCATTATTTAATAAACGTGCTTTTTATAGCCTTAGTCGCGCACTGCATATCTACCTATCAACCGCTTTACTGTTTCTACTTATTTTATTTTGTGTAAGTGGCATAGTACTAAACCATGTTGACTGGCTTAAAGGTGATAAAGATAACGGCCAACTAAGCCAACCATTACCTGCAAATTTAGTTAATAAAGCGCAGCTTACCCCTGATAATTTAGCCAATGTATTTACTGATATTGAAGTATACCTAGCCAATCAGTACGGCTTAAATCACCCAAAAAGTATTGATTGGGAAAAACAAGACGCACTCGTGATGCTCGACTATCCACTACCAGCAGGGTTTGCATTTGCTGAAGTTGATTTTATAAGTGGCGAGCTCAATCTTGAATACCAAACAGGGGGTGTATTGAGTTTAATCAGCGACTTGCATAAAGGCCGCCACACTGGCGAAGCATGGAGTTGGGTAATTGATATATCGGCCGCGTTAATGATTTTATTTGCCATCACCGGCATGATCATTTTATTTCAAAACAGAAAAAAACGCTTAGTAGGAATATGGCTAACTGTGCTTGGGGTCGCAACGCCTGCAGTCATTTATTTATGCTGGGTTCCGCAACTAAAAGGAGTGTCTTAATGTTAAAACTAAACACCTTATTTGCCGCTGTTGTATTATTTACAGCGGCCTTATTTCAATCAAATGCTGAAGCAGCTGAACTTGAAGTTGAACTCACCTTACCTGAGCTTGATGTTCAGCCTTACCACCGCCCATACGTGGCTGTTTGGCTTGAAACCCCCAAGCGCAAGCATGTAACGACAATTGCATTATGGGTAGAAGAAGCTGAATGGTTTAAAGACTTACGCCAATGGTGGCGTAAAGCGGGTAAAACCGATATTAACTTTGACGGCATAAGTGGCGCCACTAAGCGCGCTGGTACTTATACAATTGATTGGAATGGCAAAGATTTAGAGGACAACGCCGTAGCACCGGGTAAATACCTTTTAAATATTGAAGTAGTTCGTGAAGAAGGCGGCCGTGACTACACTCGCGTTGAGCTTGATTTAACTAAATCAGGCAAGCTAACAATTGATGGTAAAAAAGAATTTTCGACAAGTTTCGTCACAGTAAGCACTAAGTAGCTGCTACTTAATCATTTGAATTTAAGGAAATACAATGAAAATTAATTTATTAAAAACTGCATTAATCGGCGCACTTAGTTTATCAGCGCTTGTGTCTACATCTGCAAGTGCACATGCTCGCTGGTTGTTACCTTCGCACACGTCATTATCTGGCGACAAAGCCCATTACGTAATGATTGACGCAAGTATTTCAAACCAAATATTTGCACCAGACAAAGCCTTTAAACCAAAGGAAAAAGGCGCAGAGTACGACGATACGTTATTAATGGCGCTTGCACCAAATGGCGAGCCTGTAAGCGACACCATTCGTGCATATTACTTAAAACGTAAAAGCTCAGCTGCAGTAAGCCTTAATAAAGAAGGCACTTACCACATTGCTATGACCCAAACACCGCGTTACATGACCTTTTATAAAAATACTCAAGGCAAACGTAAACGTGTATTTGGTAAAAAATCAGAAGCGAAACTACCAAGCGATGCAACTCAAATTAAAACAACAAAGATGATTTCAACTGTCGATACCTTTGTTAGCCGTAATGGCACATCAAAACCAGCGATGCTAGGTAAAGGGTTGGAGTTAAGCGGTCCAACACATCCAAATGACTTATTTGCAGGCGAAGCCGCTAAATTTCAGCTTTTACAAGATGGTAAACCAGCAGAGGCAGGCATCGAAGTAAGTATTTTAAAAGGCGATACGCGCTACCGAAACGTACGTGGCGAAGTAAAAGTAACTACAGACAAAAACGGCTTTTTCACCGCAACGTGGAAAAAACCGGGGTTGTACTTAATCGAAACATCATCAGATTTTGATAGTGACGAAGAAGGCGTCGATGCAGGTCGTTATGCTTTATTTACAACACTTGAAGTAGCGCCTGAATAATTTTTTGCGCAATTTATAAAATAAACAAAGGCCAAGCACTCGCTTGGCCTTTTTACTTATTAATAACTTTTCATTATAATTACCTTGAATTCGTAACTATTCGACACAAAAATGTAACTGCAGCGATCTAAACGTCTTTAACACACGTAAAGCTTGGCCTCCTGTGTTAACAACTTAGCATATCTTAGACAGTTTTTATCTTTGCATACAGGTAGCGCCTTTTATATTATGCGCTCCTTTTTAAAATCAATAGTCAGCAGCCCTCAAGGGAATCAACATCATGTTAAAGCCATTATCAGCCAAAAAAGTAGCACTGAGCTTAGCCGTTTCTTCTGTGCTTAGTGCACCCTATTCTTCTGTATTCGCTGTAGAGCAAGATGTTCAAGCCGAAAAAAACATTGAAGTGATTTCAGTAACAGGTACTCGCCGTAGCTTACGCAGTATTGCCGAGAGCTCAGTACCTGTAGATATTATTACCAGCGGTGATATGCAAAGCACCGGTCAGCTAGAAATAAGCCAAGTACTTGCAAACCAAGTACCTAGTTTTAACTACCCAAGTGCAACACTTGCAGATGGCACCGACCACGCAAAACCTGCTGTTTTACGTGGTTTAGCACCCGATCACACCTTAGTGCTTATCAATGGTAAGCGCCGCCACTCAGGCGCCTTATTAAACTTAGGTGGCACAGTTGGTCGTGGCTCTACGGCGGTTGATTTAAACATGATCCCAACATCAGCCATTAAACGTGTAGAAGTATTACGTGATGGCGCAGCAGCGCAATATGGTTCTGATGCAATTGCCGGTGTAATTAACATTGTACTTAAAGATGCCACCGAAGGCGGCAGCGTAAGCGTAACCTACGGCGAATACGACACCCAAATGGCAGGTGTACCTAACCTAGAAAGCACTTACGCCGACGCAAATGGTAACCTTGCATTTAATACTGGCGCCGACCGCGAAGTAAACGACGGTGCAACACGCACAATTAGCGCAAACTCAGGATTTGAGCTTTTAGATAACGGCTTTGTAAACGTATCTATTGAATACCGCGATAACGACTCTACGCAGCGCTCAGGCTTTGACCCACGCGAGCAATACGACCGCCTTGAAGATGGCAGCTTAGACCCACGCGAATTTACCTTCGACCGTTACAATCACCGCTTTGGTAAAGCAGACCTTGAAGACTACGCACTGTTTTATAACATGGGTTACGACTTTGATAACGGCTATAACCTTTACTCATTTGGTAGTTACTCAAAACGCGAAGGTAATTCAGGTGGTTTTTACCGCCGTGCAAAAGACAGCCGCAACGTGTTAGAAGTTTACCCAGACGGCTTTTTACCGCAAATTGAAACCAACGTCCAAGATTACTCATTAGCACTTGGCCTAAAAGGCGAAACTGGCGACTGGACATGGGATGTAAGTACCAACTATGGCCGTAACGACTTTGGCTTTGGTGTTGTAAACAGTATTAATACATCACTAGGTGCAAACAGCCCAACCGAGTTTGACAACGGCGCACTGGTTTACGATCAGCTTTTAGTTAACGCCACAGCCAATACTACGTTAGATTTAGGCTTACCAGATGACGTATTTTTTACTGCAGGTACAGAGTATCGCCACGAAAGCTACAAAATTGAACAAGGCGAAGAAGCTTCTTACATTACAGCGCTTGATAGCAACGGCAACCCAATTGCAGCCGGTGGCGCGCAAGTACTTGCAGGTTTTAGCCCAGAAAGCGTAACCGACGAAAGCCGCCATAATGTAGCGGTATTTGTAGAGTTTGATACTTACCTAACAGAAGATTGGAACGTAGTTTTAGCCGGTCGTTACGAAGACTACACCGACTTTGGTGATACGTTTACCTCTAAACTTGCTTCGCGTTACAGCATAAACGAAAACCTATCTCTACGCGGTGCAATTAGCACAGGTTTCCGTGCACCATCGCTTGCACAAAGCTCATACCAGCAAATTTCTACCGTGCTTGAAAACAACGAACCGTTTGAAGTAGGTTTATTTCCAACTGACTCAGCCGCTGCACAAGCACTAGGCGCAGAGCCACTTGATGCAGAGGAATCGGTAAACCTAACAGCGGGCTTTATTTACACCCAAGGCAGCTTTAGCTTAACTGTTGATGCGTACCGCATTGATATTGATGACCGTATTGTATTGTCTGAAAATCTAGAAGGCGATGCCGTAGTAGAAATACTACAAAATGCCGGCGAGCTAAACACAGAAAGCGTACGTTACTTTACCAACGCGATTGACTCACGTACACAAGGTGTAGATATCGTTGCCACTTACAACTTAGAGTTAGACAGCTTAGGTGATTTACGTTTAAACGTAGCCGCTAACTTTAACGACACCGAAGTAACGCACGTAAACGACAACCCAGCACAGCTTAACTCTCTAGGCGAAGACTACGTAGTATTTTCACGCCGTGAAGTCGGCCGTTTTGAAGAAGGCACACCAGATAGCAAATGGAACCTATCAGCAGTGTGGAACTTTAACGAATGGCAAACAACCCTTCGCGCAACACGCTACGGTGAAGTGGCTGATATTTCAACCACCGCAGCTGGCGACGAATACCTAGATCCTAAATGGATCACCGACCTCGAAGTGGCCTACCGTCCAGACACCACATGGAAATTTGCTTTAGGTGCAAACAACCTGTTCGATCAGTACCCGCAAGCAACGGTAGATAATATTGGCTACTCTGATTTTGGCCAAATATTCCCATACAGCCCGTATGCACCTTACGGACTAGACGGGCGTTTCTTGTACGGTAACATTACTTACAGCTTTTAACACTCAGGTTAATTAACGTAAGCAATTAAAAAAGGATGCCATGTGCATCCTTTTTTAATTATTTTTTAGTGTATTTAACTACTTATTAGTAAACCTACGTTTTTAACAAACACACAACCTAAACAAAAACAACAGCTTATAACTGGTCTCTTTTTTGCTCTATTGTGCTCAGACTAAATTCAAACAATAAAGATAAAAGGATTAAACATGAGTTCATCAATAGTACCTCGCATTACAAAACCACTGTCACTTATTGGCGGTATTTTATTATTAAGCGGCTGTGTATTTCACATATCGCCAAGTGTGGCTAGCGTAAAACAAACACAACAACTTACATTACCAAATAATAATCTTGAGTATTTAAATGTGTTAAGCGGCGCTGGTAGCCTTGAAATAAAAGGCTCGCAAACAGCCACCAGCATTAGTGTTAACGCCACTATTTACACAGCCGACATTGAAGACGAATACGAACTAACGCTCGAGCAAGACGGTAAACAGGCAAAGCTTGTTGCCCAAAATAAAAGCCGTAATGGCATTAGCTTTTACAGTGGCCAATCTCCACATATTGATTTAGTTGTTACTGTGCCAAATAATCTAAATTTAGATATTGATGATGGCTCTGGCGATATTGTAATAAGTGCTATGCAAAGCAATATGAATGTAAAAGACGGCTCGGGTGATTTAACTATAAGCGGCGCTAAAAGCCTAACTGTTGACGATGGCTCAGGTGAAATAAACCTTGAAAACATCGTGGGTAATTTAGAATTAACCGACGGCTCTGGCAGTATTCATATAAACAACGTAAGCGGCAATGCAACTATTGAAGATGGTTCGGGCGAAATGCACGTGAGCAACGTAAGCGGCTCGCTAGACGTTGAAGATGGCTCGGGTGATATAGTAATAAGCCATATAAACGGAGCTGTTAATGTTGATGACAGCTCTGGCGACATGCTTATTGAGCATATTGGCTCAAACGTAACAATTGAAGACAGCTCGGGAGATATTCGCGTTAATCATGCAAAGGGGCTGGCTATTACTGAGTCGGGCTCGGGTGATGTAAGTATCGATAACATTAGCGGTTCAGTAAAAGTAGCTGACAAGTATGAGCTAAAAATAACGTATTTTAAGCCACATGAATTATTGTAATCCTAAATTCGGATAATAAGTGCAATTTCTCAGATTAGATGGCCAGCTGTTATAATTCGGCCATTTTCTCGCCAAAGGAAATTGCTTTAATGAAATATAAACAGCTGACACAAGAAGAAAGATACCAGATTTACGCGTTAATAAAAGCAGGAAATAACCAAAAGCAGATAGCTGAAGAACTAACTCGTTCACCGTCATCTATTTCTAGAGAGCTAAAACGCAATAAAGGACTTAAAGGCTATCGGCCTAACCAAGCCAATAACTTTGCTGAACAAAGACGTAAGTCATCTTTCAAAGCAAGTAAGTTAACAGAGGACGTCACTCACTGGATTAATAAATTGTTGCATGACGGACTTTCCCCTGAGCAAGTGGCAGGCCGCTTAGCTTTAGAGAAACAGGTCGTTTTACATCATGAAACAATTTATCAATATATTTACAGAGACAAGGCTCGTGGTGGCAAGCTACATAAGACACTCACTCGTGCATGTAAAAAGTATAAAAAACGCTATGGAAGCTATGATAAACGTGGACAGATAGTTAATCGAGTCAGCATTGATGAACGCCCAAGTATTGTGGATTCAAAGTCTAGGATTGGTGATTGGGAGGGCGATACAGTGATAGGTAAAGGGCGTAAAAATGCGCTTGTCACAATGGTTGAACGTAAAACGTTATATACAGTCGTTCACAGAATTGAAAGCAAGCATGCGAAAATAACAGCCGATGCGCTGATCACGTGTATGACACCATATAAAGGTAAGGTTATTACCGTGACGTTAGATAATGGAAAAGAGTTTGCTCACCATGAGCATGTTGCACAAAAATTAGAAGCTGATGTGTATTTCGCTCATCCCTATTCATCATGGGAGCGGGGCATAAATGAGAATACCAACGGCTTACTTAGACGCTTCTTCCCCAAGGGAACTGACTTTATGGCGCTAAGTGAAGCAGAGATACAGGCGGCAGTTGATAAGCTCAACCATCGGCCAAGAAAAACAAGAGGGTATAAAACCCCTCATGAATTATTTACGGGGCAATCAGAAGTTCTGGTGGCTGCATAATGATTGCACTTAATACTTGAATTCAAGAATTTATAAAAACCTAAGTCATTCTATTTATGCTCAAATACCTTGAGCATAAATAGACCTAGGATAAATGCGTGTTAGAAATTGCTTTAATTTACTTAGCAGCAGCCATCGTCGCTGTTCCTATTGCAAAACGAATCGGACTTGGCTCAGTGTTAGGTTATTTAATTGCCGGAATACTCATTGGCCCTTATACGCTGGGTATTGTGGGCGATCAAACTGATGTAATGCACTTCGCCGAATTTGGCGTAGTAATGATGCTGTTTTTAGTCGGCCTTGAACTACAACCTTCGCGTTTATGGACATTACGCCACTCTATTTTAGGGCTTGGCGGCTTGCAGGTGGTACTGACCGCCGCAGCTATTTTTGCATTTTGTTATTGGGTTTTTGCCATGCATTGGCAAACCGCACTCGCTATTGGTTTAATGCTGGCGCTCTCCTCTACCGCTATTGTACTGCAAAGCCTTGAAGAAAAAGGCTGGCTAAAGCAAGAAGCCGGACAAAACGCGTTTTCAGTATTATTGTTTCAAGACATCGCAATTATTCCTATTTTAGCCCTACTGCCACTGCTCGCATTTGCCCCGCAAACCAGCTCAAAAGAAATCAGCGATTCAATTATTGCAAGCTGGTCTGTATGGCAACAAGTATGTATATCGGTTGCGGTTATTGCCGCTATTATTGCCAGCGGAAAATATGTATCGGCGCCGTTATTTAGATACATCGCCCAAACGCACATGCGCGAAATATTTACTATTTTTGCACTGTTTTTAGTGGTCGCTATTGCGCTAGTTATGCAAAGTATTGGGTTATCACCTGCACTGGGTACTTTTTTAGCCGGCGTTGTACTTGCCGAAAGCGAGTTTAGACACGAATTAGAAGCCGACATAGAACCCTTTAAAGGCTTACTATTAGGATTGTTTTTTATAACTGTTGGCGCATCAATTAACTTTGAACTGCTATTTAACGAATTTATTACCGTTATAGGCTTAGTGGTTTTACTCATTGTAGTTAAAGCCTGCATTTTATTTACCCTTGCTGTTACCTTTAAAATTAACCGAAGACAGCAGTTACTATTTGCCCTAGCGCTGGCCCAAGGCGGTGAGTTTGCCTTTGTACTGTTAAGCGTAACCACTACGCTCAGTATTTTAACGCCCGAGCAAACCAGCCTTGTTACCTTAGTTGTGGCGGTATCAATGTTAATAGCGCCGTTACTACTTATGGTTTATGAACAAATACAAAAACGCAGCAGCAGTGCTATGCCTGAGTTTGATAATCCAGAAAAAATTAGCACCGCTAAGCACGTAATTATTGCGGGCTACGGCCGTTTTGGTCAAATTATAGGCCGTTTACTGCACGCGCAAGGGTACGAAATTACCGTACTTGATCACAGCCCTAGTCAAATAGAGTTACTACGCCGTTTTGGCAAAAACGTATTTTATGGCGATGCCGCACGCCAAGAACTCCTTGAAGCCGCAGGCGCAGACACCGCGCAAATGCTGGTAATTGCAATTGATAATCCCGATAAAACCATTGAGATAATTAAACTTGCACATAAAAACTATCCGCAGCTTAAAATTGTTGCTCGCGCAATCGATCGCCGCCATGCGTATCAATTACTTAATTTAAAAGTAGATGCGTTTAACCGCGAAACAGTCGACTCAGCTATTAACCTTGCCGTAGAAACACTCGAGTTACTAGGCAACACTAAGCAAGATGCAGAGCGAGCAGGTAAGCTGTTTAGAGACCACGACCGTGCTGCAGTACTGCAGCTTGCTGCATTATGGGGAGACGATGCCAGCTACGGCGTAGCGGTTCGCCAACGCATGGAAGATTTAAAACAAGTTCTACAACAAGATAAACAAGCTCAGAGCGACTTAAATACCTGCGATAGCAGTGATTGCGAGGAGCGCAGTAAAAATACTTAGCGTTAAATTATTACTGTAACTTAGCTGCATTGTCGTATTAAGAGTATTTGTTAAACATAAAGCCAGCACTTCTAGTTTCTAACCCAGTGCTGCGCTAAACTATCGACAACTAAGTTATTGGGTATTTATCTTGACTGAAAATGCGACTCTTCGTCAGCCTTATTCTGTATTAGTGGTTATTTATAAAAAGAGTAAAGATTTTTTACTGATCCAACGTGCTGATGACGCAAATTTTTGGCAATCGGTTACTGGTGGAATTGACGAAGGTGAGAAGCCACTAGAAACAGCATACCGGGAGCTTTTAGAAGAAACAGGTATTGATGCCCGCGCATTAGGCATAACCATACGCGAGCATCATAAAACCAATCAATATGCTATTCGTGAACAGTGGCGGTACCGATACCAAGACGGTGCACTAATAAATACCGAGCATGTCTTTAGCATCTGTGTGCCAGACGATACAGCCCCCCTATTAGACCCTAATGAACACACCGACTTTATATGGCTCACCCAACAGCAAGCCGCAGAAAAAGCGTGGTCACCCAGCAATCGTGATGAAATACTTAACTTATAATCACCTTAAAGTAGAAACTACAAATACTTTAACCACGGCTTTTGGGTTGTTCGCTTGTACTGACTAAACCACTTAGTTGGCCAATATAAACCTAGCGCTAATGAAGCCGCAATTAGCCAAATCCAACCAATGTGATCAACACCAAAATAACTAGCCTGATTAGCACCATACACAGCATGCCCAATAGCGTATAACACGAGCAACGCATAAAGGTGCACTATATAGAAAAACATAGGCACAGAGCCATAAATGCGCAGTGCATTTAAAAATCGATTTAATGGTCTTTCAAATAGCCAGAGACCAAAAAACATCATTGCGATCGTTATAAGTAAAAAACTTAATGATGGTGGATACTTAGTAACATTAAATACCGACATTAAGGTCTCTGAGGGGCTTGTAAACTGTTGCCAAGGCAACGTTTCACCATAAATATTAAAGCCACGCAAAACGGCAAACAGTGCAACACAAGTTAAACCTAAACCGACTAACCATTGTTTTCTATCACCACTATCGCGACTAGCTGCATATAAAGGGCCTGCGCAATAACCAAGTAATATCACCCCAATCCAAGGCAGCACTGGGTAACTAATTTTTACATCGATTAATCCACCTTGCGAGATGTAACCACGATCGTGCAGTATAGTCCAAAGTGTATAACCCCACTCATCTGGACTAAAGCTGATTGGTGTTAGTAAGTTATGGCCAAATACAATCAGTAAACCTAACCCCAATAACACCCGTTGCGGCAAATTAATTAGTAGCGCAAGCATAAGCATGCATAAACCGATTGCCCACATCACTTGCAGCCAAATAGTGTGAAAGTAGCCCATCCAGGAAAAACAAATAACAGTGACTTCAAGGGCGATTAAAAACACCCCCCGTTTAATTAAAAAGCTACGTGCTGAACGCGTAGCACCATTCGCTGGATGGCTATATAACCACGCCGAAAGGCCGGTCAAAAATATAAAGGCAGGCGCACAAAAATGCGCCGCAAAACGACTCCAAAAAAGCCCAGGGCTTGTTGCGTCTACATCCATAGGATCAGAAACCTGCATGTGCAAAAAGAATCGCTCACGAACATGGTCAACAAGCATTAGTAATATCACCACACCACGCATTATATCGATGCTGTGAATACGACTTTTAACTTGCTCAGAAGTCATACATTAAACCAAGCTTGAATTCTGTTGGTGCACCAGGGTAAGCCCATAAAGCGTTGTAACTACTGGCGATATAACTTTCATCAAAGACATTATCAACATTGAGTGACACTACCGTACGCTCGGTTGCTTGCCATTTAGCAAATAAACCCACTAATTGGTAACTTGGTAGACGAAATGTTAAATCCGCAGGATCGCCAAGTCGGTCTGAAATATATTGATAATGGCCACCTACTTTAATCTCTTGCTCAAATACGCGGGCGTCATGATTTAATGAAAACGAAAAATTATTCTCCGGTACGTTAACTAATGGGCTACCTTTGGGAATTGGCACCAACCAATCAGCATTAACGACATCGTTCGCTGTTTCAGCTTTTACGTAAGCATAAGAGACTGAGTATTCAGTATTAGTTCCTAAACTGCCAATTACATCAACTTCCACACCTTTACTGTTTGCTTTACCAACCGGTGCGGAATAACCAACATTAACAGGATCGGCCACTAGCATATTGCTTTTGTTAGCATCAAACAGTGCAATCGTACCGCTGATGTCATCAAAGCCAAATTTCAAACCAACTTCAAATGAGTCACTTTCTTCAAAGCCAAATGGTTCACCTTGCGCATCAGTACCGCTTAATGGCAAAAAGCCTTCTGAATAACTGGTGTAAAAGTTAATTGCATCGTTTAGTTCATACACCATACCAAAACGCGGACTGACACGGTTTTCTTTACTATTTGAGGCGACACCAGATTTGGTTTCAAGAATGTCTTGTTCGATTTCATCAAAACGCAAACCCACCATTACTTTAAAGCGTTCAGTAATATCTAATTGATCTTGTAAATAGATGCCATACGCATTTTGCTGTTCGTTGTTTTCATATTGCATCTCAACATCAGGGCCTTGCTCAGTGCTGTAATTTGGCTCATAGATATCAATAGTATATGTGCCATTACCGCCACGATAACGATACAGCCCCGTGCGTAGTTCGTAGTCATAAGCATCAGCGCCCAGCAAAACATGATTAGTGATCCCCGCTAATTCAAAGTGACCACTGAGCTCAAAGCGCAAGCTTAAATCTTCAGACTCATAATCTCGATAGCGATGTTGACGTGTTAAGGTATGGCCATCATCAAACAATGATTGGCGTGATGGCGAAAGTTCCGCGTCAGAAGAAAAACCATTTAGTGTTGCTGTACGGTAGTTTGCACCCAGCAATAATGTCCAATTACTACTAAAATCATAATCATAGCTTAGCTGATGACCCCGAGAATGAACCTTAGTAGGGCCATCGTTTGGATTACCTAAAAAGCGATCTTCAGGCACGGTATCAAAATTATCGTTAAGAACCACGATACCGCGGTCATACATTTGTTGCTGATCAACATATTCAAATTCGTACGTTAATGATGATTCATCGTTAATTTGATAATAAAGCGAAGGTGTTATCACAAACTTATCGTGGTGTACGTAATCTCTAAAACTGTCGCTATCTTGCCATGCACCGTTGATTCTAAAAGCGATATCATCTGTAAGGCCGTTAGTGTAATCACCTTGTACACGTTTATGATTGTCACTACCAAGCTCAGCTTTTAATTGACCTTGTTGATAAAACTGCGGCTTTTTGGTAATAATGTTTATTGTGCCGCCAGGCTCAGAACGACCATATAGAGCCGACCCAGGACCTTTCAATACTTCAATGTAGTCGATATTTGACACGTCACGTGGACCCGCAAACCCTTTGCCACCACTAAAGCCATTAATTAAGTAACCCGACGGCATATTCTCATTACCTGATAAACCACGAATTGAATAGCTATCCCACAGTGCACCGCCGTTATTTTTACGAGAGATACTGGCAGAGAAATCCAACGCATCTCGAAACTTAGTAATACCATTATCAATCATCAAATCTTGATCTAAAGTAGTAATAGACTGTGGAAGCTCTTTAAGCGGAATATCACCTCTAAAGGCTAGTTTGTGTTCAATAGTAATTGTTTCTATATCTGACTCTGTAGCAACAGATCCAAATGAGATTGCCGCAACGGCTAAAGATAATGCAGAGTATTTCATAATCAATTTATAACTTATCAGGTAATCAATATTTATTGTTATAATATAACAAACCGACACGCCATTGATATGTTGTAACATTTAATTTTTAGCCTAATTCCTTATTTATTTTACTGAAGTAAGCACTTAAAATGGCAATAAGGTTAAGAAAAGACCAATAATTAAAATAAAAACATTACTCACTTTTTTATTGCTAATAACATCGCAATTAATTCACGGCCAAACTAACAGCATCTCTGCTCAGCGTCCTCTCGCTGACATTCAAGTAAAATTTTTAGATCCGCAAGGTAGCTAGCACCGATTACAAAGAATACCTAATCGCCAATCCGCTCGAGAGTTACTAAGTGTAGAAGAGAAAGATTGTGTGATTAGTCGTTTTAATATATCGACCAATGGGCAAGTTAAAGATATTGAGATTAATAGCATCGAGCCAACACGCTCTAGCAAACAGCTATATAAAGTAACTCGCTAGTTAATACTCGCTTGGCGCTGGCCTAAGCAAGAACAAACCTGCGATTAAACATTTATGCTTTAGCGCTATTGAGCCCAGAGCCTGTATTGCCTACAATAGCGCACAATCTATTCAATGCAGATCACAATTATGACTGATACAAATAAACCTGAGTTACCAGACCAATTATCTATCAATCCACGCAGCAAGTTTTATGTTGAAGAAATATTTGAACATGAAATTGGTGTCACCTTAAACGGCAAAGAACGTTTTGACGTTGAAGAGTATTGCATCAGCGAGAGCTGGATCAAAGTAGCCGCACCAAAAGCACTAGACCGCCGTGGTCAGCCTTTACTAATGAAAGTAAAAGGCACTGTTGACGTGTTTTATAAATAAACACTCACCTCATTGTCGCCGCTTTTATCTAGCAGACAATGAGGTATGCAACGCACTTTTATAGGCTGCACATGCTGGTAAAAGTGCAGTTATTACCGCAGCCACAGTTATTAACCCTGTCATCAGCAATATGTGCCTAGTAAATAAACTTCCAGTCACAAATAAACCAAATTCTGTTGCTAACTAATCACCTGACATCATTAAACTTGCACTAAGCAGTAGTACTGACCCCACACTTGCTACAAGAATAATCACTAACGCAACGCCTCGACCAAAATTAAACTAAAAGTAACTAGCGGGCTAACACCAACAAGTATTAATACTGCAATTTCAGCTTTGCGTGCACCATAGATGCAAACAACATGGTTAATAAACCCAATAACGACGATAGAAGTATTTGATCAAAAAGCCATTCGCATCCCAGAGATCATCTTACCTTTAGCATCAAATGCAAAGCAAAATGTCACTAAATTTTTTAAAGTTCCTTACTTTCGCGTATGTTTTTATATGCCAGCACCGCTGGTCGAATCAAATATGAACCGCTTTGGTTGGAGAGTACGTTAATAATTGAAAGCATTGAAAACAACGTGGCTAGTTAAGCGCACCGCCTACAGCTAAACAGTGTAAAACCTTACGAAGAATGAGTAACAAGGCATGCCATTAATTGCGCCTGCCAATTACCATCTGTTTGGGTGGCGATTATTTCGAGGCGGCTTTCAGCCACTTCCTCTAACGGTAACTCTGTTAAGGTATCTGCTGTAAAGTTGTAACTGAATGCACCTTGCTCTGTGAGCATAACAGCCTTCACACGCTCTACTTGTAAGCCACTTAACCAAGTGTACAGCGTGTCTCTGTTAAAAACTTTATCTGGCGCAAAGCGCCAACCAATAGCTTGGTAACCTTCGCCTTTATTTTCAACCATTAGCATGCCAGATGCGGGGATGGCGACGCTGTTCGTATCTAAAGTATGACTTTGGTGCTCGTGGTGCTCGTGGTGGGCATCATGAGGCCACGCCGTCTTTGAGTCACCATTTAGCAGCACAGGTTCAATTAAACCTTGCTCAGTAAAAATCACCGGAGTTTGCTGACCCTTGCGTGCTTTGACATAGTCTTGCAGTAGGCTTTTATCTCCTGCTTGATAAAGGTCTTGTTTATTACCCAAAATAATATCGGCAATATCTATTTGTTGATTAAAGGTATCGTGACTTGTGTAGCGCGAATCGTGGAGCTTGGTGGCATCGACCAGCGTCACATTATTTTGAATACTTAACACATCTTGATAGTGCGCAGAGCTTAACGTTTGTAATACTTCTTTTGGATGACCAAGCCCTGTAGGCTCAATTAATAACCTGTGAGGCTGGGCCTGCTTTAATAATTGGTTTAGCGCAACTTGCATAGGCAACCCAGCTGTACAGCACATACAACCACCGGGCACTTCTGTTATAAATACGTCGTCGCTTTTTCCATTTAAGTTATCTAGTAAGTCACCATCAATCCCGATTTCGCCAAACTCATTGACTAATACAGCCCAACGTTCATTACTTGGTTTATGTTTAAGTAATGACAAGATAGCCGTTGTTTTACCCACACCTAAAAAACCAGTAATTATATTAGTTGGAATGCGTTGTAATGGTTTAGTACTTGAGTTCATAAATAGAGCTTATAGCCTAACGAGAAGAAATGATGCAAAGTTATAATTACTAATAATTATAACTTGTCGTAGCCTTGTGGAAACTTATAATCAATAACCACCGCATTGTGAGCATGTAAACTTTCTTGATGCTCAACCTTAAACCAATAATCCGATATTTTCTCGTTGTTTTCCAGCGCTTGTTTCAAACGCCGAGCAGCATCTTCACAAAACATCAGGTTTTCGGCATTTAATTTTGCAAATGCTTGCTCGTCTTCGCGTTTCACCGCTGTTTGTACAGGCGTACCAATCACGTCTTCAAAGTTTTTGATCAGCGCTGAAAAATCAGGTAACTCACGATGCTGTAATTGTAACTTTAAATAAGCAAATGAGCGTTGACTATGCGGTGTAGCAACAGACCCTTGTTGCGAGGCAGCCCACGCTAGCAATGCTTCTTTTGATACGACTTCTTCACTAAATTGTGTGGCAATTGCGTCACTCATTGCTTGTCTTGATAGCGCAGCAGAGCAAGGGCAAGTGCTAGAATAAGGAATACTTAACGACAGCTCTGTATTCATTTTTTCATTGATATATTCACAACGAATACTTATCGGGTAAGTTTGATAGCCAAATTGCCCGCTCAGCAAAGCTGGCTTTCGTATAGTTAATTCAAAATCTAACTGCAGTCTTGCAGCTAAACTTAAGCCCTCTTGTGAGCTAACGAGTGTCTGTAGTAAAGCTGTGAGCGCCCCCATTGTAAGTGGCTCATTGGTTAATGACTCTTTTAATCTCAAATACAGCCGCGACATATGAATGCCTTTAGCATCCGCCTTATCTAAACTCACAAACACATCCGCTTTAGCAGATAGTGATGAACTAGGTTGCTCTGCAAGTGTTATTGGCAAAGCTATACCTTCCATACCCACCCATTTTAAAGGTAACGAAGCCGTTGTAAGTTGTTTTGATGTAACATCAGGTAAATTCATATTTATTATCTATCTTTTCATTCTTAGCGATTAAATAACAAAGGCATAGCAATGCCAGTTGTTGTAATTAGGTTTTGACCATCAAATACTTGCTCGCCATTAACCCAAGTAGCCTTAATTTTTGCAAGGAAGCGGTGACCATCAAATGGCGTCCAACCACATTTATAGCGGGCTGTTTCATGGCTTGCGAGTGTTGAGTCATTCATATCAACTAACACTAAATCAGCGAAGTAACCTTCACGAATAAAGCCTCGGTCTGAAATGTTGTATCGTAATGCAGGATTATGAGCCGTTTTTTCAACCACTTGCTCTATGGTTAAACGTTGTTGTTGCACATGCTCAAGTAGAGAAAGTAATGCGTGCTCAACTAAGGGGAGGCCTGCAGGCGCTTGGCCATAAGGAACCTGCTTTTCATCCCATGTATGCGGCGCATGATCGGTGGCAATAATATCAATTTGACCATTGATCACTCCTTGCAACAACGCATCACGATCACTTTTAGCTTTGATCGCAGGGTTACATTTAATCAGATTTTTGCGCTGCGCGTAGTCCTCTTCGCTAAACCATAAATGATGAACGCAGGCTTCGGCAGTAATATGTTTATTACGAATGTCACCTGTTGAAAACAAGCTTAGCTCTTTTTCTGTCGTAATATGTAGCACATGCAATTGGCTCTGGTGCTTTTTAGCAAGCCCGACAGCATAAGATGAAGAAGCATAACAGGCCTGCGTATCACGAATAATAGGATGATGTTGTATTTCTAGCGTCTTCCCTTGTAAGGTTTCAAGGTTTTTGGCTATCACTCGTCCATCTTCACAGTGTGTAACAATAAGCGTTGGACTGTGTTTAAATATTTCATCTAACGCAACTGGATGCTCAACCAATAAGTCACCAGTCGATGCGCCCATAAAGACTTTTACCCCACAGTGACGCGTAGGATCGAGCCGTTTTATCTGTTCTAAATTGTTTTCGGTGGCACCTAAATAAAAGCTATAATTTGCCAAAGATCTATCGCGCCCTAGCGCAAACTTATGCTCCAATGCTTCAATGGTCGTAGTTGATGGGCTCACATTAGGCATTTCCATAAAACTAGTAATGCCACCAGCAACCGCCGCCCGCGACTCACTCGCTATGTTACCTTTATGCGTTAAACCAGGTTCACGAAAGTGCACCTGATCGTCAATCATACCGGGTAATAAATAACAGCCATCAGCGGCAATAACCATATCTTTAGCTTGCGCTGAAATATCCGTAGCTATCTTATCGATACGACCATCGACAATTCGTACATCGGCAATTTGTGATTTGCCCTCATTAACTATGTAAGCCTGTTTGATTAATGTTGTTTGCAATTAATTTATTCCTAATCTTTTTTCGAACATAGACAGTTTTCTGGACCGTCTATTTTACATTGCCGGTAATTTAACCAATGCGTTACCGCAATAAGTACCGAGCCGACTAACGTCAATGCTTTTTCCCCATGAGTACCAAGGAGCTTTTCATCAACAAAAACAGCCGCCATCAGAAATATCATACCGACAACCCCCACAAGAATATAAGTAACCTGTTTATGCTTATTACATCCCAAACTCAATGCCAACAAACTGCTCGGAATCACCGCAACTAGCATCCATAAATGAAATTGTTCATTCTCAAGAAAAGAAGCACCCAAAGTAGGTAATAACGTTAAAATAATTGGAGTAGCAAAGCAGTGGAGCGTGCACATGAAAGACAGCCCAATAGCAAAACTATCCATGAGTGTTTGATTAGATTTCATTCCTTCACCTTTTTGTTCATCAATAAGTTAACTAATTCATCGACACTGATAACATCGCCCTGTGATTTCTAATTGTGAATCAGATGCAGAAAAACCAATGCTCTGTAACTCCTCAAATAAAGACTTAACAGTGTCGTTAATATCTTTCACTTCTGTCACTTGATTACATGAACTACAAATTAAAAACATTGGAAGCGAATGAAAGGCATCATCAACTATTTGACTGCAAGCCATAAACTTATTCTCTGATTTTAACCTATGAACCAAATGAACCGATTCTAAAAAATCTAAAATGCGGTAAACGGACATAGCAAGAATAGGTGTATCCATTTTCTTGTTAAATAAATCTGTTAGCTCATAAGCCGATAAAGGTTTATTAGCACCCAGTAAAATTTCCAGGACGTGCTGGCGTTTTTCTGTAAATTTTTTACCTTCGCGTTCACACTTTTTACTAGCAAAGCGAATTATTTTTTTTAGTTGTTGTTGATTCACATTGACCAATCTAAATTAGGTTTATTTGGCTCAAGTACGACCGCTCCTTGACCCTTATTATGACTCCATTGCACATCTACTTTTTGCAATGAAGAGATCCATTCAAAAATAGTTAAAGTCAGTTGATTAATCGGCGTTTTACAGTGTAGTAAATACTCCACAGTAATATCGTGATGTAAATGGCCACTTGTACTGGGTAGCTCATAATCGCTTTGACTTAGCGTGCACTCGCTATCAATATTAATAACTGAATCTATTTTTAATAATCGCTCTGTAAGAGCCGAAACGTGTTGAATTTGTTCTGGTGTTTCTGGTTGATGCTCAAAACCAAGCACATCTTGCGCAGGTAACATTAATTCTATATGCCACTGGTTTTGTTGCTGAACTATAAATAACTCACCTTCACCATACACATGTTGATGCTGGTGACTAAAAGCAGCAAAACTTAATAATGAAAAAAACAATAACTCTAACTGTAAATAATGCTTTCCTTTAAAATTCATCTCAGATCTCAATAAACATTAGCCAACCACAATTGATATAGTATAACATATCAAACATTATACAACATAACATTTACAAGGTGGTCAAATGAAACGAAGATCTCAATTAGCAATTTTGATAGCAGCTTTATTACCAGCAAGTGCGCTTGCCAAATCAATTGAAGGCACTGTAGTTAATAACCAAGGTAAAGTTGTCACCAACGCAACAGTGGAAGTAGAAGGCTCAGATATAAAAGTAAGCACAGATAAAAGTGGTAAATTTATAATAACTAATCTTGAGAGTGGCATCAAAGAACTCCATGTTGTTGCACCTGGATTTGCACATCTTCATAGTGACGTCACTATTGGTAACGATGAAAATAAATCAGTTTCGTTCACTTTAGTACGCTCACCTATCGAAGTAATTGATATTGAAGCCACCCCAATTCATATGTCTGCAATGGAATCAGCCGCGCCTGTTAGTGTTTTATCTGGCGAACAATTAAGGCGCGAGCAAGCGTCAACACTTGGTGATAGCCTAGAAAAACTACCCGGTGTAAATACCAACTTTCACGGCAAAGTAGCCAGTACACCTATTATTCGTGGCTTAAGTGGCCCTCGCGTATTAATCACTCAAAATGGCCTTGATGTAAGTGATGTTTCACGCGTAGGCCCTGATCATTCAGTCGCTTCAGAAGCATCAACAGCACAACAAATCGAAGTATTACGTGGCCCTGCAACATTATTTTACGGCAGTGGCGCGATTGGTGGTGTTGTGAATATAGTTGATAACCGTGTACCAACAGACAGCACAACGCGTGGCGAATGGAATCTAGAGCATAACTCTGTTGATAATCAAAAAGTGGCTTCGGTTAATGCCACCACAGGCACAGATTCATTTGCTTTTTACGCTGATGCATTTTGGCGTGAATCAGATGACTATGAAATCCCTGTAGCTGCCGAAATAGACCACGACGACCATGAAGAACACACTGATGACTACACGGTTGAAAACAGTAGTGAAGAATCTAACGGCTTCACCGTAGGTGCAAGCTATTTAATGGATGAAGGGTTTGTAGGTATTGCTATTGAGCAATTTAACCGTCAATACGGTATCCCTGGTCATACTCATGGCGATGAAGAAGAACATAGCGACGCAGAAGAAAGCGTCTATGCCGATTTAGAACAAACCAAAATTCAACTACTCAGTGAGTATAACTTAGACAACGCATGGTTGAATAAAATCAACACGCGTGTAGGCCACACCGAGTACGAACATGCCGAAATTGAAAGTGGCATAATTGGTACTACTTTCAAGAATGAAACCAATGAGTTACGCGTTGACTTATTACATAACCAATTTAACGAATGGAATGGTGGCTTAAGCTTCCATTACAAAAAAAGCGATGTTGAAGCACAAGGTGAAGAAGCCTTTACTCCACCTTCACAAACACAAAGCTTTGCGATAGCGCTGATGGAAGAAAAGCACTTCGGTGACTTTTTATTACAACTAGGTGGTCGTGTTGAACATGTGACCCTAAATGCCGACAACGTGCTACTACCTAGCGTTGATGCTCACGCACACGACGAAACCGAAGAAATTGACGATCACGATCATGAAGAGCATGCTGACACTACTCGCGTATTTGACGTAGAGCATGAGTTCACTCCTGTCAGCCTATCAACCGGTGTGGTGTGGGACTTTGCGCCTAGCTACAACTTAGGGTTATCTGTATCTCGTTCAGAGCGTGCTCCATCAGCGTCAGAGTTGCTATCATTCGGTGCTCATATTGGTACTGCCAGTTATGAAGTCGGTGCACTTTTTGATATTCATGATGGTCATTTTGAGCTATCTGACCAAACTATTGATTTAGAAACCGCTAATAATATTGATTTAACCTTTCGCAAAACTCAAGGTGATATCGGTTTTATTTTTAACGCTTTCTATAACCAAGTAGACAACTACTATTACCAAGTCGACACAGGGCTATATGCAGAAAGCGGCCATAGTCATGGGGATGAAGACGGTGACGTACACGACCACTCATCTGAATTGCCTGTTTATTTATTCAAAACTGATGACGTAATTTTACATGGTTTTGAAGCGCAATTTGCTTGGCAGTTAACGGATGAGTTTAAAGTAGATTTATTCTCAGATTACGTTCGTGCTCGCCTAAAAGATGGTGGCGATTTACCCCGTACTCCACCACTTCGCTTCGGTACCGAGCTTAGTTATCAAACAGAGAAACTAAGTGCACACCTGCACGTAACTCGCTACCAAGATCAAGACAATACAGCACCTGAAGAAACAGCCACAGACGGTTACACCATGCTTGATGCGAGTGTTTCTTATGACTTATCAGTAATAAATCAAGATGTTTCACTATATCTGCACGGCACTAACTTAACCGATACAGAAGCACGTGTGCACAGTTCATTTTTGAAAGATATTGCACCACGTCAAGGACGTAGTTTTGCGCTAGGTATACGCGGTTATTTTTAAACGCTAAAAAAATTATAAATAAAGGAAATTAACATGACTAAACTATTTAAACTAAAACTAATTGCACTGGCAATTAGCAGCACATTAATCACGGCTTGTGGCGATTCAGAAACCACGATTGTTGAAAAAGATCCGATTGAGGTACCTGAAGATGATCACGACGACGGCGATGATCATGACCACGATGATGAATACGCAATTGACTCATTGGGCAGACTTGCCGTACTTGCTGGTGACAGTAACGCAGCAAACTTCTTTGATTTAGATAGCAATGAACTACTAGATTCATTCTCTCTTACCAATGAGTCAAATACACTATCTGCATCTCCTGATTTTCGTTACGCAATAATTACCAGCCGTAGCCAAGATTACCTAGGTTTTATTGATGGTGGTTTATGGCGCGAAGACCATGGTGAACACCTGCATGATTATAAGCAAGGTCCAGCACTTAGCAGTTATGAACTTACATCGGGTAGTCGCCCAACCCACCTTATGGTTCATGATGGTCAATTGGCTATATTTTACGATGGTGATGCAGATTCAGGCACAGTTGCATCTGTTGAAGTATTAACAGATAACGACATCACAAGCGCAACTGATACCCTACCTGGTATTAGCTACGATATAAATATGCACGGTGTTGCAGAGCCTCGCGGCGAGCATTTACTATCAACCATTCGTCGCGATGATGCAGAAACCACATCAGCTTCAACAGTGCTACCTGATCAAGTGGGTGTTTATCATTTTCATGATGGTGAATATGAGCTTGAACAAACTTTAGAGCTTACTTGCCCTGATTTACATGGCGCAGCACAAAACCACGACTATGTTGCCTTTGGTTGTAGTGACGGCATACTTTTAGCTCACCAACATGATGACGAGTACCACGCTGAAAAAGCAGCAAATATTGATGCAGTTGGCGACTTACGTATTGGTACTTTATATGGCCATGAAGACAGTGAAACCTTTATTGGTGTTGCGTCTGGTCACAGTGGCGGCCCTGCGGTAATCGTAAGCATCAACCCTGCGGAAGCTGAAATGGAAGAGCTGGAATGGCAACTAGACGAAGGCGCAAGTGCTGTTTCTTACTCTTTCTCAGCCAACGGCGAGCACTTTTTAGTTTTAGACAGCCTAGGCTTTTTTAACGTACTTGAAGCACATGAGCATGACGGGCACACACATTGGGAACTAGCAGGTCAAGTTGACATCACTGAAGAGGACGTAACAACGATGCCTGAAGGCATGAGTTTTAGTATGACAGTGGCACAAAATGGTCAGTTTGCTTATGTAGCCGACCCAATTACTCAACACGTTGTGCAAGTACACCTCGAGGACTTAGAGATTGAAGGTGAACTAGAACTCACATTCCCACCAGCGGCTATCACTTGGTTAGGTATTGCTGAAGAGGAAGAAGAACACGATCATTAAACGCGTAGCGTGTTTAACTGTTAACTTTTTGGGCTAACGCCACAAAATGAAAAAACCCCGTAATTAGCTTAACTAATTACGGGGTTTTTATTGTGCTTTAGCGACTCTCTATTTACGGCGCCAGCCGCTCCATACATCATCTTCTTGATTGGCTTTTTTCTTGTTCTTTTTCTTACCTGTGCCTTCAGGCTTGGCCATTGGCTTATCGTTTTTAAGCGCATCAGCTGCATCAAGGTTTGCTTGGTTTACGGCAAAGCCCTTAACTTCTTCACGCTCTAAACGTAGTTTGTTTTTCTTCTCGATTATTTTAAAGTGGTGAAAGTCATCATAATCAATGAGTGATAATGCCAAGCCCACTTCTCCAGCACGGCCACTTCGGCCAATGCGGTGCATGTAATCGGCAGGGCTGCGCGGTAGGTTAAAGTTAATTACCACAGGCAACTTTTCAATATCTAAACCACGGGCTGCAATATCGGTGGCAATTAGTACTTCTATTTCGCCGGCTTTAAATTTTTCAATTACGCGAGTACGCTCACTTTGGCCTTTATCACCATGGAACACTTGTGCATTAACACCGCGTTTTTCAAGCTTACTAGCTAAGTGCTCACAGTCTTTTTTAGCGTTTACAAAAATCAGCGCTTGGCGCCATTGATGCGCTTTAATTAAATGCGCTAAAACGGTGGTCTTTTCGCCTTTATTTACGCTAAATACACGCTGTACTAAAGTACTTTCCTCTTTACTTTGTACTTGTATTTCAACAGGGTCGTTTAATAGATCTTGTGTTAATAGCTTAACTTGCTCTGGGAAAGTTGCTGAAAACAACATGGTTTGTTTTTTTGCAGGCATTAATGCTAACAGCTCTGCAAGTTCTTCAGTAAAACCAAGGCTCAATAGTCGGTCGGCTTCATCAAGCACCAATGTATTTACTTTATTGAGCTTAATCGCATTACTTGAGATTAAATCAAGCAAACGCCCAGGCGTTGCCACGATAATATCCGCGCCGCCACGTAGAGCCTGCATTTGTGTATTAACCGACACACCACCAAATACCGCCACCGTTTTAATTGCGCCATTAAAGTTAGCAGAATACGATTTAACGCTATCGGCTACCTGCGTAGCAAGCTCGCGTGTTGGCACTAAAATAAGCCCTGAAACAAAGTTACCTTTGCTCGCTGCTTTTTTAGCGCCTTGCTCTACAAATAGCTTTTGTAGCATAGGCAACGCAAACGTCGCTGTTTTACCTGAGCCCGTATTTGCCCCCGCAATTAAGTCACTGCCCGCCAAGATGCTTGGAATTGCTTTTGCCTGAATGGAGGTAGGTTGCTTGTATTCAAGGTCATACAATCGAGCAATTAGCTCTGGAATAAGGCCAAGTTCGTTGAAATTGCTAGGGTTTGCGGCTGAGGTCATAAAAAGTGCGGGCTCATTACTAAAAATAGCCTGCAATTTTAGCGTATTTATTGCCCGTTAAGTAGGGATTAGTGATTTTAATGTAGTTTAGATAACAGCTGCGCGGTTAGAACTAAAGTTACGAGCTAGTTTGAGTAAATCATCTGCTCTTTTATAATTAGGTTCGCAAAAATCTCTGTATACTTTAAGTCACCGACTATTTTAGGAATTTGAAATGGAAATTTTAGTATTACAACAACAAAATTATTTCCCGAGATAGATTCCGTTACAAAGTTTTTAAAAGGTAGAAAGTAATATACTGAAGCAAAGCTCAAAAAAAAGGATAATAATGCTCGGAAAGATGATTTTATAGGCTAAAACCTGCTCTCTGGCTAATTAGTATCACCAAACATTAAAAAAGGCGCATTAAGCGCCTTTTTATCTTTAACAGGTGTATGATTATAATAAAGTTTGATATTTTTAAACAAATCCAAATTGCTCTTTAAAAAGTAGATTAAATTTTTCTTGCAAACTAGCAAACTACCTACCTTTCTTTATATTTTAGAACCTAATCTTTATGTTTTAGTCTAGGGTGATTATAAATTCGAAATAAATGAGTTCTTTCTCTTATAAATTGATGCTGCCGTTGAGCCCATTTTGAGAAAGTTCTGAATAATTTATTTAAAGCAGATGCTTGCATCATTTAAAGGTGCGGGTTCCAAAAATTAGTTTATCACATAGTTAACTAATGATGTTACTATACACTAGAACTGTATACTTTATAATAATCAACAGGTTAAGAATAGGGGGGGAGGGTAAATTGTTAAAGCGTATTACATTGGTTGGTGAACAAAGAAAAGTTCTCACTTTAAATCACGAAGGCCCAATACAAATTAAAGGGGCTGCGGGTAGTGGAAAAACTACAGTAGCTGTTTACCGAGCATGCCATTTAATGGATACCCATGCTGACATGTTTGAGCCTAGTAAAGTAGCTATTTTCACTTTCGGTACGACTCTATCAGCTTATTTGTCTACGCTAACTCACGGCCTTAACAAAAATGATTACTCTAGTATGAAAATTATAAATTTTCATAAATGGGCTTTTGCTTTCATCCGCCAAAATGGTAGAAACTTGTATGGGAAAACACTTTTCGATAATCAAATACAGTCAATATTGGCTCCAATAATCCGTTCTATTCCTGAAACCACTGAAAATTCACGAATTCTGAATAAATCCCTAGATTTTTTCACGGATGAAATTTCATGGTTGAAAGGTAAGCTTATTGATTCTAAAGATGAATATATCTCAACGGTTCGCTCTGGAAGAGGCACAAAGGATAGGGTAACAGCTAAAGATAGAGAAACTATATGGGAAGTTTTTACAAAATATAATCAAGCGTTGCTAGCGCAAGGTAAGGTTGATTTTGATGATTATGCCTTGTTGGTTCTTGATATTATCAAGGAAAAAGGCAGTGCTTTTGAGCCCCCTTTCACTCATTTAGTGATAGACGAAGCGCAAGATTTAAATAAAGCTCAAATGGCAGTATTAGTTAAAATTGTATCTAAAACCACTAATAGCATCACAATAATTGCTGATGCAGCCCAGCGTATTTATAAAAGTGGCTTTACCTGGAAAGAAATAGGTTTAAATGTGGCTGGTGGTCGAACAGTCGAATTTAAAATAAATTATCGTAACCCCCAACCTGTAGCCAAAGCGGCATTATCATTATTAGCCAAAGACAATGACTCTGAAGAGTTTACGAGTGTAGAAGTTAATACGACCGGGGGTGATAAACCGGTTATTAAAAAATGTAATAGCTTATTTGAAGAATACGCATTTATTGCTGCGAGCATTCAAAAAATAACACGTAACTCACCCAATGAAACAGTTTGTATATTACATCGCACCAATAGAGGTGTAGATAATGCAGTTAGACAATTAGCTGGGTTTAACATTGAGGCAGTAAAAGTAAAAGCTAATGATAGCAATAGTTCCGTAGTTAAAGCGTTAACTATGCAGGGAGTCAAAGGGCTACAATTTGACCATGTCATTATTTTAGATTTAAATGACGACAATTTGCCTATTCTGTCAGGCTTTAGCGAGCCTGACGACGACCTTCACTTAACGACTGAAAGACGCTTACTATATACCTGTATGACACGAGCAATGAAATCATTACTCATTACCTATTCCGGCAAACCCTCTCGATATATCGCTGAGATTGACCCTGGTTTGATTGAGTTGCAATAGTTAATGACAATCACACAACGTATTAACGAAAGAAAAATCGATAGTCTCTATCATTTCACTACTATTGAAAATCTATTTAGTATTTTAGAGCGGGAATTTATTTATTCCCGCACCTTAATTGATCAACTTAAACTAACAAATGATGGGTTTTACACTGGGGATTATGTTGATCATATGGACCCTGAACGGCTTGATGGTTTAAGAAACTACATTAACTTAAGCCTATCTCGCCCTCATTGGTATTTGTTAAATAAGTATTCTAAACGCCCAGAATTAAAACATTTTGATTGGTGTATTTTACAATTAAACACTGAACCTTTATTGCGGCCAAGCACTTTGTTTTCAGTCTGTAATGCAGCTTCAAATGCATCAAAAAATTATGGTATTAATCCAGGGCTAAATGCGTTCGACAACATGTACAAAGAGCAAATTAAAACGCCATCTAAAACATATAGTAGACAAAACCTACCGTCGCATTTCACCACTGATATTCAAGCGGAAGTGTTAGTCAAAGATCAAATTTCGATTCAAAACATTAAAACTGTTCATCTCCCAAGCGAAAAAAAATTAAAACAGTACCAAGCAGCATTTAATTTACTTTCTTTAAAGTCTGACTTATTCGCAGTAAACGAACCATTATTTACTGCGCCTATCCTTAGATAAGATTCCTTTGTACAGGCTTCTGTATAGTTTCTCCTAAGTCTTGCATCATCAGTTGCTTATATTTATTCGAGTCTTCTAAAACGGATTGTAATTGACCTGAGTTAAATAGAGCAATATACAGCGCAACAGAGCGAGCCTGACAGTTAAAGCTTTTAGCCGGATTGAATTCAATATCGGTAAAACTATCAAACGCTAAAACGGCTGAGGCTAATTCACTTTGACGATGTAATGCGTTTATGTATATCCAATCATAAAATAAGGTTTTAGGCTCTAAAGGCCACACACCTTCTTTTCCTCTAAAACCGACCATATCACCTGATTCTTTTAATCGAATATCACGTTTCGCCTCTAGTGGTGTTGTTTTTAACAAATCTTTAAACGGACCGCCCTGTTCAAATATCTTTGCTGCTTGAAAAATGTTTTCTACGGCCACGTATTGTCCACTGCCTAATTCAACTTTTAAATTAAATGCACTAAGGGCAGTGCCTATTTCCAAACTACTTTTCGAAGAAATCTCTAATGACGATTTTCCTAGCCCTAATGCATCAATAGCTTCATGAAACTCCACAATTGACTTTTGTTTCTGCGAAACGGCAAAGCCAGCATGCCACTTAAACTCAACCATAACCTCCTTAACAAATGGGAACCCCTTTGACGGGATGAAAACTGGTCTACTGGCCATTGTGTATTGTTTCCTTTAATATTCTCATATTGTTTTTATTTTGCCTTTTTCACAGCTTTCTTCTTGGGTCTTTTTTTACTTGAAAGCGCCTCACGTTCAGTCTTAATCTTCGCGAGCAAAGCTTCTGTGGAGTTGTCACCACTAATTAACTCGGGGTTTTGCGCGCGCCAATCGGCAGTGAGTTCACCGCGAAACGCTTTGGCTAGTATAGATTGAGTGAGGTTGTTGACCCGTTCTTGTGCCGCAGTGGCTTTTTGTTCGATGCTATCAGCAAAGGCGAATAATTCTTCGACACGACGGACGATTTCGGTTTGCTCGGTTTCGCTTGGCAGATCTACTGTGATTTCTCTAACTTTATTCAAGTTTAAGTTTGGCTGAGCCCCACCAGCAGCCGCCTTTCTTGTTTCTACATAATTCTCTTGTAAGCGCAATTTAATAAACTCTTTGCTTACTTTAGTTTCATCTACAAGAATTGCTGCACATGCCTGATTACATGTAGCCTCTAATTTTATCTCTGTTACTTGACCTCGCGTTTTACCTTCGCCATACATTGCCAACAAGAGCGTGCCTATTGGAAATAGCTTCAAAGTGCATTCTTTAACTGCCAGCTTTGTAACGAATTGCTCAGCTTTGAATGTTAATGCCACCCCTGTTGCAGCGCTTGTTAGCCAAGGAACATCACCTCCATCCCAATATTCTACATTTGTTTTTTTTGGGGTTTTACCTGTAGCTACCTGCGCCAATGCTCCAATATTAGTTGACACCCAACTTTCAATTGAAACGTCGTTTTCTTCTCGCCACTCTTCCGTCAGCTTCCCACTCACCGCGGCGGCGAGGACGGATTGGCGGAAGGTTTTTAGGATTTGGGGGATGCGGTCGAGGCGGGCTTTGGTGGTTTCCACCTGTGACAGTAGTTTATCGAGTTTGTCAGCAATGACTTTTTGTTCGGCTAAAGGGGAGAGTGGGAACTTTAGAGCTCTAAGTACTTCCAAGCGAATACCTTTAACGGTAGTGCCTGTCCCTAAGCTTTCAATTAACTTCGAGTTTGATCGATACCAATTAACTAAATAATCTCTTTCTATCCCAGTTGCGTGAAACAGAGCTTTTAAGTCTTGATTTATGGCCGAATCAAAATTGGCAACCACGATCTTTCCTAAGCTCATCCGTGTGGCAACAATTGGAGTGCCAGCAGGTATAACATTAGTACTACTGTTTTCAACAGCTTCTTGAGTAATATGATCAACTGTATCCTCAAGAGTATTCTTGTTCATATCCTTGACGCTCATCCAAGGAATAGCTCCTTCGAAATAGCTAACATTTGATTTGCTAGGTGTTCCACCACCGACAATCGACAATAAAACATCATCAAGTGAGGCATCAAGCCAGCCATCAGGCAGATTAATTTCAGTCATTAATTCTCCCCTTCCAACGCCGCCAGTAATTCGTCAATTTCATTTAACGCTTCGGTGAGTTCGCCTTTAGCTTCCATCGCTAGTACCGTAGGTTCTGGCAAATCCGCTGCATCAACACTGTCTTTGTCTTTTAGCCAGCTAATATCTAGCGAGTCGTCTTTGATATTGGCTATCCACTCGCGACTAAAGCAGCGCCAGCGGCTGTGTAAAAGCTTGTCGTCAACATTTTCGTTTTCAACTGCGGCTTGTTTGTCTACCGCGATTTGTTCGGCACCAAAGCTATATTCACCTTGGGTACGAGGGCTGAGACCGTCAGCATTATCACCATAAACAGTTTCAAACGGCGCTAAGTGACTATCACCAAACGGGGTGCGTTTGCCAAAGCTTGGCATGTTAGTACGCAGGTCGTACACCCACACGTTTTCGGTGCAATTTTCTTGCTGATGCTTGTCGGTCGCGCTGCCTTTGGTAAAGAACAACACGTTAGTTTTAACACCTTGGGCGTAAAAAATGCCGGTTGGCAAACGTAAAATGGTGTGTAAGTTACACTTATTCATCAGGTCACGGCGTACATCTGTGCCCACGCCGGCTTCAAACAAAACGTTGTCGGGCAATACTACAGCGGCACGGCCACCGGGTTTTAAGTTGCGATAAATGTGCTGTAAAAACGCCAGTTGCTTGTTGCCTGTTTTATAGGTTAAATCGTCACGGGTATTGCTGGCCTCGCCCCCTTTGCTGGTACCAAACGGCGGATTAGCCAAAATTATATCGGCGCCCTTTAATGCTTTACCGGCATCGCCCAGTGCGTTCCCTAAATGTATTACTCCTTCGGAGCTTTCAGCCGTTAAAGAGCCGCCTTCCATACCGTGTAATAAGCAGTTCATTAATGCTAAACGGCGCGTGTTAGGTACAAGCTCTACACCCACAAATGCGTCGTTTTTTTGAAATTCAGATTGCTTGCTGCTTCTTCAAACAAGTTAGCTTTATAAAGTTCATCGTGTGTTGTTACGATGTTTTCTACTTCTGAGCTATCTTTTGCTTCTTGTAGGGCGAGTGTATTAATCAGTATGGCTTCGTTGGGTATGCTTGCGGCAACGCCTTTTAGCTCTGCTAAATGACGGTGTGCTGTGGCGGTTCTTTTTAAAACTGCACGGGTTTCCCACTGTTCAATGTTAGGGAGAGGTAAAGGCTCAATATAGATCGACATAGATAACTTTTATCCTTTTTTATACATGTCTGTTTGGTTATGTATAAATTGTTTAGAAAATTATACATAAGCTATATAACATGTATAGCAATTCCATTTATTTATATACTTTATTGTTAAGCTGTTTTAGCTGGCCATATGGCTTCACTAAGCTCCTCTAGCACTATATCAAGTTGATTATTCAATACTTTATCAAATTGCTTTGCGCCGCCATGCTCACCAAAACGGTTATTAACAAAGTCACGGTCAATAATGACTTCATGTACGAGTTGCTTAGCTAACCGGTCTAACCACTTGCGCTGGTTAGGGCTCCACTGATGGCTTTGGTAAATGCGCGCCATAGCCTGCGCAACTCTTTGTTCAAACGGAACCAGTGCCTCTCCTAATGCCGCACGACGAATATGGCCAATAATGCTCGCTGCGATATCTTGGTTAGTTTGGTTACGCACTGCACTTTGCAGCTTGGGCTCGGTGTAACCTGCGCTATCAAGTAGTAACTTAATATCTTTGAGCTGGGTGCGATTTAAATCGCGCGGCTTGTTAACAACCGCTGCAAGCGCTGCATTTTGATTTAATTGTTCTTTAACGAACTGATTAAAACTATCGAGGTAATCTTCTGGTTTTTGATGCGCACCATAGCTTTGGCTGCGATCGCGGATTTCATCGTGATGCTCTGAAATAACAGGTTGTCGTTCGCTGCCTAGCAAGCTATTTACTTCTGCTAATTGATTTAATAAACCACTGTGCTGGTTTATAAACGTTGCCGCTTGTTTTGGCCCTAGCTGGTTTAAATGGGTGTGTAAGCTTTTTGGTTCAACACCCCATGACTCTTGTAACTCATCTAACTTTTGCTTAAGGGCTGGTTTATTTTCTGATTTTTTCTGTGCTTTACGCAATACCCGCATCACCTTTTGGCTTAGTTGACTCAGCACGACATCAGCATGGCTTTGTTCGGGTGTATCGCCAGGAGCACTAAGCGCTCGTTCAAGTAGATCTGGATTGGTAATTTCATCCACTAATTGGTCGAGCGTAACATTCGGGTCTCTTACCAAGGGCTTCATAGTATTAACATCTTGCAGTGCAGCATAAATATCTACCGGGTCATAAATGCGAAATACGGTTTTACCTATGTCGTCACAGCGGCGAGTTGCACGCCCAACCATTTGCTCGTATAAAATGCGCGATTTTACTCGGCGCATAAACACTAAGTTACAAATTTTAGGCACATCAATACCGGTCGTTAATAAATCAACGGTAATGGCAATATTGGGGTATCGCTCGTTTTTATATTGGCGGATAAGCTGTTCTACCTTATCACTTTGGCCAGTTACTTTAGCCACGGCAGCCTGATTATACTCACCGTTATAAAGATCTTTAAAAGCCTCATCGAGTAAGCGTTTAACCATGTCGGCATGCAAATCGGTGGCACAAAAAATCATGGTTTTCTCATCACCAAAAGGATCGAGTTCTTGAACAAGTTGCTCACAAATAACACGGTTGAAGTTTTCGTTAATAACTCGGCGGTTAAACGCATCAACTTCGAAACTTAGTTCGTCGTCGAGCTCAGCACTTTGTACTTCACCGGTTTGCGTATTAATAGCGCTAACTTCCTCACCTTTGGTAAAAGTAATGCCATTTTGTGTCAATAAGGTTTCATAACGAATCGGTGGCTCGTGATCTATTAGCCAGTCGTCAGCTACTGCTTCTCTGTATGAATAGGTATAAACAGGTTTGCCAAAAATATCACTCGTGTGTTTTGCCGGTGTAGCCGTAAGTGCGATTTTTACTGCATCGAAATAATCTAAGACACGGCGATAGCTCGACAAGTATTGGCTGGTGTCGCGAGTAGCCAATTCACCCTCTGTCATTTCTTGATCGAGTGTATAACCTCGGTGGGCTTCATCAATTATGATGCAATCAAACTGATCTAGCGGTGGCGGATTATCACTCATAAAAATACGCTTAACCATAGCTTGCACTGTTGCAACTTGTACGCGGGTTTCTGCCTCGGCCGCCATATCACCTAGTTCTGCCACATTGTATATTTTTGATAATGTGTGATTTTGTTCAAGTGGAGCTTCGTTAAAAGCGTCTATTGCTTGTTGCCCTAGAGCTGTTCGGTCGACTAAAAATAAAATTCGCTTGAAGCGTTCAGCTTTTAAAAAGCGATACATTAAACCAATAATTGTACGGGTTTTTCCGGTGCCTGTTGCCATTGCTAGCAAAGCATGACGAATATTTTTCGCTAAGGTATTTTCAACAGCGATAATCGCTTTTTGCTGGTAATCACGCACTTTTAAGTAGCCAAAAGGCTCATCTTTTAGTTTTTGTTGGGCGGCGTCTTTGCTGCGCTTAAGTAGATCAAGCAACCCCTCTGGGGTATGAAACTTTGGCAAAGCGCGTTTAATATTCGCAGGCTCGCGTACATCACGAAACCACGTACCTGATTGTTCAGCAAGTTGAGGTACATACGGGCGACCGTTACAGGAATAAACAAACGGTACTTTGTAGTGGCCATCATCTTCATCTGGCCATGCTATGGTCAACCCTTGTAGATCCCAGGCAGGTATTAAAGGAGGCTGAACATTCAAGCCTTTACTGTATCGCTCTGCTTGTGAAATTTTACCTGCAACATTGGTGTTTTCTTTTTTAGCTTCAACCACCGCAATAGGTGAAAGGCCTGCAAAAATTACGTAATCAGCACGTCCTTTTTTACCTTTATATTCAGTTGGCCACTCGGCAATGGCGATGTTTTTTCCTTTCTCTGGGCGAGTGCCATTTTTATAGGTAAGTACTTCAGTATCAACCTCCCAGCCAGATTCTTGTAACTGTTGGTCGATTAGAATACGTGTTAACGCTTCATCCAAGACAATATGCTGAGTTGCAGCTTTTGAACTTGTACTTAGCTTTTGCTTATATGAAGTGTTTGATTCGTCATCTAAGTTTGAAAGCTTAGTTTGTAACTCTGCTATCTTCTTTTCGTAGTTTTGCTTTTGGTCAGCAAGCGCTCTTTCATGTTCTTTAGCTTGCTCAGCTAGATCTTTGGACTCTTGGTCCATTTCAAAAGCTAGCGATTCATATTCTGTTTTTTCTTTATTTATTAGTTCGTTGAGCTGTTGGCTGGAGTCAAGATCGAGATTTGCTTTTTGCAGGTCGACTTTTAAGTTATCTATTTCACTTTGTAGGCTGCGTAATTGCTCACTGGGGTCATGAGGGGGAATAAAAGCTCCCGGTTTAAATGATGTACCCTGCTTACCAAATGACTGATGAAACCAGATTGCTAACTTGCGTGCGACAACTAAGCCATTGATGGCTTCTTTATGTTTTGTTCTAAATTTGTGAGTTGCTTTATTCCCTTCAACCCTTAGCGTATGAAAAAGGTCTTTAACAACCTGATCTAATTGAAGCTCTCTACTGATTCTGTGTATTAATTCAAGCTGCGATGTATTGTCTTCAAAGTTAACTCTTACCAATACAGCAATGTGTTGCGCAATCGCCTCGCCTAGCTGTCTCAATTTAATTAACGTGGTATTAGGGTCACTAGCAAACGCTTTTTCAGCTGCACCCGCTAGCTCGACAAAAAGGTCGTCGTGTTCAGAAAGAAAGTAAAAATTTCCCGTTTTATTATCCACAGCTAACTCCATTTCAGCACTTGCTCTAACTTATTGGGCATCTACTTATTCAACTTATATTTTTATTGTTGAATACCATTAAGCTTATTACTTTCAGCCATAATACCAATATAAGTTAAAAATTATACATTCTTAATCAAAAAGATATACATACATCGAGTAGGGTGAGGCTTATGCCTCATCCCTCTCACAGAACCGTACGTACGGACCTCGTATACGGCTCCTGTACCCTTCACATTTTATCAACTTATTTCCTAAACGCCGATAAAGCAAGCCATCCCGTATTCACTTTTTCTATTGGATATAAACCAAGCTCCTCAAACCATTGGTTTGGCATCGATACACAAGATAAAGGGCTTAGTGAGTTACGCCACGAGTTCATCTTAATGAACTTAAACGGTGGCTTTTTTCCTAACTGCTTTAGTCGTCGATGTAGCCTTGATGGCTTCTTCCACAACCTCAGCTGTATTGCCCTTAGTCTTCGTCTGATCCAACCTGCCAAGGCTTTTAGCTCTCGTTTACAATTGGCTATACTAAAATAATTTACAAAACCGCGCACAACTGGATTTAGCCGTTTTATTACTTCTGCTAAATTTATGCCGCCGTTACGTTTTGTTAATTGCTTCACTTTTTGTTTAAACCCGATGAGTTTTGATGCTTGTATCCGTGTCCACTGGCTACCTATCTCTACTCCCAAAAACTTCACTCCTTTGCTGCTATGAGCAATATGGGTTTTATTTTGGTTCACGGTTAATTTCAAGTCTCGCTCTAGTATCTGGGTGGATGCCTTAAGTGCTTCTTGCGCTGCTTTTTCTGTGCTGCACAAAATCAAGATATCATCTGCATACCTCACTATTCGGTGATTACGCTTTTTCATTTCTTGATCGAAAGCATCTAGGTAGATATTGGCCAATAACGGGCTAATTACGCCACCTTGTGGGCTTCCTATCGTACTAGCCTCCCAGTGTTCACCTATCATTACTCCGCTTTTTAAGAACTGATTAATCAGTTTTAAAATACTACCGTCCGTCACTTTGCGTCTAACACTCCTAATTATCAAAGCATGATCAAGCAGGTCAAAACACTTCGACAAATCCATGTCTACGACCCAGTCGCGATGGTATTTACGGATAAATACACTTGCTTTACTGATAGCGTCATGACAGCTTCGTTTCGGCCTATACCCATAACTCGATGGGTGAAAGTCGATGTCGAATATCGGTTGGAGTATGTTCAATAGTGTTTGTTGCACTATTCGGTCTCGAACTGCGGGGATACCTAGCATTCTGACACCGCCATCATCTTTGGGTATTTCCACCCGTTTGACAGGTTGTGCCCTATATTGCTTGGTTTGCAGCTCAAGTTGCAGTTGTTTTAAGTTTGCTTCTAAATTCAGGGCGAATGCGCCTACGGTCTGCCTATCTATTCCGGCCGCTCCTTTAGCTGCTTTCACTTTTTTGAATCCCTTGTACAGGTTATTAATGTCTAATAATTGTCCGTACAAGCTGTAGTAAACTGTCATTTTCTGCCTTTGCTTGCGGTATGTCTGCTCGTGTCACTCTACTTATCGCTGATTCTTCATGATGACATTAGGTGTGCTAGCCTTTTTTGGCAATCTGCCTAAGTGGTCAGTCATTACTCCATTGCTCGCCCTTCAATTCTCAGCGTCTACATTCCTGTTTGGCCGTCATATTTTGGCTATTTCCGTCGAAATACTTGTGAGCCGATAAACAAAAGTTCCCGTCTTTCATACGCTTAAAGAATACTTCCCCCCTTCGCAATCAATTAAAGCTTTTGGCTAAAGTTGACCCCATCAAACATAATGTTGATGGTCGGCTTGGTTTTCCCCTCCACACCATTACTGGCTTTCATCGGCCTAGCCTTACTCACTACTACGGGTTCATCTGCCACCTCACACCGACACTAAATCTTGGCTTTCACCTTGAATTTAGGCCACTTACTCTCATTAAGTTTAGATGCCAGGCTTCCCCAGTTACTGCACTGGCTCCCTGTTAGAAATCCCACCCTCAAGCACAGTATTGGTCTGACTAAGTATAGGGCGTTGCGCTATTTTGCACGCTGACCCACCAATACTGCCGAAACAGGTTACGGTTAGTTGTGTACCTCTAACTTCTTATGGCTTCCTTCAGACCCCACCGTTGGCCAGTGACGCCCTTGCCATTCAGATTATCTTCCCCTTAGTCAGGGTGATAAGGCATCTTTCAGCCTATCGGGTTTGCCAGCTTCGCTGGGCAAACAAAAAACGGCCATTTGATTTGGCCGTTTTAGTTGCATACTTTATTTTTAGAATTGAACTCGTTTGTTTCGTTCTTTATTTCTAGTGGCGCACATTAAACTCAGTTTCGAACATTATTTAACGTGCACATGTGCGATTATAATAAAGTTTGATAAGGATATGACAATTTAAAAGCAATAAATTAGCTAAAGTTTGATAACTTTTCTTTTTCAACAACCAAAGAATCTATAATAAAGTTTGATATTTTTAAATAGTTCCTAGCAGCTCTTTGGTAAGTTGATTTAGCTTTTCCTGCAAACTAATCACCCATTTTTTCTTGTACTCATCTTCGCTTAGCACCTTACCTTTGTGTTTTAATCTTGGATGATTACAAGTACTAAATAAGTTAGCTCTTTCTTTAATATATTGATGCTGCCATTGAGCTCCATTATCAGAAAAATGCTGAATAATTTCTTTCTTGAATTCAAGTATTAAGTGCAATCATTATGCAGCCACCAGAACTTCTGATTGCCCCGTAAATAATTCATGAGGGGTTTTATACCCTCTTGTTTTTCTTGGCCGATGGTTGAGCTTATCAACTGCCGCCTGTATCTCTGCTTCACTTAGCGCCATAAAGTCAGTTCCCTTGGGGAAGAAGCGTCTAAGTAAGCCGTTGGTATTCTCATTTATGCCCCGCTCCCATGATGAATAGGGATGAGCGAAATACACATCAGCTTCTAATTTTTGTGCAACATGCTCATGGTGAGCAAACTCTTTTCCATTATCTAACGTCACGGTAATAACCTTACCTTTATATGGTGTCATACACGTGATCAGCGCATCGGCTGTTATTTTCGCATGCTTGCTTTCAATTCTGTGAACGACTGTATATAACGTTTTACGTTCAACCATTGTGACAAGCGCATTTTTACGCCCTTTACCTATCACTGTATCGCCCTCCCAATCACCAATCCTAGACTTTGAATCCACAATACTTGGGCGTTCATCAATGCTGACTCGATTAACTATCTGTCCACGTTTATCATAGCTTCCATAGCGTTTTTTATACTTTTTACATGCACGAGTGAGTGTCTTATGTAGCTTGCCACCACGAGCCTTGTCTCTGTAAATATATTGATAAATTGTTTCATGATGTAAAACGACCTGTTTCTCTAAAGCTAAGCGGCCTGCCACTTGCTCAGGGGAAAGTCCGTCATGCAACAATTTATTAATCCAGTGAGTGACGTCCTCTGTTAACTTACTTGCTTTGAAAGATGACTTACGTCTTTGTTCAGCAAAGTTATTGGCTTGGTTAGGCCGATAGCCTTTAAGTCCTTTATTGCGTTTTAGCTCTCTAGAAATAGATGACGGTGAACGAGTTAGTTCTTCAGCTATCTGCTTTTGGTTATTTCCTGCTTTTATTAACGCGTAAATCTGGTATCTTTCTTCTTGTGTCAGCTGTTTATATTTCATTAAAGCAATTTCCTTTGGCGAGAAAATGGCCGAATTATAACAGCTGGCCATCTAATCTGAGAAATTGCACTTATTATCCGAATTTAGGTTTAAAATGGATACTCGCATCATCTTTAAGCCCTAAAATTAAAGTGCTCGCTCCTTTTGCCTTAACTAAACTTGTAGTATCTGCTTCTAACATAACAATTTTTGTTTGGCTTATTTCCAAAATCGCTACAAAAAACCTTAAGATTTGCTGATCTTTAGTTTGAAAAACCACTCGGCTTCCGTTTTTAGGGGGCGGAAATACACCACACTTAATAGTCTCAAGTATCACCCTCTTATTATTACCTAGCTCATTTACAACTTGCTCAAACATTAAAAACTTTTGAGGTAATTCTTTGGCTTCTTCAAAACCATCATCTTGATTTATTACAGGGTCGAACTCTTGAGCACTTCCTTCAGCCTCCGGCGCACCAACACCGGCTTTTTCTAGAGTGAAATTATTACTATCATCAACGGCTATTGAGCGCTCTATGACCTTTTTACCACCAGATAGAGTCGCCCCTTGGATACCCGGTACATTAAATGAGAAACCACTTGAATTACGACTATGTAACCGCTTAGAAAAACCCGGAATAACACCTATATCTAGTTCAGGATCTATGTCGACACTAGGTGTTTTAGCAAACTTTATCTTTTCTTTATTCGGTAGTTCTGCTTCAAATTTTCTTTTAGGGTGGCTAATCTCAACTCCGAAATATTCATCATCAATATGCGCATGAACTATAGACTCAATCCTCTGCACGAGTAATTTTCCAGATTTATTATCTCTTATGACTGACAATTCAACCTGCCATTTTTTTAAGCATGGCGGAGTAAAGTCGAACGCTATTGAGTTTGAGTTTTTTAGAAAACTTTGATAAATCGAGAAAAGGCTATTTCTTGCATTTTTATCCAGTAGAAGCCACGTAATATGTGCCCTTGCTTTTTTAGTACTTAAATAACTAACAGGATACGTCGTAGATTCTGGGAAGCTGATTTTTATAGGAGAAGAAACTTTATTAATAAAGGCAAATTGAGACAAACCGTTAGCCATGTAAGCTGCGTTTACCAGATGCCTATTATGAAAAAATAATGTCCTCGCTAATTCAAACCCCGTTATAGAAATAATCCCCTTATCCGTATGATAAAGGTATCTATAATTAGTAGATGACTTATCAATCCCATTTACTTGTGAAATAGTGACTACAAGCCTTTCACACTCTGATTCTTTTGATATTTTCTTTCCCGTAAACATTCTTCCCGGTGCGGCCAAATTTGCCATTTCAATAGGTAAAGATGAATACTTTCCATCTTGCCATTGCACGCCTATGTATAGGCGCTTACTTTTAAATAGGCTCTTTGAACGGAAAACGCCATTCACTTCTTTAAGTTCAATATTTTCTCGTAGAGTTCTTAAAGCAGGAAATTTCTTCGAAACCCATTTCGAGAATGTATTTGACAGGCTCGCGACTACGCTGTTTGCTAAGTCCGGCAAGGCGTTCGATTTCATAAGTTCTGGGCAAAGGCTCATTTTTATTTATACAATTCACTATAATAGCCAGAACTCTACGAATTTGGCACTCATCAATTGATTCTGTATACTTAATGAAAAAGCACTTACTAAGAGGTAGTTTCTCTAAATGACTGGCAACCCCCCATGTAATATTAGTTTGAGCAATAAACCAAGTTTGAGTCATTCTAGGTAAACTTAAATTCTCATAGCTTTTATTTAGAACTAAAATCAGTTTCTTAACTAACTCTCTATCGCGTTTCACCCAATTAACTTTTACTATATTATTACAAATACGCTTAGGTAGTTTTTTTTGTAGCCAAGCATTATCAAACCGAAAAAGCCATGAATATAGTCTCGCACCTTCCCTCGTCTCTCGAATACTTTTCAAACTATTAAACTGGGAATATATCTGTAACCAATTAGTGCGGTATTCATCCACTTTATCAACAAGCTTGCTATTGAAATGCACTTTCCTTTGCTGCTTTTCAGGTATAATCAGAGATGCCTCGTTTATCGCCTCAAGAATAGGCTGACAAGGAAACAAAGCCATCATACAAGCTATATGGTGTAACGCTGTATAGTGTCGTCTGTGTTTACGAAAAAACGCTAACAGCCAGTTGTTTTCATTATGTAGCCCAAGACCATATGATGATAAAAATTTAATACCCCAGTAAGATATAACCCTTTCTTTAACCTCAAGGTGATCGGGCCTTGCGCCATTTACAAGCCCAATATTTCTGATCGCTTTTTGGTAAAATATTGTCCATTGTAAAGGTGAAACATAAGGAGTATTTATCTGTAGTAACTGCTGTAAATGAACTGCGAGTTTTAACAGTTTATTGTTTGGATCAACATCTATATGTATTAACTTATCTGAATTATTAACCTGAGAAGCATCACAGAATCCATGCCTTCTGCTTGGAAGCAGTTTGAAGTGACTATTTTGTAAATAAACAAAATGTTTAGGGCAAACAACAAATCCCGGAAGTTGAAATGACCTACGCCAGTACGAATAAGCCAATAGCTTATTATCTTCGGCAATACATTTCGGACAATACCGATAATACATAGGCCAATGAACGTTTGAAGCGTTTTTCCCAATGGTTGTCAGAGCCGTTGATTTTTCACTATATATCAAACTATTCTGTACGGCTTCAACTCTTTGCGGCTCTATAAATGACTGAAAAAAAGGCAGTAGTGAGTGGCGATTGATTACATCAATCTCACTAACAGGCCATAAATGCCCAACATTCGACAATAAAGGCTGTATATGACCTTGCAGTAATGCTGAAGGTACAATATTTCTAGTGCTAAATAATAGCTCTAACGCAGCCTTGTCATTTTTTAGCCCTTGCCTTGCTACAAAGCGAGCTAAAATACTTACGAGCAACTCATCATTGTGCGCTATCGGAAATTGCATGATCATAATAGCACCTATGTACTTAAGGAATGATTTGCTATTAGTTTGAAGCGTGAATAAAGAGTTGTACGAGTCTAACGGCTATCACCTTAATTCACTTAGCCCCAATGCTATTGCTTCTTGTTTAAACCGACCAAATATGTTCACTACTTGCTCATAAGAAGTTGTCAAAAAGTGTTTATCCGGTACTTCATTTAGCTGCTCCGAGTCCGCAGGTACATAATCCAGTTCACTTAGTTGAAGCTTTGTTTTAAATGAGCTTAAATTAGTACCACCTGATAAAATAGTTAGCGTTTCATTATCATTAATGCAGTCATTAACTTCTGCCTTCATAGTTTCAAACTTAACCACATCAGCTTCAAAAGGTATGTCCTGTTTGACACGATAGGCATACTCTAATAGCTTAGGCTCAGCAGGCATATACATGATAGCTTCTTGATTTGTAGAATTGGTTATTCTCAATATACGACCTAAAGTTTGTCTAAAGTGCATTTCTGTTTTTATATTGGTTAGGTGGCAGCAAACTTGTAATCGAGGAATATTAGTACCTTCACTGATCATCCCAACTGAAATAATCCACTTACTTGCTGAATGTCTAAATTGCTGAATAATACTTGTCGAGTCACTTTCTCTATAAGTCACTACAGTACTGTTTTCGTTAAAATAAGTTTTCATGAGCGCTGCTATTTTTGTAGCATGGTCGACAGATGAAGCAACTATCAATCCCGCAGCATCCGGGTTAAAAGTTCTTATATTTTTTAATTCTTTATGAGCAGATGAAATAACATATTTAATGACTTTTTCATTCTCGATTATATGTTGATAAGAAATTGTTGATTGGGCGAGTAAGCTCTTAAAACTACCAAATGTTTTAATCTCCTCATCATTAACCACAGAGATATTGCTATTATCCACAGCAATAATCTGCGGTATTCGGCAAACATCATCTCTAAGAGCGTCAGCAAGCCCGTATACGAAATCGCATGATATTTTATTAGTGGGGTGAAAATAGTTAGAAAGAACAATAGGAGCTTCGTCTGAACGCCAAGGGGTTCCAGTTAATGCTAAGGTATACTTTGCCTTATTTTGAATGTTTAATATTATCTGCTCTCCCCAAGCATTGGCATTTTCAAGGTTAGAGCCTGCACAGTGATGAATTTCATCAAAAATGACGAATACCCTAAACCGATGGAATAATTGCCAAAATGTGTCGTCAAGATATTGTAAGCTTTGATATGTTAGAGAGTTACCTTTAGCGCCCATTTTTCCATCGAATTGCATCTGTGTAATTCCTTGTAAACTTTCACCGAAGTCTCTAGCAACTAAAGATGAAGGGGAAAAACATATAACTAAATCAACAAGGTTATTATCCAATAATTGATTTGCTAATTCTGAAGCCATCACCGTTTTCCCAGCTCCTGGGGTTGCTAATGCTAAAAAATGAGTTGCACCGTTTATATATTTGGTTAGCGCCACATCAATACATTCAGCTTGCCATTGTCTTAATTTCATAGTTTATCTACAGATTTATTATGCTCAAGTAGCCCTTCAATGGCCCGTATCTTCCCTAATATTCGGGTATTATTATCTTTAGCTGTATTAAAAAGAGGCTGTATTTCTTCAACTAATTCGGGGTATTCTAAATATAGTTCTTTGTAAGCTTCTGACTCACCGAGGTTCAATAGTAACTCCGCTTTATAGTGGTTTAGTTTTGCATTTAAATTTCTATGTGTTTTTTCTTCTAAGTTTGTTTTCACCGGTTGTGTGGCTTGTAGAGAATTAAAGTATTCAGCATCAAATAATTTAGTTTTACTAAAACGTGTCCGAGCTTTTTTATTGGTATTTTTCTTAAGTAACCAACCTTTATTCACAAGTTTTAGAAGCTCAGCATATAACTTTTTTCTAACAACGACAGGGTCTAAGGAGGGATCATTCTTTAGTGTAATGTAAGACGATCGGACTTCACTGGTTGTAAAGTTGTCAAAATTTGGCGCTTTAATAATTTGTGCCATAAGAACGTCTATTTTCAAGAAAACCTCTGATTTAATTTAACTGCTCCGAAGCCGGAGCAATTCTAGTGCGTTTTTTTGTAACAATCAAGCTCCGAATGCGGAGCAAATGATGTTATGAATATTATCGGAAAGAATATAAAGCGAATTAGAGAGAGTAAGTCATGGACACAAGAGGTTCTAGTCGCTAAATGTCAGGTACAGCAGTGGGAAATAACTCGAAGCACATTAGCCAAAGTAGAATCTAATGTTAGAAGAGTTACCGATATAGAAGTGAAGCGCTTTGCACAAATCCTTGAAATCTCAATTGATGATTTATTCACTGAAGATTAAAACCAAAGAGCATTACTCTAAACCACTTGAAGTATGAATCAAAAAGATACACACTGATAATATATTACTTCAATAATATGACTTTATTGCATGGATGAATTCAGTTTTGCACAGAAGCAGCGCCTAGCTTATGTCGACTTTAAGCTCTATTTTACTGGGATGGTAACTCGCAGTGAAATAGTTAGTCATTTCGAGTTAGGGCTTGCCGCAGCAACCCGAGATTTAAAGTTCTACAAAGATAATGCGCCTGAGAATATGGCGTATGACAACGTAGAAAAGAAATACTTCATCACCACGCAATTCAAACCCATATTTAAACATGATGCTCGCCGCACGCTTATTAAGTTAGCGAATAACATTAGTGATGGCTTTGATTCGATTGGTGATACTTCATTTCCTATTGAATCACCAAGCCAGTTAAACGTACCAGATATTGATATTATCGCTAAGCTATCCCAAGCAATTATCAACAATAAGCCGATTAGTGTTATATACACGTCTTTAAGCAGTGGTTCAGGTGCAAGAGAGTTAGTGCCTCATTCAATTGTAGATAATGGCTTACGTTGGCATTTAAGAGCGTATGATCGGAAATCAAAATCATTCAGAGACTTCGTTTTAACGCGAATTACTCAAATAACAATATTGCCACAAACACCATCCCCTGAAGAAGATAAGTTAGAAGATCGTCAATGGATGCGTATGGTGCCTTTACAAATTATTCCACACCCAAATAACGTTAAGCATCCAACCGCTATTAAGCTCGATTTTGGGATGGAAAAAGGCATGTTAGAAGTTAATGTGCGTGCAGCAATGGCAGGTTATTTATTAAGACGTTGGAATGTGGATTGTTCTGAAAAGGGCTCACTTTCAGGCCCTGAATATCAACTTTATTTAAAAAATATACAAACATTATATGGTGCAGAAAATCTCGCAATTGCACCCGGTTATAAAGAATTATAAAAATGATGGATTATTAAATGAATATTACCCAAATAGAAGAAGTCGTTAAAAAGTTAGCGTCAGATGTTATAGCTAACCAAGTTAACAAAGATGAGTTTATTTACGAGCTAATGGCGGCTTACGGTCACCGTAAAACAACTATTGGTCGTATAAAATCAGGTGAGCGTAACTTAGCTAAGCTTCAAGGTGAAGTAAGAGCTAAACGCCATATTTACTTTAAGCAAAGTCAGAGTAATTGTGTGTTGTCAGACATTGATAACATGAAGAAAGAGCCATCTGTTGCTCGTGACAAAATTCGCTTTGTTATTGCTACTGACTTTAATCAGTTTGTTGCCCTAGATACCCGTACCCACGATACCTTAGACATTGAATTTACCGAGTTAGGTAAGCATTTCGATTTTTTCTTACCTTGGGCGGGAATGGAAAAAGCCGTTTACCAAGGTGAAAACCCTGCTGATGTTAAAGCCGCTGAAAAAATGGCTAAGTTATTCGACTTAATCAAAGCCGATAATTTTAACGAAGAAAGTAAAAATGACACCAACGCACTTCATAGCCTAAACGTATTCTTAACGCGCTTACTTTTCTGCTTCTTTGCCGAAGATACTGGCATATTCAAACAAAACCAATTCAGCGCTGAGCTTGAATCACATACTAAGGTAGATGGTTCAGATGTTGATACTTACTTAAACCGTTTATTTAAAGTTTTAAATACCAGTAAAGAAAGCCGTGGTGACTTACCGGATTACTTAGCAAACTTCGAATATGTAAATGGTGGTTTATTTGCAGATACTATTTCGTCACCAAGATTTTCGACTAAATCACGCAAAATGCTCATTGAGTGTGGCAGTGAACTAGATTGGTCTGATATTAACCCTGATATTTTTGGTTCGATGATCCAAGCGGTAGTTCACCCAGACCAGCGTGGTGGTATGGGTATGCATTATACCTCGGTCACTAACATCATGAAGGTAATCGAACCACTGTTTTTAGATGAACTTTATGCTGAATTTGAAAATATTGAAGACAATATTTATGCTAAGTTAAAACCAAGCCGTTTACGTAAACTCCATGATCGCATTGCTCAAATTAAACTATTCGACCCCGCTTGCGGCTCAGGAAACTTCTTGATCATTGCCTTTAAAGAACTACGCAAGCTTGAAATGGAAATCATCAAACGATTACAAGAGTTAGATCAAAATGAAAATCAAGATGATCTGTTTGGTGATGTTGGCTTAGATTCATCCTTTTCACGTATTAAGCTATCTCAATTCTATGGTATTGAACTAGATGACTTTGCTCACGAGGTTGCGATTCTTTCGCTTTGGTTAGCCGAGCATCAAATGAATGTTGAGTTTAAAGCCGAGTTTGGTGAGTGTGAGCCTACATTACCATTGCAGAATGGTGGTCAAATTATGTGTGGTAACGCGACCCTGCTGGCTTGGGAATCTATATGCCCTAAAGATGGAGAGATAATGGTTTTTGGTAATCCTCCATATTTAGGATTCTCCCAACAATCTCAAGAACAAAAAGCCGAAATAAAAAAGGTTTGGGGTAAGCCTATTAAACTAGATTACATATCTTGTTGGTTTAAAAAGGCTTCGGAATTTATTCAAAATACCAATGGAAAATTTAGCTTTGTTACAACGAATTCAATTTGTCAGGGCGAGCAAGTTGCACTGATGTGGCCAACAATTCTAAATGATAAAATTGAAATAAGTTTCGCTATCCCTTCTTTTAAATGGGCTAATAACGCAAAGCATGTTGCAGGTGTATATTGTTCAATTATCGGGTTGTCAAATAAATCCAATCAAGAAAAGTTTTTAGTAAATGAAGGGTTCAAGAGAAAAGTTAAACATATCAATTGCTACCTAACCGCAGGTAGTGATGTTTTTGTGAAAAAACGTAGCTCTCCAATTTCAAATATACCACCAATGACATTGGGGGACATGGCTAAAGATGGTGGCAATTTGTTTTTATCCAAAGATGAGAAAGATCAATTTCTTGAGGAATATCCTGATTGCTCAAAGTTTGTGAGAAATCTTGTAGGTTCGGAAGAGTTTATTAAAGGTAAAAAGAGATGGTGTTTATGGGTCGATGAAACTGATTATCCCGAAGCAAATGAAAACATTTTTTTGCGTGACCGTTTTGAGAAAGTAGCTCAATCTAGGCTTGCTAGTCCTAAAGCTGCAACACAAAAGTTCTCTGAATACCCATACAGATTTGTAGAAATTCGAACTGAACACACGAGCAAACTACTTATCCCAACTGTTTCATCGTCAAGAAGACCTTATATTCCAATAGGCTTCTTTACAGAACAGGATATTGTAAATGCACCTAATAATGTCATATATAACCCAGAACCTTATATCTTTGGTGTAATTCATTCAAAAATGCACATGGCATGGGTTAAAGCTATTGGAGGTAAACTCAAAACAGATTATAGATATTCTGTAGCTTTAATTTACAACAACTATCCAATACCAAAGCTAACCGAAGAGCAAAAAAATGACATTTTCTCAGCAACGTTAAATATTTTAGAGGTTAGAGAAAGTTACTCGGCAAACACTATTGCTCAATTATATGATCCAGATAAAATGCCAGAAGATCTTCGAGTTGCCCATGGAAAATTAGATACTTCTGTTGATGAAATTTATCAAAGCCTTCCTTTTAACAACGATGACGAACGGTTGGAGTGCTTAATTAATCTATATGATGTAATGACAGGAGGTCAAAATGCGTAATTTAATGGAATTCAAATATGCCCAAAGTGGTGCCAGTTCAAATACCAATGACATGGGCATGCGAGCAATGCAGTCTCGTGCCTATGAAGGAAGAAATAGCCAATACTTGCTATTAAAAGCTCCTCCTGCATCTGGTAAATCGCGAGCATTAATGTTTTTGGCACTGGATAAACTTCATAACCAAGGCGTTAAAAAAGCGATTGTAGCTGTGCCAGAACGCTCTATAGGTGGTTCGTTTAGTACCACTGAGCTTAGCAAACACGGTTTTTTCTGTGATTGGGAGGTTGAAGAAGATAATAACCTTTGTACTCCTGGTGGTGAACCAAGTAGAACTAAAGCGTTTAAACGCTTTATGGCTGGTGACGATAAAGTACTTATTTGTACACATGCAACGCTACGTTTTGCCTTTCAAGAAGTAGAAGATACCGATTTTAATGATTGCTTGATAGCTATTGATGAATTTCATCATGTGTCTGCTGATGGTGAAAATGTATTAGGTGATGTTTTACGCTCGATTATGGCTAACAGTAGTGCTCATATTGTTGCTATGACAGGTTCGTATTTTCGTGGTGATAGTGTACCTGTATTAACACCTGAGCTTGAAGCTCAGTTCGACAAAGTATCATTTAACTATTACGAACAACTTAATGGTTATAACTACCTTAAATCACTCGGTATTGGTTATCACTTCTACCAAGGTAAATATACTGAGGTTATTCATGAGGTGCTTAACTCTGAAGAAAACTATGGTAAGAAAACCATCATTCATATCCCTAACGTTAATTCTGGTGAATCAACTAAAGAAAAGTATGATGAAGTAGATGCCATTCTTGAGGTGCTAGGTGAAGCAGGTAAACGCGACCCAGAAACTGGCGTTATTCCGGTAACAAGACCAGATGGCACCGTGATAAAAGTGGCCGATTTGGTTGAAGAAAATGACCGTGATGTCATTCAAAACTACCTGCGTAATATTAAACACCTTGATGATATGGATGTGATCATCGCACTTGGTATGGCAAAAGAAGGCTTTGATTGGGAGTATTGTGAGCATGCTTTAACCGTGGGCTACAGAAGTTCGTTAACGGAGATCATTCAGATAATTGGTCGCTGTACTCGTGATAGTGTAAACAAAAAGCATGCGCAGTTTACTAACCTAATTGCTCAGCCTGATGCGGAAAATGACCAAGTAACGATTGCCGTAAATAATATGCTTAAAGCAATTACCTGTTCATTGCTAATGGAGCAAGTATTAGCACCCAACTTTAAGTTTAAAGCCAAAAAAGATGATGACTTTGAGCCAGCACCACCGGGTACAATGAAAATTGGCGGCTTTAAAGAGCCAAGTACTAAGCGTACTAAAGACATTATTGAATCTGACTTAGCTGATTTAAAAGCGGCAATTTTACAGGATGACAAAGTAATTGCTGCATCAGCAGGTAAAGTTGACCCAGAAGTCGTTAATAAAATACTTATCCCTAAGATAATTCAGCGTAAATACCCTGATTTAACAGAAGCTGAAGTTGAGGAAGTTCGTCAACAAGTAGTCGTTGATTCAGCAGTAAGTACTGCAGAAGTTAGTGAACAAGGCGGTAAAAAGTTTGTTCGGTTAGCCGATAAATTTATTAATATTGATGAACTAAGTATCGATTTAATTGATCAAATTAATCCATTCCAAAAAGCCTTTGAGATATTGTCAAAATCAGTAACCACTGACGTACTTAAACTTATTCAAGAATCGATTCAAACCACACGTATTCAAATGGATTTTGATGAAGCTAAATTGTTATGGCCTAAAGTTAAACAGTTTGTTCATGAAAATGGCCGTGAACCTGATTTAAACGCGTCTGACTTTACCGAAAAACGTTTGGCTGAATGCTTAATCTACATCAAGCAAGAAAAGCGCAAAAGGATGCAAGCGTAATGAAAAATGAAGAATGGCAAAAATTAAAGTCGATGGAAATGGACGACTGGTTAACCTTCATTAATGATGATGACGAATTAGGGCTTACAGCGGTAAAGGTTAAATCGAAAGCACCAACGGCTGATGAGCACTTAGTTGCTAAGTTTCAAGAGATAAATGACTTCTATAAAACTAATGGCCGTTTGCCTGAAAACACTATGGCTAACATTAGTGAGTTAATGTTGTTTAAGCGTTTGGATTCAATCAGAGGTAATGATACCCAATGCCATGCATTAGTTGATTTTGATGAATTTAATTTATTGCCATTAACGCATGAAGTAGCTGAGCCTGCGGCAGAATACAAGCCAGAACCTGAACCAAAGCCAGTGGTAAAAGAGATTAACTCTGTTGAAGACATATTCGCTGATGATGACTTTGGTTTACTGGGTGATTCTGACGATAGCATTTTTAATATAAAACATGTGAAGGCAGATAAACGCGCTGAAAGTGACATGGTTGCTAGGCGTAAGTCATGTAAGGACTTTGCCAAATACAAAGACCTTTTTCCTGTTGTTCAGCAAGAGCTAAATAGCGGACAACGTAAAATTATTGAGTTTGATGATAAAGGTGAAAAGCTTCAAGCTGGTGAATATTATGTGTTAAGTGGAGTGCTGATGTATCTCGAACATATAGATATCACCAGTGAAGCAAAAACTGTGGATGGAAAGCGTTTCAGAAAGGATGGAAGGACTCGGTGTATTTTTGAAAATGGTACAGAGTCGAACATGCTTTATCGCTCTATTGCTAAGTCTTTATATGCTGATGGAAAAATGGTTTCACCAAAAGGCGATCATTTCTCTGGTATTAAAAGTGTTGATGACGACGATGAGTCGGCAGGCTTTATTTATATATTATCAAGCCAAAGTAAAGACCCTCGCATTAATTCAATTGCTAACTTATTTAAAATTGGCTATTCAACAACACCTGTTGGGAAGCGAATTGCCAACGCCAAAAATGAACCAACGTACTTAATGGCTCCCGTAAATGTTGTAGCTGAGTATGAGTGTTACAACATGAACACGCAAAAATTTGAAAATCTAATCCATACCGTATTTAAAGATGTTTGTATTGAAGTTGAAATAGCAGATCTACAGGGCAACATGTGTAAACCGAGAGAGTGGTTCAGCGTACCAATCGAGCAAATAAATACCGCTATTGAGCTAATAGTAAATGGGCAGATTGTTAATTACAGATATAACTCAACAACGAATAAAATAGAGTTTAGATAAGGATATTATGAAATTTATACATACTTCAGATTGGCATATTGGCCGTCAATTCCACAATGTTTCATTACTTGAAGATCAAATGCATGTACTTAATCAATTGATTGAATATATCAAAAATGAAGACGTTGATGCTTTAGTTATTGCTGGTGATATTTATGATCGGTCATTACCTCCTGCGAACGCCGTTGAATTGCTTGATAACGTTTTGAAATCTATTTGTATGGATTTAAACATCCCAATAATTTTAATACCGGGTAATCACGACAGTGCAGAGCGAGTTAGGTTTGGCGCTAAACAAATGAAAGAGTCCGGCTTGCATATTATTGGTAATTTAAATGAAGTAATAGAACCTGTACTTATCGAAGTAAAGGGAGTTGAAGTCGCTTTTTATGGTATTCCTTACTGTGAGCCGTTAATGGTTAGAGATACTTTCGATGTTGAGGTTAAAAGCTTTGATGATGCTCATACTTACTTAGTTGATGAAATAAAAAATGTTATGTCTGATCAGCAAGTAAATGTTTTGATTAGTCATTGTTTCATCGATGGTGCAGCAGAGTCTGACTCTGAAAGACCTTTACAAATAGGCGGTGCAGATAGGGTTAGTTATCAACCCTGTGTTGAATTTGATTATGTTGCTTTAGGCCATCTTCATAGCCCTCAGTACAAAGGGATGGAGCATATTCGATATTCTGGTTCAATTATGAAGTATAGCTTTTCAGAGCAAAACCAGAAAAAAGGCATTACCCTTGTTGAAGTAGATAAAACTGGGCTTGTTTCGCAAACACATTTACCGTTAAAACCTTTAAGAGATATGAGGGTTATAGAGGATGAGTTAGAGACGATTCTAGAACAAGGAAAAGTAGACCCTAACAACGATGATTACTTGCTAGTAAGACTAACTGATAAACATGCCATTTTGGATCCTATGGGTAAATTGAGAGCCGTATACCCCAATGTATTGCATTTAGAGAAACCAGGTATGCTAGAAACTAATACTAGTCAGTTAAATCAAGAGTCATTAAAGCAAGGTGAGTTAGATATGTTTAAAGATTTCTATTCTCAAATTGCAGGTCAAGAAATGTCAGAGGAACAAAGCAAATTGGTTTCTGGATTAATTGATGGATTAACAAAATAAAGGAATACACATGAAACCACTTAAACTAACAGTTCAAGCCTTTGGTCCCTTTGCTGGAACTGAGCACATAAAATTCGATGAATTAGGATCGAATCCTTTATTTTTGATTAATGGCCCTACCGGAGCGGGTAAAAGCTCGATATTAGATGCAATTTGTTTTGCACTTTATGGCCAAACAACTGGAGCTGAACGTTCAGCTTCACAAATGCGCTGTGACTTTGCTGATATTAAATTATTAACCGAGGTTACATTAGATTTTAGCTTAGGTGAAAAAAGTTACCGTATAACACGTATTCCAATGCAAGAAAGAGCAAAAAGCGTGGGTGAAGGTACTACATCTCAGAATTCGAAAGCAACATTGTGGGAGCTTAATGGCACTAATAGTAATCGTTTGATAGTGTCTTCGAGCGTCAAGGATGCTGACACTGAAATTAAGGGACTAATTGGACTAGACGTAGAGCAATTTAGACAGGTAATGGTATTACCTCAAGGTAAGTTCAGAGAACTTTTATTAGCTGATTCAAAAGATAGAGAAAAAATATTTAGTCAGTTATTTCAGACATCTATTTATAAAAAAATTGAAGATGCATTAAAAGTTCAAGCAGCAGATATAAGAAAAGCCGTAGAAGAGCACCGGAGTAAAATTAAAGGAATTTTAGAAGGAGCGGAAGTTAACACTGAGGAAGAAATTAAAACAGGTATTGAGGCTATCAAGCCGGAACTAGAAAATGCACTCGAAGAGAAAATAGCAGCAGATACTAAAGTCAAAAACTCCGAAAAAACGATTGAAGTAGCTAAGCAATTGTTGAAGAAATTTGAAGATGCCAATACAAAAGACACAGAGCTTGAGCAACACAAGCTTTCTAGTGAAAAAGTTGAAGATAAAAAACGCCAACTTAAATTTGCTTCAATTGCTCAAAAGATTCAGCCTGTGTTTAACACTAAAAACAACTTAAGCAAAACATTGGCTGAGATAAAGCAAAAGCTTAAAGATAGTAGCACTGAGTTATCAGATCTAGACTCTAAACTTAAGAGTTCTATTAATGATCTTTTTCAAGCAGAAGAAGCACATAAAGCTATAGATTCATTACAAAAAAAACACACACTACTCGAACAATACGCAAAACTTGCTGATGATTTAGCACAAGCAAAATCTATATTCTCTGCAATTAAAGCGAAGGCTGTCGAGAGTAAATCATTATTCGAATCTAAACAAAAAGTTATAGAAGAAATTAGAAGTATAATAACTGAAAAAGAACAGAAGCTAGAAAAGTTATCTACTGAAATAAATACGTTATCTGATGAGCAAATTTTATTAGATAAATTAAGCCAAACACTTAAAAAACGAAATGATTTAGAAACATTGGCTGATGAGTTATCTAAATTAAAACAATTAACCTCTGAGAAAAAAATTGTTTTAGAAAATTCGGAGTCAGAGTTAGCTGAAAAGTCACAGTCAGCTAAAATGCTTGAGCTTTCATGGCATGCCAATCAAGCTTCAATTTTGGCCGCAGAACTTTCTGATGGTGAACCTTGCCCCGTTTGCGGTAGTTTAGAGCACCCTAATGTTGCTAATTTAGATGAGTCTAGCTCTATCGCTACAAAAGAAGATGTTGATGAAGCTAGAAGTGTTGTCATTCAACTAACTCAAATACGTGATCTGGCAAAGTCAGCTCATGACGAAGCCCTTAGCAATGAAAAAGTAAAAGAGGGTTTGGTCACTAATCTAAAAGATGAGTTGGGCGAAACTGCTACTCAGTCAGTGCACGTAGTTAAATCAATTCACACAGGCCAAGAAGTAAAAGTGAATAACCTTCTCTCTATTAAAGAGAATATAAAAACATTGAGAGCTAGTCTCATAGAAGATAAAGATAAGTTAACAACAACCCAAAGCGCTATTGCAGAATTAGACGAAAGAGCATCTTCTGATGATAAACAGTTAACTATTAAAAAATCTAACGTTGACCAACTTGAAAGTCAGCTCCCTGAGGAGTATCGAGATATTAAAGGGCTTAACGCTGAAACCCTTTCTTTGTCTAAAAAAATAACTTCCTTAAATGATACGCTTACCTTTGCTAGGAAATCTAAAGAAGGTCAACAGTCAGCATTTGATAGAGCTGAAGCCACCAATAAGTCTATATCCAGTCAATTATCTGAAATTGAAAAACAGAGTGTTCAGGCCAATACATATTGGGACACAGCCTTATCCGAAAGTATTTTTGAAGATGATAATCAATTTAAAAACTCTTTGCTTAGTGATGAAAGCCAAGTTCAGCTAAATGCTGATATCGAAGCATATAAATCTAAACTTGATACCTTAACTGGTGCTAAGTCACAACTGGATGCTGAATTAAAAGACAAGAAAAGACCTGAACTAGATCATATTGAAGGTGTCCTTGCCCAAACTAAATTAGCTTTTAAAGCCAAAGATGATGAATGGAGACGCCTAGAAGAACGCAGCAATCAGCTTGTATCTGTTCAGAAAAAATTAGTTGCAGCACATAAGAAAAATGAAGAATTAGAAAAACAGTATAAAACTGTTGGTACTTTATATGAGGTATCAAATGGTTTAACTGGAGATAAAGTGAGTCTACAACGATTTGTACTCAGTGTTCTTCTCGATGACGTTTTAATACAAGCTTCACAGCGACTCACGATCATGAGCAAAGGTCGATATCAATTAATTAGGAAAGAAGAGCGTGCTAAAGGAAATAAGGCATCAGGCTTAGAAATGGAGGTTGATGATGCATACACTGGAAAATCTCGCCCAGTAGCGACTCTTTCTGGTGGTGAATCATTTATGGCAGCTTTATCATTAGCTCTAGGTTTATCTGATGTCGTTCAGTCATACTCTGGCGGAATAAAGCTCGATACGTTATTCATAGATGAAGGTTTCGGTAGTTTAGACCCTGAATCACTCGACTTGGCCATTCGTACTCTAATTGACCTTCAGTCAACAGGTCGCATGATTGGTATTATCTCTCATGTTACAGAGTTAAAAAGCCAAATGGGACATAGAGTTGATGTCACATCAGGAAGGTCTGGCAGTAAAATTTCTGTTATTGCAGCTTAATAAATTAGAGAGGAAAAAGTATGGAATATATCCACTATAAAAAAATAAAACGAAGCCTAGTAAAACATGACCTACAAAACAATATGTTTGAAATACACAAGGAAGGAAAAGAGGGTGAAAGTCTGGAAGCATCCATACAGGTTGCACCCGGTGTAAAACAGGAAGGGCATATCTGGTTTTCGTGCTTACTTGATCAAGATATCATTCAGCTTTTGAGTGAGGCTAAAATCTCAGTACCAAAGGAATTTACCTTAGGGGTGTGTGAAAGAGGTAAGTATTTTACCTTTGACCTGAGTTTTGCAATTGAAGATATCGAAGAGATAATTGCACTATTTCTGAGTCAGCTATTAGATGTGTTTTACGGTAAACCCAATCAAACCATTCAGATTGATGTAGAAGACTTAGGCAGTGATAATGACCATTTTGACCATACGCTAGCTAGCTTATACCGTGACGCAGGTATAAGCGGCTTTGATTTTGATGTTTTCTCTGAGCCAGAAAAAATAAACAGCCTGAAAATCGCTGCTGATACTGAGCTTTTTAAAAGTATAAAGTTACTAAAAGAAAAAATAGACGTTATAAACAATGACGATAAGTATAAAGGATGGGATGATTATTTATTAGCTAACCGTGAAAGAGATAAAGAAAGGCTCCCATTATACAAAAAGCATTTCTATATGCTTTGTGAATTTTATGCTGAGCATCTTTTTGATTACTTACTTCCTTACAATGGGGAGCTAACGTGGGAATATTATGCAATAAAGCATCACTTTGACAATTGGTTAATACCTGAATACCTAGAAATGGTTAATCATTACCGTTCGATGATGAAAAGACCTGAAGCATATGAATATTTAGATAAACGTCTAGATGATTTAAATCAGGTTATTCAAAAGGTTCACGAAGTACCTGGTATTGAAAGGTCTAAAGTGTACAAATTACTTAAACTAAATGGCCGTTCATATGGTTCGATTATTACTAGTGTTTTAGTTGCGAATAACGTTATTAAAGAAGTACAAGTCGGAAGTAAAAAAATATTGTCCCCAATTAGCTAATTACTGACTTCCAAGCCTTCACTAGACATTTTCTAACATATCCCAGAGCTAGTATATTTGAATATAGGGTTAGCTCCTATATTCAAATATAATCTGAAACATTAATAATAACCCCTTCACTTTTCATTGATTTGTATGATCCTCCTTTTGTGTTAACCATTAATCTAAGATCATTTTCAATATATTTAGGGATGAGCTTGACGACTTTTGACTGCTTTTTCTGCGGCTTTGGCAGCTCTTTCTCTTGTAAATTTTTAATATGTGCTATTAAATTATCTAGCGTCAATTAACTTGGCCGGTTCCGCGTCAATTATCTTGGCCGGTTGACACCGAATTTTATTTGCTCTTATTGAGCGCTGTTTTGCGTCGGTAACTTTCACCTTCGCAATGAATAATCGTTGCATGATGAACCAAGCGATCTATTGCCGCTACAGTCATCGTTGAATCATCAAATAGTTCATCCCATTGTTCGAATGATTTGTTTGATGTGATGATCATGCTGTGTCGCTCATAGCGATGGGCTATCAATTCAAACAGCACGCTCGTTTCCTGTTCCGTTTTTCGTACGTAACCAACGTCATCAACGATTAATAAGCTGTATTTATCGAGCTTTACAAGTTCGTCTTGCAAGCGTAAATGTCGCTTTGCTTGCTGGAGTTGTTGAACAATCGCTGACGCGGCAACAAACTTAACTTTATGGCCCTGCTCGATAAGGCCATAACCGATACTACTGGCGATATGCGTTTTACCAAGACCACTGGCGCCAAATAGCAATATATTGCCACCGTGCTTCAACCAATCCGGCTGATTTATTAAATCAGCAACAAGGGGCTTACTAACCCCATCAACAAGGGTAAAGTCGAAGCTGCTAAGGTGTTTACCCACGGGCAATTTTGCATCTTTTAAAAGCCGCTGAAGGCGTTTATCATCGCGTGTCGCAAGTTCAATATGGCACAGCTCAGATAAGTATTGCTGTGGGCTCCATTGTTCTTCTATCGCTTTTTTGCCCAGGGTATTCCACTGTTGAAGCATGGTGCTAAGCTTTAATTGTTTCAGCATTAAAGGTAACGAGGCCGTGAAGTTATCCATGTAGACCTCCCGGTATCATGCTGCTATAAGCGCTCAAGCTGTGTTGCTTTATTGTTATTGTGGGTATGTTTGATGCAATCACTAAAAATTGCGCTTCACATTCTCGGATGGCCGGTAATTGTCGCTGAGTAATTGACGCTGCTACAAATCGTCCTAATTGACGTTCGCACCCACTTTGTTTTGCTAAATGGAGCAGTTTTACCATGTAATAGCTCGCTTCATCCGCTAAAAGGTGGGCATTAACGTATTCCCAAATAGCTTTGTAATTGTCGCTTGGAAGTAAGTCGTCACGTAGTTGTGAGTAGCGAAATGCCAATGGTTTTTTAACCAGTGCGTCAATAACATGCAAGTAACTAATATTACGTGCACGGCATCCTTTAGAAGCATAGACACGCGCTAACGTTTGAACTAAATCGCTGCCATAGTGCAGCTCTAAACGGTTGTCATATAAACGAACCAGTAATCGGCTACCAATAAGGCGTGACGGGACGCTATAGGTAACACGTTTCAATGAAATAGTACTCGTACGTGACACCGTTAGATAATGCTCGGTGTAATTGACGCTCATCGTCCGTGGTAAAGCATGTAATTGTCGCTGCTCTACTGCGTATTTATCACTTACACGGCGATTACGGCGAGCTACAATGTCGGCAACAAACGATTCATAGACTTCTCTTGTCTGAAAGTCATAACTACCACGGATTTTTAATGCTTGCTCCAGTTGCGATTTAAGATGCCCATGAGGGCTCTCAATAGCCCCATTTTCATGCGCAATACCGCGGTTATTGCGGGTCGCTTTAAAGCCATAATGGGTGACTAATTCATTAAAGCGCTCTGTAAAATCGTTATCATTAGTGTGATTACGATAGGCGGCACTCAGACTGTCTGTACGCACTTCTTTAGGCACACCGCCGGCTGCTTTAAATGCGTTTTGCACGCCATCAGAAAAAGCAGCAAAGCTTTCACCGCCGTAGATCACTTGGGCGTAAGCCCAGCCACTGGCGGGCATACGATAATGAAACAACATATGCTTTAAGGGTTCACTAGCAATGGTAACGGGTGACTTCACATGTGTAAAATCACACATACCTAATAGGCCATACTCGTGTGTTTGCAGGAATACGACCTCTTTACTTGAGCCATACAGTGCCCGCCATTTATGAATTCGACGCTCTAATGTACGCCGTGAGCTAGGGTTAAATTTGTCGGTGTGAAACTCGCAAAGGTGATCAAAAATTCCCACCGGAGTTAACGTTGCATCACCTTGAAGTAGAGGGACAACAATACTGTCCCAGATAGACTCAAGTGGATCTATACGCGTTCGCCATTGGCGTTTATTAGACAATGGCTGCTCATCCAGTTTATCAATGCGCCTTGCTGAACGTTCTGAAATACCTGCTTTCGCAGCCGCGATAACTTGGCTATTACGTTTTCTATGTTTCATATAAATAGTGACCTGCTGATCAGTGATTCGTGTTCCCGGCACAGTGAACTCCTCCGTTCTGCTGTACCGAACCTTATCAGATCAACCGGCCAAGATAATTGTCGCTAGACCGGCCACCGTAATTGTCGCTTAATAATTAAATCAAATATGCTGCCATTAGGGAGCTCCTCTACAGCTTGCTCTGCAACAACAGGAGCAATATCATCACCAATTCCCATCTGTTCGAGCATACTTATAAGTTGCTGCAACTTAGTTAACTCACTGTTTTTATTTTCTTTAATAACAGCCTCCTCAACATAAACCATATCATTCTGCACTAGACTAGCTTTAGGTATTTCTAAATCGGCATATTTTTGAATTTCATCTTCAACACCACTTTGTAAGGCTCGAATCATCGGGCGAATCATATGAAGCTCTTCATTAAAAATTGTATCGACTAATTGTTTGTTGATTATTTCACGGCCAATAGTTACAGCTCTTGTTTGGCATAAATAAAAAAGTGTTACCGCAACATGAGCAATTCCTTGTGAGTAATCCCAAAAAAGATTTTTAATTTCTTCAGTTAATGGTTGGGGAGATTTAAACCATTGTAGTGACCAAAGTTGAGTGAAAAACCGATCCCAATCACTTCCTTTACCAGTTTTATTAGCTGTATTAAATCGGCTCCAATTAATGCTTCCAAATTGTGATGCTCGCCTAGCTGAACGCATGCTTGGCGAAAAAATTTCATAGGCTTTTGGTGTACCAACAAACAAAATAGGTAATTTTATTGTATTTGTGAGCTGAACAAAGAAACGAAGTATTTTTTCAGATATACCAGAATTCGATCGTTCAAGATGCTGAATTTCATCAATTACTAGTAGCCCTATTGAGTGGAGTGCTGCAATCCGCGCAAAGTCCCCTAGTAACATCTCTGCATTTGCTCTAGGTTTTACATATTGCTTTTCATATTGACTATTATTACCTAACGCACTATCAAGTGCCCTAAAGAAATTAATGCATAAGCTTTTTATTGACGCATCATGAGGGCATTCAACCTTTAGCCACACTAATTGTACATGCTGATACTCCGAGTGCATTATAACTTGAGGGTAGCCAGATAAAATAGCTTTAACAGCTGTGGACTTGCCCGCTCCTGAGCAACCAATAACTGAGCTTACTAGAGCCTCATTACCGGCATTTCGATTCTTGCTTTGAAAGTCAGCTGTGTTATTAAGGGTTTCTTGATAGCTTTTATCTGCGATATTACGACTCAGATATCCCTGTCTAATCATCGATGAAATTGTTTGTTCTAGTTGTAAATGTGCTTTTGTTGGATACAAAAAGCCATCCATTATTCGCAACATAGCATGCCTGCGAATATGCGCGGGTAAAATAATCTCTTCTGGACGCACTTCTGGTATACGCCGAATCAGTTGCGCGGTTTCCTGTGGTGAATTAATTAATGGCAACGCATTTATTAGTGGATGACCTTCATATTCAGTGATTTCAGCATTTATATATACAGCATTTTCAAAATAAGTCATTTACGGTACGTTCCTTAAAAGTCATCAAGGTCAGGGTAATCAAAGCCATCATCTTCTTTTATGTTTGAGTCTGAATGAATCGATGTCACAGTGGCTTTATTATCACTACCAAACTGGTTTTGTGAATCACGATTTTTTTGACGCTCTAACTCCTTCTCTTTATTACGGTTATCACGAATACCTTGTAGTCTTTGAGATGAAATTGATAAATCAGCTTTTTGTTGCCGTTCGGCTGCTATTTTAGCTATTTTTTCTAGTTCAGCTTGGACATCAGGGGCTTTGTAGTCGGCTTCTTGTTTGGTGGCAGCAATTGTTTCTCTGGATTCGCTTAGAATACTTACCGCTTCGGTAAAAGTCATATCTATATATCTACGACTACGAGATTGTAACGAGCACTTCCAATAACTATCGAATTGATTATCAGGTCTTATGTAAATAGTATTTGTATCTAGAGGGTTATAGGCCACTTCTATATTTTTGGGTCTCTTAGCTGATTTATTTTTATGAAACCAACCGAGGCTAACAGCTTCAGAGCAAGTGTAATAAAGCCCTTTAAAACAAATACCCAGAACAGAAACCGTGGCATTATCATGAGGCAGTAAATTAATAGTTATTAAATGTTGGTCAATTTCACGTAGAAGGCCTGTTCGATTCTTAATCCCCCATCGCCATAACTTGACAGGTATAGGTGCAAGATCTGTTGGCATATCACTTTCAAAATCATAGCTCTTTAATGGAGTAGTAGTATTACGGTTAATTTCTGAAACTATTACCATTTTAGTAAAATCAAATAATGTTAAATTTGCTAACAGCTCATTGCGTTTACCGGCCTTCTTCTTTCCATTGAAAGGTTGAACTTTCCCCTCTACATAAGGGAGTATATCTACATGCATTGTATCAAATGACTTTTCCACAATTCCTTTATCATTCCCTCTATATGCCCGAGTATTTGATAAAGTAATCCCAAACCTATTAACTAATATATCCCCATGTTTACCAAGCAATTCCCCTCTATCAGCTGTAATAGTTGAAGGAATGCCAATACTCGGCCAATCAGCGTGAGAAATATCTATACCAAACTGCCGACAATATTCAACTTTGTCACAAAATGTATTCGCTAATGCTATGGATGCAGTTGCCCAAGATGGGTTTTCAAGACCTACATATAGCCCCGCTGTCATGCGACTAAACACATCTTTTACTTTATAGATGATGGGTCTACCTATAATACGATCAGGATTTTGGTCAGATACTAAGTACACATCTGCTATAGTTGCATCAATTTCATAACGTGCCCCGGGACCAAAATTATTTGTAACGGAAGTACTTCTTAATGGTGCTATATCTTTTTCATACTCAATGTTTGAGCTTTTAGCTTTGATTACATCTGGTTTACTGTAATTTTTCTCAAAAAAATACCTAAACTGAATATCTGTTGGTAATTCACTTTCGCGTATTGTGGGGTATTTTGATTTTATAAAACCAATTGCTTTTGTCCTAGCCTTTGGTAAATCAACATCCTCTCTTAGCAAGTAGAAGCCCTCTATTGCCAAATGAAATAGTTCTGCTATTTCATTTGTAATAATCATGCCTTCTCCCGGTGAAACAGATCGTTTTCTGCCTAATTTTGTTTGAGTGCTTCTTCGTACTTTACCGGGAGCACCACATTTAGAATAATCAGGAGTTAAAGCATCAGGTGTCATACCTCTTTGCCAATAACGTCTTAATTGACGAGTAATATAAAGACGAGGCTCATTTAATCTCACAATCAGTAATTTTATATGAGCATTCCTTAGTTTTTTATCAAATAAATCTAGATAATTTTCAAGTAAGGGGGAAATAGTATTAAAAGCACGATCTCTAGCTTTCTCAGATTTTGAGTTTCGTTCAGGAGACACTAGAGTTATAGGATCAGGCTCTTTAACTAACCCTAATGAATCAAATTCATTAATATCAACTCGATAAGGCCACGCATTTACATCGTTAATATCAATGAGCATTAAATAACTAACATGCTCGAAAACAACCCGTAGTTGAGTTAGTTGCTCTGAATGCGGATCCATATAAACTTGATTAAGAAGCATCTTCAATACCTCCCTTTATCAAAGAAAGGTTTTCTACAAGACTAAGTTCCACACATGTCCATTGTCTAAATACCTTATTTAGAGGAACGTCGATAATATTGGCTGCAATTGCTTGACGAATAACACCGATATGAAAACCGGGATCGCATGAATAGCTATCATCAAGTAATGAACAAGTCACAGATAAACGTTTTTTTGAGTTTTCTAGGCGTTCAAATACTTGCTGAATATCAGGAATAAGCAAGTCTTTATAAAGGTCATGTGAGTTTTGATTAGCAGCATGTAGCCACTCTAAGTTTTCTTTAATAGCTGGTGTTATTTCTTGCTCAGTAAATAGTTTCCATTCATATCCTTGCTGTTCCCAGAAGCACTTTTCAATTTGCAATTTATCTACTGTTCTTTGCTCATCCAAATCGTTTGCATATTTTACCGCAATAGCTATCCCTAACTTATTTTTCATTTCTATAACTAGGTCAGTTGTTACTACCTTTAATTTTCCGGCGATTTGTGGATGTTTAATACCTAATCTCTGACAAATATTTAATGAGTCAACAATAGGAACAGGATATTGCTCCTTAATATCAATAGTTAAATGATAACGATCGAAAACAAGGAAAGCTGATAGCTCTAAACGGGAAAGTAAATGGTGGGGGCGAGACGAGTTTCTGCCAAATATCCGAAAACTCTCGCCTCGACTACTAATTTCATGAACTTTAATGAAAGGCTCATACTCACTACCAGATCCTTTACCTCTGGTTTTAAGGCGCTTTTCATCTTTTGGATCTAACGGTCTTTCTGAATCATGCATGCTTTTCTCCCCCTGCTCTTAGTTTAGAATAACAAGGGAAGAAAAAACATCAAACAATATTATAAAAAATCAGACTATATTATAAAACATCAAACTATATTATAGTCGCACAGCACACAACTACCAACTTATTAATTTTACTCAACAGTAACCGACTTAGCCAAGTTACGAGGTTGGTCAACATCCGTGCCTTTTATTACTGCTACGTAGTACGAAAGTAACTGTAGTGGGATTGTATATACAATAGGCGCAATGACATTATCGACATGATTTACGTTGATTACGCGCATAGTGTCGTCTGATGCAAAGGCTGAATCTTTATCAGCAAACACATAAATAATGCCGCCACGAGCACGTACTTCTTCTACGTTTGATTTAAGCTTTTCAAGTAGCTCGTTGTTTGGTGCTACCACAATAATTGGCATATCGGCATCAATAAGCGCTAATGGCCCATGCTTAAGCTCGCCAGCTGCGTATGCCTCGGCGTGGATGTATGAAATTTCTTTAAGCTTAAGCGCACCTTCCATCGCGATTGGGTATTGCGAGCCACGACCTAAAAACAGTGAATGGTGCTTGTCAGCAAACTCTTCTGCTAGGTCTTCAATGCCATCAGCTAGCAATAATGCTTCTTCAAGCTTATTTGGTAGAGTTTTAATCGCGTTAGTAATAGTACTTTGATCTAGACCTTTTTCTTGCGCTATAGACGCAGTAAGCATTAACAAACCAACTAACTGTGTGGTAAATGCTTTAGTAGAGGCTACACCAATTTCAGCGCCGGCTTTGGTCATAAAGGCTAAATCAGACTCACGTACTAGTGATGAACCCGGTACGTTACAAATGGTCATTGAAGCCATGTAACCTTGCTGTTTCGCTAAACGCAGTGCCGCTAAGGTATCGGCGGTTTCACCCGATTGTGAAATAGTTACCAGTAAGCTGTTTTCGTGCACGAAAGATTCGCGATAGCGAAACTCAGAAGCAATCTCTACATTACAGCTTACGCCTGCGAATTGCTCAAGCCAGTAGCGCGCCACCATGCCTGAATGATACGACGTGCCACAAGCAATGATCTGTACGTGCTTTACGTCTTTAAAAATTTGTTGTGCGCTTTCGCCAAAGGCATCTGTAGCAACCCGATCGTCTTTTAAACGCCCATCAAGAGTATTACGTACGGCTAGAGGTTGCTCGTAAATCTCTTTTAACATGTAGTGACGGTATTCACCTTTGCCTGACGCATCTTGAGTGATGTTTGATTCAATTACTTCACGCTCAACGACTTGGCCGTCGGCATCAAAAATTTCAACGCTATCACGGGTTACACGCGCTACGTCACCTTCTTCTAGATAAATAAAGCTACGTGTTACGGCTAACAATGCTAATTGGTCAGAAGCAATAAAGTTCTCACCAAGGCCAAGGCCTATTACTAATGGGCTGCCTGAACGAGCAACTACAATTTCGTTATCGTTAGCTTTATCAAATATTACAGTACCAAATGCACCTTCAAACTGTTTAACAGCAGCTTGTACTGCGGCTAATAAAGAGGTGTGCTGTTGGCGAAGTTGGTGGATTAAATGCACCATCACTTCGGTATCAGTATCTGACAAAAACTCGTAACCGTCACCTTTGAGCGCTTCACGTAGGCTTGCATGGTTTTCAATAATACCATTATGGACTAGCGCAATTTCGCTGCTTGAAATATGCGGATGCGCATTAGCTTCAGTTACACCGCCATGAGTTGCCCAACGAGTATGTGCTATGCCTGTAGTCCCTTTCACGTTGGCTTGATTTAAAGCAGCTTCTAAATTAGCAACTTTACCCACAGCTTTTACTGTATTGAGCGTGCTGCCCTCTAAAAGTGCAACGCCCGCCGAGTCATATCCTCGGTACTCTAAGCGCTTTAAACCTTCTACTAAAATTTTATTTACTGGGCGTTCTGCAACAACCCCTACAATTCCACACATAGTCTTTCCTTTTGCACATGCCAAAGCGGTTACTTTGGGCTTTATGTGTTGTTTGATATTAAAATGTACATCACAGGTGTTGTCGGCCTGTAATAAACACGAATTTATCTTATAATTCGGCGCAAATAAGCTTTACACCGCATGCTTGGATGGCTTTTTGAATACCTGGCGCTAAGTTATTGTCAGTAATAACCGTGGTTATCCGCTGCCAAGGCAGCTCTAAATTAGGGATTTTTCGACCAATCTTTTCAGATTCAACGAGTACAATAACCTCTCGGGCTGCACCTGCCATAACTTGGCTTAAACCAACCAGTTCATTAAACGTGGTAGTACCGCGATCTACATCAATCCCATCGGCGCCAATAAACAATTGGTCAAAATCATACGAGCGTAAAACGTTCTCAGCCACTTGTCCTTGGAACGATTCTGAATGTGGATCCCATGTGCCACCTGTCATCAAAAGTGTTGGCTCGTTCTCAAGCGCCAGTAAACGGTTAGCCACTTTTATTGCGTTGGTCATTACAACAAGGCCACGATTTTTACTTAGCTCAGGAATCATCGCCGCGGTTGTACGACCACTATCGATAATAATACGATTATGATCTTTAATCAGTTCAGCTGCGGCTTTGGCAATTGCTACTTTACGTTTTGAATCAACTTCATCACTAACAATTTCTTGCGGCAAAGCAATCGCACCACCATAGCGACGTAGTAATAAACCACTCTTCTCAAGCGCTGTTAAGTCTTTACGAATAGTCACTTCAGAGGTTTGAAATCGCTTAGCTAGTAGCTCTACGGCAACTTCACCTAATTCATTGACTTGAGCAAGAATAAAATGACGCCGTTGTTGTGTGTTTCGTTTAGTCATTAGCTTTAAATAAGTTTCGATTCGAAATTTAATGCATTGTAAACGAAACTATATAAATAACAACTGAATGTATAAAAATACAGCTCACTTCATAAAAAGATAATAAACTCCACCAAGCGTTGACCTTATTGGCAATCGAGTTAAGCTAAGTAAAATGATAAATAACGGCGTTAATTCATGAATAAATTCAACAGCCTTAATAAGACATACTTAGAGCAACGCAAAGCCGCCCATGAAATTTGCCGTTTATTTTCAAAAAGCCCCAGCAAAGGTAATTTAAAACGTATTAAGAGTTTGTTTGCTCACTCTGGCGAGGCCGTTATTATTGAGGCAGGCTTCCACTACGACTATGGCAACCAAATCACTATTGGTGATCGTACTTTTATAAACATCAACTGTACTGTGTTAGATGCACCTATTAGTGAAGGTACTATCACCATTGGTAATGACTGCTTAATTGGCCCTAATGTGCAGTTATTAGCGGTATCTCACGCGGTTAACCCCACTGAGCGACTCAATAAAGAGAGTTTCACTAATCCAATATCTATAGGCAATAACGTGTGGATTGGTGCAGGTGCCATCATTTTAGCTGGCGTTTCAATTGGTGATAATGCTGTCGTGGGCGCAGGGTCAGTAGTAACCAAGGATGTAGCACCACGCTGTGCTGTGGCAGGCAATCCAGCAGTTAAAATTAAAGATATATAAGTTAGGTTCACAAATGAAAACCCTAGTAAGGTTAATCCACTAGACGCTACTTTAGGTTACGTTCATTTCTACAAAAATAATCACTTTAGCGCAATTAATTGTTGCGCTTTCAGTAGGCTTTGCTAATTTCATCTCTCGCTCAATTTTAACTCACCTTGTGTTAAGCTAAGTTAATTTACATTAGCGCTAATCTTATCTTCGGAGTAATTTAGTACGTGTTTTTAAATCGATATTTCAGCATTTTTCTCGTCGTTTTCATTTTGTCGGGTTGTCAAAGTACACCAGAAAAAGAAGTAACTACACATCCTCAGCAAACTATTAAAGCCAACATAGGAACGGTAGCTAGTACCCAAAAAGAGCCTGTAGAAAAAATAGCACCATTAAGTCCCAAAGAGCTGGATGATGTATGGCAACGAATTCGCACTCAGCTAAGCTTTAAAAGCTCAAACCACCCTGATGTGCAAAAACGTATTGCATGGTATTTAGCACACCCTAACTATATGGATGAAATAAGTATCCGTGCTACACCCTACCTTTATCATATCGTCACAGAAGTAGAAAAGCGTGACTTACCTATTGAGCTTGCTTTAATGCCGCTCATTGAGAGCGACTTTGACGCCAGTGCCTACTCACATAAGCATGCATCAGGGCTTTGGCAGCTTACACCATCAATAGCTAAATATTTCGAAGTACAAATATCTCCTTGGTATGATGGCAGGCACGATGTAATTGATAGCACTCGCGCAGCACTCGACTTTATGGAATATTTGTATGAACGCTTTGATGGTGATTGGTATCACGCTATTGCAGCTTACAACATAGGTGAAGGACGTGTCTTACAAGCAATTAAACGTAATAAAAAGCAAGGTAAACCGACTGACTTTTTTAATTTAAAACTACCATCGCAAACCCGTCACTATGTTCCTAAAATACTAGCCGCTGCTCAATTGTTAAAAAGTCAAAAAATGGCATTTCCACCTATCGCTAATAAAGAGGTTATTACAGCAGTGCCAATTTCTGGGGCAGTCATTTTAGCCGATAAAGAAAAGTGGCAACAACTAGAGTCTCTAAATTACGGTGTGATCCGTTTTCCAGCTGTTATTGATGCGCCGCATATCGTAGTGCCCACAAATGAAAAAACAGAGTTTCAAGCTATGCTCGCGAACCAAAAAAATAATGATTACAGCCAGTGGCAAGATTACACAATAAAACCCGGTGACAGCTTAAGTGTTATTGCCAAGCGCTACGCCTTAAGTGTTAGTCAGTTAAAAGCATTTAATAACTTAAAAAGTAATCGTATTCACATCGGCAAAAAACTCATTTTGCCGATGTTGGCGGACCAAGAAATTGAGCATAAAGTTAAATCTGGCGAAAGTTTATGGAAAATAGCAAAACATTATCAGGTTAGTATAACCAAGCTTAAGCAGTGGAATAACCTTTCACGCAATAGCTTAAAAATAGGTGAAAAGCTTACCGTATTCTTATCTAATAGTTAGCTCTCCCAATGCTCATTCGGCGCTAAAGCTCTTCCTAAAAGTGAAAGCGCCGTAGGCACAAGCTCTATTCATATCAGCTAGTTTTTCATGTTCAAAAAACATAATAGTACACATGCTAAAGACTAACACTGTCTTCTCCTGGAGCATTGATACTTTCAAGTCAATATATTCAAAGCTCTGAAGTTTCTTTATATACATTAGCCGCGGATAGAATGTCTGCAAGGCTTGTGAACAAATAATAATGGACATTCCATGAGGCTCGCCTAGGGCTGCTGTATTTCTTTTTGCGAGACTACTGAGTTCGGTACGGGGTCTTGGCTGGGTGTTTTTACTTTATTTCAGACGTAAAAAAGCCCGACTCTTTCGAATCGGGCTTTCTACAATTTGAAGCCTGGTAATGTCCTACTTTCGCATAACAAATGCTACACTATCATCGGCGCTGTTTCGTTTCACTACTGAGTTCGGCATGGAGTCAGGTGGGTCCAAAACGCTATTGTCACCAAGCAAATTTGGGCGTTAATTCGTATCGCTACAAACTAACTAAATTTGGAAATAGCTAATAATATTTTTTAAGTCTTTCAGTAATTATCTACTTTAGTCATATTAACTTCTGTATAAACTGTCGCATAAAACGCGTTTGGCGTTGTATGGTTAAGCCTCACGGGTAATTAGTACAAGTTAGCTTAACATGTCACCATGCTTCCACATCTTGCCTATCAACGTTGTAGTCTTCAACGGCCCTTCAGAGACTTTAAAAGTCTAGTGAGAAATCATCTCGAGGCCTGCTTCGCGCTTAGATGCTTTCAGCGCTTATCAGTTCCGAACGTAGCTACCGGGCAATGCCATTGGCATGACAACCCGAACACCAGCGGTTCGTTCACTCCGGTCCTCTCGTACTAGGAGCAACCCCTCTCAATTCTCAAACGCCCACGGCAGATAGGGACCGAACTGTCTCACGACGTTCTAAACCCAGCTCGCGTACCACTTTAAATGGCGAACAGCCATACCCTTGGGACCGACTTCAGCCCCAGGATGTGATGAGCCGACATCGAGGTGCCAAACACCGCCGTCGATATGAACTCTTGGGCGGTATCAGCCTGTTATCCCCGGAGTACCTTTTATCCGTTGAGCGATGGCCCTTCCATTCAGAACCACCGGATCACTATGACCTACTTTCGTACCTGCTCGACGTGTCTGTCTCGCAGTTAAGCTGGCTTCTACCATTACACTAACCGTACGATGTCCGACCGTACTTAGCCAACCTTCGTGCTCCTCCGTTACTCTTTAGGAGGAGACCGCCCCAGTCAAACTACCCACCAGACACTGTCCGTAATCCCGATTCAGGGACCAACGTTAGAACATCAAAACTACAAGGGTGGTATTTCAAGGTTGACTCCAACAAAACTAGCGTCTCATCTTCAAAGTCTCCCACCTATCCTACACATGTAGGTTCAATGTTCAGTGCCAAGCTGTAGTAAAGGTTCACGGGGTCTTTCCGTCTAGCCGCGGGTACACAGCATCTTCACTGCGATTTCAATTTCACTGAGTCTCGGGTGGAGACAGCGTGGCCATGGTTACACCATTCGTGCAGGTCGGAACTTACCCGACAAGGAATTTCGCTACCTTAGGACCGTTATAGTTACGGCCGCCGTTTACCGGGGCTTCGATCAAGAGCTTCTCCCTAAGGATAACCCCATCAATTAACCTTCCGGCACCGGGCAGGTGTCACACCGTATACGTCATCTTGCGATTTTGCACAGTGCTGTGTTTTTAATAAACAGTCCCAGCCACCTGGTCACTGCGGCTCCAATTAGCTCAGGGAGTAAATCCCGTCACCCATCGGAGCGTACCTTCTCCCGAAGTTACGGTACGATTTTGCCTAGTTCCTTCACCCGAGTTCTCTCAAGCGCCTTAGTATTCTCTACCTGACCACCTGTGTCGGTTTGGGGTACGATTCGGTATAATCTGAAGCTTAGAGGCTTTTCCTGGAAGTATGGCATCAACAACTTCACCACCTTAGTGGCTCGTCTCGTGTCTCAGTCTAACAGTAACCCGGATTTACCTAAGTCACTAACCTACTCACTTTCACATGGACAACCATCGCCATGCTTGCTTAGCCTGCTCCGTCCCCCCATCGCAATTATACCAAGTACGGAAATATTAATCCGTTTCCCATCGACTACGCCTTTCGGCCTCGCCTTAGGAGTCGACTTACCCTACCCTGATTAACATGGGATAGGAACCCTTGGTCTTCCGGCGTGCGGGTTTTTCACCCGCATTATCGTTACTCATGTCAGCATTCGCACTTCTGATACGTCCAGCATGCCTCCCGGCACACCTTCAACCGCTTACAGAACGCTCCCCTACCACTCATCCTAAGATGAATCCGCAGCTTCGGTGCATAGTTTAGCCCCGTTACATCTTCCGCGCAGACCGACTCGACCAGTGAGCTATTACGCTTTCTTTAAAGGATGGCTGCTTCTAAGCCAACCTCCTGGCTGTCTGTGCCTTTCCACATCGTTTCCCACTTAACTATGACTTTGGGACCTTAGCTGGCGGTCTGGGTTGTTTCCCTCTTCACGACGGACGTTAGCACCCGCCGTGTGTCTCCCGGATAGTACTTTACGGTATTCGGAGTTTGCAAAGGGTTGGTAAGTCGGGATGACCCCCTAGCCTTAACAGTGCTCTACCCCCGTAAGTATTCGTCCGAGGCTCTACCTAAATAGATTTCGGGGAGAACCAGCTATCTCCCGGTTTGATTAGCCTTTCACTCCTAACCACAGGTCATCCCCTAACTTTTCAACGTTAGTGGGTTCGGTCCTCCAATTGATGTTACTCAATCTTCAACCTGCCCATGGCTAGATCACCGGGTTTCGGGTCTATACCTTGCAACTCATCGCCCAGTTAAGACTCGGTTTCCCTACGGCTACCCTATTCGGTTAACCTCGCTACAAAATATAAGTCGCTGACCCATTATACAAAAGGTACGCAGTCACCTAACAAGTAGGCTCCTACTGCTTGTACGTACACGGTTTCAGGTTCTATTTCACTCCCCTCACAGGGGTTCTTTTCGCCTTTCCCTCACGGTACTGGTTCACTATCGGTCAGTTGGGAGTATTTAGCCTTAGATGATGGTCCACCTATATTCAGTCAAAGTTTCACGTGCTCCGACCTACTCGATTTCACTTAAATTGCATTTTCATGTACGGGACTATCACCCTGTATCGTGGCGCTTTCCAGCGCCTTCCATTAACACAACAAAAGCTTAAGGGCTGTTCCGGTTTCGCTCGCCGCTACTTCCGGAATCTCGGTTGATTTCTTTTCCTACGGGTACTTAGATGTTTCAGTTCTCCGCGTTCGCCTCGTTAACCTATGTATTCAGTTAACGATACCTGCAAGCAGGTGGGTTTCCCCATTCGGAAATCTTAGTCTCAAGTGCTTTTTACTAGCTTGACTAAGCTTATCGCAAGTTAATACGTCCTTCATCGCCTCCAACTGCCAAGGCATCCACCGTGTACGCTTAGTCACTTAACCATACAACCCAAACGGGTCTTTGTTTTGTGACAGTTTAACTTCGCCAGAAGTTAATATTGAATACTAAAGTAGATACCAATCAATCAACTCACAAGAGTTAACTAAATGGCACTGAATGATACTGCTATCATTCTTTTTTACTTTTGAAAACTCTTGATAAATACAACGTATTTATCAGAATTTTATTATCAGCTTTTCCAAATTTTTAAAGAGCAAGAGATAAAAAAACTTCTCAAAATTAAACACACTCTATTCTCAGGCTTTTTAAGGACCCGATAAAGAATATTTATTTTTAAGAAGTAAGTGGTGGAGCTAAGCAGGATCGAACTGCTGACCTCCTGCGTGCAAGGCAGGCGCTCTCCCAGCTGAGCTATAGCCCCACATATGCTGGTACTTATTATTTGTTATTCCGACTTCTTTTTAAGACTAGGTATATACAACGAAGAATTAATAAGAAGTGGTGGGTCTGGGTGGATTTGAACCACCGACCTCACCCTTATCAGGGGTGCGCTCTAACCAACTGAGCTACAGACCCAAACAATAAGTGTTGTTCTCTTTACAATAACAATCATCTGTGTGGACACTACGAACAAATAAGTTCTAAATCGTATAAGGAGGTGATCCAGCCCCAGGTTCCCCTAGGGCTACCTTGTTACGACTTCACCCCAGTCATGAATCACTCCGTGGTAAACGTCCTCCCTAAGGTTAGACTATCTACTTCTGGAGCAACCCACTCCCATGGTGTGACGGGCGGTGTGTACAAGGCCCGGGAACGTATTCACCGCGTCATTCTGATACGCGATTACTAGCGATTCCGACTTCATGGAGTCGAGTTGCAGACTCCAATCCGGACTACGACGCACTTTAAGTGATTCGCTTACCTTCGCAGGTTCGCAGCACTCTGTATGCGCCATTGTAGCACGTGTGTAGCCCTACACGTAAGGGCCATGATGACTTGACGTCGTCCCCACCTTCCTCCGGTTTATCACCGGCAGTCTCCTTAGAGTTCTCAGCATTACCTGCTAGCAACTAAGGATAGGGGTTGCGCTCGTTGCGGGACTTAACCCAACATCTCACAACACGAGCTGACGACAGCCATGCAGCACCTGTATCAGAGCTCCCGAAGGCACCAAACTATCTCTAGTAAGTTCTCTGTATGTCAAGTGTAGGTAAGGTTCTTCGCGTTGCATCGAATTAAACCACATGCTCCACCGCTTGTGCGGGCCCCCGTCAATTCATTTGAGTTTTAACCTTGCGGCCGTACTCCCCAGGCGGTCTACTTAATGCGTTAGCTTTGAAAAACAAAACCGAAGTTCCGAGCTTCTAGTAGACATCGTTTACGGCGTGGACTACCAGGGTATCTAATCCTGTTTGCTCCCCACGCTTTCGTACATGAGCGTCAGTGTTGACCCAGGTGGCTGCCTTCGCCATCGGTATTCCTTCAGATATCTACGCATTTCACCGCTACACCTGAAATTCTACCACCCTCTATCACACTCTAGTTTGCCAGTTCGAAATGCAGTTCCCAGGTTGAGCCCGGGGCTTTCACATCTCGCTTAACAAACCGCCTGCGTACGCTTTACGCCCAGTAATTCCGATTAACGCTCGCACCCTCCGTATTACCGCGGCTGCTGGCACGGAGTTAGCCGGTGCTTCTTCTGTCAGTAACGTCACAGATTGCAGGTATTAACTACAACCCTTTCCTCCTGACTGAAAGTGCTTTACAACCCGAAGGCCTTCTTCACACACGCGGCATGGCTGCATCAGGCTTGCGCCCATTGTGCAATATTCCCCACTGCTGCCTCCCGTAGGAGTCTGGGCCGTGTCTCAGTCCCAGTGTGGCTGATCATCCTCTCAAACCAGCTAGGGATCGTTGCCTTGGTGAGCCATTACCCCACCAACTAGCTAATCCCACTTGGGCCAATCTAAAGGCGAGAGCCGAAGCCCTCTTTGGTCCGTAGACGTTATGCGGTATTAGCAGTCGTTTCCAACTGTTGTCCCCCACCTCAAGGCATGTTCCCAAGCATTACTCACCCGTCCGCCGCTCGTCAGCAAAGTAGCAAGCTACTCTCTGTTACCGCTCGACTTGCATGTGTTAGGCCTGCCGCCAGCGTTCAATCTGAGCCATGATCAAACTCTTCAATTAAAAGTTTTTTCTGTCCTTCCCATAAAGGGAGCGGACATGCTCAATGAATTCTGAATTTATTTAATATCTTTCGATATTGAATTGACTGTGCTGAATAAATAAATTTATTCCGTTGGTCACTCAGTTTCAATTGAGACTCTAAATTTTTTGCCTCATCTAGCGAACTAGAATCGGCTGTTAGAACTCAATCTGTACGAGTGCCCACACAGATGATTGCTTTATATTGTTAAAGAACATTGCGACGTTGTCGCTAAGGGTGCGTATAATACATCCTTATTATTTCGAGTCAACACTTAGCTTAAAATATATTTTTCACTACTTTAAATTAAGTTTTATTTAACTCTCTGATTAGCTTCGGCCTCGCTATGCGTTGCGCTCTGCCGTCTCAGTGGGGTCGCATTATAGGGAGATCCAAAAACAGATCAAGCGTTTTTTTTAAAGTTTTAACTGTTCGCTTAAAAACCATTCAAAAGCCATGCAAAACCAGCTCTTGTGAATATATTTTGAGCAGTTATTCATACAATTTAAAGATTTTCACACAAATGTCATTGCTATGTTCATTTAACGCGTTAAGATAACAAGTTCACTATGTTAAATTAATGTTTCTTTCCTGTTTATTGGTAGCTCAAAATGAAATTACCCGATCAAAAGTCTTTTATCTTTTCAATTATTATTGCTGTTCTTGGTTTTGTTATAGTTAAGTTCGCACTTTCAAGCTTACAATTAGACTCTGCATTGTTATTTGCAGTTGGTTTATTAATTGGGGGGTTGATAATTGCGGCAATGTCATCAAGCGGTGTTGAAGAAGCCGAAGTAAAAACAAAAACTCTTTATGTAGGCAATCTTCCTTATCGTGCAAATGAAGGTGTAGTACGTACATTATTTGAAGAACAAGGCAAAGTATTCAATGTTCGTTTATTAAAGGATAAGAATACAGGCAAACGCCGTGGCTTTGGCTTTGTTGAAATGGCTGAAGCTGATGCTGACAGTGCTATTGCTAAGCTAAACGATAGCGAATTCCAGCAGCGCACCTTGAAAGTACGTGAAGCAAAACAAAAACAAGAAGGTAGTACTAACTCTTTTCGTACAGAGTCAGATCAACCTGATTAATGTCACTACCTAGTAGTTGATTATTGAAAGTCGAAGCCGTTGCATAACATTGCAGCGGCTTTTTATTGCCCGCAATTGCGCTTTCTACCTGTTCTTTTTGAATACTCATCACCCTTTTTGCAATTGCGCTCCCTGAATCAATAGTGCCAATTCGTCCCTGATAAAATGAGCTTATTGCCGTTGCGAGTATGGGAAAGTGCGTACAGCCTAATACTAATATATCTACTCTTGGATCGATGGCTAATGCTTGCAATTCATTGCTTAACGCTACTTGATCGATATTATGCTTATAAAAACCCTGCTCAGCTAATGCCACCAACCTAACACTACTATATAAATGCACAGTTGTTGACGCGCTATGAGTAGTAATTAGCTTTTTGGTGTAATCACTAACAATCGTGGCCGGGGTTGCTAATAAAGCTATATGATGAGTCGTTGACAGCTCTGCTGCGGGCTTTATAGCCGGCACAACACCAACAATGGGAATGGTAGTAAACTGGCGGAGCACATCAAGTGCCGATGTTGATGCGGTATTACAGGCAATAACCAGTGTATCAACCGCTAGATTGCGTTGATCGATAAATTCAACCAGAGCACATAACCGTTTAATTATAGTTTGCTTGCTTTGTTCACCGTAAGGAAGCAACGCGTTATCCATAAAATAGCTATAATTGGCGTTAGGTAAATGTTGTTGAATATGCTCAAAAACGGTTGTACCACCAATTCCTGAATCGAACACCATGATATGAGATGACAAATTGTTTGCTCCAGCTTAATTTATCACTCGCAGTTTGCCACGCAAAGATAGGAAAATAAAGTTTAGCTCGCCATTCACTGATATGCTGAACGCCAGCTCAGTTGATAGCACCGATTCGCGGGAAAAACTTTCGTTATCACTATTTTGCTGGTAACTACCAGCCGACTTTTGCGTATAAGCGTCAGCAAAGCTGATACTCACTTCATCACCTTCTGCGGTAGTAAACTTATACTCAGAATTATTACTTAAACTTAAATATTGCGCTGCTGCCGACACATTAACTGCAACGGGCTTTGGATTTTTCGATGCCTTGCTCTATGTCAGTATTTAATACTCCTGTACCGTTTAACTCTTCATAGGCACCATAGGCTTTAGCTTTACGCACCGCGCTACCAACAAAGTCGAGTACGTTTTTTACGATCTCCTCAAAATTAAACAGCGCCTTGTCTTTTTTATCCTATGCCACCGGTAAACCCAGCGCTTGTGCGACTTTGTCATCAAATACTTTTTCAGCAAACTCTTTACCACGTTGCTGATAGCTGTATTGTGGAGATTGTATGGTCGACTGTTGTAGCGAGCCTTTATTGCTATTTTTAATAAGGTTGTTGTTCGGCATAAAGCCAAAGTTACCAATTTTCATAATCCGACTCCTACCTTTGCATACTATACTATCGACCATGCTCAGCCTTTCTGTAGGATCATGTTCAAAAAAAGCACAACTTAAATTTCATCAAAACTAGACAAATAATCCCTGCCCCCTACAATAGCGCGGATATTTAGCACAATGAATAAGGTAAAGTGAATGGCAGTTATAAAGATTGATACAACACAATACGATGCACAGTTAAATGAAAAACAACAACGCATCACTGCACAATTTAAACGCTTTGGTGTTGCACAGTTAGAAGTATTTGGCTCCGCGCCTATTCACTACCGTCAACGTGCCGAATTTAGAGTGTGGCATGACGGCGACGACTTATTCCACATTATGTTTGATCAAGCCACTAAAGAAAAAATTAGAGTCGACACCTTTGATCCAGCAGCACCGATAATTGGTGAGGTAATGGCAGAGATGATCGGCAACTTAAAAGGCAATGAAGTATTGCGCCGTAAGTTATTTCAAATAGATTACTTATCAACTCTTAGCGGCGAAATTTTAGTGAGCTTACTTTATCACAAGCCATTAGATGAACAGTGGAAAGCTGAAATACAAGCCTTAAAATCTAAACTCAGTGCTAAATATAAAATAGACTTTATTGGTCGCGCCCGAAAACAAAAAGAAGTATTAGGTAATGACTTTGTCACAGAGCGTTTGACGGTGAATGGCCAGGAACTTATTTTTCAGCAAGTCGAAAATAGCTTTACGCAGCCAAATGCTCAGGTAAATATAGATATGCTTGAGTGGGCACAAGACTTATGCAAGCCCCTAAACAATGACTTGCTTGAGCTTTACTGTGGTAACGGTAATTTCTCTATCGCGCTGGCAGGTTCATTTAATAAAGTGTTAGCGACTGAAATTTCTAAATCATCAGTTCATTCAGCGCAGTATAATATCGCTAAAAATAATGTCACTAATTTAGATATTGTACGTATGTCGAGCGAAGAGTTCACGCAAGCAATGAATGGCGAGCGTACATTTTCACGCTTAGAAGGTATTGATTTAAAAAGTTACGATTGCCAAACCATTTTGGTTGATCCACCGCGCGCTGGTATGGATACATTAACATGTGATTTAGTGGCTAACTATGAAAACATTATTTATATTTCGTGTAACCCTGAGACTTTAGAGCGTGACCTTGATCACTTATGTCAAACCCACGAAGTAAAACGTTTTGCAATTTTTGACCAGTTCCCATACACCCACCACATTGAATCAGGCGTGTTTTTACAAAAAAAGTAACTGCCTTACGGTTTTCAAGCCAGCGCTTTTAATAGCACTGGCATTTGCGCTTCACTAAATACCTTGACGCCGTTCTCTTCTAGTAATGCGGCCGTTAAGCCGAGCCCTGCGATTTTAATTCCAGAATGGGTGCCATCGTAAATAGTATTTCTCCCGCAAGATGGGCTCGACTCTTTTAATAGAGCGAACCGAATATCATGCTGCCGGCAAAGCCGTAATGCCTTTTCAGCACCTAACTTAAATTCAATAGTCACATTATCACCAATATTCGTAATAACTTTATCATTGATGATTTCTGCGGGCTCTCTAGGGGTTGGCAAACCACCAGCAACCTCAGGACAAAACGACACTATGCGGCCTTGCTGCTGCCATGTTGTTATTTGCAGATGGCTAAGCTTTTGCCCTGTTGCATCATAGCGAACTAGTGCACCTAGTAAGCAACTTGAAATCAGTATTTTTTCCATATATTGACACCAACAAAAAAGCTCCGCGTACGGAGCTTTTTAAAAAAATATGATTCTGAATTTACTTAGCAGCTAAATAGTTTATTAACTTACTAATGTCTTCTGGTTCAGTAACACCAGACTCACGGCCTAGATTGAGCTTGTACTTACCGTTTACAATAAAAGTCGGTACACCGCGCAGTGCACCTTTATCTTGGAAGTACTCTTGGTCGCGTTTCATTTTGGAGCTCATAGTGCGCACTGAAAAACTTTTGTAAAGCTTATCAAACTTATCGCCATCAACACCTTGTGCTACAAATACGTCTTTTACATCTGCTAGTTCATTAAATTTAGCGCGCTTACCATGAACATGATTAAACATCGCGGCAATAATGGCATCTTTTTCAGGTAATACTTTCGCAGTTGCTAGCGCTTGAGAAATCATTTGCTGATTCTCTTCATTACGTACACCGACGAAATCAACATGGCTCTTTTTAAAGTCAATATTTTTATCGAGCTTTGGCTTCACATCAGCAAGCAGTGCTTCATAGTTATTACACGCTGGGCAATAAAAAGAGAAAAACTCTTTTATCTCAGGTGTTTTGCTAGCACGCTCAGAAATAACATCGTAGTGCACACCTTCTTCGTAAGTGGCAGCTGCTACATTACCCGCAAGGGGTAATAATAATGCTAGCAACCCAGCTCTAACTAATTTGATCATTATCGATTAACTCCAAAAATTATTGCTTTAATAGCTTATTGTTGTAATAAAAAGGCGACTAACTCATCAAGCTGCTCTTGGTTTTTGATGGTATTGATATTAATTTTGTATTTATCGTTAACGATAAACGTAGGTACGCCCGTTAAAGCGCCCATTTCAGAAAACTTATCTTGTTTATCTTGCATGGCTTTTTCTGCGCTGATAACTGGCATACTAGCAATTGCAGCATCAAAGTCAGCATTACTAATACCATTAGTTGCAAGTAATGCTTTTACATCTTTAATATTTTGTAATGGCTCGCCCTGTACATGAATGCTTTTGAAGATATGGTCGGTTACTTGCTCTTCCTTACCGTGTTGTTTTGCGATTAGATAAGCATAACTTAGGTTACTTTGCACTTGTGGCGATAACCCGCCTAAAAAGTTAACGTGATTTTTAATAAACTCAGCACCTTCAGGTAAGTTTTTTGCTATTGCTTTAGCAACCGGTTCAAACTTAAAGCAATGTGGGCAATAAAACGAGAAGAATTCGGTAACCTGCGCGTTTTTACTTTTTTCTATATCAAGTACATCGTATTGTTCGCCGGCATTAAAATCAGCAGACATCGCTGCAAAGGGTAAACATAGAAGCAGTAAACTTAGTTTTAATTTTTTAAGCATGAAACTCTCTTGATTCTTTATTGTATAAAAATGTTATGGCAATAACTTTAGCGGCGGCTCTTGTAAGGCCGATAATTGCTCTTTCAGCGCTAAAATCTGTTGCTCCCAGTATTTGTCATCAGCAAACCATGAAAAGCTCCGCACAAATGCAGGATCATCCCAACGCTTTGCTAACCATCCCATATAATGGATCATACGCATTGCTCTAAGTGGCTCTATTAATTTAAGCTGTGAGTGATCAAAATCACAAAACTCTTCATAAGCGCCTACTAAGGTGTCTAACTGTAACAGTTGATTCGCGCGATCGCCACTGAGCATCATCCATAAATCTTGAATAGCAGGCCCTTGACGGCTATCGTCTAAATCAACAAACATTAACTTACTACCAGCCCACAATATATTGCCAGCATGGCAGTCACCGTGTAAACGCATACTGTTCGCTTGGTAATATTGCGCTTTTGTTTTAGCTATTACCATATCTAAAATAGTATAAAATGCAGTTGCTAAACCTGGTGATACTAAATTACTGGCTTTTAGCTGAACTTTCGCTGTATCTAAAAACTCTTCACAACTAATGACCGGACGATGGCTAAAATCTTTCGCTTTAGCGGCTTGATGCATACGACCAATTAAGCGCCCTAACATTTCTAGCTGATCTAAGTTATCCATTTCAAAAATACGACCACCAACACTAGGAAACAAAGTAAACAAATAACCTTGGTGCTCAAATAGGCTTTTGCCGTCAATATTCAACGGTGCCACTACAGGCACCTCATCATCAGCGAGTTCAAAAGCAAAAGCATGCTCTTCTTCTATTTGGGCTTGGCTCCAGCGCTCTGGGCGATAAAATTTAACCACATAACGTTTATCGTCATCGGCTTTAAATTGATAAACCCGATTTTCGTAACTGTTCAGTGCTAATAAGCCTGACTCAGCATAAATACCTACGCTTTCAATTGCGTCTAAGATCAAATCTGGCGTTAGGTCAACAAAACTAAATTTACTCATAACTCTCATCAATATAAAAAAGCGGAAAAATTTCCGCTTTTTATTTTCTTAACTGTAGTGTATCTAACTACCGCGCTTTAAAAAAGTTACTCGACTGCGAAACTGTTGAACTGGGGTCATCAACTGGTGATAACAAAAAATTAAACTCCGTCATTGGCCTTTTCAAATCATACGGATCCATGACAAGAGAAAGTGGCACGTTATACGACTCTCCTGCACCCACGGTAAAGCGTTGTTTACCAATGTAGTTAAAGTTTTCAAGCCCTTCTACCTTCACGGTAAATGCTTGCTCATTTTGGGCTTTGTTAATCACTTTAAGAGTATAAGTGTTTTCAACCAAGCCATTAAAATCAACGCGATATAATTGATTTCTATCGCGAATAATATCCAAACTCATAGGCTGGCGCATCACGATATTTCCTATTAAGGCCATACTTAAAACCAATAAAATAACTATGTAACCTATAATTTTTGGCCGTAATGGGTTGGTTTTATTCTCTGGCGTCTCTAAATTACGCTCAGTGGTATAGGAGATTAACCCGCGAGGGTAATTCATTTTATCCATCACACCATCACATGCATCTATACAAGCACCACAGTTAATACATTCAGCTTGCAAGCCATTACGAATATCAATCCCTGTTGGGCAAACCTGTACGCACAGGTTACAGTCAATGCAATCGCCTAACTCTAGCTCATTGCGATCTTGTTTTCGGCTACGAGGGCCGCGGCTCTCGCCACGCTTTTCATCGTAGCTTACGGTGAAAGTATCTTTATCAAACATTGCTGATTGGAATCGAGAATAAGGGCAAATATGCAAACACATGATTTCACGCATCCATCCCGCATTACCGTAAGTACACACCGCAAAAAACAAAATACAGCCATACGAATATGCGCCAGCTTGAAGTAAAAATAGATCAGGGAGTAATTCACGAATGGGCGTAAAGTAGCCCACAAAGCTAAATCCGGTATACAATGAGAATAACCACCAGCTGCTATGCTTAGCCGTTTTTCGCCAAAATTTATCAAAGTTCATCGGCCGTTGGTCGAGCTTTTTACGCTGATTAGCTGTGCCTTCAAACTTTTCTTCAAACCAAATAAAAATAAAGGTCCACACCGTCTGTGGACAGGTGTAACCGCACCATACTCGGCCATAAAAGGTGGTAACTAAAAACAAGGCAAACGCAGAAAGCATTAAAATAAACGCTAGAATAGTAAAGTCTTGCGGCCATAAAGTTAAACCAAATATATTGTATTTTTGGCCAATTAAATCAAATAGCACGGCTTGCTGGCCGTTAAAATTAATCCACGGTAGTAACATAAACGCCAACATACCGAGAAAGCCAATACGCTGCCTCAGTAATTGATGCAGACCACTTACTGCGCGCACATAAATACGGTTACGCGGATTAAACTGGTCATTTTGTGAATTCAGATCCGGTTTTTGGATCTTTACCTCACTAGGAATATTCTTTACTTTTATCTGCTTATCCATCGAAGTCCCTCAACGCCGCTTGGAGAATAAAATTTAATGATTTTTCGTTTTATTATTTAACTGTTAACTAAAAATAGAGCAAAACTGACGCTACAGCGAGTAAACGTTCAGAGATTTCTGAAAAATCTAATCATTGCTACTGATTATACCAACTCTAATTAAAAAAAGTGTAAGTTGATTAACATTAATTTATTCCGTGCTTGCTTTTAAAAGCTGCATTTTATTACACTAGTTGATATAACATACCCGCTAAGATCAAAGTTAACTCTTTTATGAAGCTATTTATTATATTAGTACTGGTAGTACTGACATTATTTACAATCGATCACCCAATAATCAAAGAGCCCAGAGACAAGCTCCTTGGTGAAGGAGTCGATGTACTTAATAAAGCTAGCAAAATAAACCGAAGTCTTGCCGCAAATAGAGCAAAAAGCAAAATTAAATCAGCGCTAACGCTTTCTGAATCTGAGTTAGAGTACTTAGAACAAACTATGAGTAGCGATGAAAAATTACAAATATTCCATAACCGCTATTGCCTCAGTAAAGACTTAAACATGTATTTTTATGATGACCGATTAAATACGGTATGCAGTATTGTTACTGAATCACTAACAAAAATGCGAGGGAAGTAATGGATTTTTCAGCATTAACGAAAAAAAGTGCCGAGTCATTTAATCAGCAAAAGAATATCTTAAAACAATTAGCGAAAGGCAAAACGGTAAAGTGTCCGCATTGCCAGCAAGTACTAAAGTTAGATTTAAAAACAGAGCAACAAAGTCAAGGCGTGGCCAAGTGTGCTAAAGGGTGCACTGAAATACAGCTCGATCTTGCTTAAAACTTGTTTAACGAAGTGGGGCGGCTATTTAGTCCCACCCTTCATCTTCTTCATATAAACCACTTTCTACAGCGACAATTTCAATCAACTCTGCAAAACCAAGAGAAAAGTCGCCCATTAGCTCATACTGTTGTTGGCTTAAATTAGTGTGTGAGATTTGATTTTGTAAGGCTATTTGACTTCGCTGCTCTACTGTTAAAGCAAAAAAGCTCAAACTCGCAAAAGCACTTTGAAGCGCTTCTTTTAGCTCTGTATTTAACTGTAAGCAACGCATTAGGTTTTCAACGTACGGTGTAGCACCTTTAGCAAACCCCTTGCACCAGTGATTTAAGTTTTCAGGTGGTTCAGAACCCAAGCTATAAGGGAGCTTAAAGCCGGTCTCAAACACTTGCTCACTAATTTTGTGATATAACGCCATAAACGAAAACAGTATGTCTTCGGGTAGCTTGCCATCAATACTAGGAATGACTTCCTCTAACCATTGGTGAACATCTAAAGGTTCAGGTGCACAAATAACGGCAAACAAATAACCTTGGCATTCGGCAAGTGACATGGCGTTATCTTGGCCAGTTAAAAAGGCGCTTAATTGCGCCTCTTGTTGCGGGGTAGACTCGGGAATATGCATAAGAAAGTAACTAACCTTAGTAAAAAACCTAAATTCCGGATAATCAATATCTTAAACAAAATTTAGGTTAACTCGTTTTAAAAATTAAGTGGGTAACGACCCTGATTATCCGCACGACCTAAAAACTTAGCAGCATCATGAACTTCTTTTGGCAATGAAGCCTCAGGTTTAATATAACCGGCTACTTTAAAATCATAGTTTGCTCTAAGTGTGGCATCGGCTTCAATGCCTAAGCGATTATCGGGGTCAACTAACACCGCCACATCACCTGATTTACAACTTAAATTACCGCTCAGCGGTCCGATACTAAACCAGCCAGATAACCCCTGTACATCTATGTTTGGGCTAGCGATTTCGCCTTTTAGCGTTTCGCAGTAAGGTTGCCCTGAACTGTATTCGTCTAAATCAATAATAACTCGGCCTTTAGCGTTAACTGGCACGGGCAACTGTAAACGCGGCATAGCATGCTCAACAGTCATTCTTAACGCAACATCATTAAGCGTAATGGCTTGATTAAATAAGCCATAGCTAAAGTCACCATGACCCGAGATATCACTTAGTTGACGTGCATTTCCAAATTTAATATCCCCTTTAAATTTACCTAAAAATAATGCCCATCCAGAAATATCCCAATTAATACTATTAATTCCTTCTTCGCTTTGAAAACGTAATTGACTTAGGTGACCTTGCCACACATTGCCAGTTACCTTACCAAGCTCTATGCCTTTTGGTAAATAAGGGCTGGCTAAATTAATAGCCACGGCAGCGGGCATTTTGATTACTGCAAATACAATAAAACAAACAACAAAAATAACACTGAGTGTGATGATTTTTTTCATTACTTACTTCTCTAATACTAAGCGGCTAACGCGAACATAGCCTGATTTATCATCGCGACTGAGATCTAAGTTTTCAATAAGTACACCTTGCTTATTTACCAGCTCATCAAGCCATTCAATAAGTTGGTTAAACGGCACACTATCAATAGTTAACCTGAGAGAGTTATCATTGGGTTGCATTTTGCTTATCGCAATATTATAACGGCCTCGGGTGGCATTAACTATTTGACTTAAATTACGACTATTTGTGATAGTGCCGCCACTTGAGGATTTTATTTTAGCAATACTGGCATCAACCCAAGTTAGCAACTCTTGCTGTTTGATTTGATCTTCTTTAGCCTCGTCAATAGCATTATTAAGCGGCCTGAATATACCCATAACTAATACAAAAATAACAAAAATAACCCCGGCAACCATAACAAGTTGCTGCTCTTGATCTTTTAGCGAACGCCAGTAGGCAATTATTTGCTTTTTCATACTGCACCTCGCAATCTAATTTCGCCAACCACAAAGTCACCATCATTATTTAATGACCCCTGATCCACACTTAAACCACGTTGCTCTAATATGGCTTTAACTTTACCAAAGGTTTGAAAGTCTTTACCACGAGCACGAATACGCAACTCATTACGGCGCTGGTCATAGCGTAAGGTTTCAGGAGTAAACTCTGTTACTTGACTAAATACGGTTACAAGCTCATTAGTCAGCTCTAAAAAACCAGTGCGATTTCCGCCATCAAGTTTATCGAGCTCACCGTTAATTTGGCTTTTAATTAAATGCGGGCGTACCACTTTATTTGGAAAAGCATTTTTATAACGTTCAACCACCTGCTCTTTAGCTGCGCCGACTTCACTACTTAGTTGATGTAACTCAAGCGTTTTAACTAATACCGATGCAACCAATGCAACACTTGCAGCAATAGCTGCCCCCTTCCAATAGCCCCACCATAGCGCCGTTTTCTTTTTCAGCTGGTACTGGCCTTGGCGTAAGTTAAACTTTACCTCAGGTAATTGCCTAGCAAATAACGCTAAAGGTAAATCGTAGGCTTGTGTTTGCGCGGTTAAATTAACTGACTCAGGAAACTGTGATGCAGGGCTGTAATGCGCCACATCAGGATTACCAAGAGCGGTTAGAAAGTCATTTAACCACAACGGTTCGACAATACTAATGCGCCAATTACCTTGTTTACACAGCCACTGGTTATTAAGTTCAATAACACTAAGCGCCTGCTCATTTGGGGTTGGAAGTAATAGTGCATCGGGTAAAATTTTATACGTGACAATATCATGCTCATTAAAAGCGGCCAGCCAGCCTTCAAACCACTTTCTGTCAGTTATGGCTACATTTATTGCATGCTTATCATCAATGAGTGTTGACGCACCAGTGGCAATAAATAAGTCATCAATATCACAAGCAATATCTTCTTCAAGCATGTACGGTAATGCTTGCTCAAGCTTTCTATTCCACTTTGTAGGTAAAGTAACCGTTTTAAGTTGCACTTGGTCGCTGGGTAATAACACCACGACCTCGCGGCTCAATGCTTTTTCGGTTAACTCTTCTAAGTGGCTAACATTAGGCAGCTCACCACTGGCGATAATTTCTTGTTGCTCGGTACAAAATATTAACCAATTTAATTTTTCTTGTTGGGTTCGGCCCGTGCGGATCAACAATATTTCTGTCACTGTACGCCTCCAAATTTTCGCGCCAGTATTGTTACTTCGCCATCTTTGGCATGTAGTAAAGTGGTCATCGAAAAACGCAACTCAACAAATTCAGCTTGCGTTTGTAGTTTAAAATATTCGCTATTTATGGTGAACAGCTTTTCAACGGCTTTAGTATTTTTAGCACCTTGTTGATTCGCTTGTTCAAAAAACTCATTTAAATCGTCATAACCGGCTTCTGGCCGTGATGCCAGTAAACTTTGCGCGCCTGATTCACTCAAGCCATCAATCAGTGCGCTCAGTAATAGTCCATGCTCTGGATCGATAGTGTTTACGTTGATAGCGAGTAACTCACTGCCTGGGATCACACATACGTAAGGTAATATTTTTTCCATCACTAAGGGGTTAAAACCTTTAATTAAACGCAGCTCTGACACTGAAGCAAAATAATTATTAGCCGTTAAATAAGGAAAATCCCGAGATAAGTACTCGTCTTCTTCTGCGCCTGAGCGATAGGTAATACTATTTTTATCTAACCAGTCAAATACACTATCAGCCATTGCCTCTTCTGATTCATCAATGGGTAGCTCTTCAATATTTTCAAGCAAGGCGAATAACGCTTTATGCGCTGGATTTGTTTTATTACTCGTATTTCCAGTGTCAGTCCCATCACCACCTAGGTTAAGTGACGGAGCAGCCCTAAGTGCGTTTAAATTTAAGCATGCTTGTAAGTCGGTAATACTGCCTTGCAAGGTGCCGTTGTCGACGGGGTAAGGAATATCTCCCTGCTGCGCCCACACTTGCTCTAAATCTGTTTTATCTGGGTTATCTTTTTTACTAGCAAGTAATGCTTTAACCGCTAACTCTTCTGCGGCGTAACCATACCACTTTGCCTGTTGGTGGCTTTGTAAGTTAGTACTTTTTTGCACTTGTACCATTAAATTGGCACTCATCTCGACTGCTAAAATAGAAGCTAAAGCCACAATAAATAAAACGATAATAAGCGCCGCACCGCGTTGAGCTTTAGCCATTATTAAAGCCCTCGCCAGCACCATTATTATTATCTTGTTCGTTACTGCTTGGCGGTGCGACTTTGCCGTCACCTGGCACTAAAAATAACCGTGTAATAGGTTCGGCATCAACTTGCTTTAATGTAACCGATACAGCTTTAGGTAAAGCTTTGATTTCCCATTGCTCTTGCCACTCATTCTGCTCGTCTAAAAACTCAAACTTTAAATCTTCAATATCCTTTAGTATTACCTGTACTCGCGGTTCCATGTTATCTAGCTGATCAACATACACCCGATATACCCGCTCTAAATTGTCATCCATAATGCGATAACCCACAGCTTGTAACTCTGAGCGTGGCAGTAAGTTAATTGGATTCACCCATCCATCTCGCACAAAAGCAATACCATCGTATTGGCTATCTAAAATATAACGTCCTGTGCGTATATATCTATCTTGTACATCACCTGATTCGTTGCGCACTTCGCGCTTAGTCATTTGGCTAAAATCTTGATCCATTAAACGAAAAGCCGTTTGCAAGCCATTAAGCTCAGCTATTTTTTCATCAGAAGCGGCTTTAGCTTTGGTGGTCGAATCTAATATTTGGTGAGTCGCTAATACCACAAAGGCTAAAATTCCCAGCGCTACCATAACCTCAAGAAGTGTAAAACCGCGCTGTTTCACTTAGCCATTACCTTTATTTAAATAGCTAATAAGTTCATAAACTGGATATTCCAGCTTTTCATCTGAAAATACGTTAATGGTGATTTTTACAAAGCTTTTATCGGTCGTTTCGGTTACATCTTGACGCCAATACCAATCTACACCGGCCATTGCCTCACTGCCTTTAGCCCCATTTTTTCCTTGCCACTCTTTACCTTTGGCACGCTGTTCAACCATAATATTTTCAGCCACCCAAGAACCGTAAGTTTGCTCTTCAAGACTAACTAAATGGTTTATATGCTCACCCGTTGCCTGCATTGCAGCAATACCGGCCATGGCACAAATACTCAGTGCTACCATCACCTCTAACAAGGTAAAACCACGTACTTTTTTCATTACTCCGGCTCCCTACGTAAATTAACAGGAGCGGTAAACTCTCCTTCAATAAAATAAATAGGCTCAGCTTGCTCTTTTAATTCATAAGTCAGCTGAAAAGCACTCACTTCGCCTGAGGATAAAATAAGCACCTGCGGAATTTTTAATTTTTGTAGCTCCAGTAAACTTTCATCATCACCACCGCTCATGAGCTCTCGCCAGTTTGACTGCTCTAGCATGTTCTCTTGTGACCATGCTAAATCTTCTAAATTGAGGGTCAGTTCTAAACGTTCATCAATGGTTATAGGCTGAAAGATTTTTTCACGATCAAATGTGACCCACTTTTCACCATCAAATACTAAAAATTCAAATACATCCTCATCAATATGAAACCCCAGCTCAACTTGATTAAGAATGGCAAACTCTGAAGCCATATTAATAGTGGTATGTAGTCTTAATGCTTGTTTATCAAGTTCATCTTCGGCGCCGCCGTCAAGACTATATACCACCATTTTGGTGGCAAATCCGATAATAAGCAGCACAAATAACATTTCAATTAAACTGAACCCACGCACTTTATTACTTTGCGGTAATTGAGTACGTGAGCGAGCAAGGCTTACTAACATAGCAAGCCTTTAAATTGATTAACGTGCTGATGCTTAATTAACAACATTACTGCGCTTCTTCATCCCAGTTTCCGATGTCGTCATCTGTTGCAGCTTCCCCATCTGGCCCCATTGAGAAAATATCAATTTTGCCAATTTCTCCCGGACTAATTAACTGGTATGGATTGTTCCAAGGATCTAATGGTAACTTTGAAACAAACCCACCATCAGGGAAACGTCTTGGAATTGGCTCAATGCTCGTTTGTGTTACTAACGCTTCAAGCCCTTGTTCTGTAGTTGGGTAAGTTTTATTTTTAAGCTTATAGAGACTCATTGCATCTTCAAGCTGTTGAATATCTAATGCAGCTTTATCTATGGCTGCCTCTTCTTGTTGACCCATAATATTAGGTGCCACAATTGACATAATCATGCCAATAATAACCAGTACCACCATAACTTCGAGTAATGAGAAACCTGATTGTTTGTTCACGTGCATACCTCTGTAGTTCTTAATAATTAATTCTAAATACTTAAATTTGAGTATGAAAATAAGTTAAAAGTTAGGCTATTAAAGTCCTATGGCTTCATTCATTGCCATAATAGGCTGTAAAATAGCCATAACAATAAATAATACAATAACCGCCATCGACGCTATCATGGCAGGCTCAAGTAATTTAAGCGAGACATTTACCATGCTTTCAAATTCACGATCTTGATTGTTTGCGGCTCGCTCTAACATTTGTTCTAACTCACCGGATTTTTCACCACTTGCTATCATATGTAGCATCATTGGCGGAAACAGTTTTGTTTGTTGTAAAGAAGCTCGCAAGCTTGCACCTTCACTAACACGTGTGGCGGCCTCTGCCACTGCTTGTTTAATTTTTTCGTTTATTAATACTTGCCCAGAAATTTTCATGCCCTCTAATAGCGGTACCGAGCTTGATGACAATATACTTAAAGTTCGAGCAAAACGCGCCGTGTTGATGCTTCGTGCCACTTTACCAATACCTGGCATTACCAGTATTTTTGCATCATACCAAAAACGAATTTTAGGTTGTTTTAGAGCATGTTTAATACCAATAGAAATGACCGTGATCAGCACTAATGATATAAACCAATAATTTTGTACAAAGTTACTGGCCGCCATTACCCATTCAGTGGTCCAAGGTAATACTTGTTTAGATTTTTCAAAGGTTTTTAATATTTTTGGCACTACAGTACCTAACAGTACTGAGACAATACCAATCGCAAAAATAACCAATATAATTGGATATACCATAGCTTGAGTAATTTGGCTACGCATATGCTGACGCTGCTCGGTGTAATCAGCAAGACGATTCAATACTGCATCTAGGTGGCCTGACTTTTCACCGGCAGCTACCATCGAGCGATATAAATTATCAAACACATGCGGAAATTCAGACATACCATCGGCTAAGGTATAACCTTCGACTACTTTAGAACGCACCGACATTAACATGCGTTTTAAGCGCGGCTTTTCACACTGCTCAGCTACTGCCATTACTGCGGCTTCAACCGGTAAAGCTGATTGCACCAAGGTTGCTAGTTGGCGAGTAATAAGCGCTAAATCAGAAGTCGATATTTTTGGCTTAAAAAAGCCACCAAACAAAGAGGGCTTAGCACCTTTAACTTGCTTTTCACCTTCTGCAGCAGGGACAACCTCTAATGGGGTAAGTCCTTGTTCACGTAAGTTTTGACGTATTTGTTTAGCGGTATCCGCCTCTAAAATACCTTTTGTCTCTTTGCCGCGACCATCTAAAGCGCGATATTCAAACGCTGACATAGTTAGCTTTCCTCGCGGGTAACACGTAGCACTTCTTCAAGAGTTGTTTTACCTACTAGCACGCGACTACAACCATCTTGGCGAATACTAGGAGTATGTTTACGAATATATTTTTCAACACTTTGTTCACCCTTACCACTGTGAACCAACTCACGTACAGTTTCGTCAACCACAAGTAGTTCATGAATTCCCGTACGACCACGGTAACCATTAAAGTTACATTCTTCACAACCTACTGCGCGGTAAATTGTCGGTGGATTATCAGACGGTACGCCAAGTAAATCGCATTCTTGCTCGTCTGCAACATGGGCTTCTTTACAGCTTTCACATAAAGTACGCACTAAACGCTGTGATAACACACCCAGCAAAGATGACGAAAGCAAGAATGGCTCTACCCCCATATCTTCCATACGCGAAATAGCCCCTGCAGCGGTATTGGTATGCAAAGTCGACATGACTAAGTGCCCAGTTAATGAAGCTTGTACACCAATTTGTGCGGTTTCAAGGTCACGTATTTCACCAACCATTACCACATCTGGATCTTGACGTAATATAGCTCGAAGGCCGCGGGCAAAGGTCATATCAACTTTAGTGTTTACTTGGGTTTGGCCAATACCGGGAATTTCATACTCAATAGGATCTTCAACCGTTAAAATATTACGATCGCGTGAGTTAATTTGGCTCATTCCCGCATATAAAGTGGTACTTTTACCAGAGCCCGTAGGCCCGGTTACCAAGATAATTCCATGCGGTTTACTAATTAAATCGGCAAATAAATTTCGGTTGCGCTCGGTCATACCTAAATCGGCTAAGTTTAGACGCGCATTATTCTTATCAAGTAAACGCAGAACAACACGCTCACCAAAGCTCGACGGCATAGTTGATACCCGTACATCAACGGCACGCCCAGCGATACGTAAACTAATACGACCATCTTGCGGGATACGCTTTTCTGCGATATCGAGCTTAGCCATAACTTTTATACGCGACACTAACAACGAGGCTAGTTTACGGTTTGGTTTTAATACTTCTTTAAGCACGCCATCAACCCGAAAACGAATTACAAGCTCTTGCTCGAAGGTCTCAATATGAATATCTGAAGCGCCTTCTTTAATCGCCTCACTAAGCATGGCATTAATAAGTTTTATAATGGGTGCGTCATCATCGCCCGCAAGTAGATCTTCCGTCTGCGGTAGCTCATCAGCTAGGGAGAATAAATCAACCTCGTTACCGATATCCTCCATCATTTGCTGGGTTTCAGAACTATCACGCTGGTACGACGCTTCAAGCAGCAACTCAAATTTGTCATCAGCTAATTGCTCTAAACGAAAACCATGCCCGGCAATGCGGCGTACTTCAAGAAGCACATCAATATCAAGTTCGCCGCGATAAAACACCACGCGCTCTTCTTTATTTTTACTTAATAACACACCGGCCCGACGGGCATATGAAAATGGCAACCGTGTCGCCGGTAGCTCAACCAAGTCATCGCTGGTAAGTAGCTCTGCACCTACAGTTATTTGCTCTGCAGCATGTTCAGCTGCCAGATCTTCGTTGAGCTCAGTGATGGCGTTAGTCATTGTTACGCTCACCCGCGTTTTGCTCTCTTAAATAATCTTCATACGTTGGTGGTAACACCAACGCATCATCCCACTCGGGTAAAATAGACATCTCAGTCAATGGCATTAAATCTATACCATCTTCTTTTTGTTTATATTGTTCGCCGCGAATAAAGTTGTACTTGCTGTGGCTGAGCTTATTCATGCTTATCCCATCGCGCACAATGGTTGGACGAATAAATACAATAAGGTTACGTTTACGCTTACTGCTACTGGTTGAGCGGAATAATTGACCTAGAATAGGAATGTCACCTAACAATGGTACTTTAGATACACTTTCTTGTACGTCTTCGTCAATCAGACCACCTAGCACCACCATACCGCCATCATCAGCCATAACCGTGGTATTTATTGCACGTTTATTCACTGAAACATCAACAGATGTTGCGCCGCTCACGCTTGATACTTCTTGTTCAATCTTTAATTGTACAGCCGATCCGTCATTTATTTGTGGGGTCACTTTAAGCTTTACACCCACTTCTTGGCGTTCAACCGTTTGGAACGGGTTATCATTGTTAGAACCCGTTTGAGAACCGGTAATAATAGGGATTTCTTGACCAACAATAATCGACGCTTCTTCGTTATCCATAGTGGTAACAGAAGGCGTGGCAAGAATATTCGAGTTTGTATCGGTTGATACCGCTTGAATAATCGCGCCCCAATCGTTTTTAACAATCCCCATAGCAAGACCGTTTATACCACCTAGTAACTCTCCAAGTGGACCTAAATCACCTTCAACAGTTTCTTCGTATTCTGTTACTGTGCCAGTTTCACTCCCGATTACATTACTGATCGTTGTATCGTCCTGAGCTTGTTCAGCAGCAACGGCAAGAGAGCCAACAGGCACTGTTGTGCCATTATTAAACTGTACCATACCACCTTGTTCAGAAATCCATTGTAAGCCAAAGTTAATACCATCAGCCTCCATAACTTCAACAATAATTGCTTCAACCAATACTTGTGCACGACGAATATCTAAGCGTTCAATAACTTGCTCAAGTGAGCGCATAGTATCGGGCTGTGCCGTAATGACAAGTGAGTTTGAATTAGGGTGGGCTTCGATACTAGTTTCGTTATTGCTACTATTACTACGTGTTTTTGTTGTGCCACTTTGCGCGTCTTCAGCTAATGTTTTACTCACACCTTGCAATACTTTTACTATGTCTTCAGCTTTGGCATAATTAAGGTAAATAACCTTGGTATTACCTTGATTCTCAAGTTCACCATCCAAGCGCTCAATAAGTGCAATAGCACGGGTTCGGGCTTGGCCTTCACCGCTAACAATTACACTATTAGTACGGCCATCAGCGACTACTTTGGGGATCAAAAATTCTGGAACGCTACCTTTACCACTATTTTTATAAATATTATCAACCACTGAGACAACATCATCCGCGGTGGCAAATTTAAGCTTAACAATGTCTACACGTTTATCACCCGCTTGGTCAACCGAACGGATGATTTCCACTAAACGATTAACTGAAGCGGCATGACCAGTCAGCATCATTACATTCGCTGCGTTAAAGTTAGCTACGTGGCCACCGTCTTTTTGGTCACTGAACTGACGAACTAACGGGCCAAGCTCTTGCACACTTACATTTTTAACCCGTACCACACGAGTGATCATTACATCACCACCGACTTGGTCACCTTCGGTAACTAGCGGAACATTTGACTTTTTAGCGTCTGAGCTTTTTTCAATTTTTATAATGCCGTTATCCATTTCGACCGCTGAATAACCGTAGACCTCTAATACATTTAAAAAGAATTGATAATAAAGCTTCTCATCCATTAACTCATAACTGCGTACATTTACTTTACCACGTACGTTTGGGTCAATAATCACCGTTTTATTCAGGTTTTTACCTACGATATTAACAAACTCGTTAATATCTGTGCCTTTAAAGTTTGCAGCATATTCAACTGCAGACACCGACAAAGACAGGCTGGCTACAAAAAAGAGCGCCGCATACTTTGCCAACCCTTTTTTGATCTTTTTTAGGTGTAGCGCGTGAACCATTATATTAAAACTCCAAAGCTAGGTTATTGCAGGCTAAATTGCACATCTATTTGCTGACCATCACGTTCTATGGTGATATTGGCATCGGTACTATTGCGCAGCTCATTCATTGCTGACATAGCCTGTTGTAAATCATTTAATTGATAGCCATTAATAGATACAGCTAAATCATTATTTTCTAGTCCCATTTGCTTAAATAGCGCAGGGTCTTTACCAGGGCTTAAACGATAGCCAATTAACTCACCATCTTGCATAGCCTGAGAGACACGGATATAGTCAAATAACTTACCTGGGTCTTGTAGTAATTCTTGGCGAGTTTCGATTATTTCTTCTTTTACCTCTTGGTCTGCAGTTGCATCGATTTGTGTATCAGGATTTTCTAATTGAGGTCCAGACTCTAATGGATTTTCCTGCTTTCGCTCAGCAAGTACAGGCATAGATACTTTTTTAGTAAAATCAATACCATCAAGCATTAAGGTTTCAAAGGCGCCGCTGACATCTAAAATAACGCGATCGGGTAACACTTGCGCGAGTTTTGCTCGCGTGCCTTGAACCACGTCATCAACTAAGTAGGTTTCTTGGCGACCTTGTGATTCTATAATCGCAAGTCCCGCTTGGTCGTTTTCACTAACAGCTACAATCCCAGTTAAATTAATACTTAGACGTGTTTCTGGCGCATTGTTAATAACTTGAGCTTGCTGCGCGGCTGGTTTTTTAGACCCAACAACCACCTTACCAAACAAAAACTGCTCAACAATTTGCTGGCTACTAACCGCTTTTGCTTGCCCTGACGTGGTGTTTATATAGCTGGGAGCTAATACTGTATTAACGGGGGTTGGCCACAATAGCCAGAATAATTTTGCCGATAAAAATGCAATATAAACAACAACTAAAAAAATTACCAAGGCACTCAGTTTGCCATGAGGTAACTTATCCATGAAGTGCTTAAGCTGTTGTAAGTACTGATCCATATATTATTATCTTTTTAATTTACTGCTTTATCGCTGACCTATAGTACCTTTTCATTTTTCATTCAACAAGCACGCTAATATTAAACTTTTAAAACGAGGTGAGTAAATAGGTCCGTACTATTACTAAGGCTCTTTGGCTATTTCTCTCAGTCCATGTTTCATGGTAAGTTTTGCACCTGACTTGCTGATATTCTAAGGGTGAAGTTATGTCAAAAAGTAACATCCGTAATTCCAATCAAGATAATCAAACGCTCAGTATTCGATTAGACAAATGGCTATGGGCTGCTCGCTTTTATAAAACCCGCGCAATCGCACGCGACATGGTACAAGGCGGCAAAGTACATTATAATGGCCAACGTGCTAAACCAAGTAAAGTTGTTGAGCTTGGCGCGGTATTAAAACTAGCGCAAGGGGTTGATGAAAAAACAATCACCGTTTTAAAACTGTTTGATAAACGCAAAGGTGCCCCCATTGCACAAACTATGTATCAAGAGTCCGATGCTAGCATTGAACAACGAGCTAAAAACTCAATAGCCCGTAAAAATAACAGCTTCTTTGCTCCTCACCCTGAGCGCAAGCCAGATAAAAAGCAAAGACGCGAACTTTTAAAATTGAAATCCAGTTAGGTAACCCGTCATGCAACAAGATTTACTTCACCGTTATATATTTGAAAACCTCGACGTTCGTGGTGAACTCGTACAGATTGAGCATGCTTATGATGAAATGCTCACTAACCATAATTACCCACAACCTGTGCAAGCGCTTTTAGGTGAGTTACTAGTTGCTACCTGTTTATTAACTGCCACTTTAAAGTTTGAAGGTGAAATAGCGGTACAAGTACAAGGTGATGGCCCTGTTAAATTTGCGGTTATAAATGGCGACCATAATCAAAATATGCGTGGTATAGCTCGTTTGCAGGGAGAGATTCAAGGCACAACTATTCAAGAGCTGCTTGGCAAAGGCCATATGGTGATTACGATCACTCCTATTAAAGGTGAGCGCTATCAAGGTATAGTGCCACTAGAGCACCCAACCTTAAGTGAATGTATTGAAGCGTACTTTGAGCAATCAGAGCAACTAAAAACTCGTTTGTGGTTTACTACAGGCACTAGCGCATCCGGTAAAGCTAAAGCCGCTGGACTATTTTTACAGGTTTTACCCGTCAATAAAGAAAAATCAATTACTGACTTTACACACTTAGAAGCACTCAGCAACACCATTAACAATGAAGAGTTGTTACAACTCGACGCTAACACGGTATTAACTCGTTTGTACCACGAAGATAACCCACGCATTTTTGAACCACAGCCGATTAACTTCAGATGTGGATGTAGTCGCGACAAAACAATTACCGCACTCGTTAATATTGGTCAACAAGCCTTGTTAGACGATGTGGCAGCCAATAATGGTAAAGTAAAAATAGGTTGCCATTACTGCTTAAAAGAATACGTGTTTAATGAACAAGATATAAAAGCTATTTTTAACTAATTTACCTCCCTTTAATAACAAACCTTACTCAAAACCACTTTTTAAAGTGGTTTTTTTATAAATTAAGATGACACCGGTATCATGAAAAAACGGAACTTTGTGATACCGGTATCATTGAAATTATTCATGTTTTTTTATAAATATATGTCTTTTTAGGGCTTTCACAGGCTCGAATACTCCCAATCCATCTGTTACTATAATTACAGCTTAAAGGTTATACAGAACCCCAGAGCTATCCCGTTCAATCTCACAAAAATTAGGTAAAAACATGACTTCAAACGCTAATCGTTTTGTCGATCTAACTGCAGCTGAACTTGTCGAACACGCAATCAGTCGTGGTGAAGGGACTTTAGCCGCTAATGGAGCTTTTGTTGCAAAAACTGGTCACCGTACTGGTCGCTCTCCAAAAGATCGTTTTGTTGTTCAAGAACCAAGCACTGAAAATGATATCCAATGGGGTGATGTAAACCGCCCTTTCGATTCAGATAAATTTGACGCTTTATGGGCACGTGTAGAAGCACATGTGCAAAGCAATGACCACTTCATCTCTCACCTTGAAGTTGGCGCTGATCCTGAGCACTATTTACCTGTAGTTGTAACTACAGAAACTGCATGGCACCATATTTTTGCTAAAAACATGTTTATCGAACCTAAATCTTATAATGCATCTGATTTACCCGAGTGGCAGGTAATGAATGTTCCTTCATTTGTATGTGACCCAGAGCGTGATGGCACAAACAGTGATGGCACAGTTATTATCAACTTTGCACAACGTAAAGTGTTGCTAGCAGGTATGCGTTATGCCGGTGAAATGAAAAAATCAATGTTCTCAGTTCAAAACTTCCTACTTCCAGCAAAAGGTGTATTACCAATGCACTGCTCTGCTAACGTAGGCGAAGCTGGCGACACGGCTTTATTCTTTGGTTTATCAGGCACAGGTAAAACAACGTTATCTGCAGATCCAACTCGCTTTTTAATTGGTGATGATGAGCATGGCTGGGCGCCGGGTAGTGTATTTAATATCGAAGGGGGTTGTTACGCTAAATGTATCGACTTATCGCAAAAAAATGAACCTGTCATTTGGGATGCAATTCGCTTTGGTACTATCTTAGAGAATGTAGTACTTGATGAAAATCGCGTACCTGACTTTAACGATACTAGCCTAACTCAAAATAGCCGCGCAGCGTATCCACTTGAACATGTTGAAAAGCGTAAAGTTGAAAACCGCGCAGGTGAACCAAAAGCAGTTGTATTCTTAACATGTGACGTTAGCGGTGTTTTACCTCCTGTATCTGTTTTAACAGAAGAAGCAGCAGCATTTCATTTCTTAAGTGGCTACACGGCTAAAGTGGGCTCAACGGAGATTGGCTCAACGAGTGATATTGAATCAACCTTCTCTACGTGTTTCGGCGCACCTTTCTTCCCACGTCCAGCAGGCATTTATGCAGAGCTTCTTATGAAGCGCGTACGCGAGTTTGGCGCTAAAGTTTACCTTGTTAATACTGGCTGGACTGGTGGCCCTTACGGTACGGGTAAGCGCTTTGATATTCCTACAACTCGCGCTGTTGTAGATGCGATTGTATCAGGTAAACTTGCAGGTGTTGAAACACAACATATCGACGTGCTAAACCTAGACGTGCCAGTGGCTGTCCCAGGTGTTGATAGCGAGCTACTTAACCCAATCAATACTTGGGAAGATAAAGCTAAATACGCTGAGTATGCGACCAAGCTTGCAACTGACTTCACTGAAAATTTCGCGAAGTACGATGTATCAGACGAAATTAAAAATGCAGGCCCTAAAGCTTAATAAATAGCTTTAAACTGCATCAAAAACGCCAGCCTCGCGCTGGCGTTTTTGATCCATATTAGTTACTTTTCAATGTTAAAAAGTGACACCGTACATATGCAAAAGACTGACACTGCCAAGTCAATATATTCAAAGCTCTGAAGTTTCTTTATATACATTAGCCGCGGATAGAATGTCTGCAAGGCTTGTGAACAAATAATAATGGACATTCCATGAGGCTCGCCTAGGGCTGCTGTATTTCTTTTTGCGAGACTACTGAGTTCGGTACGGGGTATTGGCTTGGGGTTTTTACTTTATTCCAGACGTAAAAAAGCCCGACTCAATGAGCCGGGCTTTCTACAATTTGAAGCCTGGTAATGTCCTACTTTCGCATAACAAATGCTACACTATCATCGGCGCTGTTTCGTTTCACTACTGAGTTCGGCATGGAGTCAGGTGGGTCCAAAACGCTATTGTCACCAAGCAAATTTGGGCGTTAATTCGTATCGCTACAAACTAACTGAATTTGGAAATTCTGATAATATTTTTTAAGTCTTTCTGCGTAATATCTACTTTAGTCATTAACTTCTGTCTTAAACTATCACACAAAACGCGTTTGGCGTTGTATGGTTAAGCCTCACGGGTAATTAGTACAAGTTAGCTTAACATGTCACCATGCTTCCACATCTTGCCTATCAACGTTGTAGTCTTCAACGGCCCTTCAGAGACTTTAAAAGTCTAGTGAGAAATCATCTCGAGGCCTGCTTCGCGCTTAGATGCTTTCAGCGCTTATCAGTTCCGAACGTAGCTACCGGGCAATGCCATTGGCATGACAACCCGAACACCAGCGGTTCGTTCACTCCGGTCCTCTCGTACTAGGAGCAACCCCTCTCAATTCTCAAACGCCCACGGCAGATAGGGACCGAACTGTCTCACGACGTTCTAAACCCAGCTCGCGTACCACTTTAAATGGCGAACAGCCATACCCTTGGGACCGACTTCAGCCCCAGGATGTGATGAGCCGACATCGAGGTGCCAAACACCGCCGTCGATATGAACTCTTGGGCGGTATCAGCCTGTTATCCCCGGAGTACCTTTTATCCGTTGAGCGATGGCCCTTCCATTCAGAACCACCGGATCACTATGACCTACTTTCGTACCTGCTCGACGTGTCTGTCTCGCAGTTAAGCTGGCTTCTACCATTACACTAACCGTACGATGTCCGACCGTACTTAGCCAACCTTCGTGCTCCTCCGTTACTCTTTAGGAGGAGACCGCCCCAGTCAAACTACCCACCAGACACTGTCCGTAATCCCGATTCAGGGACCGACGTTAGAACATCAAAACTACAAGGGTGGTATTTCAAGGACGACTCCAACAAAACTAGCGTCTCATCTTCTAAGTCTCCCACCTATCCTACACATGTAGGTTCAATGTTCAGTGCCAAGCTGTAGTAAAGGTTCACGGGGTCTTTCCGTCTAGCCGCGGGTACACAGCATCTTCACTGCGATTTCAATTTCACTGAGTCTCGGGTGGAGACAGCGTGGCCATGGTTACACCATTCGTGCAGGTCGGAACTTACCCGACAAGGAATTTCGCTACCTTAGGACCGTTATAGTTACGGCCGCCGTTTACCGGGGCTTCGATCAAGAGCTTCTCCCTAAGGATAACCCCATCAATTAACCTTCCGGCACCGGGCAGGTGTCACACCGTATACGTCATCTTGCGATTTTGCACAGTGCTGTGTTTTTAATAAACAGTCCCAGCCACCTGGTCACTGCGGCTCCAATTAGCTCAGGGAGTAAATCCCGTCACCCATCGGAGCGTACCTTCTCCCGAAGTTACGGTACGATTTTGCCTAGTTCCTTCACCCGAGTTCTCTCAAGCGCCTTAGTATTCTCTACCTGACCACCTGTGTCGGTTTGGGGTACGATTCGGTATAATCTGAAGCTTAGAGGCTTTTCCTGGAAGTATGGCATCAACAACTTCACCACCTTAGTGGCTCGTCTCGTGTCTCAGTCTAACAGTAACCCGGATTTACCTAAGTCACTAACCTACTCACTTTCACATGGACAACCATCGCCATGCTTGCTTAGCCTGCTCCGTCCCCCCATCGCAATTATACCAAGTACGGAAATATTAATCCGTTTCCCATCGACTACGCCTTTCGGCCTCGCCTTAGGAGTCGACTTACCCTACCCTGATTAACATGGGATAGGAACCCTTGGTCTTCCGGCGTGCGGGTTTTTCACCCGCATTATCGTTACTCATGTCAGCATTCGCACTTCTGATACGTCCAGCATGCCTCCCGGCACACCTTCAACCGCTTACAGAACGCTCCCCTACCACTCATCCTAAGATGAATCCGCAGCTTCGGTGCATAGTTTAGCCCCGTTACATCTTCCGCGCAGACCGACTCGACCAGTGAGCTATTACGCTTTCTTTAAAGGATGGCTGCTTCTAAGCCAACCTCCTGGCTGTCTGTGCCTTTCCACATCGTTTCCCACTTAACTATGACTTTGGGACCTTAGCTGGCGGTCTGGGTTGTTTCCCTCTTCACGACGGACGTTAGCACCCGCCGTGTGTCTCCCGGATAGTACTTTACGGTATTCGGAGTTTGCAAAGGGTTGGTAAGTCGGGATGACCCCCTAGCCTTAACAGTGCTCTACCCCCGTAAGTATTCGTCCGAGGCTCTACCTAAATAGATTTCGGGGAGAACCAGCTATCTCCCGGTTTGATTAGCCTTTCACTCCTAACCACAGGTCATCCCCTAACTTTTCAACGTTAGTGGGTTCGGTCCTCCAATTGATGTTACTCAATCTTCAACCTGCCCATGGCTAGATCACCGGGTTTCGGGTCTATACCTTGCAACTCATCGCCCAGTTAAGACTCGGTTTCCCTACGGCTACCCTATTCGGTTAACCTCGCTACAAAATATAAGTCGCTGACCCATTATACAAAAGGTACGCAGTCACCTAACAAGTAGGCTCCTACTGCTTGTACGTACACGGTTTCAGGTTCTATTTCACTCCCCTCACAGGGGTTCTTTTCGCCTTTCCCTCACGGTACTGGTTCACTATCGGTCAGTTGGGAGTATTTAGCCTTAGATGATGGTCCACCTATATTCAGTCAAAGTTTCACGTGCTCCGACCTACTCGATTTCACTTAAATTGCATTTTCATGTACGGGACTATCACCCTGTATCGTGGCGCTTTCCAGCGCCTTCCATTAACACAACAAAAGCTTAAGGGCTGTTCCGGTTTCGCTCGCCGCTACTTCCGGAATCTCGGTTGATTTCTTTTCCTACGGGTACTTAGATGTTTCAGTTCTCCGCGTTCGCCTCGTTAACCTATGTATTCAGTTAACGATACCTGCAAGCAGGTGGGTTTCCCCATTCGGAAATCTTAGTCTCAAGTGCTTTTTACTAGCTTGACTAAGCTTATCGCAAGTTAATACGTCCTTCATCGCCTCCAACTGCCAAGGCATCCACCGTGTACGCTTAGTCACTTAACCATACAACCCAAACGGGTCTTTGTTTTGTGACAGTTTAACTTCGCCAGAAGTTAATATTGAATACTAAAGTAGATACCAATTAATCATTATCTAATAAAAGAGTGATTAAATTGGCACTGAATGATACTGCTATCATTCTTTTTTACTTTTGAAAACTCTTGATAAATACAATGTATCTATCAGAATTTTATTATCAGCTTTTCCAAATTTTTAAAGAGCATATTAATTAGTTAACCCAAAGGGTAAAACTAACTAACAATCATCTGTGTGGACACTACGAACAAATAAGTTCTAAATCGTATAAGGAGGTGATCCAGCCCCAGGTTCCCCTAGGGCTACCTTGTTACGACTTCACCCCAGTCATGAATCACTCCGTGGTAAACGTCCTCCCGAGGGTTAGACTATCTACTTCTGGAGCAACCCACTCCCATGGTGTGACGGGCGGTGTGTACAAGGCCCGGGAACGTATTCACCGCGTCATTCTGATACGCGATTACTAGCGATTCCGACTTCATGGAGTCGAGTTGCAGACTCCAATCCGGACTACGACGCACTTTAAGTGATTCGCTTACCTTCGCAGGTTCGCAGCACTCTGTATGCGCCATTGTAGCACGTGTGTAGCCCTACACGTAAGGGCCATGATGACTTGACGTCGTCCCCACCTTCCTCCGGTTTATCACCGGCAGTCTCCTTAGAGTTCTCAGCATTACCTGCTAGCAACTAAGGATAGGGGTTGCGCTCGTTGCGGGACTTAACCCAACATCTCACAACACGAGCTGACGACAGCCATGCAGCACCTGTATCAGAGCTCCCGAAGGCACCAAACTATCTCTAGTAAGTTCTCTGTATGTCAAGTGTAGGTAAGGTTCTTCGCGTTGCATCGAATTAAACCACATGCTCCACCGCTTGTGCGGGCCCCCGTCAATTCATTTGAGTTTTAACCTTGCGGCCGTACTCCCCAGGCGGTCTACTTAATGCGTTAGCTTTGAAAAACAAAACCGAAGTTCCGAGCTTCTAGTAGACATCGTTTACGGCGTGGACTACCAGGGTATCTAATCCTGTTTGCTCCCCACGCTTTCGTACATGAGCGTCAGTGTTGACCCAGGTGGCTGCCTTCGCCATCGGTATTCCTTCAGATATCTACGCATTTCACCGCTACACCTGAAATTCTACCACCCTCTATCACACTCTAGTTTGCCAGTTCGAAATGCAGTTCCCAGGTTGAGCCCGGGGCTTTCACATCTCGCTTAACAAACCGCCTGCGTACGCTTTACGCCCAGTAATTCCGATTAACGCTCGCACCCTCCGTATTACCGCGGCTGCTGGCACGGAGTTAGCCGGTGCTTCTTCTGTCAGTAACGTCACAGATTGAAGGTATTAACTACAACCCTTTCCTCCTGACTGAAAGTGCTTTACAACCCGAAGGCCTTCTTCACACACGCGGCATGGCTGCATCAGGCTTGCGCCCATTGTGCAATATTCCCCACTGCTGCCTCCCGTAGGAGTCTGGGCCGTGTCTCAGTCCCAGTGTGGCTGATCATCCTCTCAAACCAGCTAGGGATCGTCGCCTTGGTAAGCCATTACCTCACCAACTAACTAATCCCACTTGGGCCAATCTAAAGGCGAGAGCCGAAGCCCTCTTTGGTCCGTAGACATTATGCGGTATTAGCAGTCGTTTCCAACTGTTGTCCCCCACCTCAAGGCATGTTCCCAAGCATTACTCACCCGTCCGCCGCTCGTCATCTTCTAGCAAGCTAGAAATGTTACCGCTCGACTTGCATGTGTTAGGCCTGCCGCCAGCGTTCAATCTGAGCCATGATCAAACTCTTCAATTAAAAGTTTTTTCTGTCCTTCCCATAAAGGGAGCGGACATGCTCAATGAATTCTGAATTTATTTAATATCTTTCGATATTGAATTGACTGTGCTGAATAAATAAATTTATTCCGTTGGTCACTCAGTTTCAATTGAGACTCTAAATTTTTTGCCTCATCTAGCGAACTAGATTCGGCTGTTAGAACTCAATCTGTACGAGTGCCCACACAGATGATTGCTTTATATTGTTAAAGAACGTTGCGATTAAAGCGCTTTGCTTTACCTCGCTAGGGCTGCGCATATTACGCTTTCCTATTTTTTTGTCAACACTTAATTTTAAACTTTCTAAAAAATCTAAACTCAAGTTTTACTCGACTCACTGACTTGCTGCTTGCCTCGCTAAGCGTTGCCTGCTCTGCCGTGTCAGTGGGGTCGCATTATAGGGAGGACAGATTTTTACGCAAGCGTTTTTTAAAGAAAACTTGAAATAAAGCACTGTTCGCTCGATTTACGAGCTAAACATCTCAAAAACGCTAGTTTAGTAACCAATACTAATACTGACTGGTCATTTTATTAGCTCTACTGCTATCATCTGGTTCAACTACTCTCATATTTATTAGGTGCTTTTATGTCTATTCGTTCTTATAAAGGAATTACCCCTACTTTTAATCAATCTGTGTATGTTGATGAGTCAGCCGTATTAGTCGGTGATATTACATTAGGTAAAGACAGTAGTGTATGGCCTTTAGTAGCAGCTCGTGGGGATGTTAATTATATACGTATTGGCGAACGTACTAATGTACAAGATGGCAGTGTTTTACATCTAACTCGTGCAAGTAAAAGCAATCCTGATGGTTATCCTCTTATTATTGGTGATGATGTAACGGTCGGTCATAAAGTAATGTTACATGGCTGTCGTTTAGGAAACCGCATCTTGGTGGGTATGGGCGCCATTGTGATGGATAATGTCATTGTAGAAGATAATGTCATTATTGGCGGTGGTTCATTAGTGCCACCTAACAAGCGTTTAGAGTCTGGCTTTTTATATGTAGGGAGCCCTGTAAAGCAAGCTCGCCCTTTAACAGAGCAAGAACTTGGCTTTTTAAAAGTATCTGCAACTAACTATGTTGAACTTAAAGACGAATACCTAGCAGAGGGTTAACTTATCATCTTTATAGCCACTTGACCTGTCGAGTTATATTCTTCGTCTTCGATTAATTGCTCGGCAAGTTCTTCGTAGTCAAAACGCCGTAGCTCAAAGTGATGTTGCGCTGCCGCTGAGTCTGCAATAGTTAAACTTTGCATATCAATAATACACTCGACCATTAGACCACTTACTTGTGCGTAAAACGTCAGTTGCTGAGTTTTCTCATTATAATCTATACGATCAATAAATTGTACGGCTTGATTCATTTTAGCTCTCCAGATTTTAACGCGCTTACGACGGGGAGTATCTCTGGCATTTTATTTCGCCATACATAGAATGCTTGAGCAGCTTGACCCACTAACATGCCACTACCATCCATAACGGTAATATCAGCTTTATAATCCTTTGCCCATTGCATAAATAGCGTGTTTTGCAGAGAATAAAACATATCATAAACACAATTACAGCCATTAAGGTGTTTTTCAGCAAGTGCGGGTAATTCTCCTAACATACTACTTGATGTAGAATTTACAATTAACGCGTAATCACTAACAGGCAAATCGTCAAAACCATAACCTGTAATCTTGCCATATTCAGTAAACAACTCCGCCAGCGCTTTAGCTTTTGATGCTGTACGGTTTACGATAACTATTTCACTTGGGTTTTGTGCAAGTAACGGCAATATAACACCACGCGCAGCGCCACCAGCACCTATTAGTAGTATACGCTTGCCTGCTATTGCTACATTATTAGCGAGTAAGTCATTTACAAAGCCCACGCCGTCAGTGTTATCACCCAATAAGCGACCATCATCTAATAACTTAATAGTATTAACCGCTCCCACAATAGTGGCAAGCTCTGTTCGCTCATCGACTAGCTCAAAAGCTTGCTCTTTAAAGGGCATGGTAACATTCGCGCCAAGACCACCAGCAGAAAAAAAATCTGCCACTGCTGTTTTAAAGCCATCTATTGGTGCTAATATTGCCTGATAATCTATTTGTTCACCTAATGAGGTTGCAAATTGCTTATGTATCGCAGGGGATTTTGAGTGTTTAATAGGATTTCCAAAAACTGCATATTTGTCCATATTCGAGCAACCTCTTTGTTCAGCTACATACTGCTAATTAACGATGATAAAAACGATGATTAAACGATTTTTTTCAAAATCGAAAAAACCAGAGCCACAACAAGCACCAACCCCAGAAAAAACACCTTATCAAATTATAGGTGGTGAAGCAGGTACTCGTGCGCTTGCGAATAGATTCTACGACATTATGGCAAGCGATGAATACGCCAAACCGTTATATGATATGCACCCTCAACCATTAGATCGCATTCGCCAAGTGTTTTTTGAGTTTTTATCGAGCTGGTTAGGCGGCCCTGATTTATTTACCGAAAAGCATGGTCACCCCATGCTTCGTAAACGCCATATGCCTTTTCCTATTGATCAAAATTTGCGCGACCAATGGATGCATTGCATGAATAAAGCGTTAGATATTGAGGTAGATAACCCGCTATTGCGCGAAGGGTTGCGAAAATCGCTTGAGCAACTAGCAAGCCATATGATTAATCAACATTGAGTAAACCATAACAGTCTTAATGTAAGTAGTAAAAAGGCGCCAATTAGCGCCTTTTTACTTTCCAAAAATTATAATTGCCACTCTCTGGGTATCAACTTACTTGGTGTACTATTTAGCCAATCTTGTGGGCGTAAGTAATATTGATATAACTGTGCCTCAGCGCTATCGAGGTCTGGGTTATAATTATACTCCCAGCGGGCGAGTGGCGGCATAGACATTAAAATAGATTCAGTACGTCCACCAGTTTGTAGGCCGAACAAAGTCCCTCTGTCCCACACTAGGTTAAATTCAACATAACGGCCACGGCGATACAATTGAAAATCACGCTGTTGCTGGGTGTATTCGTCATTTTTACGACGCTCAATAATTGGCAAGTAAGCATCTAAAAAGCTATCCCCCACGGCTTGCATGAAGGCAAAGCTTTGTTCAAAACCTTGTTCGTTTAAATCATCGAAGAACAACCCACCCACGCCACGGGTTTCGTCGCGGTGTTTAATGTAAAAATATTCGTCGCACCACTTCTTATAATTAGGGTAAACATCATCGCCAAATGGTGCACAAAGGTCGTGAGCCACCTGATGCCAATGCTTAACATCGTCAAAGTTTGGGTAAACCGGGGTTAAGTCAAAGCCACCGCCAAACCACCAAATAGGCTCTTCACCTTCTTTTTCGGCGATAAAAAACCGTACATTAGCGTGACTGGCCGGAATATGCGGATTGTTAGGGTGAATAACTAGCGACACGCCACAGGCATTAAAGTTGCGTCCTGCAAGTTCTGGACGATGCGCGGTTGCTGATGCGGGCATTGAATCACCAAATACATGTGAGTAGTTAACCCCGCCTTGCTCAATCACATCTCCGCCACTTATTACGCGGGTACGGCCACCCCCCCCTTTGGCGCGCTGCCAACAGTCTTCTACAAATTTAGCTTTGCCATCGGCTTGCTCAAGACCCCGACAAATAGTGTCTTGCAGCGCCAGTAAGTAGGTTTGTACTTGCTCGAGTCGATTGCTGTACATGGTCTATCCTCTAAATACTTTGCCGGTCATAACGTCTTTAATAGTGCTTGGCTGGGTATTATCCCCAAGAGGCTCATCAACGTAAAATGCTACTTTTTCGCCAAACTCACTTTTAGCCATCGCTATGCTGGTTACCGTATCTTGGCCTGATAAGTTAGCGCTGGTCGATACCAAAGGTTTATCAAACTTTTGACATAAATGCTTTACCGTTGGGTGGTTTGTAACGCGTACAGCAATGGTATCAAACTGCCCAGTTAACCATTTTGGTGTGGTTTTAGCTGCAGGCATCACCCAAGTGATTGCTCCTGGCCAACTAGAGAAAATATCAGTACGTTTATCCATAGGGATTTTTGCGTCATCAACATACTTTAAAAGTTGACCATAATTATCTGCAATTAAAATTAAGCCTTTTTCGACTGGACGCTGCTTCATTGCTAGCAATTGCTCAACGGCCTGTTGATTATCAGGATCACAACCTAAGCCATAAACCGCTTCGGTTGGATAAAAAATAACGCCACCTTGCTCTAAAGCAGTAAGTGCCGTAAATGGAACTGAAGTTGAGTCGGTCAAAGAAGATCTCCAAGTACAATTAATTTAAGCTTTCATTCGCTCTGCGTGATTTTATGCGAGCAACTTTTCTGGGGGCATTGTAACACAACACTATTAGCCATTTGCTTACGCATCATTATAGGCCACTGGCACTGTGGGCAAGCATGCTCAACAGGTTTATAGTTTAAGGTATATTTACAGCTTGGGTAGCTGTTACATGAATAGAATGTCTTTCCAAACTTATTACTGCGTGCCACTAACTGCCCTTTTTTACATTTAGGACAAGCAGGTAGTATTTCTTGGTCAGGCTCTTTTTCATCGTGGGCAATATAATGGCACTCAGGATAACCTGTGCAACCTATAAACATGCCATAACGACCATTTTTAACCACCAGCGGATTACCGCATTCAGGGCATGGGCTGTCATCTAGGACTTTAATTTGCTGCGTTTCGTGCGAGACAAGTGGCCGTATAAAGTCACAGTCTGGGTAACTACTACAGCCTAAAAAAGGACCTGCTTTACTATTACGCATGATCAGTTTTGAGCCACACTCGGGGCACTGACCGTGCTCTTTTTCTAAAGCATATTTGTCTGCAGCGAAAAGCGAATGATCAATTTTGCTCATAGTGTGGCTACCTGTTGGCTGATTTGCGCCTAATATACCCAAACTAATTAAAGAAACAAGTTAATGCAGTAACTCCGTGGGTTCATCAAAGATTAAATCTTCCATTTGCGCATAAGCTTGCTCTGAGCCAGGCACATTAAATAGCACCATGAGTACCACCCACTTTAAATCCTCTAACGAAATAAACGGCTTATCGAGAGCAAATAAGCGGTCAATAACCATTTCGCGAGTGATACTGTTGATCACCCCTATTTGCTCAACAAACATTAAAAAACCCCGGCATTCTACACTAAGCATTTGACACTCTGAGTCAGTATATACACGTATTACTTTTTGCGGCTGCGCATTGAGGTAAGGGAATTCATCGCTGTGTTGTAAATCAGCCAGTTGCTCTAGCCAGTTAAGCGCTTTATATATTTCGGGTTTATTAAAACCGGCGCGTTGTAGCTCATCAGTGAGCTCGTTGTGTTCGGCAAATATTTCAGCTTCACCATTAATATAGTTTTCAAATAAATACATAAGAATGTCAAACATATTACTTTGCTCCCAATCTAATATACCCATCAAGTACTCGCTCTATCCTGTCGACTAATTCTAAATCGAGCAATCGCGTCAGTACTTTATCTATAGGCCATTGTGTACGGCGAACAATATCGTCGATGCTAGTGACTTCATACCCGATACTGTCAAACACCGGACAGGACTGTTGGTCACTAATAGGCTGCTCTATGTTATATAGACTGCTTTGTGGCGAAAAGCTCACTTCATCTAAAATATCACTGACATTTTCGACTAACTTTGCGCCCTGCTTGATCAAAAAATGGCTCGCTTGCGCTAATGGATTTTTAATTGAGCCAGGCACCGCAAATACTTCTTTGTTTTGCTCAATCGCGTAACGCACAGTAATGAGCGAGCCGCTTTTTATTTCAGCTTCTACAATCATTACGCCAAGTGATAACCCAGCAATAATGCGATTTCGCCTTGGAAAATTATTGGCATTAGCTGGCGTACCGGGTAAAAACTCACTAACTAATAATCCACCTTGCGTAAGCACCTGATCAGTCAATAAGCGATGCCGCTTTGGATAGTAAACGTCTACACCAGTGCCTAGCACAGCAATAGTTTTACCGTTAGCTGATAGTGCACCTTTGTGGGCCGCGCCATCGATTCCACGTGCCATGCCTGAGGTAATAGTTAAACCAGCCAAGCATAATTGATGGCCAAATTCAGCAGCTGTTTCAAGCCCTATGGGTGTTGCATTACGACTGCCTACAATAGCTATTTGTGAACTTTTTAGTAAATCACAATCACCACGGCAAAATAGCAATAAAGGGGCGCTGGCTATTTCTTTTAAATTATCGGGGTAATTCGGATGGTAATAATCAATAACCTGAATATCACTATTTTGAATTAACTGTTGATAGTGCTCAACTTGCTGCCAATTGGTTTTTAATAAGTTTGTAGCAATTCGTTGATTTAAGCCGCATTCGAGCAATTGTTGATGGGAAAGGCTAAATAAGCTTTCTAATGGATAGGTTTGTGCCAGTGTTATAAGTGTTTTAATACCTAGGCCTTTACATAAGTAAAAGGCCAGCCAATGCATTAGTTTGTCTGTAGATTGTGTCATGCTCCCTCCTTAGAGCACTCAAACCATGTTTAATTTATTACTGCAAAATCACCGACGCGGATTGGGTGCTGATTCTTTACAATTAAAGCGTAGCTAACTTTATCATAAACCTTAAATATCATTAGCTCGCCAACTTTCTCTTTAGGCATGTGCCATACTTTGCTGTCTTTATCTGGCTTTACACCAAAAAATTCGTTTGTATCTGCTACTAATTTTTCTAAGCTGTTTGAATCTTCTTTATAACGCGGGCCATGACTCCCTTCTAATACATCTGGTGATTGGCGCTCAATATCAAGTACATGGCCTACTTTTACCTGCTCTGACCCTAAGTTTAGCACTACAATATCCATCGTGCTGAACTCTCTTAGCTCATTCGCTGAACCAATGATATTACCCTCAATTGGGCGTTCAGGACGCTTCATATTAAAATAGGCGGGCAAAGTATTACCTTGCATTGCAGGTACTAAAAAGTCTGACGGTTTTACTTCACGTTTGACACTTTCAATGTTAACTGAGGCAGGAATCCCCTGCTCTTCATCACCAGTACGAAAAGCACGACCAACCCCCATTAAGTCAACTTTGTAAGCTAGCACCTTGTCACTTCCCGGATTGGTATAAGGCTCTCCCTTTCGGTAAATAGCATAAGCTTTATGTAACTCTAAATTACCTTTTACATAAACAATTTTCCCAGTAACATTCATTTTAGTATTACTGTTAGCACCTAAAATATAAGGCTTATCGGCTATTTCATCGTTGCTTAATGCTTGCTCATAACTTAAAAAAGGCCGAATCAGTTCAAGTGGTAATGTCGGTATCGCATTTTTGCCTTTTGGGGTAATACGTCCATCTGGGGATAACTTTTTATATTTTTCGTTCACCACTAACCTCGGATTTCCGTCAGCATCGTAAATCAATGACAACGAATCACCGGGATAAATAAGGTGCGGGTTATTTATTTGTGGATTCATTTGCCATAAATCAGGCCACTGCCAAGGCTCATCAAGATAAACCCCTGAAATATCCCAAAGTGTATCCCCTTTTTTTACAACATACTGTTTTGGAGCATCTTTTTTTATAGTTAACACATCCGCTATAGATGGAAAAGCAGCGCCTAAAGCAAGAATTGCTGCCAATAAAGGGTATTTCATTGGGTTTCCTTATGGTGTTTTTTTATTATTATTAATCAAAACCTGTTAAAGGTGAACGCGAATGGCTAAAATAAGAGCATACAATATCCTAAATGAATCACAAGTGTAAAAGGTTACTATGGCAAGGTTAGAAGTTTTAAGGTTTCCGGATGAGCGTTTACGTACTATCGCGAAAGAAGTACCAGAGATAAACGATGATGTTCGTCAAATAGTTAAAGATATGCTCGAAACCATGTATGACGAAAATGGAATTGGCTTAGCGGCAACGCAGGTTGATATTCATCAGCGTATTGTGGTGATCGACGTTTCTGAAGAGCGCGACCAACCGCTTGTGTTGATCAATCCTGAAATTACTAAGCAAGATGGAGAAACAGTAAGTGAAGAAGGCTGCTTATCAGTGCCTTTATCTTATGCAAAAGTTGACCGAGCAGAGACTGTAACGGTAACGGCTCATAATGAACAAGGTGAGCCATTGAGTCTTGACGCTGACGAATTGCTCGCTATTTGTATTCAGCATGAGCTTGATCACCTACAAGGCAAGTTATTTATTGATTATTTATCACCACTAAAGCGCCAACGTATTCGTAAGAAGCTTGAAAAAGAAGCTAAATTGGCCGCTAAAAATAAATAAACCATTAGGAACTGCAGTGACACAACCATTACGCATTATTTTTGCTGGCACGCCTGATTTTGCTGCGCGCCATCTAAACGCGCTAATTAACTCTGAACATCAAGTTGTTGGTGTTTACAGTCAACCAGATCGCCCTGCTGGACGCGGAAAAAAATTAAAAGCCAGTGAGGTAAAAGAACTTGCTTTAGCGCATGACTTACCCGTTTTTCAACCCGCGTCCTTAAAAAGCGATGAAGCCCTTAACGAGTTAAACAACTTAAACGCCGATATTATGATCGTAGTCGCTTATGGCTTATTGCTACCAAAAGCCATATTAGATGCACCTCGTCTAGGTTGTTTGAATGTGCATGGCTCAATTTTACCGCGTTGGCGTGGTGCAGCGCCTATTCAACGCGCTATTTGGGCGGGCGACAGCGAAACCGGTGTCACTATAATGCAAATGGACGAAGGCTTAGATACTGGCGACATGCTGCATATTAGCCGCTGCCCGATACAAAGCTGCGACACCAGCGCTTCACTGTACGATAAATTAGCTGAACTTGGCCCTAGCGCGCTGCTTAAGACCATTAATAAATTGTCGGCAGGTGAAATTACGCCCCAACAACAAAATAATGAGCAAGCCAATTATGCTAAAAAACTTTCAAAAGAAGAAGCCAATATTGACTGGTCAATGAGTGCAGTGCAAATTGAACGTAACATTCGCTCATTCAACCCATGGCCAGTATGCTTCACCCAAATGGGCGGACAAACGGTTAAAGTTTACCAAGCACACGTTGTTGCACAAACAGGTAATCCCGGGCAAGTTTTATCAAGTGATAAAAGTGGAATTATTATTGCCTGTTCCGAGCAAGCACTGTGTATTACACAACTACAACCGCAAGGCAAAAAGCCAATGGCAATTAGCGACTTTTTAAATGGTCGCGGTGACTGGGTAACTCCAGGCACCGTATTAGGTGAAAATAATGAGTAATGTTCCAAACGTACGAGCACTGGCCGCCGAAACTTTATATAACGTAGTAGATAAAGGCGCGTCACTTAATCAAGAGCTTCCTTTTGCAAGCCAGGGTTTACCGCCAAAAGATAAAGCCTTATTACAACAAATTTGCTATGGCGTACTGCGTTATTTACCCAGTCTTGAAAATTATTGCCAACATTTAGTTGAACAACCACTAAAGGGTAAACGCCGAATATTCCAGTTTTTATTGTATGTGGGGATTTACCAACTACAACATATGCGTGTTCCACCGCATGCTGCAATTAGTGAAACAGTCAATGCATTACAGCAAATGCGGGCACTGGGTTTAAAAGGCCTGATCAATGCTATTTTACGTAGTTTTCAACGCCAACAAAACGAACTTGAAGAAAAAGCGAAGCAAATACCAGTATGTTTATATAACCACCCTAATTGGTTTATCAAACAAGTAAGCGAAGCCTACCCTGATAACTGGCAACAAATACTTGAAGAAAATCAGCGCCAAGCGCCGATGTGGTTACGCGTAAATCAAGCTCAGTACAGCACCGCAGAATATAGCGAAATGCTTCGCGCAAATGATATCGAACACACCTTAAACCCAGATTTTCCTGATGGTATAAAGCTGGATAAGCCCCGCGATGTATTTTCATTACCAGAATTTGATACCGGTGCTTGCTCTGTTCAAGATGCCGCAGCGCAACTAGCTGCCCGCTTTTTAGCCCCCCAAAGTGATGATCATATTTTAGATGCGTGCGCCGCTCCAGGTGGTAAAACTTGCCATATTTTAGAGCTTGCCGATGCTGATATACTTGCCCTTGATAGCGACGAAACACGTTTGGAGCGCGTAAAGCAAAACCTAACTCGAATTGGTTTAGGGGCAGACCTACAATGTGGTGATGCTTCGCAGCCACATAAATGGTGGGATGAACAACATTTTGACCGCATTCTATTAGATGTTCCGTGCTCAGCAACGGGAGTAATTCGTCGTCATCCAGATATAAAATGGTTACGTCGCGCCTCAGATATCAACGATCTTAGCGTACTACAGGGTGATATTTTAGATAGCATTTGGCCATTACTAAAGCCGGGAGGCACCTTGGTTTATGCAACTTGTTCGGTATTACCGCAAGAGAACCAACACCAAGTCGCAAAATTTTTAGCAAACAACACAAACGCAATGCATCAACCTCTGCATGATAACGACACCACAACGAACCCTGGCTTACAATTATTGCCCGGTGAAAGTGATGGTTTTTATTATGCAAAAATTATTAAACAAAGCTAACGCCACGGGTAAACAATGAAAATAATCATACTCGGTGCTGGGCAAGTCGGCGGCACTCTTGCTGAGAACCTAGTCGGTGAGCAAAATGAAATAACGGTAGTCGATATTGATGGCAACCGCTTACGTGAACTACAAGACAAATACGATTTACAAGGGGTTATCGGCCATAGTGCTCACCCCGACGTACTTCGTCGTGCTGGTGCTGAAGACGCCGATATGATTATTGCCGTAACCAGTTCAGATGAAGTGAATATGGTTGCCTGCCAAGTGGCTTACAGTATTTTTAATACGCCGACTAAAATAGCTCGAATTCGTTCAGATCAATACCTAAAATACCGTGAAAAGTTATTCCAAAATGATGACTTGCCGGTCGATCACTATATTGCCCCTGAAGCATTGGTAACTAAATATATTCGCCGTTTAATAGACTACCCAGGCGCACTACAAGTACTACAGTTTGCTGATGGCATGTTATCGCTTGTTGCAGTAAAAGCCTATTATGGTGGTTTATTAGTTGGTTATGCACTTTCAGCATTAAAAGAGCATATACCTAACGTTGAAACCCGTGTGGCCGCTATTTACCGTCAAGGTAAAGCAATTAAGCCCCTTGGTACAACGGTTATTGAAGCAGATGATGAAGTGTTTTTCATTGCCGCAACGAAACATATTCGTGCAGTAATGAACGAGCTGCAAAAACTTGAGCGTTCATACAAAAAAATCATGATTGCTGGTGGGGGTAATATTGGTGCAGGCCTTGCCCGATCTCTTGAAAAAAACCACAGCGTAAAATTGCTTGAACGTAATTATGAACGTGCGGCGCAGTTATCTGAAACGCTTGATAATACTGTGGTATTTTGTGGTGACGCCTCAGATCAAGAGCTACTCTCAGAAGAGCATATAGAGCAAGTTGATGTGTTTATCGCCGTCACTAACGATGATGAAGCCAATATTATGTCAGCAATGCTGGCTAAACGTATGGGCGCACAAAAAACCATGGTGCTTATACAGCGTGGCGCATATGTTGATTTAGTACAAGGCGGCGATATAGATATTGCTATTTCTCCTCAGCAAGCCACTATTTCAGCACTTTTAACTCACGTTCGCCGTGGTGATATTGTTAATGTGTATTCACTGCGCAAAGGTGCAGCTGAAGCAATTGAAGCCGTTGCTCATGGTGATGAGAATACCTCAAAAGTGGTAGGCCGCGCAATTGCCGATATTAAACTCCCCGCCGGAACTACAATTGGTGCGATTGTACGCAATGACGACGTGTTGATTGCTCATGACGATACTATTATCCACTCAGGGGATCACGTAATTATGTTCTTGATTGATAAAAAACACATTACTGTAGTCGAAAAACTATTCCAAGTAAGCGCTATATTTTTATAAGCCACCCTCATATAGTCTTTTACGCTACTGTGTATAAATAAACACAGTAGACCACCCATTAATGCAATTGAAAATCACTCTCAAAAACATTTACTTTAATTATCAAATCTATTAGTCTCCCGGTGCTTGAAAATAAAACACGCTTTATGTGGATAATTACTTCTATATTTTTAATACAAAATGGACTTCTTCAGATGACACTCCCAACCTTAAATAAACCGCTCAGCCTTACTTATTGCAGCGTAATTAGTGTACTCCTTTCAACCTTCTCACTTAATACAATAGCCGAAACTAAAGAAGATATTGAAAAGCTAACTATCGTTGGCGAGGAGCATAATGATTATAAAGTAAGTTCAATGAGCTCGGCTACAGGCCTTGATTTATCTCACTTACAAACTCCGCAATCAGCTATCGCTGTTACCAGCGAGTTTATGAACGATCAGCACCTAACCAGCGCTATTGAAGCGATAACGGGTGTGACGGGTATAAATGCAAGAGAGGCCGACAACGGTAAGTTTTCAATTTCCGCTCGTGGAATAAGCGTAACAAGCATTCTGTACGATGGTATTGCAACAACCTACGACACTCGCTTTAATTACGGTGATAATTTAACCGACACCGCAATTTATGAGCGTATTGAAATAGTCCGTGGCGCCACGGGTTTAATGTTGGGAGCAGGTAACCCCTCTGCCGCTATTAATTTAATACGCAAACGCCCTACTGCGCACAACCAAGTAAATCTTTCTGCATCAGTTGGCTCTTGGCAAAACTATCGTGGTGTTGTCGATGTTTCTGGTAGTTTAAATGATACCGAAAGTATTCGCGGTCGTGCTGTTGTCGCTTACCAAGATCAGGAGTCATACCAAAATCGTTTCTCGCAAAGCAGCACGACTTTATACGGTATTATCGAAGCGGATTTAACTGACAGCACCTTGCTTACTGTATCAATTGATAACCAAGCCACTAAGCCAAAAGGCACTATGTCCGGTGGACTACCTATTTTTTATGCAGATGGCACTCGCACCCATTATGATCGGGAAGCTTCTACAGCGCCTAATTGGTCATCGTCACAAACCAACGCACTAAATAGTTTTATTAGTATTGAGCACAACTTCAATTCCAACTGGCAACTTAGCGCCAGTTATATCTATGGCAATAATGACTTAGATTACGATGTGTTTTGGGCAACAGGTAATCCAGACTCACAAACCAACATTGGTATGGTGCCTGGTTCGTTAAATTATATTGATGCCAATAGAATACAACGTACCTACGAAGTTGAACTTAGCGGCAGATTTAATTGGTTAGGACAAAGTCACCAATTAATGTTTGGCTATAATAACCAAGAGCAAGACTTTTCGACGCCTTATTATCCAGGACAAGAAGAGTCAATGATCATTGGCGACTTTACAGCTGCCGATTACAACTACCCAAAACCAACTTGGCAATCCACACCGGCCTATGGCTCATACGGTACTACCGAACAAGATGCTCTATATTTTTCCTCACAGCTTAATATAACTAATTCGTTATCAGTTATTTTAGGCAGCCGACTAAATCAATGGCAAACTGACCAAGATAACTTTGGCAGTAAGCACAACTATGAACTAGATAACGAGCTTACCAATTACCTCGGCACCACTTACGCTTTAACAGATAACTGGGCGCTCTATGCTAACTATACCGATATATTCACACCTCAAAGTCAAATTGACCAAGATGGTAATTATCTCGATCCTATTCTAGGTAAAAACTATGAAATTGGCATCAAAGCATCACTGCTAAACGAACGCTTAGATGTTTCTTTGTCTGGTTTTGAAATTCATCAAGATAATCTCGGCCAATATACCGGCGAGACTATTCCCGAGACTTTGCAGGCTATTTATCAACCTATTGATGGCACTGTAACCGAAGGTTATGAATTAGAGCTCAATGGTACATTTAACGACAATTGGAATGGTTATTTTGGCTATACCCGCAGCGAAGGGGAAACGCCTGAGGGCGAGCTTTTAAATACCACCAATCCGAAAGATCAATTTAAGCTATTTACAACCTATAAACTCACTAATAGTTTAGAAGGACTAAAGCTAGGTGCTGGTTATCGCTGGCAAAGCCGCAGTTTTGATGAGGTTACAAACCCAGTACAGGGAAAGGTTGAAGTAGAACAAGCAAGCTATGGCATTGCCAGCTTTATGGCAAGCTATCAAATAAACTCACAAATAGCGGTTAGCTTTAATGTTGATAACCTATTTGATAAAACCTATTACAGCCAAATTGGTTTTTACAATCAATACCGTTATGGCAGCCCACGTAAGTTTACATTGCAACTAGACTACAATTTATAAAAACAAAAAAAAGCAGCTTAATTAAGCTGCTTTTTCGTTTGTAGTGTCGTATGAGTTATTTACGAATTACTGAACTTTTGAAAACTCTTCTTTAGATAACTCACCATTTTTGTCAGTATCTAAATCAGCAAATATTTTAACAAGTTGCGTATTTACTGACGCTTCTTCTTGCGTGATAGCACCATCGCCATCAGTATCAAAAGAATCAAAGCTTACGCCAGCGGCAAAAGCTGAAGATGATGCAAGTGCGATTAGTGCTAGAGCTGTGTTAATACGTTTCATAATAAGTATCCTATTTAAATTTTAACAATATTTAATTAAAGAAATCCTTTTCAGAGATCCCAGTGAGAGAAAACTAGACTTTTGAAAACTCTTCTTTCGATAGCTCACCACTTTGGTCTGTATCAAGGTCAGCAAAGTTATTCATAAGTTCTGCATCTACTGCCGCTTCGCTTTGGCTAATTACGCCGTTTCCGTCTACATCAAGTGTGTCGAAATCAGTTGCAGCAAACGCTGCAGATGAACAAGCAACAGCGATTAGTGCTAACGCTTTATTTAATCTATTCATAAAATTACCCCCTCAATGTACTATCAAAAGAATTAGCTTATTTAACTAATAAAGTAGTTTTAACTTCCTTGTTATCCTCTTTCGTAAACTCCCTTGTCTACTTAGGTTGTCTTTGGCAACTCAGGATGGGTAACTTTTAATTAAGCTTCTGAAAATTCTTCTTTTGATAACTCACCATTTTGGTCAGTATCAAGCTCTGTAAACATGCTCATTAGCTCTGCATCTATTGATGCTTCACTTTGGCTAATTGATCCACTACCATCAACATCAAGTGTGTCGAAATCAGTTGCAGCAAACGCTGCAGATGAAGAAGCTAGGGCGATAAGTGCAAACGTTTTGTTTAATGTGTTCATAATCTATTCCTTCAAATTGTATGTTTGTAATTAAGTTCTTAATGGTTAATTACTTTTTCATTAAGTTCGAACTAACTATTACAACTTCGATGCCAACATTTAAAAATTAAACAATTTCAACATGTTAAATGGTTATTTTGAATGAACAAAGATTTTAAAACGGATTTACTGTTTCTTTTTAGCAACACGATTGCTAGGGATAAATTAAAAGATATAAATATCAAGTTGTTATGTTTTTTATAAATAACACAAAAATGATTTCTTGCAGGCGGCTATGTGCTTTTAAAGGGTGTGCTCGGCTTAACTTAAAATGCTTAATAAAAATAGTTATGATAAATTCAATTACTTTTTTATGCATAACACAATGATTTATATATAGTAATTTTTAATTTGGTGAATATTAGTAAATTATTTTTTTAAATTAGAAAAAGAAACCACTATTTGTTGCCAGTAAGCGAAACCCACCGCTTACCTGCACTAAAAAACTCTCAATTTTACACTTCAATGATCACCTTCGTTTTACGAATTAGTAATGAAACACAGTTCATGTGACTGGTGGTGCATTTCTTCAGCCTTATAAAGTAGTAGGTTTAGTCTGTAAAAATATAATCACAGGCCGAAGTGTTACTTGCGTCATAACAATTTTACAATAGGTCTCTTTTTTCATCACGCGAAAGCATTATCGATAACCCCATCAACAACCAGTTATTTTTTACAGCAATGGAGAAAAAGCACAACATATGGCAACTCGACAGTGATGCAATAAAAGCCTCTTCTAGATCGAATTTTTCTTCAGTGGCACTCTATCTGAAGAAGAAGATGCATCAACACTTACTGCATATTCAGATATAAGTACCTCCTATTATAAATATTAAATCACTAACGAAAATGCTTAACCATATTAATTGCACTCCATAGGCAAGGCGTTGATACAACCCGGTATTCTTGTCGCTTAAAAGCTCTTGCCAGAAAAATTACTAAATAGCCGCTGAGACCGACACTCAAGATTAATAAAACGCTAAAGCAATGCTGGCATAGTCATTCATAGGGACATAAACATTCATAGGGACATAAAACAAAGATAACAACATGATAGCCCTGTCCCTAGCGTGATTTTGACAACTCAAGGTAGGTATTTTTTGGGGCTCGGCACCCAAATAAAAAAGTAAACCTAAGGGGTCGTTATTAATAAGTGGGGGTAATTTTTCTATAGGAAAAATTTTGCGTCTAGTTCGCTACAGTATTGTTTTTTATGATTATAATTTGGGTAATATTGAGCGGCTGTATAAATGCCTAAAAATCCAAATACTGACTATAAGTGCAGCGTAGAACTTATTAGCTCAAAAATAATTTACTTCCATGCGCCAGTTAAGAACATGATAGATAACAAACCAAATAAATTTAACAATAACAGTGAGGTGGGTGAATAGTTGCTTTATACAAACGCAAAAAAGCAGCCAATTGGCTGCTTTGTTCGTATAGGGAGAAATCCTTTTCGGGTATTCCAATAATGAAATTAAGCTTTAGCAAACTCGTCTTGAGACAGCTCACCATTTTGATCGGTATCAAGCTCTGCAAACTTAGCTGAAAGCGCTGCATCAACCGCCGCTTCTTGCTGGCTAATGGTGCCGCTACCGTCAACATCAAGGGTGTCGAAGTCGGTACCCGCGAATACCGCTGAAGATGAAGCTAGGGCGATTAATGCTAATGTTTTATTTAATGTATTCATAATATAATCCTTCAATGTACTATCAAAAAAATCGCTTAAACTAGGTTTAACACAGTCCTTGTTATCCTCTTTCAGTAATTCCTTATCCACTTAGGTTGTCTTTGGCAACACAGGATAAACACGTTAGCTTTACGCTTTTGAATACTCTTCTTTTGATAACTCACCGTTCTGGTCAGTATCTCGTTCTGCAAACCTATTCATAAGCTCAGCATCTTCCGACGCTTCGACTTGACTAATAGCTCCACTTTTATCTACATCAAGCGTATCAAAGTCTAGCGCCTCAAAAGCAAATGCCGCAGATGAAGAAGTTAATGCAATAAGTACTATCCCTTTGCTAAGTATGTTCATAGTAATATTCCTTCAAATTATATGTGAGTGATTAAACTCTTAATGGTCAATCACTTCTTCATTAAGTTCGAACTAACTATTACAACTTCAGTGCCAAAACTTTAAAATCACTATATTTCAATGAGTTATATTATAAGCATATCAGTTTATACTTTTTTTGAAGTGTTTTTTGTTGCCAATTAGCAACAGTAATTAAGAGGAAATACATCATTACCAATATAATCAATATTGGTTACATTAAATTAAAGTGGCGCCAATTAAACCAAATATAAATTTAGGGTAGATTTAGAAGGGAAATTTAAATTAAAACGCTGCAAAAAAATTATACTGTTAACTTTTTTCTTATTAAAAATAAATTAAGCTTTTGTTTTTAAATAAAAAAATTAATTTTATAATTAATAGCAGGTAATATAAATATGCTGCTGACTTTTCGTTAACTTGTCGCAAACTAGCGAAAACTGTTTACTCAAAAGGCTCTAATACGGTTAAATCAATAAGGTGATTAATGACTAAAATATCGATATGATTTAAGTGCTAGCCTCGCCAAAAGGTCGGTGTAAACAGTACCAGTAAAGTAAAGATTTCGAGCCGACCAAATACCATTGCAATCGTAAGTAACCATTTTGCTGCATCTGAAATAGTACCGTAATGAGCTGCAACATCACCAAGACCAGGACCCAAATTATTTAAACACGCTGCCGTTGCTGAAAACGCAGTAATGTTATCCATTCCGGTGCCCATTAAAGCCAGCATAATAATTACAAAAACCAAGGCGTAAGCAGAGAAAAACCCCCATACCGCCTCAACAACTTTATCCGGTAAAGCTTTACGACCCAACTTAATAGAATAAATAGCGCGCGGGTGCACCAACCTATTAAGCTCTCGAATACCTTGTAAGTACAATAACAATACTCGTACTACTTTCATGCCACCACCGGTTGATCCCGCGCAACCACCAATAAAGCTAGAAAAGACTAATAATATTGGTAAAAACAACGGCCACGCAGAAAAGTTATCGGTAGTAAAGCCCGCGGTAGTGCCCATAGATACGGATTGAAATAGCGCTTGATCTAGCGTTTCATCACCATTGGCATAAATGTTGTTCGACGAAAGTACCGCAAAACACACAACCACTAACGCTAATTGAATAAACAAAAATACTTTAAACTCTGGGTCGCGAATATAAACTTTTAAGTTACGATTAGCGACTGCAGCATAGTGCAAAGAAAAATTAGCCGCCGCAATTAATAAAAAAACCACACTGATAAAGTTGATTACAGGGCTGTTAAAATGCCCCATAGAGGCATCATATGTTGAAAACCCCCCTATCGCGACGGTAGAAAAGGCATGACATATTGCATCAAACCAGTTCATACCTGCCACCCAATATGACAGCGTACAGGCTGTAGTAAGTGACACATAAATATACCAAAGGTGTTTTGCAGTATCGGCAATACGTGGTGTCATTTTAGAATCTTTAACTGGGCCTGGTGTTTCCGCTCGATAGAGCTGCATACCACCTACACCAAGCATAGGTAGTACTGCCACCGCTAATACAATGATCCCCATTCCACCTAACCACTGTAATTGTTGGCGATAAAATAGAAGTGATTTAGGTAAGTATTCAATGCCTGTAAGTACCGTTGCTCCCGTGGTAGTTAGCCCTGAGAACGCTTCAAATACAGAGTCTGCTAAAGATAAATTAGGTTCTTGTAAAAAAATAAGCGGTAGCGATGCGAACGCACCCAGTACCAACCAAAACAACACCACAATTAAAAACCCTTCTCGGGCTTTTAAATCACCATTTTCAGCGCGATTAGGGTAATACGCAATTAAGCCAATAATCACACTAAATATAAATGCCAAAACAAACGGCACACCGCCACCATCTTTGTAGATTAGTGACACAATAGCAGGTGGAACCATTGTGATACTAAACAACATCACTAACTGGCCAAGAATTTTTATTATGGTACGAAATTGCATTCAGCTATCGCTTTTTTATTAGAATGTCGTTATTAACTAATGGCTATTGTCTTACTGTTTAACACTTAACTCAACTGCGCCATGACTCAAATCATAAATATCTTTGATCGCTTGCTTCGCTTGGCGGCTATCTATAGTAATAACCCATTCAATATTAGCAGTAAATTGCTTTTCTATATTAAGTACGTGATACTGAGTTTTTAATAATTGCTCAATTGCCCCTTGGCTGCTGTAGTCACTGCTGCCAACAAGCTCAACACTAGGTACTTTAATAATAGTAGTTAAATGTGTAAGCGCATTATTGAGCGAGCCACCATAAGCACGTACTAAACCACCGGTGCCTAACTTTATACCACCAAAGTAACGAGTTACCACTGCGGTTACTTCACCTAATCCCGAGCCCACTAGTACATTTAGCATGGGTTTACCTGCCGTGCCATTCGGTTCACCATCGTCTGAGAACCCATAGACATGGCTTCCTCCTGGGTTTCCTGCAACATGCGCCCAGCAATTATGGCGAGCATCGCTATATTTTTGCTCAATATCGCGAATAAATGCTTTGGCTGCATCTAAATCGGGAGTATGGCCAATATGCACAATAAAAGTGCTTTTTTTGATTTCTTCTTGATAGAAAACAGACTCTGCTGGATATTTATATTCAGACATAATTTTATGGGCTTACATAAAAATGGGGCCAAATATGGCCCCTGCTTTTCTAATACTCAACGATTAATCTAACAATAAATCGCGGGTCATATTTTCGAGGCTATTCTCGTGAACGATAATATTATCTTCAATACGAATGCCGCCAAATGGTTTAAAGGCTTCAACTTTTTCCCAATTAATAAACTGCTTATTATCAGTTTTCGCCAAATCACCTAATAGTGAATCGATAAAGTATAGTCCTGGTTCAATAGTGAACACTTGATTTTTTTCAATTAAACGTGTGCAACGTAAGAATGGATGACCTTCAGGCGGTGCTTGGTGAGCCCCCGATTCATCAGCCATAAAGCCGCCCATATCATGTACTTGTAAACCAAGATGATGGCCAAGGCCATGCGGGAAGAAAGTTGAAGTAATACCGCGCTCAACAATTTCAGCAGCTGGTAATTTAACAATATCAAAATCGCTAAGTACTTGTGCCACACGCTGGTGACAGTCTAAGTGCAACTCACCGTATAATAGACCCGGCTTTAAAGCTTTACCTAACTCAATTTGATGCTGAGTCATTACTTTAATTAACTCACTAAACTCACCTGATTTTACATAGTCGTATGTACGGGTAATATCAGCTGCATAACCATTAAAATTCGCACCGGCATCAATCAAAAATGAACGATGCTCTTGCGGCGCTTTAGGCTCAAAATGCGTGTAATGCAAAATAGCGCAGTTTTCGTTAAGCGCAACAATATTGCCATACGGCATTTCGTTTTCGCTTTGACGGGTAGCTAATAAATACGCTTGTTGAATATCAAACTCAGAGCCACCATTAAAAAACATGTCACGCGCAGCTTTATGCCCATCAACAGCAATACGGTTTGCTTGGCGTAAACACTCAAGTTCGTACTGAGTTTTATATGCTCGGTGATAATGAAAAAAGTTAATTACAGGCTCAGGGTTCATAATACTAAAACCGAACGCTTGGGCAACGTCTACATACTCGCCAATATAAGCGTACTTTGCTTTATCGTACGGTAATAACTTTTCTACTTGATCTGGCTTTACTAACAGCTCAATATCAAAATATTCAGCCCAAAAATCACGCGGCGCGTCTGGCACTTTATGCCAAAAATCAACGGGGCGATAAAAAATTAGCTTAGGCTTGTCGCTACCATTTACCACAATCCAACAATGAGGATTATCAATAACTGGTAACCACGTTTTAAAATGTGGGTTAACTTTAAACGGGTAGTACATATCATCTAAGAATTGACGTTTAGCTTGGCCAGAGTGAATAACCAACCCTTCCAATCCTTCACGCTCAATAATTGTAGTTGTACGTTGTTGTAATGTTGCAATATGTTCAGCGTATAAAACAGCTAATTTATCCATCATAAACCCATCTATTAAATTTAATTTTCCACTAGTCTAGCATAGACAGACTTTAACCGCCCATTTTCATATCTAAAATTGGCGCCAGTATATTCCCCTTGCGACCTAACCGCGTGTGATAAATCTGCCTATATGCAAAAACATTTTTTACATAATTTCGGGTTTCACGATACGGAATAAGTTCAACCCACAATTCAGCTGGCATTGCTTCATCGGGTAGCCAACGCCTTATCCGGTGGTAACCTGCATTGTAAGAGGCGGTAGCGAGCACTTCATTGCCATTATTTTTCTTTTTTAAATATTCAAGGTATTGAGTACCTAAACGAATATTTGTTTTGGGTTGATATAAGCTACGGCTTGAAACCGAGCCTTTATTTACGTATTTAGCAGTGCTTGGCAGTAATTGCATTAACCCCCGAGCATTAGCATGTGAACGAGCATCAGAAGCGAATGAACTTTCACGGCGCGATATCGCAATGCTCCACGTTGGGTCAACATGACTGCGTTTACTGTAACGCTCAAATAAGTCTTGAAAGGCAAATGGAAACCGTAGCTCTACATAGTCCCATGCTTTTATTTGTGCCAAAGTATAAATGGTGCTGTCGTACCAGTTAAGCTTTGCTGCAAGTTTAGAAGCCGCAAGCTTTTCATCTTCGCTAGAAGTACGGGTAAGGTAATTCCATTCACGGCGCGCCGAGGTAAAGCGATCTAATTCATAAAGTGCTTTGGCGCGTTTAAAACCAGGAGCCTCAGACACTTGTGTAACCAACGCATCAGATACATTAATAGGTATAGTATTTAAACTAACAGGTTGATTAAGCCTTGCTGATGCCAAGAAGCCATAGTAGTGACGCTCTTTTGCGACAGTTTTCCAAATAGCTTTAGCTCGCTGCGTATCACCGCGCTTATCTAGACTATAGGCAAGCCAATACTGCTGCCCTAAACCTAAATTTTCTTTACCCGTAAAAAACGCAATAATCCCAGGCCAATCTTGAACTTTAAGCATATTGCCTAACTGCCACTGCATTAACTTACTATTTTGCCGATCTTTAGGTACTTTATTAAGCCAAAAACTCGCCTGTTTATGTCCACTTGAAGCAAGCGATAAAGCAAAGGTGTAGTAAACATCTGCTTTTTCTTGTTCAGAAAAATCAAACATTTTTTCCATTTTCCCCCATGCTTTAAGTGCCAACTCCTTATCGCGCCACACTAACCGCTGCACACCGTAGTGTGCAATTTGCGCCTCTTTAGCCGATTTATTCTTATAACGATATAAACCCGCGGCGGCACTTGGATCACGTCGTACCTTTAAATATAGATCAGCTAAATACTGCTCACTTTTAGGCAGTAAGGTTTTTAAATAAGGTAGTAAGCTTTGCGTACCGCCTTCTGCAGCTAAGGTAACTCGTTGCCAAACACGCTCTGACGTCATGTGGCCTTTTTTACGCCATAAATCAAATAAGTCATCACACTCATTAGGCTGTGACTTGCCTACAGTCCATAGTTCGCCTGCTTGCTTAAAAATAGCATTGTCAGGTGCGCCTAAATCTAATTGGTAACCTAGATAAGTACAGGTAATCGCCGCGTTTGAGGTCTTTCGATAGTTACGTATATAAGCCGCTTTCATATTTTTCTCTTTTAAATACGCAAGCCATGCCTTACGCACCGACCATTCAAGCGGCGTGCTTTGATAAATCGTTAAGTAATTTTCAATTTCAGATTGGTGCTTAAGGCTAGGATGACGTTGCCAATACGCTTTTTCAACATACGGTTTTAAAGGATGGTCAAGTTTGCCAACAACCTCTTTAAACTCTTTATAGCTTCCATACCTAACTTCTTTCTCGGCATCTAAAAATGCTTCATGTTCATTGTTAGCCACGGCAGAGAATAAAGGGAAAAGTAATGCAGCTGCCGTCCAACCTAAAGATTGTTTTTTCATGATGACCTTAAGTTTTCAAAAGGGAAATAAAAGACAAACGCTTACACCTTAGCACCAAACCAGCTATATTTTAACCAGTAGAAAGTAAGCGGAGTAAATTTTACGTTGCATTTTAATTTTAAAGCAAGCACACTGATTGAAATGCAAACTCATCGTACCAGTCTTAGTTCAATAGCTAGGGAGAATTAAAATGTTATATAAGAGCGATTCCTTCGAAGTTGCTTTCGTAAAGGATAGTATCGCCGAGTTCAAGTTTTGTGTTCCGGGTTCGGTAAACAAGCTTTCTCAGCAAACTTTACAAGATTGTGCAGCTGCATTAAAAGAATTAGCTGCCAATAAAGATATTAAAGGCATGGTGTTCACCAGCGATAAAGACCACTTTATTATTGGTGCTGATATCTTCGAGTTTTTACCTACTTTTACCAAGCCACATGACGAATTAGTCGCTTGGATAAAAAATGCCACTGATGTTTTTGATGCATTAGAAGACTTACCATTCCCAACACTAAGTGCTGTAAATGGCATGGCACTTGGCGGTGGCTGTGAGTGGGTACTTGCTACCGACTATCGCACTGCTAGCACTGAAGCTAAGATTGGTCTACCTGAAGTTAAACTAGGTATTATGCCCGGTTTTGGTGGCACAGTTCGCCTACCGCGCATCATTGGCGCTGATAATGCTATGACGTGGATCACCACAGGAAAAGAAAACCGTGCAGCAGATGCTCTTAAAGTAGGCGCATTTGACGCGGTAGTTAGTGCTGACAAACTTTTAGAGTCAAGTATTTCAACACTTGAACTTGCTATTTCAGGTAAGCTTGATTGGCAAGCTAAACGACAAGTAAAATTACAGCCGCTAAAATTAAACCGTGTTGAGCAAGGCATGAGCTTTGCAATGGCAGAAGGTATGGTAATGGGTAAAACCAAAGGTCATTACCCAGCTCCTGTTATGGCAGTAAGAACAATTAAAGCCGCTGCAAACTGCACACGCGACGAAGCAATGGCAATTGAAAATGCTAATTTTGCTAAACTTGCCGCAACCAATGAAGCTGCAGCACAAACAGGTATTTTCTTAGCTGATCAATACATCAAAGGCAAAGCTAAAAAGCTGGCCAAAACCAGTAAGCTTGAAATTAAACAAGCTGCGGTATTAGGCGCGGGTATTATGGGCGGCGGTATTGCTTACCAATCAGCTTATAAAGGCACTCCTATTATTATGAAAGACATCCAACAGGATGCGCTTGATTTAGGCATGGGTGAAGCATCTAAACTACTAGGCCAAAAAGTTAAACGTGGCCATATGGCTATGGATAAAATGGTTGCTACGCTTGGCAAAATTAAACCAACTTTAAATGATAGCGACTTACAAAGCGCCGATATTATTGTTGAAGCCGTAGTAGAAAACCCGAAAGTAAAACAATCTGTATTATCGCAGCTTGAAAAAGATATGCCTGAAGGCACTGTGCTTACCTCAAATACTTCAACAATTCGTATTGATGAGTTAGCGTCTGCTTTAGATAAACCAGAAAACTTCTGTGGTATGCACTTTTTTAACCCGGTGCCAAAGATGCCGTTAGTTGAAATTATTCGTGGTGAAAAAACCTCAGAGCAAACAATCAATGCCGTTGTAGATTATGCCGTTAAACTAGGTAAGTCACCGATTGTTGTTAACGACTGCCCAGGCTTTTTTGTTAACCGTGTTTTATTCCCTTACTTTGCAGGCTTTAGCAAACTGGTCGTTGAAGGCGCAGACTTTGCAAAAGTAGATAAAGTAATGGAAAACACCTTTGGCTGGCCAATGGGCCCGGCATACTTACTTGATGTTGTAGGTATTGATACAGCTTTCCATTGTACTGGCGTAATGGCAGATGGATTCCCTGAGCGTATGTCTCGTCAAGAGAAAGACCCTGTTGCTGTATTTGCTAACGAAAAACGTTTTGGTCAAAAGAACAAAGCCGGCTTCTATCAATATGCAACCGATAGACGTGGTCGCTTGAAAAAAGCACACGATCCAAAGGCAATTGAATTACTAAGTCAAATTGCTGATGCACCAAAAGAATTTGATAAAAAAGAAATCATCGACCGTTGTATGGTACCTATGATCAACGAAGTATTACTTTGTTTACAAGAAGGTATTGTAGCTTCACCACAAGAAGCTGATATGGCACTTATTTACGGCATTGGTTTCCCTCCATTTAGAGGCGGTGCATTCCGTTACTTAGATCAAACAGGGTTAGCTAACTTTGTTGCTACAGCAGACAAGTACGCTCACTTAGGTGCGATTTACCAAGTATCAGATGAAACTCGCAAATGGGCCGAAGAAGGCCGTATTTTCTATAAGGTGGAAGGGTAAGAACATGAATAATCCAGTAATTGTAGATTGTATCCGCACACCAATGGGTCGTTCAAAAAACGGCGTATTTAAAAATAAGCGTGCGGAAGATTTAAGCGCCCACTTAATGAAGGGCTTACTTGATCGCAACCCAAGCGTTGATCCTGCATCAATTAATGATATTTATTGGGGTTGTGTACAGCAAACGCTTGAGCAAGGTTTTAATGTGGCACGTAACGCCGCATTACTTGCAGGTATTCCACATACAGTACCTGCGGTCACAGTAAACCGTTTATGTGGCTCATCAATGCAAGCGCTACATGACGCAGCACGCGCAATTATGACGGGCGCTGGCGACACTTATCTAATTGGTGGTGTTGAGCACATGGGCCATGTCCCCATGACGCACGGTAACGACTTTCATCCAGGCCTTGCAACCTCAGTTGCACAAGCTGCGGGCTCAATGGGTTTAACCGCAGAATACCTGGCAACGATTCACGGTATTAGCCGTGAGCAGCAGGATAAATTTGCATACCGCTCACATCAACGTGCCCATGCAGCCACTGTTGAAGGACGTTTCCGCCGTGAGATTCTTGCTATGGAAGGTCACGACGCCGATGGTTCATTAACACTGGTTGAAGACGATGAAGTTATTCGTCCAGAAACAACGGTAGAAGGTTTATCACAACTTCGCCCCGTATTTAATCCAGCATCAGGTACGGTAACAGCCGGTACGTCATCGGCTCTTTCAGATGGCGCATCAGCAATGCTAGTCATGAGTGAAGACAAAGCCAAAGCACTAGGCCTACCTATTCGTGCTCGCGTTAAAGCAATGGCAGTTGCCGGTTGCGATCCATCAATCATGGGTTACGGCCCAGTACCAGCAAGTAAAATGGCATTAGCGCAAGCCGGTATTACTATTGATGATATTGATGTTGCCGAGCTTAACGAAGCTTTCGCAGCACAGTCACTACCTGTTCTTAAAGACTTAGGCCTTGCTGATGTGGTTGACGAAAAAGTGAATTTAAATGGCGGCGCAATCGCGCTTGGCCATCCACTAGGTTGTTCAGGTTCGCGCATTAGCACATCGTTAATTCATTTAATGGAAGATAAAAACGCAAAGTATGGTTTAGCTACTATGTGCATTGGTTTAGGCCAAGGCATAGCGACTGTATTTGAACGTGTGCAAGACTAACGTAACCTTCTTGGTGATAAAAAGCCGCGCTGATTTTGAAGTGACCCCATAAAGTTGGACTCATTTCTAAGCGGCAGCCAAGGCCTGATTTCGATATTGTATCGGACTCAGGCCTTTTAGTTTCAGCTTAATACGCTCATTGTTATAATAGTGGATATATTCTTTGATGTTTTCAATGAGTTCATTCGCGTCCTTGAACGTTTCGTTGTGATACATCTCGCTTTTCAGTATGGCAAAGAAATTTTCAGCAACAGCGTTATCTAAACAGTTTCCTTTTCTAGACATACTTTGTTTTAACCCTTTTTCTTTAAGGTGCTTTTGATATTGCTTGTTTTGATATTGCCATCCTTGGTCTGAGTGTACTATCGGCTTCTCGTTCGGCTTCAACTTAGCCGTTGCGGTTTTAAGCATGTCAGTTACCAAGGGAAGCGCAACGGATTTTCTTACTTCGTAACTGATTATCTCTTGGTTGAATAAGTCAATCATAGGCGATAGATATACCTTCTCATTATCCACTTTAAACTCCGTCACATCCGTTACCCATTTTTGATTAGGCTTCTGCGCAGTAAACTCGCGGTTAAGCGTATTTTCTGCGATTTTACCCACTTCACCTTTGTAAGATTTATAGCGCTTAGGCCTTACTTTTGACTTAAGGCCTAACTCATTCATTAGACGTTGAACGCGCTTATGATTAACGAGTACCCCCATTTTTCTTAGGGCACTCGTAATTCTGCGATAGCCATATCGCCCTTTATGCGTGTGATAGATATCACGTATTTTTACGAGTAAATCACTGTTGGCGCAGGGCTGCTCACATGTAGTTCGATGATAATAGTAGACACTCTTCGCCAACCCCGTGGCCTTTAATAGATGTCGTAAGCTATGTTTTGCCTTGAACTCTTCGACGACTATCGTCTTGTCTTTGCTTTTTTCTTTCTGGCTTGAGCCAAGGCTTCTAACTTTTTTAGCACATCATTCTCTGCTCGTAAGTATGCTAACTCTTCTCGTAACTCCTCCTCAGTCATTTGCTCTACTGGTTTTGATGAAGAAGAATTATTTGTCATGGTTGGCCTACCTTTTTTCTGTGGTTGGAGACGGGATATACCATCGCGAGCATAAAGCTTTTGCCATTGAAAAAGAATACCTGGGGACGATAAATCGAAGAACGCACTGGTATAGCTGAGTGACCAACTGTTAGCTGCCATCGATTTTAACACTTCTATCTTAAATGCTTGAGAATAAGGTTTGTGAACAGACCTGAAGCTTTCAGCGCCATGAATTCGATAAACAGCGGTCCAATATCGGACCTGCCTTTGTGTAACATTAAATCTATTACCTATCGCCGGAGAGCTTTCAGATAAAGCGAACTCAGCTACTTTGAGCTTAAAAGCTCGATGATGTTTGGACATAAAAAGACCCCCAGTAATTGGACTGTCCAACTATTGGGGGTCACTTCAATATGCTCGGCTTTTTTATTATTCTTGTTACAACTAAGCTGGTGGCTTGATATGCATCATTAAAGTGACTTTATTTATCGCGTCGAGGTGGTTAAACTAGCAGCCTTAAATTCACCATTAAATGCGACCACATAATCTAAGGTAAATCAGCCATGAGTTTTGATAACCCCGATCACCAATTAGATGCTATTGGCCTACGTTGCCCAGAGCCTGTTATGATGATCAGAAGTGCGGTACGTAAAATGGAAAATGGCGAAACACTGTTAATTACAGCCGACGATCCATCTACCACTCGCGATATCCCCAGCTTTTGCACCTTTATGGATCACACTCTCATAGCAAAAAAAATCGAACAGGCGCCCTACCTATACTTAGTAAAGAAAGGTTTATAAAAGCGCTCACTTCTTCGTTATAGTTACTTTTGGCTGATCGAAATTGCGATAATCAATGCTGACTATATAACTGCCTTTGATTGCTGGGGTGAAGCTGAAGTAGTTATAGATGGTGTTACAGTCGGCAGTCACAGGTTGGCCTAAAGCTAATGTTTGCCCAGCTGGATCAAGTTCACTATAACCGCAATTGTAACCTTCGCTAAAATCGACATCGGCAATTTTAAACTCGTACACTTTACCTGGTGTTGAGAACTTTACATTAGCTTGATAAATCGCTGGGCCAACTTGCTCAAATTGATACTGCGGCTCTGCATCCCACAAAGTAAAGTCGCCACGTAAGTACATGACTTTATCAAGCTCTTGGCTTGATAGCACACCACTCATATCAGGCATTTGGATTTGGCTAGAACAAGCTGTCAATAAGCTAACCACTGCCAATGTTAGAATACGTTTCATAAATTAACCTCTTATACTAAAAAGCCAGCATACCTGCTGGCTTTTTAAGTTAAGCTGAACTTAATACCAATTAGACTAAATACAATAGGTATTATTTCTGTAGTACAGAAATATCAGCAATATCTAAAAATAACCCACTCAGTTGACTTAGTAACGCTAGGCGATTTTGCTTAACGGCATCGTCGTCAGCCATCACCATGACATTGTCAAAAAAGTTATCAACACTTTCGCGAATACCCGCAAGCTGCGTTAGAGCTTGCTGATAATCACCACTTTCATAAAGAGGAGCAAGCTCGGTGGCAAATTTAGCCACATGCGAGGCTAATAGCTTTTCTGCATCGTCACTTAATAAGCTCTGATCAATATCACCTTGCTCAGTAATGTCATTTTTAGCCAATATATTACTTACACGTTTATTAGCTGCTGCAAGCGCTTCTGCAGCATCTAATGTACGAAAGTGACTTACAGCTTTAACGCGGCGGTCAAAATCAACAGGTTTAGTAGGACGACGTGAAAGTACGGCTTGAATTACATCAACCTTAAGGCCTTCATCTTGATACCAAGCACGAAAGCGCCCTAACATAAATTCAAAAACATCGGCTGATACATTTAGGTTAGTTAGCTTTTCGCCAAACAAAGTTTGTGATTTTGCTACTAGGTCTAAAATATCCAGTGGTAACTCTTTTTCAACCATGATGCGTAATGCACCAATCGCGGCGCGGCGTAGAGCAAATGGGTCTTTGTCACCCTTTGGCGCTTGGCCTATACCAAAAATACCCACTAAGGTGTCAAACTTATCAGCAATCGCGACGGCGCAGCTGATCAAGTTTGTTGGTAAGTTGTCACCAGCAAAACGTGGCATATATTGCTCATTTTGTGCCAGCGCCACATCTTCTGCTTCACCATCATGGCGAGCATAATGCATTCCCATCACACCTTGAATGTCAGTAAACTCCATAACCATTTCGGTCATTAGATCTGTTTTACTTAACAGGCCTGCGCGTTTGGCAAGTTCAGTATCAGCGCCAAGTTGCTCTGCAATATAGCCAGCAAGCTCACTAATGCGCTCAGATTTATCTTTAAGTGTACCTAGTTGCTTTTGAAACAGTACACTGTCGAGTGATTCTAAGCGGCTTTCAAGGGTTTTCTTTTTGTCTGCTTCAAAGAAGAATTGCGCATCAGCTAACCGTGGGCGTACTACTTTTTCGTTACCGGCAATAACGACACTTGGGTCTTTACTTTCAATGTTAGAAACAAATAGGAACTTATTAAGTAACTTGCCATTTTGATCAAGTAGCGGGAAATATTTTTGATCGTCTTTCATGGTGTAAATTAGCGCTTCAGCGGGTACATCTAAAAACGCTTCTTCAAACGTGGCCGTTAAAGTAACTGGCCATTCAACCAATGAAGTTACTTCTTCAAGTAAATCTTCATCCATGGCAATTTGTGCGTTCACCGCTTGTGCAGCAGCTTCAATTTGCTCACGTATTTTCGCTTTACGCTGCTCGTAATCAGCAACAACATGAGCCGATTTAAGTACTTCAAACACATCATCAGCATGGTTAATACTGATCTTTTCTGGGTGATGAAAGCGATGGCCTTGTAGTTGATTACTTACCGCTTTGCCTAACACCTCACCTTCAATTAACTGATCGCCAAATAAAATAGTGGCTGTATGCACAGGGCGAATAAATTGCGTTTTATTCGCGCCCCAACGCATCGGCTTAGGAATAGGTAATTTAGCAAGCGCTTTATTAACTACATCGGTCATCAATGCTGTGGTGTCTTTACCCGCCACTTTAGCGATATGTAATAACCACGCGCCTTTATCTGTTTCAAGCGTTTGTGCTTCACTAACGTCTATACCGCAACCTCGAGCCCACCCCATTGCAGCTTTAGTTGGGTTGCCGTCTGCGTCAAATGCAGCTTTAGTTGCTGGGCCGCGCTTTTCAACTTCTTTATCGCCTTGTTTTGCTTCAAGTGCGGTAACTTGTAAACCTAAACGACGAGGTGATGCATACCAGCTTACCCCTTGATGAGCCAGCTCTAGACTTGCAAGTTCTGCGGTTAAATTAGCGGCAAATGCTTCGGCTAATTTACGCAGCGATTTGGGTGGCAACTCTTCGGTGCCAATTTCTACTAATAAATTTTGTGCTGACATGCTTAATCCTTACAAAGCGGAAAACCGAGCGCTTCACGTGCATCATAATAACTTTGTGCACATGCTTTAGATAACGCACGAACACGTAAAATATAACGCTGGCGTTCTGTCACTGAAATAGCGTGACGAGCATCAAGTAAATTAAACGCATGTGATGCCTTCATTACTTGTTCATAGGCCGGAAGCGGTAAATTGGCTTCAATCAGTTTTTGGCTTTGATTTTCACAATCATCAAACTGCTTAAAAAACACATCAACATTGGCATGTTCAAAGTTATAAGTTGATTGTTCAACTTCATTTTGATGAAAGACGTCACCGTAAGTAACACGTCCCATTGGACCATCTGCCCACACTAGGTCGTATATACTATCAACGCCTTGAATATACATAGCTAGGCGCTCTAAACCGTAAGTAATTTCACCAGTGACTGGTGAGCACTCAAGACCGCCCACTTGTTGAAAGTAGGTAAACTGAGTTACTTCCATACCGTTTAACCAAATTTCCCAACCCAGACCCCAAGCACCTAGCGTAGGCGATTCCCAGTTATCTTCAACAAAGCGCACTTCGTCAGTGAGAGTATCAATACCGACAGCGGCTAAAGAGCCTAAGTAAAGCTCTTGAATATTATCTGGAGAAGGCTTTAACACGACTTGGAATTGATAATAATGCTGTAAACGGTTTGGGTTTTCACCATAACGACCATCCGTTGGACGCCGACACGGCTGTACATAGGCGCTCGACATTGGTTCTGGGCCAATCGATTTTAAAAAAGTTAATGGATGAAATGTCCCTGCTCCCACTTCCATATCCAGTGGTTGAGCAATAACACAGCCTTGCTGTGCCCAATAGTCCTGTAAAGCCAGGATCAAACCTTGAAAGGTTTTAACGTCATATTTTTGCATATTTGGCTTATAGTCTGGTGCGTTTAGTCTAAAAATTGCTTTCAGTATACCTTGTGTGCAGTAAGGTTTTAAGCAGTTTGTGCAATTGCAGGCAATAAAAAAGGAGCCTTAGGCTCCTTTTAAAATAAATGCTGTAATTTATTAAACGTCTAGATTCACAACACGTAGCGCGTTAGTTTCAATAAACTCACGACGCGGCTCAACTTGGTCACCCATTAAGGTGGCAAACAATTGGTCAGCGGCAACAGCATCTTCAATTGTTACCTTAAGCATGCGACGCGCTGACGGGTCCATAGTAGTTTCCCATAGCTGACTTGGGTTCATTTCACCCAACCCTTTATAGCGTTGTATGTAAAGCCCACGCTTAGATTCTGCGATAAGCCATTCTAAAGCATCCACAAAGTTATCAACAGCTAATGTTTTCTCTCCACGCTGTACATAAGCACCTTCTTTTAGGATGTTAGCTATGTTAACACCCGTAGCCGCTATACGTTTGTAATCACGAGAGGTAATAAAGTCATGGTTAAGTATATGCGCTTTATCCACACCGTGCTGTCGGATATTCACAACCGGATAATACAAGTTACGCTCGCTGTCATACTCTGTACCAGCATGGAAAATAGTCGCATCTTCATCACGAGCAACTAAGTCATCAACCAACTCTTTAGTCCATGCAATTACTTTTTCTTCATCAGCTAAATCCGCTTCCGTTAGCTCGCTTTGATAAATTAAGCGTTCCATTACAGAGTTAGGGTATTTACGTTTTAAGCGTTCGATAACTTTAACTGTATTTTGGTAATCGTGTACTACACTTTCAAGCGCTTCACCTTCCATTGCTGAAGCATCAGCACTGGTGTATAACGCAGCATTATTTAATGCTAGTGAAGTTAGATAATCGACAAGTGCAGGGTCATCTTTAATATAACGTTCCTGCTTACCTTTTTTTACTTTATAAAGCGGTGGCTGTGCAATATAAATATAGCCACGTTCAACAATCTCAGGCATTTGACGATAAAAGAAAGTCAATAATAGCGTACGAATATGAGAGCCATCCACGTCGGCATCAGTCATGATGATAATACGGTGGTAACGCAGTTTTTCTGGATTATATTCATCTCGGCCAATACCACAACCTAATGCAGTGATAAGAGTCGCAACTTCTTGTGAAGAAAGCATTTTATCAAACCGTGCTTTTTCAACGTTAAGAATTTTACCTTTGAGTGGCAAGATAGCTTGGTTTTTACGATTACGACCCTGCTTGGCTGAACCGCCAGCTGAGTCACCCTCCACTATATATAATTCAGATTGGGCTGGGTCTTTTTCTTGGCAATCAGCTAACTTACCAGGTAGCCCTGCTAAGTCCATAGCCCCTTTACGGCGTGTCATTTCACGCGCTTTACGAGCTGCTTCTCTAGCACGTGAAGCATCAATTATTTTACCAACAACTATTTTGGCATCCATTGGGTGTTCTAGCAAAAACTCAGAAAACTTCTCAGCCATTGCTTGTTCAACCGCCGATTTAACTTCACTTGAAACAAGCTTGTCTTTTGTTTGTGATGAGAATTTAGGATCAGGAACTTTAACACTCACAACCGCAGTTAAGCCTTCGCGTGCATCGTCGCCTGTTGCATTACTGGTTGTTTTTGCTTTTTTGTTAAAGCCTTCTTTTTCCATATAGCTATTTAGCGTACGTGTTAACGCAGATCTAAAACCAGCTAAGTGAGTACCGCCATCGCGTTGTGGAATATTATTAGTGAAACAGTAGATATTTTCTTGGTATGCATCATTCCACTGCATTGATACTTCAACGCTAATCCCATCTTCTTCACGTTCGTGAGTAAAATGAAATACCCCTTTATGAATAGGTGTTTTGTTACGATTTAAGTATTCGACAAACGCTTGAATGCCACCAATATATTTGAAGTGGTCAGTTTTATTTTCTTCACGTTCATCATTTAGAATAATACTCACACCTGAATTCAGGAATGATAATTCACGTAAACGTTTAGCCAAAATATCGTAATGGAAGTCTAAGTTAGTAAAGGTTTCATCACTTGGCCAAAAACGTAACTCGGTTCCTGTTGTATCAGACTCACCTATTTCAGCTAAAGGTGCATCGGGTACACCCATACTATAGCTTTGTTGATATAGTTTACCTTGGCGACGGATAGTTAGCTTGAGCTTTTCAGAAAGTGCATTTACTACCGAAACACCAACACCATGAAGACCACCCGATACTTTATAAGAGTTATCGTCAAACTTACCACCAGCGTGAAGTACTGTCATAATAACTTCGGCAGCTGAAACACCTTCTTCTTCATGGATTGAGGTAGGAATACCACGACCATTATCTCGAACAGAGACAGAACCATCTAAGTGAATAGTTACAAAGATATCATCGCAATGGCCAGCTAAAGCTTCATCGATTGAGTTATCAACGACCTCAAACACCATGTGGTGCAAGCCTGTGCCATCATCAGTGTCGCCTATATACATTCCTGGACGCTTTCTTACTGCGTCTAATCCTTTAAGTACTTTAATGCTCGACGAATCGTAATTCTCAGACATGGTTAATCCTACTTATCTTGTTATTAGGTTGCCATGTTTCACGTGGAACATTTGCAACTCTCGTTGCATGGGTTCCACCACAGCAGAAATACTTTCAGTTAAAATAGAAGATATAAATAACTGAGAACGGGAGTGAGCTAAAAGCTGACCTACTTTCTCTTTTGTATCTTCACCTAACTCTGAAGGTAAATCATCTATTAGCAATATAGATTGCTTTTCTGTTTCTGACTCAATTAAGCTATTTTGCGTTACTTTTAACGCATACAACAGTAACTTCAATTGACCGCGTGAAAACGTATTTTCGACACTGTTGCCAGAAACACTAAAACTAAAATCTGCTTTATGTGGGCCTTTACTGGTAAAGCCTTGCCGTGCATCACGGTCAAAGCTTTGCTCTAAGCTGTTGGCTAATGAATCACCGTCTTTCCAGCCCGCATAAAAATTAATTTCTAAATCGCTTATAAGCGCTAAGTCTGCACACATTTTATCAAAAAACTGCTGCTTAAACCTACTTATATACGCAATTCTTAAACTATTTATTTGTTCTGATAGTCTAACAAATTCTTTATCCCAAAACTTTATTTGCTCGAAATAATTACGAGGTTTAGTTTTTAACAACGCATTACGTTGCTTGAGGACTTTATTGAACGATTGCCACAAAAAGAAAAAGTCATGTTCCACGTGGAACAATCCTAAATCTAAAAATTTACGACGCTCTTTAGGCCCACCAAAAAATAACGAATAGCTTTCTGGTGTAATAACTTGCACCGGCATTAATTGTGCTAGCTCAGAAATACGTCGGCATGCTTTACCTTGAATTTTTAAATTTGTTTCACCGGATACACATTTACTGATACCGATCGGAACCGATAAATCATGCAGTACCTTGCGGCCATGAATAGTAAATTTATCATGTTGATGCGCTATAATGCTTTTGTGCTTAGCAGTTCGAAAAGACTTGCCATGAGAAAGGTAATAAATGGCTTCGAGTAAACTGGTTTTGCCACAGCCGTTATCACCATATATAACATTGACGCCGTTGATTGGTTCTAGCGTCAAAGCCTCAATATTTCTAAAATTATTGAGGCTTAAATGACTTAAACTCATAGTATCTTATAGGCGCATTGGCATAACAACGTACATGGCTTCTTCGTCACCACCACCTTCTATTAGCGCACTACTATTTGAATCGGCAAGCGTAAATAATACATCTTCAGTTTTGAGTGTGTTTAATACATCGAGTACGTAGGAAACATTAAAGCCAATTTCTAAATCGTCACCTTGGTACATTACTTCAACTACTTCTTCGGCTTGTTCTTGTTCAGGATTGTTGGCTGTTATTTTCAATAACCCTTCAGACAAGTTTAAGCGCACACCACGAAACTTTTCGTTAGATAAAATAGAAACACGTTGAAAAGCGCTACGTAACCACTCTCTGTTTGCGGTAATAACTTTGTCGCCACCACGAGGTAATACGCGGCGATAGTCAGGAAAACGACCATCAACCAACTTACTGGTAAAAGTAAATTCTACATCAATAATACGAATATGATTAGCACCAAATTGAATGGTTACGAGCTCATCGTCAGCCACCATTAAACGCATGATTTCTTGCACGCCTTTACGTGGAATAATAAGTTGGCGCTGAGTATTTAATGATTGCGGTAATTCTTTTTGTGCAATCGCAAGGCGATGTCCATCGGTAGCCACTGTTTTTATATCAGCATTATCAACTTCAAACGACATACCATTTAAGTAATAACGAACATCTTGGTTCGCCATAGAAAAATGAGTACTTTCTAAAAGTTTACGTAACTCTAAGCGAGTTAATTGAAACTCGACTTCGCCATCCCACTCTTCAAGATTAGGAAAGTCAGCTGCGGCCAAAGTAGTTAATGAAAAACGACTTTTACCACTGGTTAATAATAACTGATGATCTTGACTGGTGAGCGTTAGCTCTGAGCCATCAGGCAGGCTTTTACAAATATCGAGCAGTTTTTTGGCTGGTAATGTCAGTTTAGTATCATCAACATCATCCCCTACAAAAACACTGGCAACCAGCTCTATTTCGAGATCGGTTCCAGTCATTGAGAGCTGCCCGTTTTCAACTTCTAACAATACGTTAGATAAAATAGGCAAAGTATGTTTGCGCTCAATAGCACCCGATACTTGCACTAAAGGTTTTAAAAATTGATCTCTTGATATTGTTATTTGCATAATAAAGTCAGCCCTAAGATGACAATGTTCTTATTAGGTTTTGGTAATCTTCTTTCACTTCGTGACTCTCATCACGCAGTGATTTAACTTTTCGACAAGCGTGCAATACAGTGGTGTGGTCACGTCCACCAAAAGCATCGCCAATCTCTGGTAAGCTATGGTTAGTCAACTCTTTAGATAATGCCATAGCAACTTGGCGTGGCCTTGCTATAGAGCGACTGCGGCGCTTAGAAAGTAAGTCTGACACACGAATTCGATAATATTCAGCTACGGTACGTTGGATATTATCAATGGTGACTAACTTGTCTTGCAATGCCAGTAAATCACGTAGCGCTTCTTTTACAAAATCAATAGATATTGGACGACCTGTAAAGTTAGCGTTAGCAATTACACGGTTGAGCGCACCTTCTAATTCACGTACATTTGAACGTAATTTTTTGGCAATAAAAAAGGCCACTTCGTGCGGTAAATTAATTTTACTTTGCTGGGCTTTCTTCATCAAGATGGCGACGCGCGTTTCAAGTTCTGGCGGCTCAATAGCGATAGTTAACCCCCAACCAAACCGCGACTTAAGGCGGTCTTCTACCCCTTTAATTTCTTTAGGGTAGCGATCAGAAGTTAATATAATTTGTTGGTTACCTTCAAGTAGCGCATTGAAAGTATGAAAAAACTCTTCTTGAGAACGTTCTTTATTAGCAAAAAATTGAATGTCATCAATCATTAATGCATCAACACTACGGTAATAACGCTTAAACTCTTCAATCGCGTTATTCTGCAGTGCTTTTACCATATCTTGTACAAAGCGTTCTGAATGCATGTAAACTATTTTTGCATCAGGCTTATTTGCCATAATGCCATTGCCTACCGCATGTAATAAGTGCGTTTTACCAAGGCCTGTACCACCGTAAATAAATACCGGATTAAAGGCAGAACCTGGATTATCAGCAACTTGGGTCGCCGCAGCTTTAGCTAGTTGGTTTGATTTACCTTCAACAAAGCTATCAAAAGTATAATTTTCTTTAATATTGGATTTATACCCAGATTTAGGTGCAGGCTCAACTACAGGCTTTGCTTGTCTAACTGGCTGCTTGGCAGTGGCAGCAACTGGCGCAGCACTGGTGTGCTCTGTCGCTACTGGAGAATTTACCATCGGCTGATTTAAAATAGGTTTGCTGCCTACATCAAAACGTAACTCAGGGGCTTCATCTTTACAAATTTCTACTAATAATTCGTTAATACGATTGAGATATTTTTCTCTAACCCAATCCAGTACAAAACGATTTGGTGCATAAATAGTTAGGGTGTCTTCGGTACTTTCTGCTTGTAATGGTCTAACCCACATACTGAACTGCTGCGACGGCAGTTCATCTTGCAATACATATAAACAACTTTGCCAAACCGACAGATACAC